>WVSR01000001.1:0-492500 GCA_015689775.1 Rhodobacterales bacterium LSUCC0387
AAGCGATGATCTTGGAGACCACGCCTGCGCCGACTGTACGGCCACCTTCACGGATCGCGAAGCGCAGACCGTCTTCCATCGCGATAGGGGCGATCAGCTCGACTTCAAACTTCAGGTTGTCGCCGGGCATAACCATTTCCGTGCCAGATGGCAGGGTCACAGTGCCGGTAACGTCCGTGGTGCGGAAGTAGAACTGAGGACGATAGTTCGCGAAGAAGGGGGTGTGGCGACCACCCTCTTCTTTGGTGAGGATATAGGCCTCAGCTTCGAACTTCGTGTGTGGCTTCACAGAACCTGGCTTGCAGAGAACCTGACCACGCTCAACGCCCTCACGGTCAACACCACGCAGAAGCGCGCCGATGTTGTCGCCTGCTTCACCACGGTCAAGCAGCTTGCGGAACATCTCAACGCCTGTGCAGGTCGTCTTGGAGGTGTCACGGATACCAACGATCTCAATCTCATCACCCACATTGATCACACCACGCTCAATGCGGCCCGTCACAACTGTGCCGCGGCTAGAAATCGAGAACACGTCTTCGATTGGCATCAAGAAAGGCTGGTCAACAGCGCGTGCAGGGGTTGGGATGTAGCTGTCAACAGCTTCCATCAACGCACGGATCGAGTTCTCACCGATCTCTGCGTCACGGCCTTCCATCGCCGCCAAAGCAGACCCTTTAACAACAGGAATGTCATCGCCAGGGAAGTCGTAAGAAGACAGAAGCTCACGGATTTCCATCTCAACAAGTTCCAACAGCTCTTCGTCATCAACCTGATCGACTTTGTTCATGTAAACAACCATCGCAGGAATACCAACCTGACGACCAAGCAGGATGTGCTCGCGCGTCTGGGGCATAGGGCCGTCCGCCGCGTTCACAACCAAGATCGCGCCGTCCATCTGAGCCGCACCCGTGATCATGTTCTTCACATAGTCAGCGTGACCGGGGCAGTCGACATGTGCGTAGTGACGCGCATCTGTCTCATACTCAACGTGCGCAGTCGAAATCGTGATCCCACGCGCCTTCTCTTCAGGTGCGCCGTCAATCTGATCATATGCCTTGAAATCACCAAAATACTTGGTGATCGCCGCTGTCAGTGTCGTCTTGCCGTGGTCAACGTGACCAATCGTGCCGATGTTCACGTGCGGCTTATTACGTTCAAACTTTTCCTTTGCCATCATGGCCTCCTTGACTTGTTCAGAGCGGCGGGAAACTGCCCGCCCTACGGTTGGTGGGTAGGGCGGGGTTCACCCCGCCACCCTGGTTTAGGCGTATTTCGATTGGATCTCGTCCGAGATATTCTGCGGAACAGGATTGTAGTGATCGAACAGCATGGTGAACTGCGCGCGGCCCGAAGACATCGAACGCAGAGTGTTGATGTAGCCAAACATATTGGCCAGCGGAACAAACGCGTTGATCGCAATAGCATTACCGCGTGGCTCTTGGCCAGAAACTTGACCACGGCGCGATGTCAAATCGCCAATAATCGACCCTGTGTATTCTTCAGGGGTGACCACCTCGACCTTCATCATCGGCTCAAGCAGTTTCGCGCCAGCCTTTTTCAGACCTTCGCGCATGCACATGCGAGATGCGATTTCGAAGGCGAGAACGGAGGAGTCCACATCATGGAATTTACCGTCCAAAAGCGCGACTTTGAAGTCGATCACAGGGAAGCCTGCGAGCGGGCCAGAGTCCATAACCGACTGGATGCCCTTTTCAACGCCAGGGATGTATTCCTTGGGGACAGCACCACCAACGATGCGCGACTCAAAGTTATATCCTTCACCAGGTTCAGTTGGCGTGATTTCCAGCTTAACTTCCGCGTATTGACCCGAACCACCCGACTGTTTCTTGTGGGTGTAGGTATGCTCAACTGCGTGACCAATGGTTTCGCGATAAGCTACCTGAGGCGCACCAATATTCGCCTCCACTTTGAATTCACGCTTCAAGCGATCCACCAGAATGTCGAGGTGCAATTCGCCCATGCCCTTCATGATGGTCTGGCCTGATTCAAGATCAGTTTCCACACGGAAGGAGGGGTCTTCTGCCGCCAGACGCTGAAGGCCTTGAGACATTTTCTCTTGGTCGTTCTTTGTCTTTGGCTCAATCGCGATCTCGATCACAGGATCAGGGAAGGTCATGGTTTCGAGAACCACAGGATCCGCCGCATCACAAAGCGTGTCACCTGTTGTGGTTTCTTTAAGACCTGCCAAGGCGATGATGTCGCCTGCAAAGGCCTCATCAATCTCTTCGCGGTTATTGGAGTGCATCATCATCATACGACCAACGCGCTCTTTTCTGCCTTTGGTCGCATTGAGGATAGAACCACCCTTTTCCAATTTGCCCGAATAGATACGGGTAAAAGTCAAAGAGCCAACAAACGGGTCGTTCATGATTTTGAACGCCAGACCTGCAAAGGCCATATTGTCATCTGCGCGGCGTGCAATGTCACGGGTTTCCGTTTCATCGCCTGGCTTAAAGCCCATGTAGTCAACTACATCGAGAGGACCGGGCAAGAAATCAATCACAGCGTTGAGTAAAGGCTGAACACCCTTGTTCTTGAACGCAGAGCCGCCCAAAACAGGCACAAAGCTCAACGATAAGGTGCCCTTACGGATCAGCTTGCGCAGGGTCGCAATGTCAGGCTCGTTGCCTTCGAGATAGGCTTCCATCGCCGCATCGTCCTGCTCAACCGCGTTCTCGATCAGTGTCGAGCGCCACTCGTCAGCAGTGTCCTGCAATTCAGCGCGGATTGGCTGGCGCTTCCAAGATGCGCCAAGGTCTTCGCCTTCCCAAACCCATTCTTCCATCGTGATCAGATCGACAATGCCTTCCAGCTTGTCTTCGGCACCGATAGGAAAATTCACAGGAACAGGTGTAGCGCCTGTACGATCTTTGATCATCTTGACGCAGTTGAAGAAGTCGGCGCCAATCTTGTCCATCTTGTTGACGAACACGATGCGAGGCACCTTGTAGCGATCCGCCTGACGCCAAACAGTTTCCGTCTGAGGTTCAACGCCTGCGTTACCGTCAAGCAAGCAAACCGCTCCATCGAGAACAGCCAAAGAACGCTCCACCTCGATGGTGAAGTCAACGTGTCCAGGTGTGTCGATGATGTTATAACGGAATTTGGTGTCCGAAGTGCCTTCTGCAGATGGGTCTTCCTGCCACTGCCAGAAGGTGGTGGTCGCAGCGGAGGTGATGGTGATCCCGCGCTCCTGCTCCTGCTCCATCCAGTCCATGGTGGCTGCGCCATCATGGACTTCGCCGATCTTATGCGAGCGGCCTGTGTAATACAGGATACGTTCTGTGGTAGTGGTTTTGCCCGCGTCAATATGGGCCATAATCCCAAAGTTACGGTAGCGCTCCAGCGGATATTCGCGTGCCATCTGGTGGTCCTCAGGCTAAAATTAAAATTACCAACGATAATGGCTGAACGCTTTGTTCGCATCTGCCATTTTGTGCGTGTCTTCACGTTTCTTGACTGCTGCGCCGCGTGCATTGACCGCATCCACTAATTCGCCTGCAAGGCGCTCTTCCATGGTGTTTTCGTTACGGGCACGGGCCGCATTGATCAGCCAGCGGATCGCAAGCGCTTCACGGCGCTCAGGACGCACCTCAACAGGAACCTGATAAGTCGCACCGCCCACACGGCGTGAGCGCACTTCAACAGCAGGTTTGATGTTGTCGAGCGCTTCATGAAACACTTCGACAGGCGCGCGCTTGAGACGCTGCTCGACGCGATCAAACGCGTTGTAAACGATCTTTTCTGCGACCGATTTTTTACCATCGATCATCAGATTATTCATGAACTTTGTCAGAACACGATCACCAAATTTGGCGTCGGGCAAAACTTCGCGTTTTTCAGCGCTGTGACGACGGGACATGTCTGTATCCTCTTACTTCGGACGCTTCGCGCCATATTTCGAACGACGCTGACGGCGATCTTTAACGCCCTGCGTATCAAGCACACCGCGCAGAATGTGATAACGCACACCTGGAAGGTCTTTCACACGACCGCCACGGATCAGAACAACAGAGTGCTCTTGGAGGTTGTGCTTCTCACCCGGAATGTAGCTGATGACCTCAAAACCATTCGTCAGGCGCACTTTGGCAACCTTACGCATAGCCGAGTTCGGCTTCTTTGGCGTCGTGGTGTAGACGCGTGTGCATACGCCGCGCTTCTGCGGGCAGGATTCCAAGTGCTGCGACTTGGAGCGTTTTACTTTGGGCTGCCGTGGTTTACGGATCAGCTGTTGAATCGTAGGCATTCGGTTCCCCGTCTTGCTCATGTCAAAAGGCACTTTGCGTATGCAAAACACCAACACCGCAAGCGCCCTTTCCCAACCTGGAGGCCGCCGCGGTGGAATTCTCAGAGGATCGAGGCATCAAATCGCCTGGATCATGACCACTCAGTTCTGTATCTCGGGCAAGCTCGCGCAAGGCGCAAAGTGCCTCTTATGACGCGGCGTATAGGGGGAATCGTATAGGGTGTCAACAGCGGCAGGATCTGCGCTATTCTTGCTGCATTTCAGACGGGCCAGATATTGGGGCATCTGCCACTGCGGTTGCCGTCAGCGAGGCAGCCATCCGTTCAGCACGGCGCGCCACACGATGTTCACGCAGTAGCGTGAAAATGCCCGAGGCCACAACAATCGAAGCCCCGATTAAGGTCAAAAGATCGGGCCAATCCCCAAAGACGAAGAACCCCAAAATCAGCGCCCAAATAAGGGCTGTGTAGCGAAATGGCGCGACCACGCCAATTTCACCCACGCGCATCGTCATAATAGAAAATAGATAGCCCCCAATAATGCAGATTGCAGCGCCAATGATATAGACCGCCTCAATCATGTTGATCTGTTGCCAGTCTTCACTGATCGACAAAACCCCACCCGATAGGCCGACTGCAATGGCCGTGACAAAAGCCACACCCATCGAGGGAGCGTCGGGTGACAAGCGGCGCGTCAAAAGATCACGAATGGTCACAAAGCCCACAGTCATCAGCGCATAGATGGAGTAGATGGTGAACCCCTCCCCCCCGGGTTTTACGATCAACATTACACCCGCAAAACCAACGGTAATGGCCATCATCCGCCGCCACCCCACAGGTTCGTGGAACACGAGAAACGCAACCAACGTCACACTAAGCGGCAGGACCGCAAGAATTGCGGCGATATTGGCCAAGGGCATATGGATCAATGCAATCATAAACGTGATCATTGCGGCTATTTCGGCCAATATGCGGCCAATCACCTTGCCGCGATCCACAGTCGGAATGTTAAAGTGCAACTGCCCCATCCACCAAAGCAGGGCCACCATCATAATGACTGTCAGAACACCCCGCAAAAAGATCATCTGAAACAGTGGCATCGTCTGAGTGACCAATTTCACCAATGTATCATTGAGCGTAAAGGCGGCCATGGCGCCTGACATCAGCGATGCGCCCTTGATATTGGGTGTCAAAAACCGCGCTCCTTGGTGGTCTGAGTGGAAATCTAGGCTCAGTCATCGTCACTATTAGGTTCACTTTCGCGCAATCCCGCAAGCGCAGCAAGGGTCTTGATCGGTTGCAAGGCGAAGCGGTCGTGCATCAGGAAAGAGGCGGTATGAAAAAGAAAGCGCCCCATTACGAGATCGCAACGGGGCGCTTCAATAGCTTACTGGGCAAAGCGCAAGGTGGTTTTATGCTTCGCCTTCGCTTACAGCGTCTGACGCGGCATCGTCCATATCAGCTTCGCTTGGTGCCGCAAGGGCTGCAGCGGCTTCTGCCTCAGCACGGGCGGCCTCAATAACCTTGTTGTCACGCTCGGCTGCGATACGGCGGACGCGCTGTGTCGCGCCACCTGTGCCCGCAGGGATCAAGCGACCCACGATGACGTTTTCCTTGAGGCCAACCAACTTGTCGCGTTTGCCCTGCACCGAAGCCTCGGTGAGAACGCGGGTTGTCTCTTGGAAGGACGCCGCAGAGATAAAGCTACGGGTCTGCAAGCTAGCCTTAGTGATACCAAGCAATACAGGCTCACCGGTCGCTGGGCGACCACCGCGAGCTTCGACCTTAGCGTTCTCCTCATCGAATTCCGCTTTATCAACATGCTCACCCTTCAGCAGAGTTGTCTCGCCCGAGTCGAGGATTTCAATCTTCTGCAACATCTGGCGCACGATCACTTCGATATGCTTATCGTTTATCTTCACACCTTGCAAACGGTAGACGTCCTGCACCTCATCAATGAGGTAATCTGCCAACGCCTCGATTCCCATGATCCGCAAAATATCATGCGGTGCAGGGTTGCCGTCCATGATGTAATCGCCCTTCTGGACGAAATCACCTTCGACAACGGGGATGTGCTTGCCCTTTGGAACCATGTATTCCACGGGCTCCATTGACTCATCAACAGGCACGACACTGATGCGGCGCTTGTTTTTGAAGTCACGACCAAAGCGCACATAACCATCTACCTCTGCAATGATGGCGTGGTCTTTCGGACGGCGGGCTTCGAACAATTCCGCAACGCGCGGCAGACCACCGGTAATGTCCTTGGTCCTTGCACCTTCGCGCGGAATACGGGCCACAACATCACCTGCCTCGACAACTTGGCCATCTTCTACCGAAAGAATGGCGTCCACTGACATCGGATAGGTCACAGGGTTGCCCTGATCATTGCGCACAGGTTCGCCATCGGCACCCACGATTAGAATTTCGGGCTTAAGTTCATTGCCCTTTGGAGCGGCGCGCCAATCCATCACGATCTTCTGGGTCATACCAGTCGCGTCATCGGTTTCATCGCGAACTGCAATCCCGCTGACGAGGTCGACATATTTCACTGTCCCCGATTTTTCCGCGATGATTGGCAAGGTATATGGATCCCACTCAAACAAGCGGTCGCCACGAGACACTTTCGCGCCCTTGGCCACGTGCAACTTGGTGCCGTAACCCAGTTTAAACGCTGCGCGCTCTACCCCGTTATCATCAATGATAGCAATCTGCATATTGCGGCCAACAACGATCACATCGCCAGCAGCGTTCTTCAGCGTGTTGGCGTTGCGATACTCGATTTTGCCTTCTTGACCAGCTTCTTGGAAACTCTGCTGGCCACCTTGTGCAACACCACCGATGTGGAATGTGCGCATCGTCAGCTGCGTGCCAGGTTCACCAATGGATTGCGCCGCGATGATGCCAACAGCTTCACCCACGTTTACACGGGTGCCTCGTGCAAGGTCACGACCATAGCAGACAGCGCAAACACCCTCTTCCGCCTCACAGGTCAAAGGCGAACGGATTTTGATCGATGCCAGACCTGCGGCTTCGACCGCATCTGCCTTGCGCTCGTCAATCAGTTCACCTTTGGAGACGATCACTTCGCCCGTTGCAGGTGCGATGACATCTTCGCCCGCCGACCGGCCTAAAATCCGCTCTGCCAATGAGGAGACAACCTCGCCATCATTAATCGCTGCTTCAGCGGTGATCGTGGCATCGGTGCCGCAATCGACCATACGCACGATGCAATCCTGCGCCACGTCTACCAAACGGCGGGTCAAGTAGCCTGAGTTCGCCGTTTTAAGCGCCGTGTCGGACAGACCCTTACGGGCACCGTGGGTCGAGTTGAAGTATTCAAGAACGGTCAGACCTTCCTTAAAGTTCGAGATGATTGGCGTCTCGATGATTTCGCCCGATGGCTTAGCCATCAGACCACGCATACCACCTAGCTGCTTCATCTGCGTCACAGAACCCCGCGCACCCGAGTGGGCCATCATGTAAACGGAGTTTGGTTCGGACTCCGCGCCATTCTCATCAAATTTCTTCGCCGAGATGGTCGCCATCATTGCGTCAGTGACTTTGTCGTTGGCCTTTGACCACGCATCAATCACCTTGTTATATTTCTCACCTTGGGTGATGAGGCCGTCCATATATTGTTGTTCGAATTCCTTCACTTGGTCGCGGGTTTCATCAACCAACGTCCATTTCGTGTCAGGAACAACCATGTCGTCCTTGCCGAAGGAGATACCAGCGCGGAACGCCTCGCGGAAACCAAGGCTCATGATCTGGTCACAGAAAATGACGCTCTCTTTTTGACCGCAATAGCGATAGACGGTGTCGATGACCTGCTGCACTTCTTTTTTGCGCAGCAAGCGGTTCACCAATTCAAACGGCGCTTTTGCATTTAGCGGCAGAAGCGCGCCAATGCGCAAGCGGCCAGGCGTGGTTTCAAACCGCTGATAGACTTCGTTGCCCTCGTCATCAATTTGCTTGATACGCGCGGTCACTTTAGCGTGGAGATGTACATAACCTGCGGTCAGGGCGTGCTCGACCTCCTCGATGGAGGAGAAGGACATTCCTTCACCCTTCATGCCTTCACGTTCCATGGTCACATAGTAGAGACCCAAAACCATGTCCTGAGACGGAACAATGATCGGCGCGCCGTTTGCAGGCGACAGAACGTTATTCGTGGACATCATCAAAACGCGGGCTTCAAGCTGCGCTTCAAGACTCAATGGCACGTGAACGGCCATCTGGTCGCCGTCAAAGTCTGCATTAAACGCAGAACAGACCAATGGGTGCAGCTGAATAGCCTTACCTTCAATCAAGACAGGCTCGAATGCCTGAATGCCCAAGCGGTGCAAGGTCGGCGCGCGGTTCAAAAGAACGGGATGCTCGCGGATCACTTCGTCCAAGATATCCCAAACTTCGGGGCGCTCTTTTTCGACCAATTTCTTGGCTTGCTTGACTGTCGAAGACAGGCCCTTGGCTTCAAGGCGCGAATAGATAAACGGCTTGAACAGCTCCAACGCCATTTTCTTTGGCAGGCCGCACTGATGCAGTTTCAGCTCAGGGCCCGTTACAATCACCGAACGACCCGAGAAGTCGACCCGCTTACCCAAAAGGTTCTGACGGAAACGACCCTGCTTGCCCTTGAGCATATCAGACAGCGATTTCAGCGGGCGCTTATTCGCTCCCGTGATCACGCGACCGCGGCGGCCATTGTCAAACAACGCATCCACAGATTCCTGCAGCATCCGCTTTTCGTTGCGGATGATGATGTCAGGCGCGCGCAATTCGATCAGGCGTTTCAGACGGTTGTTGCGGTTGATCACGCGGCGATAAAGATCGTTCAAATCCGATGTCGCGAAGCGACCGCCATCAAGCGGCACAAGCGGACGCAATTCTGGCGGGATCACGGGGATCACAGTCAGCACCATCCATTCTGGTCGGTTGCCAGACTCGATGAAATTCTCGACGATCTTGAGGCGCTTGATGATCTTCTTCGGCTTCAACTCACCAGTGGCTTCCTTCAGGTCTTCGCGCAACTGCACTGCTTCAGCCTCAAGGTCGATATTGGCAAGCATTTCACGGATTGCTTCCGCGCCTATATTCGCTTGGAACGCATCAGAACCATAGGCGTCCTGCGCATCCAAAAATTCTTCTTCGGACAAGAGCTGACCATAGCTCAGATCGGTCAGACCTGGCTCAATCACCACGTAGTTTTCAAAATACAGGATCCGCTCCAGATCACGCAGCGTCATATCCAGCATCAGGCCAATGCGGGATGGCAGCGATTTCAGGAACCAAATATGCGCAACAGGTGCGGCCAATTCGATATGCCCCATACGTTCGCGGCGCACCTTTTGCAAGGTCACCTCAACGCCGCATTTTTCGCAGACAACGCCACGATACTTCATGCGCTTATATTTGCCACACAGACATTCGTAATCTTTTACAGGCCCAAAGATACGTGCGCAGAACAGACCGTCACGCTCAGGCTTAAAGGTGCGGTAGTTGATCGTCTCAGGCTTTTTGATCTCGCCATACGACCAGCTGAGAATACGCTCAGGGCTGGCAAGCGAGACTTTGATCTCGTCAAACGCTTTTGGCGCGACAAGCGGGTTGAAAGGGTTGTTCGTGAGTTCCTGGTTCATTTTCAAATCCTTGAATTCGGGCAGAGAGATGGGGGATCAGGCAGCGGCGGGGACGGGGCCCGCCAACCACTTACTCTTCATCCTCCGCATCCAGGAGTTCCATGTTGAGGCCGAGGCCACGCACTTCCTTGACGAGAACGTTAAACGATTCAGGCACACCTGCTTCGAAATTGTCCTCGCCTTTGACGATCGATTCATAGACCTTTGTGCGGCCTGCAACGTCATCCGACTTAACAGTGAGCATTTCCTGCAAGGTGTATGCAGCGCCATAAGCCTCCAAGGCCCAGACCTCCATCTCACCAAAGCGCTGCCCACCGAATTGCGCCTTACCGCCGAGCGGCTGTTGGGTGACCAGGCTGTATGGCCCTGTCGAGCGCGCGTGGATTTTGTCATCCACAAGGTGATGTAGTTTCAGCAGGTATTTCACACCCACAGTCACAGGGCGGGCGAATTGCTCGCCTGAGCGGCCATCGTAAAGAACCGATTGGCCCGATGTATCAAAGCCCGCGCGGGTCAGCGCATCATTTACATCGGCCTCTTTTGCACCATCAAATACTGGCGTTGCAATCGGAACACCGCGGGTCACGGTTGAAGCGGAGTCAACCAATGCGGTGTCGTCCAGATCGGCAAAGGCATCATCAAACACCTCATCACCATAAGCGATTTTGAGGGCATCGCGTACAGGCGTCATGTCGCCAGAGCGGCGATATTCGTCCAATGCTTCGTCAATCTTCAGACCCAAACCGCGTGCGGCCCAACCCATATGGGTTTCCAAAATCTGACCCACGTTCATACGCGAAGGCACACCGAGGGGGTTCAGAACGAAATCGACAGGGGTGCCATCCGCAAGGAAAGGCATGTCCTCCATCGGAACCACTTTCGAGATCACACCCTTGTTGCCGTGACGGCCCGCCATCTTATCACCTGGCTGAAGCTTGCGCTTCACCGCGATAAAGACTTTGACCATTTTCATCACGCCTGGGGGCAGGTCATCGCCGCGGCGAACTTTCTCGACCTTATCTTCGAAACGGTGATCCAAGGTGCGCTTCTGTGCGTCAAACTGTTGGTTCAGCGCCTCTACTTCAGCGGCGTCTTTCTCATCACCAAGGGCAAGCTGCCACCACTGGCCGTGGCTTAGAGTTTCAAGCAACTCTTCTGTGATCTCAGAGCCTGCTTTGACGCCTTTCGGCCCTTTCACCGCAGTTTTGCCAAGCAGCATAGATTTGAGACGCGCATAAATGTTTCGCTCAAGGATTGCCAACTCGTCATCACGGTCACGTGCCAGACGCTCAACAATCTCGCGCTCGATTTGAAGCGCGCGCTCGTCCTTGTTGACACCATGGCGGTTGAAGACGCGCACTTCCACGACTGTCCCGAAATCGCCAGGTGGTAGCCGCAAAGATGTGTCACGCACATCAGAGGCTTTTTCACCAAAAATCGCGCGCAGAAGTTTTTCTTCTGGGGTCATTGGGCTTTCGCCCTTTGGCGTGATCTTACCAACAAGAATGTCACCCGGCCCAACTTCGGCGCCGATATAGACAATGCCCGCCTCATCGAGGTTGCGCAGGGCTTCTTCGCCTACGTTTGGAATGTCGCGGGTAATTTCCTCAGGCCCAAGCTTGGTATCACGGGCAGCAACTTCGAATTCCTCGATATGAATCGAGGTGAAAACGTCATCACGCACGATACGCTCGGAAATCAGGATCGAGTCTTCGTAGTTGTAGCCATTCCATGGCATAAACGCCACGACCACGTTCTTGCCCAAAGCCAATTCGCCCATATCGGTAGAGGGGCCATCGGCAATCACTTCACCTTTTCCAACACGATCGCCCACTTTTACCAAGGGGCGCTGGTTGATGCAGGTGTTCTGGTTTGAACGCTGGAATTTGCGAAGGCGGTAGATATCCACGCCGGCATCGCCCAGTGCCAAATCTTCGGTGGCGCGCACAACGATACGTTCTGCGTCCACTTGGTCGATTATCCCGCCCCGCTTGGCCATGATCGCCGCACCAGAATCGCGTGCAACAACGCTTTCGATGCCAGTGCCCACGAAAGGCGCATCAGCTTGCAACAGCGGAACCGCCTGACGTTGCATGTTTGAGCCCATCAAGGCGCGGTTTGCGTCATCGTTTTCCAAGAATGGAATGAGCGAGGCTGCAACCGAAACCAACTGCTTGGGCGATACGTCAATCAGGTCAACCTGATCGCGCGGCGCAAGCGTGTATTCGCCAGATTGGCGGGTGTTCACCAGATCATTGATGAACTTGCCGCTTGCGTCCAAAGTCGCGTTGGCCTGCGCAACCGTGTGGCGCATTTCTTCCGTCGCGGACATATAGACGACCTCATCGGTCACTTTCGTGTCCACAACGCGGCGATATGGTGTTTCGATGAAGCCATATTTGTTCACGCGTGCGAAAGTCGCAAGCGAGTTGATCAGACCAATATTTGGCCCTTCTGGCGTTTCAATCGGGCACATACGGCCGTAATGGGTTGGGTGAACGTCACGAACCTCGAACCCTGCGCGCTCACGTGTCAGACCGCCAGGCCCAAGAGCCGACAAGCGGCGCTTATGGGTGACTTCAGACAGCGGGTTGGTCTGATCCATGAACTGCGACAACTGGCTTGAGCCAAAGAATTCGCGAACGGCCGCAGCAGCGGGTTTCGCGTTGATCAAATCCTGTGGCATCACAGTGTCGATTTCGACCGAGGACATACGTTCCTTTATCGCGCGCTCCATACGAAGCAGGCCCACGCGATACTGATTCTCCATCAATTCACCCACCGAACGCACGCGGCGGTTGCCCAAATGGTCAATATCGTCAATGTCGCCCTTGCCATCGCGCAGTTCGACCAAGGCCTTGATGCAGGCAACGATATCTTCGCGGCGCAGAATGCGGGTTGTGTCAGGCGCATCGAGATCGAGGCGCATATTCATCTTCACGCGACCAACTGCAGACAGATCATAGCGCTCGCCGTCGAAGAACAGCGTATCAAAGAGCGCGCTTGCCGCTTCCACGGTTGGTGGCTCACCGGGGCGCATGACCCGATAGATATCCATTAAAGCGCCTTCGCGGTTCATGTTCTTATCAACCGCTATGGTGTTGCGGATATAGGCGCCAACATTAATGTTATCAATGTCGAGAACTGGGATGTCGGTGATACCCGCATCAATCAGATCCTTCAGCGTACCGCCCGTGACATTGCCATCCTTGTCGGTTTCCCATGTCAACTCGTCCCCGGCTTCGACATAAATCGCGCCAGTTTCTTCGTTGATGATATCCTTCGCGACAAAGCGGCCCACGATGTGGTCGAAAGGCACCAACAGCTCGGCGACTTTACCCTCGTCAATCAGTTGCTTCACGGCGCGTGGAGTGATCTTCTTGCCTGCCTCAGCAATGACTTTACCAGTGGCTGCATCTACAAGATCAAATGTGGGACGGGTACCGCGCACGCGCTCAGGGAAGAACTTGGTTGCCCAACCTTTATTCTTAAAAGAGCGGAACATCACAGTGTCATAATAGGCATCCATGATGCCTTCTTGATCCAAACCAAGCGCATAAAGCAGCGTGGTCACTGGCAATTTGCGGCGGCGGTCAATGCGCGCAAATACGATATCCTTAGCGTCAAACTCAAAATCCAACCAAGAGCCGCGATAGGGGATGATGCGGCAGGCGAACAAAAGCTTGCCCGAAGAATGGGTTTTGCCTTTGTCATGGTCAAAGAACACACCAGGGGAACGGTGCATTTGGCTGACGATCACGCGCTCAGTGCCGTTCACGATGAACGTACCATTTGGCGTCATCAAAGGCATATCGCCCATGAACACATCTTGCTCTTTGATGTCTTTGACGGATTTTGAGCCTGTATCCTCGTCAACATCAAATACAATCAAACGCAAGGTTACCTTGAGCGGTGCAGCATAGGTCAAATCGCGGCTTTGGCATTCCTCGACATCAAACTTTGGTGATTCCAATTCGTATTTCACGAATTCCAAAACCGAATTTTCGTTGAAATCTTTGATCGGGAAAACCGACTGGAAAACACCCTTGATACCTTCACCATCCAAAGGCGTCTCTTGGTCGCCTGATTTCAGGAAAAGGTCATAGGAATATTTCTGAACCTCGATGAGGTTCGGCATTTCCAATACTTCACGGATTTTGCCATAGAATTTGCGAATGCGCTTCTGGCCTGCGTAGGTCTGAGCCATGCTCTGATACACCTTTCGTTTCTTTCGCTCCACGCGCACCGTCGGGGCCACGGCACGGAGGGCTTTGAAACAAGCGGATGGAGAATCCATTCATGCCTGCCGTCCCACCGGCAAGCTCCCGATCCTGCACCACACCTAGAAGAAGGTCTTGGCCACCAAGGCCCTCATCTAGGTGAGGATGGCTGGACAGGAAAAAACCCGCCCAGCCACATCGCAATATGGGGAATGCGCCGCGCGCACTCTTTCCATGATTACTTGAGTTCGACTTCTGCGCCAGCTGCTTCGAGCTTGGCTTTGATGTCGTCTGCTTCTGCTTTTGCAACGCCTTCTTTGACGGCCTTGCCACCTGCTTCAACGAGGTTCTTCGCTTCAACTAGGCCAAGACCTGTGATGCCACGAACTTCTTTGATGACAGCAATTTTGTTGCCGCCAGCAGATTTCAAGATTACGTCAAATTCGGTTTTCTCTTCAGCAGCTGCGCCAGCGTCACCACCAGCAGCAGGGCCTGCCATCATGACAGCGCCGCCTGCAGCAGGCTCGATGCCATATTCGTCTTTGAGGTAGTTCTTCAGTTCTTGTGCTTCGAGAAGGGTTAAGCCCACGATCTCTTCGGCAAGTTTTTTGATATCAGCCATTTTTCGGTTTCCGTATCTAAATTTGTGATCCAACGTCATGCGGCATAGCCAAACATAACGGGTCTCAAGGTTGCGTTATGCGGCTTCGGCCTTCTCTTCGATGGTCGAAAGGATGCTCGCAATGTTCGAAGCAGGTGCGCCAATTGCGCCAGCGATGTTGGAAGCAGGTGCCCCAATACAACCCACGATCGAAGCGATAAGCTCCTCACGGGATGGCATGGACGCAACAGCTTTAACGCCAGCTTGATCAAGCACAGTGCCGCCCATAGCACCGCCAATAATGACGAATTTTGCATTCGCCTTGGCGTAGTCCTCGGCAACCTTGGCCGCAGCCACAGGATCCTCGGAATAGGACAACACAGTCATACCCGTCATCAGGTCGGCAATGCCTTCGGCAGGCGTTCCTTGAAGGGCGATCTTGGCGAGCCTGTTCTTGGCGACGCGTACAGACCCACCAGCTTCGCGCATTTTCGCGCGCAGGTCTTGCATCTCAGCAACCGTGAGGCCCGCGTAGTGAGACACCACGACAACGCCAGAGCTTTCAAAGATTTGGCCGAGTTCCTCGACCACTCTCTCTTTCTGGGCTCTATCCACAGTTCTACTCCAATTAGGGGGTCACCCCCCGGCTCAAGTTTGGCAGGTTTCCCTACCTCTTCGGGTCCAAGTGAGGGGCCCGAGCCAGAGCGCCCGAAGGCGCGTTAGCCTTGCGGAAATCCTAAACTCGTTTCCCATCTCAGGAAGGATTTACGGGCGTGCGCCCACCCTCCGTCTCGGACAGGTGACAGCGCCCACGAGCGAATCGCAGACACTGGTCGAAACGGGGCCATACGACAGAACGCAAAGAAACCCAAGAGTGAACACCACTTTGTGACCAAAGTCGTCCCACCCGAGTTCTTGCGGTCAAACCCCGCGGCTTTCGGCCCCCTCATGCAGAGAGGGCCAAAACTATTTACGCGTTGGTCGCGCTTTCAACGCTGACCGACACGCCAGGCCCCATGGTGGAGCTAAGCGTAATACGCTTCAAATAAGTGCCTTTAGCGCCTGCTGGCTTGGACTTCGACACAGCATCAACAAAGGCACGGATGTTTTCCGCCAGTTTCGCTGCATCAAAGCTGGCTTTGCCAACCGCACAATGTACGATGCCCGCCTTCTCGACCTTGAACTGAACCTGACCGCCTTTGGCCGCTTCTACGGCCTCTTTAACGTCCATGGTCACAGTGCCGATTTTTGGGTTTGGCATCAGGTTGCGTGGCCCAAGAACCTTACCCAAACGACCCACGATTGGCATCATGTCAGGGGTTGCGATGCAGCGATCAAACTCGATCTTGCCGCCCTGAACGATTTCCATCAGGTCTTCTGCTCCAACGATATCCGCGCCTGCTGCCTTAGCTTCGTCTGCCTTAGGGCCGCGTGCGAAAACCGCAACGCGCACAGATTTGCCTGTGCCATTTGGCAAGGTCACAGTGCCGCGCACCATTTGGTCAGCGTGGCGAGGGTCAACACCCAAGTTCATCGAGATATCTACCGATTCATCGAATTTTGCCGAAGCATTTGCTTTGATCAGCTCAACGGCTTCTTCGATTGTGATGTCTTCTTTTCCAGCGAATGCGGCACGGGCTGCCGTTACGCGCTTACCAATCTTGCCCATAACTTACCCTTTCACCTCGATACCCATCGACTTTGCAGAGCCGAGGATAATTTTCATTGCCGCTTCTACATCGTTCGCGCTGAGGTCTTTCATCTTGGCTTCAGCAATTTCACGAACCTGAGCAACAGTCACAGTTGCGATGGTCTCACGACCAGGATTTTCAGCACCGCGTGGGCGGTTGCGCTTGCCAACAGATTTCAAACCTGCGGCCTTTTTCAGGTAATAGGACGCAGGCGGCGTCTTGATTTCCATCGCAAAGGATTTGTCCTGATAATAGGTGATCAAGGTCGGGCAAGGTGCACCTTGCTCCATATCTGCGGTCTTGGCGTTGAACGCCTTGCAGAATTCCATGATGTTAATCCCGCGCTGACCCAATGCAGGGCCAACAGGTGGGGATGGGTTAGCTTGACCTGCAGGGATCTGCAGCTTCATCGTTCCAGCAAGTTTCTTGGCCATCTGGCCTCTCCTTTTTTCATCGGCGCAGCTTGGCTGCACCCTGTAAGGATTGGGACGCGTCCCTTTCCCAGTCACTAGCGTGGTTCGGCACATCATGCGCGCATGATCCTGCCTCCCACGAATGAGCGGCGTCTGCGCGCCGCAGTCACATCAGGCGGTTTTTGACACCTGCGTGAATTCCAATTCCACGGGCGTTGCGCGCCCAAATATCGAGACCGTCACCTTGAGGCGCTGGCTCTCATCATCAACTTCTTCGACCATGCCCTCGAAATCTTCAAACGGCCCGTCATTAACCTTAACCTTTTCACCCACATCAAAGGTGATGGTCGAGCGGGGGCTTGCCCCGCCCTCTTCGACACGGTTTAAGATCGCGTTCACTTCGTCATCGCGCATCGGCATTGGTCGGCCCTGCGACCCGAGGAACCCTGTGACACGCGGAATTGACGAGACGGCATGATAAGCGCGGTCGGTCAACTCCATGCGCACTAAAACATAGCCAGGCATAAAGCGGCGTGGGACGGTTACTTTCTTGCCACGGCGAATCTCAATCACTTCCTCTTCAGGAACGAGAACTTCTTCTATCTCATCCTCGAGGCCCTTTTCGGCCACGGCGTTTCTGATCTGCTCGGCGATGCGCTTCTCAAAATTTGACAGCACGCTCACCGAATACCACCGTTTCGCCATCCGCTTCTTCCATCCTCAAAATAAGGCGCGATTGTGCGCCAATTATTTTAGTATCCGACCGCTTGGCATCATGCCGCACGTGCCGTCCTGAAACAAAAAAATGAGCGTGTATCTCGAATCGATACACGCCGCCAGGAAACATTCTCCGCCCCTCTACCGCCCAAAATAGAGAAAATCAAGGGTTCAAGGGTCTCAGCCTACCGCCGTCAGCATTAATTCCAAGCCTTGGCGGATCAGCCAATCGACCATGAAAAAGAACAACGCCGCCAAAACCGCCATCGCGAATACCATCGCGGTAGTGGTCACGAGCTCGCGGCGGGTCGGCCAAACGATCTTGGCAATCTCGGCGCGAGTTTGTTGAACAAATTGGATCGGGTTGGCCATGGTCTTTTACCTTTTTCGCTTGTCGGCTGATATAGGCAAGTACGCCCTGTGATGCAAGCCGCGAAGCACGCTGTGTGCCATCCAAAGCCCATGAACAGAAAAGTGGCAGGGGCAGCAGGATTCGAACCCGCGGCCTACGGATTTGGAATCCGTTGCTCTACCAACTGAGCTATACCCCTGTGGCCGTGCATGCTGATAGCGGGGCTTGGCCCCCAATGCAAGAGGAAGGCTGCGCAGATTTCCACGCCTTACCTCCCGCTTGATGCTTGCGCGGCGGGACAGTTTGCGCGATTGAACCTAGCTATGACCAAAGCCGCCACAGACTTACGCAAAAGGATCGCAAATTCCGCCTTCGCAAATCACGCGGTTGCAGCGGTGTTTGGGGCTTGGGCACGGTTAGTGCGCGCGACCTCGCGGCGCAAGGAAGAGGGTTGGGCACAGGTTGAGACGGCACTTGCCACCCATGGCGCTGTGATCATCGTTTGTTGGCATCAACGGCTGATGATGACGCCCTTTATGTTTGATGTTGCGCGGCATCGTTGTCGCAGCCTAACTTCCGATGCGCGTGCAGGGAGGTTGGTGGGCCATATCCACCGCCATTTCGGCTATGAAAGCGTGCCGATGCCGCACGGTATCCTTGGTGCCGCAGAAATGCGCCTGATCCTCAAAGGGTTGCGCGAGGGCATCTCGATAGGTGTCTCGCCAGATGGACCACGCGGGCCGGCGCGAGTCGCAAAATCAACCCCGATCCAATGGGCGCGTTCTGCCCAAGTGCCTGTGGTCAGTTTTACCTTTTCAGCCAAACATTATCTCAGATGGCCGACATGGGATCGGCTGATCTTCCCGCTGCCCTTTACAAAACTACATCTGCGTTGGCGGGTTTGGGAGGAGACTGTGCCCTCAAAGCTCTCGGACGCCGAGACCGCCGCATTTGCCCAAAGGCTGCAATCCTTTATGAATGCAGAGGCGCTCGCAGCAGATCGCATGGTGGGGCACAAAACTACACAGCTTTAATCAAAAAAGCCGCACGCAAAGGCGCGGCTTTCTTTGGATTTCAAAATAGCGCGCGATCAAGCGATGATCTTGGAGACCACGCCTGCGCCGACTGTACGGCCACCTTCACGGATCGCGAAGCGCAGACCGTCTTCCATCGCGATAGGGGCGATCAGCTCGACTTCAAACTTCAGGTTGTCGCCGGGCATAACCATTTCCGTGCCAGATGGCAGGGTCACAGTGCCGGTAACGTCCGTGGTGCGGAAGTAGAACTGAGGACGATAGTTCGCGAAGAAGGGGGTGTGGCGACCACCCTCTTCTTTGGTGAGGATATAGGCCTCAGCTTCGAACTTCGTGTGTGGCTTCACAGAACCTGGCTTGCAGAGAACCTGACCACGCTCAACGCCCTCACGGTCAACACCACGCAGAAGCGCGCCGATGTTGTCGCCTGCTTCACCACGGTCAAGCAGCTTGCGGAACATCTCAACGCCTGTGCAGGTCGTCTTGGAGGTGTCACGGATACCAACGATCTCAATCTCATCACCCACATTGATCACACCACGCTCAATGCGGCCCGTCACAACTGTGCCGCGGCCAGAAATCGAGAACACGTCTTCGATTGGCATCAAGAAAGGCTGGTCAACAGCGCGTGCAGGGGTTGGGATGTAGCTGTCAACAGCTTCCATCAACGCACGGATCGAGTTCTCACCGATCTCTGCGTCACGGCCTTCCATCGCCGCCAAAGCAGACCCTTTAACAACAGGAATGTCATCGCCAGGGAAGTCGTAAGAAGACAGAAGCTCACGGATTTCCATCTCAACAAGTTCCAACAGCTCTTCGTCATCAACCTGATCGACTTTGTTCATGTAAACAACCATCGCAGGAATACCAACCTGACGACCAAGCAGGATGTGCTCGCGCGTCTGGGGCATAGGGCCGTCCGCCGCGTTCACAACCAAGATCGCGCCGTCCATCTGAGCCGCACCCGTGATCATGTTCTTCACATAGTCAGCGTGACCGGGGCAGTCGACATGTGCGTAGTGACGCGCATCTGTCTCATACTCAACGTGCGCAGTCGAAATCGTGATCCCACGCGCCTTCTCTTCAGGTGCGCCGTCAATCTGATCATATGCCTTGAAATCACCAAAATACTTGGTGATCGCCGCTGTCAGTGTCGTCTTGCCGTGGTCAACGTGACCAATCGTGCCGATGTTCACGTGCGGCTTATTACGTTCAAACTTTTCCTTTGCCATAGCCCTGGCGCCTCATTTTCTGGGGGCAAAATCTGTGCCCGAGTTCAACACGCGCGCTCGTTACGAGGCTTGAGACAAAAAATCAAGACGACATTCAGACCATTCAGCCAATGGTTGGAAACTGGCTTAGGGCGCAGGACGTGGGACGGGCGTGAAAGTTGGCGTGGCACTGGTTTCTGCCACGACCATTTCAAGCGCTTCAAAAGCCGAGAGATCAGCCTCAGCCAAAGGATCCGGGGGCACATCAAACCCTTCAAGCGCCGCATTTGCCGCATCGGGATCAATGCCAAACCATTGCGGGTTTTCAAGCATCCACGCCTGCACGCGCTTGGCCGCGTTGCGGGCCAAAATCTGCATCTGTTCTTCGCGGTCATGGGTGAATCCCGACCCAAATATCGTATCGGGTGAAGCGCCCTCAAAAATGGTGATTTGGTTAGGCGCATCATGCAATTTCACCCCTGCCGCATCATCCCAAATATTAGCAGAAATCACCAAAACCGATTTTGGGCTAAGAAGGACGGGGATACCAGGAGGGGCCAGAGAATAGGCATCAACACTCAGCGCAATATGGTAAAGCTTATCCCCCTCATATGCGCCAAAGCGGCGATTAATCTCAGAGGAGATCACCGCAATCCACTCTTCGGGTGTGGCATCGCGTGAGGGGGGAACTTGCTGCATCTTGTCAGCAACAACAATATTGAAACCCAAGGCAAAATCCCCCATTGGGATTTGCGGCTTACCCAAAGGATCGGGAACGGCACAACTAATCAGCAGCAGGGCCATAATCCCCGCCGCAACACTGCGCCTTGAGAATGTTAAAAATCGCATAACAGACCCTCAATGTTGTCAAAGCAGTTATGTAAAGCGATTATCCCTCGGGAAACCGCGCGGTGCCATTCGCCCTGCTGTGGCCCGCTTGCCAATCCAATCGGCAAGTTCTGTTTCCGTGCGGGTGCGCCCCGCAGGATCAGACCAACTTAGACCATTGGCCAAACGCAAGCCGCGCGCATCGACCAAACCGCCATCTTTGTATTTTTGCAGCCGCACACCTTTGCCGCGCCCAAGTTCGGGCATTTCGTCAAGAGGGAAGATCAGAACCTTGCGATTTTCACCCACAACAGCGATGTGATCATCCTCTGCCGCCAATCTATGGCAGACAACCGCACGCACACCTTCGCGCAAGTTCAAGACTTGCCGCCCTGTGCGCGTCTGCGCCAAAACCTCATCTTCAGCAACGAGGAACCCATCACCCGCACTGGACGCCAAAAGTAATTTCTGCCCCTCAAAATAAGGGAAGAACGCTAAAATCTCAGCCTCATTGGGCAAATCCACCATCAGGCGCAAAGGCTCGCCCAAACCACGCCCGCCGGGCAGGTTTGATGCTTGAATCGTGTAGAAACGTCCGTTGGAGCCAAAAGCCAGCAACTTATCCGTTGTTTCCGCATGAAACAGGAAACGGCCCTCGTCGCCATCGCGGAACTTCATCTCAGTGCCAAGATCAACATGGCCTTTGACCGCCCGCACCCATCCCATGGCTGAACACACCACCGTAATCGGTTCACGCTCAATCATCGCCTCAAGCGGCAGATCTTCAATCTCGCCCGCTTCGGCAAAGGCGGTGCGGCGTGCGCCACCTTCGGAGTTTGCGCCAAATTTCTTGCGGAATTCACGTAATTCATCGGCAATCCGTGCCCATTGCAGGCTTTCGGTTTCCAACAAATCCTCCAGGCCCACACGTTCCTCCATCAGCGCGTCACGTTCGCGCTGCAATTCCATCTCCTCCAGTCGGCGCAGACTGCGCAGACGCATGTTGAGGATGGCATCAGTTTGCGTTTCGGTCAGTTCGCCCTCGCCCTCAGGCGGGGTCTGATAATCCAATTCGGAGGTGGCGCGCACGAATGTGCGCGACCAATCTTCACGCATCAATGCGGCCTTGGGATCTTGATCATAGCGGATAATATCAATCACGCGATCAAGATTGAGGAAGGCAATCAGAAAGCCCTCGAGAACCTCTAAGCGGTAATCGATTTTTGCCATGCGATGCTCAGAACGGCGGATCAACACATCGCGGCGATGGTCAAGGAAGGCGCGCAGCACTTCCTTGAGGCTGCACACTTTTGGCACGCGCCCATCAATGAGCACATTCATATTAAGTGAAAACCGCGTCTCAAGATCTGAATTTCGGAACAGCATCCCCATCAAAACTTCGGGGTCTAAATTGCGCGAGCGCGGCTCAAGCACGATGCGAATATCTTCGGTCGATTCATCCCGCAGATCCGCCAAAATCGGCACTTTTTTCGTTTGGATCAGTTCGGCCAGCTTTTCGATCAGCTTGGATTTTTGAACCTGAAACGGGATCTCTGTAACCACGATCACCCACGATCCGCGGCCTTGATCCTCGACCTCCCATTTTGCACGCAAGCGAAACGCGCCACGGCCCATGCGATAGGTTTCCGCGATATTATCACGCGGCTCGACAATCACGCCGCCTGTGGGAAAATCAGGGCCTTGGATATAATTCAAAAGTGTTTCATCGCGGGCATCTGGGGTTTTGATCAAATGCAAACACGCGGCGATAAGTTCGTCCAAATTGTGCGGCGGAATATTCGTGGCCATGCCCACCGCAATCCCGCTGGCCCCGTTTGCCAAAAGATTGGGGAAGGCTGCAGGCAAAACCTCAGGTTCCATCAAGGTGCCATCGTAATTTGGGCGGAAATCAACGGCGTTTTCATCCAACCCTTCAAGCAGCGCCTCAGCCATCGCGGTCATACGCGCCTCAGTGTATCGGCTTGCAGCGGGGTTATCGCCGTCAATATTTCCAAAATTTCCCTGACCATCGACCAATGGATAGCGCAGGTTAAAATCTTGGGCCAAGCGCGCCATTGCGTCATAAATCGCGGCATCGCCATGTGGGTGGTAATTCCCCATCACATCACCCGAGATTTTCGCAGATTTACGGAAGCCCCCGTTCGAGGCCAGACGCAACTCGCGCATTGCAAACAGGATGCGGCGATGAACAGGTTTTAGGCCATCACGCGCATCAGGTAGGGCGCGATGCATGATGGTGGACAGCGCATATTGCAGGTAGCGCGTGCCAATGGCACGGCTGAGCGGCTCAACTTCCCGCTTCTCGTCAAAACTGTCATTCTGCTCGCTCATTGCACAACCTGATAGGTAGTTTGACCCGACCAAACAAGCGCCCCGTGCGCCCATTGCGATAAATTCTTCCTCGCCTGCGCAGTTTTTTGCCCCAGATGGCCAGAATAGCAGGCCGCCGCTGTGATCCATGATTGCGCATTTTGTGCATCACACATAGGCAAAGACTGCGACAGGGCAAAGGCAAAGACCATGACAAAATCCATTCTTGTAACAGGCTGTTCGTCAGGCATCGGAGCGTGCTGCACGCGCGGGTTGCGGGCACGCGGTTGGCGGGTGATCGCAAGCGCCCGCAAAGCGGCGGATGTTGCAGCGCTGCGCGCTGAGGGGTTCGAGGCCGTGCAATTGGATTACGCCGACCCTTCATCTGTGGAGACAGGGCTTGCAAACTGCCTTGAGATAACGGGCGGCACCCTTGACGCGCTCTTCTCAAATGGGGCCTTTGGTATCCCCGGCGCAGTCGAAGATTTGCCACGAGGCGCTTTGGCCGAGATCTTCGAAACCAATGTGTTTGGCGTTCATGATCTCACGCGCCGCGTGATCCCTGTGATGCGCGCACAGGGGCATGGCCGCATCGTGCAACATTCGTCTATCTTGGGGCTTGTGGCCTTGAAATGGCGTGCGGCCTACGTGTCGACCAAGTTTGCGCTTGAAGGGCTGACCGATACGCTCCGCCTTGAGATGCGGGATTCAAATATCAGTATCAGCACATTGAACACGGGGCCCGTCACCTCGAAAATCCGACAGAATTCTATCCCGCTTTTCGAAAAATGGATTGATTGGGAAAATTCTGCACGCGCAGATCAATATCGCAATGACTTGCTGAAACGCCTCTACCAGGATCGCGGGCTAGACCCGTTTGAACTGCCACCCAAGGCGGTTCTAAAGAAGCTTGTTCATGCGCTTGAGGCATCACGCCCCAAGCCGCGCTATTACATCACAACGCCAAGCTACATCATTTCGACCGCAAAGCGGGTTTTACCGACCCGCGCCCTTGATTGGCTGATCGCAAAAGGGTGAGATTGCCGCATCCGTCCATTGCCCTCTGGCAAAAATAATTCGCCTCTGTGAAAAACGCCCTAGCTGTGGCCTATCACAGACCACCACGACCTAAGGGAAACCCAAATGATCAACGACCCGCTTTTTATTGTTGTCGCCTTGGCCTGTCTGGTCGTTGTGGCGATCTTGTTTCTTGGCATTAATTCCTTCCGCAAAGGCACCGCTGAAAGCGCGAAGCAATCAAATAAATTCATGCAAGCCCGTATCATCGCACAATTTGTGGCGGTGATTTTGATCGTTCTTTTTGTCATTTTGCGCGGCTAGGCAGCTAATCAAGGGAGCAGAACCATGGTCGTTTTGAACAAAATTTACACAAAAACAGGTGATGACGGTGAAACCGCCCTGGGTGATGGCAGCCGAGTGGCGAAACATTCCGTGCGCGTCACCGCATATGGAACCGTGGACGAGTTAAACGCGACCTTGGGCATTGCGCGGCTTGAAGCCGGTGACGCGATGGGTGCGCATCTTGCCCGCATCCAAAACGATCTTTTCGACCTAGGGGCCGATCTTTGCACCCCAAATATCGAGAAGGACGCCGAACGCCCCTATCCCACCCTACGCATCGTTGAGACGCAAGTGACGCGTTTGGAAAAAGAAATCGACAAGATGAACGCCGATTTGGAGCCTCTGCGCAGTTTCATTTTGCCAGGAGGCACGGCCTTTTCGGCACATCTGCATATGTGTCGCACCGTCTGCCGCCGCGCCGAGCGGAATTGCGTGGAATTGGCAACGATGGAATCGGTCAACCCTTTGGCGGTGAAATATCTAAACCGCCTCTCCGATTGGTTCTTCGTTGCGGGTCGCGTGGCCAATGAGGGTGGCAAAGCTGATATTTTGTGGACACCAGGCGCCAATCGCAAGGCTGAGTAGGTTACCGCAAACAAGCCTTTAAAATTAGTTTTCCTAAAAGCAGCGCCGCGTTAGAGCGTCTCAGATGCCGCTTTTGGTCTGTTGCCGCAGAGAATCAGCGATTACAACGGCCTCTGAATAATCGCGCCGCGGCGCGTGATCGAAATGTTTTAACTGGAGAACGTGCGGATGAAAATTCTGGTGCCGGTCAAGCGCGTGATCGACTATAACGTAAAAGTTCGTGTCAAAGCGGATGGCTCGGGTGTTGATCTCGCCAATGTGAAAATGTCGATGAACCCGTTTGACGAGATTGCCGTAGAACAGGCAATCCGCCTGAAAGAGGCGGGCAAGGCTAAGGAAGTGGTGGTTGTGTCCATCGGCGTCAAACAGGCGCAAGATACATTGCGCACCGCTTTGGCCATGGGTGCAGATCGCGCGATCCTTGTAGAAGCCGCCGATGATGTGCATCAGGACATCGAGCCTTTGGCGGTTGCCAAAATCCTGAAGGCTGTGATTGCAGACGAGGGTCCAAGCCTTGTGATTGCAGGCAAGCAGGCCATCGACAATGACATGAACGCAACGGGTCAGATGCTTGCCGCCCTTTTGGGATGGAGCCAAGCAACCTTTGCCTCCGCTCTTGAGGTCGAGGGCGATAGCGCCACTGTGACCCGCGAGGTTGATGGCGGCCTTCAGACGGTTAAGGTCAAAATGCCCTCAATCGTCACAGTTGATCTGCGATTGAACGAGCCGCGTTACGCTTCACTGCCAAACATCATGAAGGCGAAGAAAAAGCCCCTCGATGAAAAAACAGCGGCAGATTACGGCGTGGATGTGACCCCGCGTTTAACAGTGATCAAAACGACCGAGCCAGAAACCCGCAAAGCGGGGATCAAGGTGGCATCGGTTGAAGAGCTTATCTCGAAACTCAAAGACGAAGCGGGGGTAATCTGATGGCGGTTCTTCTTCTTGCGGATGTCACCAACGGCCAACTTGCCGTTGATCAGGTGTCCAAGGCCCTGACAGCCGTATCTGGCTTGGGCGATGTTCATATTCTGGTTGCAGGCGACGGCGGCGATGCTGCTGCCGCAGAGGCCGCGACCCTTGCAGGCGCATCCAAAGTGATCTTTGCGGGCGATCACGGCTTTTGCCACATGTTGGCCGAACCCGTTGCCGATTTGATCGTGTCGATGGCGGGCGGCTATAGCCACATTGCTGCCGCAGCGACATCGGACGCAAAAAACGTGCTGCCCCGTGTGGCCGCTTTGTTGGATGTGATGATCATTTCCGAAGTTGTGGGCGTTGTGGATGCCGACACGTTCGAGCGCCCCATTTACGCGGGCAATGCCATCCAAACCGTGAAATCAAACGACAGCGTGAAAGTTATGACCATCCGCACTGCAGGGTTCAATGCCGCCACCACTGGCAACTCTGCCCCTGTTGAGGCCCTTGGCACAGCGGCCACAACAGGCCTGTCCGAATGGATTGAGGATAAGGTGGCTGCCTCGGATCGTCCCGAACTGACTTCTGCAGGTATCGTTGTTTCGGGCGGCCGCGGCGTTGGAAGCCAAGAACAATTCGCCCTCATTGAAGGACTGGCCGACAAGCTTGGCGCTGCGGTTGGTGCAAGCCGTGCTGCGGTCGATTCCGGCTATGCCCCCAATGATTGGCAGGTGGGCCAGACGGGCAAGGTTGTCGCGCCGGATCTCTATGTTGCCGTTGGTATCTCAGGTGCCATTCAGCACCTTGCAGGTATGAAAGACAGCAGGGTGATTGTGGCAATCAACAAAGACGAAGAAGCCCCTATTTTCCAAGTGGCGGATTATGGGCTGGTTGGGGATTTGTTTGATGTCGTGCCTGAATTGACAGGCAAGCTCTGATCCCATCAAACTTGGTTCTAAAGACCCGCGCCCCGAATTGGTGGCGCGGGTTTTCTTTTTTCTACAGCTTGAGGATTTTCTCTGAGAGGTCACGCGCCGCGCGGAGATGGATATCAGGCCCAAGCAAAGCCCACGCTACTTTCTCCTCTCCCAACCCAAAGAACATACCCCGCGTTGGTTTTTCTTGTTCCTCACGCGTTGTCACGCAGATCGTCAATGAGGCCGCTTGCGCAGCAATTTCTTCCAACATTCCTTTGGTTACGAAAAGCGGGTCTGGCCCCAACTCACGACAATAGCCCGTTTCCGCAGGCGGGCCGTGTCCGATCCATAGCAACTGAACAGGGCAAATGGCGCGGTTCAAAAGGCTGCGCATACGCGCCATTCAAGCCATCTTTAATTCATCCACAACGATCTGAAACCGATCTTCGGAACAGGTGAAAAGATGTTCCAACATATGGCGCGAGAAGTGAAAATCTGTGAAATCAAACTCGCGATAGATTACTCGCAATATGTCAGAGGGTTGCAGGAACCTATCATTGCGGCGTGGATGCACCTGATAGAAGCGGTTGGTCAGGTGATGCACACCTGTAATTTGCAAAACAATCGCCTCGGCCCTGCTCATCACATCTACAATGGCCCCACCGCCAAGCGCCAATTCCAACCCCGCATTCATTGCGGCCATATTTGCCACAGGGCGCCCCAACGCCACCAACAAGCGTTCAGGATAGGGCTGCTGCACGAATTTGCCGAATGTCTCAGAGCCGCCCAAACACAGCAAAAACGGCTTGGTTAGATCAATTTGCGGCCCACGAAACCACATCTGTGACCCCTCATAGGTCACAACTTTATAATCGAGGGGGCCATGCCCCTTGAAGGCAAAGCTCATTGCCTGCTCCCACCTTGATTCGTCTCACCCAAGGGAAAGAATGGCCAAAGCCTCTTACAAATTCCCTAACCATAATATTTTAAAAGATTTTTTGTTGATTTTTGAATGGTCCCGCAGCTTTACATTCTCAACTGCTGCACCCCTTTCGCGCGGTTACGTCTTGTGTCTTTGGGGCTTCGCCTTTTATGGTGCGGCGTGCAAAGACCACGCGTTTTCAAGACAAAGGTTCAGCGATGGAAATCAGCAAAATCGGCATCGTAGGCGCAGGCCAGATGGGCAATGGCATCGCGCATGTCTGCGCCTTGGCAGGTTATGAGATCTGGCTAAACGATGTCAGCCAAGATCAGTTGGACAAGGGCGTAGCGCTGATTGACCGCAACCTTGAGCGCCAGGTGAGCCGCGAGAAAATATCGGCCTCAGATAAGGCGAGCGCCTTGGCGCGTATCCACACGACATTGCACCTCTCTGATCTGGGCAAAGCTGATCTCGTCATTGAAGCCGCGACCGAACGCGAAACAGTGAAGCAAGCCATCTTCGAAGATCTGCTTCCACATTTGCAGCCGCATACGATTTTGACATCCAACACCTCCTCTATCTCCATCACGCGCTTGGCCAGTCGCACGGATCGCCCTGAGAAATTTATGGGGTTCCACTTTATGAACCCTGTGCCCGTGATGCAGTTGGTCGAACTGATCCGTGGTATTGCAACAGATGACGAAACCTTTACCGCCTGTAAGGCAGTCGTGGATCGCCTTGAGAAAACCTCGGCCACAGCTGAAGATTTTCCTGCGTTCATCGTCAATCGCATCCTGATGCCGATGATCAACGAGGCGGTTTATACTCTCTATGAAGGTGTCGGCAGCGTGCAATCGATTGATGAGTCGATGAAGCTTGGCGCCAATCATCCAATGGGGCCACTTGAATTGGCGGATTTCATCGGTTTGGACACCTGCCTTGCGATTATGAATGTTTTACATGATGGATTGGCCGATACGAAATATCGGCCTTGCCCGCTTTTGACCAAATATGTCGAGGCAGGGTGGCTGGGACGCAAGACCGAGCGTGGCTTTTACGATTATCGGGGCGAAGTGCCCGTGCCCACCCGCTAGAGCCTGGGCATAAATCGCGCGTCAGGGTTGTCTTTCAACGATAAAACATGCTCCCGCAAATCGGCCATAAATTGACGTGGGGAGGCGCTGGCCTCCTTCCAGTCTTCTGGAAGGATTGGGTGCCCGATTACGGGGGCCTGCGGTTTATCTAACGCATTGGCCACCTCATGCAGCAAAAGACCCTGCCGCAAAACGGGCGAAATCCGATTGGCAATTTGATACCAACGCGAATTTGATCCGGGGAAATTGAGGGGCAAAATTGTAGCCCCCGATGTGCGGATCATCTTTGCGGTGAAAACATTCCATTCCGCCTCAACCGCAGGGCCAAAAGCAGTTTTTGCGGCGGCGACCACCCCCGATGGGAAAAGCGCAATCAGCCCGCCCGCCTTGAGGTGTCTCATCGCTTTATCGCGCATTTCAACCATCTTGCGCTGGGCCTCGGATTCATGAGGAAACGGCACGGGGATCATGTATTGAGCGGCGCTTTCATCAATCCCTGTCAATAGGGCACGGGTCAAAATGCGGTAATCTGGCCTTTTGCGCACGATCAAATCAGCCAAAATCATGCCATCCACCAAACCATGCGGATGATTAGCCACCAACACCACGGGCCCTATTGCGGGAATACGGTCAAGCTGTGCCTCTGGGGTCAGCAAGTCAATGCCCATGACCTTCATTGTGGCAGGCCAAAACTCCGGCCCTTTTGGGGCACCAAGTTTTTCAAATGCACGCACGCGGCGGATAATCGTGATTTTGCCCGTTATCCATTCTAACGCGCGAATAATCGTGCGGGTGACGGGGCTGTTGAATGTGTTGGAGTAGGTCAGACTGCGCCGATCATAGACGGGGCCCTGCGGCGCTTCAGCCGTCACGACAGGCGATGCGCCAGATTTTGTTTCTGCCGTCTCATTCACGCGATCTGTCCCCTCCAGCCGCCCGTAGCAAACGGGCCTTAACGGCCTTCGCCAAATTTATCTGCGACAAGCTCCATCAGCGCCCCTGCCAAAGATTGCGCTTGAGTGCCGGTTGTTTCAACCTCAATTTCAGTGCCAATCGAAGCTGCAAGCATCAAAAGGCCCATAATCGAGCCGCCCGAAGCAGAAATGCCATCTTTGCTCACTGTCGCTTCGGCATCGAATTTTTCGACTGTTTCGACAAATTTTGCGGAGGCCCGCGCGTGTAGGCCTTTTTCATTCACGATTTTCAAAACGCAGCGCACCGTCTCGGTCATTCAGGGGTTCCATCAAAGCTGTTAATATAGCGCCGCCCCGCCTCGGTGGCGCGCGCCACCGCTTGATCCAAGGGCAAATGGCGCGATTTGGCCAATTTGATCAGCATCGGCAGATTAACACCGGTCAGAATTTTGCGGTTAGCACTGCTGCACGCTGGCAAAGATAAGTTTGAGGGCGAGCCACCATACATATCGGTGACCACAACCACGCCATAGCCTTTATCCACCGCATCTGCGGCAGCAGCAATATCGCGTTGGCAGGTGGCGCGGTCATCTTCGGGGCCAATGGGGATCGCGCGGGCCGCATGAACAGGCCCGACCACATGTTCAGTGGCGGCCAACAATTCGCGGGCCAATCCACCATGTGCAACGATAACAATCCCTATCACCCGCAAGACCCTATTGTATTTCAGGGCGTGGCGATAAGGCCGCGCCGCTCCAATTCTCTATGACGTTTTGACACTTGCCAGCCCGCTTGTGCAAGGTGGCTTACGATGATTTCTGTCATTGCAACAGAGCGGTGTTGCCCACCCGTGCATCCAAACGCAACTGTCAGATGCGTTTTTCCTTCGTCAACATAAGCAGGAAGGAGCGTTTCAATCAGTCCCAAGACTTGGTTAGAAAAGGGTGCGAACCGCGGATCTTTGGCAATGAAATCGCGCACGGCTTGGTCGCGCCCATCACATTGGCGCAGATCATCTTGCCAATATGGATTTTCCAAAAAGCGACAGTCAAACACCATATCAGCGCCAGTCGGCAGACCACGCTTATAAGAAAAGCTTTGGATCGTCAGCGCCAAACGATGCGGGGTTGTTGCGCTGAAATGGCGCGCAATCTCCTCACGCAACTCATGCGGGCTAAGGGTGCTGGTATCGATCAAACTTGTGGCGCGGGCGCGCACAGGGCTAAGCAATTCCTTCTCACGGCGTATGCCCGTCAGTGTATCCTCAGCGGGGGCCATTGGATGGCGCCGCCGCGTCTCTGAAAAGCGGCGGACAATAACATCATCGGCGCAGTCGAGATAAACCAATTCGGATAAAACCTGCTCGTGCACCGCCAACCCATCGACCGCAGCAATCAATGCCTGTGCAGAAAAATCGCGGTTGCGCGGATCCGTGCCCAGTGCCAGAGGCCGCGTCAAAGGTGGGCCTTCCAATAGGCGGGGCAAGAGCGACAGTGGCAGGTTGTCAATCGCCTCGTATCCCAAATCCTCTAACGTATGGATAGCGCTGCTGCGGCCCGCACCAGACGGCCCTGTGACAAAGACCACCCGTTGCGCCTCGTCATCTCCCGAGGAGCGCGTGTGAGTTGGGTGGCCTGTTTTATCTTCGCGATCCATCGGCTTGGCACTTGTTAAGAACGGGAGGCATTGGTTCCTGTTTATAACTGTAGCGCAAATGGGCTGCGATCCAAGCGATTACGTGAGCGGGGCGAAGCCATGTCGCAGGGCGTGAACCACCGCGTTGGCCTGCGGAACGCGCGCATTGACGCTCAAAAGACGCGCAAAATGCCCGCGCCACATCGCCATGCAGGTGGCGGGCAGGCGTGGCTGCCGCGTGTCTTGCAAATATAAGACAAGCGCAAGGGGCGCGCGATCCACCAATGGCCCTGCATTCAATAGCCCAATCCCCCAAGCCTCAATCATCGGCAAGCGTTCGGGGGGCGCGCGCAAGGTTAAACCTTCGGCATCTGCCTCAAGCAGGATCGCGTCATCGCAGATCAACTCTGCACCAAAAGCCATCAAATCAAGCGCAAGCGAGGATTTGCCTGCGCCGGATGACCCCAAGATAAGCACTCCCTGCCCTTCATACGCCACCGCCGTGGCATGCAAACGCAGCGCAGCGCCGAGCATATGGCCAAACTGCGCCAAATCGAACTCATTGGCGAAATCCCCACGATCCTCAGCCATAGATTAAATAGGCAAGCCCGCGATGAACCGCGCACCAAGCGGGTCGGCGGTGACATCAGAGTCAGTGGGACGAATATTTTCAGCCCAGATCATCCCACCATGCGCCTCAACAATCTGCTTGGAAAGCGCAAGGCCTAGGCCCGAATGGTTTCCAAACTGCGCTTGGGGCCGCTCAGAATAGAAACGGGTGAAAACTTTTGTTAGCGCATCATCAGGGATGTCTGGCCCTGTACCTTCTACCACTACCAAAATGCGATCCTCTCTTTTGCGCGCCCAGATGCAGACGGCACTCCCAGCATCGCAGAAAGCCAAGGCATTGGACAAGAGGTTGGCAGACACCTGCCCCAAACGCTCCTCCAGCCCGGTGATGAGGATGGGCGCATCTGACAAATCCGTGATGAAACTCACATCTTTCGCGCGCGCCTCGTACGCGTGATAGCCGCAGATATTGCGCAAGGTTCGCAGAATATCGAATTCTTCTTCCTCCTCGTGACCAAATCAGCATCTAAGCGCGAGGCATTCGAAATATCTGGCACAAGCCTGTCCAATAGTTGCACATCATGGGTGATCACCTCATAGAGCCTGCTGGGTTGATCATCCGTATTGGCGCGCTGCAAAGTGCTGACCGCTGACCACAAACTGGCCAATGGGTTTTTGATCTCATGGCTGATATCTGCGGCAAACTGCTGGTTTGAACCAATCCGATCATAGAGCGCGCCCACCATACCACGCAGGGCCGCAGATAGGCGGCCTATTTCATCGGGCCTCCCCGTCAGATCAGGGATGCGCACACGGGTGGGGCTGAGCTTGCGGGCATTTTTATCGCGGCCCAGTTCGGCTGCATCGGCCAAATTGGACAGAGGGTTGGCAGCGGTTGAGGCCAAGACAAGTGACAAAACAATCGAAATATTTCGAATCACGGTTTTTCTGCGGCCAGAATGTGGCTTCGGCGTGTGGACGAACCGTTAGCGCCTCAACAAATCGGGCCAGTTCGACAAAATTTATCCAATCAGGGAAATGGTTGCGCTAACTGTGCGTATGCGTCCTGTTCAGTAATAAAACCGTCATGTTATACGGGACTTACGTGGGGTTGAGTGCAGCTCTGTTCCCGCGTTGATTTTCATCACTGCCGTGCAGCATCGGCACAGGAGCACAAGAGAACATGAGCACAGGACGCGTGAACCCCGCCCATCGGCTGGAGCATCAAGGCATTTCGGATCTGGGCCAGGTTCACTATAACCTGCTTGAACCTGCACTGATCCAAGCCGCTTTGACCCGCAATGAGGGTCGCCTTGGCAACGGCGGCACTCTTTTGGTCAGTACGGGAAAATATACGGGCCGCTCCCCTAAAGATAAATTCGTTGTCGCAACCCCTTCGGTCAAGCCGCATGTCTGGTGGGACAACAACGCCCGCATGGAAATAGATGCCTTCGATCGCCTCTATTCCGACATGGTCGCGCATATGAAGGACGGCGAATATTTCGTGCAAGATCTCTACGCGGGTGCGGATGCGGATCACCGCCTTGATGTGCGCGTAATCTCAGAACTGGCATGGCACAACCTGTTCATCCGTCACCTGCTGCGCCGCCCATCGCGCACAGAAGTGGACAGCTTTGTTCCCGAATTCACAATCATCAACTGCCCCAGCTTTAAGGCCGATCCTGCAAAACATGGCTGCTGCACGGATACCGTGATCGCCCTGAATTTTGACAAAAAACTGATTTTGATCGGCGGCACCGAATATGCGGGCGAAAATAAGAAGTCTGTTTTCACCTTGCTGAACTATTTCTTACCTGAGAAAGGCGTCATGCCGATGCATTGCTCGGCAAATCACGCCACTGGCAACCCTGATGATAGCGCGGTGTTCTTTGGTCTTTCTGGCACAGGGAAAACCACACTATCCGCTGATCCTGCCCGCGTGTTGATTGGTGATGATGAGCATGGATGGTCGGAAAATGGAATCTTCAATTTTGAGGGTGGCTGTTACGCCAAGACCATCAACCTACGCAAAGAAGCCGAACCAGAAATCTACGCCACGACCCACACTTTCGGCACTGTGATCGAAAATATGGTCTATGACGAAGAAACGCTTAAGCTTGATTTTGACGATGCAAGCCTGACGGCGAATACCCGTTGCGCATATCCGTTGCAGCAGATCTCAAACGCATCCAACACAGGGCTTGGAGGGCATCCGAAAAATATAATCATGCTGACCTGTGATGCTTTTGGTGTTTTGCCTCCGATTGCGCGCCTGACCCCTGCGCAGGCGATGTATCATTTCTTGTCAGGTTTCACCTCTAAGGTTGCAGGCACAGAGCGCGGCGTGACCGAGCCAGAGCCAACCTTTTCAACCTGTTTTGGCGCCCCCTTCATGCCGCGCCGGCCTGAGGTCTATGGTAACCTTCTGCGCGAAAAAATCGCCACTTACGGGTCGACCTGCTGGCTTGTGAACACTGGCTGGACGGGCGGAGCCTATGGCACAGGGTCGCGCATGCCCATCAAAGCAACCCGCGTCCTTTTGACCGCGGCACTGGATGGGTCACTCGATCAAGGCCAATTCCGCAAAGATCGTAATTTCGGGTTTGAAGTGCCTGTCAGCCTTAAAGGGGTGGATGACGCCCTGCTTGATCCACGCAGCACATGGTCAGATGGCGCAGCCTATGATGCACAGGCCGCAAAATTGGTTGGAATGTTCGCCAATAACTTCGCGCAATATGTGCCCTATATAGACGAAGACGTAAAAGCAGCCGCGATCAGCTAAACCTCATCGCGAAAGCTTGTCTTTGAAAACCGCTCCCAACACAGGGGCGGTTTTTTTTCAGCCCATCAGACCGCGGCGCACCAAATTGGCCCCTGCCACAAGCAACAGGATCAATGTGATCTTACGAAATTTTACGGGATCAAGCCGATCAGACAGCTTGAACCCCACCTGCATCCCAAGAAAAGCAGGGATGAGCAGCGCCACCGAAAACGGTGCCGTGGTAAGGTTCATCACCCCCGAGGAAAGATGCCCCGTCAATAGGCTGATCGACCCCAGACCATAGACCACACCCTGCACCAACATCTGGCTGGACTTTGGGGTATTAAGCGCAATGAGATAAAGAACCGTGAGCGGCCCCCATGTGCCTGTCAGCCCCCCCAAAGCCCCCGCCAAAGTGCCAACACCCCATTCCGCCTTGCGGCGGTGTTGCGGTGGAATGTAAAACTTGATGCCCATCAGCTGGATCAGGGTTAACACCACCACAGGCAGACCAAGGATCAGATACATTTTTTGGATTGGTATGACGGTCACAAATTGCGCCAGGATAACGATCATCACACAGACGATCAGGATATACCGCCAATATTCCTCAAACGCCGTTTTTGCCTCAGCCCAGCCATAACGGGCAACTTGCAATCCGTTGGAAAGGACAATCGGGAAAATGATGCCTGCAATCGCCAATTGCGGCTCTAGAAACATCGACAAACCCGAAATCATGATCAGGGGCATGGCAAAGCCAACCGCACCTTTCACGAAACCTGCCGCAAAAGTCACGCCAAGGGCGAGGGCAAAAGCCCAATATGGCATCAGTTGTAAGAAATCTGTCATGGCTGCTCCCTGCCTTGGCCAGGGTATTGCGTACATCTAGCCTCAAAACAAGCGCGACATTTTAATTCTTTTTGTTGCATTTTTTCGAATTAATGTTGCGCTGCAGCTGCAAAGTGATTTAGAAGCAGGTGCAAAATTGAAAGATAAAGCTTGCTCTTGCGGACCCTCAATTTGGAAAGACGCTATGCCTCGTGACGCCGAAATGACCGCTGCCAATGTGATCTTGGCCAATCTCACCGCTTTAACGGCAGAGGCCCTGCCCTCAGTTGAAGCGGTTTTGGCCCGCGCCAAGGACGCTGTGCGCGATTTGGTGACAGTTGACGGTAAAATCTCGGGCGCGGTGATAGAGGCAGAACAGACCGCCACACATGGTCTGGCATGGCTTGCCACCTATGTTGAGGCACTGCGCCAGATGCAGACATGGGCCGAACTCTTGGGCAGTGAGGGCAAGTTTGGTGATATTGAGCAATTAATCTTGCAAATTGGTTTTGGCGAATATCTGGCCCAACTTCAGGGCGGGATTGCCATGAACCAAGGCGAGGTTCTTCGCCTTTCTGAACTTGGGCTTGCGGGCGCAGATGCAAATCTTCTGAAGACAGATGCAATCGCCACATTGATCACACGCGGTAACACCCAAGCTGTCCGTTTGCGCCTTGTTGAGTTGATGCAGGAACGCGCTGCAGAAATCACTGTTGGGGCCTCAGGCCTTGAAAATGAATTGGAAATGATCCGCGAACAATTCCGCCGCTATGCGTTGGAAAAAGTCGAGCCTTTCGCACATGACTGGCACCTGAAAGACGAGCTGATCCCACTCTCTGTGATCGAAGAACTGGCAAAGATGGGCGTGTTCGGCCTCACTATTCCAGAGGAATATGGTGGCTTTGGCCTGTCCAAAGCCGCGATGTGTGTCGTCTCGGAAGAACTTAGCCGCGGATATATTGGCGTGGGTTCTCTTGGAACGCGTTCAGAAATTGCTGCTGAGTTGATTCTTGCCGGGGGCTCGGATGAGCAGAAGAAAAAATGGCTACCCGCTTTGGCAAGCGCGGAGAAGCTGCCAACAGCCGTGTTCACCGAACCCAACACTGGCTCAGACTTGGGCAGCCTGCGCACCCGCGCGGTCAAGGATGAGACGGGCAATTACCGCATCACGGGCAATAAGACATGGATCACCCACGCGTCACGCACCCATGTCATGACTCTCTTGGCCCGCACTGACCCCACGACCACAGATTACCGTGGTCTGTCGATGTTCTTGGCCGAAAAGACACCGGGCAATGACGCAAACCCCTTCCCCACCGCAGGCATGACCGGCGGCGAGATTGAGGTCTTGGGTTATCGCGGCATGAAAGAATACGAACTTGGCTTCGACAATTTCGAAGTGAAGGGCGAGAACCTTTTGGGCGGCCAAGAGGGGCAAGGCTTTAAGCAATTGATGCAAACTTTTGAAAGCGCGCGCATCCAGACCGCCGCCCGCGCCGTCGGCGTGGCGCAATCTGCCTTGGATGTTTCGATGCAATATGCCCAAGATCGCAAACAATTCGGCAAATCCCTGATCGAATTCCCGCGTGTTGCCTCAAAATTGGCCATGATGGCCGTGGAAATTATGATTGCGCGGCAATTGACCTATTTCTCCGCACGCGAAAAAGACAATGACCGCCGCTGCGACCTTGAGGCAGGAATGGCCAAATTGCTTGGCGCACGGGTGGCATGGGCCGCCGCCGATAACGGGCTGCAAATTCACGGTGGCAATGGATTTGCGCTTGAGTATAAAATCAGCCGTATTTTGTGCGATGCCCGTATCCTCAACATCTTTGAAGGCGCGGCCGAGATCCAAGCACAGGTGATTGCGCGCCGCCTTCTGAGCTAATCATGCGCGCCTTGGGTGTATGTGCCGCCCTTCTGGCACTCGCCGCCTGCAAAGAAAGCAAGCCCATGCCCCCTGTCGGGCCGTGGGTCTTGTAGTCTGATCTAAGCATAACCTTGGAGGTGGACGTAGAATTTAACTTTTACTGCCAAGGCCTCTGCAGTCGTTATTTTGGTCGGTTCGAAGTGGTGGAAACAGGCCTCAGCTCTGACCCCATTGGTGCTACGCTGATGGCCTGCCCCAATCTGGACCAAAAATCGCCGATTTCAGCGCCCTTGAGGCGGCCCGCAGCGCGGCGGTGGAGGATGGGCAGCTGGTTCTCCGAAGTGCTGAGGGCACAGCCCTCGTTTTCAGCCCTCAACCTTGACGGCTGAGGATATCCACCAAGCGCCCCCGCGCGACGGGAAGCGGGCGATCCCCCAAACTGGAGGCAAGATGGTTGGCCAAGAAATGCCCTGTCAGGCGCAAGCCCGCTTGCCTCTCCGCAGGATCAGCGGGGCCAACCCCCTGCAAAAAGCGCGGCAAGGGCAAAAGGCGATCTGCCCATTCACCCGCCGCATCGCGCGCCACAGCGCGCCCTGTGCGCGGCGACACATAGGCCAAATCCTGTGACACGCCTGTTCGGGCGCAGTGGCTAAGATCAAGGCCAAAGCCCAACTCAGATAGCAGCGCCAACTCCCATTGCACATAGGCATCAAGCCAATGATCCGCACCCAGCCCATCCAACAGCGCAAGGCTATGTGCATAAAGCGCGGGGTAGGCGCTGCGTTCAGGTAGAGCAAAAGACAACAGAGCACAAACCGCGTTGAGCCCTGCAAGCTGCACAGGGTCGTTCATCGCAGGGGCCGCGCGCGAGACTAAAGGCTCGATTGTAAAGGCGCCCATATGATCCGCGAGGCGCGCGCGCCATGTCGCTTGAAGCTGCGTTCCAACTTGCAAATGGGCGGCCATTTTACGAGATGCGCCACCCCGCAGAACGCCCACGAAACGGCCCTGCTCTGCGGTGAAGATTTCAAGGATGGCGGCAGATTCCCCATGGCGCCGCGCCGCGAGCAATATACCTTCTGCGTGCCATTCCATCAAATCAGATCCTTTGCTGCGGCTACAGTAATCCCTCTTGATCTAGCATATGCCGACCCGCGCGATCTTCCACCTCAATTACCCAAAGATCAGGATCAAATTCGCGCTGTTTGGCGATGGCTGCATCCACCTCGGCCTCTTGCCCTTGCGTCAGCACATCCCAGACCCGCGCACCAGTGTCTAGATCAAACCCACGATGAAACAAGGAGGCGGTGCCATCCAGCAAAGACAGCTTAACCAAGACCGCACCCGCATCCCTATCACCCCGCGCCACTACAAAGGCCGGGATCTCGGACAAAGACAGCCGCCGCAGATAGGCCCGCACCCAAAACTCTGCGCGTAGACGGGGGGTCACTTGGTGTTCCCATCCTTAAAATCTAAACCCATTTCTGAATAGCGCTCAGATTCTTCTAGCCAATTCGGGCGCACTTTAACCTGCAAAAATAGGTGCACCTTGCGGCCAAGAAATTCGGCTAATTCTTCGCGCGCGGCGCGCGAAACGGCCTTAATCGTTTCGCCCCGATGGCCTAACAAAATACCCTTATGCCCATCACGGCTGACATAAATCACCTGATCAATGCGCGCGCTGCCATCATCGCGTTCGTACCAACTCTCGGTTTCCACCGTCAATTGATACGGCAATTCTTGATGCAAGCGCAGTGTTAGCTTTTCGCGTGTCATTTCCGCGGCGATCACGCGCATTGGCAAATCGGCTATTTGATCTTTTGGATAAAGCCACGGCCCCTCTGGCATCTCTTGCGCCAACCATTCGCGCAAATCACCGACACCAGAGCCACGCTCCGCCGAGATCATAAAGGTTTTCACAAATGGAAACGCAGCATTGGCCTCTTCGGTCAGTTTCAACAACTGAGGCGCCTGAACGCGGTCGATTTTGTTAATCGCCAAAGCGATCTTCCGACCCGAGGCCTTTTCAAGCAAACCGCTCAAAATTTCCTTGACCCCTTCGGTCAACCCACGATGGGCCTCGATGAGCAGGACAACCACATCCGCATCTGCGGCCCCATTCCAAGCGGCCGCGACCATCGCCCGATCCAAACGGCGGCGCGGCCGAAACAGACCAGGCGTGTCGACAAAAACAATCTGGCTTTCGCCCTCAAGCGCCACACCACGAATACGCGCGCGAGTGGTCTGCACCTTATGGGTCACAATCGAAACTTTTGCCCCGACCATATGATTAAGCAGGGTAGATTTGCCTGCGTTCGGCTCACCAATAAGGGCAACAAATCCAGCGCTGCTGGTCATGGAGAATTCCTTTTTTCAACGATCTTTGGGCATAGCGGTAAATAAGCCCTAGCGCCAGACGCATTAAGCGGAACCACCCTCTAGGGCAGCAAGCAATTTTTTTGCGGCTTCTTGTTCGGCGTGACGCTTAGCTTTGGCGCTGGCCTGCGCGGCCTCGCCCGAACTGAGGGTGACTTCGATGGTGAAGGTGGGCGCATGATCTGGCCCTTCACGGCTAAGCTCGGCATAGCGAGGCAGGCCTTTTCCCTTGGCTTGCGCCCATTCCTGCAAGGCGGTTTTCGCATCGCGGGCATCATCAGCCACTGTGTCGGCCTTGCCCGCCCAGAGACGGCGGATCAGCCCGCGCACCGCATCATAGCCTGAATCCAAATAAACGGCGGCAATCACGGCCTCCATAGCATCACCCAAAAGGGCATCTTTGCGGCGCCCCCCCGTCATCATTTCGGATTTGCCCAGTTTCAACACCGCGCCCAAATTTACGCTGCGCGCAACTTCTGCGCAGGTTTCCTTGCGCACAAGAGCGTTAAAGCGGGGGGCCAATTGTCCCTCGGGCGCGTATTGATCCTGTTCGAGTAACAGCTCAGCAATGACCAATCCCAAAATGCGATCCCCCAAGAATTCCAAGCGCTGATTATCCGCACGGGTTGGAGAGGAAAGCGAAGAATGGGTCAAAGCCCGCAAAATCAATTCGGGGCGGGAAAAGTTATGCCCTAAACGGGCGCAAAACTCGTCAATCTCAAGCGACAATTTCACTTTAATGCTCTAAAAAAACGATCACTGCGCCATGTCCAGAAATAGACCATGCGATCCCCTGCAGACGAAAAGATCACCCGATCTGCTCGGCCCAACAGATTTTCAACGGGCACGAATCCGACCCCGCCAATAGAACGCGGGAAACGGCTATCTTGGGAGTTGTCACGATTGTCGCCCATCACGAACACATGACCTTCGGGGACGGTAAATTCGGGGGTGTTATCCGCGAAAGAGCGGTCGTCAATATTCAACACCGCATGCGATACCCCATTGGGAAGCGTTTCAATAGCGCGGTCTTTTTCGCAGATACCACTCACCCCAACGGGCGCATTGGAACAGCGCGGAAGGTGGCCCAGCGGGCCTTGTGGCTCAAAAGCCTCAGCGAAAGGTTCTGTTGGCTCTTGTGAGACAGGCGTGCCGTTAATGGTCAACTGGCCATCTTGAACTTGGATCACATCCCCGGGCAGGCCAATAACACGCTTGATGAAATCTGCATCATTGGTGGGATGGCGGAAGACAGCGATATCACCACGCTCGGGCAATGTCTCGAAGATGCGGCCCGAGAAGGGACACATCGAGAAAGGGCAGCTGTGACGCGAATAGCCATAGGCCATTTTATTCACAAACAGGAAATCACCGATCAGCAACGTATCTTTCATTGACCCTGACGGGATCCAAAATGGCTGAAAGAACAAGGTACGAAAGACACCTGCAATCAGCAGCGCGTAGACAATCGTTTTGATCGTCTCACCAATTCCCTCTTTTTTTGCCTTGTAGCTTGCCATGCGTTTTGCCCCATCCACTAAAAAATCGCGGTGGCCTTCGCCTGTGGCACCCTTGTGTCGCATCGCGGCAGGATTGCCAAAACGTCAACCGACCCATGCCCCTCTTGGGCCGCGCGCGCCCTGCTGTCAAGCAAGCGAACGGTTCGGCGGGGTTGGCATAGCGGGAAGTTGCGCAGATATCCCATCTGGCAGCGCCTCAATGACCACGTATGCCTGCGCCCATGGATGATCATCAGTCAATGTCACATGGATAACCGCGTCATAACCTTCAGGGGTCATTTCATTAAGCCGCTCTTGCGCCCATCCTGTGACATGCATCACCGGCTGACCCGTTTCCAAATTCGTCACCGACATATCGCGCCACGCAATCCCCATGCGCAACCCTGTTCCCATTGCCTTGGAACAGGCCTCTTTAGCCGCCCATCTTTTGGCGTAAACCGCAGCGGGTTCTTGCATACGTTCAGCCCGTTTTTGTTCATGTTCTGTGAACACGCGGTTACGGAACCGATCACCAAACCGATCAAGCGCACGCTGGATGCGTTCGATATTCGCAAGATCCGTTCCGATGCCCAAAATCACGCGCGGGCCTCCTCCATCAGGCGGCGCATTTCACTGATGGCGGCAGACAACCCTGTAAACAACGCCTCGCCGATCAGGAAATGACCAATATTCAATTCGCGCACCTCTTTGATGGCCGCAATGGGGGTAACTGTCTCATAATTCAAACCATGCCCCATATGCACCTCAAGGCCCAGATCAGCCGCCTGTTTTGCACCTTCGATCAAGCGGGAAAGTTCGGCTTTGTGGGCCTCCATCTCACCCTCGGCGTAGTAATCGCAATAGGCCCCCGTGTGCAGTTCGATGACAGGCGCTCCTATGCCCGCGGCTGCCGCAATTTGCAGCGGGTCTGCGGCAATGAACATCGACACGCGGATACCTGCATCGCGCAAAGGCGCAATGAATTCCGCCAAGCGCGCCGCGTCCCCTGCCACATCAAGACCACCTTCGGTGGTGCGTTCTTCGCGCCGCTCAGGAACGATACAGGCGGCATGAGGGCGATGAGACAGCGCAATTTTTTGCATCTCCGTCGTGGCGGCCATCTCGAAATTGAGCGGGGTTTTAATCGCGGCCGTCAGCCCCGCGATATCTTCGTCACGAATGTGACGGCGGTCTTCGCGCAAATGCGCCGTAATGCCATCAGCCCCTGCCGCTTCGGCCAAGAGGGCAGCCCGCAAAGGATCAGGAAGCGCACCACCGCGCGCGTTTCGCAATGTTGCGACATGGTCAATATTGACCCCCAGCCTAAGATCGCGGGTCATCTGGTGCCTCCCACCCATTGTGTAATGAATGTCAATCTAGCGTTTTGAGCTCAAAGTGCCAGCCTGTTCGCGGCATTTCTCAATCTTCGCTCTGCGCTTGGCAATACGGCTTTTTTGATAAGCATGGATTAGAGGCACACTGATAAAATATGCCAGGATCGATGACAAAAGCCCTGGAACAATCGCCCCAATCATCCATGGAAAAAAAACTGTATCATAGAAAATCTTCAGCTCGTACCAATGCGCAGGCGCACCTGAAAAAATCGACCATAGGTGATGCAATAAATCACCCGAAGCCCCCCGAAAGCGCGCAATCAACCCGGCATTCACATCACTGCGCATGGTTGAGCCAAGCATGAAATGGCCCGTTTCAAGCGAGATGATCGCAATCGGCACATAGGTCAGCGGGTTGCCGACAAAAGTCGCCAAAAGCGAAGCAATCACATTGCCACGCAAAATCCATGCAAGCAGAGCCGCGATAAAAAAATGGAGCCCAAAAAAGGGAGTGAAGACAGCAAAGACCCCAGCGGCAACACCGCGCCCAATCGATTCAGCCGATCCAGGCAGGCGGTTCAGACGATGGGTGACATATTGAAAGGCACGCATCCATCCGCCACGCGGATAGACCCATTCGGCCACAATCCGAAGCAAGGGTCGCTGATCCCTTCGCTTAAATACCACGGATTGCTCCTCTCCCTTAATTGCGTAGCTACACCCGCGCCGTGTCGAGTCTACGGACGCCTCTCTACATCTCGATCACGCCCAAGCTTGGCGACATCGCTATCTGCCTCCAATGCCATCATCACCGCGTGCAGATGTTCGGCATCCCTTACATCAACATCAATTACTAAACGAAAAAAGTCTGGCTTTCGATCGATGAAATGTAAATCTGAGATATTGGCATTTTGTTCGCCAATCAATGTGCAGATTCTTCCCAACACACCGTTAAAATTCGAAATAGTCACTTTGATCGTGACGTTATGCACTGCCGCATGCCGACCTTCCGACCAATGCAGGTCGATCCAACGCTCAGGCGCATTGTCAAATTCAGCCAAAGATTCGCAATCAATGGCATGAACCATCGGCCCACGCCCGCGATAGGTTATGCCCACAATCCGTTCACCTGGCACAGGCTGGCAACATTGCGCACGCTGCACATCTGACCCCGAAGGCAGACCAATCACAGCCCGCTTTTGATCGACATCGACAAAATCACCACTGGTGGCGAGTTCTGGGTAAAGCTTTGTCACAACATCACGTGCGGAAATTTCGGCAGATCCGATCCGCGCCAAAACCTCATCACCATCTTCTAAGCCCAGTGCCTTGGCCGCTGTGTCCAAGGCTTTTGGGGTAGATTTCTTATTGGCATGCTCAAAAGCCACCCGTGCCAACTCGCGCCCTAATTTAATATAGCGCCCCCGATCCTCTTCGCGGAGGCGACGGCGAATTGCGGCCTTGGCACGGCCTGTGACAACAATATCAATCCATGTGGCTTGCGGGCTTTGACCTTCGGCGGTAACAACCTCAACCGATTGGCCATTTTTCAGACGTGTCCAAAGCGGCACACGAATGCCATCAACCTTGGCCCCCACACAAGAATGGCCAATGCGCGTATGTATCGAATAGGCGAAATCCAACGGGGTCGCACCACGCGGTAGCTTCACAACATCCCCTTTGGGAGTGAAACAAAACACTTGGTCGGAATACATTTCTAACTTCACGTGTTCGAGGAATTCGTCATGATCCTCGGCCATCTCAAAGCGTTCTGTTAACGTAGACAACCATTTTGCAGGATCAACCGCAAAAGGATTCGCCGCGCGCACACCGTCTCGATATGACCAATGTGCCGCCACACCCGCCTCAGCAACTTCATGCATCTGCCGCGTGCGAATTTGGATTTCCACACGCTTGCCATCCCGCCCTGAAACAGATGTGTGGATCGAACGATAGCCGTTCGATTTGGGTTGGCTGATGTAATCCTTGAATCTTCCAGGAACTGAACGCCACCTTTGATGCATCGCCCCCAAAACGCGATAGCATTCATCTTCTGTCTCAACGATGACACGGAATCCGTATATGTCAGACAAGCGTGAAAAAGCGAGGTCTTTTTCCTGCATTTTGCGCCAAATCGAAAAAGGCTTTTTGGCACGGCCATAGACACCGCCCGAGATGCCATGTTTGGCCAAAACCGCTTCAATATCATCGGTGATCTTTGGGATCACATCGCCCGATTCTTTTTGCAGGGTCAAAAAGCGGCGCATAATCGAATTGCGCGCCTCGGGATTAACCACACGAAAGGCGAGGTCTTCCAACTCTTCGCGCATCCATTGCATCCCCATACGACCTGCAAGCGGCGCATAGATATCCATTGTCTCGCGCGATTTTTGCAGCTGCTTTTCGGGGCGCATATGGCGGATGGTGCGCATATTGTGCAACCGGTCGGCCAGTTTCACAAGGATCACGCGCAGATCCTTGGACATGGCCATGAACAATTTGCGAAAGTTCTCGGCCTGTTTCGATTCGCGATTGGACAGCTGCAAATTGGTCAGCTTGGTCACGCCATCGACCAATTCCGCGACATCAGTCCCAAAACGACTTTCCAGTTCGGAATAAGTCCCTTTGGTATCTTCGATTGTGTCGTGCAGCAGCGCCGTTGCAATTGTGGCGTCATCAAGCCGCATCTCGGTCAGGATCGCAGCCACTGCAACAGGGTGGGTAAAATAGGCTTCGCCTGATTGGCGCATTTGCCCCTGATGCATATCCTGCGCATAGAAATAGGCCCCCCGCAGGAGGGCCTCACTACATTTTGGATTATAATTGCGGACGAGACTGATCAGATCATCGACATCGAGAAGGCCGCTTCGATCTGATCCATTTCCGTCCATCAATTGCCTGTTTTAGTTCTGCCCCTGCGCTTCTAGCAGGGCACGCAACATCTGTTCTTCGGTCATGTCATCCACTTGTGGACGATCCTGATCGGCGCTGTGCAGCAATGTCATCGTGTCTTCTTCAGGCTCATCAACCTCAATCTGGGATTGATGCGATTCAATGAAACGTTCGCGCAGGCCATCTGCGGATTGTGTCTCTTCTGCGATCTCACGCAAAGCAACAACTGCATTCTTGTCATTGTCGCGATCCACAGTAAGAGGCGAGCCAGACGCCATCTCACGGGCGCGATGTGCAGCAAGCATCACCAATTCAAAGCGGTTGGGAACCTTGTCTACGCAATCTTCTACCGTCACGCGGGCCATACTAAACTCTCCAGAGCTGATTAAGGGAGGGGCGCAAGCTTCGTCAATAGTCAGACCGGCCCCGAAATACAAGTGCAAAAGACCGCGTGTATCCTTACAGTGGATGGATCTCAAGGCACGCCTCGGGCGGCAATTTTGCGCGCAGTTCGGCAACCGTTTCGCCAAGGGTCGGATGGTACCAATTTGGGGCGACATCACACAGCGGAATTAAAACGAAGCCGCGCTCAGCCATACGGGGATGAGGCAAAATCAATTGATCAGGGGCGCGCGATTGTGCCTCTTGTGTCGAGAGATTGGCCCAAACTTGCCACGTATCTGGATCTGGCAAAACCAAATCGCCGAGGCCCAAAAGATCCAAATCCAACCCGCGCGCAGCCCAGCGTTGTAAACGGCTGCGGCCAAAATCAGCCTCTATCGCATGCAGCTTTTCCAACAACGGATTTGGACCCAATCGCCAGTCAAACGAGATTGCAGCATTTACAAAGTCAGGGCCAGAACCCACAGGAAATGCAGGAGTTTGATAAAACTGGCTCAGCTTGAAATCGCCACCCCCCTTTGCGGTCACATAGTCATACAACTGTGCAATCGTACGATCCAAAACTACACGCGGCGCCTGCCCATCGACAGGTAGATTTGAGCCAAGCGCAATAAGTGCTTTTCGCGGCTCTGCATCAGAAAGGAAAACTTGCGCCAAATGATTTATCCACTATTTTGCTTTACATTGCTGATCGTGATATTTCGACACATTGTTCAAGGCCGCGATTGGTCTGTTTCTTAGAAGGTATTTCATAATGTTTTATCGTGATGAGCGCCTCGCGCTCTTTATTGACGGGTCAAATCTTTATGCAGCAGCCAAGGCTTTGGGGTTTGATATCGATTATAAACTCTTACGCCAAGAATTCATGCAGCGCGGAAAACTTCTCCGCGCGTTTTATTATACGGCCCTTCTTGAAAATGACGAATATTCCCCGATTCGTCCTCTGGTGGATTGGCTGAACTACAACGGGTTCACCATGGTGACGAAAGCCGCCAAGGAATTCACAGATGCGCAAGGGCGGCGCAAGATCAAAGGGAATATGGATATTGACTTGGCAGTCGATGCGATGGAAATCGCCGACCATGTCGATCATATAGTGCTTTTTTCAGGCGATGGCGATTTTCGTCCGCTTGTGGCTGCCATCCAGCGCAAAGGCGTGCGGGTTTCGGTTGTGTCCACCATCCGCTCTAACCCGCCCATGATTGCCGATGACCTACGTCGGCAGGCTGACAATTTCATCGAGTTGGACGAGTTGAAAGACGCAATAGGGCGCCCCCCGCGTGAAAATGGCGGTGAGGATGACTTTGAGGAAGGCTACTAAGTTGGCTTGCTTGAGGCATCTGGACTGGTGGCGCTCAGGCAGAAACGCTAGACGGCGGGGCCACAAAGACTTAACTGTGGGGTGATTGGAGAGATACTGTGCAAAAACCGCCCCTCACCCTCTATTTGGCCGCGCCGCGCGGGTTTTGCGCAGGTGTAGATCGCGCGATTAAAATCGTGGAAATGGCTCTCGAAAAATGGGGCGCACCCGTGTTTGTGCGTCATGAAATCGTGCATAATAAATTTGTGGTGGATGCCCTCCACGATAAGGGCGCGGTTTTTGTCGAAGAATTGGACGAGTGCCCCAATGATCGGCCCATTATTTTTTCGGCCCATGGGGTGCCAAAATCTGTGCCCGCAACCGCCGAGCGGCGGCAGATGATATATGTTGATGCAACCTGCCCGCTTGTCTCCAAAGTGCATATTGAAGCGGCGCGCCATCACGAGGCGGGATTGCAGATCGTGATGATCGGCCATGCAGGCCATCCCGAAACCATTGGCACAATGGGCCAATTGCCCAAGGGCGAAGTTGTCTTAGTTGAAACGGTAGGGGATGTTGCGACTCTATCGGTGCGCGACCCGCTGAAACTGGCCTTTGTGACGCAGACCACTCTTTCAATTGACGACACCGCCAATGTTGTCGCAGCGCTCAAAGAACGGTTTCCTGCAATTATCGGCCCACATAAAGAAGACATTTGCTACGCGACCACCAACCGCCAAGAGGCTGTCAAGGCGATGGCGGCCAAGGTAAATGCTATGCTTGTTGTGGGCGCGCCAAATTCCTCAAATTCAAAACGCTTGGTCGAGGTGGGAGCAAAAATGGGCTGCAACTATGCGCAGCTTGTGCAGCGGGCAACCGATATTGATTGGCGTGCCCTTGAGGGGATCACCAGTCTTGGTCTGACGGCGGGCGCATCCGCGCCAGAGCTATTGGTCAATGAGGTCATTGATGCCGTATGCGCGCGCTATGATGTGAAAGTCGAACAGGTTGAAACTGCCGTAGAAAATGTTGAGTTCAAAGTGCCGCGTATCCTACGTGAGCTTGCCTAATCACCGCCCATGGATCCGCTTTACCCTTTTGTTATTGTGGGGCTGTTTTCGCCCGGGCCAAATGTTATCCTATTGACCACATCTGGGGCGCTGTTCGGGTTTCGTAGGACCATTCCCCATATTTTCGGTGTCGCTGCAGGGGTGGGGGTGATTGCCGCAGCCTCAAGCCTTGGTATCAGCGCGGTTTTATTGGCCTATCCGCTGGCTGCATTGGTGATGAAAATAGCGGCGGCAGCTTGGATCCTTTACATGGCATTCACCTTATGGCGGGCCAAACCCGCCGATCCTAAGGTACGACAGATTGCAAAGCCGTTTACCTTTCTGCAGGCCGTGATGTTTCAATGGGTCAATCCCAAGGTTTGGGCTGTCAGCCTTGCCGCCGCCGCAGGTTTTGGCGCAGGCGGCACGCTTTTGGTAGAAGCCTTGCGTCTTTCGTCCGCCTTTTCAGGAATTAACCTTTTAGTCTGCCTTTTTTGGGCGGCGGCAGGCACGGCCTTAGCGCGACTTCTAACCACGCCGAGTGCATGGAATATTTTTCGCAAAACCATGGCAAGCGCTCTCGCGCTGACAGCTGCGATGGTCTTTATGTGAGGCCCGCCTTATATTGCCCAGCAGGGTCAGGCTGCGACCTAAACAACCAATCAGGCCCGATGCAATGTTCCGATTTTTCGAAACACTGGTAGATCCCTACACGCCCTATGCCGATGAGGATACGCCTCCCAATCGACTCTGGTCGTTTTTGCGCGACTATGCACAGCCCTTCAAACGGGTGTTCATTGCAGCCGCTTTTATGTCGATGGTGGTCGCTTCGATTGAATTGGGGTTGATCGTGTATTTGGGACGCGTGGTTGATTTGCTGTCAGTAAATAGTCCCCCAGAGTTGTTTGCAAATTACGGGCTTGAGCTTGGCTTAGTCGCGCTCTTTGTGGTGATTGTGCGCCCCTTGATGCAGTTTTTGGATGTAGGCCTTTTGAACAACGCCATCCTGCCAAATTTCGGCACGCTGATCCGCTGGAGGGCACATCGGCATGTTTTGCGCCAATCGGTCGGATGGTTCGAAAATGATTTTGCGGGCCGTATCGCAGGGCGGATCATGCAAACCCCACCCGCCGCAGGCGATGCGGTGTTTCAGATTTTTGACGCCATCACATTTTCTATTGCCTATTTCATTGGCGCGCTGATCTTGCTGACCCAGTCGGACCCAAGGCTTGCGGTGCCCTTGGTGATTTGGTGTGCGCTCTATGGTCTGTTGGTGCGCTGGACAATCCGAAATGTCACCCCTGCCTCTAAGGCCAGTTCAGATGCCCGATCCATGACAACGGGACGGGTCGTAGACAGCTATACCAACATCCACTCGGTAAAGCTTTTCGCGCATACGGCGCAGGAACTTGATTATGCCCACGAGGCGATTGAGCATACCCGCCAAACATTTGCCCGCGAGATGCGGATATTCACGATAATGGACGTCACACTTTTGACTCTGAACGGGCTTTTGATCGTGTCCGTTGTCGGTTGGTCGATCTGGTTGTGGTATACGGGAACGGCAACTGTGGGTGTTGTGGCGGCGGCAACCGCCCTAACCCTACAGCTCAATGCAATGACGGGATGGATCATGTGGGCGCTCTCGAGCCTGTTTCGGGAATTGGGGGTGGTGATGGAGGGAATGGAGACCATTGCCCAACCCATCACGTTACGAGATCGCCAGAGCGCACCCGCCCTCAAATTCGAGAAAGGATTGATCGAATTTGAATCGGTCAGTCACCATTACGGGCGCGGCGCGGGTGGGTTGGATCGCCTCAGTTTAACCATTCAGCCCAGGGAAAAGGTTGGGCTTGTCGGGCGCTCCGGCGCCGGAAAATCGACCCTCGTGAAACTTTTGCTGCGTTTTTATGATTGCGAAGGCGGCGTGATCCGCATTGATGACCAAAATATTGCCGATGTGACCCAAGACAGCCTGCGCGCCACAATGGGCGTTGTGCAGCAAGACAGCAGCCTATTGCACCGCTCCGTGCGCGATAACATTGTCTATGGCCGCCCTGATGCAAGCGATGCTGACATAGTCCGCGCAGCAGAACGCGCCGAGGCCTTGGGGTTCATTCAAGATCTCGAAGACCCAGAGGGCCGCAACGGTTTTGAGGCTCATGTGGGCGAACGCGGGGTGAAACTTTCGGGCGGGCAAAGGCAGCGCATCGCACTTGCACGGGTAGTCCTGAAAGATGCGCCCATTCTGATTTTAGACGAGGCCACAAGCGCGCTTGATAGCGAGACTGAAGCGAGCATCCAAAGCACGCTGAGCGGCCTGATGGCGGGCAAGACAGTCATTGCGATTGCTCACAGACTGTCGACCATTGCGCAGATGAATCGCATCATCGTTTTAGATGAAGGTCATATCATCGAAGATGGCCCGCATGAGGTGCTGTTGGCGAAGGGTGGGCTTTATGCTTCGCTTTGGCACCGCCAATCGGGCGGCTTTCTTAATCCAGACGGAGGTTCCGCGTGAGCGAAGAAACCCTCACCATCACCCGCCTCGGACATCGCGGCGATGGCATTGCACAGAAAGCAGATGGAGGTCAAATCGTTGTCCACCTTACCCTACCTGATGAGGTGGTGCGCGGCGTGGTAAACGAAGATCAATTGGACGGGGCCAAAATTGTGACCCCCTCCTCTTCGCGGGTAAAACCTGTCTGCACGCATTATAAAACCTGTGGCGGATGCAGCCTGCAACATGCCTCGGACACATTTGTCGGTGCGTGGAAGGCAGGCCAAATTGCAATTGCGCTTGCAGCGCACGGGATCACAACCGATATCCGCGCAACACTAACCTCGCCTGCGCACTCACGCAGACGCGCCACCTTTGCCGCGCGGCGCGCGAAATCGGGTGCGATAGTGGGGTTTCATGCCCGCAAATCGGACGTCATTGTGCCGATAGGCGAATGTCACCTTTTGCCCGATGAGATGGTGGCCACGCTGCCCGTATTGGCCAGGATCGCCCGTTTGGGTGGATCGCGCAGTGCGGTTTTAGGCTTTAGCCTCACTCAGTCCGACATAGGGCTTGACCTCCACGTGACGGGCGGCAAGCCCTTGGATCATGCGCTGCGGGCTGAATTGCCTAAATTCCGCACCGAATTTCTGCGCCTGACATGGGGGGATGAGGTCATCTTTATGGAAACCCCACCCCATCACCAAATGGGCCGCGCCCGCGTCACCCCACCCGCCGGTGCGTTTTTGCAAGCAACCAAAGCGGGCGAAGCAGCTCTTTTGGCCGCTGCACGCAGCGCGATTTCAGGGGCCACACGCATCATTGACCTTTTTGCAGGATGTGGAACCTTTACCTTTCCACTGGCCGAAACAGCGCCCGTGCACGCAGTCGAAGGTAGCGCCGATATGGTCAAGACCTTGCAAGACGCGGCCCGCTATGCGGACGGGCTGAAGCCCATTACCACCGAAACCCGCGACCTGTTTCGCCGCCCCGTTTTAAGTGACGAATTCGCCAAATATAACGCGGCGGTCATCGACCCGCCCCGTGCAGGCGCACAAGCACAGGTGCATGAATTGGCGAAAACCGAAATCCCTCAGATTGCATTTCTATCCTGCAACCCGATCAGTTTTGCCCGTGACGCTAAAACCCTCATTGATGCGGGTTATTGCCTTGATTGGGTGCAGCCCATCGACCAATTCCGTTGGTCGCCGCATATAGAACTTGCCGCCCGCTTTACCCGACCCCATATGTCCCGGTAACGCGCTCAAGGATGGCTGCTATGACCCGTGATTTTGCGACCACGCGACAGATACTTGCCGATTGGTTAGACCGCCCCCGCATCCGCCAATTCATCATCGGCGTGATCATTTTTAACGCCATTCTTCTGGGCCTTGAGACATCGCCCCAGATTATGGGCGTGGCGGGCACCATTATCCTGACATTGGACTGGATTTGCCTTGCGATTTTCGTGATCGAAATTGCGTTGAAACTGTTGGCCTATGGCGCGCGGTTTTTCCGTTCGGGATGGAACGTTTTTGATTTCTTGATCGTAGGGATCGCGCTGATGCCCGCCACCCACGGGCTGTCAGTTCTGCGCGCCTTGCGCATCTTGCGCGTGCTTCGGGTGATTTCAGCCACGCCACGATTGCGCCGCGTGGTCGAGGGGTTTGTCACTGCCTTGCCAGGAATGGGTAGCGTGTTCTTGCTGATGGGGATCATCTTTTACATCGGCGCCGTGATGGCAACCAAACTGTTCGGGGCGTCTTTCCCCGAATGGTTCGGCACGCTTGGCGCGTCTTTCTATTCCCTGTTCCAGATCATGACATTGGAAAGTTGGTCTATGGGCATCGTGCGCCCCGTAATGGATGTTTATCCTTATGCGTGGTTGTTCTTTGTGCCTTTCATCATGGTCACGACCTTTGCTGTGGTGAACCTGCTGGTCGGCCTGATCGTGAATTCCATGCAAGACGCGCATGCCGAAGAAAGCAACGCCGCCACAGATGCCTATCGCGATAAGGTGCTAGACCGACTGCGCAAGATTGAGGAGCGGTTGGGGAAGTAGGCGTTTAAGCCCGCTTTCCCAAAACATCTACACCAAAGGTCACGAGAACCTTAGTCACGATATCCTCGGCATTCATGCCTGCAGCCGCATACATATCGTGCGGGCTCGCTTGGTCGATGAAAATATCCGGCAGCACCATGGAGCGGTATTTGATCCCCCGATCATACACGCCCGTTTCCGCCAGATGCTGGGCCACATGGCTGCCAAAGCCGCCAATCGCCCCTTCTTCGATGGTGATCAGCGCCTCGTGATGGCGGGCGAGTTGGTCGATCAAATCTGTATCCAATGGCTTAGCAAAACGCGCGTCAGCGATAGTGGGCGTGATCCCTTTCTGGGCCAAAATCTCTGCAGCTTCGCGCACTTCTTTCAGGCGGGTGCCAAAGTTCAAAAGAGCCACGCGATTGCCGTCCGCAATCATCCGCCCCTTGCCGATTTCAAGCGCCTGACCGCGTGCAGGTAACTCAACCCCAACACCCTCGCCGCGCGGAAAGCGAAAGGCAGACGGGCGATCCCCAATCTCAAGGGCGGTGCGCACCATATGCACCAATTCCGCTTCATCGGCGGCCGCCATCACCACGAAATCTGGCAAGTTTGCCAGATAGGCGATGTCAAAACTGCCTGCATGGGTAGCGCCATCGGCACCAACAAGACCCGCGCGGTCGATCGCAAAGCGCACAGGCAGACGTTGTATGGCTACGTCATGCACGACTTGATCATAGCCGCGTTGCAAAAAAGTCGAATAAAGCGCGCAGAAGGGTTTCAACCCACCCGCCGCCATGCCCGCCGAAAAGGTCACAGCATGCTGTTCGGCAATCCCCACATCAAAACACCGCTCTGGAAAGCGCTCTGCGAATAAGTTCAGGCCTGTTCCGTCTGGCATCGCAGCCGTGACAGCCGTCACCAACAGATCCTCTGCGGCTTCGGAAATCAGCGCATCTGCAAAGACACGCGTGTACGAGGGTGCGTTTGATGGTGCTTTGTGCTGCTTGCCCGTGACCACATCAAAGCGCGCGGTGGCGTGGCCGCGATCTGGGCGATCTTCAGCATAACCTTTGCCCTTCTTGGTAATCGCATGGATGAGCATCGGGCCATCCGCCCGCGCCTTGACGGTGCGCAAAACCGCAAGCAGCTGATCCATATCATGCCCATCAATCGGGCCGATGTAATCAAAGCCTAATTCTTCGAACAATGTGCCGCCAACTGTGGCGGATTTCAGAAGTTCTTTCGCGCGGCGCGCCCCATGTTGGAACGGCTCCGGCAACAGCGATACCGCGCCCTTGGCAGCTGCTTTGAATTCTTGAAACGGCGCGCCGGCATACAGGCGGGACAAATAGGCCGACATCGCACCTGTTGGCGGTGCAATCGACATTTCATTGTCATTGAGAATTACAATCAACCGCTTTTTTAAATGGCCCGCATTGTTAAGGGCCTCATAGGCCATGCCTGCGGAAATCGAACCATCACCGATAATCGCAATCGCATCTCCCAGGCCTGTCTCGCAGACACCGCTTAAATCGCGCGCAACGGCAAAGCCGAGCGCCGCAGAAATAGAGGTAGAGCTATGCGCAGCACCAAATGGGTCATAGGACGACTCACTGCGTTTAGTGAAACCTGACAGGCCACCCTTTTGGCGCAGACTGCGGATACGATCCCGCCGCCCTGTCAAAATCTTGTGCGGATAACATTGGTGGCTGACATCCCAAATGATCTTGTCGCGCGGGGCGTCAAATACGGCGTGAAGTGCCACGGTCAACTCAACCACACCCAAACCAGCACCCAAATGCCCACCCGTCTCAGAGACAGCCGAAATCATCTCGGCGCGCAATTCATCGGCCAAGCGGGTCAGATCATAAGCAGAAAACCGCTGCAAATCGCGCGGCGTTTCCACTTGATCCAAAAGCGGTGTTTTCGGTCTATCTGTCATCGGCCCTCCAGTGGTCGCCATATAGCCATGACAGGGGCCAAGGGCAACGGATCACGCCTATCTGTCGCGGGCAATGATGAATCGGGCAAGGTCCCGCAGGCTCTGCGCCTTATCCCCGAATGGCGCGAGGGCCGTTTCCGACTCAGCGACCAAGCGCCCGGCCTCAGCCTTGGCGCCTTCTAGCCCCAGAAGCGTGACAAAGGTCGCTTTGCCTGCATCGGCATCTTTGCGCAGGGCCTTGCCTGCTTTGCTGCTGTCGCCTTCCACATCCAAAATGTCATCAGCAATCTGAAAAGCGAGGCCAATTGCACGGGCATATGCCCTCAGCGGCGCGGAATCTTGGCCCGCTATGATCGCTGCAGCATGGGCGGGCCATTCCAACAGCGCGCCCGTTTTATTGCTTTGCAATTCTATGATTTGTTCAAGGGTCAAGGGGGAGGCGGCGGTTTCTGCAGCAATGTCCTGCGCCTGCCCCAAAACCATGCCGCACGCACCTGCGGCCTCAGCCAAGGTCGACACCAATTTGATCCGCACATCCGGATCGCCAAGAGCGGGATCCGCCAAAAGCGCGAATGCAAAACTTTGCAGCGCATCCCCTGCGAGAACCGCAATCGCCTCGTTCCATTTCTTGTGAACAGTGGGCTGACCGCGGCGCAGATCGTCATCATCCATGCAAGGCAGATCATCATGGATCAGGCTATAAGCATGGATCGCCTCAACTGCACCCGCCGCAGGAAGCGCGGATGCCGCAGGAATGCCATAAAGCGCGGATGCCTCAAGCACCAAAAACCCACGCAAACTCTTGCCACCCTGCAACGCATAACGCATCGCCGCAGCAACATCGTTTGAGCCATATTGCGCAAGCGCCTCACTCAAGAACGCAGCAATGTCGCAGGAATGGGTGGTGAGGCGGGTTTGAAAATCAACGGGGGCCAAAGGCGCTCAAAGCCCCTCAACTGGAGTGCTGCCCGTTAGCGCGCCCGTGCCATCTAGGGTAATTTTGGAGACTTTTTCTTCGGCCTCTTTGAGCTTGGCCTCACAGCGCGCGCGCAGCGCAGCCCCCCGTTCATAAAGCGCAATGGATTGGTCAAGTGGCACATCCCCGCGCTCAAGCTTTGCTACGACTTCCTCTAGGGCGCGCAAGGCGTCTTCAAAACTCATATGCGCAAGGTCGTTGTCATCTGTCATTTCGAAGCTTCCATCAATTCTGTGACATGGGCCGCAACACTGCGCCCCAGTGAGGGCAGATCATAACCGCCCTCTAGCGCCGAGACCACCCGCCCTGCGCATTGGTTTTCAGCAAATGCGCAAATTTCTCGCGTCAGCCATGCAAAATCCGTTTCATCCCAATTTAAATTGGCCAATGGATCGGCCTGATGCGCGTCAAAACCTGCGGAAATCAGAATAAGATCAGGCGCAAACTCAGCCAATCGCGGAAACACATCGCGAATACAGGCCTGCCGCATAAAAGCCCCGTCTGAATTCGGTGGCAGGGGCACATTCAGGATATTATTCGCTACGCCACGCTCGCCACGAGCGCCTGATCCTGGATAAAGCGGCATCTGGTGCGAAGAGATAAATAACGTGCGAGTTTCATCCCACAGCAAATCTTGCGTGCCATTGCCGTGATGAACATCAAAATCTATTACGGCCACCCGCGCGGCCCCTGCCCGCTCTAGCGCATGTTTAGCCCCAAGGGCCACTGACCCAAACAGACAAAAACCCATTGCAGCGGCGGTTTCGGCGTGATGCCCAGGTGGCCGCGTGAGGACAAAAGCGTTTTTGGCGCGGCCCTCCATCACGGCATCTATTGCTGCGATCACACCCCCTACGCCCGAAAGCGCGGCCTGTAATGAGGCGGACGATAGAAACGTATCGCCATCAAGCGCGACTTGCCCTTGCCTGGGCAAAGCGGCTTTGAGTTGATCAATATAGGCTTGGGGGTGACACAACCGCAGATCTTCTTCCGTGGCCAATGGGGCCGCATGGCGTTGAAGCCCCACAAAATCTACGCCATCCAAATGGGCCTTTATGACCGCAATGCGCTCAACCTGCTCGGGATGGCCCTCCGGCGTCAAATGATCTTGCGCAAATGGGTTTTCAAAAAGCCATGTCGCCATCAATCGGGCACCAACATATAGCCCGCACCGCGGACAGTTTGCAGATAACGGGGTTGTTTCGGGTCAGCTTCAATTTTGCGGCGTAGGCGAGTGATTTGCACATCAATCGCGCGCTCTTGCGCAGGGTCACCGCCTGCTATCTTGCCACGGCCCAATTCTTCGGCCAACTGCTGACGGGTCACGGAACTGTTCACACGGGTTGCAAAGATCCGCATCAATGCGGCCTCGGTTGCAGTCAGACGCAAAGGTTGATCACCCTGCCACAGCTCGCCACGATCAATATCAAAGCGCATGGCCCCAAGGTACAGAAATTTGGGTAGGTTTTGGCTAGCTTCGGGTTGCGGCATACGGCGCAGGATGGCGCCAATGCGCAATAGCAATTCCTTCGGCTCAAAGGGTTTTGGCAGATAATCATCTGCCCCCGCCTCAAAACCCGCAATACGATCTTGCGCCTCGCCCTTGGCCGTCAAAAGCAGGATTGGGCAATCCATCGTTTTGCGCAAATCTTGTGTCAGGGTGATACCATCCTCACCCGGCATCATGACATCAAGCACAATCAAATCGAAATCCAACCCCTGCAACAGGCGGCGAGCTTGTGCGGCATCGCGCGCACCACTGGCCAGAAACCCGTTACGGATCAGAAATTTCTGCAACAGGACGCGGATGCGTTCATCATCATCCACGATAAGGATATGCGGGTTAGTCTCGGCCATTTTAGGTATCCATACCAGCTTGAAAATGGCGCAGCATCTCAGGATCCATCATCTGCTCAAGGACAGCACGGAACCCTGCCACGGCCTCTGGCCCCGCATTACGATAGGCCGCGCGCATGCGGTTGCGCTGCGCCTCTGACAATTCGCGTTCAAGCTTGGCGCCCGTTTCGGTGAGATAAAGATGCCGTTCGCGTTTATCCTGTACCCCCACGCGGCTTTCAACCAAACCATCGGCGATCAGACTGCGCAAAACGCGATTGAGGGACTGCTTGGTCACGCCCAGAATGCTCAGCAGATTATTGACTGTCGTTCCTGGGGTGCGGTTGATGAAGTGGATGGCACGATGATGGGCACGGCCATATTCGTAATTTTGCAAAATCCGATCAGGATCAGCTGTAAATCCCCTGTAAGCGAAAAACATCGCCTCAATCCCACGGCGCAACTGCTCATCCGTCAAAAAGAGCAAACTTTCGCCCGTGCCGATAGGGTTGTTGACTGCGCGCTCTGCCATCTTCACCTCCTGCATCGTTTTGGGTCTTTGGCATAGGAACCAAGGCGCAGTTCACAGTTTATGTCAGTCTTGTTGACTTTCCAAGAATCAATTGTTACCGAATTACCAGTTTTGCGAAATATTATGTCCGAAACGGCCATATTTTGCACAACATTTGCAAACCGGCGCAGATATGCGCCCTGAAGGAAAGATGGGATTGGAAAGATGAGCGGCACCTATGATAACCGCGATGGGAAAATCTGGCTGGATGGGGCCTTGGTCGATTGGCGCGAGGCCAATGTGCATATTCTGACCCATGCGATGCATTATGCATCCTCCGTCTTTGAAGGCGAACGCGCCTACGGAGGCAAGATTTTCCTCAGCCGCGCGCATTCCGAACGGTTGCATTTTTCCGCAGGCCAATTGGACTTCGAAATTCCGTTTACTGTCGATCAAATCGAGACAGCTAAGGCCGAGGTTCTCACAGCCAATGGCCTGAGCGATGCCTATGTGCGCGCGGTTGCGTGGCGCGGCGCGGGTGAGGATATGGGTGTCTCCTCCCGCCGCAACCCCGTTCGTTTGGCCATCGCAGCATGGGGCTGGGGCAATTACTATGGGGATGCAAAAACCAAAGGCGCCAAACTTGATATCGCGCGGTGGAAACGCCCCTCGCCCGAAACGGCGCCAAGCCATGCCAAGGCCGCAGGCCTATATATGATCTGCACGATGTCCAAACATGAGGCCGAAGCGAAAGGCTGCTCGGATGCCATGATGTTTGATTATCGCGGCTATGTCGCAGAGGCGACCGGCGCAAATATCTTCTTCGTCAAAGATGGCGAAGTGCATACGCCGAAGCCAGATTGCTTCCTCAATGGCCTAACCCGCCAGACAGTTATCGGTATGTTGAACGATCGCCAAATCAAGTTGCATGAGCGTCACATCATGCCCGAAGAATTGGAAAGTTTTGAACAATGCTGGCTGACAGGCACGGCCGCAGAAGTCACCCCAGTGGGTCAGATTGGCAGCTTTAATTTCGATGTTGGCGCCCTGACGCGGGACATCTCGGACGCCTACGAAAAACTGGTTCGCGCCTAAGCGACACCGCACATCACAGCTCGCAAGATCACCTGACCTTGCGGGCCTTTTTGTGATCTCCCTTGCATTTCTTAGAATTCATGCCACCATCAGTCTATGGTGATGCATACTCAATCCTTTGGCGCTTCCCATATTCCTGAAAAGGTCGCCTTTGATCGTGGCGAGTTATCGGCGATCCTTTCGATTTATGGCCGCATGGTGGCTGTAGGTGAGTGGCGCGATTACGGAATGTCGCTGCTAAGTGATGTTGCGATTTTCTCGGTTTTTCGCCGCACCGCCGAACACCCAATTTATCGGATTGAAAAGCGCCCCAAATTGGCCGGCAAGCAGGGAATGTATTCCGTGATTGGGATGGACGGGCGCATTCTCAAGCGCGGGCATGATCTGCGCAATGTGCTGCTCGTGTTAGAGCGCAAATTGATCCGCGCTGTAGACGATTAATACCCTGTCATTCTATCAAGACATGCTTGCGCGCAGTAATCTCGCCACCGCCTGAAGTGCGAATGCGCGCCTGAGCATGGGCGAGCGGCTCATAGGCCACCGCCATGTGATGGGCATTCGCGTGCAACAGCATCTCTTCATCGGCCATAATCCCGACATGGCCCTTCCAAAACACCAAATCCCCACGGCGCAGCGTTGCATCCTCGGGCAAAAGCGCGCCGAGCGCTGCCTCTTGTTGGTCACTGTCCCGTGGGCAGTCTTGACCACAGGCGCGCATCGCCAATTGGATCAGGCCAGAGCAATCAATGCCCCATCGGCTGCTGCCCCCCCAAAGATAGGGGGTTCCAAGGAACAGATCGGCCACGCCGACCGTATCCGAAAACCGCGCCGTTAAGGGGCGCAGGTGGGATTTTGGGACATGATGCCCCGTCTGAATACGGTGAAAGCTTTCGCCCTCTTTCGCAGGCTCAACCACATTTACGCGTGCGCCGAAAAAGATCGAGACATCGGGCGGCGATTTTACATCAGGGCGCGGATAGAGATGGGTTGCAGGGGCGGTGACCCAATGGGTGACGGGTGTTTCTACCGCAAGGGCCTGCGATAAAATATAACCGACTTGGCCGTCCCGCTCTGCTTGACCGAAAACTTGCCCATCGCGTGTTTCAAGCGCCGAGAACCGCTCGCCAAACAACAATTGGCTCGCCCGCGTGCCCTTTGGTTCGGTCATGATATTGGCCAGCGGTTGCTGCACAGTCATCCATATGCCGTCCACGAATTCATCCGCCATAACCTGACCTTGCAACGACCGAAGCGCCACCCGCCCATTGCTTGCCGTGATCCGTGGATCGCTTGCCATGTCTTAAAACCCTTCAGACAGCACCGCGTATAACGCACGAATGCCCTGACCCAAACCCCCTTTTGGGCGCGCAGGTGCATCACTTTGCTGCCAAGCAAAAATATCGAAGTGACAATAGCGCGCGGCGCCTTGGGTAAAGCGGCGCAAAAACAACGCCGCCGTAATCGACCCTGCCATGCCCCCAGAGGGCGCGTTATCCAGATCGGCAATGCCCGGTTCAATCATAGCTTCATAAGGGGCGTGAAAGGGCATACGCCAAATAGGGTCAAACTGTTCGGGGCTTTTGGCACCGAACTGTGCGGCAAGACCCTCATCATCAGTGTAAAATGGCGCAAGGTCTGGCCCCACTGCAACCCGCGCAGCCCCAGTCAATGTCGCCATAGAAATCATAAGATCAGGGGTGCCTTCGGCCCCAAGCGCCAAGGCGTCAGCCAAGACCAGCCGCCCCTCGGCATCGGTGTTGTTGATCTCGACCGTCATGCCGTTGCGGGCGGTCAAAATATCACTAGGCCGAAAGGCCGAGCCATCAACGGCATTCTCCACCGCAGGGATCAAGACCCGTAACCGCAGTTTGAGACCCGCATCCATGATCATCAGCGCAAGGCCTAAGACATTTGCAGCACCCCCCATATCCTTTTTCATCGTGCCCATGGATGATCCAGGTTTCAGGTTCAAACCGCCTGTGTCGAAACACACGCCCTTGCCCACCAAGGTGATTTGCGGGCCGTCTTCGCCCCAATTCATATCAATCAAACGAGGCGCGCGAGGACTGGCCCGCCCGACTGCATGGATCATCGGGAAATTCTGAGCCAATAGATCGTCACCAACGATCACGGAAATCTTGGCGTTATAGCGCGCCGCCAAATCGCGGGCGGCCCCCTCCAATTCTTCCGGGCCCATGTCTTGCGCAGGGGTGTTGACCATATCACGCACCATGGCCTCGGCTTGGGCGAGCCGTTCGAAATGCGGGGCATCTATGCCCGCAATCGCCACCAAGGCCGCCTCGCGACCCGATTTTTTGTTATAGCGGTCAAACCGATATCCCGCCAATAAGTACCCCAGTGCAATTTCTTCGCGAAGGTTTTGCGGGTGGCCATCCAATGAGGCTGAGGCCACCTCATAAAGACCTTTTGGCAAATCAGAAATTGCGGCACCTGCAGCGAACCGTTTCCTGATCCGATCAGCGGACGTTCCCACCCCCAATAAAACGGCCGCAATTCCACCCGCCTCATTAGGCAAAAGACAGGTTTTGCCCAATGCCCCGCTAAAGCTATGGGTCATGGCCCATTGCCGTGAGGCAGAGTCCAACTGGGCCAAAGCCGCATCAGCCCCATCGGCGCTGATCACATGAACGGGGATTGCGTCCGTATCAGGAAATTGATCTGGGCGGGCAAATCGCAGCGCGTGGGACATTCCATCGTTCCTTTGAGGCAGGGCAATATCGCTGCACCGCAAAGTAACAATACCATCCCGCGCCGCAAGAGCGATGATAATACGCTCTAGCCCCACAGCGACTTCATATTCTGCGTCTTGCCAATTTCACGACAAAGCCGCTCTAACCTGTCGGGATCAAACCGCGCGGGTTCCTCAAAACGCAAGACGGTCATCACATCCGTCATTTTCCCATACCACCATGCGCTGCATGTGGTCACAGGGTGATATTTGGAGGTGAAGAAAAGGTTGATTTGAGGTAGGGATGAAAAGACAGTTTATAGAAAAATATCAGCGATTGTCATCAAGTGCTCTGAAGGGACTTTATGGATGCACCGCATTAAATCACTGCCAAGTTATTTGCTCGAACGCTATCAGGATTGGAAAGTGAAATCATTTCCTGAGAACCGTGATTGGTTTCGCAAATTGGCAACCGAAGGGCAGAATCCAAAGGCCATGGTCATAGCCTGCTGCGACAGCCGCGTTGCTGTAACATCCGTCTTTGGACAACGCACAGGCGAATTATTCATCCACCGCAACATCGCCAATCTGGTGCCCCCTTTTATCCCTGACGGGCAGCATCACGGCACCGCCGCCGCGGTCGAATTTGCAATCAAGAATCTCAAAATCGAACATCTCATCATCATGGGCCATTCCAATTGCGGCGGCGTGCGGGGGTGTATTGATATGTGCCAAGGCCGCGCCCCCGATTTGGAAAAGAAAGAAAGCTTTGTGGGCCGTTGGTTGGATGTTTTGCGGCCAGGATTTGAGAGAGTCAAAGATATCACCCCCCCTGAGGCTCAACAAACCATGCTTGAGAAAGAGGGGATACAAGTCTCGCTTGAAAACCTGATGAGCTATCCCGTGGTGGCCGAGGCTGTGGGTTCAAAAAACCTGTCTCTGCATGGGATTTGGGCCGATATCGCGGATATGGATATCGAAAGCTATGACGGCACATTGCGCCATTTTGTCAAAGTCTAAACTTTACCACTTGGCTCCGCTTCGTTAGGCAACGCTGAGCAAAATCTGGAGGTGTTCATGGACTTGATCCTGTCGCTCGCGGCGCAGAACCTGATCTCGCCCATAATCTTGTTTTTCGTCTTAGGATTTGCAGCTGCTTTTGCGCGCTCTGACCTTAGCGTGCCCGAGGCCGTAGCGAAAGGGATGTCGCTCTATTTGCTCTTTGCCATTGGCTTCAAAGGCGGGGCCAGCGTGGCCGCGAATGGCATTGACCAAACGCTGATCTTCTCAATTTTGGCTGGGGTGATTTTGTCATTTGTTTTGCCTTTCATCGCCTTCGTTTTGCTGCGCGTGATGACAGGGCTAACGGCCATTGATGCCGCCGCAGTGGCGGCACATTACGGCTCGATCTCAATCGTGACCTTCGTCGCGGCAAGTTCGGTGCTGCAAACCGCAGGTTTGGTGAGCGAAGGCTATATGGTCGCGGTCGCCGCCGCGATGGAGGCCCCTGCAATCTTGGCCGCCCTATGGCTTGTGGCACGGGCGGATGCAAAGGCGGGTCAAGGTGGCGGTATGGATGCAGGGTTGCTGCGGGAAATCCTGCTGAATGGATCCATCGTTCTCTTGATCGGATCCTTCATTATTGGCGGGATTACGGGGCAAGAGGGGTTGGAAAAAATCGCCTCTTTCATCGTATCCCCATTCCAAGGGGTGCTGTGCCTTTTCCTTTTGGATATGGGCCTTGTGGCGGGGCGCGGCCTGCGAGATGCGCGGCATTTGCTGAAGCCGGGGCTCTTTGCCTTTGGCGTGCTGATGCCCTTAATCGGCAGTTGTCTCGGCTTTGGTGCGGGTTTACTTTTGGGTTTGTCGACAGGCGGCGTGATGTTGATGATGACGCTCTCCGCCTCGGCCTCTTATATCGCGGTGCCTGCTGCAATGCGCGTGGCCCTGCCTGAGGCCAATCCTTCAATCTATCTCACCCTGTCACTCGGGATCACGTTCCCGTTCAATTTGACATTGGGCATACCAATTTATCTGGCATTGGCGCGCGCCGCCACGGGAGGCTAAGGCAATGGAAACGCATAAGGCAAAGCGGGTTGAGATCACAATTGAGGCGGTCATGGAAACCCGCCTCACGGATGCATTGGTCAAGGCGGGGGTGACAGGGTTCACAATCCTGCCCGTGTTGGGCGGGTCAGGCCGTTCAGGACAATGGAGCCGCGAGGGTCAGGTCAGCCGCGCAGGCGGAATGATCAACGTGGCCTGCATCATTCGCCCAGAAAAGCTAGAGGCGCTGCTCAAAGCGGCATTCACGGTGGTGGAGCGGCATATCGGCGTGGTCAGCGTGACTGACTGCGAAGTCCTCCGCGCCGAACGATTTTAAGAAAAAGGGGGGCCAATGGCCCTCGATATATCTGATGCGCAACGCCGTGCGTCAACCTTTTTTCAGAACACGATTGCCCAAGGTTTCTGCAATCTGAACCGCATTCAACGCAGCACCTTTGCGTAGGTTGTCACTGACGCACCAAATATTCAGACCATTCTCAATCGTGCTGTCCTGACGGATACGGCTGATAAAGGTGGCATAATCGCCGACACATTCCACGGGGGTCACATAACCGCCCGCCTCACGCTTATCGACCACCATGACACCGGGGGCTTCGCGCAGGATGTCACGTGCCTCTTCCTCGTCTAAGAAATCTTCAAACTCGATGTTGATCGCCTCGGAATGGCCCACAAAGACAGGCACGCGCACGCAGGTTGCGGTCACCTTAACCGAAGGATCAAGGATTTTCTTGGTCTCAGCGACCATTTTCCACTCTTCCTTGGTAGACCCATCTTCCATGAACACATCAATATGCGGGATCACGTTGAAGGCGATCTGCTTGGGATAAACGCTTGGGGCAACTTCCTGACCTGGAACGAACATTCCCTTGGTCTGGTTCCACAGCTCATCCATTGCATCTTTGCCTGTGCCAGACACAGACTGGTAGGTGGACACAACAACACGCTTGATCCGCGCGCGGTCATGAAGCGGCTTCAACGCCACGACCATCTGGGCGGTGGAACAATTAGGGTTCGCGATAATGTTCTTCTTCGCATAGCGCTCAACCGCCTCAGGGTTCACCTCAGGGACAACCAAAGGCACATCAGGATCATAGCGATAGAGCGAGGAGTTATCGATCACGATACAACCTTGCGATGCCGCAAACGGTGCATAGGTTTTTGTGGCTTCAGACCCAACAGCGAAAAATGCGATATCCCAGCCTTTGAAATCGAATGTATCGAGATCCTTGGTCTTGAGAGTCTTGTCACCAAAACTGCATTCCGTGCCAAGCGATTTACGCGAGGCAAGCACGGCTATCTCGTCAACGGGGAATTGACGTTCGTCCAGAATGTTGAGCATTTCGCGGCCCACATTGCCCGTGGCGCCGACAACGACAACTTTGTAACCCATGTTCCACATCCTTCAGACTTACAACCGCGCACTCCCTTAAATCATGTGCGACCAAAGCGAAAGGGGCACTTGGCGCGCAATCTGGCCGCGCTCAGTCGAGGCGATCTTCGCTAAAGAGGTAAATTGCACATCCGATCAGAACGGCAAGCCCAAAGACCCCAAACAAGGCCCCATAGGCGGCAGGCAAGGCCATCGTGCCGGACAACGCCGTGAAGAAAGGGGCTGAGGCGAATTGCATCACACCCACCCCACCGATACCAAACAAATTCATCAAGGTTACACCACGCCCAACCAAATGCGGAGGAAAGAAACTCCGCCCATGGGCAACAAGCGCAGGGAAGGACGCCCCCAACAACCCCAAGGCCGCAACCAAAATGGTGGCCGTCAAAATACTGCTTTCGGGCACAGCCCAAATCGCCAAACAGGCGAAAGACCCCAACAGGTTCCCAATCAAAATAACCCATTTGCGCGTGCCAAAGAACCGATCCAGCGGGCCATAGGCAAAACTGCCCGCCACCATCGCAACCCCCATGATCAGGCTCACCGTGCCGATCTCAGCAACGGTCAGGCCAAAGACATCCCCCATATAAGGCCCAACCCACAGGCCGCGCACCCCCGCTGACGGAGCATAGCCCACAAACATCAACGGGAAGATAAGCCAAAGCGCAGGAATGCGCAGCAAATCCATCAGGCTGCCTTTTTGATCACCTTCTGGTTTGACGGGGTCTTTGATTAAGAGGAACAAAGCCATCGCAACAAGACCTGTCACAAGCGCCAATCCCCAAACGGTTTCGCGCCACCCCACGGCCCCAACCGCCCATGCCAAGGGTGTTGCAGCTGCCAAGTTGCCCATTGATCCAATGCCAATCGTCACACCTGCAAGCGTGGCAAAGATAGCCGCAGAATAAACCCGCGCAAAGATGTAATAGGTTGCCATCAAAACGGGCGAACACCCCAATCCGATCAACCCCATTGCAATTTGCACATCGCGCACATCCGCCGCAGTCGCAAACAGCGCAGCACCGCCCGCACCGCCAACAAGCAGCAACACTGATGCGGTCAGGCGCGGCCCGATGCGGTCAAGCGCGATACCCACAGGAATTTGCACCGCGGCAAAAACGGCGAACCACACACCCGAAGCTGTCGCCAAGCTCTGCGGCGTAGCCCCAATATCCGATGCAAGAACAGGGGCCATGACGGCCAAAAACGCACGATAAAACTGGCTCAGCACATAGGCGAGCACAAGAAAAGCAATGCCCGCTTTCATAGCTGACTGTTCTCCTAATCCCTTGGGCAAACTGATGCAGCAGGACCAAGGCGAGGGCAAGCCTGAATTTAAATCTTATAATTTTTGTCGGAATTTATTTGACCCACTGTGTGAATCATGATCAAAAGCGGCATCCCGACTAAATTTGTCGGAGATAGCCCGAACAGGAGCTTTAGGATGACCCGAGCCCTCTCCCTGCTGCTTGGCAGCGTCGTTTTTCTAACTACCCTGACCGCGGCGCAGGCGCAGGAATTGAACCTGTATTCTTCGCGCCATTACGACACGGATGAACGGCTATATTCTGATTTCACCGCTGCAACAGGCATCACCATCAACCGCATAGAAGGCAATGCAGATGAGCTGATCGCGCGGATGCAGGCAGAGGGCGCCAATAGCCCTGCAGATGTGTTTTTGACTGTTGACACGGTGCGCTTAGCGCGGGCTGCCAAAATGGGACTGTTGCAGCCCGCGGATAGCGATGTGCTGGAGGCCCGCATTCCTGCCCATCTTCAAGATGAAAGCAACCAGTGGTTCGCCTTCTCACAGCGCGCACGGATTTTGTTCTATGACAAAACCGATGTCGCCAACCCACCCCAAACCTATCAGGATTTGGCCAAGCCAGAATATACAGGCCAGATCTGCATCCGCTCCGCCACGAATGTCTATACACAGAACTTCACAGCGGCCTTGATCGCACATTTGGGTGTCGATGCTGTGCAGGATTGGGCCAACGCTGTAGTCCAAAATTTCGCCCGCGCGCCACAAGGTGGTGACACGGATCAGCTGCGCAGCATTGCCTCTGGTGAATGTGATATTGCTATGTCAAACACCTATTACTTCGCCCGTATCCTGCGCCAAGGGGATGACCAAATCACCCCTGACCAAATAGCCAATATCGGATGGGTGTTTCCAAACCAGAACGATATTGGCGCGCATATGAACGTGTCTGGCGGTGGGGTCGCAGCCCATGCCCCGAACCGCGAGAACGCGATTGCCTTTCTGGAATATCTGACCTCGGATCAGGCGCAACAGTATTTCTCGGCGGGCAATGATGAATACCCTGCCGTTCCGGGCGTGGGCCTCGCCCCATCGGTCGCGGCACTGGGTATCTTCCGCCCTGATGCGATTGATCTGTCGGATATTGCCGAAAATGTCGGCGCAGCGGTCGAGGTTCTGAACACCGCAGGTTGGGAATAGTTTCGCGCAACAGGCCACGAACGACCAAACAACCCACGAGCGCCCTATCAAGGGGCGCTCGTTTGTTTTTGGGGCGCTGAGGCGTTATTTGTCCTGACCCCACATTGCCCACTTATGGGCGCGGGGTGTGACCAATCCCTTCACCGATCTTCTCGGCTCAGGCTCCAACATAAAATAGCCACTGGGATCAAACCAACGGCGCCAATGATCAGACTGGGAACTGCGGCCTCAGCCAATCGTTCATCCGCTGCCAATCGGTGCGCTTGCACGGCCAACGTGTCATAATTGAAGGGGCGCAGGATCAAGGTAGCGGGCAGCTCCTTCATCACATCCACGAAAACAATCAGCAGCGCGGTCAAGATCGAGGGTTTTAGGATCGGCACATGGATCCGCCGCAACATAGGTGCAGGCCCATGCCCCAATGTGCGCGCGACCGCGTCCATATTCGGGTTCAAGGTGGCCATGCCCGCCTCATAAGTGTTCAGCGCCACCGCCATGAATCGCACCATATAAGCCATGATCATCAGCCAGATCGACCCGCTGATCAAAAGGCCCGTATCAATGCCGAAATTCGTCTCCATGAAATGGTCAAGCGCATTGTCAAAGGCGGCAAACGGGAACAACAGACCTACCGCAATCACGCCACCCGGCACAGCATATCCAATACCCGCAACCCTGAGCGCCGTTTTTGACATACGCGTGGGGCGCAGCCGCGCCCGAAATGCAAGCGCAATGGCGGCCCCAACAGTCAGAAGAGCGGCAATCGCGGCAAGCGTTAGAGAATGCTGCAGGAAGCCCAAATAGCGCTCTGTGAACAGGATATGCGATTGTTCAGCCGCCAGTGAGATCAAAATCCATACGGGCAAAACAAAGCCAAACAGAACAGGTAAACCGCAGAATAAAATCGCCCCCAGAGCGGCGCGGCCATTGAGGGTGACTGGCTCCATCGCCTCAAATCTACGGCCCGCATCATGGTGGCGGAAATGGCGGCGCTGTCGGCGCTCGAGCGTGGCAAGGGTCAAGGCTACGGCCAAAAGACACAGGGCCAACTGTGCCGCCGCGGCGCGGTCAAACAGGCCAAACCAACTGACGTAGATGCCTGTAGCAAAGGTCTGCACGCCAAAATAGGCGGTGGTTCCGTAATCGGCCAAGGTCTCCATCAACGCAAGAAACACGCCACCTGCAATTGCAGGGCGTGCAATGGGCAGACTGACGCTCAAGAATGCGCTCCATGGCCCCTTCCCTAATGTGCGCGCCGCGATATAGGCAGTGGCGCTTTGGCGCAAAAACGCGGCGCGGGCCAAAAGATAGACATAAGGGTATAGCACCAAAACCAACATTGCCGCCGCACCACTGAGTGATCTGATTTCAGGGAACCAATAATCGCGGGGGCCCCATCCCATAAACGCGCGCATGGTGGATTGCACGAGGCCTGGATGATCGAGCAAATCCGTATAGGCATAGGCCAGAACATAGGCAGGGAAGGCCAAGGGAAGGGCAAGGGCAATTTCCAACACCCGCCGCCCAAAAAAACGCGTCATAGTGACAAGCCATGCGGCACCCGTCCCAATCACCGCTGTTCCTAGTACTACGATCACGCAGAGTTGCAAGGTCGCCCCCGCATAACGAGGCAGAACGCTTTGGCTGAGAGTGACAATCGTATCGAAACCACCCGAAAGCGCGGCGATGGCCACAGCAATAATCGGCAGAAGGCATAATGCGACCACAAGCTTGCCCAAAAGGCTAAACCAATGATCCCCAGTGATGCGCATTTTCTCAGTCATGAGAGAGGGCTTATGTGATTTTTAGACCCGAGGGAAGACATCCGATAAAAACAGTCGGAAATATGCGCCGCTAGTCTATTTCTTCTTTGCCGCGCAAAATAGCCGTCATCCGCGGCACGCTTGGCGCCCCAATGCGGCCATGGGTGCGCAGGACAGGCTTCTTGCTATCTGCAGGACGGCTATCTTCGCGCAGCACGATATAAACACCTGACGCAATGATGACGGCCGCACCGATCACGGTGGCTTGATCCACCCGTTCGCCAAAAAACATTGTGCCAAAGAAGACGGCCCAAAAGATCTGCGAATATTGCATAGGCGCAACGATCACGGCATCCGCCATGCGATACGCCAAAATCACAAGCCACATCGCAAACAAGGCCAAAATCGCCACCAGCGCAATCAATGCCATGTCTAACAGGGGCATCGGCTCATAGACAAAAGGCAGAAGCGCCGCCATGACGATAAAATTGGCCATCATCGGATAGAGCATCAGGGTAACGGAGCGTTCTTCAGATCCAATTTTGCGCAAAATTACCGAGACTAAGGCACCGCCGAATGCCGCTGCCAACGCGGATAGATGCCCAAGGTTCAAGTCCGCAGCCCCTGGTCGAAGCACGATCAAAACGCCGAAAAGCCCTACGACCACCGCGCTAGCGCGCCGAATGCCAATGCGTTCGCCCAACATTGGGATGGCAAGCAAGGTGATCAGAACCGGCATCGCAAAAATGATGGCGTAGGTCTGCGTCAAGGGCAGGGTTGAAAACGCATAAAAAGCGGTCGCGCCCGTGAACACCACTGCAATCGAACGCAACGCTGTCCAAAATGGATATTTGGGCCGTAACGTTTCTGGCTTGGGCTCGCCCATCAGCAATAACATGGTGACGGGAAACCCAAACAAAACCGAGAAGAACACAATCTGAAAGACCGAATAGCTTGCGCCGAGATATTTGATCACCACATCGTGAGTGGCATAAATTCCAAATGCCGCCAATGCGATCAACGCGCCTTTGATATTGGTGCTCTTACGATCTTTGGACATGGCGTTTCCTTGGCTTATCCCTCAATCAAGGCATCGGCACACCCGCTTGCCAAGATTGAATATGCGAGATATCGACATTCTTGCACCCAATGCTGGAGCTTTGCATCGGGCGGCGTAGATGCACAAAAACACCCGCTCAACCTTGCGGTCAAGCGGGTGCAAATCGGAACAGAGCCGAAACTTACAAAGACGCGCCTAGCGCTTTGACAATCGCATCACCCATCTGAGCGGTAGAAACAGGCGAACCGCCATCTGGCCCCATCAAATCAGCTGTACGCAGACCATCAGCCAAAACGGCCTCAACCGCTTTTTCCAAACGGGTCGCCTCATCCCCATGATCAAAGCTATAGCGCAGCGCCATCGCAAAGCTGAGAATGCACGCAATCGGGTTTGCTTTGCCTTGGCCTGCAATGTCAGGTGCGGAGCCGTGAACGGGCTCATACAATGCTTTGGGGCGGCCATTGGCCATCGGCGCGCCCAGACTTGCCGAAGGCAACATCCCCAAAGACCCCGTCAACATTGCCGCCAAATCAGAAAGCAGATCACCAAAGAGGTTATCCGTGACGATCACATCAAACTGCTTTGGCCAACGGGTCAGCTGCATGGCACCTGCGTCAGCATACATATGCGACAATTCCACATCAGAGTATTCGGCAGCATGCACTTCGGTCACAACCTGACGCCACAACACGCCTGATTCCATAACATTGGCCTTCTCCATTGAGCAGACCTTGTTGTTGCGGCGGCGCGCCAGTTCGAAGGCCGACCGCGCCACGCGGGCAATCTCGCTTTCGGTGTAACGCTGGGTGTTCACGCCAACGCGTTCATTGCCTTCTTGATGGATGCCGCGTGGCTCACCGAAATAAACGCCGCTGGTCAGTTCGCGGATAATCATGATGTCGAGACCGCCAACCACATCGGCCTTCAACGAAGAAAAATCAGCGAGGGCATCGAAACACTGTGCGGGGCGCAGGTTGGCGTAGAGGTCCATCTCTTTACGCAGGCGCAGCAGGCCGCGCTCGGGCTTTACGCTGAAATCGAGATCGTCATATTTTGGGCCGCCAACCGCGCCAAGCAAAACCGCATCAACATTCTGCGCCTTATCCATCGTCTCATCGGTCAAAGGCGTACCATACGCATCATACGCGCAACCGCCCACCAAATCTTCGGTGACATCAAAGGTCAGGCCACGCTTTGCGCCATACCAGTCAATGATTTTGTGTACTTCGGCCATAACCTCGGGGCCAATCCCGTCACCGGGAAGAATGAGAAGCGAAGGGTTGCTCATGGAATTAATCCGTCTTGAAAATCCTGATTGCACACGCCTATCCTTTGGCTGCGTCAGGGTCAAGAAAGGGCCAATCTTTCACCAGGTGTCAGCGCCGAGATGATCCGCTTTTGGTAACTGCGGATCATGCAACGCAGCCGCAGCAGGGCCGTTACCCAGATCAACGGACATATTGGAAAATCGCCCGTAGGGTCACAAACCAAACCACGCAATGCCCACCATGGGCTAGGGTGCCTCCTGTCCGTGAAAACAGCGCGCCCAAGAGAGGGCGACAATATTAGCGGCAGGCCTAAGCTCCATATAATATTTCTGCGCGCATCACATTTTAAACGATTGACCACATCACTGCCCACTGTCGGGTCAAACATCGGCAGGTTTACCCACATATTGAATGACATACCCCGCTCAGGCCATTTGCTAAAGCTTATGAACAGGGCAAAAGGGCAAGCGCGCTTGAAGCTAAACCCAAGGACGCGCGGATTGCGCGGTTGCTTCAAAGGCGTCAATGGCCTCGACCTTGGTCAAAGATAGGCCGATATCATCCAATCCATTGAGCAAGCAATGTTTGCGGAACGGGTCGATTTCAAAGGCGATCTTTTGGCCATCGGGGCGGGTGATCTCTTGCGCCTCAAGGTCGATGGTCAAAGTGGCATTCGCGCCGTTTGACGCGTCATCCATCAGTTTATCGACCTCTTCCTGCGGCAGAGGGATCGGCAAAATCCCGTTCTTGAAGCAGTTGTTAAAGAAAATATCAGCAAAGCTCGGTGCAATCACGCAACGAATGCCAAAATCCAACAACGCCCAAGGCGCGTGTTCGCGCGAGGAGCCACAGCCAAAATTGTCGCCAGCTACCAAAATCTGCGCATCCCGATATGCGGGCTTGTTCAGAACGAAATCAGGGAGTTCATTGCCTGATTGATCAAAGCGCATCTCGTCAAAGAGGTTTTTACCCAAACCAGAGCGTTTGATCGTTTTCAAAAACTGCTTGGGGATGATCATATCTGTGTCGATATTGATCAGCGGAAGTGGGGCTGCAATCCCCGTCAGGGTTGTAAACTTATCCATAGGCCTCTCCTTGAGATCGGTCAGGCTTTAGCCAATCTGGCACGCAGGGGCAAGCCATACTCACACCCCGCGCTCATGGGATCATAAAACTCAGACCCGCCCAACGCGTGCCCCATACGGGGCCATCTTCTTGGGGTGTAATCTCATCCAAAACCACGGCATCGGCGAAATAGGCGTAACCTGACATGACAGGCAAGTTCACCTCGCCTTGATCATTGGTGCGATGCAGCGTGATCGTAACCTCGCCTTCAGGGCTGCGCGCAAACAGTTCGACCTGAACAGCGGTGCGCGGGGTGTCTTGATCAAAAAGCTGAAGCAAGAACCCATCGCTCACATCGTCAAAATAGGGGTTCTCCAATGCAACGAATTCGGTCGACAGGCCAAAGCGCTGATCTTGTCCCGCACCGTCACCTACGGCGAACAACGCCTTTACATGACGGGTATAGGCCTCGGAAAAACCTGCGCGCGGCAGGCCGCGCGCATTGTGGCGCGCCTCGACAGCCCCAAAATCTTTATGCTCGGCAAATGCTGCAAATTTTTCCCACTCTGACCATGTGACCAATTTCGGCGTGCTTTCGTGGATCATCACCACCAAACCATCGGCAACATCTAAAACATGGGCGGCGGGGCGATCCCCAAAACGCCCCTCAACAGGCCGCAAACCATTGGCATCAGCGATTTCAAACCGCGTGAAATCTCGCGGTAGATAAACCATCGGCGCACCGCGCAATTCAGTGCCCACACGCAGGTCAGCACGAATTTCCCCGCCCGACGGAACCATGTATTCCAGGGGATCAATCCAAAATTCATGCGCAAATAGCTTGCCCGCCAACAAAATTGTGCCAATATTCAGACAAACGGCCAGTTTCATTACATCTCTCCCCTCAGCCTAGGCAGTGACCATGATCTTAAGTCGCGTCTTGTCAAACAGTTCCCACATCACTTTTTTGTTGGCGACCCTATGCTTGATGTTAGGCACATCAGCGCGAGCCCATGAAATCCGCCCTGCAGTGGCCGATGTGTCTGTCACCGCCGATGCGGTGGAGATGGGCATCTCCCTGACGCTAGAGCCGCTGATTGCAGGTATTAACCTTGCGGGTCTGGAAAATACCAATGACGCGCCAGAGGCGTTGATCTATGACCAATTGCGCGCGCAATCGCCCGAGGCCCTGCGCGCCGCGTTCGAGGGGGCATGGCCGCGTATTCAGGACAATATCCAGATTGTCGTGGGTGGGGTGACACTACCCCCTGAATTTGTGGGTGTCAGCATCACCCCCAATCCCGATTTGGAACTACCACGCGACACCACTTTGACCCTGCGCGTCGATTTACCTATGGGGGATGCGCCCGTTCAAATTGGCTGGAGCGCGTCTTATGGCGAATTGGTGCTGCGTCAGGTGGGCGGCGGCGCGGATGCCTATCAAGGCTTTCTCACCAATGGCGAATTATCAGAACCTTTGCCCCGCGGCACTGCCCTCAGCGAGGGGGCATGGCCGGTCTTTACCCGATATGTTATCGCAGGGTTTGAGCATATTATCCCCTTGGGGATAGATCATATTCTCTTTGTTTTGGGCCTGTTTTTCTTCTCGCTACGCCTCAAGCCTTTGTTGCTTCAGGTCAGCGCATTTACTTTGGCCCATACCATTACGCTCGCCCTTGCAAGTCTTGAGATTGTGCGCGTCCCCGCCTCGGTGGTCGAGCCATTAATTGCTGCTTCAATCGTCTATGTGGGTGTCGAAAACATTCTTGGCCGTGAAAACCTACGCGCCCGCACGGCGTTGGTGTTCGGGTTTGGCCTGCTGCACGGGCTTGGCTTCGCTTCGGTTCTTGGGGATTTTGGGATCGCCGCAGACCGCTTTGGCGTGGCATTGGTCGGTTTCAATATTGGGGTCGAATTTGGTCAGCTTGCGGTAATCGGTCTGGCCTTCCTTGCGGTTGGCCTCTGGTTTGGCAAGCGCGATTGGTATCGCCCCTTCATCGCAATCCCCGCCTCGGTGGTCATCTCCGCCATTGGGGCCTATTGGGTGGTCGAGCGCACCTTGCTTTGAGGCAACAAAAAAGCCCCGCCAAATCGGCGGGGCTTTTTCGAAATTCACCTGGGGCGAAGTTACATCATCTCGCGCACATCAGTGAGGCGTCCTGTAATCGCTGCCGCAGCAGCCATTGCAGGGCTCATCAAATGGGTGCGACCACCGCGCCCCTGACGCCCCTCAAAGTTGCGGTTTGATGTTGCTGCACAGCGTTCACCGGGCTGAAGTTGGTCAGGGTTCATCGCAAGACACATGGAGCATCCTGCGAGACGCCATTCAAAACCTGCCTCGATGAAAATATCAGCCAGACCCTCTTCTTCAGCCTGCGCCCGCACAAGGCCAGAGCCGGGCACAACCATTGCGCGCTTTACAGCGATTTTCTTACCCTTCAGGATTTCAGCTGCCGCGCGCAAATCTTCGATGCGGCCATTTGTGCAAGATCCGATAAACACTGTGTCGATTTCGACATCCTGCAAACGCTGACCCGGTTTGAGGTCCATATATTCCAAAGAACGGCGCGCAGCATCGACCTTGCCACCTTTGAAATCTTCGGGTGCAGGGACAACATCGGTGATTGGCAATACATCCTCAGGACTGGTGCCCCATGTCACCACTGGCGCAATATCCTCGCCCTTGATGGTGATGACCTTATCCCAATGTGCGTCCTCATCCGAGAACAGGGTCTTCCACCATGTCAAAGCAGCCTCCCATTGAGCGCCTTTTGGCGCGTGAGGGCGGCCCATGACATAGTCAAAGGTCTTTTGATCAGGCGAGATCAGGCCTGCGCGCGCGCCGCCCTCAATCGCCATGTTGCAGACCGTCATGCGCCCTTCCATCGACAATTCGCGAATGGCTTGGCCGCAATATTCTATCACATAGCCTGTGCCGCCCGCCGTGCCCGTATGGCCAATAACTGATAGGGTAATGTCTTTAGCCGTCACGCCTGGGCGCAGACTGCCTGTGATCTCGACCTTCATATTCTTGGATTTTTTCTGGATCAGGGTCTGGGTGGCCAGAACATGCTCAACCTCAGATGTACCGATCCCATGCGCAAGCGCCCCGAAGGCCCCATGGGTCGCGGTATGGCTGTCGCCACAAACCACGGTCATTCCCGGCAATGTCCAGCCCTGTTCAGGGCCAACAATGTGCACAATGCCCTGACGCACATCAGAAACCGGGTAATAGTGTATCCCGAAATCCTTGGCGTTTTTATCAAGCGCCTCGACCTGAATACGGCTTTCCTCATTCATCCCACCTTTCAAACGATCAGGTGTGGTGGGGACGTTGTGATCCGGCACTGCAATGGTTTTCTCAGGCGCACGCACACTGCGCCCTGCCATACGCAGACCCTCAAACGCCTGCGGGCTTGTCACCTCATGCACAAGGTGGCGATCAATATACAAAAGGCAGGTGCCATCCTCAGCCTCATGGACAAGATGGGCATCCCAGATTTTGTCATAAAGGGTTTTTCCTGCGGTCATGTCTTTACTCCTTACGGGCGATTGGGTCAGGGAAATTGGTTTGCGTCACGAGGACGGCAAACGCCCCCTGTCGCCAGAGGCACGCCCGAAAAAGCGCCACGGCAGGCGCGCGCGATCATCCATGTCAAACACCCGTGTCATATGGGCCATTTACTGCGCTTGAGGCTGCGGCGCAAGCGGTGAGCGCGCGACTTAGCCTTTGAGTTCAGATAGGTTAAAGGATGGCGCCAGCATATCTGGGTCGAGCCGTAATTCGATCAGATGCAGGCCTCCCTCCAAAGCCGTCTCAAAGGCAGGCGCGAATTCAGCTGTGCGGGTCACCAAATGACCCGTCCCACCATAGGCTTGTGCCAAGGCGGCATAATCAGGGTTGAATAAATCCGTGCCAGACACGCGGGCTGGATAGGTTTTCTCTTGGTGCATCCGAATGGTGCCGTAGCGGCCATTATTCGCGATCACCACGACAATATCCGCCCCAAATTGTCGCGCCGTAGACAATTCCTGCAAGGTCATTTGCAAGCAACCATCCCCCGCTGTGCAAATGACAGGGATTTCACGATGCGCCAGTTTGGCCGCGACCGCGGCAGGCAATCCATATCCCATCGAGCCAGAAGTAGGCGCAAGCTGTTGACCATAGCGGCGATAAGAAAAATAGCGATGCACAAAAGCCGCGTAATTGCCTGCTCCATTGGTCACGATCCCATGCCCCCCAAGGATACGAGACATCTCAAGCACGACTTCCTCAAGGCGCACATCACCCGTTGTGGTTTGGGGGTTTTGCCACGCGCGATAGGCCGCATGCGCGCGCGCGGCGCGACCCTGATCTTGTGCGGGGATATCATCTAGAACCGCCCGCGCCACCCGCAGAAAAGCGGGGATGTCACAAACCATACTTGCATCAGGGCGATAGACGCGACCCAATTCATCCGGATCAGTATGCGCGTGATAAAGCCGCCCCTGCCAACCCTTGCGCGGATCGCGCAATACATATCCGCCTGTCACCACCTCACCCATGCGGGTGCCTAGGGCCAGAACCCGATCCGCCTTGGCAAAACTTTGCATGGTTGCGGGACAGGCCCCGACACCCAAATACCCCGCGAAGCAAGGGTGATGATTATCAACGTAATCCTGCCGCCTGAAACTGGTGGCGATTGGGATGTCCAAATGTGCTGCAATCGTTTCAGCATCCGCGCGGGTCTGTTCTGACCAATCGCTGCCACCCACCACCATCATGGGTGATTTGCACGCGGCGAGGGCGCCAAGCCATTCCCGAACAATCTGCGGATCAGGCAAAGAGGACGAAACACCCGAAGGGGCTAAATCAACACAGTCCGCCACCGCCGAAAGAATATCCTCGGGCAGAGCCAAAACCACGGGCCCCTTGCGGCCCGATTGCGCCACGCGAAAAGCGCGCGCAATATATTCTGGCAATCGGTCAGTTTGCTCCACCTCCGCGACCCATTTCACGAGCGGGCCGAAAAACGCACGATAATCAACCTCTTGGAAAGCTGCGCGATCCCGATGCGCCAGCGGAACCTGCCCGACAAAACAGACCAACGGGGTGCTGTCATGCATGGCCACATGCAGGCCAGAGGCGGCATTGCTGGCCCCAGGCCCACGGGTAACGAATAAAACGCCCACCTCGCCAGTGGTTTTTGCATGGGCCTCGGCCATCATGGCCGCACCCCCCTCTTGGCGACACACGATGTTCTCGATTTTGCGATCGTAAAGCCCATCCAATGCGGCCAGAAAACTTTCACCTGGAACAGAGAAAACACGCCGCACCCCATGCGCTGCAAGTTGATCTGCAAGGATTTTGCCACCATGGCGTGAAAGGGGGGTCATTGTTTCAATCTCTATCCTGACTATCTTTGCGAGGAGCATAGACGAAGAAGGGTGCGAGATGTCCAGAGGAAGATTAATCGGGCTGTGCGGGGCGTTGCGCAAAGGATCAAGCAATCGAAAACTGATGAACGCGGCTGCGCAGAGCTTTGACCCCGCTGAATTTATTGAGGCGAATTTGCAGCTTCCGCTCTATGATGGGGATGTTGAAGACAGCCAAGGCATCCCTGACGCGGTGATCCGCCTGCGCGATCAAATCGCAGCGGCGGATGCGGTGATCATCTCGACCCCTGAATATAACAAGGCGTTGTCAGGCGTTTTGAAAAATGCGCTTGATTGGATTAGTCGCACCGACAGCAACCCGTGGCGTGATAAACCCGTTGCGATTATGTCTTCAGCAGCAGGGCGAGCAGGCGGCGAGCGGGCGCAATATTCACTGCGCCTCTGTCTAACCCCATTTCGTCCACATCTTTTGACTGGGCCCGAGCTCTGTTTGGCGCAAGGGCCCGATCAATTTGATGGCGAGGTTCTGATCAATGCGCGCGCGCAAAAAACCCTTGATGAATTGATGGGTGAATTGCGGCGTGCAGCGGGGCTTTAGGCCTGTGCTGGCAAGGACACAACGGGTGCGAAATCAGAGGGGATAGTATCGCGCCCCTCTAGCACCAAATCTGCCATGACATCGGCAACACGGGGGGCAATGCCGAACCCAATCTTAAAGCCACCATTGGCAATAAAGTGATCCGTCCGAAGCGGATGCCGCCCCAACATTGGCGCGCGGCTTTTGGCGCGGGGGCGCAGACCCGCCCAACGCGTGACAACCTGCGCCTTTGCCAACGCAGGGCACAGGCTGCGCGCCTTTTCAATCAAAAGATCTAGATTGGCGTCCGTGGTGGATGGGTCGTTAAAGTCGCGCTCTGACGTTGACCCGATGGCAACCTGCCCGCGCCCCTGCGGCCCTTCATGCGGCACGAAATGCACCCCATCTATGAAAAGCTGTGGAAGGCTGCCCATATCCGCATCAAGGATTGCCGCCTGTCCCTTTTGGCCCGCGCCCACCACCGCGCCAAAAGCATCGGATAGCTCTGCCAAACCTGCGGCACCTGTAGCCTCAACCACGGCCCCCATCAGCGGGGCATCACTGACGATCTGCCCACCCTTGGCCCGCAAAGCTGCGGCCAAGGCGACCAAACCCTGACGCGGAGCAAGCCTTGCGCTGAGACTGTCGAAAATAACCTGCGCGGTGGGGCTTGTGATCCATGGCGCATAATCGGCGGCAGGGCGGATGTCCCAGATATAACGGCCCTGCCAATGGGTCTTGGCCCCGCTTTGACGCGCGCGCGCCAGATCAAGCCCTGCCTGATCCATGATCGGCTGCACGCGTCCGACCCGCGCATAGCCAGAAGGCAGGTTTGCGGCATCAGCGACACCTGCCCAAAATACGGCTGCCCCATCAAGAGCTTCGAATTGGAATTGTTTTTTCGCGTTCCATTGTTCGGGCACGTGAGGGGCCAAGGCCCCCACAACACCGCCAGAAGAACCTGCGCCAATGCCGTTAGGATCGATAACTTGCACCTTTGCGCCGCGCGCGGCACAGGCCCATGCAATGGCAAGCCCAAAGATCCCTGCCCCCAAAACTGTCACATCGTAGCGCATGATTTCGCCCCTTGCCAAATTTCGGCGACAGGCTCAGTTTGCCACAAGCCCGCAATGTCGCGGGTCTTTTAAGGCAAGCCATGAATAAGAGCCAGCCACATCCCCTTGAATGGCGGACGGGTGATGTTCCCGTCTCGCGCCAATTCGATGATCCGTTCTTTTCGCTCGATAACGGATTGGCGGAAACCACCTATGTCTTCCTCAGCGGCAATGACCTACCCGAACGGTTTTGCGATGGGTTTCACATTGCGGAACTTGGCTTTGGCACGGGCTTGAATTTTCTGGCCAGCCTTGCTGCGTTTCGCGCGGCCAAGACCGCGGGCGTTTTACATTTCACATCGTTTGAAGCCTTCCCGCTGCAAAGTGATGACTTGATCCGCGCATGGGGGGCGCATCGCGCGAATTTGCCCGCCGATGCCTGTGCCACGCTGACCCAAACCCCTAATTTGCCACCACAAATCATAGGCCCTGACTACGTTTTGCAGCTTGTTTTCGGGGATGCGCGCATGACATTGCCCCAATGGGATGGGGTCGCAGATGCGTGGTTTCTTGACGGGTTTTCACCTGCCAAAAACCCCGAGCTTTGGGAAGATGATCTTATGCAAACCGTGGCAGAGCATACCAAACAGGGCGGCACTTGTGCGACCTACACCGCCGCAGGCGCAGTGCGGCGCGCCCTTGAGTGCGCGGGGTTTTCTATCACGAGGGCGCAAGGGTTTGGCCGCAAACGCCATATGACGAAGGGGCGCAAGAATTGATCGAGCAGAACACCCGCAAGGGCATTTTCCTGATGATTGCCACGACCATCGTCTTTGCCATTCAAGACGGGATCAGCCGCCTTTTGGCGGGTGAATACAATGTCATGATGGTCGTGATGATCCGCTATTGGTTCTTTGCGGCATTCGTCATCGCCATATCCGCCCGCAAGGCAGGCGGGCTCAAGGCGGCTGCCGCCACCAACCAACCTTTTTTGCAGGCCTTCCGTGGGATTCTGTTGGCAGCCGAAATTTGCGTGGCGGTGTTGTCCTTCACGCTTCTCGGTCTGGTCGAAAGCCACGCGATCTTTGCCTGCTATCCGCTTTTGGTCGCGGCCCTATCTGGGCCAATCCTTGGTGAAAAGGTGGGCTGGCGCAGATGGGCGGCCATTGGCACGGGCTTTATCGGCATCCTCATCATCCTTGAACCTGGCGTGACTGTTTTTGCCATTGAGGCGCTAATCCCATTGGCATCGGCGCTGATGTTCGCGGTCTATGGGCTTTTGACGCGCTATGTGTCCCGCCAAGACAGCGCGGCAACCAGTTTCTTTTGGACGGGGATCACGGGTGCGATCTTTATGACCGCAGTGGGCATCTGGTTTTGGGAGGCCATGGCCCCAACCGATTGGATCTGGATGGGTTTTTTGTGCATGACAGGCGCGCTTGGGCATTATTTACTGATCCGCGCTTATGAAGTGGCCGAAGCCAGTGCCGTGCAGCCTTTCGCCTATTTGCAGATGCCGTTTTCCTCGATCATCGGGATATTAATCTTCGGCGATGTGCTGCGGGAAAACGTGGCACTGGGCGCAGGGCTTGTGGTTGCGGCAGGGTTGTTCACCCTCTTCCGCGCCCGCGCTAAAGAAAAAGCGGAGCAAATCAACGCCGTTGCAGCAGTTCCGACAAATGCGGACGCTGCAACGCCCCCGTCAGACGCGCCTCGTAAATCTGAAGGCTCTCCGTGACGCGCATAATGTAATTGCGCGTTTCGGTAAAAGGCACAGCTTCGATCCAATCCACAATATCAACGGAGGGATCGCGCGGATCACCAAATCGCTCGATCCAAGAAGTCGCGCGTGAAGGCCCCGCATTATAAGCAACAGCCAAAAGCACGGGGTTCGTCCCGAAATCTTCGCTGAGGTATTGCAAATATCCTGCGCCAAGCCGCGCGTTATAGGCGGGGTCGCTCAGCAAGCGCTGCTCTTCATAAGCAATGCCTTGTCGGCGCGCCTCGGATTGGGCCGTGCGCGGCATCACTTGCATCAAACCGCGCGCGCCTGCAGGGCTGATAACTGTGGGGTTAAACTCGGACTCGCGCCTCGCGATAGACAGAACAAAAGCAGGGTCAAACCCCAAATCTGCCGATGCCAAATCGGTCACGGGAAAATAGGCAGGCATGATCTCATGCCCATCCAAAGCCGCGCGTTTTGCAATCATGACCGCATAATGCGGCTCGCGCAATTCAAGCGCGAATTGCGCCAGCGCACCTGCCTCGGCACGGCTCAGGCTTTCGGTCAAATGGGTCATAAAGCGTTCCGCCAAATCCCCCTCGCCGGCCTGATGTAGCAACAACGCCGCGTGAAACACCGAAGAATTCGCAAAGGAAGCCTGCCGCCAATCGCCAAATTGCTCGCGGCCTAGGAACCCTTCATCTTGCGGGAAACCTCCGCGCTCTGCGGCCAATTGACCATAAAAACTTGATTGGAATTCAGCGCCATAGGCATAGGCAGAACGGGCAGCCTCTGTGTTACCCAAGGCCTCATGCGCGCGCCCAATCCAATAGCCCGCACGCCCTGACGAAATGGGTGAATCTACAACCGATCTCATAGCCTCAAAATGGGTCAAGGCGCGGGCAGCATTGCCAGATTTCAGGGCATTATATCCCGCCAACCATTCCAATTCCGCGTAATCGCTTGCAACGCGTTCGGGCGAGAGAAAATGGGGCGCGGCCAATTGGTAGGCCTGCGCAAAATCCCCTTCGCGCATCACATCACGGGCCAATGAGGCGCGCCGCCACGACCAATATTCAGGGCGACCCAATCCGTCTTGCGAGTTTGAGCGCGCCAACATCATCTCACGCGCGCCATCCCAAAGCCCCGCCTCCATGCGCCAACGAAACCGCTCAAAAGCAAGCCCTGCATCATCTGCATATTGCGCTGGAACAGCATCAATCAGCGCATTGATGCCATCACTGCGCCCAGCCCGAAGGGCCAAACGCGCCGCCGCCAAGGCACGTGCCCCACTCTCCACTTCGGCCATCATCTGCTCGGCAAGGGCGGTTTCACCCTCCCAGAGCAACATATCAAGCCGCGCAAAACTCAGCGCGGCCAGATCCGAACGATGCCGCACCAAGAGATCTGTAACCAAATCGCGGGACAGTGGCATGGTCACCCAAGCCTCACGCAGCACTTGCTGATAGGCTGTGTTGTTTCCACGCGCCTCATGGGCCGCCAACAAACCGCGCAGTCCATCGGTGGTCAGGGGCATAGCACCGCCAAAATAGGCAATAACCTGATCAGGGCTGCCCCCCTCGGCCATGGCCCCTTCACCTTGTTGGTGAAAATATGGCAGACCTGGCCAATCGCTACGGCGCTCTAGAAAATCGGGATATTCTGCCGCTGTGCCCCCTTCGGCGCGCAAAATAACCCATTGCACAACATCGCGGGCAACAGCGTCAGCCAGACCCGATTGAAGCGCGCGCGCACGCTCAAAATCGCGCTCTGTTGCCGCCGCGATTGCCTCGCTGAGGGGGCTTTGGGCCAACGCAGCGCGAATTGGCATCACCAATGCGACCAAAGCCAAACCCACGGCCATAATGATCTTATGCCATCTACGTCCTGTGCCTATCGCGCCTGTCACGGGTGAACCCCTATATTTTAAAAGTCAAAACCTGCTCGGGCGCTGTTATGCGCCTCTTTGACCCCCAAGCTATATCTTCCCTCGACATCTGCAAGAGAGGAACTTGGCAATTCTGTCGAAGATCGCTAGTGTCCGCGCGGTCTTGCGCTTATGTTGGGACGGCAAGACAGATCATCTGTCCAGAAACAAAAAAGGAAGCGTGTCATGTTCAAAGGCTCTATGCCCGCATTGGTAACGCCGTTCACAAACGGCGCTGTTGATTTCGGCACGCTTGAAAAACTCGTGGACTGGCAGATCACTGAAGGCAGCCACGGGCTTGTGCCTGTTGGCACCACAGGCGAAAGCCCAACCCTGAGCCATGAAGAACATGAGGCCGTGATCAAGGCGGTTGTTAAAACCGCCGCAGGGCGCGTGCCCGTTATTGCAGGGGCAGGATCCAACAACACAGTCGAGGCATTGCGCTTTGTGCAATTCGCCAAGGATGTGGGGGCGGAGGCCGCTTTGGTGGTAACGCCCTATTACAACAAGCCAACGCAAAGAGGCATGATTGCCCATTTCGAGGCATTAAATGAAGTCGGCATTCCGATCATTATCTATAACATTCCACCCCGCTCTGTGGTGGATATGATGCCTGATACGATGGGCGCACTTGCCAAGTTGCCAAATATTATCGGGGTGAAGGATGCCACTGGTGATCTCAGCCGTGTGCCCAAGCAACGCATTACCTGTGGCGCGGATTTCGTGCAGTTGTCAGGTGAGGATGCCACTGCGATAGGCTTTAACGCACAAGGCGGCGTGGGCTGTATTTCCGTCACAGCGAATGTTGCGCCCGCGCTCTGTGCCGCGATGCAAGAGGCAACTCTCCGCGGCGATTACGCGGCAGCGCTTGAATATCAAGACAAGCTCATGCCGCTGCATGAGGCCATTTTCCTTGAGCCAGGTGTCGCGGGTGCAAAATATGGGCTGTCTCTGTTGGGGCGCGCAAATGATGAGGTGCGGCTGCCATTGACCACGCTGAGCGATGCGACAAAAGCGCGGATCAAATCGGCCATGCAGCACGCGGGTCTGATCGCCTGATCGGCAAGAAGGGCCGGTATGGCAAAGAAAGACGAAAATAAAAACTACAAGGTCATTGCCGAGAACCGCCGCGCGCGGTTTGACTATGCTATTGAATCTGACCTTGAGGTTGGAATCGTCTTGCAAGGCTCCGAGGTGAAGTCACTGCGCCAAGGCCAATCCAATATCGCCGACAGCTATGCGGCGGTTGAGGATGGCGAATTGTGGTTGGTGGCCGCCTATATCGCACCATATGCCCAAGCCAAAACTTGGGGTCATGAAGAGCGGCGCAAACGCAAACTTCTTTGCTCAAAGCGGGAGGTCGCGCGTCTTTGGAACGCCTCGCAACGCGAAGGCATGACCCTTGTGCCCTTGGTCATGTATTTCAACGATCGTGGCATTGTGAAGCTCAAGATTGGCATCGCCAAAGGTAAAAAAGTCGCCGATAAGCGCGAAACCAGCGCCAAGCGTGATTGGAACCGCCAAAAGCAGCGGATTCTTAAACAAAACGGGTAAGCTGTCATGCGCCCTTTGCCTGATCATCAATTTGGGCTAGGTCTTTTTGAAGGTCGCCTTGACCCAACCGCGCCTTGGAGTTTGCTATGACTGATGATCCTAAAACCCTTGTCTCAACCGAATGGCTTGCGGCCCATCTGTCGGATCCTGACCTGCGGATTTTGGATGCATCTTGGTATTTGCCCGATATGAACCGCGATGCCCGCGCGGAATATGACGCGGGCCATATTCCCGGTGCTCGTTTCTTTGATATTGACGAGATTAGCGACACGCAATCTGCCTTGCCCCATATGGCACCACCCTCTGAGAAATTCATGTCGCGGATGCGCGCGATGGGTGTGGGTGATGGGCATCAGGTCGTGGTCTATGACGGGGCGGGCATATTTTCAGCCGCCCGCGTGTGGTGGCTTTTCCGCCTGATGGGCAAAACGGACATCGCCGTTCTTGATGGGGGATTGAAAAAATGGAAGGCCGAGGGACGCCCCTTGGAGGATATGGCACCAATCCTGCGCGACCGCCACATGACCGCACAACGCCAAGCAAATTTGGTCAAGGATGTGACCCAAGTCGCCGCTGCCGTGAAATTGCGCGATTGGCAGATTGTTGATGCGCGCGGCCCCGCGCGGTTCCGCGGTGAGGAACCTGAACCGCGGGCTGGACTGCGCGCTGGCCATATTCCAGGCGCATTGAACGTGCATTATGCCACTCTGCTCAATTCCGATGGCACCATGAAAAAAGGCGAGGCTTTGCGCGCCGCCTTTACCGATCAAGGCGTTGATCTGGAGCGGCGGATTATCACAAGCTGCGGCTCTGGCGTAACGGCGGCTATTTTGTCCTTGGGGCTAGAGATCCTTGGGCATCGCGATCATGCGCTTTATGATGGATCTTGGGCCGAATGGGGCCAATTCGATCAGCTGAAAGTTGAGACGGGATGAGCCTGATTAAGGCAGGAACCGAGGTTCCCTATCGCGTCACTTTTTTGCGTATGACCGCGCGGCCTGACACCCAAACAGCGCTGCCCCAAGACATCACGCTTGAGCGCGTTATGGATCCGCCCCTTTGGTATTTTTTTGCGCTCTATGACGCGGTGGGACAGGATTACGAATGGGTAGATCAACATAATCGCCCCGAGGCTGAACTGCGCGCCTTTCTCGAAAGCCCCTTGGTCGAGCTGTGGGTCGCCAAACGTGGCGGCGTGCCGCAAGGGTTTTTCATGCTTGATTTCACCGACCCGCCGATCTGCGATCTGGCGTATTTTGGCCTTATGCCAAATGCCGTTGGCCAAGGGTTGGGCCGCGCCCTTCTGAACCAAGCATTGGCACAAGCATGGGATGGCGCAGGCGTCACATCCGTCACAATAAACACCTGCACGCTTGACCATCCGCGCGCAATGGCGCTCTATCAATCGGCGGGTTTCATGGCTGAGCGGTTCGAAGATCGCAGTCGCATTCTGACCCGCGACAGAGACACATCGCTTCACCCTGCCTAAAGGCCTATGATGTTTGAAACGCTGACCGCCCCCGAGGCTGATAAAATCATCCGTCTGATGGGAATTTTTGCAGCTGACCCGCGCCCTGAAAAAATCGACCTCGGCGTAGGGGTCTACAGAAACGGCCAAGGACAGACCCCAATCATGGCAGCGGTCAAAGATGCCGAGCGGCGGATTTGGGACGCACAGAACAGCAAATCCTACGTCTCGCTTGCAGGCGATAGGGCCTATCTTGAGGCGGTCGAAGAGTTGCTATTTTCCACGCGCGGGGCCAAAGCCACGATTGCAACACCTGGTGGAACGGGGGCGTTGCGCCAATGTTTTGAGGCGCTCAAATATCTGCGCCCAAACCTGACGGTATGGCTGCCAGAACCAACATGGCCCAACCACGCCTCAATCCTGCGCTATTTGGGTCTGCAGGTTCAAACCTATCGCTTCCGCGATAAGGCAACAGGCGGATTAGATCACGCAGGCCTGATGGCGGATCTAGCACAAGTGGCGCAAGGGGATGCCGTGGTCATCCACGGCTGCTGTCATAATCCAACTGGGATTGAACCAACCTCAGACACATGGCGCGACATCGCCGTGACACTGGCCAAGCGCGGGGCCTTGCCCGTGATTGATATGGCCTATCTGGGATTTGGCATTGGGATTAAACAAGATCGCGCAGGTTTAGATATGATCTCCGCTGAATGCCCTGAGGTTTTGGTGGGGTTTTCAGCCTCTAAATCCTTTGGGTTGTATCGGGATCGCGTGGGTGCAGTTCTGGCTCAATGCCACAGCCCTGCCACTCAATCCCAAATGCAAGGCTTGCTGACATGGCTTAATCGCCAGAATTACGCCTTCCCCCCAGATCATGGGGCGCGGGTGGTGCAAGTGATTTTGGATGATCCCAAACTGCGTGCCAACTGGGTGGCTGAGCTATCGGCGATGCGTCACGAGATTGATGCGAACCGCCAATGCTTTGCCGATGATTTACGTCAGCACCAAATGGGTCGCCTCGCAGATCAAATCGCGGCACAACGCGGGATGTTCTCGCTACTAGGCCTTAGCCCCGATGACGTGCGTCAGTTACGCGAAACGCGGGGGATTTATCTGGTTGAGGACAGTCGCATTAATCTTGCGGCAATGACACCCACGGCCAGCCGCATCGTGGCCAAAGCCATTTCAACGCTTGCACAAGCTGGGCAATCAGAATAGAGCGCGCCCTGTCCCGCGATGCGCGCGGGGCCAAGTCTCCGACTACCTTGTCAAAACGGATGAACATTATGAAATCTTCCTATATTCCTGGCATCCTTGCCATGGCGGCCATCGTTTTGGCCTCAAATATCCTTGTGCAGTTTCTATTCGGCAATTGGCTGACATGGGGTGCCTTTACCTATCCACTGGCCTTTTTGGTCACTGACATCATGAACCGCGTCTATGGTGTTGCGGCAGCGCGACGCGTTGTGTTTGCGGGTTTTGTGACTGGCGTGATCTGCTCTCTCATCGGCACGCAAATCATGGGCGAGTTTGGGCCCTTGGTGACGTTGCGTATCGCTCTTGGTTCTGGCCTTGCGTTCCTCGTGGCACAGCTAATGGATGTGGTCATATTTAACCGCTTGCGCGCAGGCGCATGGTGGCGCGCGCCTGTCGTCTCGACCTTGGTTGGGTCTAGCCTTGATACCGCGCTGTTCTTCACTATCGCGTTTTCGGCAAGCCTTAGCTTCCTTGAACCTGCCAATGATCCCTCTTGGGCGGGCGACATATTGCCCATCTTGGGCCACGGCCCTGAAGCGCCGCTGTGGGTATCCCTTGCCATTGCCGACTGGTTGGTCAAGCTCGCGCTCGCACTGATCGCGCTTGTGCCATTCCGCCTGATTACCCGCAAAGTTTTGGCACAGGTTGCGTAAAAACTTTTGACAAACACAAAATATGTGGCAACCTGTGGATAACAGCAACGTAATGAAAGGAGGTGATCCAGTGTCTAGAGAGGTATTGGAGAAAGGGTTCGGGACAGCAATGGAGGTGCGCCTTTAAGCAGTCTTAAGGGCGATAACCGAAATGGCTGGGCGATGATTTCCTAACCGCGCCCACCTCCTGATTTCTCGAAGGGCCGCTTGCAAGAGCGGCCCTTTTTGATGAGAGGTTTTCTATGACCGAGATAGATCATCTTGCATTGGCCCACCGCGAGGGCCTGCCCGATGCGCTGCGCATTCTGTTACAGGATTACCCGCGCGAGACATGGCAAGCGCATCCAAATTTTGGCGGCTTGGTCGCATTCTGGTTGGATCGCCACCTTATGTTTCGCAGGCTTGGCGCCATGTTGACCGAAGCGGTGAAAGAGGCGCTAGATGGCAACAGTGATCCGCAAAGCTTTGCGCGCAACCTGTCCCGCTTTGGTGGGATGCTGCTTGAGCAATTGTACGGCCATCACATGATCGAAGATCAGCATTATTTTCCGTTGCTTGTGCAAAAAGAGCCCAAACTTGAACGTGGTTTTGATATTCTTGACCGTGACCACCACGCGCTTGATCCGCTGTTGGCGGATTTTGCCACGGCAGCGAATGGGGCGATTACGGGCGCGTTTGTGGGTAAAGGGCCAGATGCAATTGTCCCTCTTGAGCGCGAGATGACCCGCCTGTGCCGTCTGTTAGATCGGCATTTGCAAGATGAAGAAGAACTGGTGGTTCCCGTAATTCTAAAATTCGGCCCTTCGGGGTTAGACGGATAAGCCAAAGCCCCCGCCATTGGGAGGCTTTGGATATTTTAGAAATCCAAATTCTCAACACTCAGTGCGTTAGCTTGGATGAATTCGCGGCGGGGTTCTACGACATCGCCCATCAGTTTGGTGAAAATGTCATCCGCATCGGCCAGATCGTCAATTTTCACCTGCAACAAGGTGCGCGCCTCTGGATCAAGGGTTGTTTCCCACAGCTGGCCTGGGTTCATCTCACCCAAACCCTTATAGCGTTGAAGGGTCAGACCTTTTTCACCCTCCGCCAAAATAGCATCCAGTAATTCGGTCGGGCCATGGATGATCTGGCTGCGTTCCTTACGGGCAAGATGCGCTGGTTTTGCAAAAATCTCGCGTGTTTCGGCGCTGACGGAGGATAATTTCCGCGCCTCGCCAGACCGCAGAACTGCACCATCAAGGTTTCTGATTTCTTCCACCCCACGCAAAACGCGGCTAAGGCGGATCCCATGATCTTGGGTGATACGCCCTTGCCATCCGCGCTCGTATTCCACTGCAACCAAATCAAGGCGCGCCGCGATTTGATCTGCAACACCCTGAAGATCGCTGTTCAAGCGGTCTTGGTCAAAGCCGCCCGCAAGCGCGGCCTGTTCAAGGATGTGACGGGGATAATGGGTTGGGAAGGCCTCTAGGACACGGCGGAAGGCACGTGCGCCCTCAACAACACGCGCCAAATCTGCGCCTGCAATTTCTTCACCAGAGGGCATACGCAGCACCGCGCCATCAACGCCCATTTGGATCAGGTAATCTTCAAGCGCTGCTTGATCTTTCAAATAGACCTCAGATTTACCACGCGCGACCTTGTAAAGCGGCGGCTGCGCAATAAAGAGATTTCCCGCCTCAATGATCTGCGGCATCTGGCGGAAGAAGAAGGTCAACAACAGCGTGCGGATATGCGCGCCATCAACATCGGCATCCGTCATGATGACAATCTTGTGGTAGCGCAGTTTGGACAGGTCAAACTCGTCCCGTCCGATGCCTGTGCCAAGCGCGGTGATGAGCGTGCCAATCTCTTGACTCGACAACATGCGATCAAAGCGCGCGCGTTCCACGTTAAGGATTTTCCCCCGCAGAGGCAGAACCGCCTGATTGTGCCGCGACCGGCCCTGTTTGGCAGAACCGCCAGCGCTGTCGCCCTCGACCAAGAACAATTCAGATTTGACGGGATCTTTTTCCTGACAATCCGCCAATTTACCGGGCAGGCTGGCCACATCCATTGCCGTTTTGCGGCGGGTCAACTCGCGCGCTTTACGCGCCGCTTCGCGGGCCAAAGCCGCTTCGACAATCTTGCCCACGATAGTGCGGGCCTCTTGGGGATGTTCTTCAAACCATTCGCCAAGCTTCTCGTTGACTAAATTCTCCACCGCAGGACGCACTTCTGAGGACACCAATTTGTCCTTGGTCTGACTTGAGAATTTTGGATCAGGCACTTTGATAGACAACACGCAGGTCAGCCCCTCGCGCGCATCATCGCCAGTGAAATTGACCTTTTCGCGCTTAGCGATACCCGATGTATTGGCATAGTGGTTGATCGTGCGGGTCAGCGCACCACGAAAGCCTGCCAAATGCGTGCCGCCATCACGTTGTGGGATGTTGTTGGTGAAGGGTAGCACGTTCTCATGATAGCTATCATTCCACCACATCGCGACCTCAACGCCGATGCCATCGCGTTCGCCCGACATAAAAATTGGATCTTCCAACATTCCCGATTTGGAGCGGTCGATATATTTCACGAATTCGCGCACACCGCCCTCATAGACCATCTCACTGCACAAAGGTTCGGCGCGGCGTTCATCCTCAAGCACGATTTTGACGCCCGAGTTCAAAAAGGCCAATTCACGCAGACGCGTCTCTAGGGTTTTGAAACTATATTCCAAATTCGAAAATGTGGTCAGCGAGGCGAGAAAACGCACTTCTGTGCCCTTTTCACCATCGGAGTCACCCACAACGCGCAAATGCTCGACCGTTTCGCCACGTTCAAACTTGGCGTAATGCTCTTTGCCATTGCGCCAAATGCGCAGTTCTAGCCAATCGGAAAGGGCGTTTACAACCGACACGCCCACACCATGCAGACCGCCAGAAACCTTATAGGAGTTCTGGTCAAATTTGCCGCCTGCGTGCAGCTGAGTCATAATCACTTCAGCAGCAGACACGCCTTCCTCAGCATGCATATCCACAGGGATACCACGGCCATTATCGCGAACGGAAACCGAATTATCGGCATGAATTTTCACCGACACTTGCGTTGCGTGACCTGCCAATGCCTCGTCAATGCCATTATCGACAACCTCATACACCATATGGTGCAGGCCAGAGCCATCATCAGTGTCACCGATATACATACCGGGACGCTTGCGAACCGCCTCTAAGCCCTTGAGAACTTTGATGGAATCTGCACCGTATTCCTGCGGCGCGGGCGCGTTTTCGGCCATGGGGACCTCTGCCTGTTTCTTATGCAGTTATATAACGCGTTGTTGTGGGAATGTCACGCCTTTGCCACAAGATTTAGCGGTTGAACACCGCAATCGCTATCGCCACTAAGATCAGCAGGCCGCCCGCAATCTTGTTGATCCGTGTCAGCGCCACTGGGTTCGTCACAAGGCGGCGCGCACGATCCACAAAAAGCGCAAAAAACGTATTTCCAACCAATGGCACAAACATGGAGATGGCCCCAATCAAGGCGATATCAGTCGCGGTAATCGTGCTGAGATCAAAGAACCCCGGCAGCATCCCTATGTAGAATAAAATCGCTTTGGGGTTAGCTAAAATCACCGCAACGCCTGCAATGAACCCAGACCAGACCCCTTTGCGATTAAGACGGCTATCGGCGCTGATTTGGTGGCTTGAATGACGGATCAGCATGACCCCCATACCTGCAAAAACAACCACTGCCAGCCAACGCAGCGCCTCCATCACCCAATCATAGCTTGCGACAATCCATGCAAGCCCGGCTAAGGCCAGAACTGACCATGCCGTATCCCCCAGTGCCACACCCAGCATCAGGGGAAACGCCCCGCGCGCGCCATGCGCCAATGTGCGCGCGGTCAAGGCCAACCACACAGGGCCAGGGGTTAGAAACAGCACGAAAAGCGCGCCCGCATAGAGCGCCATTTGGGCCAGCGTTATTGTCATTGTCCTACCTAATTGGTCGCTTCCACCCCGAGCGGCACCTCTTGAGCACGCGCGCCAAATTCCATGAACAATTCTGCGCCCGTGCCTGTCAAGAAAGCTTGGGCATTCAGCGCGCATATTTCGTCAAAGAGGGCTGCTCGGCGATCTGCATCAAGATGTGCCGCCACCTCATCCAACAGCACCAAAGGTGCGCGGCCCGTATCCTGCTTTAACGCACGGGCATTGGCCAAAATTAGAGAGACCAAAAGGGCCTTTTGCTCACCCGTGGAGCATTGCCGCGCCGGGGCATCCTTGACGCGATAAATCGCGCCAAGATCGGTACGATGCGGGCCAACCAAAGTGCGCCCTGCTGCCATGTCGCGTGACCGCGTGTAAGACCACAACGTGATCAAATCTGTGGGCGCGGTAAAACCCTCTCCCTCCTCCAAGGTTAGATCTGCGATAGGGAAACTGGTTTCAGCCTCCTCCTGCGCGGAAGCAATGCGGGTCAGTGCGGCGCTGCGATTGGCACAAATTTGCTCTGCGGCACTCATCATCTGACGTTCAAGCGCCGCATACCAACCCGCATCGCGCACCTGATCCTTTAGCAGGCGATTGCGATCCCGCATGGATTTTTCATAGGCCAGAACAGCCTCACCATGATTTGGGAAGAAGCTCAGCGTAATCCGATCCAAAAACCGCCTGCGCCCTTCGGCCCCTTCAATCCAAAGCCGATCTTGCCATGGCACCAGCCAAACCATCCGCAAAATGCGCGCAAGCGCTAATTGGGGGGCGGATTTCTCATCTATCTCAACCTGACGGGGGCTGCTTGGCTCAGCACGGGTGATGATCTCATGCACAGTGTCGTCAATCTGCAGGGTCGCCGCCACGCGCCACCCAATCACCTCTGGGCGGCGGATCAAATCCTCGGACGGGGCGCGGCGCAGCCCCCGACCTGGGGACAGCATCGAAATCGCTTCTAGGATATTCGTCTTGCCCGCCCCATTCGGACCATAAATCGTGACAGGACGCCCATCGAAAGACAGCCGCAATCCACGATGGCTACGAAAATGCGATAGATGTAAATTCGAAATATAGGCACTCATCCCGCGCGCTCTTTCAATCTACTCGGCGCGCGCGGCGCCTTAGACCCGCATCGGCATTACAACATAGATCGCGCTTGTGTCGTTCCCTTCGCGCATCAAGGTTGGATCACCCGATGAATTGAACATGAACACGGCATTTTCGCGATCCACTTGGCTGGCGATTTCAAGCAGGTATTTAGCGTTAAAGCCGATCTCAAGCTTTTCATCCGCATAGGCAACCGCCAACTCTTCCTCGGCCGCGCCTGCGTCTGGGGCATTCACCGACAGAACCAAACGATCCTCATCCAATGACAATTTCACCGCGCGCGAACGCTCTGACGACACTGTAGCGACACGATCAACAGCGCGGGCGAATTCAGAGGCATCCACCTCCAATTTGCGGGTGTTGCCCGATGGGATCACGCGCTGATAATCAGGGAAGGTTCCATCAATCACCTTTGAGGTCAGCGTGATCTCAGGTGTAGCGAACCGAATTTTCGTCTCAGACACGGAAACCGCAATCACCGCATCGTCATCTTCCAACAATTTTCGGATTTCACCCACGGTTTTGCGCGGCACGATCACGCCTGGCATGGCCTCGGCACCTGTGGGCAACTCGGTATCCACACGCGCCAAGCGGTGGCCATCTGTGGCAACCGCGCGCAGCATCCGCCCCTCTTCTCCTTCAGCGATATGAAAATAAACGCCGTTGAGATAATAGCGTGTTTCCTCAGTTGAAATCGCAAATTTCGATTTGTCGAACAAACGGCGCAGCGCCGGTGCTTTAGTCGAGAAATTTGCGCTATATTCGGACGAGGACATCACAGGAAAATCTTCCTTGGGCAATGTCGTCAAAGAGAAATTGGATCGGCCCGCCTGAACGATTAAGCGACCAGAGGCTGCATCATCACTGATCTGCACCAAGGCCCCGTCAGGCAGTTTTCGCGTGATTTCATGCAGTGTGACCGCCGAAACCGTGGTGGCACCCGCTTGTTCAACATGGGCACCCACCTTGTCGACCACCTCAATATCAAGGTCGGTGGCACGAAAGGAAACATGGCTACCATCCGCCTCGATCAACACATTCGCCAAAATAGGGATCGTGTTACGGCGTTCGACAACAGATTGGGCTTGGCTGACAGCTTTGAGCAGGGCCGCGCGCTCGATCGAAAATTTCATAGCCTCGTCTCCAACATATAGCAGGGCGCAGAGGTTACTATCTCTGCGCCGCAGCACAAGTATTTTATCAGCAATGTTTCGATTGGCACAGTCGGGGTCAATGACAATCTTTCGATTGGCATAGCTTAGTACGGAAAATCACGCCTCCAAAAGACGGCGCAGCAATTCTGCATCTTCAACGAATTGGCTATCCGTGCTCATCAATTCTTCGATTTTGCGGACGCCATGCAAAATGGTCGTATGATCACGGCCCCCAAATTTGCGCCCGATCTCTGGCAAGGATCGCGTGGTGTATTTCTTACACAAATACATCGCCATTTGACGAGGACGCACAATATTGCGCGCGCGATTGGGGCTCATCAAATCTGCGGGGCGCACTTTGTAATAGTCGCAGGTTTTTTTGATGATCTCATCCATTGTGACCTTGCGGCTGGTCGCGCGCAAAATGTCAGAAAGGCATTCTTGGGTCAGATCTAGCGTGATCTCGGCACCAACCAGATCAGCAAAGGCGCAAAGACGCGTCAAGGCCCCCTCAAGCACCCGCACATTCGATGAGACACGATGCGCAATAAATTCCAAAACCCCGTCTGCGATTTTAAAATCACGATAGCGTTGGCGCTGTGTCTCCAGTTTGGATTGCAGGATACCAAGGCGCAATTCATAATCGGTTGGATGTAAATCCACCACCAAACCACATTGCAAACGCGAGGCGATACGACTGTCGAGATCCTCCATATCAACAGGCGCACGATCGCCTGAAATGATGATCTGTTTACCAAGTTCCACCAAAGCGTTGAACGTGTGAAAGAACTCTTCTTGTGTAGAATTCTTACCCGCGATGAATTGCACATCATCAACCATCAAAACATCAACCGAACGGAACATCTGCTTAAAGCCGATCGTGTCTTTTTCCCGCAGCGCACGCACAAAGCGATACATGAACTGTTCAGCAGATAGGTAGTGAATGCGCTGATTGGGTTTGTTTTTGGTTAACTCCCAAGCAATCGCATGCATCAAATGGGTCTTGCCAAGGCCGACACCGCCGTAAAGAAACAGCGGGTTAAATGCCACGGAGCCACCTTCGGCAACACGGCGCGCGGCGGCATGGGCCAACTCATTCGGTTTGCCCACGATAAAATTCTCGAACGTATAAGCAGGGTTCAAATTAGACAGAGGAATGTCAGTATCGGCGCTTATAGCAGCCGAGAGGTCAGGCGCAGACTGTACACGCGCCCCAACGGCAGGCGTTTGCGGCGCAGTAGGTGTGTGCGGCGCGCTCTGCACCAAGAATTCCAAGCGGTCAACCGCAAGCCCTGCGCCATGCAGGTGGCGCAGGATTACATCCCCAAATTTTTGCGAAACCCAAGTGCCAAAGAAATTCGTGGGGACACGAAAACGCGCGATGCGGGCATCGATGCGGTCAAACTCAATTGGCTCAATCCAAGATTTGAAGTTATTTTTTCCAATCGCCGATTGCAATTCATTACACACATCCACCCACTTATCGTTCGTCATCGTGCACCTACGCTTATTTTTAATTTTGCCGCATGAGAACTGCCCTTCTGGCAGCTCCCAAGCGGATCATCCCCGCTTAACGTTTTCAGAAAATCTGCCCGAACCATTGCAAGCCCAGCGGCATAATCATGCCCGCTTGCAACGTCCAAACCGCGAGAGCGAAACGTCTTGAACGATCTTTGCAAAAAAACGCGCACTCGCAGTTTGCGAGATCCTTTTTTGCCGTTCTTAAAATACGTTCATTCTCTCGGAGGGACACAAACACCTTCGGTGAAGGCGCTTGGCATCTCAACTATACCTCGCAGCGATAACTGTGCGTTCCAACGCAAAGTCATCACCCAACCCAAGGGCAGAGTAATCCACCCTACCGTACGCACAAAAACTTGCGCGCGATAGTCGTTACACCTGTCAGCTGTCCCCCCAGACAATCTGAATCATCCTGCGAGGCTAGCGGGAGTCGCGCCCGCCTCGCAATAGAACTTCACGCTTGACACAATTCTTTTTCAAGGCCGAATCTGATGCATCCGCAGAACGGCCTTGATCAACAAAGATTTTCCCAAAAAAAACGCCCACAGAAGCAGGCGAATTTGTTATAATAATTAGGTCAAAGCCGATTATTACTTGGCTAAAAGTACCTTCACACGGGCCGATAGACGCGACATTTTCCGCGCAACCGTGTTTTTATGCAGTACACCTTTTGTCACACCGCGCATCAGCTCAGGCTGTGCATCGCGCAACGCGGCTGCAGCAAGAGATGCATCGCCCTTTGCAATCGCTTCTTCAACTTTGCGCAGGTAGGTGCGGATACGCGAACGGCGCGCTTTATTTACTTCGTAACGGCGCTCATTCTGGCGGGCGCGTTTTTTGGACTGAGGCGTATTTGCCATCGGTTGATCCCTTCTCTCAGGCTCGTATCAATTAAAATGCAACGCCGCCTGTCCAGCACCAACCACGGGTTTATAACCGGGTTCTCTGGCCAAAGCGGGCCTCACACGCATGTCTGGAGCGCGCTTTACGGGAATTCTGACAAAATGTGAAGCCCTGAATCACTTGTCTCGAAACTGGGCTTCGCGCTTTTCAAGAAAGGCTGCCATGCCTTCTTTTTGGTCTCCGGTGGCAAATAGTGCATGAAACAAGCGGCGTTCGAACAAAACACCTTCACGAAGCGTAGTTTCATAACTGCGATTGACCGATTCTTTGACGGCCATCACAGTGACCATGGATTTCTCAGCAATCTTTAATGCCGCCCCCATGACCTCTTCCATCAATTTTTTGGCGGGGACAACACGGCTGACAAGACCTGCCCGCTCCGCCTCTTCAGCGGTCATGAAGCGACCTGTAAGATGCATATCCATCGCTTTGGACTTACCCACAAAACGGGTGAGGCGCTGCGTGCCACCGATCCCCGCGATAATGCCCAAATTGATCTCGGGCTGCCCGAATTTCGCGTTATCCGCGGCAATGATGAAGTCGCACATCATCGCCAATTCGCATCCCCCGCCCAAGGCATAACCCGCAACGGCAGCAATAATGGGCTTGCGACAGCGCAGTAATTCTTCGGTCTCAGTTGTAAATAGATCGCCCGCGAATACATCGACAAAGCTTTTCTCGGACATTTCTTTGACATCTGCCCCTGCGGCAAAAGCCTTATCCGAGCCCGTAATAACGATCACGCGAACCTTATCATTGGAATTGGCGGATTTGATGACCTTGGACAATTCGCCGAGCAACTGAAGGTTCAGCGCGTTCAACGCATCGGGTCTATTCAGCTTAATCAGGCAGACATGGTTTTCAATGTCCACAATCAGGGTTTCATAGGCCATCGCCAATCAATCCTCGCAGGTTCGCAATTGCGGCAGGGTTAACAGGATAAGCCAAAAGTTGAAACTACCTTTGGCAGGCAGGGCAGTAGAAACTTGACCGCCCCGATTGCAGAACACGGCGGATCACGCCCGCGCATCCCGACTTGAGACAAGGTTGGCCTTCGCGGTCATAGGCTTGGAATCCATGCTGGAAATATCCTAATTCCCCATCTGCTTGGCGATAATCACGCAAGGATGATCCGCCCGCTTCAAGTGCCTCGAATAAAACCTCGCGAATGATTGGGACAAGGGACGCAACCCGCGCAGGTGCAATTCGGCCTGCTTGACGGGTCGGGGATATCCCCGCACGAAACAGGGATTCGCAAACATAGATGTTCCCCAAACCCGCCACGATCCGCTGGTCGAGCAAAGCCGCCTTGATCGGTGTTTTGCGCCGCGACAGCGCATCGACCAAGTAGCGCTCGTCAAACTGATTGCCCAAAGGTTCTGGGCCTATGTCACGGATCAGCCAGTGATCCGCCTCACCCGCGGTCGCAAACAGATCCATCGCACCAAATCGGCGCGAATCGTTAAAGGTCACACGCGCGCCTTGTGCCATTTTGAAAACAACATGATCATGTTTTTGAGGAGCAGGATGGCCATGTACGAACTGCGCAACTGTCTCACGCGCGCCTTCAGGCAGCGAAATTAACATCCGCCCCGACATGCCCAAATGGATCAAAACAGTCGTGCCGCGATCTAAATCCATCAAGATGTATTTCGACCGCCGCCGCAGACGCAAGATACGCGCTCCAGAAACATCCCGCGCCATATTGGCAGGGAATGGCCAACGCAAACCCTCACGATTGAGGCGCAATTCTGTGATCACCTGCCCCTCCATCACGGGGATAAGACCACGGCGCACTGTTTCCACTTCGGGAAGTTCTGGCAAATTCTTCACTCCTTGTTCCAAGCGTCGCATTGTCAGGCGGCCCTCGCTGCCTATAAGAGAGGGGAGTTGAGAAGGAGGGCAAGGCCCGATGACATCGAAAGATGAAAGCCAAGACAGCCGCACCACCCATTTCGGTTTCCAAACCGTGGGCGAGGATGAAAAGGCAGGCATGGTGCATGGCGTGTTTTCCAATGTGGCAAGCCGCTATGATGTGATGAATGATGTCATGTCCGGAGGCATCCACCGCGTTTGGAAAGATGCGATGATGGATTGGCTTGCTCCGCGCGCGGGTCAGGACTTGCTCGATGTTGCGGGCGGGACAGGCGATATCGCTTTCCGCTTTCTCAAGCGCGCACCTTCTGCGACGGCAACAGTGCTTGATATGACGCAATCCATGCTGATCGAGGGGCAAAAGCGCGCTGAAGCCGCGCATATGGTCGACAGTCTGAATTGGATTGTGGGCGATGCCATGGCGCTGCCCTTTGAAAACAATCGTTTTGACGTCTACACTATCAGCTTCGGCATCCGTAACGTGACCCGAGTGCAGGATGCGCTGAATGAGGCGTTTCGCGTCCTCAAACCTGGTGGACGCCTGATGGTTTTGGAATTCAGCCAATTGCCGAATACGGGCCTGCAAAAGCTTTATGACCTCTATTCATTCAATATGATTCCGCGCATGGGTCAGATGATCGCCAATGATCGCGACAGCTATCAATATTTGGTCGAGTCGATCCGTAAATTCCCAGACCAAGAGACCTTTGCAGGGATGATCCGCGCCGCTGGGTTTGAGCAAGTATCCTATCGCAATCTCAGCTTTGGCATCGCCGCGCTGCATTCCGGTTGGAAAATTTAACCGATGCGCGGGCCACATAATATTTGGCGTGTTATCCGCACAGGCGCCACATTCGAGCGCACAGGTGCAATGCGTGTCGCGCTTGAGGCACTGAAGGCACCGCGATCCTTGCGCATTGCGGCGCGGGTTTTGGGCCTGCCGTTTGCATGGCTAGGGCATCGCGGCGACCCCGCCCTACCACCTGTCACACGCGCGCTGACCGCCCTTGGCCCTGCCTATATCAAATTTGGGCAAATTCTATCCACCCGCCCTGATGTGGTCGGGTCAGAATTGGCTCAACAATTGCGGGTGCTGCAAGACAAGCTGCCGCCCTTTTCAACAGAGCGCGCCAAAAAGGTCATTTCTGAGGAATTGGAAATTCCTGTTGAGCAATTATTCAGCGCCTTTTCCGAGCCTGTCGCAGCCGCCTCAATCGCACAAGTGCATCAGGCGACCTTAGCGGAGACAGGACAAGAGGTTGCTGTCAAGGTGTTACGCCCCCAAATCGGGCGCGCCTTTCGTAAGGATATCAATGCCTTTTATCTCATCGCATGGCTGGTCGAAACCCTTGCGCCCGCCACGCGTCGGTTGCGTCCACGCGAAGTGGTCGAGCATTTTGAAGGTATTGTTCTGCAGGAGCTTGATCTGAGGATCGAAGCCGCAGCAGCAGGGGAATTCGCGGCCAACACGGCAAATGACGAAGGCTTTGATGTGCCCCAAATTCAATGGGGCCTGTCATCGCGGCAGGTGATGACGATGAGTTGGGTCAAAGGTGTGCCGCTTGGCGATGTCACAGCTATTGACGCAGCAGGCTTTGATCGCCGCTCCTTAGCCGCGCGCGTGCTGCAGATGTTCCTACGCCATGCGCTGCGGGATGGCTATTTCCATGCCGATATGCACCAAGGAAATCTAAAAGTTTCACCTGTGGGTGACATCGTGGCCTTGGATTTCGGGATCATGGGGCGGCTGGATGAATACACGCGCCGCGTCTACGCCGAAATTTTGATGGGCTTTATTCGCAAAGATTACCGCCGCGTGGCAGAAGTGCACTTTGAAGCGGGATATGTGCCCGCAGATCGCGATGTTGATCAATTCGCGCAAGCCCTCAGATCGGTTGGTGAGCCAATTTTTGGCATGGATGCAAGCCGAATTTCCATGGCGCGACTTCTGTCATATCTATTTGATGTGACAGAAAAATTTGGTATGGAAACGCGCACTGAACTGATCTTGTTGCAACGCACGATGGTTGTTGTTGAGGGGGTTGCGCGCTCACTTGATCCACATATCAATATTTGGGATGTGGCAAGGCCCGTGGTCGAAGATTACATCGCTCGCAACATCGGGCCTAAAGCTGTGATCGCCGACCTTCTGAAAACGGCAAAGGTTCTTGCGCGGTTCGGCCCGCGTTTGCCAGATTTGGCCGAGGCGGCGCTGCTTGCGCAGGTCAACACCAAACCAACAAAGCCACCCTCGCGATGGAAGGAACGCATGGCCTATGGCGCGCTCGGATTTGGTTTGGCGGGGGGGATTTTGGCAATCGCTGAATTCTTATAGGCGGTCTTTTAGAATGCACAGCGCCTCAACCTGATCGGCGGCCATTTTTCAGATCATCTGCCATCGTTGGCATCCGCACTCCCAAATACAAGGCCTCACGAGGCTAAAGCCTAGTGAAAGAAACTTTAGCATCGATTAAACGGCTTTTGCACTTCCTCCAAAGCCGTGGTTAACTGCACGAGTTAACAATCTGCTCAAATAGGATGGCATAACGATGGCGCGGATGATTTACATTCTCAATGGCCCAAACCTTAATCTCTTGGGCAAGCGAGAGCCGCATATTTATGGACATGAAACCCTTGAAGATGTTGAACGGCGGTGTAAGGCACTACTTCCCGAAGGGTTTGATCTCTCTTTGCGCCAATCAAATCACGAAGGCCAACTAATTGACTGGATCCATGAGGCGCGCGAAGCGGCCTGTGGTATTGTCTTAAATCCGGGCGCCTATACCCACACCTCAATCGCAATTTATGATGCGCTTTGTGCATATGAAGGGCCAGTGATTGAGGTGCATATATCGAATGTTCACAAACGCGAAGCGTTTCGCCATCATTCTTATGTCTCGGGGCGTGCCGAAGGCGTTATCGCAGGGCTTGGCCTTGACGGGTATGAAGCCGCCACGCGGCGCATCGTGACCCTAAACGGCGCGTAATTACCCCATGCGACATTCATGCCATAGTTTTCGGATATAGGTTTCCACAGTCTCGCCAAGCACATCGTGTTGGCGGGGCAAATCTGCTTGCGCACCCCCGTTGGTGCGGTCTCAATCAACTCAAGCTGGCCATTTTCATGCTCGGCATGCGCCTGATACGGCTTATAGTCGCCCCGCTGATACGCCTTGGAATTTTGTCTGGGATGCGCGCCTTTGTGACAGATGCATGTCAGGTTGCGGAAAAAGCCAAAAATTTCTGAGATCTGCCATATCTTCACAACAGCGCAAGCTTCGGTCTTTATGAGGTAACCAAATTTTGCGAGATGGATCATGACGACAGCTTATCGCCCCGCCCATGAATTGATTGATGAAATCGCCACAGGTAATCTTTCCCCAAGCGCGCTGATGGAAGACAGCTTGGCGCGCATCGCAGCGATTAATCCCAAGATCAATGCCATCGTGGCGCTCCGTGATGAAGCCGTCTTGATGGACGAAGCCCACGCCATGGACGCTGCCCCTGTAAAAGGGCCACTGCATGGCCTGCCTTTTGCTGTGAAAGATTTGGTTGCCACCAAAGGAATCACAAGCAGCTGGGGATCGCCCATTTTCAAAGATTTCGTGCCAAGCAAAGACCATCTTCTTGCCGCGCGCCTACGGGCAGCAGGGGCGATTTTAATCGGCAAAACAAATGTGCCTGAGTTCGGTTTAGGGTCCCACAGCTTTAATCCGATCTATGGTACAACCAAAAACCCATATGATTTGAAAAAATCAGCAGGTGGATCATCAGGCGGTGCCGGTGCGGCTTTGGCCGCGGGTTTGGTCAGTCTTGCTGATGGATCAGACATGATGGGAAGCCTACGCAATCCTGCCGCATGGAACAATCTATACAGCCTCAGGCCCACGCATGGGCTTGTACCCGCCGAACCCCAAGGTGAAATGGTTATGCATCCCTTGTCCACCGATGGACCAATGGCACGCAACCCTCAAGATTTGGCGCTTTTGTTGAATGTTCTCGCGGGGCCTGATCAGCGTGTGCCGTATCACTGGCCCAAAATCGATTTTCAAAACCTGCCAAATTTCGCTGGGGCCAAGATTGCATGGCTTAGCGATTGGGGTGGGGCCTTGGCCATGGAGCCAAGCCTGATGACCCATCTCGAAGGGGCCTTGCCAATTTTGACGGAAGCAGGTGCAACAGTTACGCCAGAAAAACCGCTTTTCCCTTTCGAGAAGATTTGGGCTTCTTGGTGCGGACTTCGGCATTTTGCTATCTTGGGAAAATTGGGCTGCTATGCATCAAACCCTATCCAACGCGACCTGCTAAAACCCGAAGCGATTTGGGAGATAGAGGGCGGAAAATCCCTAACCCCTGCTGATATTCTAGTAGCAAGCGCAGATCGCTCAGACTGGCTGCGGGCCGTTGCGCGGGCCTTTGAAGGCTTTGATTTCTTTGCCCTACCCGCAACACAGACATGGCCCTTTGCGGCGGAGATGCGCTATCCCGATGCTATCAATGGCAGCGCAATGGACACCTATCACCACTGGATGGCGGTCGTCACTCCCGCAAGCCTTGGCGGCTTGCCCGCCCTAACCTTGCCAGCTGGGTTTGGTGAAACAGGCCTTCCCGCGGGCATTCAAATCATCGGGCCAAAAGGATCAGATGCGCGGCTTCTGGCATTCGCCAATGCCTATCACAAAGTCAATCCGTGGAAAGACAAACACCCCGCACTGTGAGCACTGCCGTAGACTTTTTAGAAAGTATGAAGAGATTGCTAGACTACTCTACTTAGGCGCCGCGCTGTTGTGAAGATATGGCATATTTCAGAAATTTTTGGCTTTTTACACAAGTTGACACGCACCTGTCACAAAGACGCGCCATCTGAGACGAAATTTGGTAGCGGATCAGCGGGGCGACTATGGGCGGCACTTCAACAGCGCCAATGCCAAAACGGGTTTTGATCATTTCGGACGCATGGGGCGGCCAGATCAACGGCGTGGTGCGCACTTACCAAAATATCATAGCGGGGCTTGAAGCGCGCAATGTGGATGTTCGGGTCATTGGCCCAGAAGATTTTCGGCGGATCGCGCTACCCTTTTACAAAGAGATTGAACTGGCAATCTTACCAGCGCGCCCTTTGCGCCGCTTGATTGAAGATTATGCACCAGATGCAATGCATATCGCGGTTGAAGGCCCGCTGGGTTGGGCGGCGTGGCGGTATTGCACGGCGCGCGGCATTCCATTCACCACGGCCTTCCACACCGATTTTGCCCGCTATATCGCTTTGCGATTGCCAAAATTCTTGCGCGGCTTCGCCAAGCGGAGTGTCATGGCGGTTTTACGTAAATTTCACAATGCGTCGACCTGCGTGTTTGTTGCGACTGCACGAATTGAGCAGCAGTTGCGAGATCTCGGGTTTACCGCGCCCATGGTGCGGCTGTTGCGTGGTGTGGATTATGATCTGTTCTATCCCGCCCCCGATGCAACGCGTGCCGCGCCCCCAAGGCTTCTCTATGTGGGACGAGTATCGAAAGAGAAAAATATCGAAGCCTTCCTCAATCTTCCAATTGCGGCGGAAAAAATCGTTGTGGGGGATGGCCCGCTTTTGCCGCATTTGCGCAAAGCCTATCTTAGCGTGCGGTTCACGGGCAGCTTAACGGGGCGCGCTTTGGCCGATGCCTATCGGGATGCGGATGTTTTCGTATTCCCTTCGCGCAGTGATACCTTTGGGATTGTTTTGATTGAGGCGCTGGCCTCAGGCCTGCCAATTGCGGCTTTTGATGAACCAGGCCCATCGGACATTGTGGGTCATGATCCGACCCTTGGGGCGATCAGTGACACTGATCTTGCGGATGCTGTGCATCGCGCTCTTTCTGCCAAAGGTAGCCCCCAAGAGCGGCATGAAAAAACAAAGGCACGCTATTCATGGCCGGAAGTGGCCGATGTGTTCTACAAAAACCTTGTCTGCGAGAGCCATGGCTGATCCGCACCCTCAGCCAATCAAGATCAGAAGCCTGTTTCTCTCTGATCTACATATGGGTCACAAAGCGGCTGATCTTGTGGCCGTTCGACGGCTCTTGGCGCGTTACGAATTCCGCAACCTATTTTTGGTTGGCGATGTTATTGATGGCTGGAAATTAGAAAAGCGGTGGTTTTGGAATGACGATTGTCAGAACTTGTTAGGCGAGATTTTACGCCTGCGCCGTGATGAACGAGTGCGCGTGACGGTCATCACGGGCAATCATGACGAAAAGCTACGCGAGATTTTACCCACAGTTCTCCGACCATTGATTTTGCAAAAATTCGGGCTTCGGATTGAAGAGCGGGTGATCCATTTGGCGGCTGATGGGCGGCGGTATTTGGTCATGCATGGCGATCAATTTGACAATCGTTTGGTCAAAGGGTCGTCTAAATTCTTGGATAATCTTTGGTCGTGGTTGACTGAGAAAGGCTATGTTAAGCCCATCAACCCGCACCGCGTCTCAGAGGTGGCCAGCCGAAAAAAACGATGGTCTTTGCGCAAATCCATTGAAGGGGGGATGCCGATTTTGAGCCAGTCCTTCAAACGGCTCGCGCTTGAGCGCGCTGCGCGTGACGGCTTAGACGGCATCATTTGCGGCCACAGTCATATACCTGAATTGAGCCAAGCGGATAGGGGCGTGTTCGCCAATTGTGGCTCATGGGTGCGTCGTGACGGGCCGCATCACGCAATTGCCGAACATGAAAATGGCCAGCTTGAGTTGATTGAGACAGCGCCAACAGCGGGCACGCAGGCAGATTTGCCCCGCCGCAATGATGTGCTTGGCGCGACTGTGGAAACCTATATCCAAAAGCTATGGAATACAGATTAATTTCTGACGCGATATTTTTCGGACTGCTGTATCAAAGCAGCAATGCTACCCGCGATATTTGGCAACAAATTCCGCCGCAGGCAACGCGCGGAAATCAGGTAATGCGCGGCGCAGGCGGGCATGATCCCAATCCCACCAAGCCAAATCCATGAGATCTTGCGCGACCTCATCGGCAAAGCGCATGCGCAAGGGCTTTGCGGGCGTGCCTGCCACAATCATAAAATCTGGCACATCTTTGGTGACGACAGCGCCTGCGGCAACAATCGCGCCAATGCCTACGCGGATTTCGGGTTTGATAAGCGCACCATGGCCGATCCAACAATCAGCTCCAAGGCTGAGACGGCGCGCCGCACGCGCGGCAAAAAACGCAGCATCGTCTGACGCGTCATCGAAATAGAGCTCAGACCGATAGAGGAAATGATGCTGCGCCGCGTTGCGCATCGGGTGATCAGTTGGCCCGATGCGTGTCATCGCGGCAATGTTCGAAAATTTGCCGATATCTGCATTGGCAATATCTGCCATCCGGTCACAATAGGCGTAATCCCCGAAAGCCGAGGTCAGAACGCGGGAAAACGCCCCCACCTCGCAATACGCCCCGAAGGTAGAATTGGCGATTTCGCAGCCTTGATGGATTAGGGGCGTATCGGCTGTCAGTTTTTTTGCGTCACTCATGTTTGCCTATCACTTGCCCGAGCCATCGCCTTTGATGAGGCGCGCCCGTATACGACCAGAAATCGCATCCATGGCAACCACCATCAGCACGATAAGAGCGATGTAGTAGGTGACCTTTTCCCAATCTGCGGTGGTCTGAATGGCTTGGGTCAGCAATAGACCGATGCCCCCTCCCACAATCGCGCCCACAATCGTTGCAGAGCGCGTGTTCGATTCAAAGTAATACAACACCTGACTAAGCAAAATGGGCATGATCTGGGGCAAGACACCAAAACGGTTGCGCTGCATCGCATTCGCGCCTGTCGATGCCAGCCCCTCGATTTGCTTTTCATCGACATTTTCAAGCGCCTCGGAAAACAGTTTCCCAAAGCTACCCGTATCTGTAAGCAAAATCGCCAAAGCCCCCGTCATCGGCCCTGGCCCAAAGGCCCGTGATAGTATGATGGTAAAGATCAATGCATCCAACCCACGCACGAAATCGAACAGACGACGGATTACAAAACGCACCGTTTTTGAGGGGGCGAAATTTGTTGCCGCAAAAAATGCCAAAGGCAGTGCAATCATAGCTGCGCCGAACGTCCCCAGAAAGGCCATCAGGATTGTTTCACCCAAAGCCCAAACGACATCACCATGCCGCCAGATTGAATTGTTCCAGAAGTTTGACACCATCAGGCCAAAATTGGAATGTTCTGGATCAATTTGTACGCCACGGGTGACAGTTTCAAAAACCTCGCCCGCACTCATGCCAGAATAGGGACTAGCCAGATCAAAAAAGAACATCTCCCATCCAGCGAAATAGCGCATGGTTTCTGTACGGCTCCGCGTCACAGACAGGCGCCCCCCCTCAGTTGTAATTGAGACGCGATTACCAGAGGCATTGATGAAATCGGGAACCGTCTCAGCGTCAATGCGCAAATCAACTCCGTTTGAGGTATCAATGACGATCTCGCCATATTCTGGATGGTGATAGGTTATAATCGGCCCATCATAGGTCACGTGATGTCCATGACGCAGCGTGATCTCGGCACTGTCTGCATCAACGTTGGCCCATTCAGGGATTTGTTCTGAGGAATAGGTTGCGCGGCGCGATCCTTCGATTGCCACAGTAATCTCGCCAGAACGGTTGTCACGGGTCACATGGGTCTTGTAGCTGACCGCGTCAGAGACCAAAATTGCAGCGTTATCCATACGCGCGCGTTCGGCCAGTCCCATGATGTCAAACGCAAAAAACACATAGACGAAATATGCAAACAGCACGGCAGGAATGGTAATACCGATCAGCTTCTTGCGCCCAATGCGGGCAATTTCAGCTTGGCGCAAATTGTCAAGATCTTGGGTTGCCATGACCATTTTAGAAGCTCCCCTTCGTCAGATAATTGCGCAAACTGCTGGACAGTTGATCGACCGCTACGATGGTAAGGAAGAGGACCAAGAAAATCGCAGCCGCCTCGTCAAACTTGCCGTGCCCGAAGGTCAGGGCATTTTTCAATTCATAGCCAATGCCGCCTGCGCCTACGAAGCCCAAGATAGCTGAGGCGCGGATGTTGATTTCAAAGCGCAGCAATCCATAGCTGAAATAATTGGGCAGAACCTGTGGGATAACGCCAAGCCAGATGCGCTGTCCCCATGTCGCGCCAACCGATTGAAGCCCTTCCACAGGTTTCAAGTCGGTATTCTCATTCACCTCGGAAAAGAGTTTGCCCATAGCCCCTGCGGTATGCAATGCGATGGCGATCATGGCAGGGACAGGACCACCACCCATGATAAAGATCAGCACCAGCGCCACGACTACTTCAGGAATCGCGCGCAAAACGTCGGTGATGCGGCGAAAAACTGGTATCAGACGTGGCCAATACGCCAAACCACGAGTGCCCAGAAGCGAAAAGATCACACCCCCAGCACAACCGAGGATCGTGGCAACGGCGGCAATATTCACCGTCTCAATCAGAGCAGGCAAAGCGTTGAGAACATGCCCTGGCAAATTGGCAGCTTTGGCATAGGCCTCCGAGATCAAGTCCGCAGGAAAATCGCCCAGACGGTGCAACCCGTCCCAGAACCCGCCGGCATTACGCCCGTCGGCGGTGTTGAAGCCCGAGATCATCAGAACTGCAAAAATCAGGATCAAAACACCTGAATACAAGCGGCGACGCTGCGCCATATGCAAATAATCTTCGCGCACCGTTTCGATGTCTGCGCGCTGCATCGCAGAGGTGGTGGTCTCGGCCATCGTCAATCCTTCATGTAAGTAGGGGTGCGCATAGTCGCGCACCCCCACGTTTTATGCACCTTGGAACGGCAGCGGCTTAGTTGCCCTGTGCCAAACGTACGGCGATAATAGTCTCGTAGGCCTCATGGCTGATCGGTTCGAACCCTGCGGTTTCACCTGCCGCCACGCCATAGGCGCAGGCCTCATCTGTTTCGTGCAGATTGGCCAAGAGTTCGGTTACAGTCGCCTTTACATCGTCAGGCAGCGATTGACGCAGAACGACAGGGCCTTCTGGGATTGGCTTAGAGCGCCAGATTTCAACCAAGTCGTTCATGTCAACCAGACCTGCATCAACCGCGCGGCGCAACGCGCCCGAGTTGTAGCCGTCTTCCCAGTTGCCCAAACCATCGGCCCAAGTCACGCCTGCATCAATGTCGCCATTGTTTACGGCGATGATTGTCTGCTCATGGCCGCCTGTGAATACCACATCACCGAAGTAATCGCCTGGCTCCATTGAGTAACCCAACTGAGGGATCTCAACCGAAGGGATCAAGAAACCAGAGGTTGAGTTTGGATCACCAAAGCCAAAGGTTCTGCCCTCGAGATCTGCCAAGTCGGTAATGCCGCTATCAACACGGGCAAAACCGATAGAGTGATATGAGAAAGAACCATCAAGATTGGTCTTAACCAATACGGGCTCGACCGCGTTTTCATCCGCGATGTATGTCGCGGCGTAGGAAGACGCGCCCAACCACGCAAAGTCAAGCGTACCGCCAACCAAACCTTGGATAACGCCGTTGTAGTCAGCTGGTGTAAATAAGCTTGTGGGAACGCCGAGCGCCTCTTCCACATAAGCGCGGAAGCATTCGTTGTTTGCCAAACGGTCTTGTGCGTTTTCGCCGCCCAAGAGACCGATTCTGAATTCTGTGATCGCACCATGGCCGTCTGCAAAAGCGGGGCTAGCCAATACTGTGGTCACTGCGAGAAAGGTTGCAAATTTCTTCATGATAAGTCTCCGTGAGATGAGATGTCCGAACATATGGACAAGAGTTTCGGCCTTAGGTCAGACCTTGCAGTTCGAGCTTGGTGGCCCGCTTTTTCGCCTTTGCCTGTGGACCAGAAATTTTGGTTGAGGTGGCGAATTCGTTGAATGTTTCATCTGCGCCATAGATGTCGCGCGCGACACCCGTGGTCAGTTGTGCCGGGGTGCCATCAAAAACGATGCTCCCATCACGCATCCCGATCACGCGGTCACAATATTGGCGCGCCGTGTCCAGGGTGTGCAGGTTCGCAATCACCATGCGCCCGTCTTCAGTGTTGATACGTTTGAGCGTATCCATCACTATTTGGGCGTTCATGGGATCAAGACTGGCGATAGGTTCATCTGCCAGAATGATCTGGGGGTCTTGCATCAAAGCGCGCGCAATGGCGACACGTTGTTGTTGTCCACCTGACAGCGCCTCAGCACGTTTGGACGCTTGTTCGGCAATGCCCAAACGATCAAGGATATCAATGGCGCGGGAAATATCTGCCTTTGACCAAAGATTGAACATTGTGGCCAATGTTGAGGCTTGGTTTAATTTCCCATGCAGCACATTTGAAACGACATCAAGTCGTGGCACGAGATTGAACTGTTGAAAGATCATAGCGCAGCGACTTTGCCAGGCGCGCGCATCCGCGTTGCGATAGGCAAGCACGTTGCTACCATCAACCAGAATTTCACCATCCGTGGCATCGGTAAGCCGGTTCATCATACGCAGAAGTGTCGATTTACCAGCACCAGAGCGGCCAATGATACCTACGAACGCAGGTCGATCGATAGAAAAGCTAACGCGGTCTACGGCAATGTTGCTGCCAAAAACACGGGTTAAGTTGCGCACTTCGAGCATATGGCCCCCTTGTAAAAGCTTGAGGGCCGTATCGCTGTGCAGTGATTCAGTTACGTGAACAAATTGTAACCGTTTCGTAATAATATAATCTGTCAGGCAACGCGCATGCCGCGCGACCACACCCCACGCAAACGCGGTGTTCCACCCGTAACAGACAGGCGCAAAACGTCACCGCGCAAGCCTTGTTCGATGCGCCCACGATCCTGCAAACCCGCAGCCTCGGCAGGGTTAGCTGTCACTGTGGCTATGGCACGCGGCAGATCTTGCCAGATATCCCCCAAACGATACGCTGACAGCAAAAGTGCTGCTGGGACATAATCGGATGAAATGATATCCAACAGGCCCGCTTCGGCCAATTCAGTCGCCGAAACATTGCCCGAATGTGACCCGCCACGGATCAAGTTGGGCGCACCCATCATAACCGCAATGCCATACGTTTGGCACGCCTCAGCGGCCTCTCGTGTGGTTGGGAATTCCGCCAACTGGATCCCGTAGCCTGCCGATTTCGCAACATGATCAGCGGTGGTGTCATCATGGCTTGCCAAAAGTGCGCCATAACGGCGCGCGTGTGTCACTGCGGCTTGCTCGTGCATATCCCCGAAGCGCTCACGCATCGCTGTGAGCTCTGCGATATGGTCTAACCATTCAGCCTCACTGAGATTATTCTTACCCATCACATAGGCTTTGAGTTTTGACAGATCACGGAATTGCCGTTGCCCAGGAGTGTGATCCATCAGGCTGACCAAACCCACACGATCTGCCGGGCCGAATTCAGCCAATTCTTCGGCCAAAGTTTCGGAACAGATTTCGGCCCGCAGGTGTAGAAAATGGCTAATTTTAAGCATCCCCTGATCACGCAAGGCCAGCATTTCGCTGGCTAAGGGGCGGGCATATCGTTCGTAACGAGTTTTGCCCGAATTAATCGACCCTATGCGCATGGCGTCGAAAACCGTAGTGATGCCCGCTCCCGCAAGCTCGGCATCATGGGCGATAATGGCCGCGTCATGGGGCCAATCAACCGAAGGTCGCGGTTGCATATGCCGCTCTAAATTGTCGGTGTGCAATTCAACAAGACCAGGCGTCAGATAATCGCCCTCGCAATCAATCGCGCCGCGCGGCAAGGCGCCGCCTTCCCGGATGTCCTCAATAACCCCATCTTGCACAACCACGCTGCCTAGAAAGACCCGATCCACTGTAACGATCTGCGCATTGCCAAAAATCACTTCGCTGCTCATGATTGCGCTATCCTTTGAATAAACCTGCCTCAGCGGCGGCGATGGTGGCCTCTAACGTGCCGCTATTGTCAATTTCCACGACATTCAGGCCCGTAGGCAGAGGAACCTGCCGCGCCAGACGCGCGACGATATCCTGTGCATCCTCGCGCCCACGCGCGTTGAGGCGAGTGGCCAAAACCGCAGGGCTTGCAGTGATGGACAGAACCACAACCCGCGCAAATCGCACCGCAGCCTCGCTCAATACATTGCGCGACAGGTTTGCAAGGACATCATGACCTGCAGTGATCCAATGGGCCACCTCGGCAGGAATGCCATAAGACAGACCATGCGCCTGCCATGACAAGGCAAAGGCCCCCTGCCCCATGAGACGCGAAAATTCATCTGTGCTGACACCATCGAACGCTTCACCGCCCGCATCACTGGGGCGAGTGATCACGCGTTTGGCAGCGCGCAAATCTGGATGGCGGGCCATCAGCCCTGCCATCACGCTGTCTTTGCCCACCCCAGAGGGGCCAACAACCGCAATGAGGCGGCCTGTCCTCATGCAATCTTCCTTGGGGTAAAGACGCTGACATCGATGGCGCGATCCGCCACCCGCTCGCGCGCTTCAAGGTCATGGAAAATTCCGACTATCGCAGCGCCTTCTGCCTTCGCCTCTTCGATCAGCGATAGCACCGTCTCGCGGTTCTGTGCATCAAGGCTGGCAGTTGGCTCATCCAAGAGCAAAACGGGATAGCGATGTGCAAATCCGCGCGCGATGTTCACGCGCTGCTGCTCACCGCCTGAGAATGTGGTGGGAGACAGCTGCCATAACCGTTCAGGGATGCGCAACCGCGTCAGCAACTCCGCGGCCCGCTCGCGCGCTGCGTCCTCAGCCACACCAAGAGACAAGAGCGGCTCTGCCACAACCTCTAGGGTGGGTACGCGCGGCACCACGCGCAAAAACTGGCTGACATATCCTAAAACCTCGCGCCGTAGGGTCAAAATCTCGCGCGGGGTGGCGGTGGTGATGTCCAACCCGTTCACCACCACACGCCCCGCTTGCGCCAGATAATTTCCGTAAAGGATGCGCATAACAGTGGATTTCCCTGCCCCGCTTTCCCCTGTTAGGGCGACACATTCGCCCGCCGCTACGGAAAAATTCGCGCCCTCTAGCACGGGGATCACCGCGCTGTTTTGATTGTGCAGTGTAAAAGATTTCCTCAAATCTGTGACTGTGATCATCATCATCCCTCACACCTGCAAAACCGAAGATACCAACAGCTGCGTATAGGCGTGTTGCGGATCATCCAAGACCTGATCGGTCAAACCTGTTTCCACAACATGGCCAGATTTCATCACCATCAGTCGATCTGCCAAAAGACGCACCACGGCCAAATCATGGGTGACGATAATGGCCGAAAGACCCATACGGCGCACAAGACCGCGAAGCAAATCCAACAGCCTTGCCTGCACACTAACGTCCAAGCCGCCCGTGGGTTCATCCATGAAAATAAGGCGCGGGCCTGTGACCAAATTGCGCGCGATTTGTAGGCGCTGCTGCATCCCACCCGAAAAGGCCGAAGGCCGATCATCCATGCGGGCGGTGTCGATTTCAACCTTCGTCAGCCAATCACCCGCAGTCTGGCGAATATCGCCATAATGACGCGCGCCGACCGCCATCAACCGCTCGCCGACATTGCCGCCTGCGGATACCCGCATCCGCAATCCATCACGCGGGTTTTGATGCACAAAGGCCCAATCGGTGCGCGACAGCAGCCGCCGCTCAGCTTCGGGCATCTGACGGACATCACGGGGGCCATCGACACGGGTGTCAAAAATCACTTCGCCCCGATCAGGGCTCAGATGCCCCGCAAGGCAATTGAGCAGCGTGGACTTGCCTGACCCAGACTCGCCCACAATCCCCAAGACTTCGCCGGGATAAAGATCAAACGAAACATCTGCGCAGCCAATCCGCACGCCATAGCGCTTTTCTATATTGCGCACTTGCAAAAGCGGGGTCATGCGGCCTCTCCTGTCTCGCGGCGGCTGGCGCAGTAATCGGTGTCAGAACAGACAAACATCCGCCCGCCCGCATCATCCACGATTACCTCATCCAAGTAGCTGTCTTCAGCCCCACATAGCGCACAAGGATGTGCCGCTTTTGACGGATCAAACGGGTAATCTTCAAAATCGAGACTGAAGACCTTGGTATAGGGTGGCAACGCGTAAATTCTTTGCTCACGTCCCGCCCCAAACAATTGCAAGGCAGGGCTTTCCAATTTGGGATTATCGAATTTGGGGATTGGAGAGGGATCCATCACATAGCGATCTTCGACCTTGACGGGATAGGCATAGGCGGTCGCAATCTCGCCATGGCGCGCGATATCTTCATAGAGCTTGACATGCATAAGGCCGTATTCCTCAAGCCCGTGCATCTTGCGCGTTTCGGTTTCACGCGGCTCTAGGAAGCGCAGCGGCTCAGGGATTGGCACCTGATAGACCAAAATCTGATCCGCGCTAAGCGGTGTTTCAGGGATGCGGTGGCGTGTTTGGATAACGGTCGCCTCCGTGGTTTTCTCGGTCACGGCCACGCCTGCGGTTTTCTCAAAGAAGCGGCGGATTGAGACGGCATTGGTCGTGTCATCGGCACCTTGGTCAATCACCTTGAACACATCATCGGGGGTCAGGCAGGCGGCAGAAACCTGCACGCCGCCCGTGCCCCACCCATAGGGCATTGGCATCTCGCGGCTTGCAAAGGGCACCTGATAGCCTGGAATGGCCACCCCCTTCAGAATAGCGCGGCGGATCATCCGCTTGGTCTGTTCGTCCAGATAGGCAAAATTATAGCTCATTCTGCAGCCTCCCGTGGGCCCGTGGATGCCATCATCGCCTCAGCGCGCAGGCGGCGGATCAGCTCCAATTCCGATTGGAAATCCACGTAATGGGGCAATTTGATATGTTCGAGAAACCCGGTTGCTTGCACATTATCAGAATGAGAGAGGACAAACTCTGCATCTTGCGCGGGCGCGCCCACATTATCCTCACCCAATTCCTCCCACCGCAAGGCGCGATCGACCAAGGCCATTGAAATCGCTTTGCGTTCGGATTGCCCAAAGACCAAACCATAACCGCGGGTGAATTGTGGTGGCTCGGTCTTGCTACCTGTGAATTGGTTCACAGTTTCACATTCGCTGACCGTGATCTCGCCCAGATCAATGGCAAACCCTAATTCGGGAATATCCATCGACACAGCCACGCGCCCAATCCGTAATTCGCCCACGAACGGGTGGTTGCGCGCATAGCCCCGTTGCGTGGAGTAGGCCATAGAGAGAACAAACCCCTCATCGCCGCGTGCCAAGGCCTGAAGTTTCAGCGGACGATCCGCAGGGAAATCCAAAGGCTCGCGCGTCAGATCACGCGGGGGCGTGTTATCCTCAGGCTCGGGCTGCAATAGACCCTCGCGATCTAGAAATTCGGTGACATGCGGCAAAGGCACGGCATCCGTTGGGCCGCCCTCTTTCACCTCGGGCGAGACCGCCCCATCTGCCATCAACGCGAAATCCAACAGGCGGTGGGTATAGTCAAAGGTTGGCCCCAAGATCTGCCCGCCCGGCAGATCCTTAAAAGTGGCCGAGATACGCCGATCACAGCGCATCGCGCCTGTATCAATCGGTGCGCTGACCCCAAAACGGGGCAAGGTGGTGCGATAGGCGCGGATCAGAAAAATCGCCTCAATCATATCGCCGCGCGCCTGCTTGATCGCCAGAGCCGCCAAATCAGGATCGTAAAGTGAACCTTCGGCCATGACCCGGTTGACAGCCAAACTGAGCTGTTCGCGAATTTGCGAGATGCTCAGTTCTGCCACATCGGGTGCGCCTCGCCGCTCATCGGCCAGCCATTCATGGGCGGCGTCAATCGCCCGCTCGCCCCCCTTTACCGCAACATACATTAGGAAGCCCCCTCAATGCTGGTGGATCGCGGTAAGGCCGCGATTTGGCTGTCTGACGTGAAGAACGTGTCAAATCCAAGCGGGAAGCGGCGCGCATTGGCGACAAAAGCCGTAGTCTCGGGCAGATTGAGAAAGGCCTCCGCCTTAATCCCTGGCCCCGTCAAGCGCACCCCCTCCGCCGCGAGATGGTCCATCTCCACGATCAATGTGACAGAGCGGTCAGGGTAATCTTGCACGCCTTGACGCATTCTCGCGAGATCAGGGCAAAGCTGATCCCATGGGCCAATGGCAAAATCCGCCTTATCCGCGGCAACCAGAGGTGCTCCCGTATGAAAGCGCAGCCATGCGCGAACGGCGTCTGTGTCGCAAGATGGCGAGAGGTAAACCCGAGTTTCAGGATCACAGAGAACCAGCAGCAAACTGCCCGCCGCTGGGGATAAGGGCAGCGGCGGATGCCCGCCTGTAATCTCGCGGATTACCCCAGGACGGGCCATCACATCCAAGGCCGCGCGAAAGGCAATTGCTGCATCGCGCGGAGGATTGGCAAACCCGCCCCCCATCGTATCGGTTACACTTGGCTCAGACAGTGCCATGCTCATTCCCCCCGAACCATGGTGAAAAATTCAACCTTTGTGCCCGCCGCGCGCGCCCCGCGCGCTCCCTCATGCGCTGCTTTTTCCTCCTGCAAAGGGATAATCACTGACGCCATCAGAGCCGATCCTTGATCCGTCTGGCACAGTGCATCGACAAGCGCGGCATAGATTGCCGCCTCATGGCTGCGGCCTTGCACATATCCGTGCCCAACTGCGCTACAATCATTGAGGCGCACAGAGGCGCGGGTGACGGTCATTTCTCCCAAATTAAACGCAGCCCCAACCGCGCCTGCGCGCCCGCGCACCATGACAGTGCCGATTTCAGGCGCACGCAAAACGCTATGCGGCACTTTCACGCCTGCAGATTTGCACAGCGCTATTAAGCGATCAGCGGGGGCCTGCGCCATGGTGGACAGCCGTGCTTGGCGCTCGAGGTTTTCGCTTAAATTCGACATCTTGCGAATTGATCCAATAAAATATACAACTAGACAAACTTTACGCTCAACCCCGCCCCCTCTCAAGCGGCTTTTGATGAAATTTTGATGACAGATGCCCAAAGCCACGATCTGGATAGAAATTCGAAAAAACCTTGAAACCGATATCCGTTTGGGACGCTTTGCAGCGGGCACCAAATTGCCGACAGAGGCAGAATTGGCCGCACGCTTTGGCGTGAACCGCCATACGGTGCGCCGCGCCATCGCAAGTCTGGTTGAGGCGGGGCTTGCCCTCAGTCGCCAAGGCGCAGGCGTTTTTGTAACTGAAGCCCAGACCCCCTATAAGATTGGGCCAAGAGTGCGGTTTTCCCAAGCCATCCGCGCAACAGGTCGTGTGCCCGACAGGCGTTACAGCGCATTATTCAGCCGCCCTGCTGATGCCAAAGAGGCCGAGATGCTCGATATCCGCGAAGGTGATTTGGTGCATTGCGCCGAGGGGCTATCCTATGCCGATGGGGTCGCACTGTCGCTGTTTTCATCCTACTTTCCTGCCGAAAGGCTGCCGAATTTATTGGATAATCTGGCCGCTGATCCTTCGATTACAGCGGCCTTTGCGGCGGATGGGTTTGACGATTACCTGCGCCGTGACACGCAAATTGATGCGCGAGCATCCACAAAATTGCAGGCACACAACTTGGGCATACGCCACGGCGCGGCCTTGCTAGAAATCACCGCGACTAATGTCTGCGCAAAATCAGGTGTGGTATTAGAGTTTGGGCGGAGCGTGATGGTGGGTGGGCGCGTTAAATTGCGGGTTGAGGGGTCTACCCCGACGTCTTTGTCCTCAAGGTAAACTGCACCCTAGATACAGCAGAGATGTCATCAGTGAACGTGAATACGGCTCGGATAGAGTTGCACAAACGGGAGAAATGCGCGCGCGGGCGGGAGCAAACACGCAGCCACGCGCGCGCGGTACGCGCAACAAAAAAGGTGGATAAAGGGGCGAGTGATCACCACGAATTAACCGACAATATACTGATATTGCGTGACAATTTGCCAAAGAGTGGTGCCGCTGAAGGGACTCGAACCCCCGACCCCATCATTACGAATGACGTGCTCTACCAGCTGAGCTACAGCGGCCACGGGCGCGCTCTTAGCAAGGTTGTGCGCGCTTGTGTAGACCTATAATGACCCGTGTTTAATTTACGCCACGGGCGGCCTGCACCGCGTCTGAGACCTTACTGGCGTCCTCCTCATCATCAATTAGGAATTCAGGGCCCAAAGTTAACGTATCCTCGCCCAATAAGGGCTCGACCACAGGCTCAGTTGGGGCGGTCTGCTGCGGGGCTGCGACTGTTTTAGGCGTTTCAACCGCAGCAGGGCTTGGGGCATCCGAGGCGCCCACGATCAAAGGCAGCATTTGTTCAGGCCCTTGCAGCGCTGCCTCGCTTTGCGGTGGCACTGCCCAATGCAATGTATCGAACCCATCACAATGGGTGCAGGTTGGGCGCCATTCAGCGTGAACATGGCCGCAGGCCTCGCACAACCATTGCTGCCCACGCGATGCTGTAACTGCTTTTGCAAGCCAAGCCCGCACCAGACGATCTTCACCGCCTTCGCCGCGCTCAATTGCGGCCATAACCGTCAGGCTGCGCGCATCTGGCTCATCCTGTGCTAAACTGCCAAGCGCCTTCCGGGCCTCACCAAATCCCTTCGCGGCGATTTGCAATTCAGCCTCCAAAAGGCGCGCCTCACGGTGGCCTTGATGCTGCTTTAACAAGGGACGAAAGCGTTTGATCCGCGCCTCTGGCGTTTCTTCGGGCACGATTTCGGCAAAAGCCGCCGCTAGATCAGGGTGCGGCGCAAGACCCCATGCTTTTTGGATCACGGATGCGGCTTGCTTTGCCTTGCCCTCGGCAATCGAGATGCGCGCCGCCATCACTGCAGCGGGCACAAGGCTTGGAGATTGGCGATTGGCAGATTTTGCCAGCTCTGTCGCGCGGGCAATTTGGCCATCTGCCAAAGCCTCACGCGCATCGGCAAGGGCCAAGACGGCATCACGGCGCTTATGCACATCGCGCGGCAAAGTGCCTGACCGCAATTTTGCATTCAATGTGGCCCTTGCCCCTGCCCAATCCTCATATTGCGCCTGAAGACGCAGCAAGGTGTCCTGCATATCCGCATTTTTGGGTCGCAGGGCGAGGGCCTTTTCGGCGAGCTTCAACGCCGTGTCGGTGTCACCTGCGGCTAATTTTTGCTGCAACAAGCCACGAACACCCACAAAACGGGTGCGCTCATCTTGAACCAAGGTTTTAAAGGCTTCGGTCGCACGGGCCTTGTCACCCGCCATTTCCGCCCCTTGGGCAATCAATAAATTCGTCACCTCTGGCCGCGCCAGCAGCTTGGCTGCGCGCTCTGCTTTACGGATGGCCAAATGCCCTTCACCCGCCGCAAGGGCGAGGATCGAATCCGACAATGCCTCAAATCCGCGTTTTTCACTGCGGCGATTGAAGTAACGAGTCAGTGCAGTTTCATCGCCATTGAGGAAACGGATACTCGCCACGATCAACCCGGTGAGGCGCATCAAGACCCACACCACAACCAAGGCGGCCAGCGCCAACAACACCGATACAAAAGGTGTCAGAACAAATTCGCGCCCTGCCACCGTGATCAGCGCCACATCACCGATCTCAAGCAGATAGGTAGCCCCAATCGCCAAAAGGGCGGTGGCGGCTACGAAAATCAGAGCCTTGAGCATAGACCACAACATCACATCGCCCCCCCTTAACCCGCTTGGCCAATTGCGGCGCGATAGGTTTCGAAGGCCTCAGTCACAGAGAGACGCCCCTCAACCTGAGCGACCCAATCTGAAAACACGGCTTGGGCAGGGGCAGGCAGGGCCGAAAGTTCGGCCAAAGCCAAAGACAAATCGCCTTGATCCACGGCCCCTTGGGCACGGGACAAGATTGCATCTGGGTCATCCCCGTCACGCGGGCTGAGGGACCGACCGCCAATTTGACCTTGCAGGAACGCACCCACGCGCGCGCTCATTGTATCGCCTGCCGTTTCGCGCAGGGCAATTGGCAGCGCATCGCGCGCCAAGGGCGCAAATTCCGCGCGAAGCTGCGATAGGCGCACCAATCCCGTCTCGGCCGCAGCGTGCAACAGGGCGGGGGCGGTGACGCCTGATCCTGCCTCCGCATCAGATAGCGCCGCGGCGAATGGCGCACCGCTTTCCATCGCCAATGTCAGGCGCACAACCGCGCTGCTTGCCTTCAGGCGCGCGACTTCATTAGTGATAGTCTCACGCAACGTGGCAATTTCGGTTTCAGCATCTTGTGAAATAGCCTCAAGCGCGCCCCGTTGGCTGTCTATCAGGGCCTGTAATGCGGCAATCTGTTGATCCAACGCCACACCATTTGCGCCTAAAATCGAAACATCTACACCTTCGGGGCGGACTTCGAGCGTGGCAATGCGCGATTGCAAATCGGACAGACTGTCCGTTTGCGCGGCAAGATTGGCGTCAAGTGCATCGAGCTTAGCGGTGATCGGTGTCAAATCAACCTGCGGCACCGAGACCGCATCAAGATCCGCGCGAATATTGGCCAAACCCATCTCAAGCGGCGCAAGATCGACTGTGGCTGCCCCTTGGTCCGCGAGGCCTGCACGCAGTTCATCCTGTGTTGCCTCAACGGCAGAGAGACGCGCCGCAATATCATTGGAGGGCTCCGCGCTTGGCAAAAGACTGGCCGCAGCGAACCCAAGCCCTGCAGCAAGACCACCCCCTAAAACCATCGGCCAGACCGAGTTGCGCGGCTTTGGTAAAGTCGGGGCTGCGGGCGGTGTATCGGGCTGGCTTGGCACAGCATGCGTTGCGGGCTTTGTTGCCACTTTCGACGCAGGTTTTGCAGTGGTCTTTACTGCCGCTTTAGGTGTCGCCTTCGCTGAGGTCGATTTGCGCGCCTGTGATGGTGTTCGTTTTGAACGCAACCCTGTTGAAGCCTGCGAAGATGTTGGTTTTTCTTTCGCCATACAGACCTCTTACCCGTCAGAATCATGCTGTCCAGTTACATTGACAGCGTTTTTCAACAGCTTAGAGCAGCCATCAAATGCGCTCAAGCCTTGCAGGCCACCCGATCGCGCCTTTAACGAAGATATCTAGCCAGCTCGTCAATAATGGCGCCTGCATTAGGGGATTGCGCCACAGATACCCGCGCTTGAAACGCGGCAGGGATGGCCCCAGCGGTTGCTGCACTGATCGCAACAAGCCGCAAATCTGCGCGCATATTTTCTGGCAAAGCCGCAAAAAACAAGGCTGCAGAGCGGGGTGAAAACAGCGGAACAACAATCGACCTATCACTTTGAAAAAGTGAGGCAAATTCAGCATTAGGGGCCAGTGCAACCTGCTCGTATATGGCCAAGTGATCAGCGGTCTGGCCTGCAGCTTGCAATACTGCGCACAGAGCGCCGACTTGGTGGTGTCCGTGCAGATGGATCACCCGCGCCGAGCGCGGCAGATCGGCCAAGATCAACGCGGAAAGATCGGTGACATCACCCTCAGCGGATCGCGCCACGAAACCCAAAGCCAGCGCCGCTTGCGCGGTTTTTTGCCCAACACAATAGGCAGTGACCCCCAAAGCTGCGTCATGTTCCTTGGACAATTCAGCAAAGGCAGAAACCCCGTTTTCCGAGGTGAACACGACCGCATCATAGGGCGTGATATCCACATCCACTGGGATCAAAGACATCGTCATCAGGGGATGTATAGCAAGCGCGGGCCACTCACCCAAAGTCGCCGTCATCTCATCAGCAAACCGCTGCGATTGCGCAGCAGAACGGGTCAGAAGGATCAAAGGGCAAGCATTGTCAGCCATAGCCTGCAATGATACCTGCCTTGCGAGGCGCTTACAATTGGCTTCCATCGCAGATATCTTTGGTCTGCAATGGGTGAAGGATCCACGGGGCATGACCGCAGGACAAAGACTAACCATCTTGGGGCTTGAATCGAGCTGCGATGATACGGCCGCTGCGGTGCTGCGCCGGGAGGCTTCGGGGGATGTTGTTCTTTTGTCTTCTGTTGTGGCAGGTCAAACGCCCCTGCACGCCGAATTCGGTGGCGTGGTGCCCGAACTGGCTGCGCGCGCCCATGCCGAAAAATTGGATCACATGGTCGAAGAGGCCTTGGCACAGGCAGATATCCCTTTGGCCGACATAGACGCCATCGCGGTCACCGCGGGCCCTGGTCTCATTGGGGGCGTTTTGTCAGGCGTCATGGCGGCCAAAGGATTGGCTTATGGTCTCGGTAAGCCCTTGATTGGGGTCAATCATTTGGCGGGCCACGCCCTGACACCACGCCTGACAGATGGGATGCGTTATCCGTATCTGATGCTCTTGGTTTCGGGTGGGCATTGCCAGTTTTTACATGTCAAAGGCCCTGACAATTTCACGCGCCTCGGCGGCACAATTGACGATGCCCCAGGCGAAGCCTTCGATAAGGTTGCTCGGATCATGGGACTGCCCCAACCTGGCGGGCCATCGGTGGAAAAGGCGGCAAAATCTGGGGATGCTCGCCGATTTGTACTTCCCCGTCCGCTCTTGGATCGAGAGGGCTGCAATATGTCATTCTCAGGCCTAAAAACGGCTGTGCTGCGCCAACGTGATCAATTGGCTGCCGCACAAAATGGACTTTTTGAACAAGACCGCGCGGACATTTGCGCCAGTTTCCAAGCTGCAATGCGTGATGTTTTGGCCGAGAAATCACGCCGCGCTTTGGCCTTGGCAGGTGGGATCACAGGCTTTGCTGTGGCGGGTGGGGTGGCCGCAAATCAAACCCTGCGCAAGGCGCTTGAGGCTGTCTCCGATGAGGCCAATACGCCATTTGTCGCGCCACCATTGGCCCTATGCACAGACAATGCTGCTATGATCGCAATGGCGGGGCTAGAACGCTATCTCGAAGGGGCGCAGGATGACATGACGTTATCTGCGCGCCCACGCTGGCCCTTGGATCAAAGCGCCCATGCCATGCTTGGCTCTGGGAAAAAGGGGGCGAAGGCATGATTGATATCGCAGGCGCAGGCGCCTTTGGCACAAGCCTTGCCATAGCATTGGCACGTGCGGGTCGGCCCGTGCGCCTTTGGGCCCGCGATGGTGCAGAAAATATCCGCCAATCCCGCGAAAATGCGAAACGTCTGCCCAATATCCGCTTGCCCGATCAAGTAGAGGTCACGGATGATCTAGACGCGCTGAGAAGCGATATTTTGCTACTGGCCATTCCCACTCAAAAGCTTGGGTCATTTTTAGATGGCTATAGGCCGCGCGCGGGTCATCTTGTCTCCTGCGCGAAGGGGATTGATTTGACCACGGGCCTTGGGCCCGCATCACTGCTGAGCGCGCGATTTCCAGACAAAGTTGCTGCACAGCTCACGGGTCCCAGTTTCGCGGTCGATATCGCCCGCGGCCTTCCAACCGCCCTGACCTTGGCGTGTCAGGATGCGACCGCCGTGAATGCGCTGCAAAAGGCGCTATCCATGCCCAATCTGCGCCTTTACGGAAGCACAGATGTTATCGGGGCAGAGATGGGGGGCGCTCTTAAAAATGTTATCGCCATTGGGGCAGGTGCAGTCATGGGGCGGGGCTTGGGCGAGAGCGCGCGCGCAGCCTTGATGGCCCGCGGGTTTGCCGAAATGCGCAGGATCGCACGCGGGTTTGGCGCGATAGATGAAACGCTTTCAGGACTGTCGGGACTTGGCGACTTAATCCTGACCTGCACTTCAGAAAAATCGCGCAATATGCGCTTTGGCCTATCCCTGACCCAAGGCACAGCTTGGTCGGAAGACAGCACGGTAGAGGGGGTTGCGACCGCGCGCGGCTTGGCCGTGCGGGCCGAGATTGACACACCCCTTGTCGATGCCGTGGCCAAGCTTAGCGCAGGTGAAGTAGAGTTTGACGAAATAACAGAGGCGCTTTTGGCGCGCCCTTTGACAATGGAGTAAAGAAAATGCGTTACGCGTTGATGTGTACAGATAAGGCCGAAGCCCTACAAACCCGCCTTGATAACCGAGAGGCCCATTTAGCCTATATCGCCGAGACAGGCGTGGTTGAAATGGCAGGCCCACTTTTGGATGAGGCAGGTAAGATGATCGGATCGCTCGTCATTATTGAGGTCGAAACCCGCGCAGACGCCGAAGCTTGGGCCACAAATGATCCTTACGCAAAAGCAGGGCTTTTTGCGAAAACCCGCATCGAAGCGTGGAAAAAGGTCATCGGCTGATGGCGTATTGGCTGTTCAAATCCGAACCCGACACGTGGAGTTGGGCGCAGCAATGTGCCCGTGGGGATCAGGGCGAGGAATGGAACGGCGTGCGCAATTATCAGGCGCGCAATTTCATGCGGCAAATGGAAATCGGGGATCAGGGGTTTTTCTATCATTCCCAGACCGAAAAGGCCGTGGTGGGCCTTGTAGAAGTCATTGCCACAAGCCACCCCGACAGCACCACGGACGACCCGCGTTGGGACTGCGTGGATATCAAAGCCCTACGGCCCATGCCCCGCCCCGTCAGTTTAGAAATGGTTAAAGCCGAGCCCCGTCTTGTAGCGATGGCCTTGCTGCGCCAATCGCGCCTCTCGGTGCAACCCGTGACGCCAGAGGCCTGGGATATCATCTGCAAAATGGGTGGACTAAAATAAAGAAGGAGGGCCCCGATCAGATCGGAACCTTCCACCACCCACGCGCTCTTCTCGCTCCGCACGTGTTCGAATGGGGGCCCGCCATACTGATCAGGCAGGGTGTGGATAACATAAACGCCTGCAAGCAATCAAAGAAAAAGCACGCCGAATTTTATTGATCACAGAACAAAGCCCCCAACATCGCCGGGGTAGTTGGGGGCCTGTCTAACTGATAAAGCGGTCAGGGTCAGAGATAGATGCTTTCTTTGCCGAAATGCTTGACCAGCACGTAATAGATCACCGCGCGGTGTTTATTACACTGTGAGCGACCACAAGTTTCGATGACACTATTGATCGCATCCATCAAATGGGGCCATCGGTTAGCCCCAGTTTCTTGATCAGAAAATTATTCTTCAACGTCTCCAATTCGGACGGCTGGCTGCCTGCCACTGTTGCGGTATCTGCATTATAAATGGATGGACCCAGACCAATCGTCATCTTGGTCAGAAGATCTATATCCGCATCCATACCGCATTTGTTTTTCAAATCGTTCGCATATGTGACGATTAAATCATCACGTTTGCCCATCAAGAACTCCCCCTAAAGACACATTGGCCCGAAAGGTAATCCCATCGGACCAAGGGTAGACTGGCAAGTAAAATATAAAAAGTAAGCCTAAAAATAAAAGATCGGGCTTTTTTTGCCCGATCGTTCAATCTTTTCAGCCATATCGCGCAGGATGACGCGTCAGTAGCGGTAATGCTCAGGCTTGAACGGGCCTTCAGGCTGAACACCGATATAATCCGCTTGGGATTTATCCAGCGTGGTCAGCTTCACGCCAATCCGATCCAAATGCAGACGGGCCACTTTCTCGTCCAAATGCTTGGGCAGAATGTAAACCTCGTTCTTATAATTTCCGCCATTCTTCCACAGTTCAATCTGCGCAAGCACCTGATTGGTGAAAGAGGCGGACATCACGAAAGATGGGTGGCCTGTTGCATTACCAAGGTTCAACAAGCGGCCTTCAGACAGAAGAATGATACGGCTGCCTGAAGGCATTTCGATCATATCCACCTGCTCTTTGATATTCGTCCATTTGTGATTTTTCAAAGCCGCAACTTGGATCTCATTGTCGAAATGGCCGATATTACCCACGATGGCCATATCCTTCATTTCGCGCATATGTTCGATGCGAATGACGTCCTTATTGCCCGTCGTGGTGATAAAGATGTCGGCACTTGCGACTACATCTTCCAGAAGCACCACTTCAAAGCCATCCATGGCCGCTTGCAGCGCGCAAATCGGGTCAACCTCGGTGACTTTTACGCGCGCGCCCGCGCCACGCAAACTCGCGGCGGAACCTTTGCCCACATCGCCATAGCCACAGACGACAGCAACCTTACCTGCCATCATTGTGTCAGTCGCGCGGCGGATGCCATCAACGAGCGATTCCTTACAGCCGTATTTATTGTCGAATTTCGACTTGGTGACGCTGTCATTGACGTTGATAGCAGGAAAAGGCAGCTGACCTTCGCGCACCAATTGATAAAGGCGGTTAACGCCTGTGGTGGTTTCCTCGGACACGCCCTTGATCTGGTCGCGCACCTTGGTGAACCAACCTGGACTTTGCGCCATACGCTTCTTGATCTGCGCCTTAACCACTTCTTCTTCTTCGGATTGCGCCACAGGGATGATGTCCTCACCCGCTTCAGCGCGCGCGCCCAAAAGAACGTAAAGGGTCGCATCGCCGCCATCATCCAAGATCATATTGGGGCCATCTTCGAAGAGGAAGGATTTATCAAGATAATCCCAATGCTCTTCCAAGGTTTGGCCTTTGATGGCGAAAACAGGTATACCTGCCTTGGCAATCGCGGCGGCCGCGTGATCTTGGGTGGAGAAGATATTGCAGCTTGCCCAACGCACATCGGCACCCAAAGCCGCCAATGTTTCAATCAAAACGGCGGTCTGAATAGTCATATGCAAGGAGCCGACGATGCGCGCGCCTTTGAGAGGCTTTTCTGCGCCGTATTCTGCGCGCAGTGCCATCAGGCCTGGCATTTCGGTTTCAGCAATGTCCAATTCTTTTCGGCCATAATCGGCAAGGGCGATATCTTTGACGATGTAATCGTTCACGAGTGCAGGCTCCTTGAAGGCGGATAATCATGTCTCTAATTTGGCGTGGCCATAGCAGCCCTGAAGCCCAACAGCAATGGCGCTGCGTCGATTCGCGCGTGACGCGTTGCATCTGGGGCGAGGGGCTTTATGGTTTCGCAAAACGTTAAGGACAAAAGAACCTATGCCGCGCTCAACACCAATCCGTGCTTGGCAACGAATGTTATCGGGTCGAAGGCTAGACCTGCTTGACCCCACACCTGTTGATATCGAGATCGAGGACATCGCCCATGGCCTTGCGTTCGTGGCGCGTTGGAACGGTCAAACGCACGGCGATTATCCGTATTCCGTGGCAGAGCATTCGCTACTGGTCGAACAGATTTACGAATTGCAACATCCCAAAGGCCCCGTGAAATGGAATTTGGCAGCGCTTTTGCATGATGCGCCTGAATATGTGATTGGCGATATGATCAGCCCCGTTAAATCCGCCGTCGGGCCCGGATATGCGGAGTTGGACGCACGCTTGACCGCTGCAATCCACCTGCGGTTTGGCCTGCCTGCAGAATTACCCAAAACGATCAAAACACGGATCAAGCAAGCGGATTGCATCAGCGCGTGGATCGAAGCCGTGCAAATTGCGGGCTTCTCAGAAACCGAAGCAAATCAATTCTTTGGCAGGCCCGAAGCCAAGCTTCTTTCGCAAATCACCCTTGAGCTGCGCCCGCCCGCAGAGGTGCGCGCAGATTTTACCGCACGGCACAACGCCCTAATCGCACAGATTTAAGACTTACTTCGGGCTGCGCTTTGCCAAGATCCGTTGCAACGTGCGGCGATGCATATTCAAGCGCCGTGCTGTCTCAGACACATTGCGATCACATAGCTCATAAACGCGTTGAATATGTTCCCAACGCACGCGGTCAGCACTCATCGGGTTTTCGGGCGGCGGGGGGAGATCATCATCACTGGCCAAAAGTGCGGCGGTGATGTCATTCGCGTCCGCCGGTTTCGACAAATAATCAGTTGCGCCAATCTTTACCGCGGCGACCGCAGTTGCAATCGCGCCATAGCCCGTCAAAACGACAATCCGCGCTTCTGGCCGTTTGGCGCGGAGCGTTTCCACAACGTCCAGGCCATTGCCATCTTCAAGCCGCAAATCGACCACTGCATAAGCAGGCGGGCGAGCCATCGCGATCGCTTTCCCCGCAGTCACAGTTTCGGCGGCTTCGACCTCAAACCCACGCTTTTCCATGGCGCGCTGCAATCGGCGCAGAAACGGCTCGTCATCATCCACCAAGAGAAGTGACTTATCAGGCCCGATATCCCGTAAAGTACGCACTTGCGACATTGGCGTTCCTCTCATGGAGCCAGTCTACCCAAGGCTCTGGCGGCAAAATTTGGTCTATATAGCTTTATTAGGGAAAAATCTGCGCGGGTCAAATGCACGATGGCCAAGACCCGCTCAAAGCATTTTGCAAGCAAGGGTTTAGCTGCTTGCATCTAGAAAACACTGCACCGCATCTGCCATTTCTGTCGGGGCGGTATCGCGGCGGAAAAATTCGACAAACCCAGCATCAGGCAACACCAAATAGGTAAAAGTCGAATGATCCACCAAATAATATGGATCGCTTCCGTCATCATGGCTGTTGTAATAGGTGCGAAAAGCACGGCTTGCAGCGGCGACTTGCACTTCACTCCCCGTCAGGCCGATCATATCGGAGTGGATGTTTTCGGTAAATTCGCGCAGCCGTTCAGGCGTGTCACGCTTGGGATCAATCGAAATGAAAACAGGCAACACGGCTTCACCGCGTTCGGCAAGAATATCCACCACTTCAGCATTGCGCACCGTGTCCAACGGGCAGACATCAGGACAAAAGGTATAGCCAAAATACAGCAAGGTTGGCTCCGTGATCAGCGCCTCACTTGTGACCAACTCGCCATCCTCGGTGATCAATTCAAACGGGCCGCCGATGGCATCAGACCCGCCCGCGATGACAGTCGAGCGGCATTGCGCAAAGGCATCCTCATTTTGAACAAGTCCCGCTCCGCCAAGCGCACTTGGTTGTTGAAACAATGTCAAAGGCGAGCGTCCTTGCAAAATCAGTGCCGTTGTCCCGCCCAAAACCAGAACGAGAATTGCAAAGGCACCAATTGCAAAATACCGTGTCATCAAGCAGCCTTTCACCGCGTTAGTCTCACGCTAGGCAATCTATGACGAGACCCGCAGAAATTCATCCCCACCTGACTGTGACAGAAAGCCCCAATGACCAAAGACCCCACCCAAAGATTATTTGCAGATGATGCACGCAGCAATTGGGTGCGATTGGAGACGCTGTTGCTGTTGCGCTGGTTGGCCATCATTGGCCAAACTATCACAGTCGCCATTGCCGCCTATTTCATCGGCCTAAGGGTGGAATTGGGCCTGTGCTTTTTGGCCATTGGCGCGAGCGTCATTTCCAATCTTGTCGCGATGGCGATTTTCCCACGCAGCCAGAGATTGTCTGATCGCGATGCGATGCTTACCCTTCTCTTTGACCTCACACAGCTGGGGTTTTTGCTGTTTCTGACAGGGGGTTTAAACAATCCTTTCGCCTTGTTGATCTTGGCGCCTGTAACCATTTCGGCCACCGCGCTGACGCTAGGTTCAACCGTAATGCTTGGCGGGATTGCCATTGGTTTGATTACGGTTTTGGCCTTTTACCATGTGCCGCTGCGCAGTCTGGACGGGTCAGTTCTACAGATCCCCCCTCTTTTCTTGCTTGGGTTTTGGACTGCGATTGTCATCGGCATCGTCTTTCTATCCTCCTATGCGCGGCGAGTGACCAAAGAAACGCATTCGATGAATCAGGCTCTCTTGGCTACACAAATGGCCCTCGCGCGGGAACAAAAACTAACCGACCTTGGGGGCGTGGTTGCTGCGGCGGCCCATGAACTGGGCACACCTTTAGCCACGATAAAACTTGTCTCTAGCGAATTGGCCGATGAACTAGCCAAGGCGTTGGCGAACCGCCCTGATCTATTCGAGGATGCAAAACTGATCCGTGATCAAGCAGATCGGTGTCGCGATATCCTCCATTCCATGGGGCGGGCGGGCAAAGATGATTTGCAAATGCGCTCCGCCCCCTTTGGTGAGGTGCTCCGCGAAGCGGCGGAACCCCATGCTGATCGCGGTATTGACTTGCTCTATGATCTAGCGCCCGCCCTGCCCGATGTTGCAGATGAGGGCAGCGCCCCGCCTGTGATCTATCGCAAGCCTGAAATCATCCACGGCCTGCGCAATCTTGTCCAAAACGCCGTAGACTTTGCCAATGCGACAGTCTGGATTGAGGCAGCATGGGATTTGGCCGAAATCCGTCTTTGCGTCATTGACGATGGCGCAGGCTTTCCCCCCGAGGTATTAAGCAGGCTTGGCGATCCATTTTTGCGCCGCCGCACAAGACAATCCACTAGCCCGCAACGTGCCGGGTATGAGGGCATGGGTCTTGGCCTATTTATCGCCAAAACCCTTTTAGAGCGTTCAGGCGCGCGGGTCAGCTTTCGCAATTCCAGCGACCCATTCCTGACGGAATCCGAAAAAGGCGCCAAGCGCGGCGCGGTGGTTGAGGTTGTTTGGCCAAAGTCGCGCATTTGTTTATCCGAAGAAGAACGAAATACACCTCTAGGACAAAACAAACCTTTTTCTCCGTGAGAAACCCTCAAAATTTCCAAAAATTAATAGAATATTAAGATTAAATCCCCAGTTTTATCCTTAAGGGGTGTTTCTGCCCATCACGCGGCGCCTGTTCATTCTACGTAGTGAGCGCCCCAATATTAATTGAATGATGCACATCTCTGGGAGGTAAGGGTATGGCCGCTATCGGCGCAAACCCGCTATTCATTGTCGGTGGTGTCGGCTCCTTGGCGGCTCTGGTGGTCAGCCTGCTGGTTCAGTGTGTCATTTTACAACAAGGCCACAGATTAGTATTTGATGGACCCCGAGGATCACGCAGGCGCTTGGCGCAATCTTGCCCTAGTCTTAAAGCATCTGCACCCAGATATCCGCCGCAAGCGGCTTAACCCAATGGCGAGATACGGGCAACTTCACCAATCACATTGCCGATGAACTGCGCAACATCACAAATCAGATAAATAACGAAAGCATAACCCTTCGCTATGGCTTGCGCCCCGTATGATCCCTTGTAAACTTGACCTAATGTCTGATGGATCCACTGCACCCCTCTCTGATTTGCCTCCCTGCCATGCGCATCTGCGCTTGGCTTCGCCCGAAGCCATGTCAGAATTTGCCCAAGCCCTCGCACCACTACTGGAACCAGGCGATGTTTTGGCGCTTTCTGGTGATCTCGGCGCAGGTAAAACCCATTTCGCGCGTGGGGTGATCCGCACCCGACTGGCACAAATCGGACGCGTGGAGGACATACCCTCCCCAAGCTTTACTTTGGTACAAATCTACGAGGCACACCCGTGTGAGATTTGGCATGTTGATCTGTATCGCCTCAGTGATCCGCGCGATGTGGATGAACTGGGGCTCATAGATGCGTTTGAAACCGAAATTTGCCTCATCGAATGGCCCGAACGGATGATGACCGATCTGCCAACACGCACAATCTGGCTTTCGTTTATCTATGATCAAAGCGCCCCTGATCAGCGCCACATCAGGCTATGCGCTTACCAAGATCATCCCAAACTCCCGCAACTTTGCGCCTTGGCCGAGAGGTATGCATGACTACGCTCTCACCAGAGGCGCGCACTTTTCTTGACCGCATGGGATGGGGCATGGCGAAGCCAAGTCCCGTTGCAGGCGATGCTTCAGCGCGCAGCTATACCCGCCTACATCTCTCAGACAACTATAGTGCAGTTTTTATGCAAACGCCTAAGAGCGAGATCCAAAGCCAAGCGGCGTTTTGCGATGTATCGGCCTATTTGCGCGGTTTAGGAGTATCAGCCCCGACAGTTCTTGGCGAAGATGCTGTTTCAGGCTTCCTTTTGGTTGAGGATTTTGGTGATCAAACCTACAGCGCAATTTTGGATCAAGGCCTCACTCGTGAAGTCGAGCTTTATCGCACCGCGCATGATGTTTTGGCGGTTTTGGCGCGGACAGGAGCAATGGGTGGGTTGCCCATTTTAGCCGCCTCAGAATTGGCCCGATTGACGGCAGTCACCTTTGAAGAATTGCCCGAAGGCCACGCGCTGAAATGTGAACAAGTCACCTTTCAAAACGACCTCCAAGGTCTTGCAACATGGATCTTACGGGGCGTGCCTGTGACAGTGTTGCGCGATTTCCATGCGGGAAATCTGATTTGGCTAGCTAACCGCACAGGGCTGCAACGTACAGGCGTTATTGATTTTCAAGACGCACTCTGCGGCCCCAAGGGATATGACCTCGTCTCGCTGATTGATGATGCACGGCGTGATCTGTCGATTGAATTGCGCACCACATTGATCCGCGATCATGCGCATATTTTGAACATCAGCGAAGATGATATGATCCTGAGGACGAGTTTGCTATCGCTGCAACGCAACTTCCGTATTTTGGGGCTGTTCCGCCGCCTCGCGCGAACAGGGAAACCGGTCTATCTGCGGCATATGCCACGAGTTGCGGCCCATGTTCTTCGCGCTGTAGACCATCCAAGGCTTGCGCCTTTGGCCGCAACAGCGCGTGCGATCTGCGCGCATTACCTGCAGTCCACCGCCGATCATGCCCCCCGCGGCGCAATGATCTTGGCTGCAGGATTTGGTACGCGTATGGGGGCGTTAACGAAAGCCACACCAAAGCCATTGTTGCCTGTGGCAGGACGGGCCTTGATTGACCATGCGCTCGATGTTGCTCAGGGGGAGCATGCCGCACCTTGCGTAATCAACACCCATTTTCACGCCGATCAAATGCGCCACCATTTGCGCAACCACGAGGTCATCCTCAGCGAAGAGCAGCCAGAGATTTTGGATTCGGGCGGCGGTATTCGCCATGCCCTGCGCTATTTTTCGGATAGTGCGATTTTTACGCTGAATTCTGACAATGTTTGGACGGGCCAAAATCCCTTTGCCACGCTGTCCGCCGCTTGGCGCCCCACAGAAATGGACGCGCTGATGCTACTCATCCCACGGGATCAGGCCACAGGCCGTCAGGGGGATGGTGACTTGGGCCTTGATGCCACGGGGCGGGTTTTGTTTGACGATCCCAAAAAGCCCTATGTGTTCACAGGCGCGCAAATCCTAAAGACAGCACCAATCGCTGCCATGGATATCCCCAAATTCGGCCTTCGGATGCTGTGGGAAACCTTTGCGCGAGAGGGGCGGCTGTTTGGTGTCATCCATCTGGGCGGATGGGCCGATGTTGGGCATCCAGAGGGGATCACGGCAGCAGAAGACTTGCTTGCCATGGAAAAGGCCGCCGTCACATGAGCGTGCGAAACCTCTTTGCCACACCCATTGGGGTAGAGTTTACATCAGCATTGATCGCAGGGCTTGACGCACGGCTTACAGGGCAGCCACCCGAGGCGATTGCGCGCGTGGAAATTTGGGTGAACTCCGCCCGAATGGAACGAAATTTGCGCACCCAATATCTGAGAAAAGAGGCGGCATTTTTACCCCGCATTCGGCCCTTCGAGGCCATGGCCCATCTGCCTGATTTGGGCGGCATGGCGCAGCCTGCCTCCGATTTACGGCTGCGTTTGCATCTGGCTCAACTGGTCGGGCGGCTTTTGGATGCAGCCCCGGATTTAGCACCGCGTGCTTCGATCTGGTCGCTTGCCGATAGCCTTGCCGATCTGTTGGCGGAAATGCACGAGGAACGGGTCGCGCCCGAGGTGCTAGAGCGACTGAATGTCGAAGGACATTCAGAACATTGGCAGCGCAATCTAGAGTTCATAAAAATCCTGCGGCACTATTTTGAGGACAATCCCGAGCTGCTCACCCAAGCTGCACGCCAAAGCAGTTTGATTGATCGTTTAGCGCAACATTGGCAGGACAACCCACCTGACCATCCCGTGATTATTGCGGGCTCAACAGGGTCGCGCGGGGCTACCGCGCGTCTGATGAAGGCGGTGGCGGGGCTTGAGCGCGGTGCGGTGGTTTTGCCAGGGCTGGATTATGATCTACCGCACGAGATTTGGCATGCACTTTTGTCGGGCGGTGGCCCCACAGGCGGCCTGACGGGGCAAGACCATCCGCAATACCGATTGGCAAAATTTGCGCATAACTTGAATGTGAACCCTTGGGAAATCCCCCGTTGGATTGAAACCACGCCCCATAATCAAAACCGCAATCGCCTTGTATCTCTAGCCCTAAGACCTGCCCCACAAACGGATCAATGGCTTGAGGAAGGGCCAAAACTTAACGATCCCCAAGGCGCTCTGCGCGATGTGATCTTGATTGAAGCTGAAACCCCGCGCGAGGAGGCGATGAGCATCGCCCTCGGACTGCGTCACGCCATCGAAGCGGACAAACGGGTTGCGTTAATATGCCCAGATCGGATTTTGGTGCGTCAGGCCTGTGCCATCCTTGCCAGATGGTCGCTCTATCCTGACGATTCTGCAGGCGTGCCCTTGGGGGAAACGGCAACGGGGCGCTTCTTGCGCCATGTTAGTGATCTGATGCTTGCGCCTTTGACGGGCGAACACTTGTTGATCATGCTCAAACACCCCCTTTGTCACTCTGGCGGCGAAGATCGGGGCGCGCATCTGCGCCGCACCCGTGAGCTAGAACAAAAGATGCGGCGGTTTCTGTGGGCGTTCCCGAAACGATCTCAGATTATGGATTGGGCCGCAGAGCAAACCGATGATCCAGACCTGATCATTTGGGCAGACTGGGTTTGCCGCGAATTGATAGACCGGCCCGTCTTGCCACAATCAGGTGCGATGGTTGAGTTCGTGCGCGCCCATATCGCTTGGGCCGAGCGTTTGGCAGCGGGCCCTCAGGCCACAACCGAGGCTGAAACATCGGGCGCACTTTGGCGCCAAAATGCGGGCGAAGAGGCGCTGCGCCTGATGAACCGCTTGGGCGAAGAAGCCGATGCCGCAGGCGCAGTGAGCTTGCGTGATTATCGTGACCTCTTTTCTGGCATCCTCAGCGAGGCCCTTTTGCGCAACCCCGTTCGACCACACGCAGATCTGTTGATCTGGGGGCCGATGGAGGCGCGGGTGCAAGGCGCAAATCTCTTAATCCTTGCCGGCCTGAATGAAGGGGTTTGGCCCAATTCGAGCGACGCTGATCCATGGCTTAATCGCACCATGCGGGCTGAGGCGGGGTTGCGCCTCCCAGATCGGCAGATCGGCCTTGCCGCGCATGATTTCCAACAGGCACTCGGCGCGCAAGAAGTTTGGCTCACCCGTGCAAAACGCGATGCAGAGTCCGCCACCATCCCGTCCCGATGGCTCAACCGCTTGGTGAACCTTCTGCGAGGCAGTAGCGATGCAAGCCGCACGGCCTTGAGTGAAATGGCCGAACGAGGCGCGTTTTGGTTAAGCCTTGCCGCAGAGATCGATAGGCCAGAGGCGCAAGACCTAAAGCCACGCGCCAAACGACCTGCCCCGAAGCCCCCCGCCGATGCGCGACCAAAATCCCTTTCGGTGACGCGCATAGAGACCCTCGTGCGCGACCCTTATGCGATTTATGCCCGCTATGTATTGGGTCTTTATAAATTGGGCGAATTAAACGCCCTGCCCAATGCCGCAGATCGGGGAACCGCGCTACACCGCGTGTTGGAGCGCTTCGTTGACCAATGCCGCAGTGCCGAAGATTTCGGCGACCTGACATCTGCCCAAACAAAACTTTTGACCATGGCCGATGAGGTATTTGCCACAGATGTCCCATGGCCCTCGGCCCAACGGATGTGGCGCGCCAAGGTCGTTAAATTCGCAGATTGGTTTCTTGAAGGAGAAGCGAAGCGGCGCCAAACCCAAACCCCTGAATTGCTTGAGGCCAAAGGATCTTGGCCGATTGCCGAAATTGATTTCACCCTCACAGGCAGTGCAGATCGAATTGACCGCGATCAAAACGGGAATTTATGGATTTACGACTATAAGACAGGATCCGCTCCAACGGCCAAGCAAGAGGCGAACTTTACGAAGCAACTTTGGCTTGAGGCGTTGATGGCCGAAGCGGGCGCGTTTACGGGCAAACCTGAAACCGTTGTAGGTCACGGCTATCTTGCACTTGGGAAACAATCGGATGGCAGCGATTACATCACTGCAGATGATCTGCGCGGCATGTATGACAGCTTCCTGACACTCATCCGCGCCTATCAGTCACCCGACAAAGGCTATATCTCGCGGCGTGCCGTGTTTGATCAAAATTTTGACGGCGATTATGATCACCTCGCGCGCTACGGGGAATGGGACGAAACAGAGCTTCCACCACAGGAGGCTGATCCAGAATGACCCTGACGCCCCCAAAATTTGACGAAGCCACGCTGGCGCAGGTGATTTCAGCGGATCCTTTGCGCTCAACTTGGCTATCAGCCAATGCTGGCTCTGGAAAGACGCGGGTTCTGACAGATCGCGTATCGCGCCTCTTGCTGCAATCTGTGCCGCCTGAACGGATTTTATGCCTGACCTATACCAAGGCTGCCGCGGCAGAGATGCAAAACCGCCTTTTCTCTCAACTTGGCACATGGGCCATGTTGGCCGATGCCGAGTTAATCAAAGCCTTGGCGAAATTAGGGGTAGCCAAGGACGACCTTGGCACAGACACGCTCGCCCATGCCCGCACGCTGTTTGCGCGGGCGGTTGAGGCACCGGGCGGTTTGAAAATCCAGACAATCCACTCCTTTTGCGCCTCAGTTTTGCGCCGCTTTCCTGTTGAGGCGCAAATATCGCCCGCCTTTGAGGAAATGGACGATCGCGACCAGACCGACCTCATCTCGGAAATCCTCGAAGATATGGCCACCGATAGTCTCGGACAGGGCCGTATCGCATTGGATGCGGTCGCCCCGTTTGTGTCTGACCTCGATGGGCACGAACTGGCCAAGGCGGTCATCAACAAGCGAGAGGCGTTTGATCCTGCCGCCACGGACGCCCAACTGCGCCAATTTTTTGAGCTTGGAACCAAGACCTTTGCAGATCTGATCTCTGAGACATTCATGGGGGATGAACAGGCGCTTTGCGATAAATTAGCCAAGCTTTTGAGCTATGAGAACTACAGTCAAAAAAGGCCCAAAGCCAAGTTAGAAACCTATGATTGGTCAAAGCACAGCTTGGCTTCCATCGCCGCATTGGAAGATATTTTCGTTATCGGGACAACTGCGAAAAACAATCCAGATCAGGCCAGAGGCGACACAATTTTTAACTCAGATGTGCGCAAGGAAATGGGCGATGATTTCCCTGCACTTTGTGATTTCATGGAGCGGCTTGCAACAGCGCGGCAGACCCGCCGCGCCTTGATCATGTTTGAAAAATCAAACGCGCTGCATCAATTCGCGGCAGAGTTTCTCACCCGATATGATCGCGCCAAGGAACGGCGCGGTTGGCTTGATTTTGACGACCTGATCCGTCTGACCAATCGACTTTTGACCAAAACCAGTCTGGCCCAATGGGTGTTGTTCCGCCTTGATGGCGGCATCGACCATATGCTTGTGGATGAGGCGCAAGATACCTCTCCCGCGCAATGGCAGATCATTGCAAAACTGGCTGAAGAATTTGCGGCGGGCCAATCTGCGCGCAATGGTTTGACCCGGACGATTTTCGTTGTGGGGGATAAGAAGCAATCCATCTATTCTTTCCAAGGGGCCGACCCTGAAGGGTTTGATCGCATGCGCGATGAGTTTGATCATCGCCTTGAAGCGGTGCAATCAAAACTCCATAAAAACGTACTGAAATATTCCTTCCGTTCGGCGCCAAGCATTTTGCAATTGGTTGACCGCGTTGCCACAGATCAAGCCTATGCGGGTTTGGGCCAAGATGTGGAACACGCAGCCTATTTTAGCGACCTCCCCGGACGGGTGGATATTTGGCCTGCAATTCCTAAAACCGAAAACGCGGATATGCCCGACTGGGACAGCCCCGTGGATTTGATTTATGACAGCCACCACACCGTGATTTTGGCTGATCAAATCGCTGATTTCATCGCGCATAAAATCAACTCAAAGCAGATGATCCGCGCCAAGGGTAAAGACCCGCGTCCCGTGCGGCCGCGTGATTTTTTGATCTTGCTGCGCAAGCGCAGTGATTTATTCCACCAAATCATTCGCGCACTCAAATCACAGAATTTGCCCATCATGGGCGCGGATCGCCTGCGCATCAGCGCAGAATTGGCTGTGCGCGATCTCACGGCTTTGATGAACTTTCTGGCAACGCCAGAAGACGACCTCTCACTGGCCGCCTTTTTGCGCTCTCCCCTTGGCGGTTTGAGCGAAGACCAACTTTACGAGTTAGCCCATGGCAGGGCGGGCACGCTGTGGCAGGCGCTCTCTAACCACTCTGCTTACGCGGGGATCGTGTCCACGCTGCGGGATTTGCGGAACAAGGCCGATTTTGAGAGGCCCTACGAGATTCTGGAAAACATCCTCACCCAAAAAGGTGGCCGGCGCGCTTTGATTGCGCGGTTGGGTCAAGAGGCCGAGGATGGGATCAACAGCCTGCTGCAACAGGCGATGAGCTATGAGCGCCATGACGTGCCTAGCATTGCGGGATTTGCTGCATGGCTTCGGCGCGGGGATGTGACCATCAAGCGGGACATGTCAGGGGATGATGACCAAATCCGCGTCATGTCCATTCACGGGGCCAAGGGTTTAGAAGCCCCGATTGTGATACTGCCTGATACGGCGCGACATGGTAATCGCGACGGCGGTGGGGTTAATGTGCTTCAACCCAAAGATGGGCCACTGATTTGGGCCAATTCTTCGGACGACTTGGGTGCCGATCTGCGCGAAGTCAGCGGGGCGCGCAAAGCCGCGCAGCAGGAGGAAGAAAACCGCCTGCTTTACGTTGCAATGACCCGCGCAGAGACTTGGTTGGTCATCGCAGCGGCTGGTGACCTATCAGCAAAGAAGGGCGACACAATATGTTGGTATGATCAAATTCGCGCCGCAGCTGAAAGCCTGCCCAATGTGCAGGCCATAGACATGGCAGGGCAAACGGGTCTGCGACTAGAGAACGGCAATTGGGATAGTCCCGCTCACAGCGCAGCTGAACCTGCCCCGCCTCAAGGTATTTCTGCGGAGGTGCAAGCCGCGCTATCCTCTTGGGCGCGCCAAGCGCCGCCCCCAAAGACGAAAGACAAACCTGCGCTCAGCCCATCAGATTTGGGGGAGACGTCCAAACCCACTCCTCAAGAGGCAGCTCTCAAGACCGATTGGCGCGATGTGGAGACAGCCAAACTGCGGGGGCGGCGTCTGCATCTTTTATTGGAGCATTTGCCCAAAACAACGCCCGCCGCATGGGCGGCAACCGCGCCCATGATTTTGGCGGCAGAGGGGGATTGCAACTCAGAAGAGCGCGCCGCCCTTTTCAGCGAGGCACACCGCATTCTAACCGACCCCAATCTGCGTGCCCTGTTTGAGGGGGATGCATTGGCCGAAGTGCCGCTGACAGCCTTTAGCAAAACATTGAACCATCAGGTCTATGGTGTGATTGATCGCTTGATCCTGCGCGATGACCAAGTGTTGGCAGTAGATTTCAAATCCAATCAAATCGTGCCGCAAAGCCCTGCTGATGTGTCCGAAGGCTATTTGCGCCAAATGGCGGCCTACGACGAAATGCTCAGGGCGCTTTATCCCACGCGGGCCGTAAAATTGGCCATTTTGTGGACAAGCGGGCCAAGCTTGATGGAACTGCCAAATGATCTGTTAGAACAAGCGCTGCAAAGAGCCGCAGGAACAGGCGTGGGTTCTTGACGCGGGGCAGCGGCATTCATAGGTTTCATGCTAACCACTGGCATCCCAAGGAGGGCTATATCATGGCCACGACCGCAGTTACTGATGCGACCTTCGATAGCGAAGTTCGTCAATCCTCTATTCCCGTCATCGTTGATTTTTGGGCAGAATGGTGCGGCCCTTGCCGTCAAATTGGCCCTGCTTTGGAAGAACTATCCTCCGAGTTTGAAGGCAAGGTGAAAATCGTCAAAGTGAATGTTGACGAAAACCCTTCCTCGCCAATGGAACTGGGCGTGCGCGGCATTCCAGCATTGTTCATGTTCAAAGATGGCGAAGTGATTTCAAACAAGGTCGGCGCAGCGCCTAAAGCCGCGCTTCAGAAATGGATCGAAGACACGATCTAATTCATCTGTAAAATCTGATAAAAAGGGCGCCCCAGTTGGGCGCCCTTTCTTGTACGTCTCTTCCTGAAGGGAGGGAGGGAGGATAAGGCAGAGGACGTTTTCCTAAATCAGCCTTTGGTGAAGTCAGGATAGGCTTCCATGCCTAGCTCTGACACATCAAGACCACGGATCTCGTCCTCTTCGGATGGGCGCAGACCCATGATACCTTTGAGGATGATCCAGACGATCAGCGAGGTTACAAAGACGAAAGCACCGATTGCCGCGATACCGATAATCTGCGCGCCCCAGTTGCCTGTGTAGAAGGCCACGGCAAGTGTGCCCCAGATACCTGCTACTAGGTGAACAGGAATTGCGCCCACTACATCGTCAATCTTCATTTTGTCGAGCATTGGCACCGCAAAGACCACAATGCCGCCACCCACAGCACCTGTAAGCAGGGCGCCGAACAAGGATGGGGCGAGAGGCTCGGCAGTGATCGACACCAGACCTGCGAGGGCGCCGTTGAGCACCATGGTCAGGTCAGCCTTGCCATATAGAACCTGCGTCAAGATCAAGGCAGCAACAGCACCTGCAGCAGCGGCCATATTGGTGTTGGCGAAGATACGGCTTACATCTGCAACGTCACCCACTGTACCCATGGCCAACTGCGAACCGCCGTTAAAGCCAAACCAACCCAACCACAGGATGAATGTGCCAAGCGTAGCCAAGGCGAGGTTGGAGCCCGGCATTGGGATTGTCTTGCCGTCTTTGAATTTACCCAAACGCGGGCCAAGTACGATAGCGCCTGCGAGTGCAGCAAAGCCACCTGCTGCGTGCACGAGGGTCGAACCTGCGAAGTCGGAGAACCCGAGTTCAGACAACCAGCCGCCGCCCCACTGCCAAGATGCTTCGATTGGGTAAATGAAGCCAGTCAGCACGACAACGAAGACCAGAAACGGCCACAGTTTGATGCGTTCGGCCAATGTGCCGGAAACAATCGACGCGGTGGTTGCACAGAACATCAGCTGGAAGAAGAAGTCGGAACCGACAGATGCATAATCCAATGCGGTTTCTTCCGGCGAAACGCCGACAGGCTCCAGCGAGGTTGGCGCGAATGCCCCAAGCCAGCCGCCGATGCTCCAACCATCACCTGGATACATAAGGTTAAAGCCAACCAACCAATACATAATCGCGGCCAAGGAAAAGAGCGCAATATTTTTGGTCAGCTGCATTGTTACGTTCTTGGAGCGTACAAGACCCGCTTCCAACATGGCGAACCCTGCCGCCATCCAGAACACGAGGAAACCACCCATCAAGAAGAGAAGGGTCGTCAAAATATATGATGTATGGAGCGCAGATTCACCCGTAGCAACGGTGGCGTCCTGAGCAAGCCCCATCGAAGGCAGCGCGACCGAAGCGGTCACGGCGGCGAGGGGAAGGAGGAATTTGGTATTCATTGGAATGGTGTCCTTCTTGTCGGAAAGGCGCTCAAAGCGCGTCGTCGCCAGTTTCGCCCGTGCGCACGCGCAACGAAGACGCAACGTCCAGAACGAAAATCTTGCCATCACCAATTTTGTCGGTTTTGGCGGTTTTGTGGATCGTGTCGACCACCTGATCGACAAGACCATCAGCGACCACGATTTCCAGTTTCACTTTCGGCACGAAATTCACGGCATATTCCGCGCCGCGATAGATTTCGGTGTGACCAGATTGCGAGCCAAAGCCTTTGATCTCAGTCACCATCATGCCGCGCACGCCGATCGAAGTGAGCGCCTCGCGCACCTCTTCCAGCTTGAACGGTTTAATTGCTGCAATGATGAGTTTCACGTCATTTACCTCTTGCGGTTGGTGCTGTCCCCTACGGACTTCATGGCTACAACAACACGGTGAGACGGGGGTCGCGACAATAAAGCGGGCGGTTTCCAAGGGCCCGAAACAGGAAAAATGCAAAAATTTTGCGCAAATTTTGGAATCTGCACAATTATTAATCACATGATTTATGACTTCTTTTGCCGCTGCCCCTCCACAAGTGAGTCGAAAAAGCATATTTTGTAGAAAAACCGGCAGGTCAAAATGAGCAAACCCCCTTCAGGCAGACGGCCCCTCGTGGCCCCGCGCCGCAATTCTGGTTCTGCATCACGCAGTGGTAGCGGAGCAGCTCGGCCCGCGCGGCGCAGCCCCAATAAGAAGAAAAAGCCAAGCGGCACTCATTCGCTGCTTGGGCGTTTCTTCCGTTGGATTGTGCGGATGGTTTTTGCCGTGGCGTGGCGCGGCACGCTTTTGCTTGCGCTGATCCTGTTTGGCTTCACCTTCTACTACTATAGCAAGCTGCCCCCCGTATCCGACCTTTTGGACGCGCGCGCGCGCGGTTCCGTGACGATGTTGGATCGATACGGCGAAGTTTTTGCTTGGCGAGGCGAGCAATTTGGTGGCGCAATCACACCTGACACTGTCAGCCCCCATCTCCTGCATGCGGTTGTCGCAACCGAAGATCGCCGATTTTACAATCATTTTGGGGTGAGCCCGCGCGGCATTTTGGGCGCAATGATCATCAATATGCGCGAAGGGCGTGGACCCTTGCAGGGGCATGGTGGCTCAACCATCACGCAGCAGGTGGCCAAGCTGATGTGTTTGGGCACACCCTATGATCCAGAACTCTGGGACAGCGAGGCAACATATGAGGCGGATTGCCGAAAAACAACCATCGCCCGCAAATTGCAAGAAGTGCCCTTCGCACTGGCGATGGAATGGCGCTACAGTAAAAATGATATCCTCAGCATCTATTTCAATCGCGCCTATTTGGGTGCGGGCACTCGGGGCTTTGAGGCGGCGGCGCAACGATATTTTGGGATATCCGCGGCCGAAGTTAACGCGCCCCAAGCCGCGATGTTGGCAGGGCTTTTGGTGGCACCGTCATATTTCGCCCCCACCCGAAACTTGGAACGCGCGCAAGAGCGGGCCAATGTGGTTCTGGGCCTCATGGCGCGCGAAGATTATTTGACGGCCTCTGAGTTATCCGCCGCGCAGACCAACCCCGCCACACTTTCAGATGCGGCTCGCGATAGTATGGGCGGATATTTCGCCGATTGGATCATGTCCGAAGGGCCAAGCTTTCTGACACGCGACACCACAGAAGATGTAATCCTGCGCACTACCTTTGACCCCGCCATGCAGCGCGCCGCTGAAGACGCAATCAATGATGTCTTTACCAACCAAGTCCGCGAAGGATCAGAGGCGCAAGCCGCAATTGTGGTGATGAGCGCCGATGGGGCTGTGCGTGCCATGGTCGGGGGCCGCGATCTGCGGGGGGCAGGTTTGTTCAACCGCGCAACACAGGCGCAGCGACAGACAGGTTCCGCGTTCAAGCCCTTTGTCTACGCAACCGCACTGGATTTGGGATGGCGTTTTGACGACCTTATTCTGGATGCGCCGCTGACATTGAACATTCCTGGCTCTGGCGCATGGTCACCTGAGAATTACTCAGAAGAATTCTATGGCGAGGTCACCCTGACCGAGGCCCTTCAAGCCTCACTCAACACTGCAGCGGTACGTTTGTCTGAACAGGTGGGTCGCGATTTGGTGCGGCAGGTGGCCAGTGAATTCGGCATAGACAGCGATTTGGCGGCAGGCCCTGCGTTGGCGCTTGGGGCCTCTGAGTCAAGCCTCTTGGAAATGTCAGGCGCCTATGCAGGTATTTTGAATGGTGGCTCTGCGGTTACGCCTTATGGCTTGTTGGAACTGCGCCTCATGGGGGAGAATTCACCCTTGATGGGCCAAACAGGCGGCATTCGCGAGCGCGTGATCACGGACACTGCTGCGCGCCAATTGATCTATATGATGAACCAAGTGGTCGAAAATGGCACTGGTCAACGGGCCAATCTTGCCAATGTTGAGGTGGCTGGAAAGACGGGTACCACCAATTCTGCGCGCGATGCCTGGTTTATTGGCTTTACCTCCAATTATGTGGCGGGCGTCTGGATGGGCTATGATGACAATCGCCCTCTGACAGGCGTCACAGGAGGCGGACTGCCGGCCGAGCTTTGGCGACAAACGATGGAGCGCATCCAAGCCAATCAACCCGCCTCACCCCTGCCAATGATTGACCCAATTGCCGAAGGCAGCCGCGGACCAAACCGTGTTCTCAGCACCAATGAGGGCACAGGCCAAGTCCTAGATGGCGCGGCTGATCTGGCTGAACAAATACTGATGCAGGTTTTGGGCGGGCTTTTGGGGCGCGGCGGCCAATAATCAGCTGGCGTTGAGAGCCGCAATGAGGACGTCGATGCTGCCGCCATTGGCATCCAAAATCGAGCGCATTTCTTGAGCTTCGGTGCTGCGCAGGTCGATGCCTTCAATCAAGATGTTGAAGATGCGCAGCTGCCCAGATCCATCAGATACAAGCCAAATCACCTCGACAGGCGCTTGTCCAGCAAGACGCGCGCGTGAGCGCACTTCGAAAAAGCTGCGGATCGGACGCGCACCCATCACTTCGATTGAGCCGCCCTCAAATTCATGGAAACGCGCACCATATTTACGGGCAAGGTACCCCCGCAGGGCCTGTGTGAACCCGCGCCTCTGCGCATCTGACGCGCTACGCCATTCCACCCCCAACACAGTTTGGGCAATGATGGGCATATCCGCATAGCGATCCAAAATGCGCTCAAACTGTGGGGGCGAAGCCGCGGCACTGCCCGATGCAATGGCGTTTAAATCAGCGCTGACGGTCTGGATCAATGCAACCGCATCCCGCTCAGTCATTGCAGCTTGCGCAATATGCGGCGCGGAAAGCGCAAAAGACGAGGCCGCAATCAAGCCTGTCAACACAGCACGGCGGTTTGGACGGTCAAACATCGCGCGGCCACCTTTCACTGTGAATAAGGATCCGCGTAGGGATCCAGATATGGATCGGCATAGGGGTCAGATGCGGATGGAGCCTGCCCCTCACCATTTACGGCTTCCCAATCACCAGTTGCGAAGTCGTTCAACTCAAACCGTCTGTTTTGCAGATAAATTAGTCGTGACTGCGCATAGCTGTCCGTGCTGTCATAAAGCACCGCATCAATCGTGCTACGCAACGAGTAGCGCAAGCCAACCGTATCAGCGATGCGCACCCGCCGCGCAGCAGACAAGACATCATCACTGGGGCTAAGATAGCCGAAGGGGTTCATGGCAAAGTCAATGATAAGCCCAGTCGCATCCCGCGTGGTTGAGGGGCCAAACAGTGGCAATTCCAAATACGCCCCCTCTCCCGCACCCCAAACATGGAGGGTCTCACCGAAATCGGCGGGCCGCCCCTCAATCCCCATCAGGGTTGCCACGTCAAGCAGGCCTAGCACGCCGATAGTCGAGTTGATCAAGAACCGCGTCCCATTGGTCGCCGCCTGATCCAACCGGGCCTGAAGGAGATTATTCACGAAATTCGCAGGCTCGCCCAAATTCGAGGCCATATTACCGATACCTGTGCGCAGACGCGCAGGGATAACAGTGCCATAGACCATCGAGACAGGGCGCAAAACAACCGTATCGACACCTTTGTTAACCGCGTGCATACCGCGATTAACGGGTTCCAAAGGATCTTTGGAGCTGCGGCTTGCAGCATAATCGCCTAAAGTCGAGCAGCCTGCCAAAATGGCAAAAAGACCTGCGCAAAGCACAGTTCTTGCTACCCGCTTTTGCGATGTAGAGGTCTTCACAGCCGTCACTTACAAAAATCCCATGAGTCGCATTACGGAAACAATAGATTAGTGCTGTCTGTAGGCCAGCCCAAGGTCAGAAACAATATTTTCTAGATTCAATCGCCAATGTGTGCCTATTTGGCCGAGTTATTTGCAGCTGCATTAAAATGCGTTGCAATTGCCAATTGGCGGCGGCTGTGGCAGCGGTAGGGTCAAAGCAATGTTATCACAGGGGATACTGCAATGAGCCAAACCTACGAAGCCCGTCTTGCCGAGCTTGGCGTGACCCTTCCAGACGCGCCCGCCCCCGCCGCCAATTACGTGCCATTCGTGCAATCAGGCAATATGGTCTATGTGTCAGGCCAAATCTCGATGAAAGATGGCGGGCTGATTACGGGCAAATTGGGCGCTGATCTTGATGTGACCGAAGGCGCAGCTGCCGCCAAATGCTGCGCTATTGCCCTACTGGCCCAACTTAAGGCGGCCTGTGGCGGCGATCTTCAGCGCCTGCACCGCGTGGTGAAACTGACGGGGTTTGTAAACTCTACCCCAGATTTCACCGATCAGCCCAAAGTCGTAAACGGCGCCTCAGATTTTCTGGTTGAGGCATTGGGGGATGCAGGGCGTCATGCCCGCTCTGCGGTTTCAGCTGCAGCTTTACCGTTGAACGTGGCGGTGGAAATCGAGGCGATTTTCGAAATCTCCACCTAAAGCTGAATCGCACTGCGCGGGTCTACCTTGACCCGCGCGGACCACACGCCACATTTCAAAATCTGACAGTAGGGTCAAAACGCGCGCAATGGGCCACGACAATCTCACCATTGAAACTCATGATCGGATCAGCGCTATTAATGCCGCAGATTGGGATAGCTGTGCCTGCCCGGAAACAAGCGATGGCGGCAGGCCCTTAGACCCTTTCACAACCCATAGATTTCTTGCGGCCCTTGAAGATAGTGGCTCCGTTGGGATGGGAACCGGGTGGCAGCCGCTATATCTCAGCGTCAAATCTGAAGCGAAGATCATCGCCTGCGCGCCGATGTATGCCAAGTCGCACAGCCAAGGCGAATATATCTTCGACCACGCCTTTGCCGATGCCTACATGCGCGCGGGTGGACGCTATTACCCCAAGCTGCAAATTGCTGTTCCCTTCACTCCGGCCACAGGGCGGAGATTGCTTGTCGCCCCTGAAGCCAAAGGTGTGGGCGATCGCGCGCTAATAAAGGGCGCAGTGTCGGTGATGGAAGATCATCATCTATCTTCGCTCCATGTAACCTTTTGCACGGTGGACGAGGTGGCCGCCCATGCCGATGCCAACCTATTGCCGCGCAAGACCCAACAATTTCATTGGCACAATCAAGACTATCAAAACTTCGATGATTTTCTTGTCGCGCTCTCCTCGCGTAAGCGTAAGAACATTCGCAAAGAACGGACAGAAGCGCAGAATTTCGGTGGCGAAATTGTGCTTTTAACGGGTGATCAGATCGAACCGCATCACTGGGATGCATTTTGGGAATTTTACCAAGACACGGGCGCGCGCAAATGGGGGCAGCCCTATCTGACACGGCGCTTTTTCGATATCGCCCATGAAACCCTGCGCCATGATATGCTGTTAGCTCTTGCCATGCGCGCTGGGCAACCCGTGGCGGGGGCGCTGAATTTCATCGGACGCGAGACGCTTTACGGCCGCTATTGGGGCTGTGTCGAAGACCATCCCTGCCTGCATTTTGAGTTGTGCTATTATCAGGCGATTGACTGGGCGATAGCCCAAGGTCTGTCACGGGTCGAGGCGGGCGCACAGGGCGGGCATAAACTGGCGCGCGGATATCTGCCCGTTGAAACCTATTCGCTGCATGCGATGCGCGAGCCCAGTTTTTCGCGCGCCGTGGCAGAATATCTCAAAGCCGAGGCCCGCGCGATGGAGGAGGACATCGAGATCCTCACCAGCTATGGCCCGTTTCGGAAAACAGCCGTGGAGGAACAGGAATGAGTGTTGCAAAACTGACCCAAGCCAAGCGCGACAGTGATCTGGCCAGCCTTTTAGAAAAAGGATGGTCGCTTACGGATAACCGCGATGCAATCACGAAAACCTATCAATTTTCCAATTTTATTGCCGCATTCGGTTGGATGACCCGCGCTGCGCTACACGCGGAAAAAATGGATCATCACCCCGAATGGTTCAACGTCTACAATCGTGTCGATGTGGTGCTGTCCACTCATGATGCAGGCGGCCTGACAGATTTGGATATAAAATTGGCCCGCGCCATGGATCGCCTTGCAAGCTGAACGCCCAGCCCAAAGCTGGGCAGGGTGCGCTCGTCGTCTAGATCGCCGCCAAAAGGGCTTCGCCACCTGAGATCTCGCAGGTGCCACGGCTTTCCTCTGGATGAAATACTTTTACGATGCCGTCTTCCGCATAGAGCGCATAACGTTTTGAGCGCTCGTAAAAGCCCACAGGTTCAGCAGTAAAATTCATACCGACTGATTTGGTAAATGTTGCTGCTGGATCAGCAAGCATTGTCAAACCTGCGGCCTTTGCCCCAGTTGTCTCTGCCCATGCGTTCATCACGAAAGGATCATTCACAGAGATGCAGATGATCTCGTCCACACCTTTTTTGTCAAATTCTGCCTTAGTGCGAATAAAGCTCGGCACATGGGCAGAGGTACAGGTGCCAGTATATGCTCCAGGCAGACCGAAGATCACAACTTTTCGATCCACCAGTTTATCGGTCAAAGCGATAGTTTCAGGACCATTTTGACCCATTTGCAGAAGGGTTGCTGGTGGTAGTTTAAAGCCAACGTTGATCAACATTTTTTTTAAGCGTCCTTCGCTTGTACAATTTCTGCGTGACTTTATAGAGTTAAGCGGAAACAACGCCAGACCAAATCTGACTAAGGGCGCGCAAATGGTGGGGATTGCAGTTATTGGGGCGGGGCAGGCAGGGGCGGCGCTTGCTGCAAAACTGCGCGGCAAAGGTTATGAGGGTGAAATTGCGCTCTTTGGCCGTGAGCCTGTGCCGCCCTATCAGCGCCCGCCTTTGTCAAAGGCCTATCTCTTGGGAGAAAGCCCCAAAGAGCGCTTATTTCTTCGCCCTGAAACATTTTACGCAGATCAGAACATCACGCTGCATCTTGGGCAGACCATCACCGGAATTGATACCGCAGCACAAAGAATCACCACGGCGGACGGTGCGGTTTTCGTCTATGACCAACTTGCGTTTACCACTGGCGCAGAACCCCGCCGCCTGAGTGCCAAACAAGGGGGCGATTTGGGCAATGTTCTAACCATGCGCAGCATCGATGATGCTGACAGGCTTGCGCCGCTCTTGGGGGAAGGCAAACGTGCTGTAATTATCGGCGGCGGCTATATCGGGTTGGAAGCCGCCGCCGTCTGCGCCAAGCGCGGGATGCAAGTCACTGTGATCGAAGCCGCCCCACGCATCTTGGGCCGTGTGGCTTGTGAAGAAACTGCCACCTATTTCCACAACTTGCATGAGGATCGTGGTGTCACCATCCGCGAAGGCGTAGGGCTTGATCGGCTGAGCGGCATCGATGTGGTGCAGGCGGTGCATCTCACCTCGGGCGAGACTTTGGCGGCAGATTTGGTTTTGGTGGGCATCGGGATTATACCCGAAACCCAACTGGCCGAAGCCGCAGGTGTTGCGCTAGATCGGGGGATCGCAACAGACGACATGGGGGCAACCTCGCTACCGCATATTTGGGCCGCTGGGGATTGCACAAGCCTGCCCTACCGGGGGGAACGTATTCGCCTGGAATCGGTCCAAAACGCGATTGATCAAGCCGAGGCCGTGGCCTGTAACATGCTTGGGGCAGCAACTCCTTACGTGCCAAAGCCTTGGTTCTGGTCGGATCAATATGACACGAAATTGCAAATCGCAGGATTGAACACGGGCTATGATCGCATTGTCATTCGTGACAATGGCGAGGGCGCGCGCTCGCATTGGTATTATCAGGGCGACACGCTTTTGGCGGTGGACGCGATGAACGACCCCCGCGCCTATATGGTCGGCAAGCGTTTAATTGAGGCAGGCAAAAGCCCCAATGCGGCAGCCATTAAAGATACAAGCGGCGATATAAAATCGCTCTTGCGCTGATGCGGATTATTGGCGGGACATTGCGCGGCAAGAAATTGGCCGACCTTGGCGCAGGTGATCTGGCCGCACATTTGCGTCCGACGTCTGACCGCGTCCGCGAAAGCCTGTTCAATCTCTTGATCAATGGGGCGCGCGGGAATCTTGTGTCAGAGGCCCGCGTCCTTGATCTTTTTGCGGGCACGGGCGCTTTGGGGTTAGAGGCGTTGAGCCGAGGCGCGGACTATGTACAATTCGTGGAAAACGGCGCGAAGTCAAACGCGATTCTGCGCGAGAATGTCATCGCCTGCCGCGCCGAAGAGAACACCCACCTTCACCGAAGGGATGCGCTGAAGCTTGGGCGCACGACACTGCCCCCCTCGACCCTTGTTTTCCTTGATCCGCCCTATGGAAAATCCATGGGCGAAGCAGCCCTTGCTGCGGCCTTGTCTGGCGGTTGGATCGCACCAGATGCCATCTTGGTTTGGGAAGAAAGCACCCCCCCTGTTTTGCCGCCAGAGTTCACCCTTCTTGATCAGCGCAGCTATGGTGGCACGCTGATCACCCTAGCCGAAAGACTTTGATCATGTCCCTCTCAGCTGTCCCTCATCTTGTGATTTTCGACTGCGATGGCGTGTTGGTGGATAGCGAGCCAATCACGAACCAAATCTTGGTCAATAATCTGGCGCGTTATGGTTTGCAGGTGTCACTTGCCGATTGCATGACGCTTTTTGTGGGCGGCACGATGCGAGGGGCAGAGACCCGCGCTCGCGAGATGGGCGCCGATTTACCCAAAGATTGGATCGATGAGATTTACGGCGATATTTACGCGCGCCTGCGTCAAGGCTTGCCATCCGTTCGCGGGATCGAAGTTGTGCTTGATCGGCTAGAGGCGGCACATGTCCCGTATTGCGTGGCCTCAAATGGCAGCGAAGAAAAGATGGAAATCACCTTGGGCGCAACAGGGCTTGCGCGCCGCTTTGAGGGCAACCGCTTTTCGGCCCATACGCTTGGCGTGGCCAAACCTGATCCACGGTTGTTTTTGATTGCAGCCGAGAAAATGGGGGGCGATGCCGCCCATTCCGCAGTGATCGAAGACAGCCCCACAGGCGCAAAAGCTGCAGCGCGGGCGCATATTCCCTGCTTTGGCTATGCGGAACATGATGACGGAGCGCGCCTTGCTGCGGAAGGGGCCTATGTCTTCCACGATATGGCAGATTTGCCTGCGCTTTTGCGCCTGCCTTAACCTTGTGCCTTTGGCCCCGATATGGGACAGAAGGGCCAAAGCAACAAAAAATAATCAGGCATGAGCAGCGCAGAGGCCCTTTTATCCCGTGTATTCGGCTTCCAAAGTTTCCGCCCTGGACAGGCGGAGATTGTCGAGGCCGTAGCCAAAGGTGAAAACGTCCTCGCCATTATGCCGACAGGTGGGGGGAAATCCCTTTGCTTTCAGCTGCCCGCCTTGATGCGCGAGGGCGTAACCTTGGTCATTTCGCCCCTGATTGCATTGATGCGTGACCAAGTGCGGGGCTTGCGCGAGGCAGGGATCAATGCAGGTGCGCTCACCTCAGGCAACACGGCCGAAGAAACTGATGCGGTCTGGGACAGTCTGTCTAAGGGTGTATTGAAACTTCTCTATATCGCGCCAGAACGCTTGGCCTCAGGCGGGATGGAACGGGTTTTGGCAAAATCCAATGTCAGCTTGATTGCCGTGGATGAGGCCCATTGTGTCAGCCAGTGGGGCCATGACTTTCGGCCTGATTATCTAAAAATCGGCGCGCTCAGGCGCAGCCTTGATGTGCCGCTTGCGGCCTTTACCGCGACAGCGGATGCCGAAACCCGTGCCGAGATTGTGACGCGGCTCTTTGATGACCAAGCACCGCAAACCTTTTTGCGTGGCTTCGACAGGCCAAATTTGAGCCTTGCCTTCGAGGTTAAAAATCAACCACGCCAACAAATCTTATCTTTTGCAGCGGCGCGAAAAGGACAGTCAGGCATTATCTATTGCGGCACACGCGCAAAGACTGAAACCTTGGCACAAGCCATGCGCGAGGCGGGGCACAATGCTTGCTTTTATCATGGCGGGATGGAAGCCGAAGATCGGCGCATCGTTGAAAGCCGCTTTGCCAATGAAGATGGTTTGGTTGTGGTTGCCACAATCGCCTTTGGGATGGGGGTCGATAAACCTGATATCCGTTGGGTGGCCCATGCTGATCTGCCCAAATCTATTGAAGGCTATTACCAAGAAATCGGGCGCGCAGGTCGCGATGGCGCACCTGCGGACACACTCACACTCTATGGCCCCGAAGATATCCGATTTCGCCGCACCCAAATTGACGAAGGGCTTTCCCCAGCAGACCGCAAAGCGGCAGATCACGCACGGCTGAACGCACTTTTGGGTTTGGCTGAGGCCATTTCTTGCCGCAGGCAAGTTTTGCTGCATTATTTCGGGGAAGATAGCGCAGCTTGCCAGAATTGTGATCTGTGCCAAAGCCCACCTGCGCTATTCGAAGCAGGCGAGGCCGTTCAAAAGGCGCTATCGGCAATTTTGCGCACAGGCGAAAGTTTCGGCGTTGGCCATCTGACGGATATTCTGATTGGCAATCCCACCGAAAAAGTGCGCGAGCGTGGCCATGACAGCTTACCCACATTTGGGGTCGGGCGCGAATTTGATACGCGGGGATGGTCAGCGGTGTTTCGGCAGATGATGGGCCATGATTTAGTGCGCCCCGACCCGACACGGATGGGCGCCTTGCGGATGACTGAGGCCGCGCGACCCATATTGCGCGGTGAGCAGGGCATCACGTTGCGTCGCGATACGGTGCAAAAAACAACGCGCCAACCGCAGGTCAAAACACTTGTTTCCGAGGATGATGCGCCACTCTTATCCGCCCTCAAAGCCAAGCGCCGTGCTTTGGCCGAGGCAGGTAGCGTGCCACCATATGTCATTTTCACCGATAAAACCCTGATCGAAATGGCGCAAACGCGGCCCCAAGACCTTGATGCAATGGCGCGCATCTCAGGCGTGGGCGCGGTTAAACTGGATCGCTATGGCGCAGATTTTCTCGCCATTATTAAAGGGGAAAGCAGCGCCAAGATGCATCCTGCACGCCGCAAATTGGCGGGCCAGGCAGGGGCTGATCTCTATGATCAATTGTTCGAATGTCAGGCGGAGCTGTATTACGGGGCGGATAACACAGAAAAACCTCTCAGCTGCACTGCTGCACAAATCGCAAAGATTGCGCAGATGCGTCCGCGAGATGGCCAGAGCCTATCGCGAATTCTAGATGAGAAGCGCATCGCGCGATTTGGCGAGGCCTTTCTAGAAATTTTGCGTACGGGTGGATAATTACCCCACCTAACCCTAAGTTAGGGTCAAGTTCTGTTCAGGAGGTTTGATATGCTGGTCGTCATTTCCCCCGCAAAGCGTCTTGATTGGGCTGCGCAAGACGCTGTCACAACCACACCCGCCTTTGCCGCACGCGCGCGCGAATTGGCGGCCGTTGCCAAGAAACTGAAGCCCGCTGATCTAAAAAAGCTGATGTCCATCTCTGACGATTTGGCACAGCTTAACCATGACAGGTTCCAGAATTTTGAGGCAGAAACCGACCTGCGTCCCGCAATCTATGCTTTTGCGGGGGACACTTATACGGGATTAGAGGCGCAAAGCTTGTCTGACGATGGTTTGCGCTATGCCCAAGACCACTTGCGGGTTTTATCAGGGCTTTACGGTATTCTGCGCCCACTGGATGCCATTGCGCCCTATCGCCTTGAGATGGGCAGCCGCATGAAAAACGCCAAAGGCGCTAACCTCTATGCCTATTGGGGCGATAGTTTGGCACAAGCCCTACACGAACAGGCACAAGCCACTAGCAGTACACATCTGGTTAACTGCGCTTCGGTCGAATATTTCAGCGCGGTGGATGAACGCAGCCTCGCCCTTAAGGTCATCACCCCTGTCTTCATGGAGGACAAACCCGCAGGGCCGAAAATCGTGAGTTTCTTCGCGAAAAAGGCACGCGGTGCAATGGCGCGGTTTATCGTTGAAAACCGCATCACCGACCCTGAAGGCCTCAAGGATTTTGATCTTGGCGGCTATAAATTTGCGCCAGAGCTCAGCACAGCCGAAAAGCCAACTTTCCTGCGGGATGAGGCCACTGCAAAGGCGGTCTAATCGGCAGGTTTGATCTTTTCAAAATCAGCCAATTGGGCCGCGCTGACATCAGATTGATACTGCGCTTTCCAATCTTCATAGGGCATTCCGTAAATTGCTTCGCGGGCAGTTTCTTTGTCTATGGAGAGGCCCTGTGCCTCAGCCGCTTCTTGATACCACCGCGATAGGCAATTGCGGCAGAACCCTGTCAGGTTCATCATATCAATATTCTGAACATCTTTGCGGCTATCAAGATGCGCCAATAGGCGACGAAACGCGGCGGCTTCAAGCGTGGTGCGGGTGTGCTGATCCATTCTGCCCTCTCCTTAATCTTACGCTAAACTTGGGCATCCCGAAGGGCTTGGTCAAGCAAAGGGGCCAATCGCACGGCCCATGCCTTTTGATCCTCAGGGCGTTCAATCAAATCATTGCGCAATTCAATCAACACATGGGGTCGCCCTGTCTGCAGGCCATGGCGATCCATTGCATCCCCACCCAAGGCCCCTGAATAGGGTTGATTATCGCCCACATATAGATCCACTTCACCGCGCAAAAGATCAAGAAGTGGCGCAGCCAAGCGCGTGTCTTGTGCATAGAGCACCCCTACCTGCCACGGGCGCAAGGCGCGACCGCGGAATTGTGGGGTAAAGGAATGCACGGCCAAAAGCACAGGGTTGGCTCGTGCGGCAATCACTTGGGCCAAGGCTATATGATAGGGGCGGTGGAATTTCGTCAAGCGGCGCTCAACTTCCAAATCGTCCACATGGCGATTAGTCGGAATAATGGTGCCATCATAAAGCTTCATCACCAAGGTCGGATCATCCTCGCCCCGATTGGGATCAATCACCAAGCGCGAAAAGGTCGAGGCGACAACGGGCGCACCCATCACCAACCCCAGATGGCGCGCGACACCCAAAGCACCGACATCATAGGCGATATGGCGCGCCATATCTTCAGGCGCGATCTGAAGATCACCGCCGTTGACACAAGGCGGCACCGCATTAGACGCATGATCCACCGAAATCACCCAACGAGAGGAGCGGGTTTCCCCCTCGACTGTGACGGGCACAAAATCAGGATCGGATATTTGTGGGTTTGACTTATCCATCGTCACAGAACGCTCACACTTGTTTGTCAGATTGGCGTTCAATATCAATCGAACTGACAAAGGGCTAGGTCATCAATTCGAATTGAAGATAGATTGCTCTTATGAACGCTTCATCTATAAGAGGCACAAGATGTGAGCGCTAACATTTGCGCAAAGCAGAACCAGACCAAGAGAGCGGCCATAGGGGAAGATCGGATGAAACGGATGCGGAATGTGAAAATTGTCGCGACATTGGGGCCTGCCTCCAGTGACGAAGCGACAATCGAGGCGCTGTTTGAAGCAGGCGCGGATGTCTTCCGCCTCAATATGAGCCATGGCACGCAAGACGATATCGCAGCCCGCCATGCGATCATTCGCCGTATCGAAGAAAAAACGGGCCGCCCAATTGCAATCTTGGCTGATTTACAAGGGCCAAAACTGCGCTGCGGCGTGTTTGAGGGCGATGCCGCGCAAGATCTTGAGGTGGGTGCATCCTTCCGTTTTGATCTTGAGAAAACACCGGGCGATCCGACCCGCGTTTGTCTGCCCCATCCAGAGATTTTCGAAGCCTTGGAAGTTGGCGCGCATCTTTTGGTGAATGATGGCAAGCTAAAACTGCGCGTCACCAAATGCGGCAAGGATTTTGCCGATTGTGTCGCGCTGAATGCAGGCACGATTTCGAACCGCAAGGGCGTGAACGTGCCTGATGTGGTTCTACCTTTGGCGGCGCTCTCGGCAAAAGACCGCAGTGATCTGGAATTTGCTTGCGAATTGGGGGTGGATTGGTTGGCGCTGTCCTTTGTGCAGCGTGCCGCTGACGTAGAAGAGGCCCGTGGATTGGCGAAGGGCCGAGCGGCCATCTTGTCAAAAATCGAAAAGCCCGCCGCCGTGAAAGCCTTTGATGAAATCCTTGCCACCTCAGATGGGATCATGGTGGCACGCGGTGATTTGGGCGTGGAATTGCCCGTGCAAAACGTGCCGCCCATCCAAAAACGTCTGGTGCGCAAATGCCGTTCTGCGGCCAAGCCCGTGATTGTGGCAACACAGATGCTTGAATCCATGATCGAAAGCCCTGTGCCGACCCGCGCAGAAGTCTCCGATGTGGCAACGGCGATTTATGAGGGTGCGGATGCCGTTATGCTCAGCGCTGAATCGGCGGCGGGCCAATATCCGATTGAGGCCGTTCGCACCATGGATGCGGTAGCGCGCGAAGTGGAAAGCGATCAAACCTATCGCGAAGTTATTGACGCGTCACGCCGTGTGAACCGCGCTAGTGTTGCGGATGCGATCGTGGTGGCCGCACGTGAGATTGCCGAAACAACCAATATCAAGGCGATTTGCTGCTTCACCCAATCAGGCACCACCGCCGCCCTTGTGGCGCGCGAGCGGCCTTGCGTGCCCGTGATTGGCCTGACGCCCGTCTTACGGGTGGCGCGGCGGATGTGTTTGACATGGGGAACAACCTGCGTGCTGACCGAAAAGGTAGAGCGGTTCAAAGGCGCCGTCATCAGCGCCGCGCGCGCCGCGCGCGAAGGTGGCTTTGCCGAGGCTACGGATCAGATTGTGGTGACCGCAGGCGTGCCATTTAACGTGCAAGGCACAACAAATATTCTGCGGGTCGCCCCCTGTGATGAACGGCTGATTTATTCAGCCGATCCTGAGTAAATGTGAATAACCCTCGCGAACCTTTTTCTGGTGACAGGGACACTCTATGCAGGGCTCGGCGCGGTTGCGGTGATCTCAGATTAAGCAAATCGCAGACGAAACGTCATCGCGGCGGGCGATGCTGATTGTAGTTGATACCCTCGACGGCCCTCCCATCGGTTGGGCGCCGTTGGCATCAAGTTTTGTTGAGGTGGCGGCACTTATACTCCCCTAACCAGGGGTTGCGCTTTTGCCGTTTTGGGGGTAAGCGGCGATCTCCAACGGTGCGATCGGCCAAAAGTGGCATGCCGAATCGCGCTTGAACGTTGCCTAAGAAGGAGACGAAAATGCCCAAGATGAAGACGAAGTCGAGCGCCAAAAAGCGCTTCAAAGTGACGGCGAGCGGCAAGGTCAAAGCTGGCCAAGCTGGCAAGCGCCACGGCATGATCAAGCGGACAACCAAGTTCATCCGCGACGCGCGCGGCACGACAACATTGTCGGCCCCTGACGCGAAGATCGTCAAAACCTACATGCCATACGCTCGTTAAGGAGGCGCTGAGATGTCCCGCACAAAAGGTGGTACCGTCACCCATCGCCGTCACAAGAAGGTTCTTGACGCGGCAAAAGGTTATTATGGCGCGCGTTCGCGCAACTTCCGCACTGCAACGCAGGCGGTCGATAAGGCCAACCAGTACGCAACCCGCGACCGCAAGGCGCGCAAGCGTCAATTCCGCGCTTTGTGGATTCAGCGTATCAATGCTGCCGTGCGCAGCTTTGACGCCGATCTGAGCTATTCGCGCTTTATCAATGGTCTTGCAAAAGCAGGGATCGAAGTCGACCGCAAGGTTTTGGCTGATCTCGCTGTACATGAGCCAGAAGCGTTTGGGGCGATTGTTGCGCAGGTGAAAGCCGCTCTCTGATCTGCGCCAAAATTTGGTTAGCGAAACCCCTGCCAACGATTTGGCGGGGGTTTTTCTTTGCTGAACACGCGGCCAAAAGCCGTTGCCCCTGTTGCAGGCCTTGCATTTGAGGGTTCTTGTGATAGCTCAAGCGGCAGTTCTACGGAGACACGCTCATGACCACATTTGATGACCTGCGCCACGTTTGGCTTGATCGCATCACTCAGGCCTCGGACGAAGCCTCACTTGAAGAGTTGCGTGTGGCCGCCCTTGGAAAAAAGGGCGAGATCAGTCTGAAGATGCGCGAACTTGGGCAGATGAGCGCCAAAGAGCGTCAGGTTGCAGGCCCCACGCTGAACGCGCTAAAGGATGAGGTCAACAGCGCGCTTGTGGCGAAGAAAGCCGCGCTTGGCGATGCTGCACTAAATGAACGGCTTAAGGCAGAATGGCTAGATGTGACCCTACCCGCCCGCCATCGCCGTCAGGGCAGCATCCACCCTGTCAGCCAAGTCACCGAAGAAGTCACCGCGATTTTCGCGGATATGGGCTTTGCGGTGGCAGAAGGCCCGCAAATTGAAACGGATTTCTACAACTTCGATGCGCTGAATATTCCAGGCCATCACCCTGCCCGCGCGGAGATGGACACGTTCTACACCCATCGCGCCAAAGGGGACGACCGCCCGCCCCATGTGCTGCGCACGCACACAAGCCCCGTGCAAATCCGTTATATGGAGGCCAATGGCGCGCCCTGCCGAATCATTGCACCCGGTCGCGTCTATCGAGCCGATTACGACCAGACCCATACACCTATGTTCCATCAGGTCGAAGGCCTGGCGATTGATAAAGATATCTCGATGGCCAATCTGAAATGGGTTTTGGAGGAGTTCTTTTCGGCCTTTTTCGGCACATCGGTCAAAACCCGCTTCCGCGCCTCGCATTTCCCCTTTACCGAACCCTCCGCCGAGGTGGATATCCAATGCTCATGGGTAGGTGGCACCGTGAAGGTGGGCGAAGGCAATGACTGGCTCGAGGTGTTGGGGTCAGGCATGGTGCATCCAAAGGTGCTGGAAGCGGGCGGGATTGACCCGAATGAATGGCAGGGCTTTGCCTTCGGCATCGGGATCGACCGCTTGGCGATGCTGAAATACGGAATCCCCGATCTGCGCGCGTTTTTCGATTCCGACCTGCGCTGGCTGCGCCATTACGGCTTTGCCGCCTTAGATACGCCAAATTTGCATCGGGGGTGAGGGGCATCAATCCCCACCCCCCCCCCCGCCCGAATAGCGCCGAAATCGCCGGGCGAGCGCCTGCCCGCCCCATCCGGCTGGCGTTATGTCACGGCGTTCCTCGGCTCAGGGGTCGCCCGATCTTGAAACGATAAAGTGCTGATCCCAAAACGGATCAGCGCCACTTCGCGAGCAGGCGAGCGCCCTCAATCCACCCTTCCAATCACGAGCGCCGTGGTTTAATCGACATCCGACCGCTTAAACGGAGGCCCACGCCATGAAATTCACACTGTCTTGGCTGAAAACCCATCTCGACACCACCGCTTCGGTTGAGGAAATCGCCGATGCGCTGACCGATCTCGGGCTTGAGGTGGAAGGGATTGAAAACCCCGCCGCGAAATTGGCAGGATTTCGGCTGGGCCGCGTGACCCATGCCGAACAGCACCCAGATGCGGATCGTCTGCGCGTCTGCACCGTGTCCACCGATGAGGGGGAGAAGCAGATTGTCTGCGGCGCACCGAATGCGCGTGCTGGCATCACTGTGGTTGTCGCGTGTCCGGGTGACTATGTGCCAGGCATTAATGTGACGCTTTCGGTCGGCAAAATCCGCGGGGTCGAAAGCCACGGGATGATGTGTTCCGAGCGGGAATTAGAGCTTTCGGACGAGCATAACGGCATCATCGAATTGCCCTCGGGTGAGGTGGGTCAAAGCTTTGCCGATTGGTTGGCAGAGCATGATCCAGAAAAGATTGACCCTGTGATTGAAATCGGCATCACCCCGAACCGCCAAGATGCCCTTGGCGTGCGCGGCGTAGCGCGGGATTTGGCTGCGCGCGGGCTTGGCACGTTGAGGCCCTATGAGGCAACCCCAGTCAAAGGCAATTTCCCCTGCCCGATCTCCGTGACGATTGACACCGATACGCTTGATGGCGCGCCGCATTTCACAGGCCGTGTGATCCGTGGCGTGAAGAACGGGCCATCGCCCGCGTGGTTGCAAGCGCAGCTCAAAGCCATCGGCCTGCGCCCCATCTCCGCCTTGGTCGATATCACCAATTTCTTCACCTATGACCAAAACCGACCCTTGCACGTTTTTGATGCCGATAAGGTCAAGGGCGGCTTGCGCATTCATCGCGCCAAAGGCAACGAAGAATTGTTGGCTTTGGATGAGAAAACCTACCGCTTCGGTGCGGGCCATATGGTTATTTCTGATGAAAATGGCCCCGAAAGCATCGCGGGCATCATGGGCGGTGAAGAAACGGGATGCACGGATGAAACCGTGAACGTGTTTCTTGAATCGGCTTGGTGGGATCCTGTGCAAATTGCCTATGCTGGGCGTGATCTGAAAATCCATTCAGATGCGCGGTATCGCTTTGAGCGTGGGGTTGACCCTGAGTTTACCCGTGACGGGCTTGAGGCGGCAACGCAGATGATCCTTGATTTGTGCGGTGGCGAAGCCTCCGATATTGTTGAAGCAGGCGCGGCGCTGAAAACGGCGCGCAGCTACAGCTTGAACCCTGCGCGCGTGATCAGCCTTGTTGGTATGGATATTACCCGCGAGGAACAGGTGCACATCCTGACCGAGCTTGGTTTTTCGGCCAGCGGCGGTAGCGAGGCGCTTGAGGTTTGGGTGCCCTCGTGGCGGCGCGATGTTCAAGGTGAGGCCGATTTGGTAGAGGAAGTGGCGCGTGTCGCCTCGCTCACCAAACTGGCGCCAAAACCACTGCCCCGCCTCAGCACAGGCGTGACACGCGCCGTCCTGACCACAATGCAAAAACGTGAAGCCACAGGTCGGCGCACCCTTGCCACTATGGGGTACAATGAATGCGTCACCTATAGCTTTATTGATCAGAAATCTGCGGCGCTCTTTGGCGGCGGCACTGATGCGATGCGTTTGGAAAATCCAATTTCCTCGGAAATGAGCCATATGCGCCCTGCACTTTTGCCCGGCCTTTTGCAGGCAGCGGCCCGCAATCAGGCGCGCGGTATGACAGATTTGGCCTTGTTTGAACTGGGGGCCGCATTCCATGGCGGTGAACCAGAAGAACAGCACACACAGGCCGCTGGTCTTTTGATTGGTCAAACGGGCCCGCGTGACCCGCATGGGGCGCGCCGCGCTGTGGATATGTTTGATGCCAAAGCCGATGCGGAAGCCGCCCTTTTGGCCATGGGTGCGCCTGCGCGGATGCAAATCATGCGCAGCGATGATCCATGGTGGCATCCTGGGAGGCATGGGGTTCTGTGCCTTGGCCCCAAGAAAATCTTGGGCGTGTTTGGTGAAATTCACCCCAAAATCTTGCGCGAGATGGATGTGAAAGGCCCTGCGATGGGGTTTGCTCTCTATCCCGCCGAAATTCCGTTACCCAAGAACGTTTCGGCCAGCCGTGGTGCCTTGGAAATCAGCGATCTGCAGCCCGTAGAGCGCGATTTCGCCTTTGTCACTGATGTCACCACCGCCGCCCTTGATCTGGCCAACGCAGCCCTTGGTGCAGATAAGGCTTTGATCACCGATGTCAGCGTCTTTGACGAATTCATCGGCGGCTCACTTGGGGAAGGGCGCAAATCAATCGCGCTAACCGTGCGGATGCAGCCGCGTAACAAAACATTGACCGAGGACGAAATCGAAGCAATTGCCGCCAAAATCATAGAAAAGGTGGGTAAGGCGACAGGGGCAACCTTGCGCGGTTAATCCGCGCCCGTTTCGCTGCAATGGCGGCGGAAGGCTGATTTCAGAAAATCAAATTCTGCGCGCAGCATGTCTAATTCTGCGCGCGAATCCCCTGCAATCTGCGGATCACAAACCACAGAAAAGCGATCCAAGACCGCCCCTGTCTCGTGGCGAATGTTGACAATTTGCGCCTGCGCCCCAATCAGACTTGCTGGCAGTTCAAGGCGCAGAAGACAGGCTTGGCCCGTGCCACGCGTAGCCGTGCTGGTGGCAAGGACTTTCCATTTACAACAGCCTCGAAGCGCAATGCGTCCTCGGTCATATAGGCCACTGTGGCCCCATAAACCCTATCCCATTGCCCTCAAGCTTGGCCCACCCTTCACAGTCAGATAGGGGCCTTTTTCCAGTTTAGCAGAAATAGAGGTAAGGGGATTTTCTCTAATTGAAAAGTCTACGCAGCAATCCAACCGTATCAAGTGTGCGCACAACGGTGCGCGCAGCCCGTGCAGGTGAGGTGGTGCGGGAGGTTGGGCCGGTTGGGGCACTGCTTCCCGAACCATCGCCGCTTTGCGCAGTGGCTTGATCGCTATCATACGGGCCATCAGGCAAGGGGGTTGGTTCCGCGTCGCCCAAAAGCGCGGGCTGTAAACTTGTTTGATTGTTGGCCATAGCGATTTGACCCGCAAAAGCGCGCAACGTCTCAAGGCTTTGCGCTTCAGTCAGATTACTGTCTTCTAGCGCAAGAACACTGAGCGTGGCAATGCGGTTGCCCACATCCATATACACGCGCCAATAATCCTCTTTCACACCCTGAATGGTGCTGGCCGAACTGTCGCGCGCATTCAAGAAAAACACGTCACCTTGGTGAAACACATCCAGAATTTGAACCGAATTTGGATCTTGGTCGCGGCTCAACAACCCACGCCCTTGCTCAGAGGTAAAAAATGCAGCCATTGCTGGGATATTGCTGCGTAAACTGCCCTCTGGCCCTGCCTCAGAAATGGCGGCGGTCAGGATCGAGGGATGTTCTGGCTGTGGCAGACGCGGTGAATTTCCAATGGCCGCACAATTTCCCAAAAGCACAAAGGCGCTTATGCTGCGATCTTGGGTCGCGGCAGGATCAATGCAAAACCCATCAGGCCCAGTGACCACCAAGCGGTCACTGGTTACGGCAATTTCTGTATCCACATCTGGAAGGGTGCCTGCATAAGGCGGCCCACCGCCTGAGCAGCCAAAAAGAAAAAGGCCTGCACCCAAGAGAGTGCAGGCCTGAACGGATTTAGATGTCCATATAGACATGCTTCTCCTCTTTGCCGCCTGGATGCGTGACTGCCCCGTAGCGTGCTGAACCCACCTGTTGCGCATATTTCCAGAGTACGCCTGTAGCGTAGATCGTTGGCTTTGCGCCTTGCCAATCGGCGCGGCGGGCTTCCAATTCTGCGTCAGAAAGATCAACGTTGATCTCCCCATTGATCGCGTCGATCGTTATCATATCCCCGTTTTTCAAGAGACCGATTGGCCCGCCATGGGCGGCCTCTGGCCCAACGTGACCGACACAGAAGCCACGGGTCGCACCTGAGAAGCGGCCATCGGTGATAAGCGCCACTTTCTTACCCATGCCCTGACCAGACAAGGCCGCCGTGGTTGCCAACATCTCACGCATACCTGGCCCGCCAGACGGGCCTTCATTACGGATGACGATAACTTCGCCCTCTTTGTAATCGCGGGTTTGAACAGCTGCGAAAGCGTCTTCTTCTGATTCAAATACGCGGGCAGGGCCTGTGAATACAAGCTGCTCTTTTGCCATACCCGCAACCTTCACGATGGCACCATCTGGGGCAAGGTTCCCCTTCAGACCAACCACACCACCTGTTGGCGATAGGGGTTTCTCGATTGCATAGATCACGCGACCATCTGCTTCGCGGGTGATAATGTCCATCTCTTCACCAATGCTGCGGCCTGTTACGGTCACGCAGTCTTCATGGATCAGACCCGCTTTCCGCAATTCTTTGAGAACGACAGGAACGCCGCCTGCCTCATACATGTCTTTGGCCACATATTGGCCACCAGGTTTGAGGTCGACAAAGTAGGGGGTGTCTTTGAAAATCTCGCAGACATCAAACAGATCAAAATCAATACCCGCCTCATGTGCGATCGCAGGCAAATGGAGGCCCGCATTGGTCGAACCACCTGTGCATGCCACAACGCGCGCCGCGTTCTCAAGGCTTTTGCGGGTCACAATATCGCGCGCGCGAATGTTCTTCTCGATAAGCTTCATCACCGCTTCGCCCGAAGCCACACCATATTGGTCACGGGACTCGTAAGGCGCAGGCGCACCTGCCGAATTGGGTAGGGCCAAACCGATGGCCTCAGACACACAGGCCATGGTGTTTGCCGTGAACTGGCCGCCACAGGCGCCCGCTGATGGACACGCCACACGTTCCAAAATAGCGAGTTGTTCGTCAGAATAATTGCCCGCCTGATGCTGACCTACCGCTTCGAAAACGTCTTGCACGGTAACATCTTTGCCGTCCAACCGACCCGGCAAGATGGAGCCGCCATAGATAAATACCGATGGCACATTGAGGCGCACCATGGCCATCATCATCCCTGGCAGAGATTTGTCACAGCCCGCCAAACCCACAAGTGCGTCATAGCAATGCCCGCGCATGGTCAATTCCACGGTGTCCGCAATCGCTTCACGCGATGCCAAAGAGGAGCGCATCCCCTCATGCCCCATCGCGATCCCATCGGTCACAGTGATGGTGGTAAATTCGCGTGGTGTGCCATTGGCGTGCTTTACACCCAATTTCACTGCCTGCGCCTGACGGCTAAGCGCAATGTTACAAGGCGCTGCTTCGTTCCAGCAGGTGGCGACACCCACAAAAGGCTGCGCGATTTCGTCCTCGGTCAAGCCCATCGCATAGTAATACGAGCGATGCGGTGCGCGCGCAGGCCCTTGCGTCACGTGACGGCTTGGCAGTTTAGACTTATCGAATTTGCTCTGCGACATGGCAGCCTCCCTTGGGGTCGATAGAAATGTTACACTCGGCATAAACTTTGGGCCCCTGCGGCACAAGCGCGATTGGAAAAAGACCCGCGAAACCTAAGTTTTCAAACTATAGAGGTGCCATTTATGGCTTCAAGCGGAATGGGGATTTAAAGCGCTGATGATTAGGGGATTTTTTGCATCACAAAATCAGCCAAATTTAATGGTCGAGGCCGCGCAGTTGCAGCCTGCTTTGTGGCGGGTGATTGTGGGCATGATCATCTGCCTTTTGACATATGTCTTGGGGTTATTGGCCTATTTCTATGTAATGTCACATCTGATCGGCACAAAATTCGAAGCCGTATGGATAGGCGATCCGCAAATATCTGGCCCCAACCTGACGCTGATCCTTCTGGGCAGTTTCGTAACGTTGCTGGTTGGCCCTTTTTTTGTGGTATGGCTTCTGCATGATCGCAGCCCGTGGTCAGTATTTGGCCCATTGCGCACAATGCACCAACAGTTCTGGATTGCAGTGGCGGTGTTTTCGGCCCTCGCAACACTCAGCGTATTGATCCCCGCCGAATTTGCCCTTATTCGAAGTCTTGACCTCAAAAAATGGTTGATTTTGCTGCCTCTCGCCCTTGGGCTGATTGCCATGCAGACAGGCGCTGAAGAACTCCTGTTTCGCGGCTATCTCCAAAGCCAGTTAGCCGCGCGGTTCAAATCCCCAATCATCTGGGCGGTTTTGCCGTCTGCTCTGTTTGGTCTTGCCCATTTTGCACCAGAAGAACATGGCAGCGCGGCGTGGTATCTTGTGTTGGCAACAAGCGTTTTCGGTTTGTGCGCAGCTGATTTGACCCATCGCTTTGGGACAATAGGGCCTGCTTGGGGATTTCACTTTGCTAATAATGTGATGGCGATGTTGGCTGTCTCGCTGCCAGGTGCTTTGGGGGGGCTTGCCCTCTATCATTTACCGATTGCGGCCAATGATGCCAAGGCGATAGTTCCCGTCATCTTGCGCGACATTGCTGTTACAATTGTGATTTGGCTTGGCATCCGTTTTGCCCTGATGTGGCGCGAAAATGCCCATCGCTGATTGCAATCTGCCGCGCCATTGCCTATTGCGAGTGTAAGGATCGGCCAATGGAAAAGACCCAATGAACTGGATCACCAACTACGTCCGCCCAAGAATCAATTCGATGTTCTCGAAGCGAGATATGCCCGAGAACCTTTGGACGAAATGCGATGAATGCGGAACCATGCTGTTCCATCGTGAATTGAGCGACAATCTTAATGTCTGCACAAATTGCAATCATCACATGGTCATCACACCGCGAGAGCGGCTCAATGCCTTGTTCGATGGCGGTATTTTCACCGAGGTCGAAGTGCCAAAGCCGATTGCAGACCCGCTGCAGTTCCGTGATCAGAAGCGCTATCCAGACCGCAAGAAAGCGGCACAGAAATCCACTGGCGAAACAGATGCGATGCTTGTGGCCGAGGGCGAAATGGGGCGCACGCCTATCGTGGCATGTGCCCAAGATTTCAGCTTCATGGGTGGCTCGATGGGGATGTATGTCGGCAACGCCATCATTGCTGCTGCTGAGCGCGCAATTAAACTAAAGCGCCCGCTGATCCTTTTCTCCGCCGCAGGTGGGGCGCGGATGCAAGAAGGTATCCTCAGCCTGATGCAAATGCCCCGCACCACGGTCGCTGTGAATATGCTCAAAGAGGCGAACCTGCCTTATATCGTGGTTCTGACCCATCCAACCACGGGGGGCGTAACCGCCTCTTATGCGATGCTGGGCGATGTACAGATTGCGGAACCAAATGCGCTTATCTGCTTTGCTGGGCCACGGGTGATTGAGCAAACCATTCGCGAAAAGTTACCCGAAGGGTTCCAACGCGCCGAATATCTGTTGGATCACGGGATGCTTGATCGCGTGACCCACCGCACCGCGTTGCGCGATGAGTTGATCTCGATCCTTCGGATGCTGATGGGGATGGAACCCCCAGTCAAAGGGGATCTACCCGCTCCAAACGAGGCGGAGGCAAAATAAAAGTGAGCATCCCCCGCTCGGATCTCTTGTTGGAGCGCATGATGGCGCTTCACCCAAAGATCATTGACCTGACGCTAGATAGAATGTGGCGGATCTTGGCCGCCCTTGGCGATCCACAACAGGCGCTGCCGCCTGTCATTCATATCGCAGGCACCAACGGTAAAGGGTCAACCCTCGCCTACATACGCGCGGGACTTGAGGCGGCGGGGAAAACCGCCCATGCCTATACATCGCCACATTTGGCACGGTTCCACGAACGCATTCGATTGGCAGGCACGCTGATTGACGAAGACCATCTGTCGGACATTCTCGATGAATGTTTGGCGGCCAATGGCCCAGATGCGATCACCTATTTCGAAATCACCACGGCCGCCGCGCTTTTGGCATTTGCCCGAAATCCTTCTGATTACACGCTGTTAGAGGTGGGTTTGGGCGGACGTTTGGATGCAACCAATGTCATCGACAGCCCTTATTTGAGCGTGATCACCCCCGTTGATCTAGACCATCAGCAATATCTTGGCGATACGATCGAGTATATCGCAGGCGAAAAGGCAGGCATTATCAAGCGCGGGCGCCCCGTGATTGTCGCCCCGCAACAAGAGGCCGCACTGGAGGTGTTCGAGGCACGCGCCGCGCGGCTTGGCGCGCCTATCTATGCCTATGGCCAACACTGGCATGTAACGTCCGAAGCAGGGCGATTGATTTTCCAAGATGAAAAAGGCCTTTTGGACTTGCCTCTGCCTGCGCTTACGGGCCCGCATCAAATCCAAAACGCAGGCACGGCCCTCGCGGCAATGCGGGTATTGGGCTTAGACGAGGCTGCCTGCGAGGGTGCCATGCGCAACGTCACTTGGCCCGCTCGCATGCAGCGCCTGCGCCATGGACCCCTGTTCGACACTGCACCCGATGCTGAATTGTGGCTAGATGGGGGCCATAACCCCCATGCCGCTCTGGCCATTGCAGCCACGCTCAAAGGCTTGCCCCAACGCGAGACGCATTTGATTTGTGGCATGCTGAACACAAAAGATGTGACAGGCTTCATGGTTCCGCTTGCGCCTTTCGCGTCATCGCTTCATGCCGTCTCAATCCACGGCCAAGCCGCAACACTTAGCGCCGAAGACACCAAAGCAGCTGCAACCCGCGCAGGTATAGAGACCCAAACCGCACCAAATGTGATCAGCGCCCTGCGCGAAATCAGCACCAAAACCCCGAACGCACGGGTTTTGATCTGTGGTTCTCTTTATTTGGCGGGCGAAATACTGAAAGAAAACGGCTAGGCTACTAGACAGCGCCTGCACTCTGGCCTAGCCCTGTTGAATGCTCGCGATATTCCTCAAAACACTTCCATTTTTTGCGCTGATCGGTGTAGGTTTCCTCGCCGCCTATCGTGGGTTTTTCACGCAAAGCGCAACCGCCTATCTGACAAAATTCGTGTTTTACTTCGCGCTATCAGCCATGTTGTTCCGCTTTGCCTCGACCTTATCCCTTGGCGATATTTTCGATTGGAACTTCATTGGGGCCTATCTGTTTGGCTGTTTCGCAATTTATGCGCTTGCGACTGCAGTTGCCTTGATCCGAAAGCGCCCCGCTTCGGAGGCTGCAATTGAAGCGCAGTGTGCCGTGATCGGGAATACTGGCTTCTTGGGCGTTCCGATGTTGGTGGTTTTGATGGGGCCTGCGGCGGCGGGGCCTGTCTTGATGATCTTGGCCACCGATTTGATCGTTTTCTCAAGCTTGATCGTGATCATTATCACGGCAAGCCGAGATGGCCGCATGAGACTGAGAATTTTCCGCTCAATCGCGATTGGATTGGTGAAAAATCCGATGATTGTGTCGATGGTCGCGGGGCTATCCGTCGCTGCCGTAGGGCTAAACCTACCTGCGCCCGTGGATGAATTCATGGCGCTTTTGGGGGCGGCGGCAACCCCATGTGCGCTGTTCGCAATAGGGGCGTCATTGGCAGGAAAATCAACCGAACGCGCTTCAGTCGCGCTTTGGCTGTCCTTCGCCAAGCTGATCTTGCACCCCGCCGCTGTCGCCATTGGCGCGCTTATAATTTTCGAGGTTGATCCCTATTCGGCTGCGGTGATGATCGCGGCCTCCTCGCTGCCTGTGGCAGGAAATATCTACATGCTGGCGCAGCATTACAACGTGGCCTCGCAACGGGTGTCTGCCTCGATTCTGATGTCGACCGCCATTTCCATCATCTCCGTGTCGCTTGTGATCGGATGGCTGTCTCAAATGGTGGGCTTTAGCCTGCCTTGATCGCGAAAGGTGTGATCATGTCCAAGATTGACGCGGTGATTTTTGACATCGGCAATGTGCTGATTGAATGGCAGCCCGAGCGGTTTTACGACCGCGCCATTGGGAAGGCACGCAGCCGCGAGATGTTTGCCACTGTGGATTTACGCGACATGAACAACCGCGTGGATTTAGGTGAAGGGTTCCGCGATATCATCTATGAAACGGCAGAAGCCTATCCTGATTTTCGCGCGGAAATCCGGATGTGGCATGATCACTGGTTGGAATTGGCAAACCCTGTGATTGATCATTCCGTAATGCTCTTGCGCCGCCTTCGTGCCAAGGGTGTGCCCGTGTTCGCATTGACCAATTTCGGGATCGAGAGCTTTGCCTATGCGCAAGAGCATTTCGATTTTCTGAACGAATTCGACCATGCTTATGTCTCTGGCCATATGGGGGTGATCAAACCCAATCCAACAATATATCAAATGGTCGAGGATCATTGCAAAATCGCACCAGAGGCGCTTTTGTTTGCAGATGACCGCCCTGACAACATCGCCGCAGCACAGGCGCGCGGATGGAATGCGCATCTGTTTACAGCGCCGCACGGATGGGCCGAAGTCTTGGTCGACCATGGCCTTCTAAGTAAGGATGAAGCAGGACTATGACACAGACTCCCCTCCAGATCATTGGGCCAGAGGCAGAAGCCAAGCTTGATTGGCTCAAACTTGGCGCGGCTTTGGAGGCGGGGCATAAGCTGCCGCGTGCGGAGATTTCGGATAGTTTCCTCTATCGCGGCAAGGACACGCTGCTCAATCGTGCCGCATGGATTGACGGGCTTGGCCTCTTGGTGAAATCGGCCACAATCTTTCCCGAGAACGGCGCGCAAAATTTGGCCGCCGTGAATGGTGGTGCAGCGCTTTACAGCGATAAGAACGGCCTTCTTGAGGCTTTGGTCGATTTCCATCTTTTGACCAAATATAAGACCGCAGGCGATAGCCTTTCTGCCACGATGAAACTGGCGCGGCCCAATAGCAAAACCATTTTGATCGTCGGCGCAGGCACAGTTGGCCACTCGTTGCGCGCGGCTTATGGCGCAGGGTTTCCTGAGGCGCGCTTCCTTATCTGGAACCGCAATACATCGCGGGCCGAGGCCCTTGCCCGCGATTTCTCGAATACGGATGTCGCCGAAAGCCTAGCGGATGCGGTGCAGCAGGCCGATATCGTCACCTGTGCAACCATGGTGACAGAACCCATCTTGCGGGGTGAGTGGCTGAAGGCAGGACAGCATATCGACCTAATCGGGGCCTATCGCCCCGACATGCGCGAGGCGGATGATGCAGCGCTCAAAAAGGCGCGTATCTTTGTCGACAGCCGTGCCACCACGATTGAGCATATTGGCGAATTGAAACGCCCCATCGCGGCAGGGGTTATCACAGCAGACGATGTTGTGGCCGATTATTACGACATCGCCTCTGGCACCTTTGCGCGGGACAATGACGCAGAAATAACGCTGTTCAAAAACGGCGGCGGCGCCCACCTTGACCTTATGACCGCCGCCTATATCCGTGATGCGGTGAAGGGTTAGGCGGCCAGCGCCCGCTCGCGCAGGGGGCTTTCTTTCACGGGCAAATGTACGATGGCCGAAAGCAGCCCTACGCCAATACCCACCCACCAAACCGTGGTGTAGGTGCCATGCAGGTCATACATCCAACCGCCAAGCCAAACCCCGATGAAGCTACCCAATTGATGGCTAAAGAACACGATGCCGTAGAGTGTGCCCATATAGCGCAGCCCATAAATATACCCCAAAAGTCCTGAGGTTAGCGGCACTGTGGCCAACCAGAGCGCGCCCATCGTGACCGAAAACACAATCACCGTTAGGGGCGTGATCGGCATTAAAATGAACGCTGCCGCAATGATGGTGCGGCCAAAATAGATGCCCGCAAGCAGGTATTTCTTAGAATAGCGTTTGCCCAAATAGCCCGCCAAGATCGTGCCACCAATATTGGCCAAGCCAATCAGCGAGATCGACACCGCCCCAAGCGCAGATGTGGTCGTGATGCCCAAAGAATGTAGGAAAGATCCAGGCTCTATCGGGCCACAAAGTTCGGTCACAAATGCAGGAAAATGCGCAGTGACAAAGGCAAGCTGATACCCACAGGAAAAGAAGCCGATAAAAATCAGACTCAAAGACGGGTCACGAAATGCTTTGCCCAAAATCGCGCTCATGCTTTCGTCAAGTTCTGCTTTGGACAAAAGCGCAGGCGCGCGCAGCATGGGAAGGAACAAAAGAGAGGCCAAAATTCCCACTGCAAAGATCAAAAAGACGCTTTGCCATGGCATCACCGCCAACAGCGCCTCGGCCACAGGCGCACCAAAGACCTGACCCGTAGAGCCCGCTGCGGTCGCAATCCCAAGCGCGAGTGAGCGATGCTCATCAGATGCGGCACGGCCCACAATCGCCAAGATCACGCCAAAACCCGTGCCCGCAACGCCAAAGCCCACAAGAATTTCCAAAAGCTGATGCGCGCCGGGCGTGATCGCATAAGCCGAAAAAACCAAGCCAGCCGCATACATCAAAGCGCCAATGATAATGGCTTTGCGATCCCCGAATTTCTCAGCAATCGCGCCAAAAATCGGCTGCCCCACGCCCCAAGCAAGGTTTTGGATGGCAAGAGCCAAAGAAAACTCTGCGCGCAGCCAACCAAATTCGTCCGCTATGGGAATTTGAAAAACCCCAAAACTTGCTCGAATGGCAAAGCCGATCATAATAATAAAACAGCCCCCGATGAGGACGGGGGTGAAAATCGAATTGCGCTGCATCTTCATTTGTCCTGTCAAAGGCCGCAGGCCTGTCATGCTGCGACAGACATTGCGCCGCATGCCCAAGGGCGTCAATGCTGATTGCGCACGCAAACCCTCTGGCCAGACGGGCCAGAGATGTCCTATGAGGCGCTTATGTCGCAACATTTGACCGCCATATACGACACCCGCGTCAGCGAAGGCTTACTGCGCGCAGACCCCGCGCAGCGCGAGGTTTTGCATCGATTTGAATCCTTGCGCGAAACACTTGAGGCGCGGCCAAAATCAGGGCTTCTTGCACGTTTCTTTCAGGAAAAACCACAATCTGGCCTACATAGTCGCGGATTTTATGTCTGGGGCGAGGTTGGGCGCGGAAAATCCATGATTATGGATTTGTTCTTTGCGCATACGGCAATTAACGGCAAACGCCGCGTCCATTTTCATGCGTTTATGCAAGAAATTCAATCGGCACTGCACGAGGCGCGCAAAACAGGCACAGATGATGCGTTGAAACCCGTGGCCCAGGCAATTTCAAAAGACCTGCGCCTGCTGTGTTTTGACGAGATGCAAATCACCGATATCACCGATGCCATGATTGTCAGCCGCCTCTTTGAGGCATTATTCAAGGCCGGGGTGAGCATCGTCATCACCTCCAATCGCCCCCCAAAAGATTTGTATAAAGACGGGTTGAACCGACAGCTATTTTTGCCGTTTATCACGCTATTAGAGCAAGAATTAGAGGTGATTGAAATGCAATCACCCACCGATTACCGCCAAGACAGATTGTCAGGTGAAACCACCTATTTCACGCCCATCACCGCCGCCACGCGGCGGAGCCTTGATAAAATTTGGCACGATCTGACCCAGGGGCAGGAAGAACCTCTGGATTTAGAGATCAAAAGCCGGCATGTCGTCATCCCACATTATTGGGCAGGCATGGCCCGCGCCGATTTCTGGGAGCTGTGCGGCAAACCTTTAGGCGCGGCTGATTATCTGGCGCTCACTGGGGCGGTAAAATTGCTGATGTTGGAGAATGTCCCGCGTCTTGGCATCCACAATTTCAACGAGGCAAAACGCTTTGTCACACTCATTGACGCGCTTTACGAGGCAGGTATCCGCGTGATCCTATCTGCCGATGATGTACCAGAACATCTTTACGCCAAGGGCACGGGCAGTTTCGAATTTAAACGCACCGCCAGCCGCCTGCGCGAGATGCAATCGGCGGATTGGGGCCAATAGATCGCGGCAAGGCTTGCAAAAACTGAACTGATCGGTTTACAATGAGATCAGGGGGTATGCGCCATGAACATGCAAGCACAGACACGCAAAGGTCGAAAATTCGATCAAGTCATTGATGGCGCGCGTAATATTTTCCTGAGCCAAGGGTTCGAAGGGGCAAGTGTCGATGTGATCGCACGCCAAGCGGGCGTGTCCAAAGCCACGCTTTATTCATATTTCCCTGATAAACAAGCGTTATTTATGGCGGTTCTTAACCAAGAATGCGACCTGCAACGCCGTGCGCAAATGGATATCGAATTTCTGCAGCGCGATGTTCGCGATGCCTTGCACCATTTGGCCTATTCAATGCTTGAATTCCTGATGTCGGACGAAGGTGTCTCGATCTTCCGCGTCTGCGTGGCTGAGGCCCAAAGGTTCCCCAAATTGGGGCGCGCTTTCTATGAAACCGGCCCCTCAACGGCCATGTCCCATGTCGCGGGCTATCTCAGCACGCCAAAAGTGGGCAATATGCTTGATATAGATGACCCGATGAAGGCCGCGGATTTGTTCATGAAGCTGTGCCGCGGTGATCTGATGCTGCGCCGTCTTTTATGTGTCAGCAACGAAACCACCCATGAAGAAGTGTCCGAAGCCGCAGATGAGGTGGTGGCTACATTTATAGCACGGTATCGCAAGGCCTAATCCATAAGAGATTTGAACATCACAAGGGCGTCCACCAAACCTTTGCTTGGATGATCAAATGCTTGTGGCAAACGGCCCACAATCTCAAAACCTGCTTTTTGCCATGTCGCAACCGCACGCCTGTTTTCCGAGACGACAAAGTTATACTGCATCCCGCGATATCCCTCGGCGCGGGCAGTCTGGAGCGAATGCGCCAACATCGTGCGCGCAATTCCGCGCCCTTGCGCCGCTGTGGCAGTGATATACCCGCAATTGCAGATATGGGCGCCCCCGCCCGCCTGATTGGGACGGATGTAATAGGTGCCAACGACCTCACCACCCTGTTCCGCTATGAACACCGACTTTTCAGGGGCCGTCCAAAAGGCCAGTGCGGCGGTCTCGGATATGTCAGGGTCGACTGTGTATGTATCACCCACCCGAAACACAGGCAGCAATAGGGATACAAGCACCGCGTCATCGCGGGCCGTTTTTGGGCGAATTATAATTTTGGTTTTCGCGTTCATATCGCGCAAATGGCCACGCCACGCCCCAAAGCGCAAGATGGCAGCTTGCTATAACCTCCGATTCTCTCTATATGACAGGTCAACAGGTGCTTGGGGGTCCAAACTCCACGCTCCACCCTAGATGCTTCCGCGGGCCCTGTGGCCCGTTTTTTTATGTCCATAGGCCTTATGCCCAACCTGATCGCAAAATCGAGCATTGATCGCCGCATGGCTGAGATCATCACCCCTGTCATCGAAGATATGGGGTTTGATCTGGTGCGTGTGCGCCTGATGGGCGGCGAAACAAAAACCCTACAGGTGATGGCAGACCGCCCCGATGGCGGAATCAATGTGGATGATTGCGCCGATATCTCAACCGCAATTTCGGCAAGCCTTGATGTCGAAGATCCGATTGAAGGTGCTTATAACCTCGAAGTTTCTAGCCCCGGTATCGACCGCCCGCTGACGCGGTTGAAGGATTTCGATATCTGGCAGGGCTATGAAGCCAAGCTTGAAACAAGCGAAATGATCGATGGCCGCAAACGCTTCAAGGGTGTTTTGGCAGGGATCGAAAACGATGAAGTGCTTATCAATGTTGAGCAAGGCGGCGAGACGGTCACCCTTGGCCTCAATTTTGATTGGCTTTCAGATGCGAAGCTCGTTCTGACCGATGACTTGATTGCCGAGATGCTGCACCAGCGCAAAGCCTCGGAGGTCACTGACGAAACCCAATTTGATGAAATCACGCAAGAGCCCGAAGAGGCGGAGGACTGAAAATCCATGGCTATTACATCAGCAAACCAACTTGAGCTGTTGCAAACAGCAGAGGCCGTTGCCCGCGAAAAGATGATCGACCCCGATCTAGTCATCGTGGCAATGGAAGAAAGCCTCGCCCGCGCAGCGAAATCGCGTTACGGCTCGGAATTGGATATCCGCGTTTCAATTGATCGCAAGACAGGCCGCGCGACCTTTGCCCGTGTTCGCACCGTGGTTGAGGAAATCGAAAACCATTTCGTTGAAATGAACCTGCGGGATGCGCGTGCCTACAAAGCAGATGCAGAAATCGGTGACGAGATCATTGACGAAGTGCCCCCTGTCGAAATGGGCCGTATTGCCGCGCAAAGCGCCAAGCAGGTGATCCTGCAAAAAGTGCGCGAAGCTGAGCGTGATCGCCAATACGAAGAATTCAAAGACCGCGCAGGCACAATCATCAACGGTGTCGTAAAGCGCGAAGAATATGGCAATGTGATTGTCGATATTGGCCGCGGCGAAGCCGTTTTGCGCCGTAATGAAAAAATTGGACGCGAAAGCTATCGCCCCAACGAGCGTATCCGCTGCTATATTAAAGATGTCCGCCGCGAGGCGCGCGGCCCTCAGGTTTTCCTCAGCCGCACCGCGCCCGAATTCATGGCGGAATTGTTTAAGATGGAAGTGCCTGAAATCTACGATGGCATCATCGAGATCAAGGCGGTTGCCCGTGACCCGGGCTCTCGCGCGAAGATCGCGGTTATTTCCTATGATAATTCGATTGATCCCGTAGGCGCTTGTGTGGGTATGCGCGGCAGCCGCGTGCAGGCTGTGGTGAACGAGTTGCAGGGCGAAAAAATTGACATCATTCCATGGAATGAGGACGCCCCAACCTTCCTTGTGAATGCGCTGCAGCCTGCCGAAGTGACCAAAGTGGTTTTGGATGAAGATGCAGGGAAAATCGAAGTTGTTGTTCCTGATGAACAGCTGTCCCTTGCCATTGGGCGCCGCGGTCAAAATGTTCGCTTGGCAAGCCAATTGACGGGCCTTGATATCGACATCCTCACCGAGGAAGAAGAAAGCGCGCGCCGTCAGGCCGAATTCGCTGAACGCACCAAGCTGTTCATGGATACGCTGGATTTGGACGAATTCTTTGCCCAGCTTCTGGTATCTGAAGGCTTCACCTCTTTGGAAGAGGTTGCCTATGTCGAGCAAGAAGAATTGCTTGGCATTGATGGTGTCGATGAAGCAACCGCAGAAGAGCTTCAAGCCCGTGCGCGTGACTTTATCGAAGAGCAAAACCGCAAAACCCTCGAAAGCGCCAAGGCACTTGGCGTCGAACAAAGCCTGATTGATTTCGAAGGGCTAACGCCACAAATGCTAGAGGCGCTTGGCCAAGATGGGGTCAAAACGCTTGAAGACTTCGCAACCTGTGCTGATTGGGAATTGGCAGGCGGTTGGACAACCGTAAATGGCGAGCGCGTCAAAGATGAAGGCGTGCTTGAGAAATTCGATGTCAGCCTGGAAGAAGCCCAAAACATGGTCATGTCTGCTCGTTTGGCCTTGGGTTGGGTTACCGAAGAAGATCTTGCATCTGACAAAGAAGACATAGGCGAAGAAGAAGAGTAAGCCCAATTTCAGGAGCCAAAACCATGTCCCGTGGCGGTGCCACCAAAACCAAAGACACGTCCGAGCGGCGCTGTATCGCAACAGGCGACACAGCGCCAAAAGCGGGGCTGTTGCGTTTTGTGGTCAGTCCTGAAAATGTGGTGACGCCCGATATCCTTGAACGACTACCAGGCCGAGGCATATGGTGCAGTGCAGATCGCGCGGCGGTGGAATTGGTGGTCAAAAAAAACCTCTTCTCCCGCTCAGCCAAGGCCCAGGTCACTGTGCCAGATAATTTGGTGGGCACGCTTGAAACCCTGCTTGCGCGGCGCATTGGTGATTTGATTGCTTTAGCACGCAAATCGGGCGATGCCGTTGCAGGGTTCGAAAAGGTTAAAGATTGGCTTGCCACGCGCTCTGTGCGGGTGCTGCTGCAAGCTTCAGACGGGTCTGAACGGGGCAAGTCCAAGCTGTGGACACCTGAAGGCGCACGCTACTTCGCTTGCCTGACAGCTTTTGAATTAGGTTTGGCATTCGGGCGAGAAACTGTAATACATGGCGCGCTGGCGACTGGCGGACTCGGCGATCGTGTTGTAGAGGAAGCAGCAAAGCTGCAAGGGCTGCGGCCCAAAACCAGCTTGAACAACGGCGAGACCGTTGGGAAGGACAAGAAAGACGCATGAGCGATCAAGACGGAAAAAAACCACTCGGACTATCTGGCGGCGCCCGCAACGGACGCGTGAACCAGAGCTTTTCGCGAGGACGCACGAAAACGGTTGTTGTGGAGACCAAGCGCAAGCGCGTTATGGTTCCCAAATCGGGTGCAGGCGGCAAAGACGATGGCACGAGTGATATGGAGGGTGGCAACGCGTCTGCCAATCCAGAACTCGAACGCCGTATGAAGGCCGTGATGGCCGCCAAGGCTCGTGAGACCGAAGACGAAGAACAGCGCCAGCGCGAAGAGCAGGAACGCGAAGAAGAGCGTCTGCGCCGCCGTGCAGAGGCAGAGGCCCGTGAACGCGAAGAGCGTGAACGCGAAGAGGCCATCCGCCTCAAGGAAGAAGAGGAGCGCCGCCGCCTTGAGAAATCAAAGGCTGCGAAGTCTCAGAAGGCGGACAGTGCCCCTGTGGTGACATCCCCCGCAGATCTGCCTGACCCTGCAGTCGTAGCCGCCCGTGCAAAATCAGCTCCAGCAGCTGCGCGCCGTGATGCAGATCGAGACGACAAGCGGGAGCGCGTCTCCAAAGGTGATCGCGACAATAATGGCCGCCGTTCAGGCAAGCTGAGCGTCAATCAGGTTTTTTCTGATGGCGAAGGCGGGCGTCAGCGCAGCCTTGCTGCCATGAAGCGCAAACAAGAGCGTCAACGCCTAAAGGCCTTGGCATCCCAAGGTGACCGCGAAAAAATAGTCCGCGATGTGCAAATTCCAGAAACCATCGTTGTTTCCGAATTGGCCAACCGCATGGCCGAGCGTGTAGCCGATGTGGTCAAATCGCTGATGCAAATGGGCATGATGGTCACGCAGAACCAATCCATCGATGCCGATACAGCAGAATTGATCGTCAGTGAATTCGGTCACCGCGTGCAGCGTGTGTCTGATGCTGATGTGGAGGATGTGATCAAGTTTGAGGAAGACAGCCCATCCGAGCTGCAACCACGGCCACCCGTAATCACCATCATGGGCCATGTTGACCACGGTAAGACCTCGCTGCTTGACCGCATTCGCAAAGCCAATGTTGTCTCTGGCGAAGCAGGTGGAATCACGCAGCATATTGGGGCCTATCAGGTGCGCGCCGAAAGCGGCGCGCTTTTGACCTTCCTTGATACGCCAGGTCACGCGGCCTTTACCTCCATGCGGGCACGTGGGGCGAATGTCACTGATATCGTGGTTCTTGTTGTTGCCGCTGATGACGCGGTCATGCCGCAGACAATCGAAGCGATTAACCACGCCAAAGCGGCCAAAGTGCCGATGATCGTGGCGATTAACAAAATCGACAAACCCGCTGCCAACCCTGACAAGGTGCGCACCGATTTGCTTCAGCATGAGGTGATCGTTGAGAAGATGTCAGGCGAGGTGCAGGATGTCGAAGTCTCCGCCGCCACTGGCCAAGGTTTGGATAAATTGCTTGAATCCATCGCGCTTCAAGCTGAACTGCTTGACCTGAAGGCCAACCCTGACCGCGCAGCCGGAGGTGCCGTCATCGAGGCGCAATTGGATGTGGGTCGTGGCCCTGTTGCGACTGTTCTGGTGCAACGCGGCACGCTGAAACAAGGCGATATCTTCGTTGTGGGCGAGCAATGGGGTAAAGTCCGCGCGCTGATCAACGATCAGGGCGAGCGCGTTAAAGAAGCAGGGCCATCCGTCCCTGTTGAGGTTCTGGGCCTGAACGGCGCACCCGAAGCGGGTGACGTTTTGAACGTGGTGCAAACCGAAGCACAGGCACGCGAGATTGCGGATTACCGTATCCAAGTTGCCAAAGATAAACGTGCCGCAGCAGGTGCTGCGACAACCTTGGATCAGCTTTTGGCGAAGGCCAAGGCAGATGAAAATGTCAAAGAATTGCCCATCGTGGTCAAAGCCGACGTTCAAGGTTCGGCCGAAGCCATCGTTCAAGCGATGGAAAAAATCGGTAATGAAGAAGTGCGTGTGCGCGTCCTGCATTACGGGGTGGGCGCGATCACAGAATCCGATATAGGCTTGGCCGAGGCCTCGGGTGCGCCTGTCATGGGCTTTAACGTCCGTGCCAATGCCCCTGCGCGCAATTCAGCCAACCAAAAGGGTGTAGAAATCCGCTATTACAGCGTGATCTATGACCTTGTAGATGACGTGAAGGCCGCAGCTTCAGGTCTGCTTGGTGCTGAAATTCGCGAAAACTTCATTGGCTACGCCCAGATCAAAGAGGTGTTCCGCGTATCTGGTGTTGGCTCGGTTGCGGGCTGTCTGATCACCGAAGGTGTCGCGCGCCGCTCGGCGGGTGTGCGCCTGTTGCGCGATGATGTCGTGATCCACGAAGGCACGCTGAAAACGCTCAAGCGCTTCAAAGACGAAGTCAAAGAAGTGCAATCGGGTCAGGAATGCGGCATGGCCTTTGAGAATTACGATGACATCCGCAAAGGCGATGTCATCGAGATTTTCGAACGTGAAGAAGTTGAGCGTAAACTCAGCTAAGCTATTCTGAAGATTACAAAAAAGCGCGCTCCGCGGGGCGCGTTTTTTATACCAATCCTTTGGCAACCTCTGGATTCAACCGCCAAACCTCAAAATTCAAAGCCCCTGCAATGGTGACCCACAGCAGATACGGCACAATCAACGCACCTGCCAGAGGGTCAAGCGTCCAAAAACTCAGCATTGTGCCACAAACCGCAACCCAAAGCGCGCTAAGGATGACCATGCCCGCACGAATGCGGCGCAACCCAAAGAAAACGGGGCTCCACAAGGTGTTGAGCGCAATTTGCAGCGCCCAAAATCCCATCGCATGGCCATTTTCTGCGACCAAGGCCACGCGCGCCGCTGCATAAGCGGAGGCGATATATAAAACTGTCCAAGCAACGGGAAAAAGCCAATTCGGCGGCGTGAAAAACGGCTTGCTCAAATCGCGATACCACGCGCCCGGAGGAAACATCGACCCCGTGGCCGCAGCAGCAGCACAAGCGGCAAAAAATATTATGAAAACCGACCAATCCATGATGGAGCAGTTAGCGCGTTATGGGTTCGCTTCCAGTATACGCCCGCGATCTTGCGCCTCTAATTGCGCCAGAACAGATATGACCTGATCACTCCATCCTGTACGATCTGGTTGCCGCTTGGCTGCCGCATCGACCAAAAAGCGGGTTTCTTCCAAAGGTGGCGCATAAAGCATTGGGCTACGCGGAGCCAAGGTGATGATTGTAGCCTGAATCGCAGAATAGCTGAGCAACCCAAATTTTTGTCGCGCCGTTGTGAAGGCGCGTTGCGTGACACCATCATACCCACGCCGCGCCACAGCAGCGCCAATTGCATCATAGCAATGGCGCGCAGCGAGAATCCCCGCACGGCTGATCAAGGGTAATTGCGACACACCCGCCTCGGACCGTTCATACAGCCTGCGCGCCTCGGCCAAGAGCCTGCGATTGATGCGCCGAAGCGCAGGCGAAATGCGCGGATCAGAGAGAAAGCGATCAAGGTTAAAACCTTCTTCCTCAAGCCAATCTAGGGGCAAATAAACGCGCCCTGCGCGGGCATCTTCGCCCACATCGCGGGCGATATTGGTTAATTGCATGGCCACGCCCAGATCACAGGCGCGCGCCAAAGCATCGCCCGAACGCACCCCCATCAACACGCACATCATCGCCCCGACAGCGGAAGCAACCCGTGCAGAGTAACCACGCAAATCTGATAGGGTGTCATAGCGCCGTTCGGTCGCATCCCATGCAAGACCTTCTAGCAGGGCTTCGGGCAAGGCGCGGGGCATTTCGAAATCCTGCACTACAGCGGCGAAGGCGCGATCAGCGGGACAGTCCACAGGTTGCCCGCGATAGATACGATCCAGCCGATCACTAAGATCAAGCACGGCATGTGCCTTGTTTTGGCTGAAATCCACCGCATCATCGGAAATGCGACAGAAGGCATAAAGCGCCAGCGCCGGATCGCGCACAGTGCGCGGCAAGATGCGCGATGCAATATCGAAGGAATGTGAACCTTCGGCAATTGCCGCGCGGCAATAGGCAAGATCCCGATCTTCAATCATTCTGCCGCCATCTTTATCTCATGGCCAGATGAGACGGAGACCGCATCTGGCACCAGTTTTGCCAACACTTCAGCCGATGAAATTACCCCAGGCAAACCCGCCCCAGGATGCGTGCCTGCCCCAACCAGATAGAGACCTTTCGCCTCCTCCGACACGTTATGGGGGCGGAAATAGGCACTTTGCAGGATACGTGGCTCGATTGAGAATCCAGACCCGTTGGGGGAAAGATAGCGACTTTCAAAATCTGCGGGGGTCAGCACCTCGGAAGCAGAAACATGCGCGCCCAAGTCAGGCAAAAGTTGATCTTCCAAAACCTGCTGCACCTTTTGGCGATAGGCTTCGCCCATCTTGGCCCAATCCACGGGATCATCAAACCCCAGATGCGGCACAGGTGAAAGGGCGTAGAACGTATCATCCCCCTCGGGCGCACAGCTTGGGTCAGTCACCGAGGGGCGATGAACATAAAGGCTCATATCTTCGCTAAGTTTGCCTTTGATAAAGATATCTTTGACCAAACCACGATACCGCGCGCCGTTGAGGATCGTATGATGACCCACATCCGCCCATTTGTTGCGCGTGCCACGTGTGCCGAAATACCAAACAAAAAGACCCATCGACCAACGCGCGCGGGTTAATTTGCCATCCGTCCAACGGCGGCGGGGGCGATTGCGCATCAAATGCTTATAGGTATGACCCGCATCCGCGTTTGAGACGACAATATCCGCCGCAACAACCTTGCCCGTGGCAAGGCGCACACCTGTGGCGCGGTTATCGTGAAAGGTGATTTCATCCACAACGTGATGAAAGCGAAGCGCGCCGCCTTGATCCTGAACAACGCGGGCCATGGCCTTGGCAATCGCGGCCACACCGCCCATTGCATAATGGACACCGAATTCTTTTTCGAGATGGCTGACCAAGATATACATCGAGGTCACGTTAAACGGATCCCCCCCGATAAAGAGCGGATGAAAACTAAACGCCATCCGCAGTCGTTCATCCTTAAACCGCTTTGCCGCATGAGCATAAACAGAGCGATCCGCGCGAAGCATGCCAAATTTTGGCAAAACCTTAATCAAATCCCAAAGCTTGTGCATGGAGCGGCGACCGAGATCTTCAAACCCAAACCAATAGCGCGCTGCACTGTCTTGCAGGAACCGCTCATAGCCCTTTGCATCTTGCGGCGAGAGGCGCGCCACTTCGGCGCGCATCGCATCGGTGTTTTGGCTGGCGGTGAAATGTGAACCGTCTGGCCAACGGATTTCGTAAAATGGCTCAATCGGACGCAGATCAACATCCTGATCGAAATCCCGCCCGCAAACCGCCCATAATTCCCGAAACACTTGAGGCACGGTGACAATAGTCGGGCCGAGGTCAAAGCGATGCCCGTTCTGGTAGAGCGCAGAGCCACGCCCGCCCGCCATATCCAATTTATCAATGACCGTGACGCGATAGCCCTTCGCCCCTAACCGCATGGCCGAGGCCAATCCCCCCAAGCCCGCACCAATCACTATTGCATGGGGGCGGGCATCGCCCGCATTTGGGGGAAAGCCTGATCGAGGGTCACTATGCACTCGGTGGTCATCCATCATAGGCCCTATCGTAAACTGTCTAGTTTAATTTACAACACGAATTCGCTGCTAAAGCTGGTCGCGACGCATGCATGTCAATAAAACAAAGAAATAATTGAAATATATTGTTCTCTTTCCTTTATTGGCTAAATCTGTCACTATTAATTGACAGATAAAAAGATCGACTATGCAATCTGTAACGCTAAGCCTATTTCGATTTGGAACCGTCTCCGCGCGAGTCTGGGCCTTTGCCCAAATGGCAACGGCACGATTCGCCTTGCGCCGTGAGGCAGGGATCGGTTTTTTCAAATTGCTTGGCTCAGGCACGGGTGAGGGATTTACACCCATTCCAAATGTTTCGGTTTATGCCATTCTTGCCACTTGGCCCGACCATGTGACCGCACAATCTCAGATTGCAAAAAGTCCAACCTTCCGCCGCTATCGCGCATATGCAGTCGAAGATTGCACCCTGTATCTCACCCCCAGCACGGCGCGGGGGGAATGGGATGGGCAAGCGCCGTTTGTAACCGATGCTGAGCCAACAAACGGCCCGATTGCGGCGCTGACCCGCGCCACGGTAAAACCCTTAAATGCGCTGCGCTTTTGGCGGCGCGTCCCTGATATTTCGCAGGTCATTGGCGATGATCCCAACGTTCTATTCAAGATCGGCGTTGGCGAAGTGCCTCTCCTGCATCAAGTTACGTTTTCAATTTGGCCAGACACGCAAACCATGGCGCAATTCGCGCGCCATGACGGCCCGCATGCGCGCGCCATAAAAGCCGTGCGCGATGGCGCATGGTTCAAAGAAGAACTCTACGCCCGCTTTGCCCTTAAAAATATCGAGGGCACGTGGGAGGGGGGCTGTCCGCTGCAATCTCGTATCTCGACCTATGAAAGACCCGTTATATGAGCCACGCTTTTCCTTTTTCTGCCATCGTAGGCCAAGATGCGATGAAACAAGCCATGCTTTTGACCGCTATTGATGCGGGCATTGGCGGCGTTTTGGTTTTCGGAGATCGCGGCACGGGGAAATCAACCGCCGTGCGGGGCTTGGTCGCTTTGCTGCCACCGATTACGGCGATAAAAGGGTGCCCTGTGAATTCTGCCGCCGAAGCGGACATACCGGATTGGGCCAATGTTGCGGATCGTAATGTGGTCGAAAAACCCACACCCGTGGTCGACCTGCCGCTTGGGGCAACAGAGGATCGCGTGGTGGGTGCCTTGGACATCGAAAAAGCCCTTGCCAAAGGTGAAAAGGCCTTTGAAGCAGGGCTTCTTGCGCGAGCCAATCGCGGCTATCTCTATATTGACGAGGTCAACCTACTCGAAGATCACTTGGTCGATCTTTTGTTGGATGTGGCGCAGTCTGGCGAAAATCTGGTCGAGCGGGAGGGTCTTTCAATCCGCCACCCTGCGCGATTTGTTTTGGTGGGTTCGGGCAACCCAGAAGAAGGCGAATTGCGGCCCCAACTTTTGGATCGTTTCGGCCTTTCAGTTGAAGTGAAAAGTCCGAAGGATATCGACACACGCATTGAGGTCATCAAGCGGCGCGATGCCTTTGATCAAGATCGTGCCAAATTTGTGAAATCGTGGGCCAAATCGGATGAGGCTATCCGCAAATCCATCATTGCCGCACGCAAACGCCTGTCAAAAATCCGCACGAACGATGCGATCTTGAAAGATTGCGCCGCCCTTTGCCTTGAGCTTGGGTCAGACGGGTTGCGCGGCGAATTAACCCTGTTGCGCGCCGCCCGCGCGCAAGCCGCGTTCGAGGGGGCATCCGAAATCACACGCGCCCATTTACGGGCTGTTGCACCCATGGCGCTGTCACACCGCTTGCGCCGCGACCCGTTAGATGAGGCAGGCTCCACCACCCGCGTGATGCGCACAGTTGAGGCTGTGCTGCCATGACAACAGCACAGGAAAGATGGGCTAGTTTCAATCTGGCCATCGCCCTGTTTGCGATTGACCCCGCACCCCTTGGCGGTATTTGGCTTCGGGCCCGTGTTGGCCCCGTTCGGGATCGGATTATTCAGGCTCTGAACATAGCTTTAGACACTGATTTTTTTCCGCGCCTTCACCCAAATATCAGTGATGAGGCCCTGTTTGGCGGGTTAGACCTAAGCGCAACCTTGGCAACAGGGCACCCAATTCAAACAGAGGGACTGCTCAGCAAGGGCGGCACAGTGATCCTGACAATGGCCGAACGTGCCAAATCCGCGCTTTTGGCACGATTGGCAGGGGCGTTGGACGCTGAGACGGGCTTGTCAATTATTGCCCTAGATGAAGCCGCCGAGGAAGGCGAGGGTTTAGGGCATAGCCTCAGTGATCGCCTCGGGCTGCATCTGCAGCTTGATGCCATTCCACAATCCGCGGCGCAGGAAATGGAATTTGACAGCACAGCTTTGGCCGAGGCGCGTGCGCGCCTAACCCATGTGCGACATGCGCCTGAAGACTATCGTGATCTCTGCTTGGTGGCTAAGGCGCTTGGCGTCACATCGTTGCGCGCCGTTCAGCATGCCCTGCGCCTTGCCCGCCATTCGGCGGCCTTGATGGGGTCGGATCAGGTCGAACAGGCGGATTTGCAACTGGCTGTAGAATTGGCCCTTGTCCCACGTGCCACGCAAATCCCTGAAACAGCCCCGCCTGAACAAGCGCGACCCCCACAACCACAAGAAACCGAGGCGCAAGAAAACCCGTCTGACCCCGAAGATCCGCAGACGGAGGGGGAGGATCTTCCCCCCTTCGAGGCGTTGATCGAGGCGGCTAAGGCCATGCTTCCGCCCGATCTCTTGGCACGATTGGCAGCACAGCGTGCCGCACGGCAAAGCAAGGGCAGCTCAGGAACGGGCAACCGCAAGAAGGGCAATCACCGCGGCCGCCCCGTTGCCTCGCGCAGTGGCGAATTGGGGGGCGGCGCGCGGATTGATTTAATAGCAACCTTGCGCTCCGCCGCTCCATGGCAAGGGCTGCGCGCCCAGACGACAGCGCCTAAGCCACGCGGCATGCATATCCGCAAAGTTGACATCCGCGTAAAGCAGTTTGAACAAAGTTCAGATCGGGTGATTATCTTTGTGGTAGATGCGTCTGGCTCTAGCGCGATGTCCCGCATGGCCGAGGCCAAAGGTGCGATTGAGTTGATGTTGGGAGAGGCCTATGCGCGGCGGGATCATGTGGCCTTGGTTGCGTTTCGCGGTGCAGGGGCGGATATTTTGCTGAACCCCACGCGATCCCTCGTGCAGACCAAGCGCCGCTTGCAAGACCTACCAGGTGGGGGCGGCACACCGCTTGCCGCAGGGCTGAAATCTGCCCTTGATCTGGCGGTTCTCACAAGTGGAAAGGGAATGACGCCGTCCCTCGCGGTTCTGACGGATGGGCGGGCAAATGTCAGTCTTGATGGCAGCGCAAATCGCGCGCAAGCGGGCGAAGATGCACAGAATATGGCAAAGGCCCTGCGCGGGCGGGGTGTTCCCGCGATTGTCATCGACACAGGGCAACGCCCAACGCGAGGGCTGGACGATCTGGCCAAGGTGATGGGCGCGGCCTATGTGCCGCTTCCGCGCGCAGATGCCAAATCCCTAAACGCCGCTGTCGAGGCGGCATTGCCAAGCGCATGAGCGGGCTTGCGGATATTCCAAGCAACTGGCCGTGGCGCGCCCATAGCCAAATCATCGCATCCCATCCGCATCGGTGGCATGTGCAGATTATGGGCACAGGCCCTGATCTGGTTTTGATCCATGGCGCGGGTGCATCTACGCATTCTTGGCGGGCCATGATGCCACTTTTGGCCCAAACCCATCGCGTCATTGCCTTTGATCTACCAAGTCAGGGCTTTAGCCGTGCTGGCACCCGCAGTCGGTCATCCCTATCTTTGATGGCACAAGATGTTTTGCGGCTGCTGCAGGGCCAAGGTATCACGCCCGAGGTGATTATTGGCCATTCTGCGGGGGCCGCGATTGCCTTGCAGCTGATGCTGCTTGCGCCTGATGCCGCGCAAGGGGTCGTGGCCATCAACGGGGCGCTTGAGAATTTCTCTGGCGCTGCGGGTTGGCTCTTTCCGATCATGGCAAAAATGATGGCCCTGAACCCGCTTACCGGGCTTTTCTTAGGCTCAGGGATGAGTGACCGCAGGCTGATTGCGATTTTGCAAACGACAGGCTCAGAACCTGACGCAGAAACCTTGGGCCATTATCGCGAATTGATGCGCAGACGCGCGCATATCGAGGCAACTTTAGCAATGATGGCACAGTGGGATTTAGAAGTGCTACACCGCAGCCTGCCCCAGATCACTGTGCCGATCCTGTTCTTGCATGGCGCAAAGGATCAAGCAGTTGCACTAGAGGTCGCTCAGCGCGCCGAGGGGATGGTGGCGCAAGGCGCCTTAAAAGTGATTTCAGATGCAGGGCATCTTTTGCCTGAATCTCATCCCGCCGAGGCGGTTGCTGCGATTTTCGACTTCGTCCAATCGCTCCACAAGACATGAAAAAGGGCAGATCAATGTCTGCCCTTTTCAATGCCATCACAAAACCATGCGGTTACTGCGCCGCAAGGCTTGCGATATATGCATAGACGTTTTTCGCGTCTTCTTCGCCACGGACACGGAACGCCATAGCACTGCGCGCTCGGTTGTCACCGGTTGCTTCTCGCAGATAGGCGGTCGGGTCTTGCACATAGGCCACAAACGCCTCTTCCGTCCAAACAACCCCTGCTTCACCTGCCGCGGTGATAGATGGAGAATAACGGAAATCTTCGATCGATGCCACAGGACGACCTGCAACGCCGTAAAGATTTGGGCCTGTGCGGCCATTGCGGCCTGCCAGAGTTTCACCTGCATCGTTTACCACCACGTGGCACGCGACACATTGATTGAAGACACGCTCACCTGCAGCCGCATCACCCGATGCGCCATGGCCATCCGCGAAGGCGGAAGTTGCAGCGCATAGTCCTGCAACTGTTGCGATGATTGCAGATTTTTTCATTGTTCTCTCTCCCTCGGTTAAAGGTAACCGCTCAGCAACCTAGCCCTTTTTCAAGCAGCTCCAAGGGCAATTTACAGAAAACTTGTCACATCTACGCGACTGCATGCGAAACAGCGCATTGTTTCCAGAGTGTTTTCAGAGCCAGCACAAGATATTCGATGTCCTCATCCGTGTGCAAAGGGCCAGGAGTAAAGCGCAGGCGCTCGGTGCCTTTGGGAACTGTGGGGTAATTGATCGGCTGCACATAAATGCCGAATTGTTCCATCAAAATATCTGACAGCATTTTGCATTTCACGGGATCTTTCACCATCACAGGGATGATGTGGCTGGCATTGTTGACATGCGGGATCCCTTCAGCATCAAGACGGGCGCGCAAACGGGCAACTTGGCGTTGCTGCATGTCGCGCTCATAGCTTGAGTTTTTAAGATGATGAATCGAGGTGCGCGCGGCAGCCGCAACTGCAGGGGGCAGCGCCGTTGTAAAGATAAACCCGCTGGCAAAACTGCGGATGAAATCCACCAATGCATGGCTGCCCGTGATATAGCCACCGACCACGCCATAGGCCTTGCCAAGTGTGCCCTCGATCAGGGTGATGCGATCCATCAACCCTTCGCGCTCAGCCACACCGCCGCCGCGCGGGCCATACATGCCGACCGCGTGAACCTCGTCAATATAGGTCATCGCGCCATGCTTTTCCGCCACTTCAACGATCTCGCGGATCGGCGCAATGTCGCCATCCATCGAATAAACCGACTCAAACGCGACAATCTTGGTCGCATTGGCGGGCAATTCTGCCAATTGCCGATCCAAATCAGCAACATCGTTGTGCTTCCAAACCCGCTTGTCGCATCGGGCATGACGGATGCCCTCAATCATCGAGGCGTGGTTCAACGCATCCGACAAAATCACCGCATTCGGAAGGCGGCTGCCCAAAGTCGACAGGGCGGCCCAATTTGAAACATAGCCCGAAGTGAACAGAAGGGCCGCTTCCTTACCGTGCAGGTCGGCCAATTCCGCCTCGAGCAATTTGTGATGATAGGCATTGCCCGAGATATTGCGCGTGCCGCCTGCACCTGTGCCGCAGGCCTCGACTGTGTCGATCATTGCCTTGATCACATCGGGGTGCTGGCCCATGCCCAAATAGTCATTCGAGCACCAAACAGTGACTTCTTCTTGACCTTCGCCGTGATTTTGGACGCGGGGGAAATCTCCACATTTGCGCTGCAATTCTGCGAAGATGCGATAATTGCCCTCTTGTTTCAGGGTGTCCAACTGGCTCTGAAAAAGTTTGTCAAAATTCATCACACGTCCTCATTCTGCAAAATGACGATCTGGGGGCCGTCTTGGCCATTACTTTGGCGGGACGGAAGCATCCACCGCCACAGCCGTTCATCAGGAAGGGGCAGAACCATGAACCAATGCTCTAACAAAGCGAGCATGGTCAGGGCTGCCAATAAAGCGAAACCAATCTCTTGCGACATGGTTTGCGCGCTCCAAATCCGCTCCATCCAACAGGCAGCGGCAAAGCTGAGGCCTGTGATCGAGAGCGGAAACAGCCAATTCATCCGCGCGGTGCGAAAGTGACTTGGCAAATGGTTCAGGGGTTCAGGAATGAATTCCACATTGATTTTTCGTACCCCAAGATAAAGGTTCATCTTGGCGCTGATCCGCGCGAAAAAAAGGATTGCGAATGTCCACATCCCAAACGGGTTCGCCGCATCAAGGCTAAACAGGATCATCGTTACCATCATGAACACCAAGAGAAGCTCATGATAGGCAATGGTGCCCCATGCGCGAATAAAGCGTTCCCATTCAGGAACCCCATCCCTCAAGCGGTTGCGATTGGGGCCCGTGATCACACCCGTCAAAAAGGCAAGCTCAATCCACCCCCAAAGCGCGATGGCCGATAGGAAGGCAACATAAACACCTGCAAGGCTCTCGTCATAGCGGGACTCTAAAAACCCGACTGCGCCCAAGATCAAAAAAGGCAGGTTCATCAAAACGGCCCAAATTCGGGCCTGATGACCTGCCCGATCTGCACGCCGCACAACCAACAGGATTGCCCCTGTGGAAAACCACCAGAGGAACAATGCGACCAATGCCGCCACCCAAGGGTTATGCAGCGCAGCCGCAATCAATAGACAGGCTCCATTCGCGTGCTGACAGGCACGGCATGAGATTGCGCAGGGATCGTGTACAGGTTCACAAAGGCCAGACCCGCACGAATGCTGGCGCCAATCCGCTTGAAGAATTTGCCATGCGCCTTGGCGTCGGCCAAATCCGCGTTGGCGGCTTGCAAGGCCGTAAGACCTTTCTGCCAACGGGGATGATCAATATCCAAAGTGATTGGGAAAATCTGCTTTGAGATATCACTAGTCTTGCGGAAAACTTCGTGGCCATACCAATCGGTATCAACACCCAAAGCCTCGTGAAAAGCGGGGCGTTGGTGGTCGCGCACATACATCGTTGCGAAAACGGCAGTGAGGAAGAATTTGATCCACAAAACATTCACGCCACGTGTCAGCTTGGGATCAGTCTTCATCAACAGCGCGAATGCCTCGCCATGGCTAAACTCATCATTGCACCATTCTTTGAACCATTTGAAAATCGGATGGAACCGATGTTCAGGATGCGCCTCAAGATGGCGGAAAATGGTGATATAACGCGCATATCCGATCTTTTCTGACAGATATGTGGCATAATAGATGAATTTCGGCTGGAAATAGGTGTATTTCTTAGCTTGTGTGAGAAAGCCCAAATTCACCGCAATCCCAGCTTCACGCAGCGCGTCATTGATAAAACCTGCATGGCGGGCTTCATCACGGGCCATCAGCTGAAACAATGTGGTTATATCCTCATTGCTTCCGCGCCGTTTCATTTCCTTGTAGAGAACACAGCCCGAGAATTCGGCCGTGCAGGAGGAAACAAGGAAGTCAATGAATTCCTTTTTCAACTTTGGCTCCATCCCATCCCAGTCGATGTGATCCCAATCTTCGTTTTTCTTGAAATGGCCCTTGTTGGGGTCGGATTTCATTTGATCAATCAACTGATCCCAATCGCTGCGCACTGATGAAACATCAATCGCATCCAATTCGTCAAAATTGGTTGTGTAAAACCGCGGGGTCAAAAGAGTGTTTTGCATCGCAAGCGCAGTTGCGCTTCCGCTGTCAACCACAGCTTGTTCATAATTGCGCGCCGCCAAAGCGTCTTCAACGGTGGTCGCATCTGCGGAATGTTTTGTTTGGACATTCATAGTGAAACCTCCTCTGAGAAACTAAACTCGCACAGCTCCATGAACTCGAAATCACCTGTCATTTTTGTCCATAGCTGCTCGATTTTGCTGGCGCGGGTGATGGTGGCGGTGCGAGTTTCGCACACCACTTCGCCATAAGGCGCCATCACCGGCGCGCCATGCACCTTCACCTCGTCACCAGGGTTAATGGTTGCGCCGTTTAGGAATTTCACATGCGCGTGCAGGCTTTCGAATTTGTGGCTTACCTCAACCTCGCAAGGGGCCGTTTCGGTCTTTCTGGTCATCCATCCCATGGGTCATTCCTCCATGATGCGGGCAAAAACCCGCTCGTTATCCGCGCCAAAGCCATAAAGCTCAGTACGGAAATCCGTCAGATCATCGCGTAGGGCGAGGCGGCCATCGGCCATCTTAACCAAACGGATTGGATCGCTGCCGGCTGCGCCAACAGCACCGCGGCGGCGTTCAAGCACGCGATAAATCCCCGCAACAAAGCCACCTTCCTCTTTGCTGAAGGTGACAATCACATTGCCTTCGGCATCCATCACGCGTGCTGATCCATCCATAGAGCCGAAAATCTGAATCAGCCGCTCTTCGACAACGGGCAGTTCATCGGCGGATGGGGGCATTGCCGCAAGCTGGCGATCTGTCAGCTTGGCATAGGTCACGATGACAAGAACGCTCATGCACAACACAAACATTGCGCGCACCAGAACCTTGGGCACCATTTCGCGGTCACGTTCGACCAGTCTGTCTTCAGGGCTCATTGCCATAATCAGATCCCCCTTATTCTGCCGCAACCGCGCCACTTGGCGCAGGATCACGTTTGACAACGGGTTGGCTGACCACGGTTTCTGCCGCCTCAGACAGGATCGCAGCGACGTTTTGCGCATCAGGAATGCAACGCAACGCAGGTTGGGTGTTTTTCATCACCCATGGCCGCACATGGGGCCATGTGTTCAAATAGGACAACCGCACATTGGATGGCATCAGTTCCAAGGCAATCGTGCCAGTCCCATCCCTGCGCAGCCCCAAATTTGCATTGGCCACCTGACGGTAAGGCAGGTTCAGCGTCATCGTCAATGCTGCACCAATCCGCATCGCAACACGGCGATTTGTGATGGTGTAAACCGTTGCTTTGGCTTGGACATAAGCCACGCCCAAAAGCAAAACCGCCACAATCGCGCCAAGCACCAGAAAGAAGGATGCAGCAATCGCACTGTCGGCCCATGAGGTGACGGCAGCCCCAGATGTGGTGCGCCAAGCGAATAGGAATAGGAAATATCCAACGACCCACCAGAAACTCAGCGCATCTTTCGCCAAAGCAAACCAATGGGGTGCGCCCTGCCAAAGAATTTCTTCTCCAGCAGGGGGCTTTTCGGGCAAACCACGAACAGGCTCGGTCTGAAAGTCGTCATGTGGCATGGGTCGTCCTCCTTTAGAGGTGGTAAGAAATTACAAAAGCGGGTCTGTCCGCTCTTGGGAGGCGTAGAGCGTGCCGCCACCGTAGAAGCCTGAAATTTTATCTTCCTCAAGCAAGGTAACTTGATTGGGTGACTTGGTGACAGGAACTTTGGTGAAATGCTCTGCAAAGATCGAATTGACGATAACTCGGTCAGATTTGATCTTAGCCATCTGGATCGGAACCAAGCGGGCAGTTCCATCAGCAACTTCAACCTCAAGATAGCGCACCAATTGCTCGGGCGCATCGACCCACATATCGGTCACAGTGCCTGCTGCAGCGCCATCCCCCGCGATAACCGTGAGGCCACGCGGATCACGACCCGCTGAAACGCGGTAATCGTCCATCTGCCCCATAGGGACAATTTTCGGATGACCATGGCCGTCCAATTCGGGCAGGTCACGGCGCTTAGCCCAGCTTGCGGGGCCAACACCATCAACCATTGGATCACCAGTGGGCTCAAACGGATAGCCATTCGCAACATTGGTCTGACGCAGGGCCAGACTGTCACGCGCTTGCACATCCTTGCCTGGAACAGTAATCTCACCGCGGCCATGCATCAGTTTGAACGTCTTTTCCTTTGGCAAAGGAAAAGGCCCCTGATTGGCGGCAACGCTGCCATCGTCATTTTCCAGCGGATAACCTTCCCGCATATTTTCAGTTTGCAGATAGTAAATCAGTAGGGCGAAGAAGATCCAAAACAGCCAAATAGACAGGCTGGCCAGATCAAAATTGCCGAAAAATGCATTTTCCATGGATTTTATCCTCCTAGGTTCGGCGGTTACGTGGGCAGGTCGGCGAGCCCGATCTTGCCGGCCTCCCCGCGCGAGTATGTGCTTTGCGTCCGCACAAGCGGGCCCAAAGCGACAAGAGTAAAAAACAGAAGCAAAATTTCAAAATGATAGACGACCGAATAGCCCGTGGCGGGGCTGTTCAACGCCTCGCCCAAGCCGCCGGAGATGGCGATCTGGTTAATCGTGTCACGCAGGCCACCCCCGATTGCTATGGACAGACCTGCGGCCGTTGCCTGCGCTGCACCCCATGCGCCAAGAGCCAAGCCACGGCCCGCGCTGCCCTCAGCGGGCATGGTCATTGCGGCAGTCAGTGTTGAAACCGAAAACAAGCCGCCGCCAAAACCAATGAGGCAAGCGCCTAAGAAAAACATAAATTCAGACGCCATCGGATTTGCAAAAATCACGGCAGAAAACGCGGCAAGCCCCGCCAAAATCCCGCGCGCGCCCATCCGATAGGGGTTGATGCCGTCTGACAGCCAGCGCGCGGCCAGCGCAAAACCGACCAAGGCCCCCGCTGACCATGTCGCGGTCAAAAGCGTTGTTTTCGATACACTCAACCCAAGGATTTCGCCGCCATAAGGCTCGAGCAAGACATCCTGCATGTTGAAGGCCATAGTGCCAAGGAAGACGACAACCAAAAGCCTGCCCGCAGGACCCCCGCGCGCAAAATCGCGCCATGCATCGCCAAAACTTGGCGCAGGCCCTTCCCGCTCGGCCTTAGTCATCGGACGAACTTTTTCCTGCTTCCAAAGAGCAATAATATTCAGCACCAAGGTCGCGACAGCCGCGCCTTGCACGACACGGATCAGGGTCAAGCCCGAGAAATCGCGCAGCAGCCAACCAATCACGAGGGCAGAAACCGCCATGCCCACCAAATACATCACATAGAGCAGCGCCACGACCCGTGGCCGTGTGTCCTCGGTCGCGCGATCTGCGGCTAAAGCAAGCCCTGCGGTTTGGGTCATATGCATCCCCAAACCCGTCATGACAAAGGCAAGCCCCGCGAGAACCTCGCCTGCAAAGGGCACCTCGTGAACAACGTCACCGCCCAAAACCAATAGGCTTGCGGGCATGATCGCGAGACCGCCAAACTGCCACAGCGTGCCAAACCATAAATAAGGTATCCGCTTCCACCCCAGCGCGCTGCGGTGGTGATCCGATTTATGACCCAAAAAGGCACGAAACGGCGCGATCAACACGGGCAAGGCGACCATAATCGCCACCAATGTTGCGGGCAATGAAAGCTCTACGATCATCACGCGGTTCAGCGTGCCCAAGAGCATCACACCTGCCATCCCAACCGAGATTTGGAAAAGGGACAAGCGCAGCAATTGCGCCAAGGGCAGCGCGTCACTTGCGGCATCCGCAAAGGGCAAGAATTTGGTGGAGATGCGAGGCAAGGCGCTCATTTCACATACTCCAAACAAGAGGAGATATAAAACCCATGCGAGACCCGAGCGACCTCTGCAATTGTGCCTATTGCGCCTGTTTGTGACGCATGATGTTGCAGATATTTTGCCGTATGCGGGATCATCACAGGCGAGCGATCCGAGCGCGGGAACAATTTTCCCAAACTCCAAAACGCCATCAAAAACGCTGTGCGCGGCGCTACGGTAAATACCACCTTGCCAGAGACACGCGGACAAAGCTGGGCCAAGGCGCGGCCCAAATCTGGGGCCTCGTAATAGATCATCGAGTCCATCGCGATCACATGATCAAAGCTGCCCAAATCAGGAGACAGCATATCGCCTGCGCAAAACTCGACTTGGGATTGCAAAGTTTTTGGAAGGCGCTTTTTCGCGATCTCGACCAAAGAGGGCGAGATATCAATCGCGACTACATTTGCGCCACGCGCCGCCAGTTCAGCGGTCATCTGACCAGCACCACAGCCCGCATCTAAAATGCGCAATCCCATCAAATCCTCAGGTAATTCCCCAAGCATAATCGCGCGCATCTGATCGCGCCCTTCGCGCACGGTTTGGCGCACGCGCGAGACAGGCGCGTCCGAGGTCAGCCGCTCCCATGTTTTGGTGGCGGTTCTGTCGAAATATTCTTCAACACGAGCGCGGGTCGCGCCATATGTCGGCGTTGCGACCATCAATCAAACCCTAGCAATTCAAAGATGCGCCGATCCTCTAAAGGTTCAGGCGCAAGTGGTTCTGTGCCAGCCCAAAGCGTTTCGGCCAAACGGATATATTCTGCGCGGCATTGCACGATATCCTCGTCATCGGGCATCTCAAACAATGTCTTTTTCTTGAGGCGTGAGCGACGAATAGCATCCACATCAGGCATATGGCCAATGCGGCGGAACCCCACCTCTGCACAGTAACGATCCACCTCATCCGTATCACGCGAGCGGTTCGCAACACAGCCCGCAAGTCGGACGTTGTAATTTTTAGATTTGGCCTGCACTGCCGCAATGATGCGGTTCATCGCATAGATGCTGTCGAAATCATTCGCTGTGACGATCAAGGCACGATCTGCGTGCTGCAAAGGAGCCGCAAAACCGCCACAGACGACATCGCCCAGAACGTCAAACAAGACGACATCGGTGTCGTCTAGCATGTGGTGCTGCTTCAGCAGTTTCACTGTTTGGCCCACGACATAGCCGCCGCAGCCTGTGCCTGCGGGTGGGCCACCCGCTTCGACACACATCACGCCATTGTAACCCGTGGTCACGAAATCCTCAGGGCGCAGCTCTTCGGCATGGAAATCGACATCTTTCAAGATATCAATCACAGTCGGCTGCAAATGCCCCGTCAGGGTAAATGTGCTGTCATGTTTCGGATCACAGCCAATCTGTAAAACGCGCTTGCCCAATTTGCTGAACGCGGCAGATAGGTTTGAGGAGGTTGTCGATTTGCCAATCCCACCCTTGCCATAAACAGCAAATACCTGCGCGCCTTCAATTTTCAGGCTTGCATCTTGATGCACCTGCACCGACCCATCCCCATCCTCTCCCTTGCGCAAAATTGGGGGGGTGGCCAAGCCCCGCTTGGCCAGTCCTTCTGCCTCTCGAGCGTTCGCGCGGGCGGCTGGGGGATTTTTATGGTCAAGCATCGCGGTCTCTCCTATTCCGCTGCAACATCCAGGCCTTCAAGTCGGTCTTCCAACTCATCAGCACTAGCCTGAAGCGCGGCCAAAGTTTCATCATCGGGCTGCCAGTAATTGCGCTCGAACGCCTCAAGAAGGCGGTTTGCCATTCGCACAGAAGCCTGTGGGTTCAGCGCCGACAAACGCCGCCGCATCTCTTCATCTAAGACAAAAGTTTCGGACAGGCGTTGATACACCCAAGGTTCAACCTGTCCTGTGGTGGCCGACCACCCAAGCGTGTTGGTCACTTGCGCTTCAATCTGGCGCACGCCTTCATGGCCATGTTTCAGCATCCCTTCGAACCATTTTGGGTTCAGACTGCGCGACCGCGTCTCAAGCGCCACTTGGTCTTGCAGGCTGCGCACTATCCCTGCACCGCGGGTTTGATCGCCGATGAACACGGGCGCATCGCTGCCTTTTGCGCGTTTTACCGCACGCGAAATGCCGCCCAACGTGTCGAAATAGTGATCAACCGTGGTGACACCCAATTCGACCGATTCAAGGTTCTGATAGGCCAAATCAACATCGCCCAAAGCAGCCTGAAGGAGGCTTGCGTTTTTCCTGGCCTTCCCATCGCGGCCATAGGCAAAACTTTTGCGTGCCTCGTAAGCATCGGCCAGTTCATCCTCTTCGCCCCATGCACCACTATCGACCAATGCGTTAACATTCGACCCATAGGCACCTTCAGCATTCGAGAACACGCGCAAGGCGGCGTCTTCGATATCGCACCCCATTTTGTGCGCATAATCGAGGGCATGGGCGCGGATGAAATTTTCTTCGCAACGCTCATCCGCAGTTGCGGCCTTGTAGGCAGCTTCGGCCAACATCCGTGTCTGCAAAGGAAGGAGATCGCGGAAGATGCCCGATAACGTCATCACAACGTCAATGCGCGGACGGCCCAGTTCGGCAAGCGGGATCAAATCAGCCCCACAGAGGCGCCCATATCCATCAAATCGGGGGATGGCGCCCATCAGCGCCATCGCCTGCGCAATCGGCCCACCATCAGATTTAATGTTGTCAGACCCCCAAAGAACAATCGCAACCGAACGGGGCAAATCCCCCGCCGCATCCAGCAAACGCTGGGCCTGTTTTGCGCCGTCCTGCATCGCAAAAGCGGTGGGCATACGGAACGGATCAAAGGCGTGGATATTGCGCCCCGTTGGCAAAACATCGGGGCTGCGGATAAGATCACCACCCGCAACAGGTGCGATATAGCGCGCCGATAACGCGCGCATCAGCGCTGGCAATTCATGATCCTCTTGCAGCAATTGATCGACCCGAGCCTGTGTTTCAGGGTCTGTTTCGGCCATCACGCGCAAATGTTCGGCCCGCTCAGCATCCCCCATGGGGCGACCTATTACATGCAAGCCGTCTGGGATCAGCGCCGTTTCCGTTTCAAGCAGGGTCAGCCACAGATGATCGGGGTCACTGCCATCCAAATCGACCGCTTCCGCCTGCATCGAAATCAGAGCCACAAGGTCAGCGCGCTCATGCGCATCAGGGGCAAGACTGCGATAGCGCGACAGGCTATCTTTTAACTCTGACAGGCCCTTATAAAGACCCGAAGCAGCCAAAGGCGGGGTCAAATGCGTGACTGTAACCGCATTAGACCGCCGCTTGGCCAAAGTTGCCTCGGACGGGTTATTTGAGGCGTAAAGGTAAATATTGGGCACTTCGCCAATCAAACGATCGGGCCAATCACGCGCGCCAAGCCCCGCCTGTTTTCCAGGCATAAACTCAAGCGCACCATGCATGCCAAAATGCAAAATCGCGTCAGTCTTAAACGTATTGCGCAACCAAAGATAAAATTGCGCGAAAGCATGGGTGGGCGCAAAACCTGTTTCAAACAACAGGCGCATTGGATCGCCTTCGTAGCCAAAGGTAGGCTGCACGCCGACAAAGACATTGCCGAAATGGGCCCCTAAAATGAACACACCGCGCCCATTTGACTGCACCTTACCAGGTGCCGGACCCCACGCCGCTTCAATCGCGGCCAAGGGGGGCGTGTTGCGGAGGATCGTGTCTGCGTCAACAATATCGGCCACATTGGCCTCTTGCCCATACTGCGCCGCGTTGCCCTTAAGAACCGCTTCGCGAAGATCATCAACCGAGGCGGGCAGGTCAACCTGATACCCTTCGGATTTCAGGGTCGAAAGCGCATTGTAGAGACTTTCAAAGACACTGAGATAGGCCGCGGTTCCCACAGCGCCCGCATTGGGCGGAAAGCCAAAGAGAACAACCGAAATCCGTTTGTCGCGGTTCGCCTTACGCCGCAAAACCGCCAGACGTGCGGTTTTTTCAACCAGTGACGCGATACGCTCATGGCACGGGGCCATCGCCTTTTGACAGGCACTAGCTTGGCACATATGGCTGCACCCTTGGCAGCCCTCCGCACCATGACGACCACCAAACACAGTGGGATTTGTCGCACCATCAATCTCGGGCAGCGCGACTAACATCGTGGTTTCAACTGGGCCAAGCCCGCCACCTGATGCGGCCCATTGGCCCAAAGTCTGAAATTCAATCGGATGTGCCGCGATATAGGGCAGATCTAGGTCGCGCAGCACTTCAACCGCCGCAGCGCTGTCATTATAGGCGGGGCCACCAATGAGGCTAAAGCCCGTCAACGAGACCATCACATCCACGCGGTCATTCGTGAAATACTCTGAAATTGCAGGACGGCCATCCAACCCACCCGCAAAGGCGGGAACCACGGCCAAACCTGCGGCCTGCATTTGACGGATCACGCCATCGTAATGGGCGGTGTCAGACGCCAAAATGTAAGAGCGCATCATCAACAGGCCGACTGTCGCAATCGGATTTTCTGGCTGAGGCAAATCAACGAGATCGGTGGTGATGCCATTACGCGGCAGATCTGGGTGGTAAAGTCCAAGTTCTGGGTAATCAATCGGCGCTTCAGCCTCTGCGCCATGAAGATCAGATTGGCTGGAATAGCGGCCCACCAAGAAGCGGATCATTTGCTCGACATTATCATCCGAGCCACCCAGCCAATATTGCATCGTCAGAAACCATGCACGCAAATCCTGCGCCTTGCCTGGAATAAAGCGCAGAATTTTCGGCAATCGGCGCAGCATGGTCATCTGCTTATGCCCAGAATTCGCGTTTGGCTTGGATGAACCACGCAGCTTTTTCAAAAGCTTCATCGCGCCTGAGGCGGGCTTGAACATATCCAACTCGCCCATACGAGTGAGCGATACCACCTCCTTGGCCGAGATCATCCCAATCATCGCATCACAGGCATCACGGCGGGCCTGCAAGTCGGGCAAGATTGCGGTAATATGTTCTTCGATAAAGAGAAGATTGGCGACAATGATATCGCCGTGGCGCACAGCCAAACGTGCCTCTTCCAAAGCAGCGGGGTTTTCGGCCCATTCGGCACTGGCATGGACAGACACAGACAGACCTGGAAACTCGCCCGACAGCCGTTCGCTGACGCGGGCGGCAGGGCCTGCGGCGTGGCTATCCAACGTGACGATGACCACGCGATAGCCGGGGATATGATCACCATCACCGCGCATAATGGGCCTTCGCCTCATAAAGCGTATCTACGCTGATCTCTGACATGCCGCGCTCGGCTGCGAATTTTTCGGTATTTCGCTTAGCCTTGCCACGGACAAAGAACGGAATTTTCTTCAATTCTTTTTCTGCACAAGCGAGCCAAACCATGACATCGGAGCTAGTGTCTTGTGCGCGCTCTTGAAACTTGGGCGTAGGGGCAGAGGGGGCCACAGCTTTGCCCCCGTGGTGACTGGCGCCTGCGTCATCGTGAAATTCGAAATCCTCACGGAACATGGTCAGCAAATGTTCCTCAAGACCCATCACAAGCGGGTGGATCCATGTATCGAAAATGACATTTGCGCCTTCCCATCCCATTTGGGGGGAATAGCGTGCAGGGAAATCTTGCACGTGAACCGGGGCTGAGATCACGGCGCAGGGAATACCCAAACGCTTGCCGATATGGCGCTCCATCTGCGTGCCAAGGATCATCTCGGGCGCGGCTTCTTCGATGGCTTGCTCAACGGAGAGATAATCGTCACTGATCAGCGCCTCTAGACCAAACTCTTTGGCCAATGTACGAATGGGGCGCGCAAATTCGCGGTTGTAGCAGCCGAGCCCGACCACATCGAACCCCATCTCATCGCGGGCGATGCGGGCCGCAGCCTGAACATGAGTTGCATCCCCGAAAAGAAAAACGCGCTTGCCCGTCAGATAGGTGCTATCGACTGACTTGCTCCACCAAGGTTGACGCAGGCGGGTTGTCTCAATTTTTGGCTCTACACCGCAGATTCGTGCCAGTTCATTCACGAAATCATGGGTCGCGCCAACGCCAATAGGCACAGTTTTTGTGTAGGGTTGATCGCAGACCCGCTCAAGATGCCGTGCCGCAGCCTCGGCATGTTCAGGATACATCAGGATATTGGCATGTGCCGCGCCCAATCGCGCGATATGCTCAGGTGTCGCACCAAATGGGGCGACAACATTCACAGAAATGCCCATTTGAGCCAGAAGATGTTTGATTTCTTCAATATCGTCTCGATGCCGAAAGCCAAGCGCCAGGGGGCCAAGAAGATTGACCGAAACCTCTGTGCTGCGCGGCATGGGTTTCGCCAAGGCTTTTACGATTTGAAAGAACGTCTCATCCGTGCCAAAGTTTTCTTTGCGCTGATAAGACGGCAGTTCCAGAGGGATCACGGGGATGGGCAGACCCATGGTTTCCGCCAAGCCACCAGGATCATCTTGGATTAATTCGGCGGTACAAGAGGCCCCCACGATCATGGCTTGAGGCACAAACCGCTCATAGGCCGCGCGGCAGGTGTCGCGGAAAATGCCTGCGGTATCTGCGCCCAAGTCGCGCCCCTCAAATGTTGTATATGTGACAGGCGGGCGGTGGTCGCGCCGTTCAATCATTGTGAATAACAAATCCGCATAGGTGTCACCCTGTGGCGCGTGCAGTACGTAATGAAGACCGCGCATCGCGGTCGCGACACGCATGGCACCAACATGGGGCGGGCCTTCATATGTCCAGACGGTCAGCTTCATCGCGCGGCCCCCTGCTCGAGGATCGCGCGGCGGCGCAACGGGCGTGAAAAGAGCCCTGCCAAATCGCCCGCCTGTTCGTAGAAATGGACAGGGGTAAAGACCAACTCAATCGCCCATTTTGTGCTAAGACCTTCGGCCTCAAGCGGATTGGCCAAACCCAGACCGCAAACCGTCAGATCGGGTCGCGCAGTGCGCACGCGGTCAAGCTGGACATCAACATCCTGCCCTTCTGAAATGCGCGGCCCCTCAGGTATCAACGCCAAATCAGGACCAACTAGGCCACGATGGATATAGGGTGCGCCGATCTCAACGGCCTCCATTCCACATTCACGGGTCAAGAAACGCGCAAGTGGAATTTCCAACTGGCTGTCAGGCATGAAGAACACGGATTTCCCACGCAAAGCCGCACTCGCATTGTCAATAGCCGTGCGGGCTCGGACGCGCGGGGCATCCGTAACACGGGCAAATGTGGCATCATCTACGCCAAACTCTTCGGCTATGGCGCGCAGCCACAAGGTTGTGCCTTCCTCCCCAAAGGGAAATGGCGCCGTAATCCGCCGCGCGCCGCGCCGCTCAAGTGCGGCTGTCGTTTCACCCAAAAACGGTTGAAGGCAGGCAAATACGGTATTTTCGCCAATCTCAGGCGCACCCTCAGCACGCGAGGACGGCAGAACGCGGATTGGGCCAATGCCCATCTCAGACAAAAGCGTGATTGCCTGATCTTCAACCACATCGGGCAAGGCGCCGATCAATACCAATTCTCGCGCTTGGCTTTCCTTCAGAACAGGCACCATCGCGGCAAGGCAAGCATCCTCGCCTTGGGTAAATGTGGTTTCGATCCCGCTACCCGAATAGTTTAACACCCGCACATGGGGGGCGTGGGCGGTCGTCAAACGCTCGGCCGCGCGGGCGAGATCCAGCTTGATCACTTCAGAAGGGCAGGAGCCCACAAGGAAAAGCTGCTTGATGTCAGGACGACGCGACAACAGCCGCGCAACCTCACGATCCAACTCGTCATTGGCATCTGCCATGCCCGCCAAATCAGTTTCTTCGAGAATTGCCGTGCCAAAACGGGGTTCGGCAAAAATCATCACACCCGCCGCAGATTGCAAAAGATGTGCGCAGGTGCGACTGCCCACAACGAGGAAAAACGCATCCTGCATTTTACGGTGAAGCCAGATGATGCCCGTGAGGCCGCAGAATACTTCGCGCTGTCCGCGCTCTTTGAGAACGGGCGAATGGGCGCAGCTTTGGGCCTTGATAGGTGCAGGGGTGTTCATCTGTCCCCCTCCAGCCTTGCTTGGCGCAGCTTATGGAGGAACTGCCCCGCGTTGATCACATAGGCCGCATAGGCCGCGAGCGCGATCCACATCTGCTGAACCTCAGGCGCATCTTGGATCAAAGCCGCCACATATGCCAAATGCAATGCAATCACGAGAAAGCTGACGGCATCCTCCCAAAAAAATGCGGGCGCAAAAAGGTATTGGCCAAACACCACTTTTTCCCAAATCGCGCCTGTCACCATGATGGTCAAAAGAACGGCCGTTTTGGCAATAATGGAATATGTGGCGAGGTCATAGCCCACGCCCGTGATCAAGAACCGTCCGACCAGTGTGAGCGATACAAGGAAAACAACAAACTGAATCGGCGCAAGAATCCCCTGAACCAATGTCCAGATGGTTGCGTCACGCCTTGCGCGCTCATCCACGCTGTAAAGCTTGCGTGACGGGCTTGCTGTCAGACTATCCGATGGCATTTGTCTTTGATTCCAGTCTGTCAATTAAGGAAAGGCTAGCCTTCAAAGGGGTAAAGTGTCAATTAAAACTTACAGTTTAGAACTTGACAGTCACCAGTTTTGCAAGGGTAACAGCCCCACCGCTTCGGGGTGAATTTCCCAATATTTTTTTCATCCAAAGCACCCATCGGCGCTTTGGCGCTTATTGACGCAAAGGAATTGTCAATTTTCTTTGACATATGCAGTCATTTGCGAGACACTTGCACACGAAACTACTGTCGTTGAAACAGGGCAGCGGTTATGCAATGCACGCGGCAGACAGATGACGGGCCGCGACTATAGCGGCCAATATAAGAAAAAAGATCGCCCCGATCTTTTAGCACAGGCCAACACGACTGCCTTTCATTCAGTCTTGTTGGTGGTGAGGAGCCGAATGGCCCAAGACGGTGACGCTGCGTCCCGCAAAGGGACAGAAAAACGCAAGGCAGAAATTACTTCGCTGGCCAGGGCAGCGATTTCTGTTTTGGCGCGTCAATCAGCACCCACCCCTGAGGGCCTCGCACGCCGCCTTGAGACCTTATCAGAGGCTTTCGTCTCGCCTGAAGAGGCGCATCGTCACGATGCCCTCAACAAGCTGGCCCAAGAAGGTGTCAGCATCGAGGATGCGATTGACTATGTCATTCCCGCGACTGCGCGGTTGATGGGGTTTCGTTGGGCCAATGACAGTTTGAGCTTTGCCGAAGTTTCCATCGGCTCGGCCCGATTGCAGGAAACAGTGCGTGGACTGACCACGCTGCAACGCCGCGAAATTGTTAAAAACCGCGGCACGATTCTATTGATTGTTCCGTATCCTGAGCATCATACGCTCGGTGTATTTGTTGTTGCTGATCAGCTGAGACGGCGTGGTTACGATGTTCATATTTCCGTGTCTCAACACGCGCGGCAGGTTGCCGAGCGGGTCAAGCGTTTTAAGTACGACATGATAGGTGTAACTGCGGCTGGACGCAGAACGCTTGCGTCCGTAAGGGATTTGGTGGAAATAATTAAGCAGAGCGTTCCTCGTATAACACCCATCATCGTGGGAGGGTCTATTTTAGACTCTGGCCTCGATACGGTTGGCATCACAGGGGCGGATTTCGCGACCGCTGATATCGAAGCTGCGCTTGAATTTTGTGGGCTGCCAAAAACAGACGTTGGGTCCGCCGAAGCGTTTCAAGGTACTGAACGAAACGATGCGACCGAGAACAGATAAAAGAAACGGACGGAACGTCGTATGAATACGCGCGGAACAGATTTTTGGGATCAGCCCGCAGGCACGCCTATCGCGCCTGAGCATTTTAACGATATTGTCGCAACCGCGGCGGATTTAGCGATTGTGCTAGACACATCTGGTCTTGTGCGTTCGGTTATCACCAATCCTCTTAACCCCAGTTTGGGCCGGCTCGACCATTGGAAAGACCGCGATATTCGCGAATTCATGGCAGAAGATTCGTTGTTCAAACTTGAGGCACAGCTCGAGGCTTATCGGGGCGGCAAGAAAAACAAAGTCGAAGCGATTGAGGTCAATCACTACGACAATGCCAGCTGGGAATTCCCAATTCGCTACACACTCCACAAAACGGGCCGGGATGATATTATCCTGATGCTTGGCCGCGATTTGCGCCCAATTGCAGAATTGCAGCACCGCTTGGTCAAAGCACAGCTTGCCCTTGAAAAAGATTACGAAACCCACCGCGATTACGAAACCCGCTACCGCGTGATCATGGAGGCAGCGCGCGATGCGCTTATTTTGGTGGACGTCAATTCAGGTCGGATCACGGATCTCAACACTGCCGCCGCGCAGGCGCTCGGGGGCACAGCCGATAATCTAACTGGCGCGACTTTTGCCACTGAATTCGAAGGCAAACGGCGGGTTGAATTCATCGAAACCTTAATGGCGCGTGCAGGCGAAAGCGTCGGTGGGCCGATGATTGTCACGACTAAGCGACAGAATAAATCTGTATCGCTCTATCCATCGCTGTTCCGTGCTGCGGGCGACAATACGTTGCTCTGTCGGATTGAAGTTGATGGCACCTCTGAGGTAATCGCTGCCGAGCTGTCCGAGGCGATGGCAATCCTTTATCAACATGGTGCAGATGCGATTGTCTTTACAGATAACCACGGTAACATAAAATCTGCAAATGACGCATTCCTTGGGCTTTGCGATGCTGCGCGGCTGAGCGATATTCGCGGGAAATCCTTAAGTGAGTTTTTGATCCGCGGCAGTGTTGACATGAAAGTGTTGATCGACAACGCCTCGCGCGCGGGAAAAATGCGGGTCTATTCCACGCGGCTTGAGGGCAGCTATGGCTCGCAGCTTTCGGTCGAGATTTCTGCAACCCACATGATGGGTCAATCCATGGGTGGCTTTTCCTTTGTGATACGTGATACATCCCGAATGGAAGTTGTGCGCGAGCCAAGCTCACCGCTTCCGGCGGGCGCACCTGTGGGTGATGATGCGATGCGCAACGTGATGGACTTGGTGGGTTCCGCACCCCTTAAGGAAATTGTCGCGGCGACCGCCGATGTTGTTGAAAAGATGTGCATCGAAACGGCCGTAGAATTGACGGATAACAACCGCGTTGCAGCCGCCGAGATGTTAGGCCTGTCGCGTCAGTCACTCTATGTGAAACTGCGCAAATATGGGCTTTTGAACAAGAACGGCTAGTAAATCCCCCGCAAAACTTGGGCCATGCGCGTTTTTTGGCGTGTGCGTCAAGTATAGTTTACACTTGCCGAGTCGCTTACTGTCAGTATAACTTGACAGTATGAGCGCAACGACCGACACGCATACCCGCCAGACCCCGCGCGCCCTTCCAGAACCACGCGCCGTCTTGACGCTCCTTAAACCCATTACATGGTTTCCCCCAATGTGGGCTTATCTTTGTGGTGCAATTTCCGCAGGAACGGCAACTTCGGGCCATTGGTTTGGCTTAGCTTTGGGCATTATTTTGGCGGGACCGATTGTCTGCGGGATGAGCCAAGCAGCCAATGATTGGTGCGACCGACATGTGGACGCGATCAACGAACCCTACCGCCCCATCCCTTCGGGGCGTATCCCTGGAAAATGGGGATTGTGGATTGCAATTTTCATGTCGGGCGCCGCCGCCATCATCGGGCTGGCGCTTGGCGCTTGGGGGTTCGGCGCAACGCTTGTGGCGATCGCCGCCGCTTGGGGCTACTCCGCCAAGCCTATGCGCCTGAAACGATCAGGCATTTTGGGGCCAGGGGTGGTCGGTCTGTCTTATGAAAGCTTGCCTTGGTTCACGGGCGCTGCAGTTTTATCTGCGGGCGCGCCCTCTTGGCCCATCGTGATAACGGCGGTTTTATATGGGATTGGCGCGCATGGGATCATGACTCTCAACGATTTTAAGGCAATGGAGGGCGACCGCCGAATGGGCGTGAATTCCTTACCTGTAACCCTTGGCCCGCGCCGCGCCGCATTGGTGGCGGCATGGGTGATGGCCGTTCCCCAATTTTTCATCATCCTTTTGATGTTCCACTGGGACAGGCCGTGGTTCGGTTTTTTCATAGCCGCATCGCTTTTGGCGCAAATCGCCGCGATGCAGGTTTTGATGCAAAATCCCAAAGAACGTGCGCCTTGGTACAACGCCACAGGCGTCTCGCTTTATGTCTCTGGCATGATGATCGCGGCCTTTGGCCTGCGCGGTTTGGGGGGATAGGGGCATGAGCCTGACATGGGTGCAGATTATTCGCCTTGGGTTTATTCAGCTCTGTCTTGGCGCGATTGTGGTTTTAACAACCTCGACCCTAAACCGCCTAATGGTTGTGGAATTGGCCCTACCTGCGATCCTGCCTGGCCTCTTGGTTGGGCTTCATTACGCCATTCAAATCACCCGACCCCAATGGGGCTATCGCTCAGATACAGGCCGTTCGCGTAGCCGTTGGATCATTGGAGGCATGGTGATTTTGGCCAGCGGCGCACTTTTGGCGGCTTATGCGCTGTCGCTTTTTGCAAGCCATTACATGCTTGGCCTATCCGTTTCCATCTTGGCCTATGTGATGATCGGGGTTGGGGTTGGGGCATCTGGCACATCACTTTTGGCGCTTTTGGCAACCGCAACCGACCCTGCGCGCCGTCCCGCCGCGGCCACAATCACATGGCTTTTGATGATATTCGGCATTGCCGTAACCGCAGGGGTCGCTGGCCAATTCCTCGACCCCTATAGCCATGCGCGATTGATGGCCGTCGTCAGCATTGTCTCATTTGGGACCGTTGGTCTGACGATTTTGTCCATCTGGGGTATAGAGGCCATGATCACCGCCCGCGCCGAAGAACAATCCACGCCCTTTTTGGAAGGCCTGCGGGAAATTTGGGCCGAGCGCAAAGCGCGCCATTTCACAATTTTCGTGCTCCTCAGCATGTCTGCCTATTTCATGCAGGAATTAATCCTAGAGCCTTATTCGGGCCTCGTGTTTCACTTCACCCCAGGTCAATCAACGTCCCTCTCTGGCGCACAAAATGGCGGCGTGTTTTTGGGTATGGTCTTGGTAGGCGTTGCAGGAACCGCGCTGCGCCTTGGCAGCCTCCGCCAATGGGTGGTGGGGGGGTGTTTAGGGTCTGCTGCCACGCTCCTAGTGATTGCATGGCTTGGTCAAATTGGGCCAAGCGCACCGCTTTTGCCCGCTGTAGTGGTCATGGGATTTTTCAACGGCGTTTTCGCCGTGGCGGCCATCGGGTCTATGATGGCGCTTGCGGGCGAAGGCCGCACCGCCCGAGAAGGCACAAGAATGGGCCTTTGGGGTGCGGCCCAAGCGATTGCCGCAGGGTTTGGTGGCCTCATCGGCGCCGCCCTTGTTGATCTGGCGCGCCCCGTGATGGGCGATGCCGATGGGTTTGCCGCCGTGTTTTTATTCGAGGCCGCGCTTTATATCGCGTCCGCCCTTATGGCGGCGCGCGTGATTGCAGGGCCCCCGCAACAAAAAATTTCCACGCCCCTTTCAGTGCCAGGAGAATAATATGGATTATGATGTTGTTGTAGTAGGGGGTGGCCCATCAGGGGCGACCGCCGCACATGATCTGGCGCTGTCTGGCCATCGTGTCGCTTTGTTGGATCGCGCAGGTCGGATCAAGCCCTGCGGCGGCGCAATCCCGCCCCGCTTAATCGCAGATTTCAACATTCCAGACGCGCAAATCGTGGCAAAGATCACAACGGCGCGAATGATTTCACCAACAGGGCGCAAAGTGGATATCCCGATTGAAAACGGCTTTGTTGGTATGGTGGATAGGGAGAATTTCGATGAATTCCTGCGTGTCCGCGCCGCCAATTCAGGGGCCGAGCGGTTCACAGGCACCTACACAAAGATCGAACGTGATGCGCGAGGCACCCATGTCGTCTATCGCGATAAGAAAACAGGCGACACCCGCCGCTTAACCTGTGCGGTTGTGATTGGGGCGGATGGGGCGCGCTCGAACGTTGCGCGAGACGAGGTCAAGGGCGGCGATCGCATTCCTTACGTCATTGCCTATCACGAGATTGTCGAGGCCCCCAAAGGCGGCACAGATGCCTATGACCCTGATCGTTGTGATGTGGTCTATGATGGGCGCATCAGCCCTGACTTCTATGGTTGGATCTTCCCGCATGGAAAATCCGCGTCCATTGGTATGGGGTCGATGGATAAAGAGGTTGATTTGAAGAAGGCCACCGCTGATTTGCGCGCCTTTTCACTTCTGGCCAATTGCAAAACCATTCGCCGCGAGGGGGCGCCTATTCCGCTTAAACCTCTAGATCGATGGGACAATGGGCGCGATGTCGTTCTTGCGGGCGATGCAGCAGGGGTGGTTGCACCCTCTTCGGGCGAAGGAATTTATTATGCGATGGTCGGTGGCCGTGTGGCGGCTACAGCGGCCACTGCAAAGCTGCAATCAGGGCGCATCAAAGACCTAGATCTGGCGCGGCGTTTGTTCATGCGTGAACATAAAGGCGTGTTCAAAGTTCTGGGTGCAATGCAAAACGCCTATTACCGATCCGATGAGCGGCGTGAGCGCTTTGTCAGCCTGTGTCACGATATCGATGTGCAGCGCCTGACCTTTGAGGCCTATATGAACAAGAAACTGGTCAAAGCGCGCCCTTTGGCGCATATCAAAATCGGTGTTAAAAATCTGGCCCATTTGACGGGTTTAATTTCTGCGACACGTGTGTAGCGATGGATGATGTAATGATCCCCGCATGGATCGGGGATAAGCTAAAACCGGCAGGCAAGCTTTTGGTGCATCAACGCGGACTGCGTCATAAGGCAATATCCGTCTTTCTGATACGCGGGGCCAAAGTATTGATGCAGCGCCGCGCCTTGTCCAAATACCATACACCTGGGCTCTGGACGAACACCTGCTGCACCCATCCGCATTGGAACGAAGACGCGCTTAGCTGTGCGCAGCGCCGTTTGGGTGAAGAGCTGGGCCTACCCATCATTGCATTAGAAAAACGCGATCGCGTGGAATATCGCGCGGATGTTGGCGACGGACTCATCGAGCATGAGCTTGTCGATATATTTGTCGGCGAATTGCCCCCGCAGATTGAGCCAACACCCAATCCCGATGAGGTGGTCGATATTGCTTGGATGGATCTCGATGGTTTATCCGCCCGCGTCAAGGCAGCGCCGCAGAGCTTTACCCCGTGGCTGAGGATCTATCTTGAGGAACACGCAGCTAAAATTTTTGGCGCTGACGCAAAGGTCTAGCGTTTCAATTTTGCTACTTTGCTGTCTTGCTCAAAATTCGGCGCGGCGATGCCAAGTGCGGCCAAACCCGTGCGCATAATATCATCGGCCGCCAATCCCGCATCGCGATACATTGCCTTGGGGCTGGCGTGTTCAATAAACCGATCAGGCAAATGCATGGTGCGGATAGAAACGCCGTTATCCAGACGCCCTGTGGCGGCAAGATGATGTAAAACCAAGGCACCAAACCCGAGTGCAGAGCCTTGTTCGACCGTGACGATAGCCTTGTGATTGGCGACCAGATTATTTACTAAATCTGTATCAAGCGGCTTGGCAAATCTGGCATCTGCGATGGTGACGGAGATGCTGCGCGCGGCCAAGGCGGCCGCAGCCTCTTGCACTTCGGACAAATGCGCCCCAAGGCTGAGCAGGGCGATGTCACTGCCTTCTTGCAGAATGCGGCCCTTACCAATTTCCAATATCCGCCCTTTTTCAGGCATCGCAACGCCAGTGCCCTCGCCGCGCGGATAGCGCAGCGCAATAGGGCCATCATCAAAGGCCACAGCTGTCGCGATCATATCGACCAGTTCAGCCTCATCCGCACAAGCCATCACCACCATATTGGGCAACGCCGCGAGATAATTTATATCAAACGCGCCTGCATGTGTCGGGCCATCGGCGCCCACCAATCCTGCGCGATCAATCATAAAGCGCACGGGCAAATTTTGCAGCGCAACATCATGCACGATCTGATCATAACCGCGCTGAAGGAAGCTAGAATAAATCGCACAAAATGGCTTGAGGCCACCTGCAGCCAAAGCGGCGGCAAATGTAACCGCATGTTGTTCAGCAATGCCCACATCGAAAATACGATGTGGCATGGCCTGCTGCATCACGTTCAGACCCGTTCCGCCTGGCATGGCCGCTGTGACCCCCACAACTTTGGGATCATTTTGCGCCTCAGCCAAAAGGCGTTTACCAAAAACGCCCGTATAACTGGGCGCATTCGCGGTAGCCTTTTGCTGAACACCAGTTTTCGGATCAAACTTCGCCACACCATGATAGCAATCATCCGCCATTTCAGCAGGCGCATATCCCTTGCCCTTTACTGTCACCGCATGAATCAAAACAGGGCCTGTGGCATGGGTTTTCGCATGGCGCAGGGTCTCAAGGAGAGCGCCCATATCATGACCATCAATCGGGCCGATATAGTCAAAACCTAGATGCTCAAAAAGATTTTCCCCATGCGGCAGGTCGCCGATTTGCGCCTTCACCAACTCCCGCGCGCGGATCGCGCCCACACGAAATGGCTCGGGCAAGAGGGGCACCACGCCATCGGCAATATCCTTTAATGCCGAAAGTGGCGAATGTTGCGCCAAATCTTGCAAATAACGGGACATCGCCCCAACAGGTGGCGCAATACTCATATCGTTATCATTCAGGATCACGAACAAGCGCCGCTCTAAATCGCCCGCGTTGTTCATGGCCTCATAGGCCATGCCTGCAGAAATCGATCCATCGCCGATGACGGCAATCGCATCCCCAGTGGCCTCACCCAATTCACGCGCCATGGCAAAGCCCAGCGCCGCAGAAATTGAGGTTGAACTATGTGCCGCACCAAACGGGTCAAAAGCTGACTCACTGCGTTTTGTAAAACCTGACAAACCACCCTCTTGGCGCAAGGTGCGGATGCGATCACGCCGACCTGTCAGGATTTTATGCGGATAACATTGATGCCCCACATCCCAGATCAGCTTATCATAGGGGGTGTTGAACACGGCATGGATTGCCACGGTCATCTCAACTACACCAAGGCTTGATCCCAGATGGCCGCCCGTTTCGGACACAGCGGAGATCGTCTCAGCCCGTAACTCATCAGCGAGGCGGGCCAGTTCGTCATCGCTCATGCGGCGCAAATCTGTCGGGCTATGAACGCGGTTTAGAAGCTCGGTCGTTGGTCGTGTCATCTTTCTAGCCCTCCCAAGCCAGAAAAAACCACGGGTGGGTACACCCCAAACCCGTGGTAAGGCGCACCTAAGAAGGGACGATAGGTGAGTTCTGATGGTCTGATCTGTTCCGCGATATAGGGTCTATACCGCAGAACAGGGTTTTATTTTGGCCGCAGCCAAACATCACTGAAAGGCCGAATAGTCAGGCTCGCCTGATGTTGTGGCAAGCTCGGGCCAATTCGCAATCACGTTCAAGCCACGCAGTGGACGCTGCTGCCCTTGGTGACAGGTGCGACAGGCCAGTTTCGGCACATCACCATGCACAGGCCCAAGTCGTTCTGCAGGCAGAACATCGGCCAATGGCAGGATGTAGAGGTCAAGCGCCTCTTGCACCATCTGAATGCCAAGCGTTGCGGTCGCCCATTGTGGGGTGACCTGTGCCGCATCGTAAAAGGCCCGCGTGTTGTGACAGAAGGTGCAGTTCACGCCCAAAGAATTCGCAATGTAATTCATGAAGGCATAAGTGCGTTCTGCATGTTGGATTAGCGGATCTCCTTCCATCTGCTGCACGCGCGAAGCCAGATCATGCACACCGATGCGGTTATACTGACCATCTTCGTTCAAGAGTAGGTAGGTTTCCAGATAATCCGAGGGCAATGATGTCGAGTTTGACACAATCGTCACGCGGTTCTGGTTTGCTGACCAACCGCCTGCGTTTTCGTTCACAGGCGACACTTCGAACCAGATGTTATTGGGCACGGGCTGACCACGGTGGCAGGTGTAACAGGTGACACCCACTTCCGCATTAGCGTTGACGTGACCCCCCCAGAATTCATTAATATTCTGGGTCATCTCGATCATGTTCCGCGCCACCACGGTTTGGTAGTTTTCCTCGCCCGCGAAGAGGTCGGGGATACCTGTCCAAATACGCATTGCCTCGACCAATCGATCATAATTCTCAGGCGTCAAGTAACCCAAGGTTGGCTCTGCATCTGCACGCACGATACGGATCGGGCGCGCATTGGCTTCGGGAACAATTGGCTCGGTGGTATAGAAATTATCCGCGTCAGGATAAGAGGCCGCCAAGTCAGCTTGGAATTCAGGCACACCCATCCCTGTCCCGCGCGGGCCAGTTTGCAGCGTGTCTGTTTTGAACGGCTGACCAAAATTCACAAGCATAGCTGCTACGAATACCGCTGCTCCGGCCGCCCCAACTAAAATGGCAGGACCAAATACATTAGTTGGATTTTTCTCGTTCCATTCGTTGAACCATTTAGGCAACATCTTAGTTTCCTCCCGTGGTTTGACCAAGGAAGCCCTCGTAGCTACCGTAAGCTTCATAACCATAGGGCGCGAGATACTCTGGTGCAAAATTATGCTCCTGCGCCCAGATGAACCAATTATCCACCACGGTTCCTGTCAAAAGGATGCCGATGCCACCTGTGATCGGGGTCAAGACCGCAAACCACCAAGCCCAACGGTGAATCCCCTCCATTGTAGCGTTAAAGCCCATCGTCCAGCGCCAAAACAAAGCGGCGCGTTCGGATGCCGTGCCACGATCATAGATCTGTTCCAATTCGCGGTCGCCACCAAAGCGCGACACCGCCAAAATGGTCGCGCCATGCATCGCAAAGAGCAGAACCGAGCCATAAAGGAACACTATCGAAAGTGCGTGGAACGGGTTATAGTAGAGGTTCCCATAACGGATTGAGAAGGCTGTCGTCCAATCAAGGTGTGGGAAAATGCCATAAGGCACCGCCTCACTCCACTGGCCCATCAAAACGGGGCGGAACAGGCCCAACACAAGGAACAACCAAATCGCTGCCAAAAAGGCCCAAGCGATATGTTTGCCCATCTTATGCTGTTCAGCCAAAAGATAGGTGCGCAACCACCATGACATCACCGAAACAAGCAGAAAGAAGCTTGCGATGATATACCAGCCGCCTTCGTTCAGCGGTGGAATGCTCAGACCATATTCAGGCCCAGGAGGTTCAAGCGCCAACCAGAACAGTTGACGAATAAACTCAGGGATCGACCAACCCACTTGGGAGAGCATGTTGAGACCAACGATATTGAACCACAGCAAACCTGTCGCCAAGCTGATGGTCCCTGCCCAACCCAGATATACGGGGCCAAGCTGCGCGTTGCCGATTAAACCTGCGAGGGTCGAGAAGGAGGCCGACTTAGTGCGCTCGGCCGCCAGATTGTTTTCATTGTCCATCCCCATCTCGGGATGGCCCTGCACCTGCACCTGCGTGAAGATGTTTTGATATTCGAAATAGGCCATGGTTTACATCCCTCCCGAAACCGCGTGGATCGGGCTTGGATCTGGCCAGATCGGTAGCGTCAGCCACCAATTCCACCATTCAGGCCAACCGCTTGTCCAAACGGGGCCAGAGATCACAATACAAACCGCGCTCCAGAAACCAGCATTCAAAGCCAGCAACAGACCCAAGCGGTGTATGCCCAAGGTGCCGATAGAATAGCCGATGAAATCACGGAAGAACGTATCTTCATGATCAGGGCTTTTCGCTTCTTCACCTTTTTCAGGATTCGCCGCGGATAGGATCAAACCACCATGCAGCGCCAATGCAAGGGTCGTAGTGAAGAAGAAGGTCACCGCAATCATATGGGCTGGGTTATAGTGGAAATGTAGATAGGAATACCCAACGTTGGATACCCAGTCGAGGTGGCTAAAGATACCATAGGGGAAGCCATGGCCCCATGCGCCAAGCAACAAGGGGCGCAAAACAACCAATGTCACATAAGCCAAAATCGCGAAGCTAAAGGCAAATGGAACATGATAGCCCATGCCAAGCTTTCGGCTGATTTCAACTTCTCTTAAGGCCCAGGATACAAAGGCGCCAACGGCACAAATCGTTATGATTTGCCAAAGGCCGCCTTCGAGCAGCGGGGCCATACCCAACCCATAAGAGAGATCAGGTGGGGCTATATTTATCGTCCAAGGGTTGAACGTGCCTTGCATGGCCGCCCCCCAGAAGATCAGGATGGTTCCAAGGGCAGCGAAGAAGATCGTGGTCACCCCAAAGAAGCCCACATAGAAAGGGCCAACCCAGAAGTCGAACAGATCGCCGCCAATCAGCGTCCCTCCACGGACGCGATATTTTCTTTCGAAGCTTAGCAAAGCCATGCGTCTGTCTCCGCGTTTGGCGGCTTTGGATCATCTCCACGTAGCCGTCCGTTATTGGTCGGTTAGCTGCGGGCGGGCTGCCCGCCCGCAGCGATGTCATAAGGCATATCAGGCGCGCCGCAGGCGGCGGGCCTAACTCTTACATGCCTGCTGCAGCTGCACTCTCAAACCAGTTGAGACCTGAGCTCAGAACCACTAAGTGGATCATTGCAGCGAGCAAGAAGAGAAAGACGCCCTGAGCCACGAAGACGCGGCGCGGGTCGAAGATCAGCCAGATTTTGTAAAACTTGGACATGTCTTTCTCCTCAGCCGAACCACGGGCGCCAGATATATGTGGCGATATGAGCAAGCAGGGCGATACCTGCGAACAGCCAAAGGCCGCTCATATACACCGAATGGAGCTCTTGCGCCTGCTCGTCGGTCAGACCTGTAAAGGACAGATCGGTGTTACCAGCCATGAACTTTCCTCCGGAACGTTTGACTAGTGCCGCACACCCTGCGGCCGGGCCCCGACAAAACCTCATTGTCTTGTCGGCATTCCACCCACGCGGGTAGTCATCCCGCATTGGCGAACTTGTGTCGGCTCCGGTCGTCACGCCGAGAATTTTATCGTCTCACCTATGCGCCTCGACCGGGTCTAATCAGTCTCGAACGGCTGCTGAGTGAGAGGATCAGGCCGAAAAAATCATCGGCGTGATAATCCGAGCTTGGCTCCAAGCGCGCTTTACGGGGCCTTTTTCCGTCAAGCTTCCTGTGCGCAGCGCAGCCAAGCCCCAAGTCAGCGTGGCGAGCGGTAAGGTCGCGAGAAAAATGATCCCAAAGTAAATCATGAACTCTGTCTTGGGCGGCTTTGACCGCGCAATCTGGGTATTGGAGCTAATATCTGTCATTATACGCCTCCCTCGTTCTGCGTTTCGAAACGGCGCGGCGCGAGTTGCGCCACCGTTTCTTTCACGACCCGCTCAGCCCCGCTTTCAAGCGCGGCTTTTTCTGCGGCATCGCGTAAGGTTTTGGCCGCCGAAATCCGTGTCAAAACGGGGTGTTCGGCAACAATTTTGTCGAGCAACGCTTGCGCATCAGCATCCCATGGGAAATCGCGGCGCAATGTTGCCGGGGTTGCTTTGGCGCTGTCCATCTCGCTGCCAAGCGGAAGAATATGGAACAGGGCATCAAAAAGGCTGTTGCAGATTTCCTGCAAAAGATAAGTGGCGCCTGCATATCCCATAAAGGGCGTGCCTGTGGCGCGGCGGATCGCGGCGCCAGGGAAACTTGCAGGAATAAAAGACGGGCGGGGGCCATGGCCCGCGCTCATTTCCGCGAGATACATCTTCTCGTTGATGGATCCCATCAAGACCAAAGGGCGCTTTGCAGAAATCAGGCTACGCACTTCATCATTGTTGGTTTTTTTGCCTGCAGTGCGTGCCACAGCAAAGGCACACGGCAGCCCAAGATCGCTTTCAAGGAAATGACGAATGCCACGAGTATAGGTCTCGTTCGCCACGATGCCAAAATTGGCCGTTGCGAAGAAATCTTGCGTGACCGACCGCCACAAATCCCAAACAGGCTTGAGGGTTGAATGCTTTTCGCGGGTGATAAAGGGTTCGGGATCGAGGCCCAGCATCTCGCCCAATTGGCGCAGGAATTTCGTGGTCGACTCAACTCCAATGGGCGCTTGCAAATAGGGCTTGCCCAAAACCTCGGCCAAACCGCGCCCAAATTCGCGATACATCACGATATTGGCATCCGCGTTAACCAAGTTGCGCATTTCAGCTAAATGGCTGCCCAAAGGCATAATCATATTCACTTCCGCCCCGATACCTTCCACAAGGCGGCGAACTTCGTGGAGATCAGAGGCCATATTAAAGGTACCATACATCGGCCCAAGAATGTTGACGCGCGGCGTAGAACCTTCTTCGCGCTGTTTCTCGGGCGGCATTCGACCTTTGGTCATGCCAAATTCCGTGAAAATCCACGTCATGGCACGATCTGCAGCCTCCCATTGATCCTCATCAATGGTGCGCGGCAAAAAGCGTTGAATATTGGTGCCTTGTGGTGTGACCCCGCCGCCAATCATCTCGGCAATCGAGCCAGTGACAACAACGGCGGGAAGCGCGGGGTCAAGCGTGCCCCAAGCGCGTTTCATCGCGCCCTCAGTGCCATCGCGGCCCAATTCTTCCTCGCCAAGACCCGTGGTCACAATCGGCAATTCATGGGGCGGCAACGCATCGGTGTAATGCAACACCGATGTGACGGGCAGGTTTTCACAACCCACTGGGCCATCAATGACCACCTGCAACCCTTTGACGGCGGTAAAGGCGTAAACCGCCCCCCAATATCCGCCTGCGCGATCATGATCTTGGATCAACATCAGATCATCTCCTGCGCTTTGGCGGCACGGGCCGCTTTGTCGAGTTTTTTCTGATGCATGGCGCGGAAATCAGGCCGCTCATTTGGGCTGCCTTCCCAAATACCTGCTGTATCAGCGTGACCGACACCTTCAAAGAAGGCGCGCATATGATCCATGCGATCTTTATTGGACATGGCCGCATTGACCACCTGCGCCAAAGACCCTGCACCCGCTGGCCCCATCAAAGGACGCGCGGAAATCAAATTGGTGAAATACAGGCTTGGGATGCCAAGCTCTTTGCCCTTCTGCACAACGGGGGTCGTGCCAATGGCAAGATCAGGCTTGATCGCCTCCATCGCGGCGCAGTCATCTTCGAGACTTGCGCGGAATTTAACCTTAACACCTTTGGCCGTCAGCCAGTCCAAATCGGGCTCTGACCAAGGTGTTTTCGGGCAGGCCGTGCCAACATAGGGCACATCGGCCCCGCTCTCGATCAACAGGCGCGCGACCAAAAGCTCAGACCCCTCATAGCCCGACAAGGTAATCGTTCCGTTGATCTTTTGGGCGGCAAGGGCGCCCTTTATCGCGGGCAGGAAGGCATTTTGCGCGGCGGCAATCTGATCCGCCGCAACACCATAGGCCGCGCCAATCGCAGACAGCCATGCGGCTGTGCCGTCATATCCAACGGGGCCACTGCCAATAATCGTGCGGCCTGCGGCCTGAAATTCTCGGATGGCGGATGTGTAGAACGGGTGGATCGCTGCCACCACTTCGCTATCCAAGGCAGAATAGAGCTCGCGCCACTCACGGCAGGGAACGACCGGACCTGCCGCCAGACCGAGCGGCGCGAGCATCCCACCAATCCCAATGGGATCGGCTGGGAACATTTCGCCCAACAGGGTCACTGTCGGGCGATCTGATTTGCCCGAAACAGGGGCTTGGACTGGGCCAGCCTCCACCTCTTTACGGGCATAATTCAACATAGCGCCTGCAAGCACATCTTTTGCTTCAGCATGGGTGGGAATTCCAAATCCTGGCACATCAATGCCCACGATCCGAACACCGTTAATCTCCTGCGGCAGGAGACGCAGCGGAACCCCAGAGGCGGTTGGAACGCAAAGATTGGTCACCACAATCGCGTCATAGCGCGCGGGATCTGCCATTTCGTGGACAGCATCCCGAATATCCTCGAAGAGCTTGCCCGTAACCAAACTTTCCGAGTTGAATGGCACATAGCCGACCGAACGGCGCGCGCCATAAAAATGGCTGACAAAGCTGAGGCCATAGACACAGCATGCCGAACCAGACAAAACCGATGCCACGCGGCGCATCCGCAACCCTACGCGCAAGCTGCCAAAGGCGGGGCACATACTTTGGGGCTTGTCATGCGGCCCCTGCGGGTAATCGCGGGCATATTGATCAAGGATTTCTGATTTCCCCGCCATACGTGCGGCGGCTTGCATCTCAGCTGCCCCTGCGTGGCAACCCATACCCTGCCCCAATTCGGGCGGGGTTTGCCTATCCGAAGCGGCAGATGCATCAGCGCGATCTTGGCCGAGGATCACCTCGGCCTCATCGGCGGCATCATATCTCACTTCTTCGGACATACTTCCTCAGGCCTCGTCATAAATTACTTCAAGCGACTTTTTCGGCGCGGCGTTCTTGCCGCGCATATCGGCTTCGGTTGCGGGCTCTAGGACAATGCCTGCGCCTGTATCCTTGCCATCGAAAAGACCGATCAATTCATCTTGGGTAAGTGCCGTTGGTCGCAACGGCGGCGCTTCGCCGACATTTTCCCCCAAGACCGCAAAGAGCGCGCCCCATTGGCTTTGGCTCGTCCCAACGATTTGGTAATTGGCAGATTTCTTTCGTAAATCATCATCCGCGGGGATCGAGGCCAAAACGGGAATATTCACCGCGTCGGCAAAGGCCTGAGCCTCGCCCGTGCCATCATCTTTGTTTATGACCAAACCCGCGACACCCACATTGCCGCCCATTTTGCGAAAATATTCCACCGCCGAGCAAACATTGTTCGCCACATACAGAGATTGCAGATCATTTGATCCAACCAGAATCACCTTCTGCGCCATGTCACGGGCAATCGGCAGGCCAAACCCACCACAAACCACATCGCCCAAGAAGTCGAGCAGGACATAGTCAAAATCCCAGTCATGGAAGCCAAGCTTTTCAAGCAGCTCAAAGCCGTGGATGATCCCACGCCCACCACAGCCGCGGCCAACTTCTGGCCCGCCAAGCTCCATCGCGTAGACACCCCCACGCTTGAAGCAAACATCACCAATTTTTACCTCCTCGCCCGCCAATTTCTTTTTGGTCGAGGTTTCAATAATCGTTGGACAAGCTTTGCCGCCAAAAAGCAGACTGGTCGTGTCAGATTTCGGATCACAGCCAATCAGGAGAACCCGCTTTCCTTGCTCGGCCATGATATGGCTGAGATTGGCAAGCGTGAAACTTTTTCCGATGCCGCCCTTCCCATAAATCGCAATGATCTGCGTTTTTTTGGTCGGTTCGCCCTGAGGCACTTCAAGGGTCGGCTCTTGCTGCGCCTCATCGCGAAGGCGGGCATCGAAATCCTTAAGATTGGGAACATCGAGGGTCATTCTGGTTTCTCCCAATTCAAAATCATTTTCAGGCAAGCTGCATCCTCAAAGGCTTTAGGATAGGCGAGGCTTGCCTCTGCGGCGGGCAGTTGATGCGTGATCAAACCGCTAAGGCTGAGCTGCCCCGCTTCGATCAAATCGCGGGTGGCAACCAAGTCGGCGCGCGTCCATTCAGCCGCGATCCGCAGTCGCGCCTCACGCATGAAGGCGGGCGGAAAGGCGAATTCGAGAGACTCGGGATAGAAACCCGCCAAAACAACCTCACCGCCCTTGGTCAGGCGCCCGATCATTTCATCCAACAACGCCGCCACGCCCGAAGCATCGTAAATGCAGCGATAATCACGGCACGTATCATCTGTGGAATTGGTGACGAGATATCCCTCTGCGCCTGTAACACGGGCAGGATTAACCTCCCATACAGTCGGGGCAGGGCCGCCCAGCGCCAAAGTAAGACGGGCCAAGAGGCGACCAAATACGCCATGGCCCACAATCAGATCAGGCAAGTCATGGCCCGCTATCGCGTGGTAGGCAGTAGCAGCCAAAGCCAAAAGCGCGCCTTCGGGGCCGCTTGCACGATCAATACGCACGGCGCGCTCCGGCGCTGTGACCAACATGGAAGATGCGCCGCCAAACAGGCCATGCACATCGCAATAGCAATTTGCGCCCGGCACAAAAACATGATCACCGATCGAAAATTCACAATTTTTTGGTGTCAAAACCACCTCACCAGCCGCTTCATAGCCGGGGATGAGGGGATAACCCATACCTGGGAAGGGAGGCATGCGGCCAGACCAGAACAATTTTTCGGTTCCCGTGGAAATGCCAGAATGACGCACGCGCACAACCATATCCTCAGGCGAAGGCGCCATGAGGCTAACCTGTCCAAGCCCTATTTTCTTTGGCCCTTCGAGTATGACAGCGGTCGCGTGCACGGTCGCACCCCTTTGGTTTTCGGATCAAATCGCGCCTCACGACGCAATGAGATTCCACTGTGAGTCATGTGTCAGTTTAATATTACAGCATTGTATGTCAATTAAAATGGACAGTTTGTACCAAAAGATTGTCAGCTTTTATTGACAGTCTTTTCAGCTGTAACGATCCGCGCCACAAATGGACGCCTCGTTTTGACGGACGAAACCCGTGCAAACCCTGCTTTCCACAATAATTCGCTGATTTGGGCGGCGCTGCGGACTGTGCCCGTGCCCATCGCCATACAATAGATAGCAAAATACGCATCCGCGCTGCGGTCGGGCGCTTCCCCGCCTGACATCGGCTCAGCGATTACGATCTTGCCGCCCTCGGGCAAGGCGGCATGAACCGATTTCAACAATCGAAAGACAGTTTCATCCTCATGATCATAAAGAACGCGGATGAGAGTGATGAGATCAGGCCCAACTGGCAAAGGGTCATCACGAAAACTGCCAGAAACAATTGTGGCCCGCGCGGCGATGCCCTCTCGTTCAAACCGATCTTGTGCCAAGCCCGCCACCTGCGGCAGATCAAAAAGGGTCACTTGCACATCCGGATGGGCCTTGGCACAGGCCGCCAAAAACACACCCGTGCCACCCCCAATATCCATGACATGCTGCGCATTTGCAAATGACAGGCTTATGAGGATTTCGTCGCTTACGAGATTTTGCGTTTCGGACATCAAATGCGAATAGCGCTCTGCCGTAGCAGGATCTTCAGCGGCGGCAGCTCCAAAAACATAGGGCCAAAACCGCGCAAGATCTGGGTCTGTTTCCCCCCGAAAAAACTCCTCGGCAGGGCCCAAATCGCGATACAGGATATCGTGGTGCAGGATCATATCACGCAGGCCACCTACGCCATTAATCGCAGCCCCCAACCGCGCCAAGGCATAACGCCCATCGCGCAAACGGGTCAAAAGCCCAAGACTAGCAGCGGCCTGACATAAGACAGAAATCCGTCTTTCTGGCGCATTGAGCTTTGCGGCCAATTCGGAAGGATAAGCAGAGCGAGCGCGCAAATGACGCGGCAGATCAAATGCGACAAAGGCCTGCAAAATCTGACTATAGGTAAAGCCTGCCACCAAATCAAAGAGCCGCTCGCCATCCCGTTTTGCTACTGCGCGCGCAAAGGGGGAGCGCGCGGCCCATGATTGAAATGCGGCTGAACCAACCAAGCCCAAATAGCGCGCGCGCCATTTATCCAAAAATTTTGAACGCGGTTCGTCACTTGGGGAAATAGCAGCCATATGTTATTCGGCCGCGTGATGTGCGGGCAAAACGGGCGTAAGCCGCTCTGCATAAACGCGCACCAGGTCACAAAGGGCCGCTTCACCAGCACAAGACGGGATCGAGGCAATCGCGCCAGATAAAATATCCTCCAACCGCGAAACAGCCCCACGCACGCCCAGTTGGGAAACAGCATTAGGTCGGCCATTGAGATCGTCTTGACCCACGGGCTTACCCAAGGTTTTTTCATCATAAAGCGCATCACGCAGGTCATCCGCAACTTGGAACGCCTCGCCAATCCGAGCGCCCAGTTCTGTCCAAGGCTCGGGATCTTCCCCCGCGGCGGCAGCGCCCATTTTTGTTGCGGCAACAAACAGCGCGCCGGTTTTCGACCGATGATAGGCTGAAAGGTCTATCTTATCTTCGCTTTCCCAACCCTGACCTGCGCAAATTCCATTGGGCATGCCTGTAGCTTGGCTTAGGATTTTGATCATCTCGACTGCCCGATGTGGATCATCCACCGCTGCACGGGCCAAGACCTCAAAGGCCAAAACAATCAGCGTATCGCCCACGAGAACCGCAATTGGTTGCGAATAAGCCATATGCACCGTGGGCTTTCCGCGCCGCAAATCCGCGTTGTCAAAACAAGGCAGATCATCATGGACGAGGCTGGCACAGTGAATAAGCTCAATCGCTGCGCATGCCGCGTTTGAAAGATTCGGCTTATCATCCCGGCAGGCCTTCGCCACGGAGAGGGAAATTGTCGGCCTGATCCGTGCACCGCCCGGATTGACGGCATGATCCAAGGCCTGCGCCAATTTACGTGGTGCAGGCTCTTTCATGGCCAAAGTTAGGGCGGCAGAGATCGCCGATTCTATGCGGGCGGATAGAGACATAGTCACTCAGCCTTCATCGAGGTTTGCGCGGAGGATCCCACACATATGTAAATTAGACTGGACAGTTTGTAGGAATATGTCAACAATATCTGACATAATCTCGAGAGTGGCTCGAATGAAAGAAGCAACGCTGTGACCCGCCCTATTGTACCTGTCAGGCCCCGTGCAGTGGTGATCGGTGCAGGTATGGGTGGTCTTTCAACCGCTCTGCGCCTCGCCCATGCGGGATGTCAGGTCACAGTCTTTGATGCGATGACTCATGTCGGCGGTAAAATGCGACAAGTGCCATCCACTGCGGGGCCGATTGATGCGGGGCCAACAGTGGTGACGATGCGCCATGTGTTTGACGAGCTGTTCCAAATCTTAGGTTTGAGGCTTGAAGATCATGTCACGCTGACACAGGATGACATCCTTGCCCGCCATTTCTGGCCAGATGGCAGCGAATTGGATTTTCGTGCCAATCTCGAAGAAACTCTTACAGCCGTCGATCGCTTTTCAGGTTCCAAGTCATGCGGCGAGTTTCTCAAGTTCCATAAAGATACGGCTGCGCTTTTTTCAGCATTCAAGGGTCCAATGATGATGCGCGCTCATCCGCGACAAGCGGATTTGACGATCACTGTTTTGAAATCACCCCATCTTCTGCGCGCCATGGCCCCGCACCAAACCTTGGCGCAGGCGGTTTTTAAGCGGTTCAGCGATCCCCGCTTGGCACAAGTTTTTGCGCGCTATTCCACCTATGTCGGCGGCAACCCTTATCTTAGCCCCGCGCTGCTTTCACTTATTTGGCAATCTGAGGCGGCGGGCGTGTGGCGTATCAAAGGCGGTGTGCATCAACTGGCCCGTGCGATGCAAAATATCGGGCAATCCATGGGTGTCGAGTTTCAGCTTGGGCAATCCATCGATGCCATTTCAAAAGATGCTGGTCGCGTAACGGGCGTCAACCTTGCAGATGGTCGGAATGTGGCGGCAGATATTGTAGTGTTTAATGGTGACCCACGCGCAATTCATATTGGGCTGATGGGCCAAGACCACGCACCTCTTGTCACCCGCGCGCAGATTGAGCCGCGCAGCCTGTCCGCCTATGTTTGGAGTTTCGCGTCGCGCGTCTGGGGCAAGACACTTGCCCATCATAACGTGTTTTTCGGTGATGATCAGCGCAGCGAATTTGAGCCTATCGAAAGTGGCGCGCTGCCGCGTGATCCAACGCTTTATATTTGCGCTCAGGATGCTGGGCTCGAATCGAATACTGATACAGCGCTGCAAAGATTTGAAATTATCATGAACGGCGCGCCAACCGAGGCCCCGACAAAAAGGGAGGTGGCCGCATGTCGTCATCTGACATTCCAAACATTAGCGGATCGCGGATTGGTGTTTCCCGACCCGATCCCCGACAGCGCATTAATGACACCACAGGATTTCGCAAAGATGTTTCCCGCCTCGCGCGGATCCCTTTACGGGCTGAGCCCGCATGGAATGACGGCAGCGTTGAAACGACCGCGGGCGCGGACGTCTCTCAAGGGCCTCTACTTGGCGGGGGGCGGCACCCATCCGGGGGCGGGAATCCCGATGGCCTGCCTCTCAGGACAGCACGCGGCCGAGGCGATCTTGACGGACCATGCTTTAACCTTGCCATCCCGCCCAACGGCTATGCATGGTGGTATATCGACGGCATAAGCGATGACGGAACCAAGGCTATTTCGATCATCGCCTTCATAGGTTCAGTTTTCTCGCCATGGTATCGTTGGTCGGGGCGCAAGGACCCCGAAGATCACTGCTGCTTGAATGTTGTGACCTATGGCAAAGGGGGCCGCTGGACGATGACGGACCGGGGCCGAGATGCGCTTGCGCTTTCGGAAACCCAAATGGAAATCGGGCCTAGTCACCTGTCTTGGGACGGCTCAGCCCTCACCATTCACATTGATGAACGCACAACGCCACATGGCAGTCGATTACGCGGAAAAGTGACTCTAACGCCCCGCGCAGTGACGGATGTTGAATTGCCACTCTGCGATGATGGCACGCATATTTGGCGCCCTTTTGCGCCCATTGCTGATATCGATGTTCATCTCGAAAATGCAGGCTGGTCATGGTCTGGGCATGGATATTTCGATGCAAATTTCGGCACCCGCGCCTTGGAGGAAGATTTTGATTACTGGACATGGGGCCGCTTTCCAACGCGAGAGGGCGCCTGTTGCTTCTATGATGCAACGCGCTGCGATGGTAGCAATCTTGCGGCCGCCATTGCTTTTGACGAAACGGGCAAGGCATCACCTGTTGATGCGCCGCGCACAGCAAGGTTCAAATCCGCGTTTTGGGGGGTGCGCCGTGAAACCCGCGCGGATCCAGATTTTGCACCGCACGAAGTTCGGCCCATGTTGGACGCCCCATTCTACAACCGCGCCATGGTGCGAACCAAAATCAACGGTGAAACTGTGACAGGTGTTCATGAATCGCTTGATCTTAATCGATTTCGCAAAGCATGGATGATGCCCATGCTGGCCTTTCGTGTGCCGCGCCGCAAAAATTGGCCCAAGCGATGGTTGTGATCTGATCGTGCCGCTTCCATATTGGGCGGAACATGAAAGGGTAGACATGTCGAATAGTTTTCCAGATTGGCATGGCACAACCATTATCGGTGTGCGCAAGGGTAACGAGGTCGCGGTTGCAGGCGATGGTCAGGTCAGTCTTGGCCAAACCGTGATCAAAGGCACAGCACGCAAAGTCCGCCGCCTTTCCGCTGGGGGGTATGAGGTGGTCGCAGGATTTGCAGGATCGACAGCAGATGCTTTTGCCCTGCTTGAACGTCTTGAAGTAAAGCTTGAAGCGACACCGGGCCAATTGCAGCGCGCCAGTGTTGAATTGGCGAAAGATTGGCGCACGGACAAGTATTTGCAAAAGCTTGAGGCCATGTTGATCGTCACAGATGGGTCAGAGCTCTATGTCATCACGGGCGCGGGCGATGTTTTAGAGCCAGAACACGGTATAGCCGCAATTGGGTCGGGCGGAAATTACGCATTGGCCGCAGCCCGCGCGATGATAGATAGCGATAAATCCGCTGAAGACGTGGCCCGCCGCGCGATGGAAATCGCGGCTGATATTTGTGTTTATACCAATGGCAACCTCACAGTAGAGCGGATCAAAAAATGACTAACCTGACCCCCCGCGAAATCGTATCGGAATTGGATCGATTCATCGTTGGACAAGCCGATGCTAAGCGCGCGGTGGCGGTTGCCCTGCGCAATCGGTGGCGGCGCAAACAGCTTGAGGATGATTTGCGCGATGAAGTTTACCCAAAAAATATTCTGATGATAGGACCGACTGGGGTGGGCAAAACGGAAATCAGCCGCCGTTTGGCGAAACTTGCCCGCGCGCCGTTTCTCAAAGTTGAGGCGACAAAATTTACTGAGGTGGGCTATGTCGGTCGTGATGTCGAGCAGATCATCCGCGATCTGGTCGATGCCGCGCAAATCATGGTGCGCGACCATATGCGCGAAGAAGTCACGGCCAAGGCACACAAGGCCGCCGAAGATCGTGTAATCGAAGCGCTTGCGGGCACCGATGCGCGCGACCAAACCCGCGAGATGTTCCGCAAGAAACTCCGCTCAGGGGAATTGGACGACACTATCATTGAATTGGAAGTTGCGGATCAATCCAACCCAATGGCCATGTTTGAAATTCCAGGCCAGCCGCAAATGGGGCCAATGGGCGGCGGCATGAGCCTTGGTGATATATTCGGCAAGGCCTTTGGAGGGCGGAAAATCCGCAAGAAAATGACTGTGGCGGCGAGCTATAAGATCCTTATCGGTGAAGAAGCTGATAAGCTATTGGATCAAGAAACAGTAACGAAAGAAGCCATTCGGGCCGTTGAGGAAAATGGTATCGTCTTTATTGACGAAATCGACAAGGTCGCCGCGCGCACTGAAGCCCGTGGGGCTGATGTCAGCCGCGAGGGGGTGCAGCGTGATCTATTGCCTCTGATCGAAGGGACAACCGTCTCAACAAAACATGGGCCTGTGAAAACAGACCATGTCCTGTTCATTGCCTCAGGCGCATTTCATATCGCAAAGCCCTCTGACCTTTTGCCAGAACTTCAGGGGCGCTTGCCCATTCGCGTGGAATTGCAAGCACTTACCGAGGATGATTTCACCCGTATTTTGACAGAAACTGATAATGCCCTGACCCGCCAATATTCCGCTTTGATGGCAACTGAGAACGTGGCTGTTGATTTCACTGAAGATGGGATCAAGGCCTTGGCCAAGATTGCGGCAGATGTGAATAAATCGGTCGAGAATATCGGCGCGCGGCGGCTTTACACGGTGCTGGAGCGTGTTTTTGAAGACCTAAGCTTTACCGCGCCTGACAGAGGCGGCGAAAGCGTGGTCGTTAATGCAAAATATGTGCAAACCTATCTCGCCGACTTAGCAGGCCAGTCCGATCTCAGCCGCTATGTGCTATAGTCTCTATTTCTTAAGATAGACATATAGTGCGCCCGCGCCGCCATGGCGCATATGCGCCTCACGAATTTCAAGGATATAGTCCGCGATTGATGGGTGGCGCAGCCACCGCGGCACGTTTTGCCGCAACACCCCGCGGGCAGGCGCAATCGGGTCATAATGGGGGCCACTGGACAGATTGCCTTTGCCCGTAATCACAAGGACCAAACGATATCCGCGCGCATGGCAATCAAGGATGAATCGCTGCAACGCAGGATGGGCTTGGGCCTGCGTCATGCCGTGAAGGTCAATTTTCGCCTCTGGCTGCAACTTTCCCCGCACCATGCGGCCATGCAATTTTTTATCCATACGAACGGGGCGCTTTTCAAGCGCGACTTGCAGTTTCGCAGGTGGGGCTGTCAGCCCAATATCAAAATCACTAAGATCTAACTTTGGCGTTAGATCTACAATCTCACGCGGGGGAATTGCTGCTGTGTCGGGTTTTGCAAGGAAGAAGTTGGCGACGGTACGTTTCAATGGCTTAGCACTGCGCGCAACGCGATCCCATAAAACGCGGTCCTCGCTGCTTAAGATTTTTGGTTTTTTTGCCATGGCTTATCCTGCCCATCTATGGGGCAGATCATGGCCCTTGGGCCAAAGCACGGTCAAGCTTGCAGGTTCATTTATTGCGCCTGCAATCCTGCCCGCAGCATCGCCTGTTCCACAGAAAATATCAGCGCGCTGTGCACCTTTGATGGCAGATCCACAATCTTGGGCAAAATAAATCCGCGCCGCACGCGTCTCGCCGACAACCATGACTGGCAGACCATAGGGGATATATGCAGGATCAATCGCGATCGAGCGGTTCGCGGTCAAAACCTGCCGCGCGGCACCGACCGCACCGTATTCGTTGCGTGGTTCAAAGAAGATATAGGATGGGTTTCTCTGTAAAAGAGCATCCACTTGGTCGGGATGATGCCTGAGCCAATCTTTGACCCAATCTGCAGTGATCTGTTTCGCGCTGATTTCACCCATGGCGACCAATTCAGCCCCGATCGAATGATAGGAATGGCCGTTCTTTGCCGAAAACCCAAAGCGGCGCGTCTCACCATCTGGGTAGGTCACGGCAACAGATCCTTGGATGTGGCAAAAATACTGGTCTATCTGCGAGTTGAGATACACCAACTCCAATCCTTGCCCCGAAAGCAACTTGCCCGTTTCGATTTCGGCACGTGTCGCCCAAATCTCAGGCATATCTTTTGGGGCGGCGTGGAGCGGGAATTTGTATTCGGCATCTGGCGCGGCGCGGGCGGGCAAAACAGGTTCGTAATATCCCGTGATATGCCCAGCAAAGGCAGGGCCAAATCTGAGAGGTTGAAAATTTGATTGAAAGAACGCGCGGGCCCGTGAGGGGCTAACCTTGCGGGCGGCTGTAAAAAGATCGGCTATCGTCAAATCGGTCTGAGATTGGAAAATTGAAAGGATTTCAGCGTAATCCTCGTCATCCCAACCCAAAAGATCGGAAAATCCTATGGGTTGAGGGTAAGTCACCACGTATTCTTTACGCTAGGATCAGCCGCCTGTGGCAACCAAAATCCAATTTGGATTGCGGCTGCCCATTTCGCGGGCGAAGGTCCAGACATCGCGTTGACGTTTGATTTCTGTGGCGCTGCCTTCGACAATTTCACCATCGGAATTGCGCACTACAGAGGTAAGTTCTGCAGCGAACCGAACTGTTACCTCACCCTCACGCGAAGTGGCGTCAAACTGAGCTTCTTGAACAGCGACATCATTGAGGCCCACAAAATTTGCTTCAATCTCGAGGCCTTGCGCACGACGCGCTGCGATCACCTCATCAAAACTCTCGGCAACCTGGGGAGATAGAAAATCGCGCGCTTCGGAAATATCGCCACGTTCAAAAGCCATAAGGATCATTTCATAGGCGCCGCGCGCGCCCGTCAAAAACTCACCCACCGCGAAACTTGGCTCCGCGGATTTCATCGCGGCCAAGGCGCGGGCGCTTTCTGATCCTTCGGGAACATGATCGGTAATGTCCCGATCAGGGCCGCCCTCTATAACTTCAAGATTACGCGATTGCGCGGATTTTGCTGTTTTCACAACTTCGGGCGATTTCTCAAACCCCTCACGCGTACCAAGAACGGCGCGCAACCGTAGGATCAAAAAAATCGCAATTGCTGCGAGAACCAAAAGGGAAAGAAATGATGAGTTCATGTCGGTTTCAATCCAATTTTTGATACAGGCTAATGTTGCTGCAGGGCTTTTCGACAGCGCTTGAGGTTCATATGTAGGGAAGGAAGTGGGCCAAGTCCATGAAGCTGGGCGCGGTTTTACTGAGTATCTGCGGGAAAGGCTAAAAAAATGTGGTTATTTGTTCTTTTTCTGGCGATTCCGCTGATTGAGATTGGCTTGTTTATACAAATTGGCAGTTTTCTTGGGTTGTGGCCAACCTTGGCTGTGGTCGCTTTAACCGCAATAGTGGGGACATGGCTGGTCAGATCACAAGGATCACTGGCACTGTCGCAGATCCGCTCCAGTTTCAACGAATTAAATGATCCAACCGGACCGCTGGCCCATGGGGCCATGATCCTAATCGCGGGCGCCCTGTTGCTAACACCTGGGTTTTTCACCGATGCGGTTGGATTTTCCTTGTTGATGCCACCCGTTCGGCAGTTTTTGATCCTACAGGTCAAATCACGCATAAAAAATACCGGTTTTCAAAGCCAAACCAATTTTCACAGCCAATCTGGCACAATCATAGATGAGGATGGCGAAATCTTGGATACAGACCCTCACGGCCCATCGGGTTGGACGCGGCATTGAGGCTTTTGGATCGTGCTGTTAAGACGCCTTAAATTTAGCCTTTGGGAGATGAAAGATGGCGAAACAAAACGCGGCTACCGCGCAGGACAGCGCAGCACAACAACAACCCGTAATGCCGCAAATGAAAATCTTGGGCCAATTCGTGCGGGATTTGTCATTTGAGAATATCGCAGCGCAAAAATCGATTCAAGGTACGGGTCAGCCCGACATTCAATTACGTGTGGCGCTCGATGGCGGAAAGCGGCCCACGGAAAAGCAGTATGACGTCATCGTAAAAGTGACGATTGAGGCAAAAACCAAAGGGGATACGCCCGAACCAATCTTCCGCGTAGACCTTGATTATGCTGGCATCTTCCACATCGACAACGTGCCCGAGGAGCAGCTTCACCCATATCTGATGATCGAATGCCCTCGGATGCTTTTCCCGTTCATCCGCCGCATCGTTTCAGATGTAACGCGTGACGGTGGTTATTTGCCGCTAAACCTCGACATGATTGATTTTGTTGCCCTATATCGTAACGAATTGGCGCGCAAAATGACCGAAAAAAAGGCAGATGCCTAAGCGTTAATGCACCCAAACAGCCTTGTCGCCCATCTCGGAAATGAATTCTTGGTGGGCAGCGATTTCTTCGTCCGTCAAACGAGGCTTAAGAGTTTCTAGCCGTGCAGAAGCGCGGCGCATCGGTCGCACAACATCACGGTCTTTGTCCTGATTATCTGGAGAAAGGGTAAAATCAGGCTGTTTGCCCCCGATCAATTCGAGATAAACCTCAGCCAAAATTTCCGAATCCAAAAGCGCGCCATGTTTTTCGCGCATAGAATTATCGACACCAAAGCGGCGACATAGGGAATCGAGGCTCGCGGGGGATCCAGGGAATTTACGCCGCGCGATAATCAGCGTATCGATCGCTTGATCAATGCGCAAAAGCGGTTTGTTCACCCATCCAAGTTCTGCATTCAAAAACTTCATATCGAAGCTCGCGTTGTGAATGACCAGTTTTGCGTCGCCAACAAAATTAAGAAAATCTTGCGCGATGGCGGCGAATACTGGTTTATCAGCTAAAAACTCATCGCCCAATCCATGCACATTAAAAGCTTCTTGCGGCATCGCGCGTTCGGGGTTGATATATTGGTGATATGTCTTGCCTGTTGGTAAGTGGTTCCACAATTCAACCGCACCAATTTCCACAATGCGGTGGCCTTCGGATGGCTCAAACCCCGTGGTTTCGGTGTCTAGAACAATCTCGCGCATCACAGTGCCCTTGCTGTTAAATCATTGATCAAATCGTGCACGGCTTTGCGTACACCCTCAAAGCTATTTGTTTCTATCACATAGTCCGCGCGGGCGATTTTCTCGGAATTTGGCATCTGGCGCGCAAGAATCCGATCAAACAGAGCATGATCCATTCCCACCCGTCCCATCACCCGGGCTTTCTGCGTTTCGGTATCAGTTGTCACAACCAAAACGGCATCCAGCCATTGATCTGCACTCGTTTCATAAAGAAGCGGAATATCACATACAATCACGGACTGTTCTGCGTGTTCGTTAATGAATTCCGCCCGGTCTGCAGCCACAAGAGGGTGAATGAGAGATTCGAGCCGATTAAGCGCGCTTGGGTCTGTTTTGACCCAATTCTTCAAAGCCTCTCGATCCACCGCATCATTTTGGACCAACCCCATATTTAGCGCTGAAAGAGGAGCAACCGCACCGCCACCTTTGGCATATAATTTTACCACTGTCGCATCGGCATCCCAGACAGGAACACCTGCGTCTCTAAACATGTCCGCAGTGGTGCTTTTACCCATTCCGATTGAGCCTGTAAGGCCAAGAAGAAAACTCATTTCGCCAAAACCGCGCAGCGCAGCTCTTCGGTAACAGCTGGCTTTTTTCCAAACCATTTCGTAAAGCCAGGTGCGGCTTGGTGCAACAACATCCCCAAGCCATCAACCGCGACTGCGCCCATGGCACGCGCTTGTTTTAACAGATCCGTTTCAAGGGGGTTATAAACGATATCGTTCACGACGGCGGTTTTTGTTAACCTACTCAAATCCACCTCAAGAGGTGGCTGACCCATCATACCTAGCGACGTGGTGTTCACCAGAAGGTTACAACCCCCAAGGAGATTTGGAAGGTCTGACAATGCATGCGCAAAAACACAATCCCCAAATCGGGCACACAGGTTTTCAGCGCGGTCGAGATTGCGATTAAGCACCCGCACCTGCGGTGCGCCCGCCTCTAACAAGGCATAAATGACCGCCTTTGCCGCCCCACCCGCACCAAGAATAACAACAGGGCCATCCTTTGCATCAAATGCGGGCGCGTTTTGTTGAATATTAGTAAGAAATCCGTAACCATCTGTATTATCAGCCTCGATTTTACCACCTTTGTGAAAGGTAAGTGTATTCGCCGCGCCAATCGCGCGCGCTCGATCGGTGACAATATCTGCCATATCCAAAACGGTTTCTTTATGTGGTATCGTCACATTTGCGCCAACAAACCCCATGCGCGGCATGACCTCAAGAACCTGCTCTAGATCCCCAGATTTCACATGCAGCGGCACATAATGTCCTGAAATCTGATAGGCCCTCAACCAAAACCCATGCAACGCGGGAGATTTGCTATGACCAATTGGGTCACCAATAACGGCGGCAAGTGGCACCGATGCTGTCATCTTTCTATAAACCCCCGCAGTGCCAAGAAGTTGAGAACTTCGGTTAATGGCAGGCCCAGAACATCAAAATAACTACCCTCTATCCGAGAAAACAGGCGAATGCCCTCGGATTCAAGCATATAAGCGCCAACTGCTTGTGCGATATCGGGCCAATTGCGGGCAAGATAGGCGTCAAGATAGCCGTCACTGAATTCTGCCATAAAGAGACGCACGATACCTATATGACGCCAAATTGGCTGCGTTTCGTGATAGATCACCGCAGCGGACATAAGTTTGTGCGATTTCCCACGAAGCATCGTCAATTGCGCGCGAGCATTTTCCAGGCTGTCTGGTTTAGATAAAATTTGGCCTTTGAATTCCAAAATCTGATCACAGCCAATGACAACGGCGTCAGGGTTTTTTCGAGCAAGTTTGGCGGCTTTAGCCCCGGCCAATTGATCTACCAAATCCCGCGGCGGGGCACCTTCGGCCAATAGTGATGTCTTTAATAACGTTTCATCGATTCGTGCATTTTCTGCGATAAATGACACCCCAGCGTTGTGCAAAAGCTGCTGTCGGACTGCCGATTGGGACGCCAAGATGATTTTTTTCATTGGATAATTCCGTGGGAAGTCCTGGGGATAACCCGTTAGATTAAGTGATGACATATTCGCATACACCGCTTCAACCACAGGTCATTGCTGCGAGGCGGAAAATTATCTATCGGTTATCCACGGGTATAATTTCTATCCAAGTAGATCAGGAGCGATGCGACAGGCAAGGAAATATCCCAAAGTTTTCCACCGCTTTTCATTCCTAATTTCTCACTAAATAACTGATATTGTTAATTTTTATATGAATTAGATAAGTGGGGATAAATATCATCCCTAAAGGCTAACTTGTTGATAAAATAATGATAACTAAGTTTGCGTGGTTTTGCACTGCGCAACTAAATCATCATCCTTCTTTAAAAATTATTATTTTCTTTGTAACTTTGGCAAAATTTTACGTGCTAAGCTTCAGATTGACTTAAGTTTCATCTGTGCGTAGAAGACAAACCAAGTGATCGTCCGATCATCGTCTTTCCCAGTTTTGCAAAAGCCATTAAACGCGGTGCGTCTCAATAGGCATATGGAACTCTCATGACAGTTAACTCTCTCAGTCTTGCTGATCTAAAGGCAAAATCACCTAAAGACCTTCTGTCTATGGCAGAGGAGCTGGAGATCGAGAACGCCTCGACCATGCGTAAAGGCGATATGATGTTTGCCATTCTCAAAGAGCACGCAGAAGAAGGGTGGGATGTTTACGGCAATGGTGTGCTAGAGGTTTTGCAGGACGGGTTTGGGTTTCTACGTTCGCCCGAGGCAAATTATCTTCCGGGCCCAGACGATATTTATGTCTCGCCTGATATGATCCGCCAGCACAGCTTGCGCACGGGTGACACGGTCGAGGGTGTGATAGCCGCGCCACACGAGACTGAGAATTACTTTGGGCTTACCAAGGTTTCCAAGATCAATTTTGAAGTGCCAGAAAAGGCACGCCATAAGGTTGCCTTTGATAACCTCACGCCGCTTTATCCTGATGAGCGGTTGAAGATGGAGATTGAAGATCCGACAATCAAAGATCGTTCTGCACGCATCATTGATTTGGTATCACCCATCGGTAAAGGCCAGCGCGCTTTGATTGTTGCACCACCGCGCACGGGTAAGACCGTTCTTTTGCAGAACATCGCGCATTCTATAGAAACAAACCATCCTGAATGCTATCTGATTGTTTTGTTGATTGATGAACGCCCCGAGGAAGTGACGGACATGCAACGGTCGGTGAAAGGTGAAGTTGTTTCCTCTACCTTTGACGAACCTGCAACTCGTCACGTCGCGGTTGCGGAAATGGTCATTGAAAAGGCAAAGCGCCTTATCGAGCATAAGCGCGATGTTGTTATTTTGCTCGACTCTATTACCCGTTTGGGGCGCGCATATAACACTGTTGTCCCGTCATCCGGCAAGGTTTTAACCGGCGGCGTTGACGCAAATGCCCTGCAACGGCCCAAGCGTTTCTTTGGTGCGGCCCGTAATATCGAAGAAGGTGGATCGCTGACAATTATCGCAACCGCTTTGATTGATACAGGCAGTCGGATGGATGAAGTGATCTTTGAAGAATTCAAAGGCACGGGGAACTCGGAAATTGTTCTGGATCGTAAGGTGGCTGATAAACGCGTCTTCCCTGCTATGGATATCTTGAAATCTGGCACCCGCAAAGAAGACCTGTTAGTCGATAAAGGCGATTTGCAGAAGACCTATGTCTTGCGCCGTATCTTGAACCCGATGGGCACAACAGACGCGATTGAATTCCTGATTTCTAAGTTGAAACAGACCAAAACGAATTCAGAATTCTTTGATTCTATGAACACCTAATATGTCACCCTTCATTGCGGATACCATCTTCGCGCTCGCTTCGGCCAACGGTCGGGCGGGCGTTTCCGTTATTCGGGTATCGGGTTCGGCGGCGGTGGATTTATGTTCGAAATTTCTTGGCGATCTTCCGGACGTTGGTCAATTTCGTCTTCGGCCTTTCAGGGCCAAAGACTCGATTATTGACCATGTTTTGGCTTTGCGATTTCAGGCTCCATATAGTTTTACGGGCGAAGATGTGATTGAGCTGCAATGTCATGGCAGCCCTGCTGTCGTGAAAGCCATACTTGCAGCTTTATCAGAGAGTGGTCGCGCCCGTATGGCGGAACCTGGCGAGTTTACTCGCCGCGCTCTTGAAAATAACAGGCTTGATCTGGCTCAGGTTGAAGGTCTGAGTGATCTCATCAATGCAGAAACAGAGGCGCAAAGACGCCAATCCATCCGTGTATTTTCGGGACATTTGGGAAAACTGGTTGAAGATTGGCGGCAACATTTGTTGCGCGCGACAGCACTAATCGAAGTCACGATTGATTTCGCGGACGAGGAGGTGCCCACTAACGTGACCCCAGAGGCGCAAGACCTTATCACTCAGGTGGTGCAGAGTTTGGATGTCGAAATTTCAGGCAGTTTAGTAGCCGAACGCATCCGTGACGGGTTTGAGGTCGCTATAATTGGCACGCCAAACGCGGGGAAATCTACGCTGTTGAATGCTATTTCTGGGCGGGATGTCGCGATTACCTCGGAAATCGAGGGAACGACCCGCGATGTGATTGAGGTGCGTCTTGATCTTGGTGGTCTGCCTGTGACGTTATTGGATACCGCTGGCATCCGTGACAGTACGGATAAGATTGAATCCATCGGTGTCGAGCGGGCGATAGATCGTGCAAAATCCGCAGATTTGCGTGTTTTTTTGAAATCTAACCCAGAGGAACAACCGCCCCTTGATTTAGACGCTGATGATATCTCAGTATTGGGTAAGGGCGACATGCAGTACGGCACCGGGATTTCTGTGTCAGGAAAGACGGGTCAGGGCGTAGATGAGCTGATCGCGTTAATTTCGGCGCGCTTATTGGATCGTGCTGCCAATGTTGCCACCGCAACCCATGTGCGCCATCGTCAAGCGATGCTAGATGCGCGGCAAGGTCTGGCTGATGCACTGATTGCCCTTGCAAAAGGCGACAGTCACACAGACATAGCTGCAGAATATGTGCGATATGCTATAAGAAAGCTGGATTCGCTGATCGGCCGTGTCGATGTCGAAATGGTCTTGGGCGAAATCTTTTCGCAGTTTTGCCTCGGTAAATGAGAAAAGCGGAGTGTTTCACGTGAAACATCATGATTTCGATGTTGTTGTGATTGGGGGGGGCCATGCAGGTGCAGAGGCCGCTCATACAGCCGCGCGGACGGGCGCAAAAACCGCTCTTGTCACATTATCCCACGATAATATAGGGGTTATGTCTTGTAATCCAGCCATTGGCGGCTTGGGCAAAGGCCATCTTGTGCGCGAGATTGACGCTTTAGGCGGTGTCATGGGCTTGGCTGCGGATCGCTCAGGTATTCAGTTTCGGTTACTGAATCGCCGCAAGGGTCCCGCGGTTCAGGGCCCGCGCACGCAATCGGACCGCAAATTATACCGCGCCGCGATGCAGGATCTGCTCGCCAGAACAAAGAATTTGACAATTATTGCAGGCGAGGCAGCCGATTTTCTTGGCACAGATGATGCCGTGTCTGGTGTTGTTTTGGCGGATGGTGCCGAGATTTCAGCGAGATCAGTGGTTTTGACAACAGGCACATTCCTGCGTGGAGTTATTCATATTGGTGACAAAAGCATGCCAGGCGGACGGATGGGTGATAGGCCTTCGGTTAAATTGGCGCAGCGTATTGACAGTTTTGCCCTGCCGCTTGGCCGTTTGAAGACAGGCACACCGCCGCGTTTGGATGGGCGCACGATTAATTGGGATATTTTGGAAACCCAACCCGCGGATGACGATCCTGTCCTATTCTCTTTCCTATCGAATAAGCCATATGTGCGCCAAATTTCGTGCGCCATTACGCATACCAACGAAAAAACGCATGAGATTATCCGCGACAATCTTAGCCGCTCCGCGATGTATGGTGGGCATATTGAGGGGATCGGGCCACGATATTGCCCCTCCATTGAAGATAAGATTGTGCGCTTTTCTGATAAAACCTCACACCAGGTTTTCTTGGAACCCGAGGGTCTAGAGGATCACACAATTTACCCGAACGGGATTTCAACATCCCTTCCTACCGATGTTCAGGTGGATTATGTCCGCTCGATGGTTGGGTTAGAGGCGGTTGAGATCCTTCAGCCAGGATATGCGATTGAATATGACTTTGTAGACCCTCGTGCGCTTGGGGCAGATTTGCAGGTGAAAACTGTAAAAAACCTTTATTTTGCGGGTCAAATCAATGGCACAACGGGATATGAAGAGGCGGCCGCACAGGGTTTTGTTGCGGGTGTTAATGCAGCGCGCTCCGCGCAGGGGCGGGATGCCGTGATCTTCTCGCGCCGTGAAAGCTATATCGGGGTGATGATTGATGACTTGGTGATCCGCGGTGTCAGCGAACCCTATCGCATGTTCACATCGCGCGCCGAATTTCGTCTTTCCTTACGCGCGGATAATGCGGATCAGCGTCTTACACCGCTTGGCATCGATCTCGGAACAGTGGATGAGACACGCAAGCGCCTATTCGAAGGTAAAATGGCCCAGATTGATGACTGCTACACTGTCCTGCGCAGCCATAATTTGACTCCATCTGAGGGGAAAAAGCACGGGCTGAATATGAACCAAGATGGTCAGCGCCGTAACGGGGTCGAGCTTTTGGCATTCCCCGATATAGAATTTTCTGATCTGGAGGCCATTTGGCCCGAATTGGTCGATCACAGCGTGGCGACAAAGGCGCAGATCAACCGTGAGGCGCAATATGCAGCCTATATTGAACGCCAAGAGCGCGACGTTCAGGCGCTCAAGCGGGACGAGGCGCAATTGATCCCTGAGGCCCTTAATTTTATGGAGATCGAAGGGTTATCGACTGAATTGCGGCAGAAATTGAGCAAAGTACAGCCACGCGATTTGGGGCAGGCTGGCCGTATTGATGGTATGACGCCAGCCGCCTTGACATTGATCCTGACAAAGCTGCGCCAAATCCAACGGAAATCCGCATGACTGAAGGTGAGGCGCAGGCATATCTCAGCACCTTCGTTTCACGTGAAACATTATATCGATTGCAGATTTACGTTGATATGTTGGTGAAATGGCAAAAGGCGATCAATTTGGTCGCCTCGGCAACAGTACTTGATGCGTGGTCGCGCCATATCGTGGATTCTGCGCAAATTTTCCCATTGGCGGAAAAATCCCGTGGGAAATGGCTAGATATTGGCAGTGGCGGCGGTTTTCCTGGATTGGTTTGCGCAATTATTGCGGCGGAAAAACCCCCAGATCTCAGCTTTCATTTCATTGAATCCGATTTGCGCAAATGCGCCTTCTTGCGGGACGTCGCGCGGCAGGTTGGGATATCTATTGATGTGATGTCCCGCAGGATCGAAGACGTGCCGCCCCAAAATGCCGATATCATTTCTGCGCGCGCGCTTAGCGATTTATCCAAGCTTTGCGCGCTGTCCTATCGCCATTTAGCAACAGATGGGCAATGTTTGTTTTTAAAGGGGCAATCTGCTCCGCAAGAAATCGACACCGCAAAGGAATCGTGGCAGATGTCGATCAAGATGCATCCGAGCGTAACCAGTGACGACGGTCAAATCATAGAAATAAAGGAGTTACGCTGTGTCTGAACGCGCCTCTCCACGAATTATCGCGATTGCCAACCAAAAGGGCGGGGTTGGAAAAACAACTACAACAATCAATCTTGGCGCCGCCTTGGCCGCAATGGGTAAGCGCATTTTGCTCATTGATCTTGACCCACAGGGCAATGCTTCGACTGGGTTGGGTGTCGAAGATCGTGATCTGTCGAGCTATGATTTGCTGATTGAGGGCGTGAAACTTGCGGATGTGACCCAGAAAACAAAGGTTAAGGGCATTGATGTTGTCCCTGCAACAACCGATCTCAGCTCGGCTGATGTTGAACTCAGCGATAATGAAAAACGTATCGTCTTGCTGCGCAATGCGTTTAGCGCGGCGGATTTGCGTGCCTATGATTATGTTTTCATGGATTGCCCGCCATCCTTAAGTCTTTTGACGGTCAACGCTTTGGTGGCTGCAGATTCTGTCTTGGTGCCGCTTCAAGCTGAATTTTTCGCATTGGAAGGTTTGTCGCAACTCATATTGACAGTGCGCCAAGTGCGTGAAGGTGCAAATGTGGATTTGCGTATCGAAGGCGTGGTTTTGACGATGTATGATTTGCGCAATAACTTATCAAAATTGGTTGAAGATGATGCACGGCAAACCTTGGGTGAATTGGTTTATGAAACCAAAATCCCACGCAATGTTCGCCTGTCCGAAGCGCCATCCTTTGCGCAAACTGTTTTGGATTATGATGCAACCTCAACAGGCGCTCTAGCCTATAAGGCGCTTGCAGAAGAAATCGTGGCGCGCCACGATGTGGTAAAGTCGCGCTAGGAGAATATAATGAGCAAACGGGATAAACGCGGTTTGGGGCGTGGTCTGTCTGCGTTGATGCAAGACATTGATATGGGGATGAGCCCGGCCCCGAATGCCGTGCCTGCGCAAGATGTCGAGGGATCGCAACCCGCCCCAGTGCGTCGTGCAGATACCAAACTGCCGATTGAGCGTATTCGCCCCAATTCAGAACAGCCGCGCCGTAATTTCACCTCAGAAGCGCTTGAGGAACTCGCCGCATCGATTAAGGAAAAGGGCATTATTCAGCCCCTTATCGTGCGCGCCGACCCAAACCACGATGGTGATTATCAGATTGTTGCTGGCGAACGCCGTTGGCGGGCCTCGCAAATGGCGCAATTGCATGAGTTACCCGTGATCATTCGGGATTTCACAGATGTTGAGGTTCTCGAGATCGCGATTATCGAGAATATTCAGCGCGCTGATCTCAATGCAATCGAAGAGGCGATGGGGTATCGGCAGCTGATTGATCGTTTTGGCCATACCCAAGAAAAACTGGCTGGGGCGATGGGGAAAAGCCGCAGCCATATCGCAAACTTAATGCGTCTTTTGCAGTTGCCTGATGATGTGCAGGTCATGCTGCGTGAAGGGCGCTTGTCAGCGGGTCACGCGCGCGCTCTGATCACAACGCCCAATGCTTCAGAATTGGCGCGTGAGATCATTGCCAAAGGGTTATCGGTGCGTGAGGCCGAAAAACTGGCAAGTGCGGCAGGCGATAAACCTAAATCCGCGCGCCCAACAGCGCCAACCAAAGATGCTGATACCCGCGCGATTGAAGCGGATTTATCAGCCGCCTTGGGCATGAAGGTGGATATCTGTCATGATTCAGGGTCTGGGGCTGGTAAGATCTCAATCAGCTATAAAGATCTCGAAGCGTTGGACGAGCTGATGCGCCGTTTGGGTGGCGGGGCTTAGGCCAATAGGCCGCGCAACACGCCATTCAGCACCGGCCGTCCAGACGCAGTGCAACTCAGCCTATCGCCACTTAGGCTGATTAATCCTAAGTTTTTGAATTCACGCAACTTTTTTAGATTGATCGCAGTGTTTGATAGGTTTCTGATCCGGGCGAGCGATACGCCCTCGCTGAGGCGTAACCCCATCATAAGCGCCTCAACTGCTTGATCATACGGGGAAACCTCTTCTCGTGCGGTTTCACCTGAACCCGTTTGGTTGACTTGATCTAGCCAGAGATTCGGCAAAAGTGGTGTAGCTGTCGCATATTTTACGCCGTTGAGCGTTAAACGCCCATGGGCCCCAGGTCCTATGCCGAGATAATCGCCGTAGCGCCAATAAACTAAGTTATGCCGAGACTGCGCCAAATCGCTGGCATGGTTGGACACCTCATAAGCGGGCAATCCCGCAATATCGCAGAGTTCTTGGGTCACATTATACATATCAACGGCCATATCTTCATTGGGTAGACCATCGAGTTTGCCGATTTTGGCGCGTGCGCCAAAGGCTGTGCCCTCTTCGATTGTGAGCTGATAGGCGGATAAGTGATCTAACCCCAAGGATAGGGCGTGGCTCAACTCTGCGCGCCAATCATCTAGGCTTTGATGTTGCCGCGCATAGATCAAATCAAAACTGACGCGGGAAAAGATCCCGCGCGCGATGTCAAACGCGCGCAAGGCTTCCTCGGCGCTATGCAGGCGACCCAGTGCCTTGAGATCAGGGTCTTTTAGGGCCTGGATGCCCATAGATAGTCTCGATACACCCGCTTCGTGATACTGTTTAAATCGACCTGCCTCTGTAGAGGTCGGATTGGCCTCTAGGGTAATTTCTAGATCATTTGCCGCGGGCCAGTGCTGTAAAATTTGCGCGATAATGGCATTGACTAAATCCCCATCCATCAAAGATGGCGTGCCACCGCCAAAAAAAACAGATGTCAGAACGCGCCCGCCGCATTCAGCGGCCAAACGATCAATTTCACTGAGATAGGCTCGTTTCCAACGTGATTGATCAATGGACTGCGATACATGCGAGTTAAAGTCGCAATAGGGGCACTTGGCCTGACAGAAGGGCCAGTGGATATAAATCCCAAAGCCACCATTTTCCCAATCGTCACGCTTGTTCAAACAGGCTCACCAATTTCACAAATGCATCAGCGCGGTGACTGATCTTGTTTTTTTCCCAACGATCCATCTCACCAAAGGTGATGTCATAGCCTTCGGGCTGGAAAATTGGGTCGTAGCCGTGACCTTGATCACCGCGCATAGGCCAAACCACCTGACCCGCCATAACGCCTTCGAATATCTCGTCATGGCCATCTGGCCATGCAAGGGCAAGCGTGCAACAAAACCGCGCAAGGCGCGGATGAGGGGCCTTTAAAGCCTCTAGCTCATTATGGGCGCGCTGCATGGCCATCACAAAATCACGCCCGTTCGGTGTTTCGGCCCAATCAGCCGTATAAACTCCAGGCGCATTGCCAAGTGCGTCAATTTCAATACCACTGTCATCTGCCAAAGCTGGTAGACCTGTTGCCTTGGCGGCAGCATGGGCCTTGATCCGTGCGTTGTCGACAAAAGTTGTGCCTGTTTCCTCAGGTTCGGGCAGATCGTGATCTTTGCTGGATACCGTTTTGATGCCAAATGACGTCAAAAGCGCAGATATTTCCTCAAGCTTGCCTTGATTATGGGTCGCCACAAGCAAAGTATTTGAGGTGAATTTCCGCATCACGCAACCGCCGCGTTTTGCGCCAAAACAAGCTCTGCAACGCCTTTTTGAGCAAGTTTTTGCAACTCTGCGAACTCGTCTAAGGAAAAAGTCGCCGATTCTGCACTGGCTTGAATCTCGACCAGCTTACCTGCGCTGGTCATAACAAAGTTACTATCGGTTCCTGCTTCTGAATCTTCGGGATAATCGAGATCAAGAACAGGTTGGCCCGCGTAAATGCCGCAAGAGACGGCGGCGACATTGTCCAAAATCGGGTCAGATGTAATGGCGCCAGAGGCAAGCAGCTTGTTCACAGCAAGCCGCAATGCGACCCAACCCCCTGTGATAGAGGCGCAGCGCGTTCCACCATCCGCCTGCATGACATCGCAGTCGATGGTAATTTGACGTTCACCCAAGGCCGAGCGATCCACGCCTGCACGCAATGCGCGACCGATGAGGCGCTGAATTTCCTGAGTGCGGCCCGATTGCTTGCCAACCGCAGCCTCACGCCGCCCGCGCGTATGCGTGGCGCGCGGCAGCATCCCATATTCAGCTGTCACCCACCCCAAACCAGAATTTTTCAGAAATGGGGGCACGCGCTCTTCGATTGTGGCGGAACATAGAACATGGGTATCGCCGCATTTGATTAAGCACGACCCTTCCGCGTGGCGCATCAAAGCAGTTTCAATAGAAATTTTCCGCATTTCATCTAGGTTTCTGCCTGAAGGACGCATAAATATCTCCTTGTGATCCACTTCTGTGGGATAGTCGCAGTAAAGGGGCGGTTGCAAGCAGGATTGACCATTTGCGGCCCATGCGGAGAAATAAGGTCATGATTTGGGACTGAGGAATGAGTGAAACATCACAAATTCTTGCTGAGCTGAACGAGAGGTCGCGTGAGGTCTTTCGCCGCGTGGTTGAGGGCTATCTCTCAACGGGGGATCCCGTTGGGTCGCGCAGCCTGACCCGTAACATGACTGAACAGATTTCAGCCGCCACTATTCGAAATGTGATGCAGGACTTAGAATATCTCGGTTTGCTTGACAGCCCGCATATTTCGGCCGGGCGTGTTCCGACCCATTTGGGACTGCGCATGTTCGTGGATGGGTTGCTTGAGGTCACCGAACTTGGCGATGACGATAAAACCCAGCTTGATGAGACAGTGCAAAGTAATTCTGGTACGGTTTCAAAGGCATTGGATCGGATCGGCAAGGCATTGTCGGGCATCACCCACGGCGCTAGTTTGGTGCTTGCCCCCAAACACGAGGCGCCGATCAAACATGTTGAGTTTGTATCCCTCTCAACGGAAAAAGCCCTTGTTGTTTTGGTGTTTGCCGATGGCCATGTTGAAAACCGGCTATTTACCCCACCGCCTGGATTGACGCCAAGTGCGATGCGCGAGGCTGCGAATTTCGTCAACGCATGGGCAGAAGGGCGATCCGTTACAGATTTGCGCGTGGTGATGGAGCAAGAGGTTAAAACACGCCGCCGCGAGATTGACGAAATTGCCAAATCCTTAATTGAACAGGGTTTGGCGATTTGGGAAAACTCTGGCCATCGCGGAGAGCGCCTTATTGTTCGCGGGCGCGCGAATCTGTTAGACAATGCGCCTGAAATTGCAGATTTCGAACGGATCAAATCCTTGTTTGACGATCTCGAACGTAAGCGCGACATCGCTGAATTTCTAGATTTGACCGATCGCGGCGATGGTGTGCGCATTTTTATTGGGTCTGAGAACAAGTTATTTTCACTTACGGGTTCCTCTTTGGTTGTCTCTCCCTATATGAACTCGGAACGGAAAATTATCGGCGCTGTGGGCGTGATTGGGCCAACGCGCATCAATTACGGTCGGATCGTGCCGATTGTGGATTACACGGCACAGTTGGTTGGGAAATTAATCTCTGATCGTGCATAAGAGGTGAAAGATGGCAGAGCCACAGGAAGAGCAATTCCTTGATGATATTGACGCGCCTGAGGAAGGTATCGACCCAGCCGAAGGCATTGGTGAGAATGTTGATACCAGCCCCGAAGGCGTTATTGCCGCGCTGACCGAGGAGCGGGATCAAGTGCGTGATCGGTTGTTACGCGTCATGGCGGATTCCGAAAATTTGCGCAAACGTGCCGAGCGGGATCGCCGCGAAGCCGAGCATTATGGCGGCACCCGTCTCGCCCGCGATTTGTTGCCTGTTTATGACAACCTCAACCGCGCTTTATCTGCTGTTGGCGATGAGCAACGCAATGTTGCGGGTAGCGTGATTGAAGGTATCGAGCTGACCTTGCGTGAACTTCTGAATGTTTTCTCAAAACATGGCGTGACAGTCGTGAAACCCGAAGAGGGCGACCAATTCGACCCGCAAATGCATCAGGCTATGTTTGAGGCCCCCGTTCCAGGCACGACATCGGGCCAGATCATTCAGGTCATGACCGAAGGATTCCTGTTGCATGATCGCCTTTTGCGGCCTGCGCAGGTGGGTGTGTCATCAACACCGAAATCCTAATCTTTCATCAACGCCTTTAGGTCGTAAATCAAATCGAGCGCTTCGCGCGCCGTCATCTCATCTGGATGCACGGCGTGCAGGCGATCCTCAAGCGGGGATGATTTGGGCGCCTGTGGCGCAGGCTGCGCGGTAAAGAGCGGCAAATCATCAATCAGTGATTTCTGTGCGCCACCCTCACGATCACTCTTTTCCAGTTTCTTCAAAACTTCTTCGGCGCGATGGATCACCGCAGGTGGCAATCCTGCAAGTTTCGCGACCTGAACCCCATAGGATCGATCCGCGGCGCCTTCGCGCAATTCGTGAAGAAAGATAATCTCGCCTTCAAATTCCTTGACCGCAACAGTAGCATTGCGCGCGCCTGATAGGTTGCTCGCAAGCGCCGTCAATTCGTGGTAATGGGTCGCAAAAAGCGCACGGCATTTATTAACATCATGTAGAAATTCTAACGTGGCCCATGCGATCGACAGCCCATCATAGGTGGCTGTCCCGCGACCAATTTCATCAAGGATCACTAAGGCGCGATGATCGGCTTGGTTCAAAATCGCAGCTGTTTCCACCATCTCGACCATGAAGGTCGACCTGCCGCGCGCCAGATCGTCAGAGGCCCCAACGCGGCTGAAAACTTGGCTGACTAACCCCATTTTGGCGGATCTTGCAGGCACGAAACCGCCCATTTGAGCCAAAATCACGATCAATGCGTTTTGTCGCAAATAGGTCGATTTACCCGCCATATTGGGGCCAGTGAGCAATTGGATGGCGGCGGCATCACTCTGCGGGGATAGCGCGCAGTCATTTGGAACAAAGCGATCTTTACTGCTTTGAAGCGCGTCCTCAACCACGGGATGGCGACCTGCGACAATATTAAAATCGCGATCTTTTGTTATCTCTGGCCGAACCCAATCTTGCGCTCGCGCAATATGCGCCAAGGCCAGATAAAAATCCGCTGATGCCAGTGCAAATGCGGCACGCATGACAGGGTCAAACGTCGCTAAAATCTCTTGGCGCAGCGCCTCAAAGATTTGCTTCTCAATCTCAATTGCCCGCGCGCCAGAATTAAGGATCTTCGTTTCCAGCTCTGACAAGTCGACTGTGGTAAAGCGCACCGCATTAGCCGTGGTCTGGCGATGGATAAACCGCTCGGACAGGGGGGCAGATAGCATCTTTTCCGCGTGGGTGGCGGTCGTTTCTATGAAATAGCCAAGCACGTTGTTGTGCTTGATTTTAAGGGATGGGATGCCTGTCGTGCTGATATAATCGGCTTGCATTTTTGCAACAATTCCACGTCCCTCATCCCGAAGAGCGCGCATCTCATCCAGCTCGGGGTGATAACCTGACGCTACAAAACCGCCATCGCGTGCCAGTAGGGGCGGCTCTTCTATGAGAGTATCCGTAAGCTGGCCAATCAGTGGTTCATGACCGATCAGATCAGTCACTAAAAGGCGCCATAGCGAGGAAAGCTCCATCTCGCCAAGTTGCGCTGCCACCTGCTGCGCTTGGCGCAGACCTGTGCGGATTGCAGCCAAATCCCGTGGACTGGCCCGATCCAAGGATAGGCGCGACAGCGCGCGTTCCATATCGGGCACTGTTCGCAAAATCTCGCGCAGCTCTTTGGAAATTGAAGAATTTGACAGGGCAAACGCTACTGCGTCATGTCGGGCTGTGATCTCATCAAAATCGGTGGACGGGGCGGAAAGGCGCTGCTCCAATAAGCGTCCGCCTGCGCTGGTCATAGTTTTGTCGATCACCGCCAAAAGGCTGCCTTTGCGCCCCCCCGACGGCGATTGTGTAATTTCCAAATTTTTCCTTGTTGCGGCATCAATTAACATTACCCGCGTTAAAGATTGCCGTTGTGGCCGCTGCAGGCGGGGCAGATTACCTTTTTGCGTGATGTCCAAATAATCTACCACTGCCCCCATTGCGGAGAGGTCAGGACGTTCGAACTGGCCAAAGGCGTCTAGACTGTCGACCTTAAATAAATTGGTGAGCCGCGTTTCCGCTGATGTGCTGTCAAAGCTAGACGGTGCAAGGCGTGTCACGCTTGCGCCTGTTTCTTTGATCAAGGCAATTCGGCTTTGATCAAGGTTCTCCGAGATGAGAATTTCGCGCGGTGCGAGGCGCGCCAATTCTGGGCCAAGCCGTGCGGGGGTTACAGGCATCACCCAAAACCCCCCAGTCGACATATCGCACCATGCAAGCGCGGCTGATCCGTCCCGTGATTCAAAATAAGCCGTTAGATAATTGTGGCGCCGCGCATCCAACAGGCTGTCTTCGGTCAAAGTGCCCGGGGTGACAACGCGCACGACATCGCGCTTAACAACCGATTTTGACCCGCGCTTTTTCGCCTCGGCAGGGTCTTCTAGCTGCTCACAGACGGCAACGCGAAACCCTTTTCGGATCAATGTCAGCAAATAGTTCTCGGCAGCATGAACAGGGACACCGCACATCGGAATGTCTTCGCCCAGATGTTGACCGCGCTTTGTTAAGGCGATGTCCAATGCCTCAGCAGCGGCGACAGCATCATCAAAAAACATCTCATAGAAATCACCCATGCGGTAAAACAATAAGGCATCCGCGTGGCGGGCTTTCACCTCAAGATATTGCGCCATCATTGGCGTGACCTGGCCTGTCATTCCTGCCCCCTTATTTTGGGTTACACTACTGTCTCTGTGGCATTGTTTGAAGGGACAAAAGAGATGCGTTGTCGTTACGGTCAAGGGATTGTAAACCGAATGAAAGAGGAGGCGAATTAATGGCAAATAAACCAAAGTTCACGCGTGAAGAGGCTTTGGCCTATCACTTGGAACCCCGCCCTGGGAAAATTGACATTTCCGCCTCAACCGCGATGTCGACCCAAAGGGATCTCAGCCTCGCATACTCGCCAGGCGTGGCCGTCCCCTGCGAGGTGATCGCGCAAAACCCCGAAACCGCCTATGATTATACAACCAAGGGCAATCTGGTTGCTGTGATCTCAAACGGGACAGCCGTTTTAGGTCTTGGAAATCTGGGCGCACTCGCATCAAAACCCGTGATGGAGGGTAAAGCAGTCTTGTTTAAACGCTTTGCCGATGTCAACTCGATTGATATCGAGCTTGCAACGGAAGATGTCGATGAATTCGTGAACGCCGTGCGCCTTATGGGGCCGACCTTTGGTGGGATTAACCTTGAGGATATCAAGGCTCCCGAATGTTTCATGATTGAACAGCGTCTCAAGGAAGAAATGGATATTCCCGTCTTTCATGATGACCAACATGGAACAGCGGTGATCTGTGCTGCGGGTTTGATCAACGCGCTGCATTTGACGGGCAAAAAAATCGAAGATGTTCGTATCGTGTTAAACGGTGCAGGGGCCGCAGGGATTGCCTGCCTTGAACTACTGAAATCTATGGGCGCGCAGCATCAGAATTGCATTATTTGTGACACGAAGGGGGTGGTTTACCAAGGCCGCACCGATGGGATGAATCAGTGGAAATCGGCCCATGCGGTGAAAACCGATTTGCGCAGCCTCAAAGACGCGATGCGGGGCGCTGATGTTTTTCTTGGTGTTTCCGCAAAAGGGGCGGTGACGCAGGATATGGTGAAATCCATGGCTGAAAATCCTGTGATTTTCGCTATGGCAAATCCTGATCCAGAAATCACGCCAGAAGAAGCCCATGAGGTGCGTCCTGATGCGATCGTAGCCACGGGGCGCAGCGATTATCCCAATCAGGTGAATAACGTTCTTGGTTTCCCGTATCTGTTCCGCGGTGCATTGGATATTCACGCCCGCGCCATTAATGATGAAATGAAAATCGCCTGCGCCCGCGCCTTGGCCGAACTTGCTCGCGAAGATGTGCCTGATGAGGTCGCAATGGCCTATGGCGAAGAGTTGTCTTTTGGCCGTGATTACATCATCCCCACCCCTTTTGATCCGCGATTGATCTATACGATTCCGCCCGCAGTTGCGCGTGCTGGTATGGATACGGGCGCGGCGCGGCGGCCAATCTTGGATCTTGATGCCTATGCCAATGATTTGCAGGCACGGATGGATCCGACCTCTTCTATCATGCAAGGAATTCATGCCCGTGCCCGTAACGCGCAGGCGCGTATGATTTTTGCCGAAGGGGACGATATTCGCGTTTTGCGCGCCGCGGTGGCCTATCAGCGCAATGGTTTGGGTCAGGCCTTGGTCGTTGGGCGTGAGGTAGATGTCGCAGAAAAACTCTCAGCGGCGGGTTTGGCGGATGCCGTGCGCGAGCTTGAAATCGTGAATGCTGCAAAAACACGCCATCTAGAGGCTTATAAAGATTTCCTTTACAATCGCCTGCAACGCAAAGGCTTTGACCGCCACGACATCCATCGTCTGGCCGCGCGGGATCGCCACGTGTTCTCGGCCTTGATGCTTGCACATGGGCACGGGGACGGTTTGGTCACAGGGGCAACGCGAAAATCGGCGCATGTTCTGGGCCTGATCAACCATGTTTTTGACGCCTCTGCCAAGGATGGTGCGGTCGGCATCACGGTGCTGATGCATAAGGGCCGTGTTGTTTTGGTGGGCGATACGCTTGTGCATGAATGGCCCGAAGCAGAGGATCTCGCTCTGATCGCCAAGCGCGGGGCAAGTGTTGCGCGTATCTTGGGGCTCGAGCCGCGTGTGGCTTTTGTCAGCTTTTCAACATTTGGCCATCCGGTTTCTGAGCGCGCGGTGAAAATGGGCGATGCCCCTGCGATTTTGGCGCGCGAAGGCGTGGATTTCGAATTTGATGGTGAAATGGCGGTCGATGTTGCACTTAATCGTGCCGCGATGCAGCAATACCCATTCTGCAAACTGTCTGGCCCTGCCAATGTTTTGGTTGTACCTGCCCGTCACTCCGCCTCCATTTCGGTAAAATTGATGCAAGAAATGGCTGGGGCAACGGTTATTGGCCCGATTTTGACGGGGCCGGATCGGCCTGTTCAGATTTGTTCAACCGTCTCCACAGCGAATGACATTTTGAACATGGCGGTCATGGCAGCTTGTGAAATTGGAAAATAACAAAAACCACCGCAACAGCGGGGGCTTAAGTTAGCTTTTCAGATCATCGAAAAAGCTTTTTACCTTGTCGAAAAAGCCTGACGCGTGGGGATTATTACCTTTATTCAGGCTTTCCTCGAATTTCTGGAGCAGGTCTTTTTGTTCGGAATTCAGGTTCACAGGAGTCTCAAGCGCCAGTTCGATATACATATCACCTGTGCCATTGCCGCGCAGTGCGGGCATCCCTTTGCCGCGCAAACGCATTTGACGACCAGATTGAGCGCCTTCGGCTACCTTCACGCGGCTGCGCCCGCCATCAATGCAAGGCACCTCTACATCGCCACCTAGGGCAGCGGTGACCATCGATACGGGCACGCGGCAGTACAAGTCAACGCCGTCGCGTTTGAAAATTGGATGTTCAGCTACTTCGATGAAAATATAGAGATCACCCGCTGGCCCGCCGCGTAGACCTGCTTCGCCCTCGCCCGAGCGGCGAATGCGTGTTCCTGTTTCAACGCCATTGGGTACTTTGATTGAAAGATGGCGATCTTTCTGTTCGCGTCCCGCGCCACCGCACGACCGACAGGGGTTCTTCACAATTTGACCCACTCCTGAACAGGTGGGGCAAGTGCGTTCCACAGTGAAAAAGCCTTGTTGCGCGCGGACTTTGCCCATGCCCGAGCAAGTGGGGCAAGTCACGGGCTCGGATCCGCCCTCTGACCCAGCGCCCGAGCAGCTTGAACAGGTTACAGCCGTGGGAACGGTAATCTCTCGACTGAAACCAGCATAGGCTTCCTCCAAGGTGATCCGCATATTATAGCGTAGATCAGAGCCACGCGTGCTGCGTTGACGCCCGCTGCGACTACCGCCGCCGCCCATGAAGTCGCCAAAAAGGTCTTCGAAAACATCGGAAAAGGCGCTGGCAAAATCACCGCCTGCGTGAGGGCCGCCTGCACGGGGGCCACCTGCCATACCGCCATCAAACGCAGCATGACCAAAACGATCATAAGCTGCTTTTTTATCAGCATCTTTCAGAACTTCGTAGGCTTCATTCGCCTCTTTGAACTGCGCTTCCGCATTCGGATTTTCTGAATTGCGGTCTGGGTGCAGTTCTTTCGCCTTTTGACGATAGGCCTTTTTGATTTCTTCAGGCGAAGCGCCACGCGCCAAACCCAAGACATCGTAATAATCGCGCTTCGACATCGGTAGACACCCTTTTCTTAACGCATAGACCAGCCAAGGCGCACCCCAGCTGGTCTATCGGGATTACGTTTCCCGATTAGGAGCGCTTTCTGTCGTCCAGATCTTCGAAATCGGCATCTAGGATGTCATCATCGACACCAGATGGCTCACCACCGCCTTCGCTATCCTCGGCTTGGGCTTTGTAAATCGCCTCACCAAGTTTCATCGCGGCCTCGGTCACGTTTTGGATGCCAGATTTGATCTTTCCTGCATCATCGGTCGTGATCTGCTCTTCCAAGTTCTTGATGGCCAACTCAATTGCTTCGACGGTGGTTGGATCAACCTTGTCAGAGTGCTCTTCCAACGATTTTTGGGTCGAGTGAATCAGGCTTTCAGCTTGGTTCTTGGCTTCTACCAACTCTTTACGCTGCTTATCGGCATCGGAGTTTTCCTCTGCCTCTTTGATCATGCGATCAATATCCTCATCGCTCAGGCCACCCGATGCTTGGATGGTGATCTTTTGCTCTTTGCCTGTGCCTTTGTCTTTCGCAGAAACTGAAACAATACCGTTCGCATCAATATCAAAGGTAACTTCGATCTGTGGCATGCCGCGCGGTGCAGGCGGGATATTTTCAAGATTGAACTGACCCAGCATTTTGTTGTCAGCGGCCATTTCCCGCTCGCCTTGGAAGACGCGGATTGTCACCGCGTTTTGATTGTCCTCAGCGGTCGAAAAAATCTGGCCTTTCTTGGTTGGAATAGTCGTGTTGCGGTCTATAAGACGGGTAAACACGCCACCCAAGGTTTCAATCCCAAGGCTCAGCGGGGTGACGTCCAAAAGAACAACATCCTTCACATCGCCCTGCAAAACTCCGGCCTGAATGGCCGCGCCCATTGCGACAACCTCATCAGGGTTCACGCCTTTATGGGGCTCCTTGCCAAAGAAGTTAGACACTTCTTCAATCACTTTTGGCATACGGGTCATACCGCCGACCAAAACCACTTCGTCAATATCGCCTTTTGAGAGGCCCGCATCTTTCAACGCGGCCTGACATGGCTTGAGCGAGCGCTTGATCAGATCACCCACAAGACTTTCCAATTTCGCGCGGGTCAGTTTCAGCACAAGGTGCAAGGGCTGACCGTTTGAACCCATCGAGATGAACGGTTGGTTGATCTCGGTCTGAGTGGAAGAGGACAGTTCAATCTTTGCTTTCTCCGCCGCTTCTTTCAGGCGCTGGAGCGCCATCTTGTCTTGCGTTAGATCGACATTGTTTTCCTTTTTGAATTCCTGCGCGAGGTAATTTACAATCGCCATGTCGAAATCTTCACCGCCAAGGAACGTATCCCCATTGGTGGATTTTACTTCAAAGAGGCCATCATCAATCTCTAGGATAGTGATGTCGAATGTGCCGCCGCCAAGGTCATAAACTGCAATGGTCTTGGTGTCTTTTTTGTCCAAACCATAGGCCAATGCGGCTGCTGTGGGCTCGTTGATGATGCGCAGCACCTCAAGACCTGCGATTTTACCCGCATCTTTGGTTGCTTGACGCTGTGCATCGTTGAAATATGCAGGTACGGTGATCACGGCCTGTGTTACATCTTCGCCAAGATAATTCTCAGCGGTTTCCTTCATCTTGGTCAGGATTTGTGCGGAGATTTGGCTAGGGCTGAATTTCTCGCCTTTCGCTTCGACCCATGCGTCACCATTTCCGCCGTCAATGATCTTGTAGGGAACAAGGTTCTTGTCCTTTTCCACTTCGGCATCGGTCAAACGACGCCCGATCAGACGCTTTACGGCAAAAATTGTGTTTTCAGGATTGGTGACAGCTTGGCGCTTCGCCGATTGACCCACCAGACGTTCCTCATCAGTGTAGCCGACAATTGATGGCGTCGTGCGTGCGCCTTCCGCGTTTTCAATCACGCGCGGTTGCGCGCCGTCCATAATCGCAACACAAGAGTTTGTGGTGCCGAGGTCAATGCCAATTACTTTAGCCATCGTTTCTGGTCCCTTTTCTTTAAGCGAACATGCGGCAACGGCCCGATCTCAGCTCCGTCACTGCTTATGTAATGGCTGTTGAGAACAGCCTGTTTCGGTGGCTATATAGGCAGGCACATCGCCCCCTGCAAGCAGGGCAACACTAGGAATTTGGGAAAGATCACAAGGAATTCTACGAAATTATTGGCTAGCGCCCCATATCCCAAGACATTGAGGCGCGTTTGGTTGTGAAAAACTCAGCCATAAAGCCCACAATCATTAGGCCACAGGTCACATAAAGCGAGTATTTCCAATTCGTATGATGCGGGAAGTAATTTAGAAAAACGGCGCCGCGTATTCGGTTGAAAAGGTGAAAAATGGGTTTCAATCGAACATGGAAACGATGAATTTGAGCACCATATTGTCGACAAACATCCCAGCCTGTAAAACGCTGGTCATAATGGCTTACACGGCATTGCGGTACGATGAACGCACCTTTTGAACTGAGGCGTAATAGGTCATCTTAAGCATGGAAAGGGGGCTACGCCTCATCGCATTCGGTTGTTGCGCTTTACACATGGATGCTGGCCTTGATCCATAGATGTCGGTTTGTTTGGCAAGATGTATATGATCTACTTATCCCGTCCAACGAGATTAGGACAACCGCAAATGGCGATTTAAGGCAATCTGGACAAGGAAATTGTTACAAAATGGATTTTGACAGGATCGAGCGCGTGTTTCGAAGCCTGGCCTTGGGGGCCGGTGAAAAAATTATGGAGGTTTATGCCTCGGATGATTTTGGTGTTGAAAGTAAATCAGATAATAGCCCTGTAACCCGCGCTGATAAGGCGGCGGATGCCTATATCTCTGCGGGTCTGCGAACGGCATTTCCCGAGATTGCGATTGTGACTGAAGAACAGGCCGAAACTCATAGGCAATCATCGCTGGATTTTATTATTGTTGACCCGCTTGATGGCACCAAAGAATTTGTGGACCGCCGTGGTGATTTTACTGTCAACATTGCCCTTGTTTTGGACGGCCGCCCTCAGCGTGGTGTTGTTTATGCGCCTGCGAAACAGCGATTGTTCTACACCCGTGCTGATGGCCAATCCGTTGAGGAACTGGCGCCCTTTCTACACGATGAAATTGGCCCGCAGAAATTACTTTCCGTGGCAGAGGCCAACAATGGCGCTTTGCGAGTTGTTGCCTCGAAATCGCATCGCGATGCCGCCTCGGATGCCTATATCAGCGCCTATGAAATTTCAGATTTGCAGAGCGCAGGCTCATCTTTGAAATTTTGTTTGGTTGCTTCGGGTGAGGCGGATTTCTATCCGCGTCTTGGCCGCACGATGGAGTGGGACACGGCCGCAGGCGATGCAGTGTTGCGTGGTGCAGGCGGTCGGATGGTAGAGTTTTCGACCCATCAGGAATTTAGGTATGGCAAGGCGGGCTTCGAGAATAGCTTCTTCATCGCCTATGCTCCAACCGTGGAGTTGATCGAGCCATGAGCGTCATTTGTATGATACCCGCGCGGTATCAATCCTCACGTTATCCTGGCAAGCCCTTGGTGCATTTGCGCGGGGCTTCGGGCAAATCTATGAGCTTGATTGAACGCAGTTGGCGCGCCGCTTGTGCGGTAAGCGGCTTTGACGCGATTTATGTGGCCACTGATGATGATCGTATTCGAGACGCTGCCCAAGGTTTTGGCGCGCAAGTTGTGATGACCTCGTCCGATTGCGTGAATGGGACGGAACGCTGCGCTGAGGCACTCAATAATCTTGGACAAAATGTTGAGATGGTGGTGAACCTTCAGGGTGATGCACCGCTGACGCCTGCATGGTTTTTGGAGGAGTTGATCACGGGCTTGCGCGCTGATCCGTCTGCGGATATTGCCACGCCCGTCTTGCGCTGCGATGGCGAAACCTTGGCCGCATTCAAAGCGGATCGTAGGGCAGGCCGCGTTGGGGGCACCACGGCCGTTTTTGGAGGCGCGCATCAAGCGCTTTATTTTTCAAAGGAAGTGATCCCCTACACTGCGGGTATTGCCGAGGATGCAGCAGAAACCCCCGTCTTTCATCATGTTGGCGTTTATGCCTACCGCCCCGAGGCGCTATTGGCCTATCCGACATGGTCAACAGGAGCATTGGAGACGCTTGAGGGTTTAGAACAATTGCGCTTCCTAGAGTCGGGTCGCCGCGTTTTATGTGTCGAGGTCGAAGCACAAGGGCGCAAATTCTGGGAATTGAACAATCCTGAAGATGTACCGCGGATCGAAGCCATGCTTGCGGAGATGGGCCAAGATTGAGTCGGCCGCGCGTCAGAGTAATCGTGGTAAACCACGGACGCACTGATCTTTTATGTCGCGCCGCCTTGTCTACGCTTCACCAAAACCACTGCCCTGTGAAGCTGATCATTGTGGCTGACCGAAATTGAAGAAGTCTGCGCCGAAGCCTATCGGCGCGACTATGTCAGTTTTAGATTTGTGGCCTGGGCTTAGGCGGCTTGGCTTTCTGCGCCGCCTGTCAACAAGGTGTGTAGTGTCATTGGGCTAGAATTCGCCCGTAATTTCTCGCAAAGTTCTGCATCCCGCAATGTGCGCGACACGCGCGCCAATGCCTTAAGGTGATCTACGCCCGTATCCGCAGGCGCAAACAGCGCAAAGACCAGATCAACGGGCTGTCTGTCTGCGGAGTCAAAGTTAACGGGGCGCTCGAGACGGAAAAATACGCCTGTGACTTTCGTCAGTGCCGACAAACGCGCATGGGGCAAGGCCACGCCATGCCCCACACCTGTTGGTCCTAGGCTTTCACGCTCTTGCAGAGCTTCGAAAATTTCCGAGGCACTTACGTCAAGCAAACCCTCAGCCACATCTGCAAGAGATTGCAGAAGTCGCTTTTTGCTTGTCACATCAGAAACAAACTTCACGCCTTGCGGCTCAAGGAGCATCGAAAGTTCCATTCGCATGTATTCCTTACCCATTAGGGTCTTTATTTCGGTCTAGCGAGGATCAATCCAGCCGATATTTCCATCTTCGCGGCGATAGACGATGTTTACGCCTGCGCTCGCTTCGTTTCGGAATACCAAGACAGGGGCGCCCGCCAATTCCATCTGCATTACCGCCTCACCCACAGAGAGCGAGGGAATTTTAGTTTCGGTTTCTGCGATGATGATGGGCTGCAATGTGTCATCCGCATCATCTTCGTCTTTATCCGTTGACGCGAGGATATACGAGGCCGCAGCGAAATGTTCAACGGGTTCTGCGCGTTCGCGGTGATGATCTTTCAATCTGCGCTTGTATCTGCGCAGTTGTTTTTCCATTTTCTCACAACACTTATCAAAGGCTGCATAGATTTCTGTGTCGCTGCCTTTGGCAGATGCGCTGAGTCCAGTGGAAAGGTGAACATTGGATTCGCATACAAACTCATGTCCGCTTTTTGAGAAAACGACATGTGAATCCGTTGGTCTTTCAGCATATTTTGCAACTGCTGCACCAAGCCCGGCTTTCACATATGTTTGGAGTGCTTCGCCAATATCGATTTGTTTCCCACTGATTTGATAGCGCATGTTACCTCCATTACGTAAAGGTAGCGTTGAAGCGAAGCTGCAACGCTATACAATAAAAGAAAATGCCAAGGATACTGCCTGCCCAAATCTTTTTCTGCCTGCAGTCAGCAGCGCGACAGGAAAGAAGAGGGTATTGGGTCTGTCAAACATCAGCCCTATTTGGCGCCGAATCCCCGCCATCTGTCAACGCAAAGCAGAGGATGATCAGCTGATTTTGAAATTTTGGCCCAAATAGACGCGGCGTACATTCTCGTCTTGTACGACATCTTTGGAGGTGCCGCTCATTAAGATTTTGCCGTCGTGCAGGATATAGGCGCGATCAACGATTTGCAGCGTCTCGCGCACATTATGGTCGGTGATCAAAACGCCAATGCCGCGCGTTTTTAGATCTGCAACAAGGCTGCGAATATCATTTACTGCAATCGGATCAACGCCTGCGAAGGGCTCATCTAGCAACACATACCGCGGGTTTGATGCCAAGCAGCGCGCTATCTCTACCCGCCGCCGTTCCCCGCCTGACAAGGATAAGGCGCGCGCGCGGCGTAAATGTTCAATCGAGAAATCGCTGAGCAAATCTTCAAGCCGTTTGCGCCGGGTTATGGCGTCATTCTCGGATATCTCCAAGATTGATAGGATATTCGCCTCAACCGATAGGCCGCGGAAAATAGACATTTCCTGCGGCAAATATCCGATGCCCGCCCGTGCGCGGCGATACATCGGCAACTGCGTCACATCGTGGCCGTCCAATATCACTTTGCCACCATCAGGCGTGACCAAACCCGCGATTGCATAGAAACTAGTGGTTTTGCCAGACCCGTTTGGCCCAAGCAGTGCCACGACCTCGCCCCTGCGCAATTCCATCGAAACATCACGAATGACGGGTCTGCGGCGATAGCTTTTGCGGAGGTTTGAAACGATCAAACCCGCTGTGCCTTCTTCTACCTTTAATGTCACCCGCTTGACCATAACCTACTGGTTTGCCCCCTGCAAAGTTGTGCGCACACGCCCGTCCACCGTGCCTTGCCCCGTGGAAATATCCAGTAGCATCCGCTCGCCTGCAATAGCACCACTTTGTTGACTGACCAAAACATTGCCGATCATTTCCATCTCGTTGCGAGCTACGAAATAGGTGGCGGTTTCAGCCTCGGCTGCGTCCACACCACGGGTGATCAAAACCCCACCCAGAGCCTGCACTTGGTCGATATCGTTTTGACCACCGTCTTCGGCATTGGTTTGATAGAGCACATGGATTTCAGCCGCAGAGATGCGCAAATCGCCCTGTACAGCGATCACATTGCCGCGAAATATCGCATTTCCGCTTGTATCATCGACCTCAAGACTGTCGGAGACAACTTCGATTGGGGCGCTGCTGTCGTGCGGGGTGCCGCCGAAGCCTACTTGTGTCTGCGAATGCGCAGGAAAGCCAGCAGCAATCAAGAAAATAGCGATTAAGAATTGCCGCATATCCACTCCTATTTCCCATCGTATAGCAGCCGTACGCCACCCTGAAAATGCACAACCTGATGATCTGACGGGCCAGTGATTGCCATTTGCCCCGCTTCAAGGCGAATCTCGTCCGATGTGATCAAAACCGCCTGAGGCGCGACAATGTCACCGGATGCAGCATTTATAGATAATTCCTCAGTATCTAGCCTATAACCTTCGGGTGTTGTTGCAACAATATTTCCAGTTAATTGCGTGTCAGTGGTTTGGCTATTCCACAAGGCCTGATCAGCCGTGATTTGATCGCGCGCGCCCATTAAACGCGTTATTCGAGCCATTACATCGGTGGCAAAAATTTGATTGGCATCGAGGGCAACGGGCTCTGCGGAAGACGCGATCAATTCTAACGTACGTCCAGATCCTGTCACCATTGCAAAATGGGGTTTGGTCATACCTTGCTGGCCCAATTGGCCATCGGCGCTTTGCGTGGCAAGCGGCAGGGCTTGGTTTGGATCAGGACGACCTGAAAACAGAAACATCAGAGACAACACCACCAACGCAGCGAGCGGTAGAACCAACTTACTGAACGTTACAATGCGAGAATAGGTGGCACTTTGGGGCATGGGGTTGGATCAATGCTCAAAGATGTCGATCTCTGGCCATCCCGCCAAATCAAGCTTGGCACGGGTTGGCAGGAAATCAAAACAAGCCTGCGCTATTTCTTGGCGGCTCTCGCGCACGAGCATGGCGTCAAGTTTATCTTTGATCTGGTGCAGATAAAGCACATCTGAGGCAGCGTAATCCTTTTGGGCATCGGTCAAATGGCTTGCGCCCCAATCGGAGGTTTGTTGATATTTCGACATATCCACGCAAATCAATTCTTGGGCGAGGTTCTTCAATCCGTGCCGATCTGTGAAGGTACGCACCAGTTTTGAGGCGATTTTTGTGCAATATACAGGCGTCGCCAAAGCACCAAAGCGATGATACATCGCCGCAATATCGAAACGCCCGAAATGGAATAATTTTAGCGTGTTCGGATCCGTCAAAAGCGCGCAAAGATTTGGGGCTGTGGTTTGGTCTTGGGTGATTTGCACCAGATGAGCGTTTCCATCGCCATCGGACAATTGAACCAAACAAAGGCGGTCACGATGCGGGTTTAATCCCATTGTCTCGCAATCAATCGCCACAATTGGCCCCAGTTTCAGGCCATCAGGAAGGTCGCCAAGATAAGTATTGATGGTCACGTGTCTAGCCTCTCATGGGCGAATATGGTGATGCGCTCTTGCAGACATCTTTGCCTATTTCCCATCTGATTACGAATAAAAATTCGGTATAGGCGGTGCCCATTGGGGCCAAGCCAATGATTTGTGAGTTTGTGCCCAGTGATGCAGGGGTTACAAGCTACTGACTCTATTTTCAAGGCGCTCCAGAGGTTGCAACGCTCGGCTCTTTTCAAGAAAAATGCTGTGCCTTCATCAAGCACCACCCACGATGCATGCAAAAAGCAATCGTTGATGCCCTAGACACAGACAAAGGATTGGGCCCCAGAGCTGTCGCATAGCTAATCGAGCGAGGATTGATCGAGAAAGATCAGCGTGACGCGTTGATGGCAATATTCTGAAGATACCTGCCAACTTCACAAACTATTGGTTGGCAGAGTTGGTAGGGTGGACGGTTTCCAAACATAGTAAACGTCGCCAACTAAATTTCATGACGTATGAACTGAAGTTATAAATTTGATTATTTGATCAAAACATAACCACAGTCCAATAGCCAAATTCACTCTCAATCGTCAAATCAACACGAGGCAACTCAACCGATGAGTTTTTCGGCCAAATGGAGGCCATCTTGTGAATTCACTTTTGATTGAACAAAATAATATCCGCACTGCACCGCTTTATGAAACCGGGCTCGTGCATATGAGTGACAGCTATCGCGCGGCATTTGGCGCAGAGATATCCTTTCGCCCACCGCGCTTGGTTTTGACCATAGCAGATGCCCACCATATCACCTGTGCAGCGGGTATTCGCACCCATGCCGAAGGGCTCTTTTCACAGCATTATCTTGACCAACCCATTCATGAACGCCTGAGCTTGCAAACGGGATGCAATGTTCAACCGAACGATATCCTAGAGGTTGGGGGGCTTGCCTGTAGCTCACCTTTTGCCATTTATCCAAACTTGCGCACAGTGTTCCAATGGGGTCGGTCACAGCAGATTGGATGGGGTATATTCACTGCCACCCGCCAGATCAGGCGGCTTTTGTCGCGCGCTAAAATCATCCCAATCGTAATTTGCAAAGCCGAAGCTGCGCGCGTGCCGCATGCGACCCAATGGGGCAGCTATTACGAGCAAGACCCTTGGGTCTGCGCTTTCCGTGATCCTGCCCAAGTCGCGGGTCACGAACTGACCACGGCGAGGGCTGTGTAATGGTTGCGCCTGTCTTTGCTGCCATCGCCACCACGGCCAGACAGAGGCCTGAGGCCATCGCACTTGGCCAAGAGACGCGAACGATTACCTATGGCGCTTTGCAGTGCTTCCTTGCCGCTTGCCGCCCCTATTTGCAGAGGCCGCAACAGGTGATTGGCATTGCTACATCTGATCCACTAGAGGCTGCATTGGTTGACCTGGCGCTGACCGCGTGGGGTCATATCAGCGTTCATTTACCCCCGTTTTTTTCCGCCACGCAAAGAGCGCATATCATCCAAGCTGCAAGCCTAACCGCGGTTATTGGACAAGACCAGCCTGACCTTCCCCAGATTACCCTACCCGCGCCACCTGCCACGCATGATGATCTGGAAGATTTCGAGCCAATTGCAGGTGCGAAGCGGATCATCTTCACCTCAGGCTCTTCAGGGACGCCAAAAGGTGTGGTTATCGGCGAAATACAAATGCAAACCGTCATCACAGGGCTACGCGATGCGATCGCGCCTGATGCGCGGGATGTGCATCTTTCACTGTTGCCAATGGCGCAGCTCTTGGAGCAAATCGCGGGTCTTTATTTGCCGCTCTTATGTGGCGCGCGCATCGAATTTTGCGGAACGGCGCTCGCATCCCTGTCGGGTGGCGATCCACGGCCCGTAATCAGGGCGATGACAAACAGCAAACCCAGCACGACCATTCTCGTGCCTGCTCTGCTATCGGTCATCGTGGCACATCTGAAAACCAAAGGCATTAAAGCGCCTGACAGCTTTCGCTTTGTCGCTGTCGGGGGCGCGCATACGTCCCCCACATTGCTCGAACAGGCTGCCAATCTCGGACTTCCCATCTACGAAGGTTACGGTCTGTCAGAATGCGGCTCAGTAGTGGCGATGAACCGCGTAGGCGCTTTGCGTCACGGCACAGTTGGCAAAATCGTATCAGGCGTGAACGCTTGGATTGATAACGGTGAAATCGTTGTGTCTGGCCCAAGCATGATGGAGGGCTATCTTGGCGCCCCTGCCCCTGAAACCCCATGGCGCACGGGCGATTTGGGGCGCATTGAAGATGGATATCTTATCATCGAGGGCCGCAAGGACTGGCTGATCGTCACCCCAGCGGGCCGCAATATAAACCCCGAATGGGTCGAAGCCTGCCTTGGTGCAGATCCGTGCATTGTTGCAGCAGGTTTATGGCAGACCCCACAAGGAGAGTTGGAAATTCTTACCGCTTTGCGAGGGAAAATCACCCCAGAGCATATCGCAACCCATCTCGCAGCATTGCCAAGCTACGCCCGTCCAACTTCGGTGATCATGGTTCCTGCCAATCTGCCAAATCTACTGAAAGCAGGCGGCGGCATTGCCCGCAATATGCTGTCGGAATTGTCGAAAACCGCCCCAAAATTTCCCCTCACCTACCCAGCAAAGGAATATGCTTAATGTCGTCCCATCCACCCTTAGCTGTCATCACAGGCGCAGGTTCTGGCATTGGCCGCGCACTTGCCCTCGAAGCGGGGCGAGCAGGCTACGATCTGGTTTTGGTTGGTCGCCGTCTTCATGCACTTGAGGAAACAGCGGCACAGATCACAGGCGTTTCCGTGGCTGTGATCGATGCTGACATCACCCGCCCCGAAGATCGCCTTCGTCTCTGTGATGCAATCGGGGATGGGTTGGATCTACTGATCAACAATGCCGGTTGCCTCAGCGTTGGACGGATCACCGATCAACAAGATGAAGACATTACGCGCCTGATGAATACAAACCTAATCGCGCCCATCTTGCTCACGCGTGACCTGATCCCCACCTTGGCGCGCCGTAAAGGGCATATCGCCAATATTGGCTCAATGTTTGGGATGATCGCTTTTCCTTATTTTACGAGCTATTCCGCGAGCAAATTTGCCTTGCGCGGCCTGTCCGATGCGCTTCGGCGTGAATTAGAGGAATATTCCATAACTGTCAGCTATATCGCGCCTCGCGCCACACGGACACCCGCGCAATCACAATTTGACCACCTCATCGCCCCGTTCGAAATGAAGCTAGACAGCCCCGAACAAGTGGCCCGCAAAGCATGGCGCGGCATCACCAAACGGCGCAACACTATTTATCCAGGCATCGCCGAAAGGATCTTTGCAGGGCTCAATACCCTTATTCCCGCCGTGGTTGATAACGCCCTTATCAAACAGTCCAAACGGATCCCCGCGCATCCCTTGCCCTATGTGCCGTCAGAAAAAAGGTCTGATCCATGAGTTATAATATCATCCGCCCCACATCCGAGGCACAAACTCTCACCGATCCAGCTGTGCTGACACAGCTGCGCGAAGATCTTACCCGTGACGGGTGGGTCATTCTCCGCGGGTTTGACGCTGATATGTCCAAATTCAGTGCCCTCACGAGCGCCTTGTGCAAAAAGATCACTTTTGATCCCGCTCGCGAATACGGCGATAAAAACACACAAAAGGTTGATGCCGGCACGGGGCCTATCGGCCTGCATACCGAAAACGGCAACACACCTGTTTGCCCAGATATTGTTGCATTCTACAGTCCGATTGCCGCTTTTGAAGGCTCGCAAACAACAATTTGTGACGGGCGCGCCGTGTTTGAAGACATGCCCGAGGATCAAAAAGTCCGTTGGCAACAGCCTATGGTGGTTGAGCGCTATTTGCCTGAAGCTCTTTGGAAACGCTACCTTGCCAACGAGCATCCCGCGATTTCCAGCCCGGACGAAGTGACTGAACGTCATATTGAGGAATTCCGCGCTTTTATTCCAAACCAAGATTTTGACCTCTTGGAAGATGGTGGGATGAATTACCGCCTTACAGTATCGCCCGTGCGCCCCTCAAACCTGTCTGGGGGTCAGAGCTTTGCCAATGCAGTGCTTGGTCCATCTCACAACTATGCCCCTCCACGCTATTATTTCGCGGTAGATGACGTAGTCAGTGCAGAAGAAATTAGCCAATTGGCTGAACTGGCCGAGATGCATACCCATGAGATCAACTGGCAAGATGGCGATATCGCCGTCTTGGACAATACCCGCGTGATGCATGGACGACGTGAAATCGTGGATACAAACCGCCAACTCTTTATTGGCATGGGCAGCGTTTGAAGCGCGTAGAGCCCGATCTTTATTCTCAGGAGAATTCTCAAAATGAAATACCTTAAACACGCGACAATGATCTTTCTTTTGGCCACAGGTGTGGCCGCCGCTGACCCGATCGAAGGACTATGGCGCACCGCTCCCGATGATCATGGGGATGTTGGCTATATCCGAATTAGTGCCTGCGATGCGGCCTATTGCGGCAGGTTGGAGCGCGCCCAAAACAGTGCAGGCCAAGCCATTACGCCCGACACGATTGGCACGATGATTGTATGGGATCTAACCCCTGCGGCCAATGGCACCTATGAGGGACGCATCTACGCACCTGATCGCGGTAAAGAATATAAATCGCGGCTTGAATTGGCGACGAACCAGATCACTGTAAACGGCTGCGTCCTTGGTGGCTTGATCTGCCGTAATGGCGGAGAATGGGTGCGGGTCGAGTAGCCAAATGTGCAAGAAAAGAGGCTACTTTCTTGGACTTATGCCAACCTCAATAAACTCGTCTACGAAAAGTGATAAAAGCTCAACCCGTGACTTTACACCCGCCTTACCCATCAACGAGTGGGTCTGTGACTTGATAGTCCCCAATTTCACACCGCGGGCTTCAGCAATCTCGTCATTATTCATACCACGCACTATCAAGAGACCGATATCGGCTTCTGTTTTAGAAAGGCCCCAATTATTAAATTTCTGGCGGATCAACGCATCAAAATCTTCACGCAAATGGTGAAGGGAATTAGCTTGAGCACGGTTTATGCGCTCCAAGCTTCGAAGAAGCATCACCATTTGGACTAAACCAAGCACAAGTGCCAAAACGGCTATGAGCTCAAATATCAGATGCACTAACTCAGCGTCAGAGTAAGGCAAGTTGGCACCTAAACGCGAATTAAAATCTTCTATTAAATCGATAATGAAAAATATGCTGCTAACTGCCATCAAAGCACCAGCGGCAAGGATCAGGATTTTGTTATTTTTCATATTCGTTACCCTTACTTGCATTCTCGCATCGATTGCTAAGGCTTATAGCCTAATCAAGCCTAAGTTAGACACCATTGAACTAAAGTTTAACGACAAAATTCAACATGGGTTCTACATCGATACCTATCAATTTGCCGCGAGGCACGAAATTTACGAGGTATCAAAATGTTCAGACGCACAGCTTTACAACTTCTCTCGGGCGGTGCTTCGGCCTTACCCATGACAGTCCAGCTTGCGGGCCAAGCCCGCGTAGAAAAACTAAGCTACTACCCACAAACGGGAGCAATGCGCGCGGTCGCGGGAGCAAACACGCAGCCACACGCGTGCGGGACGCGCAACAAAAAAGGTGGCTAAACGAGTGGATGTGTGTGGATTATAATACCGTAAACGATTAATTTTATTTTTATTCGTTTTTTGGTGCCCAGGAGAGGACTCGAACCTCCACGTCCATACAGACACTAGCACCTGAAGCTAGCGCGTCTACCAATTCCGCCACCTGGGCCAGTGTCGTGAGGCTGTCTGTTATATATCGGCATGGGTGCTGTCAACGGCCGTTCGATGGCCTTGGTGGATTTGGATCGAGTGATGTGGATTGTGCGCATGTGGCGCTTGGAAGTGATATAATTGCGCCTTGTTTCGCTTGGGTTTGCCGCGTATCTATCGCGCTAATCCAGACCAGGTGACTGAAAGGCAGAACGATGTCCAAGCTTGTGACAATTTTTGGCGGCTCAGGTTTTGTGGGGCGCTACATCGCAAGACGTATGGCTAAGGAGGGCTGGCGTGTGCGTGTTGCCGTGCGCCGCCCCAATGAAGCAGGTTTTGTGCGCCCTTACGGTGTGGTTGGTCAGGTCGAGCCTGTCTTGGCCAATATCCGCGATGATGCTTCGGTGCGAGCCGCGATCAAAGGGGCCGATGTGGTTGTGAATTGCGTGGGCATTCTCGTTGAATCGGGGAAAAACAGATTTGATGCCATTCAGGCCGAAGGGGTTGCCCGCATTGCGCGGATCGCGAAAGAGGAACGCGCCGCACGGCTTATCCATGTTTCCGCCATTGGTGCGGATGCAGACAGCGATAGCCTTTACGCACAATCTAAAGCCCAAGGTGAAGAGGGCGTTAAGGCGGCCTTCCCGCAGGCGGTGATCCTGCGGCCTTCGATTGTGTTCGGGCCTGAGGATCAGTTTTTTAATCGCTTTGCAGGTATGGCGCGGCTGTCGCCTTTCGTGCCTTTGATGGGGGCGGGCAGCAAATTTCAGCCCGTTTATGTTGATGATGTGGCCCAAGCAGCTGTTACGGCCATCATTGATGATCGGTTTAGCGGAATTTATGAATTGGGCGGACCAGAGCAGCTGAGCTTTCGTGCGTTGATTGAAAAAATGTTAAAAGTGATTGGCCGCCGCCGCGTGATCTTGAGCATCCCAAGCTTTGCTGCAGCGCCTTTGGCCTTTGGCCTTGATATGGCGCAGGCGCTGACATTTGGCCTTTTCACCAATGGTGTCCTCACACGTGATCAGCTGCGTCAGCTCAAGCGGGATAATGTCGTGTCGCCAAAGGCAAAAACCTTGGCAGATTTCGGCATTACACCAACCGCGCTTGATGCGGTTTTGCCAGAATATTTGTGGCCCTATCGCGATGGCGGCCAATATGCAGCAATCCGCGATAGCGCATCTAAGCTGAGATAAGCTCTAGCTATACGCAATCACCAACAGCACCACGCCCAAGATCACCCGATAGATCACATAGGGTGTATAGCTGATGGTTTTCAAAAGGCGCATCATCACAGACAGCGCCAAAAGCGCCGCGACAAAGGCGAAACTTGCGGCGATTGCACCATCGCGTGCGGCAGCCATATCCGCGGTGCTGATGACCTCAAGCCCCAAAAGCGTGCCTGAAGCGATAATCACTGGAATAGACATGAGCATTGACAACCGCGCCGCATCTTCGCGCCGGTAGCCCAGTTTTCGTGCGGCGGTGATGGTGATGCCCGAGCGTGATGTGCCGGGGATCAATGCTAGAATTTGCGCAAACCCCATAACCAGCGCATCTTTTAGCGTCCATGCCGTGGCAGGCTTCGTTTCTGTGCCCGTGCGGTCTGCCCAATAAAGCACAATCCCGAAACCCAACATCATCCACCCGATGACCGCGGTTGAGCGCAGCAGGCCAGAAAGGCCCGTTAGCTTGAGCACCAATCCTGCGACAACCACAGGCACTGTGGATGTGATCAGGCACAGCGCCAGAAACGCGCCGCGTGTGTCAATCTGGCCGCGCAGGAGGCGGAAAAACCCAAACAGCGCCTCTTTTACATCGACCCAGAAGTACAAGATCACGGCGCCCAATGTGCCGACATGCACGGCCACATCGATCACCTGACCTTGGTCGGCATGATTCAGTAGCGCGGGCAACAGAATCAGGTGACCAGAGGAGGATATCGGCAGAAATTCCGTAATCCCTTGGATCGTAGCGAGAATGAAAAGATAAAACAGGCTCATGATCTGTATGTCCCAATAAAAACTAGTCTTATCTATAGACTTGAATTAACGTGATATTTTTTAAAATAGGTAATAGTGCAATACCTATTTTGATAAATCAAAGTTGCAAACTGGCCACCAGAATTGAAAACAGCATTATATATGTCAGTATTGCTGTCTTTTATATTGTGCGCTTTCGGAATATGAGAAGCGCGTTGAAGATGGGAGAAGTTCCGTGGCTAAGCAACCGATGTTAAAATTTGTCTCCGTGGCTAAAGAAACGCCCGAGAAGAGATCCGCCGAAGAACGCCGGTCGGATTTTCGCGAGATCTATGCAGAGTATGCCGAGCAAAAAGCCGCGGAGCAAGCAGGCCGTTGCAGCCAATGTGGCGTGCCCTATTGCCAGTCACATTGTCCGCTTCACAATAACATTCCCGATTGGCTCCGTTTGACTGCCGAAGGGCGCTTGCGCGAGGCCTATGAGATCAGCCAAGCCACAAATACATTCCCCGAAATCTGTGGGCGGATTTGCCCGCAAGATCGACTCTGCGAAGGCAATTGTGTGATCGAACAATCTGGGCATGGCACTGTCACCATCGGCTCAGTCGAGAAATACATCACGGACACCGCATGGGATGAGGGTTGGGTGATGCCCATCGCCCCCACCACGGAGTGGGCAGAATCCGTGGGTGTAATTGGCGCTGGGCCCGGTGGTTTAGCAGCCGCAGATCGTCTGCGCCGCGCGGGCCTTCAGGTGACTGTCTATGATCGTTATGATCGCGCAGGCGGGCTTTTGACCTATGGAATTCCTGGCTTCAAATTGGAAAAGCCCATCGTGATGCGCCGCAATGAGCTTTTGGAAAAAGGCGGGGTCAAGTTCGAATTGAACACCGATATCGGCCGCGACATCACCTTTGAGGCTCTGCGCGAAAAGCACGACTTCATCGTGATCGCGACAGGCGTCTATAAATCGCGCGATTTGGATGTGGCGGGGCATGAGGCTACAGGGATCGTCAAGGCATTGGATTATCTCACTGCGTCCAACCGTAAAAGCTTTGGCGATGCAGTACCTGATTTTGACACTGGCGCATTGAATGCCGAAGGTAAAAAAGTTGTCGTGATCGGTGGCGGTGATACCGCGATGGACTGTGTGCGAAGCGCGATTCGTCAGGGTGCAACCTCTGTGAAATGCCTGTATCGACGTGACCGCGCGAACATGCCTGGCAGCCAACGCGAAGTTCAGAACGCCGAGGAAGAAGGTGTGGAATTTGTCTGGCTGTCCGCGCCAAAAGGTTTTGTTGGTAATCCTGTAACAGGTGTTGAGGTCCAGAAGATGCGCCTCGGCGCGCCCGATGCGACAGGCCGCCAAAGCCCCGATGTGATTGAGGGTGCTGATTATGTTGAGGACGCTGATCTGGTGATCATGGCTTTGGGCTTTGAGCCAGAAGATCTGCCCACGCTTTGGAATTGCGCGGATTTGCCTGTCACCCGTTGGGGGACAGTAAAGACTGACTTCCGCAGCCATGAAACGGCATTGGAAAACGTCTATGCCGTTGGCGATATAGCGCGCGGGGCGAGCCTTGTTGTTTGGGCCATCCGTGATGGTCGTGAAGCAGCCGATGCGATCCTTACAAAAGTTGCAGGCCATGGCGTGATTGCGGCTGAGTGATCGAACATGGCCCGTCTTGCGCACAACATCGCACGTCACCTTACCTTTCTCGCATCGGCGGGCGGGGTTATCGGTGTCGCGGCGATGGCACAAGCGGCGCAGATTACACCGCCCGCTGGGTGCGAAGCGTTTCTCACGGTTCAAAGCCGTGGGTGCATGGTCTCGCACTATTGGACCTGTAAAGGTGATCCTGCAGGTGAGCATTGGCGCCTCAGCCTAGATGTCGATGGGCCGATGTCTTTATCCCACACCGATCGCGAGTTTCGGTGGCTTGAATCCCTTGATCTTCGCTCGGGCCTCAGGTTGCAATTGGTCAAACCTGAAATTGATCCCGCAAGTCTTAGTGAATTGCTTGCGACGGGGCGTGATAGTTTCACCTTCTCGCTGTCTGTCTCAGAGGGTGAAGCGCCGTTTACCAGAGACTATAGCGGCTTTGATGCCCTGACGGGTGACACAGTTGAGATTGACGGCGAGGTTTTGGCGCGCACGGAATTTGCCTATACTGAAACCGCGCCAGACGGCATGCGCAGTACTGTGGGTGACCAATATGTGAGCCCTTCGTTGCGGATATTCTTTGGAGGCGCCGAGACACTGACCCTGCCAAGCGGGGAAGAAATCTCGTATGACGCAAGCCCCGTTGATTTTGCCCGTCCCAATGAGGCGGGATTTCTGAATGCACTACCGCTTTATGATTGCGGTGATGTTTTATCCTAGGGCCTTGGCCTGTTTCGCGCATCTCAAAGATGCCCCTTCCGAAAGAAAGGTACAAGTGATGACCAAGTTTGATGGCGAATGGGTGGCCGCAGAAGAGGCCAAGCGCGCGTTTATGGCCGAGCATGGTATGTTTTCCCATGAGGAGGAACATTCCTCTTGTGGTGTGGGTTTGGTCGTTGCTGTCGATGGCAAACCTTCGCGCCGTGTGGTGGAAAACGGGATCAACGCACTTAAGGCCGTCTGGCATCGCGGCGCCGTAGACGCGGACGGAAAGACAGGCGATGGCGCAGGCATCCATGTGCAAATCCCCGTACAGTTTTTCTATGATCAAATTCGCCGTACAGGTCATGAACCTGCGTCTGACAAATTGATTGCAGTCGGGCAGGTTTTTTTGCCGCGTTCGGATTTTGGCGCGCAAGAACGCTGCCGTACAATTGTCGAAACCGAAGTTCTGCGGATGGGCCATTATATTTATGGCTGGCGTCACGTGCCTGTTGATACAGCTTGTCTCGGTGAAAAGGCCAATGCAACGCGGCCGGAGATTGAGCAAATCTTGATCCGAAATGAAAAGGGCATCGATCACGAACAATTCGAGCGCGAGCTTTACGTGATCCGCCGCCGCATTGAAAAAGCAGCCGCTGCCGCAGGCGTGGGGCAACTTTATCTTTGCTCTCTCTCCTGCCGTTCGATCATCTACAAAGGTATGATGTTGGCGGAACAGGTGTCAGAATTCTATCCCGACCTTCAGGATGAGCGGTTTGAGTCTGCCTTTGCGATTTATCACCAGCGTTATTCAACCAACACATTCCCACAATGGTGGTTGGCGCAGCCATTCCGCATGTTGGCCCATAATGGTGAAATCAATACGCTGAAGGGCAATGTGAACTGGATGAAAAGCCATGAGATTCGCATGGCATCTACCTATTTCGGGGATATGGCCGAAGATATTAAGCCGATCATCCCGCAAGGGTCGTCTGACTCTGCTGCTTTGGACGCTGTGTTCGAGGTTTTGGTGCGTGCAGGTCGCAACGCACCGATGGCGAAAACCATGCTCGTTCCTGAGGCTTGGAGCCAAACTGCCAGCGAATTGCCGCAGGCATGGGAGGATATGTATTCCTATTGCAATTCAGTGATGGAGCCTTGGGATGGCCCTGCCGCCCTAGCAATGACTGATGGTCGTTGGGTTTGTGCGGGTCTTGACCGGAACGGTCTGCGTCCAATGCGCTATGTGGTAACGGGCGATGGGATGCTGATTGCGGGTTCTGAGGCGGGTATGGTGCCTGTTGATGAGGCAAGCGTAATTGAAAAAGGCGCACTTGGGCCGGGTCAGATGATCGCGGTTGATATGGAATCGCAAAAGCTGTTCCACGATACTGAGATCAAGGATGCCTTGGCCGCTGCGCGCCCGTTTGGCGATTGGGTTGGCAAAATCATGGATTTGGCCAAGGAGACCGAAGGTCTTACTGAAACAGCGATTTTCTCGGGCCAAGATCTGCGCCGCCGTCAGGTGGCTGCAGGCTATACTATTGAGGAACTGGAACATATTCTTGCGCCAATGGCTGAGGACGGCAAAGAGTCTTTGGCCTCTATGGGGGATGATACGCCAAGCGCGGTTCTGTCGAAGAAATATCGCCCATTGAGCCACTTCTTCCGCCAGAATTTTAGTCAGGTTACAAACCCCCCGATTGACAGTTTGCGTGAATATCGGGTGATGAGTCTTAAGACGCGCTTCGGCAATCTGAAGAATGTGTTAGACGAAGACAGCAGCCAGACCGAGATCCTTGTTCTCGACAGTCCTTTTGTAGGGAACGCGCAATTTGACGCGATGGTAAAGCATTTTGGCGATGCCGTGGTGACAATTGACGCGACCCTTGCCGCGGGCGCGGATAAAAATGGCTTGCATGATGGGCTTGAGCGTATCCGCCAAGAGGCAGAGGATGCTGTGCGCTCGGGTGCTGCGCATATTGTATTGACCGACCGCTTCCAAAGTGCGGAAAAAGTCGCGATGCCAATGATCTTGGCGACCAGCGCGGTGCATTCTTGGCTGACGCGCAAGGGTTTGCGCACATTCTGCTCGCTCAACATCCGATCGGCGGAATGTATCGACCCGCATTATTTTGCGGTTCTGGTCGGCTGTGGTGCAACCACAGTGAACGCCTATTTGGCCGAGGATTCGCTGGCTGATCGTATTGATCGCGGTCTGTTGGATGGCACATTGACCGAAGCGGTCGCACGCTATCGCAACGCGATTGACCAAGGCTTGTTGAAAATTATGGCCAAAATGGGGATTTCAGTGATCTCCTCATATCGTGGCGGTCTCAATTTTGAAGCTGTGGGTCTGAGCCGTGCCATGGTTGCGGAATATTTCCCAGGCATGACCAGCCGCATTTCGGGCATTGGTGTTTCGGGCCTTCAGAAAAAATGTGAAGAAGTCCATGCGCTTGGTTGGTTGCAGGGTGATGGGATCCTTCCGATTGGCGGTTTCTATAAATCGCGCCGTTCGGGTGAAACCCACGCATGGGAAGCGCAGTCTATGCATATGATGCAGATGGCCTGCAATAAAGCCTCGTTTGAATTGTGGAAACAATATTCCGCCAAGATGAGCGCCAACCCGCCCATCCATTTGCGTGACTTGTTGGACATTAAGCCCTTAGGTCAGTCCATCCCGATTGAGGAGGTGGAATCCATTACCTCAATCCGCAAGCGCTTTGTCACGCCAGGCATGAGCCTTGGGGCGCTCAGCCCCGAGGCCCATAAGACGCTAAACGTGGCGATGAATCGCATTGGTGCAAAATCGGATAGTGGTGAAGGTGGTGAAGATCCCGCACATTTCACGCCAGAACCAAATGGTGACAACCCAAGCGCTAAGATCAAACAGGTCGCATCGGGTCGCTTTGGTGTTACAGCGGAATATCTGAACCATTGCGAGGAGTTGGAAATCAAGGTTGCACAAGGTGCCAAGCCTGGTGAAGGTGGTCAGTTGCCTGGCATGAAGGTGACAGATTTGATTGCGCGCCTGCGTCATTCGACCAAAGGCGTGACGCTGATCTCGCCGCCACCGCATCACGACATCTATTCCATCGAGGATTTGGCGCAGCTGATCTATGATCTCAAGCAGATCAACCCACGCGCCAAAGTGACCGTGAAATTGGTGGCCTCTTCGGGCGTTGGCACGATTGCGGCGGGTGTCGCTAAGGCAAAGGCGGATGTCATCCTGATCTCGGGCCATAATGGTGGCACGGGTGCTAGCCCCGCGACCTCGATTAAATATGCGGGTCTGCCATGGGAGATGGGCCTGACAGAGGCGCATCAGGTTTTGTCGATGAACAACCTGCGCGACCGCATCACCTTGCGCACCGATGGTGGCCTGCGCACAGGTCGTGACATTGTCATGGCAGCCATGATGGGGGCCGAAGAATATGGTATCGGCACGGCTGCATTGATTGCCATGGGATGCATCATGGTGCGTCAGTGCCAGTCGAACACCTGCCCCGTGGGCGTTTGCACGCAGGATGAAAGCTTGCGCGCGAAATTCACAGGCAATGCAGATAAGGTTGTCAATCTTATCACCTTCTACGCGCAAGAAGTGCGCGAGATTTTGGCAGAGATTGGCGCGCGCAGTCTTGATGACGTCATTGGCCGCGCCGATTTGTTGACACAGGTTAGCCGTGGTTCGGCGCATCTTGATGATCTTGATCTTAACCCCATGCTGATCACAGTCGATGGGGCAGATAAGATTGTTTATGACCGCAATAAGCCACGCAACTCTGTGCCTGACACGTTGGACGCACAAATCGTGGCGGATGCTGCGCGCTTTTTGCAAGATGGCGAAAAGATGCAATTGTCCTACGCTGTGCAAAACACTCTGCGCACCATTGGCACGCGGACATCTAGCCATATCGTGCAGAAATTCGGGATGCGCAACAGCCTTCAACCAAACCATCTTACGGTGAAATTGGAGGGTTCGGCAGGGCAGTCCTTAGGAGCCTTTGCAGCGCCTGGATTGAAGCTTGAGGTTTCGGGTGATGCCAATGACTATGTGGGTAAGGGCCTGTCGGGCGGTACGATTGTCGTGAAACCTGCTCAAGTCAGCCCTCTGAAGGCCTCCGAAAACGTAATCATCGGCAACACTGTTCTCTACGGCGCCACCGATGGTTATCTCTTTGCAGCGGGTCGCGCGGGTGAGCGTTTTGCGGTGCGTAACTCTGGCGCCAAAGTCGTGGTTGAGGGCTGTGGCTCGAACGGTTGTGAATATATGACGGGCGGCGTTGCCGTGATCCTTGGGTCAATTGGAGCAAATTTCGGCGCGGGTATGACGGGCGGTATGGCCTATCTCTATGACCCAAGCGGCGAGGCTTTGATCAATATGAACCTTGAGACATTGGTGACTTGTCCCGTCACAGTCGCACATTGGGAAGAGCAGTTACTTGATCTGATCACCCGCCATCATTCGGAAACCGCCTCGCAGAAAGCGGATATGATCCTCAAGAATTGGGACAGCGAGAAGGCAAACTTCTTGCAGGCTTGCCCCAAGGAAATGCTCAATAAGTTGGCCCATCCGATCACTCTTGAAGCGGCGGCTGTGCCTGCTGAATAAATAGAGAAACCGCGCGCAAAGAGATTTGCGCGCGGTTTTACTTTTAGGCCTTGATAAAATCTGTTGCGGCGTAGCCTTGCATGTAAAGAAGCGCCGTTAGATCGCCGTGATTTATCCGATGCTTGGCTTGCGCTTGCACTGTAGGTTTCGCGTGTAATGCGACCCCCGCCCCTGCAAGTTGCAGCATCCCCAAATCATTTGCGCCATCGCCGACCGCCAAGACATCGGCTGGGGTAATTCCAAGCCGTGCAGTGATGTCATTCAATGCCTCCACCTTGGCCTCGCGGCCCAAGATTGGGTCAGTCACCTTGCCTGTCAGCTGCCCGCCTGCGGCGCAAAGCGTGTTAGCGCGGTGTTCGTTAAACCCAAGTTTATCTGCAATGGCCGCCGTGAAGGCCGTAAACCCTCCAGATACAAGCGCGGCATAGGCCCCATTTGCCTTCATAGTGGCCAAAAGAACGGGGCTGCCTGGCATAAGGTGAATGCGCTTTTCCAAAACATGGTTGATCACAGCGACATCAAGGCCCTTGAGCAGGCTCACACGTTCGCGAAGCGCGCCTTCAAAATCCAATTCGCCATTCATCGCGCGGGCAGTAATCTGGGCCACGCGCGGGCCAACACCTGCCTCAGCGGCCAATTCATCAATGCATTCTTGGCGGATCATGGTCGAATCCATATCCGCCAGCAGCATTTTCTTGCGCCGCCCCTCTTGGGGTTGCAAAACCATATCCACACCTTCGGCCTGAAGGCTGCCCCAAATGTCTTCGAAATTGTTTGGCGCTTGGGCAATGGTGAATTCTGCCGCTGTGTTTGGGTTCAGCCACACTGCATCACCGCCGCCCAATGCATTGCGGAGGCTTGCCACTAATTCTGGTTCCAAATGGATTGCGGGATTGGTGATTAATGTGACAACAAACATTGCTTTGTCCCTTTGGGGATATGGCGAAAGTCCGTTGATCCTATAGGAAATGTCCTTGGTCTTGGCCAGTCAACAATCACTTTGGGTGCGTAAGTGGCAATTTTGCGTTAGTTTGGGTCAAAGATTGGCTTGGTAAGGGGAAGGCTTGGCATGATCCGCGCTGTGATTGGCACGATAGTGGGCGCGCTTCTCGCATTGAGCGCCGTGCTCGTCCTAGAGCGGGATCGCACCGATATCGTGCAGCAGCAGATGCTATGGGGTGACACCCCAGTGACTTGGATGCAGCGCCCTGCATCCACGGGGCCAGTCATTATAATTACGCATGGTTTTGCGGGATCACGCCAGCTGATGCAGGCCTATCAAATATCTTTGGCCAACGCGGGCTATGTGACCTTTAGCTTCGATTTTGAGGGGCATGGCCGCAACCGCCAACAGATGCGCGGCGATGTCACTGCGATTGATGGCACAACCCGCTATTTGATGGAGGAACTGGCCCGCGTCACGGATCGCGCCATTGACGAGGTTGGGCAAGCAAATGGGCTGGCCTATTTGGGCCATTCCATGGCCAGTGATATCATCATACGTCAAGCGATGCGGGACCCGCGTGTAGCGACCACAGCTGCATTATCGGTCTTTTCATTGGCGATTACGTCTGAAGAGCCGCGCTCCCTCTTGATGATCAATGGTCAATGGGAGGCTGGATTGCGCGCGGCGGCGCAATCGGTGATGCAACAAATCGGCGCAAGAGAAGGTGATCGCATTCGCGATGTGACAGGTTTCGCCCGTGCGGCCCTTGTTGCGCCGATGACCGAGCATATAGGCATTCTCTATTCTCGCGCGGCCATTGCCGAGGTGATTGGGTGGTATGATGCGGAATTTGGGATCACCCGCGAAAGCCCGCCCTCTATCGCGCCCTATGGCGTAATTATTTTGGGTGGGTTTGTCGGGATTGTGATGGCCCTTGGCGGGCTTGCGACATTGGGATTTGGCGGCAAACCAAGGCGGGTTTTGCCGATTACACCGCGTGCCTTTTGGTTATCGGTGCTTCTGCCGGCCCTCATAACGCCTATGGTTTTGCGGGGGGCATCTGTGCCGTTTTTGCCTGTCATTCTTGCGGATTACCTTGCGCTGCACCTTGCGCTTTATGGGGGCCTTGCGATTGCGATTTTACTGATCACTGGCCATGGTTCGGTGATTTTTCCAACGCCGCGTCGCGTTTTGCGCAGCCTGTGGATTGGGATCGGGTTTGGCGCTGCCGCACTTGGTCTTATGGGTCTTTACCTTGATCGCTATGTCGGCAGTTTTTGGGCAGGGGGCGCACGCCTCCTTCCATTTGTGATGATCTTAATCGGCGCATTGCCCGCGATGATCGCGGATGCGGCGCTAATTTCCGCCGCTCGCGCGCCGATATGGAAACGCATTCTGGTGCGCTTTGCCTTCTTGGCATCGCTTGGCCTTGCGGTCGCATTGGATTTTGATCGGATGTTGTTTTTGATCCTGATCTTACCCGTCATCCTTTTGTTTTATGCCAGTTTCGGCTTTGTCTATGGCCGATTGGGGCGAGGACAGGCCGCAGTTCTTGGCATGGGTTTGGCGCTTGGGGTGTCTTTGGCTTGGGCGCTTGCAGCCAGCTTCCCACTGTTTCAGGCGGGTTAATACCCCGTCATCTCAAGATATCCACGCCCTTGATGGCTGCCTGTGCTAAAAACTGGCCCTTCCCAATAGGGGATTGTTCCGCCCATCCATGCATTGGGATTAAGCGCGTTTGTGCGGATATCTAGACCCTGGTCTGGCAGGGTGATGTGCCACCCGACAGGCAAAGTCCGCCCCGCAACGTCATGTGTCACAATAGGCGTCATGCGGAGTGCACCATCACCATAAGCGGTGGGTTGGCCATTTGCCGCGATCCATGTGGCTGACGTAAATCGGGTCTCATCGCGGCTGCGCAAGGAGAAACCCATGAGCTTTTCACCCGTTTCAAAATGAAGCGATACCCAATCCCATCCCGCTTGATCCGCCGCCAATGGTTGCGATGACCATTCGCGATCAAGCCATGCTTGTCCTGACACTTTCCGTGCCCCATTGGGCAAGGTGATGGTTCCGCTGACCTGGTAAAACGGTTGTGAATAGTAATAGCTTGCCTGACCTTCATTCGATTTCACTGAAAACCCATTCACCCCATGGCGCACGAACGGGCCATGGGAGGTGAGGGTGAGTTCGTATGAGAATGTGTCGCCGCGCGCGCTGACAATGATCTGGTTAAGTGCATCTGTCTCTGATGCGGTGTTTAGAGACTGTAGCCCCCAATCATCAATCCAAATCTCGAGCAGATTTTCGGTTAGTAGAGCCCCCGCTTGGCTTGTGCCCCCGCGGGCATAGCGTTCGCTGTGGTAATGCTGATCAGGCAGGGTCACAGCGGCATGACCAAGCCAGATTTGTCCGTCTTCCCACGCATTGCTTTGGCCATCAGCGGGGCGGGTTGCATTGCGAAACACAGTCCATTGCGCCCCAAGCGGGTTTCCCGCGGCATCGGTTAGATTGGCGGTCAGATACCACCACTCGATGCGATAATCGGGATGGGCCGTGTGATCCTGTGGAAACGTGATCGGTCGGCTGCGATCGACCGCCGCATATCCTTCGGCGCTGAGGCCAAGCCCCGCAAAACCCTGAGCATAGACGACAGGGGCAATCCACATAAAAACCAATGCAAGCAGCGACCTAGCGTTCATGGGCGAATAGTCCAAGCAACCGATGGGGTGAGAGGCGCGCCAATTGCCATGCAGGCCATAACGCTGCAATCGCCGCTGCCCCTGCCGCCAAAGCGCATAGTTTGACCAGATCCGCAGGGAAGATTTGCAGTGGCAGGCGCCATCCAAAAGCCTCAACATTGATGATGGCCAAAAGGTAATGTGCCAAAGCAAGACCCAGAGGCAGCGCGAAAATGGCGCAGAAGCTGGCAAAGGCGATGATCCGCAAAAACTCGGCCCAGGCGAGCTTCTGTCGCCGTTGTCCTGCAGCCCAAATCGGGGCGATTTGTAAGAGCCGCATTTCAGATAGGGTCAATAGGCTTGTGAACATGGCGAAACCTGCCACCCCAAGGGTCAGCGCATTCAGCGCGTAGGTCACTTGAAAGGTTTGTTCGAACACCCGCAGCGAGATGTCTTTCACTGCCGCTTGATTGATCATGGATTGCGGAGAGAGGCCTGTAGCCTCTGTGATGTCAGCCGCTAAATCTGTGACCGTTGCAGGATCAGTGCGTAGAGCAAAGCGCAAAGGTGGGGATTCGGGGAAGAGGGTTTTAAACAGATCAAGTCCAATGATCGCCTGCCCCTCAGGGTTTCCATAATCTGAATAAATCCCAAGGATTGGTAGGGTGAGGGTTGGGGTTACATCAAAATCTTGACCCGGTTCCAATCCTTCACGGCGGGCGAGTTGTTCGTTGATCACAACACCTTGACCTTCGGTCATCTGTGACCACGCGTCAGGCAGGGCCTCTAGAAATGGCCAGTGATCACGATATGTGGCGTGATCCACCAGCCCATGCAATTCGGCGGGCAATCCTCCAAATCGCGTATCTGCTAGGGCGAAGGGCAAAATCGCGTCAACACGCGGTGTAAGATAGTCGGTGACACGCGCCGCTTGTTCGGGTGTAGCGGTGGTCAAATACAGCTCAGACGCCAGCCGTTGATCCAACCAGCCTGTAAAGGTCGCTCGAAACGAGCCAACCATGGTTGATACACCAATATTCGTTGAAAGCGCCAATAAAAGCGCCATCAAAGATAGGGATAAGGCCGGCAAAGACAGACGCATATCTGCCAAGGCCCAGTGCAAAAACGGGGCCCTGACCCGTGTGGCGATGCCCGCTAAAAGCACCGATAGGCCAAAGGGCAAAACCAATGCGCCACCCAATAAGAGCGCAGCCAGACCGATAAACCCGATCATCAGGCCGCTGCCAAAGATCACCACAAGGCCAGATAGGGCCAAAAGGCCTAGGCCTAAAATGGCTTGGACAAGGCGTAAGGCGGCACTGGTTTGAGCCCATGAATTCGGTGTCGCTGATCGCAAGATCGGCAGGCGCGCTACCCGCCAAAGCGCAGATGCCCCCGCAATCGTGGCCCCGATCGAGGACATGGCTAAAGCAGCAACGGCCCAAATCGGATCAAATTGCAGCGCTGCGCCGATATCGGCGCCGTATAGCCCCCGAAGGCTTGCGGAAACCTCTGGCAAAAGAGTTGTGGCCAAACCATACCCTAAACCAAGGCCAATGACGCCTGACACAAGGGCGAAAACCCCGAGTTCCGCAGCCAAAAGCACAATTAACCCAACTAATGGCACGCCAAGCGCCCGCAAGGCCCGTAGGCTTGTGCGGCGTTGCTCAAAGGCCAGACCAATGGTGGCGTGGGTGATGAACAAACCTACAGCAAAGGCAAGAAAGCCAAAAGCCGTCAGATTCAGATGGAAGCTATCTGTCAGCCGTGCCAGATCATTGCTGGTTTCGGCCTGCTGGAGGATCAAGTCACCCTGTGAGGCGAGCCAAGTGTCAATCGGCGCAAGGCCAAAGGGCTGTGGTGTCGAGACAATCAACGCGGTTGGCCCCGTCTCACCCACAAGCTTTGCGATTGTTGCGATGTCGCCAATGACCAAGCCTGTTGCGAGCGTGTCATCATAGCGGGCATTGCCTAAGATCGTGCGCGCTTGTTCGGTCAAATCAGGGGGCAGCCCGCGGGATGCCGTATCTGATGTCATCAATACCTGACCTTCCAGAAGAATATCCGTAACGGCGATGCTGCCAGATTGCAGGCGCTCGGGAAGTGCCGCGACTGGCAGGGTCAAAGGGTCAATCCCAAGTACACGTAAGGCATTTGGGCCAGAGCCAAGCCGCGTCTCAAGAAGCGGTGAAACAAGATAGCCCGTACGGCGCAATTTGGAAAAGATCGCTTGATCCATAACGCGGCCATCTTGGCGCAGGATGCGGTCAAATTGATCTTGTCCCAACAAATTTGCGGCGCGGGCATAGCTTGCGCGCGCTTCAGCGTTGAGGGCCTGAACCCCCGACCACAGTGCCGTTGCCAGTGCAAGCCCCGCGATCAGCGCAAAAACCTGCAAAGGATGTCTGCGCCAATGGCCCAAAAGGGCTGATAACGTGGTCAGGATCAAGGTGCGGCTCATGGATCCGATGCCTGCAACTGCCCGCGTGAGAGATGTCGGCGCGTCTCACATGCGGCGGCAATGCGCGCCGAATGGGTGACCATCAAAAGACCCGCCCCGCTTTCTGCGATCAATTGTAAAAACAGCGACAGCACCGCTTGGCCATTTTCTTCGTCAAGGTTTCCCGTTGGCTCATCCGCAAGGATGAGGTCAGGGCGCAGTGCCAAGGCACGGCCAACGGCAACGCGCTGTTGTTGTCCGCCTGAAATCTCCTCTGGATAGCGCGTTAAAACTGTCTCTAAGCCTAGGCCTTGTGACAGATGCGCGATCCAATCGCGATCATATCGACCCGCGAGCCTGGCTTGAAAGGAAAGGTTGTCACCAATGGTCAAAGCAGGGATCAGGTTGAACTGTTGAAAGACCAGACCAATCGACTGACGCCGAATGGGGGCCAAGCCTGCATCATTCAATTTGGTAATATCTTGGCCCTTGATTAGAATTTCGCCGTGATCAGGCCGTTCTAGACCTGCCACTAAGTGAAGCAGGGTAGACTTTCCCACCCCGCTTTCCCCCGTCAACGCAAGGCTGTGGCCCGCGCTCAGTTGTAATGACAGGTCTTTCAAGACAGTGACCCGACCTTCACCGCTCTCAAAGGATTTTGAGACATTGCGCAGTTCTAATAGCATAATTCACCCGTGACCTGTCGTGACAGAACATAGGCCGTTTTGCCCTGTTGCACAGCGCGGCGGGCTAGCGCAGGCGTAAGGGCAGATCGAAATTATATCGCGCGGTGCTAATCCCGTCTGGGGCGGGTGGATATGGGCTTGCCTCGGCCACAAAGGCTAAGAGGGCTGTGTCCAAATCAGCTTGGCCCGTGCCTGCCAGAATTCGAACATCATGAAGGAGGCCATCGGCATCAATCACAAGCCGCAAGGTTGCTGCGCCGCGCCCGCGCGGGCGGCTGGGGCTGCGTTCCAATTGACGCAAAATTCCGCTGCCCCAATGGGACATCAAGCGCATGATAACATCCTGATCTTCGCTGGTTGTGGAGGCGGTTGTGGTGGTTGGTGCGGCTTCGGCCCCACCGCTTGCGCGTGTTGTAGGGCGCGGTGCGGGGGCGGTGGGAGTTGGCGCGTTTGGAACCTCAGGTTCCAGCGCGGGTGCCGCCTCCTGCAGTTGCGGTGTCAACTCAGGAAGCCTTTTGGTCAGGCTTGGCAGTGCAAGCGGTGCAATTCCTGGGCGCATGGGCGCAAGTGGTGCAGCCATCGGTGGGACGTCCGGTGTCACTTGGCTGATTTCGGGCGGTCGTGACCATTGATCGACAAGGGCCGCCAAATCTTGTGGGGTCGCCGAAAGCGACAATTGCGCATGCCCCTGATCCCCTGCCGCTTCATCCCCGACCATGTTTTGCGGTGCCCCTGCGCCAATCCAAGTGGCAGCACCCAGATGCAGGCCAAGCGATAGGGTGAGAAACCCAAATGTTTGAGCGTCAAGTCGGATCATGGAGCATCCCCAGCGCGAGTGATGAGGTCAACATGCAACACACCAATCGAGGCAAAATCTGCCAAAGCACGGGCCATATCTTGGGCAGGCAAGTTGGCATCAAGGGCCAGTGTTAGGGTAAACTCAGTCTCTGCATCGTGTAACAGAGCCGATTGAATTTCCGCCAACACTGCTGTGCGGCCCTGTTCCGGTCCATAGTGCCACAGACCATCCAACGCGATGTAAAGTACCGAATCGTGCGTGGGGTCTGACAGTTCGGATAGGGGTGATATGGGTAGGGTGAGATCCACAGGCGCCTTGGCGCGTAAAGTTGCGCTGGTGAGAAAGAAGATCAAAAGCAAGAACACCACGTTGATCATCGGCACAATATCAAGATCGGCCAATTGTCGTCTGCTGCGGCTTTGTGGGGGGTCAAGTCTCATTCAATCACCGCAAGATTGTCTAAACCGCCTGCCCGCAACACGGCCATCAAAGATAACAACTGTTGAACCGTTGCGCCCGCCTCAGGACGCAGAATGATTTTTTGTGCTGCTTCGGATCCATCTTCTTGAATCAGATTGTGCAATGCGGGGATGAGATCTGCGGCATCTATGACCTGCCCGTTTAGCATCAGATGATCGGCCCCGAGTGTGACCAAACGCGGCGGGCCTTCATAAATTATGGTGCTGCTTGCGGCGGGTGCGGCGGGACGCAAAGATACGGCGCTGTCGCGGCCCATTTGTGCGGCGAGCATGAAAAAAATCAACAACAGGAACACCACATCAATCATCGGCGCAAGGCTTGCCTTGCGTCTGCTGGTGCGGGGTTGGTGAAAGTCTAGCCTCATGCAATGGGGCCTTTGATTGCAAAAATACGTGTGGCGATATCTTCAAAGCTGTGGCGCATTTTGTCGTGGATGGTGTCAAACCATGTGAGGCACATCGCGACCGGGATCGCCACGGCCATGCCTGCGGCGGTGGTCAAAAGGGCTGCCCAAATCCCCCCTGCGAGCGTGGCAGGGTCGGCATTCCCGCCCTCAAGCTGAAGGGCTTGGAACGCGTCAATCATGCCCAAAACCGTGCCCAACAGGCCCAAGAGTGGCGCAATCGTCACAACCAGTTCCAAGGCACGCAACCCTGCGCTGATTTCTTGCAGCTGTGCGCGAGCGATGCGGGCGATTTCTTCCTTACGGCTGCTTTCGTCCCAGTCGGGGCTTTCGCGCAGGCGGATCGCATCACGGGCAAATTCTGCGCGCATCCCGCTGCGCGCAGCAAGCACGACGCTGACATCCTCACCTGCGCACCACCGCGAGATAGCCGCATCGGTGTTCTGGCCTGCGCGAAACGCGCCAATGCGCAAAAGCTGACTGATCTTCCATAGGATCACCGCGAGGCTGATCACCGAAAGCGCTGCGATCAACATAAGGATTGGGCCGCCTTTGAGAAGTAATTCCATCATGCCGATGCCCCTTCGCTGAGATATGTGTCGCAGGCTGTCCGCACGGCATCATAAACCACGCATCCCAATGCGTGACCGATTTCTGTGTGCAGTCCTGCATAAGACTGTTTCGGATCTTCGCCTTGGGCGCAGGCCAAGGTCAGGCAATCCGTGCCTGTTCCTGTGGCAATGACGGGCGCATCGCTGACCATGACCTCATAGCGCGCCTCCATGACGGCTGCTGTGCGCGCCTCGGCCATGATGGTCAGTGCTTCAATCATCGCGGTTTTGCTCAGGCACTGATTGAGACGGGCAGCAATGTTAATCGTGCCATACTCCTCAGGGCGGGCAAGGCGGCGGTGGCCAATTCGTTCGGCATTAGACAGGCCAAGGGTCACCAATGCCTCTCCTTTTGTCTGACCAACCACCGCAGTGTCAAAATGGTGAAAGCGGATGTCGCGCGATGTCAGCATCGCGATTGCCTGATCCGCCTGATCGAGCCTCTCTTCAACTTGGCCCTCCAACCATGAGATCACATCAAAATCGGGTGGCAAATCTGCATTGCGCACCTCGCGCCAAGCAATCTGTTGGGCGGAGACGAAGCCGCCCCGATAGGGGGCAAAGCTGAGACAGGCATGCGGTTTGCCGAGATCCCAAATCAACCACGGATGGGTCAAGGTTGCGGTCATTCGACAACCTCTAAGGCTTGGAAGATCAGGCCCTGTTCTGATCGGGTGATATGCGCAGTGATGCCGAAAACGCGGCGAAGATGATCTTCGGTCAACACATCCTCGGGCGAGCCTTCGGCAATTTTTTGGCCATGATCCATCAGGATCAATCGATCACAAAACCGTGCCGCAAGGCCCAGATCATGCAGCGAGACCAGCGCGGCCTTGCCGCTTTGCGTCAGACTTTGCAGATGCGCCAGCGTGGCAATCTGGTGACGGGGGTCAAGCCCTGCAACGGGTTCATCCGCCATGATCAGCGGGCAGTTTTGTGCAAGTGCCCGCGCCATTAGCACGCGTGCCTGTTCACCGCCTGACAGGGCCGTGGCGGGGCGGGTGGCAAACCCCGTCAAATCCATTGCGGCCAACGCGTCAGAGACGGCAGCGTGATCTTCGGCGCGTGGGGATTGCCCTGCCCCCAAATGCGGAACGCGGCCCAGCATGACTAAGGTTTCTACGGATACAGGCCATGCAATCTCGCGGGTTTGCGGCAGCCATGCGACAGCACGGGCGCGCGTATTGGCGGGCAATGCGCTCAGCGATGAGTGGCCTTGATGCGGCAAAAGCCCAAGTGCGCCGCGCATCAACGTGGTCTTTCCTGCGCCATTGGGGCCAATCAGGCCGACCAAATCGCCCGCCCGCAATTCGGTGCTGACCCGATCTACAACGGGGCATTCCCCACGATAGACGGTGAAATCCTGCAAGCTGAGACATGATGTGGTCATAGCTCGGCCCGCCTTGTGCGATAGATCAAATGCAAAAAGACAGGCGCGCCGATTATGGCCATGACCACACCCAATTTTAGGTCACGATCAGGCAAGATGACGCGCGCGGCGATATCTGCTGCCAAGACAAGCGCCGCACCCCCAAGCGCCGATGCGGGCAAAAGCCGTGAGGGGCGTGCGCCCACAAATGGCCTAAGGATATGCGGGACAACGAGACCGACAAATCCAATCGCTCCAACCACGGATGTTGCAGCCCCTGTGCAGGCCGCGACCCCTAAAACCAAAACCCACCGCAAGCGGGTCAGGTTGATCCCCAAGGATGCGGCCGCATCTTCGCCCAAGATCAGAGCGTCTAGCCCGCGTGACGTTGACAAGATCAACAGCCATCCCAACGCCATAAAGGGCAGGGCAATGTTGATATGAGAAAAGCTGCGGTCTGCCAATGATCCCAACATCCAAAAGACGATTTCAGAAGTTGCAAAAGGGTTCGGCGACAGGTTCAACACAAGTGATGTCAGGGCCGCCGCCAAAGCGCTGATTGCGATCCCCGCAAGGATGAGGGTAAGTGACCCACCCCGTGGCCCCGCCAAAAGCAGCAGCAGCACCACGGCAACGCCCGCCCCGAACAGGCCAAAAAACGGTAGAGCAAACAACATCTGTGCTGCCAGACCCGTTTGTAAGGTAACCACTGCCCCCAATGCTGCCGACGAGGATACACCGATCAATCCAGGTTCGGCCAATGGATTGCGCAGATAGCCCTGCAAGGCCGCCCCGGAGAGCCCCAAACTTATCCCAACCATGATCGCAAGTAAGGCGCGCGGCAGGCGGATTTCTTGCATCACAAGGCTGACAGCATCGCCTGAGCCGCCGAATAGCGCGGAAAGGCTGTCGACAATAGAAAATCCTGCAGGGCCTATCAAGAGTGAGGTCAAGGTTAAAAGCCCCACCATCAGGCCAAGACCCGTGAAAAGCAGCTTGTGCGACACCGCGCTCATCCCTCCATCCTCGCGCGAAGGGTACGCAAATCTTGGATCGCGCGCAGGACGACAGGGGTGCCACAGACCCAATCCGCATTGGATTGCGTGCGCATCGCGCCAAGCTGGGCAAGGGCGGGATGTGACATGACCTCTTCGGAACGGGAGTTGACTGAATAAAGCTCGGCATGGATGAGCAGATCAGGCTGCGCCAGTGTTAACAATTCCAGGTCAAGCCGCCCTGATCGGCTGCGCCCCATTTCTTCGGCAATGTGACGAAACCCTGAAATTGTGATGATTTCATGGCTGAGCGTGCCTGTGCCAAGGCTATAGCTGTTGGGGTAATAAAACGCTGCACGCGGGCCAGTTGGGGTCGCGCGCAAGCGTGCCAAATCCGCCTCGAACGCATCTGCCAACTCGTCTGCTCGGGCGGTTTGATGAAGAATTTCCCCCATTTCGCGAATGCGGTCGCTGACCTGATCAAGAGTAGAGACAATATCAATCTGGGCGGTGGCAATACCAAGCCGGCGCAACATGTCCAAGACCACAGGATCAGAATACTGCCCAGCCACGACCAGATCCGGGCGCATTAAGAAGATTTCCTCGGCCTGCCCATGGTTGATCGGGTAGGCCTGTGCTGCCTCTGCCATAGGTGACATATTGGGGTCGGTCGCAATATCGGACACCGAGATCAACTGCCCCTTATCAGTGAGCATCATGGCAAGTTGATCGGTGCAAAGGTTCATAGATACCACACGCAAAGGTGCGGTTTGGGCATCGGCGGTACTGGTGACCATCAGCGCCGTCATGCAAAGCGATATGAGCCTAAAAAGTGCCACGAACCCCGATATAAAATGCGCGGTCGGAAGCACCGTAACCGCGGGTGGTTTGGTATTGCTCATCTGTTACGTTATTAATGCGCAGGAACAGATCAGCGCCATTGTCTAAGGTGTAGGTAAGGTTGGCGTTGAGAACAGTGTAGTCTTCAAGAGGTGTTGTCGTATCAAGGCGATCAGAGACTGATTGCAGTGAAAGTCCCGCGGTGGTTTGTCGGCCCAACGGCGTGGACGCGCTCAATGATATATCATGGCGCGGCACGCGGGCGAGTCGTGCACCATTGGCAGAACGGGCATCTGTGGATGTATAATTCAGATCAATTTCAGCTTCATTGGGGAACATATAAGAGAGACCCAACTGATACCCATCGGTGCGACTTGTTCCGGGCACTTGGTTATAACCGGTGGTATACTGGATCAAATCCGTAATGCGGGTCTGGAATAGCCCCGCTTCAAAGGTCGCTCTGCCCACGACGTGTTCAAATCCTATTTCAGCAGATTGACTGGTTTCTGGTTGCAAGGCGGCGTTCGCGCCAAATGGCCCATATAGCTCGTTCAATGACGGCGCGCGGAACCCTGTGCCAAGGGACGCACGCAGAATGCTAGATGGGCTCGCTTGCCATGCTATTGCAACGCGACCAGTGGTTTTTGACCCATAGTCGGAATTGTCGGTAAACCGCGCAGAGATTGAGATATCTACTTCCGTCAGGGATGCGGTGAGCCACTCTGCGAAAACAGAATTGCTTTCGTAATCCGCGTGGATGGGGCTTGCGTTATCGGTAGAAAAATACCGCTCCGTCATTGCCTCCGCGCCAAGGCTGATCGTGTCGGCATTGTCCAGCGTTTGCACCCCCAAATAGGTCAGCTTCTCGCGCTGCCCCTCAAACAAGTGTGCACCCCAACCTGCCGGAAGAGATGGATCCGTACGTGTAGTTTGTGAACTCTCAAGACCAAATTCATGGGTTTGGCTACCAAAATCTGCGAGGGCGAAGAGACGCCCTGCAATCAATTCATAATCGCTGAAACGTGCAGCATCCCCGCCAACACCACCAGATGCGTCAAATTCAAAATTGGCATTCTGCGCCAAAACACTGGCGCCAAATGTCAGAATATCTGTCGCCCGATACTCACCACGCAGGCTAAAGTCGATCGAGTCAAACCCATCCGCCTCTGCGTTACCTACGTTCTCATCCGCAGCTGAATAGCCTTCTGTGTTTGTACTGCTCAGGCTCATGGCTAAGAAGCCGCGCTCAAATCGGGTTCCATATGTTAAACCCGCGCGAACTGTGTCGTAGCTTCCAATTTCTAGGTTGTAACCAATCTCGTTGCCAATTTCGTCAGGCGCATCGACTGTAGTGATGTTGACCGCGCCGCCAATAGCCCCAGAACCCAGAATTGCAGACTGCGACCCGTAAAGCACCTCAGCCGAGGCAATGCCAGAAGAGGTCAACTTCCCAAAGTCAAATTGTGTTTGTAGTGAGGATGGATCCGTCACGTCAATTCCATTGATCCTCACAGGGATATACTTGCTGTCCAGACCCCGAATGCGGAGGGTGGCACTAGTGCCGATAGGGCCATTTTGTGTTAGATTTATACCATTAAGCGTTTCAAGAAAATCAGAGAACTGTAGACGACCACCATTGGCCAAATCGCGCGCGGTTATCTGGCTCACTCGAACTCCCGTCCTATCCCGCGCGACATCTGTGAGGCTTGCAGAAAACACCAACTCATCAAGCTTAAATACATCTTGTGCGGCCAAGGGTGTGGCTGCGAGACCTGCGCAAAGCGCGACGAGGCTCAGAGTGGCAGAGGGGCGCATTTTGGCTCTCCAATTACGAGTGAATGGCAAGGGCCATGCCTTGCGCAAAAGTGAAAAGTCATCGGAGGGTCGGCCCTTCCGCAGACGGCGATTTGTGCCACCACTACGGAATTGTCCGTTGCCCGCTGCGCCCACCGCGCTTGGACAGGGTGATCACCTCGGCAGGTCTCCTGACTCGCGGGTCATTGTTTGATCGGGCCTTCCCGTGACCCATATTGGGCCGCAGTGGCATATGCCGATCGCACTCGCCGCTTACAGTTGCGGGGGCAGTCGCGGATTCACACCGCGTTCCCTTTTCACCCAATGTTGTCGCCAACACTGAGACCGAAGCGAGATCGGTGTAACCTTTGGGGCCCTGCAACTCAAGGGTGAAAGCGACTGTCTACCTCGGGAAAGCGGCGGGAAACGGTCTTAGGCTTAGGTGGTGGTTGCGCACCGTTTTGGGCCTAACACTGCGGTAAGCGCCAAGATCAATCCTGAAACAGTTGCAATCATGCCCGCGGCGCTGACGGAATTGTCCAATCCGATCCAAAGCGGGCCATAGCCCGCCAAAACATATCCCAGACTTGCCGAGAGTGTGGCAAAACCCACGCTCCACCAAATTTGGCTACGCAAACGATCCGTCATCAAACGTGCAGCAGCGGCGGGGCATATGAACATCGCGATCACGATGATTGATCCAACGGCATCAAAGGCGGTGACGGCAGCCAAAGCCGCGACCATCACAAGGCCAAGACTGATGGCGCGCACAGGCAAGCCAAGGCTTTCGGCATAGCCTTCATCAAAGGTCGAAAGGGTCAAAGGCCGCCAAAAGATGATCAAAAGCACCACAATCAGCACCAAAGTCAGGGCCAGACGGGACAGTTCAGTTGGCAGGCTCGCAAGGGCCACAGGATCAAGCAGCGAAGCCCATCCCCGCGCCTCAAGCCAGATCAGGCTTTCGAGGTTTCCCATAAGTGCGTGTTCGACATCCAAATGCACCGAAGACGCACTGCTTTGCTCAAGGAGCAAAACACCAAGCGCGAATAAGGTGGTGAATACTACGCCCATGATTGCGCCTACTTCGATACGCGAGACGCGTTTGATCACGTCAATCATCACGACCGCGAAGAGGGCCGCCGCGCCTGCGCCCAAAAGCATCGCCCAAGCGTCTAAGGCTTGTGTCACCAGAAAGGCCAGCACGATCCCTGGCAGAACCACATGGCTTATGGCATCCCCAATCAAGGCCTGCTTGCGCAGCACCAAAAAATTTCCAGGCAGGGCGCAGGCGATTGCCGCCAAAATGCCGATGAGAATCGGCGGAAGCGAAAGGGGCACGAATTCAGCGCCGTTCATGATGCGGCCTCCATTCTCGTGTCGATATGGGCCAGCTCATCGCGGGTGAAGGCGCGGGATAGGTCGCTCAACCCGTCATGGCGCGACAGAAATTCGGCATAATCGGGTTTGCTGCGCAAATAGGCCACACGCGCCTCATCGCGCTGTGCTGCTGTGGCTGCAGACTGGCCGCGTTCGGTCATCACCCCATCGGCGCGCACATAACCTTCGCGCTGCAAAAGCTTGCGGGTATAGGGCTCCAGAATGCGGTAGCCTTGGGCCAAGGCGAGCAAGCCCTGTCTGCGATGCACACGGCGTTGAAATTTGCGGTGCCGCATCGCTGAGGCCAAGGCCCCGCGTGCAGGCGCAACCAAAAACGAAACGAGAAAAAATCCCGCTGCAACCAAAACGATAATGGCGCCAGTTGGCAAATCAGGGGCAAGGCTTGAAAGGCCCGCGCCAATCAGGCCCGATGCCCCGCCAATTGCGCCCGCAATGGGCCAAATATAGGCGGCGCGGTTGCTCCAGAGACGCGCGGTGACGGGGGGGATGATCAGCAAGGCAACAATCAAGATCAGACCCACGATTTTCAACCCCGCAACGGTTACGGCTAAAACCAATGCCATGGCCGCTGCATCAATCAGGGGCACGTTCAATCCCAACGCGCGGGCAAAGTTTTCATCGAATGCCGTGAGGGTCATCGCCCGATGAAGAACAAAACCCACCAAGAAAACCAACGCCGCCCCAATCGCAATCATTTCGGCATCTTCACGCAGCATAGCAGCGGTTGAGCCCAGTAACAGTTGATCTAAGCCTGCTTGGCGGCCCGCGCTCATGTTTTGGATCACGGTCAGCATCACGACCCCCAACCCAAAGAAGCTAGATAAGACAGCGCCAATCGCGGCGTCCTCGGATAATCGTGTTTGGGATTTAAGAAAATTGACGGCCAAAAGACCTAGTGCCGCGCTTACGGCAGAGCCAAGCAACAATCCCTCTAAAGCGCGGCCACTGCCCCCTAGGGCGACCATCACCATAAACCCCCCGCAGAGGCCAGGCAGGGTAGCGTGACTGATCGCGTCCGACAGCAAGGCCCGTTTGCGTAGAAACATAAATGTTCCTGTCACCCCGGCGGCAACGCCCAAAAGGCCCGCGCCGAACATCACCAATGCGACATTATAGGTGAGTGTGAAGGCCATTATATTCATGCTTAGTAGTGACCCGCTTCCCGCAATCGATCGATTTGCGCTGTCGCCAATCGCCCGCCATAAGCCTCTTGCAAATGTGCGGTGGTAAAAACTTGGGCCACAGGGCCTTGTGCAATGAGGCGTGTGTTGATCATCGCGACATGGTCAAAATAAGCGGTTACAGTTGATAGATCATGATGTACCGCAACAACAGTTTTACCCGCATCTTTAAGCTTTTTGAGAAGGGTTATGATGGCCGCTTCAGTTGCGGCATCTACACCTGCAAAAGGCTCGTCCAAGAGGTAAAGATCAGCGTTTTGTGCCAACGCGCGGGCCAGAAAGATCCGCTGCTGCTGTCCGCCTGACAGTTGGCCGATTTGACGATGGGCAAAGTCCTGCATCCCAACCTGTGCCAAAGCATCCTCAGCTATGGCCAGATCGTCACGGCTGATACGTCGCAGAAGCCCCATTTTTCCATAGAGGCCCATTAAGACCACATCGCGCACATTCGCAGGAAAATCCCAATCGACACTGGCGCGCTGTGGCACATAAGCAATGCGGTGGCGTTCGGAGGCCAGTGCGCGTCCGAAAATTGACACCTGCCCCGAGAGACGCGGAACGACTCCCAGCGCCGCCTTGAGCAAGGTAGATTTGCCTGCGCCATTCGGGCCGACGATGGCGGTCATCGAGTATGGCGCCACTGTCAGATCAACCGAGAAAAGTGCGGGCTTTTCCCCATAGCTGACGCTCAGACCGCGTATGGCCAGCGGGCTTTGTGGGTCGAGGGTTTGGTCGTTCTGATGAAGCCGTAACATGGCCAATTCCTTACCGCTAAAGGGTTAATACGCCATTCATCCCGCGCTCAGGGGCTGCGCCCCCAAGGGCGCGGGTAATGGTTGTGATGTTATGATCCAACATCCCGATATAGGTGCCTTCATAGCTGCCCTCTGGCCCCATCGCGTCTGAATAAAGCTCGCCCCCGATGGTGACCGCGTGACCTTGGGCAGCCGCACCTTCTTGAAGGGCGCGGATATTGCGGTCAGATACAGAGCTTTCCACAAAAATGGCCCCGATTTGGCGAGTGACAAGCGTGTCGACCAAGGTGGATATTTGCAAAAGCCCTGCTTCAGATGCGGTTGAGATGCCTTGAATACCCAAAACCTCAAAATCAAAAGCACGGCCAAAATAGCCAAAGGCATCATGGGCCGTGACCAGAACCCGCGCTGCTTTGGGGACGCTTGAGAGGCTGCTCTGGGCATAGGTGGCTAGGTGATCAATTTCGGCTAAATGCTGCGCGGCATTCGCTTCGAAAATCGCTTCGCCTTCGGGATATGTCATGATCAATGCATCGCGCACTGCTAAAACAACCGTGCGCCACAGGGTTGGATCCATCCAGACATGGGGGTCAAATCGAACTTCATAGTCTGGATGACTGCGTAGTATATCTTGCGAGATGGCCTCTGCTACCGCGACAACATTGCGGGTTTGTGCGAGATCAAGCAGGAGCGGTTCAAGTTGCGCCTCAAGATACAGCCCATTCCATAGGATCAGATCCGCATTCATTAATGCCAAAATATCCGAACGGGTTTGTCGAAAAGAATGCGGATCAACGCCTGCACCTATGAGGGTCTTTAATTCGATTAAATTACCCCCGATCTGCCTAGCGGCATCTGCGATCATGCCCGTGGTGGCGACCACTTTTATGGGCGCAGATTGCGCAACGGCGGGAGCGGCCACAAAGAGCAGCAGCAACAGTGTCAAAACGCGTAAGAAACGCATGAAGGCTTCTCCAATATCGAAAGACATAGGCCTTTTCGGGCCATAATCGTCGCCACAAAATATGATATTGATAATCACTTGCAAAAAGTCAAGGTATTGCGAGTGGATCGCAACTAGAGCTTGCTCTTGCCAATTTCTTATCCTGTGCAAAAGTAAGGCGATCTCACGCAGACGAGGCGGCGATGGTTAAGATTACAGATTTCGATGATGCCTATCAAAACGGGGCCTATATCCCCGATGCAGATGGGTTCATCACGCGTTGGACAGAGGCCGCAGCCAATTTTCGTGCGAGCTATCCGCCGGTGACTCATCATTACGGTGCAGGCCCGCGACAGTATTTTGATTTATTCATGCCTGATGGTGCCCCCAACGGCCTATCTATTTTCATTCATGGCGGCTATTGGCGGCGGTTTTCGCCGCGTGAATTTAGCCATTTGGCCCGCGCTCTTCGAGACGCTGGGCAAGCGGTGGCGCTGCCCTCATACACGCTCGCGCCCGAAGCGCGGATTGCCCAAATCACCGATGAAATGATGCGTGCCGTTTCTCACGTGGCGGGGTTGGTGGATGGGCCAATCCGAATCACAGGCCATTCTGCAGGCGGACACTTGGCTACCCGCATTATGTGTGAAGGCGTTTTACCTGATGCAGTGGCTTCTCGCGTGGTTCAGGTGATGTCAATTTCGGGTGTGCATGATTTACGACCTTTGCTGAGGACCGAGATCAACCAGGATCTGCGTTTGAGCTTTGAGGAGGCCGTGCGGGAAAGCCCCGCGTTGTTGGTGCCGCGAAATACGGTGCGGTTCGTTGCTGCGGTCGGTGGCGATGAGCGGCCTGAATTCATCCGTCAAAATGATCTTTTGGCGAACATTTGGCATGGTGAAGGTGTCGAGATCAAAGCGATGCGTCTTGCGGGTTTACATCACTTCGATGTGATAGAGGAATTAGAGCGGACAGAAGGGCAGCTGTTCCAGCAACTCTTGGGCAATTAGCCGTGCGCGTGAAGATCGGAGACAACTATACGCAGTTGGGCGCGTTCGTCAGGGCCAAGGCGGTCCAGAAGATCGGTTTCCGCTTCTAAGGCTGCGGCTTGAAGGCGACGAATTTCCTCATGTCCTTTTTCTGACAGGCGCACAACTAAACGGCGGCGATCCACTGAGTCAGTCGAAACGTTGATCATATCGAGATCTTCGAGGCGGCGCTGCGCTCGGCTGACACGCGCTGCATCCATTGCGGTCAAAATACACAGATCATGCGAGGAACAGGGTTGGTTCTCAGGCAAAGCCATCATAATGCGCCATTCTGGAACCTGTAAATCGGCATCCCGCATCAGTTTCTGAAACAGGGTATTTGCGATGACAGCCATTTGGAAGGGTACAAACTCCTTAAGGCTGAATTGGCGTATTTGTGAGAAATCTTCCACTTTGCACCCAAGGCGTGAATAAGCATCTATCACTCACCTTTAGCGCGAAATGCTCCCTTGGTGCAAGAAAAAGATGTAAATTAAATCTGACATATTGCTGTCACAATTTAAAGACAGTGGATTGGCAGTATTTTTGGCGGCGCAAATCCCAGATTTTTGGGAGGTGTGCTGTTCGTCAACTGCGACCCTTTTGATTTATTTTCCGACTTGCACGCCGCGCGGCATGGGTATAGCAGCGCAGATGGGACACCCCTCCCCAACGAGGGGCATATATCTGTGAGGGTATCACATCATGGCTTTGACCACTCCGGCAACGCGGCCGGCTAATCCGCGTTTTTCGTCTGGCCCCTGCGCCAAACCCCCCGTCTGGACCTTAGATAAACTGGCTGACGCCCCTTTGGGTCGGTCGCACCGTGCTGCGATCGGAAAGGCAAAGCTTGCTGCAGCGATTGACCAAACCCGTGAAATTCTGGGCGTGCCTGCTGAATATCGCATTGGCATCGTGCCTGCCTCTGACACAGGTGCGGTCGAGATGGCCATGTGGTCGCTCTTGGGTGCGCGCCCCTGCACGATGGTCGCCTGGGAAAGCTTCGGCGCAGGTTGGGTCAGCGATGTTGTCAAACAACTGAAACTCGATGCGACTGTCCTCAATGCTGATTATGGTCAGATCGTTGACATGGCCGCGGTCGATTATAACACGGATGTCGTGTTCACATGGAACGGCACCACCTCAGGTGTAAAGATGCCCCATGGCGACATGATCCCTGATGATCGCGCGGGCTTGACCATTTGCGATGCGACCTCGGCCGCTTTTGCGCAGGATTTGCCGTGGGACAAGCTCGATGTCATCACCTTCTCTTGGCAGAAGGTGATGGGTGGTGAAGCGGCCCATGGTATGTTGATCCTCAGCCCGCGGGCTGTTGAGCGGCTTGAAAGCCACACACCCGCATGGCCATTGCCCAAGATTTTTCGCATGACCAAAGGCGGCAAATTGATTGAGGGCATCTTTAAAGGGGAAACGATCAACACCCCGTCCATGCTCGCCGTTGAAGATTATTTGGTTGCGCTTGATTGGGCCAAATCCATCGGTGGATTGCCCGCTTTGATAGCACGGGCCGACGCCAACGCGCAGGAGATTTTTGATTTCTGCGCGTCTCGCGATTGGATCGACAATCTGGCCGAAGATCCCGCGACACGCTCGAACACCAGCGTCTGCCTGAAATTTACAGACCCCCGTATTACCGATGGGGTAGCCTTCGCCAAGTCGGTCGCAAAACGTCTCGAAGGCGAAGGTATCGCACTCGATATCGGAGCCTACCGAGACGCGCCTGCGGGTCTGCGTATTTGGTGCGGCGCCACGGTGGAAACCGCCAATATCGAAGCCATGCTGCCATGGCTTGATTGGGCGTTTGAAACCGAAATCGCGGCGCTCTCTGCCGCTGCCTAAATTCTTTTTTCTGGCTGCGATGTGGGTGTGATCCCTGCGGCCAGACTGTTTCTCATTTCAAACATATGAGGCCCTATCATGGCTCCTAAAGTATTGATTTCCGACAAACTCTCGGATGCAGCCGTTCAGATTTTTAAAGATCGCGGCATTGATGTGACCTTTGACCCAAGCATTGGCAAAGACAAAGACAAGCTGGTTGAGGTAATTGGCCAATATGATGGTTTGGCAATCCGTTCTGCCACCAAAGTCACAGAAAAGATCATCGCGGCTGCTGGCAACCTAAAGGTCATCGGCCGTGCAGGAATCGGTGTGGATAATGTGGATATTCCCGAAGCCTCGAAGAAGGGCATCATCGTGATGAATACGCCGTTCGGCAACTCCATCACAACCGCAGAGCATGCGGTTGCGATGATGTTTGCAGTTGCGCGTCAAATTCCTCAGGCGAACGCGTCGACCCATGCGGGCAAATGGGAGAAATCCCGCTTTATGGGGGTTGAGCTGACAGGCAAAACCTTGGGCGTCATTGGCGCGGGCAATATTGGTGCGATCGTCTGCTCACGTGCGCTTGGCCTCAAGATGAAGGTTGTGGCATACGACCCGTTTCTCTCCGAAGAACGCGCCACGCAAATCGGTGTCACTAAGGTAGAACTGGACGAGCTGTTGCCGCGTGCAGATTTCATCACGCTGCACGTGCCATTCACGGAAAAGACGGCGAATATCCTATCGGCCAAAAATCTGGCCAAAACCAAGAAAGGTGTGCGCATCATCAACTGCGCCCGCGGCGGTTTGGTGGATGAGGCCGCCTTGGCTGAATTGATTAAATCGGGCCATGTGGCAGGCGCTGCCTTTGACGTCTTCAAAGAAGAACCTGCAACTGAGAACCCATTGTTCAATCTTGAAAACGTGGTCGTGACCCCGCATTTGGGTGCTGCAACCACAGAGGCGCAGGAAAATGTGGCGCTGCAAGTGGCCGAACAGATGTCAGATTATCTGCTGACAGGTGCCGTAACCAACGCGCTCAACATGCCTTCTGTGACAGCGGAAGAAGCCCGTGTCATGGGCCCATGGTTGAAGCTGGCCGAGCATTTGGGAAGCTTTGTCGGCCAGTTGACCGAAGACGCAATTGAGACGATCGAGATCACCTATAACGGCGTTGTTAAAGATATGAATCTTAAAGCGCTGAATTGTGGCGCGATTGCAGGTGTTATGAAGGCGACCAACCCTGATGTGAATATGGTGTCCGCACCGATTATTGCAAAAGAGCGTGGGATCGAATTGTCGACTGTCACACAGGATAAATCAGGTGTGTTTGATGGCTATATTCGCCTGAATGTGAAATCAGCCTCGAAAGAGCGGTCTATTGCAGGCACGGTGTTCTCGGATGGCAAGCCGCGCTTTATCCAGATTAAAGGGATCAATATTGATGCCGAGATCGGTGAGCATATGCTTTACACCACCAATGAGGACGTTCCAGGCATCATCGGCACTTTAGGCCGTACGATGGGTGAGATGAACGTCAACATCGCCAATTTCACCTTAGGGCGTGCCTCAAAAGGGCATCAGGCGATTGCGATGCTGTATCTGGACGAACACCCCCCCGCTGCTGCGGTCGACGCACTCAAGGCGACTGGGCTGTTCCAACAGGTGCGCCCGCTTCGCTTTAGCGCACATTAATCTGCACCAGATATCCATGCCTTCTTGCCCCGCCTCTCCTCGTGGGAGGCGGGTTTTTCATAGTTTCTTTGCGCAAATCTGCACAAACCGACGCAGATCTTTTCACCCAAAATGTGAGCAAAGGCTCAGGATAACCGCCAATCTTTCAGGCTTGCGACAGGACGAATAAAACCTGTTTCTACATCACGGCGATTGGCGATTGGCCCGTGGGTTAAGCGTTTGGCAACGGGGCTGTTTGCATCCAACACGCCCACCCCGATCAGCAATTGCGTGATCACGGCTTCTGAGGCGCGAGTGCCACCATCTTCGATTTTGAGTGCAATGCCGATTTTCTTTTCGGGGATGATTGCCACGAAAACGGCCTCGGCTCCTGTTTTTACCGCAACGCGGCCCTCCAGGTCCTCCATCAGGTCAGTGCAGGTGCGTCCTGCGCCCGCAACCAAAATGGGGTGGCTTGCCATGGCGCGATGCAACTTTGCCATCGCCGCCTCGCGGGCTGAGCCATCAGGATTTGCGCCTGCATAGCGCGCCATAGCCCGCCCAAGCCCCAAAAGTGAGCAGGCAAAATTTGGGGCAGAGCAGCCATCAATCCCGTAACCTGCACTGGTTTCGCCGGTGACATCTTCGAAGGCTTCAAGCACGGCTTTTTGAACGGGATGATTAGCCTCAATATATTCGCTGCCGCCGCCAAGATGTTTGTTTAGTGTCAAAAATCCTGAATGTTTTCCCGAGCAATTATTGTGTCCCTGATCTGGCCCACAGTCACATTTGATCAAATTCTCTCGCGCGGCATGATCATCGGGCATTTGCGGACCACAGCGCAAATCTGCCTCCTTAAGGCCCAAATGATCCAACCACGCCGCGATCATATCTGTATGCACCTTCGCCCCGCTATGGGAGGCGCAAGACAAAGCCAGCTGCGCTTGGCTCAGGCCAAAGCGATCAGCCGCCCCGCTTTCAATCAGAGGTAAGGCTTGGATCATCTTGCTGCTTGAGCGGGGCAAGATAATTTTTGACGGATCGCCCCACGCTCCCAAAATCGTCCCCGCATGATCCACAACAACGGCATGACCGCGATGTTGGCTCTCGTTAAAAGGGCCGCGATGCAATTCAACTAGAATTTCCGCCGTATCTTCTGGCTGGGGCATGAGCGCTTCCTTTGGATCAAGATTTTGGAGTTTCACGCGCGAAGGGCTTTCGCGGGATCGTAATTTTAGGTTATTCTTCGTCCGAGTAATGGTAAAGGCGCAATAGAAGGGATGATGGCGGCATACATCTCGCGCTTGAGGCAGTAACAAGCAAATCAGGAGGCGTATCGGCAATGGCTGGTCGTAGAATAGCAGTTATGGTTGCAGCGGCATTGGCTTTCACGCCCGCAGCTATTGCACAAGAGACATCGGATAACCGTGTTAATGCGCAAACGGATTGGAGTGTCTTTGTCCAATCTGACCCTGCCGTGTGTTGGGTCGTCAGCGCACCGCGCGAAACCGTCAATACGCGTGATGGAAACCCTGTCTCGGTGAACCGCGGCGAAATTTTGCTGTTTGTCAGTTTCTGGCCGAATCAGGATCGCCGTTTTGAGGTATCCTTTACGGGCGGTTATCCTTTTGCCGAAAATTCCAATGTTCAAATGGAAATTGGCGATTCGTCGTATTCTCTGTTTACGCAAGGGGAGATGGCATGGGCCGCGTCCCCGCAGGATGATCAATCCATTGTGACCGCGATGAAGCGCGGCGCAGAAGCGGTTTTGACCGCCCGTTCCAGCCGCGGCACTCAGACGGAAGACACATTCTCCCTCTTGGGTTTTACCGCTGCGGTTGAGGATGCAGAAACACGCTGCCAAGGCAATTAAGCCATATACGTTCTTTGATTTGCTTTGAGGCGGATTTGCGGCTATGTGTGCCGCCGCCTCAAAGGACAATTACGATGACCCGAGCCAGCGCCCCTATCACGCAGGATGTTTTGACCATTCCGCGCAAACTGCCCGAAACCGGCCTGACAAATATTGTTGGCCTCAGCCGTGACGCATTGCGTGCAGCGTTAATCGCAGCAGGCACGCCCGAGAAACAGGCCAAGATGCGGGTGAATCAAATCTGGCAATGGGTCTACGTCTGGGGTGCGCGGGATTTTGACGGGATGACTAATCTTGCCAAGTCCTATCGCGCCAAATTGGCCGAGAATTTTTACATTGGCCTGCCTGAAATGGTCAGCCGCCAAATCTCAAGCGATGGCACGCGGAAATATCTGGCGCGGATTGCGGGCGGCCATGAGGTTGAAGTCGTCTACATCCCCGAAGAAGATCGCGGCACATTATGTATTTCAAGCCAAGTCGGCTGCACTCTGACATGTTCTTTCTGTCACACGGGCACGCAGAAACTGGTACGTAATCTGACCGCGGCTGAGATTGTTGGGCAGATCATGATGGCGCGCGATGATTTGGATGATTGGCCGCGTCCGGGTGAGGCCTATGGCGAGCGGCCTCGTTTGATATCAAACATAGTGCTAATGGGCATGGGTGAGCCACTCTATAATTTCGAGGCGGTGCGCAATGCGATGAAAATCGCAATGGACGGTGAGGGGATCAGTCTCAGCCGCCGCCGCATTACCCTTTCGACCAGTGGGGTTGTCCCAGAGATTGCACGCTGTGCTGAGGAAATCGGCTGTATGTTGGCCATCAGCTTCCATGCCACCACAGACGAGGTGCGCGATCGTCTCGTTCCGATCAACAAGAAATGGCCTATTGCGGAGTTGCTTGACTCCCTACGGCAGTATCCAAGGGCCTCTAATTCTGAGCGGATCACCTTTGAATATGTGATGCTCAAAGATGTGAATGACAGTGATGAAGATGCGCATCGGTTGATCAAACTGATCAAAGGTATTCCCGCGAAGATCAATTTAATCCCGTTCAACGAATGGCCTGGCGCACCTTACCAGCGGTCAGATTGGGCGCGGATCAAGCGGTTTGCAGATATTATTTACAAGGCGGGCTATGCCAGCCCCATTCGCACGCCCCGTGGTGAAGATATAATGGCGGCCTGCGGTCAGTTGAAATCTGCGACTGAACGCGCCCGCAAATCACGGGCTGAGATTGCCGCCGAGATTCGCAAAGCATAAGGCACAAAAAAGAAACTTCTCTGACTACGAAGCCGCCCCTTGTTATGCTGCTGAAGGCTAAATTAGTTTGCAACTGCCGCTGCAAGCAAAAGCATAGAAAGAATTGGAGTGAGGGCGCCGAGAGCAGAAGATGAAGTATCATTCGCAATAGCTCGAGGGTCCATTAATGGAGCTGAAGTACTATTTGCAACAGCGCCGCCTGCGACAAATGAAAGAAATGCTGCGAATGCGAGTTTTTTCATACTATATTCAAACTTACGCCTATATTGGTGTTGTGACGCATCATACCTGTTATTAACGCTAATTTCGGCGTTAAACGTACATGACTACACATAATTATCAACGTAATTTAGGCAAAAAACTACTTATAGTGTTGCGCGTCGTCAAATTAGCAACAGCATCTTCAATAGAGTGTCAATTTGACCTGTGTTTCAAGTTTTCCTGGTTAGACCGTTTGAGTGTTAGGGGTGCGGAAGTATCAGAGATGACATTTTCGGTCGATAACGCCCCTGCACGCAACTAAACCAACACATAAATGGTTCTTGCTTCAAGGGAGGATATCAATTGGCGTGCGCAGGTTCACCATTGAGTAAATCTCGCGCATTTCAGCGTTTGAAACGGCAATACAGCCCGCTGTCCAATCATTGCGGAACATCACGCCCGCAGTTGTGCCGTGGATGAAAATATCGCCCCCAGGTGATCGGCCACGCGCGCGCGCGAAGGCGCGGTCTTGGGCGTTCGGATAACTTAGCCCGATTGACAGGTAAAAGGCTGAATTCGGATTGCGGCGGTCGATGTAATATCGCCCTTCTGGGGTGCGTCCATCGCCTTCGAATTGCTTGTGCCCTTCGGGTGCGAAGCCCAGTTCCACATCATAGCTGCGCAGCACTCGGTCATTATGCAACAGTGTCAATTCGCGCTCAGTCTTGTCGAGGACAATGCGCGTCACCTCAGGGCCTGTATAAGTCGGAATTGATTTTGACACACACCCGCTCAGGGCAGCGGCAAAGACGAACACGATAAAACCGCGGAGTATACTCATGACGGGCCTGAAATATGAAAAGCTGTTCTTGTGCCTGCGCATACTTGAATTTGCCTATTCGCAAAACTGAAATTTTGCGCGCTAAAGCTTACCCGCCCGCCGCAAGAATGACCTTTAGCCCTGATTTATAGTCGGGATAGAGCCATGACAGGCCAAGATCCGCTTTCACATGGTCATTCTTGACCCGCTTATTTTCTGAATAAAAACTGGCTGCCATCGGCCCCAAATCGGCTTGTTCAAAAGCGATTGCAGGTGGGATTGGCAGGCCCAGCAACTCGGCCCCATAGGCAATTACATCTTCGGGAGGGGCAGGCATGTCATCGCAGATATTGTAAACAGCCCCACGCTTTTGCGCCGCCATAGAGGCTTCTAGCGCCATCGCGATATCCTCAACATGGATCCGTGAAAACACTTGCCCCTCTTTTATAATGCGCCGCGCTGTCCCGTTTCGTAGTTTTTCAAATGGACCACGATGCGGGCCATAAATTCCTGCAAGACGGAAAATATGTAACGGCGCCTTGGTTTGGTGGCAAACGGCGGCCCATTCGCTTTCCGCCGCAACGCGGGCGCGTCCGCGTTCCGTGTTGGGGGTCAGGGGACTGGTTTCATCGACCCACGCTCCGCCGTGATCTCCATAAACGCCTGTGGTCGACAAATAGCCAATCCATGCTTTTTCATCCAAGCAGGTTGCAAATGCCGCACCCCATGCGCCCAAAACGGGATCTCGCCCGCCCTCTGGGGCAATCGAGGATAAAATATGGGTGGCCCGCGCGATATCGGCAGAGAGGTCATCGTGCCCCCATACCCGTGCAGATAACCCCCGCGCGTTCAATGCCTCGGCCTTTGTTGGGTCGCGGGTCGTGGCGATAATCTCCCAGCCTTGCGGAAGCAAACGCCGTTCAAGCGCGCTTGCGCTATAGCCGTGGCCAAAAGACAAGAGGATCATGGTCGTTGCTCCAAAGCCCATTTGGCGGCATCGGATACGGCCGCGTCAGGATCATCTACCAAACTGCGCGCCATTTCAATCAAACCTGCATTGCCACTATTGCCAATTGCATAAAGCACATTTCGCACAAACCGATCCCGCCCAATGCGTTTAATCGGTGATCCTGAGAATCTGTCGCGGAAGCCTTGATCATCGAGCTGCACCAACTCCGCTAAATTGGGCGCGCGCAGATCATCTCGCGGAGCATAGCGCATCTCGGTCGCCGTTTGAGCAAATTTGTTCCAAGGGCAAATAGCCAGACAATCATCGCAGCCATAAATATGATTTCCCAAAGCAGATCTCAGGCTAGGATTAATCGGGCCTTTATGTTCGATTGTGAGATAAGAAATGCACCGCCGCGCATCCAATTGATAGGGCGCTGGAAAGGCCTTCGTTGGGCAAATATCAAGGCAGGCCGTGCAACTTCCGCAATGGCTGACTTCTGGGCTGTCTGGTTCAAGAAGAATCGTAGTGAAAATCGCACCCAAGAAAAAGAAATTGCCCAAATCCCGCGCCAAGAGATTGGTATGTTTGCCCTGCCATCCCAGACCTGCAGCTTGCGCAAGGGGTTTCTCCATCACTGGGGCCGTATCGACAAAAACCTTAATCTGATGGCCTTCGCCTGCCTTATCCAGCAGCCATCGCCCGAGGCGCTTGAGCCGCTTTTTGACGCAATCATGATAGTCTTTGTTCTGAGCATAGACCGAGATCGCAGCGCGTGATTTCTCTTGTAAAACCGCAAGCGGGTCATGGTTTGGCGTGTAGAGATCAGCCAACATGATCACCGATTTAGCTTCGGGCCAAAGCGCGCTTGGATCGGAGCGCCACGCAATGCGATCCGCCAACCAAGCCATTTGGCCGTGATGACCGGCCGCCACAAACTTGTGCAACCGTGCCCCGGCCTCATTGATATCTGTGGGTCGACAAATACCGATCTTGGCAAAACCTACGGCTTTGGCCTCGGTCGTTAGGGTCTGCTTGAGCGCGCTCAAAAGTCCAAATTCGCGTAATGGGGGGGCTGCGGGAAACCCGAGATTTGATCCGCCAAAATGGAACGGAATGCAGGACGCGATTTGACCTTTGCATACCAGTCTTTGACGATCTCAGATCGGTTCCAATCCACATCTGAGATGTAATCGAGACAGGATAGGTGCGCCGCTGCGGTGAAATCAGCCAAGGTCATGTGATCCCCCGCCAACCAACGGCGATGATCCAACAGCCATGTCATGTAATCCAGATGGAACTTGATCTGGCTTGCGCCAGTTTTGACCGCCCGCCCATCTGGATATCCCGCGCGCATCAGCTTTTTGTTCACGCGCTCGTAGACAAGGTTTTTGGTCACTTCATGGTGGAATTTATCATCGAACCAGAAACACAGGCGGCGCACTTCGGCGCGGGCTTTGATGTCTTCTGGGATCAGTTCTGGATCAGGATGTTTTTCCTCGAGATATTCGCAAATGGCTTGGCTTTCACTGAGAAAGACGCCATCAATCTTGAGAACCGGCACCTTGCCTGCAGGGTTGCGGCGCAGGTGATCTGGCGAGCCTTCCCAATAGCGTTCTTCTACCAATTCGACTTCGATTTTTTTCTCCGCGAAAACCAAGCGCACTTTGCGGCAAAAGGGTGAGAGGGCGAAGTGGTAGAGGCGCGGCGTGTTCATTTGGGTTTTGCTCTAACTCATTGGCTATGCAGGTTTTGCCCTGTCTGTGAGGGGAATTCAATTCGCAAAGCAACTATCGCGCCCATCATTGGCAATGGTCGCAGCCCCATCCGCAATGCTTGCAGCGCGCTCCAACAGCCATGGGGAGGGGTTTGCAGCAGATCGATCCTTGGGCGCGGGCAGCACCGCTGCAAGACGCGCGGCTTGTGCCAATGTCAAATCAGCGGCACCTACTCCAAAATAATGTTGCGCGGCGGCTTCAGCACCGAAAATGCCTGCATCAAATTCCGCGATATTGAGATAGACCTCTAACACCCGCGCTTTTGGCCAGATCAGCTCAACCACGGGGGTCAGTGCCGCCTCAAGCGCTTTGCGCCCCCAATTTCGGCCATGCCACAAAAACGCATTTTTCACAGTTTGTTGGCTGAGCGTGGATGCGCCACGCTGTGTGCCATCTGAAATTGCGTCACGAATTGCGCTCATGTCAAAGCCCCAATGGGCACAGAAATTTGCATCCTCTGCCGCGACCACAGCCCGTTGTAAATTTGGGGAAATCTCTTCTAGCTGGCGCCATGTTTGGTCGACTGTACCAATGCGCCTCGCCTCGCTGAGCATATAGGCCGTGGTTGGCACAGGAACATAGCGATAGGCAGTGATCCAAAGCAGAAATAGGGCGACCACCCAAAACCCCGCACGCCACAAAATGCGACCTACGCGCTGCTTCAGGCCACGATCCTCGTGGGATGTTTTATCTTTGGGTTTGCGGGCCAACCTGTTTGCTCTGCCAATTTATCTGGTTTTTGACAAACTACGCGGATCAGCCCGCAAGGTAAAACAGTTTTACCGTGTCTCGTCTGGCGGAAAACGGCCTAGCAGGCCTTACAGGTTTTGATGCCCAAGATGTTATAAAGAGGGCAATTGTTCACCAAACCCGTCACGAGAGGCGCAAGACCCATCCAACCCCAGGCGGTTTGAGGGCCAACAAATACAATGGCAATCAGAGCCACGCCTAAGATCACGCGAAGTACGCGGTCTTTCATCCCAGCATTGCGAGTCATATCTAAAATCCTTTCTATAGCCGATGTGAGATCATCGCATGCTGGCCCCTGATGGTCCGTGACCATGTTACATGCGCTGGTTTGCTTGACTTGTGCTGCGAATTCAGGCCATCCCGCAGCCATGAGCAAAGAGAATACACCAAAATCAAGCAAAGAAGCCGCCGCCAAGCCTAAGCGCGCGCAGGATGTTTATACGCTTGTTGTTGAATTGGGTCGCCGCGAGGGAGATGGCCTGCCTGCCAGCGCAACGGGGGCAGGGCTTTTGTGCTATGCGTCAGGCGTAGACGAGTCAGAAGCGGTGCGCGAGACGGTTGCAGTGCTGAAAACGGCGGGTATGAACCCGCTTGAGGTCACGGGCTATGGCACCTTGACCGAACGCGAGGCGCAGGGGCTTGAGATTGATGAAGAAGAACGCGTTTTGATGATGCGCGCTTTGGAAGAAAACTCGGTCATAGTCGCGCAGATGACGCCTTATTTTGCTGAGGATGATGAGACATGAGCGAGGAAGATCTTAACGCACGCCATAAGGCAAAGATGCAGAAGATCAAAGCCGCGCGCGATCGTATGATGGCGGAGAAAAAGCGCGAGAAGAAAGGTCTGGTGATTGTCCATACAGGCAATGGCAAGGGTAAAAGCTCTTCCGGTTTTGGGATGATTATGCGCTGCATTGCCCATGGGATGCCTTGCGGCGTAGTGCAATTCATCAAGGGCACATGGGTGACAGGCGAGAAGGAATTTCTGCGAAAATATTTCGCGGATGAATGCAAGTTTGTTGTATCGGGCGAGGGCTTTACGTGGGACACTCAAGACCGTGAGCGCGACATTGCGGCTGCGCGTGCGGGCTGGGAAGAAGCCAAGGCGATGATCAAAGACCCCAACATGTCATTGGTTGTTCTAGACGAGATCAATATTGCTTTGCGCTATGATTATCTCCCGATCCTAGAAGTGGTCGAGTTTTTGGTCACAGAGAAGCCAGAGATGACCCATGTTGTTTTGACGGGTCGCAACGCCAAGCCTGAATTGATTGAGATTGCCGATCTTGTGACCGAGATGACCGAGGTCAAGCATCCATTCCGTGAGCAAGGTATTGTCGCGCAAAAAGGTGTGGAGTTCTAAGGCCTTATGCCTGCTGTCATGATTCAAGGCACAGGGTCGAATGTGGGCAAATCATTGCTTGTTGCGGGGCTGTGCCGTGCTGCGCGTAAGCGCGGGATGAATGTGGCGCCGTTCAAGCCGCAAAATATGTCAAACAACGCGGCTGTCTGTCCTGATGGGGGCGAGATTGGTCGCGCACAGGCGTTGCAGGCTGAGGCCGCAGGTCTTGCGCCTCATGTCGATATGAACCCTGTTCTGATCAAACCTGAAAGCAGCACAGGCGCGCAGATTGTGGTGCAAGGCGCACGTCTGACCCGCGCCGAGGCGCAGGACTATCAAGGGCTGAAACCCCGGCTATTGGCAGCAGTGCAAGATAGTTTTGCGCGGCTGTCTGCTCAGCACGATCTCGTGATTGTCGAAGGGGCGGGCAGCGCTGCCGAGGTTAATTTGCGCAAAGGTGACATTGCAAATATGGGCTTTGCCTGCGCTGAAAATATTCCTGTGATTCTTGCAGGCGATATTGATCGCGGTGGGGTGATTGCACAGATCGTTGGAACGAAAGCGGTATTGGATGACCAAGATCGCGCTCAAATTGCGGGGTTCTTGATCAACCGCTTTCGAGGTGACCCATGCCTCTTTGATGAGGGTTATCGCTATATTGCCGAGCAAACAGGATGGCGCGGATTTGGGGTGGTGCCTTGGTTTGGGGATGCTTGGAAATTGCCCGCCGAGGACGGTGTAGATCTGGGCAAGGCCCCAACCTATGGTGGCGCGTTTCGTATTGCGGCCCTCGCTTTTCCGCGGATTTCAAATTTCGATGATCTTGATCCGATTGCCCAAGACCCAAAGCTGTGCCTCACTTGGGTTGAAGCGGGGCGCGTGATTCCAGGGGATGCTGATTTGGTCATCCTGCCAGGATCAAAAAGCACGCGGGCCGATTTGGAATTTTTGCATGCGCAAGGTTGGCATGTTGATCTGGCCGCACATCGGCGGCGCGGCGGCGCGATTTTGGGTCTATGTGGCGGATATCAAATGCTTGGCCGCAGGATCAGCGATCCTGAGGGGCTTGATGGCGGGGTTGGGGTGACCGAGGGCTTGGGTCTGTTGGAGATTGAAACCCTCATGCGACCCCAAAAGCGTCTGGCGCTTAGTGTCGCGCATCATGTTCCAACGGGGGCCGCCGTTTCGGGCTATGAAATCCATATGGGCGACACTTCAGGCCCCGATTGTGCCCGTCCCTTTGCTGCTTTGGAAGGCCACAAGGATGGCGCGATCAGCGCCGATGGGCGGGTGATGGGCAGTTACCTGCACGGGCTTTTCCAAGAGGATGGGTTTCGCACCGCTTTCTTCGCGGGTCTTGGTGCCGAGATCAGCACGGGTGGCTATCGGGCGCAGGTTGGCGCGGTCTTGGATGATTTGGCACAGCATCTGGAAACGCATTTAGATGTTGATGCTATTTTTGATCTGGCCGGCTAGGCCATCATCGCGCGCGCCTCATAGCTGAGTAGTTGCATCCGCATCAATTCGCCATATCCTACGCCACAGCCGTCTTGCAGGGCGGGAAAGAATTCGAATAATTCGGCGCGGATAGCATCATCAAAGACGGGCAAGACCTGTTTGCCTGGGTAAAAGCTTTCGGCCAAAAGTCCCTTGGGCGTAATGATCTGGTAGTGGCAAATAGGGGGTGAAAATATTCCACGTCCCCGCCTTCGCGGCGATAGATTGTGCAATCATTGATCAAGTCGTCGGCCGCAACAAAGACCTCCTCTTCGTCGAACATCAATTGCGCGTGAATATCGCGCACACTTTGCGGCTGCTAATCCAATGGATTGGTAGCGGGCCATCATCATGAGTTTTGACCATCATGCCGACCCTCAGCTCTTCAATTGCTATATCCCCTTTGGTCGTGCGGATTTTTCTGCTTGGCCGGCCTCGCCTTTTTCTTTTTGATGCAATAATATAATAAATTTATCTTTATTTTTTAATATACTTATGTGCTGTGTCCTGTAATTCTCCGGCATATAGTGGTTTGACCAAGATATCGGTTTTCTGTTTGTCTCTTGGTTAAGGGGTGCGTAACCCTAGCATCAGACGCCTTTGGAGAAATCGGATATGGCCGACACTCGCCTTGATCCCGTTCTATTGACCGCAGATTTGCTGCGTTGCCCCTCTGTAACCCCTGAGGAGGGTGGTGCATTGGCGCTGTTACAAACTGTGTTAGAGGCAGGAGGGTTTGAATGTCACCGCGTAGATCGAAATGGCACAGCAAACCTTTTTGCGCGCTTTGGGCCCAAAGGACATGTGCGCAGTTTTGGCTTTAACGGACATACAGATGTTGTCCCAATTGGGGCTGAAGCGGATTGGAGCCACCCGCCCTTTGGCGCGGTGCGTGAGGGGGATTGGCTTTATGGGCGCGGCGCGACCGATATGAAATCGGGCGTTGCGGCCTTTGTCGCCGCTGCGGTGAATTTAGTACAAACCGCCCCGCCTGATGGCGCACTTATTCTGGCCGTTACGGGTGATGAGGAAGGCCCTGCCACGGATGGAACAGTGGCGCTTTTGGAGTGGATGGAGTCTGAAGGCGAAGCGATGTCAGTCTGCATTGTAGGCGAGCCGACCTGCTCAGAAACTTTGGGCGATATGATCAAGATTGGGCGGCGCGGGTCAATCAATGCGCAGATTACGGTGGCGGGTAAGCAAGGCCATGTCGCCTATCCGCATAAGGCGCAAAATCCAATGCCGCCCATGGCCGCGCTTGCGGGCCGTCTGTCGCGCCATGTTCTGGATGAGGGAACAGCGCATTTTGACCCGTCCAACCTACAAATTACTGCGATTGAGACAGGGAATCCCGCCAGCAATGTGATCCCTGCGCGCAGTGAAATGTGGCTTAACATTCGGTTTAATGATCTGCATTCAGGCGCGTCTTTGGACGCATGGTTGCAACGTGAATGTGCCGAAGTGGCGGCGCTGCATGGCGTTCAGATTGCCTGCGAAACCCGTATTTCGGGCGACGCGTTTTTGACCAAGCCTGGCGCGTTCTCTGACCTGATTGCGGCAGCCGTGACGCAGCAAACTGGACGGCAGCCCGTTTTGTCGACCACAGGCGGTACATCGGATGCCCGATTTGTGCAGCGCCATTGCCCTGTGGTGGAATTTGGTCTTGTCGGCCATCGGATGCATGAGGTGGATGAGCGGGTATCGTGCCAAGATATCGAAGACCTGACCTTGATCTATTCCGACATTTTGCGCCGTTATTTTGAAGGTTAAGGCCGCCATCAAAAATTCCTCTCGAAAAAAGAACAAAACGTGAATATCTTTGCGATATGGGATTCGTAGAGCTTGCCGCATTGTCCAATTTTTCTTTTCTTCAGGGTGGATCGCATCCTGAAGAATATGCTATGCGCGCGGCGGATTTGGGGCTTCATGCTTTGGCGATTGCCGATGTGAATTCGGTTTCGGGCATCGTGCGAGCGCATAGCGAGTTGCGCGGCATCGCGCGTGAAATTGCGGCGCGGCGTGCGGCGGATGCTGATTTGTACGGGCCACTGCGCCCTGCTCATATTCCCCCCGCCCCGCGCGCCCCAATTTTCACCTGTCCGCGGCTTTTGCCTGCCACGCGTTTGGTCTTCCCTGATGGGCTACAGATGGTTGCACTCGCCCGCACGAGGGAAGGTTGGGGAAATCTGTGCCGCATTCTATCCAAGGGCCAGTTGCGGGCAGAAAAAGGTCAGTGCTTGCTTGATCTAGAGGATTTGCTGTCTCATGCAGCGGGGTTGGAATTGGTTGTGCTCAGTGATCGAAGCGCCCATTTCCCACCGCATCATGCAGGGGCTTGGCATGATACGCTGCCCCGATTGGTTGCGCGGTTTGCAGGGCATATTTGGCTGGCCCTTACCCCCTTTTATGACGGGCAGGATGCATTACGCTTTGCGGTGATTGCGCGGCGGGCAGAGGCGCTGTCCCTGCCGCTTGTGGCCTCTGGCGCGCCGATGATGCATCACGCCCGCCGCCGCCGCTTGGTGGATGTCCTCAGCGCCATTCGCAAAGGTATTCGTTTGGTTGATCTGGGCCGTGATGCGCAGGTCAATGCCGAACAGCGGTTGCGCAGCCTGTCGCAGATGCGCCGCTTGTTTCACGATTATCCCCGCGCCCTTGCGGCAACGCGCTTGATTGCACGGCGCTGCCAGTTTCAGCTGGATCAATTGCGCTATGAATACCCATCCGAGATTTCTGATGGCGAAACCTCACAGTCCCGTCTTGAGCGATTGGCGTGGAAGGGGCTTGCATGGCGCTACCCAAGGGGCATCCCTGAGCGCGCGCAGATCCTCATGAATCATGAATTGGCGTTGATTGATAAACTTGGCTATGCGCCCTATTTTTTGACAGTTCATGATATTGTCGCTTTCGCGCGTGGGCGTGGGATTTTGTGCCAAGGGCGCGGGTCGGCGGCCAATTCCATCACCTGCTATGCTTTGGGCGTGACCTCTGTCTCTCCTGAAATTGGTACGATGGTGTTTGAGCGGTTTGTCTCGGAAGCCCGCGATGAGCCACCCGATATTGATGTTGATTTCGAGCATGAACGCCGCGAGGAGGTGATCCAATGGATTTACGCCCGCTATGGTCGTCACCGCGCAGGGATTTGCGCCACAGTGATTCATTATCGCGGCAAGCGTGCCATTCGTGAAGTTGGCCGCGCTATGGGCTTAAGCGAAGATATCCTATCTGCGCTTTCAAGCCAGATTTGGGGGTCATGGGGGTCGGGTGAATTGCAAGACGCTCGACTGCGCGAAATCGGTCTTGATCCTGATAACCCACATTTACGGTTGGTGATGGATTTGGTGGGCCAGATCATCGGCTTCCCGCGCCATTTAAGCCAGCATGTGGGGGGATTCGTGATTACCGAAGGGCGGCTTGATGCGCTTGTGCCCATAGAAAATGCCACGATGGAGGATCGCACAATCATCGCATGGGATAAGGATGATATTGATGCCTTGGGCATTTTGAAGGTCGATGTTTTGGCCTTGGGAATGCTCAGTTGTTTGCGCAAATCCTTTGACCTTTTGCAGGGTCATTATGGGCGGAATTTTGATCTGGCCACCCTGCCCGCTGAGGATGGCCGCGTCTATGATATGCTGTGCAAGGCAGACAGTCTGGGTGTGTTTCAGGTGGAGTCGCGCGCGCAGATGAACTTTTTGCCGCGTATGCGCCCACGTTCTTTCTATGATCTGGTGATCCAAGTGGCGATTATCCGACCTGGGCCTATTCAGGGTGATATGGTGCATCCCTTCATTCGCCGCCGCAATGGGGAGGAGGCGGTCGAGTTTCCATCTGATGCGTTGGGCGCTGTGTTGCGCAAGACCTTGGGCGTGCCCTTGTTTCAAGAACAGGCAATGCAAATCGCAATTGTAGGGGCCAGTTTCACCCCGACTGAGGCCGATGCGCTGCGCCGTGCCTTGGCTACGTTCAAGAAAAAGGGCCATGTCTCGGAATTTCGGGCGCGGTTTTTGCGCGGCATGCAGAATAATGGGTATGACCCTGATTTTGCCGCGCGCTGCTTTGCACAGATCGAAGGGTTCGGCGCCTATGGTTTCCCTGAAAGCCATGCTGCGAGTTTTGCACTTTTGGTTTATGCCAGCGCGTGGATCAAATGCCATTACCCTGCCGTTTTTGCCTGTGCTTTGCTGAACAGCCAACCGATGGGGTTCTATTCCCCTGCACAGATTGTGTGTGATGCACAGGCGCATGGGGTGGAGGTGAGACCTGTTTGCGTCAATCTCAGCGCATGGGATCACACGCTAGAACCAGATGGGACGGGTGCGCTTGCGCTAAGATTGGGGCTGCGACAGATCCGAAGCTTGTCTGAGGAGGACGCGCATTGGATCATTGCCGCGCGTGGTAACGGCTATCTCAGCCCGCGTGATTTATGGCGTCGTGCTGGTATGTTGCAAAAACCTTTGCGTGCTTTGGCCGAAGCAGATGCCTTTGCCGCGCTTGGGTTTGATCGCCGCGCGGCGCTTTGGGAATTGCGCGGGCTTGGCCCTGCACAAGATTTGCCGCTTTTTGCCCGTGACCTTGAGGGTGAGGCGCATAATGAGGTCTCACCAAATTTGCCACAGATGACAGAAGGTGAAGCCGTGATCGAAGATTATGCGAGCCTGCAGCTGACGTTGAAACGCCACCCTGTTGCGTTTTTGCGTGGAAAATTGAGCCCCAATTGGGTGGTGCGCTTATAGGCCGAATTTTGTGGCGTGCTCGCCCACAGATTTCATTACCCGCACCAATTCTTTGCCGATGCCAGGCTCAGACAAAGCATGGCCCGCAGCCTTGACCATCTGCAAGTGACCCGAAGGCCAACGCGCCGCAAGACTATAGGCGGATTGAGGCGGACAAATCATGTCATAGCGCCCCTGTACAATCACGCCATGAATATGGGCGATGCGATGCATATTTTTTAAAATCTGCCCGTCTTCTTCGAGAAAGCCGCGATTGACGAAATAATGGTTTTCAAGCCGCGCGAAGGCGCGGGCGTAATCGGCGGGGCAATCACCCCCTTGTCCATCGCTTTCGATAGACGCCAAGGCGTTTTCCCATGCTGTCCAAGCACGCGCGTAACGGGTTTCGACCATCATATCGCCTGAGAAAAGGCGGCGGTTATAGGCGGCAATTAAATCGCCACGTTCATCTTCGGGGATCAGCGATACGAAGCGCTGCCATTGTTCTGGCCAGAATTGACCCGCGCCGCTGCCATAAAACCAATCCAATTCGCGTTGCATTGATAAAAACACACCGCGTAAGGCCAAATAGGCCACAGATTGCGGGTGGGTTTGCGCATAGATCAAGGCAAGGGTCGCACCCCAAGAACCGCCAAATACGGCCCATTTCTCAATGCCAAGCGTATTGCGGATGCGCTCAATATCTTCGACAAGATGCCAAGTATTGTTGCCTCGAATGGCGGCATGGGGCCGCGAGCGGCCACAGCCGCGCTGATCAAACAGGATAATTCGCCAGACCGAAGGGTCAAAATAGCGCCGCATGGCAGGGCTGCACCCGCCGCCCGGGCCGCCATGCAGCACCGCAACGGCAGGGCCGTTTGGGTTTCCGCATTGCTCCATATAAATTTGGTGACCTTCGCCAACATCCAACATACGCTGATCGAACGGGTCGATCGGCGGGAAGAGGTGCTGCACTGCGCGCTTTTGGCCCGTGAACTTATCCATAAGCTTCCTATATAGGACGTAAGACTCAACCTAACAGTCCCAAACCCCTTGGCAAGGCTTTGAGCATAGAATGACTGACAAGACTGGTACAATTGACCCTGCGGAAATCGTGAAATTCGAGGCGATGGCCGCTGAATGGTGGGATCCGAACGGGAAATTCCGTCCGTTGCACATGATGAACCCTGTGCGGCTTGACTACATCACGCGCCAGATCGCGGCCGAATTCGGGCGGGATCTAACGGCAGAGCGACCCTTTGAGGGGTTGCGTATCTTAGATATTGGCTGTGGTGGTGGGCTTCTGTCTGAACCTATGGCGCGGCGCGGCGCCGATGTGGTGGGCGCAGATGCAGCTGAGCGCAACATTCCTGTGGCACGAGTTCATGCCGAGCAATCAGGTCTGACAATTGATTATCGTCACACAAGTGCTGAGGCCCTCACGGCCGCAGGTGAGCAATTTGATGTCGTCCTCAATATGGAAGTGGTTGAACACGTGGCCGATCCGCAGGCTTATTTGACCGCTTGCCATGATTTGCTGAAATCAGGTGGGCTGATGCTATGCTCAACCATCAACCGAAATCCCAAAAGCTTTGCCATGGCGATTGTGGGCGCGGAATATATCATGCGTTGGCTGCCGAAAGGCACACATGAATGGTCAAAATTCATCACGCCTGATGAGCTGTTCAAAATGATCGAGATTGCAGGACTGAGGCCTGTGGATCGCAAGGGCTACGTGTTCAATCCGATTTCTTGGGGTTGGTCGATCTCGGATCGCGATTTGTCGGTGAATTACGTCACCGCGTCCATTCGCCCTTAACTGCTCGGGTCAGTGTCATTTTCAAGGCGCACCCGTATCTCGCGCAAAACGGGCAGGGCTGCACGTACTTTGGCCGCACCAATAGCTTCAATCGTATCCAATAAAACAGGTGCAATCGCCCGCAGCGCGGCATCTCGCGCTGAACGTCCTGCGGGGCTTATGGTCACAAATTTACGGCGGGCGTCGTCCCAATCGGGACGAATATGGATATGTCCCGCCCATTCCAAACGGTTCAGTGTATTGGTCATTGCACCGCGGGTGACGTGAAACAGCCGTGCAAGCTGTGCAGGCGTGCGTTCCTCATTGGCGCGCGCCAAATGGTTCAGCACGGAAAAATGGCTCAGCTTCATACCTTTCGGCAGCGCTTTGGACAGGCGGTGTCGAGCCAGTTGATCAGCCATAAACAATTCGCTGAACAATGCGATGGAGAGGGGATCACTGGCGTCACTCATGGCTGGACTAGACCCTATGGCAGCCTTTTGGTGCAAGGGAAATCGTTAAAAACACTGTAAATTTAAGAAGAAAGCAATGGATCAAGCTTGCCGTGACGCTCAAGTGCCGCAAGGTCATCATAACCGCCTACATGTTGGTCATTGATAAAAATCTGCGGCACTGTGTGCCGACCATGGGCGCGTGCCATCATATCTTGGCGCAGTTTTGGGTCACTGCTGACATCAGTCTCGACAAAGCTGACATCTTTGCTTGCCAACAGGCGTTTGGCAGCGTGGCAATAGCCGCAAAGTGGGCTCGTGTAGATTTCAATCTGTGTCATCTGCCTGTCTCCTATCTGCTACGCTGCTTTTGCCGCGCGGGACATAAGCAGCACATATATCGGCCCTGCACCGCCCAAGCGCAAGGCGTGGGTTGAAGATCGAACGATCGCGCCTGAGATCATTACATCATCAACCAAAATGACCGCCCGCCCCTACAGCATTTCACGCTAGCCCGGGGTTAGGGTCAGCGCATCGTCTAAATTGGCAAACGGGCCTCGGCGCTCAGCCCATCTTGGGGGCTGTCCTGTCCCCTCGTATCGCAGCGTGGTGCGGCCTGCATCCCAAGGGGGCGGGCGCATGAGGCATGCATCACAAAGATTACTAGGCGCAGCCTCCTCGCTAATCAATTCATAGCCGCAGGCGTTACAAAGGATTTGCCGATAAACTGGGCCTCTGCTCAACAGGGGCCACAGAGACCATAAGGAATTTCAACCCTGTCACCGCAGCGCAGGCAATCAGGCGGAAAGGCCTATGTTTTGGCCCGATCAAGGATTTGCAAAAGGGACGCGAACACTTACATAACCCCTCTAAGTTTTCAAAAAGCCTGAGCCCATAGTCGTGACTGAACCCCTTCCGCCAAAATTGACCGACCCGCAGGCCTTGGCCTGTGCCCGCGCGCGTGCGCGATTGGATCGGGCTGGGTTCTTGCATGACGAGGTCAAGCTTGAGCTTGAAGAAAGACTGGCAGACGTCAACAGGCGCTTTACCGCGCCCGTTTTGATTACGCCTTTTGTGGAGTATTGGGCAGATTTTATGCCCGAAGCCTCCCGCGTTTTGCCCCAAGATGACTTGGGCTTGATCGAAGGGGCCCATGATCTGGTGATCCACGCGATGGCGTTGCATTGGGTCGATGATCCCGTGGGGCAACTTGTGCAATCGGCCCGTGCGCTGAAACCTGATGGGCTGTTTTTAGGGGTATTTTTTGGCGGCGAAAGCCTGACCGAACTGCGTGATGTTTTGCGCCAAGCCGAAATTGCGGTGATGGGCGGCTTGTCGCCGCGCGTGGCCCCGATGGGAGATTTGCGTGATATGGGCGGGCTACTGGGGCGCGCGGGGTTTGCCCTGCCTGTGGCTGATACATTGCGCAAAACCATCAGTTATCGGGATATTTTTCACATGATTGGTGATTTGCGCGATATGGGAGAAACCAATGCGCTTGACGCGCGTCACCGCGCCGCCCCCCCGCGTGATTTTTTTAAGCGCGCCGATGAGATTTACAAAAAAACTTATCCATTCGAAGAAAATCGCATCCGATCTACTGTTGAGATCGTATTCCTTTCAGGATGGAAACCAGATGCCGGTCAACAAAAGCCTCTTCGACCTGGATCGGCGCAGGCGAGATTGGCAGACGCGCTTGGCGTGACTGAATTTGATGAAACCGCCCGACCCGTAGAAAACGGGTCGTAAAAGGGTGGCCGTTTTTTGTTGTTTGGGTTAGTCAGGCTGAAGAAAGAAGTGCGATAAAAGATGAATATGATGCAAAACGCGACCGAAGCTGCTCTGCCCCATGCACCTGCTGATCACCCAAAGGTAAAGTTCGGCAAGATTGGTGTGCTTTTAGCAAATTTGGGCACGCCAGATCATTATGACTACTGGTCAATGCGCCGCTATTTGAACGAATTTCTCTCAGATCGCCGCGTGATTGACTACAGCCCGTGGATTTGGCAACCGCTTTTGCAATTGGTGATTTTGACCAAGCGTCCGTTTTCCTCTGGGGCCGCGTATAAATCTATTTGGAATGAAGAGCAGGGCGAAAGCCCGCTGATGACCATTACCAAAGACCAGACCGCAAAGATTAAGTCTGAAATGGCGGCGCTTTATGGGGATCAGGTCGAGGTGGATTTCTGCATGCGTTATGGCAACCCATCGACCAAGTCCAAAGTGGATGAGATGGTTGCAAAAGGTTGCACAAAAATCTTGTTTTTTCCCCTTTATCCACAATATGCGGGCGCGACTTCGGCCACAGCTTGCGACCAATTCTTTCGTGCGCTTACGGATATCAAATGGCAACCGAACGTGCGCACAGTCGAGGCCTATTACGAGCATCCGCTGTATATCGAGGCTTTGGCGCAGTCGGTTGAGCGGGCCTATGCCAAGATTGTAGACCGCCCTGATGTCTTGGTGGCCTCCTATCACGGCGTTCCCAAGCGTTATTTGATGGAGGGCGATCCCTATCATTGCCAGTGCCAAAAAACCTCACGCCTGCTGAAAGAGCGTTTGGGTTGGTCTGACCGTGAGATTGTCACGACATTCCAAAGCCGTTTTGGGCCTGAAGAATGGCTAAAGCCCTACACAGTCGAAGAAGTGGCGCGATTGGCCGAAGCGGGCAAGAAAAAGATTGCGGTGATTGCCCCTGCATTTTCGGCCGATTGCATCGAGACTTTGGAAGAGATCAACGAAGAAATCCACGAAAGCTTTGAAGAGGCGGGCGGCGAGCAGTTTACCTATATCCCCTGCCTCAACGATGATGACGCGCATATCAAGGCATTGGTCGCTGTCGCGCAGGATCACCTCAAAGGGTGGATTGGCGGCTAAAGCCAGTCGCGCAGGATCGGAATCAGAGGGATATCTGCAGGTGGCATTGGGTAGTCGCGCAAATCTTTTGCGCGCACCCATTTCAGCGCCTGCCCTTCGCGCGATTGGGGGATACCGTCCCATTTGCGGCAGACAAAGAGCGGCATAAGAAGATGGAATTTCTCGTAGCTGTGGCTGGCAAAGCACAACGGCGCAAGGCAGCTTTGCCACGTTTCAATGCCCAATTCCTCGTGCAATTCTCGGATCAAGGCGGCCTCGGGTGTTTCGCCCTGTTCGACCTTGCCGCCTGGAAACTCCCAAAGACCGGCCATTGATTTCCCCTCAGGCCGTTGCGCTAAAAGCACACGGCCCTCGCCATCAATCAACGCCGCTGCAGAGACAAGGACTGTTTTCATGAGCGATAATCCGCATTGATGCTGATATAGCCATGGGTCAGGTCACAGGCCCAAACTGTAGCCGCCCCCATGCCAAGGCCCATATTCACGGCGATCCGCAATTCCTGCTGTTTCATATAGGCGGCCCCTTGCTCTTCGCGGTAATCGGGGCTGACCCAGCCATTTTCTGCCACCAAAATATCACCGAACTTGATGGTCAGGCGGTCACGATCTGCGACTGCGCCAGATTTCCCAACCGCCATGACAACACGGCCCCAATTGGGATCCTCACCCGCAGCCGCGGTCTTCACAAGCGGGCTGTTGGCAATTGCGCGGGCAACACGATCTGCATCCGCGTCATTCACTGCGCCTGTGACCTGCACTTCGATCAGTTTGGTCGCGCCTTCCCCATCGCGCACCAATTGCAGGGCAAGGTCTTTGAGAACCGCCTCAAGTGCCGCATAAAACGCCTTTGCATCTGCGCTGTCCAAATCGGTAATCTGGGGATTGCCTGCCTTGCCTGTCGCTGCCACCATCAAGCTGTCCGAGGTTGAGGTGTCGCTGTCCACTGTCACCGCGTTAAAGCTGAGTTTGGTTGCTTGCGATAACATGGATTGCAGCGTGGCACGCGAAATCGCGGCATCGGTAAAGACATAGGCTAACATTGTTGCCATATCTGGCGCGATCATGCCCGAGCCTTTGGCAAAGCCCGCGATTTTCACCTCATGGCCCGAGAGGGTCAGGGTTTCTGTCGCGCCTTTGGGAAAAGTGTCGGTGGTCATAATCGCCCGTGCCGCGCCATCCGCCCCGTCAGCATCCAGCTTGCCCACCAATTCCGTTAAGATATGCGTGATTTTTTCAGGGGCGAAGGGCTCACCAATCACCCCCGTTGACGCGCTGAAGACATGAGCGGTAGGAATATCCAAAACACGGCCCACCTCGGCGGTTACGACCGCGACCGTCTGATCGCCCACGCGGCCTGTAAAGGCGTTGGAATTTCCAGAATTTACAATAATTCCAAAGCCTTGATCGCTGCTTTCCCCCAAAGCGGCCAACTTGCGCTCACAATCGAGGACAGGTGCGGAGCGCGTGGAGGATCGGGTAAAGACACCTGCGACAGACGCCCCTGCGCAAATCTCGATCAACATGACATCGGTGCGGTTTTTATACCGCACCCCCGCCGCGCCACTGGCAAAGCGCACCCCATCAATGCGGGGCAATGCAGGAAACCCACCTTTTGGGGCGAGGGGGGAGACAGGAAGCGGGGCTTTTGCCATGATCGGGCCTATGTGCGAGGGGTTACTGTGTCAAAAGATCAATGTTGCGGATGAGGCTCATGTCAATCTCAACCTCTGGCCGCGTGATTTCGGCCGTTTCGGTCAATTCTGCAAGATAGGCATCAACGCGCTGACGGCGCAGTTCTTCCTCAAGATCGGCGCGCACATCTCCTAGCGCGGGGGGCATACTGAAGCGCGACTCGTTCAGTTTCACAACGTGCCAACCAAATTGGGTTTGGACAGGCGCAGAAATTTCCCCCGCCTCTAGGCCTGCCACCGCAGTTTCAAATTCTGGCACCATCATGCCTGCGCCAAACCACCCCAAAGCGCCACCATTTGGGCCAGAGGGGCCCGTTGAGAATTCCTGTGCCAAAGCAACAAAATCAGCTCCGTCATTCAATTGTTCAACGAGGCTTTGCGCCTCTTCTTCGGTTGCGACCAGAATATGGCTTGCATTCCATTCCAGATCACCGCCTGTATCCGCGAAATTTGCGTCATAGAGGGCTTGGATATCCGCATCTGCGATTGTGTCAAAGGCAATCGCATCAATGGCGACACTGGCCAAAAACGCACGATCTTCGTTTTCCATGGTCAGTTTTGTGCGCGCGTCTTCCGAGCCGCGCAGCGAGTCTGCGACCACCTCCTGTTGGATCAACTGATCCAACATTCCATTATAGAGAACCTCGTCTGGCAATTCCTGATATTGAGCGGGCAGCATCGCGCGCATTGCAATCAAATGACCCAAAGTGATGTCGGTGCCGTTGACCGTTGCCAAGACCGTGCTGGCCTCTTGCGCCGCGACAGGGGCTGCGAGGGAGAGGGAAATTGCGGCGGAGACAAGCAGGCGTTTCATAGAACAGTCCTTTTGTTACGGGCGTAATCCTTCGCGCCCACGTTGACAGGCCAAAAGCGGGCGCTTATGTCCCATTGCGGTTGGGGACGTTGGCACAGCTTCCTTGATGGGTCTTCTAGACCGCCGCGCGGATGCAAACAACCCGCGCGGAGATCACATTCTATTGGGTCTGCCACAGCGTGGATCAACTCTGACATAAGGCGTTTTGCATGCTTGGGCTTGGATCTATCGCAAATAAGATTTTTGGCAGTTCAAATGATCGATTACTCAAAGCGCAGAGGCCGCTTATTGCAAAGATCAACGCACTTGAGCCCGAGTTTGTCGCCCTTGATGATGCAGGGCTGATAGCCAAGACCGAAGAATTTCGCCAGCGCCACGCCAATGATGAAAGCCTTGATGCGCTATTGCCCGAGGCCTTTGCCAATTGCCGTGAAGCCGCCAAGCGCGCTTTGGGTTTGCGCGCTTTTGATGTGCAGTTGATGGGGGGCATTTTCCTCCATCAAGGGAATATTGCCGAGATGAAGACAGGCGAAGGGAAAACTTTGGTTGCGACCTTTCCCGCCTATCTCAATGCTCTGAGTGGCGAAGGCGTGCATGTTGTCACTGTGAACGATTACCTTGCACGGCGAGATGCGGAATGGATGAGCAAGGTTTTCGCCGCGCTTGGCATGACAACGGGTGTGGTTTACCCGCGCCAACCCGAAACCGAAAAGCGCGAGGCTTATGCCGCCGATATCACCTATGCGACCAATAACGAGCTTGGTTTTGATTATTTGCGCGACAATATGCGCGGCTCGCTGCCTGAGATGTCGCAACGCGGTCACAATTTCGCGATTGTGGACGAAGTCGACTCGATCCTCATCGATGAGGCGCGCACGCCATTGATCATTTCTGGCCCATCTCAAGATCGTTCCGATCTTTATGTGGCGATTGACAAGGTGATCCCTAACCTGACCGAAGAGCACTATACGCAGGACGAGAAAACACGCAACGCGACCTTGACCGAGGAAGGCAATGACTTTCTCGAGCAGCGCCTTGCCGAAGTGGGCCTCTTGCCCGAGGGGCAAAGCCTCTATGACCCCGAAAGCACATCGCTTGTGCATCACGCGACCTGCGCGCTGCGGGCGCACAAGGTGTATCTAAAAGATCGCGATTATCTTTTGCGCGGCGATGAGGTGGTCTTGGTCGATGAATTCACGGGCCGTATGATGCCTGGTCGGCGCCTGTCTGATGGTCTTCATCAGGCCATCGAAGCCAAGGAAGGCGTTGCGATCCAACCTGAGAATGTGACGTTGGCTTCGGTGACATTCCAAAATTATTTCCGTCTCTACAAAAAATTGGGCGGCATGACGGGCACAGCTGCGACCGAGGCTGAAGAATTTTTTGAAATTTATAAACTTGGTGTTGTTGAGGTTCCAACCAACCGCCCTGTGGCGCGGATTGATGACCATGATCAGGTCTATCGCACCGCCGCTGAGAAATATAACGCGATAGTTGAGTCGATCCGCGAGGCGCATGAAAAGGGCCAACCTGTTTTGGTCGGCACAACCTCGATTGAGAAATCTGAGATGCTGAGCGGCCTTTTGAGCAAGGTAAAGTTGCCGCACAATGTTTTGAACGCGCGCCAGCATGAGCAAGAAGCGCAGATTGTGGCCAATGCGGGCAAATTGGGCGCGATCACTATTGCGACCAATATGGCGGGGCGTGGCACTGATATTAAACTGGGCGGTAATGTCGAGTTGAAGGTGATGGACGCCATTGCTGCACACCCTGATGCTGACCCTGAAAAACTGCGCGCTGCAATTGAAGAAACCCACAAGACCGAGGAAGAGGCCGTGAAGGCCGCAGGTGGTCTGTATGTTCTGGCAACAGAGCGCCATGAAAGCCGCCGCATCGACAACCAGTTGCGCGGTCGTTCGGGCCGTCAGGGCGATCCGGGTCGTTCGGCGTTTTACCTGTCGCTCGAGGATGACCTGATGCGGATTTTTGGGTCAGAACGTCTTGAAAAGATGCTGACCACGCTCGGTCTGGCCGAAGGTGAGGCGATTGTGCATCCTTGGGTCAACAAATCCTTGGAGCGGGCGCAGGCCAAGGTTGAAGGGCGCAACTTTGATATCCGCAAGCAGTTGCTGAAATTCGATGATGTGATGAATGAGCAGCGCAAAGTCATCTTTGGCCAGCGTATGGACATCATGGCCTCCGATGATATCGAGGATATCGTCAAGGATATGCGCTATGAGGTGATCACCGATATGGTCGACACTTATATGCCACCGCGATCCTATGCAGATCAGTGGGATGTCGAGGCGATCGCACAGGCCTGCCGCGAGACATTGTCACTCGATCTTCCGATCCCCGCATGGGCCGAAGAAGACGGCGTAGATCAGGAAGTGGTGATTGAACGCCTTGAGGAAGCCGCCGATAAATTCATGGGCGACAAAGCCACTGCATTTGGTGCCGAGCAGATGCGCAATATTGAAAAACAGCTATTGTTGCAGACAATCGACCAAAAATGGCGCGATCACCTACTGAAATTGGAACATTTGCGTTCAGTCGTGGCATTCCGTGGTTATGCGCAGCGTGACCCCTTGAACGAATATAAATCTGAGGCATTTCAATTGTTCGAGGGCCTGTTAGATGGGCTTCGTCAAGAAGTGACGCAGAAACTTGGCCGCATCCAACCGCTCAGCCCCGAGCAGCAGGTAGAATTGATCCGTCAAATGCAAGCACAGGCCGCAGCGCAGCAGCAAGCCGCCCTGAAAGCTGCAGATGAGGCTGAAGCGAAAGCAAGCGGTGACGATACAGGCTTTGATGAGACGCGCCCTGAAACATGGCGCAATCTTGGCCGCAATGATGCCTGCCCCTGTGGATCGGGCAAGAAGTTCAAGCATTGTCATGGGCGTTTGGCCTGAGTTTAAATCAGGCCCTCTGTGCGAAAGCTGACCTCACCGTTTGGCGTGATGATGATATGATCATGTAGGGCCAGACCCATCATTTTACTTGCGTCGCCCAACTGTCGGGTCAGGGCGATATAGCCCGTACTTGGGGTCGGGTCGCCTGACGGATGATTGTGAACCACAACCAGCGCTGAGGGGCTCATTTCAAGCGCGCGGTTGATGACCTCGTGGGGATAGAAGAGCGCGTGATCGACTGTGCGGCGGCTATGTTGCTCATCGGCGATCAGGTGGTTTTTGCGATCAAGTTCGAAGACCCGCACCTATTCAACATCGCGATGCGCCATAGTTGTGCGGTAATAATCTATCACCGTTTGCCATGAGCCCAAGATCGGGGGGTCATCAAGCTGATTTAGGGTAATCGTTTCCGCCCCGGCCTACGTCAGGCGCACATGGGCAAAGATCAACTCTTGCTTTGTCATGCCCGCACCATCCACCACAATGGTTAATCAGCGATTAAACGCGTTAGCGCCAAGTGGGATGGAACGTCCCAGAGGGTGACAGGGTGAAAATTTCGAACCCGTCCGCAGTCACGCCAATCGAATGTTCAAACTGTGCCGAGAGGGATTTATCTCGTGTCACGGCTGTCCATTCATCTGCCAAAACTTTTGTTTCGGGGCGGCCAAGGTTCACCATGGGCTCAATGGTGAAGAACATCCCTTCTTCCAAAATGGGGCCTGTGCCTGCGCGGCCATAATGAAGCACATTTGGAGGCGCATGAAAGACCTGACCCAACCCATGACCACAGAAATCACGCACCACGCTCATGCGATTGGCTTCGACATAGGTCTGGATTGCATGGCCTATATCTCCGAAAGTGGCCCCAGGGCGCACGATCTCAATCCCTTTAAAGAGGGCATCATGGGTCACTTGTATCAGGCGTTCTGCTTTGCGGTTTAGACTGCCTGCCACGTACATGCGGCTTGTATCGCCAAACCATCCATCCACGATTACAGTCACATCAATGTTGAGAATGTCTCCATCCTTAAGGGTTTTGGGGCTGGGGATGCCGTGGCAGACCACATGGTTAACCGAGATGCAGCTTGCGTGTTGATACCCACGATATCCAATGGTGGCCGATTTCGCGCCTGCTGCATTGACCATATGCTCAATCGTTTGATCTAAGTCTTCGGTTGTGACGCCTGGTTCCACCATGGGCGCGATGTCGTCAAGAATGCCCGCGGCCAATGCGCCGGCTGCATGCATTCCAGCAAAGCCCGTATGATCGTGAATGCGAATTCCGTCTTTGGTCAAGCGGCCTTTGAAATCGTCCACAACATCTGCTCCTGTCATCTCGCACCAGATTAAGGTTTTTGGCGCTTGAATTCTAGCCAAGCTCGCCACGCGGTGACGCGTTGCGGCATGACAGGGCTTGGCCTATACCGCCGGCAGGGTGCATGACAAGTGGGGGGTCTCAAAATGGCACAACCAACCGCAGCGATGTTGGTAATCGGGGATGAAATCCTATCAGGACGCACGCGCGATGCGAATATGCACCATTTGGCCAATGAATTGACGGCAAAAGGGATCGCGCTGAAAGAGGTGCGTATCGTCTCTGATGATCATGCGGGCATTGTTGAGGCACTTAATGCGTTGCGCGGGTTGTATGATCATGTGTTTACCTCTGGCGGCATTGGACCAACACATGACGACATCACCGCTGATGCGGTTGCAGTGGCCTTTGGGGTGCATATTGATGTGCGCGCGGATGCGCGGACGTTGTTGCAGGCCCATTATGATGCCCGCGGGCAAGAGTTGAACGAAGCCCGCCTTCGTATGGCGCGTATTCCCGATGGCGCGGCTTTGATCGACAATCCAGTTTCCACTGCACCTGGGTTTCAGATCGAAAATGTCTATGTGATGGCGGGTGTGCCTTCGGTCTTTCAGGCAATGGTAGCTTCGGTGATGCCGCGCTTGACGGGCGGCGCGCCCTTGATCAGTCGCAGCATCCGCCTAGAGATGGGTGAAGGTGATATTGCAGGCCCCTTGGGTCAGATTGCCGCTCAATTTCCCGATGTCTCAATTGGCTCTTACCCCTATCAATTGAACGGGGTGTATGGGGCAAATATCGTGCTGCGAAGCGCCAATGAGACGATGCTTCAACGCGCCATTGCAGAAATGACGCGCGTTTTTCCGCATGGCGTTTGATATGGGTACGACCTGTTCTGATAAGCGGCCGGAAGAGGCCCGGTTATTTATGGCGTTAGATGCCACTTGGCCTGCTAAAACTTACCAAACTGAAGGGCTTTTCACCTTTCGCGATGGAGCAGGTGGCGGCAGCCGTGTATCTGCAGCCAGTTGGGACGGCCAAGATGCACCCAACGAGGCAACGCTCTTCAAAGCTGAGGCCTTTATGCAGGCTATGGAGCAGCCGCGTTTGTTTATCATTCGCGAAAGCCAAGCGGCTTTGGATGCCGCCCTTGTGGTGCGCGGCTATCAGATCAAAGACCCCGTGTGGTTTTACGCGATGGATCTGCGCGAGTGGGATCTGCCTGCGGCGTCCGAGTGCTTTGCCCTTTGGCCGCCTTTGGCCTCGCAAGCTGCAATTTGGGCTGATGGCGGGATAGGGCCTGCCCGCCTAGAGGTCATGGTGCGAGCGCGCGGCCCGAAAACCACAGTTTTTGCACGGCAGCAGGATCGCATTGCTGCAACTGGCTTTATCGCTTGCGATGGAGATATCGCCATGTTGCACGCGTTAGAAACCGCCCAATCGGCCCGCCGTCAGGGCGTGGGGCGGCGTGTTATGTGGCACATGGCGCATTGGGCGCAGGCGGAAGGGGCGAATTGGTTAACACTTGTAACGACCAAGGCCAATCAAGCGGCAAATGGGCTCTATCTATCCATGGGCTTCGAGGTGGTCAGTGCATATCACTATCGGATCCACCCTGAAGATGCCTGATACATTGATCACCAATCCATTGGGCCTTTATCTTTGAGAGGATCAACTGGAAAATCAATGAAGGCGTTCAATTTGGGCTGTGTATAGCGCCCAGGCGGGTAGCCTGCGTGCAGGCTTTATATCTCCATTGGCAGATTCGGTATCGTTTCCAAATGGTGCGCCATTAGGGAAAGGAACGGGCTAAAGATGGGAATTATGAGGGAGTGTTGAGGGCAAAAAGGCAAATTTGGGCGTAATTTCTTTGATTTGCCGTAATTCTGCCGATTTTGTTGCCGCATCGTTAACAGTTACCACAAAAAAAGGGGCCGCGCCTGCGACCCGTTTTAAATTTGATACGTGCCGTGCGATTTAGTCCCGCAGCAGCTCGTTTATACCCGTTTTAGAGCGGGTTTTCTCATCAACGCGCTTTACGATGACCGCACAGTAGAGGTTAATTCCGTTCTTTGAGGGCATAGAGCCTGCAACAACCACAGAATAAGGTGGAACCTCGCCGTAAAAGACCTCGCCCGTTTCGCGGTCTACGATCTTGGTGGATTGGCCGATGAAAACGCCCATCCCCAAAACCGATCCTTCACGCACGATTACGCCTTCCACCACTTCAGAGCGCGCCCCGATAAAGCAATTATCTTCGATGATGGTGGGGCCTGCCTGCATTGGCTCCAAAACGCCGCCAATGCCCACGCCGCCCGATAGGTGGACATTCTTGCCGATCTGCGCGCAAGATCCGACCGTGGCCCATGTATCCACCATTGTGCCGCTGTCTACATAGGCGCCAAGGTTTACGAAGGATGGCATCAGAACCACGCCGGGCGCGATATAGGCAGACCGTCGCACAATGCAATTTGGCACCGCACGGAAGCCTGCGGATTTCCAATCGCTGTCCGACCAGTCTTTCCACTTGCTGTCGACCTTATCCCACCAGCTGCCGCCTTGGGGGCTGCCCGATTGCATTTCCATGTCCTTCAGACGGAAGCCTAAAAGAACGGCTTTCTTAGCCCATTGATTGACATGCCATGTGCCATCAACCCCGCGCTCTGCAACGCGCAAGCTGCCTTTGTCGAGGGCGCGGAGGGTTTCTTCAATAGCGTCACGGGTTTCGCCAGTGGTAGAAGGCGTGATGCTGTCGCGCGCGTCCCATGCGGCTTCAATCGCCGTTTCCAGTTTCTGAATATCGGTCATAGGTTTTATCCTTAGCTCGGGCTGTTTGAAAGGCGCTATAGCGCCAAGGAGGGATTTGCGCAACGCGCCGCCCTCTGGCCGCATGATGCGAATATAGGTATGAGATAAATATGGCGAGACCAGCGGGAGACAAACGATGAGCAGCAAGAAACATCCGATGCGGGATGCAAGTTTGGATCTACGCGAAGCTGACCGCACGCCAGACACGCCACAAACCCAAAGTCCCACCTTTAGGCTTGCATTCGCAGACCCTGATTTTCTGTGTCAGAACGCGCTGCGCCCAGTGCGCCTTCAGCTTGAGCTTTTGAAAACGGAAATGGGAATGGATGCAGAAGGCATTCGGTCAACCATTGTTATGTTTGGCGGCGCGCGTATTCCTGCGCCTGATGCGATAGACGGCACCCCCCCCGCGATTGCCGCAATGGCCCGTTATTACGAGCAGGCGCGCCGTTTTGCCTACCAAATCACGCAACGTGGTGCGCGCGGTGAGAATGTTATTGTCACGGGTGGTGGCCCAGGCGTCATGGAGGCGGGTAATCGCGGCGCGTATGAGGCAGGGGGTCTCTCTGTTGGGCTTAACATTATGCTGCCCCACGAGCAGGCCCCGAATGCATATGTCACCCCTGAGTTGAGTTTTAATTTTCACTATTTTGCCATTCGCAAAATGCATTTTCTGCTGCGCGCGCATGCTCTTGCGATTTTTCCTGGTGGTTTTGGCACGATGGATGAGCTGTTCGAAAGCCTAACCTTGATCCAAACAGGGCGGATGGAGCAGGTGCCCGTTCTGCTGTTTGGCCGAGATTATTGGACGCGCCTTGTCGATTGGGACATGCTGGTTGAAATCGGCACGATTTCACCTGAAGATCTCGACCTCTTCCGCTTTGTGGAAACCGCGGAAGAGGCGCTAGACGTAATCGACACTTGGCCCTTATCAGGACGGCGCTGCGGCATTCCCGGCCGCTAAGGCTTGGGGCGCTACAACTGACTGATCGCCTGACATTGCGTAGGCAAATCACCAAGCCTCAGGGCGCGACGCGGTTCGGGATCAGGTGCATCGGGGTCAGGGGGCGGTGGGTTCAAAATATTGTTGACCCAAGCCTGCGCATCTGCGCAGCCATCGCCTGCAGGTGGCGCATCTTGCGCCTCGCAATCGCTTGCGCTAAGCGGGCAGCTCAGGCGCACATGGATATGGTAGTGATGCCCAAACCATGGCCTGATTTTGCGAAGATAGCTGCGATCCCCCGTTTCATTTTCACACATCCAGACTTTGGCGGCTGGAAAGACGAAAATGCGCGACACGCGCGGATCACTGGCGGCAAGACGGAGCAACGTGGCGTGTTCTGCCGTCCAATTTTCATTCACGGCTGCCCCCCGTTGCGCCTGCATCGAAATGGATGACAGGGTTTCACGCGCGGCTTGGGATAGGTTCAGGTTTCGCGCGGGCAATAGCCAGATATCTGCATCTAGCCCCGATTGATGGCTGGCATGGCCTGACAGCATAGGCCCGCCGCGCGGCTGGCTCATATCGCCAATATATAGTCCGCTCCAAGAGGTTGCAGCCGCCATTCTTGCGCTTAGATCTTGGACGAACGTCACTGTGTCAGGGTGGGCCCAGTTGCGATTGCGCGATAGGCGCATCGCCTGCCAAGTCGGCCCTGTTTCCGCCAGTTGCATGGCCCCTGCCACGCATCCGCCTGCATAAGCGCCGAACACATTTGCGGTTGTCGCGGCGGGTGTTGGCAGATTGCCAAAGACAAGCCGAGCTTCGCGGCTCAGATCGGCACTTGAGAGTGTCACTTGTGGCAGATCATTGCTCACAGGCGGTGCGCTTGGAGCGCAGGCAGCAACTGCCAGAAGACACAAACCTGTAGAGGCGATATATTTGCGCATGGCCCGATTTCCCCTATTCATGCTGCCGCGGATCGGCATTCACCCCGCGCAACAGCCACAACCCAAGTAAGAATAGCATAATCAGCGGTGTTATGCCCCAATTTTGACTGTCGGCGAGGGAGGTCATAACCGCGATGAGAAATGGGGCGAGGAAAGCAGTGGCCTTTCCTGCAAGGGCATAAAGGCCAAAATGTTCGGTTATTGCGGCAGGATCCGCTTGGCGCAGCATCATGTGGCGGGATGCGCTTTGCACGATACCACCTGCCGCACCAATGCCGATGCCGATCAGGTAGAACATCAAGCTTGGCAGGTTTGAGCCTTCGGCAAGCGCAAGACCAAACAGGCTATCGCGCTCGATAAAGGGGATGAGAAGGGATAGACCACTCAGGCACAGAACTGACCACCAAATGACTCGGTATGGCCCGAAACGATCATCCCATTTTCCACCCATCCATGCCGCAACGGCCCCCGAGATGATGGCAAGAATCCCGAAAATTCCGATATCTGTGATCGACCAACCCAAGACACCCACCGCATAAATGCCGCCAAAGGCATAAAGACCGTTCAAAGCATCGCGGTAGAACATAGATGAGAGCAGATAGCGCAGCAGGCTTGGGTGATTGCGCAAGGATCTCAGCGAGTGTGCAAGCTCAGGCAGTGCTTGGCGCATGGTTTGACCAAGGCTTGGGCCAGAGTGCGGCTTGGCTTTGTGCGGTTCTCGCAGCCAGAGAAAGAAGGGGATCATAAAGATTACATACCAAAGCGCGGTAAAGGGCCCCACGGCGCGTGTCCCCTCGCGAGCGGTGGCGTCCAGACCAAAAGCCGGTGACAGGCCAAAAAGCGTGCGCCCCGTTTCGGCTTTTTCAGCGAAAAATCCGAGCACAAGGATCATCGCCACCAATCCACCCAGATATCCAAGGGCCCATCCTGTCCCAGAGATGCGCCCCATTTGCGCGCGGGGGCCAAGGTCAGGCATCAGCGCATTGGTGAAAATCGTGGCGCATTCCATCCCAAAAAGGCCGAGGGCAAATAGGATCAAAACTATCCAGATTTGCATCCCATCGGGAGCAGCAAACCAACAGCCACATGCGCCGATGACATAAAAGGCGGAAAACACCCAAATGAATGGCAATTTGCACCCGCTTTGATCCGCGATTTTGCCCAATATGGGCGCGGCGATGCCAACCAATAGGCCTGCCGCCCCGATACTATAGCCCCAAAGGCTTTGGGCGCGGGTGCCATCGCCCAAGATTTGCGCGAAATAGGGCGCGAAAATGAAGGTCAGAAGCAACGTGTTATAGGGCTGACTTGCCCAGTCAAATGCCCACCATCCATAGATGCGTTTCTTGCTTTCGATCATCCTGCCCGCCATGGCCGTTCTCTCATCGTTACTGTGGGGGGCTTTCTTGATTTGGCAAAGGAAATCCGAAATAATGATATAAAAGCACTTTAAAAATCGGCAAAAATGCCCGATCCCTTGCGCTTGGGTTGGACAGGGCTTAGATCATTCAGACTGGGATTTCCGATGTAGGGGGCCTTTGCCGTGACTTCGCTCTTTATGATTTTGATGCTGCTGCTCAATGTGGCGACCTATATCATCATCGCCCATATCATCATGAGTTGGCTGATCAATTTCGGCGTGCTGAACATTAGGCAGCCTTTGGTCTATCGAATTTGGCAAGGTCTTTCGAACCTCCTTGAGCCGATTTATGGCCCCATTCGCCGTGTTTTGCCCCAAATGGGTGGGCTGGATTTAGCACCGCTGATTGTGATCTTGGGGATCTATGCGCTAGAGATCATCCTGCGCAACAATGCAATGATGTTCATGTAGGCTTATGTCCACGCCCCGTTCACATTTTGACGCCGTCATTGTTGGCGCGGGTGTGGTGGGCGTGGCCAGCGCTCTTTGGGCGCAGATGCGTGGGCAATCTGTGGCCTTGATTGATCCCGCTCCTGTTGGATCAGGGGCAAGTTCGGGCAATGCCTGCACTTTGGCCACCTATGCCTGTCTGCCCGTCAACGACCCGTCCGTCTTTGCCAATCTGCCCTATTATCTGTTTTCAAATGACAGCCCGCTTGCTTTGTCTTGGGTTCACGCGCTGCGCCATCCTATCTGGATGATGAAGTTCTTGGCCAATTGTCGCGCTAAGAAATCCCGCCAGATTTCTCAGGAATTGGCGGCGTTGCTGGCCCATGCCGATGCCGGGTTGAACCCGCTAATTGAGGCCGCCGCGGCCGAGGATTTGATCATTGCAAATGGGCAATTGACAGTCTGGCGCAGCGCAACTGCCGCCGATGCGGATCGGCCAGGCCTTACGTTTCGCCGCGACCAAGGCATTCCCTTTGAGGAATTAAGCGGGGCCGAAGCTCATGCGATGGAACCTGCCTTGGCGTTTCAACCCGCGCGTGGGGTTTATTATCCGCTGGCGCGTCATATCCGTGATCCGTTACTTTTGACGCAAAGATTGCATCAGAAATTTACAGAATTGGGCGGGGAGACGATCGCCAAAGCGGTGACCGAACTCAGCAATGAAGGCGTCCAGGTGCGGGTGCATCTTGGGCAGGATGATGTCACCGCGGCGCGTGTTGTTCTGGCCGCAGGGGCCTATTCGGCGCAGATCAAAGGCGGCGGGGCGGAACATCTGCCCTTGCAAACCGAACGGGGCTATCACTTGATATATAAAGATTTTGGCCATTATGCCGCGCGCCCCGTGGGTTGGGTTGAGGGTGGGTTCTATACAGCCCCTATGGCGCAAGGTCTGCGTTTGGCGGGAACTGTGGAGATTGCGGCACTGAACGCGCCACAAAACCCGCGCCGTTTGGATTATATCGCGCGCAAAGGGGCCGAGCTATGGGGCGATCTGCCCGCGCCTGATGCCACATGGATGGGATGCAGGCCTACCTTGCCGGATGCCTTGCCTGTTATAGGGCCAAGCCCAAGCTGCTCAAAGATTATCCATGCTTTTGGCCACCAGCATTTGGGCCTCACTTTGGCAGGTGTGACCGGGCGGATCGTGGCTGATTTGCTCGACGGACGGCAGCCTAATCTTGCTATTGGTGGATTATCAGCGGCACGGTCTTTTCTTTGATTCATGGCCCATCAACCCCTGACCCTCATTCTGCCTTCAGCAATGTGGAGGCGCAGAATACCCGTTTTGTTGGTTGGTGCAGGGTTTTCAGAGGCCACTCTTGCGCGTAAATGTGCAGAAGCGGGGCTGAAGGTCACAATGATCGAGGCGCGCAGTTTGGCGCGCGCTGCATTGGCAGCATTTTGCGTGGGGCAGCGGCCTCCGGTGTTTGCGCGTGAGGTTGAACTTGCCTCTCTTACCAACCCATCCTAGTAACAGAACAGGTTGGCAGAAAGGCACCGCAATGCATGTGAATAACCAGAAAAAACCAGTTATTTTATGCATTTTGGATGGGTGGGGCATCGGCACAGAAGCCGAAGGCAATGCGCCGATGCAGGCTAAAACCCCAAATTTTGATCGCCTGATGTCCACCTGCCCCAATGCAAAACTGGTGACCTTCGGCCCTGATGTTGGTTTGCCGACTGGGCAGATGGGCAATTCCGAGGTGGGCCACACCAATATCGGCGCAGGGCGCGTGGTAGCCATGGATTTAGGCCAAATTGATCTGGCGATTGAGAATGGCTCTTTCTTTCATAACCAAGAGTTGCATGATTTCATTACGACTGTGAAAGCCGCAAAAGGGCGAGCCCACATTGCGGGTCTTACATCCCCTGGCGGTGTTCATGCCCATCAGGCACATATTTTGGCCGCTGTTCAGGCCTGTGCAGATGCAGGGCTAGAGGTGGTGATCCATGCGATCACTGATGGGCGGGACGTTGCCCCGAAATCCGCAAAAGAGCAGATCGCGGGTCTTGAGGCGGGATTGCCCGGCCACGCGCGCGTTGGGACTGTCACGGGGCGCTATTTTGCGATGGATCGCGACAATCGATGGGAGCGGGTCGAGACAGCCTATCGCGCAGTAGTCGATGGCAAAGGTGCAACGGCCCAGTCAGCTCAGGCGGCGATTGATAAGGGTTATGCTGCTGAGAAAACGGATGAATTTCTGCCCGCGACAGTGATCGGTGACTATTCTGGAATGAAGACAGGCGATGGTCTGTTTTTTGTCAATTTCCGCGCCGACCGCGCGCGCGAAATATTAGCCGCAATTTGCGCGCCTGAGTTCACAGGGTTTGAGCGTGGCGCTCGCCCTGATCTATCGGCGCGATTAGGGATGGTGAATTATTCGACCGACCATGATCGCTACATGCAGGCGGTATTTCCCAAGCAAGAATTAAAAAATACGCTTGGAGAATGGGTTGCGGCACATGGTTTGCGTCAATTTCGGATTGCTGAAACAGAGAAATATCCTCATGTGACCTTCTTTCTTAACGGGGGGCAAGAAAGCGCGGCTGAGGGGGAGGATCGGTTTATGCCGCTCTCGCCAAAAGTGGCTACCTACGATCTGCAACCCGAGATGAGTGCCGCCGAGGTGACCGAGCATTTGGTTGCAGCGATTAACGCGGAGTATGACCTGATCGTGGTCAATTACGCGAATCCTGACATGGTGGGGCACACGGGGGACCTTGGGGCTGCAATTTCCGCTTGCGAGGCAGTGGATCAGGGCCTTGGCTCGGCTTTGGCAGCCCTTGAGGATAAAGGCGGCGCGATGATCGTGACGGCGGATCATGGCAATTGCGAAACAATGATCGACCCTGTCACGGGTGGCCCACATACGGCACATACCGTCAATCTCGTGCCTGTTGTGGTATATGGCGCGCCCAAAGGCACAAGCCTTGCAGATGGTCGATTGGCGGATTTGGCGCCAACTGTTCTTTCGCTGATGGGCCTGCCGCAACCGCCCGAAATGACGGGGCAGTCTCTGTTACAATGAAAGCGCACTTTATCCATCTTTTGTTGATGTTTTTGATAGGTGTGCCTGTGGTGCTACACGAGAAGTTTAATCCAAGCGCCGCAGTCGCGCGCGCAGATTTGATCACTGAGACACCAGATCAGACTGGCGCTGCGCTTTCAGAAACTATTTATATTGAACTGAGATAGGTTGGCGAGGTTATTGATCTGCGACCATGCTTTAATTGGGAATAAGTGCGCCGTGCGAGACGCGCGGTTGGAAAGGACCGAAAAAGATGAAGAAACTGGTTATTGCGGGCTTAGGGGGCGCGGTTGCTGGTGTCATCTTGGCATCGCAATTTGTCGCCCCGCTCTTGGCGCAAGAGCAGATACAGCAGCGCAGTGTTTACGAGCAGCTTGATTTGTTTGGGGACGTCTTTGAGCGTATCCGCTCGAATTATGTTGAAGAGGTAGATGAATCCGCGCTGATCGAAGCTGCGATCAACGGCATGCTCACTTCGCTTGATCCGCATTCAAGCTATCTGCCGCCGCGTGATTTCGACTCGATGCAAGTGCAGACCCGTGGCGAGTTTGGCGGTCTTGGCATAGAAGTGACGCAAGAAGATGGCTTTGTGCGTGTCATCACGCCGATGGATGACACGCCTGCGATGGAAGCCGGTGTTGAGGCGGGCGATTTCATTACCCATGTTGATGGCGAGGCACTGCTTGGACTGACATTGGAAGAAGCGGTTGATCTGATGCGCGGGCCTGTTGCCTCGGAGATTGTTATCACTGTCGTGCGGGAGGGTGTTGATGAACCCTTCGACATTTCCATCATCCGCGACCGCATCCGTCTCACCGCTGTGCGCACACGCCTAGAGGGGAATACCGCGATTTTGCGCGTTTCGACCTTCAATGATCAAACCTACCCTAATTTGGAGGAGGGTTTGTCTGATGTGATTTCAGAGCTTGGCGGGGTCGAAAATCTGAACGGTGTCGTGCTTGATTTGCGCAACAATCCTGGGGGTCTTTTGACTCAAGCAATTCGTGTGTCCGATGCATTTTTGGAACAGGGCGAAATCGTTTCTACCCGTGGCCGCAATGGCGCGGCTGGGGATCGCTACAATGCAACGGCGGGCGATTTGATTGACGGATTGCCGATGGTGGTTTTGGTTAATGGTGGCTCGGCCTCAGCCTCCGAGATCGTGGCGGGCGCGTTGCAAGATCATCGCCGCGCTGTGGTCGTGGGCACAAATACATTTGGCAAAGGGTCGGTGCAGTCCGTGATGCCTGTGCAGGGCGAGGGCGCAATTCGACTGACCACTGCGCTATACTACACCCCTTCGGGCCGCTCGATTCAGGCATTGGGTGTGGCCCCCGATATTCTGGTGGAACAGCGTGACCCTGTCGAGGATGCGCCGACCGAGGATAGGTTCACCCGTTCAGAGGCTGATTTGCGCGGTGCTTTGCGCAACACCACCCTGACGGAAGATGAGCAGCGCCTGCGCGATGAGGAGCAAGCAATCGCCGAGGAAACCGCACGTCTGCGCAATCAAGATTATCAACTAGCCTACGCGATTGATATTCTGACGGGGCTAAACGCCTTGGGGCCAAACGCCCGATGAGCGTAGTTCTTTCGCCTGCTGATATTGCAGCGCTGCCCTATCGGCCCTGTGTTGGTATTGTGATGGTCAATGCAGCGGGTGGTGTTTTCGCGGGCACGCGCGCTGATATGAACAAACTTGCATGGCAAATGCCGCAGGGCGGTATTGATGCGGGCGAAACCCCGCGCCAAGCCGCTGTCCGCGAATTGCTTGAGGAAACTGGCATCGCAGAAGATCAGACGCGGTTTATAAGGCAGACCGCCGATTGGCTGACCTACGAGCTGCCCCCTGAGGTGATCCCGTATCGTTGGGGTGGCAAATTTCGCGGGCAAAAGCAACATTGGGTTATGGTTGAATTAACTGCCCCTGATGATGCGATTGATCTCAGCTATCAGGATGTTGAATTTTCTGATTGGCAATGGATCGGGGCGCAGGATCTTTTGGTGAAGATTGTGCCGTTCAAGCGTGACATCTATGCCGCCGTGTTTCAAGAATTTGGTTTAATCTAAGCCCAAAAGGACAAGACAAATGGCGCAATTTCAGGTTCTTGGCTCTGCTGCATCGCCCTTCGTGCGGAAGGTTCTTGTGATGGTCAAAGAGGCGGGCATGACGGATGTGGTGTTCGAAACTGTCAAAGCCTCACCCATGGGTGGAGATGCTCATCTCAACGACGCCAATCCTTCAGGCCGTATTCCTGTGCTTTTGCGCGAAGGGGATAGCCCGATTTTTGACAGCCGTGTGATCACCCGCTTTTTGGATCAGCATGCGCAAGCGGGGCTGTACCCTGAAAACCGCCTTTGGGAGGTGCTGACCACCGAAGCGGCGGCAGATGGTATGATCGAGGCTGTGGTGGCCATGGTGTATGAAAAACGTTTCCGCCCCGAAACACATTGGTATGAGCCTTGGTATGAAGGCCAATGGGCCAAAGTAGACCGTGCGCTTGATTATTTCGAAACCCTAGTGCCCAGCTTTGATCAGGCGCTTGATATGGGCCAAATCGCGATTGGTGCGGGCTTGGGCTATTTTGATTTCCGCCAAGACCAATTTGATTGGCGCGCGACCCGCCCAAACTTGACCAAGTTTTTTGATCGGTTGAGTGCGCGCCCCTCTTTCAAAGACACATTCCCAATGGGATGAGTAGTTCACCCGAATTTTGTCTTGTGCAGACACAGGCGGATTTGGATCTGTGCTACGAGATCCGCCGCGCTGTCTTTGTGGCTGAGCAATCTGTTCCGCTTTCAGAGGAATTTGATGCGATTGACGCAACAGCCACCCATATTTTGGGTTCTAGGGCGGGACGGCCTGTGGCAACAGGGCGGTTCTATCGCACAGGGCAGGCGTGGAAGATTGGACGCATCGCTGTTGTCGCAGACGCGCGGGGCGCGGGCTATGGTGCGGCGCTTATGCGGTTTGTGATGGCGCATATTCGCCACATCACTGCGAAAACAGATCCGTACCAGATGGAATTGGACGCGCAATTGGGCGCGATATCTTTTTATGAGCGCTTGGGATTCACCGCAACAGGCCCTGAATTTGATGATGGGTCGGGTATTTTGCACCGAAAAATGTCCCTAAACTTTGGGAAATAAGCGGGCTTCGCGAAATTTTTTTCGTATGAAAACTTCATGTTTTTCGCTTAGAGGCGGAAAATTCATTACAAACCGCGACATTTCGGCCAAACTGCGCGCGTTTGTCCGCTAGACGCTTATCATTTGATTGCATAAACAGCCGAGAAAAGCTGCGGGGGATTCTTGTGGCTTCGATTCAATTGGCCCCGTTTGGTGGGTCGCTGACAAGGGAGACGCTTTCAGTGTCACACGCAGAAGACCAGTCCAGCACACGCCGCGACTTTCTGTACTATGCGACAGGCGGTGTAGGTGCTGTTGTAACCGGCGCCGCCGTCTGGCCGCTGGTCAACCAAATGAACCCTTCGGCAGATGTTCAAGCCGCATCTACGATGCGCGTTGATGTCTCGGGTGTGCAGGAAGGAACGCAGTTGACCGTTCTGTTCCTTGGCAAGCCTGTTTTCATCCGCCGCCGCACGCAGGATGAGATTGAAACAGCGCGCGCGGTAAACATGAATGACCTTGTTGATACCGATAGCCGCAATCCAAACATCGCGGCAGGATCAGATGCGCATGACGAAAACCGCAGCCTAACCACACCTGAGGGTGAGAACACAGGCGAGTGGTTGGTGATGCAGGGCGTTTGTACCCATTTGGGCTGTGTGCCTTTGGGTGATGGCGCGGGCGAGTTTGGCGGTTGGTTCTGCCCTTGCCATGGTTCACATTACGATACGGCAGGCCGTATCCGCAAAGGCCCCGCGCCGCAGAATTTACACATTCCGAACGCGTCTTTCGTAGACGATACAACAATTTTGCTCGGTTAACGGAGGAAACGACCGATGTCTGGCATTCCCCACGACCATTACGAACCGAAGTCCAACGCTGAGAAGTGGTTGCATTCGCGCCTTCCAATAATGGGTCTTCTTTATGACACATTGATGATCCCAACCCCAAAGAACCTGAACTGGATGTGGATTTGGGGCATCGTTCTGGTGTTCTGCTTGGTCATGCAGATCGTCACAGGGATCATCCTTGTGATGCACTACACCCCGCATGTCGATCTCGCTTTTGCAAGCGTTGAACACATTATGCGCAACGTGAACGGGGGATGGGCGATCCGCTATATCCACCAAAACGGGGCGTCTTTGTTCTTTATCGCGGTTTATCTGCATATTTTCCGTGGTCTTTACTACGGCTCCTACAAGGCGCCACGCGAAGTCACATGGATTGTCGGTATGCTGATTTACCTGCTGATGATGGGAACAGCCTTTATGGGTTATGTCCTTCCTTGGGGGCAGATGTCCTTCTGGGGCGCGACCGTGATCACGGGCCTGTTTGGTGCGATCCCTTTTGTGGGCGAAGCGATCCAGACATGGCTCTTGGGTGGGCCTGCGGTGGACAACGCCACCCTAAACCGCTTCTTGTCGCTGCATTATCTGTTGCCATTCGTGATCTTGGGTCTGGTGATCGTTCATGTTTGGGCGTTCCACACAACGGGTAACAACAACCCAACAGGTGTGGATGTGCGCCGCGCCTCTAAGAAAGAAGCTGAAGCAGATACGCTGCCGTTCTGGCCATATTTCGTGATCAAAGACCTGTTCGCCTTGGCGGTCGTTCTGGTGGCTTTCTTCGCCATCGTGGGCTTTATGCCAAACTATCTAGGCCACCCCGATAACTACATCGAGGCTAACCCACTGGTCACGCCTGCGCATATCGTGCCTGAATGGTATTTCTTGCCCTTTTACGCCATCCTGCGCGCCTTTGATGGAGAAGTTTGGGTTGTGATTGCGGCGGACTTCCTAACGGGCGGGATTGTTGACGCGAAATTCTTCGGTGTTCTCGCCATGTTTGGTGCGATCATCGTGATGGCCTTGGTGCCATGGCTTGATACATCTTCGGTGCGCTCTGGCCGCTACCGCCCGATGTTTAAGCCTTGGTTCTGGGTTTTCGTGATCAACTTTTTCGTACTGATGTGGGCGGGTGCTATGCCTGCGGAAGGGATTTACCCCTACATCGCTTTGATCGGTTCGGCCTATTGGTTCGCCTATTTCCTCGTGATTCTGCCACTTCTGGGGGTTCTGGAAAAGCCAACCATACCGCCTTCGACCATCGAAGAGGATTTCAACGCACATTACGGCAACGCAAGCGTGGGCACGGGCCCTGCCTCGGCGAAAATTCCTGCTGAGTGAGAGAAAGGATAGTCTGACATGTTCAGGAAACTTGTGATCAGCACAATTGCTGCGCTCAGCCTCTCGACTGGAGCGGGACTTGCAGCAGGTGCATCGGGCTATGTCGAGAATTATGAATTCTCGTTCCAAGGGCTATTTGGTCGCTATGACCAAGATCAGCTTCAGCGTGGACTTCAGGTCTTCACCGAAGTCTGCTCCGCCTGCCATGGTCTGCAATATGTGGCCTATCGCAACCTAGCCGATGAAAATGGGTTGGGATATACTCCCGAACAGGCTCGCGCCTATGCGGAACAGTTCGAGGTTTATGACCCTTCCATTGATGATTGGCGCACTGCGACCCCGAATGACCGCTTCCCTCAGTCGGGTTTTGAAGGTGCACCTGACCTGAGCCTAGTGGCCAAGGCACGTGCTGGTTTTCATGGGCCATATGGTCTAGGTCTGAACCAGTTGTTCAACGGCATTGGCGGCCCAGAATATATTGCATCTCTTCTGACCCATTATACGGGCGAAGAGGTAGAGCAGTATGGGGCATACTTTTATGAGAACGAAACTTACCCTGGCGGCTTGATCGCAATGGCCCCTCCCTTGTGGGATGGCGCGGTTGTGTTCGCGGATGGTGCGCCCAATGATATCGAAAGCATGGCCAAAGATGTGGCCACGTTCCTAACTTGGGCAGCAGAACCCCGCATGATGGAGCGTAAGCAGCTTGGCTTTACCGCGATTATTATGCTCGGTATTCTCGCTGTGATGCTGTATCTGACCAATAAGAAACTTTGGGCGCCGATCAAATCGCGCGTCAAAGCGGGCGAGGCGAAATAAGCCACGCCCCCGAAGGGAAGATAAAAATCCAAAAGCGTCTCTGATCCCAGAGGCGCTTTTTCTTTTGCCTAAAGCCATGGTGCCAATCCCGCAGGGGGTGCCGCGCGTAGGCCTGCGATGGGGCAATCTTCTGTAATCCGCCCTTCGGTCAAAAGCATTACGCGATCACACATCCGTTCGGCATCCATGAAATCATGAGACGCGAGGATCAAGGTCAGGCCCAAATCGCGGCATAATGTGCTGATCAATTCTGCCATCTCGCGCCGCAAAGCGGGATCTAGGGCTGCAAACGGCTCGTCCATCAGCAAGATTGGACGATTTTGCAAAAGTACCCGCGCAATGGCTGCGCGCGATTGTTGCCCACCTGACAGGCTTGCGGGGAGGCGGCCCTCAAACCCGCTTAAGCCCACTTGCGCCAAGGCGGTGCTGATCTGTGTCTCCATCGCCGCGTTCATCGCCAATCGCGGCGAGAGGGCTAGACCCAGATTTTCCCGCAAAGTCAGATGGGGGAAAAGATTGCTGTCTTGAAACAAGATGGAGATGGGTCGTTTGGATGGATCGCTATGGGTGAGGTTCGCACCTTCAAGCCAGATCTCTCCAGCATTTGGACTGAGAAATCCTGCGATAAGGCTGATCAACGTGGATTTTCCGGCGCCTGATCGCCCCATCAAAGCTAGCCTTTCTCCCCGCTGCACGCGGAAGGCGGCGTTCAATTCAAAGCCCGCGCTGCAATAGGTTAGGTTTGTAACCTCAAGCATGGTGATGGCCCCCACGGTCAAATATCCAAAATAAGCCAAGGCTTAGGATCAAGAGCAGCAATGCGGCCCCTTGGGCATCCGCCATACGATAGGCACCCATGAGGCGCAGCATCTCTAGGGGCAGAGTGGCTTGATCAGGTGCTGCGAATAGGGCAATCACGCCCAAATCCCCCATCGATAAAGCCGCGCACAGACCCGCCGCAAAGCCCAAAGGGCGGGCAAGGCGGGGCAGGATCGCGTGCCGAAATCTGTGCCAGCCAACAAGACCCAGTGCCGTGGCGAGGCGTGCTTGACTTGTTTCAGCCTCTCGAAGGGTGGGCAAAACTGCACGCAGCACGAAAGGTAGTGCCATAAGGGCGTTGGCGCATACAGTGATGGGCAAGGCCCATGTCACGGGATTGGTGATTGAGCGCAGGATTAAAAACCATCCTGTACCGAGGGCCAAAGGTGAAATGACCAATGCAAGCAGGCAAAGGGCCTCAAACATTGCGGCGCGGCGCAGGCGGATTAAGGCCATGGCGATTGGCAGTGCCATCGCAATCGACAGGATGGTCGCAGATAACGCCATGATCAGCGAGCGCAGCGCCGCAATCCAAATGGCTGTGGGTAGTTCTATGAGATTTGGCAGGCCAAGGATCACGATCCGCGCCAAGGGCAACGCGAGAAAAACCCCCGCAGCCACGATAACCAGAGTATCAACAAACGCGCACCCTTCTGTGGGCAGGGCCAATGCGCGATCCAGCCCCGTACCAAGCCCTGTCTCGCGGGCAGACAACCGCAGTGCAAACGCGCCGAGGCTAAGGCACAGAAGGGCTTGCACGGCCGCCAAAGTCGCAGCGCGCCCAAGATCAAAATCAAATCGAAACGTTTGATAAATGGCCAATTCAATCGTGGTCGCACGCGGGCCGCCGCCCAATATTAACGCGACCGCGAAACTTGAACAACACAACAAAAAAATCACCACAAAGGCACCAGGAACAGCGGTTCGCAAAATGGGCCATTCGATATGTCGAAAAAAAGCGCCACCCTTCAGCCCCAAAGACTGTGCAAGGCGTATGCGTTCCTGAGGTATTGCTTGCCACTCTTGCAGGATCAAGCGCGCAGCAAGGGGGAGGTTGAAGAACACATGGGCCAGAACAACGCCGTGCAGTCCATAAATTTCAGGAAGATCTAGGCCGATAACCTGTACGGTGTGCGCAAGCCACCCGTTATGACCGTAGCTTGCGATCAGCCCGATCACCGCAACGATGACGGGAAGGATAAATGGTGCGCCCATTAGACTAATGAAAAGGCCCCTTCCAATAAACCTTCGCCGCGCAACAGCGCGGGCCAGTGGAATGGCAATGACAAGGCTCAAGATTGCGGAGAGGCCTGCCTGTAGGAGCGTAAAGTGGATTGCGGCCCAGTCGGCCGCGCGCAATTTAAATCCCTCCTCCGCCGTGACGGCAATCGCCACAAGCGGGGCAAGGGTCGCGGTCAGGACAAGTGCCAAAGCGCCGGTCCCGACCCAAACCAAGGTTCCTAGCGGCTGAGTGCGGTTTGCCATCTGTCAATCGTTGCATCGCGAAGCGCTGCAGCCTCATCCCCTGGGAAGTGCAGAACTTTTTCAGGGGCAATCAAGGTGTCAAACCCATCGGGTAGGGCCGAAGCGGGCAAAGCGGCAGGATACATCCAGTTTGTTGTAGGGATTACGGATTGGAATGCAGGCGAAAGCATGAAGTCCAAGAACGCACGCGCCAGATCGGGCTGATCGCTCGCTTCAGTGATGCCTGCAATTTCAATCTGCATATAATGACCTTCGTCAAAGGCAGCGGCGGATTTGCTGGGATCTTCCTCAGCAATGAGGTGATAGGCGGGGGATGTTGTGTAGGAGAGAACCATATCGGCCTCACCCTCTAGGAACAGGCCATAGGCCTGTGACCATCCCGGGGTAACGGTGACGATGTTATCCGCCAAATCCTGCCAAATCTGCGCAGCGCCATCGCCGTAAGCAGCCTCAATCCAGTAAACGAGGCCCAAACCAGGGGTCGAACTGCGTGGGTCTTGGATCAAGATACGCAGATCACTTGCGGCCAAATCCTCAAAACTTTTTGGGGGAATGGGCAAATCAGAGTTATGTACAAAGGCAAAATAGCCCCAATCAAAAGGCAGAAATTCTGCGTCATCCCATGTGATTGGCAGGGTCAGCCTCTCTGCGGAGATACCATGCGCTGCGAATAGGCCTGTATCGCGTGCGGCTGTCATCAGGTTTGTATCAAGGCCTAAGACCACATCCGCTTCGCTGCGGCTGCCCTCAAGCTGAAGCCGCGACAGCAGCGCCGCGCCATCTCCCGCGCTGATAAATTGCAGATCACAGCCGCAGCTGCCTTCGAAAGCAGCCTCGATCTGTGGCCCTGGCCCCCAGTCAGCAATAAATGAATCATAGGTATAGACATGCAAAACCGGGCTTTCGGCCATTGCCGCCCCCGCAAAGATGCTCATACCCGCTGCTGTGATGGTGTGTTTCATTTTTCTTCACTCCTCCATTGCGACGGGCGAAGTGAAGATGGAGCTTGGGCAGTTTGCCATTTTTCCAAAGCCTTCCCTCCGCCGGTCCTAACCGGTTCAGGTTCAACGGGTTTACGCAGAATTGCGCATCTCAGGCCCAATGATGGGCCACCCCGAGACAAGAACTGATCTAGGCAGTTTTTCTGTGGAACGCAAGGGTCTTGGCATTTTGCCTCAGGAAGGCTAACCCCTGTGGAGGTTAAAATTGTGCAGGTCACGCCAATGTCGATGAACACATTCGGTCATCTTTTTCGGGTTACCACGTGGGGTGAAAGCCACGGGCCCGCTCTTGGTGCGACTGTTGACGGCTGCCCCCCCGGTGTCACGATAGATGCGGCAATGTTGCAGCATTGGCTGGATCGCCGCAAACCAGGGCAGAATAAATACACCACGCAACGCCGTGAACCTGACGCGGTGGAAATCCTCTCTGGCGTTTATGAGGGCCAGACGACAGGCACGCCCATACAGTTGATGATCCGCAATACAGATCAGCGGTCTAAAGATTATTCTGAAATTGCCGAGAAATTCCGTCCGGGCCATGCCGATATTACCTATTGGCAAAAATATGGTATCCGCGATCCGCGTGGAGGCGGGCGATCAAGCGCCAGAGAAACAGCAGCACGCGTAGCCGCGGGAGGGGTGGCGCGTGCAGTTTTGGCCACTCTGCTGCCTAATCTGCAAATCACTGGTTTCATGGTGCAAATGGGCCCATATCAGATTGACCGTACGCGATTTGATTGGGATCAGATTGACCAGAACCCGTTTTGGACGCCCGACCCCAAGGCAGCGACAGATTGGGCAAGCTATTTGGATGATCTTCGCAAATCGGGCGATAGTGTCGGCGCGGTGATTGAGGTGGTCGCGCGTGGTTTGCCTGCAGGGCTTGGCGCGCCGATTTATGGCAAGCTTGATACTGATTTGGCTGCAGCCATGATGTCGATCAATGCCGTGAAAGGTGTTGAGATTGGCGAGGGTATGAACGCCGCTGCCTTGCAGGGCAGTGAAAATGCAGATGAAATCACGATGGGAGCACATGGCCCGCAATATGCCTCTAATCACGCGGGCGGGATTTTGGGCGGGATTTCCACTGGCCAAGATGTTGTTGTGCGTTTTGCGGTGAAACCTACGTCCTCCATCCTAACACCGCGCCAGACGATTACGAAATCGGGCGAATCGGTGGAGATCATCACAAAAGGGCGGCATGATCCTTGTGTGGGTATTCGTGCTGTTCCCGTGGGTGAAGCGATGATGGCCTGTGTGGTTCTAGATCATTTGTTGCTGCATCGCGGACAAATAGGTGAAAGTTATGGTAACATCGGCTGATCGGTTTGTGGATTAGTTGCAATTGCTTAACGCCCATAACAAAGCTAATGAGTCAGCCGACGCAGCGAGTGCCAATACGCGTTTATCTTTGCGCATTGCGGTTGGTAGCTATGAAGCAGAAAGAGAAATCATTCTATTTAGCATTGATTATACGGATACACCCTACTGCATCGCGATTGACAAACTTTGGGTTATTGTTAGCGATACGCCGCTTCAAGTGGCCTAACTGCTTAGCGGTGTTGGGGTGACGCGGGCCAGTTGCACTGCCAAGATCCCGCCTGCGATTATGGCGACCCCAATGATATCGGCCAACGATAATTGCTCCCCAAGTAACGCCGCTGCAATCGCAACGCCAAAAAAAGGGTTCAAGAAATGAAAAGTTGCGGCGCGCGTAGCCCCAATGCGGACGACCAACAAAAACCAAATCCATGTTGCTAAAAGACCTGGGGCTAACGTTGTGTAAGTGAACGCCCAAAAAAGACGCAGCGACATGTCAAACTCTGGTGTTTCGAAGATCAAGGCAAAGGGCAGCAAGACAATCGAGCCAACTGCCATTTGGAAGCCAACGGTCATGATCACATTTCCGCCCGAGGCTGAGGCGCTGCGCACGGCCAATGTTGCAATGGTCAAGGCCACCGCCGCTATGACGCAGAGCGCAAGACCCATGACATCCGCCCCGCCTTTTAGGCGCTGTGACATAATCAGCGCCACCCCAGTAAAGCCCGCAATCAGGCCGAAAATCCCAATTTTGGGAAGGGTTTCGCGGAAGAACGCCCAATTTGCAGTCGCCACCAAGAGCGGCATACTGGATGCGATGATCGCGGCAAGCCCTGCCTCGACCGTTTGCATGGCGATAAAATTCAGACCTAGATAGATCGCGTTTTGGCAGGTGCCAAAAATCAAAATGCCGCGCCATTGTTTAGCAGAGAATTTCCAATGTTGTCCAAGGGCTTTGGCAATGGCCACACCAATCAGACCCGCTAGTCCAAAGCGCAAAGCCAACGCGTATAGGGGTGGTGCGGCCTCAACGATCATCCGCGCAGAGGTGAAAGCCGAGGACCATATAAGGGCAAAAATTAGCCCCATTCCAATTGCGCGAAAATCCATGCCATGCATCCTGCCGAAATCTGCTGGCGACACAGAAGCATGAAACCCGCCCAAGAAAAAGGGCCGCCCAAAGAGGCGACCCTTAAAATTTCAAAACTGCTAAGACTTAGCCGTTTACGCTGTCCTTCAACGCCTTCGCGATTGTGACCTTCACAACCTTGTCGGCAGGCTTTTTGATCTGCTCACCCGTTGCTGGGTTGCGCACCATACGCTCGGGACGTGCGCGGCAGTATACTTTGCCAATCCCAGGAAGGGTTACTGCACCGCCGCCTGCGACTTCTTTAGTGACCACTGCGATCACTGCATCCAGAGCGGCTGCTGCGGTTTTCTTGTCACTGCCCATTTCGTCGGCAAGCGCGGCGACAAGCTGTGTCTTTGTCATCGGTTTCTGTGCCATCTTTTATCTCCTTTACTCCCCGAACCCTTGGGCTCGCTAGTACGAAATTAACCTAATATTGTGCAGAGACACAACTATTAGTAGACAAAATGGTGCAGAAAACATGCATATTGATAGAAATTTATATATTTATAGAAAAGCTGTTTCCTCAAAAGACCGTAATTTTCGGCTATGGAGGCGTTCAAGCGGCATTTCGCGCAATTTTTCCATGGCGCGAATGCCAATCAGCAAATGTCGCGTCACTTGGGTTTTATAAAATTCTGATGCCGTTCCTGGCAGCTTCAATTCGCCGTGCAGCGGCTTGTCTGAGACACAAAGCAGCGTTCCATAAGGCACCCGAAAGCGAAATCCATTGGCGGCGATTGTTGCGCTTTCCATGTCGAGTGCGATGGCGCGGCTTTGGCTGAGGCGTTTTATGGGGCCAGATTGATCGCGCAATTCCCAATTACGATTGTCAATTGTGGCGACTGTGCCCGTGCGCATGATCCGTTTCAATTCATAGCCAGACACTTGGGCCACATCTGCCACCGCATCCTCAAGTGCGATCTGAACTTCTGCCAATGCGGGGATGGGAACCCATGCGGGTAGGTCATCATCAAGAACATGATCTTCGCGCAAATAGGCATGTGCCAAGACGTAATCGCCAAGCGCCTGCGTGTTGCGCAGACCTGCGCAATGGCCAACCATCAGCCATGCATGGGGTCGCAGAACTGCAATATGGTCGGTCGCGGTTTTTGCGTTTGATGGCCCAACTCCAATATTAACCAAGCTAATACCTGCATTGTCTTTGCGGGTGAGGTGGTAGCTTGGCATCTGGGGCATTTTTGCGGGATGAGTAAGATCAGCATCAGACATCATCAAAACCTGATTTCCTGGCCCAACTAGGGCGGTGTAGCCACTACTTGGGTCGGCTAACATGGCACGCGCATAGGCGATGAATTCGTCAATATAGAATTGGTAATTGGTGAACAGAACATGGTTCTGGAAATATACAGGATCAGTCGCCGTGTAATGAGCGAGCCTTGCCAGAGAATAGTCGATCCGTTCGGCGGTAAAGGGCGCGAGTGGCCCTGATCCGTCTGGATGCTTAAAGCCAAACGAATTGACAATCTCGTCATGAATGCCGCCGAGATCAGGCACATCAAACATATCGCGCAAGGGGAAGGTCAGCGCAGCTTCTTGTGGGACGTTGAGATTGGGATCAGTTAGCACCGCGAAATGCAGCGGGATTGGCGTTGAGGACACCCCAATTGCGACCTCAACATTATGGTTTCCGATGAGCAGGGCGATTTGCTGTGTCAGATAATTGGCAAATAGATCTGGGCGTGTGACGGTTGTGGAATAGGTACCAGGCTCTGCGACATGACCAAAAGAAAGGCGGGTGTCGATCTTACCAAAGCCTGTAGTAGTAATCCGTATCTCAGGATAAAAGGCGCGATAGCGGGTGTTCTCGCACGGCGCCTTCAAGGCCTCAGAAAATGCGTCATAGAGGAATTTTGTGGCGGTTTGATACAGTACTTGCAACTCTGCGACTGCGTCTGCGGCCTTGCCGAAATATTTGGGTTGAGGTGCAGGGGGGAATAGGATTTGCTCGTCTTTGGCTGATTTTCGCATCCCGCACTCCCCCTGATTTGACCTTAGGCTGTGTTTTTTAGACTGCTCATTTGTTCGTAATATTCAAGCGCCTCAGTCAGCAGCCCATGATATTCTTTGGGCAAATCAGGCAATGGCCCTTCGGGATCAGAAATTCCTGTTGATCGATGCACAGCCCCATACCAATGCTTCGCCCATATCCCGTCTTGGACCCGCGGCCCTGCGGGCCAAGATAACATCGCCGCGTCAAATGGAAGGTTGGCCGCCGCGCAGATCACGCGCAACATTGCCTCTGGGTTGGCGCGAATATCTGCACTGTCGAAAATTGGGCCAGGAAGGAGTTTGTAAAGCGTCCATTGTTGAGGATAGCCGATATCAAGCAGGCTCGGCATATCGCGTTTGGCGAGATAGGAGGCAATGACGCGCGCAGGGTGACGGATCAGATGCATATTAACGCAGTCCTCAGCCCAAGTCAGGTCAAACCCATCCAACATATGGTGGGGCATATGTTTCATATACCAATGCTCTTTTCCGTTAGGTGGGTTGCGTGCGCAGCGCTGCGCCACAGTCTTAGCATCGCTTTCATGCGCAGCAAGAATCTCGGATCGCATGGGGTGGTCTAGCCCCGTCTCGGCCAAATAAGGGGCATAGAAAGGCTCGTCCCACACTGCGCAATCGGCGCGCGTCCCAAAGGCATACATCATCGCAGTCGAAAGGTTGCGTGGTCCTGACCACATGGCTAATTTTGTCATTCTATTTCAGCGACTTGATCAATCATGTCTTTGTAAAGCGCGCGGATGCGTGTGGTCAGCGGCCCCAAAGTGCCTGTTCCGATTACACGGCCGTCAATCTCGCCCACGGGGGTTTGTGCGCCGAATGTTCCCGTCAAAAACGCCTCATCTGCGCTATAGGTTTCGACCAAGGAAAAGTTTTTCTCAAAGGTGGGGATGCCATTGCTACGGCATAGGTCAATGACCTTCTGCCGAGTGATCCCATTCATGCAATAATCGCCTGTGCTTGTCCAAACCTCGCCCTTGCGAATGATGAAAAAATTGCACGCATTTGTGGTGTTCACAAAGCCATGGATATCCAACATCAGCGCTTCATCTGCCCCCGCCTTTTCCGCGGCGATGCAAGCGAGAATACAATTCAATTTGGAATGAGAGTTTAGCTTGGGGTCTTGCGTCATCGGCAAGCCGCGCAGATGCGGCACTGTGGCAAGACGAATGGGGCGCGGGATGGAGGGTTTGGAATGTTCCATGATGATCGCAACAGTCGGGCCGGAGCGCGACAGGGCAGGATGCTGAAACGGGCGCATCTTGACCCCACGCGTGACCATCAATCGGGCATGGGCATTGGTCTGCATCCCGTTGGCGCGACGGGTTTCCTCAAGGGCCGCAATCACTTCGGCGCGGTTCATGCCGATATCAAGATCAATCGCTTTGGCAGCCTCAAATAGGCGATCCATATGATCGCCCAAAAAGGCCCATTTCCCATTATAGAGACGCAACCCCTCCCAAACGCCATCGCCAAGCATAAAGCCGCTGTCATAGACGCTTATCATTGCCTCGGCGCGGGGTTTGAGCGTTCCGTTGATCCAGATCAGGATGTGTCCATTGCGCGCGTCTTCTTCGCTTTGATGTGTGCTGACCATCATTTGCCTCGCTCTTGCCCTAGTCACCTTCGCGTGAGGAGACAGGATGCCGTCTTGATGTGCAATATCAATCGCAGTTCTGTACAGCCAGTTTCCGAATTTTCCAAAAGGGATGTGAGCCAGGCTATGACACGGACTGACAATAAATCAATGCGCAGCGGGTTTAAACTTGTCGCTTTGAACGTGGCCATTTGGCTGGCGTTTGTGTTGCAGATGCTTTCGCCTCACGATCATGGTGCGGCGATTGTTCAATCTTTGTTGGAGGGGCAAATGCCCATCTTTGGACACAGAGTGCCCTGTGATTTGGTCTGCAAAGGCCCGCAGATTTTACCCGCGACAGGCGATCTTAACGCGCACGTGCCGCGTTTGCGGGATATCTGAGCGCTACGAAAGCATAGCCTTTTGGGCTTTGACGGCCTCATTCGAGTCATCGCCCTTCTTGGCCTCTAGCGTGAAATCTCAATCGCGGCAAAGTTCGGATTTTTTGCTTAAGGAAAAGTTTCAAACGCGGTGATAAGGCGTACCCGCAAGTATTGACGCCGCGCGGTAGAGCTGTTCAGACAGCATCACCCGCACCAACATATGCGGCCAAACCATACGACCGAAGGAAATACTCCGTGCGGCTTCGTTGCATAGGCTCGGATCAATGCCATCCGCCCCGCCAATGATCAGCGCCAAATCGCTTGTTCCTCGGTCGCGCAATTGGCCTAGGCCAGTGGCGAATTCCGGAGAGCTAAGGGTCTCTCCCCGTTCATCCAGCGCCCAGATCACAGAGGATTTTGGCAACACGCGGCGCAGCAAATTACCTTCTGCCGTAATGCCCTGATTCTTCTTATCTTCTACCTCAAGAACGTCGCCTAAGGTCAGGCCAAACGCGCGGCCTGTGCGATCAAATCGCGTCAGATAATTAGCAATCAGATCGTGCTCGGGGCCTTGCCGCAGGCGCCCGACACAATATATGGACACGCGCATGGCCGGTCAGGCCTGCGCCGTGCCATTTGGCAGCCACATCTTTTCGATTTGGTAGAAATCCCTTACTTCGGGACGGAAGACATGCACGATTACATCGCCCGTGTCGATTAAAACCCAATCGCCGGCGTCTTTGCCCTCGATTTTGGACAAAAGCCCATAATCTTGCTTGAGGCGATCCACCAAATTTGTTGCTATGGCGGCCACTTGTCGTGTCGAACGCCCGGAAGCAACGACCATATAATCGGCCATCGAGGATTTCCCCGCCAGTTCGATCGTGATTACGTTTTCAGCTTTATCATCGCTCAGAGAGTCAAGCACTTGGTCTAGCAGATCTTTACCACCAATGCGGGGTGCATGCGGGTCCGCATACGGCGCAATTTCTGCGGTGTCTGTTACCGCCATTCTCGGTCTAGTCAGGGCGAAGGCCCTCCGTTTCGTGGCGTCAGTCTGAGATGGAAAGCCATCTGGCGCTGACGAATGGGGACATGATACCACCGCTTTGGGGTGATCTCAATGCATAGGATAACACCCGAAGCAAGCCCATATTCATAGTCATCGCCAAGGCCAGAGGCATTGCCAAAACCTGGCTAGCTGCGTTTGAGGCGGAAAAATCCACATGAGAAGCCCCTGTGCAAGGCGGATAAGCGCCCGCGGTTCCAGATCAGATGCTTGATGTTCAAGACGCTCAAAACCGCAATCCGCACTATAGCCCTTAAGATCATAGTCTGCTGTGAAAGCGACCCTTTGGTTAACCTAGCAAGGTTGTTTTCGAAGATCAGAAAGAGTTGTTCAAGATGCGGCACCCAAAACATCATCCACATGGAGAATGAAATGGCCAAGCACCCAGCACGAAGCGACGCAAGAAAGTAGAGCGTTGGGTATCGATTTTGAGCATGTTATATCGCTAGTCCCCTTTGACGAACAGTGATAATCAAATTCCGAACTATTTGGTTTAGTTTAGTGACAGATGAAATGTCACAGGGCAGGAAATTGGCCAAATTTGACTATATCTTGTGGAAAACTGATTAAAATTATCCACATCATGGGGTTCCTGATTGACTCTGCGATGGCAGCGGCGAGACAGTAAGACTGGATAAGAATCACCGAAGGGTTTGCCTGTGCGGTTTTCCAGATTACGATTGAACGGCTTTAAAAGCTTTGTTGACCCGACCGAATTGGTGATTTCGGACGGGCTCACAGGCGTGGTTGGCCCCAATGGCTGTGGCAAGTCTAACCTTCTGGAAGCGTTGCGTTGGGTCATGGGCGAGAACCGGGCCTCTGCGATGCGCGGCGGCGGTATGGAAGATGTGATTTTCGCGGGGGCGGCCACGCGGCCTGCGCGTAACTTCGCAGAAGTATCCCTTAGCATCGACAATCAAGACCGTCTCGCACCCGCAGGGTTTAACGAGGATGACACCCTTGAAGTCGTGCGCCGTATTACCCGCGATGCAGGATCTGCCTACAAGGCCAATGGCAAGGACACGCGTGCGCGCGATGTGCAGATGCTGTTTGCGGATGCCTCAACAGGCGCGCATAGCCCCGCCTTGGTGCGGCAGGGTCAGATTTCGGAGTTGATCAACGCAAAACCACGCGCAAGACGGCGGGTTCTTGAAGAGGCTGCGGGTATCTCGGGCCTCTATCAGCGCCGTCATGAGGCCGAGCTAAAGCTGAAGGGTGCAGAAACCAATCTCACCCGTGTTGATGATGTGATTGAACAACTGGCGGGGCAATTATCCTCGCTTGCTCGGCAGGCGCGCCAAGCCGCGCGGTATCGCGAGATTGGGACAGAGCTGCGCCAAGCCGAAGGGATGCTGTTATATTTGCGGTGGCGAGAGGCAGATCAGGCCCGCGCACGCGCTGAGGAAACCTTGCGCTTGGCCGTGCAATCTGCGGCGCAGGCTGAGGCGGCCGCGGTCAAGGCCGCCCAAGCTCGTGAGGAGGCCGAAGCCGCCCTTCCCCCTAAACGGGAGGAGGAGGCAATTGCCGCCGCAATTTTGCAGCGGCTGACTGTAGAGCGCGAAACGCTGCAAGCCGAAGATTTCCGTGTTCGTCAAACGATTGAAGGTTTGGAAGCACGGATTGAGCAAATGACCCGTGACATTGGTCGCGAGGACAGCCTTAACACGGATGCAAGCGAAACAGTGGCCAAGTTGATGGAGGAGCGCGAAGCCCTCTTTGAGGCGCGTAAAGGCCATGATGAGGCGCTGAAGGCAGCGTCACTTGCGGCCGCTGATGCCGCTGAGGTTTTGGCCGATTGTGAAACGGGCCTCAGTCAGCTGACAGAAGACGCGGCGCGTCTTGCAGCGCGCCATCAATCCGCAGAGCGCATTGTTTCTGACGCCCGCGCGGCCCTTGAGCGGAACCGCGCCGAGGCGGAAAAGGCACGGCTTGCGGCGGCGGAAGCCGAAGAGCGCTTGGCCGAGGTGAGCCACGATGTAGACACAGCACAAACCGCTTTGGCCAGTGCGACAGAGCAAGCAAACCAAGCTGAGGCTGCATTGGCACAGGCCGAAGCAGATCGCGCCACCGCACAAAGCGAAGAGGGCGAGGCCCGCGCGGCTTTGGCTGAGGCCAATGGCACGCTCAGCACGCTTGAGTCCGAAGTGCGCGCATTGCGCCGCCTGCTTGAGCGTGAACAGGGCGCGGCGGAGCAATTGCTGGATCATGTGAAGGTGGATGTGGGTTTTGAGGCCGCCGTTGGGGCGGCCTTGGCCGATGACCTCAAGGCCCCGATCCGCGCAGATGGTCTGGCAACACGGCTGACGGGGTGGCTTGGTCTGGATCAATATGCCAATCCCCAACCCTTGCCCCAAGGGGCGATTTGTTTGGCCGATGTCACCCGCGCGCCGCGCGTATTGGCGCGGCGTTTGTCGCAGGTCGGTATTGTCGATGCGGCAGATGGGGCGCGGTTGCAAAAGGATCTTTTGCCAGGTCAGCGCTTGGTCAGCCGCGAGGGGGATCTCTGGCGGTGGGACGGCTATAGCCTTGCATCTGAGGATAGCTCAAGCGCGGCCGCACGGCGCATGCAGCAGGTCAATCAACTGGAAAAGTTGGGTCAGGAATTGACCGCAGCCAAGGATGCTGCCGATGTGGCTCGCAGCCGTCATAACGAAATTTCAGCACGCCTCACTGTTGCAAGCGAGGCAGATAAAACTGCCCGCCAATCGCGCCGTGACGTCGATAGCGCGATGGCCGAAGCCAGCCGCCTCTTGTCGCGCGCCGAAGCAGAGCGCAATATTTTGGCGGGTCGTCTTGAGACATTGACCCAAGCCGTCAGCCGCCATGGCGAGGAAGCTGCAAGTGCCGAGCGGCAATTGGTTGAAGCTGAGGCGGGGCAAAAAGCCCTTGAAGACCTCACGACAATGCGCGCGCGGGTTGAAAGTGCGAAATCGACAGTCGAGGCTGCGCGCCTGACGATGTTGGCCAAACGCACGGCGCATGACGAGATCAAACGCGAAGGCGAAGCGCGGGAACGCCGCATTGACCAAATTGCAAGCGAAGTAGATGGGTGGCAAAAGCGTCTTGATACCGCCAAGTCCCGCATGGCAGAGTTGAACACCCGCCGCATTGAGGCCGAGGCTCAATTGCAAGATGCGAAGAACAAACCCGACCATCTTGCGGGCCAGCGCGCAGAATTGGCGCAAAAGATCAAAGATGCCGAGGCACGCAAGGCGGCTGCCGCAGATGCGTTGAGCGTTGCAGAAGGTATTGCGCGCACCGCGACATCTGCCGAGCGTGATGCCGAACGCAGCGCCTCGGATGCCCGCGAAGCCCGTGCGGCTGCCGAAGCGCGGCGCGATGGTGCGGCAGAATCCGTTGCCCATGCAGCAGAGCGCATCCATGAGGAGATGGAAGTCACCCCTGACGCGTTGTTAGAGCAATTAGAGACAGACCCGACCGATATGGCCTCGGCTGAAAAGCTTGAAGGCGATGTTATGCGCCTGCGCCGTCAGCGCGATGCGCTTGGTGCGGTTAACCTGCGGGCTGAGGAGGATGCGCGCGAAGTCCAAACCGAGCATGACACGTTGCTGTCAGAAAAGCAGGATCTTGAGGCTGCCATTTCAAAGCTGCGTTCGGGGATTGCGGCCTTGAACAAAGAAGGGCGCGAGCGTCTTTTGACAGCCTTTGATGAGGTCAACCGCAATTTCGGACAGTTGTTTAGTCACCTCTTTGGCGGTGGTGAAGCGCGGCTTGTTTTGGTCGAAAGCGATGACCCTCTGGAAGCGGGGCTTGAGATCCTGTGCCAACCGCCGGGCAAGAAACTCTCGACCTTGTCACTGTTGTCGGGGGGGGAACAAACCCTTACCGCGCTTGCGCTTATCTTCGCGGTATTCTTGGCCAATCCTGCGCCAATCTGTGTGTTGGACGAGGTGGATGCGCCTTTGGACGATGCCAACGTGACCCGTTTCTGCGATATGTTGGACGAGATGACACGCCGCACCAAAACGCGCTTCTTGATCATCACGCACCATGCTGTGACGATGGCGCGGATGGATCGCTTGTTCGGCGTCACAATGGCTGAGCAAGGTGTCAGCCAATTGGTAAGCGTTGATCTGAAAAAGGCCGAGGCCTTGGTCGCCTAGGCCGCCAATAACGCCAGAAGCAAGACAGCCATCAGAAATGCGGCCCATGATTTCCACAGGATGGTAACCGCGTTCGAAATATCTCTGCGCGTGGCTTCTGTGCGTCCCGCCGCGTGCAGGCTTGGGTGATCGCTGAGATGCCCATGATATCGGCGCGGGCCTGCCAATGTGATATCAAGTGCGCCTGCCATCGCGGCTTCGGGCCACCCTGCATTGGGGCTTGGGTGCTTTGAGGCGTCCTGGCGCATCACCGCCCAAGCCGCAGGTTTTCCGAAAACGGTGGCAATCAATGCCCCGCTGAGACGGGCAGGGATGTAGTTGAGGATGTCGTCAAACTTGGCGGCAGCAAACCCAAATTCCTCATGTCGCGGGGTGCGGTGGCCAATCATACTGTCGGCTGTGTTCACGAGTTTGTAGAGCAACACGCCAGGTAGCCCTAGGATGAGAAACCAAAAGGCAGGGGCAATCACCCCGTCTGAAAAATTTTCAGCCGCAGATTCAATCGCGGCACGGCTGATTTCGCTTTCACCCAATTCAGCCGTGTCCCGCCCTACGATATCGCTGAGCGCGCGGCGGGCTTCGGGCAGCGATAGGCCCAAAGCATCGCGCACGGCCAAGACATGGGATATGAGGCTGCGATGTGCGATAAGGATGGCTGCAAGCAGGATTGAGATCACCTCTCCATAGGGCAAGAGCGCGATTGTGGCCCCAAGCCCCAAAGCGCCAAGGGACAGAAGCGCCATAACCGTCACGCCTGCGCTGCGTGCAGCCGCGTTTTCGGTGTTGTAGCGGCGATCTGCCCAAGCAATGATCCGCCCCATCACCACGGCAGGATGGGGGATGCGCTGCCACAGCATGCGCGGTTCGCCAAATAGGGCATCAAGGCCAAGCGCCAGAACCAAGAGGGCAGCGGTTTCCGTGATCATGCCAATGCCTTTTCCAACCTTGTCCAGTCTTCGGGTGCATGGGGTAAGCCCATTCTGATCATAGAGGTGGAATAGGGAAAGATGCGTGTCCAGATGTGATGCTGCGCAAGCTTGGATTGCAGGGCCGCAGCGTTGCCAACATGGAACAGTCGAAACAGGCTTGTGCCGCACTGATCATTTGCACCTGCCGCCGCCATCAGCGCATCAAGCCGCGCCGCATTTTGCGCCAATCTGCGGCGGGTATCTTCGGCCCATGCGGGATCACGCAAGGCCCGCGCCCCGATCACAAGAGCGGGGCCTGAAACAGACCATGGGCCCATGACCGCCCGCAAACGGGCAATCGTGTCGGGGGGGGCGATGACAAAGCCAAGGCGCAGACCTGCAAGGCCCCAGAATTTCCCAAAGCTTTTAAGCACAATATCGCGACTGTTTTCTGCGATTTTGGGCAGGTGGCTTGCCTCAGGCATCACATCGCAGAAACTTTCATCATAGATGCGGATTTTGTCACTGACTGGTGCAGGCGCGAGGCGACCATCGGGGTTGTTGGGGTGGACATAGATCTCAAGCGTGGCGCTGCCTTGGGATATCCTCCAACCTGCACCCTCGAAACTGGCCGCCCATTCATTATAGGTGGGCATGGTGATCTGCATGGATTTGTCCAAATCCCGAAAAATCGTGGGCAATCGCGCAATTGCCGCAGAGGCGCCATGTGTTGGCAGAATATCAAGATATGCGGGAACCGACCAAAATGCGCGCGCGGCGGCAATCAGCGCGGCCTCAGCCCCTTGATCGGGCAGGGCGCGCCATGCATCGGCAGGCAGGTCACCGATTGGATAGGGGCAGGGGTTGATCCCTGTTGAAAGATCAAGCCAATCTGCGCGCGCCCCGCCATATTGGGCAGCCGCGGCATCAATGCCGCCCCCATGGTCGCGGCTATGTTGGGTTTTGGTCGTCATGCCGCCTTAGATAGGCGATTTGTCCCGCCCCGCCTAGAGGTGGTCGCGCTCATGTGGGGCGTTGAAATCCAGCTCAGGGTTAATCGGCAGGATGCGTGCGGGATTAATCATATCGTGGCTGTAATGGTAATGGCGCACGATATGATCAAAATGCACCGTATCTGCCACACCCGCCCATTGATATAGCTCGCGCGTGTAGCCCCAAAGATTGGGGTAATCGATGATCCGCTTGCGGTTGCACTTGAAATGCAGGTGATAGACCAGATCAAATCGGATCAACGTGGTAAACAGCCGCCAATCGGCCTCGGTGATGCGTGCGCCGATCAGATAGCGGTTGCGACTGAGGCCGTCATCCAACCAATCGAGCGCCTCAAAAAGCGTATGCACAGCATCATCATAGGCCGCCTGTGAGGTCGCGAACCCTGATTTGTAGACGCCGTTATTCACCTCGTCATAAATGCGCGCATTCACTTGGTCGATCTCTTGGCGCAGTTCTTCGGGGTAGAAATCCTGCGTGTCGCCTGTGATCCCGTTAAAGGCCGAATTGAACATTCGGATGATTTCCGAACTCTCATTCGAGACGATTTTCGCGCGCTCTTTGTCCCAAAGGATTGGAACCGTAACGCGGCCTGTCATATCTGGCGTGTCTTTGAGATAGACATCACGGGCGAAAGGCAGGCCGTAGAGTGTATCCCCCGTAGCGCCGTCAAAATCTGTGGAAAATGTCCACCCATTCCCGAGCATATCGGGGTGCACAACGCTGAAGCTGATATGGTCAGTCAGACCCTTGATAGCGCGAAAAATCATGGTCCGATTGGCCCAAGGACACGCATGCGAAACATAAAGGTGATAGCGACCCGATTCTGCCTTGAAGCCAGCCTCACCAGAAGGGCCTGCACTGCCATCTTCGGTCACCCAGTTGCGAAACGAGGCCACACTGCGCTGGAATGCGCCGCCTGATTTTTCGGTGTCATACCAAACATCTTGCCATGTGCCATCGACCAAAAGACCCATTGGTTCCGCCTCTTCTCGCTGTTTCCTGTTGCCTCAGACCTAATGCGTGTGGCCTTTTCGTCCAACCCTAGGTCATGCAGAGGCACTCTGCGTATATGCACAGAACCCATGTTGCAAATTGGCAACGAATTTGCAGGTTGGTTAACCCGATGTTGACCAAAACCAAGCATGATCCATGTTACAGTGGGAGTTGATAGGTGTGTTATGAACGATTTTTTGCCCAAAGATGTCGTAGATGGCCTGCGCCGCGCGAAGATGCGCGATCTCAAGCGCCGCGCGACCCGTTCGGTTCAGATCGGGGATGATGTTTATGCAATCCTAGAATTCACGCCCTCAGGTTTCGCGGTTGACGCGGAAACTACCCCGCATTTGCGCGGTTTGGTGGATGTTTACGAAGGCTCTCGTCACCAATGTCAGGCGTTGATTATCGCCTCAGAACAAGATGGTGATTTGATGCGCTATGAATTCAAGCGCAACACCGCCGCCTCTAATCGCGCCGCTTTGGATTTTGAAGAAGTGACGCCACAGGTTTCGGGATACTTGACCTGATTCGACTGGAATGACGTAATAAACCACCGCTTGTGGCCTATTTTCCAAGAAATTCGTGCGAAAATTGCGTGCAGGTCGCGTGATTTTGCGAAAGAATTTCTGACGGCTTGGATTATCCTGTGACAAAGCTTCACCTCTTTGTCGGAGAGCCAAGATGATCAAGACCCCTTACCTTTTGTTTTTGGGCGATGCGCCCGACCCTTTGGCGGCCAAAGTGGCGCAAGGTATTCGTGATTGGCGTCCTGAGAACGCAATAGGCCAATTCCGCATGGAAGGGTGTCAGGCCGATATGCGCTTGCCCGATATGACTTTGGCCGAGGCGCGCGCCGCTGGTGCGGAAACCCTCGTGATTGGCGTTGCCAATCGTGGCGGGGTGATCTCGCCTGCATGGAAAAAGGTTTTGATCGCGGCCCTAGAGGAAGGGTTTGATCTGGCCTCTGGGTTGCACAATCTGTTGCGTGATGAGCCTGATTTGGTCGCCGTAGCCAAGGCGACAGGGCGCAGTCTGCATGATGTGCGGGTGCCAAATGTGCAATATCCCATCGCTAATGGCGTAAAACGCAGCGGCAAGCGTTGCCTTGCCGTTGGCACGGATTGCTCGGTTGGGAAGATGTATACGGCGCTGGCCATGGATGCCGAGATGAAGGCGCGCGGGTTGAAATCCAGTTTCCGCGCCACGGGCCAGACAGGTATTCTGATCACAGGCGAAGGCGTGCCATTGGATGCGGTCATCGCGGATTTCATGGCAGGGGCGGTGGAATGGTTAACCCCTGATAATGACCCAGATCATTGGGATATGATCGAGGGACAGGGCAGCCTGTTCCACATTTCCTATTCTGGTGTGACCATGGCTTTGGTGCATGGGGGGCAGCCCGATGCACTGATCCTGTGCCATGAACCAACCCGCCCCCATATGCGTGGTCTGCCCGATTATGAAATGCCAAGCCTTGAGGCGCTGCGTGATCTGGCCCTGACACTTGCACGCCAATCTAATGCGGCGACGCAAGTGGTGGGGGTTTCAATCAACACCGCCGCATTTGGCGAGGATGAAGCCTTGGCCTATCTTGCAGAGATTGAAAAGCGCATGGGCTTGCCTGCTGTCGATCCTTTCCGCCAAGGTGCTGGACGTCTTTGTGACGCATTGGAGGCGATATGAGTTTTACCATCACGGCCACGCCCGAAACCTTTCGCTTGGCCGAGGTTTTTACGATTTCACGCGACTCGCGCAGTGAGGCGCAGGTGGTCACAGTCCATATCAGCCGCGATGGGATCACGGGGCGGGGCGAATCTGTGCCCTATGCGCGCTATGGCGAAAGCATTGCCTCGGTCGTGGCGCAAATAGAGGGGCTGCCTGCAGGGATTGATCGTAAAAGCTTGCAGGACGCATTGCCCGCAGGGGCCGCGCGAAATGCAGTCGATTGTGCGATGTGGGACTGGGACGCAAAATCAACGGGGCGGCCCGTTTGGGATTTGGCGGGGCTTGCGTCCGCGCCGCGCGCTGAGATTACAGCCTATACCCTGTCGCTTGATACGCCCGAGCGCATGGAGGCTGCGGCAGCGCGCCATCAATCCCGTCCGCTGCTTAAGATTAAATTGGGCACGCCCGATGACATGCCGCGTCTTGAGGCGGTGCGCCGTGGTGCGCCACGCGCGCGGATCATCGTGGATGCCAATGAGGGATGGACTGTGGACAGCTACAATGATCTTGCGCCGCATCTGATCCGTCTGGGGGTCGAGATGGTGGAGCAGCCCCTTCCTGCTGGTGCCGATGATCTTTTGGCCGAAATCGCTCGCCCCTTGCCAGTTTGCGCCGATGAGTCCGCCCATGATCGTGCAAGCCTGCCTGATCTGGTGGGCAAATACGATATGGTGAACATCAAATTGGATAAAACAGGCGGTTTGACGGAGGCGCTTGCGTTGCGCTATGCGGCTGTGGCGGAGGGCTATGGGGTTATGGTGGGCTGCATGGTCGGCAGTTCTCTTGCTATGGCCCCTGCGCTTCTCGTGGCACAAGGCGCGGCAATTACCGATCTTGACGGGCCGCTTCTTCTGGCAGAAGACCGTGAGCACGCTTTGACATTTGACGCAGACGGGGTGCATCCTGCGCGTCCAGAATTATGGGGATGAGTTGAGATGACGCGCATCGTATATGTGAATGGCGAATATCTGCCCGAGGATCAGGCCAAAGTTTCGGTGTTTGATCGGGGGTTTCTGTTTGCCGATGGCGTCTATGAGGTGACCAGCGTCTTGGATGGCAAACTTATTGACTTCGAAGGCCACGCAAAACGCCTTGCGCGTTCCTTGAACGAATTGGATATGCGCGCGCCATGTGACAGTGATCGTTTGCTTGAAATTCATCGCGAACTGATCGCGCGCAACGCCTTGGTCGATGGTATGATCTATCTGCAGATTACCCGCGGCGCGCCGAATGATCGCGATTTTGCCTATCCTGCCCGTGAGACGGAGCCAACCTTAGTACTTTTCACCCAGTCCAAACCAGGGTTGGCAGAGAACCCCATGGCAAAGACAGGGATGAAGGTGATCTCTATTGAAGATCAGCGATGGGGTCGGCGCGATATTAAGACCGTGCAGTTGCTCTACCCTTCCATGGGCAAGATGATGGCAAAGGCGGCTGGCTGCGATGATGCGTGGATGGTTGAAGACGGTGCCGTGACAGAAGGCACGTCAAACAATGCTTATATCATAAAGGATGGCACGATTATCACCCGCAATATCGGCACGGAAATTCTGCATGGGATCACTCGCGCAGCGGTGCTGCGTTTTGCCCGTGAAGCACAGATGAAGGTAGAAGAACGCGCCTTTACAGTGGCTGAGGCGCAAGCGGCAGATGAGGCATTTATCACCTCGGCCTCAACCTTTGTGATGCCTGTGGTTGAACTAGATGGAAAGCCTATCGGCACAGGCAAACCCGGCCCTGTGGCCGCACGGTTGCGCGAGGTCTACCTTGAAGAAAGCCGCAAAGCGGCAATGCATTGAATTTGTTTGAGTTTCGTCTTTTAGGTAAAGTCGCCATGGGCAAGCCAACCGCCTGTTATCGCACCCCCATGGGCATAAAAAAGCCATAATCTGACGCCCTGCTCGGTGGTAATGCACCAATAGTCCCGCAATCCTGTGCGCCAATTGGGGTCATCAAGCCACCATTCCGGCGCGATTCTTTCAGGCCCAATATAGGATTTCACAGTGAAATTTTGTCGCCGCCATGCAAAGCGAAATGGCGGTTCTGGGCTGTTGGGGGCATCAATAAACTCTGGTTTGAATAGGGTTAAGGGGCGCGGAAGATGCGCGCGCGGCCATAGCCCCTTAAACGGGTCTGACCATGCGGCCGTAAGAGACTTTTGCGATTTTTCGGGCAGATGGCTTTCTGCCGGATGGGGTCGGGTGATTGCTTCTAGCCCAATCCTTGTGCCAATGCTCGTGATCAGATCGTCCAAGGCGCTGCGCGCCGCATGGGCGCGCGCGGAACTATCCCCGCCTTGATGTGCGATGGCATTGCGTGCTTCGATTTGTAGCGCCTCAAGGCGGATCATATCAAAGGCTGTAGAAGGTTCTAAATCTTTGAGGCCTTGTTCCATCTGTAATTTCAACAGGCTGTAAACGGTGCGCGCATCGGTATGGCTGCGCGCAAGCCGCAAAGTGATATGACGGCGCGCTTCGGTCATTTCGGCAAGATCAAGACGTAGGCTGCGCAGATTTCGCCCTGCTTTGTCAAGCTTTTGACACAGCGCTTCGGTTAAACGCAGGATCGCTGCATCAAGATCATCACTTGTGCCAATGGGTTCGGGAAAGCTCATGCGCACCGCGAAATAGGGCGTGCTGCGCGCGGGCGAGACAGGTTCGGCAAGACTTCCCAAAGCTTGGTCAAGGCGCTGGAGTAAAAACGGGCCAAAGCGCCGTGCCAGACCTGCGCGGGGCTGCGCAAGCAGATGGTGAATCTGATGCAGGCCAAGCCGTGCCAACCCGTCTATCGTTTCGTCCCCAAGCCGCAAAGCGGCGATAGGCAAGGGCAAAACTGCCGCGCGGGTTTCTAAAGGGGGTGCGATATGTATGGGCGCCTCTTTGCTTTGGCGGGCGGGTGGTGCAAATTTTGGGCCCATGTCACGCCTGCGCAAAGCGGCGCGTGCCCGCGTAGCGCGCGCTTCTTGGCTGATGGCATCACCACGGGCTTGTTGCGCTCTGCCACGACTATGTCCAAAGCGGGCCAAGGCCCAAGCTGCCCCGCGCGTATCGGCAAGCCCGATTTCCGCACTAAGGCCCAATGCCGCGAGGTCGGCGCAAATGGTCTCTGCCATGGCGGTTTCCCCATCAAAAAGATGGGCGCAGCCAGAAATATCCATCACCAGACCATCTGTCCCCTCCGCCGCGATCCAAGGCGAGAATTTCTCTGCCCATCGACACAGCGCCTTGTGAAAGGCTTGTTCTTGCGCGGGGTTTTGACTGCGGGTGATCAGATTTGCACATAGCGCCATAGCGGCGCTTAACGCCTGCCCACGATAAAGCCCTGCGGCTTGTGCTTTTGGGCAGAGCGAGGAGAGAACTTGCCGATTGCGCGCTTCCGCAATCACGGCAAGTGGTTGCAGGCTCGTGCCGCGATGCAGGCGCAAGATTTGCTCCGCAGCAAGATGCGGCAAATAGATCGACAAAATGCGGCGCGTTTTGGCACGGGCCATTTGGGGGGCGGGGGCGGACATTCGAAACCATCCATCAAATGTTCACATTTTGTTCTTATTTAGTCCACGCCCCAGAAAGAGTCGAGTCTCACCTATTGCAGGCGGCGTAAAAGATCGGGGCTGGCATAGCCATCAGGTAGGAGGCCATTGGCAATCTGATAGGCGCGGATTGCTGTCACGCTATTGGGGCCAATCCGCCCATCGACCCCGCCTGTATCAAACCCTGCCGCGGTGAGTAGTGTTTGCAATTCTGCACGCTCGCTCCGCGTTAGGGCGCGGTCATTGCGGGGCCATGTGGCGCGAAATCCGTTTGAACGCCCCACGATCCTATCTGACAAATGACCTAGCGCGATCACATAGCTGTCAGCGGGGTTATAGCGCTCTAGGACACCAAAATTATCATAGACCATAAGCGCCACACCATTCGCCCCAACAGGGAGCAGTAGCGCAGAGGGCCCATGATCTGGCAGGGGCGTGCCATCCGCGAGGGTGACTGCGCGGTTACGCCAAAAACTGGCACCGCGTTTTTCCTCACGACTGGCAAGGCGATAGTCAAATCCTTGTGGCAACCGCACCTCTAACGCCCAAGGTTGCCCGCGCCGCCATCCTGCTTCGCTCAGGAAATTGGCGGCTGAGGCCAAGGCATCGCGCGGGTCATCGCCCCAAATATCTGCGCGACCATCGCCCGTGTAATCGACCGCATAGGCCAGATAGCTGGTTGGCATGAATTGCGTATGCCCCATTGCCCCTGCCCATGACCCTGCAAAGGCGCGGGGGCTAACCGCCTCGATCTCTAGGATTTGCAAAGCGGCAAGAAGTTCGGCTTCGAAATAGGCGCGCCTGCGCCCTTCCCATGCCAGCGTGGCCAATGCGCGCAATGTGTCTGTGTTTCCACGGAAACTGCCATAGGATGTCTCGACCCCCCAAATGGCGACAACCACCTCTCCGGGAACGCCAAATTGAGATTCGATTCGCACCAAATCTTCGCGCCACCTTTGGTAATTGGCCCGCCCGCCTTCGATGCGTTGCGTGGAAACGGCGCTGTCGAGATAGTCCCAAATGGGGCGCACAAATTCGGATTGATTGCCATCAAGACGCACAACCTCATCTAACGGGGTCATTCGGCCAAGGGCGGCATCTACGACTGCGGGCGAAATACCTTGTGCCACGGCGCGGGATACGAAATCTGCGCGCCATCGAGAAAAACTTTCGCGGGGTGCAGGGTTGGATTGGGTGCTGAGCGTGGCAGGTCGTGGGTAAGGCAAGGGTGAACTGCTGACCGCTAATCCCTGAGCCAAGCTTACCTCTGCGCCAAGCGATATGAAAATGGCGGCCATAGGCGTGCACCATTGCAAGGCGTTTTGCTTCACCTGCATTTTTATTCCCCGATACAAACCAGCAAAAGCCCGCTGGCGCTTGGTTTTGCCGCTCATGGACGACCCTAGCGCGCAGAATACATTCCGCCTAGGGGCAATCGAGATTAGGATTTTTGCTTTTTCAATTTGCGCAGTTTACGCTTTTTGGCTTCAGATTGGCCCGATCTGCGCCCGACAAAGCCGCGCTTGCCGCGTTTGCCGCCCGTGTTGGGGCGGTGTTGCGTGCCGTGAATTTCTAGTAGCTCAAGACCGATGCCGCCTGTGACGGGCAAGGCCTCCGTCAGGCGCACCAAGACGCGATCCCCAATGCCTAAGGTTAAACCCGTATCCGCACCCATCAATGTCTGGGTGTCTGCATCAAAATGGAAAAACTCGCGGCCCAAGCTGCGCACGGGCAATAAGCCGTCTGCGCCTGTTTCGTCCAGTTTCACAAAGGCACCGAACCGCGCCACACCTGAAATGCGACCTGTGAATTCCGCCCCCACGCGATCCTTGAGATAGGCGGCCAGATAACGGTCGGTCGTGTCTCGCTCGGCCACCATCGCGCGGCGCTCAGCTTCGGAGATTTGTTTGGCGGTGGCATCTAGCGTTTCGATATCTTCGGCGCTCAAGCCATCCTTGCCAAATCCGTGAGACGAGATCAGCGCCCGATGCACGATCAAATCTGCATAACGGCGAATGGGGGATGTGAAATGGGCATAAGCCCGCAGAGCAAGGCCAAAATGGCCAAAATTTTCGGGGTGGTAATAGGCCTGCTGCATTGAGCGCAAGGTTGAGATATTGATCAGCTCATCGTGATCCGTCCCCTCGGCCTGCGCCAAAAGTGCATTGAGATGACGGGTCATGAACACCTGACCTTTTGCCAAAACAAACCCCGCTGTGGCGGCCGTCTCGCGCAAAGCGTCCAGCTTGTCGGGATCGGGTTCTTCGTGAACGCGGAACAACAGTGGCGATTTTTTCGCAATCAAAGTTTCAGCTGCTGCGACATTGGCCAGAACCATGAATTCTTCAATCAGGCGATGCGCGTCTAGCCTGTCGCGGAAGGCCACGCTTTCAACCTCGCCTTCTTCGGAGAGAATGATACGCCGCTCTGGAAGATCAAGGTCAAGCGGTTGGCGGCGCGCCCGTGCCGTTATGAGTGCCTCATAAGCCGCAAAGAGGGGCGCGATGACGGGCTCCATCAAAGCCTCGCAACGCGGGGTTGGGGCGCCGTCTTGGGCGGCCTGCGCCTCTTCGTAGGACAGAGATGCGACCGAGCGCATAAGCCCGCGATGAAAGCTTTGCGCCTTTTTCTCACCCATTGCATCAATGACCATGCGCACGGCAAGACAGGGGCGCAAAACGCCTTCATGCAAAGAGCAAAGATCCCCCGACAGTCGGTCAGGCAGCATCGGCACAACGCGATCTGGGAAATAGGCAGAATTGCCGCGCTTTTTTGCCTCGCGATCAAGCTCACTGCCCGCGCGCACATAATGCGCGACATCGGCAATCGCGACCCAGATGACATGACCGCCTTTGTTCTTCGGGTCAGGGTCTGCATGCGCATAGCACGCATCATCATGGTCGCGCGCGTCTGAGGGGTCGATGGTCACGAAAGGCAGATTGGTTAAATCTTCGCGACCTGATTTTGACGCTGGTTTGGCTTTGTCAGCCTCTGCGATGACCTCGTCTGGGAAATTATCACGCAGCCCATGTTCATGGATTGCAATAAGGCTGACCGCCTTCGGCGCGGTTGGATCGCCGAGCCGTGTCACGATGCGCGCCCGCGGCAGGCCCATGCGGGACTTTGGCCCTGCAAGCTCTGCCTCGACCAACTCGCCATCTTTTGCGGATAAGGTGGCATCCGAGGCCACGCGCCATTCTTTGTCTGAGCCTTTGGTGACGGGCAAAATACGCCCACCTTCCGAGGTCGTGCGGAAAATACCAATGAATTTGCGGGGATTGGTGCCGATGCGCCGAATGAGGCGCGCGAGGTAACCGTGATCTTCGCCATGAACCTCTTGCAAACGAGCAAGGATACGGTCGCCTTCACTCAAGGCATGATCAGCCTCACGGGGAACATATAGAATTTTTGGCGCGTCCCCCTCGCCCTGCCATTCCATCGGACGGCAGAATTGATCCCCTGCGCTATCTTCGGCCAAAACTGTCAGGATGGCCACGGGTGGTAATTTATCGGGGTTGGCATAGGTTTTCTTGGCACGGCGCAGATGGCCTTCTTCCTCAAGCTCTTTGAGAAGGCGCTTGAGATCAATACGCACTGCCCCTTTGATACCAAAAGCCTTCGCGATATCGCGTTTTGAACTGGCATGTGGATGATCGGAAATCCATTGTAGAATTTCGTTTTTTGATGGGATTGCGCTCATGGCACTGCCCTAGCATGGTGCGGGCCTGCCGTCATGGGGTAATCTTAAAGCGCCAGAAGATCGCTGCGGGTCAGGCGAAAGCCTGAGGCAATCCAACGTGCTTCCAACTTCGCAAGGGTTTTGCCCAAGTCTGGCCCCTGCAACTTTGGCATGAGATCGGCTGCACGAATTGGAAACTCTGCCTGTGCGCCCAATGTTGCGGCGGCCCATTCAGAGAGATCAAGCGGAGTTTCAAGGAAGGCATGGCGCAGCATCAGCGCCGCGTGGGCCACTGTCTCACCATGGCGATAGCCCAATTCTGCGCCCGCCATGTAGCCCGTAGCTGTCTCGCGCAAAACTGCCACATTTTGGGTCATAGATTTGGACAGACGGAGTTCCGTTTGCAGATCTTCACCCCCAATTGCGGCAAGCCTAAGGGTGGGGTCAGGTGCAAAGCCGTGCTCCGCCTCAAAATGTAAAAGTGGCCCTAAGGCGCGCAGATTTGCGCCTGTAATGCAGTGGTACAAAATTCCCGTTTGCTCCATCGCGGCCAAGGCGGGGGCGGGGTTTTCGGCGCCGAGAAGCTTGATCATCTCTGCCCCAATCCGTTCGCGAGACAACTGGTTTAGCCCATCTGCCAGTGCCGCACAGGCCGCAAGTATGTCGGGATCAAATCCAGCTTTTGGCGGTGCATAGTGTGCATGAAATCGGAAGAAGCGTAAAATACGAAGATAATCCTCACGGATGCGTTGAGGCGCTGACCCAATAAAGCGCAACAGACCCTTGCGCAGATCGTCCACGCCTTGGCCCGTGGGGTCAGATATTGTACCGTCTGCATCAACATAGAGCGCGTTGATCGTGAAATCCCGCCGCATGGCATCCTCGGTCAGGCTTCTGCCAAAGGCTACAGTCGCATGGCGGCCATGGGCTGCGACATCGCGGCGAAAGCTGGTCACTTCATAACTTTGCCCCGATAGGATCAGGGTTACGGTACCGTGTTCAACACCAGTTTCCACGCATTTTACGGAGGCCGCTTGCGCCAATTCGATCACCTGCTGTGGGGTTGCATCTGTGGCGATATCAATATCTCCCACCGCGTGACCCATCAGGTGATTGCGCACCGCACCCCCCACAACACAGGCTTGGTGGCCTGCATCGTTCAAAAGTGCCAAGGCCGCTTGCGTGGTGCTATTGGAAAGCCAATCTGCGGATATGATGGGGGATTGGCTCATGTGATCCGATCCGCAAGAGATTTCAATATCCGCGCGGTCGCGCCCCAAATGTAATAGGGGCCATAGGGCACAGCATAGAATTTGCGCCACTGTCCCTGCCAGCGGCGGGCCTCGATACGGAAATTACGCGGCTCCATCACGAAAGAAAGTGGGGCGCGAAACACTTCGTCTACTTCGTTCGCTTCTGGCTTTGCTGTGAAGGGCGCGGTGATTTCAGACAAGATCGGGGTGATCAGATAGCCCGTGACTGTTTCATGCGGCAACAGATGGGACAGCACATTGACCTGTGCCGCAGGCAGACCGATTTCCTCATGCGCCTCGCGCAGGGCCGTGTGATCTAGGCTAGCATCGGTTTCGTCCTGCTTGCCGCCGGGGAAAGCGATTTGTCCAGGGTGATGGGCTAAATGCGAGGCGCGTTTGGTCAATACAACCTGTGGCGTGGCCCCAAAGGCTTCGATGCCGAAAAGCACAGCGGCAGGGCGCAGTTTGCGCCCCACAGGCAATTTGATGTCAGGGTTCAAATCATAATCGGAGGAGGGCTTGGCGGGCCGCTCAAGCGCCGCCATGACCTGATCTAGAGTGATCTTTCCTGCCACCCCCGCCATTGGCCCTTTACGCCTCTGGCACGGGTTTTGTCGCCTCGAACCCAAGGGTTTTGGGATCGAATTCATAATGCGCCCCGCAGAATTGGCAATCGGCCAATACCTGCCCGTCTTCCGTGGTCATATGCGCGATATCTTTGGCCGAATAGATCGACAGGCTTTGACGCACCCGCGCCTCTGAACAGGTGCAGCCAAACCGCACAGGTAGCGGATCAAAGACGCGTGGAGATTCCTCATGGAAGAGGTGCAGCAAGAGATCAGTCGGGCTCAGAGAGGGGCCAATCAATTCAAATGTGTCTACAGTATCAAGAAGGATATTGGCGCGGTTCCAATTCTCGCCCTCATCCTCATTGAGAAGATCGGTCGCTGCCAAAAGCCCCGCTTCGCCTGATCCGCCTTCGCTAGTGACACATGGGCTGGCTTTGGGCATATGCTGCAGCATCACGCCGCCTGCGCGCCAGTTCTCCCCCTCCTGCCCTGGAGTGGAGGAGCGACCATAGCCCAACATAAACCGTGTCGGTAATTGTTCGGATTGTGCGAAATAAGCCTCAGCGCAGCCGCGCAAGGCATCGCCCGTGAGGGGGGTGATGCCCTGGTAAGGCGCGCTGCCCGTGCCTTGATCCAACAGAAGTGCGAAATAGCCTTTGCCCGTCTGTGGGAAGGGTGCCGCGCTGTTGTTAAATTTGTCTTTGTCATAACTCGCATAGGCGCGGATGCGGGCGGGTTTCCCTTCGCCCTCAGGGGCGTAAAAGTCTGTCGCAATCAAACGCAACGGGCCATCACCGCGCAATTGCAGCGACAATTTCCAACGCAGTTTTATGGTCTGTCCGATCAAGGCAGTCAAAAGCACCATCTCGGCCACCATAGCCTCGACACCTGAGGGGTAATCATGTTGGTTGAGAATTTGATCCAGCGTCTGATCCAGGCGCACCACGCGCCCCCGAATATCGGAAGCATCTAATTGAAATGGTAAAACCACATCATCCCAAGCGGCATCCGCGCCAACATTCATTCTCTTACGTCCTTCGCTTAAAATTATCGCGCTTTTTTGTGCAGGGTCAGCCAAAGGTTGAGCCCCGTCAACCGCAGTCTGCTTTCATATAGGTCATCCAAGGGCAAGACCTAAACCACGCTTCGGGCCGCAAAGCCGCCATTCGTCTACCATAATCTTGGCAAATTTCGATGGTCATTTACGGGCCATAATTTTGTTTTGTCTGGATCTTTTCTTGAATCGATGTCGATGCAATCACCAATTGTGGCCTCTGATACGATCCCCGTGCGTGAGATCGTCAAGGATGACAAAACAGGGCTTATCTTGCATTTCTTGGACCCTGAAGAGATCCCCGAAAAGGCGATCCAACTTTTGTCGGATTACAAACCCGGTGAGAGGCTCGGCAAGGCCGCTGACGCCCATGTAGTGAAGTCCTATGACTTTAAAACAAGTCTACCCGCCCCAGCATGTGCGCCAGATCAATGCGCTTGTTCCAAAGGCCAAAGCGATAGCGCTGCCCAAAAGCAAATAGCGATCTTGGGTTTGACCGCGCGGGTGTTTTCTGACAGCAGGGTTGACAATACCGCAGTTTCCGCACGGGTAATCCATGGCAGAGCAAATTCTGGTAACAGGTGGGGCGGGCTATATTGGCTCGCATGTTGTGGTCGCTTTGCATGAGGCGGGCTATACCCCCGTCATATTCGATAATTTTAATAACGCCCGCCGCGATGTGCCTATGCGTTTGGCACAGATTATGGGCAGGGCCCCAAGCATTATCGAAGGGGATATTCGTGACGGCGCCTGTCTTGATCAGGCCTTTCAGGCACATGAATTTGCAGGGGTGATACATTTGGCCGCCCACAAAGCGGTGGGCGAAAGCGTTGCCAAGCCATTGGCGTATTTTGACAATAACGTGAGTGGTTTTTTGAACTTGCTAGGCGCGATGGAGCGGGCGGGGTGTAAGTGCCTTGTGTTTTCGTCATCCGCCACCGTTTATGGTGAGCCTGATGAAACCCCAACGCCCGAAACTGCGCCGCGCCGCGCGATGAACCCTTACGGGCGCACCAAAATTATCTGCGAAGAGATGTTGCAGGATCTCTGCGCGGCTGATCCAGAGTGGGCCGTGGGTGTTTTGCGTTATTTCAACCCTGCTGGGGCGCATGGCTCGGCGTTGATTGGCGAAGACCCAACGGATATCCCGAACAATCTGATGCCTTACATTGCCAAGGTAGCCACGGGCGAACTGGCAAAAATCTCAGTTTTTGGAAATGATTATGACACGCCCGATGGCACGGGCGTTCGGGATTACATCCATGTTGAAGATTTGGCAGAAGGACATGTTCTGTCCTTAGCGCAGTTGCGGCATGGGCATGGGCATTTGGTTAATCTTGGGACAGGGCGGGGTTACTCGGTGTTAGAAATGATCGCTGCTTACCAGCGCGCCACGAACCGCCATTTACCCTATGAGATTGTCGCACGCCGCGAGGGGGATGTGCCAATTTATTGTGCCAAAACAGAAAAAGCCCGCGATCTGCTTGGATTTGAAGCAAAGCGTGGGCTTGATGATATGTGCGCTAGTTCATGGGCATGGATGCAGGCCCAAGAGCGCGGGAAAGATTAACCTTTCAGGCGGCGGTTGCGCGCGGCCAATAGTTTCAACCGCAGCGCGTTCAGTTGGATAAAGCCCTGCGCATCTTTTTGGTCATAGGCGCCCGCATCCTCTTCGAAGGTCACATGAGCCTCTGAATAAAGGCTGTGATCAGACCACCGCGCCACAGTGCGTGCCGCACCTTTGTAGAGTTTGACTCGCACAGTGCCTGATACATGCTCTTGGCTTTTGTCGATCAACGCTTGTAGCATTTCGCGCTCAGGACTGAACCAAAAGCCGTTATAGATCAGTTCCGCATAACGCGGCATAATTGAATCTTTCAAATGGCCCGCGCCGCTGTCCAAGGTGATCTGTTCAATCCCACGATGGGCCTCAAGCAAAATCGTGCCACCCGGCGTTTCGTAAATGCCGCGCGATTTCATACCAACAAAGCGGTTTTCCACTAGATCAAGGCGCCCAATGCTGTGCTTACCGCCTAATTCATTGAGCTTGGTCAGGATTGTGGCGGGGCTCATTGCGGTGCCATTGATTGCAACTGCATCGCCGCGCTCAAACGTGATTTCTACCATTTCAGGCATGTCAGGCGCGTCTTCAGGATGGACGCTGCGCTGATAGACGTAATCGGGTGCTTCCTGTTCGGGGTCTTCAAGAACTTTCCCCTCAGACGAGGTATGCAAAAGGTTTGCATCAACAGAAAATGGGGCTTCGCCACGCTTGTCTCTGGAAATAGGGATTTGATTTTTTTCCGCAAAATCTAACAATTTTGTGCGGCTGGTTAAATCCCACAACCGCCAAGGCGCAATGACTTTAATGTCTGGGTTCAGAGCGTATGCGGCCAATTCAAAGCGCACTTGGTCATTGCCCTTGCCCGTTGCTCCATGCGAGATCGCATCGGCCCCAGTGGCTTCGGCAATCTCAACCAACCGCTTGGAGATCAGCGGGCGCGCGATGGATGTACCAAGAAGATAAAGTCCCTCGTAAAGCGCATTGGCGCGGAACATCGGGAAAACGAAGTCGCGTACAAATTCTTCGCGGAGGTCTTCAATGAAAATTTCGGACACGCCCAGCAACTCGGCCTTTTTACGTGCGGGCTCCAGTTCTTCGCCTTGACCCAGATCAGCGGTAAAAGTCACGACCTCGCAGCCATATTCGGTCTGCAGCCATTTCAGGATGATGGATGTATCAAGACCACCTGAATAAGCGAGAACAACTTTCTTGGGCGCAGACATCGTTTAGCTCCGAATTTGAAAGGGATTGGCGCGCGATAACGGGTTTTGGCGAGGGACGCAAGTTGGCGCAGTATCCGCTTGGCGCATTGCGCAGGCTAGACAGGCGGCAATCTTTAAGGCAGGCCTAGGGGATGAATGATTTTCAACATAATGCCAAAGCCGCGGAACAGGCAATGCGCGCCTTGTTTGCGCCCACGCCTTTGCAGAAAAACATTTATCTGTCTGAACGCTATGGCGCAGATATTTGGCTCAAGCGCGAGGACCTTAGCCCTGTACGCTCCTATAAAATTCGAGGTGCTTTTAACGCAATGCGCAAAGCGTTAACCGTGGATGCCACACGGCGGCAATTCGTCTGCGCCAGTGCTGGCAATCACGCACAAGGCGTGGCCTATGTCTGCCAGCATTTTGGGGTTGAGGGTGTTATCTTCATGCCTGTCACCACGCCACAGCAGAAGATTGCCAAAACCCGTGCCTTTGGTGGTGCCAATGTACGCATTGAATTGGTTGGGGATTATTTTGATGAAACTCTGGCCGCAGCGCAGGGATTGTGCGCGCGCGAAGGCGCACATTTCCTTTCACCTTTTGACGATGAAGACGTGATTGAGGGGCAGGCTTCGGTGGCCGTTGAGATGGTTCAGCAACTAGGCCGCGCCCCGGATTGCTTGGTGCTGCCTGTGGGAGGCGGGGGGTTGTCAGCGGGTATGCTGTCCTACTTAGGGCGAGATCAGGCAGTGAACTTGGTTGAACCTGTAGGAGGCCCAAGCCTGACTGCTGCATTGGCTGAAGGTGCGCCGAAGACAGTCAAAATTGAAGATACTTTTGTTGATGGCGCAGCTGTTGCGCGGATTGGTGAAAAAACCTTTGAACGGCTCAATCATGTAAAATCAGAACATGTGCATTTGGCGCCTGAAAACCGGATCTGCGTGACGATTCAAGAGATGCTCAACATAGAAGGCATTGTGCTTGAACCTGCGGGGGCCTTGTCGATTGATGTTTTGCCTGAAATTGCTGATGATATCGCGGGTAAATCTGTGGTTTGTGTGACCTCTGGTGGAAATTTTGATTTTGAGCGATTGCCCGAAGTAAAAGAACGCGCAATGCGGTTCTTGGGTGTTAAGAAATATTTCATCCTGCGCATGCCGCAGCGTCCAGGGGCCTTGCGCGAGTTTTTGAACCTGCTGGGGCCAGATGATGATATTGCGCGATTTGAGTATTTGAAGAAATCAGCGCGCAATTTTGGGTCAGTTTTGATTGGGATTGAGACCAAGGATGCCGCACATTTCCCTGACCTTATGGCGCGGATTGAGGCGCGTGGATTTGCCTGTCGCGATATCACCAATGACGAGGTTTTGGCCGAATTTCTGATTTGAAAAGCTTAGTCTAAATCTCGGCGTTAAGCCGAGTGATATGGCGTGCCAGCGCCGCAAGACCTGTCGAAAGTAATTGCGCTATCAGGCTAGACGTGGCCATGATCTATTTTCCGCCCTGACCTCCGATCTTGAGACCTAGGCGGCTAGTTATAAATTTGTAGACGATATCTCTGCCGCAATGTTGGCCTATCGGCCATAATGGGCCAAGAGCCGCGCCACAAAATACCGATCCCCTGACACGGCCAATAGCGTTTCAGCCTCGTCCCACCGCAGGAAAATCGCGCTATGACCCGCATCTGTTGGATCATCCATACGTCGCCCCAGACGGGCATAGAAGATGTGGCATTGCTTATGTGCATGATAGCCATAATCGGGCATAAAAGTATGGCGATGAAACATCCCCAAACGGCGAATTCCATGGATGCGATATCCTGTTTCTTCCAAAACTTCGCGATGCAAGGCTTGGATTGCGGTTTCGCCCGCATCAATCCCGCCCCCAGGCAATTGAAATTCGGGGTCTGGGTCTTCTTGGAACGTGGCCAGAATGCCATCGCCTGCATCAATAATCGCATAGGCCCCTGCGCGGGGACGGTAATACTGGTTTGGATCTGGCCACTTGCCAAAACGGCGGTTCATTTTATCCCCCTCAGGTGCGACTTGCTTTGAGCGTAACTTTGACAGGTGTGTCCCCTTCTCAAAACCCCTCAAATGCATGTCAGACCCTGTGCAAAGCTTGATTTTTTGTCTAATTCAGAGCACAGCACGCCAAACCAACCAGATCGGGCAAGAGATTATGACACAGCAGGACAAATTGGCCGCGATCCGCGACACCGCCGCCCACGTTTTGAAAATTGAGGCGGATGCGGTGAGGGCTTTGGCCGCGCATTTGCCTGCTGATTTTGACGGTGCGGTCGAGGCTATGCTGGCTACGAAAGGCCGTGTGATCCTATCTGGTATCGGAAAATCGGGGCATATCGCGCGCAAGATCAGCTCAACCCTTGCTTCGACTGGCACCCCTTCGGCTTTTGTCCACCCTGCTGAGGCAAGCCATGGTGATTTAGGAATGATCACGCCTGAGGATTTGGTGATCTTGATCTCAAACTCAGGAGAAACAGCTGAATTGGGGGATGTCGTGGCCCATGTGGCGCGGTTTTCGATCCCGATGATTGGCATATCAGGGCGCGAAGATAGCACATTGATGCGGGCGGCGCAGTATCGCTTGACCTTGCCTGCCGCGCCTGAGGCTTGTGTTATTGGGATGGCGCCGACAACTTCAACGACCCTGACACTTGCGTTGGGCGATGCATTGGCCGTTTGCGTCATGGAGCAGCGCGGTTTCCGTCCCGATCAATTCCGCACGTTTCATCCCGGAGGGAAACTGGGCGCACAATTGTCAAAAGTTGCGCAATTGATGCATGAGGGGGTGGCCTTGCCCTTGGTTCAAGTGACCACCCCGATGCCTGAGACCCTGTTGGTGATGACCGAGAAAAGCTTTGGTATCGTGGGGGTCTTGGACTGCGAAGGCCGCCTTGATGGGGTGATCTCGGACGGAGATTTGCGTCGCAACATGGCGCGGCTTATGTCATGCACAGCTGGTGATGTCGCCACCAAATCACCCCGCGTGACCGCCCCAGATGCCTTGGCCGCCGAGGCTTTGGCGGTCATGTCAGCGCATAAAATCACGGCTCTTTTCGCGTTAGATGGGGACAAACGCCCTGTGGGCCTGTTGCATTTGCATGATTGTCTGCGGGCTGGCTTGGCTTAAACCCCTAGCGTCCGATAGCGTCATAGGTGGCAAAGCCTGCATTTAGAACATCTTGGCGGCTGTATATATTGCGTAAATCGGCCATACGCGCCTGCGCCATGCCCTTGGACAAGCGGGTTAAATCCAGCGCGCGGAACTCGTTCCACTCGGTTAGGATCACTAAAAGATCGGTTGCTTCCGCGGCGGTGTAAGGATCATCGCACCATGTCACATTTGGCAACAGATGATCCCCTTCACGGCGGCCTTGCGGGTCGACCACGCGCACGGTCGCGCCGCCGCCCACGAGAGCGGGCACAATGGTGAGCGAAGGCGCATCGCGCATATCATCCGTGTTCGGTTTAAAGGTTACGCCCAGCACAGCGATTTTCTTGCCATTGAAACTGCCATCGCACAGATCACGCAGTTTTTCGATCATGCGCAGTTTAACTGCGTCATTCACGCGGATCACTGTTTCCACAATCTGTTGGGGGGCCGCAAAATCCTGACCAATCCGCGCCAAGGCTTGGGTGTCCTTGGGGAAACAAGATCCACCATAACCTGGCCCTGCATGTAGAAACTTATTTCCAATGCGCCCATCAAGCCCCATGCCTTTTGAAACTTCCTTCACATCTGCGCCGACTTTTTCGCAAAGCGCGGCGATTTCATTGATGAAGGTGATCTTGGTCGCAAGAAAGGCATTGGCTGCGTATTTGATCATTTCCGCCGATTCCAAATCGGTGGTTACGATTGGAAAATCGCGGAGATACAGGGGGCGATAAATCTTGGCCATAATCTTGGCTGCGCGCTCTGATTGTACACCAATCACAACGCGGTCTGGCTTCATGAAATCGTCAATCGCGGCCCCTTCCCGAAGAAACTCGGGGTTTGAGGCCACATCAAATTCGGCCTTTGGATTGGCCTGTGCCACAACTTCTTGCACCTTGCCGTTGGTGCCAACGGGCACAGTCGATTTTGTCACCACCACGGCATAGCCTGTCAGCGCGCGCCCGACTTCTTCAGCGGCGGCCATGACATAGGTGAGGTCAGCATGGCCATCGCCCCTCCGCGTGGGTGTGCCAACAGCGATAAACACCGCATCTGCCCCATCCACAGCTTGCGCTAGATCAGTCGTAAAGGACAGCCGCCCCGCCTCAACATTGCGGGCCATCAGATCCTCAAGGCCGGGCTCATAAATTGGAACCTCACCCTTATTTAGTTTGGCGATTTTTTCATGGGTTTTGTCGACACAGATCACCTCATGCCCAAAATCCGAGAAACAGACCCCCGAAACCAAGCCCACATAGCCTGTGCCAATCATTGCAATCCGCATGGTTTACTGTCCCCTTTTGGCTAATCTTGTTCTAGTCCTAGTAGCGATAATAATCGCGATACCAGTCCACAAATGCGGCAACCCCGTCTTGCACTGCGGTTTGTGGCCTGTAGCCCGTCAAGCGCATCAAAAGGCTTGCATCGGCCCATGTGGCAGGCACATCGCCCGCTTGCATGTCCATGAAGTTCTTTTGCGCCTCGATCCCCAGACGCGCTTCTATGGCGGCGATAAAGTCCATCAACGGCACCGATTGCGAATTGCCGATATTCACAATGCGATGGGGCGCAACAGGTGAAAGGCTATCGCCTTCAGCAATCTCAGAGGCCGCGTTTGGGCGCGTAGGCACAGCATCAATCAGACGCATAATCCCATCAACCAGATCTGTGACATAGGTAAAATCACGGGCCATGTCGCCATGGTTGTAGACATCAATTGGCTTGCCTTCGAGGATCGCCTTGGTGAATTTGAACAGCGCCATATCAGGCCTACCCCATGGGCCGTAGACCGTGAAAAACCGAAACAATGTGGTGGGGATGTCAAAGAGATGCGCATAGGAATGCGCCATCACTTCGTTGGATTTCTTGGTTGCCGCATAGAAAGACATCTGCGTGTCGCATTTTTGCGTTTCGGCATAGGGCATTGTCTCATTCGCACCATAGGCGGAGGAGGTTGAGGCGATCAGTAAATGTGCGGGCTTGTGATGGCGCGCAGCCTCAAGCACGCGGAAGGTTCCGATCAAATTGGCTTCGACATAGCTTTCGGGATTGTCGATGGAATAACGCACCCCCGCTTGAGCGGCGAGGTGGATCACGGCGTCAGGTTGGAAATCGGCCATGAGCCCATCCATGACACCCGTACTCTCAACCCGATCATGCACAACGCGGAAATTAGGCGACTGGTTCAACATCGCCTCGCGGCGTTCTTTGATGGTGACATCATAGTAATCGGTCATGGCATCTAGGCCCAGAACCTCCCACCCATCGGCCAAGAGATGCTGCGACAGGTGAAACCCGATAAAGCCTGATGAACCCGTTACCAATGCGCGCCGTGTGGCCATGTCATGTCCTCGATTGTCGTTTGGGTTTCCCTAACAGGGAAAGCCGTGAACCTCCAAGAGACAAATCCGTGCTTTTTGGGGCTATGTGATATTTGGCGCAAAGGCACAGTTTGCAAAATGATCATTCACAAGCCCACTGGCTTGCATGAAGGCATAGACTGTTGTGGGGCCGCAGAATTTGAACCCTGCTCGTTTAAGGGCCTTGGACAGGGCGGCCGAGGTTGCGGTTTGCGCAGACACATCACCAAGGGTTCGAGGGCGGTTTATCTGCGGGGTGTGATCCACAAAACCCCAGATGAATTTTGAAAAGCCAACTTCAGCCTCAAGTTTGAGATAGGCCTGTGCATTTGTAATGGTGGCCTCAATTTTACCGCGGTGGCGAATGATGCCTTGATTTTGCATCAATCGTTCAACATCTGCCGCACCCCATTGAGCAAGTGCGTGGAGATCAAACCCTGCAAAAGCGGCACGAAAATTCTCGCGCTTTCGCAGGATCATGATCCAACTGAGGCCTGCTTGAAACCCTTCAAGACACAAGTTTTCAAACAGCCTGCGGCCGTCATAGACGGGCCGCCCCCATTCTTGGTCGTGATAGGCGATATAGTCGGGATCGCCCAAACACCATGCGCAGCGAATTATCGTTGGATCATCCATAATCTGCCCCTTTGTTCAGCTCACCTTAAGAGTCGGCACGGCACATCTACAAGGCAGCAATTTGAGATGACCATGACCGAGCCGCGCAGCAATTTTGCAAATCCTGATTTGGTCAGCCCTTTCGCGGTTGCCATGACCAATATGCGGCGTGGGGCAATTGCCCTAATCGAGGGGGCTTTGAGGCGGGGGGATGTCGCCTTGGCATTTCAGCTGATTATGCGGGCACATGGTAAAGGCCCCGCCTTTTACGAGGGGTTGGTACGCGTATTTGATGAGGCGGGGCGGCTGATCCCCGCCCGCGATTTTTCATGGAGGTTGAGGCCACAGAACTTGGCCGCAGACTGGATTGTGCGGCCCTTGCGCTGGGGCTTGTGGCTATACATGAAGCGCCACATCTGCTTCTCGCGGTGAATATGTCAGCCCACTCTATCGGCTATGCGCGTCTCATAAAATTCTGGCTGCCCACATAGCCACCCATCCGCAAGATTTGGAACGTTTGATCCTTGAGATCACCGATACAAGCGCGATGCAGATGCCTGAATTGGTGACGCCGTTTATGCGGGATCTGCACGCGAAGAGGGTCAGCTTTGCCTTGGATGATTTTGGGACAGGGAATACCGCCTTGCGCTTTTTGCGGGACTTCTCGTTTATATTTTAAAGGTTGACGCGCAATTCGTGGCGCATGTGGCCGATGATCCTGACAATCAGGTTTTCTGTTCTGCGATCCAATCCGTACCACGTCATTTTGATATGCTGATTGTGGTGGAAGGGATTGAAAACCCTGCTGATGCCGATTGGCTGTCGCGGGTGGGCTTTGATGGGTTGCAAGGATATGTATATGCCGTGCCCAGTTTAAAAAAGCCGTGGTTGAAGGAAAAAGCCCCTATTCACCCATCAGTGGCCGCGCCAACGCGGGTGCGCCCTGGGCCGCGTTAATCTGTCAATTGCGCGGATGTCTAGCAAGCGCGACAACAAAGCCTGTTGTCGGTTGTATGATGAGGGCTTATCACTAAGACCGGAGGAAAGAATTTCGGCCCCGCGGCCCTCTCCTCTCCTCCATAGGGTCGGCAGGGATAGGTCAGGAAAGGACGTCTAATGACCAACGTGGTGATTGTTTCTGCTGCACGCACAGCGGTAGGTAGTTTTTTGGGATCATTCGCAAATACGCCTGCCCATGAACTTGGGCGCGTTGTGCTTGAGGCCATTGTGGCCCGCGCAGGGATTGATAAATCCGAAGTGTCCGAGACAATTTTGGGTCAAGTTTTGACAGCGGCACAAGGTCAGAACCCCGCACGTCAGGCGCATATTAATGCAGGTTTCCCGCAGCAAGCGGCCGCATGGAGCATCAATCAGGTCTGCGGTTCGGGTCTGCGTTCAGTCGCAATTGGGGCACAGCACATCATGTTGGGTGACGCTGCAATCGTTGCCGCTGGTGGTCAGGAAAATATGTCGATGAGCCCCCATGCCGCCTGCCTGCGTCAGGGCCAGAAAATGGGTGACTTGGCCTATGTCGATACAATGGTTCGTGATGGTTTGTGGGACGCGTTTAACGGCTATCACATGGGGCAGACCGCCGAGAATGTCGCCAATCAATGGCAAATCAGCCGCGAGGCTCAGGACGAATTTGCGGCTGCGAGCCAGAACAAGGCAGAGACGGCGCAAAAGGCAGGTAAATTCGTGGATGAGATTACCCCTGTCACGCTAAAAACCCGTAAGGGTGAAACCGTTATCGATAGCGATGAATATATCCGCCATGGCGCAACAGTCGAAGCGATGGCAGGCTTGCGTCCCGCCTTTGCAAAAGATGGCTCTGTGACAGCGGGCAATGCTTCGGGCCTTAATGATGGCGCCGCCGCGGTGTTGTTGATGTCAGAAGAAGATGCGCAGAAGCGCGGTCTGACCCCACTGGCGCGCATTGCCTCTTATGCCACTGCAGGTCTTGATCCCTCAATCATGGGTGTTGGCCCGATCTATGCATCACGCAAGGCATTGGACAAAGCGGGATGGGCTGCTGCTGATCTTGATTTGGTTGAAGCCAACGAAGCCTTCGCCGCGCAGGCCTGCGCTGTGAACAAGGATATGGGGTGGAACCCTGATATCGTGAACGTGAATGGCGGCGCGATTGCCATTGGCCACCCGATTGGTGCGTCTGGCTGTCGTATCCTGAACACGCTCTTGTTCGAAATGCAGCGCCGTGATGCGAAAAAAGGTCTGGCGACCTTGTGCATTGGCGGGGGCATGGGCGTGGCCATGTGCCTTGAACGCCCCTGAGGCAACTTATTGGGGTATTTCGCAAGAGGCGCTTTCGGGCGCCCCTTTCTGCATCTGCGAAATCATAAGCGAAACAATGTTGCGCACGCAGCATATCTATCGTACCGACATTACACAGACCTAGGCCTGATCGGAGGAAGATATGGTAAGAGTAGCGTTAGTAACAGGTGGCAGCCGCGGCATTGGGGAGGCAATCTCCAAACGTTTAAAGGCCGAAGGCTACGAGGTTGCCGCAACCTATGCGGGCAATGATGAGAAAGCTGCGGAATTCACCAAAGCCACGGGCATCAAAACCTATAAATGGAATGTTGGCTCTTACGAAGAGTCCGCTGCGGGTATTGCCAAGGTTGAGGCTGATCTTGGCCCAATTGATGTTGTTGTCGCCAATGCAGGCATCACCCGGGATGCGCCTTTCCACAAAATGACGCCCCAACAGTGGCATGAGGTGATCAACACCAACCTGACGGGTGTGTTCAACACAGTGCATCCAATTTGGCCTGGAATGCGCGAGCGAAAATTTGGCCGTGTCATTGTGATGTCTTCGATCAATGGTCAAAAGGGACAGTTTGGCCAGGTGAACTACGCCGCGACCAAGGCAGGCGATTTGGGGATTGTGAAATCTTTAGCCCAAGAAGGCGCGCGCGCAGGCATCACCGCCAATGCGATTTGTCCAGGCTATATTGCAACCGAGATGGTTATGGCGATCCCTGAAGAGGTGCGCGCGAAAATCGTTGCAGGCATCCCAGCGGGTCGTTTGGGTGAACCTGACGAAATTGCCCGCTGCGTGGCATTTCTTGCGTCGGATGATGCGGGGTTCATCAACGGGTCTACCATCTCCGCCAATGGTGCGCAGTTCTTCGTTTAATCAAGGGGCTGATGAAAAAACCGCCCCTCACTGTGGTGGGGGACGGTTTTCTTTTGGTTCAGCCGTTTAGGCGGGCAATTTCTTCTTTAATTTTCAGCTTTTGCTTTTTCAGCTCGCGGATTTCTGATCCATCAATGCTTGGACTTCTTTGCGCTTCTTCCACGCGTTTGGAGAGGGTTTCGTGCTTCTTCTTGAGTTGCTGCAAATGTCCGTTCAGTGACATGGTCAAATCTCCTCTCGTTGATGTTCGACAGAATCAGTGCACCACGGATTTTGAGTCGTGTCACGCATTCCCTTCATAAAACTGTCATGATGCGCGGCAGTTTGCCGATGCTGGTCTTATGGCCAGTCTATCGCTGCGCCTTGACGCAGAACGGCGCGGGCGGCATCCGAATAGTCATCGCCATCCTTTTTATGGGTAGCACCCGCATGAATAATTAAGGGCGGGCAGAGGGTGGCGGGCGTTTTCGCCAATTTTCGAGCGCGGATCAATACGCGCTTTGCTGTTTGCCCTGCACGGGATTGCAGGGGTAAAATGGAAATCGCCCCAAATTTCTCGGCCTGAAGGGCCGTCAATATTTCTGGCAGACGTTCGGCGATGTGGATGAGGGTCAGCCATCCTTTTGGCTTTAGGCGCTTTTGTGCGGAGCTGATCCAGTCGCTTAACCCTGTTTCCTCGCGCCGCGCCGCTTCACGCCCCGCATCCTTGGCCCCTGTTCCATCCCCTGTTGCGAAAAAAGGTGGGTTGGCCATGACATGATTGAAAGTTTCGGTGATATGCCGTGACAGGGTGGTTAAGTCCACAACCACGACCTCTAAGGGAAGGGCGGCATTGTCGGCATTGCGCCGTGCAAGCTGCGCATAGTTTTCCTGCCGCTCAACCCCGACCATGCGTAATCCAGCAACACGCTTTCCCAAGGCTAAGCTGGCTGTGCCGACCCCGCAGCCCAATTCCAACACCGATTGACCCGCGCGCGCAGGACAGGCAGCCGCCAAAAAGATCGGGTCTGTGGCGGCGCGATAGCCCGCGCTTGGCTGGTAGATCCGAAGCGCGCCATCCAAAAAACCATCGCAGGTCAGGTCATCGTCCGAGAAAGGCATGCTCATGGGCTGACCTCTAAGCCATTATCGCGTAATGCGATGCGCGCTCTGTGCAAATCCTGTCGCCGCACCATCAATCGGCGCGGCAATATGCCAATGGAGCCTTCTAGCAGGCTCATATTTACGTCAAACTCGAACACCTCTATACCCTCGCCAGATAAGATGACGGAGGCAAAGGCGATGACCGTTGGATCGTTGCTGCGCAGAACTTCATGCATCAGTTTGATTTAGGCCCCCCGATCGCGTCTGTCGAGATAGGCTGCGGGTCACTGGAGAAAGAGAATTCATGTCGCTAGACCATGCCAGTGCAAAACCGCATGAGCGTTTGGCCGCCCATCTTGAGGCGGAAATGGGCGCTGTGGATCAGTTGATCCGTGAACGCATGGCTTCGCGGCACGCGCCACGCATTCCCGAGGTGACTGCACATTTGATTGATGCAGGCGGGAAGCGTATTCGCCCGATGCTGACTTTGGCTGCGGCCAATCTGTGCGGATACCAAGGTGAGGGTCATATTAAATTGGCTGCGACCGTGGAATTTATCCATACGGCTACGCTCTTGCATGATGATGTGGTCGATGAAAGCAACCAACGCCGTGGTCGCCCGACTGCGAATTTGCTTTGGGATAATAAATCTTCAGTCTTGGTCGGCGATTATCTGTTCGCGCGCGCGTTTCAGTTGATGGTCGAGCCGCAAAATTTGGATGTTTTGGGAATTCTTTCCAATGCGGCGGCAAGGATTGCTGAGGGCGAAGTTCTGCAGATGACCGCCGCGATGGATATCACCACTAGCGAGGACACCTATATGCAGGTAATCCGTGGCAAGACTGCTGCCCTGTTTCAGGCGGCCACCGAGTCGGGCGCAGTTCTGGCGGGGCGCGGTGATGCAGATCGTGAGGCCCTTGCTCAATATGGTGATGCGTTGGGGGTTTCCTTCCAGATCGTTGATGACCTTTTGGATTGGGGCGGTGCTTCGGGGGCCATGGGCAAGAATATGGGCGATGATTTCCGTGAGCGGAAAATGACCCTGCCCGTCATCCGCGCAATTGCGAAGGCCGATGCCTCTGAGCGTGAATTCTGGATGCGCACTATTGGACGCGGGGACCAGGAAGAAGAGGATTTGGAGCAGGCCCTTGCCATTTTGACCCGCCATGGTGCGCTTGAAAAAACCCGCGTTGAGGCCTTGCGGTTTGCGGATCATGCAAAGACATCTTTGGCGGGTCTTCCTGATCATCCGTTGCGCGATATGATGCGCGACTTGGCGGATTATGTGGTTGAGCGGATTGCGTAAACCTTAACGAAGAATTGCACCTGTTTTGACCCACCATTGTGGCTTGCTGGCCGCGAGATCAGCTGCCGCTTTTTCAGCAGCAACGGCGCTGTCATAAAGAGCAAAGCAGGTGCTGCCCGATCCACTCATGCGGGCCAGACGCACATCCTTGGTGCGGCGCAGTTCTGCCAAAACAGTGCCAATTTCAGGGCAAAGGGCGATGGCGGGGTCTTCTAGGTCATTGCGCTGCGCGACGATCCAAGTCCAAAAATCATCATGCCATGCCGGTAGTGGGGGATTGGTTTTGGTAGTCAACGCGGCAAATACAGATGGGGTGGCCAGTGGCAGATTGGGATTGACCAAAACCGCCCAAAGCGGTGGAAGCGTGGGCGCGGCTGTGATTTCATCGCCAATGCCGCGCATATAAACGGGCGCAGTTTCGAGGCATACTGGTACATCTGCGCCCAAAGATAGGATCGCATCGCGTAGTGGCAGATCGCACCCCCATAGGTCTGCAAGCCCTTGCAAAGCGGCTGCCGCATCGGCAGACCCGCCGCCAATACCTGCGCCGTGAGGAAGGTTTTTGATCAGATGGATTACAGCGCCTTGGCCCTTTTGGCGCGGGAAAAGACCCGCCGCCTTCAGCACTAAATTACCCTGATCTGTTGGCACACCCGCGGCAAAAGGGCCTGAAACGGCGAGGGTAAGTTCCTCTGCTGGGATAATTTCAAGGTAATCTGCCACCTCGACAAAGCACACAAGAGACTCGAGTAAGTGATACCCATCCGCCCTATGGCCCACCACATGCAAAGTCAGATTGAGCTTGGCGCGTGCAGGCCGCAGGGTCATTTCCCCTCGACCTCGCGTTGCTGAACCGCATCCAGCCCGATTTCAAGTTTCAGTCTGATCCGCTCGGCATCTTCTTCGGTCGGTTCAAAAGACAGTGCGCGTTCCCATTGGAACCGCGCCTCGCGTTGACGGCCAACCTTCCAATACACATCGCCCAGATGATCATTGACGATTGGGTCAGTGGGCAGCAATTCGACCGCGCGTTCCATCGGTGCGACTGCCTCCTGATAGCGATCAAGACGGAAATAGACCCAAGCAAGGCTGTCTACGATGTAGCCAGACTCGGGTTCTAGCGCGACTGCACGTTCGATCATCGTCAACGCCTCGTCTAGATTGCGGCGTTGTTCCACCAAAGAATAGCCCAAGTAATTCAATACTGACGCTTGGTCAGGGCTCAGGCGAAGCGCCTTAAAGAAATCTGCTTCGGCTGCATACCATTTATCGGTTTGTTCATAGCAAATCCCGCGCGCATAGAACAGGAACCAAAACCTCGGATCTTCTTGATCAATGAGCTCTAGCGCTTGGCTATAGGCCGCTGCGGCCTCGGTGAACCGCTCATCACGGCGGAGCAAATCGCCAAGCTGTGCATGAACTGCAAATGGCTGCGGCTCTGCGGCAATCAGGTCTTGTAGGGTTGAGATCGCTTCATCACTGCGCCCATTGCGGGCAAAGGCATCAGAGCGGCCAATCGCTGCCTCACGGGCTAAGGGGTGATCCGCAGGCACGGCACCATAGATCTCAACCGCCAGATCAAACTGCCCCGTTTCTACCAACAGATCACCGCTTAAAAGCGCGGCCTCCAAATGGTTGAGATCAATGTGGTAGGCCGCTCGTGCGTAAATCAACGGCAGGGTTGGCCCGCTTTCGCGCCCCAAGGCCTCAGCCAATGTGAAGAAAACCTCCGCTAAACCTTGCTGCGGGGTGACGACAAAATCATAGCTTCTGGTTGGATTGATCGCGATTTCATCCCGCAGGGCCGCAAGGCTGAGGTCATGATTTTGGGGCAATATGCCGTCCAACATCGCCATAGCATCATCCGCGCGGTCAAGTTGCACCAAGGTTTGCGCATAGGCCCGCAGGATGCGCGACCCTGCCGCGCCAAGATTGAACTCTACGCCTTCATAAATCTGCGCGGCACCCTCAAAATCACCGACCGCACCACGGGCGAGGGCCAAGTGGTAATAGGAAAGATCGGCAAGCCCTTGATCCCCCGCAAGCCCATTAAAGCTGTCGCTTGCGCGATCCATTTGGCCCTGTGCAAGGTAGAGCCAGCCCGCAATCAGATCATCCAACAATAGACCCGCGCCCCGCTTAGCACGGATGCGGGTGAATGCGACCTCAATATCGCCTTTCTGCAAAAGGTCGACCAAAATCGCCAAATCTGCCAATTCACGGCTTGGATTGTCATCCTTAATGGTGGTTGAAATCTCGGCAGCTCTCGACCAATCTCCCAAGGCCGCATGGGAAAGGATCGCATTGATGGCCAAATCCCCATTCGTGCGATCTAAGGCTAGCAATTGATCCAGATAATTCGCTGCAACCCGATAGTTGCTTTCGTTCAGCGCATGGCGCGCAGCGAGATAGGCCCCCGCGCTTGTGTCACGGTTCACAATCTGCGCCTCGGCCTTGTGTATTTGCCCGCCGAAAGACAGGGCAAGGATCAAGGCTGAGGCTGTCAGGTGACGCATAGGGTGGCTCCCGTTTATATGTGACTGAGATTAGGGGCTTGATCGGACGAAAACAATGGCGCGACACCCGATAAAGATGCCGCGCCCTGCTGAATTAATCCGATTTTCAATCACATATTCGGGTAATTTGGCCCATCCCCACCTTGCGGTGTGACCCAAGTGATATTTTGCGAGGGGTCTTTGATGTCGCATGTTTTGCAATGCACGCAGTTTTGGAAATTGATCACAAAGCGCGCGTCTTTACCCGCTTCCTCCACAACTTCGTAAACCCCTGCGGGGCAGTAGCGTTGTGCAGGTTCGGCATATTCGGGCAGATTAATTGAAATCGGCACCGAGGCATCCGCAAGACGCAGATGCGCGGGTTGGCTTTCTTCGTGATTGGTCATTGAGAAACTGACATTGGTCAGGCGGTCAAAGGACAAAACCCCATCTGGTTTTGGATAATCGATTGGCGCGAAATCCTTGGCTTTGCCCGTTGCGGCGGCATCGGTTTTGCCGTGACGCATTGTGCCAAAAAGATTGAACCCCGTCAGGTTCGCAACCCACATGTCCAAACCACCAAAGCTCAGGCCGCCCAAAAGGCCAAATTTTGACCAGAGCGGTTTGACGTTGCGCACGCGCTTTAGGTCTTTGCCAATCGGGCCATCGGTGAGTGCCGTGGCGTAATCGTCCAGCCTGTCACTTGAGCGGCCCGCCTTGATCGCGCTATGCGCCGCTTCGGCGGCCGCAATACCCGAGAGCATCGCGTTATGGTTGCCCTTGATACGCGGCACGTTCACAAGACCCACGCCACAGCCCAAAATCGCAACACCTGGCGCGACAGGGTTTGGCATAGATTGATAGCCGCCTTCGGAAATCGCGCGCGCGCCATAGGCAACACGTTTTCCACCCTTCAACAACTCAGCAATCATCGGATGATGCTTGAAGCGTTGGAATTCCATGTAAGGGTAGAGATGCGGGTTCTCATAGTTCAAATGCACCACGAAACCCACATAAACTTGATTTTTATCAAGATGATATACAAAGCTGCCGCCGCCTGCATTATTCCCAAGCGGCCAACCCATCGTATGGGTCACAGTCCCCTCGCGGTGCTTAGCGGGGTCAATTTCCCAAATCTCTTTCATCCCAAGGCCAAATTTCTGCGGTTCTTTGCCCTCGGAAAGGGCGAATTTTGAAATGACCTCTTTGGTCAGCGAGCCGCGCACGCCTTCGCCCAAGAAGACATATTTGCCGTGCAGTTCCATACCCGGTTCAAAGCCGTCTGAAGGGGTGCCATCCGCATTCAGACCAAACGCGCCCGCAACGACCCCTTTAACAGACCCGTCATCCGCATAAACCAATTCAGAACAGGCCATGCCCGGGAAAATCTCAACGCCCAAGCCTTCGGCCTGCTCGGCCAACCAACGGCAGACATTGCCCATCGAAACGATGTAATTGCCGTGATTGTTCATCAAGGGTGGCATCAGCATATTGGGCAAACGAATGCCGCCCGCTTCGCCGAGCATGTAGAAATTATCTTCGCGCACAGGCACAGTGACAGGCGCACCTTTGGCCTTCCAATCAGGGATCAACGCGTCAAGCCCTGCGGGGTCAAGCACCGCACCTGACAGGATATGCGCCCCAACCTCTGACCCTTTTTCAAGAACGACCACACTGAGATTGGGGTCAAGTTGCTTGAGACGGATCGCGGCAGATAGGCCTGATGGGCCTGCGCCAACGATGACGACATCATATTCTACGGATTCGCGTTCTATATCCGCCATGGGTCTCGTTCCTTCCGACAGTCGGGTGGTCTGGGCGTAAATTGTCAGGAACAGGTAGCGCGATCTAGGTTAGGGGGTCAATTGATACGCGACAATATATTGTCGCGTTACGACTGAATAATTTGCAAAACTTGCGCGCGTGCTATCTGCTGCGCAGAAGATGGGCAAAAGGGGAAGCCGAATGTCGAAACTGCGAATGATCTACCTAGGCTTGGCTATTTTGGGAACGATTTTGCCAATGCAATATTTCTTGCCATGGTTGGCCGCGAATGACTGGTCGATTATGGCGATGGTGGATGCGTGGCACGCTAATGATGCTTCATCGGGTCTGGTCTGGGATTTGACCATTGCCGCTGTCACCCTGACCGTTTGGATATTGGTTGAGGGGATTGCGCGGCGCGATTGGGTGTCGCTTTTGGCAATCCCCGCGATTTACGGGATCGGGATCAGCTGCGGCCTGCCGCTTTATTTGTTCTTGCGCTCCCGCCACGAAGTCTGAGGCCTAGTCCAACGTCAGGATGGTTGATCCTGTGGTGGCCCGCGCTTCTAGCGCATCATGGGCTTTGGAAATCTCCTCAAGCGCAAATCGCTGATCAATGCGGATTGTCACATCACCTGCCGTGACCTTGTCGAACAACTCGCGCGCCATGGTTTGGCAGGTATCGTGATCCGCGATATGGGTGAACAATGTGGGGCGTGTGATCTTGAGCGATCCTTTGCCCGCCAATGTCGCGAGGGATACGGGCGGCACAGGGCCTGAGGCATTGCCGAAGGAAATCATCATCCCCAAGGGGCGCAAGCAGTCAAGCGAGCCTTCAAATGTGGCGGCGCCTATGGAATCCATCACAACATCAACGCCTGTCCCGCCAGTGATCTCGCGGGTGCGCGCGGTGAAGTCCTCGGGGCTATAGTTGATGCAATGGGTCGCGCCATGTGCAAGCGCCAGCGCGCACTTTGCGTCAGACCCTGCAGTTCCGATCAATTCGATCCCTTCGGAACGTGCCCATTGGCAGGCAATCAAACCAACACCGCCTGCCGCCGCGTGGAACAACACCCGGTCCCCGCGCTTGATCTCGGTGGTGCGGCGAAACAGGTAATGCGCGGTCAGACCTTTCAGCATCATTGCCGCGCCCTCCTCGAAGGAAATCGCATCTGGCAGAGGGCAGACTTGCGCGGCTGGCATGACGCGGGCCTCGGTATAGGCCCCGGGCGGTTGCGCCGCATAGGCCACGCGGTCGCCTTCTTTGAGATGGGTTACGCCTGCGCCAACCGCTTCGACAATCCCTGCGGCTTCCATACCCAAAGCATGTGGCAGCGCCATTGGATACAAGCCAGAGCGTTGATAAACATCAATGAAATTTAGTCCAACGGCTTTGTGGCGGATTTTAACATCTCCAGCCTGTGGGTCACCCACGGGCCTTTCAACCAATTTCAAGACGTCAGATCCGCCATGTGCCTCGATGATGATGGTTTTTGCCAGATCGCTCATGTGAGTTTTCCTTTGGATAAATATCTTTATACGGAACCTAGGGCGCAGACCCTCGCCCGTCTAGATAGGGTTTGAAACCGCGCGCAAGGGTGATAAGCGCGAGGCGCACCCAAAAGATGCCGCGCGGAGGTCGGGCAATGGATCATTTTCTTTATAAGAATGGCGAGCTATATGCCGAGGATGTTGCCGTGCGCGAAATCGCGGCTCAGGTTGGCACGCCGTTTTACCTCTATTCCGCCGCAACGCTGACCCGCCATTACAGTTTGTTCAAAGATGCGCTTGCGGGTTTGGACAACCTCGTCTGTTTCGCAGTGAAATCCAACTCTAACCAAGCAGTATTGCGCCATTTGGGCAATTTGGGTGCGGGTATGGATGTTGTGTCTGGGGGCGAATATGCGCGCGTGCGCGCTGCGGGTGTCGATGGATCGAAAATCGTGTTTTCTGGTGTGGGTAAAACCCGCGCAGAGATGCGCACCGTTCTCGAAGGTGGCATTCGGCAATTCAACGTGGAATCGGAGCCTGAATTGGCGGTTTTGTCCGAGGTTGCACAGAGCCTTGGCATGACGGCACCGATTACCATTCGTGTTAATCCTGATGTTGATGCGAAAACCCACGAAAAGATCGCCACAGGCAAATCTGAAAATAAATTTGGCATCCCCATCGCCCGGGCTCGCGAGGTCTACGCCTATGCGGCAAGCCTGCCTGCGATAGATGTGATCGGGGTTGATGTGCATATTGGCAGCCAGCTCACGGATCTCGCCCCGTTTGAGTTGGCTTATAACAAAGTGGCCGATTTAACGCGCGCCTTGCGTGCTGATGGGCACAATATTCGCCGTCTGGATTTGGGTGGTGGGTTGGGCATCCCCTACGAGCGGTCAAATTCTGCGCCACCGTTGCCCTTTGAATACGGGGCTATGATCAAGCGCTGTGTTGAGGATTTGGATGTTGAGGTCGAAATCGAACCGGGCCGCTTGATTTCAGGAAATGCTGGGATTTTGGTATCCGAGGTGATCTATGTGAAATCGGGCGAAGGACGCGATTTCTTGATCTTGGATGCCGCGATGAACGATCTGATCCGCCCCGCTATGTATGGCGCGTGGCATGACATCATCCCCGTGATTGAGGCCGAAGCGGCCGCCGAGCAGCGCCCATATGACGTGGTTGGTCCTGTCTGCGAGACAGGCGACACATTCGCCAAAGCCCGCGATCTGCCGAAACTTGTCGCGGGGGATCTTGTGGCCTTTCGGTCGGCAGGGGCGTATGGCGCGGTTATGTCGAGCGAGTATAACACACGGCCCCTGATCCCAGAGGTTTTGGTGAAAGACGATCAATTCAGCGTCATCCGCAAACGTCCAGAGTTTGACGAAATCATCAACCGCGATATCGTTCCTGAATGGCTATAGTGCCAGAACCCGCCTGATTGGGTTGGAATCAGGCCGCAGATGATGAGGCTGATGAACGAGATCAACAAAACCGCACATGCAATGCAGCAGATCCGCTGGCCCCTGCGCCTGACATGGGCCGCCATGATCTGGGAGCGCTGCTTGGGCGCCTTTTGGCCGTTTTTGTCCTCTGTCGCGCTGGGCTATGCGGTTTGGATTTTTGCGGGGGCCGCTCTTTTGTACCCCGCAATTTGGATTGGTTTAACGGGCTTACTTGTCACAACGCTGTGGCGCGGAGTTACCACATTTCAATGGCCCCGCCCTGATGCAGCCCTTGCACGTCTTGACCACAGCCACCCTCATCGCCCGATCAGCGCATATTTGGATGAGATATCGGTTGGTCGTGGCCAAATCCGCACCGCGGCCTTATGGCAGGCGCATTTGGCGCGGATGCAGCGTGATCTTGCGGAGCTTGAGGTTATTAAGCCCAATCCACACTTGGCCCGCCGTGATCCTTATTCGCTACGCTTAATCGCCCTGACCGCTTTGGCAATGGCGCTGATTTTTGGTAACGCCGCCCGTGAGGTGCAACCGTCTCAAGGATCAGATATTGCTGTAGGCCCCAGTTGGGAAGCATGGGTTGAGGCGCCGCGTTACACAGGACTGCCCACGCTTTACCTGCAGGATTTGCCACATGCGGATGCAAGCGCGATTGAAGTTGTCACGGGGACGCGTCTGATTTTGCGCATATATGACAGCGCGGATGCGATGGAGGTAACCCATAGCTTTGGCGATCAGGCAGGTGCTTTAACCGATGATCTGATCATCTCGCAATCAGGGGATTTTGTGATTGGTGACGTAGCATGGCGTTTTATCGTGAAACCTGATGCGCCACCAAGCGTCACGACATTAGGGGCGCCGCAGCTTGAGGCACCTGATCAAACAGCGATTGCCTATCGCGCGGAAGATGATTTTGCGATTTTAGGCGGGGCCGCCACCCTATCGCTTGATCTAGAGGCTGTGATGCGGCGCTATGGTCTGAGCGTTCCTCCTGAACCCCGCGATGATTTGGTTTTTGATTTGCCGATGCCGTTTTCGGGGGATCGCGCGGCTTTTTCGGAAACCTTGATCGAGGATCTCTCAAAATCCCTTCTGGCGAACTTACCCGTGACCCTCACTGTCACAGTCGAAGATGATTTGGGCCAGATAGGCCGCGCAACGTTGCAGCTGGCTCGCCTGCCATCCCGGAGGTTTTTTGACCCGCTCGCGGCAAGCCTCATTGAACAGCGCCGTGACCTTTTGTGGTCGGTTGAAAATGCGCCGCGCGTGGCGCAGGTTTTGCGCGCCATCACCTATGCGCCGCAGACCTATTTGGATGATCAGGCAACCTATTTGCCCCTGCGCAGCGTCATTCGCCGCATAGAAGCGGCCCCTGTGCCCTTGGCCCGTGAAACCCGTGATGAGTTGGCGGAAATCCTCTGGCAGGTGGCCATAGATCTCGAGGAGATTGATTTGGATGATGCGTTGGCGGCTCTGCGCCAAGCACAAGAACGCTTATCCGAGGCGATGCGGCGCGGGGCCAGTGACGAAGAAATCGCTCAGCTGATGGAAGATTTACAGCGTGCCATGGATGATTATATCCGTGAATTGGCGCAATCTGCCGAACCCAGTGACACCCCCACAGATAGCCCTAACCAAGGGCAAGAGGGGATGGAGTTGTCGATGAATGATCTGTCCCAGATGATGGATCAAATTCAGGAGTTGATGGAGCAAGGGCGCATGGCCGAGGCGCAGGCAATGCTAGATGCCTTGTCACAAATGCTTGAAAATATGGAAGTGACCCAAGGGCAGGGGCAGGGTTCTGCGGACGAACGCGCGATGGACGATTTGCGCGACACGTTGCGTGAACAGCAGGGTTTGGCGGATGATAGTTTCCGGTCTTTCCAAGATAGTTTTGGTCAGGGCGAGCCTTCTGACCAAGATGGGGAACAATCCCTTGCTGATCGCCAAGAGGCTTTGCGCGACAGCTTGCGTGAACAGGCAGAAAACCTGCCTGGCCAAGGCCGTGAAGAAGGCCAAGCTGCACGGGATCGTTTAGACGAAGCGGAACGCGCGATGCGTGATGCAGCGCGCGCTTTGGAAGAGGGCGATATGGCGGGTGCTTTGGCTCGTCAGGCTGACGCCATGGACGCTTTGCGCGAAGGCATGGATCAGTTGGGGCGCGCCTTTGCGGATGAGGGCGGCACCCCAAGCGAGGATGATTCACTACAGATGGGTGAGGCGCAGCACGGTGGGCAGGAGCAAGGATCTGCGCGCCCATTGACCGATCCGCTTGGTCGCGCCACGCGGGGCGAAGGTGCAGGTTTGGCGGGCGGGCCATTGTCCCGCCAAGAGGCCGCGCGGCGTGCAGAGCAATTGCTTGAGGAACTGCGCCGCCGTTCTGGCGAACTCACGCGCCCAGACCAAGAGCGTGATTATCTCAGACGTTTGATTGAGCCTTACTGAGCGAAAGAGGCGATCAAGCCTGTAATCTGTGCCTGAAGCGCGGGTAACGTTTCGCGCAGCCAATCTAGGATTTGGTCGCGCAGTGCATCTACACCGCTGGCATATTTGGTCAGGAAGGGGGCAGCTGTGGGCACAGCTTCGCCCAATTGGGTGGCATTGCTGTAAACGGCTATTGCGATCATGCCCAATCCCAAGCTCAGCAATAGACCCGCATTGCGTCCCTTGCGGCGCGCTACGTCAGGTGCGGCTGCTTGGCTTGCGCTTTGCTGTTTTGGCGCGGGGCGTGGCGCAGCCTTTTGCGGCTGAAGCGCGGCATTGATTTCTTCAATATCTGGGAACAGGGTTTGGCGATCTTCGGCTTGCGGTTCTTGGGTTTGCGACTCTGGCGCGGTGGCATTGGTCGGCGCAGGGTCTTGCAGCGCCATTTCATCCTGCCGCTCTAAACCTTCGGCTTCTTCGCGGCGCAGGCGCTCTTCGCGTTCCGCCTCTTCGCGCAGTAGTGCCCGCAAGCTTGGATCAAGCTCACGGCGTGGGGCCTCTGGCGCAGGGCTTGAAGGTTCAGGGCTCGAGTGTGCCGCGCCCAACCGGTCTATCGCAACTGCACCAGCGTGGAACCAAGTGGTCGAACAATTGGAACATTGCACATCCCGCCCTTCGGCAGGGATCAGCGCGTCATCAATCTCGTAACGCGCGCCGCAATTAGGACAAGTCAGGCGCATACAGATGGTATAATCCCTTTTAGTTCAATCTTCACGGAGGGGCGCGATACGCCTCTATATGGCGGTATTCCTTTCCATTTAGCAATGCTGCATGGGCAATCCAAGGCTGTGATGCCTATATCGTGGGGGCCTTTGTGCGAAGATTTGCCTTGCGCAGTTTGAGTGGTGGTGGGTGCTGGTCCGCGCTTGGGATAGGCGCGCTGCTGGTTTTTCCGAATCAAGCAAGCACGCAAAGCTTTATGGTGGGTCTAAGCTTTTGTAGTCTGGAGTCGCTCTTGCCCTTGATTATTCCCGTGATGACCGCTTTTGTATCGTTCCAAGCGACCAAGGCTGCGGCCTTTCGAACTTTGCGAGGCATGCCATGATCCAATGGGTAAGATCCCTGATCTTTGTTGGTCAGATGTATCTGATGATCCCGCTTGTCGCGCTTGTCTTTGCCCCATGGGCGATTGTCTCGCGCGAAGGCGCTGTGGCGGGCGCGCGGTTTTATGCGCGCTATGTGCGGTGGACGGCCGCCCTGTTGGTTGGTTTGCGTTCAGAGGTGCGGGGGGATGTGCCTCAGGGCGAGGTGATTGTGGCCTCAAAGCATCAAAGTTTTTTTGATATTATCATCCTAACTTCGGTGCTTCCGCGCCCGCGATTTATCATGAAGAAATCCTTGAAAAATGCGCCTTTTTTGGGCTGGTATGCAGCGCGGCTTGGCTGTGTTGCGGTTGACCGTGGCAAACGGGGACAGGCAATTCAAGCTATGGTTGATGGTGTGTTGACGGGCATGGGAGATGAGGGGCAGTTGATTATATTCCCGCAAGGCACCCGCGTGGCCCCACGTGTCAGTAAGCTCTATAAGGTTGGGGTGGGCGTGTTGGTCGAACGCACAAAAATGCCATGTGTGCCGGCGGCCACCAATGTGGGCCTGTTCTGGCCTCGCATCGGCATTGCGCGGAAACCCGGTCTTGCGGTGGTTGAGTTTTTACCGCCGATCCCCGCTGGGCAAGATGTACAGCAGGTGATGGCGCATCTGGAGCGCGAGATTGAGGCCGCGTCAGATGCGTTGATGGACGAAACAGGGCTTTAAGCTGCTAAGCCCTTCGAGCCCAAATCAAGATATTTCTTCCGCCGTGCGGCAATTAGCTTTTTGCGATCCATGCCTATTGTTGCAGCAAGCATCGCCTCGATGGCCTGACCAACTTCAGCGATGGTTGCCGCCTTATTGCGCTGTGCGCCGCCCATAGGTTCAGGGATGATGCGGTCGCAGACGCTCAATTTTTGCAAATCCTGCGCAGTTAGGCGCAAGGCCTCCGCTGCTTCGCGCATCCGTTCGGCATCTTTCCAAAGGATTGAGGCACAGCCCTCAGGGCTGATGACCGAGTAAATCGAATGTTCCAACATGGCGAGATGATCTGCGGTGGCAAAGGCCACGGCGCCGCCTGATCCACCTTCGCCAATGATAACGCTGATCAAAGGTACACCAATTTGGAGGCATTTCTGCGTTGACCGCGCAATTGCCTCAGATTGGCCGCGTTCCTCAGCACCCTTTCCAGGATAGGCGCCAGGTGTATCGACAAGGGTTACGACAGGCAGGCCAAATCGATCAGCCATATCCATCAAACGCACGGCTTTGCGATAGCCTTCGGGCCGCGCCATGCCAAAGTTATGTTCAATGCGGGATTTGGTATCATTGCCCTTTTCGTGGCCAATCACAACAACAGGGCGATCATTGAATCGTGCAATCCCACCCATCACGGCGTGGTCATCGGCAAAGTTCCGATCCCCTGCAAGCGGGGTATATTCGGTGAACAGCGCGTTGATGTAATCGCGGCAATGTGGTCTGTCGGGGTGACGTGCTACTTGGCATTTGCGCCAAGGGGTGAGGTTTTTATAGAGATCCTTAAGGATATCGTGCGCCTTTTTATCCAGCGCTTTTGCCTCTGCCTCGACATCCATTTCAGAATTGCCACGCGCCATTGCACGCAACTCTTCTGCCTTGCCTTCAATCTCGGCCAAGGGTTTTTCGAAATCGAGATAGTTCATCACACCTCCGCAGGGCATGGCCGCATCTGCGGCATGGGTCGTTACTGGCTTATGCTTATATGGCTAAGCCTGACCAAAGATGCAACGAACAAGCGCGCTTGATTAGCCTTGAGCGATCATCTGTGCTTGTTTGACAATCACCTCAGCTTGTTTGATCGAGGCGATATCGACCAAGCGGCCCTTATAGACTGTCGCCCCCGCGCCGCTGCGCTTAGCGTCGTCCATGGCGGCCAGAATTTCCTGCGCCTCGGTCACCGCGGCCTCGGATGGGGTGAACACCTCATTGGCGAGTGCGATTTGTTTGGGATGGATGGCCCATTTTCCGACCATGCCCAAAGTGGCCGACCGGCAGGCCTGCGCGCGATATCCTTCATCATCCGAGAAATCGCCAAATGGCCCATCTACTGGCAAGACACCATGCGTGCGGCAGGCAGCGACAATCGCAGTCTGCGCCCAATGCCATGGATCAGAATAATGCCGCGCCCTATCGTGCAGCATATAATAATTTTCCTGTGTGCCACCGATGCCCGTGGTTTGCATGCCCATTGAGGCTGCAAAATCTGCGGCCCCTAGGCTCATCGAGACAAGGCGGGGCGATGCGGCGGCGATTTCTTCGACATGGGCAATACCTGCCGCAGATTCGATAATTACCTCGAAATTGATCCGCTTTTGGCGGCCTTTGGCGGCTTCAATCGCAGAAACAAGTGCATCGACCGCATAGATATCAGAGGCATTGCCCACTTTGGGGATCATGATCTGATCCAGTCGTTCGGACGCATTTTCTATTAAATCAACGACATCACGATACCAATAGGGCGTATCCAGTCCGTTGATCCGCACGCTGAGGATCTTTTTGCCCCAATCAACTGCGCCGATGGCCTCGATCACATTCGCACGGGCCGCGTCTTTGTCACTGGGGGAAACGGAATCTTCGAGATCCAAGTTGATTACATCCGCCGCTGAAGCCGCCATTTTCTCAAAAAGTTTCACATTCGAGCCAGGCCCGAAAAGCTGACAACGGTTTAGGCGGGCCACAGGTTGGGGCTGGAGGCGGAAGCTCATCTGATGTTCCTTCGGCGGATGATACGCTAGGATCGCGCAAGGAAGTTTCTTTTTTTGTTGATCTTTGGGTATGATATTACGCCGATTTTCGCAAGTGCTGCACTGCGGCAAAATAGAAATTTCTGGAAATCAGACCCCGTTTAACCCCGTGCCGTTGCCGATGACCCCGATCAGGCCTATAGCGGCGAAGTGAAAATTTTGTGGAGCCACCTATGAAACAGCATCCTGCGTATGGCTTATTGCTTGCACTAACGGGCGCGTTGATTATCGCGCCTGATACGCTGCTTATGCGCTTGTCTGGTATGGGCGGGTTCGAGATGTTGGGCTGGCGCGGCACGGCGATGGGTTTGGTGCTGATTGCGGCTTGGCTGATTGCAGCGCGTGGGCGTCACTTCGTTGAAGCGTTGGCCCTTGCCTCGGGCGCAGGCACTTTGTTGGTTTTGTGTCAGGCCCTTAATGGAGCGCTATTCAGCGTAGCAATCGCGGTGGCCCCTGTAACTGTGGTGTTGATGGGCGTTGCAACAGTCCCGATTTTCTCAGCCGTGTTGTCACATCTGATGTTGGGCGAGCCCACGACCCGCGCCACTTGGGCTACGATTGGGGCGGTTCTTATTGGGATTGCACTGGCAATATTCGGCAAATCCGATGCAGGCCCGCCTTTCGATTTAGCGACGCTTTGGGGCGGCTTGATGGGTCTCTCTATGGGCGGCTTTCTGGCCATGACTTTCGTTCTGATCCGCAAGCACCATCAATTGCCTATTTTGTTGGGTATGGGCCTTGGAGCTTTCTTATCGGGTATGGTGGGATGGACCTTTGGCGTGCCCAGTGGGGCAAGCAGCTTTAATATGATTTTGATCTTGGTAACAGGTGCCGTGATTTTGCCAGCTAGTTTTTTCCTTCTTATACTGGCAAACCGGTATACAGCATCGGCTAATGTCAGCCTTTTGATGCTGCTAGAAACCGTGCTCGGACCTATACTTGTATGGGTTGGGGTGGGTGAGGCGCCGACCCCATTGATGATGGTGGGTGGTTCTATCGTGGTGGCCTCATTGGCCACATATTTGCTGCATATACGCTTTTCGCGAGGGCGTGCGGTCCGCACAGCTTGATTATTGTAAATCAGCAAAAGCCTTTTGCATTCGCGAAACCGCCTCTTCAATCAGCAAATGGGGCATGCCGAGATTAAATCGCAGGAATGGAGCGCCACCCAAGCCGAAGCTTGACCCGTAATTGGTGGCGATCCGCGCGTCCCGTTCCACACGGGTTATGACTTCTTCATGGCCCATTCCGGTTCCCGAAAAATCGACCCATGACAAATAGGTAGCTTCTAATTTCATTGGCTTTACGCCTGGGATTTTAGCGATGCCTGCAATAAATGTTTCCGCATTTTTTGCAAGATAGGCGCAAAGCGCATCGACCCATTCTGCGCCTTCGGGGCTATAAGCCGCTTCGGCCATCGCAAGGCCAAAGGAATTTGCCGATATCCCCAAAGCGCCAATGCGCGCGGTAAAACGTTTGCGCAGATCCCTGTCAGGGATAATCACATTGCCCGAATGGCCACCCGCAATATTAAACGTCTTGGTGGTCGCAGTCATCATCACCAAACGATCCATGACCCCATCAATTTTCGCCATAGGGGTATGGGTATTGCCTGGCATGATCAGGTCATGATGGATTTCATCTGAGACCAAGATCAGATCATGTCTACGTGCGAAATCTGCGATTGCCTGAAGTTCTTCGACAGTCCAAACTCTGCCACCTGGATTATGAGGAGAGCAGAGGACCAACATTTTCTCGCGCCCTGTCATCGCAGCATCCCATGTAGTGATGTCGAGGTGATATTTGCCCTCAACTAGTGCAAGTGGGCATTCTACAACCTGACGATTGGCGGTACGGATCACGCGGGCAAAGGCATGATAGACGGGTGTCATGAGAACCACGCCATCACCCTCTTGCGTATAGGTATCTACGCAGAGCGCCGTGCCGTTTACCAGACCATGGGTGGTGAAGATCCAGTCAGGTTCAATGTTCCAGCCGTGGCGATTTTCCATCCACCATCCAATTGCGGTGCGATACGCGCGCTGATCGCCATAATAGCCGTAAATGCCATGATCTAGCATGTTTTGCAGCGCGGTTTGCACCGCTTTTGGGGGGCGGAAATCCATATCTGCCACCCACATGGACAGCCCATCTTCTGGTCCAATCCCGTAAATTGACGACATCATATCCCATTTCTCCGAATGGGTGCCCTGGCGATTAATGATTTCATCAAAGTTCATCCGTGTTATCCATTCTCTAGCGGCATATTCTGTGCGTTCTGTCATTTATGATATAAATGGACATATGTTCCTAATTTATAAAATTAATTAGAATAAAATACTTTAAATAACCTTTATTTTGAAACAAAAATTCCGCAAGGATTTGATTTCTCCAGCTACCTTATCAGGCGCAATTGCCCTGAGCAAATCCAAGTCGCGCTGGTTGCGCGAGCCGCAGAATCCGCTTATGCCACAGGCTATGATCTACCCGATATTAGTCCATCCTGATCCTCGTCTGAAAAAGGTCGCACAAGATGTACCTGACCTCTCGGATGAGTTGCGCGCTCTCGCAGATGATATGCTCAAGACGATGTATTACGCTCCCGGTATTGGTCTGGCTGCGCCACAAATCGGGATTGATCAGCGCGTGATCGTGATGGATTGCGTCAAAGAGGAAGGGGCAACACCCCGCCCGACCGCGATGTTCAACCCCAAGATCGTGGAATCCTCGGACGAAAAAAACATCCACGAGGAAGGCTGTTTGTCGATCCCAGATGTTTATGCTGATGTCGAGCGTCCGCGTGATGTGACAGTGGAATGGTTGGATCGTGATGGCGTTTTACAGCGCGAGACGTTTACGGGGCTTTGGGCCACTTGCGTACAACATGAGATTGACCACCTCGATGGGGTTCTCTTTATCGACTATCTCAAGCCCTTGAAGCGGCAACTGATCACCCGAAAGATGCAAAAGCTTAAGCGCGATATCGCGCGCGATAAGGTGTAGCTTTGCGCATTGTTTTCATGGGCTCGCCCGAATTTTCTTGTGCGCCTTTGCGCGCCTTGATCGCGGCCGGGCATGAGATTGCCGCCGTCTATTGTCAGCCGCCCCGTCCTGCAGGGCGCGGCAAGAAGCCCCGAGCGACCCCTGTTCAGGCCTTGGCCGAAGATCTGCACGTGCCAGTGCGCCATCCCGAAACCTTACGCAATGCCGAGGCAAAGGCCGAATTCACAGCATGGGCTGCCGATATTGCCGTGGTTGTGGCTTATGGTTTGATCTTGCCTCAGGCGGTGCTTGATGCGCCGCGCTTGGGCTGTGTGAATATCCATGCTTCGCTCTTGCCGCGTTGGCGTGGCGCGGCCCCTATTCATCGTGCGATTATGGCGGGGGATGATGAGACAGGCATTTCCATTATGCAAATGGAGGCGGGGCTTGATACGGGGCCAGTTTTATTGACCCGCACCCTGTTAATCGGCGCGGAAGACACCACCGCTGCGCTGCATGATCGACTTTCGCAGCTTGGCGCTGAGGCGGTTGTTGCCGCGCTTGCCGATTTCGACAGTCTCACCCCTGTTCCGCAGCCGCAAGAGGGCGTGACCTATGCCGAAAAGATCGACAAGGTGGAGGCTGCCATAGACTGGTCGAACGATGCCGAAGAGATTGATCGCCAAATTCGTGGCCTTTCACCCTTTCCTGGTGCATGGACAACGCATTCGGGGCGGCGGTTGAAATTCCTTGCCTGCCGAAGGGCGAAGGCGTGGCCCGATGGGGCTGCCGCCGGGTCAGTCATTGATGGCTTGACAATCGCGTGTGGCACGGGCGCGGTTGAGATCACCGAACTGCAACCTGAGGGAAAGCCGCGCATGGCCGCTGCCGATTTCTTGCGTGGCACAGATCTGCCAGTAGGGACAATTTTAGGCTTGTGATTATTTGAAGGGGGCCATGCCCGCACGGGCCAAGGCATCCACGCGTTCGTTCTCGGGATGGCCTGCATGGCCTTTGACCCATTTCCACGTTACATGATGGCGCGCTGCCGCCTCATCCAAACGCCGCCAAAGGTCTTCGTTTTTGACAGGCTTTTTTGTGGCGGTGCGCCAATTATTGCGTTTCCAACTGCGCAGCCATTCGGTGATGCCGCCTTTGACATATGCGCTGTCTGTCACCACGGTGATCGTGCTTGGACGCTCAAGCGCCTCAAGTGCGTTAATTGCAGCCAAAAGCTCCATCCTGTTATTGGTGGTGTCTGCCTCACCGCCTTTGAGCTCGCGTTCTTTGACAACGGCATCGCCAGTCTTGGCTTGCAGCAGCGCACCCCATCCACCAGGGCCAGGGTTGCCTGAACAGGCCCCATCCGTATAGGCGAACAGCTCAGGCATAGAGGACGCCCAGTGTTAGGCACAAAATGACAAGACTGCTCAAAAGCCCGCGCAACCGCAGCCACCAGTTCGGTGCAAGGCCCGCACGCATCGCCCATGTATCAAGGGGTAAAAGCGCCAAGAACCCCATGATAAGGATTGGCAAAGCCTGATGGGTTGGGCCAAATCCAAGGAAAAACGTCACCAATGCGGGTATCGTTGATGCCGTAAGACTATATCCCATCATCTGCGGTGATGGCGCATGCACAGCAAAGCCCCATATGACCCCCGCCATAAAACACAGGATCACGATCCCATAATTGCGCAGTAGCATATCGGGTGCGAAATTCGGCAGAAGCCAGTCGCCGAGGGGGGTGGCGGAGGGGATGACAAAGCACAGCGCAGCATAGGCAAAGGGCAAAACCCCCGCCAAGCCCAAATATAATGCCGCCTTTGGTATGTGATCGCTGCTGCTCATACCTCAGCTTGTCCCGCATCTTCGCGGAGCGCGCAAGCGCATTTGGGCCATCTATGGCTGAGCATCCGATTGCCAGTGGCGGGCAGCGCGCAGCTTTTGGAATTCTTTGAAACTATGCATAAACTCCATTGTTCCATCTGCACCGCTGTCCCTAATCTGATCCTATCTGCCGTAAGCTTATGCAGCGGCATGTTGGGTTCAAAAACGGAGAGGGCGCTCTGCGCCTAAGAAGAGGAAAGATATGTTTGCAGAATTCAAAAGCTTCATTGCCCGTGGCAATGTCATGGATATGGCTGTGGGGATTATTATCGGGGCAGCCTTTACCGCGATTGTGACTTCACTCGTGGGCGACTTGATCAATCCATTGATCGCTATTTTTACGGGCGGGATTGATTTCTCGGGTTGGTTCTACGCCTTGGACGGAAATGAATATGCCTCGCTTGCCGTGGCGTTCGAAGCAGGCGCGCCCGTTTTTGCGATTGGGAAATTTGTTATGGCGGTCATCAATTTCTTGATCGTAGCTTTTGTGGTTTTCATGCTGGTGCGTTTGGTCAACCGCATCAAATCGATGACAGAAGCAGAGAAAGAAGAGGCCGCTTCAGCCCCCGCAGGTCCAAGCGAGTTGGACATTCTGATTGAAATCCGTGATGCTCTGGCCGAGAAGTAAGCACGAATAAAGCATGCGCCCCCGTCACTATGGCGGGGCGTATGCCGTTTTAGCGAGAGATGATATGGGTTTTGAGTTGGACATCACGGATCGCAAGATCTTGGAAGTTTTGCAAAAGAACGGCCGCATCACCAATGCGGAGCTATCCGAACAGGTGAACTTGTCCGCTTCATCCTGTCATCGGCGGATCACGCGTTTGGAGCAAGAGGGAATCATCCGAGATTATGTCGCCTTGGTGGATCACCGCGCAATTGGTCGAATGACAACCGTCTATGTGGAAATCAGCCTGTCCGGACAGGCGGACGAGGTTTTGCAGGCCTTCGAGCAGGCCGTTAAGCGGGTTCCAGATGTGTTGGAATGCCATCTTATGGCAGGCAGCGCTGATTATCTTCTAAAGGTCGTGGCACGCGACAGCGAAGATTTCGCCCGCGTTCATCGCCAATATCTGGTCTGTTTGCCAGGGGTGTTGAAGATGCAATCCAGTTTTGCTCTGAAAAACGTATTTTCAACCACTGCGTTGCCGATTTAGCCGAAGACGTACCCCACACCATACAGTGTGGCCATGCCCGCAAAGACAGCCGCGATGGCGTTTTTGCGCCAGATCCCCACGCTCAATGCCACGATTGCCGCACTCAGACGCGGGGCATCTAGCGCGCCGCCTGTGGCTTGCGGCCATAGCACCAACGGCGTGATCAATGCGGGCAGGATCGCCACCGGCGTATAGCGCAAATGGCGCAAGACCCATTCTGGCAGATCGCGGTTGCCCAAAATTCCCAAAAAGGACAGCCGCACCAGATAGGTGCCGCAGCCAAGCGCAGCGATGATCAGCCAGACCATGGTTTCAGAATAGGCGTTCATGTCAGGTTCGCCTTTGCAAGACTCACGCGCCGTTCCACTTCTGCGCCAACGATCATTGCGGTGATCCCTGCCACCATCAACCAAAGGTTATAGGGCATCCAATTTAGTAAGACCGCCATAATCACCGAGGTCATTGCCGCCGCGATATGCGCAAGTGTGCGCAAGGCGGGGGCCACCAATGCAAGAAAGGTGATCGGAACTGCGAAATCGAGCGCAAATTCACGTGGAATGGTTGTCCCTAAGACTGCACCTGCATAGGTCGCGCCATACCACAGGGGACAAATCGGGGTCGCAAGTCCGAAGAAATAGACCACTTTCCATCTGACTGAGCGCTCAGGCTGTGCCTCATAGGTTTGTATGGCCATTGCATAGGTTTGGTCGACCAACACGTAGGATAATAGGGCGCGCTGCCACAAAGGCGCGGCCCCCAAATGTAGGGTGATCGAGGCCGAATACATCGCCATGCGCAAGTTGACAGCCAAAGCAGAGGCCAAAACCACCAAAACGGGTGCATTTTCCGTCATCAGCTGCAGCGCGGTGAATTGGGCCGAACCCGCAATGACAAGGAAAGAAAATCCTATCACTTGCGAGAGGGGCATACCCGCCTGTGTGCCAAGAACCCCGAATAACAGACCAAAAGGTAGGAGCACCAGCAGGAACGGCAATCCACCAATGATCCCAGAGAGATAGGCCGAGTCTGAAGGGGTTTTGCGCATCTTGCACCATTGTCGTTTCTGCCCATGCGATCTAGCCTTGATGAGCGAAGGATGCAATCTGCGCGGATGGATAAGGGCAAAGCAATGATCTGTGGCGTGATCTTGGCAGGCGGGGAAGCGCGCCGTATGGGCGGGCAAGACAAGGGACGGCTGTTGCTGCGGGGCCAAAGCCTCTATGCGCATGTTATTGCCCGCGCCCGCCCGCAGGTGGATCATTTGATCCTCTCCGCCAATGGCGACCCCGCGCTTTATGCTGATCTTGGGCTTGATGTGGTTGCTGATGGCGCATTTGCCGCGATGGGGCCACTTTGCGGCGTTTTGGCGGCATTGCGCGCAGCCAAGATACGTGGGGCGCAGCGGGTGATGAGCTTTGCCTCTGACAGCCCGTTTTTTCCAAGCGATATCGTGGAGAAATTATGCGCTGTACAAGGGCATGACGCATTGGTTTTCACCGAGGATCAAAGCGGGGGAATACACCCAACATTTGCGCTGTGGCATGTGGATTTGGCCGATCCATTGGCGGCAGAATTGCGCGGTGGTGGCCGCAAAATGCGCGATGTCATGGCGCGATTGGGCGGGGTTTCTGCCCCTCTCGATGCACCTGAACAGGCGTTTTTCAACATCAATACAAAGGCCGATTTGGAACAGGCCGCTGAGATGGTCTTATGAGTGCGGGACGCTTTGATCATATCTTGGTGGTCGATTGGTCGGCACGAGCCACCCCAAGCCCCAAAGCCCCCACGAAGGACGCGATTTTCATGGCCCACTCTGCATATGGTGCCTCGCCACAGGTAACCTATCATCGCACGCGCGCCGATGCGATCGCCGTGCTTGAGCAAGTGATGACAGACACCCTTGCGCGGGATGAACGTATCTTGGCGACCTTTGACTTTTCCTTCGCCTATCCTGCGGGCTTTGCGCGGCATCTTACAGGAAAGGCCGATGCGCTATCGGTTTGGCCGCTTTTTGCACAGATGGTTGAGGATGGGCCTGATAATGCGAATAACCGGTTCGATGTGGCCCGCGCGCTTAACCGCCGTTTTCCAGGGGTTGGCCCCTTTTGGTGCGTGCCGAAAACACAGGCCTGCCCCGATCTTCCCGTACGCGATCTGCGTTATGGGCATAATCTGCCAGAACGGCGCAAAGTTGAATTGGCCTATGGCAAAATGCAGCCGGGGTGGAAGCTTTATACCATGGGATCTGTGGGATCACAGGCGATCCTCGGAATAGCAAGATTGCATTCCTTGCGTGGGCGGTTTGGCCCGGCGCTTGCCATGGCGCCTTATGAAGCGATCGAGCGGCCTATTGTGTTGGCAGAATGTTGGCCATCGTTGATGGCGAAAGAGATTGCACATTATGCTCAAGCGGGTGAAATCCCAGACGCTGCACAGGTGCGAGTGCTTGCAGCGGGTTTGGCCGCGTTGGCACCTGATGATCTTGCAAAAATGCTTGCCGATGGTGATGCTGAGGAGGGCGGTGTTTTGGGTGCAGGCTATGAGGCGTTATTGCGTGCCGCTATCCATGCGACCTTGGGGCGTTAGTCAAAAATCCCAGTCACACGCCCCATCCAAGTGTGCTTGTACCGCGTGAAGCGATGCGCAAGCGTCAATCTAGGGTGAGGCAATGCTGCGAGGATCATCACACGTAGGTCACCTTTGTGATTTCGTAATCCTTGCTGCCACCGGGCGTTTTGACCTCTACACTATCGCCTTCATCTTTACCGATCAAAGCGCGGGCCAAGGGCGATTTGATATTGAGCAAACCTTTTTCGATATCGGCCTCATATTCGCCGACAATTTGGTAGGTTTTTTCTTCCTCAGTATCCTCATCAATCAACACAACCGTGGCCCCGAATTTAATTGGGCCAGATAAGGTTTTGGGGTCGATGACCTGCGCAAGGCCCAAAATCCCCTCTAATTCCTTGATGCGGCCTTCGATGAAGGACTGTTTTTCGCGGGCCGAGTGATATTCGGCATTCTCCGACAAATCCCCATGCTCGCGCGCCTCTGCAATCGCCTGAATGACAGAAGGGCGCTCAACACTACGCAGATGCTTTAGCTCGGCATCAAGGGCGCTATACCCTGTCGGGGTCATTGGTATTTTTTCCATTGGAACTCGGGGCCTCAAACTTAGGTATTGGAATAGTCAAACGTCTTTAATTTAGTAGTCTGACCCCAAACGTTAGGGGCTCTTCGCCCTAGTTTCAACGGGCAAGACACATAAAGCCATACACGGTGCCAGAAAATAACCCAAACGCCACGCAGGCTTAGTAGGTCGCTGCGTTTTCGCTTGGCGGCTCAGGTGGGCCATCTGCGCCGCAGGCGGCCAATGTTCCACCCAAAGTTAGGGCCAAAAGCCCCAGTTTAATCAATGATGCAAAAGAGCGCCTCATCACGCCAACCTTTCTTTCCATCGTGCAATTTGCAGGCGCACTTGATCGGGTGCGGTGCCGCCATAGGATTGGCGCGAGGCAACCGAGTTGTGAACCCCCAAAACATCGAACACTGCCGCGGTGATGTTGGATTGCACTGTTTGCATATCGGCAAGGCTGAGATCAGGTAAATCACAGCCCCGATCTTCGGCCATTTTGACAAGCGAACCTGTTACATGATGCGCTTCACGGAACGGCAGGTCTAATTCGCGCACTAACCAATCGGCGAGATCAGTTGCGGTTGAAAAGCCCGATGCGGCAGCGCGCTCTAGTGCGTCTTGATTAGCGCTCATGTCATCAAGCATCCCCGCCATCGCGGCCATTGCGATCATGAGGTTATCGGCGGCATCAAAGACCTGCTCTTTGTCTTCCTGCATATCCTTCGAATAGGCCAAGGGCAGACCCTTCATAACTGTCATTAAGGCCACATTCGCCCCCATGATCCGCCCAATTTTGGCGCGGATCAATTCCGCCGCATCAGGGTTTTTCTTTTGTGGCATGATGGAAGAGCCTGTTGAAAACCGATCCGACAGGGTCACAAAGCGGAATTGTGCCGAAGACCAGATCACCAATTCCTCAGCAAAGCGCGACAAATGCATCGCGCAAATGGAGGCAGCCCCGAGATAGTCTAGGGCGAAGTCGCGATCTGAAACCGCATCCAAGGAATTTGCCATGGGCCGATCGAAATCTAGAGCTTCTGCAGTCATGTGGCGGTCAATTGGGAAAGATGTGCCTGCAAGGGCGGCCGCACCAAGCGGGCACTCATTCATCCGTGTGCGCGCATCTTGAAAGCGCGATAAATCGCGAGCGAACATCTCGACATAGGCCATCATATGGTGGCCCCATGTTACGGGCTGCGCGGTTTGAAGATGGGTAAAGCCAGGCATCACCCAATCAGCGCCCGCTTCGGCTTGTGCCAATGCCGCGCGGATCAAGGCTTGGAGCCCCTCAATGGCCGCATCCATCTGATCCCGCACCCATAGGCGAAAATCGGTCGCCACCTGATCATTACGCGACCGCGCCGTGTGAAGACGTCCTGCAGGCTCACCAATCAGGGTTTTAAGCCGCGCTTCGATATTCATGTGAATATCCTCAAGCGCGGTCGAAAATTTGAATGTGCCGCTCTCAATTTCTGACAAGATCGTGAGCAGGCCCTCCCTGATCGCCTCGGCATCTTTACTGCTTATAATGCCTTGGGCGGCGAGCATGGCAGCATGGGCGCGCGAGCCAGTTACATCTTGCGCGCCGAGCCTTTGGTCAAATCCGATGGATGCGTTAATCGCTTCCATCAAAGCATTTGGCCCTGCGGCGAAGCGACCGCCCCACATTGCGTTTGAAGATTTCTGTGCCATGTTCTGTTTATCCGCCGATCAAAGAAAGGATGCCGCTACGATGCTCCCGCGCCGTATCATTGCCCTGCTCTACATTGCCTTGTGTTTCTGTGCAAATGCCGCCTTTGCGCAAGACCTTTCGCAGCTTCCTCGTGATGGGGATATGCGCGGGCTTGTGATTGCCTCTGAACCTGTGCCTGTTTCGGATTTGCCTTTTGTCGATGAGGACGAAGTTGAAGGGCGTTTGAGCGAGTATCGCGGGAAATATGTGGTTCTCAATTTTTGGGCCACTTGGTGCGCGCCCTGCCGCGAGGAGATGCCAAGCCTTGAGGCATTGCAACGTCAGTTTGGCTCAGATCAGTTTGAAGTGGTCACGCTCGCCACGGGGCGCAATTCCCCGCAGGCGATCCGCAGATTTTTTGAGGAAATTGGCGTAGAAAATCTGTCGATGTATCGTGACATCAACCAACAGATCGCGCGCCAAATGTCGGTGATGGGCCTGCCGATTACGCTGGTGATTGATCCCCAAGGGCGCGAGATTGCCCGGCTGATGGGAGATGCCCATTGGGACAGCCCCGAGGCATTTGCTTTTTTCGAGGCGCTTTTGGCGGAATCAAGCTAGGCTAAAAGCCGTCCGTCTTTATGGCCTGAAATTGTGGCGGTAATGATCTGCCCTGTTTCTTGCGCCACATTGAGGCTGACCTCAGTGAAGTCTTCGGTGCGGCCAAGATGGGGATTTTCCATCAAAATCTGATGGGTTTTGCCAATCTCGCCCAATAAATGTTGGGTGAGGGCGCGATCCCCTGTGGCGCGCAGTCGTGCCGCGCGGCCTTTGATTGTGGCGCTTTGCAATTGTGGCATCCGTGCCGCTGGCGTGCCTTTGCGCGGTGAGAACGGAAACACGTGGAGCCAGGTTAGCCCGCACTCCTCAACCAATTTGAGAGAATTTTCGAAATGTGCCTCAGTTTCGGTTGGGAAGCCCGCGATGATATCTGCGCCAAATTTGATCTCAGGTCGCAGGCGGCGCGCCTCCTCGCAAAAGGTAATGGCATCCTCGCGCTCATGGCGGCGTTTCATACGCTTGAGGATCAAATTATCACCATGTTGAAGGCTGAGATGCAGATGAGGCATCAGGCGAGGTTCGTTTGCGATGGCCTCCATCAGCATCGGATCAGCTTCGATGGAGTCGATGGAGGAAATCCGCAGACGCGCCAGATCGGGAACAAGTTTCAGGATACGCATAACCAAATCGCCCAAATGGGGGGCTTGCGGGAGATCCGCTCCCCATGAGGTCAGATCAACCCCTGTGAGAACCACCTCTAAATAGCCGCGGTCGACCAAGCGTTTGACTTGATCCACCACCACACCGGCAGGCACGGAGCGTGAATTACCGCGCCCAAATGGGATGATGCAAAAGGTGCAGCGATGATCACAGCCATTTTGCACCTGCACATAGGCGCGCGCGCGGGCGCCAAAGCCATCAATCAGATGCTCTGCTGTTTCGCGCACAGACATGATGTCATCCACCATGACCTTTTCGGTTTGGCCGATGAAATCAGGGTCGCTAAGCTTGGCCCATGTTGCAGGCTCCATCTTTTCGCGATTGCCAATGACCAGGTCAACTTCGCCCATTGTGGCAAAAGTTTCGGGCTCGGTCTGCGCGGCGCAGCCTGTTACCACAATGCGCGCGCTTGGATTGTCGCGTTTAACTTTGCGGATTTCTTGACGCGCTTTGCGCACGGCCTCGGCCGTTACGGCACAGGTGTTGATGATCACCGCGTCCCTGAGGCCCGCCGCGGTGGCCATATCGGTCATCGCTTCAGTCTCATAGGCATTGAGCCGACACCCAAGCGTTCGAAATTCAGATGGCTTTGTCATGGATTTTGCAGGCGACTTATGAAATCTGTGGTCAATTCAGCGGTGAACACATGGGCCGTTGGCCCTGTCATCCAAACGCCATCCTCGCGCCACTCAATCCAAATATCACCGCCATCAAGGGTCAGTTTCACCGCCCGACCTGTCAGACCCCGCCGCGCCGCGGCAACCGCCACCGCGCAAGAGGATGAGCCAGAGGCGAGGGTGATGCCTGTTCCTCGTTCCCAAACCCGCATCCTGAGATGGTCTGGTCCAAGGAGTGAGGCGAATTGCACATTGGTGCGCGCTGGGAACAGCGGATGATGTTCGACTTCTGGGCCGCGGGCGGACAAATCCACCGCTTCGGCATCTTCAACAAAGAAGCTGCAATGAGGGTTGCCCATGCCTGTTCCAACAGGATCACCTTCGAGAGGCAGATGCAGCGTGTCCATCGCTTCGGCTAAAGGGATATCCTGCCACTCCAACAACGGAGGGCCCATATTAACAGCGGTCAGGCCATGGCCGCGATCCTGCGCAATCAGAACTCCACGTTCTGTGCGCAGGCGGATCTGATCAAGGCCCTGTGCGGCCATTTCATAAGCCGCGATGCAGCGTGTGGCATTGCCACAGGTGGCAGAGAGTGATCCATCGGCATTGTAAAATGTCAGTGCCAAATCCGCCTCGTGATCGTTTTGGATCAAGGCCAATTGGTCAAAACCCACACCACGATGACGATCCGCCAGCGCGCACGCCAAATCCGCCGTCACGGTGACCTCGCGCTTGCGCGCGTCCATGACGACGAAATCATTGCCAAGCCCGTGCATTTTCATGAAAGGAAGGCCGATATATGTGTGCAGTTCAGACATGGATGCGCGTATAGCGCAAGCGTGTGACGAATGGGACTCGAATTTTCGTTGGGTTAGTGTCGGATCGATAGACGGATCATGGCCATGTCAGTACCCGGGTTCCATCTCTCGATACTGCCGTTCGACCAGTGGCTCAGTGCAAATGAAATTGCATAGTTATCCGAAATATTCATTCCAACGCCAAGTGTAGAACGAAAGTGCAAGTTGCCGCCTAAGTCTGTAGCTCCCTGGCTGTAGTATCCCGGCATGAAGCTGCCTTCGAGAAACATTCTATCGCTGAGTGAGTACTCACCACTAACACCAAATCCGATCCAGCTATCATCGTCAGATTCATTGTGTACTGCCCCGGCCCAACCTACAGAAAATTCAGGCTTTGTAGCTAAGGTGTCCGTCCAATGATACTCAATTACCCCGCCATAGCCGCCGCGATGAATATCACGCACAGCACCAAGTACAGTAGTATCAGCGCCTGCGATGCTAGAGGCGATCATAAGCGCTGCAAAACTGATCGTTAGATTAAGGCGCATTTTTAAGGACATTTCCATTCAAAAGGACGTTCATAAAAAGAAAAGAGCGAGCCTATGCCCGCTCTTTCCCTAGCAAATAATCCGTTAGGATTAGAATGCGAACTTCAGACCGAGGTCCATTTTGTCCAACGAAGCGCCGTCACCACCGCCTTGGACGTAGCCGCCAGCAAGTGTGGCACCACCGCCGAGGTTCATGGAGAAGCCAACGCCTGTGTAGTCGCTGTCAGCTGCGCCAACATTTTCAAGAGAGCGAGTGAACGCCGCTACAGAAAGATTGCTGTCTACAGCGTAGGACAATGACAAACCAGATTCACCAGAAACAGAAGTGTCGTTGTCACGGTCAAGAACGATTGCAGTGATACCAATGCCACCAACGGTCGCGCGGATCGAGGCAGAAGTTTCTTCTGTTGCGCCATCATCTGCCATACCAAGACCCAGGGTGATCCCTGACACTGCGTACGTTATACCAACGCCGGACTCATTATTTGCAGAGGCTGTCCCAGGTTGACCCATGGAGGCATACAAAGTCAGGTTGTCTACGGAGTACGACCATGCAACGCCTTCGTCATCACCACCGCCTATATAGGTCATTTCGTTGTTGGTCATCGTGTAGCCAACACCTGCCAGGTCGCCAGTCGCAGATTCATGCGCTGAACCTATGTCACCCATGGTGATTTTGCCGAAGTCGCCGGAAACATAAACATTGCCACCTGTGCCGGTAGATGCGGCAGCGGCGTTATCAGCACGAGCAGAACCACCGAATGTAATACCGGCGTCAGTTGTGCCAGATGCCGAGAAAGTCAGACGGATACGGCTGTCGAACTGGGTTTCGTTGTCCAAGTTGCCGGCAGCTTCAGTGTTGACGATGCCCATGCGGCCGTCGCCTGAAAGAGCGATGTCTGCAGATGCGATGCCTGCGGAGGCAACGAGAGCAGAAGTAGCTAGGAGAACCTTTTTCATGGTTTATTCCTCAATTACAGTTGTCATACAAATGTCATAATGCGGCCATTCCGCATCACGTACTTGGGTTTAGTCGCCGACTATCGAGGAGATTACAACGAAATGAGGCATTTATGGACAATCTTGCTTAAACGGTGATGCATAGATGCAACACTGTTCCGAAGGGTCTATGAAAATTCAACGGATCAAAGGTATTGCTGCGAAGTCTTCGCTCAGTTACCAAGGGATACATAAGCTTTTCAGCGCTTCATAGCCTACAAGCTGAATAGTTGCGCCGCACCATATCTTAGTAAAGGCAACGTAAAATGACGGTATGGACCTCAGGACGATCGGGTTTTTTGGCTCTCACCCTAATTGCCCTAAGCGCATGTAGCTTAATTGATGGGCCAGCGAATTCAGATGATGGCCAAGGCATCGTAAATCCTGCCAATTCTGAACAAGAAACTCGTCGAGAGACCATATGGGACATGTTTGAGAACGTTGATGATCCAAATGTAACGGTCGAAGTGAACCGCTTTATTTGGATTGCCAGCCTCGAGGTGCTCGATTTCCTTCCGATAGAATCAGCCGACCCATTCTCCGGCATCATCGATTTTGGCTATGGCACCCCCCCAGGTGGTGGCACAGCCTATCGTGCCACTGTCCAAGTGAATGATCCTGCTTTGGACGCGCGCTCTTTGCGAGTTGCCCTGGCCACGCGCGGTGGTCCTGTAAGCCGCGAAACCACGCGTCAGATTGAAGATGCGATCTTGACCCGTGCGCGCCAATTGCGCATCCGCGATTCGGGGCTGTAATCACGCGGCGAATTCACGCCTTACCTCTAGACCTATTCAAGCGGGCGGCTTAAACACGCGCGCGACTATACTCGTTTGGCCCAAAAGCCCCATGTTTCAGGAGTTCGCAATGTCGCGCTACGATCCGTCCCAGATTGAACAGAAATGGCAGCAGGCATGGGATGCGGCCGGAATCTTTAAGGCCAAGCGCGATCCTGCGTGTGAAAAATATTATGTGCTTGAGATGTTCCCTTACCCATCGGGGCGCATCCATATAGGCCATGTGCGCAATTATACGATGGGCGATGTGATCGCACGCTTCAAATCCTCCACTGGATTTAATGTGCTGCATCCTATGGGGTGGGATGCTTTTGGGATGCCTGCCGAAAATGCCGCGATGGAAAATGGCGGCCACCCTGCTGATTGGACACATCAAAACATCGACACAATGCGCGGCCAGATGAAGCCCTTGGGTCTGTCGATTGACTGGGATCGGGAATTTGCCACCTGTGATCCTGAATATTACGGACAACAACAAGCGCTGTTTCTCGATATGCTAGAGCAGGGCTTGGTCTACCGCAAAAACGCGGTTGTGAATTGGGATCCAGTCGATATGACGGTTCTGGCCAATGAACAGGTCATCGATGGCAAAGGGTGGCGTTCAGGCGCGGACGTGGAACGGCGCGAGTTGACACAGTGGTTCTTTAAAATCTCCGAGATGGCGGATGATTTGCTTGGTGCACTGGATGATTTAGACGATTGGCCTGAAAAAGTGCGCTTGATGCAAGCGAATTGGATCGGCAAGTCCCGCGGGCTACAATTCGGTTTCGAACTGACCGCACCTGCGCATGGTCACAGCACGATTGATGTTTACACCACCCGCCCTGATACGCTGATGGGGGCTAGTTTTGTAGGCATCTCCCCCGATCATCCCTTGGCCAAAGCACTCGAAGCAGAAAACGCCGAGATTGCCGCATTCTGCCAAGACTGCCGCAAAGGTGGAACAACCGCCGAAGCCTTGGAAAAGGCCGAGAAAAAGGGCCGTGATACGGGCCTGCGTGTGCGCCACCCGCTTGATCCGTCCTGGGAATTGCCTGTTTGGATCGCGAATTTCATCTTGATGGATTATGGCACGGGCGCGATTTTCGGCTGCCCTGCCCATGACCAGCGCGATTTTGAATTTGCGCGCAAGTTCGATCTGCCGATCACCCCCGTTTTTGTGGCCGAGGGCGCGGAAGAAGCCCCCTTGGCCGAAGCCTTCGTGCCAACCAAAGCCGAGCGTGTGCGCTATATTCGCGGCTTTGCAGGCGAGGCGGTGCAAACAGGTGACACCGCAGTGGATGCCGCAATTGATCTCGCTGAGGCGAGGGGTTGGGGCCAAGGCGTGACCAAGTTCCGATTGCGCGATTGGGGTTTAAGCCGTCAACGCTATTGGGGCTGTCCAATCCCTGTGGTGCATTGCGCGGCCTGTGGGGTTGTTCCTGAGAAAAAGGAAAACCTGCCTGTGGAACTGCCCCGCGATGTCAGCTTCGACATTCCAGGCAACCCGCTAGATCGTCATCCGACGTGGCGCGACTGCAGCTGCCCTGCTTGCGGTGCGCCTGCGCAGCGTGAAACCGACACGATGGACACATTCGTGGACAGCTCGTGGTATTACGCTCGCTTCACCGCGCCGCGGGCCACCACGCCTACCGATGCGGCCGAAGCCGAATATTGGATGAATGTAGATCAATATATCGGCGGGATTGAGCACGCGATTTTGCACCTGCTTTATTCGCGCTTCTTCGCGCGTGCGATGCAAAAGACGGGGCATTTGCCAGCAAAATGCGCCGAGCCGTTTAACGCACTGTTCACCCAAGGCATGGTGACCCATGCGATCTATCAAACCCGCGATCAAAATGGTCGCCCCGTCTATCACTTCCCCGAAGAAGTCGAGCTGCGCGAAGGCAAAGGTTTCCTCAAGGATGGCCGGGAGGTTGAGATCATCCCTTCCGCCAAAATGTCGAAATCGAAACGCAACGTGGTCGATCCTGTGGCGATCATAGCCCAATACGGCGCCGATACCGCGCGTTGGTTCGTCCTCTCTGACAGCCCGCCCGAGCGTGATGTGGAATGGACGGCTGCGGGGGCCGAAGCCGCGTTTAAACATTTGGGCCGTGTCTGGACCTTGAGCGAAAAAATCGCGGATATGCCGAAAGATGCGGCAGGCTCAGGCGATCAAGACCTACTGCGCGCCATGCATCGCGCCATTTTTGATGTGACAAGCGGCATTGAAAGCTTTGGCTTTAATGCGGCGATCGCCAAACTTTATGCCTTTACCAACACTTTGGCGAAATCGAGCGCCTCGGCCGCCGCACAGCGTGAGGCTATCCTGACCTTGGCGCAGCTCATGTCACCAATGACACCACATTTGGCCGAAGATATTTGGGCGCGCCAGGGCGGGTCTGGTTTGGTAGCTACCGCACCGTGGCCCAAAGCCGATGAGGCGATGTTGGTGTCCGATACCGTCACCTTACCCATCCAGATCAACGGCAAACGCCGCTCGGAACTGACCGTTGCGAAAGATATGCCGCAACAAGAGGTTGAAAAATTGGTTCTGGCGGATGAGGCTGTGGCAAAGGCGCTTGAAGGTCGCGCGCCCCGCAAGCTGATTGTTGTGCCAGGGCGGATTGTGAATGTCGTTATTTGAGGCAATGTAACCCGATGAAGCTTTCCACCTCAGAGGCGGCGCGGTTTATCACCCGCCCCGATACAGGGGCGGCGGGCGTTCTGATTTATGGGGCAGATGCGATGCGGGTGGCAATTAAGCGCCAAGACCTGCTTGCCAATCTTTTGGGGCCAGATGCCGAAGGCGAAATGCGCCTTACCCGTATGATGGGGGCATCTTTGCGCAGTGATCCTGCGGCTCTTTTGGACGCGATTAAGGCGACAGGGTTCTTTTCAGGCCCGCGCGCCGTCTTTGTCGAAGATGCAACAGATGCCGCCGCCGCCGCAATCACAAGCGCCATAAACGAATGGGGCGCAGGTGACGCCCAAATCATTGTGACGGCGGGGCAACTGACACCACGCTCGGCGCTGAGAAAATTGTTTGAAACCCAAAAATCGGCTTTTTGTATCGCCGTTTATGATGATCCGCCCAGTCAGGCTGAGGTCGAGGCCGAATTGAAAAAGGCGGGGCTATCTGCAATCGCGCAAGATGCCTCTCGTGACTTGGCCGCCCTCGCCCGCGCGCTTGATCCTGGCGATTTCAGGCAGCTCTTGGAAAAGCTAGCCCTTTATAAACTGGGCGATGAGAGCTCTCTCTCTTCGGCGGAGGTGGCAGCATTGGCGCCTGCCACGATTGATGCGGAGATTGACGAAATCTTACACGCCGCCGCAGAAGGCGAACATGAGCGTGTTGGCGCCCTAATGGCGCGGCTTGGTGGTCAGGGGGTCACGGCGGTTGCGCTTTGTATCGCGGCCTTGCGCCATTTTCGTGCTTTGCATACGGCAGTCTGCCATCCACAGGGACTAGCGGCTGGTTTTTCCCCAAAAACCGGTGTCTTTGGCCCGCGCAGGGCTCGTATGGTCAAACAAGCACAGGTTTGGGGCGTCACCCGTCTTGAGGATGCGCTGCAAAGCCTAATCGAGACAGATTTGACCCTCCGCTCAAGCTCACAAGCCCCGCAATTGGCGGTGATGGAGCGCAGCCTGATACGCTTGGCAATGATGCCGCGAAACAACCGCTAGGCTGCCGCACGCGCTGCCCAAAAGCCCGTGGCAAAACAGGCCGTCAATAAGTAGCCGCCTGTGGGTGCATCCCAATCGACCATTTCGCCTATACAATAGACATTCGGAAGGGCGCGAAGCTGCAAAGTCTCGTCTAACGCGGACCATGCGACCCCGCCCGAACTGGAGATGGCGCGGTCCAATCCAAACGGGCCGCTATGGGGGATAGGCAAGGCTTTGATGCGTTTTGCCAATTCGTTGGGCGCATTGGGTGGAGATTTGCACATTTCGAACAAAACTGCTCGCTTTGCCCTGTCTATCCCAAGGGATTTGCGCAGGATATTCGACAAACTATCTTTGCGCTTGCCCCCCTTTTCAAGACGAGCCGCAATATCATCCAGACTGCGGTCTGGACAGAGGTCAAGGCTGAGCATCGCCCCCCCGCGCATCTCGCGCGAGAGGGCATAAACCCCGCCGCCCTCAATGCCTTTCGCGGTGATTACGATCTCACCCGCCGCAGATTTTTCGCCCGCGCGCAAGATCAAGGATTTAAGCGGATGACCAAAATGTGGGCGCATGTGGTCTGACCATTTGATATGAAACCCCATATTCATTGGCTGAAACGGAACCGTCTCAATCCCACGCGCGCTCAAGTATTCAAGCCATTCGCCGCGCCCACCTAAATTCGGCCAACTCGCGCCCCCAAGGGCCAAGAGTGTTGTGGTGGCTGTGATCTCACGCGGCCCTTCTGCTGTGCAAAACCGAAACGCCCCGTCCGCACCCCATCCATCCCATGTGAAATTGCGCCAAATCTCCACGCCTTGCCCGCCCAAGCGCTGCAACCATGCGCGCAGCATTGGTGAGGCTTTCATCGCGTTGGGGAACACACGCCTTGAGCTGCCTGTGAAGATCGGTTGCCCTAATGTATCGCGGGTAAAGCGCATAACATCCTCGGGGCCAAAGGTGCGGATCATCGGCGTAAGTGGCGCAGCCGATGGCCCATAGGCCGCAAGAAACGCTTCAAGCGGTTCATCCATTGTGAGGTTTAACCCTGATTTACCTGCCATGAGAAACTTACGCGCAGGGGAGGCTTTGCCCTCCATCAAGACAACCCGCCGCCCGGCGTTCGCCAAATAATCGGCAGCCATCAGCGCGCTAGGTCCCGCGCCGATGATCATCACGTCCAATGTAATAGGGTCGCGTCCGCCCGTCATGCCGTGCCGTCAGGGATCATTGCCTTGATGGCGCGCAGCACGTCGGCTTTGCCAGAAATCGCGGCTTCGGCCATATTTTGCGCTTCCTGCCAAAGCGCCTCTTGCGGCACGATCTTGTCAATCAGCCCAAAGGACAGGGCCTCTTTGGCATTAAATTTTGCGCCTGATAGCAGCAGTAATTTTGTGCGCGCAGGGCCTATTAGCGCCGTAAGACGTTTGGGATCTGAGGGCTGTGGCAAAAACCCAAGCTTCGCGACAGGGTAAAAGAATGAGGCGTGATCAACACTGATGCGCAGATCACAGGCCAATGCCATGCCCATAGCGCCGCCTGCCAATGTGCCATTCAGAGCTGCAATAGTCAGGCAGGGCAGCACGGCAATCGCGCCTGACAACTCCTCCCAGAGGGGCGAATTGGCCAGACCTGCGCGGGCCGCGTCTAAATCAGCGCCTGCACAAAAGACCTTTTCGCCCGCACCCGTGATAACAAGCGCGCGCAAATTGGGATGCGCCTGAGCCTCTTTGGCGATGCTGACCAAGGTGGCAAGCATATCTTCGGTTAGGGCATTCACTTTAACGGGGCGGTCAAGCGTCACGCGCCATAGCGGTGCTTGGCTTCGGGGCAAGCTCTCTGGGAAACTCTCTAACCTGATCATCGCAAAATACCTTTTCGCCTCACACAAGCCCCAATTTGCTCCTCAAAGTGGGATCGCGCAGGCTGATATCTTGGCCCAGATGCCCATCCGCTTCGGATGTGGTCATCCACAAGAGCGCGCGCGCCACCCAATGGGGCGCGATATGGTCAGCCCAATCAATCTGGGACACGGGGTTCATCCCACTTGCCCGAATATCGCGTTGCATCTGCGTGGCAACAGTCCCCGGTGACAGCCCAAGCGCACGGATACCTGCATCACGATATTCCAAATCAAGGCTTTGTGTCAGCATCGCCACAGCCGCCTTTGACGCACAATAGGCACTCCACCCCTCATATGCATGTTTCGCAGCCCCTGACGAAATATTGATGACGGTGCCTACGCCGCGCGCCACCATATCGGGCAAACAGGCCTGTGTGGTTGCAAATAACCCTGTGACATTCACCCGCATCAGATTATCCCAAGCATCCAAATCTGCCTCACCCATGCGGGCGATGGGCGCAATTAGCGCGCCATTGTTGATCAAGATATCAATATGGCCAAGCTCGGCTTTGATCTTGTTAAAGATCGGTGCAATCTCGTATAATTCACCCAAGTCACATGGATAGGCCCTCGCCGCTTCACCGATTGAGCCTGCCACGCTTTTCAGATCCGCCCCTGAGCGCGCCAATAGTGCAACTTTTGCGCCTGACTGGCCAAAGAGCTTGGCCGTTTCTGCCCCAATCCCACGACTTGCGCCTGTGATTGCAACGGTTTTTCCCGATAGGTTTGTTTCAAAGAGGTTAGACATGATCGCGGGGCTTTCTATTTCTTGGGCAGATGGATCGGCGCTTGACCTTAAGAGTAGGGGGCGAAACATTGAGACATACTGTCGGTGTCGCCTTTGGGCCTGTGAATGTCAAAGATGAATTCAAAATATATTCAGCAGTGCGCGCTGTGTTTGGCCTTTGTCCTGTCATCCTTGCCTGCCGTTGCGCAAAGCCTGGCGCCCGTTGACACGGCGCTTGAGACGTTCCGTGAAATCGCAGCAGGTGCAGGTCATGAGCTCCGCTTTGACGCGCCTCAAGTGATTGGCACACAGGTTTTGGTCGAGAACCTGCGAATTATTGAGGCGGATGGTCCGCATTCGACCGTGGATACAAGCATAAGAACGGCCCGAGCTTTTTTTGCTGTGAGCGCAGGCGGTGATATTGTGGTCACACTGCCTGAGAGGATTGTGATCGCTTTGACCCCCACAGATTGGCCTGCGCGGGATATGGCGGTGGATCTGCCCGCACTGCCCGAGGTAACGGTGCAAAGTGCTAATGGCATCACGCTAACTTGGGATGCGGAAACAGAAGAATTGGTATTTCAGGCTTTGGGCGGCGTGTTGATTCAAGCGGGTGATTTGGCGCTGCGCAGCACTACCTTTGACGGGCAAACTGCATTTTCGGCAACACCCATTGCGCATCGTTTTAGCCTTGGCACAGTCCAAGGCGCCGTTGAGGAGGGGACTTTGGCCCAATTCGCGCTTGAGAGGGCCGCGATTGCCCTTGATGGCTGGGGCGAGACAACTTCGCTTGAATTTGAGGCGGCCAATGGATTGGTGGCCACCGATCTGATTTCTGCTTTTGCACAGCCGATAGGGCTTGATCAGGTGGGGCGGCTTGGCTTTGCGCTTGGGGCGGGCCATCTTGGCTACAGGGAAGCCGGCGACAGCCTCAGCGCAACGTTCCGCACCGATGGCGTGCTTCTGGGCGCCGAATTTGGCGAAGAAATCCCCGTTTTGTGGCGCATTGGGCCAAGCCGCGTGGGCGCTGATCTGCCCGTGTTGAACCGTGAGGGTGGACCGTTTGCCATCACCCTGTCTTTGGTGGATGCCATGCCCGAATCTCCCGTTTGGGATTGGATAGATCGCGCAGGTCTTTTACCCCGCCAAACTGGCGCGATTGATCTAGACCTTATGGGTGATCTAGGGCGTGAACCCGAAATAGGGCTCAATCCGCCTTTGTCATTGGCACGGCTTCAGATCAACAGTGCCACTCTTACAGGCGCAGGGCTGAATTTCCAAGCGACAGGTGGCTTTGATCTGACATCTGGCGCAGGGCCATCGCGGGTGGGTATCAGCGCGAGTGGGCTTTTCACCTTTCTAGAGGCCATGACCCAATCAGGCCATCTTGACCCAAGCCAATTTGCGATGATCGCGGGCGCTATTGATCTCTTTGCCACCCAAACCAAAGGCCAAGATCAGCTTAAAACCGTAATCGACCTGACCCGAGAGGGAAAGGTCATGATTGGCGGAATGCCTTTGCAATAAAGGTTAAGGGTTCTTGCGCTGCGTCCTTGCAGCGCTTAGGTCACGCATAGCCCCTGTCGGGCGGTTTTGGCCAGAAAGGATGCTTTGCGATGATAGAAGGCCCTTCGAACACAGCGGCGCTGCGGGATCTGGCGGAACAGATTTTGGACATTGCAAAAACTGCGGGTGCGGATGCCGCAGATGCGATGGTGGTGCAAGGGGTCTCGCAAACGGTGAGCTTGCGCAATGGCGCTTTAGAGCAGGCCGAACGATCCGAGGGCACGGAAATGGGCCTTCGAGTCATGGTGGGCCAACGGCAGGCTTGTGTTTCGGTTTCAGATTTGCGCCAAGACACGCTGCGTGACATGGCCACGCGCGCGGTGGCTATGGCGCGGCTTGCCCCCGAAGATCCAACCGTTGGCTTGGCCGATCCCGCGCAACTCAGCCCGATGCGCGATGCATCTGATCTTGAATTGAGCGATGACGGCACAGCACCCCTTCCCGCTGAGATGGAGGATGAGGCCCGCCGCGGCGAGGCGGCGGCCCGTGCGGTTCCCAAAGTCACCCAAATTCAGTCCTCAAATGCAGGCTATAGCCACCGCACTATCTTTCTTGCAGGCAGCAATGGGTTTGCAGGCGGCTACGCCCGAAGTGATTATGGCCTCTCCTGCGTGGCAATTTCAGGCGAAGGCACAGGGATGGAGCGGGATTACTACGGTGATGGCCGTATTTTCCGCAGTGACCTGATTAGCCCCGAAGAAATAGGACGCGAAGCTGGGATGCGCGCAGCGGCGCGCGTAGGGGCACGTAAGCCAAAAACAGGAAAATATCCCGTTTTCTTTGATGAACGCGTCTCCTCAACCCTCATCGGGCATATCTTGGCCGCAATCAATGGTAGCGCGATTGCACGCGGGTCGAGTTGGTTGCGCGATGCATTGGGTGAGGCGGTTTTGCCCGTTGGGTTTGATTTGGTAGAAGACGCCTTGCGCAAGCGTGCCGGCGGCTCGCGCCCCTTTGACGCCGAAGGTTTAGGGGCACAAAAGCGCGCCTTCATACAAGATGGCAAACTGGCCTCATGGGTGCTTGATCTGGCGACTGCACGAAAATTGGGTCTGCAAAGCACCGCCAATGCTGCGCGCGGGCTCACAAGCCCGCCGTCGCCAAGCGTTGGAAATCTCGCTTTGGTTGGGCCTGAGGTCGAACGTGAGACGCTATTGCGCGAAATGGGAACGGGTCTGTTGGTGACATCCCTGATCGGCAGTTCAATCAACCCAACCACAGGCGATTATTCGCGTGGCGCGTCAGGGTTTTGGGTTGAAAACGGCGAAATCACCTCTGCCGTTAATGAATGCACCATTGCGGGAAATTTGCGCAACATGCTTGGTACGATCCATGCAGCAAATGATGCGCGCCCTCATCTGTCGCGGGTTATCCCCTCTCTTCTAGTAGAGGAGATGACGCTTGCAGGGGCCTGAGCGGCAAGATCGCGATGATCTGACCCTATTGATAGACGCGGCTCGTGCAGCGGGAGACATTGCTCTGCGCTATTGGCAAAATAACTTGAAAGCATGGGAAAAATCTGAAGGGGCAGGCCCTGTCACAGAAGCAGATTTGGAAATCGACAAGATGCTGGCGTGCGATCTTCGGGCCGCGCGTCCCAATTACGGGTGGTTGTCGGAAGAAAGCCAAGATGACCCTGCCCGTTTGGCTTCGAAGCGGGGTTTCATCGTTGATCCCATCGATGGCACCCGCGCCTTTATGGATGGCTCTGGTGATTTCTCGCATGCATTGGCCGTGGTTGAAGATGGGATCGTGCGTGCTGCTGTGGTCTATCTGCCGGCCGTCTGCAGGCTTTATGCCGCTGCGCGCGGTGGGGGCGCGCTGTGCAATGGGACTCCCTTGCGCATTTCAGGTCATGCCGAAGAAGCAGGCGCGCGTATTCTGACAACCAAGGTTAATTTTGAACCACGCTATTGGCCATATGGCGCACCACCCGTGAGCCGCCATTTTCGATCCTCTCTCGCCTACCGTTTGGCCCTTGTGGGCGAAGGGCGCTATGATGGGATGCTGACCTTTCGCCCGACTTGGGAATGGGACAGCGCCGCAGGCAGTCTTATCGCCGGCGAAGCAGGTGCCAAGGTCTGCGATCGAGAGGGGAGGGATTTGCGCTTTAACCGCCCCGACCCGCGAAGTGCGGGCGTTTTTGCAGGATCACGCGCCTTGGTAGATAAATTCATGGCGCGGCTTTCGGGTCAAACTGGCTTGACCGCATGAGCCAAAACCTTAGGGTGCGCGCAGGTTTTCAAGGCTTCTTGTTAAGGAAATAATCTATGGCACAGGGTCTGCATTTGGTGTTTGGGGACGAATTGCTCGACCCAGCCCGCACGGAGTTTCGCGATACGAAAGATATTCATATCGTGGGAATTTTTCCTGATTATGACAGCGCCGATAACGCATGGAAATCTGAGGCACAGCACACAGTAGACAATGCGTATATGCGCTGCTTCACTGCCCATTTGCACCGCCTGCGCGATGCGGATCAGGCCAATTCCGCTCAAAGCGAGTAAGGAATTGCATCGGATGCGGTCGCGCTCGTTGCTACTTTGGCTTTATCTTCTGTTTTCGCGTCATGCCACGGGTTTGGCGGAACGGATTTTGGTGGGCCGTTTGGCGCGCGGTAAAGAGGACGCGGCGCGCATCAATGAGCGGCGCGGGCTGGCCAGTCAAGCGCGGCCCGATGGGCCATTGATCTGGTTTCATGCCGCCTCTGTCGGCGAGGCGCTTTCCCTTCTTGAGCTGATCCGCCGCATCCTCGAGGAGCGCGAAGACCTCACGATTCTGGTTACGACAGGCACAGTGACATCCGCGGCTGTGATGGGGCGGCGTTTACCTACCGATGTAATCCATCAATTCGCACCTTTGGATATTTTAGGTTTTGTTCGATCTTTTCTGAACCATTGGCGGCCAGACCTAGCCATTTGGACAGAGTCCGAACTTTGGCCTTCCATGATTGTAGAAACGCATCGGCAAGGATGCCCGATGATGTTGCTCAATGCGCGCATCTCGCAAGGGTCAGCGCGCAATTGGCGGTGGTTGGGCGGAATGGCCCGCGCGTTGCTGTCGCGATTTGATTTGGTGCAAGCGCAAGATGATCTGACCGCGTCTCGATTGCGGGGCTTGGGCTTGTTGCCATCGCGCATTGAAGTGACAGGCACCCTTAAGGAAGGTGCGGCGGCCCTTCCCCATGATGAGGTGCAGCGGCAAGATCTCTCGCAGCGCCTTGGCACGCGCCCCGCATGGGTGGCGGCCTCCACCCATGCGGGCGAAGAGGACTTGGTCTTAGCCGCCCATCGGGCCGTGTTGCGGTCAAACCCACGGGCCATTCTTTTGCTCGTGCCACGCCATCCTGAGCGTGGCGCAGATATTGCGAAACTCTTAGAAAGTGATGGCTGGACATTTGCACAGCGCAGCACAGGCGCCCTGCCTGACCGCGACACCCAAGTGTATCTGGCCGATAGTTTGGGCGAATTGGGCCTTTGGTATCGGCTTGCCCCAATTTCTTTTTTGGGTGGATCTTTGGTTGATATCGGGGGGCATAATCCGTTTGAACCTGCTGCCCTTGGATCTGCCGTTCTCTACGGGCCATATGTCAGCAATTTCACCGATATTTTTGATCGTTTGCAGGCGGCTGATGCTGCGCGGCAGGTGCGGGATTCCGAAAGCCTCGCCCGCGCAGTGGATGAATTGATGAACCCAGAACGGGCAGCAGCTATGGCCAATGCAGCATGGGAAGTATCTTCAACAGGCGCTGCGGTGACGGATCGTGCCTTCAATGCTATCCTAGAGCGATTGGAACAACGCGAAGCGGATAAGCCCAATGCAAGCACCTAGATTTTGGTATCGCTCTCGGCCCAATACAGTGGCCCATGCCTTGCGCCCACTTAGCGCGCTTTATGCGGCAGGCACTGCGCGCAAATTGGCAACAGGCGCTCGGGCGAGACTTGGCGTGCCTGTGGTCTGTGTTGGCAATTTGGCGGCAGGCGGAACTGGGAAAACGCCCACTGTGATTGCCCTTTGGGAAATCCTAGCAGGGCTTGGCGCCACCCCCCACATTCTCAGCCGTGGGTATGGTGGAACACTCACCAAAGCAACACGCGTTGATCCGACCCGTCACAGCGCGGATGAGTGTGGTGATGAACCCTTGTTTTTGTCAGCTTTTGCGCCTGTTTGGGTGGGTCAAGATCGTCTGCAAAGTGCCAAATCGGCGATTGTGGCGGGGGCCGATATTTTGATCCTTGATGACGGGTTTCAAAATGCAAGCCTGACTTATGATTTGTCTTTGATTGTGGTGGATGCCGCGCGTGGATTTGGCAATGGTCTGGTGATCCCCGCAGGCCCGCTGCGCGAGCCGATTGCAACAGGCCTTGCGCGTGCGGATTTTGTTCTGTCCATTGGGGAGGCAGATCAGCAGGCGGCGTTTTCAAAGCGCCATCCAAATATTCCTTGCCCCCTCCTTACGGGCCATCTGGCGCCGTTGAATATGGGGATGTCTTTCCAAGACATGCCCGTTTTAGCCTTTGCAGGGATCGGTCATCCTGAAAAATTCTTTGCCACATTGCGCGAAATGGGTGCGCGCATATTGCGGGCTGAGGCCCTCAGCGACCACCAACCTTTAAGCGATGCCTTGATGGCACGGATTTTGCGCAATGCGCAGAGCCTTGGGGCGCAGCCTGTCACAACGGAAAAAGATGCGGTGCGCCTGCCTGATGCGCTGCGGCGTGAGGTGTTGACGGTGCCAATACGGCTGCGTCTAGACCAAGATCACGCTTTACAGGATCGCCTTAGCCAGATTTTGTAGAAAACCCGGTGATGTCATCATCCTCGCCCAATTTTGGCGCGGGACGTTCGAGCGCCAAATCAGCCCCCGAAAAATGAAAAGGCGGTCGCGTGCTTGGCACGCCCTCAAGATCAAGGCGAAACCCACGCGCTACTGCCTGCGGATCGGCGAAGGTTTCTGCGAGTGAATTGATCGGCCCTGCGGGCACAGATTTCACTTCGCACGCCTCTATTAGGGCAGATTTGCTGAAGCTGCGCGTCTTAGGCTCTAGCGCTGCGTTCAGGCTGTCGCGGTTTTTGACACGATCTGCATTGGTGCGATATCGCGGATCCTTTCCTAACTCCGCACAGTCCAAAATCTTGCATAGTTTTTGGAATTGCCCATCATTGCCAACCGCGATGATGATCCAACCATCGGCGCATGGAAAGGTTTGATAAGGCGCGAGATTGGGATGGGCATTCCCCATACGATTGGGAGCTTGCCCTGTGACCAAATAATTCATTGCTTGATTTGCCATCATCGCGGTCGCGGCATCAAAAAGCGCCATATCAATGTGCTGCCCTTGGCCTGTGCGCGCGCGCATATGTAACGCTGCCAAAATGGCGTTTGAGGCATAAAGACCTGTGACAATATCCGTTACAGCCACGCCAACCTTTTGGGGATGATCCTCGGGGTCGCCTGTGACAGACATCAGGCCAGACATGCCTTGGATGATGTAATCATAGCCAGCGCGATGCGCATATGGTCCATATTGGCCGAACCCCGTGATCGAGCAATAAATCAATGCAGGGTTTTTGCGGGCCAGACTTGGGTAATCGAGGCCAAATTTGGCCAAACCGCCAAGTTTGAAATTCTCAATCAAAACATCCGCTTCGCGCGCCATAGCAATCACGCGGGCGCGGTCTTTGACAGATTTGAAGTCGGCGATGATGGATTTTTTGCCGCGATTTGTTCCATGAAAATAAGCCGCGCTTTCGTCCCCCTCACGAGAGATAAAGGGCGGGCCCCAATGGCGCGTGTCATCACCATCAGGGCTTTCGACCTTGATCACTTCGGCGCCCAAATCTGCCAAAACCTGTCCCGCCCACGGCCCCGCCAAAATACGGGCAAGCTCTAGAACTTTGACACCTGCAAGGGGGGTGCTGTTCATTGGTTGCGGGCAATCGCGTCTTCGATCCGCGCTGCAATATCCTCATAGGCCATGTTGCCATATAATGTGCCATCAATGACGAAGGCGGGCGTACCTTCAATCGGATATTCTTCGCGATTGGCTTCGTAATTATCGATCATGGCCTGCGCGGTTTCGGCATCCTGCATACAGACGTCCAATTCGGCATCCGTCAAACCAACCGAAAGACCGATGCGCCGCAGATTGCCCGCGATGGTCGCAGCATCACCTTGGGTCCATTCCCGCTGCGTGCGATAAACGATATCTGCCACGCCAAAATACCGCATTTCGCCTGCGCAACGCGCTACCATGGCCGCCCACAGACCTGGGCGGTCAAAGTAAACTTCACGATAAACCAAGAGCAGTTTGCCTGTTTCGATGTAATCGCGCTTTAACTGAGGCAAAACCTGTATATGGAAATTGGCGCAATGCGGGCAGGTGAATGAGGCATATTCGATCATTTCAACAGGCGCATTTGGATCGCCAAGGGTAAAATCCACAATCTCAGGGGCGGCGCTTGCGTCTTGAGCCATGCCAAATCTGGGGATAGCGGATACAAAAGCCGCTGCGGATGCTGCGATCAAGGCCTGTCTGCGATCCATAATATTCTCTCTCTGTAAATTAGGATATCTGTTTTCTTATGACGCGCTGCGCCAGACGTTCAAGAGCATCGCGTAACCCCTCATCGGTGATATGCGCTGCTGCGGCCTTGGCCTTTGCATTCACGATTTCTATCGCCTCTTGGGGTAATTCTGTTTTTGGGCGTGGTGCGATGAAGTCACGCGCAAAGCACTGTCCCGCTGTTTGGGTCAAGGATATTTTGGACACAGCGTTATAACCATAAGCCGCGTTTACCTTTGTTCTGATATCTTTTTTGCGCATCTCAAGGATGGGGGCATGCGCCCCGCTCGTCAAAAGGACTAATGTGGCCCCAAACCCATCGCGCCCATACGACAGTTTTACAGGGCGCGTGATATCAGCAATCTCAGGCCCCATGATCTCCCGCCACTGGGTGATCAGCCGCGCCTCTGCAAAACCACGCCGTTCTGCGGGGCTTTTGATTTGCGCCATGACAAGCTTGGCCGCAGGTTCAAACCCACGGTTGCGGCGGCTTGCCTCTTTGGGCGGGATATGATCGCTTGCTTTTTTCATCTGCGGGTCAATTTAGGGGGTATAACACAGATTGACCAATCAAAACCGAAGACGGGGTGATAAAGCTTGCGTGACGAGATTGAAATAACGGATGACCTCTCGAGTGACTTGTTGGCGTGGTATGATGACCACGCGCGCGAGATGCCGTGGCGGGTCGGGCCTGACGCGCGAAAATCGGGGCAGCGTCCAAATCCCTACCATGTGTGGTTGTCTGAAGTCATGCTACAGCAAACAACTGTGGCGGCTGTACGTGACTACTTTATCAAGTTTATCCATCTGTGGCCTCGGATTGAGGATCTTGCCGCAGCGGAAGATGCGGATGTCATGGCTGCTTGGGCGGGGCTTGGCTACTATGCAAGGGCGCGAAACCTGCTCAAATGCGCGCGTGTCGTGACGGATCAACATGCGGGGATATTCCCGACAACGGAAGAGGCGCTGTTGACCCTTCCTGGAATTGGCCCTTACACCGCAGCTGCGATCGCCGCGATAGCCTTTGACCGCCGCGCAGTTGTCATGGATGGCAATGTCGAGCGTGTCATGGCGCGCCTCTTCGCAGTGGAAACCCCTTTACCCCATGCAAAGCCGGAGTTGAAATCCCATGCCGCCGCCCTCACCCCTGCGCCGCGGGCGGGGGACTACGCGCAAGCCGTTATGGATTTGGGTGCCACGATTTGCACATCACGCAGCCCTGCCTGTGGCATTTGCCCGATCATGGCCCTATGCGCCGCCCGCAAAGTTGGCATTGCAGCGGAATTGCCGCGCAAGGACCCAAAACAGCCTAAACCAACGCGGATTGGGCATATTTACTTGGCTTTTCAGCCCAATGGCGCGGTTTTGGTCGAGCAACGCCCCGAAGCGGGTCTTTTGGGTGGGATGCTTGGCTTTATCACGAGCCCTTGGGTGGCGGTGGATGATCCCGCGACCCCCATAACAAAGGCGCCCGCCCCTCCCCTTAAGGGCGATTGGCGCGACACGTGCCAAGAGGTGCGTCACACTTTTACCCATTTCCACCTGCGCCTACGCGTGCATCTGTGCTACGCCTCCGAAAACGCAACCCCGCAGCAAGGCTATTTCCTGCCCCGCGCCAGGTTCCGCGTTGCGGATATGCCAACAGTGATGCGAAAAGCATTTGATCTTTGCCGCATCGATAAGGAGCTTGCATCCTAAGAAATATTATATATTTTCGTATATAATATTTCATCATATATACGTTTAGTATAGCAGCCTGAGGTGTGAGGTTTAGACATAATCTGGTCAAACCCGGCCATTCGTGGCATGCGAACATCGAGCCACGAAGTGGCTGCTGATCAACTTGCAGAGCCATTCGGATCATCATTATCGTCTGGATTGGGCCTATACGCCTTTGCAAACTTACGATCACAAGGCCATGCCGCAACTGCCTTGCCGCTATCCTGTGATCGGATTTTGGCGTTCTGCCCACTCTTATGGTGGCGGGTTATGAACACTAGGGTGCGCGCTTAGCGCGCACAACACTATCCGCAAGTCACTGATTGGATGCCCTATTCGAAAGGACTGCGTCGAACAGAATGAAAAAACCCCCGCCCGATGGGGCGAGGGTAAGGTGCGTGCCCCCGAGGCAAAAGCCACAGGCACGGGCGGTATGTCGAAAGCTATCTTGGAGGTGGCGTTATTCGTCCAACTGGGAACGCAATTGTTGACGAAGGTGATCAATTGGCACGGTTTTCCCGTCACGGCGGAAGTGCCAATATGTCCACCCGTTGCAAGAAGGTGCGCCTTCAAGTTTTGCCCCTACTTGGTGAATGGACCCTTTGGTGTCCAAGGCGACAAGCGTGCCATCGGCGCGAATTTTTGCACGATGGCGGCCATTGCCGCTTTGCAATTCCTCACCGGGCCGCAGCAAGCCCCGCTCGACCAATTGACCGAAAGGAATACGCGGCTCGGATCTTTTGCTGAGGCTAGTTTCGAGCGCATCACTGTCAAAACGGCGCGTGTTTGCGATACGCTTTTCAGAGATTTCGCGATACTCCGCCTCGCGCTCGATGCCGATGAAATCGCGCCCTAATTTCTTTGCTACCGCGCCCGTTGTCCCTGTGCCGAAAAAGGGATCAAGAACCACATCACCTAGATTCGTTGAGGCAATCAAAATGCGGTGCAGCAGTGATTCAGGCTTTTGCGTTGGATGTGCCTTTTCGCCCCGCACATTTTTCAAACGCTCACCGCCATTACAAATCGGCAAGAGCCAATCAGAGCGCATTTGAATCCCCTCATTTAGGGATTTGAGCGCCTCATAATTGAACGTGTATTTAGCAGTTTCAGATTTCGAAGCCCAGATCATCGTCTCATGGGCGTTTGTCAAACGCTTGCCGCGGAAATTCGGCATCGGATTGGATTTGCGCCAAACAACATCATTCAGCACCCAATAACCTTGGTTTTGCAGCTCGGCCCCCACGCGGAAGATATTGTGATACGAGCCAATCACCCAAATCGCGCCATTCGGCTTAAGGATACGGCGCGCCGCAGCGAGCCAGTTTTGAGTGAATTCATCATAGGCACGGAAGCTGTCGAACTGATCCCAATGATCATCTACCGCATCGACAAGCGAGTTATCAGGCCGATGCAGATCGCCCTTAAGCTGGAGATTGTAGGGTGGATCGGCGAAAATCAGATCGACCGAACCTTCAGGAAGGCTGTTCATTACATCAATGCAATCACCAGCCAATATCTGGTTCAGCGGCAGGGCATGCGCCCCCGCGGGATTGGTTTTCGTCTTCATTACTGCCTCTGACTTTTAATCGTCGCGGCGCCATTTTTTGACGCTCATCTTGAGGCTTAAGATGAGTCGAAACTGATTCGCCGTCAATTTATTTTTTGAATCAACGACTTATAAGATGACGTTGATACAAGATGTTGTGGATGGGTTTGAAAGAACGTCTATGGTGCGGGGTCAACCCAAAATCTTGAAGCGCTTGAAGATGGGCTTTTGAGGGGTAGCCTGCGTTTTTCTCCCACCCGTAGCCCGCAAACTGTTGCGATAATGTCACCATGAGCCGATCCCGTGTTACCTTGGCCATGATAGAGGCCGCCGAAATCGACACAGAGCGGGCATCACCTTTGATGATTGCGGTGGTAGGGCAGTGCAAATCTGGGGGAATGGCATTCCCATCAATCAGCGCATGATCTGGACGGCGGGAGAGACCGAGCACTGCACGGCGCATGGCTAAAAAAGTGGCGTTGCGAATATTCAGCTCATCAATCTCGGCAACGCTCGCCTCTGCGATACTGACCTCTGCCCGCGCTGCGATCTGATCGAACAGCGCCTCGCGCCGCTTTCGGCTAAGGGTTTTGGAATCATTCAAACCTTCGGGGATATCGCTTGGGTTCAGGATAACGGCTGCGGCCATAACTGGCCCCGCCAATGGGCCGCGCCCCACCTCATCTACGCCTGCGACGAGGCCGCCGATATGCGTCTCAAAACTGAAATCTGGCGCGAGATTGGGTTTGGTCATAGCCGCGAGATTACGGGCTACGATCCTCGCGCGCAATCTCGGATGGTTTGGGCACCAACCCATAGCGCGCAGCAAGGTGCCAGACATGGGCGGGAACCATATTCTTCATCTTGGAAGGATGGCTGCGGCGCAAATGTAAGATCGTTTCAATCGCCTTCATCTCGACCCGCGCACGGGCAAATTCCAAGCCACGCGGCCCAAGGCGAGGTTGCAGATATGCCACCAAGGGGCGCAGCCAGTTGGGCATCCGCCGCAAGGGCAAGCCACCCGCCGCGCGTTTAGTGTTGCTCAAAAATCCTTTGACAGCGCTTGTTCGATCCCCCTTATCGATCAAGGGCGACAGTAAGAGCCGTTCCGTAATACCATCAAGCATCTCTGCACCGCGGGCATTGCGTACCAAGATCCATTGCGCCCCATCGCCGCCCATATAGCCCACCGTGATATCGGCTAAGCGGTTCGTGTAATCAACACAGGTCTTGCAGGTCATTGGAAAGAAATCCGCAGGCAATTGTGAGATTGGCAATTTTAAAAAAGGCACGAAACGTGGCGGGCGCCCATCTGAAAAGCGCAGCTCAACTGAGTAATCTGGGCGAAACTCAAGATAACTTATGCTGTTCGGTTTTGCATCAAGCAGCGCAAGGAAATCATGGAACCGCGCGGTTGTGGTATTGTCCGAACAGGGCGTGCCGATGACATAAAGCCGCTCAAACCCATATTTGGCCTCAAGGGCGCGGAGGGCATAGGTCTGGCAGGGGATGCCGATAAAAGCTAAGCGCGTGATCCCGCGCGACTTTGCCTGTTCCAACAAGGCCACACTTGGGGCAAAGCCCATGCGCATCCCGCGACAGCCTGATAAGTGGCTAGGTTCGGTGACCAATACTGGCACAGGGCGCCACTTATCGTTTGGGTCAGGTGCAACTGTGATCACCGCCTCAATCGCCCCCACCCGTAACAAGGTTTCCGCAAGCGCTGTGGTAATGCCTGTCCATTGCGCGCCTTTTGCCGCAGGGGTTAGACTTGCGCGATACATGGCTTCGGTCACACCAAAAAACGCCTCTTCGTGACGCGTGGGGTCACTGATGCGCCCATGAATGCGTGCTTCGGCGCGCTCATAATCTGGAGCGATGAACTGACAGGCCCGCCCGCAGGCGCGATCATCAGACATGCGGCTGACCCCGCAATCGGTGCAAAGCCCCGCACGCGGCCCCTTACCAAGTTTAGGTGCGAGTGTTCCCCGCTGCGCATCCAACATGATCTTGGTCAACTTTCCTGTGATCCAACATCAATGATCAAGTGCGACAGTCAGGCTGTCAATCAAATTAGACACGTTAAATGGTGACCCCGACAGGATTCGAACCTGTAACCTATCCCTTAGGAGGGGATTGCTCTATCCAGTTGAGCCACGGGGCCATGTCTGCTTTTGCTGGAATTTGGCATGCCGTGCAAGTTGAGCCAAAAAACCGAACGCTTGGCAAGGGGGTATGGTTCGGCGTATCAATGGAAACCAGACGACCGAAGACAGGATATCAGACGTGCGCGGACGCAATCCCTTTGATGGCAAACCCCAAATGACCTTGCGCGATGTGGCGGAGGCGGCGGGGGTGTCGGAAATGACCGTCAGCCGCGTCTTGCGCAATCGGGGGGATGTCTCCGAGCGCACGCGCAGCAAGGTTTTTGAAGCGGCCCGCGCCTTGGGATATGTGCCCAATAAAATTGCGGGCGCTTTGGCGTCGAACCGCGTCAATCTGGTTGGCGTGGTGATCCCGTCCCTGTCCAACATGGTTTTCCCTGATGTCCTCACAGGCATTGGCGATGGTCTGCATGAAACGGATTTGCAGCCCGTTGTTGGCACCTCAAATTATGATTTGGAGCAGGAAGAGAAAGTCATTTTCGAAATGCTCTCATGGCGGCCCTCTGGTCTGATCGTGGCGGGTTTGGAACATACAGATGCCGCGCGGAAGATGATGGAGAATGCGGGGATTCCTGTTGTTGAGGTGATGGACACTGACGGCCCAAGCGTGGCGGCTCGCGTGGGCATCTCGCATGTGGCGGCAGGGCGTGCCATGGCCGAAGAAATCCTTGCCCGTGGCTATCGCAAAATTGGGTATCTTGGTTCTAGCTCTTTGCGCGATTTTCGGTCGCAAAAGCGGCAGCAGGGCTTTGAGGATGCGCTGAAGGAAGCGGGTCTGTCCTTAACGGATAAGATTTTTTATGCAGGCCCCTCAGGATTTGGCACAGGCCGCGCGATGACCGAAGATTTGCTCAGCCGAAGCCCTGATCTCGATTTCCTCTATTATAATACGGATATGAACGCGGCGGGTGGCCTGCTTTATCTGCTTGAAAAGGGGTATGATATCCCCAATCAAATCGGCATTGCGGGGTTCAATTCCTTTGACATTTTGGATGGGCTGCCCCTGCGCATTGCTACGATGGACAGTCGCCGCACGGATATTGGGCGTGAGGCGGCCAAAATCATTGCAGGGCGGGCGCTTTCGGGGGCCGATATTGGATTGTCGCCAGAATTCTTGGCAGGTGACACGGTGCGTCCGCGCGGCTGACTCGCCTCAGCATTCAGGCAGATTGACAGCCAAGCCCCCAAGTGAGGTTTCTTTATATTTCAGGTTCATATCATGGCCCGTTTGCCGCATGGCCTCGATGCAATTATCAAGCGGCATGAAATGCGTTCCATCGCCCCGCAGCGCCAATGAGGCGGCCGATACAGCCTTAATTGCGCCCAAGCCGTTGCGTTCGATGCAGGGCACCTGAACCAATCCTGCCACGGGGTCACAGGTCATACCCAAGTGATGTTCAAGCGCGATTTCAGCCGCGTTTTCAATCTGTTCATTGGTGCCGCCAAGTGCCGCGCAGAGCCCTGCTGCGGCCATAGCTGCGGCTGATCCGACCTCGCCCTGACAACCAACTTCGGCCCCAGAGATCGAGGCGTTGTGCTTGATCAACCCGCCAATTGCCGCCGCGACCATCAAGAAATCCAAACCGCCCTTTTTGGTCGCGCCGATGCAATGTGTTAGATAATAATGCAAAACTGCCGGAACCACGCCTGCCGCCCCATTGGTGGGGGCGGTGACCACACGGCCGCCTGCCGCGTTTTCTTCGTTCACGGCCATTGCATAGACCGAAAGCCAATCGTTGATTGTATGGGGTTGGGTGATGTTGCGCCCCGCCTCGGCCTGTAACTGGTCATGGATCGCTTTTGCACGGCGCTTGACCCGTAAGCCGCCGGGCAATTCACCTTCCATCCGCAAGCCGCGCTCAATGCAAGACAGCATCGCATCTCGGATCGCCTCAAGGCGCGTTTGTACCTCGGCGCGCGGCGCGCCGAGGCATTCATTTTCCCATTTCATCTGTGCAATAGATTTCCGCGCCTTGGCCCCCATGGCCAACATTTCTTCAGCTGTGCCAAAGGGATAGGGATATCCCGCATCCGCTTTTTGGGCGGCAAGCGAATTCCCGCGGGCGGCTTTTGCCGCTTGTAATTCTTTTGCGGTCATCACGAAACCGCCGCCGATGGAATAAAAGACTTCCTCCATATAGAGCGCCCCATTGGCGTCATAAGCGCGAAGGATCATACCATTGGCGTGCCCCTCTAAGGCGGGGCCATAGTCAAAGATGATATCTTCCTCTGGGTAAAGGCGCAGTTGCGGCAGCCTGTCAGGAGTGACATGCCCTGCCGATTTGATCGCTGCAATGGCGCTATCCGCCTGATCGGGGTCAAGCTTATCGGGGCGAAACCCAGCAAGGCCCAGGATTACAGCGCGGTCAGTGGCGTGACCTTTGCCCGTAAAGGCGAGTGATCCGTGCAAACTACACGACAAGGCCGCAACCTCACCTGCGCCTGGCTCGCGGGTGCCATGGCGCAACCGATCGAGAAATTGCGCTGCGGCATTCATTGGTCCAATCGTATGGGAAGACGAGGGGCCAATCCCAATTTTGAAAACATCAAAAACTGACAGAAACATAATGCAATTACCCCGATCTGCACCGCGCCTCGGGCCAAGATATGCTATTTCTTCATATTTCTATGGTGACGAATCCGACCCGTTTCTTACACTGCGCGACCAAACTCAAAGGTCTGCGATCAGAATTTGCGCCTTGCCTGCTCTTGATCTGCGGTAGGGATGCCCGATAGCCGTTATTTCTGGAAACTGGTGAGCCCGGGAGGATTCGAACCTCCGACCAATTGATTAAAAGTCAACTGCTCTACCACTGAGCTACGGGCCCGCCTGAGGCCCGCCTAATATAAACGTGACTGCCCCCCGTCAAGCCAAAAACCTGAATAATTGTCATTATAGTAATCCGCCCACAATTTCGATGTCGTTGCGCAGGCGGTTTTGTTGAAATTGGTGCGCACGGCGTCTACAATGATGCGGCAGACTTTGTGTGACATTCAGCTTCTAATCCCAATGGATTATCTGCTAGAGAAAGAGCGGGTATTGGCTCGCTCTTTTTTATTTGGTGACGTGTGAGGGTAAAATGATGCTTGATGATATTCAGGCAGATGTTGCGCGAATTTTGGCCGAAGCGGGGCGTGCGCCTGATGCGGCAAAATTACTTGCTGTCTCCAAAGTTCAGCCAAATGCACGGGTTGAAGCCGTGTTGCAAGCGGGACATCGCAGTTTTGGCGAAAACCGCGTGCAAGAAGCGCAAGGCAAATGGCCTGATTTCAAAGCCCAATTTGAGGGTGTGGATTTGCACCTGATTGGCCCATTGCAAAGCAATAAGGTGCGCCAAGCGATGGATCTGTTTGACGCGATCCACACAGTCGACCGCGAAAAACTGGCTCGCCGCATAGCTGATATGGCGCAGGAACTGGGCCATTGCCCCGATCTTTTCATTCAGGTCAACACAGGGGCTGAGCCGCAAAAAGCAGGCATCGTGCCTGCGGAGGCGGATGCCTTTGTCAAAACTGTGCGGGCCATGGATCTGCCACTGAAAGGTTTGATGTGCATCCCGCCCGTGGACGAGGAACCAAGCCTGCATTTCGCCCTTTTGGACAAGATTGCTGCGCGCAATGGGCTTTCGGGATTGTCGATGGGGATGAGCGCGGATTATGAAATAGCCCTGCGGCTTGGGGCCACGCATATTCGTGTGGGCTCTGCCATATTTGGCGAGCGTATTACCCCTCACCGATAGCTTTTCGCGTCCCGCACGATCAATCGTGTTTCATAAGAAATGCGTGTGGTGATCCAGTGCAAATCTGGACGGGAAAACGCAACGCATCCTTCGGTTGGATAGCCCACACGCCGCCATTGGTGGATGAAAATTGCAGAGCCACGCCCGCGTTCGGCATAGGGCCAGTTCCAATCGGTGATCAGCACCAAATCATAAAGCGGGTCTGCGCGCCGCAGTTTCTCGTGGCTATAAGCGTGCGGCGCGCGCACCATGAGGTTATAGTCTTCATCGCGGGGATCATCTGACCACAGATCACGCGTCCCAATTTTAAGGGCCCAATCAGAGGGGCGCGCGATCCGGTCTGCACGATAGAGGCAGCCAACAATGCGATGAATGCCGACTGGGGTGGCGCCGTCCCCCTCGCGCTTGGTGCGGCTCATGCCGCCGCGCCCGATGCTGCAGGGAAAGTGCCGTCCCATAAACTGCGCACCCTGATGGGTGATCACAATATCTTCGGGGCGGGGCAGGGTCACAGCAAATGTCCCGATTTTGAGGCCTTGGTCGCCAAGTAGTGCGCGTTATGCGCATTTTGACCGACATGCAGCGGCACGCATTCTGTGACTTCGATGCCTGATTGGCGCATCATCTCGACTTTGCGAGGGTTGTTGGTCATCAGGCGCACCGAGCCAAAACCCAATTTTTGCAGCAACTCTGCCCCGAGACGAAAATCGCGCTCATCATCTTCAAATCCAAGACGATGGTTGGCTTCGACTGTGTCAAACCCTTGATCTTGAAGGCTATAGGCGCGCATTTTATTGGCCAGACCAATACCGCGCCCCTCTTGGTTGAGGTAGAGAAGGATCCCCGCACCGTCTTGACCCATTTGGGATAATGCGGCGTGAAGTTGGGGGCCACAGTCACATTTGAGACTGCCTAATACATCCCCCGTAAAGCAGGCAGAGTGCAGACGCGCCAAGATGGGTTTGTCCCGATCAGGGCGACCAATTTCAATGGCGTAATGCTCGGCGCTACCGTCATCGGGGCGGAACACATGAAGCCGCCCCGCCTCCGAGGCAACCATCGGCAGGCGCGCTGCAGCTACGGCGTGAAAGGGTTGGCTTTCTGCCAATTGTGACCGCGCCATCGAGAATGGCAGAACAGTTAGCCTATGTTTACGCGCAATCGCCACGGCATCATCCCGATAGACACATAGCATCGCGGGCAAAAGCTGCGCGGATTTGGCGAAATTAATGGCGGTGCGCGCGTCATTCGCCGTGCCGTGATCTGGTCCCTGCAGGCTTTGGAATGGGCCTTTCATGGGGCGATCCAAATCATCCTTTGGGTCGGCTAGTGCCTTCAAGATGCGGCTGCCTGCATCTTTGGGCAATGCGATGCGCGCGATATCGCCTTCATAAAGTGGCAGGTTCAAGGTGCGCGCCCGCCACTCGGAGAGTACGATAAAGGGTGCGCCAAGCGCACGGAAATCTTCCACCCGATCCGTGCTTGCTGTCTCCGAGGCCAATGCGATTAAACCCCTTGCGCCATCGCTGAACACCACGGGCAAGCCTGCGCGCAAATCTGCGCGGGCGCGGGCTGCGATTTCGTTGGCGGTTAGGGCAAGGCTCATCTTGTCCGTCCTGATCTTATGGTCTGGGCATTAGCTTTAGCCCCGATTGTCAGAATTTGAAACAATTGGCCACAGAACAACACATAGACGTGAGGATATTTTTCAAATCCTTTTCAAATAGGGTATGTCACACCCAAGTGAGATAGGCACAGATTTGCTTTTGGAGGGCTGACATGGCGAACCTTAAAAAAATCCTACTTGTCGATGATGATGAAGATATCCGCGAGGCATTGTCAGAACAGCTCGTGATGACCGAGGATTTCGATGTGTTCGAGGCGGGCACGGGCGCACAAGCGATGGAAAAGGCCAAGCACGAAAATTATGATCTCGTGATATTGGATGTGGGCCTGCCCGATACAGATGGCCGCGATTTGTGCCGTTTGATGCGCAAGCAAGGGATCAAGTGCCCGATCGTCATGCTCACAGGCCATGACAGCGATGCTGATACGATCTTGGGCCTTGATGCAGGCGCGAATGATTATGTCACCAAGCCGTTCAAGTTTTCGGTGTTGCAAGCGCGCATTCGCGCGCAATTGCGCCAGCATGAACAATCTGAAGATGCAATTTTCCAACTTGGGCCATATACGTTTAAGCCTGCGGTGAAGCTCTTGGAGACGGAAGATAAAAAGAAAATCCGCCTCACGGAAAAAGAAACAAATATCCTTAAATTCCTCTATCGCGCACAAGATGGGGTCGTGGCCCGTGATGTGCTGCTGCACGAGGTTTGGGGGTACAATGCGGGGGTCACCACGCATACGTTGGAAACCCATATCTACCGCTTGCGTCAAAAGATCGAACCTGATCCCAGCAATGTACAGTTTTTGGTTACCGAGGGCGGTGGCTACCGATTGGTTGCCTAACTTGGCATCAGATTTGCTCAACTGATGTCACACGGGGAACCTTGCGGGATTGCCCAAGCCCCCGCGCGCCCCTTGGTTTATCCCCGTTTGACTGGCCCCTACATAAGCGGAGGCCTTTTTCAGTTGCCTACGCATTGCACCATGCCCCTCAAGCCCTTAGGAGGAGTGGCAAGTTTCATAAAAGGGCATGGTAAAATGGCGTTCACACTTGCAACATGGAACATCAACTCGGTGCGATTGCGCGAAGACTTGGTGCTGAAACTGCTGCGTGAAGAAGCGCCAGATGTTTTGTGCTTGCAAGAATGCAAAAGCCCCGTTGAAAAAATCCCCACCGAAGGTTTCGCGGCGCTTGGCTATACCCACATGGTCGCGCGTGGTCAGAAAGGGTATAACGGCGTGGCGATCGTTTCCAAACTGCCGCTTGAAAAGGCGGGCGCGCGGGATTGGGCTGGGCTTGGTCATGCCCGCCATGTGGCGGCGCGCCTCCCCAATGGGGTGGTCATCCATAATTTCTACATCCCCGCAGGGGGCGATATTGCCGATCGGGAGGTCAATGAAAAATTTGGCCAAAAGCTCGATTTTCTGACGGAGATGCGCGATGCGTTTCGCGAGGATGCCCCGCAAAAATCTATCCTCGTGGGCGATTTGAATATTGCGCCGCGTGAAGACGATGTTTGGAGCCACAGACAGCTTTTGAAGGTGGTCAGCCACACGCCGATTGAGGTGGATCATCTGGCCCAAGTGCAAGAGGCGGGGAATTGGGTGGATGTCACCCGCAAGGATATACCCGAGGGGTTGCTCTATAGTTGGTGGTCATATCGTGCCCGTGATTGGGACGAGGCGGATAAAGGCCGCCGTTTGGATCACATATGGGCCACCGCAGATATTGCCAATGCCACGCATTCAAGCCGTATCCTGCGCGCCGCGCGTGGGTGGGAGCAGCCATCGGATCACGCCCCAGTTTTTACGAAAATTGATCTCTGACCCCTTGGAGAATGAGCACGAAGCGCGCATATAAAGGTTGCGCGCAGATCTCATCAGTGACGGAGAAATAAATGTTGGAATTTGGTCAAGCACAGCCCGCAGGCGCGGATGTTATCAAAGATGTCACCGATCAGACCTTTATGGCCGATGTGGTTGAGGCCAGCCGCGAAGTTCCTGTCATCGTAGATTTCTGGGCGCCATGGTGCGGCCCTTGCAAGACGCTTGGGCCACAGCTTGAGGCAGCCGTGCAGGCCAAAAAGGGTGCGGTGCGCATGGCCAAGGTCAATATTGATGAGAACCAGATGATATCTGGCCAATTGCAGGTGCAGTCTATTCCCACCGTTTACGCCTTTTGGCAGGGTCAACCCGTGGACGGGTTCCAAGGGGCGCTTTCGCAAGGAGATGTGCAGCGCTTCGTTGAAAAAATCGCCGCTCTCGCAGGCGATGGTGGTTTGGGCGAGGCGCTTGAGGCTGCTGAAGAAATGCTTGCCCAAGGGGCCGTTGCGGATGCCGCCCAGACCTTCGCGGCGATTTTGGGCGAAGAACCTGAAAACGCAGCCGCGATGGGCGGATTGGCGCGCGCCCATATCGCGATGGGCGATTTGGACACGGCGGAGGCCTTGCTGAACAACGCCGCCCCCGCAATCGCCCCCGCGTCCGAGATTGAGGCCGCACGCGCGCAGATCGCCTTGGCGCGCCAAGCAGATGAGGCGGGGCCCTTGGCCGAGTTGCAATCCGCCGTGGCGGCCAACCCTGATGATCTGCAAGTGCGGTTTGATTATGCCAAGGCGCTCTATGCGGCAGGGCAGGCGGAGGCGGCGATTGAAGAATTACTTGATCTCTTCCGCCGTGATCGCGAGTGGAATGACGGGGCTGCCAAGGCGCAGCTCTTTACAATCTTTGATGCGCTTAAGCCCACGGATCCTTTGGTGCAAAAGGGCCGCAGAAGATTGTCATCGATGATATTTGCCTGATCGCATTTGGCCGCTATTTCATAGTTTATGATCCATCATATCGACCTGCCTGATACGATACCGCTTTTTCTGCTTCCCGGCGCGTTGCTGCTGCCGCGGGCGCGATTGCCATTGCACATATTTGAGCCACGCTATTTGGCCATGCTGCAAGATTGCATGCGCACGCCAGACCGACTGATTGGTATGATCCAACCGCTTGAGGTGCCTAAAGGCAGTGCCAAGCGGTTGCACAGCATTGGCTGTGCAGGCCGTCTGACCCAATTCTCGGAAACGGAGGATGGGCGGTATATGATCACGCTGACGGGGATTTCGCGCTTTCGCCTGCAACGCGAACAGTCAGGCTTTACCCCCTATCTCAAAGGTGATGTCGATTGGGCTGGCTTTGAGGATGATTTGGGCAAGGTCGAGCAGGATCACGGCTTTGATCGTCCTGCCTTTATGGATCTGTTGGAGCGTTATTTCGCGGTCATGTCACTGTCGACCGATTGGGACAGTATGAAAGATGCCGAGGATGAATTGCTGATCAATTCGCTGTCAATGCTTTGTCCCTTTGACCCAGAAGAAAAGCAAGCCTTGCTTGAGGCGCCCTCCTTGTCTACGCGGCGCGAGACGCTTGTAACCTTGATCGAATTTGCTTTGCGGGGCGGATCATCTGATGAGGCTATGCAATGAGCGTAGACAGCCCCGTGTTTGACAGACATATGCTTGAGGCTTTGGTGTGCCCTTTGACCAAGGGTAGCCTGCGCTATGATGCAGAGCGCCAAGAATTGATCTCTGACAACGCAAAATTGGCCTTTCCGATTAAGGAAGGCATTCCAATCATGTTAGAGAACGAAGCCCGCAAGATTGAGGCCTAAAGCGCCTCGCCCTGCAAGAGGCGTGGCAAATCCCCCGTCAGACCTGCCGCCTGCCGCATGAACCCACGCCTTAACGCGGGCGTTGCACTGACAAGGCCCATGCCTATATCACGGATAAGCCGAAGGGCAGGATTGTCATTTGAGAACAGGCGATTGACTGTGTCCATCCCAAGCGCAAGCGCGGTGGTGTCGAAGCGCCGCCATTGCTGATACCGCTCCAACACCAGTTCCGAGGCAATATCTTCGCCATGCAGTCGCGCCTCATGCAGCACTTCGGTTAATGCACCAATGTCCCGAAAGCCAAGGTTCAGGCCCTGACCTGCGATAGGGTGCACGCCATGCGCTGCATCGCCCACTAGGGCAAGGCGCGGGGCAATGAACCGCTCGGCCAAGGTGAGCTTTAGCGGATAGCTGAAACGCACGCCCGCCAATTTGATCTCACCCAAAAAGTCACCGAATGCTGGGTGCAAGGCTTTGAGAAACTCGGCGTCATTTGCGCGCGCAATTTGGGCCGCGCGGGCGGTTTTTTCGCTCCAGACAATAGAGCAACGATCGTCGAGCAAAGGTAGGATCGCCAAAGGTCCCGATGGCATGAAGAACTGATGTGCAATGCCGTTATGGGGCAATTCATGTTTGACGGCACAGACGTGGGCGGTTTGCCCATAATCCCAACCTTGGCGGCGAATGCCTGCGCGTGCGGCCACACCTGACGCGCGACCATCCGCGCCAATCAAAATTCGCCCCTGTAAACGCTGACCATCGGCCAATGTGGCCTCGGCCACAGCCCCATCGGTGCTTTGATCCACGACCATGCTGTCGCTGAGATGCGTGATCTTATCATTGGCCTCCATCGCCGCGATCAGCGCGCGGCGGAGGTAGCGGTCTTCCAGCATATAGCCCATGGGGCCTTCTTCCATCTCGGCCGCTTGGAAATGTAGGAATTGCGGCGCGGCCCCGCGCCCTGCATGACCGTCTGAGGCTTTGATTTCGGAAATGGCCTGCGCTTGTTTTGCGACAGCGTCCCACAACCCCAAAGCCGCCAACATTTTTTGCGAGGCACGGGCCAAAGCATAGGCGCGACCATCGAACGTATCCGCTTCGCGCGTCGGGCGGGAATTTGCATCAATCACAATGCTTCGAAACCCTGACTGCGCCAGTGCAAGCGCAAGGGTCGGCCCGTTCAGCCCGCCACCTACAATCAAAATATCTGTGTCACATGTCATGCAGTTTATGATGGGCTAATTTATACAATTGTCCACGCGGCATAGCGTCATTACTCTACCCATGCGAGACAAAAGCGGCAAAGGGATGAAGATGCGCGAATGGTTGACACGCACGGCAAGTGAACAAGGGCGCGCGATTGGCGAAGGCCTGGTTGATCCAGTGGATCTGACCGAAACCTATTTGAGCGCGATAAAAACGCATCCCGCAGGCGCGCGTATTTATGCCCGCCTGACCGAGGCCCGCGCCCTAGCCGAGGCTGAAGCAGCCCGATCTCGTGCGCTTAACGGCGTGCGGCGGGGCATTTTGGATGGGGTGCCTGTCTCGTGGAAAGATCTATTTGATAGCGCCAACGTCGCAACTGAGGCCAGTTCGCGCTTGCTTGCGGGGCGTGTTCCAACACAAGATGCCGATGTTTTGGCCCGCGCCACGCAGGCGGGGGGCGTATGTTTGGGCAAAACCCATATGTCAGAATTGGCGTTTTCTGGCCTTGGGTTGAACCCGATGTTTGGAGAAGGGCTTGATCCCTTGCCTGCAACGCCGCCCAACATCAATGACCCAGACGCCGTGCCGGGTGGCTCAAGTTCTGGTGCCGCCGCTTCGGTGGCCTTTGGGTTGGCTGCGGTGGCCATTGGGTCTGACACAGGCGGTTCTGTGCGGGTGCCTGCTGCGTTCAACGATTTGGTTGGCTTGAAAACGAGCCATGGACGCCTGTCCAATCGTGGGGTTGTTCCGCTTTGCGCGAAATTCGACACGGTGGGCCCGCTTGCGCGCTCTGTCCAAGATTGCGCCGAGGTTTTCGCCGTTCTGGTAGGGGCGCGCGCCGTTGATCTCAAGAACGCGAGCCTTGCAGGGCGGCGGCTTTTGGTAATGGAGCCATATGCGGAGGATGTGCGCGATGCACCCGCCGCAGGGTTTGCACGCGCGCTTGAAGCCTTCGGTGCGGCAGGGGCGCAGATTGTGCGGCATAAATCAGCGGCACTTGACGCGGCGATGGCGCTTTCACCCATTCTTTTTGCCGCTGAGGCCTATGCGACATGGCGCGAAATGATTGAGGCCAATCCTGAAAAGATGTTTGGCCCCATATTGCAACGCTTCCGTGGCGGGGCGGATGTTTTGGCAGGCGATTATATCGCAGCTTGGCAAAAGCTTGAGGCGTTACGCGAAGATTTCCATCGTGAGACTGCGGGGTATGACGCGGTGATTGTGCCCACTGTAGCCATTTTGCCGCCCAATATCGCGCGGTTGATGGTGGATGAGGACTATTATGTCGCCGAAAATCTGCTGGCTTTGCGCAACACGCGGATTGGCAATTTGATGGGGTCGTGCGGCCTTACATTGCCCACGGGGGTACCCTCTACGGGGGTGATGCTGCTCTGCCCCGCAGGCCAGGAGGAACGGCTTCTGCGTCTCGCGGCGGCGGCAGAGGCCGCATTGCAGGGTTGATCCTTTTTCTGGACGTTTGCGTCATAAGAGGTTAATTTGACTGTGAAAGGGGCGAAAACAGACCCCGACATTTGAGGCAGTCATGGTGTTTCCCGAGCGGTTTTCGAACCTGCCAGAATACGCCTTTCCGCGTTTGCGGAAATTGATTGACGTCCATCAGGCGGGCGGCGATCCGATTAACATGTCTATAGGTGAGCCGCGTCATCCGTTCCCCGAGTTCATCGGACGCGCAATTTCTGAGGCGCTTGAGGGTTTTGGCCGTTACCCCCCCAATGAGGGGGGCGAAGATTTGCGCGCGGCAATTGTGGATTGGATCGCACGCCGCTACGGTATTCACCTTGATGCAGATCAGCATATCCTCGCCTTGAACGGCACGCGTGAGGGGTTGTTCAATGCAGCTCTTGCCCTTGGGGTCGAGGAAAAGGCGGCACAAAAACCCGCTGTTTTGATGCCAAACCCGTTTTATCAGGTTTATGCGGTGGCAAGCCTCGCGATTAATGCAGAGCCAATCTATGTGCCTGCAACCGCTGAAACGGGCAATTTGCCTGATTATACAGTACTGCCCGCGGCCCTTCTTGATCGCGTGACAATCGCCTATCTTTGTTCGCCTGCTAATCCGCAAGGTGCGGTTGCCACTGAGGCCTATTGGCGTGATCTGATTGCCTTGGCTGAGAAACATGATTTCCGAATTTTTGCGGATGAATGTTACAGCGAGATTTATCGCAACACCCCCCCTGTGGGTGCTTTGCAGGTGGCCCATGACATGGGCGCAGACCCTGATCGCGTTGTAGTGTTTCATTCGTTGTCGAAACGCTCAAACCTTCCAGGGCTACGGTCGGGCTTTGCCGCATCGGGTTCTGACAATATCGCAGCGATGAAGCAGTTGAAGAATTACACAGGCGCGCCTTTGCCCTTGCCCCTGCAAGCGGCCGCTGCCCTTGCATGGCGCGATGAGGCCCATGTGGAAGAAAACCGCGCCATCTATCGCCGCAAATACAAAATGGCCGATGAGATTTTTGGAAATGTAGCAGGGTATCAGCCGCTTGAGGCGGGGTTTTTTCTTTGGCTGCCTGTTGAGAATGACGAGGCCGCAGCATTGAAGCTGTGGCGCGAGGCTGGCGTGCGTTGCTTGCCTGGATCGTATTTGTCGCGCGCTGTTGCGGATCAGGCCATAGGCCAAGACCGCCTGCGCGTGGCTTTAGTGGCAGAAGAACAAGAATTACAGCGGGGGCTTTTGCGCCTGCATGGCTGTTTGTATCAGTGAGGTGAAGAATGGCGTATCAAACCAGACAACGTGACCCCCTTCTGGACGCCCCGATGCAAGAGGCATTGGAACGGCGTGGCAAGGAACTGCTTGGCCTTGTGTTGGTGCTTGCAGGGCTTGCGGTTGGGGCCATGTTGGTCAGCTATACGCCAAATGACCCAAATTGGATGGTTGCAACAGATACGCCGCCACATAACCTGCTTGGCCGCTTTGGGGCGTCCATGTCTGCAATTCTGATCATGATTGTTGGCTATGCATCCTATTTGACGGCGGCGGGTTCGGTTGTTTGGGGTCTGCGCTTGACCCTGCACAAAGGCGAAGAGCGCGCGCTGTCCCGGTTGATTATGCTGCCATTTGCGATTGCTGCCTGTTCCGTGTTCATGGTCAGCTTCCCACCTGGTTCGGGATGGCAGCACAGCTTTAGTTTGGGCGGGCTTTTTGGCGACACAGTGATGGGGGTTTTGGTCAATATCCTGCCCGTTTCGATGAATATGTCTATCGCCATTTTGGGTATCGCTATGGGTGCGACAAGCCTTGTTTTGTCAGGCTACGCCCTTGGGGTGACGCGCTCTGAATTGCGCCTCTTTACCCGTGGTGGATTGATTGCGCTTTTCTATGGCAGCAATGGCGCTTCGGGAATGGCGGCAGGTATCGGTCGCGGCGTCAGCCAAATGAGTGGCCGAATTGGCGGGCGCATGCGCGCGCCAAGCCCGCGCAGCGCGGCGCAGTATTCCTCCAACGATCTGTTGGTGGATGACGATGATGCGATGCAGGCGCCATTTTCTACCCCCCAAGCCGCAGCGCCTGAAGCCCCTGCACAACAAGGATTGTTTGACCGCGTGCCCATTTTGCGCGCTATTCGCGGTGGCGAAGATCGCACCGCAAATGTTGCGCAGCAACCGCCCCTTGTGACCGATGAGAATGCGCGCTTGCGCGAAAAAATCTCAAACGCGGTGCTCAATCGTGCGAGCTCTGCGCGGCCTGAGGCGTTGTGGGTCACGGATGGCATTCCCAATCCTGCCAAGCGCGTGGCGCCACCATTGACCGCACAAAGCCCCTCGCAAATTGCAGGTGAGGTTTATCGCGAGGTTCCTCCGCTTTCCACCTCTGCGCGCGTGGCGGATCCACAGATTGCGCAAGACTATGACCCTTATGCCTATGAGGATGACAGCGACAATATTTTTGCGGATGGCTTTGACGATGATGAAAGCTTCAGCGTGTCGCCGCTAGATGAGGACTATGCGCCTGTCGCCTCGCATCCCGCCCGCACTGGGGCAGAAGCGCGGCGTGTGGTGCAGCATAGTCCCAAAAAGGCCGCGGCGCCCTCTCGTCAGGCAATGGCTGATGCGCAGCCCTCCTTGCCCTTGGAGGCGCGCGAGATGGAATATGAATTCCCGCCGCTCTCTCTGTTGTCCAGTCCCACCATCATTGAACGCTTTCATCTGTCCGATGAGGCACTCGAAGAAAACGCGCGGATGTTGGAAAACGTGTTGGATGATTACGGCGTTAAAGGTGAGATTGTCAGCGTCCGCCCCGGCCCAGTTGTTACTATGTATGAGTTGGAGCCCGCGCCAGGTCTAAAGGCCAGCCGCGTCATCGGTCTGGCTGATGATATTGCCCGCTCAATGTCAGCGCTCTCTGCGCGCGTCTCAACCGTTCCAGGTCGCTCTGTGATTGGGATCGAATTGCCCAATTCGCACCGCGAAAAGGTGGTTTTGCGCGAAATCTTGTCGAGCCGTGATTTTGGCGATGGCAATCACAAGCTGCCTTTGGCTTTGGGTAAGGAAATCGGGGGCGAGCCTGTTGTGGCCAATCTTGCCAAGATGCCGCATTTGCTGATCGCGGGCACCACAGGCTCGGGGAAATCGGTCGCGATTAATACCATGATCCTCTCGCTGTTGTACAAATTGCGCCCTGAAGAGTGTCGCATGATTATGATCGACCCCAAGATGTTGGAATTGTCGGTTTATGACGGCATTCCGCATCTTCTTAGCCCCGTTGTGACTGACCCCAAGAAGGCGGTTGTCGCTTTGAAATGGGTCGTGGGTGAAATGGAAGAACGCTATCGCAAGATGTCGAAAATGGGGGTACGCAATATCGAAGGCTATAATGGCCGCGTACGCGATGCTCTGTCCAAAGGCGAAATGTTCAAGCGCACTGTCCAAACGGGCTTTGACGAGGATACGGGTGAGCCCATCTTTGAAACCGAAGAGTTCAAGCCCGAGGTTATGCCGTTCATTGTCGTGATCGTGGACGAAATGGCCGATTTGATGATGGTTGCAGGCAAAGAGATCGAAGCCTGCATTCAACGCCTTGCGCAAATGGCGCGGGCGAGCGGCATACACTTGATCATGGCGACACAACGTCCATCGGTGGATGTGATTACAGGCACAATCAAAGCCAATTTCCCAACGCGCATTTCCTTCCATGTGACCTCAAAAATCGACAGCCGCACCATTTTGGGCGAGATGGGCGCAGAGCAGCTTTTGGGTATGGGCGATATGCTTTACATGGCGGGGGGTTCCAAAATCACCCGCGTTCATGGCCCCTTTGTCAGTGACGAAGAGGTTGAGGAAATCGTGCGTCATCTGAAATCCTTTGGCCCTCCCGCGTATGCAGCCAGCGTTTTGGATGGCCCTGATGAGGACAAGGAAAGCGATATTGATCTGGTGCTTGGTCTTGGCGGCAATACGGATGGCGAAGATGCGCTGTATGATCAGGCTGTGGCTGTGGTGGTGCGCGATCGAAAATGCTCGACCTCCTACATCCAACGCAAGCTTGGGATTGGGTATAACAAAGCGGCACGCTTGGTTGAACAGATGGAAGAGGCAGGTCTTGTCTCAACCGCCAACCATGTCGGCAAGCGTGAGATTTTAGTGCCTGAACAGGGCTGAGCCCTCGCTGAAATGTGACGTGTCATTGGGTGTGCTTTCGCGCTATGGATGGGGCATGAACAAACCATTTGTGACAATGGCCGTTTTGGCCGCGCTCTTTGCCCTGCCTGCGGCGGCGGCCCCGATTTCCTTGGCAGATTTGTCGACTTATTTTGCAGGCATCCGCACAGCGGAAGCGCCATTCACGCAGCATAACGCCGATGGCACCGAGGTGACGGGGCGTCTCTTTATGCACCGCCCAGGGCGGGCGCGATTTGAGTATGACAATAGCGATGTTCTGGTCGTTGTGGGTGGCGGGCAAGTTGCAATTTTTGAAGATCTGACCGATGCGCAGCCCTTGCAATATCCGTTAAGCATCACCCCACTTGATTTGATTTTGGGGCGCAACGTGTCCCTCGCAACTTCGGATTTGGTGGTTGATCATCTGGAAGCCGAAGATGGCACCACCCGCGTGGTGGCCCGTGACCAAGGCCGCCCCGAGGCGGGGGAATTGACGCTGGTCTTTGCAGATGCGCCCGTGCGCCTTGTGCAATGGATGACACGCAGCGAATATGGCGAGACTGTTGTGGTCGCGCTGGGTGATTTCACCTTTGGGCAGGATTATTCGAATTTTCTGTTCAGCCCGACCTTTGAGGCGGAACAGCGCAGCCGTTAGCCTTGGGTCGCGGTGCAGCTGGCCAATTGCCTATCATAGAGCGCAGCGCGCGCTTCGACACGATTTGCCACGCGCACGAGCCATGCTTTGTTGCGATAGGTGCCGCGTGAATAGCCACGATGGCCTTCATGATAGGCTAGATATTGGTTGCGCGCATCGGTCAGCGCGATGCCGTTTCTTTCGCGCGAGCGGTTCATATACCACCCCATGAAATCTGTTGCATCGGATATGTCGGTGCGTCTGGCAAACTGCCGACCTGTGTCATCGCGGTATTCATCCCACGTCCCATCAAGGGCTTGGCTGTAACCGAAAGCTGAGCTTTGCCGTCCTGCAGGGATGACCCCAAGCGCGTAGCGGCGCGGGGTGCGTGCGTTGCTAACGAAACTGCTTTCATGGTAGATCGTGGCCATCTGAACGGCGACAGGGACGCCCCAATTGGCCTCGGTAGCCTGCATGGCGCTCAGATAATGGGGCCGTTCTTCAATGATTGCGCAGGCATTATCCACATTGCGTGGCGGGGTGCCTGACCCAACGCAGGCGCTGAGCGCCAACACGAGCGGAAGCAACGCAAAGCGGTTCATATGCATGATCCTTTATTGGACTGCTCTTTTTATGGCAAAATCATACCGCAGTTGCGCTGAAATGAAAATAAATTCCCGCATGATCCGCATCCTTTGTTTCAACAATCTGTTTCGCCTGATCTGCATTGCGGGTCATGGACAAATAAGGGCGACAGGATTACGGTGCGCTTTGGATCATAGGGGTTCTATATGCTCAAACGGCATGCTAAATTCAATCTTGGGCAGGTTGTGCGTCACAAGAAGCACCCGTTTCGCGGGGTGATCTTTGATATCGACACCCAGTTTTCAAATACTGAGGAATGGTATAACTCCATCCCCGAAGATAAGCGGCCCATCAAGGAGCAGCCATTTTACCACCTCCTGGCGGAAAATGATCATAGCTACTATGTGGCCTATGTTTCGGAACAGAACCTTGAGATTGACGATACAGGCGAACCTGTGGATCATCCCGATCTGCCCGAATTGTTTGGCGATTTTCAGAACGGGGCCTATCCTTTGGATTACCAGCTGAATTGATCTCAATACCCCAGGGCGAGACCGTCTTTGCGTGGATCCGAACCTGCCATCAAAAGCCCTGAGCTAGCGTCAATTTTAATGGCTTGCGCGCCGCCAATGGCCCGATAGGGTTCGATCACCTCGTGGCCTAATTTGCGCAAATCATCGGCCACATGCGGGCTATATCCACGCTCAAGTTGCAATTTGCCCTGATCCGCAAAGCTGCGCGCGCCATCAATCGCAGATTGAACATCCATCCCATAGTCGATGATATTGGTGATCATGCGCGCGTGGCCCGTGGCCTGATACGCGCCGCCCATCACCCCGAAGGACATCAAACTTTGGTCAGGATACCGCAAAAAGGCAGGAATGATCGTGTGCAATGGGCGTTTGCCGCCCTTGGCCTCATTCGGGTGTCCTTCTTGTAGTGAGAAGCCTGCGCCGCGGTTTTGATACAAAATACCAAATTTATCAGAAGCATAGCCTGAGCCAAAGGAATGGAAGATCGAATAGATCATTGAAACGGCCATACGGTTTTTATCAACTACGCTGAGATAAACCGTATCCTTATGCACCGCGCCTGAGGCATGATGCGGGTCCGCCATCGCGCGCGTGGGATCAATCAAGCCTGCCAAGGCCTGTGCGGTTTGATCTGACAGCATATGATCCAAACGGTTGAGGTGATCAGGGTCAGAGATAAAACGATTGCGTGCATCATAAGCCAGTTTGGTTGCTTCGGCCTCGATATGGGCGCGGGCCGCACCGAAAGGATCCATCGCGCCCAGGTCAAACTGGGAAAGGATATTGGCCAGCAACAGCGCGGTTGCGCCCTGACCATTGGGTGGCAATTCAATCAAGTCATGACCACGATAGCGGGTCGAGATTGGGGTGACGTAATCGCAGGCTGTGGTCGCGAAATCCTCTAGGCTGTGGCTGCCGCCATACGCGCCCAAGGAATGAACCAAATCCTCGGCCACCTCGCCTTCGTAGAACCCGGCGCGACCTTCGCGCGCGATGCGGCGCAGCACCTCGGCCTGCCCCTTGGCCGTAAATCGTGCGCCAATTTGGGGCGGTTGGTCGTTCCACATATACAAGTCGCGGGCCCGACCGCGGAGCGTATCGCGTGCCTCGTCCCAATCGAAGGCTACGCGCGGTGCAACGGGGATGCCATGTTCAGCGTAAAAGATCGAAGGGGCGAGGATGTCTTCAAGCGGTAATGTCCCGTGATCTTGGTGAAGGCGACAAAAGCCATCAATGGCCCCTGGCACCGTGACGGCAGCGATGTTGTCGAGCGGGATAGAGCGATGCCCTGCCCTACGCAGCGCTGCCGCATCTAATCCCTTCGGCGCACGGCCTGATGCATTCAGGCCAATAATATCCTTCCGACCCTCATAGGACACCATAGCGAATAAATCGCCGCCAAGCCCCGTTGATTGTGGCTCACAGAGCCCCAAGAGGATTGCTGTGGCAATGGCCGCATCCATCGCATTGCCACCCTGTTCCAAGATTTGCACGCCCACTTTGGCGGCGAGCGGGTGCGAGGTTGCAACCGCCCCTTGGGTGGTAATCAAGGCTGAGCGCCCTTGCTTCTGGAAATCACGCACCATCGTTCCTTCTCCTGCCGAAAGGATTTTAGCAAAACTAGCGGGAATGGGGAGAGCTGCAAGTGGTCAAGAACCCCGATGATGTGCAATAAGTGGGGGCGATAAAAACGCACCATCGGTGGAAGCATTAGCGCTACCCTGCTTTAATGGCTGCGAATTTGGCCGCGGCTATGATCAGACCAAGGTTATTTTGTGGCAGTGTTGACCAAATTTAGACAAGTCCACAGGCCAATTGCGGGCTTTGTTCTAATTCAGCTGCAATCGTTAGGAAAAGATGATTTTCTAAATCGCGCCGTTTATATTGGACGTCTTGCGCAATCGTGCGGATCAGACCCCAGCCAAATCCACCTTCGGATAGTTCATCAAAGGCAAAGCTGTAAGGGTTGCGGAACCCACCAGAAGGGGTGTCAGGTTCAGCGCTGCGGTCTTATTTGGGTGAATTGCAAAGGCTTTATCCATCGCCGTCAGGCGCAGCACTTTATCCACCAAGGGGGAGAAGTTTGTCAGTTCAAGTTGCCGATCCTGTCCAAGGGATTTGCGCATGGCGACAAGCGTGCCAAGACTGCTGGAATCGAGGAAGGTCACAACTTCCATATCTAAAATGATCCGCGCGCCTTTGGTTTTTGCAGTGGCTTGTCGAAAGGCATCACGGAAGGCCAAGGCAGCGGCAGCATCCACCCGACTGGCGCAAACCTTTACGATCAACCCGTGAGGGATGGGTTCAATATCCAGACGCACATCCATTTCATCACCTATGGAGAGGGCAACACAACCAAAAGGCTAGTCCGAATTTCTTGCTGAAAGGTTACCAAGCGCAGCTTTCTTCGCCGCGCATGATTGCCTATATCGGGGCGAAGCATTAAGAGGCCCGCAATGGACTATCTGACCCTAGCCGCAACGATTGACAGCCTGACCCATGGAGAAACCGATCAAATCGCCCTGATGGCCACCATCGCCTGCGAGGTGTATCACGCCGATGCGCGGTTTGATTGGGTTGGATTCTACCGCGTCACCGCGCCCGAAACCCTTAAAATTGGCCCCTATCAGGGTGGGCATGGGTGCTTGGTGATCCCGTTCTCGCGAGGAGTCTGCGGGGCCTGCGCGCGCAGTCGCGCCCCGCAATTGGTTGCAGATGTGAATGCGTTTCCAGACCATATTGCTTGTTCAAGCAGCACCTTGTCCGAACTGGTCTTACCCGTTTTTGATGCTGAGGGCGTGTTAATTGCGGTTTTTGATATCGACAGCGATCAGGCGGATGCCTTTACCGAAACGGATGTGCAGGGATTAACCAAAATTCTCACCCATGTTTTCGCGCAGAGCTGACCTATTTATCGGGAAGTGGCGGCATTGGGTCAGGGGCGATTTCCTCGAAATCGAAATTATCAAGCTTGATCGCCCTTTTGCCTGCGCGTTCTGCGGCGATTGAAATATCATCAATATCTTTGCGCGCCTGCCCGAAATGGGTGTTCAGCTTATTCACCCGCTCGAACACCAGTTCCACATCACGATGCAACAGACCTAATTGTTTGCGGATCGCGCCCGCTTGCTCGCGCATCCGTGCGTCTTTGAGAACCGCTCGCATTGTGTTGAGCGTGGCCATGCAGGTGGTGGGAGATACAATCCAGACCCGTGCTGCGAACCCTTCGCGGACAATCTCAGGGAAATTTGCGTGCAATTCGGCATAAACCGCTTCGGATGGCAGGAACATCAGCGCGCCATCGGCGGTTTCGCCCTCAAGAATATAGCGCTCAGAAATTGCTTTGATATGACCGCGCACAGATGTGCGAAAGGCGCGGGCGGCGTCTTGGGTTTCTTGTGGGGTCTTTGCTGCGCGCAATGCCTCATAGGCCTCAAGTGGAAACTTACTGTCGATCACAATTGGGCCAGGGGGTTTCGGCAGATGGATCAAGCAATCGGCGCGCTTGCCATTTGAAAGGGTCGCTTGAAAAGCGTAGCTGTCACTGGGCAGTGCCTTCGAGACAATATCATTGAGCTGAATTTCGCCAAATGCACCGCGCGTTTGCTTGTTTGAAAGAATGTCCTGAAGGCCTAAAACATCGCCTGACAGTTTCTCAATCTTTGCCTGCGCGCGATCGATTTGTTCGAGCTTCTGCTGCAATTCTCCAAGGCTGCGGGCTGTGCGAGTTGATGTGCCGTGCAGCGTCTCGCTCATGCCCTTTTGCACTTCCTCAAGGCGGGTCTCCATGGCCTGCAACATCTGTGCTTGGGTCTTGGATTGCAGATCAACCACCTGCGCAAGTCCGCCCGACAGTTGTTGTTGCCCATCGGAAATAGATTGCACCCGTGCTTCAAGACCACCTAGGTTACGGGCCAAGGGTTCCATCATTGCAGCAGATCGATTGGCGGCTTTCACCCCTGCAAGGATCAACCAAAAAAGGGCAATGATGATCACCCCTCCAATGAGTGCGCCAAGGATTATTGGATTGGACAAATCAAGCTGCATCACTCACCTGCGACCAAAAAGTTTTTCAATATCGCTCAAGGCAAGTTCCACATATGTAGGGCGGCCATGGTTGCATTGACCGGAATGCGGCGTGGCCTCCATTTCGCGCAAAAGCGCGTTCATCTCTTCCACGCGCATTGTACGCCCCGAACGGATGGATCCGTGGCAGGCCACGCGTGACAAGATCGCCTCAATCCGTGCCTGCACCATTTGGCTTTCGCCCATATCGGAAATCTCGTCCAAAATATCGCGTAGAAGTGCCTCGCTGTTGACCGCACCCAGAATGGCAGGGGTTTCGCGCACGGCAAGTGCGCCTTCGCCAAAGGGCTCAATGATTAGACCAAATTGTGCAAGACTCTCAGCGTGATCCAGAAGAATGGCGGTATCAGGCCCAAGGGTCACAATATCAGGGATCAGCAAAGCCTGCCGCGCCACGCCGTTGGTGGCCATCTGTTTTTTAAGCCGCTCATAAACCAAGCGTTCATGGGCGGCATGTTGATCAACGATCACAAGACCCGTGGCGGTTTGGGCGATGATGTAATTCTCATGCAGTTGCGCCGCGGCCGCACCCAAAGGATGGCTCTTTTCCGTAACAGACGGGGCGGAGACAAGATCCGCTGCGCGATGGGATGGGGTGTCAAATTGGGGAGCTGTTTCAGAGAGGCCAACCTGTTCGGGCGCTTGAAACGCATAGGCGCTGTGATAGGTGCTGGGCCGCGTGTGAGGTGCCGAGTAGCTACCTTGATAGAGGTGCGGCGGCGCGCTCCCCCCAGGGCGTATAGCGCCCAAGGTTTCTGTGGCCACTGTGCTTGATGCTCGATGGCCCGCCTCGGCCAAAGCATGGCGCAAACTAGAAACAATCAACCCCCGCACGACACCTGCCTCACGGAAACGCACTTCTGCCTTTGCAGGATGCACATTCACATCAACCCGTTCAGGCGGGCATTCGATAAAGAGCGCCGCAGCAGGGTGGCGATCACGGCTGAGGAAATCGGCATAAGCCCCACGCAGCGCCCCGATCAAAAGCTTATCTCGCACGGGGCGACCGTTGACGAAAAGATATTGCGCCACAGCAGAGCCGCGAGAATAGGTTGGCAGGGCTGCCAGACCGATGAGGCGGATTTCCTCGCGCGTTGCGTCAATCTGAAGGGCGTTATCTACAAAATCGCGGCCCATCACTTGGCCCAATCGACTGGAAAGCGCATCAAAGAGATCCCCTGTTTCGGGATCAACAGAAAACAGACTGCGGCGGCCATCGCTGCAATCAATCAATTGGAATCCAACGCGGGGCTCGGCCATGGCGAGGCGTTTGACGACATCGGTGATTGCTTGGGTTTCGGCGCGTTCGGTTTTGAGGAATTTCAGTCGCGCGGGGGTTGCAAAAAACAGATCTCGCAATTCCACTACCGTGCCAAGTGACATGGAGGCGGGTTTGATCCGCTCTTGCCGTCCACCTGAGACACAGATCTCATGGCCATCCTCACCAGCTGCGCGGCTGGTGATGGTAAGGCGGCCAACCGCGCCCAAGCTAGGCAGCGCCTCGCCACGAAAGCCGAAACTTTGAATATTCAACAGGTCTGAACCGTCAATCTTGGATGTCGCATGGCGGGAGAGGGCCATCGGCAAATCTTCGGGCCCCATGCCGCAGCCATCATCACTGACGCGGATCAAGGTTTTGCCGCCATGTGCGATTTCTACCGTGATCCGCCGCGCCCCTGCATCTATCGCGTTTTCTACCAATTCCTTGACCGCGGAGGCAGGTCGCTCCACGACTTCGCCTGCCGCGATCCGGTTGATTGCCGCTTCATCAAGTTGGCGGATCACCGGCCGCGCTACGGCTTCATTGGCATTTATGTTGTGGTCAGGCTTTCCCATGCCACTATCAGTAGCACGCGCCCGCACGATTCGGAAATGGAACGCGCGTTAGGGGGCGGTGTTCAGCCCTTCGGGCTGCCCCACGACCACGGTCAGCATATTATCAACATCCAAAAACCGTTTTGCAACACGAGCGATGTCCTCAGATGTGACCGCCTCAACGAAGGCATTGCGGTTGGCGATATAGTCAATCGGCATCCCGCTTTGCTGCATCCCTGCCATGATCCCTGCAATGGATCCATTTCCGTCAAAGCGAAGGGGATAGGCCCCCGTCATATAGCGTTTGGCGCGCAGTAATTCCCCGTCAGTTACGCCATTTTCCGCGACATCGCCCAAGATTTGATCGACCAGCTCTAATGCTTGGCCAACGGTGGCGTTTGATGAGGAGAATTGTCCCAGCCACATCGGCTGCCAATCGGCTGTCGAGAGGCTTGTGCCAACCCCATAGGTCAACCCACGCTTCACGCGCAGCTCTTCCATCAGCCGCGCGCGGAACCCTCCCCCGATGATTTCATTCAACACGAAGGCAGGGAAAAAATCGGGGTCATCCATCGCAATCCCCTCCATCCCAAAGAGGATCACGGATTGCGGGCTTGGATAGTCAATCACGGCTTGGCGCGTGTTTGGTGAAAACCCTGCCATGCTCGGCAAGGCAGGCCCTGTTTGTGGAAGCCCCTCAAGAAGGCGGTCAATGAGATCGCCCAATTCCTCGGCAGTGATGTCGCCCGATGCGCCGATGGACACCCGTGATGTGACCAAAGCATTGCGATGGGCCGTGATCAGATCATCGCGGGTCAAGGACGCAATGCTGTCTGCGGTGCCTTCTTCGGCGGATGCATAGGGGTGATCGCCAAAGGCCAAGGCATTAAATGTCTGGCCTGCAATTGCATTTGGGTCTTGCGCTTGGCTTGCCAGTATTGACTGAATTTGCTCCCGCACCCGTTCAATGGCATCGGCATCAAAGCGAGGATTGCTTAACGCCTCGTGCAAAAGTGCAGTCGCCGCATCGCGATTTTCCGTAAGCATGCGCGCGCTGATAGCCACAGTATCGCGATAGGATGAAAACGAAAATTCTGCGGCCAAGCCCTGCACAGCCTCGGCAAAGCCCTGTGCCGTGAGATCGCCTGCGCCTTCCTCAAGCAGACCTGTCATCATATGGGTTGCACCGCGTTTGCCAGTTTCATCCAAATTCGTGCCGCCCTCAAAGCGAATATCAAGAGCCACAAAGGGGATCGAATGATCTTCAACCAACCATGCGCTATGGCCATTGGGGCTGAGGACAGGCTGAATTTGAATTTCCGCACGCAGCGGTGTGGCGAGGGATACAAGAGCAAAAAGTGCAGCAGAGATATGTTTGACGATAAGCATGATCAATTCTCCGCCGCCTGTGCTTGGGTCAAATGGCCTGTCACGCGTGGCGCATCTGCAAACAGCGCCCGCGCCGCATCCATAACATCGTCCATCGTGGTGGCCGCAATCACATCTGGCCAGTTTTGGACATCTTCCACCTCAAGCCCTGAGGTCAGGGCCATCCCGTAAAGCCGCGCGAGCCCCGAAGCATTATCGCGCGCATAGATATCCGAGGCCTCATATAGAAATTTGATCCGTTCAAACTGGTTTGGATCAATCCCGCGCTCTAGAAACTCTGCAATGACTTCATCTACATCGGCTTCCGCCTCGGCAAGGGTGACGCCCGCGCTTGGCATATTGATCAAGGTGAATTGCGTGTCGTCAAGGCTGAGGCCTGAGTAATAGGCAGTCGCAAAGACCGAGCGCTGTGTGTCGAATTGCAAGGCACGCCCCAACACAGAGGTGGAAGGGGCACCCCCCAAGATCTCAGCCAACAGGCTGAGGGCTGCGGCTTCTTCCTGCGCGCCATGGTCGCGCTCGGGCGCGCGATAGCCGCGCATAACATAAGGCTGCGCGACACGTTCATCGGCAAATTCAAATCGTTGATCTTGTGGAAGGGCAGCATCTTCGACCCGTGCGCGGGCGGGCAATTCTGCAGCAGCAAGCGGGCCGTAATGGGTTTGCGCCAGTGTGCGCACCTCCTCAGGGGTCACATCACCTGCCACAACAAGGATCGCGTTATTTGGGGCGTAATAGGTTTCGTAAAAGGCCAACGCATCTTCGCGGCTGAGCGTCTCCATTTCCGTGCGCCAACCGATGATGGGAATGCCGTAAGGGTGGCTTGGATAGGCCAATTGGCGGAATTCTTCGTTAAACAGCGCGCCTGGATTGCTATCTGTGCGCTGTGCGCGTTCTTCTAATATCACGCTGCGCTCGGTTTCTACCTCATCGGGGTTGAGGCGCAGATTGGCCATGCGATCGGCCTCAAGCTCCATCATCAAGGCCAAGCGGTCAGCGGCCACGCGCTGGAAATAGGCCGTATAATCCCACGAGGTGAAAGCGTTATCATCGCCACCATTTTCCTCGACGATGCGGGAAAAATCTCCGCTTGAGCGTGTTTCGGTTTCCTTAAACATCAGATGTTCCAGGAAGTGAGCTATGCCTGATTTGCCGTTAGGTTCATCTGCCGCACCCGTGCGATACCAGACCATATGCACGACGGCGGGGCTGCGGTGATCTTCGATCACAACCACATCCATGCCATTGTCCAAGTTAAAGTTCGTCACATCGCCCGAGGTTTGCGCGTAGCCTGTGCTGAGTGGCAGCAATGCAAGCCCCGCTAAAGCCGCAATAATCCTGCGCATATCTCCTCCTAGGATGGCCTATGTCACAAAACAGATAGGCCGCCTCTGCGCAGGGTTCAATCAGTCGCGCACACGGATGCGGTCACAAAGTAATGATCGAAGCAGGTTTACTACGGCAGCGGCTGGGGTGGTGTGGCGGGGGTGCGAATGCCCGCACGGCGCAGACGCTCAAGCTCGGCATAGCGATCCAAAGAGATCGGGCGATAGGCGCGGTAATAGACATTCACGCCAAAGACCCGCTCCAAGAGCCGCCCATCATTGTCACGGCGGAAGGCCAAATCTTCCGCGGCCAATTGGTCGCGGATGCCCTCTTCAATCCCAAAGCGCGTTGCGTGGGCCAAAAGGCTGTTGGTCACACCGCTACCGCGCGCGGCATTCCCGCCAAGCGCGGCAATCGCATCTGCCTCGGGGTTGGGGTCTGTGCGGTTTGTGCCACCGGGTGTTGGTTCAGGCAGCGCCGCCAAATCCGTTGGGATTTCAATAGGGCGTGTTGGCAAAATGGAAAATTCATCTGGGCCTGATTGATTGGTGCGCAAATTCATCAAGGATGGGTCGCCCTGTGAACAGGCGGCAAGGCCCACCAGGGCGCAAAGGGTCAAGAGAATATGCGGTTTGCGGCTCATAAAATCCTCTATCGCACAAAGCGCCACGTCACGCCAAGGCTTCTTTCATACCTTGGGCTTTTCGTCGTTCGAAAACAAGAGCAACCCGAAAACACCCGCAAATATCCCGATATCTGCGATATTAAATGTATAGGGATTATTGATGCCGCAGCATGACATATTCAGGAAATCCACAACCGCCCCGTGATAGAGGCGGTCAAAGGCGTTTCCCAAAGCTCCACCCGCCACTGAGCCCGCCGCAATCGCACTGAGTTTGCTCTGGCTGTTGCGGCCCAGCAGGATCATCCACGCGGAAACCGCAAGCGCCAAGGCAATCAAGCCATAACGCAGAAGGTCGGGGCTGTTGGCGAAGAGGCCAAAATTTATCCCGCGGTTCCAACCCATGATGAAATTCAGATAGGGCGGTATGACCAAGACCTGACCAACACGATCCAGATCAAGCACCAAAAGCATGATCCATTTGCTTGCCTGATCAAGGATGATCCAAAACAGTGCGGCTATAAGTGTTAAACGGGTCATCATGGCCCCCTTAGTGACGGAAATGGCGCATTCCTGTAAAGACCATCGCAAGGCGTGCCTCATCGGCGGCAGCGATCACCTCTTCATCGCGCATGGAGCCGCCCGGTTGGATGACCGCCTTGGCCCCCGCTTCCGCAGCCGAAAGCAGACCATCGGGGAAGGGGAAGAAAGCGTCAGAGGCCAAAACTGAACCAATCGCAGGGCTTTGCGCAAGACCAAGGATGTCGGCCATATCCTGCGCCTTGCGCGCTGCAATACGCGAACTGTCGACACGGCTCATCTGGCCTGCGCCAATGCCAACAGTGGCGCCCTCTTTGACATAGACAATCGCGTTGGACTTGACGTGTTTAGCCACTTTCCATGCGAACAGCAAATCGGTGAGCTGCGCATCGGACGGTTTGAGTTTGGTCACTACTTTCAAATCGCTCAGATCAATTTGGCCATTGTCTTTGTCTTGCACCAGATACCCGCCTGAAACTTGGCGGATGGTCATCGCGGCTGCTTTTGGGTCTGCAAGCGCATCCGTGGTCAAGAGGCGCAGATTTTTCTTGGCGGCGAAAATGGCGCGCGCTTCCTCATCTGCACCGGGGGCAATGACAACCTCGGTGAAGATCTTTGTGATTTCCTCTGCGGTCGCACCATCAAGCGGTTGGTTGAAGGCGATAATCCCCCCAAAGGCCGATGTGCGGTCGCAGTCAAAGGCCCGCAAATAGGCCTCGGTCAGGCTTGCTCCGCGGGCAACGCCACAGGGATTGGCATGTTTGATAATCGCACAGGCAGGGCCGCCCTCGGGCAAGAACTCGCTGACCAATTCAAAGGCTGCGTCTGTGTCGTTGATATTATTGTACGACAGCTCTTTGCCTTGGTGCTGTTTCGCGGTGGCAACGCCCGCACGGCCTGTGCCATCGGTATAAAAGGCCGCCGCTTGATGTGGGTTTTCGCCGTAACGCAACGACTGCACCAAGCGCCCTGCCACAGCACGGCGGCGCGGTGCGGGATCCACCAAAGCATCTGCCATCCAAGTTGAGACAGCCGCATCATAGGCGGCGGTGCGAGCATAGGCGGTCTGCGCCAAAGTTTGGCGGAAGCGCAGCGTGGTTTGGCCGCCTTGCGCATCCAACTCGGCCAGAAGGGCAGTATAATCTTCGGGATCGGTCACAACGCTGACAAAACCGTGGTTCTTTGCGGCAGCGCGGATCATCGCGGGCCCGCCGATGTCGATATTCTCAACGCAGTCTTCGTAGCTTGCCCCTTTGGCGACAGTCGCCTCGAACGGGTAGAGATTGACCACCAATAGATCGATCGGCGCGATGTTATGCTCGGCCATGGCGGCTTGGTGATCAGGATTGTCACGCAAAGCTAGCAAGCCGCCATGCACCATCGGGTGCAGGGTTTTGACGCGGCCATCCATCATTTCAGGAAATTTTGTAACCTCGGAAACATCACGCACCGCAAGACCTGCCTCGCGCAGGGCTTTGGCTGTGCCACCTGTCGACAAAAGATCAACCCCCCGTGCGGCCAAGGCCGTGGCAAACTCAATCAGACCTGTCTTGTCAGAAACAGAGATCAGGGCGCGGGAGAGGGGGGCGAGATCGGTCATGGGGTTTCCTTGGCATTTGCATCAATCACGGGGTCGCATGATGCCCCCGTGCTATTGGGCGCGCAGAAAACACCATCCGATGGCGCCCCCATAATCTGCCAGCGTGGAAAAGAGAACCACCTGTTTTGTCGCGCGCGGATTTCGATGGTCGGGGTCAAAGTAAACCGAAGGGCGCAAATCCGCGATGCTGAGCCTCAAATGAACACGGCCCGCAGCCTGATGAGGTTGCGACACGGATAGGGCAGGCACCGATTGCGATCCCCTGATCGGGAGCGGGAGTGATGTCATTATGCGTATAATTCAAGCAGCTGGCCAAGCGGTCTGTCTTGTTTAGCGGCTTGAACCTGCGCTGTCACCGCTTTTGCAAAAGCGCCATGTAAAATCCGTCAATTCCGCCACGATCTTGCCAGTAATGCGGTAAGATACGCAGACCGCCTTCGGCACTGATCCATGCGGGATCAACCCCAAGCGCCTTGGGAGCAAGTGGCAAGACGGCGAGATTAGCGTGTCGTTTCAGCGCGGCTTTGATTTGGTTTTCACCCTCATTGGGCAAGAGCGAGCAGGTGCAAAACACCATGCGCCCGCCTGTGTCTAAAAGCGATATAGCGTGATCAAGCATTTGCATTTGCAGCTTCGTCAGCGCTTCCACTTCACGGGCAGATTTAACGAAGGGCAGGTCAGGGTGACGTCTTATGGTGCCAGTGGCCGAGCAGGGCGCATCAAGCACGATGATAGGCCAAGGGCCGCTGTCGAATTCTAACGCATCAGCCGTCACCATATCCGCCGACAGGCCCGTGCGGCGCAGATTGACGCGCACGCGGCCCATACGGTGTTTTGACAAATCAAGTGCGGTGACCTTCGCCCCTGCTGCTGCAAGCTGCATGGTCTTGCCGCCAGGTGCTGCGCACAGATCAAGGACAGGTTGCCCTGACACATCGCCCAAGAGCTTCACAGGAAGGGCGGCGGCGGCATCTTGCACCCAAAACGCACCCGCCTCATAGCCGCCAAGCGTGGATATTTGGGTTTGGCGCGGCAATCGGATGCTGCCCGTGGGCAAGGGTTCACCTGCCTCGAAGGGGGTGCTTTGGTCGCGTAAGGTGATGTCAATTGGCGCACCTGCCTCATGCGCGGCTTCAATCGCGCGGGTTGCGGTTTCGCCCCATGCCCCCCCAACCGCTTTGCGCAACCAAACGGGCAAGGTTTGTGGGGCCAGTTGCGCCCATCTTGCGCGCCCTTCTTGATCGACCTTACGCAGGACAGCGTTGATCAAACCAGCCGCGCCGCCTGTTGCGCGGCCTTGTTTGGCGATGGCAACAGCCGCGTTGACCACGCCATAGGCTTCGGCTTCATCAAGCAACAATTCCGCAACCCCAAGACGCAAAATATTTTGGGCCAATGGGTGTGGGCGGCGCTCGAGATAGGCTGACAGTAAAGTGTCGATGCGACCGGCGTGGCGCAGCACCGCTTGCGCCAAACGCTCGGCGCGGGCGCGATCCTCGTGGGCAAGACCGCGAGGTGGGTCGAGATGAGCGACCATTTGGCGATCTAGATAAACCGCGCGCAAAATGGCCAATGCGGCCTTGCGGGGACCTAAACCTTGGGTGTCTTCGCGACCCTCTTCGCGTGTCCGCGCCATTTTCTATCCTTGTCTCTGGGTTTCGCTGCCGTATATCACGGGGGAGACAGAGATCAATCGCGCAGCCCTTTTGCTGTGCTATGAGGCCGCTATGAGTGAGACTAAGACGGAAAAGCGCGACCTGCCCCCCACTGCACAGCGGGCCTTGGCAGAGGCGGAAGCCCGCCGCGCTGAAGCAGAGGCCGTAAAATTGCCGAAGGAGCTCGGGGGGCGCGATGGCCCTGAACCTGTGCGCTACGGCGATTGGGAGAAAAAAGGCATCGCCATTGATTTTTGACGCGGGCCGTGACGCCTAGCGCAGTGTCAGGTCGGCGTAGGTGCCTGCACCCTCATCAGCCGTGAATCGCAGGGTGCCTGCCTGCTCCTCCACCAATTGGCAATTATATTCTAATGGCTCCGCTCCAATGCTGAGATTGCGGCAGAAATAGCCATTTTGCCAGGCCCAATCCCCCGTAACAGGGCGCCCAAAGGCGCGGCCCGTGATGTCGCCATCAGGCTCAACCGTTAATCGAATGCCAAAACGTATGAGTTCGCGCCCCTCGACCAAAGAAACGAACCTTGCGCGATCCGTCACGGGCGTAAAGCCTTCCGCCGCTGCGGCATCCGCTACAATCAAGATAACAAGCATTGTGCCGAGCGCCAATCTGTTCAGCATAGTCTGCTCCGTAACCCACATCTATTGCTGTGTTACGAAAGATAGAGCGGCTTAGATCACAGTCCAAGAACATCAAGCATGGAAAATTCACCTGGGCCTTTGTCTTGCGCCCAAATAGCGGCCTTGAGGGCGCCGCGCGCGAAAATGGCGCGATCCGTTGCAATATGGCGCAGGACAAGACGTTCCCCTGCTGCCGCAAAGATCACATCATGCTCGCCAACAATATCGCCGCCTCGAATGGCAGAAAAGCCTATTGCGCCCGCCTCCCGCGTGCCCGTGATCCCGTCACGGCCTGCATCGCGGACATCTGCAAGGGAAACCCCGCGCCCCTCTGCAGCGGCTTCGCCGAGCATGATGGCTGTCCCAGAGGGGGCATCAACCTTGCGGTTGTGATGCGCCTCCACAATTTCAATATCGAAATCCTCATCCAACGCAGCGGCCACCTTTTTGGTGATCTGCACTAGAAGGTTGACCCCAAGGCTCATATTACCCGCGCGCACGATGGTGGCATGGCGGGCGGCGGCCTTAAGTTTTGCAATCGCTGCATCATCCAAGCCCGTGGTGCCAATGACATGGGCCACACGGGCTTGGGCCGCCAAAACTGAATGTGCAACTGTAGCTTCAGGCGATGTGAAATCGATGATCGCTTTGGCTTTTGGCAAAATTTCAAGAAGGTCATCCACGACTGGCACACCCATCTCGCCGCGCCCCATGGCCGTGCCCAAATCCTGACCGATCCATGTATGGCCTGCGCGTTCGGTGACGCCGACCAAATGGGTGGCCTGGTTGGCCTCTACGGTTTCAATCAACATCCGCCCCATGCGGCCTGAAGCGCCTGTAATGATGATCCCGATTGACTCGCTCATGCCATCCTCCTGTGTTCCATTCCCTGTAACCCAAGCGATGCAAATCGGAAAGCCCGCGCTTGCGAGACGGGCCCTGATCGCCTAGATGCGAGAGAGACTTAGGAGTGTGCGGATGGCAAAAAGCAAGTTCCATGATGGGCCAGGCCCGTCACAGCGCCAGTTGCGCGTGGGCGAATTGATCCGCCGTACTCTGTCTGATGTGCTGAACCGTGGCGAAGTGCATGATGCCGAGCTTAATCGCCTGTCAATCACAGTGGGCGAAGTACGCGCAGCACCAGACCTCAAAGTAGCGCATGTTTATGTGATGCCGCTGGGCGGTGGTCAGCGCGAGGAAACCCTAACAGCGCTGCGGCGCAACACGGGCGAATTACGCCGCGCGATCAGTCGTGAGATGACGCTGAAATATGCACCTGACCTGCGGTTTTTGATTGATGAAACCTTTGATCGCATGGACGAGACACGCCGTATTTTTGCCGATGAGAAAGTGCGCCGCGATGTCGAGGCCCCAGATCGTGATGACGGGGAAGATTAAATCACTGTTTTTGGGCGCCTTGTGTGCGCTGGGCTTAGGCGGGCCTCCAGTCCTATGGGCGGATGAGGCGCCGGTGACTTGCGCGGGCTTTCGCTTTGAAGAGACGCTTTTCACAGCTTGTGAAATTGATCTGACCCGCGCTCAGATGCGGCTTTTTCTGCGGGATGGTGCGGGCGAGATTTTTGGTTCCTTCCTTAATGTGGCAGACAGCCTGCCTGAAAATCAGGTTTTGGCCTTTGCTATGAATGGCGGGATGTATCACCCTGATCGCCGGCCTGTCGGTCTTTATGTTGAGCAAGGCCAAGAGCAGATGCGTATCATCACATCTGATGGGCCAGGTAATTTTGGCCTTCTGCCCAATGGCGTGTTCTGCCTGAATGTAGGGAAGGCCGCGGTGATTGAGGCGCGCAGATTTGAAGCCGCGCCACCCCTTTGCGAATATGCGACACAATCTGGCCCGATGTTGGTGATTGATGGCGCGTTGCATCCCGCTTTTTTGCCCGACAGTACATCGCGATATATTCGCAACGGTGTTGGCGTTCGGAATGAGGGGACATCTGTCGTCGCGGTGATTTCGGATGCGCCTGTCACATTCCACCAATTTGCCCGCGTGTTTCAGGATCATTTCGCCATCAACAACGCGCTGTTTTTGGACGGAAACGTATCCCGCTTCTATGCGCCGCAATTGGGGCGCGCGGATTTCGGTTTGCCCCTTGGGCCGATCTTAGGGGCTGTGGTTGACGCGCAAACAGGCCTAGAGTAACGCGACCCCTCTTGGATTTTGGAAGGATCACGCATGGCACGGCGCAAACGGGGACGCGACATCTCAGGCTGGTTGATTGTCAATAAACCTGCGGGGGTGAGTTCCAACTTTGTGGTGAACAAAGTGAAATGGGCGTTGGATGCGAATAAAGCGGGCCATGCAGGCACGCTTGATCCTGAGGCGACAGGTCTTTTGGCGGTGGCGCTTGGCGAAGCAACCAAGACAGTGCCTTACATCACCGATGCCCTCAAAGCCTATGAGTTTGAAGTCACCTTTGGCACTGCGACCAATACTGATGATGTCGAGGGCGAGGTGATCGCGCGCTCTGACCTGAGGCCGAGTGATGACGATATTCGTGCGAGCCTAGCCGCGTTTCGGGGGCATATCACGCAAATTCCGCCGCAATATTCAGCTGTGAAAATAGATGGCCAGCGCGCCTATGCCTTGGCGCGGGCGGGCGAAGATTTGGAACTATCCGCGCGACCGCTTTACGTTGAGACGCTTGATCTGGTTTCGCGCAAAAACCCTGGGTCTGCGGTCTTAGAGATGGTCTGCGGCAAGGGTGGTTATGTGCGCGCGATTGCGCGAGATTTGGGTGCCGCATTGGGCTGTTACGGCCATGTTGCGTGGTTGCGTCGTCTGTGGTCGGGGCCTTTTGACTTGGACGATGCTGTGAGCTTGGAACAGGTTGAATTGGCCGCAAAAACCACGGCGCTTGATGCGGCTCTCTTGCCACTCGAACATGCGTTGGACGGGTTGCCACATTTGCGCGCAACCTCAGAAGGCGCGCAGCGCCTGCGGGTTGGAAACCCTGGGCAGGTGATGGATGCTGCACCCAATTATGGTGATCAAGCATGGGCCAGTTTTGAGGGGCGGCCTGTTGCCATTGGGCGGTATATGGGGGGCGAGCTGCATCCAAGCCGCGTGTTCAACCTGTGATCCGCCGCGCGTTCCAAAAGGGTGATGCCGCGTCAGAGGCGGTCTATTCCGATTGCGAGGCCTATCGCTATAGCCTCACGCGCATTTGGGAAGGCGCAGGCCAGCGCGTGGGGTTTGTGATGCTGAACCCCTCCACCGCGACCGAGACGCAAAACGACCCCACAGTCGAGCGCTGCGAACGGCGTGCGCGCGCGCTTGGGTTTGGCAGCTTCACAGTGGTGAATATTTTCGCATGGCGCGACACAGACCCCCGCGCGATGCGTGCCGCCGCTGATCCGATTGGGCCTGCCAATGATGATACCATTTTAGGATGTGCAACTGCGGCGCATCAGATCATCTGTGCGTGGGGGGCGCATGGTGCGTTTTTGGGGCGGGGGGCGCAGGTGGCGGCATTGCTGCGCCAAGTTGAAAAACCGCTTTACCATTTGGGATTGTCGAAGGAAGGTCATCCCAAACACCCGCTCTATATTCCCTATTCGACCACGCCAATTTTGTGGAATTGATCTTGGAGGCACCGATGGACAGCGCGACTTCAGGTTTTGTGAAAGAACAAATCAAAACCAACGGGATCACGCTTTCAGTGCATCACGGCGGTCATGGTGCGTCCTTGATTTTGCTGCATGGCTATCCTCAAAACCATATGTGCTGGTCAAAAGTCGCGCCCGATTTGGCCCGCGATTTTCATGTGATCATCCCTGATTTGCGCGGCTATGGTGAGAGTGAAGTTGTCGCCGCCGATGAAGAACATCGCATGTACTCCAAGCGTGAGATGGCCTTGGATGTGGCGGGAGTGATGGATCATTTCGGCATCGAAAAGGCCCATATTGCGGGGCATGATCGCGGCGCACGCGTGGCCTATCGCTTTGCTTTGGATCATCCTGATAGGCTTGAGCGTTTGGCGATTTTGGAAATCGTTCCGACCGTTGATTTTTGGGCGGCATGGGATGCGGAATTGGCGATGAAGGCCTATCACTGGACGTTCCTTGCGCAGCCCGCCCCTTTGCCCGAGCGGATGATCGCGACAGATGGGCCGGCCTATATGGATTGGACATTGGCCTCATGGACATATGCCAAAGATCTAAGCGCCTTTTCTGACGCGGCTTTGGCCGCCTATCGCGCCCAAGCGGCTGATCCTGCGCGCATTGCAGCAATGTGCAACGATTACCGCGCGGGCGCATTTTTTGATCGCGGATTGGATGCAGAAGATCGGGCGGCGGGTCGGATGATCACGGCGCCCCTCTGCTTTCTCTGGGCTGAGGCAGGCTTTCCCGCGCGCACGGGTGATCCTTTGGGGATCTGGCGGGCATGGGCGGAAAACGTGACGGGGCAGGCCGTGGCCAATACAGGCCATTTCATGCCCGAAGAACAGCCCGAGGCGGTTTTGGCCGCCTTACGGGCGCATTTTCTTTAGGACGTGCCTCCAATTGCGCGCAGATGGATGTTGTCGGGATTTAGGCCCGTCTTCTGACTCATCCAATTGAAGATCAAACATACCTGCAGCGGCATAGCCCGCTGCGATCAAACTGATCAAACCCGTAAGCGTAAGCATCACCCACTCCCGCACATTATGCGATACCCTCAAACGATCACCGGATTTGCGTGAAGTGACGCGAACCTTGCCCTAATGGCAAAATCTGATGCTATGGCAGCAGCAGATGCGTGATGCCAAGCGCCGATGAACGGCGCATGGCGAGGCTGAAAGATGCCATAAATCGCCGAGGTTTGGATAAAAATTTGCGCTCAAGGTTAACAGACCTGTGTGGCACAGATCAAAAAAGCCTTTTCATTTTCGCGATTCCCCCCTATGTGGCCGCAATCCACGGTGCTAGCGCCGTGGGGAAATGGCCTTGCTGGACGACATCCCGGCCTGTGCTGCAACCCTCTAACGTAAAGGAGAGCCCGATGTCGATTACTGCTGAAGAAAAGAACCGTTTGGTCAAAGAATTTGCCACCAAAAAGGGCGACACTGGTTCCCCCGAGGTGCAGATCGCGATCCTGACATCGCGCATTACTACGCTGACTGAGCATTTTAAAACTCACGCCAAAGACAACCATTCGCGCCGTGGCTTGCTTAAGCTTGTTGCTCAGCGCCGTAAGTTGCTGGATTATGTGCGTGGGAAAGACGAAGCGCGTTACCAGTCGCTCCTCGAGCGTTTGGGCATCCGCCGCTAATCTTTGCCTTTATCAGTTTGAAGCGCCCGCTGATCCCGTCAGCGGGCGTTTTTCATTTGGTCATTGGATATTTCAGGCGCGATTTCTGTCTATGCTTTTCATATCGCACAATCTGCGCTATGTGGCGCGCATCTGAGACGTGACGCAACGACCCCGGCGCATGGGATGATGAAGGGGGTCGGCGGCAATGGGGCCGCCAATGAAACGGAAGACCCGAGAAGGCTTGGGAGTGCTTCCACACAGGAAATGATGATGTTCAACGAAGTGAAAAAATCGATTCAATGGGGCGAGGAAACCCTCACCCTAGAAACGGGCAAGGTTGCCCGTCAGGCAGATGGCACAGTGATCGCAACGCTTGGGGAAACCAGCGTTATGGCAAATGTGACCTTCGCCAAAGAAGCTAAGCCAGGTCAGGATTTCTTTCCGCTGACTGTGCATTACCAAGAGAAATACTACGCCGCAGGCAAGGTGCCTGGTGGCTTTTTCAAGCGCGAAGCGCGTCCTACCGAGAAAGAGACGCTTACCGCGCGCTTGATCGACCGACCCATTCGACCTTTGTTCGTTTCGGGTTTCAAGCACGAAGTTCTCGTGATGTGCACGGTCCTCAGCCATGACTTGGTGAATGATCCTGATATAGTTGCGATGATTGCTGCTTCTGCGGCGCTTACCATTTCGGGCGTGCCTTTCATGGGGCCGATTGCGGGCTGCCGCGTGGGCTTTGAGGGTGGGGAATACATCCTGAACCCAACCGTGGACAATATGCAGGGTCTGCGCAACAATCCCGACCAGCGTCTGGATCTGGTTGTGGCGGGCACCAAAGATGCTGTGATGATGGTTGAGTCCGAGGCCTATGAGCTGACCGAGGATGAGATGCTAGGCGCGGTCACATTTGCGCATGAGCAAATGCAGCCCGTGCTTGATCTTATCATTGATCTGGCAGAAGTTTCGGCGAATGAGCCGTTTGATTTCACACCCCCCGATTACAGCGCGCTGTATGAAAAGGTGAAATCCTTAGGTGAAGCGCAGATGCGTGACGCTTACGCGATCCTTGATAAACAAGATCGCGTTGCCGCTGTATCCGCCGCAAAAGAAGCGATCAAAGCGCAGCTTTCCGAAGAAGAATTGGCAGATGAAAACCTTGGTTCGGCACTGAAAAAGCTGGAATCTTCGGTTCTGCGTGGTTCGGTTGTGAAAGACGGCAAGCGGATTGATGGCCGTGCCTTGGATGCGGTTCGTGCGATTGTCAGTGAAACGGGTCTTCTGCCCCGCACGCATGGCTCGGCGCTGTTTACCCGTGGTGAAACTCAGGCCTTGGTTGTGACCACGCTTGGCACAGGCGATGATGAACAATTCATTGATGCGCTGCATGGCAATTTCAAAGAAAACTTCCTGCTGCATTACAACTTCCCCCCTTATTCTGTGGGTGAGGTTGGGCGTGTTGGCTCACCAGGTCGCCGTGAAATCGGCCATGGTAAGTTGGCTTGGCGTGCGTTGCAGGCGGTTCTTCCTGCGCCAACCGATTTCCCCTACACGATCCGCGTGGTCTCTGAGATCACAGAGTCGAACGGGTCTTCCTCAATGGCTTCGGTCTGTGGTGGTTCCCTGTCGATGATGGATGCAGGCGTGCCGCTGAAAGCCCCTGTTGCGGGTGTGGCCATGGGTCTGGTCTTGGAAGAAGATGGCTCCTACGCTGTTTTGACCGATATCCTTGGTGATGAAGATCACCTGGGCGACATGGATTTCAAAGTGGCAGGCACTGAAGCGGGGATCACCTCGCTGCAGATGGACATCAAGGTTGCAGGGATCACCCCTGAAATCATGAAAAAGGCGCTTGCGCAGGCGAAAGCAGGGCGGATGCATATCCTTGGCGAAATGGCCAAGGCATTGTCTTCGGCCAATGCGTTCTCGGCACATGCCCCACGCATTGAGACCATGCAAATCCCAACCGACAAGATCCGCGAAGTGATCGGGTCTGGCGGTAAAGTGATCCGCGAGATCGTGGAAACCTCAGGCGCCAAGGTTGATATCAATGATGATGGCATCATCAAGATCGCAAGTGCGAACCAAGACGCCATCAAAGCGGCCTATGATATGATCTATTCCATCGTGGCTGAGCCTGAAGAAGGCAAGGTTTACAAAGGCAAAGTTGTCAAAATCGTTGATTTCGGTGCTTTCGTGAATTTCTTCGGCAAGCGCGATGGCCTCGTTCATGTCAGCCAGATCGAAAACCGCCGTCTGAACCATCCAAGCGATGTTCTTCAGGAGGGCCAAGAGGTCTGGGTGAAGCTCTTGGGCTTTGACGACCGCGGCAAAGTGCGTTTGGCCATGAAAATGGTTGACCAAGAGACTGGCGAAGAACGCAGCGAAGAAGAGGCATCGGCGGAGTAAGCCCCGCCTGAGGCAAAGAAAACCCCCGCAGCCTTGGTTGCGGGGGTTTTTACCAAGGCGTCACTGACGCAAATGTTAACCGCCCCGCTGCGTGATGTTCTTGTGTCACTAGGGGCGGTTGCGGCATATTTCGGCCAGTAAATTGGCCCCATAACGATGGATTTTGCTATGGATCGCAGACATTTCCTTGCAGGCAGCGCCGCTTTTCTCGCGACCCCAGCCGTGGCACAAGATGCCGTAGGCTTTGACGAGACAATTGAGCGCCCCGAACCACAAGGCCCAAACCCGTGGGGGTTACATCCCCGGCTGATGCCGACACGGATTGTGCATAAGGCTGGCATGGTGCCCGGTCATGTGCATGTCGACCCGATTGCAAAATATCTATACCACATTCTCGATGATGGCACCGCGATGCGCTACGGCGTGGCTGTTGGCCGTTCGGGCCTGCAAGCGCCTGGGCAATATACGATCCGCCGCAAGGTTGAATGGCCCAGTTGGCAACCGACAGCCGCGATGATTGCGCGCGAACCAGACCTTTACGCAGAATTTGCAAGCGGTGTCCCAGGTGGGCCAGAAAACCCATTGGGTGCGCGCGCGCTTTATCTTTATGACGGGGATCGCGACAGCTATTTGCGCATTCATGGCACGCCACAGCCTTGGTCAATTGGTACCAGCGCGTCATCGGGTTGCGTGCGTATGGTCAACGCGCATGTCATAGAGCTTTATGAAAAATTGCCGATTGGCACGGTCGTGCATCTGCATAGACCGAATTACGCCATCACAGGCAACGGCACTGCCGCGTAAAATAAAAAGCCCCCGAGTGTCGGGGGCTTTTTTGATTAGCTTGGCTGTTTCGTGGTGCGCAGGTAAGGCAATTTCACATCAATCTCGCCAAACTTTTCACGCGCTTGATCGTCATTGAGCGAGAGCGCCACAATCACATCTTGGCCATGTTGCCAATTTGCAGGTGTTGCAATTGGCTGCCCGAAGGTGGCTTGCAACGCATCCAGAGCGCGCAAAACTTCGGCAAAATTGCGCCCAACCGACATGGGGTAGGTCATGATCAATTGCACCTTCTTGTCAGGCGAAATGATGAAGACCGAGCGCACGCTTGCACTATCTGCGGCGGTGCGACCATCGGGCAGGTAGGCCTCGGCTGGCAGCATATCAAAGGCTTTGGACACGGTCAGATCAAGGTCTGCAATGATTGGAAATTCGGCCTTGGCGGAAGCAAAGCTTTCAATGTCTGATTTCCATTTGCCATGCTCTTCCACGCTGTCCACGGAAAGGCCAATAACTTTGGTGCCGCGCTTGGTCCATTCTGCGCCAAGCTGCGAGACTGCTCCGAATTCCGTGGTGCAGACGGGTGTGAAATCTTTGGGGTGAGAGAATAAAATGGCCCATTGATCGCCAATCCAATCATGGAATTTAAAGGTGCCGTGATCGGTGGTCAGTTCAAGATTGGGGACAATGTCATTGATACGTAAGCCCATGGGAGAGGTTCCTTTTTTTGCCGTTACCCCCTCGATATAGGAAAGCTACCTCGCGCCTTACAGGCCCAATTTTTTGGAATTATTCTAATTATGGCATGACAAAGCGCCGCAGTCCCTAGAACGGGTTTTTCGCACGAAAGGTCATGCCACGCCCGCCATCAGGGTGGCGCAGACGCAGAGTTTCTGCGTGCAACATGAGGCGCGGAAAGTAGCGTGCAGGCCCTGTGGCATAGAACGGATCGCCTAAAATTGGATGTCCCAATTCCCGCATATGGACGCGCAATTGGTGCGAGCGGCCCGTTTGGGGGAACAGTCGCATCCGTGTGCTTGTCTCGTCATGACGCAAGACCTTCCATTCCGTCACCGCTGCGCGGCCCGTCTCGTGACAGACTTTTTGCAAGGGACGGTTTGGCCAATCCACAATCAGGGGCAGATCAATCACGCCTTCTTTGCCGTCAACTTGGCCCCAGACCAAGGAGAGATAGGATTTCTTCATTATCCGCTTTTCGAATTGAAGCCCCAAATGGCGCTGCGCGGCGGGGGTGCGCGCGAAGACAATCACGCCAGAGGTATCCATATCCAACCGATGCACCAATAGGGCCTCAGGAAAGGCGCCTTGCAGTCGGGTGATCAGGCAATCCCTGAGATGATCCCCCTTGCCTGGAACAGATAAAAGACCTGCGGGCTTATTGACGACCAGCAGTTCATGATCCTCGTGGATCAATTCAAGAGGCGTGTTTGGGGGGCTGTAGACGAATTTAGTCATGGCCGGTTTAGGGATGATCGCGCGTGATCAAACGCCATGCTGACCAAATCGCGCTGCCAATGAAAAACCCACCTGCGATGATTCCAATCTCCGCCATTGCGGGGCCAGATGGCAGGCCACGATGCGCGACAGCACCGCCAAGCGCGGCCACACCAACCAAGGAAAAGCAGAAGCGAAACCAAAGCTCGGCACGATCGGGCCCGAATTTGCGCTTTTTACTCATGGGTTTGGCCCCTCTATCACACATCCATCGTAACCGATGATGATCTCGCCTGAAAACGCATATGCACAGGCCGCGCGCCAGTGATCGGCTGTAATCTCAGGGTCATCTGCGGGCACAAGGTGGTGCAGAGCCAGCCGCGGCACGGCGGCGGCTTGTGCAATTTTGGCGGCATCACGGGCCTCTGTATGGGCGCGCATAATATGCGCTTTGAGTTTTGCTCCATCGCCCGTGGTGCGGGCGACCAAGCGATCCACCCCTGCCTCAAGCATGGCTTCGTGGATCAAGAGATCACATCCGCGTGCGAAATTGGCCAAAGGTGGGAAATATGCGGTATCGGCTGAAAAACAGACCGACCAGTCAGGGCTGTCAAAGCGCAGTGCAAAGCAATCAAGAATGGGGGGGTGATCAACTTGCAAAGCGCGCACCGTTAGGCCATCTGGCAGATTTGCCACGATGCCCTCATCATATTCGTTAATCCTCACCAACCCGCGCAAATCGGGACGGCCCTCATCATCAATGCGTAGGTCAATGTCGAAGGCGAGGGACGCGACGAACCCCTCCCATACTGCGCCAATGCCTTTTGGGCCGTAAACATGGACAGGGGTGGCAAGGCCAGATGTCCAAGCGGTGTGGATCAATCCACCCAATTCCAAGATATGGTCTGAATGGAGATGGGTGATGAAAATCAGATCAAGTGATTTGAGCGAAAGTCCTGTCTGCACAAGCCCCTTGGACACGCCAAGTCCGCAATCCACAACACAGCTGCGCCCTGCAATCTGAATTAAGCTAGAGGTGGGCATCGGGCCATTAGGACGGACTGCAGGCCCGCCTTTTACACCCATAAGCACGACTTTGTTGGACATGAGAACGCCCTTTCGCCTATTCACGCCCCTGCCTAGCCAAGCAGGGCGTGAATGGAAAGCGGCCAGTTGATCAGATACGCAGGAATGTTTGCGCGATACGCGGCAAGAGGCCTTCGAATTTCAGGCGCGCATCGGTTGCAATCAGACAGATGCAATCTTCGCCCGCCTCAGCCACGGGTGTGTGGTTCATGGTTTCATCGCCAATTTCGATGTCACCGCGCCCGAAGCGGTCGGTTTCATCACGATAGGCCCCTTGAAGCACCAAGGTCATTTCGGTTCCGCGGTGTGTGTGGCGGGGCATTGCTTGGCCCGCTGGAATGAATAAAAGCCGCGCGGTGGCGTCCGTGCTTTCGCTGATAATTACTTGCTTACAACCCATCCCAATCGGACGCCATTTCACATCCGCCAAATCGCAACCAATCATATTGCGCAGCGGGGCAGGGAAAGTGCCATTCTCTCGGGGAGATTGATTTTGCGGAGTGGCTGCCTCTGATGCGGCGTTTCCATCGATAAGGCTCAGGGTCTTGGCGAGGCTGTCCTTTGTAACGGGGGCCTCGTCCATTTCGTCTAGGATGCAGCCGCCAACCGCATCAAAGGCATGCAGCCTTGCGCGGGCGTCATCACTGAGTGAGACATGGGTGGCGACAACAAGATCGAAAGCCGCAGGCAAACTGCCTGCTGCATAGCCGATCAAAAAGTCGTCACTGATATGGTGTTTTACTTCGGTCATTTGGTCGCTTGGCTCATATTATGACGCAATCTCTCTAGTGCCAACCTAATTCGCGATTTGATCGTGCCAAGGGGCAGGCCTGTTTCTGTTGCAATCTCGCCATGGCTGAGATCCCCAAAATAGGCTTTTTCTATCAAAATTCTTTGTTTCTGAGGTAGTCTTTTAAGGGCTTCGGCCAGTTTGCGGCTCTCTTGTTGGAGGGCAAGAACATCCTCTTGGTCGGGTTCTGCCTCTGGCCCCCATGGTAAATCTTCTGGCTCTGGTCGTGCATATTTGCGCAACAGGTCAATCTTGCGGTTCCGCGCAATAGTGAAAATCCATGTCGCCACCGAGGCCCGCGCGGGATCAAAAAGATGTGCTTTACGCCACAAAGTGGCCATAACATCCTGCATACATTCTTCCGCCAGCGCCTCATCCGCGCCTGATTTGATCAAAAAGGCCTTAACGCGTGGGGCGAAATGTCGAAACAAAGCAGCGAACGCCGCTTGATCACGATCTTGCGCAATCACCATCACTTCGGCGATCCATTCGCAGGACTGCGCCTTGAGGAGGGGAGGGGTCAGCGGTGTTGACATCAGCGGTTCCACATCAGCGGGGGCTGACCCAAGCCGACCTTGCGCGTAATGTGCATCGCGAGGGTTACCTGCCATCAAATTATGAACATCAAGGTCGAGCATAACACGGTTACGCGCAGGTTACAGGGTTGGATCAAAAAATTATCGTGAGGGCTGTACGCTCTTTGAACTTTAGCGCGCGCTTAGAAAAAATTGAGGCAATTTTTAATCCAAGGCGCGACAGGGGGCGTAAACTTGGCTAGACAGAGCAAGAAAACTAACAAGGAAAACATCCGTGCCATTTGAAACACCTCCCGCCCCCCCTCGTACTGTGGCCGTCATCGGGGGAGGGATCTCAGGGATGGGGGCCGCCTATCACCTTGCGCCAAATGCCAAAGTAACCTTGTTTGAAGCGGAGCATCGCCTTGGTGGGCATGCGCGCACTGTGGTTGCAGGCCGCCACCGCGATCAGCCCGTTGACACGGGGTTCATAGTATTTAACTACGTCAACTATCCCAATTTGGTGCGCCTGTTCGAAGAGTTGCAGGTTCCTGTTGTCGAAAGTGACATGAGTTTTGCTGCCTCAATCGGGGGTGGGGCGATTGAATATGGCCTGCATTCCCTCAAGGCCTTATTCGCGCAACGCAAAAACCTTGTGCGGCCGCAATATCTACGCATGTTGGCTGACATCATGCGCTTTAACGCGCAGGCGGCCAGTTTGGCCAATGACAGCTCACAAACCTTGGGCGAGTTCATGGATGAGTTTGGTATGGGCGCGTGGTTTCGCGATTACTACCTGACCCCAATTTCTGGCGCGATTTGGTCGACCCCAAAAGAGGAGATCATGGATTTCCCCGCGCAGGCCCTTGTGCGGTTTTTCCAGAATCACAACTTGCTGAAGGCGTCAGGCCAACATCAATGGTGGACCGTGCATGGTGGCTCTATCGAATATGTCACGCGGCTTGAGCGCGCGTTGAGCGAGCGCGGGGTGACCACTGTCACCAATGCAGGCGTGGACAAGGTCAAGCGCGTGGCGAGCGGTGTTGAGATCCGCCGCGATGGCCAATGGCAGCGTTTTGACGAGGTGGTCTTTGCAGCACATTCCGATGACAGTTTGGCGCTTTTGGCTGATCCAACCGCGCAAGAACAAGCCGCCCTTGGCGCAGTCCGTTATCAGCCCAATGAAATGGTGTTGCACGCAGATCGCCGCGCGATGCCCCTGCGCGAAGTCACATGGGCAAGTTGGAATTACACCGAGCGCGTAGGCTATAGCGGTGGCCCAATTGATCTGACCTATTGGATGAACCGCCTGCAACCCATCCCAAAATCTGATCCGCTGTTTGTGACATTGAACAGCCGTGGTGAGATTGCAGATGATTTGATCTATGACACAGCAACCTTCCGTCATCCCGTCTATGATTTGGCCGCATTAGCCGCGCAAGGCACCGTGCGGGCCATTAATGGTACTGGAAACACTTGGTTCTGCGGGGCGTGGATGAAAAATGGGTTCCACGAGGATGGGTTGGCCAGTGCAATTGATGTGGTCAATGCCATGGCCGAACGGGATCGCATGGTCGCGGCGGCCTGACGGGAGAAAGCAGTGTTATCATCGGTGGATTATATCGCAGGCGAAACGTTTCATGGCCGCAGGGGTGCTGTTGAAAATGCGTTTCGATATACCATTGATTGCGTGATGCTTGATGCGGAGGCAGATGATCTTATTGCCCCCGCATTGTTTGGCCGCAACAAGGGAAATCTTGCCGCCCTACGGGATCTTGACCACGGCGGTGCGCCCAAAAAGGGGGAAGGGGCCATTTGGGCGCGCGCTGTTTTGGCCGCCCATGGATTGGCCGAGCAGACCCAAGGCAAGCTGATGCTTTTGGCGCAGCCGCGTCTATTGGGTCATGTGTTCAACCCTGTCAGTTTTTGGTTGGCCTATGATACCCAAGCGCGCCTACGCGTTGTCATTGCCGAAGTGTCTAATACTTTCGGTGATCGGCATTCCTATCTTTGCCATCGCGAAGATTTTGAGGAAATCACCCGTCACGATATTTTGCTGGCGAAAAAGATTCTCCACGTCTCACCCTTCCAAGAAATTGAGGGCGGTTATGAATTCCGCTTTGATATTCGTGCGGATCGGGTAGGGATTTTTATCGATTATGCCACGGGGAATGAGGGGCTTTATGCCACGCTGACCGGCGCGCGCCGTCCGTTGCGCAATGGGGATATTTTGCGCGCCTTATGGCGGCGGCCTTTTGGGTCGCGCAGGGTTTTGGGGCTGATCCATTGGCAGGCGTTGAAGTTATGGATCAAAGGCGCGCCTTATCGTCCGCGCCCTGAGCCGCCCGAACGCGAGGTGTCTTAATGTTTAAGCGCAGCGCGCCCTTGGCGGGCTACGCAGTTTTTGCCGCCATGCTGTCGAGCGCGGGCATGCCCATTTATATCCATGCCCCGAAATTCTATGTCGATGAATATGGCTTGGGCCTTGCGGCGCTTGGGGGCATCCTTTTCGGCTTGCGGTTGTTTGATGTGGTGCAAGACCCTGCATTGGGATGGTTGGCGCGCACCACCCGCGCCTATCGGGGGGGCATGGTGGTGGGCGCTGTGGCGATCCTTGCCGCCTCCATGTATGGCCTCTTTGCCATTGCGCCCCCTATTGCCCCTGTGTGGTGGTTTGCGCTGACCTTAATCGGATTGTTCTCGTCTTTCTCCTTCCTCACGATCTGCTTTTACGCCGAAGGTGTGCAAACGGCCGAGCGGCTTGGAACGGATGGTCATTTGCGCCTTGCCACATGGCGCGAAACGGGGGGGTTGTTGGGGGTATGCTTGGCGTCAGTTGCCCCGATTGCATTGGCAAGCTTCTTGCCCAACCCGTTTAAGGGTTTTGCGATTGGCTTTGTGGTTATTTGCGCCCTTGCCTATGTGTTGATGCGCCCTGACTGGGGGCAGGGGGCGGCGACACCACCAACCGCCTTTGGCACAATCTTGCGCGATCACACGGCGCGGCGTTTGTTGGTCATTGCTTTGATCAATGCCGCCCCAGTCGCGGTGACCTCCACCCTTTTCCTTTTCTACGTTGAGGGGGTGTTGGAGGCCCCTGGATGGGAGGGGCCGCTTTTGTTGTTGTTCTTCCTCGCTGCCGCCCTCTCTGCGCCGTTTTGGACACGGGCCGCCACGCGCTTCGGGGCCAAGCCCATATTGTTGTTTGGCATGGCTTCGTCGATTTTGGCTTTCGCCTTCACTCTCGCTTTAGGCGCGGGCGATCTGATCGCCTTTGCCCTGATCTGTTTGGTCTCGGGCATGGCGCTTGGGGCAGATTTGACGATCCTGCCTGCCATTTTCTCGCGTCATTTGTCCAAAATCGCACCGGAGGCTGGCGCAGCCTTTGGATTGTGGTCCTTCGCCACCAAATTCACCTTGGCCTTCGCCGCGGTCACCCTACTGCCCCTGCTGGAGGCCGCAGGGTTTGAGGCGGGCGCGACCAATCCCGAAGCGGCATTGTCGCGCTTGGTGCTGCTCTATGCGGCGGTTCCTTGCGCGCTCAAGCTCCTTGCGATCACGATTTTGAGCATCACACCTTTGCCACGAGAACGCGCGCGCTAGGTTTACCTTCGCAAGAGAGATGGGGTTTTTATGCGAGATTTTGCAGGAAAGACATATTGGCTTGTCGGCGCATCCGAAGGTTTGGGTGCAGCCTTGGCTGAGAAATTATCGGACGCCGGCGCAGAGGTGATTTTATCCGCCCGTTCTGAGGCGCGGCTTAACGAGGTTGCGACACGCCTAAACGGCCCATCTCGGGTTGTGCCGATGGATGTCAGTGATGCGAAAAGCGTGGTCAAAGCCGCCAAGGATGTCGGCGACATAGATGGGATGGTCTATCTTGCAGGCGTTTATTGGCCTATGCATGCCAGCGCTTGGGACAGTGATCAAGTCTTGGCGATGATGGATATCAATGTCATGGGTGCGGCGCGCGTCTTGGGCAATGTCGTACCGCAATTCTTGGCAAAGGATGCAGGTCATATCGTCATCACGGGCAGTCTGTCGGGCTTTCGTGGCCTGCCTTCGGCCACGGGCTATGGCGCATCGAAGGCGGCGGTGATGCATATGGCGGAATCGCTGCGCGTGGATATGCGGCGCAGCAATGTCGCCGTGCAACTGGTCAATCCTGGCTTCATCCGCACAAGGCTGACCGATAAGAACAATTTTGCGATGCCGTTCATCATGGCCCCCGCCTCTGCGGCAGATATTTTCTTGCGCCATATGCGGCGCAAGAAATTCAGTTGCAGTTTTCCATGGAGCTTTGGAGCGTTTTTCAGGGTCAGTCAGTTCTTCCCCGATTGGCTCTATTACCGCATTTTCTAGGCCAGATGGTCGACCACAGAAAGGCTTTGGGCAAGGGTTCCCACAACTTCCATCCAGTCGCGGACAAGTCCAATCTCATGCGGCGCAGCGGACACGCCCGCAGGCACGGCCCCGGTGATTGCCGCTTTGACGGCTAGTGCGACAGGGGTTGAGACAAGCCGCGCCATTGCTGTGCCGCGCGCATCGCGCCATGCGTCCATCACATAGGTTTTGTGCCACCGCGCAGTCCCCGCGACCTCAGCTTTGAGAGAGACGCATAAAACAACGCGGTCTGGTTCATCTGCCTCATAGGAATTTTCGCGCCAGAATTGGTCAGACATCTCGCGCAGTCGCGCATCGCCCGCCGCCCCTTCGAGGGTTTCGATTTCGCGGAATACGGGCGCCCATGCCTCAGACCACCCATCAAGACGCAAAGTGCCGCGCACAAAGCGCCGCACATTCCAATCGGCTTCAAACCCGTATTCAGCCATGAAAGGCAGGCTGTCGCGGTTTGGATAGACCTCAAATTCCTCTGGCGTTTCAAGCGGTGCGGTGTAGTGCGAAATCGCATCCCAAGGCCGCGACACGTTCAATTCTTCGCCATCGGCGATGGAACGTGAAGGCGACCGTAGTGCCTTGAGAACGCCAAGTGGCGACCAACTGAATTTGTAGCGAAACGGATTCGGGATTTTGGGAATCCCGCCGCAGTAAGAGATAAAGTCATGGGCATTTTTCGGGTCAAAGGCAGCACTGTTGCGATAGTCATGCATGAGGGCATGGGCCATCAAATGGTCAATGCCAGGGTCAAGGCCCACCTCATTGACCACGCAAACCCCAGCCTTGCGTGCCGCCTCATCCAATGCGCGCATCTCAGGTGCGATATATGAGGAGGAGACAAAATGTGCGCCTGCCGAAATCGCCATTTTGGCAAGCGGCACATGCATATCGGCGGGCAGCATTGAGATAACCACACAGCCCTTTTTCGTGGCTTCGGTGAGGGCGGCCATATCAAACGCGCGGATATCTTTTGCGATATCCCCCACAGCGGCCTTGGCTTTGTCGACACTGCGGTTCCACACGACCACATCGCCTTCAGTTTTAATCAGATGGCGCAGGCCTGGAATGGAGGACAGACCTGTTCCACACCAATGAATTGTCATGATCTAAACTCCCTTAAACTTGTGCAGTATGGTGATCAAAGCGGGCCTTGGCGCGGCCCCACACGCCTTGGCTCAAATCCCCCAACCCGTGCAAAGATGGCAAAAGCTGCGCTGCGTAATCTTCCGAACTTTCTAGCGGCAAGAGAGAGGGCAAATTGTCAATCGCCATGACATCTAATCGTGGAGCATCATGTACCCGCAAGGCAGGTTCCCACCATGTGGTGACACGATCATAGACCTTGATTGGCGAGAAATTGGAACTTGGATCGCAGGCAATATCCCCAATCACGCGCAATGCGCGCGGGGCCTCTTTGGCGCTTTGTGGCACAAATATTGGCACAGAAGGATCCGCTAGGATGCAGTTGAGAAACATTTCATGATCCAGAATTTCAGGGAATGGCCCGCCTGAGGCCGTTTCTGCCATGTCCCAAGCGGTCACTGGAATGCCAAGTGCCGCGCAAAGATCGCGCGCGCCCGTCCCGACCCGCCCCAAGGCACCGATGATAATTGCGCGGGGCAGATCAATTGCTGTGATTTCACGCTGCAATTCGGCAATCAAAGCGTCCTTGTTGGGATAGCCTTTGACCGGTCCCATGACCTTGGGTTGTGCAATAAGCGCCTTCAGCGACAATGCCGCGCCTGCGAACCCCGCCCAATATCCAAAGGCGGCCACACGGCGGCCATTTTCATCAACCAGATATTCCAAATCGTAAAGCGTGCCGCCGCCTGCTTTGAATCGTTTCAACAACCTTTGTCCTGCAGGTTGGCCCTTATAGGCATGTCCGAACATGATGTGGCGATGGTGAAGGGGTTGATCGGTTTCTGGCAATTCTTTGAGGCCAAAGATGATCGCATCTTGGGGTGCATCTGGCCATGAGGCAAAGGGTGCGGTTGCACAGCCTGCCTTGATATACCCCTCCAAAGGGATCACGCGCGGAGGGCTTTCTTCAACCGTAATTTTCATACCTTTGTCGATCAGTGCGGCAGCGCCTTCTGGGGTTAGTCCCACCCGCTCCTCGCTTTCGCGTTCTTCTGCGCGCAGCCAGATATGTGTCATGCCCTCTTCCTTCCAAATGCGGATCTGTCTTTAGGCGAGGCCGCTTTTTGCGGCAACCGCGCTGCTGGCACAAAAGCGCATATGCGTGGGCGAGTTTCAAGACGGCGCATCATCGTATCTGCGGAAGCGTTATTTTGTTTTTATGCCTCTTTTTTGGAATTGTGAGGCCGTTTGGTATGGCGTGTCGCAGAAAACTTGCCCAATTTAGGTGCGCGCCGCAGATTTGCGACAAGGGGGGGCTTGGGGTCTTATGAGGAATGACGATACGGCACATAATTATGCTTGGGGCTTTTGGCTTTTGTCCGATCATGGCCACGGCCCAACCTGCGGGCGAGATGGAGGCGGCGCGCGTGATATTGTTAGAACTGCAAAGCCGATCTTACGCAGAGAGTCGTGAATATTGCGGTTATATTGGCCTGATGCCCGATGGCACCTATATGGCGACCGCGGTGACACGGGGGACATCGGATTCCTGTCTGTCGCGTGGGGATGAAAGTTGTTTTTCTCGAGGTTACGGCATCCTTCCACACCCATGCATGCTATGATCCTGATGCCGATAGTGAGGTGCCGTCCGTTGAGGATCTCGCGGGCGACATAGACTAAAGCGTCAATGGATATGTTGCTACATTGGAGGTGGGCTATGGTTCGATGACGGAGGGGATGGGGTGGCCTATCTGATCTATGGGCCGAACCGCATGGGCCAAGATCCGCGCGATCGTGAGGATGTCGCCGATCAAATCCAAGACAGCTACAGTTTGGACGAATTGCAAGATCGTCAATCTGGTTGATAGGCCCAAAGAAAAAAGCCGCCCCAAAAAAGGGCGGCGTTTTTCATTAGATCATCAGCTCTTGCGCTTGGCTCAGCCCTGACGGGCTTTGAAGCGGCGCTGCGTCTTGTTGATCACATAGACGCGGCCCTTGCGGCGCACGACGCGGCAATCGCGGTGACGCTGCTTGAGCGAACGGAGCGAATTCTTGACCTTCATGAGTCTTCTCCTCCTCGCGGCGCGGCGGTGCGCCTTTGTTCGTTTGGCACGGGATTGTGCCGATGGTGGGCGGTACTGGGATCGAACCAGTGACCCCTACGATGTCAACGTAGTGCTCTACCGCTGAGCTAACCGCCCGATGTCGTTACGGATCGGACCGCTTTTTCCACGCGGCCTTAAGATAAAGCCAAATGAAACAGAAAAACGGACGTCACGGGCTAAGCCCGTTCCGCAGTAGCGCGGTGTTTAAAAGGAATCGCAGGGCGGTTCAAGGGCTTTTGGTATTTTCCAGAACCGGGCTATATCTAAGACATGAGAAACGCACAAAACACCAGTCCCGCCTATGATTTGACGTTGCCCGAGGTGCATCTGGCCCCTGTTGTTGTGGCTTCGCCGCATTCTGGTGATGTCTATCCTGCAGAATTTCTGGGCGCGATTGATATTGACCCCCACCAAATCCGCAGTTCTGAAGATGCGTTTGTACATCTTTTGGCAGAACACACCGCTGAATTTGGGGTTCCGTATTTAAAGGCTCGATTCCCGCGCGCCTATGTTGATCTCAATCGCAATGCGGATGAATTGGATCCCGCTGTTATCTTCGGGGTGGCGCAGGGGGCGGCATCGCCACGCATTGCGGCAGGGCTTGGGGTGATTCCGCGCGTGGTGGCCAATGGGCGCAGCATTTATCACGGTAAAATCACCCGCGCTGAGGCTGAGGCGCGTCTGACCCGTGTTTGGCATCCCTATCACGCCTGTCTTCGTGATTTGATGGTTTCGGCGCGCGCGCAATTCGGTCGCGCCATTCTGCTTGATATGCATTCCATGCCCCATGACGCTTTGGGCGCAGCTTTGGTGGGCAGCAAAAGCAAGCGCCCCGATCTCATTTTGGGTGATCGCTTTGGTGGGGCGGCAGATCGTGAGATTGTCGATCTTGTTCATGCCGCTTTTCAAGAGCAAGGGTTCACAGTGGCGCGCAACACGCCCTTTGCGGGAGCTTATATTGCCCAAGCCTATGGCAAGCCGAACCGCGGGCTACATGCTGTGCAAATCGAAATTGACCGCGCCCTCTATATGGATGAGGCTGCGATTGTCCAAAACGACCGGTTCGAAGACACCCGTATGCGGGTCACAGCGGCTTTGGCGCAGGTCATAGAGGCCTCTAAGGCAACTGACGCGCAGCACCTTGCCGCTGAGTGATCACCGCAGCGCGCGGCCTTTTAAGATCGCTTTATCCCCAAATTTTTTACGAATTTCATCAGAGGCGCGTTCCGCTTGGAGGCGTTTGGCCTCTTGTGGGTCAAGCAGATTGCCTGCGCGGTCGCCCTGAGCTTCGGGGATCAAATCCCCCAGTCCCAAACCGATCAGTCGAAAGGGAGCAAATTTCAGATTGGCCGCAAGCAATTGCGTGGCTTGCGCATAAATGCGGTCAGCCATTTGCGTGCCATCGGGCAGAGCGGTCTGGCGGGTCAGGGTTTTGAAATCGTGGGTTTTCAATTTCAATACCACAACACGCCCTCCAAGCCGCTGCGCCTTTGCGCGTGCCGATAGTTTTTCTGCCAAACGCCAGATATGCCCATCGAGTAAATCAGGATCACGAAGATCATTGGGAAAGGTGGTTTCGTTTGAGATTGATTTCACCTCGCGCGTGGCCGAGATTTTGCGGTTGTCCCGTCCGAAAGACAAATCGTGGAGCCGCGCGCCCCATGCGCCGAAACGCGCGACCAATTCATCTTTGGGCCAACGGCGCAGGTCACCGATTTTGTGAATGCCCACCGCCTGCAAATTCGCCTGTGCTGTTGCGCCAATTCCCCACAGCATCGACACGGGCTTTTGGGTCAGGAAATCTTGGGTTTCAGCTTGGCCGATCACTGCAAAGCCCTGTGGCTTGTCGAGTTCAGAGGCGATTTTGGCCAAAAATTTATTATGGCTCAGGCCAATCGACCCTGTAAGCCCCAATTCGGTTTTCATCCGGTTGACCAAGCGCGCCAACATCACAGCGGGCGGGTGACCATGCAATTTGCGTGTGCCCGTTAGATCCAAAAAGGCCTCGTCAAGCGATAGCGGCTCAATCGTGGGGGCCAGTTCGTTCATCAATGCGCGAATTTCGCGTGAGACTGCCGCGTAATGCGACATCCTCCCACGCAGCACCACAGCGTCAGGGCAAAGTTTAAGAGCCTGAAACATCGGCATGGCAGAGCGTACGCCGCGGATGCGGGCAATATAACAGGCAGTCGAGACGACACCGCGCCGCCCGCCACCGATGATCAGGGGTTTATCGGCAAGACCGGGATTGTCCCGTTTTTCCACCGAAGCGTAAAATGCGTCACAATCCATGTGCGCGATGGATAAATCGAACAGTTCAGGATGGGAGATCACATTTGGCCGCCCGCAGTCGGGGCAGCGTGTGCCTGCCTCAAACTCGCTCAGACAATCGCGGCAGAGGGCGGGCATGGGCGGCGCCTTTAGCCAATTTCCGCCAACACTGCGCGAGCGGCCGCAGCGGGGTCGGCGGCTTGCCAGATCGGGCGACCCACTACGATGTGATCCGCCCCGTCAGAGATGGCTTGGGCTGGTGTGGCAACGCGCTTTTGATCCCCTAGCGCGCTGCCTGTGGGGCGTACACCTGGGGTGACGATGAGGCGTCCTGCGGCCTCGGGCAGGGCGCGGATCATTGCGGCCTCCTGTGGTGAGGCGATAACCCCATCTGCCCCCGCTTCAAAGGCACGCGCAGCGCGGGTTGTGACAAGATCGGGAATGTCGCCTGCGATGATAAGGCTTGCGTCTAAATCCGCGCGATCCAGTGAGGTGAGGATGGTCACAGCCAGAATCTTGGTTTTGTGTCCAGAAGCCCCTTCTTTTGCCGCGCGCACCACATGGGGATCACCATGCACAGTCAGAAAATCGAGGTCGAATTGCGCAAGCCCGCGCACCGCCGCTTCGACTGTTGCGCCGATATCGAATAGCTTCATGTCGAGGAAGATGCGCTTGCCGTGTTCGTCTTTCAGCTCTTGCGCCAAGGCAAGCCCGCCACCCGTCAGCATCCCCAAGCCGATTTTGTAAAAGCTGACTGCGTTTCCGAGCTTGGCGGTCAACTCCAAACCCGCCACCGCATGTGGCACATCAAGGGCAACAATCAAGCGGTCGGATGCAGCGGTCATTGGACGTCCTTATTCATGAGGCAAGGTCGCGTCCGTGGTAGCGATGGTTGGCCCTTTGGTCAATTGGTCGGCCAAGGCAGCATTGACGCGCCCTTGGGAACCTTCATTCTCAAGATAGCTGAACTGGACGGGACGTCAGATCATGAAATTGTCGATTTAGGTTTCGCGTGACGATGCAAAGCCTGAACAGGGCCCTATGGGCGGGGGTGGTTTTTGACCGAAGAAAAAGGCACAGTTCTTTTTGAGGCGCCTGAGTGCAGGGCCTCTCTTGGGGCTACTCGTGCGCATGCGAAATCAGCGGCGCTCTGCCCTGCCGTGGTGCAGATGGAAAGCCGCTATTTTATAGTGCGCTGCCCCTATGATCCGCATTTGGGATTTGGGCGTGACAAGGATGGCAAGGCCGTGTTGGTCAATCGCGCAGGCACAAGCAGCACAATCCGTGGCAATAAGATCGCCCAAGTGTTGACCCTGACGTCCGAGGCGGAATGGCGCTACGCCGATCGTCCCACCATTCAGCTTGTGCTGCCCTACTACTTTATTGCGGACGAGCCGATCTATCTGACCCAACTTGGGGCTTTTGGCCATTACCGCGCAGACCCCTTCCGGGTACGATTTTTGGGGGGCGCTTTCCGCTGCATATTTGGCCGCGTCCGTTGATGTGGGCGTTTGAATGGCAACAAACGGAGAAAGATTCGATGCTAAGGCGCGGGGAGCCCTTATTTTATGTCCATTTTGAAACCCGTGATCTCGCTCGTGCAGTGCAACTAGCTGAAGCGGTCCGCACAGCGGAATTAATGGGTTATATGAATGAGCTGGCCTCGGTGGCGCATTACGTCAACCAAATATCCTTGCTCTTCGAGGCGGTGGAGCGCTTGCGGCCTGCAAAACTTTTGTGGGAACGCATCCGCGATTGAGCCGTATCCCTTGAACAAGGCGCGCTGACCTCCCAAATTCTAAGAGAAGGCCCAAAAGATGCATCATGCCGCAAAGCGGGTGGTTGGAGATGGGTGCTTAGATGAAGGAGACAGACCATGAACTTTGAAAAGTTCACAGACCGTTCGCGCGGGTTCATTCAGGCCGCTCAAACAGTGGCGCAGCGCGAAGATCACCAAAAATTGACGCCAGAGCATATGCTGAAAGCCTTGCTTGACGATAGTCAAGGAATGGCAGGCAATCTGATCACCAAAGCAGGAGGCGATGCACGCGAAGTGCGCGCCGCCAATGACGCCGCAATAGCCAGATTACCCAAAGTCACGGGGGATGCGGGACAGGTCTATATAGACAGCCAAACCGTGAAGGTGTTGGACGAGTCTGAAAAACTTGCCACGAAAGCGGGCGATAGTTTCGTGTCTGTTGAGCGGATTTTGACTGCGTTGGCACTTGTTAAATCGAACGCGAAATCCGCGCTTGAGGCGGGCGGGGTCAATGCTCAATCCCTTAACGCTGCGATCAATGACATCCGTCAGGGTCGCACGGCTGATACGGCCTCGGCTGAAGATGGCTATGAGGCCCTCAAGAAATATGCGCGGGATCTCACGCAAGCCGCACGGTACGGGAAGATTGACCCGATCATTGGGCGCGATGAAGAAATCCGCCGCGCGATGCAGGTTCTCAGCCGCCGCACCAAGAATAACCCTGTTCTGATTGGGGAGCCGGGTGTCGGGAAAACCGCGATTGCCGAAGGCCTTGCCTTGCGCATCATCAATGGTGACGTTCCTGAAAGCTTGCGCGACAAGCGCTTGATGGCTTTGGATATGGGGGCGCTGGTCGCAGGCGCGAAATATCGCGGCGAATTTGAGGAACGGCTAAAGGCGATTTTGAAAGAAATCGAGGCCGCATCCGGTGAAATCATCCTCTTTATTGACGAGATGCACGTTCTGGTGGGGGCGGGCAAATCTGATGGCGCCATGGATGCGGCCAATCTGATTAAGCCTGCGCTTGCCCGTGGCGAACTTCATTGCGTGGGTGCAACCACGCTAGATGAATATCGCAAATATGTTGAGAAAGATGCCGCTCTTGCGCGGCGATTCCAACCTTTGATGGTCGAAGAACCTGGGGTGGAGGATACAATCTCTATCCTGCGTGGGATCAAGGAGAAATATGAACTTCACCACGGGGTGCGGATCTCGGATGCGGCGCTTGTGTCCGCGGCGACCTTGTCGAACCGCTATATTACGGATCGATTCTTGCCCGATAAGGCGATTGACCTTGTTGATGAGGCTGCAAGCCGTCTGCGGATGGAGGTCGACAGCAAGCCTGAGGAATTAGACGCGCTTGATCGTCAAATCTTGCAAATGCAGATCGAAGCCGAAGCGCTTAAGAAAGAGGAAGACAGCGCCAGCCATGAGCGGTTGGAAAAGCTTGAAAAAGAATTGGCCAATTTGCAGGAGCAATCTGCGCAAATGACGGCACAGTGGCAGGGTGAGCGCGACAAGCTCGATGCGGCCCGCAAGCTGAAAGAGGGTCTTGATCAAGCGCGCGCCGAATTGGATCAGGCCAAACGGCGGGGCGATTTGGTCCGTGCAGGTGAATTGTCTTATGGGGTGATCCCTGATCTAGAGCGGCAATTGGCCGAGGCTGAGAATGTCGACGAAGATGTCATGATCGAAGAGGCCGTGCGCCCCGAGCAAATCGCTGCCGTGGTCGAGCGTTGGACGGGGATCCCCATGTCCAAAATGCTGGAAGGCGAACGGGAAAAGCTTTTGCGGATGGAGGAGGAGCTTGGCCGCCGCGTCATCGGTCAGCGCGAGGCGGTTTCTGCCGTAAGCCGTGCCGTGCGGCGTGCACGGGCAGGGCTTCAGGATGAGAATCGCCCGCTTGGGTCATTCCTATTCCTTGGGCCAACGGGTGTAGGGAAAACCGAATTGACCAAGGCCTTGGCTGAATATCTCTTTGATGACGATCAGGCCATGGTGCGGATTGATATGTCCGAATTCATGGAGAAACACGCGGTTGCCCGTTTGATCGGCGCACCTCCAGGCTATGTGGGATATGACGAAGGTGGCGTCTTGACCGAGGCTGTACGGCGCAGGCCGTATCAGGTGATCCTCTTCGACGAGGTCGAAAAAGCACATCCTGAGGTGTTCAATGTCCTGTTGCAGGTCTTGGACGATGGCATCCTGACGGATGGTCAAGGGCGGCGCGTTGATTTCAAGCAGACCTTGATTGTGTTGACGTCCAATTTGGGGGCACTAGCCCTCAGTCAATTGCCCGATGGTGGCGACATTGCGGGCGCCAAGCGCGATGTGATGGATGCCGTGCGTGCACATTTCCGCCCTGAGTTTTTAAATCGTCTGGACGATATGATTGTGTTCGATCGTTTGGGGCGCGCTGATATGGGTAGGATTGTTGAAATCCAGCTTGGGCTTTTGGCGAAACGTCTCGCCGTGCGCAAAATCACTGTTGATCCGGATGATGCGGCTAAGGACTGGTTGGCCTCTGAAGGGTACGATCCGGTCTTTGGGGCGCGGCCTTTGAAGCGGGTAATCCAACGTAGCCTGCAAGACCCGTTGGCCGAGATGATCTTGGCCGGTGAGGTCAAGGATGGGGCAAGGGTTTTTGTCAGTGCAGGCGCAGACGGGCTGATCATAGGTGATCGGGTGGCGGCCACAAACCGCCTCAAGCCTAATGACGCAGTGGTGCATTAAGATCGAAGAAGGCCCCGAATCTTGCGGGGCCTTCTTTATGTGCAATCCATGCTGCAGATTACATCGGAGGCATTATTACTTTGTCGATGACGTGGATCACGCCGTTTAACGCTTCAATTTCGGAGGTAACGACATTGGCGTCATTGGCGTCATTGGGCATCATACCATTGTCAGGGTAAATGGTGATACCTGCGCCCAGAACATTGGCCGCGGTCATGCCTTCAGAGAGATCCCCAGACATCACAGCGCCTGCGATCACGTGATAGGTCAGGATTGCGACAAGCTGATCACGGTTTTGTGGCAAGAGCAGGGTTTCAACTGTGCCTTCGGGCAAGGCGGTAAAAGCCTCGTCTTCTGGTGCGAACACGGTGAGAGGGCCTTCGCCTTTTAGCGTCTCAACCGGACCCGCAGCTTCGGCTGTAGCTAGAAGCGTGGTAAAGCTGCATGCGGCCGCGACCGTGTCAACGATATCCTTCGCGTGACCCATCGCAAAAGCCGGAGTGGCAAAAGCTGCGGTTGTGGCAAGTGTAAGTGCGTTGCGTTTGAATATGGTTAGCCTGGTAATTAATATGTGGTTAAAGTTTGGGTTGCCGTCTCGCTGCGGAATAAATGCAAAAATATATATAATTATAATTTATATATAAATATGTGCAAATTGACGCGCGGCGTATCGCGCTTGAGAGCGGCGCATTTTGATTTTCCAATAAATTTGATGTGAATGATTGTGAGCCTATTTGAATGAAACGGCGATTACGAATTGCAAACAGTTTCGTGAGATCGTGTAACAAGGCATGGGAAATGGCGCATCTGTGGCCATGTTCTTCGCAAAACGTGATGACAGAAAGGATAAGACGATGGCAAGACGTTGGACGAATGATCTGAGTATTGCAGATGCCACGCCTTATGCGGCCTATATCAACCGCCGCCAAATCATGGCGGGTGCGGCAGGTCTGGTAGGTGCAACCGCGCTTGGCCTTGGTCGGGCAAACGCGCAGGAGCTTGTCCCGAATTCTTGGGAGGAGATTACCTTTTATAACAATTACTACGAATTCGGCACGAGCAAAGAAGATCCTGCTAATAATGCGGGCAGCCTGACAACATTGCCTTGGACGATTGAGGTGGATGGGTTGGTGGACAATCCAGGAACCTATGATCTGACTGAGTTGCTTGATGGCCTTGAGGTTGAGGAACGCATCTATCGCTTTCGCTGTGTAGAGGCGTGGTCGATGGTCATCCCATGGAATGGGATCGAACTTGCGGATATTCTGACACGGGTCGGTGTGCAGGAGGGCGCAAATTATGTGGCGTTCGAGACTGTAATGCGGCCAGACGAGATGCCTGGCCTGCGCTATCCTGTTTTGGATTGGCCGTATCGCGAGGGTTTGCGCCTAGACGAGGCGATGCATCCGTTGACGATTATGGCCACTGGGATTTATGGCCGGCCTATCCCCAATCAGAACGGCGCGCCGATCCGTTTGGTGGTGCCGTGGAAATACG
>WVSR01000001.1:497500-1579951 GCA_015689775.1 Rhodobacterales bacterium LSUCC0387
CTGTCGCCGAAAGTCCAAGGGTTCCTGCTTAAAGCTAATCTGAGCAGGGTAAGCCGGCCCCTAAGGCGAGGCAGAAATGCGTAGTCGATGGGAACCAGGTTAATATTCCTGGGCCAGTGGGATGTGACGGATCGTGACTGTTGTTCACCCTTATTGGATTGGGTGGGCCGCTAATCGGTTCCTGGAAATAGCCCCACACCAGACCGTACCCTAAACCGACACAGGTGGACTGGTAGAGAATACCAAGGCGCTTGAGAGAACGATGTTGAAGGAACTCGGCAAAATACCTCCGTAAGTTCGCGAGAAGGAGGCCCGGGTTCAAGGCAACTTGGATCCGGGGGCACAAACCAGGGGGTGGCGACTGTTTACTAAAAACACAGGGCTCTGCGAAGTCGCAAGACGACGTATAGGGTCTGACGCCTGCCCGGTGCCTGAAGGTTAAAAGGAGGGGTGCAAGCTCCGAATTGAAGCCCAGGTAAACGGCGGCCGTAACTATAACGGTCCTAAGGTAGCGAAATTCCTTGTCGGGTAAGTTCCGACCTGCACGAATGGCGTAACGACTTCCCCGCTGTCTCCAACATCGACTCAGCGAAATTGAATTGCCTGTCAAGATGCAGGCTTCCCGCGGTTAGACGGAAAGACCCCGTGCACCTTTACTACAACTTCAGATTGGCATCAGGCCAAGCATGTGCAGGATAGGTGGTAGACTTTGAAGCAGGGACGCCAGTTCCTGTGGAGTCGCCCTTGAGATACCACCCTTGCTTTGCTTGATGTCTAACCGCGGCCCGTTATCCGGGTCCGGGACCCTCTGTGGTGGGTAGTTTGACTGGGGCGGTCGCCTCCTAAAGAGTAACGGAGGCGCGCGATGGTTGGCTCAGAGCGGTCGGAAATCGCTCGTTGAGTGCAATGGCAGAAGCCAGCCTGACTGCAAGACTGACAAGTCGAGCAGAGTCGAAAGACGGTCATAGTGATCCGGTGGTCCCAAGTGGGAGGGCCATCGCTCAACGGATAAAAGGTACGCCGGGGATAACAGGCTGATGATGCCCAAGAGTCCATATCGACGGCATCGTTTGGCACCTCGATGTCGGCTCATCTCATCCTGGGGCTGGAGCAGGTCCCAAGGGTATGGCTGTTCGCCATTTAAAGAGGTACGTGAGCTGGGTTTAGAACGTCGTGAGACAGTTCGGTCCCTATCTGCCGTGGGTGTAGGATACTTGAGAGGAGTTGCCCCTAGTACGAGAGGACCGGGGTGAACGATCCACTGGTGGACCTGTTGTTGCGCCAGCAGCAGTGCAGGGTAGCTATGATCGGACAGGATAACCGCTGAAGGCATCTAAGCGGGAAGCCCCCCTCAAAACAAGGTATCCCTGAGGGCCGTGGAAGACCACCACGTCGATAGGCCAGAGATGTAAGCGCAGCAATGCGTTCAGTTGACTGGTACTAATTGCCCGATAGGCTTGATTTGATCCAGTAGAAGCCAGGTTTGGCCTCTAGGATTGATGAAAGCATCACACTCAGGTGTGCTGACTTGGATGTTTGTGTTTCTTTCTCGGTTTGGTGGTCATAGCGTGAGCAAAACACCCGGCTCCATTCCGAACCCGGCCGTTAAGTGCCACTGCGCCAATGGTACTGCGTCTTAAGACGTGGGAGAGTAGGTCACCGCCAAACCTAGTAAGAAACACGAACAACGATCTCTCTAACGATGCAGCCCCAAACTGCCTGAAATTTCAGCCTTGGGGCCCACATATTGGCGCGGGGTGGAGCAGCCCGGTAGCTCGTCAGGCTCATAACCTGAAGGCCGCAGGTTCAAATCCTGCCCCCGCAACCACTTCCATCGAATCAATAAAACATGGCTCATCCGTAACACGGTGGGCCTGTTTTTTGTTGGATAATGCGACATTGAACAAAGCAGCCAACTGACCGTGCAATACGACCTCCGAGCCCGCGGGAGTGTCCCTTAGATCAACTGAATCAATCAATTCGCGTATTAACAGAATGGCTTCAGATGCAAATGCAGGATCATTCAGCATGCTTGCGAGTTGACCAACTTTCCGTTGATACGCTTCCGCAAGATTCGGATGCATTAGAACAGGTAACGGCTCAACATGCCGATCTTGAGCGGCCTTGAGCTCCTTTATCGGTGTTTCATCGCGCCATTATGCCTTCGCTGCGCATTCCACCAGCTAAAGCATCATACAGGCCATTTTACTTCTTCTTGGTTGTGGCTTGCCAAAAGCCTGGTTGCTTTGGCCAACGCTGGGTCGTTCAATCAGGTATGCAAATTTCTTTGCGAAACAAAGCTAACATAGTGCGTAATGAGAGCCCAAGGATGAGCAAGAAAAGAAGAAATACGCCGGCTCTTCCTAGTAGCAGGTGAAGCTGACTATCTAGTGCTGTTCCATAAATCATGGTTGCCGAAACAAGCGCTGCAAACGGAAAGCTCAAGGCCCACCAAGATAAAGAGAATGCAAGCCGAATAAGTAGCCTAGCCTGAGTAAGTGTGAGCGCCAAGAAGGCGAGGCTAGCTCCGTACATCGCATGCGCCATATTATCAACGTTTCCACCGTTAAACTTTACCCATGCCAGAAAAGTGACTGCAGGGGGTGCGACCAGGATTGCTAGCGTAGGAACCATCCGCTCTGGAAGTGGATTATGAAAGATTAAGCGATTAAATACTAATGTTAATAATAATATCCAAAATATCACTCCTGCTGAAAACAATATCCAAGAAATTTGTGTGAATCCCAACTCAACGCCGCCCACTGCGGCAATGATGTTTCCTACCGTGGGAATAAACCAAGCAGGAGAAATATGTATTGCTTCGTAAGGACGATTGCCGATCCAATTGGCCAGTACTGAAAGAGCTAAAAGCACCTGAGCGGCTATTCCCACTAGCCATAAGATCGTCGCAATTTCGGTGGAGAATGTCTTATAAATTAGTGAAAGCAAGAGGATAGATATAGAAATAGCTGGAAAAAAAGAAATTTTGATTGGGTGCTGCCATTCATGGATCACGGCATCTCGGTATACTGTAATTTTAATTATATAAATTAGCAGGATAAGTAAAAACAGACATGTAGTAATTAGTAGTGCGATCTCACTTAAGTAGACCTCGCCTGCTACTTGAAGCGCGAGGGTCAAACCCGAATATCCCATAATTACCGTAAAAAATAAAACTGGAAAGTTTTCTAGCCAGTTCGTGTTTTTTTCTTTGTTTTCCATTCGAGTGGTCACTGGTTCTTGGGCGTGCAGAGTGAACGCGGAAAGTTTTGAGAACAATGTTCAAGCATTAAGGCACGTATTGTTTGAAATGCCTCTACTCAAAATATTTGGAATTTATTTTTTTACGGCATTTATGCAAACCTTCTAGCGCATCATGTTTGAAATTTAAGTCATATATTAAAAGGAGAGTTTGGGCTGTCGAGAAATTCTACTGTTGTGAAAGTTAAAACATTTTCACCGATATTTTCGAGATCATGTGTCATTGACTCGCCAAACTTAAATTTATGGTGTTGTGTTTGGCCCACTGTGTATTCCATTTCAACCAGTCGACCGTCTGAGTAACGAGATCTAGCTTTGCCGCTGCTTGTAGCAGTCCAGAAGTAGTCCAGTACATGGGTGTGAAACTCTAATCTTTGACCGGGATGGAGCGATATCAACCAAATTCTAACTCGATCAGTAGTACTGACGAGTTCGGATCCTACTCGGCCATTTTTACCCGCGTTGCGGTCCAGTTCCTGTTTCAGATCGGCTGTCCAGTCGGACCAAATGTTGGCGTCAGTATTATTTTCTCGGTCAAAATTGTCAGACATTCTTGAGATACCATTGTTACTAAATTATCGTGTGATAAACTTAGCATAGTTATTACAATTGGGAAACATTCGGTCGAATGCGCGGTCACATTGCTGTATCTGGTGGATCTATAGGTGGTTTGTTTGCTGCACTGGCTTTGGTTGAAGCTGGATGGCGGGTTACCGTTTTTGAAAAAGTTAGAAGTGCCCTTTCAGGCAGAGGGGCCGGCATTGTCACGCACGAGCCGTTGTTGAAAGCTCTTAGGTCTATCGGGGTATCATGGAAAGATATCGGCGTAGAGGTGCGCTATCGTCGGGTCTTCGATAAGTTTGGCAAGATTGTGTCAGAGCGTGAGTTTCCACAACTAGTTACAAGTTGGGATATGATCTACTCGTTGCTTCACGCACGGCTGCCGCGTGAACTCTATTTCACTGACACGAGCGTTTTAAACTGGGAGAATGTAGCAGGCAAAGTCAACGTCCATTTGTCTGATGGCTCGGTTCAACAGTTTGATGCACTGATTGGTGCGGATGGCTATAGATCAGCGGTCAGGTCCAAATTTGTTGAGCGCCCAGCGCCCGCGTATTCTGGCTATGTTGTTTGGCGAGCCGTCGTAGAAGAAGCGTTAATCGAGCCCAATCTTCGAGATGCTTTTTTTGATGATTTTTCCTTTTTTGTACCTAACCGAGGCCAGGTAATTGGATATCCAATCCCGGGGCTCCACAATGAGACGAATAAAGGATGGAGAAGATATAATATTGTTTGGTATCAGCCCACGTCCCACGATGAGCTTGTCGATTTACTGACGGATGAAAGTGGCAAAGTCCATGAGATTTCAATACCGCCGCCTTTGGTTCGTCGTGAAGTGGTAGATTGCGCATTGATGGCGGCAGAGGAGGATTTGCCTTGGATGTTTTCTGAAGCATTCAAATGCGCTGCTAGTCCCTTTCTCGCGCCGATTTATGATTATGTCTCTCCACGCTTTTGCTGTGGCAATGTTTCCTTATTAGGCGACGCGGCGGCATTAATTCGTCCTCACGTTGGAATGGGTGTAACAAAAGCGGCAGAAGACGCACTTTGTCTTTCGAGTTGTCTACAAACCAACCGAACCATTGAAGAGGCGTTTGAGGCCTATGACGCTTCAAGGCGTCCAATTGCCTTGATGATAAATGCCCGGTCTCAGCGTTTGGGAAGTTTTGTCCAAAGTGAAGATCCGAAAGTAAACCTGGATGGAGCCTCTCACCCCTTTGAAGATGAAATAGTCCGCTTGACAGCTACAGCTGATTTTTAGCGTCAATAGCTTTTACTTGGCACGTAGCTCTTCGTAGGAAGTCGCAACTACGGTTTTGTAAGCCTCGCGAGAAGCTAGTTCGCTGTGCCATCTTGTGAGGTTCGGTCGGTTTTGGTGTAAATCGATGATCTCTAAACACCTTTCCATGGTTACACCGGCTGCAATGTCAGCAATCGTGAATGTGTTTGTTGCCAACCAACTGGTTTTTCTCAGCTGTTCTTCTATTATATCCAAAGCAATGCCTAAGTCATTTGTATGCCGAGATATGAACTCTTGCGAGCGGTCACTTGGACGGGTGCGAACCAATTGCCAGAACAAGCCCACAAATGGTGGAAAGAAGCAGGTTGCTGTGAAGTCCAGCCATTGATCAACGAAAGGTTGATCAATTTCCTTTACGGAAAGGTGTCCTCCATGTTTGCGAGATAAATATCTCAAAATGGCGTGGCTCTCCCAGAGAGTGATATTAGCGTCCTGTAAAACAGGAATTTTGCCAACTGGGTTAAGTGATTTAAATTCTTCCGAGGTAGTGCCGCCGTAAGGTCCTCCGACTATCACGTGGCGATATTGTAAGTTGAGCTCTGCTAATGCCCACATAACTTTCTGAACATTAGCAGAGCTTCCTCTTCCCCAGAGCGTAATCATTTTATAGCCTGCGGATTGATTGGCGAGCCTGCGGCTCCAGGAATATGTAGTGGAGGTGCGCTGAAAAAGAATTCGTACACGCCATCTTCGGCGCAGTCTTGTGCCAATTCCTTTACGTAAAAAATTTCGCCCATTGAGATGCCAATTGCAGGAATAACCACCCAATGCCAAGGCTGGTTCGCCTCATCTGTTTCGTTTGGCCGGACTTCACAACCCCAAGTATCAGCGCATATTGCAGCGATATCTTTGGCTTTTATCCAGCGGGCTGTTTCAAAGCTTAAGCCAGGAGCATCGCCGCCAGCGTATCCTGTCCAGTCACCGGTTTTCAGACAGCGCTCTTGTTGGCCTGTTCTAACGATTACAAAGTCGCCTTTTTTAATTTTAACGCCCTGTGCGGTGGCGCATCCGTCTAGGTCGTCAGGCGTGATTGCATAACCATCCGGTAAAAATTCTTGATTTTTCCAACGCGCTATGTCGAGCAAAACCCCGCGCCCGACCATCTTGTCTCGTACATGCTCGATGCCAAGCTTTTTTGCGCCCTGTACTGTGACGTCTGTGGCAGGAAACCCGTTGTACATTTTGTCGTCTAAAAAAATATGGCAAAGGGCGTCCCACTGCGTGGATCCTTGGCATGGTAAGTTGATGGCATCATCCGCATAACGCAAGTAGGCTTTACCATCGCCGTCCTGAGCGCCAATTGCAGCGTCAGTGCCGGTGGCAAGCATCTGGTGGATCATGTTCCACCGGCCCCCAAAAAGACCAGACTGGATTTGTTCTTTAAGGTTTAGACCTAAAGCGAACACCTTACCCTTTCGTATAAGCTTGCCAGCTTCGACAACATCTTCTTCAGAGATGTTGTTGAGGGTGCCGATCTGGTCATCTTTGCCCCAACGACCCCAATTGGAGAGCTCCTTAGCGGTTTGATAAATGTAATCACGTGTGAACTTAGACATTTATGGTTTCCTTTGATCCTCCACTATTTATCAATTGAAAAATAAGCTGTAAAATTTGTCAATCGAGCAAAACGCATTGCGTCGCTCTGTTACTTTTTTGAGGTCAATCGTCTAATTGTTGGTGATTGAACTAACTTGGAGTTGAATTTGTGGCTGAAAAAATAAAAAAATTTAATGTGATTTTCGAGGGAGTTGGAGTTGCGACTGGTAAGATGCGCAATGACATTGCTGTTAGTTGGCCAATGATGAATGAGCATTTTGAGCTGGCGACTGATGAAGGGCCTTTCCATGGGGGAGACGGTACAGCGCCACCGCCACTTGCATTATTCACGGCAGCCCTTACTGGATGCTTGATGACACAACTGAGAGCCTTTGGAAAAAGGTTGGATGTTGAAATACATGATTTGAAAGTGAGCACCAAATTGCATTGGAGCGGTGAGCAAGAAGGCAATAAGCCTTATGTTTCTATGCCAGAGTTGTTTACATTGGACATAGAGATGGACACAAATGCCGCTATTTCTGAAAAAATTGCATTGATAAGCGCTGCAACCAAGGGTTGTTTTATCGAGCAGTCTCTTTCAGAAAGGGTAAAAATTAAACATCGCTTAAAAGACAATTCGGATTGGATTGAAGTTTGAATTTGAGACTATTATGCCACATAAATCTGTAAGGCAGAGATTGCCGTACGATGAACGTCGAGAACAGTTCGTCGAAAAAGCTGTTCAATTCTTTGCTAGAGAGGGCTTTGAGAGTTCGACCCGGGATTTAGCGCGTAGTTTGGGCGTTACGCAGCCTCTTCTATACAGATATTTTCCCTCGAAGGAGGATCTAATCCGTGAGGTTTATGAGGCTGTTTATCTTCAACGGTGGCGTGATGAGTGGAATGATTTGTTAATAGACAGAAGCAAGTCTGTCACAGATCGCCTGAATTTATTTTATACTCAATATACTGATGTGATTTTCCGAGACGATTGGATGCGGATCTTCTTATTTTCGGGCTTGAAAGGAATTGGTCTGAATCGTGAATATTTGCTTTTTATTCGTCAGAACCTCATTGAAGTAATTACGCGAGAGATTTTAGCGGAACATCATGTAGACCAAATGCCGCTGAGTGATGATGAAATAGAATTTGGTTGGACGATACATGGAGGAATTTTTTATTACGGTGTACGCCTCTTGATATACAATATGGCTGTGCACCCTGATAAGTCATTTGTCATTGAAAACAGTATTCAAGCATGGACACACCAACTTGTGGCCATTCGTAAACACAATTTAAATTAGCAAATAAGGGCGGTGCCATCCATGGCAGTGGCGCCGCAAGATGATGTTATTTAGTTCCTCTCGCGGGGTATCCAGCTGTGATAGCCGGAACCTTAGCAAGTAGCAGTTCTAGGTCGGGGCGAGCAAAAGGCATACTTGCAACATCCATTAGATATATTTTCTTGTCCGCAAGAACCCAAAATAAAGCAGGTTCGCTAAATGTTTGAGGTTCAACTTCTTTAATGGATTCTGTGATGTGCAAGCCCCAAGCGCGTGCCGCTTCTTCCGAAAGCCCATAAGCAATGGAAAGGTTGTCTAATCCCCATTCTTCTTTTGATTTTTGGGCACGTTCTTCGGTGTCCATAGACACGGCAACAACGTTAGCGCCAGATTCTAAAAATGCGCCTGCTAGTCCATTTAATTTATGCAGAAAATCCTTGCAAAGTGGGCAATGATAGCCCCTGTAGAACACAAGCATGTCAATCAGTTGTGGCTTGCTGCTTTTAAGGCTAAATGTTTCGCCGCCGATAAGTTTTAATTCTAGATTGGGAGCGACGTTCCCAGGCGTTGGTTTGGTTTCCATAGTTTAAACCTCTGATTTAAATAGATTTAGTTGACCAGTTTTCTGTAATGGTGATGCCACTGTTCCGGATCACCTTCGCGATTGGACAAAATTTTGACAAATCGCTTTTTAACTTTTCGAGTTCTTGCTCCGATGCGTTTGTTTCTACTGAAATATCCATAACGATGTTGGCGAAAGGGTGCTCAACTTCCTCCTCCAACATTGTGCCGAGGCGGTTAAATTCTGCGGACAGTTCTACCTCTAAGTTTTGCCACACCAGTCCCATCTTTTGGGCTATGCGGCTGGAAATTACATTCGTGCAACCGATCAGCGATGCCATGAAGGTTTCAGTTGGGCTCGGGCCCAGATTTGTTCCGCCCCTGATCATTGGTTCGTCTATTAAAGCGGTTACATCTCTCGTTTTGACGACCGTGCGTGCGTGGGTTTGTCCAGACCCTGTTAGGGACATTTGAATGGTGGTTTTTGGACGAATTGCCATCAGAAGTTCTTCCTTGATGCCTGTGAATTAGTTTATAGGTCGATAAATTGTTATTGACAGATGCTGAGATGTGCAACCAAATTTGTTGTGCAACGATGATGGGAGGGGAGAGCTATGAAAGCGCCAGAGTTTACTTACGAACGCCCCACGGAGATCTCTGAGGCACTAGCCATAATTGCCCAAGATGCTCACGAAAAGGCGTTTCTGGCTGGTGGGCAAAGCTTGTTGCCGATGATGAATTTTAGACTCGCGGCTCCTAAAACGCTGATTGATTTGGGTGGGTTGAAAGACTTAAAAGAGATTGTGGCCGTGGAAGATGGCCTTCGTATTGGAGCTACTGTCACCTATAGCGAGTTAGGGGCGTCAGCGCTGGTGTCAGAGTTCTCGCAGGTTTTTGATAGCGTCCTGCCTCATATAGCCCATTCAGCGATACGAAATCGAGGAACCATTGGCGGAAGTGTGGCGCTTGCTGATCCTGCTGCGGAAATGCCTGCGGTCTTGATTGCTCTTGGGGCAAGCGTAGAGCTGGCGTCCCAACGGGGTACCAGATTTGTGCCAGCGGATGAATTCTTCCACGGGCTCTATCTTACTGAGCGTAGTGACGATGAGTTGGTTTTGTCGGTCTTTATACCAAATTCTTCTAGGTCGCTCAGCACTGGGTTTTATGAATTGGCAAGAAGGCATGGAGATTATGCGATAGCGGGAGTTTGCATTTCTGATGACAGCCGTCCATCTGGCTCGTTTAACGCCCCAAAAGTTGTGTTATTTGGCGTTTCCGATCGCCCGTTACGTGCAAAGTCTGTTGAAGAGAGCCTAGTGGGTGTCGCTCGCAATGATACGCGAAAAATTCGCAGTGCTAGTGAAGCGTTGTCTGATTTGGTTTTTGATTCTGATTTGCACAATTCTCAGGACACAAAACAGCGGCTGGCGAGTGTGTGCGTGCGCCGCGCTTTGGAGGCGATGTAAATGGGGCAGACTAAAAAAATCAAAGTGATGGTTAATGGCGAGCGAATTGAACGAGACGTTGCCGTACGCACAAATCTGTCAGATTTTTTAAGAAATGATCTGGGGCTGACTGGTACTCATGTAGGTTGCGAACATGGCGTATGTGGGGCATGCACCGTGCGTGTTAATGGTCAAACTGTTCGTTCGTGTCTGATGCTAGCAGTCCAAGTGGATGATCTCGAGGTGACCACGATTGAAGGACTAGCTGACACTGGACCGGTATCAGCATTGCGAGATGCCTTTTTGAAACGAAATGCACTCCAATGCGGCTACTGTACACCTGGCATGCTCGCATCAGCCGTTGAATATATTGAGAAAATTGGAGAGCCAGATCGCAAAAAAATTCGCGAGCACTTATCGGGGAATTACTGCAGATGCACTGGTTATCAATCAATTGTTGATGCGATTTGTGACGTAATACAGGTGGGTACTGAAAAATGACGGGTGTTAAGTTCGATTTCGATAAACCGACTAAATTAATTGGTCAGCCTGAAGCGCGTTTAGATGCGAAGCGGCTATTGCATGGCCGCGGAAGGTTTGTTGACGACATTCAACTTCCTAGAATGCTCCATGCGTATTTCATACGATCGCCAATTGCCCACGGTAAAATTGTTTCAATAAATACATCCGGAGCGATGGACGCAGATGGTGTGGTAAACGTTTTTACTGGCAAAGATTTAGAAAACGTTGTCGAGCCATATGTCGGAGTTCTAAGTCACTTAGCGGGTCTGAGGTCCCCTCCACAGGCGCCGGTAGCCATTGACTGTGTGAAGTGGCAAGGAGAGCCCGTAGCCGTTGTCCTTGCTCACTCAAGAGCGCAGGCAGAAGATGCGGCAGAACTTATTGAGATAGAATATGATGAGCTGCCAGCAGTGGTTGATATGGAAAAGGCGCTTGATGAGAGTTGTCCCCTAATTCACGCGGGCTACGACTCCAATTTGGCTTGGCAACGTACAGTTGACGTAGGTGATGTATCGAGCGCGTTCAGCAATCCTGACAATTTTGTCGTAAAAAAGAGGTTCAAGTTCGGGCGACACACGGGCGTAACTTTAGAACCTCGAACGAGTATAGCAGAATATGACCCATCTGATGATCAGTTGACGGTTTGGTATTCTGGCCAAGCGCCGCATATGATGCAGTTTATTTTTGCCAAGCATCTAGGCCTTTTGGAAGAGAACGTCCGAGTTATTTCACAGGATGTTGGCGGATCTTTCGGGATTAAGGTGCACACCTATGGCGATGAAGTCGCCGTTGCTGCAATAGCAAAGCTCTTGGGGCGCCCGATAAAATTCACTGCAGATCGCTATGAGAGCTTTATGTCTGACATTCATGCGCGAGATCATGTGGTTGATGCGCGAATGGCCATTAGTGCCTCTGGTCAAATTGTTGGTTTAGAATTTGACGACGTGACCGGGATAGGGCCTTATTCGATGTACCCGCGGACATCTGCGATTGAAGCTAATCAGGTACTGAACCTGACCGGTGCTCCGTATGTCATCCCGAACTATCGAGCAACATCAAAGGTAGTGTTTCAAAATAAAAATTTGATGTGCCAATATCGTGCTGTAGGGCATCCAATTGCTATGGCCATTTGCGACTGCCTGCTTGAAGAGGCGGCGGCTCATATTCAAATGGATCCGGTGGAAGTGCGTCGCATTAATTTGATGGCTGACAACTCCTATCCGCGCACCAGTGCATCTGGGATGAAATTAGATGAGTTGTCGCACCAGGCCGCGCTGAACAAACTGATCGAAATGATGGATTATAACAGCCTGCGCGCTGACCAATTAGAGCAGCGTAAAGATGGAGTTTTCAGGGGTATTGGATTTGTTTCCATGGTGGAAGTTACGAACCCAAGCCCAATGTTTTATGGGATTGGTGGTGCTCCAATTGCCAGCCAAGACGGGGCGACCGTTAGGCTAGATGCTGGAGGCGGTATCCACGTATCATCGTCAGTCACTGAGCAAGGCCAAGGAACTAATGCAATACTCGCCCAGATTGTAGCGGATGTGTTGGGAGTAGACCTAGCTCGGGTTAAAGTTACCACCGGCGATACAAAAACTACACCCTACGGCGGTGGAACGTGGGCGTCCCGCGGCGCTGGTATTGGTGGTGAAGCTGCATTGTTAGCTGCAAATGCGCTGAAAGAGCAGATTTTGGATGCAGCATCTGTTATATTGCAAGCCAAACCGTCCGAGCTTGACATAAAGAATGGACAGGTTGTGGACGCAAAGACTTTTGTTGAGAAGATGAACTTATCTGATTTGGCCCGGACTGTTTATTATCGTGGTAACGAGTTACCTGATGAAGCAAAGCCAGAGCTAGTTGCGACACGTCATTATCGCGTCACCGATGCGCCATTTGTATTTACTAATGGGGCGATGGCAGCACATGTAGAGGTGGATATTGAGACTGGCTTCGTGAAAGTTTTAGATTTTTGGGCAGTTGAAGATTGTGGTCGCGTGATAAATCCCCTCTTGGTTGACGAGCAAATTAGAGGCGGAGTGGTTCAAGGAATTGGTGGCGCCCTATATGAGGAGTGTCTTTATTCGGACGAAGGGCAGCTTTTGAATACGTCCTTGGCAGACTACCTTGTACCGATGGCGTCGGAGATGCCTGATATTCATGTGGCGCACATCGAAACACCCACAAAATCTTCTGTTTTGGGTGCTAAAGGAGCTGGTGAAGCCGGTACTGGAGGTGCACCAGCTGCGGTAATGAACGCTGTAAACGATGCTCTGCGTCATTTGGGAGTAACAATCTATCAAATGCCGATGACACCAGAGCGCATTCTTTCTGCCTTAGCAGAAACAAAAACAGACAATTGATGTTGGTTTGGGCCAGGAACATTGGCCCAAACCGTTTGACCTATTTTCCCGAAAGCCGCTGTAACTCGTTCCCGTACCACTCGCCAATTTGGCTGGCGGTCATCCATTCAACTTCTTCATGACTGCTTACATAATCTAGTAACGCTTCTAGATACTTAATGCGATGGGGCACACCCGTAATGTATGGATGAATAGAAATCGCCATCACTCGCACGTTATTTTCCGCTTCAGCATAAAGTCGATCGAATTGATCTTTCCCGCGGTCGAAAAATTCTGGTGAACGATGCGCTTGCAACGCGTAGACCGTTATGTCGTTTGTTTCGACTGTGTACGGAATAGTTGTCATCGTCCCATGTGGTGTGTCAATGGTTGCTGGCAAGTCATCAATAACCCAGTCTGCAACGTACTTCACTCCGTGCTTTCTCAAGAGATCAATGGTTTCAGTGGTTTCAGTTAATCCAGGGCTTTCCCATGACGTGGGGCGTCTGCCACAAAATTGTTCTATAGTATCAAGAGCTTTGCATATTTCTTTTTCTTGGTCTTCCAGGTTGTGCATTGGCCCCTGTAAAAATCCATGGCCCATGAATTCCCAACCTGCTTCAAGTGCGGCAGAAGCAATTCTAGGATAGGAAACGCATACATTGCCGTTGATTGCTAAAGTTGTTGGGATCTTGCGTTCCACTAGGGCTTGATATTGTCTCCAGAAGCCTGACCGCATTCCGTACTCATGCCAAGACCAGTTGGGCACATCAGGAATGAGTGGTTTCCCCATCGGTGGTGGCAGAACAGTTCTTGGCATGGGTTTGTCAATAGACCAATGTTCTACATTTAGGATAACCCAAACAGCCATCTTTTTCTTATTTGGTAAAAATAGTTTGGGACGATCAACAATGGCAGTGTATGGAATTCGGTTGCTCAACATTTGTGCATCTCGATGTTGGGATAATTTGCCAAGTCGTAAAAAAGGGGGCTTTCGCCCCCTTTTTGTAGAGCTTAGTTGAGACTGTACTCAAATGGCCATTCGTAACCAGTGGCGGCCACTGCCTCGAGATAAGCGGCCATAACCTCTGAGCCCGGCATCCCGCGACCATCTGCATCTGCCGCCTGTTGTGATGGGAAAGATGCGAGCGAGGCCGCCCAACCTGCCCGAGCTTCTTGAGACAGCTCAGTTATTGTAGCTCCTGCCTCACGTAGCCCAGCCATGCCAGAGGCCTGGCGTGCGTTCAAGGTTTCACCGGCTTGTGTTTCGTACAGCTGGCCTACTTCACGAATAATGGCTTGTACTTCTTCTGGAAGTCTTGCCATGCTCCGCTCGTTCACTGTTAGCGCGTTGACGCCCATCGCTCCAAAGCCAATCAATGTATAGTATGGCGCGGGCTCGTGAAATTTGAAGCCAAGATAGGCTGATGGGAACATCAGCCATCCATTGTATACACCAGTTTGTAGCGACAAGTACCCGTCTGGCAAGGTCGATTGAACAGGGATAGCTCCTGCAAATTCAAGCCAAGGCAAGTTGGGTCCTGCGCCTCCGATTTTCACTCCTTGCAAATCGTCCACGGTCTCCCATGGGTCTGTAGTCCCGAGGTGATAGTTGTCCCAGCCGTGGAGCCCTAGAAGCTCTTGGCCATATTCTGATGAAAATTGTTCAGTCAACCAAGGTACTTGATCATAGACGGCTCGTACTGCACGCATTTCGTCTGCAGAGTCTTGAGGTCCAAATGGAGCGTAGTATGGGAAGTTATGAAGGAATAATTTGGCGGGTTCGAAGCAAATGCAGTAAGCGCCAATATCCAAAATGCCATTCTGAACGGCTTCTAGCGTTTCAGCCACCCCAGCAATAGCACCGCCGTAGCCTTCCACGAACTCGATTTCGTGGTCAGTTTCTTCAGCGACCCGTCTAACGACTTCTGGTACGAACACATTCGCAACGTCCGCCACGTAAGCGGCAGGGCCATTTGGGTGCCCCGCTCCGATGCGTAGGGTAAACGTTTCAGCGGCTGCACTAGTTGCTGCAATAGTTGAAATTGTAGCAGCCAAAAGGCTGGCAATTGATAGTCGGTTGTGATGCATTTCATTCTCCCTATTTGCTTGCCATCGACTTTATCTGTGGTTGGATGACGAGTTTCTTACCCGCCTAAATTATCGATTGCTAAACACCACAAGAGTTCAATACAGAAATCTTCGTCCGTCAAGCGTTGAGATTATTTATCGCTTGCTAATTTATTTCTTGACCCAAATTCTCAATTCGATAGCCTTGTCCGTATTGAGATGTGCAAGGGGAGGTGCGCAGGAAAGATGCTAAAGTCGGTTTCCGTCGCTAAAGCAATCCACCTGGTTTCATCCGTATGGGTCATCGGCCTAGCTTTACTCATCTTTATTGATGTGATGGGTAGAACTATTTTCAATCAGCCGTTGCCCGGAACCAAAGAAATTTTACAGAACTCTATCGTCTCAATCGCCTTTCTGCAGATCCCTTTGGCGATATATTCGGGGTCAATGTTGCGCACCTCGATTTTCTCAGATGCGTTGCCGCCATTGGGACGAAAAATCCTGAGAACCATTACCTGCTTGCTTGGTTTGAGTGTGTTCATTGGCATTATTCAAAGTACTTACCCATCTTTCTGGGATGCCTATCGGATTGGCGAATATGAGGGCGAGGGGGCTTTACGCGTGCCCACCTGGCCGGTTCGTGGAGTAGTGCTAGCGACATCTGTCTTTGCGGCTTGGGCATATTTCTCAATGATGGTTTTTGATTGGCAAAACAAACTGGAATACGAGACCGAGGCGCCTGGTGCGCTACCACCTCTAGAAGAATAAGGGGCTGAAGGCACATGGGTGCAGATATTGTTCTTTGGATGCTCGCGCTGCTTGTGACCCTGATTGTAATGGGGGTGCATATCGGAATAGCGTTGGCTTTGTGTTCAGGCCTCGGCGTTTGGCTAATGATCGGGAGTTTCGAGGCGGCCGTTTCTATTATGGGCAACACGGCATACGAGGCGGTGCGTAAAGACGTTTTTGCTGTGATACCGCTATTCGTACTTATGGGTGACATAATTTCGAGATCTGGTGCTGCGGGAGATTTGTATCGAATATGCGATCGAGGTTTGAAGCGTTTGCCTGGACGCCTCGCGATTGCAACTATAGCCGGCAACACCGTATTCGCGGCGGTTACAGGTGTTTCGATTGCTGCTGCGGCAGCATTTTCTCGAATTGCATACCCTGAAATGAAAAAGCTTGGTTATAAAGACACTTTCTCTGTTGGAGCCGTTGCCGGTTCTGCGTGCTTAGGGATGCTGATCCCTCCATCAATCTTACTGATCGTTTGGGCAATTCTAACGGAAATGAGCGTAGGTGCTCTATTCATAGCCGGAATAATTCCCGGTATTGTCTTGGCATTATTGTTTTCTGGGTATGTAGTGACAGCCGCCAAGTTGAGGCCGCATTTGGCACCCTCATCCAATCAAGATTTGGTAATTCTAAGTTCCGAAGAGCGCAAACAAGAACTAATTGGAGGCCTAGGCATTGTTGGGCTTATTTGCTTGGTCATTGGTGGACTTTGGTTTGGGTTGTTCACGCCGACCGAGGCAGCAGGTTTTGGAGCTATCGGCGCTCTTGTAATCGGGCTGGTGAAAGGCATGAGAAAAGCTGAGCTGATGGATGCGATCTTGCAAGCCGGTCGCACCACAGCACCGATAATGTTCTTGCTTATTACCGCCCAAATGTATTCGCGCCTTTTGGCTTTGGGCGGAGCGGTTAACTTTATTCAGTCCATCTTTTTAGATTTAGGTGCGGACCCGTGGATTATCTTGATGATAATGGCCATTATTTGGATCATTCTTGGGATGTTGGTAGATAGTGTTTCCATAATTCTGCTAACCGTCCCGATTTTTGCTCCGCTGGCCATGGCTCTTGGTTTCAATCCAATAGCTTTTGCTATCTTTGGTATACTGGTGATTGAAGCCGGTTTGTTAACGCCGCCATTTGGGCTTCTCGTCTACACTGTCAAAGGGGCTCTGCCAGACAAAAACGTGTCATTGGGGACTATTTTTAAGGGATCAGCGCCATATTTTATCCTGATCCTTGTCGCTGCTTTGCTAGTGATTGTCATCCCTAGTCTTGCAACCTGGCTCCCGCGGGTCATGCTCTGACTGAATGCCAGAGCGTGTATCATTTTTTTTGATGAAAACCTGCTGAAATTATAATTTTCCGGGGCGTAGATAGCGATCTATCTTCATAAAAACAAATACGTAGATTGCACTGACATGGAGTTGTGTTGATGGAACTTGGCTTTTTCACCATGCCTATTCACCCAATCGACAAGGATTGGAGGCAGTCAATTGCCGAAGATAGAGAAGCGTTTCTACTTGCTGATGAATTGGGTTTCGTGGAGGGATATGTTGGAGAGCATTTAACCGACGCCGCTGAAAACATTACCAGCTGTGCAGCGTTCGTCGCCTATTTGGCGGCTGCGACCAAAAATATTCGCTTGGGAACGGGTACTTTCAACATGCCGAACAATCATCCTGCCGCTATCGCTGCGCAGGCGGCAATGTTAGATCACATGCTGGATGGCAGGTTCAATCTTGGTATTTCTCCTGGGGGACTAGCTTCTGATGCTGAAGTTTTCGGTAATCTGGACAAAGATCGTCCAGCCATGTTCCTAGAAAGCATTAATATGGTGCTTAAAATTTGGGAAAGTGAGGCGCCATACAATATCAGCGGCGATTTTTGGAATATCAGTACTGAGCGGACTTCGATGACAGAAATAGGCCAAGGCATTATGCCTAAGCCGCTCCAAAAACCACATCCTCCAATCGTTGTAACGGCTGTTGCACCATTTTCTAATGGGGTGACCGAAGCAGCTGCACGTGGTTGGGATCCCATAAGTGCAAACTTTCTGATGCCACAATGGGTGGCTAGTCACTGGCCAAAGTATGTTGAAGGGTGCGAGCGTGTGGGGCGTATACCAGATCTAAAAAATTGGCGCGTTGCGAAGAGTATATTTGTGGCAGATGATTTGGACACTGCTCGCAATTACGCAACGGATCCCAGTGGACCATATTATTTCTATTACAAGCAGCTATACACCAAACTTAAGAAGCACGGTCGTATTAACCTATTTAAGGAGTACAAAGATCAGCCCGATGATGAAGTCACTTTGCAAAGCGTTTTTGACAGGCTGGTTATTTGGGGCACGCCAGACAAAGTGGCCGATGAGTTGCTGGAATTTCGTGAGCAGGTTGGTAAATTTGGCACACTGCTTTACGCGGGGAAGGATTGGGCAGATTTAGAATTATCGCGCCGTTCCATGCGATTGCTGGCTGAGCAGGTTAAACCCCTAGTGGATAGCGCTGAAGCCGGGTCTAGTAAGGCTGCAGAATGATGGAGAAGGTTAAACATTGTGCTGAAACTGGGTTTGTTGAGACGCCAACCTCAAAAATCCATTTTTGCATTGATGGCGCAAGAAATAGCGATTGGATCATTCTGTCAAATTCACTGGGTGCAAACCTGAATATGTGGAATGATCAGATCCCGCTGCTATCGTCAAAGTTTCGCGTATTGCGTTATGACACCAGAGGTCATGGGGGTAGCTCGACGCCAAATGGCCGTTATACATTCGACGATTTGTGTTTCGATGTGATGCAGTTGATGGATCATTTTGAAATTGAGTCAACGGTGTTCATGGGCTTGTCGATGGGAGGTATGACGGGCCTAGGTCTTGGTCTTCAGTTCCCGCAGCGCTTCAGTAAAATTGTGTGTGCCGATGGACGCGCGGATGCACCAGAAGTGTTCCGGAATATGTGGGATGATAGGATTTCTAAAGTTCACGATGGTGGCCTTCAGGCCATAGTGGACGGCACAATACAGTCATGGTTCACCTCAGATTGGATCGAGCGAAATCCAAGCCACGTCGCCGAGATCAAAAATATGGTGCTATCCAACGATGCAGAAGGATATGTGGGTTGTTGCTATGCTCTTAAAGAGCTTGATTATCTCAAAGAGTTGCCGCGGTTAACTGTGCCAGTTCTTTACGTTGGAGGTGATCAAGACAAAGGTGCTTCACCAGAGGTAATGTCTAACATGGCTGAGGCGACGCCTAACGCAACTTATGTAAAGATTAGAGATGCCGCGCATGTAGCAAATATTAATGCGCCAGAGCGGTTCAACGCGGCAATCCAAAATTTTTTAGACATTTAGGCAATTCTATTTCTAGAGATTACTCTAGCTTAGTGGCATGCACTTTGACACAAGTCTTAGTCTCGCTTGATTTTATAATTGCCTCTAGAACATCGATATTATGCATTAGTTCAAATTGGCTGAAAGGATAATCGGCGTGGCCTAGTACCGCTTGAAAGAAAGCGAGTAGGTTGGCTCGAACTGCATCTGACCACTGTAGTTCTTCTTCAGTGTTTGTGCCATGCTTATCCAGCTTTTGTACTGCAACTATACCTCCTGGTGTATCTGGATGGCTCGAGTTCTTAACCTCGACCCAAGCATCGGTTCCGCTTACGAATGTACGTATGTAATTCGGTGTGTTCAAAATGGCCTGAAGCGTTGCTGTTGCGCCGCTTTCAAATTGAAAATGAACGCTCGTAAGGTCTCCGGTTTCCCAGCCTAAAGAGCGGTCTGCAGTAATAGCATGGACGGTTTCTACTGGCCCAAAAAACCATATCATGAGGTCCGTTAAGTGGATCCCCATCTGCGTCATGGCACCAGCTGGAGCATACTGTTTTTTAGTGCGCCAGCTGGTCGGTGATAGACTTGCGAGTTTTTGGTGAGAAAATGCAAATTCGCCATGCATCAGTGTGCCAAGCTGGCCAGATGTAATCATTTCCTTAATGATTTGAATACCGGGCTCGAACCTGCGTTCATGACCAATGCCTAAAACAAGGTTATTCTGTTTGCATGTAGATATGCTGAACTTTGCGCCGTTTGATGTAAGAGAAAGTGGTTTCTCACAATAAATGTGGATACCTTTGTTCGCGGCTAGTGCAATCTGCTCGTCGTGTTTATCATTTGGTGACGTTAATAGGACCGCGTCTATAGAATATTTGGATAAAGCATTTGCATAGTTATCTTCGTATTTCAGGCCAAAGCTTTCTATATGAGAACGTTTTTGACCGTCTGGTTCTACAACACATACGATTTTAATTTCATCTAAATCTTTTAGTATTCGCGAGATGTGCTGACCCCACCAGCCAAAGCCTACTACGGCACAAGTTATCATCATGTCACCCCGATGCTTATCATGATTAAACCATCGTACAACTAACAAGAGCCTTTACAATGTTTTCTCTAATGAAGCTTTGACGTTTCCTGGAATTCGGAAATGATTTTTTTGGTTTGATATTTGATTTGTTCAGCCATTTTTTGAGCGGGTAGTGTGAAAGTTACATCATTCCTTTTGACCATGATGTAGTCTAGCGGAATTGCCGGCTCAGTGATTTTCAGTGATTTTCGCATTCGTCCATCTAAATCAGCGTGGCAAATGGCTGAAGGTAATATTGCAACCCAATCAGACTGTGAGACCAACTCAATTGTGGCGAGCATCCCATCCATTTCTAACAAGTCGCTCACTTCGATTTGATAGCTATCAAGTAGCTTTTCAATTTGGATCCGTCTTACATTTTGATGCGACGGAACTATCAACCTTTTTTTGTTTAAGCTCGAAAGTGGTGCTGATGAAAGATGCGAATATTCAGGAAACATTTTAGAATTGCATAATATCATTTCGTTGTCCTGAGCGATATATTCTGCATCCAGCCCTGGGCTAACTGGTCCTGCGGGGACGATCGCAAAGTCAACTTCTCCAGCCATAACTCGATTGACTAGACTGCCTGAATATTCTTCTACCAATGAAATCTCCACCATGGGAGCAATAGTTTTAAACTGACTTAATGCAGCTTGAAGGACAGATCTTGTCAGTGCTGGAATGATGCCAATTTTTAAAGAGCCCTGAAGTGTATCTGCTCGTGCTGAAATTTTCTCTTCTGCCTCTACCAGGGATTTTATAACTTTTCGCCCTTCATCGTACAAAATGCGACCCTCTGGCGTCAGATTAAGTTGGTTTCTGGCGCGTTCCAAAACTTTCACTCCAAGACGCTCTTCTAATGTTTTGATTTGCATCGACATACCAGATTGGGTCGCGTTATCTCGAGCCGCGGCTCGTGAAAACGACTGCTCTTCGTAAACTGAAATCAAAGCTTTCAATGCTCTTATGGAGATTTTGGGGATTGCCATTTCTTTGCCATCTCTCTTTCTGATATTTTTTATCATAAAATATCATTTTTACTTATTTTTTGAAGCACTAACTTATATGCGGAATAGTTCAATTCTAAAGGTCTTAGAAATGCTTGACACTGATCTCTCCTACTCGAAGCGGTTGAGGAATACGTTTGGTGAGTTTGTTACTGGAGTTTGTGTCGTTACGTTGTTGGACAACAATGGCTCACCTACTGGAGTAACGGTGAATTCTTTCTCGTCCTTGAGCCTGGATCCTCCTCTCTGTGTATTCTCGCTTGGAAACTCGCAGGCTAGTCTGAGCTTGCTGACAGAGCAGAAAGAATTTGTTGTGAACGTCCTATCGGCATCTCAAGAGGAGATTGCTTGGCAGTTTGCCAAGCCAAGTAACAATAAGTTTGCGCATGTGAAATCACGGCCATCCCTTGTGGTATGGCCTCCCAGTCTTGATGGCAGTTTGGCTCATTTTGAATGTTCTGTTAGCCAAGTTTTAGATGGTGGAGACCATAAGCTCATTGTGGGTGAGGTCAGACATTTTTGTCAGGGGTCGGGTGATCCGCTGGTTTTCCATCGCGGAAAAATGTTTGGCTTTTGCGGCTGACAAGCCTACCTAGGAATTGCCGTTAAATGTGTCACAGAAGCAATCTAACAGTTCTTTCTTTTCATAGCGATCGCTTCAATCACTTCAGCCATTTAGATGGAGATTCCGATGACCCGCTACCCGCCGCTAGACGACAGCCATTGGCCCGCTGAAATCGCGGATATGCAAGCGGGGTTTGCGGGCCGGCTGAATGTCTATCGGGTGATGGCGCATCACCCTTCATTATTACGGGCTTGGGCAGATTTGCGTGATCATGTGGTAGTCAAAACCGCACTTGGCGCCGAATTGAGCGAGGTGGTGATTCTGCGTGCCGCGCATTGGATGGGCTCTGATTATGAATGGGCGCATCATGTCAGCCGCGCGCGCGCCCTTGGATTTGAAGATCACCGCATCGCACGTCTCGCGGGCCCAATTGACGAGATCACAGGTCAGGATCAAACCATCGCCCGCGCAGTCGATGCCCTGATGAGCGCGCGCTGCATTCCCCACCAAATGCAGGGGCCGCTTGAAGCGGAAATTGGCAAAGAGGGCATTTTTGATTTGATTGCCACAGTGGGCTTTTACAGCACGCTTGGCTTTATGCTCAATTCCTTCCCCCCACCTCTGGATGAGCAAATCGCGCGCGAGCTGCGCGTAACTCCGTTTTTGCAGCTTAAGGTGTAATGTTTTTATCCGTAAGGGTTTTGGTTTTGTTCGCACAAATGTCAGCGCTACACGATAGCAATCCTGGCTCCGCTACTGCCTTTTGGCGCTAGCAGTAGTGATTAATAGCGCTCGGCTTTTGAAAGAAGTATAATAGTTAAACAAATCCTTAACTTTTTATGATTTTAGGCGCTGCAAAACGTCAAGCCCCTGAGTTTTTAGATAATGTAGAAGGTCGATGAACACCCAGTTCTCGACCAGTTTGTCATCTCGCCTACGGTAGATATCGACGACTCTGAATTCTCCCGCTGTGTCCGACGCGGGCATTCCAAGAAATCCGCCGGTTGGCTTTGCAGTGAAATTTGGCCATCCGAAAAAGCCCCCGTAATGCCCCTCGGCAAAGCGACATATGTGGCCTGTACCGCTGCGTTCGGTAAAGCTAGCACGAAATGGCCCAGAATGCTGTTTGGCATAACGTTCAATTGTGTATGTAGCTCCAATTCCTGCTGGCCCCCACCAAACCATGTCATTGTGCCATGACCTGGCTAGTTCTTCCTCTAGGGGAAGTCCTAATTTCCATTGGCCGAGATCTGAGATCATTCGGTTTATGGCTGCCAGTGTTTTTGCGCCTTCCTTCTCAGGCTGCGATGCTGTCATTATTGCATCATGGGGAAGTGGGCCAGGTTGAACGAACTGCGCCGCCGTTTGGTCCGGGAAGGGCCGTAAGCCAACTTGCATCATCAGCGCGGGGATATCCAAAAACAAAGCTGTTTCTGCAATTTTACCTGCTTCTACCCGGTGAAATTCTGCGTAGCGTAGCAGTACCAACTTGTGCGTTGGTTTGATACCCAGCCAAGGGTTGTCAAATAGGCCCATAAAATGGCCCATGCTTGTTACCCAGATTTCCTTTGTCTGGGGTAACGAATTTTCGCCGGCCATGAACATATCCATGCGACGTTGTAGGCTAGAGAATGCGTGTGAAAAACCTGACCAAAAAATGGCGTCAACCGCGACAGGACCAGTTTGGACGTCAAAGGGATGAACGCCGCGCCAAAGCCAATCTGCGGAGCAATAGTTTTCGAACACGGCACTTGATTCGCTCCGCGCTGCGTTCTCGAGGGCTTTGTAAAAGCCTAGTACGACTTCTTTCTCAGCTTGAAAATCCATTTGGAAATTTGCCTTTTATCAGCGTTTTACTGTGTAAACGTTTGCCGTATAGCGATTTTAGTCCGTGAACATTGCATACGTTTGCAAAAAAATCTTGCCAAGATGTCGCGCTATTGTCTAGCCTTCGCAAACGTATGCAAAACGTGCCTTGGGAGGGTTCATGGCAGAGGTCCAGTTGCGCAACATCTCAAAGAGATGGGGCAGTTTCATCGGCGTTGATCGGTTTGATCTCACTATTGCTGATGAGGAGTTCTTGGTTCTGCTTGGTCCATCCGGCTGTGGTAAAACGACCACAATGCGCATGATTGCTGGTCTAGAAGACCCGACCGACGGAGAAATCTTAATTGGGGATAAGGTGGTGAATGGCCTAGAGCCGAAAGACCGCGATGTGGCCATGGTTTTTCAAAGCTATGGCCTTTACCCAAACATGAATGTCTATGAAAACATTCGCTTCCCTCTAAAAGTCCGTAAAATTGCCCAAAAGCTGCATGATGAAAAAGTCATGAAAGCCGTGCGCATGGTCGAGTTGGAGCCCTTTTTGCATCGTAGACCTGCTGAGCTCTCAGGCGGGCAACGCCAACGCGTTGCGCTGGCGCGGGCCATTGTGCGCGAACCAAATGTATTTCTGATGGACGAGCCCCTCTCGAACTTGGATGCGAAGTTGCGTGTTTCGACGCGAGCTCAGATCAAGAATTTATCTCATGAGCTGAAAGTTACGACTGTCTACGTGACCCACGATCAAATTGAAGCCATGACGTTAGCTGACCGTGTGGTTGTGATGAACCATGGTGTTGTTCAACAAGTCGGCACGCCAACAGAGATCTATGACCGCCCGGCTAACACCTTTGTAGCCAGTTTCATCGGTAACCCTGCAATGAACCTTATTGCGGGCGATTTGCAGCGTGGTGTGTTCACTGCACCCAATACAAAGATTTCTGGCCTAAAGGGCCTTAATGGCCCGGTTACCCTTGGTTTTAGAGCAGAGGATGCCTCTGTTGTTTCGCGTGGCGGGCAAATCAAAGGGCCAATCTATACTCTCGAATTGTTGGGTGAGGCAACCATGGTCAGTCTCAAGATTGGCGGCGCACTGGTCAGCGCCAAAACAGACAAGAGTTTCCGTGCGAAAATTGGCGATGCGGTATCGATCAAGGTTTCAGCGGATCAATGCCATCTGTTTGATGCACAAACAGGTGCAAACATAGGGGAGTAATCCTCAATCATGCCCGTGGCAGAACCGCGGGAGTATTTGATGGGAATGGCATCTTGCCAGTTTTCATCATCACCAACGGGAGAAGCAAAATGTATCTCAAGACTCTATCTACTGCCGGGGCGTTGGCTGTACTGATGACAACCGCGTCTTTCGCAGGTGGACACGGCTGTTCAATCGAAGCACGTGTCTCAATTGTTGGGAATGAATTTCCTGCGATCCAGTCTGTTGGCGCGGGTGCACAAGAGTGTTCTGGAGCAGAAGTGACGACAAATCTTACGGCTGACCACCAGCAAATCAATGTTGCGGGCATGTCAGGAAATCCTGCGGAATACACGTCTGCAATCATTGCCAACTCTTCTATTGTAGCACTGATGAACGAGGATGTGATCCGTCCTCTGGATGATCTTGTTGCTAAATATGGTGAAGGCTTAGCGCCTAATCAGTTAGTAACCATCAACGGCCAGGTGATGGCAGTCGCGTTTATGGCAAATGCGCAACACCTAGTTTACCGCTCTGATGTCTTGGAGCAAGTTGGCTTAGATGTACCAGCGACATACGAAGAGATGCTCGAAGCCGCTGAAGCTATTCGGGCTGCGGGCATCATGGAAAACCCAGTGGGCGGTGCCTACGCGGCAGGTTGGAACCTGGCACAAGAATTTAACAACATGTTCCTTGGTTACGGGGGACAATTCTTCGTGGAAGGTTCCGCTGAACCAACTGTAAACAGCGACGCTGGTGTTAAAACGCTGGAAATGATGAAGGCGCTCTCCGAGTATATGAATCCGGATTTCCTCACACATGATAGCAATGCAACAAATGCTGAATATCGTGCAGGAAATGTAGCGCTGATGAACATGTGGGGTAGCCGCGCTGCCACCTTGGTTGAAGCAGATGGTGTACCACAAGAAGTTGTAGATGGTTTTGCGATTGCCGCGCCAATGACAGTCGGTGGTGGTGACATCCCTGCATCAACTCTTTGGTGGGACGGTTGGACCGTTGCTAAAAATATCTCTGACGCCGAAGCCGAAGCAACTTTCATTGCGATGATGAACGGCATCAGCCCTGCACGAATGGAAAACGAAGATATCCGGACCCTAGCTGTTTGGCTGATTCCTGGTTATGAACCTACCCCTGCAGCAGTCGGTGTGTTCGCTGCAGCAGAGATGGGCACTATTCCTTATCCGATGCTACCATACATGGGTTTGATGCACACGGCCCTTGGCAACGAACTAGCTGATTTCATGCAAGGCAATGAAAGCGCAGAGCAAGCTCTGGCTGACGTTGAAGCCGCTTACACCGCAGCTGCGCGTGAGCAGGGTTATTTGCAATAAATTGGTGAGTTTTCGTGGGGCGGTCACCGCCCCACGAAGCATGTTTTCGCTTAGGCCTTTTAAATGAAACATCGCACTTTCTTTTGGTTTTTTTTGCCTACAGGCTTGGCGATGCTGCTTTTTATTGCGGCGCCGATTGTATCGGTCGTTCTGCAATCTGTATTTGCGCCGCATGAGCCCGTTTTGATTACTGCTCAAACGTGCACGCCGTTCAGTTGCACTGAAGAAACAACGATAGATCAGGAAGCTACTCGCGCTTTGCGAGAGGCTAAACCGTTGGGGCGGTTTGTTGGTTTGGACATCTACTTCAATCGCGGTCATCTGGCCACGGCAGAAGTAGCAGAAGCCTGGCGCACAAGTGATAATTTGACTGCGTTTTTCCATGAGTTAGGTGATTTGCCATTTTATCGCGCTATGGCTTTCACGTTGACCTACACATTCACTGTTACCCCATTGTTGATCATCATTGGCATGGCGATAGCGTTGGCGGTCAACACTTTGGCACAGAAGCTTAAAGGCGTTGTCATATTTTTCTCGCTTTTGCCGATGATCGTGACCCCTCTGGTAGGTTCGTTGATCATGTTTTGGATGATCGACAATCGTGGTGTTTTAGGTAATTTTCTCAGCTGGCTGGTCAGTGACCCAGATTTATCTGTGAAAGCCTCCACAGGGCTAATGTGGATTTCCCTCATCGTATACGGCATTTGGCATTCTGCACCCTTTGCGTTTGTAGTGTTTTACGCGGGCCTTCAGACGTTGCCCGAGGATCAAATCGAAGCTGCGCAAATCGATGGTGCTTCTCGTTGGCAGCAGGTGCGTTATATTGTTGTCCCACATTTGATGCCATTAGTGACGTTCGTCGCCCTCATCCAATTGATGGATAACTTCAGAGTGTTTGAGCCGATAGTTGGGTTCAACGCCGCAGCTCATGCGACGAGTTTAAGCTGGATTATTTTTAATGATCTGGGAGGCGAAACGCGCCAACTTTCTGCGGCTGCGGCCACTTCAGTTATGACCATTATTGGTGTCGCGATTTTGCTGTCACCTGTTTTGGTTCGCACCTGGCGCGACTTTAAGGGGAAAATGTAATGGCCTCGAAAACGTTACGCGCGCCATTTTCACTACGTTTGTTGACGAGCGGGTTTATTGTGTTTTGGCTCATACTAGCCGCATTTCCGTTTGTATGGACGCTATGGGGCTCATTTAAAGTTGAACTTGATTTCTTTTCTATTGCGGATTGGACGAACGCGCTCACCGGTTACAACACCGAGCGGACATATGGATCACCATTTACTGGCGTGGGTTATCATGGTGCTTGGGTTCAAGAAGAATTTTGGCGTGCCGTAATAAACACAGGCATTGTCTGCCTCTTTGTTGTTTGCACATCTCTCACGATCGGTACTTTAGGTGGATATGCACTTTCACGCTCAGCTTTCCGCTATACGTTTTGGCTTTTGATTATTGCACTGATCTTTCGCGCAATGCCTCCAATTACACTTGTTTCTGGCTATTTGCTTCCATTTTTTGAGTGGAATGTCTGGGGTATTCTGCCAACCACGATCATTGTTTTGGTTGCTATCAACCAGCCGTTTACATTGTGGATGCTCCATTCATTTTTTCAAAATATCCCCAAAGAACTGGACGAAAGTGCCAAAGTCGATGGCTGCACGCAGTTTCAAGCGTTCCGTTGGGTGATTGTGCCTGTCATGTGGCCGGGAGTAATCACGACTGGTCTGTTCAGCTTTCTACTTGCATACAATGACTTTGCGGTAACCTCGATGTTGTTGAGTGAGAGCAATCGAACAATGGTTCCAGAAATTGCCGCTTTTTTGGGCACCACTTACACTGAGGGCAATGTAATGTTTGCGGTTGCTGCCGTGGTGTCCGCGACTGCGCCATTGTTCATTCTCGTGATGTTTTTCCAGCGTCAGATTGTTTCTGGTTTGACTGCTGGGGCGGTCAAAGGGTGACCAAAATATTGATCTTGCAACAAGAAAGTAGCCGCACAAGCGAACAAAGGAAAAGAAGATGACGATTGAATATCTCAAATCAGGCAAGCCGGCCACTGAGCGTGCGGATGATGATGCAAAGACGCGCGCAGCTGTCGAAGCGATCCTCGCTTATATTGAGGCGCGCGGTGATGCAGCTGTCAGGGAACTGTCGGAAAAGTTTGATGGCTATTCGCCCCAAAGTCATCGTTTGTCTCTGAGTGAGATTGATAGCTTGATCGCAGAGCTGTCTCCACGGGAACTAGCGGACATCAAATTCGCACAAGAGCAGGTCGTGAAATTTGCCAAGGCTCAGCGGGCCTCAATGCAAGATATTGAAGTGGAAACCCTCCCAGGCGTGATACTCGGTCACAAGAATATTCCTGTTCAGTCAGTTGGTTGCTATGTGCCAGGTGGCAAATTCCCAATGGTGGCTTCAGCGCATATGTCGGTCGCAACTGCAAAAGTAGCGGGTGTGCCACGGATTGTCGCTTGCACTCCACCATGGCAAGGAAAACCCAACCCCGCCGTTATTGCTGCAATGCATCTTGGGGGTGCCCATGAAATCTATGTTCTGGGGGGCATCCAGGCGGTCGGTGCGATGGCACTTGGGACTGAGACAATTGAGCCTGTCCACATGTTGGTTGGCCCCGGAAATGCATATGTAGCAGAGGCAAAGCGTCAGCTATACGGCCGCGTTGGCATTGACCTTTTTGCAGGCCCCACGGAGACCATGGTAATTGCTGATGACACTGTCGATGGGGAACTTTGCGCTACCGATTTGTTGGGGCAGGCCGAACATGGTTACAACTCGCCCGCGGTTCTTCTGACAAACTCACGTAAACTCGCAGAAGACACATTGTCAGAAATTGATCGCCTTCTTTCTATCCTTCCCACCGCGGATACAGCTCGAACGAGTTGGGACGATTACGGCGAGGTCATCCTGTGCGATACCTATGAGGAAATGCTCACCATCGCGGATGACATTGCCTCGGAACATGTGCAGGTCATGACTGACAGAGATGACTGGTTCCTTGAAAACATGACATGCTACGGTGCCTTGTTCCTGGGTGCCCGCACGAATGTTGCAAATGGCGATAAGGTGATCGGCACTAACCACACATTGCCTACTAAGAAAGCAGGTCGTTATACAGGCGGCCTTTGGGTTGGAAAGTTCCTTAAAACGCATAGTTATCAACGGGTTTTGACGGATGAGGCCGCCACTATGATAGGTGAATATGGCTCACGTCTCTGCATGTTGGAGGGTTTTGTTGGTCATGCGGAGCAATGTAATGTGCGTGTGCGCCGCTATGGTGGCCTAAACGTTCCTTATGGCGAAGGTGCGCCTCATCGTGAGGCTGCTGAGTGATATCGACCCGACATAATGCCCGTTATGAGAGGCTAGGCTATGTCTGAGCGTGCGAGTCAGATAAAGGAGGCATTTGCTTCCTTTATTGCCGCGCAGCAGGATTGCTCGCGTGATGGGCTTAGAACCGCTTTGGTGGATTTTGCCCCTCAAGCACGATTTCTGATGTGTTATCCATTTGGTGAGATCCATTGCGGCACGGAATTTTTTGATCAGGCTTATACCCCATTATTAGAGGCTTTGCCTGATCTTGAGCGGCGGGACATGATTGTAATGGCGGGCACCACGCCAGAAGGACAAGACTGGCTCGGTGCAATGGGGAATTATTCGGGCACTTTTATAGCCCCTTTTTTGGATATTCCGCCAACAGGCCACATAGTCCAGATGCGATATCATGAATTTTATTGCTTTAATGGTGATGAAATCATTGAAGTTCAGGCAATCTGGGACATTCCAGAGCTGATGATGCAAGCGCGGGCCTGGCCGATGGCGCCACAATTAGGCGCACTCATCACAACACCTGCTCCCATGTCAGGCGATGGATTGACTATTTCTGGGGACGGGAAGGCGGCATTAGATCACGTGATTGCTATGCTTACAGATCTTTGTAGCTACCCTAGTAATCCAGACCCCGCAATAATGCGGCTGCATGACTATTGGCATCCTAAAATGAATTGGTATGGCCCTGCAGGCATTGGAACTGCGCGGGGCATTGCAGGTTTCAGAAACTGGCACCAAGGGCCGTTTTTGCGCGGAATGCCTGATCGTAAGCTCGATGCTTTAGGTGATTTGATGTCTCATTGGATTGGTGAAGGGGAATATGTCTGTGAAACAGGCTGGCCCAACATGCGGTTGAGTGTGACCGGTGATGGATGGATGGGCATTGCGCCTACAGGTCACGAAATTCTTCTGCGAAGTCTGGACTTTTGGCGTTTAGAGCAGGGATTGATCCGCGAAAACTGGGTGTTGGTTGATTTGTTAGATGCCTATCGACAGCTTGGCGTCGATGTGCTCGCAAGAATGCGTGAATTCAACAAGACAAGAGTTTTGCAGAGGTTACCACACTTAGATTGGAGGCACGCATGATCTTACCTCAGACACCTTCGTTTCGATTGGATGGTAAGCGTGCTCTGGTGACTGGGGCGTCGTCCGGTATTGGTTTGGCGGCCGCGGTTGCTTTGGCCGAGGCGGGGGCAGAGGTGACCATCGCTGCAAGAAGTGGTGACAAACTGCAAGCACTTGTCGCACAAATGGCCACCAACGGCTGGGCTGCCAATGCGATGGTGATGGATGTGGCAGATATCGAACGCACTGGGCGTGATGTTGCATCTTCTGGCCCCTTTGAAATTTTAGTGAATTCTGCAGGTCTTGCGCGTCATGGCCCTGCTTTGGAAACAACGGCGGCTGATTTTGATGCAGTGAGCTCATTGAATATCAAAGGCGCCTATTTTCTGACCCGCGCTGTTGCGCAAGGCTTGATTGATGCCGGCAAGCCAGGTTCACTTATTAACATTTCTAGCCAGATGGCGCATGTGGGTGGTGTAGATCGTGCGGCTTATTGTGCGACTAAGCACGCCGTAGAAGGCTTTACGAAAGCAATGGCGATCGAATGGGGCCCAAAGCAAATTCGAGTTAATACAATTTGTCCGACATTTATTCTCACCCCACTCACGCAAAGCACATTTGACAACCCAGAACGGGCAGCTTGGATCAAAGAAAAGATTAAATTGGGTCGTCCTGGGGAGGTTGGGGACGTCATGGGAGCGGTCGTGTTCCTCGCGTCTGAAGCTGCCGCTTTGATTACTGGAAGCTCGTTGATGGTAGACGGAGGTTGGACGGCTGATTGATGGTGGATAAAGTCACATCTATTCAAGTCGCCGCGCGAGCTGGTGTGTCCCAAAGTGCGGTGTCACGAGTGTTTACACCCGGAGCCTCCGTTTCTGAGAAAACGGCGGCAAAAGTCCGCAAGGCTGCGGCTGATTTAGGATATCGCCCGAACGTTTTGGCACGTGCCATGATCACTGGGCGCTCAAGGATTATTGGCTTAGTGGTCGCTTATCTCGAAAATCAGTTTTATCCTGAAGCCTTGGAAAAACTCTCGAATGCGCTTCAAGCAAAGGGATATCACGTTCTTATTTTTATGGCATCCAACAGCGCGGATAATATCAACAGCGTCATGGATGAGCTGCTTGATTACCAAGTTGATGGGATTATCCTGGCTTCAGTCGCGATGTCTTCAGACTTGACGGCGCGTTGTGAGGCCATTGGTGTTCCGGTGGTTTTGTTCAACCGTTTGCAGGACGATGAGATGCTATCGGGGGTCGCCTCTGAAAATGCTGCAGGCGGCCGAAAGCTTGCTGAGTTCTTAGTCGCAGGGGGCCACAAGAAGATTGCGCATATTGCCGGATGGGATGGTGCGTCTACGCAGCGAGATCGTGAAGCGGGCTTTATGCAAGGGTTGGCAGAAGCAAATATGCCCCTGCATTCACGAGCTGTGGGTAACTTTCATGCTGACCAAGCTCAAGCTGCTGCGCGTTCTTTGTTTGAAAAAGAAGACCGTCCAGATGCCGTCTTCGTTGCTAATGATCATATGGCCTTTGCGGTCATGGACGTGCTTCGCTATGAATTGGGACTGCGCATCCCTGATGATGTGTCTGTTGTTGGTTATGACGATGTCACGATTTCCGCTTGGCTCAGTTATAACCTGACAACTGTGCGCCAACCTGCCAACCGGATGGTTGAAGAGACAGTTAAGATGATGCTGTCGCGCATAGAGTTTCCAAATAAACCCCCGCGCAAAGTGGCCATTGATGGCCCACTTGTCGTGCGGGGTTCTGCCCGCCTTCCTTTAGGAGATAAAAAATGAAGGGCTTCGATCCAAAGTTTGCAGATTTTCCTGAATATATCTTGGGTATAACCAAAGAAATTTGGGAAGACCGCGGTATTGCGACCCTCCATGAATACTATGCCGAGGATATCGTTGTTCGTAGTCCTGCTTCTGTTGTGGTGGGCAATCAGGGTGTGATTGGGGCCACGATGGCCACTTTGGCAGAATTTCCAGATCGTCAATTGCTTGGTGAAGATGTCATTTGGTGTGGTGCGCCAGAAACGGGAATGCTCTCGTCGCACCGCATTCTGTCCACAGCTACGCATCTTGGTAATGGCATCTATGGTAAGGCATCTGGCACCAAACTGACCTACCGCATCATTGCAGATTGCCATGCCATCAATAATCAAATTAACGACGAGTGGTTGATACGCGATCAGGGCGCAATTGTTCGTCAAATGGGATGGGACCCTACAGACTACGCCCGTGATCAAATTTCTCGTGAAGGTGGCTTGGCGAAGGCTGCGTTGCCTTTTGTGCCCAGAATAGATGTAGCAGGCCCGTATCAAGGGCGAGGTAATGACAATGAATGGGGCGAGCGCTACGCAGATGTGCTCAATAAAATTATGTTCTCTGACATGGCGGTCATTCCACGAGAGTATGACCGAGCTGTTCAAACAGAATACCCAGGTGGCGTAACCGGTTATTCCTACGCTGCCGTGGATGAGTTTTGGATGGGTCTGCGCGCTGCATTTCCAAATGCGCAGTTTTTGATAGAGCATCAAATTGGCCGTGATGATCCGTTGATGCCACCGCGTGCTGCTATTCGTTGGAGCCTACATGGAAAACATGATGGCTGGGGTGCATTCGGCGCGCCAACTGGGACTGATGTCTATGTGATGGGAATCAGCCATGCGGAATTTGGCCCGCGCGGCATTCGACGTGAATTTACTCTGTTCGATGAGACCGCGATTTGGAAACAGATTTTGATTGGAGCAGGTGCTGCTGAATAGCGTCGCAGCTTGCATCAATCGTTAACGACCATGTGAAGGATAGTTTCTATGACACCTCAGAAAATGGAAAATCGGATTGTCCGTTACGGCGATCTAAAGCCTTGTAAAACAGCATTTATTGATGCGCATACGCCAGGCAGTGATCAAAAGGAAAACTTCACAATCATTGGAGGTGGTGTCTCTGAAAGCCCTGACCAACATGTCCATATTAGCCTTCCTCATGGATTTAATATTGGGGCGGCGGGGCAACCTCCTAAATGTCGCAATTCTTTACATGACCATCGCACTGCAGAAGCGTTTTTTGTGCTTTCTGGTCGCTGGCGGTTTTTTTGGGGCCGTTATGGGACGGCAGGTGAAGTAACTTTGGAAAAGGGGGATATTTTCAACATCCCAACAGGTATTTTCCGTGGATTTGAGAATATTGGCACTGATTATGGCATGATTATGGCTATCCTTGGTGGGGATGACGCTGGGGGCGGTGTCATGTGGGCACCACAGGTCATTGAAGATGCTGCTGCTCATGGGTTGATTTTAGCCGAAACTGGCAAGCTATATGACACCAAAAAAGGTGAGCAACTCCCCAAAGGTGTTAAACCTATGCCGCTCATGAGCACGGAGGAGCTTGCTAAACGTCCTGAACTCACAACGGCAGAAGTGCTGCCGAACCATGTGGCGCGATACTGGGATATGGTTGCCTACGCTGATCGCAAGCCATGCAAAGTGATTGGCCAGACTGGATTGTTAAAAGACAAACCGGGTTTTGAAGTGGATTTTGTGACACGTGCATCGGCGACCGACGATCAACATACGCATGATCGTCCGTCAGTTTTGATGCCTGTCAAAGGTCATTGGCGGGTCAATTGGGATGGCGGAAGTACCGTATTGGCGCCTGGTGACACAATGTCGGTCCCAGAAAATCTTGCACATAGTGCCGTCCCTTCCATGACGGGTGAGGCAGCCCTGTATCACATTGTAGCGACTGACGATCCCGCAGGGCTTACTTGGAAAGCTTGAAGCCTGATGACCGTGAAAGGATAATAGATGGCACGTATTCTTACCACTCATGTTGGCAGTCTGCCACGCACTCAAGAAGTCGTTGATTTCATTTTTGCACGCGAACGAGAAGAAGCCTACGATGCGGGGGCTTTCGATGGTGCTATGAAAAAAGCGGTAGCTGAGACGGTTGCTAAGCAAAAAGCTGCGAGTGTTGATATTGTATCAGATGGCGAAACCTCAAAAATTTCTTATGCCACCTATGTAAAGGATCGTTATACAGGCTTCTCAGGCGATAGCCCTCGAAACGCTCCCGCTGATCTTAAGATGTTTCCCAGTTTTCTTGAGAGATTGGCCAACGAAGGTGGCACGCCAAAATACGCGCGCCCTATGTGTACCGGGGAAGTGCGTTCAAAAGGGCAGGGTGAGCTCGAAAAGGATATTGCCAATTTAAAAGCAGCAATGGCTGATGCTGGCGTCGAGCGTGGTTTCATGAACGCAGCAAGCCCGGGGGTAATCTCGCTCTTTTTGCAAAATTCGTTTTACAAAACCCGTGAAGCTTATTTGGCGGCTTTGGCAGATGCAATGAAAGCGGAATACGAGACAATTGTTGCTTCGGGTCTTGATCTGCAGCTTGATTGTCCCGACTTGGCCTTAAGCCGTCACATGTTGTTCAACGACCTCTCAGATGACGAGTTTATAAAGATTGCCCATATGCACGTTGAAGCGTTGAACCATGCGCTTGCAGATATCCCGCAGGAGAAAGTGCGTGTTCATATTTGTTGGGGGAATTATGAAGGCCCGCATTGCTGTGACATACCAATGTCAAAGATGTTTGATACACTGATGAGTACCAAAGCGGGTTACGTTCTGTTTGAAACTTCAAACCCACGTCACGGCCATGAATGGGCCGTGTTCAAAGAGCGCAGAGCAGATATTCCCGATGATAAGATCCTAGTGCCAGGTGTCGTTGATACGACCACTAATTTTGTAGAGCATCCTGAACTTGTCGCACAACGGATCCAGCGATTTGTTGATATCGTAGGTCACGACCGGGTGATTGCAGGAAGTGATTGTGGTTTCGGCACGTTTGCGGGGTTTGGTGCTGTCGATCCGGCAATCGCCTATGCCAAACTTGCCTCTCTTGCGGAAGGCGCGTCGCGAGTTGGAGGCGATTAGTGACGCCCCTTTTATTTCTGCCTGGCATGATGTGTGATGCGCGGCTTTTTGCGCCCCAAATTGCATCTCTATCCGTGTATCTGCCCGTCATGGTCAGTCCATTGGTTGGGGCGGATACAATAGAAAAATTAGCGTCAAACGTCTTGCAATCTGCACCATCACACTTTGCGTTAGCAGGGCTGTCTATGGGTGGCATCGTAGCAATGGAGGTTGTTCGCCAAGCGCCAGAAAGGGTCACCCATTTAGCGCTGCTCGACACCAACCCATTTGCAGAAAATCATAGTGTCAAATTGCGTCGTGCGCCACAAATACAAAAGGCGCGTGCTGGTCACCTTGAGGCGGTCATGCGAGACGAGATGAAGCCAAATTACCTATACGATGCACCAGAAAAATCTGGGTTGATGGACCTCTGCATGGATATGGCATTGGCCTTGGGTCCCGATGTCTTTTGTGATCAATCTATCGCCTTGCGTGAACGCAGCGATCAGTCGCTGACATTGAGTCACTATCAAGGCCGGTCGCTTGTATTATGCGGTCGACATGATGTGCTTTGTCCTGTGGAACGCCACCAAGCCATGCATGATATGTTGTCAAACAGTACATTTTCGATAATCGAGCAGGCTGGGCATTTACCAAGTTTAGAACAACCCGAGGAAACGACAGTCGCTTTGCGAGGCTGGTTGGAGGTATAATGGATCAAGATCTTCTTACTCTTTTGCGCTCTGTCGACACCCCAACTGTCTGCAATGCGATAGAAGTGGCGCAGGGAAAGCGGGGCTTCAACGAATTTACCCGCGGCACAATGAGCGCGAGTGACCCTAAGGGTGTAATCGTTGGTTATGCGGTTACCGCTCAAATTGCGGCATTAGAACCTCCAAAAGAAAGCCCCGAAATTATTCGAGCAAGGCGCATGGCTTATTACAAAGCAATGTCAGAAGCTTCAAAGCCATCGATCGCGGTGGTGGAAGATTTAGACTATCCTCATTCGATCGGTGCCTACTGGGGCGAGGTTAACACAACCATTCATAAGGGCTTTGGCATGTCTGGTGCCTTGACGAATGGTGTGATGAGAGACCTAGGCGATTTAGCGCCTGATTTTCCTGTAATAGCCGGTAGCATTGGGCCAAGCCATGGTTTTGTCCATGTCCGCAGTGTTAATGAGCCTGTATGTGTAATGGGCTTATCTGTGTCCCCTGGTGATCTGGTCCACGCAGATCGTCACGGGGCACTGGTCATCCCACCTGATGTGATTGTTTTGCTTAGCGCAGCCATCAAGAAAATGCAGGAGACGGAACAATTAATATTAGGCCCCGCACGCGTTGAAAACTTTGACTTTTCTGCCTTTGAAGAAGCATGGGCAGCATTTGAGAAGTCGCGCGTCTGAATGCATCAAACTTCTCATTGGTTAATTTGAGTTCGAAGAAGGCTTAATCCTGCCTCCGCACCACTTTTCCCGAATGTTTCAATTTTTGGCTTCACTCAGGTCGCCTGCTCTATACTTTGCGCGATATTTGTTCACGAGGGAAACCAACAGGCAGGTACGGTTCCTGACAAAAAATCCTTTGAGCGAAATTGCTTTTTATTGCAATGTGTCCCCCTAAAATCACCTACAGGTGCTAGATAACAGGGAGAACAAAATGCAACTTACCCACTCTAAGAAAACGTTGCGAACTATGCTTATGACCGCTGCAGTGTCAGCAGTAGCCATTTCGTCAGTCAGCGCGGAAACATTGCGCTGGGCGCGGGCAGGGGACTCATTGACTTTGGATCCACATGCACAAAACGAGGGCCCAACTCACACCCTTGCGCATCAAATTTACGAACCACTCATCATACGCGATATGTCAGGGCAGTTTCAGGCTGCATTGGCTACCGATTGGGCACCGTCACCCGATGACCCAAATGTCTGGGTGTTCAATTTGCGTGAGGGGGTCACTTATCATGATGGCGCTGCATTTACCGCTGAAGATGTTGTGTTCTCAATTGGCCGTGCCCAGTCGGAAAATTCCAATATGAAGGAATTGTTGAACTCAATCGTTGAAGTTCGTGCGGTTGATGATCTTACAGTGGAGATGGTGACGGATGGTCCGAACCCAATCCTTCCATCGAACCTCACAAATCTTTTTATGATGGATAGTGGTTGGGCTGAAGCAAATGGCGTTGTCGAGGTGCAGGACGTTGAGGGTGGAGAAACGACTTTCGCTGCTACGAACGCAAATGGCACTGGAGCGTACAAGCTGGTTAGCCGGGAACCTGATGTAAGGACAGTGCTAACTCAAAACGAAAATTATTGGGGTATTGGCCAGTTCCCACTTGCGATAACAGAAATCATTTACACACCCATTCAGAATGCCGCGACACGAGTAGCAGCGCTATTGTCAGGGGAGGTTGATTTTATCCAAGATGTTCCCGTACAAGATTTGGATCGTGTTGCGAACACGGACGGTCTTGTCGTTAAGACTGCTCCCCAAAACCGCGTAATTTTCTTCGGAATGAATATGGGGGCCGCGGACATTGCAAATGACAATGTTGATGGTGCCAACCCGCTTGCGGATGTCCGTGTCAGACGCGCAATGAATATGGCGATTAATCGTGAGGCCATTCAACAAGTAGTCATGCGGGGTCAGTCTCAACCCGCAGGTATGATTGCTCCCCCATTTGTAAACGGCTGGACAGCAGAGATGGACGGTTCTGTCTCAACTGACGTCGAAGCTGCACGCGTTTTGATGGCCGAAGCGGGTTATAGTGATGGGTTTTCCATCCAGTTGGACTGCCCAAATGATCGCTATATTAATGATGAAGCAATTTGCCAAGCAGCCGTGGGCATGATGGCACAAATTGGTATCACCGTTAACTTGGACGCTAAGCCAAAGGCCCAACACTTCCCACTTATTACGAATGGTGAAACCGACTTCTACATGTTGGGTTGGGGCGTTCCAACTTATGACTCCGAGTACATCTTTAATTTCTTGACGCACACTCGTGGAGATGATCGGGGCAGCTGGAATGGTACTGGGTATTCAAATCCTGAGATGGATACCATGATCCAGAGCTTAGCATCTGAAACTGACCTAAACGCACGAAATGCAACTATCCAAGCGATTTGGGACGATGTTCAGGAACAGCAGTTGTATCTACCTATACATCACCAGGTTCTTAACTGGGGTATGAGTGATGCAGTTGGTATTGACGTTAGCCCCGAAGATGATCCGAAGTTTAAGTTCTTTACGATGAACTGATGGTCAATTACTGCCCCTCAATTAGAGGGGCAGTAATCCTTTTATCAATCTATTTTATTGGGAAATATTTCCATGCTGGCATATGTTCTACGCCGGATATTTCAGTCTTTGATTGTATTGCTCGCTGTTGGCTTTGTTGCTTTTGCGATGTTTAGTTTCGTCGGGGACCCCGTGGATAACATGTTGGGTCAAGAACGCACGCAGGCTGATATTGATCGTTTGCGAGAACAGCTTGGGCTGGATCAACCATTTATCGTGCAATATTGGCGCTTTCTGGAACAAGCTGCGCAAGGAAATTTTGGTTTGAGTTATCGCCAAGGCCGCCCCGTTTCAGAAATTATCGCTGAAAGATTGCCTGCCACAATCGAATTGGCATTTGTGTCGGGGTTTTTAGCCTTTGTTGGTGGGGTTGGATTAGGAGTATTCACCGCAATACGGCGGCACGGGGTGCTGCCGAGTTTTATTATGACAGCGTCGCTTATCGGAGTTTCGTTGCCGACCTTTCTGATTGGAATTTTACTGATCTATATATTTTCGGTAGAATTTGGTTGGCTTCCAAGTTTTGGTCGTGGTGAGGTTGTTGACCTTGGGGGATGGACCACAGGTTTCCTAACAGCCAGTGGTTTAAAAGCATTAATTCTTCCTGCGATTACGCTTGGTCTCTATCAAATGACGTTAATCATGCGTCTAGTGCGCACTGAGATGTTAGAAGTATTGCGCATGGACTACATACGCTTTGCACGAGCGCGTGGGTTAACCGAAAAAACAATTAATTTTCGGCACGCTCTGAAAAATACACTTGTGCCAGTCATCACTATAACTGGTCTCCAGCTAGGAAGTATAATCGCTTTTGCGATCATCACGGAAACTGTTTTCCAATGGCCGGGCGTGGGGCTTCTGTTCATCAATGCTGTTCAGTTTGTCGATATACCTGTCATGGCTGCTTATTTGATGATGATTTCCGTAATGTTTGTAGGAATTAACCTAATAGTGGATATCCTATACTTTGCCATTGATCCTCGTTTGCGGATTGAACGAAGCGTAGGGGGGCATTGAGTTGAGGCACAGCAGGATTTTTTTCAAATTTTCTCAAGCTTGGAATAGTGATTTAGGTTGGTCATTCAGAAAAAATCCAGTGGCACTAACGTCATTTTTTGTGGTCGTATTTTTAATAATGGGAGCAATATTTGCGCCATTTTTAGCGCCTCATGACCCTTTTAACCCAGCCACCCTGAACTTGATGAATGGGTTTACGGGACCAATGACCCCTAATCAATTCACGCAAGATGTTTTTGTTTTGGGGACTGATGATCAGGGGCGTGATGTCTTGTCCACCATTCTCTTTGGGATGCGAATATCCCTGTTTGTTGGATTCTCGGCCGTTTTTCTGGCGATGATTTTAGGTGTAATTCTTGGCCTTTTAGCAGGTTATATCGGCGGATGGCTGGATTCTGTTATCATGCGGGTTGCTGACGTACAGCTCACGTTCCCGTCTATTTTAGTTGCGATGCTCATTTTTGGTATCGCGAAAGGCGTCACGCCAGCGGAATTCCGTGATCAGGTAGCTATCTGGGTCCTTATTCTTGCTATTGGTCTGAGCGACTGGGTTCAATTTGCCCGAGTGGTCCGAGGTGCTACCTTGGTTGAACGGCAGAAAGAGTATGTTCAAGCTGCACAGCTCATCGGACGAGCTAACATAGCAGTGATGCTGAAACACATACTGCCCAATGTTCTCAACCCAGTTTTGGTAATTGCCACGATTAGTTTGGCTTTGGCTATCATTGCCGAAGCTACTTTGAGCTTTTTGGGTGTCGGTGCTCCTCCCACTAAGCCGAGTTTGGGAACGCTAATTCGTATTGGACAAGAATATATGTTCTCTGGAGAATGGTGGATCTTGTTTTTCCCTGCGATCACTCTTTTGGCTCTCGCGCTATCGATAAATTTACTCGGTGATTGGTTGCGTGACGCTTTGAACCCGAGGCTCCGCTAATGGTGCAACCTGTTCTGTCAATAAAGAGCCTCGTTGTGGAAATTCCCACTCGGAAAGGTGTGCTAAGACCAGTAGATCGAGTGAGTTATGATATTTTCCCTGGTGAAATACTCGGTATCGTTGGCGAGTCAGGTGCAGGAAAGTCAATGACGGGTAACGCTGTAATTGGGTTGTTAGAGCGGCCGGCACATATTGTGTCAGGTGACATATTATTATCGGGGAACCCCATCCATAACTTGTCAGCCTCTGAATTCCGTAAAATCAGAGGTAAAAAAATTGGGATGATTTTTCAGGATCCTTTGACTTCGTTGAACCCACTTTTAACTGTCGGAGAGCAACTAGTCGAAACTATCATTGAACATCTGGCGGTTTCAAAGAAACAAGCGCAGGAGCGAGCTATTGCAGCCCTAGAAGAAGTTGGTATCCCTGCAGCTCGAGAGCGGATAGGTAGCTATCCCCACCAGTTCTCTGGCGGTATGAGGCAAAGAGTGGTGATAGCACTAGCCTTATGCGCTGAGCCTGACTTAGTAATCGCAGACGAGCCGACTACGGCACTCGACGTATCAGTTCAGGCTCAGATCATTGCGCTTTTGAAGCGCTTGTGCCGAGAACGTGGTGTCGGTGTCATGTTAGTTACGCACGACATGGGCGTTATTGCTGAGGCCGCGGATCGCGTTGCTGTGATGTACGCTGGCAGGTTGGCCGAGCTTGGCGCAGTGCGAGATGTGCTCAGCGATCCAAAGCATCCTTATACGTATGGGCTAATGGGCTCTACTCCGTTAGCAAGCAGAGGATTGAAACGGTTAAATCAGATCCCTGGTTCAATGCCGCGTCTTGGAGCTTTACCCGAAGGCTGTGCTTTTTCGCCACGATGCGAGTTCGCCCAGGAAGTTTGCAAAACTGGATCTTCTCCCTTTATCGCAAACGTAGATGCTCAAGCCGCATGTTGGTTCCCCTTGCCCCACACTAAATCACGGTCTTCAAAATGAGTGCAATTGTCCGAGCAAAAGCTTTACGGCGTCTCTTTGATGTCTCCAAGCCTTGGTTGAACCGTGTCGTTGAAAGGGAGCCAAAGGCTTTTTTAACTGCTGTTGCAGATGTAGATTTTGAAATTGAGGAAGGCTCAGTTTACGCTTTAGTAGGCGAGAGCGGCTCTGGAAAGTCAACTATCGGCAAAATGGTTGTAGGCTTGACGGGTCCAACCGATGGAACAATTGAAATCGACGGCATCGTCATTACTGGCAATGATCAGAAAGCAAAAATTGCTGAGGCTCGAACGAAGCTTCAGATGATTTTTCAAGATCCCTACGCTTCCTTGAATCCACGGTGGAAAGTGCGTGACATTATAGCAGAGCCAGCAAAATTGAGAGGCCTTGAAATTAAAGGTTTGCCCGAAAGGTTGCTGCAAAAAGTTGGTTTATCACCAGAGGACGCAGATAAGTATCCACATGAATTTTCGGGAGGGCAGCGGCAACGCATTTGTATTGCGCGCGCTCTTTCGTCTGAGCCAAAGGTAATCGTATGTGATGAGCCTACTTCTGCGTTGGATGTATCCGTGCAAAGCCAAGTCTTGAACTTAATGTCAGACTTGCAAGAGCAACTGGGCCTTACGTATTTATTTATTAGCCATGATCTTACTGTTGTGGAACACATGGCGGATAAGATTGGTGTGTTGTACCTGGGAGCATTGGTTGAAGAGGCCCCAAAAGAAACTTTGTTCGCTTCGCCTTTGCATCCTTATACCCGCATGCTGTTTGATGCTGCCCCTAAATTAGACGCGTTTGGCCGTGAAGTTGATGTACCTAAAGGCGAAATACCCGACCCTATCAATCCTCCAGCGGGTTGCTCATTTCATCCACGCTGTCCACTAGCTACAAGCAAGTGTAAAAAAACACGCCCTCAAATGCGTTTGATTGGGAATACGCGTGTTGCTTGCCATCATGTTTAAGGCCTTACTTATTGGCAGTTTATTCTAGGTGTCTGGTACTTACTAATTTAATTTAATTTAATGTGGTTCGGCATAGGCTTAATCCCACCCCCGCGGCCACTTTGCAACACTCACACAACCCGCTGCGGGGCTTTCGACTTCAAAGGTAGGAACGTATGCATCGGTCACCGACAAACGCAGATCTGGCCAGGGCCTTCGTATGGTCGCCGCAACTGTCAGCGCCGAGTAAGTGAACCCTGAGAAACAATCCAAATGCCGGAAGGACGCATGATTTATTCAAGAAATATGCGGGGCTCGGATAAAAACGCCGCCTGATGTTTAGCAAAAAGGGCGGGGGTATCCCCGCCCTGTCCTCTCAGATATTTTTACCCGAAGGCCACATCATAGGCCGTCACGCACTCTTTCGCCAAATGGCCAACTTTGGTTGCGTCATAATCGGGTTTGAACAGGTGTGATCCAAGGCCAAAACCAATGATCCCTGCAGCCTGCCACGCGGCAAAATCTGCGGGACCAACGCCGCCCACGGCATAGGTTTCAACCGATTTCGGCAGAACGGCGACTAGGGCTTTATAGCCATCCACCCCAAGCTTGAAGGCAGGAAAGAGTTTCAATCCGTCTGCGCCATGCCGCAATGCGGTCAAGCATTCGGTCGCAGTAAATACACCCGGATAAGACAGCATCCCCTGCGCCTTTGTGGCTGCAATCACCGCGGGGTTTGTATCGGGCGATACCACCATCTGCGCACCGATCTGTGCCAAGCGATCAACGGCTGCCACATCTAAGACGGTGCCTGCGCCGATAAGGGCGCGCCCTTGTGCATGGGCAACCATGGCCGCGATACTGTCAAACGGATCTGGCGAGTTCAACGGCACTTCGATCCGAGTGATCCCTGCCGCAATCAGAGCATCCGTTATGGAGAGCGCAGTCTCAGGCCGAAGGCCCCGCAAAATGGCAATAATGTTGCGGCTCATTCTACCGCCTCCATAAAGAATTTATACGCGGCTTTTAACCCACACAGGGCCATGCCCTCGCCAGAAATTTTGATGACACTTGCCCCTTGGGCAGTGAGGGCCTCGTGATAGGCATCCGCAATGCCGCCCGACCCTACAACGCGGATATCTTGGCCAAGCCAATAGGGTTTGGCGCCTGCCAATTCCTGACCGATCAACAGACCAGATAGGCGCGCGCGGGCCGCATTCGTGTCAGCCCCATTGAGCAACCCCTCGGCGCGGATGGAAAAGAGATTGGCCGCCACCAATGCAGGATGGGCGATTGCCTCATCCAAAGCGACAAGAAAGGCGGCGCTGTCCCAGCCCCCACCGCCCACGGAATGGCGCAGAACCGAGGCCTGCTCTAACAGCCCGAACAATTCCCCGGTCATGAAGGTGCGAAAGCTGACGATCTCGCCTGCGCTGATCTGCACCCATTTGCAATGCGTGCCAGGCAGGCAAAGGACGCCATAAAAATTCGGGTTCTCGTATAAAAAACCTGCGATTTGCGTCTCTTCTCCCCGTATCACATCTGCGGGCCGCTGTTGCTCGATCCCAGGAATAATATGAACGGCCAAGCGGGGGTCTGTGGTATCCACTTTGACGGCTGCGGCGACAGAGGGCGGGGGGCAAGGGATCGCGACATAAGGCGCTTCTTTCCATCCTTGGCGTGCGCCCGCCATGCCGCATATCAAAACCGTGGTTTTTTCCGATGCGGGCAAAAGATCGCCTGCCAATTCTAAGAGGGCGGCCTCGAACTCGTCAGGACGAAGGTTGCCCATACCATCGGAGGAGTGACGCTGCGCCAAGACAGATCCTTCGGCGTTGATCCACCAAATGCGCAGATGCGATGTGCCCCAATCTACCGCCAACCAATTCGATGTCATCGCGTCTCTCTTATCCAATATTCAGTTTTGAATGGCTGCAAAAATCAGGTCAGCAATGCTGGGCATTTGCGTGGCCTCATAGTGGATGCCATCAACGGCGGACACCGTCACCGCGCCTGTGAGATCAACCAAATCCACGCCCTCGCGCGCCGCCATCTCGGCCATGGCGGAGGATAGGCCCATTGATTTTGCGGCACCGCCACGGAACATTTCCGCCAAAACCCCGCGTTCCGCAATGTGTGGGGGGCAGACAACAATCGCTCGCGGCGCACCACGCGCAGGCCCGCAGCCAGATGCGCGGATGATCCGCACGAGCTTGCCCACAGACTGCGCAATATCGAAAGCATTGACGGAGAAGCGCGGCTTGAGGTCATTGGTGCCAAGTTTCACCACCACCGTATCAATTGGGCTGTGGCTTTCCAAAATCCCAAGTAATGCAGCCGCGCCGTTCTTATGCGGCCCTTCCACTGGGTCATCGTGCAAAGTCGTACGACCTGGCAAGCCTTCATCAATCACGCGCCACGTGGCCCCAAGTTTTTGCGCCAAAAGGGTTGGCCATCTTTGTGCAAGGGGATAGCGCTCTGGCTGCCCAAGCGCAGTTAAAGGCACAGTGCCATGGGTGTTGGAATCGCCAAAAAGCAAAAGGGTTTTGGAGTCTTGCTTCATCTCGTCCTTTTCCCGATTGTCTATTAGACCAAGGGCACAAATGGCACGCCACAGCCTGCAAGCATCATACAGGCGAACAGAATGCAATACTGGGTCATGTGATCATTACTTTCTTGTTTTACTGCGCGAAACAATAAGCGCCAGTTGGCTGATTGCAAGCAAAGGCTGCGGAGTGCTAGGCAAGATCAAGGCATCAAAGAAAATGGCGGGGCTGGTGTGCATATTGCCAGTGACGCGACAGTCAGTCTCAAGCGAGGTGCAATCGGGTGAAAGGTACGGGAAAATTCCTTTGGATTATGATGCTGCTGCAGGCAGCGATTTCTGCATCAAGCCTTGTGGTGGAAATTGTCGCGGGCCGCATGATTGCGCCTTATGTCGGGATGAGCCTCTATACATGGACGGCCATTATCGCGGTTGTTCTCGCGGGGTTTTCGGTGGGGCATTGGTGCGGCGGTCGGATTGCTGCGCGTGACAGTCAAAATGCATTGCGCCAAACTGCATGGACAATGGTTGCCGCTGCTTTGACCACCGCCGCGGCAAGTCTGTTGTTGCGCGGGTTTGCAGGGCCGCTGATTGAGGCCTTCACCCATCCCCTGGCTGCAATCACCGCCCTTAGTATGGTCGCGTTTTTCTTGCCCTCGCTATTTGCGGGCATCCCTGCGCCTGTTTTGACAATCGTTGCAATGCGCGGTCACAGCCAGTCTGAACGCGTGTTGGGGGTTATGTTTGCAACTGGCGCCATTGGGGCGATTTTCGGCACTTTGCTTGCGGGTTTTTTCTTTGTTCCGCGCTTAGGCTCAATGACCACCTTGATGGTCATTGCTGGGATCTATGCGCTTGCTGCGGTCGTCTGCTTTGCTTTGGCACGGGTTGCAGGGCGGGATCTTAATCTTGGCCTCGCGGCATGTTTGGTGCTTGTGGGGCTCGGCTATCAGACCCTCAGCCTGCCAGCGATTTGTGACGAGGAAAGTGAGTATTTCTGTATTCGCACCGTCACCCTATCTGATGCGGAGGGCGCGCGCATTCATCTGATGGTTTTGGATCACCTTGCCCATGGCATCAGCAGCGAGGCGGAACCGCGCGAGATGCAAACCGATCATACTGCGATGTTGGACGCGCTGTCGCGCATGCGGATGGGGGAAAAGGATTTCTCATCCTTCCATATCGGCGGCGGGTCTTTTTCCGTCCCGCGGGGATGGGCCGCGCATGGTTTAGGGCAAATCACAGTGGCTGAGATAGACCCCGCGGTCACGCAGGTGGCGATTGATGATTTCTGGCTTCCTGCTGATCAGGTCGCAGTGTTGCATGAAGACGCGCGTATGGCGCTGCGCAACAACCCCACGCGCTATGATGTGATCATTGGGGATGCTTTCACCGATATTGCCGTGCCCAAACATTTGATCACGCAGGAATTTTTTGAATTGGTTGCAAGCCGCCTGACGGATGGAGGGGTTTTTGCAATGAACCTCATCGACAATGTTGACCGCATGGATGCCTTAGCGGCGATGATCGTGACATTGCAGGCTGTATTCCCAAGTGTCGAAGTCTGGACAGAGGCGCGCGGGCCAAACCAAGGTGAGCGGCGGATTTTTGTTCTTCTGTGTGGTGAAGCACCAAGCCCTGTCGCGCGCCTCGCGGCGGGGGCGCCAGATCCAATGATCTTTCAACCGTTAGATGATGCCTTTGTGGCGCAGATTGTGGCTGAAAAGCAGCCGCGCGTTCTGACAGATGACTATGCGCCTATTAGCGCGCTCATCGGGTTTGAGCCAATCTTGAATTAGGCTGGCAACAGCGCTGCGCGCAACGCGGCCTCATCCACGTTGCCGCCCGAAAAATGTGCCCATGCGTGCACACCCTGATAAAAGAACAATTCCCACCCAGAAATGATTTCCAGACCGAAGGCCGCTGCATCTTTGAGGAACTGGGTTTCAAGTGGGGTATAGACCGCATCAAACACCCATTTTGCCTCTCGCATATGGGCAGCAGGCAGCGGGGTGCCGCCGTAGCCAACCATGCCAATTGGCGTTGCGTTCACAAGACCCGTGACCTCAGGCGGCAGCTTGGACACCTCGCGCATCGTTGTGACCCGCAATGTGGGAAACCCGCGTGCCAGATCACGCTTTAGGCCATCGGCCTTGGCCAAATCTGTATCAACAAGATGCAACGCGCTTGCCCCTAAATCGGCAAGGCCAAAGGCAATCGCACGCCCCACCCCACCTGTACCGATCATCAGCACCTCGCTTGGTGCATCATCGCCCCGCGTGGCCTGATAGGCGGCCTTAAAGCCCGTGTAATCCGTGTTATAACCAATGGGCCCTTGGGCATTGAAAAGCACGGTGTTCACGGCCCCTACCGCGTCCAACACAGGATTGGCCAGTTTCAAAAGTGGTACCACTTTTTCTTTATAGGGATAGGTGATGTTTAGCCCTGAATAGCCTTCAATTTGCGCGGCTTCGAAGACCTCAAGAAAGGTTTCCTCGCGTTCAGGGGGGATCAAGAGATCATAGCTGACTGCGCGCGCGTTCAGGTAGCCTGCAATTTGGTGCAAACGCGGGGCGCTGGATTGTTTGATATTGTCACCGATCAGCCCCAATTTGAGCGGGGCTTGGTTCTGGGTCGGGCTTAAGGACATATCGCATCGTCTTTCTCTTCGCGCGTGATTTGGCCATCTCGCCACGAATGGCGGGCAGATGCAACTTTTGTTGGCGCTATTTTTGGAATGGCGATAGCGTGAGATTTGCGCGATGTGAACAGGTCTGATCCATGCAAAGCAATATTCATGATAGCGCCTATTCTTGGGGTAGGCTCGCCATCACCTTGGCGATTGCGATGATTGCCAATGTGGGCATGTGGGCCATTATCGTGATCATGCCTGCGGTTGAGGCGGAATTTGGATCGCTGCGCGCGGCTTCGTCCTTGCCCTACACGATGACGATGGTGGGGTTTGGCGCGGGCAATCTTTTGGTGGGGCGCTTGGTGGATCGTTTTGGTGTCACGATTGCCCTCTCTTTGGCTGCCGTCATGATCGCGGCAGGGTTTGCTTTCTCCACCCTTGCAAGCAGCATTTACACGCTGTCCCTGATCCATCTGATTTTGGGCCTTGGAACGGCTGCGGGCTTTGGCCCATTATTGGCGGATATATCGCATTGGTTTTTACGCCGCCGCGGGATTGCCGTGGCCTTGGTGGCCAGTGGCAATTACCTCTCTGGCGCGATTTGGCCTATGGTTCTTTCTGGGATTTTGGCTGAGGATGGATGGCGGGCTGTCTACCTCGCCCTTGCAGTGATTGTGCTTGTGGGGATCATCCCGCTTTCATTTGCGTTGCGGCGCAAACTGCCAGAAACCGCCCATGCCCAGTCGGAAGCAATGTCGCGCGCCAAGGCAAACACTGTTGGTCTGTCTTCGCGCCAGTTGCAATATCTGCTTGGCTTTGCGGGCGTGGCCTGCTGCGTGGCGATGTCGATGCCACAGGTGCATATCGTATCTTACTGCGTGGGCCTTGGATATGGCCCTGCGGTGGGGGCCGAGATGCTGTCGCTGATGCTTCTGGGCGGCGTGGTCAGTAGGATCATTTCAGGCTTAGTCGCTGATCGCTTGGGCGGTGTGCGCACCCTATTGATTGGGTCGGTCCTGCAAATGACGGCGCTGTTTTTTTACCTGCCCTATGATGGGCTTGTGTCACTTTATGTTGTGAGCTTGATTTTTGGTTTGGCACAGGGCGGGATTGTTCCGTCCTACGCCTTGATTGTGCGCGAATACATGCCCGCACGCGAAGCAGGTCAGCGAGTTGGATTTGTGATCATGATGACGATTGTGGGGATGGCGCTGGGCGGTTGGATGTCGGGTTGGATTTTCGATGTGACGGGCAGCTATCAGATGGCGTTCATCAATGGTATTTTGTGGAACGGGTTCAATGTGGCGATTATTGCGTGGCTTTTGATGCGCAGTCGCTGCCCGCAAGCGCCTGTTTTGGCTGCGCGCTAGGGTAGGAAGAGTGATCATGTTCAATGATGATGTTGCCGCGATTTGTTCTGAATGTGGAGCAAGCGATGTTGCGATGGATGCGGCAAAGATCATCTGTCAATCTTGCGGTCATTTTGATGCTTTGGGCCTTGAGACCGAGGCATCAAGTGCGGAACTCACAAACCTCTCGCAGGCCTATGCGATTTCCGTTTTGCAAAGGTGGAGTTTTGCAGGCTAGCGCTATTGTTGCACAATCGCGTTTTCCCATTCAGCCAAGAAATTGCGCCGATTGAGCGGGTCAAGATAGACCATCAGGGCAGGCCCAATCCGAATAGGCCCGAATCCAGCACTAGACGCAGCGGGCGATGTGTCATTGAGCGGCGGAAGTGGCCAACCATCGGCCCCATCGCGCAAGGCGATACTCAACAGCGCATCAATAAACGCACCTGCATCGTTTGGGTTCTGCGCCGTGCTTGGGATCAAGGCGGTGCGCAAAATCACGTTGGAAAAATCGGTCATACGCAGGATCTGCACACGACCTTCGGATTGATCGGCCAATCGTTCGGCCACGTAACTGCCTAAGACATTATAGGCGAGGGCCAGTTTGCCGCTCATCACATCCTCAATCATTTGGCTTGAACAGCAATAGAGCGTGGGGTTGAGGCGGCCCATCACCTCGGAGAGCCGCCAATAGGCATCAGTTGCACGCGCTTCTTGCGTGGCAAAGAGATAGCCAAGCCCGCTGTCTCGCACATCATAGGTGCCGATAGACCCAGCAAAACGCGTAGGGTTGTCGCGCAAAACTTCGATTAAATCCTGCCGTGACTGCGGAATAGACAGCCCTTCAAAATATTCAGTCGAAACCAAGACCACTGCGGGCTCGGTCGTAAATGCGAAAATGACATCACGCCATGTGGCCCAGTCGGGCAGGCTTTGTGTCATGGGCGAGCGATAGCGTTGTGTCAGCCCATCATTGGCCAGTTGGAATTGCAAATCCATCGCCGATGAAATGGCCACATCATAGATCGCGCCTGAACTGATCTCGCGATGCAAATCCGATGAGGATGCGACCGTATATTCCAAGTCTAGGCTTGGATTGGCGCGATGAAACGCTTCGAGATAGGGTATGAAGACGTCCAAATCAGCGGTGGAGAGTATCCGCAAAACCCTGTCGCTTGTACCTTCGATGCGCAGGAAATCCTCTGGCTCAAAGGCGGTGGCAGGGCTGATCCACAGACTTAAAGCAAGGGTAAGACAAGCGAGGCGCATGTGCCCTTTCCTTCCTTATTATTTGATAATTGTAAGTGCCCTCCATGGGCGGCCAAAACGTCAGCGGCAATGGTAAGGCCCAATCCTGATCCCACAATGTTTTCGGTGTTGCGCCCCCGTTTGAAGCGCTGCGTTAGTACCTCGGCAGGATCATCGCCAAGCCCTTTGCCCTGATCGCGCACAGTGATGTAGCCATAGTCCCCCTTGGCCTCCACGGAGATTGATATCGTGGTGTCTTCGGGCGAATATTTGATGGCGTTGTCGAGAATATTGCGCAACGCGGTGTCCAGCAGTACTGCGTCACCAGCCACGGTGATGTCTTCGGCCTTTAGATCAATGTTGATATCCTTAATACTCGCCGTAGGGGTCATTGTGGTTGCCGTTTGGGTGGCCAAAATTTTTAGCGAGATATGATCGCGCAGAAGATCATCCGCACGGAAGGCCACAGTCGCGTGATCCAAAAGCTGTCCCGCCGATCGGGAGCTTTCGTCAATCGCACGGATCATCTGGCGCAGGCGGTTACGTTCTGCCTCGCCTGAGACGTTGCGTAAGGCAAGATCCGCTTGCACCCGAACAGTTGCCAAAGGCGTGCGAACGCGATGGGCTGCCTCGACAATAAACTCTTCCGAGCGGCGAATGGATTGCCCCAAACGATCCATGAAACGATTGAGCGCCGCAATCAGTGGCGCTAATTCATCAGGGGCGGGGCGGCGCAAGGGACGCAAATCGGATGGCCCGCGCCGCGAGACGGCCCCTGCAATCTCGTTCAAAGGCCGCAGAGAGGTGCGGGCTGCAAAAAAAGACAGCAGCACCGCGACCAAGAAAAAGGCAATCGACAACAGCCCTGCTTGCCGCGATAAGTCCAACGCAATGGCGGCAATACCTTCGCGGGTTTGTCCGACTGTGACGATAACCAATGTTGGCTGATTTCCCGCCAAAATGCGCCGCGAGAGAGTGGCCATACGCAAATCTTCGCCGCGATAAGGTTGCGTTGCAAAACTGACCTCGCCTGCGCGGGTATTGGGGTCAGTGGCAACGGGAAGATCTGCGTAGCCTGTCAGCAATGCACTATTCGCGGTGACCCGATAAAAAACCCGATCCTCGCTAATCGCGCCGAGCATGGAGAAAGCAGAATAGGGCAGTTCAAGACGTAATTCGCCCTGCTCGCTGCGCAGGGTTTCGGCGATTGCAGTCACGGCAGCGGCCAAGACATTATCTTGGGTTTCTTCCGCGGCTTGGCGGGCAAACCCCGCAACCATGCCCCACGACATCAATGACAGCAGCGCCGCCACAATAGCCAGATACAGCGTTAATCGCCGACCGATGGAACCTGTGCCTTGTTGCGCCTCGCTCACGGGGTTTTCACCTCCATCCGATACCCAATGCCACGCACAGTCTCGATGTGAATATCCGTTCCCTCAAGACGGCGGCGCAAGCGGCCCACATACACCTCAATCGCGTTTTCAGTGATCTCTGCATCATAGGAAAACAGCCTGTCCATCAACTGCGCCTTTGACAAAATCTGCCCTTGATGGCGCACGAACACTTCCAAAAGACGCAATTCTCGGCTGCGCAATTCGATGGTATGCGCGTCATGGCGCAGCGTGCCTGCAAGCGCGTCAAAGATGGTTTGGCCAAGCACTATATCATTACGTGCGGCCCCGCCGCGGCGGCGCAGAACGGCGCGGCACCGCGCCTCTAATTCGGAAAAATCGAAAGGTTTGGTGATGTAGTCATCGGCCCCTTGGTCTAAGGCGCCGACCCTATCCGACACTTGGCTGCGCGCCGTTAACATGATCACGGGCGTTTCGATATGGATGCGGCTTTGCGCCAAAAATTCGCGACCATCGCCATCGGGCAGCATCACATCAAGCAAGATCAGATCGTAGTTGGCATCCACAAGGCAAGCCCGCGCATGGGCCAAATCTGGGGCGTGATCGACGGCATGGCCGTCTAAGACCAGACGTTTGACCACGGCTTCGGCCAATTCCTCGTTATCCTCTACAAGCAGATAGCGCATTGGGCGCTTGGCCTTTCCCTGAATATTTCCCCGACAGGTGGGCTGATGTTTTCGTCCTGCGTGTCAGGCTCGTGTCAGCTTTCTGTGGTCGGGTGAGACTATGGCGGTGGAGGACCGCCTGTCAAATGGGAGGAATACACTATGAACACCTTTGGGTGGACACGCCGCGCTATGATCGCGGCTGCAACTGCTACGCTTGCATTCTCGGGCATGTCCAATGCGGGTGGGCATCAAATGATGGATCAGGTTCACTTCCTCATCCCCGGCGGTGCTGGCGGTGGTTGGGATGGCACAGCGCGCGGCACAGGCGAGGCGTTGGTCAATTCTGGTCTTGTCGGCAATGCTACATTTGAAAACATGTCAGGCGGTGGTGGCGGTGTCGCCATTGCGCATTTGATCGAAAATGCAGCCTCAAGCGATGGCACATTGATGGTAAACTCGACCCCCATCGTGATCCGCGCATTGACGGGTGAGATTTCCCAAAGCTTCCGTGACCTGACCTTGATCGCAGGCACAGTGGGTGACTACGCGGCATTGGTTGTGACCGCAGATAGCCCGCTGACATCGATGGAAGACGCATTGGCTTCATACAGCGAAGCGCCAATGGATTTTGCCATTGGTGGCGGTTCTGTTCCTGGCGGGATGGATCACTTGGTCGCTGCGATTGTGATGCAGGCTGCGGGTGAAGACCCCACTGCGTTTAACTATATCGGCTATGACGCTGGTGGTGAGGCGATGGCGGGCTTGCTGTCGGGCGAGATTGATGCACTGTCCACAGGCTTTTCCGAAGCGGTGGCTTTGGCCGAGCAGGGCGAAGTCCGTATCTTGGGTGTGACCGCCCCTAACCGCGTTCCCGCGTACGCAGACGCTCCAACCTTTGCTGAGCAGGGTATTGATGCGCAATTCGTGAACTGGCGCGGGTTCTTTGCCGCACCTGGCATGGCGCAAGAAAAGGTTGAAGCCTACCAAGCGATGTTGGCGGCGATGATGGAAACCCCTGAGTGGGAAGAAGTGCGCGGCCGTATGGGTCTGGTAAACATCTACCGCCCTGGCGCTGAGTTCCAAAGCTTCCTCGAAGCACAAGAGCAGCAGATCGGTGATCTTATGCGCGAGCTGGGCTTCCTCTAAGAGGGGGCGGCGCTTTGCGCTATTGATCTCTGGATGGGCTGTCTCATTTCGCGGCGGCCCATCCTTGCAAAGGACCCATAAATTTGGCTGAAAAAAGGGGGCGTTTATGGCCTTAGAACGTTGGATTGCATTGGCCTTTGTGGCGCTATGCTGCATCTATGGCTATGCTGCGTTTTTTACAATGGATCATCTCTTGCCGGCCATTTTGCAGCGCAATCCGATTTGGCCATCAACATTTCCAAAAATCCTTAGCGTACTTGGAGTCATTGTGGGTTTGGCCGTGCTATTTTCTGCGAAGCCTTCAAAGGCAGCCGAAGCAGATACAACAAAAGAACCAAGTGCCGAAGACATCGATCACCGCCGTCTTGGGGATTACAATATAGGCCAAGCGCTGTCACTTTTGGCGCTAATGGTGGCTTATGCGCTCCTCCTGCGCCCAGTGGGATTTGTGGGCGCGACCATTCTTTTTCTTGCGCTTGGGGGTTCCATCTTGGGTGAGCGAAAATTTCATATTCTTATACCCGTAGCCGCGATTGCCACGGGCACGATCTGGTATCTTGTGCATGAGGTGCTTGGGATTTTCTTGCGGCCTTGGCCTGCGTTTTTGATGTGAGGGGCGCGCATCATGCTTGAAGGTTTGCTTCTGGGCCTCGCGGCCGCAATAACGCCCTTTCACCTTGCGATGGTGGTGTTTGGCTGCGTGATTGGTACCATTATTGGTATGTTGCCTGGTCTCGGGCCAATGTCGATTATTGCGATCATGATCCCTGTGGCGATTGGTTTGGGCGATCCAACAGGGGCCTTGATCTTGTTGTCTGGCGTTTACTACGGCGCAATTTTTGGCGGGTCGACCTCTTCAATTTTGCTCAATGCCCCGGGGGTGGCGGGAACGGTTGCCACTGCCTTTGACGGCTATCCGATGGCGCAGAAGGGTCAAGCGGGTAAGGCGCTGACGATTGCAGCGATTGCCTCCTTTGCTGGTGGCACAATCGGAGCGATCTTGTTGATGATCTTTGCGCCTGCACTATCCTCGGTTGCGCTTTTGTTCCATTCGGCGGAATATTTCGCGCTGATGGTGGTTGGGCTTTCTGCCATTGCCGCCTTTGCGGGCACGGGGCAAGTTGCCAAGGCGCTGATGATGACCATTCTTGGCCTGATCATGGGCACCGTTGGTGAAGGGGCCTTGTCCAATATGCCGCGCTTCACCTTTGGGATTATGGAATTGCAATCGGGGTTTTCTTTTATCACCCTCGCGATGGCCATGTTTGCCCTCCCTGAGGCGCTGTTCTTAGTCTTGAACCCTGCGCGTGGTACGCAAAGTGGTTCAGGCGGCGAGATCAAAGATTTGCGCATCACCAAAGACGAGGCACGTAAAATTGCCCCCGTCATCGGGCGGCAATCGGTGCAAGGTTTCTTCATCGGTGTTCTGCCAGGAGCTGGGGCCACGATTGCATCGTTCTTGGGATATGCGGTAGAGCGTAATATCGCCAAAGGCGCAGAGCAGGCAGAATTCGGCAAAGGCTCAATCAAAGGTTTGGCTGCACCCGAAACTGCGAATAATGCGGCTTGCACGGGCTCTTTCGTGCCGCTTTTGACTTTGGGTATTCCTGGCTCTGGGACAACGGCTATTTTGCTTGGTGCGTTGATCGCACTCAATGTTACCCCTGGCCCAAGATTGATGACCGACAAGCCTGATGTGTTCTGGGCGGTGATTATCTCGATGTATATTGGCAATCTGGTTCTTTTGGTTCTGAACTTGCCGCTGATCCCCTACATCGCCAAACTTTTGACCATCCCGCGGGCTTATCTGATCCCGTTTATTTTGTTCTTCACGTTGATGGGCAGCTATATCGGCCAAAACAATGTGACCGAATTGTTGATCTTGGTGAGTTTTGGGGTTGTCGCTACGATCTTGCGGTTTGCAGATTATCCCCTTGCCCCACTTCTGATTGGGTTCATCCTTGGCACGATGATGGAAGATAATTTTGCTCGGGCTATGCAGCTTTATCGTGGGTTTGGCTTTATCCTTGAACGTCCGATGACTTTGGGTTTGTTGATCCTTGCAGTAGGTCTGGTTTTTCTTCCAGCCTATCGTGCCCGCCGCGCGCGGCTGCGTCAGGTTGGTGTTGCAGATGGTGATTGATCGGCGCAAAACATAAATAATTGGGCGCGGAGATTATTCCGCGCCCTTTGGTTAAAAATTGCAAAGGCCCATCGGGTGCGTCCGACTGATCAACGCATTGTAAAAGAAACCCTTCCCACGCTCGCGCTTGGCGCGGCAGGGGCAGGGCTGTTTTGGCTGATTGGGTTTCCTGCCTATATGTTGACAGGGCCTGCTGCGGCCGTCTCGGTTGCCACGATGTTGGGGCTGAAAAGTTTAATCCCCGTGCCATTGCGCGATGTGGTGTTCGTGCTGATTGGCGTCTCGATTGGTAGCACGGTCACACCTGAGGTGATCGAGACGGCGCTGAAATGGCCAATATCCTTGGCCATTTTGGCGGTCACGTTGGTTGTGCTGATTTTTGCGCTGCGGGCCATATTCATGCGCGGTTTTGGCTATGATGTGGTGACGGCGACCCTAGCCGCTACGCCGGGGCATTTAAGCTATGTTCTTGGGTTGTCGACCTCAACCGGCGTGGATGTGGCGCGGGTGGCCTTGGTGCAGACCACGCGGGTTTTGTTGCTGACCTTATGTGTGCCCTTGCTCATCTCCTTTTGGGGGATGACAGACACGGCTGATGTCGTCTATCACGGGGCCATCAGTCTTTTGGCAGCTGCGGTTGTTTTCACAGCGGCCTTAGCACTGGGTCTCATCTTCAAGCGGATCTCCATACCTGCGCCGCTTTTGTTGGGCGCGATGGCCGCATCGGCCATTGGCCATGGGGCCAACCTAACCCCAGGCAATCTGCCGATCTGGCTCACCTCACTGGCCTTTATGGTGATGGGCTGCTTGATTGGCACGAGATTTCGGGGGCTGAATCGTAAAGGCTTTTTGGGAGCCTTGGCGGCGGGAGCGGTGGGAACGCTCGTATCTTGCGCGGTGGCGGCAATTGGCGCCGTCATTGCAGCCAGACTGATTGGGTTGCCCCCTTCGGTGCTGCTTCTGGCGTTCGCACCGGGGGGCGTGGAAATCATGGCGGCTTTGGCAGTCAGCACAGGCCTTGAGCCTGCTTTGGTTGCGGCGCATCACGTGGTACGCCTGCTGATTTTGAGCGTGACTGTGCCACTGCTGATTGTTCGCATTAAGGCCTAAGCTTACGCAAACTACTAAGCCTCTGCTGCGATGGTTGCTGCAACTGCCTTTTGCCAGCGCGCATAATATGAATTGCGCGTATCCGCATTCATCTTGGGTGCGAATTGACGATCTTTGGCCCAAGTTTTTGCGAAGCCTGTTTTGTCTGGATAAAGACCCGCTTTATAGCCCGCCAACCACGCAACACCGCGGGCGGTCGTCTCTAAATGAGTGGGCCGGTCGACAGGAGCATTCAGGATATCGGCCACATATTGCAGGGTGTAATCTGAAGCGCTCATGCCGCCATCCACCCGCAGAACGGTTTGGCCTGTTTGTGCGCCAGCCGTATCGGCAGCCATTGCCTCCATCAGATCACGGGTTTGCAAGCCAACGGATTGAAGCGCAGCTCGCACCAATTCATTCGGCCCTGTGTTGCGCGAGAGACCGAACACGGCCCCACGGCATTCGGAATTCCAATAGGGTGCGGCCAAACCCGTAAAGGCGGGCACAAGCGTGATGGCTTGGTCTTGATCTGCGGCTTTGGCCATTTCTTGTGTCTCTGCCGCAGAGGCTATGATGCCCAACCCATCACGCAACCACTGCACCACCGCACCCGCAATATAGATGGAACCCTCTAGCGCATAGGCTGTTTGCCCATCCATGCGGTAAGCGATGGTGGTCAGAAGCTTATTCTTTGAGGGGACGGCAGTCGCGCCTGTGTTCATCAGCGCAAAACACCCTGTGCCATAGGTAACTTTGGCCATGCCCTGGTCAAAACAGGCTTGCCCAATTGTTGCGGCCTGTTGGTCACCTGCAACGGCACGGATTGGGATTTCTGCACCGATGACATCCTTTGCGGTTGTCCCGAAATGCGCGTCACAATCAAGGACATTGGGTAGAACCGCACGGGGGATGTTAAAAAGCGAAAGGATATCTTCGCACCACTCTAGGCTGTGGATGTCAAACAGCATCGTGCGCGCGGCATTGGTTACATCGGTCACATGAGCCGCGCCCCTCGTCAGATGCCAAATCAGCCAAGTGTCCACTGTGCCAAAGGCCAATTCGCCTGCCTCGGCGCGTCTGCGGGCATCTGGGATTTCATCTAACATCCATGCCAATTTGGTGGCTGAGAAATAGGGATCAAGAACAAGCCCAGTTTTTGCGGCGATCATCTCTTCATGCCCTGCAGCACGTAAAGTCGCGCAGCGGTCCGCTGTGCGGCGGTCTTGCCAAACGATGGCATTGTGCAGTGGCGCGCCTGTTTTGCGATCCCAAAGAAGCACGGTTTCACGTTGGTTGGTGATGCCGATGGCCGCAATCGCTGTTGGGCGTATCGCGGCATCGCACAATGCGGATGTGATACAATTTTGCGTGGTCAGCCACAAATCCATTGGGTCATGCTCGACCCAACCTGAACGTGTGTAATGTTGGGTGAATTCCTCTTGCGCTTTTGCAAGCTCATCAAACCCTGCATCGTAAACAATCGCGCGGGTCGAGGTTGTACCTTGGTCAATGGCAAGAATATGGGTCATGGCTCAGGCCCCTGTCGAACTGGGTGGGATTATATGTGTTGCAAGTCCCCAATCACGGCAAAGCGCGGCCAATGGAGCGTCAAGCGGATGATCTGTAAACAGCGCATCAATTTGCGAAAGTGTTGTAATTTTTGCAGGCGCGCTGCGGGTGAATTTTGAGCGATCTGCCACCAAAAACGCGCGCCGCGATTGTGAGATGATCGTCTGGCTGACACCCACCTCTTGGATGTCGAAATCCAGCATATCACCTTCCGAGTCAATGGCTGAGCAACCGATGACCGCAAGGTCAAATTTGAACTGCGCTACCGCATCAGAAGTCAGCTTCCCGACCAGTCCCCCATCAGCGCGGCGCAATTGCCCGCCTGCAAGGATGATCTCGCAATTGGGATTGGCGGCAAGGATGGTCGCGACATTGATGTTATTTGTGACCACCAATAGATTCTTGTGATGCAGCAAATTTTGCGCAACGGCCTCTGTCGTGGTGCCGATATTGAGAAAAAGCGAAATGTCATCGGGTATTTGGGCGGCACATGCCGCTGCAATGCGCGCTTTTTCTTCAGCGTGTAATCCGCGCCGCATCTCATAGCCGATATTTGATACGCTCGATGGCAGGATCGCGCCGCCATGAACGCGCTCTAATTTCCCCGCATCGGCAAGATCGCTGAGGTCGCGGCGGATAGTTTGGGTGGTCACGCCAAAATGCGCAGCCAGCCGTTCGACACTCACTTTCCCCTCGCGCTGCGCGATGTCGAGAATCTCTGGCCAGCGAAAGCTTTGCGACATGCGCGTTCCTTTTCCTTTTCGCTTATTTGAGCGGTTAGCCGACCTTAGATGGCTTGAAATCAAGGGTCAATTCTTTGTATTACGCCAAAAATGAATATTTTTGAAGATTATTATTTTCGTTTGTGTTCGTTTATGCCATAGCGGTGTCAGGTTGCTGTGAAATGAGACCCGCGAGAAAAGGCGCAATGGATATGACGGGTGAGATTGACGATCTTTTCATCATCGGCGGCGGCATCAACGGCTGTGGCATTGCCCGTGATGCAGCCGGACGCGGGTTGACGGTGCGTTTGGCCGAAATGAACGATTTGGCCTCTGCTACGTCTTCGGCATCGACCAAGTTGTTTCATGGTGGTTTGCGCTACCTAGAATATTTTGAATTTCGTTTGGTGCGCGAGGCGCTAATTGAGCGTGAAATTTTGCTCAAAGCCATGCCTCACATTTCTTGGCCGATGCGGTTTGTGCTACCGTATCACAAAGATATGCGCTTTGAGAGCCAAACCCCCACATCGCAGCTTCTCGCGCGGTTTATGCCGTGGATAGCGGGGCTGCGTCCGCAATGGTTGATCCGGTTGGGCCTGTTTTTTTATGACCACTTGGGCGGGCGTGACATACTGCCTGGAACCTCGGTGGTGGATTTGCGCAAAGGTCCAGAGGGGGCGGTGCTGCACCGTAAATTTTCTAAGGCCTATGAATATTCAGATTGCTGGGTGGAAGACAGCCGTCTTGTGGCACTGAATGCCCGCGATGCGGCCGAGCGTGGCGCGGTGATCTTGCCGCGTCACAAGGTGGTGACCGCCAAGCGCGAGAATGGCATTTGGAAGATCAGCACCGAGACCCGCGATGGTCAAATCCATCACCATCATGCGCGGATTTTGATCAATGCCGCAGGGCCATGGGTCAGCGATGTGATTGGCAAAAAAATTGGCCAAAACAGCAAAGGCGACGTGCGTCTCGTGCGGGGCAGCCATATTGTAACCAAGCGTCTTTATGACCATGAGAAATGCTACTTCTTTCAAGGTGAGGACGGGCGTATATGTTTCGCCATTCCTTATGAGCAGGATTTCACCTTGATCGGGACGACCGACAAAGATCACCGCGATCCCGATACCCGCCCCGAATGCAGTACTGAGGAGCGGGATTATATGCTAGCCTTTGTGAATAACTATTTCAGCACGGCTGTCAGTACTGAGGATATTGTTTGGTCTTATTCTGGTTTGCGGCCGCTCTATGATGACGGGGCGCAATCGGCATCTGCCGCAACGCGGGATTACACGCTGATCCTTGAAGGGGATGGGGATGCGCCCTTGCTGAATATTTTTGGTGGCAAGATCACGTCCTATCGCCGCTTGGCGGAATCCGCGCTTGAGAAAATCGCAGAGTTCACGAAATCCGCGCGCGGGCCATGGACGGCGGAGGCGGCCTTGCCAGGTGGCGATTTTGCCGTGGGTGATGTGGATCGGTTGATTACGAGCCTTGCAGCGGATTATCCATTTCTCACGTCCAAATGGGCCACGCGCCTCATTCGCGCCTATGGACGCGATGCTTGGACGATAGTGGCGGGGGCTCAAACATCAGAGGATCTCGGTCGCTATTTCGGCGCAACTTTGACCGAGGCAGAGGTGCGTTGGCTTATGAAACACGAATTCGCGCAAACAGCTGAAGATGTGGTCTGGCGGCGCAGCAAGTTGGGGCTGCAGCTAGACCCATCCCAAATAGCGGCCATTGATGAATGGATGCAAAGCGCCGCAACGCAGATGGCGGCAGAATAGGCTAATCAAACAGGGACAGTTGTGCCGTGGTATGTTTGGCGGCACGTTTTGTCTTGTGGGGGGATTTGCGGCTGCCATGGCGGGCGAGAACCGCAACCGCGCCCGCCTTGTGATCAGGCGCTAGGCGCTTTGCCCAAATCTGATCTTTGGCCCATTTGGCGCGCGCCGCAGGGTCAAAGATTGGGTTGGGATAGGTTCGTCCCAAAATGCCATGCGCGTCAGGATGCAACCACGGGCGGTGCAGAGCATCCCCCGAAAGCTGTGCAAGTTCAGGCACCCAACGGCGGATGAACACCCCCTCGGGGTCTTGATCCAACCCTTGCTTGATCGGGTTATACACGCGTATCGTGTTGATGCCAGTTGTGCCAGATTGCATCTGCACCTGTGACCAATGAATTCCGGGCTCATAATCGGTGAACATGCGCGCCAGATGCAGGCCAGTTTCGCGCCAATGGAACCACATGTGATAACTGGCAACTGCCATCACCATCGCGCGCATCCTAAAATTCAGCCACCCCGTGTGACGCAGGGATCGCATACAGGCGTCCAGAAATGGTAGCCCCGTTTGCCCCTCTTTCCACGCTTCAAACCATGGATGTCCCTGTGGATCATCGCGCAGACCATTGTAGGAAGGGTGCATATTCTCCCATTCGATCCGTGGTTCGTCTTCTAGTTTTTGGATGAAATGGCAGTGCCAATAAAGGCGGGATTGAAAGGCGCGCAGGGATCCGCGCCATTCTTTGTGGCTCGGCCCTTTGGGGAGGGTGCCTGCGCGTTGTGCGGCGGCTTGTGTCACCTCGCGGAGCGAGATTGTGCCGAATGTCAGATGCGGTGAAAGGCGCGAGCAGGCATCAGCGCCAACAAGCGGGCTAGACATTGCCGCGCGATAGGGCGCGCCGCGTTCGGTAAGGAAACTGTGCAGCAGCGCGCGTGCTGCCATTGATCCGCCGACTTGCAGGTGATCCCCGCCATCGGGCGCAAGGCCGAGATCCGTAGGCTTTGGCAAATCCAAACTGGGCGCTTCGTAAATTGGCTCAAGATTTGGGGTTGCATGGCAGGGATGCGACATCTGCCTGTCCCATTCCACCGCCCATCCGTTTCGCGAGGTTAGGGTTCGGATGACACCGAATTGACGCGGTTCGTACCATGGGATGGATTTTGATTTGCACCATGCTGCCACCCTTTTGTCGCGCGCATATGTCCAATCATTCCCAGTTTCTTGATGTGACCAAAGCGCCGCAATTGGGTGAGCAGTTGCGAATTCTTCCAGCGCCGCAACGGCATCCCCGCGAAGGATCACAAGGGGCTGACCCAAACGTGCTAATGCATCATGTAGTTCAGCTAACGATTGACGAAGAAACATCCAATGTCGTGTGCTTGCATCGGGTTTGGCCCAAAAATCAGGTTCAATAATATACACAGGTAAGACGGGCCCTCGGGCTGCAGCTAAGGCAAGGCAGGCCTGGTCTGTGACACGTAAATCACGTTTGAACCAGACAAGTTGTACGGGCCATCGTTTCATATTGAACTAAAATAGTGTTAGTTTCAGCCGTGTCAGTAATTTGCGTGGTCGACAGTATTAAATTTACAGCCTAACAGTATCTGATAGCGAAAAATTGGATTGACGATGCCAACTGTTCCAGACCTCCCGCAGAACGTTGTAGTCGCTGCAAGTTTGCCGAGAGATCCCGACAACATTAAGGGCCTGGTGTTGATGGGCCTAGGCTTTTTTGTGTTTGCAGCTGTTGACACGATGGCGAAGTTTTTGACAGATGAATTTCATCCAGTTCAGATTGTTTGGACCCGCCAGTTAGGTCTTGTTTTTGGCGTAATTGTGATTTTGCTCTGGCGTGGCACAAAAATCTTAAAAACTGGGAAGCCTAAATTGCAATTCTTGCGTGGTGCACTTGCTGTAGGTTCGGCAACCTGCTTCATAACAGGAGTTAGCTTTGTCCCTTTGGCTGATGCAATCTCAGTGACTTTTATAGCTCCGCTGATCGTCACCGTCCTCGGCGCATTGATTTTACGTGAAAAGGTGGGCCTGCACCGATGGTCAGCGATTTTTGTTGGATTTTTAGGTACACTGATCGTAATTAGACCAGGCTTAGGGATCGTCCATCCGGCAGTATTTTTGATAGTATTGGCCGCGAGTATGTTTGCGGTTCGCCAAGTCCTTTCCCGTATAATTGCACCCTATGACAATACATACACAACTGTTGCTTACACTGCTCTTGTTGGGGTGGCGGTTATCAGCATACCTCTTCCATTTTTCTGGGCATGGCCAAGCGATAAAAATTCTTTAATCATAATGTTCTTCATGGCAGCGTTTGCGGGCTTGGGCGAGCTTTTGGTGATCCGTGCACTTGAGATTGCGGAAGCTGTAGTTTTGGCTCCCGTGCATTACTCCATGATATTGTGGTCAGTGATGTATGGGTATTTGGTTTTCGCGCAATTACCAGATGGATGGACCTTAATTGGCACCGCTTTGATCGTTGCAACTGGTCTTTATACTATGCATCGTGAACGCCTTGCAGCGCGCTTACGCCCTTCCACAGTTTAAGCGATTTGCGGCGACAGACGATAAGGCTAATAATCCGCTTGCAACCATCAAGCACGCCTCAACTCCGCCCCATTGATAGGCGAGACCCGATAAGCCCGTGCCCAACAATCGGCCTGCGGCATTCGCCATGTAGTAGAAACCAACATCTTGGCTGACCCTCTCGGACTTCGAAAACGCGAGAATGAGGTAAGAGTGTAGTGCCGAATTTACGGCAAACACTGCACCAAAGACCAACAAACCCAAGACCAGCGTCACAGTTAGCCACGGGGCGGGCGCGCCTGCTGTTGAGACAGTAACCGCCAAAAGCGTAGGGATTGGCACAAGTGCCAAAGCCCATTGGCGTGCGCTTGCGGACAGTTGCGCCAGATTATCGGCCCCTTTGCGCAGGATGCGCGGGGCCATGGCCTGAACCGCGCCATAAAGGATAATCCAGACCGCCATGAAGGTGCCAATCATGAAAAAGGCCGCGCGTCTGCTTTCATCGCTGCCATCGGAAAGAACTGCGTAGAAATAAACGGGGATGCCCACCACAAACCAGACATCCCGCGCGCCGAATAAAAAGACGCGGGCCGCAGACAAGCGATTGATATTTTTGTCTCGCGAGATGACGGTAGAAAACTTGGTCGCTTTGTTACCTTTGGGCAGACCGTCAGGCATGAAGAAAAGTAGCGCCAAAAGGATCAGTGCTAAGATAGCTGCCATACCCAACAATGCGGTGTTGTAGCCATAAAGCGCCAAAAGGCCTGCGCCCAAAAGGAACCCCAATCCCTTCACAGCGTTTTTTGATCCTGTCAGCCAAGATACCCATTTCAGCAATCCCGCCCCCTCGGGTGCTAAAAGTTTGACTGCTGATTTTGACGACATTTTCGCCAAATCCTTGGCCACCCCTGAGGCCCCTTGCACTGCCATCACATAGGTCACAGATGCGCCGATAGACCACGCAGGATCAAGCGCGGTGAGAGCTAAAAGCGCACCAACCTGTAGGATGAGCCCCGTATATAACGTGCGGGTCAGGCCAAACCGCGCGGCCAGCCAGCCCGCAGAAAGATTGGTTATCACGCCTGCAAGCTCATAGAGTAAAAACAGATAGGCCAGTTGAACGGGACTAAAGCCGCGCTCGTGAAAGGCCAAGAGAACCAACATCCGAAGCGCGCCATCCGACAGCATAAACGCCCAATAGGCCGCTGTTACGGCGATATAGGCGGGCAAGGCGGATGGCATTGGCGCGGTCATAGGCTTGCGCCAACCATGCGCGCGACATCAATCAGGCGATGGGCATAGCCCATTTCATTGTCATACCACGCATAAATCTTGGCCTGTGTCCCATTGATGACCATTGTGGATGGTCCATCCACAATCGAGGATCGCGTGTCATTGGTGTAATCCGCGCTCACCAAAGGGCGCGGTTCAAAGCCGAGGATGCCGTTCAGCGCCCCCTTTGCCGCACGCTCAAAGGCTGCGTTGATTTTCGCTGCCGTGGTCTCGCGGTCCAGCTCAAAGACGCAATCGGTAAGGGACGCGTTCAAAAGCGGCACGCGCACAGCGTGCCCATTCAGCTTGCCCTGAAGTTCGGGATAGATCAGCGTGATCGCCGTGGCACTGCCCGTTGTGGTCGGGATCAGCGAATTTAGCGCAGAGCGCGCGCGGCGTAAATCCTTGGCTGGCCGATCTACGATGGTTTGGGTGTTTGTAACATCATGTATCGTGGTGATTGAGCCGTGCTTGATGCCAAATTCTTCCATCATCACTTTGACCACGGGGGCAAGGCAATTCGTGGTGCAACTTGCCGCCGTCACAATGTGATGCGCGGAAGGATCATAAATCTCGTGGTTCACGCCGTAGACGATATTCGTGGTGGGGCCGTCTTTGACGGGGGCGGAGACAATGACCTTTTTCACGCCTGCGGCAAAATAGGGCGCAAGGGCCGCAGCTGATTTAAATTTCCCTGTGCAGTCAATGACCACATCAACCCCCGTAAGGGGCAGGTCATGGATGTCCTTGGTGCCAATAAAAGGAATGCGATGCTCATTGATGATGACACCATCCCCTGTTGCTAAGAAAGACGCGGGCCAGCGGCCATGCACTGTGTCAAACTCTAATAGATGGGCGTGCATAGCGGCATCACCGACTGCATCATTGATCCACGCGATCTCTTCGCCCGAGTCAAGTAAGGGTCGCAGCGCAAGCTTGCCGATGCGGCCCAATCCGTTCAGCGCGTAGACAGTCATATCTCAATCCTCTTTTAAAATCTCTGCGATGTGATCCACCGCCTTTTGCAGCGCCGCCCGTTCTAGGCTTTCGAGGGGCAGGGCGGTGAAGGCGGCAATACGATTGCGCAACGCGCCATAGGTTGCCTGAAAAGCGAGCCCCCGCTCGGCAACGCTGCCTTGGGCCTTTACAGGGTCAGGCAGACCCCAGTGCCCGCTGACAGGCTGCCCCGCCCAAGCAGGGCAATCCTCATTGGCTGCCACATCACAGACCGTAAAAACAAAATCCATCTGCGGCGCTTCTGGCGCTTGGAAAACGCTAAGATGCTTAGATTTGAGGACAGAGGTATCATGACCCTTTTGGCGCAGCACCTCGAGCGCTAGCGGGTTGAGCGCGCTTTGCGGTTGGACACCTGCGGAGTATACGCGAAACCGATCCCCGCCCATATCCCGTAGCAAAGTCTCAGCCATGATGGAGCGTGCCGAGTTTCCAACACAGAGGAACAGCACATTAAATGGCCTGCTGTCATTCTTTGGGTCAGGCGCACAGCCAAACTGAAGGTTTATCCGTCCACGGCAGCAATCTGAAAATAGCGCCGTCATCATGCCGTGGGTGGCGTCCATCGCTACGCGGTAGCGCAGCGATGTGCCTTCGCGTTCTTGCGCGATCAACCCTGCTTGATGAAGTGCGCCAAGATAGGCGGACAAGGTCGAGGGTTTAACCCCCAAGGCGGCACCAATTTCCCCCGCCGCAACCGCATCAGGATAGCGGCGTATCAGCAGGCGAAAAATATCAAGGCGCGGGCCATGGCCCAAAGTTGACAGCTGCGTGACAAGTGTATTTTCCATATTTCGTGAATAATCGAAATAATGAATAACGCAAAGCCCCAAACCGCGCTGTCATGAAAATTTCACGGAGAGCGTAAACTAGCCTGCCAAGTGGCTTTCACCGCGGGCTTTGGCCAAGGCAATCTGATGCTGACGCTCGCGGAAACGCGCGCGATCTTCATCGCTGTGCTCGTCCATACATTGGTGGCAGGAGACGCCTTCTTCAAAATGAGGATGCCTGCGATCTTTGTCGGAAATCGGGCGACGACAGGCGCGGCACAGGCCATAAGGCCCTTGTTTGAGGCCGTGACCGACAGAGACGCGTTCGTCAAAGACGAAACATTCGCCCTCCCAAAGGCTATTTTCTTGTGGCATTTCCTCAAGATATTTTAGGATGCCGCCTTTGAGGTGATATACCTCCTCCACGCCTTGATCCTTGAGGAAAGCGGTGGATTTCTCGCAACGGATGCCGCCGGTGCAGAACATTGCGATCCGCTTATTGTGAAAGCGGTGTTTGTTTTCCTCCCACCATTGTGGGAATTGGCGGAAACTTTCGGTCTGTGGGTCAACCGCGCCTTTGAAGGTGCCAATGGCCACTTCGTAATCATTGCGCGTGTCGATCACGGCGACATCATGGGCCGAGATTAATTCGTTCCATGCCTCGGGCGCAACATAAGTGCCCACGATCTTGAGCGGATCGGTTTCTGGCACACCCATGGTCACGATCTCGCGCTTCAAGCGCACTTTGAGGCGGCCAAAGGGCATTTCGGTGGCTGTGCTTTCTTTCCATTCAAACGCCGCACAACCAGGTAGGTTGCCGATATGGGATAAAACCGCGTCAATCCCCGCGCGGCTGCCTGCGATGGTGCCATTGATCCCTTCGCGTGCCAAAAGAAGCGATCCCTTGATCCCCTGCGCTTTGCAAATCCCAAGCAGGGGCGCGCGTAAATTTTCGGGCGCGTCAAATCGGGTAAAGTGATATAGGGCGGCGACAATATACATGGCTGCGCATCTACGCCCTTGCATTGTGCAACTCAACCCTTAGGTGATGCGGCACGCTGCCCTATACGGAGACCATGTTATGAAACCTGATACTCACGCGCTGTTGGTGATTGATGTGCAAAATGACTTTTGCGAAGGCGGCGCTTTGGCTGTGCCTGAGGGCAGCGCTATTGTGGCGGGGATCAACGCCTTGATGGATGACTATGCCGCCGTGATCCTGACCCAAGATTGGCATCCCGCGGATCATTCCAGTTTTGCAAGTCAGCATAAGGGGTGCGCGCCCCTAGAGATGATTGATATGCCCTATGGCCCACAGGTTTTGTGGCCTGATCATTGCATGCAAGGCAGCGCAGGGGCGGAATTTTATCCAGAACTTCGCACAACCCGCGCGGATCTGATTATTCGCAAAGGTTTTCGCCCTGCCATCGACAGCTATTCTGCGTTTTTCGAAAATGATCACCAGACCCCCACGGGGCTTGAGGGATATTTGTGCAATCGTGGGATCACACATCTGACCATGGTGGGCTTGGCGACAGATTTCTGTGTCAATTATTCCGCGCAAGATGCGACAAAACTTGGGTTTGTGGTCGATCTGCGCTGCGATTTGTGTCGCGCGATTGATCTGGGCGGATCATTGGCGACAGCTTTTGATGACATGGCCGCTTTGGGTGTGACGATGTCAGAGGGCTGATTGATAGAGTTTGACCGTTAACCCACCAAAGGCCACGGGACGGCTCACCTCTAACCATGTCAGGCCTGTGGCCTTGGCCAACCCTTCGTCCGATGTGACCATGCCAAATTGCCATCCCGTGAACCGCTCGCGCATGACTGCGCCAATGGCGCCGTAAAGCCCAAACAACAATTTGCGATTGCCAATACGCGCGCCATAAGGCGGATTTAGAATTACCAATCCAGTTTGCTTTGTCGGTGGTTCAAGCGCACTGAGGGGCTGACAGGCAAAGCTGGTCCAATCTGCAACACCTGCGCGCTCGGCATTGGCGCGTGCGCCTGTAATGGCCCCTTGGTCGCGATCGAACCCGTAAAATTGCACGGCCTCAGCTTCGCGTGGCAAAAAATTGCGGCGCATTGCAGACCAATCAGCAATCTCAAACCCTACAAGATCTTCAAACGCAAAACGGCGCGCGCGCCCTGCGGGCAACCGCGCGGCAATCTCGGCGGCCTCAAGCAAAAACGTACCAGAGCCACACATGGGATCAACCATAGGCATCTCGCCATGATAGCCGCAGGCCCGCAAAAACGCGGCCGCAAGGGTTTCTTTCATGGGCGCTTTGCCGATGAATTCCTTGGCCCCACGTTTGTGCAAGCTCTCACCAGATGTATCGAGGCTGAGTGTGCAAAGATCATCTTCGATGCGCAGTTTGACAACAATCTGCGCCTCAGGGTTCGGTGTGCTGCTAAGCGCCGCGCTGATTGCACCCTCAATTCGTTCGGCAGCCGCGCGTTGGTGGTAAATCTTTGATTTGCGGCAGGTGGCCTCAACGCGCCAAGGTCGATCGGGACGCAAAATGCTGGCCCAATCCAATTTGCGCGTGCGCTTGTCCAATTGTGCCAAATGCATCGCGCGGAATTCCGCGATACGGATCAATACGCGTCCGGCGCTGCGAAGCCACAGATTGGCGCGCATTGCTTCAGCGAGATCACCCTGACAGATCACACCCCCGGCCACAGATTGCACGCCCAAGAACGATAAGCTGCGCGCCTCCTCGGCGAGGATATCCTCCAATCCTGGGGTGCCTTGCAGGAAAATTTCCATCGCTCTTGCCTTTGTGGCCTATGATTTGCTCTAAACGGCGCGAAACACGCCTGATTGGAGTCTAGCCATGGTCGATATAGCCACCCGTGTCCATAACCATCGCTGGAGGATTGACCCGATCGTGCGCTCGCTGATCGACACGGACTTCTATAAATTGCTAATGTGTCAGTCGGTATTTCGCAATCGGCCCAACACCCAAGTCGCGTTCTCGCTGATCAATCGCACAACACGCATCCCGCTTGCGCATTTGATTGATGAGGGCGAATTACGTGAACAATTGGATCATATCCGCACCCTGCGCCTGACCCGTGGCGAAAGCACGTGGCTGCGCGGGAATACATTTTATGGCAAGCGCCAGATGTTCCGCTCCGATTTCATGGAATGGTTTGAGGCGCTACAACTGCCTTCCTACCATTTGGAACGGGTTGTGGATCAATATGAGCTGACCTTTGAAGGCTCATGGCCCGAAGTGATGCTGTGGGAAATCCCCGCGCTTGCCGTGTTGATGGAATTGCGCGGGCGCGCTGTGTTGAAAGACATGGGCAAGTTTGAATTGCAGGTGCTTTATGCTCGCGCGATGACGAAGCTTTGGGAAAAAATCGAAAGAATGCGCGCGATTGAAGGTTTGCGCATCGCCGATTTCGGCACCCGCCGCCGTCATTCCTATCTGTGGCAAGATTGGTGCGTTCAGGCGATGATCGAGGGGCTTGGGTCTAAATTCGCGGGCACCTCAAATTGCCATATTGCGATGAAGCGTGACATCGAGGCCATCGGGACGAATGCGCATGAATTGCCGATGGTCTATGCCGCCTTGGCCCGCGATGATACGGAACTGGCCCGCGCGCCCTATGATGTTCTTGCGGACTGGCATGAAGAACATGATGGCAATCTGCGCATTATCCTGCCTGACACTTACGGCACGGAAGGGTTCTTGCAGAATGCGCCTGATTGGTTGGCTGGTTGGACGGGTATTCGTATCGATTCAGGCGCGCCCGAGGCGGGGGCTGAGGCCGCCATTGCGTGGTGGAAGTCCCGCGGTGAGGACCCCACGCAAAAATTGGTGATCTTCTCGGACGGGTTGGATGTGGATCGCATCGCGGAGTTGCACGCCAAGTTTTCAGGCCGCGTGCGCGTGTCATTTGGTTGGGGCACACTTTTGACCAATGATTTCCGCGGATTGGTAGAGAGGGATGCGCTGGCCCCTTTCTCACTGGTCTGCAAAGCCATCCGCGCCGATGGCCGCCCCACGGTCAAACTGTCCGACAACCCAGAGAAGGCGATGGGCCCAGAGGATGAGATAGCAAGGTATAAGCGCGTGTTCGGGGTTGGCGAACAGGAACGGATGGAGGTGATGGTTTAGGGATACAGAACCACTCGTTAGGGCTCTTTATGTCTTTGCCCCCTCACCCCTCTACCTTCCCCCGTCCTGCCTTTACTTCGCCGCGCAGTTTCTTGCCCTTGATCCGCCGTTCCACAGATCCCTTTGTGGGTCGTGTCGGGCGGCGGGGTTTGGGGGTTGCCAAGGCGGCGCGGATCATTTCGGCCAGTCTTTCGCGGGCGATCTCGCGGTTGCGGGCTTGGCTTCTGGTGTCTTGCACAAAGAGCACCACCGCGCCGTCCTTTGTCCATTTCTGGCCCGCGATGCGTTCTAAGCGGCGTTTGACGGAAACGGTCAGATGGGGGGAGCGGGCAGCTTCGAACCGCAGCTCGACCGCCGTTGAGACCTTGTTCACATTCTGCCCGCCTGGCCCTTGAGCGCGGGTGAAGCTTTCGGTCAATTCCCAATCGGCGATGGTGATCTGGTCGGTGATGGTCAGCATCTGGGTCTGCCTTGCGCGTTTGTGTGGGCATCATAGCTTGCAAAGGCGGACAATCCCAGTGGCGATCCTTTGCCCCAAACCCGCAAGATTTCGTGGATGGCGCCCCTTGTTTGAAGGGGGGGGCATCGTTACATGAGGGGCTATGATGCAAAGATCAGTCCGCCCTCATCTTGCACAAGTCCCTTGGCCCCCTGTTTTGGGGCGGATTGATTTGTGATGCTCAAGATCATCAGCCTTTTTTTGATTTTTATGGCTGTGCTTGCCATGTTTGGAAAACTGCGCCTGCCCAAGTTCAAATCGCGCAAGCCGCGCTTTCCTCCAGATCCCCTAAAACGTGATCCGAGAGACGAGGACAAATCTGAATGACCGCGCATATTGCCTTGGCTGTTTTGGGCTTGGTGATCCTTGTTCTTGCGGGAGATGCGTTGGTGCGGGGGGCGGTCAACCTTGCGTTACGGTTGGGCATTTCGGCCTTGGTCGTCAGCCTGACCGTGGTCGCCTTTGGGACATCAGCGCCAGAATTGTTGGTGTCGATCCAAGCGGTGCTTGGTGATGCACCAGGGTTGGCGCTCGGCAATGTGGTGGGGTCGAACATCGCCAATGTTCTTTTGGTCTTGGGGTTGCCCGCAATTATTTCCTGCCTTCATCCCAGTGTCTCGGACACGCGCAAGAATTACATTTTCATGCTCTGCGCCAGTTTGGTCTTTGTTGTGCTTGCGTTTCTGGGGCCCTTTATCTGGTGGCATGGTCTGATCCTTCTGGCGGTTTTTGCGCTAATATTAGGGAATCAAATTCGTCATGCCTTTGCAGGTGATGCGCCCGAAGAGTTACCTGAAGAATTGGAAGAAGCCGATCCGTCTATGCCCTATTGGAAGATTGGCATATATCTTGGGCTTGGCTTGATCGGTCTGCCTTTGGGGGCGGATCTCTTGATTGACAGCGCCACAGAAATCGCGCGCGCCTTTGGGGTGTCAGAGGTGGTCATTGGTTTGACTCTTGTGGCCCTCGGCACCAGTTTGCCCGAATTGGCAACATCTGTGATGGCCGCATTGCGCAAACATGTAGATGTGGCCTTGGGCAATGTAATTGGCTCGAACATCTTCAATTTGGTGTTCATTTTTGGGGTCGCCCCTTGGTTTGGCGCCATTCCCGTGGATAACGAATTTCTGCGCTTTGATCTTTGGGTGATGTTGGGCACCTCGCTGATCTTGCTGCCTTTCGTGTTTTTCCGGTGGCGCATGGCACGCGCGGTGGGACTTCTCTTTGTGGCGCTCTATATCGGCTATGTAAGTTTCTTATTGCACTAGTCGGAGGTTCACAGATGCTCGCAGCTTTGGTGACAGGCGCAGGTCAGCGCTTGGGTCAGGCAATGGCAATTGCATTGGCACAGGCGGGTTACGATGTGGCGATCCATTATGCCTCATCCCGCGAAGGGGCTGAGGCGACAGCAGAAGCCGTTCGTGCCACAGGGCGTCAGGCGGTTCTGGTGCAGGCCGATCTTTTGGACGAGGCGGCGACACAGGCCCTTTTGCCTGAGGCCCGCGCGTCAATCGGGGCGCCTTTTTCAGTTCTGGTCAACAACGCCTCAATATTCGAGCATGACACATTCGGGGGCCTCACCCGCGAGAGTTGGGATCGACATATGAATTCCAACTTGCGCGCAAGCGTGGTCCTGTCCGAGGCTTTTGCCGCGCAGGCCCCCAAAGCCGTGCAAGAAGGCGGCGGTGAGCCGTGCGCAACCTCAGTCATCATCAACATGATCGACCAAAGGGTGCATAAGTTGACCCCTGATTTTGTCAGTTACACATTGGCAAAATCCGCATTGTGGACATTTACAAAAACCGCTGCGCAGAATTTGGCGCCCAATATTCGCGTAAATGCCATTGGGCCCGGCCCAACATTGCGCGGGGGACGGCAGGATGCAGCGGCGTTTGCTCGCCAGAGACAAGCCACAATTTTGCAACGTGGCGCCGATTTGGACGATATCACTGATGCGCTCATCTATCTGGTGCGAGCCAAGGCTGTTACAGGCCAAATGATCGCCGTGGATGGGGGACAGCATCTGGCTTGGGCGACTCCTGACGTTATAGGAATAGAATAGGTCTAATTTTTAATCATGGTTAGAGTTTTCCACCGCGACTGTTTAAGTAACGGTTAGGTAAAGTTTAAGTAACGATTTGATAACAAAGCCTCATCAGAAAAGAAAATAATTAACAAATTCAGATAGTTAAAAAGACGCCTAAAAATTGTGCAATTCACAGAACCCTACGAAAAACAAAGAAAAATTTCGATGCTTAAAGGGTTTTCCGCAGGTTTATCCACAGGTTTTGTGGACATATTTTCCCTTGAACTTGGCTGCTCTTCGTTGCAGCGCGAATTGGAATCAGGGCAAGCTTTGCGCCATGGATGACATGTTAGAAAACAGCTTGGAAATTAGCCCATCGGGAGATACGGTTCGGCAGGGGCATGAGGTCATCCGCGACTACCTTAAGACGCTAGATCAAAGCCCTGGTGTTTATCGCATGCTCGATGCACAGAGCCGCGTTTTGTATGTTGGCAAGGCGCGTGCCCTCAAGCGGCGGGTGTCGAATTATGCGAAACCTTCGGGGCATAGCCCGCGTATTGCGCGGATGATTTCTGAAACTGCTTCGATGATGTTTCTGACTACGCGCACCGAAACCGAGGCGCTGCTGTTAGAGCAAAATCTCATTAAGCAGCTCAAGCCTCGATACAATGTTTTGCTGCGTGACGACAAAAGCTTTCCGAATATCGTAATCGGGGCTGCGCATGATTTTCCGCAAATCCGCAAACATCGAGGGGCGAAGATGGAGAAAGGGCAATATTTTGGCCCCTTTGCATCGGCGGGGGCGGTTAATCGTACGTTGAACCAATTGCAAAAAGTGTTCTTGCTGCGCAATTGTAGCGACACGACTTTTGACAGCCGCACGCGGCCCTGTTTGCTCTATCAGATTAAGCGTTGTTCCGCGCCATGTGTTGGCTATATTAGCGCATCAGATTACGCCGCGAGCGTGGATGATGCAGCGCGGTTTTTGCGCGGGAATTCCACCGAAATTCAAGAGCAGCTTGGCGTGCAAATGGCGGAGGCGGCCGAAGCGATGGAATATGAGCGCGCTGCAGCGTTGCGCGACCGCATCCGCGCGCTGACGCAAGTGCAGGGCACCCAAGGGATCAACCCGCAAACTGTGCGTGAGGCCGATATTATCGCCTTACATATGGAGGGCGGTCAGGCCTGTGTGCAGGTCTTTTTCATCCGCGCCAACCAAAACTGGGGCAACCATGACTATTACCCGCGCTTGGGTGGCTCTGAATCCCCCGATGAGGTGATGGAGGCCTTTTTGGGCCAGTTCTATGATAACAAGGAGCCGCCGCGCCAAGTGATCCTGTCGCATGGGCTTGAGGAGGCAGAGCTGATGGAAGCCGCCTTGGGCCAAAAGCGCTGTGGCAAGGTTGAGATCCTCGTGCCACAGCGCGGCGAAAAGGCGGAATTGGTTGAAGGGGCTTTGCGCAATGCGCGCGAAAGCCTTGCACGGCGTATGGCAGAAAGCGCCACCCAAGCAAAATTGTTGCGCGGTTTGGCCGAAGCGTTTGGTCTAGATGGCGCGCCTGCGCGCATAGAGGTGTATGACAACTCGCATATCCAAGGTGCGCATGCCGTTGGGGCCATGATTGTCGCGGGTCCAGAGGGCTTTGTGAAAAGCCAATATCGCAAATTCAACATCCGTGGGGACGACCTTACCCCTGGGGATGATTTTGGCATGATGAAAGAGGTTCTGATGCGCCGCTTTCAGCGCCTGCTTGAGGAAGACCCTGACCGCAAATCAGATGCTTGGCCTGACTTATTGCTCATTGATGGTGGGGAAGGGCAGATCAGTGCCGTTGCCGAGATCATGGAGGATCTTGGTGTTGACGATGTGCCCTTTATCGGTGTCGCCAAAGGTGTCGATCGTGATGCGGGTAAGGAGGAGTTCCACCGCTTTGGGGCGCGTCCCTTCGCGCTGAAGCGCAATGACCCTGTGCTCTATTTTATCCAACGGCTGCGCGATGAGGCGCATCGCTTTGCGATTGGGGCGCATCGCGACAAGAGGTCAAAGGCGATTGGCGCGACCCCGTTGGATGAGGTTCCCGGCATTGGCGCCACCCGCAAGCGGGCGCTATTGGCCCATTTTGGAAGTGCTAAGGCCGTGTCGCGCGCAGATTTGGCAGATCTAAAGGCGGTAGAAGGAATCTCAGATCGGATGGCAGAAACCATCTATGCCTTCTTCCATGATGGGGCGTGAGCGGATAAGATCGAACCTATGACATGGACACTTCCAAATATTTTGACGGTGCTTCGCCTGTTATCCGCGATTGCGGTCGGTGTGGTGTTTGCAATCTTTCCGCGTCCGATTGCCGATTGGGTGGCGTTGATCCTGTTTATTAGCGCGGCCACCACGGATTATCTGGATGGATATTTGGCCCGCAAATGGGCGCAAGTTTCCCGTTTTGGAGCCATGCTTGATCCGATTGCGGACAAGGCCATGGTGGTGATTGCCTTGGCAATCTTGGTAGGGCTGTTTGATCTATCCATGGCCCTGATCACACCTGTTGTTCTTATCCTGTTTCGCGAGGTCTTCGTCTCGGGCCTGCGCGAATTCTTGGGCGCGGATGCAGGGCGACTTAAGGTCACGAAACTTGCCAAATGGAAAACCATGGTGCAAATGGTTGCGATTGTCTTGATGTTCTTATGGGCAATTGCCGAGCATAGTATGCAAAATGACCATTCATTTGGTACCTTTGGCTTGCATATGCTGCGCGATGCTTTGGCGTGGGGCGGCTTGGGGATGCTGTGGCTTGCAACTGTTTTGACCTTTATCACCGGGTGTGATTACTTCCTCAAAGCCCTGCCATTCCTCAGTGATCAGAAAGGCTGATGGGATGATTGAACTGAGATATTTCGCATGGTTGCGCGAACGTATTGGTGCGGATCGTGAGATGATCAGCACCGATGCTGCAACGATCGCTGATTTGATTGCTGAGCTGCGCGGTAAATCTGACGCGCATGACTTGGTCTTCTCGGATTTATCCTCTGTGCGCGCCGCGGTTGATCAGGAATTAGTCGATTTGGATCATCCCGTTAAGGGCGCGCACGAGATTGCCTTCTTCCCACCAATGACGGGCGGCTAGGGCCATGGCGGTAGATGTCCGTGTTCAGGCCGCACCGTTTGATTTGGGCGCTGAGATTTCAAATTTCGTCGAGGCAGCAACGGGTGCAGGCGCCGTGGTCAGCTTCACAGGCCTCGTGCGTGATTTGCCTGATCAAAGCCTCGCTCATATGGAGATAGAGCATTACGCGGGCATGACTGAAAAAGCGCTCGGTGCAATCGCGGCCGAGGCCCTAGCGCGCTGGCCGTTGATCCGCGTCTTGATCATCCACCGCTATGGCATACTTGCCCCGTCAGACCAGATTATGATGGTCGCGACCGCTTCGCCCCATCGCAAAGCAGCGTTTGAAAGCGCCGATTTCTTAATGGATTATCTGAAGTCCCGTGCGCCATTCTGGAAAAAAGAAGCATGCCACGATGCGCGCGCGGAGTGGGTGGAATCCAAAGACGAAGATGAGGCAGCCCTTGCCCGATGGGTAACGCCTTAGATCAAGATTTCTCCAATTTACTGCGCAGATGGTCATTTTCGCTACGCGCCTCGCGCAACCCTTCCATCGCTGCGCGCAACTCGGCTTCGGTTTGGGACAGCTGCGTAGTCAATTCGCTTTCGCGCTGTTCAATATAAGTGATGGCTTGATCGCGCAATTCTTCGGCTTCATGCAGCGAAGCGGCAAGGCTTTCTAATTGATTAACATCTGCATCGGATACGCGCGTCAGGCGATGCGCAAGCCAATTTGCGAACCACCCAAGGGCAAAGGCGATGATCAAAATGATCGTAATGGTGATAATGAATTCAGTGCGGTTCATTGTTGGGCCTCCTCGCCTGCGGGGGGGTCGGCATCTGCCGCCTGCTCGGGCGTGCCATTTTCAGCTGCGGTTTGATCAATCAATTTAAACTCGATACGGCGGTTTTGCTCGCGGCCCTCTTCAGTGTTATTATCCGCTATTGGGTTGGCCTCTCCATAGCCGCGCGCCGATAGGTTCGACACCAGAATCCGCCGCGCCAGAAGGCCGTTTAGGACCGCATCAGCACGTGCTTGGCTCAATGTGAGGTTCATCTCCTCGCGACCTTGACTGTCGGTATGACCGCCAATTTCCATATCGACATGGCGACAATCCGGCAGGATCGCAGTCAAACGATCTAGGATTGAGCCTGCGTTTTCGTTGATTTCAATCGAACCTGGATCAAAGGTGATTTTCGTCTCTGCCAACAGGTTATTAATCCGCGATAAGCAGGTTTCAGGCGACAGCAATTCGGGTTCAGGCGCAAGGCTAACATCCACTGTCACGTTGATCTCGAAATCCCCGCCGTTAAGTTTGTCCGACAGGAGGCGCGAGGCCATTTCGATATGATCTCGATCTGCAACACGGCCAGACAATGTCAGCTTGGCGGGGGTCACGAGCAAATCGCCGTCATACAAAAGGGACAGCGCCTCCAAACCCGCAAGACTGCGGACTGACCACCCTTCGGGCAAGGCTGCGTCTAAATGTGTTGCGAAATAGACATTTTCGCTGCCAAAAAGCGCCTGCGCAAAAGCTTGGTTCGCGGCCTGCAGGCTTTCATCTGGCACGCGACCGCGCACTTGAACGGCCCCTGTGTCAGAAAGGCTTGCGGTGAATTCTGGTGCTTCTAACGCTCCGCTATCTTGGGGCGGAGGCGGTAGGATGGCCTGCAATGAGAACAGACCGGGGAGGTTCCGATCTAATTCACCCACCACCCGATCAAAAAGACGCTGAGATGTGCCTTCTTTCGCCACAAGGCTCACATCAGCGTCTGAAAAGGTCAGCGTCCCGTCCCCGAGTTCAGCAAGCGTGGCGACTGCCACTTCAATCGCCCGCACCCATTCCGTGGAAGGCACGCCAAGGCCCACATCACAGCTTTCACCCGGGGCAAGGCCTGCGGCCTCTGCCGCGGTGATAATCCGCGCCGCGTTCGCCTCCGTATCTGCGGAGCAAACCTCAAGGCTGGCCGCATCGCCCTCGCGGATCATACGAAATGCGAAGGGCGTAATAACGGGACGCGGGGCGGAGATGTCGATGACCACATCCAAACCTGCCTGAGGGTGACTGTTTAAGCGGGACATCGCGCTGTCACGCTCCGCCACGCTATCGGCAACGGCCGTGACTGTTACTTTGCCCTGCATCACCGAGATTTTTGAACGTGGAAGCAACCGCAAGGCGCGCAACCCGTATTCAAGTGCGGCATCCCAACCTTGAGGAATGGGATAGTCAACGCTTTCTGCCAGATTGGCAACTGCGACCCCATTAGTGATGTCGGCAATGCGCGCGGCGATGGTTTCGCCATCGGCATCGGTTGGGATCAGACCAATCATCGAAATGCCGTTACTGTTGCGCAACATCTCGAGCAGGAATTCTGGGGTTGAAATGCCTGCGGGGTCAGCAACCGTGATTTCATCAATCAGGCGGTCATCATCCACGACTGCCGCGGCAAGGGTCAGCGCGCGAAACCGCGCGGCCTCATTGGGTGCCTCGCCCGAAATGTGAACTTGCAGCCCGTCCCCGCGCAACTCGACCCAGGCCACGCCTGACTGCTCAAGCCGATCTTCAACCGCCGCAACCGAACGATTTTCGATAGAGACCGCCGCGGCAATTGCCACAAGGTAAGACAACAGGCTTGCGATCAAAAAAGTTAAGACTGCTGCAAGAGAGAGCGAAATTTTCATATTGGAAATGTGATCCGAATTTATCCCTTGTGGGTGGCTTAGAGATTAATCGCCCGAGGATCAATCATAGCCATGTGGCAGCAGCAAGAAATAGCCCAAGGATCAGCCCCGCATCGCGATTGCTGCGAAACAGCGACAGGCAGCGGCCGACATTGTTAATGTCCAGGCGCTGCATCTGCCAGATCATATGGGCGGCAAACCCCACAACGCCGCAAAGACCCAAAATCAGCGCCGCTCCTGATAGGATAACCGTCACAGCCGCCGCCGCGAGGCCCGCGCTGAGGATTAAGAAGCCCCAAAGCCACTGCCCCGAATTCTCTCCAAAAAGGCGTGCTGTCGATTTCACGCCCATGAGGGCGTCATCTTCTTTGTCTTGATGGGCATAAATCGTGTCATAGAACAGTGTCCAAGCAATCCCTGCGAGATAAAGAAGGATAGGGGCAAGCGATAGATTGCCTTTATGCGCCGCCCAAGCCAAAAGCGCGCCCCAGTTAAAGGCAATGCCCAAAAACACCTGCGGCCACCATGTGAAACGCTTGGCAAAAGGATAAATCGCTACCGGCAAGAGGGCCAGAATGCCCAACCAAATTGCGGCTGCCTGAAAGGTGAGCAGAATGCCAAAAGAGATAAGCGCCTGCACAACCGCCCAAATCAGTGCCCCGCGCACTGTCACCTGACCTGATGGCAAAGGGCGCGATTGGGTGCGGGCAACGCCCGCATCAATATGGCGGTCAGTGATGTCATTCCATGTGCAGCCTGCACCGCGCATTAGAAATGCGCCAATAGCGCAGCCAAGCGCAATCCAAAGATCATAAACTGTGCCGCCCGCAGGGTCAGCCGCCACAGAAAGCGCCAAGCCCCACCAGCACGGCAAAAGCAATAACCACGTGCCAATTGGGCGATCGGCCCGCGACAATCGCAGATAGGGCCGTGTTGCGGCAGGGGCGAGATGATCGACCCAATTGCCCTGATAGGCATCGCGTACGCGACCCTCTGGCATTTGGTTATCTGCGCTCATATGATCCTCTTATGTCTCAAGCCAAGATACGCCTTTACCTAGACCAGCCGCTTGCCAAAGCGCAAACACTCTCTCTCGAGCGTGATCAGGCGAATTATCTTTTTGCTGTGATGCGGCTTTCCGTTGGGGCCGAGATTTTGGTGTTTAATGGTTGTGACGGTGAGTTTCTTGCCGAGGTTGTCGAAGCAAATAAGCGCGCAGGACGGCTTTTGTGCCGCGAGCAAACCCGCTCGGTTCAGCTGCCCCCTGACCTATGGGTGCTTTTCGCGCCAATTAAGAAAGCGCGCACCGATTTTATTGTGGAAAAAGCGACCGAGATGGGGGCCGCGCGGATCATCCCTGTTCAGACTGAGTTCACCAATTCCGAGCGGCTCAGGCAGGACCGCTTGCAAGCCCACGCCATAGAGGCTGCAGAGCAATGTGGCGGCACATTCGTGCCTGAGGTCAGTGATTTGCTGCGTCTTGATCCTCTTTTGGCGCAATGGCCTGAGGGTCGTCAGATTATTTGGGCGGATGAGGCACGGGTCGGTGTCGCGGCGGCTTTTGCAGGGCCGCAGCATAGTCAGAAATGGGCGCTTTTGATTGGCCCTGAGGGCGGGTTTTCCCCGCAGGAGCGCGCAAGCCTGTCACGCCTGCCCTTTGTGACCCCAGTCAGCCTTGGCCCACGTATTTTGCGCGCGGATACCGCTGCCGTGGCCCTGCTGACGCTGTTTCAATCGCATTTGGGGGATTGGCATGATCCGACCTGAATTGCGCAAAGCTTTTGTGCGATACGCGGAGGTGATCGTAGCCCTCTGCGCAGTTGGTTTTGGCCTGTGGTTGATCACGCGCCCTAGCCCAATTTTGAGCATGGTTGGGTGGATGGTGGTTGCCGTGGCAACCACAACGGGCTTTGTCGCATGGCGCCGAGCGCGGTTTGCATCGTCTGGGCAAGGCGTGGGGGTGGTCAGCCTTGTTGAAGGGCGCATCGCCTATATGGGGCCAATTTGGGGCGGTGCCGTGGATTTAGATGATCTAGAAAGCCTCGGCTTGCGGGTTGAGACGGACAAAGATCCCGCATGGGTTTTGAAGACCCGCGACAGTGTTTTGACCATCCCCCTCGAGGCAAGCGGCGCAGAGGTTTTGTTTGATGGGTTTTCTGCCCTGCCCAAAATTTCAATGGCCGCGCTGATTGCTGCGCGCGATAAGAAACGCCTTGGCATGCAAATTCTGTGGACGCGTGGTCTTGACACGGATGGTCAAGCGGGCCAGTTCCGCATTGGTGTGCAATCATAATTCAGGCGGGAGCAGCGCCCATGTCGATACCTCAGCAAGGCGGTGGCCCTATTGAGCGCGAAAGCCAGTTGGCCGAGTATTTGGCCGCAGGTTGCAAGCCGCGAGATCAATGGTACATTGGCACAGAGCATGAAAAATTCGGCTATTGCCGCGATACGCTCAACCCGCTTCCCTATGATGGCCTCCGCTCAATCAAAGCGGTGCTTGAGGGGTTGCGCGATAAGTTTGGCTGGGCGCCCGTGATGGAGGGCGCGCACATAATCGGCCTGACCAAAGATGGCGCGAATGTCAGCCTTGAGCCAGGGGGGCAGCTTGAACTTTCAGGGGCGCCTCTCGAGACAATCCACCAGACCTGTGACGAGGTAAACCAACACCTCCGCGAGGTGCGTGATGTAGCCGATAAGATCGGAGTTGAATTCATCGGTTTGGGCGCGGCTCCAATTTGGCGGCATGAGGATATGCCGATGATGCCAAAAGGGCGGTATCGCCTGATGACAGGCTACATGGATCGCGTGGGCAGCATGGGCAAAACCATGATGTATCGCACCAGCACGGTTCAGGTGAACCTCGACTTCTCCTCAGAGGCGGATATGGTGCAAAAGCTGCGCGTAGCTTTGGCGTTGCAACCTGTTGCGACCGCGCTGTTTGCGAATTCGCCCTTTATTGACGGCAAACCCAACGGACATAAATCATGGCGCGCCCGTGTCTGGCGTGACCTCGATGCCGCGCGCACGGGGATGCTGCCCTTTGTGTTTGAGCAGGGTTTTGGCTTTGATGCATGGGTGCAATATGCGCTCGATGTGCCGATGTATTTTGTGTATCGCGATGGGGTTTACATTGATGCGCTCGGTCAATCCTTCCGCGATTTTCTCAAAGGTCAACTGCCCGCCCTTCCAGGTGAGGTGCCGACCCTCTCCGATTGGGCGGATCATTTGACAACAATTTTCCCTGAGGCACGGGTCAAGAAATTTATCGAAATGCGCGGTGCTGATGGCGGCCCGTGGCGCAGACTATGTGCCTTGCCCGCGTTTTGGGTGGGTTTAATGTACGATCAGACCGCATTGGACGCCGCATGGGATTTGGTGAAGGGATGGGATGCGGAGACGCGCGATGCGCTGCGCGTTGCGGCATCCGTGGATGGGCTGCAGGCCGATACTCATGGGATAAAGATGCTTGGTCTGGCGCGTGAAGTTGTGGCGCTCTCTGATGCGGGGTTAAAAACCCGCGCGCGCGCGGGCGCAGGTGGGCTTGTGCCTGATGAGACACATTTTCTGAATGCGTTGAAAGAAAGCCTAGAGAGCTGCAAAACCCCCGCCGATGAATTGTTGGAACGCTATCATGGTGAATGGGGCGGTGATCTAACGCGGATCTACGAAGAGTATAAATACTGATTAGGATTTCTGGCCAATTTTCGGTTCGGTCCCAGAGAGCAGTCTTTTGATATTTGCGTGGTGTCTGTTGAAAATCAGCGCGGCCAAGATGACTGTGACCACTGCGGTCTGCGGATAACCCAAGATTGCCACGAAAACGGGTGACAATAGTGCCGCGATCAGTGCGGACAGGGACGAAATGCGAAACAGCGCGGCCACAATCGCCCATGTGGCGCAAGCAGCAATACCCGCAGGCCAAGCAAGTGCGAGGAGCGTGCCGAGAAAGGTTGCCACCCCCTTGCCGCCCTTGAAACCGATAAACACAGGGTAGCAATGCCCCATAAATGCTGCGCCCCCTGCGACTTGTGCAGCCAAATCACCAAACAGTGCACGTGCCACCAAAACGGCAATCGCACCTTTGCCTGCATCAAGAACCAAGGTCATGAAAGCCGCCAGTTTATTGCCCGTGCGCAAGACATTGGTTGCGCCAATATTGCCGGACCCAATGCTGCGCAAATCGCCCAAATTGAACAGACGTGCCATTACCAGTCCAAAGGGAACCGAACCCAAGAGATAGGCACCGATACCAACGATGCCCAATTGGATCAGGTTAAATTCAATCACGATGCGTTCCGTTCATATATGCATTGGCCGTTGACGAAACTGGCCAAAACTATCCCTTGCAGCCTTGCGCCATCAAAGGGCGTGTTCTTGGATTTTGAGTGCAAAGCGAAGCGATCCAGAATAAAGGGTCGATTTGGATCAAACAGAATGAGATCTGCCACCGCGCCTTCGGCCAAGCTGCCACCGGGCACCTTAAAGCGGCGGGCGGGGTTCAAAGACAACGCTCTGAAGAGATCAGGCAGGGTCAGACCCGCCCCGTGATGCAGCCGCAACGCGGCGGGCAACAGGGTTTCAAGCCCCACTGCGCCACTGGCCGCCGCTTCATAAGGCAGTCGTTTGCTTTCTTCATCCTGTGGCGTGTGCATGGAGCAAATAATATCAATAAGCCCTTCCCGCAGCGCTTCAATCATCGCAACGCGGTCTTCCTCAGCGCGCAAGGGGGGCTTGACCTTGAAAAAGGTGCGGTAATCGCCTACGTCAAACTCGTTGAGAGTCAAATGGTGGATTGAAATACCTGCCGTTAAGTTCAGCCCTGCCTCTTTCGCGCGGCGCAGCGCCGGTAAGGATTTCGCAGTGGAAATCTGATCTGCGTGATAGGCCACGCCCGTCATTTCAACCAAAGCAAGATCGCGTTCCAACCCCATACGTTCTGCCATAGGCGAGACTGCGGGCAAGCCTTTGAGTGAGGCGAATTTGCCGGAGGTTACAGCCGCCCCTTCTGATAAAATAGGGTCTTGTGGATGGCCCACAATGAGCGCCCCAAGACTGCGGGCGTACACCATGCAGCGGCTGAGAACCTTGCTGTCGCGCAGAACGAGATCGCCATCGCCAAAGGCCACAGCCCCTGCATCCAAGAGAAAGCCCAATTCCGTCATTTCGCGCCCCTCACGGCCCTTGGTCAGGGCAGCCATGGGGAGGATGCGCACGGGACTTGCATCTTGCGCGCGGCGGCGCACGAATTCCAATGTTTCAGGCGTATCAATCGGGGGGGTGGTGTCAGCACGCGTGACGATGGTGGTCACGCCACCTGCTGCGGCAGCCACGCCTGCGCTGCGGAAACTTTCCTTATGCCGTTCACCGGGCTCACCGATTTTGACGCCAATATCGACCAAACCGGGGGCAAGGCAGGCTTCGGCGCAGTCAATGATGCGTTCTGCGTTTTGGGTCGTATCGCCCGTTCCGCGCGCCGCAATCTTCCCGTCTTTGACGAGAAGCCAGCCCAAATCCTCGGTGCCTGCCTCTGGGTCTATGAGGCGCGCATTTTTGAATAGAATATTCATGCCAGTGCCCCCTTTTCGGCTCGTCTGGCACGCAAGTTTTGCGCAAGCAAATCCATTGCTGCCATACGCACAGCGACGCCCATTTCAACCTGCTCTTGGATTACTGAGCGGTTGATGTCATCGGCGATGGTTCCGTCAATCTCGACCCCGCGATTCATCGGGCCGGGGTGCATGACAATCGCATCATCCTTGGCGGCACTAAGCTTTTCTGCATCCAGCCCGAAGCGGTGATAATATTCCCGTTCCGATGGGATGAAGGCGCCGTCCATGCGTTCTTTTTGAAGACGCAGCATCATCACTACATCGCAGCCCGCAAGCCCTCCTTGCATATCGTCATACATTTCCACGCCCCATTCTCTGACCCCTGCGGGCATCAAAGTGGGGGGGGCAATTAGACGAATGCGGTTCTCCATTTTGCCAAGCAACAGAATGTTTGAGCGCGCCACGCGGCTATGGGCAATGTCGCCGCATATCGCAATGTTTAGGCGGTGCAAGCGCCCCTTTGCGCGGCGAATGGTCAGCGCATCTAACAGGGCTTGGGTTGGGTGTTCATGCTTGCCATCGCCCGCATTCAGAACCGCGCAATTTACCTTTTCCGCCAAGAGGTTCACGGCGCCCGAATGAGGGTGTCGTACAACTAAAAGATCAGGATGCATCGCGTTGAGCGTCAGCGCCGTATCGATCAGCGTTTCACCCTTTTTGAGGCTAGACGCCGCCATCGCCATGTTCATGACATCCGCGCCAAGGCGTTTGCCTGCCAATTCAAAACTTGCTTGGGTGCGGGTAGAGGCCTCGAAAAACATATTGATCTGGGTCAGCCCCTTTAAGGCATTGCCATGCTTATTATCGCCGCGCTCAAGTTCGGCGTAGCGATCGGCAAGATCAAGAATTGTTAGGATTTCATCGGGGGCAAGTGTTTCGATACCTAACAGGTGGTTTTGGCGAAACGACATCGGGCTCCCCCTGATCTGTCTTCCTATTTGACTGCGCCGCTTATAGGCTGTCTTTGGGGGCAGACACAACCCATCCGATAGAGGCTGTTATGGCCCATTTACCTCGCGGCGCACTGGCAGTAGCATCGTGAGCATGCGCCATGACCTTGATCAGATGACCTATAACGATGCGCTTGCCGCGCTCAGTTGGCAGGTGGATCTGGGTGTGAGCGATGCGATTGAGGAAGCGCCGATCAACCGATGTGACCTTGAGCCCGAGGTGAAGCCCGCGCCCGTTTCACCAAAGGTCGCGCAGCCCAAGCCTGCACCAACACCCGCACCGAAACCTGCCAGTGTTTCAGATTTGGCCAAAGCCGCCGAGGCCGTAGCACAGGCGACACCTTCCTTGGACGCATTGCGGGCTGCGATGGTGGATTTCCATGGGCTTGATCTGCGCAAAGGCGCGCGGAATATGATTTTCTCGCAGGGCAATCCTCAGGCTGATGTGATGGTCATTGCCGAAGCCCCAAGCCGCGCCGATGATGAGGCGGGGCATGGCTTTAGCGATGAGGCGGGCAAGCTCTTTGATGCGATGTTTGACGCGATTGGTCTTTCGCGGTCGGCACAGGATCAGCGCGAGGCGCTCTATTTAACCTATGTTTCTCCGTGGCGGATGCCGCAAGATCGCCCAATCACAGAGGCCGAGCATCAGGTGCTGTGCCCTTTCTTGCTGCGCCATATCGCATTATGTGCGCCGAAGGCGGTGGTGCTGTTTGGAAATGCATCTTGCGTTGCAGCCCTGTCACAAACGGGTGTGCAGCGTCTGCGTGAAGCGGATCATATGCTTGTCGCAGGCGCTCATCGCTGCCCCGCTTTCCCAATTTATTCACCCGCGCGTTTGATGAACGTCCCTTTGCTCAAGCGCGAGGCATGGGCGGATTTGTTGAAACTGAAAGCGAGCCTCGGGGGCGCGAGATGAGCCGCATTGATGAGACGCGCGACTTTATCCCCATCGGCATTGCGGTTCTGGCCGTCTCTGACACGCGGGATTTGACGCAAGATAAATCTGGCGACCTTTTGGAAGGGCGGATCAAAGCGGCGGGCCATCATTTGATCCACCGCGAGATTTTACGCGATGAGCGCACTGAGATCGCCGAAAAACTGCGCGCGTGGTGCGCGGATCCTTCGGTTGACGTGATCCTGACCACGGGTGGCACGGGCCTTACAGGGCGCGATGTCACGGTGGAGGCGCATCGCGATGTCTACGAAAAGGAGATCGAGGCCTTTGGCACCATTTTCACCATGGTATCGATGCAAAAAATCGGCACATCCGCAGTTCAATCTCGGGCAACGGGCGGGGTCTGCCAAGGCACATATCTCTTTGCCTTACCCGGCAGTTTGGGGGCCTGTGCCGATGCATGGGATGAAATTCTAAAATGGCAGCTCGATTATCGCCATCGACCCTGCAATTTTGTTGAAATCTTGCCCCGCCTTGAGGAACATCGGCGGCGGAAATAGCCATGCCGCACGTATCCCCTTTGTGGGGTCACTATGCCGCGCTATTTCCATCGCAGTTTCGTGGTCTATTCTTATGGTAACCTTCCTTGCTGAGGCGCCACATTTATGAGATTTTTCAATCGTGCATTGACGGGGTTATTCCTAAGCGCTGTGACCTTCGGACTGTTGTCCTTGGCGGTCGGGCTGATCTGGTCATCTGTGCAGGAACGCATGGGCGATCAGGGCAGTCGTCCGCCTGCCCGAGAGCGGGTTTTTGCCGCCGAAGTTCTGACCCTGACCCCGCAAAGCTTGCGTCCTGAACTGACCGCGTTTGGGGAGATTTTACCACGGCGCAGTCTAGAATTGCGGGCGGCAATCGGGGGGCGTGTGGTCGAGCTTGCGCCCAATTTCCGCGAAGGCGGTCGCGTTGAGGAAGGCGCGCTTTTGGTGCGGATTGATCCTGCCGAGGCACAATGGGCGCGCGACACCGCAGCTGCCGATTTGCAGGATGCTGAAGCACAGGAAGATTTGCGCCGCCGCGCGCTAGAGCGGGCGCGTGATCTTGCGGATCGCGGTGTTGGCAGTTTGGCCGCTGTTGAGGCGGCGGAATTGGCCGTGGCTTCCGCCAGCCAAGCCACTTTGGCCCGCAGGCAGGCGCTTGCGGATGCAGAGCGGCGTTTGGCTGACACTGAAATTCGCGCGGGATTTGCGGGGGTTTTGTCCGAGGTTGATTTGGCCGAAGGGCGGCTGTTGAGCGCGAATGAGCAATTTGGCCGCCTGCTTGATCCTGATCAGCTTGAGGTCGCCTTTCGTCTATCGACCGCGCAATATGCGCGCCTTGTTGGCGAAGATGGCCGCCTGCCGCAAGTTGATGTGGAGTTGCGCATTGATCTGGGTGAGCAAGTTCTGACCCTACCTGCACGCCTGACGCGGGAAAGCGGGGCGGTGGGTGAGGGGCAAACGGGCCGTTTGCTTTTTGCCGATGTGCTGCGCCCTGCGGGCTTGCAAGCGGGGGATTTTGTCACTGTCCATGTGACAGAGCCCGCGCTTGAGGGCGTCATGATTGCGCCTGCCACGGCCTTAGCCGATGGCGCGCATGTGCTTGTTTTGGGGAATGAAGATCGCCTTGAGGAAGCCGAAGTTACGCTCATGCGCCGCCAAGGGGATGATGTAATTTTCCGCGCGGATCACTTGGCAGGCCGAGAGATTGTGGCCGCCCGAACCCCCGTCTTGGGGGCGGGGATTAAGGTTGACCCTCTGCGCCCTGCAGCCGATGGCAGCCTTCCTGAGGTGGTTCAAGACGAGGAGCTAGAGCTTGACCCTGAACGCCGTGCGCGGCTGATCGCCTATGTTGAAGGCAACAGCTTTATCCCTGATGATGTGAAATCGCGGCTCTTGGATCAATTAAACCAACCCCGTGTGCCAAGCGGGGTGGTGGCGCGGCTTGAAGAGCGAATGGGGGGCTAACCATGCGTAGCCTTCCGCCACAGGCCTCGGGCATATTGTCTTATTTTACGCGTCACCGCACGGCGGCCAATTTGGTTTTGGTTGCTTTGATCGTCGCGGGCTTGTTTGCCCTGCCCAACATGCGCGCACAGTTTTTTCCCGATGTTGTGGTGGATGATATCGACATCTCGACCCGATGGGACGGGGCAGGGGCTGAGGATGTAGATGCCGCCATTGTGGGCGTGTTGGAACCTGTTCTTTTGGCGATTGACGGTGTTGTCGCATCCGAGGCCACCGCGCGCGAAGGGGTGGCCAATATTCGGTTGGAATTTGAGCCCAGCTGGGACATGGCCCGCGCAGCGGATGATGTGCAGCAGGCAGTCGATAGCGTCACCGACCTGCCCCAAGATGCCGATACGCCAGAGGTGCGGCGCGGCACATGGCGTGATCGCGTGACCGATGTGGTGATTACAGGGCCCGTGGCACCCGCGCAACTGGGTCGGTTTGCAGATGAATTCGTGGCGCGCCTCTTTGATCAGGGGGTGACACGCACAACCATTCGCGGGGTCGCTGCCCCGCAGATTTTGATCGAAGTGCCAACTGTGCGGTTGATTCAATATGATCTCACGATGGCTGATATTGCAGCTGCCATTGCGGCCGAAGTCGATACCGCGCCAGCAGGGGCGGTTGATGGGGCCAATGCAAGGGTGCGGGCAGGATCAGCCAAGCGCAGTGCAGAGGAGATCGCGGCGATTGCCCTTATTCGTGACCCTAATGGACGCACAGTCTCGATTGGGGATGTGGCGCGGGTGATGGAATTGGCGGTTGACCGCGAAAGTGCTTATTTCGTGGGTGGCAACCCAGCAATGACGGTGCGAGTGGATCGCTCGGATAAGGGCGATGCGATTTCCATACAGGCAACGGTCGAAGAGATCGCCACGCAAATGGAGGCGACCTTGCCGCAAGATGTGCAGATTGATCTGATCCGCACGCGTGCAGAATTTATTTCGGGGCGTTTAGAAATTCTGTTGTCCAATGGCGCGACAGGATTGGCGCTGGTTCTTGGCTTGTTGTTTTTGTTTCTCAATGCGCGCACCGCATTTTGGGTGGCAGCGGGCATCCCCGTGGCGATGTTGGCCGCAATTGCGCTGATGTATGCTGTTGGGATCACCCTGAATATGATTTCGCTTTTTGCTTTAATCATCACTTTGGGGATTGTCGTGGATGATGCGATTGTGGTGGGCGAACATGCCGACTACCGCCATCGTGCCCTTGGGGAAGACCCCATCACCGCCGCCGAAACAGCCGCGCGGCGCATGGCAGCGCCTGTTTTTGCCGCTACCCTCACCACTGTTCTGGCATTTGCGGGACTTGCGGCGATTGGCGGCAGGTTTGGGGATTTGATCGCTGATATTCCCTTTACTGTAATCGTGGTGCTGACGGCCAGTTTGGTGGAATGTTTCCTGATCCTTCCCAATCATATGGCGCACGCTTTGGCAGCGAATGCGAAGGATGCTTGGTATGATCGCCCCTCACGTTTTGTTAACCACTGGTTTGAGATGCTGCGTGGCCGCTATTTCCGTCCCTTCATCAATTTTGCCGTTAAAGCGCGCTATCCTGTTGTGGCCGTGATGCTGCTGCTTTTGGCCACCCAAGCCGCCAGTTTCTTGCGCGGTGATGTCACGTGGCGCTTTTTCAATGCGCCTGAGCTGAGCTCCGTTTCAGGGAATTTTGTCATGCTTGATGGGGCAGGGCGTGACGATAGCCTTGCCATGTTGGCTGAAATGCAGCGCGCGGTTGAGGCCGTTGCAAGCCGGTATGAGGCCGAGCATGGCCGCAACCCAACCTCTTACGTCTTGGCTGAAATTGGCGGGAATACGGGCGGCAGTCTTGCATCTGCCGATGGGAAAGACAGCGATCTTTTGGGGTCAATTTCCATCGAGTTGATTGACCCTGATTTGCGCCCCTATTCCTCCTTTGCTTTTGTCGCAGACTTGCAAAATGAAGTGCAGCAAAATCCGATGGTGGAAGAGATCAGCTTTCGCGGATGGCGCGGTGGGCCGGGTGGTGATGCGATTGATGTTCAAATCACGGGTGCGGAAACCGAGATTCTCAAGGCTGCGGCTGAGGCCGTCAAAACCGCGCTTTTGCCCTTTGGCGAGGTATCGGGTTTGGCCGATGATCTGCCCTATGATCGGCAAGAGTTAAGTCTATCTTTAACCCCGCGCGGTGAGGCCTTGGGATTTGAAATTGAGGCTTTGGGGCGGATATTACGCAATCGTTTGGGCGGGGTTGAAGCGTCAAGCTTTCCCGATGGGTTGCGCACGGCCACAGTGCGGGTGGAATTACCGCAAGGCGAGTTAACCGCTGATTTTCTGGATCGCATGTTGTTGCGCGCGGATGGCGGCAGCTATGTGCCCTTGGCCGATATTGTTTCGGTTGAGACGCGAACGGGCTTTTCCACAATCCGCCGCGAAAACGGGCAGCGCGTGGTGTCGGTGACGGGGGATTTATCCGAAGATGAACCCGCCCGTGCTGAGGAAATCATGGCGCAATTGCGTGATCAAATCTTGCCAAACATTGAGGCGCAATTTGGGGTGACCACGACCCTTTCGGGCTTAGCCGAGCAGGAACGCGCTTTCCTGGACGATGCCCTTGCGGGGTTCTTGGCCTGTATGGTTGGCATTTACATCGTTTTGGCGTGGATTTTTGCAAGCTGGCTACGCCCGCTTGTCGTGCTATGCGTGATCCCGTTTGGCCTGACGGGGGCGATATTTGGCCATTGGCATTGGGATGTGCCTTTGTCGATGTTTACGGTTGTGGGTCTGATTGGGATGACGGGTATCATCATCAATGACTCGATTGTTTTGGTCTCAACTGTGGATGAGTATGCAAAAGATCGCGGGCTGATCCCTGCCGTTATTGATGCCGCCTGTGATCGTTTGCGACCCATTCTTTTGACCACCCTAACCACGGTTCTGGGTCTTGCGCCCTTGTTGTTTGAAACATCGTCACAGGCGCAGTTCCTCAAACCCACTGTGATTACGTTGGTTTACGGTTTGGGCTTTGGGATGTTTGTCGTCTTGCTCTTGGTGCCAGCGGTTTTGGCAATCCAAGCTGATATTGGAAAGCGTGTGCGGAGCTTGCGCCGCGGCTTGGGCCATCGCGGACGGGTTGGTCAAGCAGGCGCCACGCTTTGGTTTGCCTCTTTGGGGGTGGCTCTCTGGTGGGGTTTGGTTATGGGCGGCCCAATCTTGACGGGCGGGGCTTGGGGATGGGTGGCCGCACTCCTACCCGCGAGTGCCCTGACTGCGTTCCTTGTCTTTAGTCTTGGCGTGCTGATCTTGGTTTTGGGGCTTGCCGCAGGGGTCGCCTATCAAAATCGCAAGACCTAACGCGCCACGCAGCCCTCAATCTCGATCGCGCGATGAGACCCGAGAAGTGTGATGCGCAGGTCTGAGCGCTCCATCGAAAAGGGCAGGCCTTGCGGGGGCACCAAATCCGCCGTTGCGGTGATCTGCCCCGCATTGCGGTGAAAGGCGGGCGGCGAAATCCAGACATCTGGGAGGGGCAGTTCTAACATCATCGTTTCAGGCGACCCTAAATCGGGGGCGGTGACCTCTACCGTCACTTGCAACCCATCTGCAATTGGCCTGATTGCACAGCGGGCAGGGCCAACGCCCGCTTCTGCGGCGGGGGTGGGTTGATCTGCCAAGGCCTGCAGGATCATCGGATCACGGGCGCCGCTATCTGGTAAAATACCCTTGAGCTCAAGGCTGATTGGCATGCAAATTTCGTCACAAACACCAATGTTCAACTCTGCCGATAGGGCCATGGGGCCAAGGCCGCGGGGCATTGCCAGTTCAATCGGAAAGACCACGTGATCATGATACCCAATATTGGGCGTGCCCGCCGTGAAGATCACTTCGGGGCGGGGGAAATGCATCCAAGCCGCTGCAATCTGAGCGTTGCTTTCGATCCGCAATTCAGGTGCGAGGCCCCCATCCCCAGGGCTGCGCCAATAGGTTTTCCACCCTTGGGCTAGGCTGATTTCTACGGCGGCCATGTGATGGCCATTTTCCATGCGCCATCCCGACAGAAACCGTGATGTGACGACATCATCACCGTTCAAGGCAACAGTTTGGCCTGACGCGGCCCCCGTCATCCCGCAGGCTATGCAAAACGCAAAAGCGCCCAAAGTGAGGGCGCGCGCGGCGGCATTGCGTGGGGTGGTTTCATTCATCATTGCCCAATTGGTTAGCGGCAGACGCCATGAATGAAAAGTCACGTTTCGGCGAAGCTGCGACAAATTCTGCGCGCTCGCCCCTTGCCCTTGTGACAGGCTCCGCGCATTTTAGACATATGAATGAAATTGAAAATATCGACAGCACGATCGAGACTTTAACGGGCAAACTCTTGGTCGCTATGCCTGGAATGGGGGATCCGCGTTTTGCGCATGCGGTGGTGTTCCTCTGCGCGCATGACGACGAGCAGGCCATGGGGTTGATCATTAATAAATCTTTGGCCGAATTAACCTTGTCTGAGATGTTTGAGCGATTGGGCATTGCCAATGGCTCAGAAACTTTGCCTGATTTACCAATCTGCTTTGGTGGCCCCGTTGAACAGGGGCGTGGATTTGTTTTGCATGAAACCTCTTACGCGCAAGGTGACGCAGGTCATGCGGGACGCCTAGAGGTGAATGACACATTCGCCATGACCGCCACCCTCGATATCCTAGACGATATTGCGCAAGGCGAAGGCCCAGATCAGGCGATTGTCGCCTTGGGCTATGCGGGCTGGGGTCGGGGCCAGTTGGAAAGCGAGATTGCGCAGAATGCGTGGCTGATTTGCGAGGCCGCGCCTGATCTGGTTTTCAACGTGGATATGCCGCGCAAATGGGAAGCTGCCCTTGCAAAATTGGGCATTGATCCGATTTTGTTGTCTGCGCAGGCAGGGCGCGCTTAATCGCGCGGGGCGGCAGCCCGCATCAGCCGATCATTGATTGCAAGGCCCAATCCCTTTTGTGGGACAGGGGCGACATCAATCCCAGTTTTGCCGCGCAAAGCCAGTTCCGCATCGGCGTGATGCAGGATCGAAAACAGTGCCGCAGCCGCCTCGCGCAAATCGCCCTGTTCTGATAGGGTGAAATCTGCATCCTCAATCGGGCCAAAGGCAATGCGTAGTCGTGTTGGGTCGCTGAGATCCTGATTGATGCGCAGCGGTGCATTGGGGGCGTAATGGCTGCTCATCTGACCAGGTGCAGCTACGCGTCCGGGTGTAAGGTCAGACACAAGCGCCCCCGTCAGCGCGCTGATCTCTTCCTGCGCAATGCCGCCCTCGCGCAGGAGTTTCGCGGGCTTCTGACTTGCGTCCACGATGCTTGACTCAAGGCCTACGGGGCAGGGCCCACCATCTATGATAGCCGCGATGCGATTGCCCAACGACTGCGCCACATGTTCGGCTGATGTGGGGGACAAGCGTCCTGATCTATTGGCAGAAGGCGCAGCAATTGGGCCACCAAAGCGGCGCAAGATATTTTGGGCTACAGGGTGGTTTGGAATGCGAATTGCCACAGTCGGCAGACCTGCACTGACCAAGGGGGATAGCCCGTGATCAGGGCGCAGGCGTAAGACCAAGGTCAAAGGGCCGGGCCAGAACCGATCTGCCAAAATCCGTGCGGTATCCGTCATATCTGCAATTTGCGCGACCTGTGCGAGGTCAGCCACATGCACGATCAGCGGGTTGAATGTAGGTCGCCCTTTTGCCTCAAAGATTTTGGCACAGGCTTGGTCATCGCGTGCATCTGCGCCAAGCCCGTAGACAGTTTCCGTGGGCAGCGCGACCAATTCCCCCTGTTCTAACAAGTCACAGGCCCGCGCGATCCCCTGCTCATCAGGGGACAAACATGCGGGGCGGTCTTTGGTGGGTGGCACTTGTGACATTGGGGTTCATCGCCTAGGACGGCAGTGGTGTTTGCGCGGCCCGATATAGCTTGGGCGCGCTGTGAAGCCAAGCCGCGCTGCGAAAAGGTGTAACATGATCCACTATCCACACGAGACCCCACCTGAAAAAGGCACTGCGCGGGAAATAGCGGATGGCATCTTTTGGATTCGGTTATCCATGCCCTTGGGCTTGGATCATGTGAATGTCTACGCCTTGCGCGAACCAAACAGCTGGACGGTGATCGACACAGGGCTTGATACAAAACTCAATCGCCGTGAATGGGCCGCGATTACAAAAGATTATCTGCGCGGTGATCCTATCTCGCGGGTGGTGGTCACCCATCACCACCCCGATCATGTCGGGCTTGCTGGTTGGTTTATGGCGCAAGGCGCGGAATTATTGATGACCCGCACCGCATGGCTGACGGCAAGGATGCTGACCTTGGACGAGGAGCAAACACCGAGCCCAGAAGCGGTGGCTTTTTGGCGTGGGGCGGGCATGGATGAGGCGCTTTTGAGCAAGCGTCTTGATAACCGCCCCTTTAATTTCTATGACATAGTTTATCCTTTACCCTTGGGCTTTACGCGTTTGGAGGAAGGAGCGGTGCATCGCCTTGGCGGGCGTGACTGGGTCGTGCATTTGGGCCAAGGTCACGCGCCAGATCATGCCACCTTATGGTGCCAAGATGCGCCGCTTGTTTTGGCGGGGGATCAGCTTTTGCCATCGATATCGCCCAATCTTGGGGTTTATCCTACAGAACCGATGGCAGATCCTGTGGCCGAATGGCTAGAAAGCTGCGTAAGGTTTGAAACCATGGCGCGCGAAGATCACCTTGTTTTGCCAGGTCACAAGCTGCCCTATCACGGATTGCCTGCACGATTGGCGCAATTATCGGACAATCATCACGGTGCGCTTGCCCGACTGCGTGAACATTTGCGCGCGGAATCCCGCACAGCGGTTGACTGCTTTGCCCCCTTGTTCAAACGCCAGATTGATGAGGCGACTTATGGGCTAGCGATGGTCGAGGCCGTGGCCCATCTCAACCATCTCTATCATCTGGGCGAGGTTGCCCGTGAAATGGACGCGCGCGGTGCATGGGTTTGGCAGTTGCGCAGTTGAGGGTCCCGCCCACCTCCCTTGTCACCTTGTGGGATTTTTACACAGATCGTGTCACAGTGTCGCGTGACAGGGCGCATGAAATTCGGTATGCGCATCGTTAAAGCGACCAGATCAATGGAGACGACCATGGCAAAGAACGAACATAAGCACGGCTCGATGGATATCAGCGAGCAGGAGAAAACCTTTGATGGTTTCATGACGTGGAGCATCCGCGTTGGTGCTGTTTCGATCGCAGTTGTGATCTTCTTGGCGCTTTTCGCCCGCTAAGCTTGAGGCCGAACACCGATGGGGTGGCGTTCGTCTGTTACAGTTTTATGTCTCGCACTGGCCCTTACGGCTTAGCGAATCCATCGATTTGGGCCAGTGATCAAGACATTGCGACAGCAAGCTATCGCGAGCCTGGGCCAACGCGCATCACGCTTTTAACAATGCTGCGCAGCGAAACAGGCACGGGTGCGCATAGTGCCCTTGTTGTCGATGACGGGACCCAGAGATTGCTGTTTGATCCTGCAGGCGGTTGGTTTTACCCAGCCGCACCCAAAAGCAATGATGTGCTCTTTGGAATGAATCCCACGCTCTATGGGTTTTATTTGCGGTGGCATGCGCGCAACACGTATCATGTCGTGGCGCAGGAGGTTATCTTGCCGCCAGAACAAGCGCGATTCGTGGTGCAGCGTATTCAGGAAATTGGCCCTGTCCCCAAGGCAAATTGTTCGCGCTCAATCTCGGAATTGCTTGGTGAATTGCCGCAATTTTCCGATTTGCCAGTTACATGGTTTACCGAAAAGATCATGGAAAATTTGGCCCGCTATGATGGCATCTGAACCTATAAAATCTGGGATAATGATGACGAAGGGTGAACCCTTCACCCTCTGAGCGTAGCGCAAAAGAAAACCCCCGTGCCAAAAGGACGGGGGATATCTTTTTTGAAGAAAACTTCGCATTTGCGAAGGTTCTGCTTAGAGCATACCCTCACGCTGCGCTTTTTTCCGCGCCAGTTTGCGCGCGCGGCGGATTGCTTCCGCTTTCTCGCGTGCTTTCTTGACGGAAGGCTTTTCGAAATGTTGCTTAAGCTTCATTTCACGGAAAACGCCTTCGCGCTGAAGTTTCTTCTTCAGAGCGCGCAATGCTTGATCAACATTGTTGTCGCGAACACTCACCTGCATGTGGTGTCACCACCTTTCTAAGTTAGAGTTTCAAAGTTGCAGGAAGTGGCCATCTAGCAAGAATCTGCTAAGTTGTAAAGCAACGCAGAAAAATGGAGTGACGCGATGGAAAGCCAAGCCACGACCGAGCTGAAAGCGCGCATTGTTACCGCAGCATTGGATCATGTGCCGTTTGATGGGTGGTCTGATGCGGCCCTCTGTGCTGCGTTGAGCGATTGCGATGTAGACACCGAAACGGGTTGCGCGCTTTTCCCTCGGGGAGCGGTTGATTTGGCCTTGGCCTTTCATCGGCAGGGGGATGCAGATTTGCTGCGCGCCTTACGCAATGCTGACTTTTCTGAAATGCGCTATCGTGATCGTGTGGCTTATGGGGTGCGCCTGCGCCTCGAGGCGGTCGCCGATCACAAAGAGGCCGTGCGCCGCGGCACTACCTTGTTTGCCCTGCCCATCCATGCCGCAGATGGCGCCAAAGCCGTCTGGGAAACCGCTGACAGCATTTGGGAGGGCCTTGGGGATCGCGCCAATGATTTCAATTGGTATTCCAAGCGTGTGACATTGGCGGGGGTGTATTCGGCTACTGTGCTTTACTGGTTGGGGGATCAATCGCCAGATCACGCTGCGACATGGACGTTTTTGGATCGCCGTATCGATGATGTGATGCAAATCGAAAAGCTAAAGAAATCCATCAATGAGAACCCTGCGCTTAGGCCCCTTATGGCGGGGCCAAATTGGCTACTTGGAAAGATTCGCCCCCCTGCGCGGGTCGCACGAATTGACCTTCCAGGATATATTCGTCCAAAAGACCAACAGTGAAATCTGTTCTGGAGAGTTACATGACCCTGCCTGAAACCATGCGCGCGGTTGAAATAAGCGAGGCGGGCGGGCCAGACGTATTGACGCTGTGCAGTCGCCCTTGCCCCCGTCCTGAGGCTGAGCAGATTTTGATCAAAATTGCCTATGCAGGGGTAAACAGACCCGATGCGCTGCAACGGGCGGGACTGTATGATCCTCCCAAAGGGGCCTCTGACCTTCCCGGTCTTGAGGCCTCTGGCACAGTTGTGGCGGTGGGCGAGGCCGTGTCCGAGTGGAAAATCGGGGATCAGGTTTGCGCGCTTTTGCCGGGCGGGGGGTATGCAGATTATGCGCTGACCCATCAATCCCATGCCTTGCCCGTGCCAAGCGGTATGGATCTGCGCGCTGCTGCTGCGCTTTGCGAGACGTTTTTCACCGTGTGGTCCAACCTATTTCAACGCGCCACCTTACGCGCGGGTGAGCGGCTGTTGGTGCATGGCGGCGCATCTGGGATTGGCACAACGGCCATTCAATTGGCGCGCGCTTTTGGGGTGCGGGTTTTCGTGACCGCAGGCCAAGTTGAAAAATGCAGAGCCTGCGAAGCATTGGGGGCGGAGCGGGCGATCAATTACCGCACGGAAGATTTCGTTGAGGTCATGCGCGCCGAAGGTGGCGCTGATGTCATTCTCGATATGGTGGGCGGGCCATATCTACCGCGCAATATTCGGGCTTTGGCCGATGATGGACGACTTGTGCAAATCGCCTTTTTGCAGGGCGCGAAGGTTGAGCTGAACTTTACACAGATGATGACGCGGCGCTTGACGCTGACAGGGTCGACCTTGCGGCCGCAATCAGATGCCGCCAAAGCCGCGATTGCTTCCGAGCTGCGCACCCATGTTTGGCCTTTGCTCGAAGCTGGCCAAATTGCGCCCGTGATGGATAGCAGCTTTGAGCTGACACAGGCCGCCGCTGCCCATGCCCATATGGAGGCGTCCGCCCATATTGGAAAAATCGCTCTTAAGGTTGCGCCTTAGGCCTGTTCCAAGTTTTTGACTAACGCAGGCAGGCCACCCAAATCGGGTAGGCTGAAATAGCGTGTGTGGGTTTGGGGCGCTTCTGCCTCCTCCAAGGCCCAGATATAGGTTGAGGGCACATAGACCCCAAAGGCTCCTGCCTCAAGAGCGGGGATGACGTCCGACTTCATGGAGTTGCCCACCATCAATGCCAAATCGGCACTCGCGCCATGCCGTGCGAAAGCGCGGGTATAAATTTCAGGTTTCTTGTCGCTGACAATTTCAACGCCGTCAAAATATTCGCCCAAGCCCGATTGCGCCAATTTGCGTTCTTGGTCGAGAAGATCGCCCTTAGTGATCAGCACCAATTTGTGGCTTTGCGACAGATCCCGCACCACCGTGTAGGCATGGGGCAGTAGGGTGATGGGATGTTGGAGCATGTCCTGGCCCGCGGCCAAAATTTCTGCGATAACTGCACCGCTGACCTTGCCTTCGGTGACTTCAATCGCGGTTTCAATCATGGAGAGCATGAACCCTTTAATGCCAAATCCGTAATGGCCGATATTGCGCCGCTCTGCCGCCAAGAGGCGGTTGTGCAAATCCTCCTCGGAGCAGCAATCCGCTAAAAGTTCTGCTAAGCGCGCTTGGGTTGCGCGGTAAAATTCCTCGTTCTGCCAAAGGGTATCATCCGCGTCCAAACCGATTATTTGCAGCTTTTTTGTCATTGGGTTATGCACGACCGCAGGCAGTTGCCTTGTGGCCCCTTTTCTGAATCACCTTGCGGCTTATATAAAGGCACATGGACGATGGCACCATGAGCACGCCAGTTTTAGACCAGATGGCCAGTTTTGGAGTAGATATGCGGCGCGATGGCTTGACGATGATGGCGAAACCTCCTGTGGAGGAAAACGACACCACCGTTATATCCAAAACAAAACCGAAAACGCAGCGGCCCCCGATGTATAAGGTGCTGCTTTTGAATGATGACTACACCCCGATGGAGTTTGTCGTTCATGTTCTTGAGCGCTTCTTCGGCATCTCTCATGCGCAGGCGGTCGAGATTATGCTGACTGTGCATAAAAAAGGGGTGGCCGTTGTGGGTGTCTTCTCTTATGAGATTGCCGAAACGAAAGTGGCGCAGGTGATGGAATTCGCTCGCCGCAATCAGCATCCGTTGCAATGCACCATGGAGAAAGAGGACTGATCCCCAGTCCCGCCGCCGCTTATGACCCCAGACAGATGGATTTCCGCGCTTGAGCAAAACGCGCTCAGCTTGCCGTCTCTTTCGGCAGTTTTGATTTATGGTGCCACTGGCGATATGCAGCTCGATGGATTCGGACGGGCCCGGCTGTTGGCTGTGCAAGGGTTTTACCCCAATTATGCCCGCGTTGCGGCCCGTGGAATTGAGGTGCATCCTGATCTGCCAACCGATGCGGTAGATGCGTTTGATCTGGCTTTGGTTGCGGCCCATAAATCAAAAAAGTTGACCTTATCGCGGATTGCAAAATCGCTGATGGCCTTGCGCAAGGGTGGCATTTTGATGGTGGACGGGGCGAAAACCATCGGCATTGAATCGATCCTCAAGGCCCTAAAATCAACCTTTGACGGCGTGGAAGTTTTTTCAAAATCGCATGGCAAATTGATCTGGTTCGCGCGCCCAGATGTCTTGCCCCAACCTTGCGAGGAATGGGTTGGCAGCGCCACGGAAACCGAAGATGGCCATATCGTGCCAATTGGCAGCTTCTCTGCTGACGGGCCAGATCAAGGATCGGAAATTCTGATTGCACTGGCCCCTAAATTTAAGGGACGCGTTGCTGATCTTGGGGCTGGTTGGGGATATATCGCCGCGCATATTCTGGATGAACAGGATAGTATTGAAACCCTTGATTTGATTGAGGCGGAGCACGCAGCGCTTGAGGCCGCGCGCCAGAATGTTGATGATCCGCGCGCGCGCTTTTTCTGGGCAGATGCGACTGCATACAAGCCCGATGCACTTTATGATGCGATTTTGTGCAATCCGCCTTTTCATACATCCCGTGCGGCTGATCCTGCCTTGGGGCAGGCGTTTATTTCGGCGGCAAGTCGCCTGCTCAAGCCTTCAGGACAACTTTTGATGGTCGCAAATCGTCACCTGCCGTATGAATCAGCGCTGAAGGCGAATTTTTCAACCGGCCGAATGTTGGCCGAGATCCAGGGCTACAAGCTCTATCAAGCTGGGAAACCGAAAGCTGCGCGATCTGCGCGATGATCGGCAAAGGGGATTGGGAATGTCTTTATCCATCCAAGGAAAAACTGCGATTGTGACGGGGGCCGCCAATGGGATTGGCCTTGCGATTGCACGTCATTTTTCTGATCTAGGCGCGAATGTCGTGTTCACAGATCGCGATGAGGAGCGGCTTTTTGATGAATGTGGCGCCTCAGATGATGAGCGCGCGCCAAATATTCGCGCCTTTGCGGGGGATTTGAGCGAAAAGCTGACAGTGGCCAATTTGATCTCGGCTACGATTGATGCCTTCGATCGGGTCGATGTTTTGGTCAATGCGTGTCGCCAGATCATTCCAACGGACCCGTTTGATCCTGCCGATACTAGTATTGAACAAATGTTGCAGCAAAACCTGTTTACATCGCTTCGCCTCAGCCAAGCCGTTGCAAAAAAGATGATTACCCAGTCCGAAGGGGATGACCGCGATGATGAGACGCGCGGCGCGATTGTGAATATTTCGAATATTGCGGCGATGCGCAGCCATCCTGATTTGATGGGCTACTCGGTGTCTCTAGCCGCGCTTGAGCAATCTACGCGGTCTTTGGCTTTGTCTCTCGCCCCAAATCGTATTCGTGTGAATGCTGTGTCTTTTGGGTCGGTGATGTCCGCCAGCCTTCAAGCGGGTTTGGCAGAAGATGAATTGAAGCGCAAAGACATCCAAAGCCACACACCGCTTGGACGCGTTGCTTCGGCGCGCGAAGTGGCGGGTGCTGCACAATTCTTTGCCTCCGATGGGGCGGGATTTGTCACAGGGCAAGTTCTATGCGTGGATGGTGGGCGCAGCCTGCTTGATCCTGTTGGCGTGCCTTTGCATTAAAAAACCGCGCAACCTTTAGGGTCGCGTAGGGTCGCGCGGTTTTAAGATAGCAGGGGTTATAACACCTGATTATTTGTCGTCTTCGTCTTTATCATCGGGCAGGTTAAAGAAGTTGTCCGCATCATAGGTCTTTTCGGTTTCGTCCTCATCTTCATTGGCGGCAGACGAATTGCCGGAGAGTCTGAATGTTTCGAGACCCGAAATCGCGCTTGGCATTTTGGGCTCTGGATCACCTGCAAGACTTTGCTCGGTGGAGACCAATTTGCGGCGCTCGTCATCGGTCATAACCAGACCTTCTTTGGCACGTTTCGCGTTGGCCGATTGCACTGCTGCATCCAATTCAGACTGCATGCACAGACCAAGCGCAACAGGGTCGATTGGTTGGATGTTGGAAATGTTCCAATGGGTGCGTTCGCGGATCGCTTGGATGGTTGGTTTGGTGGTGCCAACCAATTTGCCAATCTGGCCATTGGACAGCTCAGGGTGGAATTTGACCAGCCAAAGGATTGAAGCAGGACGATCCTGACGTTTGGACAAGGGCGTGTAGCGTGGGCCACGGCGCTTTTCCTCGCCAATCGCGGCTGGGTTATGCTTCAGCTTTAGCTTATGCGCAGGGTCTTTCTCGCCACGGTCAATCTCGTCTTGGTCGAGTTGGTTATTGGCAATTGGGTCAAAACCTTTGACGCCTGTGGCCACGTCACCATCTGCAATCCCTTGCACTTCCAATTCATGCAGTCCGCAGAAATCCCCGATCTGCTCAAAGCTGAGCGTGGTGTTATCCACCAACCAAACGGCGGTGGCTTTTGCCATGATGGGTTTTGTCATTTTTAGCTCCTTTTCGGATGCAGTCGGGCGGGCGCTGAAACAACGCTGCGGCGGGGGCCGCAATTCCTCGATTTCGGGGAAATCGACCATCATATAAGACAAGGATTGGCACAAGGAAAGAGGGAAACGCGAGATGGGGTGCAGATTGATGCGCGCGGGGCTTTTGGCCTTTGCGCTATTTGGCGCGGCAATCCCTGCGCGGGCAGATCAGGCGGGGGTGTTTGATCTCTATGTTTTGGCCTTCAGTTGGAATTCGAATTGGTGCGCGATTGACGGGGATGAGCGTGGCGCGGCGCAATGCGAGACGGGCGCAGGCCATGGATTCACCTTGCACTGGCTTTTGCCATAATATGAGGAGGGGTGGCCCAGTTATTGCTCGACACCCGCGCGCGGTTCAAGTGATGCGTTGACGGCGGGCATGGTTGATATAATGGGAAGCTCAGGCCTTGCGTGGCACCGATGGCGTAGGTATGGATCCTGTTCTGGCCTGCCTGTTGAGGATTACTTCGTCCTGTCGCGCCGCGCTTATGCGGCGGTGACTGCGCCTGCGGTTTTGACCCAACTTAACCGCCCTGTGCGCCTGCCAGCCGAAGTGGTGGAGGAAGCGCTCCGCGAAGCCAACCCTGATCTCAGTTACGGTGGTGTTGTCACCACCTGCCGCGAAGGTCGGGTCGCAGAGCTGCGCATTTGTCTGACCCGCGATTTAGAGCCCCGTGATTGCCCTGCCGATATGGGGCGCGATTGTTCTTTGCGTGAGACGCTGTTTGTTCCAATCCGCTGATGCGTGCTTGCACCTTCGCGGTGGGCATGCATCACTCGCCCCTCAAAGCAATCAGGAGATTCGGCATCATGACCGCCCCCATTCGTGTGGCAATAAACGGCTTTGGTCGCATTGGGCGCACCGTGCTGCGCGCGTGGCTTAAGGGCGGTTGGCCCGAGGTTGAGATTGTCGCCATTAACGACATCGCCCCCCTAAAGACCTGCGCTTACCTATTTGAATATGACAGCGTCTTTGGCCCTTACGCGGGCGAGGTGACCTGCGGTGATGACGCATTGGTGATTGATGGGCGGGCGATTGCCTTTACCTGTGAGTCTGATCTGGCGGCGCTGCCCCTTGCGGGGGTGGATATTCTGATGGAATGCACGGGTCGCGCCAAGGATCGGCGGATTGCCGAGGCAGGTTTGCGCGCAGGCGCCGCACGGGTGCTGATTTCTGGCCCCTCCCTTGATGCTGATGTGACGCTGGTCTTGGGGGCGAATGATGCGGCCCTATTGCCCGAAGCGCGCATTGTGTCGAACGCATCTTGCACCACCAATGCAACCGCCCCCCTGATGCGAGTTCTCGATGAGGCCTTTGGGGTCGAGACGGCTTTGATGACGACAGTGCATTGTTACACGGGCAGCCAACCCACCGTGGATATGCCTATGGGGGATTTGGTGCGATCCCGCGCGGCGGCTTTGTCGATGGTGCCCACAACAACCAGTGCGGAACAGTTGACTGATATTGTGCTGCCCCATCTTGCGGGGCGGATCACAGGCTCGGCCATTCGGGTGCCAACGGCAAGTGTCTCTTGTATCGATTTGGCGGTCATCACCGAACAGCGACCATCGGTTGAGGCGGCGCGCGATGTCCTGCGCGCGGTCAAAGGTCCGATCTTGGGCTATACCGAGGCGCCCGTTGTCTCGAACGATCTTCGTGCACGCCCCGAGTCGTTGATCGTGCAAGGGGATCAGATCAAACGCTCTAAAGGCGGGATGCTGCGCGTCTTTGGATGGTATGACAATGAATGGGGATTTTCTGCGCGCATGTTGGATGTGGCGCGGAAGATGGGGGTGCAAGCCTAAATAAGAAAGGAGCGAGGAGCATGGCAGATTGGAAAAACTGGATGCGCGAGGCGAATTATATCGCAGGCGCATGGGTGGGCGCGGATGATGGTGCGACCTTGGATGTTACTAATCCCGCCACGGGCGAGGTGATTGGGCAAATTCCGAAATCTGGCCACTCAGAAACCATGCGCGCGATTGATGCAGCCCATGCAGCTTTCCCTGCTTTTGCAGGGATGGACTTGATGGGGCGCTTGGCGCTTTTGTGGAAATTGCACGATGCGCTGATGGATAACCAAGACAGTTTGGCCGAATTGTTGACCAGTGAGATGGGCAAACCTTTGGTAGAAGCGAAGGGCGAAATTGCCATCGGTGCGCAATATCTGCGGTGGTATGCAGAGGAGGCCCGTCGTGTGAAGGGCGAGATCGTTCCTGCAGGTATCAATGGTCGCCGTATTTTGGTAACAAAGCACCCTGTGGGTGTTGTGGGCATGATTACGCCTTGGAATTTCCCCTCCTCGATGCTGGCCCGAAAACTCGCGCCTGCTTTGGCGGTTGGCTGCACGGTTGTTGCGAAGCCCTCGGAAGAAACCCCCTATTCAGGCTTGGCTTGGGCGGCTTTGGCCGAGGACGTGGGCTATCCCAAAGGGGTGATTAACATCGTCACGGGGGATGCTCCCGCCATTGGTGGCGCAATGATGGCGCGCCCTGAATTGCGCAAAGTGACCTTCACAGGTTCGACCAATGTGGGCAAATTATTGATCCGCCAGTCAGCTGATACAGTCAAGAAAGTCTCAATGGAATTGGGGGGTAATGCCCCATTCATCGTTTTTGATGATGCTGATCTGGATCGTGCGATTGACGGGGTTATGGCCTCTAAGTTTCGCAATTCTGGTCAGACCTGCGTTTGCGCCAATCGTGTTTTTGTGCAGGCAGGGGTGCATGATCAATTCGTGGCGAAACTGGTTGAGAAAACCCGCACACTGAAAATTGGAAATGGCATGGATGCGGGCGTGACCCAAGGGCCGTTGATCAATCAAGCAGCGTTGAAAAAGGTCGAGGGCTTTGTGGAAGACGCTAAATCCAAAGGCGCCACTGTGGCCACGGGCGGCATTCAGGATCAATTGGGTGGCACATTCTTTCAGCCAACGGTTCTCACTGGGGCCAAAGCCGACATGGAATTTGCGCAGGAAGAAATCTTTGGCCCTGTTGCGCCCGTGTTCAAATTTGAGACAGACCAAGACGGGATTGATATGGCTAATAACACCCGCTTTGGTCTTGCGGCCTATGCCTATACGTCCGATCTGGCGCGCGCGATGCGCCTTGATCGGGATTTGCAATATGGCATGGTCGGGATCAATTCTGGCATGATCACCACGGTTGAGGCCCCCTTTGGCGGCCTCAAGGAATCGGGTCTTGGCAAAGAGGGCGGCAGCCAAGGTGTGGAAGATTATCTTGATACCAAATATGTCTGCATTGACGGGCTCTGATCCCACTTCCCTCGACCTGATGCGTGTGGTGGATTGCGCATATGGTCGAGGGAAATGGATTCGTATCAGGCATGCATATGCCCGAGCCTGTAGAACCACCGCTTAGGTTTGGGATTTAGGTTAAAATGATTTCCGCGCCCTCAAGGCCGCGGAAATCGTGCCATCGTCAAGGTAGTCCAATTCTCCCCCGATGGGCACACCTTGCGCCAGTGATGTGATTTTTACTTGTCCTTCGCGCGCCATTGGGCCGAGTTCGCCCGCAATGTAATGGGCGGTGGTTTGACCATCAACTGTGGCATTCAGCGCAAGGATTACTTCCTCAATTCCATCTCTTGCGACCCGTTCAACAAGGCGCGGGATACGCAAATCATCGGGGCCAATATCGTCTAGTGCCGATAGCGTGCCACCCAAGACATGATAACGCCCGCCAAAGGCGCGGCCGCGTTCCATCGCCCAAAGATCGGCGACGTCCTCGACCACGCAGATTTGTCCATTGCCCCGCTTGGGGTCGGTGCAAATCGCGCAGACCTCATCGGTGCCGATATTGCCACAAGAGAGGCATTCACGCGCGTCGCGGGCCACTTCGGCCAAGGATTGCGCCAAGGGTGTCATTAGGCCTGCGCGTTTTTTGATCAGGTGCAAAACCGCACGCCGTGCCGAGCGCGGCCCAAGACCCGGCAAGCGCGCCATCAGCGCGATCAGATCTTCTATTTGGCGCGCGCCTTCACTCATCGAAATCAGAAGGGCAGCTTCATGCCTGCTGGCAGGCCAAGCTCAGCCGTGATTTTTTGCAATTCTTCCTGACCGCGATCAGAGGCTTTTGTTTGCGCATCTTTGATGGCGGCCAAGATCAAATCTTCGACCACTTCCTTGTCATCCCCATTGAAGATGGAGGGGTCGATATCCAAACCCACCAATTCGCCTTTGGCGCTGGCTGTGGCCTTTACGAGGCCTGCGCCTGCTTCCCCTGTGACGCGGATTGTGTGCAGGTTTTGTTGCATTTCCGCCATGCGGGTCTGCATTTCTTGTGCCTGTTTCATCATCTTGGTCATATCGCCAAGACCGCCAAGGCCTTTGAGCATATTCATCATCCTTTGTGGTTAATCGTCTTCGAACGGATCCCATTCATCTTCGATCTCGGGCAAGGCCTCGACCGCAGAATGGGCGTGAATATCTGTGTGACTACGAATATCTGTAATTTTGGCTTGTGGAAATGCCAAGAGGACGGCCTGCATCAGCGGATGGTCTTTGGTATCGTTTTCAAGCTCGATACGCTCGGCATTCGCTTGTTCTTCGATGGTGGGTCTGCCGCCCGTAGAAACTACCGAAACTACCCATCTTGTCCCTGTCCATTGCGTCAAGCGTTGGCCAAGGCGTGGCCCTAAATCGTCTGGCGCGCGGTCAGTGGGTTCGAATTCAATGCGACCCGTGCGATAGGAGGCCAAGCGCAAAGTGGTCTTAACCTCAACCAACAGTTTGATGTCGCGCATCTCTTCGATCAATGCGACCACATGCTCAAAAGTCGGGTATCGGGCCAAAAGCGCTTCTGGGGCCTCAGAAAGGGCTGCTTGCGGTGCGCCATTTGTGCCGCCTGTGCTGCTTGAAAGGCTTGAGCCTTGCGCAGGTGTGCCATGCGATCCGCCTTGTGTGGCGGCGGGCCCGCGCGGTGGTGCGGCAGGGGGCGGTGTTGTGGATTGCAGCTTACGGATCAAATCATCGGGGCTTGGCAATTCGGCCACATGGGTGAGGCGGATAACGGCCATTTCAGCGGCCATCATCGCATTGGGGGCAAAAGCCACTTCCTCAAGCGACTTGAGCAGCATCTGCCACATCCGCGACAAGGCGCGCATTTGCAAATCCCCCGATAGCGCCACCCCGCGGCTGCGCTCATCTGGAGAAATGGAGGGGTCTTCTGCCGTTTCAGGCGAGATTTTCACAACTGACAGCCAATGGGTGATATCGGCCAAATCCCGCAGAACTGCCATTGGGTCAGCGCCATCAGCGTATTGCGTGGCCAATTCATCCAATGCACCCTTGGCATCGCCGCGCATGATCATCTGAAACAGATCCATAACCCGCCCGCGATCTGCAAGACCAAGCATCGCGCGCACTTGTTCCGAGCTGGTATCGCCTGCGCCATGGGAAATTGCCTGATCCAACAGGCTGAGCGCATCGCGCACAGACCCTTCCGCCGCGCGCGTGATCAGGGCCAAGGCTTCGTCCGTGATTTCGGCTTTTTCCAGATCCGAGATTTTGCGCAAATGCGTGATCATCACCTCAGGCTCGATGCGGCGCAGATCAAACCGCTGGCAGCGCGATAATACGGTGACAGGCACTTTGCGAATCTCTGTGGTCGCAAAGATGAATTTCACATGGGCAGGCGGTTCTTCCAATGTCTTGAGAAGCGCGTTGAACGCGCTGTTCGACAGCATGTGAACCTCGTCAATTATGTAAATTTTATAGCGCGCGCTGGCAGAGCGATAATTGACGCTTTCGATGATCTCGCGGATGTCATTCACGCCAGTGCGTGAAGCCGCGTCCATTTCCATGACATCGAAATGGCGCCCTTCGGCAATAGATTTGCAATGTTCGCATTGCCCGCAGGGTTCAGTCGTAGGCTTGCCCGCACCATCAGGGCCAATGCAGTTTAGGCCTTTGGCAATAATCCGTGCGGTGGTCGTTTTCCCTGTGCCGCGAATGCCCGTCAGGATGAAGGCTTGCGCGATGCGATCGGCGGCAAACGCGTTTTTCAGTGTCCGCACCATGGCCTCTTGCCCGATCAAATCGGCGAAACTTGCGGGGCGATATCTGCGCGCAAGCACCTGATAGGCTTGATCGGTGGTTTGGGTCATACGGTTTTCCAACGGCTCTTGACGGTTTTTGCTTGGCAGAACGGCGCCCTGCCTGCAGGGTTAGTAGCAAACTAGGCGCAGATGAGCGGCGCGGCAACCGCTTCCTGCGCGCAAAGCAAGCGGGGACGCGATGAGCGATAGATCACGGCTTTTGATATTCCTGTTTTTGATCATGGCCAGCGTCTTTGTGGCGCTGGTTCATCTATGGGCCGCCCTTGTTGAGGGCGGGTTTCGGGCCATCCCGCTTTCGGTGGTGTCGATCTTTGTGTTGATCCATCTGCCCGGCACGGCCGCAGGTATTTGGTTATGGCGCCAAGGGGCCTTGGGGCGGATGCGCTATTTGGTGCATGGGCTGACCCTCTATTTTTGCGTGGCCCTGTTTTTCGCGATGGCGGGTAATTTTATTTGGGCTTCAATCGTGAATGGCCTTTATGATGGGGGCAGCTGACGTCTCTACGCTTCGTGCAGAGTGATCTCTGACCATCCTGATATCAAGGAGGCTAAGGCGGCTTATTGAAGCCAGTTTCCTAAAATTCTACAATCCAATCTACGGTCTGGTTGCTCTTTCGCACAGCACTAAGAGGTTGCATTGCAATTTCAATAAGTGAAAGGGTGAGAGGCTGGACCACGACCCAAGCGGGACTCGTTACGGCTGCTTCCTTCCGGATCTGACCGGGTTGGCGAGGAGCCTGTCCGCGCCAACCTCTCGCTAGTCAGTTAGTCAATATTCGCTTTTGTTGCAAGGGCCGCGGTGAAAGTTAGGGCTAAAGCGTTATCTTCAGACGCTCAGATCGCGCTGTCGTTGTACGATATGTTCCGTAGAAAAATCTTATCCCATAATGATGGAGCCAACATAAAACCAAAGGAGTTAGGCCACGCAATCCCATTCTTGTTGCACACCGTTCACGTCTCTGTAAGCTTCGGGCGCGAAACGAGGATCAGATCACATGCCCCTTTTACAAACTGCCTCTGCGGTCACCTTCGGTGGATCGGATTTAGATCGTGCTGCGTATTTGCGGGATGATCCTGTGAAATTGGGGCACATCGCGAAGGCTTATATTTTGGTTCTGTGGCGTGGCAAGGTGTTATGTCAGTGCGATGCGGAAACGGGTCTGGATTCCTTGTGTTTTTTGCCAAAAGATGCGCCGCTTTTGCGAGGTCTGGCAGATGAGACGCGGTTGTTTTTGGGCCTGTCCGAGGATGGAGTGGCCTATTTTGCGCAAGAGCTGAGCCATTGGGAACCTGAATTGCCAGAAGGGGTCAACCTTAATTCTTTTGTTGATCTGTCCGAGCAGGCCCATCCAGATGCGCCTGAGGGTGCGGTGTTTTTGGAATTGCGCAGTATCATGATCACCCTTACCCCGCGCGCGGCAGAATTGGCGGCAACAGCCCGCGCTTTGTTGAATTGGCACAGCTCGCACCTCTATTGCGCCAAATGTGGCAGTCCTTCGCGTATCGTGCAGGCAGGGTGGCAGCGCAAGTGCCCTGCCTGTGGCGCCTCGCATTTCCCGCGCACGGATCCCGTGGTGATCATGCTCGTGACCTATGGTGATCAAATTTTATTGGGGCGTTCGCATGGTTGGCCCGAAGGGATGTATTCCGCACTTGCAGGGTTTGTCGAGCCTGGTGAAACAATCGAGGCCGCCGTGCGCCGCGAAGTGTTAGAAGAAGCGGGGATCACCACATCCGAAGTGCGCTATGTTGCTAATCAACCTTGGCCTTACCCTAACTCTTTGATGTTTGGCTGCCTAGCCACGGCCACAAACACAAAGATCACGGTTGATCCAAATGAATTGGACGATGCGCGATGGTTAAGTCGCCAAGAGGCGATGGATGTCTTTTGTGGGTCACACCCAGAAATATCTTCGCCGCGCAAAGGCGCAATCGCGCGATTTTTGCTGGAAAACTGGCTCGCAGATCGGTTCATGTAGGCCACAAACGGCGCGCGACTGAGGCGGTCTTTGGCCACGCACCCCTCATTCACAGCGCGCAAAAGATCGACGTATAGCATTGGGGTGAGCAGCGATGAAATTCAAAGCTACCGAAGATGTTGATGCGTCGCTGGAAATCGTGTTTGAGCGATTTTGCGATTTTGCTCAGAACGAAGCCGATTTGACGGGACGCGGCGCCAAGCTTGTGCGTGAAGGCGGGTGGCTGCAGCCGCGCATAGGCATGGGGTGGTCAGGTGAGATCAAACTGCGCGGCGGCGCGCGTCCTGTCGCTTCGCAGATCACATATTTTATCCAGGAAGAGGTGATGGTAATCGAAAGCCAAATCGGGGTGATGTAAACAATCTATGAGCGGCGCTTCCAAGGCATCAATCCACAAATGTCGCGTGTCAGCGCGACCTTGGAGTTGAAGCCAACCACATTAAGTGCGCGGCTTGTGATCCAATCTTTGAAACTTGCGCGGGGCCGCGTTTTGCAACGGACGACGGGGTATTTGGTACGTCGTGGCAATGAGTTTGAGGCAGAATATCGCGCCTCGTTGGGCTAGGTTTAGCCGTGCGGGGTCATGGCCTTGCGTTGGCGCGCGCGCTCTATCCCCAATTGCCGTTCTCTTAGAATGATGGCGATCCCTGCCGTGATAATGATGGCCGCGCCCACCAGCATGGTTGTGCTTGGGATCTCGTCAAAGATAATATAGCCCGCCGCAAGCGCCAAGAGCATTGAGCTATATTCAAATGGTGCAATCAAAGAAGCATCGGCTTCGCGATAGCTTGAGGTTAGCAGAATCTGACCCACGCCGCCTAAAATCCCAGCCAAGATCAAGAGCAGCGCTTCGCGAGGCGCAGGAATGGCCCACCCCCATGGTAGGGTCAAAAGGGACATTAAGGTCGCCGTGATTGAGAACCAAAAAACTATTGCCGATGTGGTTTCCGTAGCAACCATTTTTCGTACAAACACCTGCGCAAGGGCTGCGCATACAGCGCTCATCAAGACAATCATCGCGCCAAGCGCTTCGGCATGGGTCGTGTCAGCCCGGCCAAGGCTGATGCGCGGAGAGAGAACAATTACCACGCCCACCATCCCCAAAGCCACCATGCTCAGGCGGAAGAGCCGCACATCTTCGCCCAAGAACATGGCTGCAAATACAACCACCAAAATTGGAGCGGCATATCCAATCGCGGTTACTTCGGGCAACGGCAAAAGGCCGAGCCCTGCGAACCCAAGCCCCATCGCACTGGTGCCCACAACCCCACGCCAAACATGGCCGAAGGGCGAGACTGTACGCAGGCCGGTTGACAATTCATGCCGCATCCAGAGCCATGCGATGATCACAGGCAGTGCAAAAAACGACCGAAAGAATACGGCCTGACCCGGCGGCACATGGTCAGAGGTGGCTTTGATCAACGATGCCATTGCCACGAAAACGCATACAGATGCGATTTTTAGGGTAATGCCGCGAAGGGGGTTCATGTGAGGGGCGCTCGCGCAAATCTTGTGTCGCCGCAAACCTTGCGCGAGGCCCGATAGCAATGCAAGGGCGGATTAGGCCCCGTAATCGCGGCTTGGATCAGCGGGATAGCTGCCTAAGATTCGCAACTCGCTGGTGAAATATTCCAACTCTTCCAAGGCCAATTGCACGGCGCGATCATCGGGGTGCCCTTCGATATCGGCATAAAATTGTGTCGCCGAGAACGATCCCCCGACCATGTAGCTTTCGAGCTTGGTCATGTTAACGCCATTGGTCGCAAAGCCGCCCATGGCCTTGTAAAGGGCAGCAGGGATATTACGCACGCGAAAGACGAAGGTGGTCATCATATGTCCCGCGCGCGGGCGCAGATCGGCCTTTGGCTCCATGATCAAGAATCGCGTGCGGTTGCAGTCTTGATCCTCGATATGGCGGGCCAAAATATCGAGATCATAGATTTCAGCGGCAAGTTCCGATGCAAGGGCGGTCTTGGTCCGGTCACCCCATGTTGCAACATCGCGCGCGGCGCGGGCATTATCGGTAGTCACACAACCTTTAATATTGTTTTCTATCAAGAATTTTGAGCATTGCGGTAAAAGAACCAGATGCGACCATGCCTCTTTAACGTCAGAAATATGGCTGCCTTTGACACCTAAGAGATTGATGTGAACGCGCACAAATGCCTCGCCCACGATATAAAGGCCACTTTCAGGCAACAGGCGATGAATATCGGCCACGCGGCCATAGGTGGTGTTTTCTACGGGCACCATCGCGGCTTGAGCATCGCCTTTGCGCACTGCATCTATCGTGTCATCAAAGCTTGCACAGGGCAGCACATCCCAATCGGGGCGTGCTTCGCGGCACGCTTGGTGAGAATAGGCGCCAAGCTCTCCTTGAAAGGCGATGCGGCGTGAGTTTGCTGTAGAAGTCATAATAAATCTTTCAGATGGGCGTTCTGTCGCGCTTCCTATACCTTGCCATCTTATGATGGAAGACGATAGATAGCCTTCAACTCGGGCTAGATAACGGGAACGACATGTTTGATACTATGACCATCACGAAAGCAGGCGGATCACTTTGCGCGGCCCTGCTTGCACTTCTCCTCGCCGGTTGGGCCAGTGACGGGCTTTATTCCGTTGGTACTGCAAGCCATGGTGGAGAATATGTTAGCGGCTATCCGATTGAAGTGGCCGATGCCGGTAGCGCCGAACCTGCCGAAGAGGTGGTTGAGGTTGCCTTTGCAGATGTATACGCCGTCGCAGATGCGAGCGCGGGCGAAGGCCTGTATCGTCAGTGTCAGGCGTGCCATTCGCTTGAGCAAGGTGCCAATGGTGTAGGACCTTACCTTTATGGCGTTGTTGGCCGCAAAAAGCATTCCGTTGACGGGTTCAATTATTCTGATGGCATCCGTGCCTTGGAAGGTGATTGGACACCCGAGAGCCTCAATGGGTTTTTGGAAGCGCCCCGCGAATACGCACCCGGCACTGCCATGGCCTATAACGGCATGAGCAAAGTCGAAGACCGTGCAAATCTTATTGCCTATCTCTCGACCATCGGCAACTAAGCCCTTCGCTGGAGATCGAATTTTACAGAGGGCCGCCCTGATATGGGGCGGCCTTTCTTATTCCCAGGTTCGCGCGCAAACTTCATGAGGTCTGGTTCTTTGCGGTGTGATCGCTAAGTTATTGGGAAATGACAAATCGCCCTACATGGGCGCACTAAGAGACAATGGTCGGGAGGTTACGATGCGCGAGAGACAGATGATGCCAAAATCCTTGGCAACGGGCCTGATGGGGGCTGTGATTTTTGGCATGGGTGTAACGCAGGCATTGGGGCAAGACTTGATCGAAACCCATGCCATATCGACCTTCGGAACACCGAAATACGTCGCGGATTTTGAGCATCTCGACTATGTTAACCCAGATGCACCGCAAGGCGGGGAGATGTCTTTTTCTTGGCCCTCTGGCACGTTTGACTCGCTACACCCTTATACGCGCGTGGGTAATTCGGCGGTTTTGTCCTCGATTTTCTTTGAATCCTTGCTGACAGGCACGGCGGATGAAATCGGCGCCTCTTATTGCCTGTTATGCGCAACTATGCGGTTTCCTGAGAACCGTGACTATGTGATTTTTACCCTAAGGCCAGAGGTGCAATTCTCAGATGGCACGCCTGTCACCTCGGATGATGTGCTGTTCTCTTACGAAATTCTGCGCGATGAGGGTTTGCCATCCTTCCGTGCATCTCTGCCCATGACTATTGAAAGTGCGGAGGTTTTGGGCCCGCGCGAGATCAAATTCACCTTCAATCCCGAAAGCCCGCTGCGTGGTCGGATTGAGGCGGCGGGTGGCTTGCCCGTTTTCAGCCGTGCGAGCCATGAGGCATCAGGTTTGGCCTTTGAAGACAGCCGCCTCACGCCCCTCATCGGCTCTGGGCCTTATGTTTTGGGCGAAGCGGATCCGGGTCAACGTGTGGTCTATGTTCGCAATCGGGACTATTGGGGAAATGATCTGCCCATCAATCGCGGGCGAAACAATTTCGATAGCATCCGAATTGAATATTATGGCGATGCGATTGCCGCCTTTGAGGGGTTTAAGGCGGGCAATTACCTGTTCCGTCAGGAATCCAGCAGCCAAACTTGGGCCACGGGTTATGATTTCCCGCGTTTGAATGATGGGATCATTATTCGCGAAGAATTGCACGATGGGTCGACCACTTCGGGTCAAAGCTTTGCGATGAATTTGCGGCGCGAAAAATTCGCTGACCCGCGTGTGCGCGAAGCGATTGCGTTGATGTTCAATTTTGAATGGACGAACCAGACCTTGTTCTATGGACTTTACGCGCCGAATACGAGTTTCTGGGAAAACACATATTTGGCCGCGCATGGCCTGCCATCTGAAGCTGAGTTGGCGCTTCTAGACCCATTGCGGGATCAACTGCCTGCGCGGGTCTTTACCGAAGATGCCTTTGCCACCCCGCCGTCTGATCCTGATCGCAGTCTCGACCGCCGCGCCGCGCGCCGTGCCTCTGCCTTGCTTGAGGAGGCGGGATGGGTCGTTGGTGGTGATGGGATGCTGCGTGACGCAAATGGCGCAACATTGGATGTGGAATTCCTGAATGCCAGTCCGTTGTTTGATCGGATCATCAACCCCTATGTCGAAAACCTACAGGCGATTGGGGTGAACGCCATTTTGACCCGCGTTGACCCTGCGCAATTGCAACAGCGGCAACGAGATGCGGATTTTGACGTTGTCACGGATCACTTCCCTATGGGCTTTGAGCCGGGATCAGGGTTGCGCCAATATTTTGGGTCGCTTGGGGCGGATGAGTCGCTTTTTAACGTCATGGGTTTGACCGATGAGGGTGTTGATGCCTTGATCGAAAAAGTGGTCGATGCCGAAACGCAAGAGGAGTTGACCCCCGCCGTGCAGGCGCTTGACCGCGTGCTGCGTGCCCATGTCTTCCGCGTGCCTCAATGGTATAACCCCAACCATTGGGTCGCCTATTATGACATCTATCGCTATCCCGACACGCTGCCGCCCTATGATCTTGGCTTCCTCGATTTCTGGTGGGTTGATCCCGCGGCTGAAGCCGCGCTCGAAGAACAAGGCGTGTTGTAAGCTTTATGGCAAGCTATATCCTCAGACGTCTTTTGCTGATGATCCCCACATTATTGGGGATCATGGTGATCAATTTCGCCCTTGTGCAATTCGTGCCGGGCGGGCCGATTGAGCAGGTGATCGCACAGCTTGAGGGGGAAGGGGATGTATTTGCAGGCATTTCTGGCGGCGGCGGTGATGCAGGCGCGCAGATGGAGCAGGTCGGCAGCGATTACCAAGGCGCGCGCGGCTTGCCGCCGCAATTTTTGGATCAGCTGAAGCTAGAATTTAACTTCGCGCGCCTTGTTTGCGAAGATGGGTTTACGGGCACCCCTTCGTTGCGTGCGCCAGAATGTGTGGCCGAAGACATCCCTGCGATGGAGCGGTTTTTTCTTATGATGGGGGATTATCTGCGCTTTGATTTTGGCGACAGTTATTTCCGTTCAATCTCTGTGGTGGATTTGGTGATCGAGAAATTGCCTGTCTCCATCACCTTGGGGCTGTGGTCGACCCTCATTGCCTATTTGGTCTCGATCCCGCTTGGCATCCGTAAGGCGGTGCGCGATGGCAGCCGCTTTGATACTTGGACAAGCGGGTTGATCATCGTGGCCTATGCGATCCCTGGGTTTCTGTTTGCGATTTTGCTGTTGGTTTTGTTGGCGGGGGGCAGTTATTTTCAGATTTTCCCGCTGCGTGGTCTGACTTCGGATAATTGGGAAGATCTGAGCCTCTTGGGTAAGATCGGGGATTATTTCTGGCACATCACCCTACCTGTGCTCGCCTCAACCATTGCAGCTTTTGCCACGCTGACGCTTTTGACTAAGAACAGCTTTTTGGACGAGATCAAAAAGCAATATGTCATGACAGCCAAGGCAAAGGGGCTGTCGGAGGGGCGGGTGCTTTATGGGCATGTGTTCCGCAATGCAATGCTGATTGTCATCGCGGGCTTTCCCGCGGTTTTTGTGTCGGTATTTTTTGGTGGCTCACTGATCATCGAGACGATTTTTTCCCTCGATGGTTTGGGGCGTTTGGGCTTTGAAGCGGCTGTGAGCCGTGATTACCCCGTGATTTTCGGAACGCTTTTTGTGTTTGGGCTGATTGGTCTGGTCGTGGGGATCTTGTCCGATCTGATGTATGTTTGGATCGACCCGCGCATTGATTTTGAGACGCGGGAGGTGTGAGCGCATGATCACGCTATCCCCTCTCAACCAACGCCGTTGGCGCAATTTTAAGGCCAATCGCCGCGCGCTTTGGTCATTGATGATCTTTCTTGTGCTTTACGGGATTAGCCTGTTTGCTGAAATCATTGCCAATGATAAACCGATTTTGGTGCAATATCAGGGTGGCTATTACACGCCTATTTTCAACTTTTACCCTGAGACAGAGTTTGGCGGTGATTTCCGCACCGAGGCGGTTTATCGTGATATTGAGGTGCAATGCCTGATCATCTCGGGCGGGTTAGACGCCTGTTGGGATGATCCTGAAGGCGTGATTGAAACCGTTCAAACCACAGGGCGTGTTGATGGCGTAGAGGTTGCAAAAGGATGGCTCCTTTGGCCGCCTATTCCCTATAGCTACAATACCGTCAACGATATCGGGCGCGCGGCCCCATCGCCGCCTGACGGGAACCATTGGCTTGGCACGGATGACACCGCACGGGATGTTTTGGCGCGAGTGATCTACGGGTTCCGTCTTTCGGTGACATTCGCGCTGATCGTCACCGCGCTGGCCTCGGTGATCGGGATTGCGGCGGGGGCGGTGCAGGGCTATTTTGGCGGTGTCATTGATCTTATTTTCCAGCGTGTGATCGAAATTTGGGGCGCGACCCCAAGCCTTTATATCATCATCATCGTTGCCGCGATTTTCACTATGGATTTCTGGCTCTTAGTGTTTTTGATGGTCTTATTCGGTTGGACATCCCTTGTCGGGGTTGTCAGGGCCGAGTTTTTGCGCGCCCGCAATTTTGAATATGTGCGCGCGGCCCGTGCGCTTGGCGTTTCGGATCGTGTGATTATGTTCCGCCATGTGTTGCCAAATGCGATGGTGGCCACGCTGACCATGCTGCCCTTTATTGTAACAGGCACGATTGGTTCACTGGCTGCGCTAGATTTCTTGGGTTTTGGCTTGCCCTCATCCGCCCCGTCTTTGGGTGAGATGACCTTGCAGGCCAAAAACAACCTGCAAGCACCATGGTTGGCCTTCACCGCGTTTTTTGCCTTTGCGATAATGCTTTCGTTGTTGGTGTTCATTTTCGAAGGGGTGCGCGATGCGTTTGACCCCAGAAAGACGTTCCAATGAGCCTGCTGTCGGTCGAAAACCTACGCATCACCTTCCAGCAAGATGGGCGGCGCATCGAGGCGGTGCGCGGTGTATCTTTTCACATCGAGGCAGGGGAAACCGTTGCTTTGGTGGGCGAGTCTGGATCAGGCAAATCTTTGACCGCGCTTTCTACTGTATCGCTTTTGCCCGATGCGGCCGAAGTATCGGGCGAGGTGCGCTATCGAGGTGAAGGTCTTACAGGCGCGCCCGAGGCGCGGCTGCGCGCGGTTCGGGGCAATGATATCAGCTTTATCTTTCAAGAGCCGATGACATCGCTGAACCCCCTGCATACGATTGAAAAGCAACTTGGCGAGGCGCTGAGCCTGCATCAGGGCCTGAGCGGTGCAGAGGCGCGGGCGCGCAGTGTCGCGCTTTTGGAAAAGGTGGGCATCCCTGATCCCGCTGCACGCCTTGGCGCTTATCCGCATCAATTGTCAGGCGGACAAAGGCAGCGCGTGATGATTGCAATGGCCTTGGCCAATGGGCCTGATCTTTTGATAGCAGATGAGCCAACCACTGCGCTTGATGTCACCATTCAAGCGCAAATCCTTGAACTTTTGGGCGAATTGAAAAAATCCGAAGGGATGAGCCTTTTGTTCATCACGCATGATCTGGGCGTTGTGCGCAAAATTGCGGATCGGGTTTGCGTGATGCAAGCGGGCGAAATTGTCGAACAGGGCAAAACAGCGGATGTTTTTGGGGCGCCCCAGCATACCTATACCCAAAAACTTTTGGCGGCTGAGGCCACGGGCGCGCCCGCCCCTGTGGCGAAAGATGCAACCGAAGTGATCGCATGTGACGCCTTGCGTGTTTGGTTTCCAATCACTGCGGGGCTACTGCGCCGTAAAGTGGGGGATGTTAAGGCGGTGAATGCCGCAACGCTCTCAATCCGAGCAGGTGAAACAATTGGCATCGTAGGCGAGTCGGGATCGGGTAAAACCACGCTGGCGCTTGCACTGATGCGCCTGATCTCGTCACAAGGGCCGATCCGCCTTGAGGGGCGAGACATTCAAGGTTTGAAAAGCACGGCAATGAAACTCTTGCGCCGCGATATGCAGATTGTATTCCAAGACCCTTACGGCTCGCTCAGCCCGCGCATGACCATTGAACAAATCATCGCCGAGGGGTTAAGCATCCATCACCCTGAAAGCAAATCCGCGCGACAAGACCGTGTGGCTAAGATGTTGCGTGAGGTAGGGCTTGATCCAGGCATGATGCATCGCTACCCGCATGAATTTTCGGGCGGCCAACGACAGCGCATCGCGATTGCGCGTGCGATAGTGCTTGATCCGAAGCTTGTCGTTCTAGACGAACCAACATCGGCGCTTGATATGACCGTGCAGGTTCAAATCGTGGAATTGCTGCGTGAGCTGCAAGCAAAAAAGGGTCTGGCCTATTTGTTCATCAGTCATGATCTGCGTGTTGTGCGCGCTCTGGCCCATCGGATTTTGGTGATGAAGTCAGGCGATGTGGTCGAAATGGGCGAGGCGGCGCAGGTCTTTGACGCACCCAATCACCCCTATACGCGATCGCTGCTACACGCTGTTCTCAGCCATTAGATGGCTGAAGAATGTACTTCACTGCGCATCTTGCGCAGTGATTTTGACGACAAACCCAAAGCCAAAATTTACGGCCCAACCACCATGCAGGCTGTGTCGCGCGCCACCAGCCGTGCGCAGGCGCGAGTGGCCTCATCTTCTGTCATGCCCGCGAATTGCGCCTCAAAGCCACCTTGGCGTTGGGTCACATGGCGCAGGGCCTGTTGCAGCGAAGATTCCGACAAAGCCGTTTGCAGCAGCAAACGCTCAGCGGTGTTCTGGGTGGGGTAACGCCCCAAGGATATCGCATAAAGCCGCTCGCCCGTAGACGTAGCACGGGTCACGATTTCAGGCGCAGAAGGTAAGGCGTTTTCAGAAAGTGCTGCCGCCAATTCGATTGGGCGTTGGCTTGGCAAAGGCGCCTCTTCTGGCGCAAGCGCGTCCTCATCTAAACTTGCAAGGGCGGGGCTTGGTGCGTCATCCACGATCACGGGTTGGGTGTCTGCCTCGCTGATGACAGAGGCCGCCCCTTCGGCACTGGGGGCTTCGGCCATGAGCGCCTCCTCAACTGCCACATCAATCGCGGCGAGTAAGGTTTCACTTGGCGGTGTAATTGGAAGCGGGCGCGGTTGCGGCACTAGGCTGCGCGCGACAATCCCTGAGGGGCGGATCGTGCGTGCAACTGGCCCGCGCTCGTAATCGCTGGCAGGCCCACTTCCGCCGCCGCCTGAGCCGCCTGAATAGACGGGGAAGCCTGCCAATCTCAATTCGGCATGGGCAGGCGCGCGGGCAAAGCCCATATCCAATAACTCCGAGACGCGTTGGTTGCGCCATGCCGTAGATTGGCCGCCAAAGACAGTGGCAATGATACGCTCATCGCCGCGTTGGGCGGAGGCCACGAGGTTAAACCCTGCGGCGCGCGTATAGCCTGTCTTGATCCCATCGGCGCCACGATAGGCAGACAAAAAGGCGCGGTTCGTGTTGCGCACAGTCGCGACACCTGCATCAGTCGAAAGGCGCGAGAACAGGTTATAATATTCTGGGTAGTCATAAACCATGCGCCGCCCAAGCATTGTCATGTCATTAGCGGTCGACAAATGGCCTTCGGCAGTTAGGCCATGCGCATTGCGAAACGTTGTGCGCGTCATCCCGAGGGCTTCTGCAGTACGGGTCATGCGCCGTGCGAAACCCGCCTCTGATCCCTCAATCGCTTCGCCAATGGCCGTTGCCGCGTCATTGGCCGAGCGTACCGCCGCTGCGCGCACCAAATAGCGCAGACGAATTTTCTGGCCTGCGCGCAAACCCAGTTTCGAGGGGGGTTCTGCGGCCGCATTTTGCGAAACCGTAACTAATGTGTCCATGGTAATTTCGCCAAGCCGCACGGCCTCAAAAGCGATGTAAAGCGTCATCATCTTGGTCAGAGAGGCGGGGTGCAGCCGTGTATCCGCATTACGAGAATGCAAAACCTCGCCCGTTCGCGCATCAATCACCATAGCCGCATAAGGCGCGGCCTTTACGGGTGTCGCAGCGAGAAAGGCAACAATTAAAAGCCCCAAGAGGGCGGAAAAAATCCGATTATATGCCACGAGACCTGCTCACTCTGCCTCAATTAACCGTCTGACGCGGTTCTTATCCTCCAACAATAACGCAGAAGTTTAAAAAAATCCATGATAAACTATTGGAAGGTTTCAGCTTTCTTGATCACAAGAAATTTGCTGCGTGATGCGGGCCCCATGCTTGCATTTGCAAGCGTATTTTTCATATTTCATTCGGATTTTTGCTTTCAGCACGTGACCTTATGTCAAAGGTGGTGTTAGGTATGCGCAATACAACTGTAGGACGATTTGAATGACCGATCCCTTTGATGAGCGCAAAGCCCGCGCTGCCGCGTGGTTTAGGCAATTGCGCGATGATATCGTGGCTGCGTTTGAAGATTTGGAAGACCGCCACCAGAGCGCCGATGCAGCCGGACGATTTGATGTGTCGCAGACCAAACGTCATTCTGAGGATGGCAGCGATGCAGGAGGTGGTCTCATGAGCGTGATGCGCGGGGGCAGGGTCTTTGAGAAGGTCGGTGTCAATGTGTCCACTGTGCATGGCACATTGGGCGCGCGCGCCGTGGCGGCAATGTCTGCGCGCAAAGATATGGAAGGCCTGCGGGATGACCCGCGCTTTTGGGCTTCGGGTATCAGCTTGGTTGCGCATATGAACAACCCGCATGTCCCTGCTGTGCACATGAATACACGCATGTTCTGGACGCCGCACGGGTGGTGGTTCGGGGGCGGTTCTGACCTCAACCCTTGCATCGAATATGAGGAAGACACAGCGGATTTTCACGCTGTCCTTAAGGCGCAGTGCGACAAACATGGTGAAGACATCTATCCCCGTTTAAAAGAGTGGGCAGATGAGTATTTCTATGTGCCGCATCGTGGTCGCGCGCGTGGGGTTGGTGGGATTTTCTACGATGATCTGAACACTGGCGATTGGGAGGCAGATTTCGCCTTTACCCAAGATATCGGTCGTGCCTTTCTGCCTGCCTTTTTAGGCGTGGTCGAAAAGCGGCGCGAGATAGCATTTGACGAGGTGGATCGTGACGTTCAGTTGATCCATCGCGGTCTCTATGCCGAATATAATCTCGTTTATGATCGCGGCACAAAATTTGGCCTTGAGACAGGCCATGACGCAAATGCTGTTTTAATGAGCCTGCCACCTTTGGCCAAGTGGGTTTAATTCTCGCTCAACAGGCGCTTATAGACTGAGATAATCGTATCCGCTTCGCGTTCTAGCGAAAATTGATCAACCATATGGGCGCGGGCAGCCGCGCCCATTTTGCTGCGCAACGGTGCATCTTGCAAAAGGTGGTTGATCTGCGCCTCTAGCGCAACTTGATCTTCAATCCCGACCAAATGCCCCGTTGTTCCATCGAGGATCAGTTCTTCGAATGCGCCCGTGCGAGTGGCAACAACGGGAGCGCCACAGGCCATTGCCTCGAGTGGAGTTAATCCAAATCCCTCGTATCGCTGCGGGGCCACAAACAGATCAAGCGACTGATAGTAGGGAATAATCTCATGCGTTGGAACTTCGGATTGGAAATGAACCCGCTTTGTTAGACCCGCTGCGGCGATCTTTGCCTTTAGTGCTTTGAGATAGTCTTTATGCCGACTGGTTGCACGGCCCAAGATTACCGCTTCTGCCCCGTCATGTTGGGGCAGAAGGTTGATCATTGCATCTACAAAACGATCTGTCCCTTTTGAGGGGCGAATTCGGCCATAACATCCGATCAACGGCCCTTTGCCAAAGCCAAGCTTGGCTTTCAGCGCGCCGTGATCTGGCGCAGGGCTGAACGCGTGAACATCAATTCCGTGCAAAATCACAGTCGCGGGGCGATCCAAGAAGGCCGCCGTTTTCTGAGACGTAGCGATCACATGATCCATGTGGCCAATCAGCCATTTCGTGTAGCGCGTGTGGCTTCGTTGTGATGCGGAGGTGAACAGCAGTTTTAGCCGCTTTCCAAAAACATGCTTGAGCAGGATACCTGCCAACATTTCATTGTTGCGCCTTGCGTGCCAGACGCGCGGGCCATGCGGCCCGTTTTTCGACATTGTAATCAGATCATTGAGCGGGATTTGTGGCAAGCCTGCGGGCAAACCACGCCCCACGGCGGCTATCGCTACCTTTTTAGCTTGATGCGGCACGAGGCGCACAATGGTCGCTGTCACCCCAGACAAGCGTTGCTTGAAATTGGGGGCGAGGATGTCGATTTGATCAATGCGAGGGTGCGCCATGTCCCGAGCGTTACCGCGCAAACGCCGCATGGGCAAGCGCCGCGCGACTTACACGCGGCGAATTTCCTCAAGCAGAACGTGCACATTTTCAGGATCAGCTTCAGGTGTAATGCCATGGCCGAGGTTAAAAATATGTGGCCCGTTTTTAAGAGCATCCAGAATGCGCCGTGCCTCTTGGCGCAAGACATCACCGCCCGTGATCATAAGCTTGGGGTCAAGATTGCCCTGCACGCAGCCATCCTTTTGTAAATGCTGGGCCGCCCATGTAGCATCGACACTCGTGTCAAGGGCTAAACAATCCGCACCAACAGCCTGCGCGAAGCCGATATATTTGTCGCCTGCCTCACGCGGGAATGCGATGACGGGCAATCCTGGAAAGCGCTGCTTCATCTCTTGGGTGATCTTTTTGGCGGGCTCTAGCGCATAACGGTCAAAAGCCTCGCCTTTCAGCGAGCCTGCCCAACTGTCAAAGATTTTTACTACCTCTGCGCCTGCTTCGACCTGCTTTGAGAGATATTCGATGGTCGCATCGGTCAGCAGGTTGATGAGCGCGTCAAAAGTTGCTGGATCTTCTTCGCGCAGTTTGTGTGCGGGCGCTTGGTCGGGTGTGCCGCGCCCTGCGATCATGTAAGTGGCCACTGTCCATGGCGCGCCTGCAAAGCCAATGAGTGTGGTCTCTTTGGGCAATTCCCGCGACAAGATTTTAACGGTTTCATAAACAGGCGCGAGATGGTCGTGGATGTCGTCCTTGCTCTTCAAAGGCTTCAAACCGTCTGACCCCGTGATTGTGGACAGGCGTGGGCCTTCACCCGTGACAAACCACAAATCCGCGCCAAGCGCATCAGGGATCAAGAGAATATCGGCAAAGAGAATTGCGGCATCGAACCCGTAGCGGTGGATTGGTTGCAAGGTGACTTCTGCCGCCAAATCCGGCGTGTAGCACAGCGAGAGAAAATCCCCAGCTTGTGCGCGTGTTGCACGATATTCTGGCAAGTAGCGCCCCGCTTGGCGCATCAGCCAGACGGGTGGGGTGGGAAGGGTTTCGCCGCTCAACGCGCGCAGAAGTTTTTTTGTCATGGTCGATCCGATTTTCTCTTGCCAAATTTCTTTGGATATAGCCTCAACCTTGTCCTAACCTGCCCTAGCAATCCTGTCTATGGTTGTCATGTCAAGTTGACAGAGTTAGAAAGATCCCATGAAAAACGAACGACCAACTCCTGCCTCTCCGCTGCGCATTGGCACGCGTGGTTCTCCCCTTGCATTGGCGCAAGCCTATGAGACGCGCGCGCGGCTTGCAGAGGCATTTGACCTGCCGCATGAGGCCTTTGAGATTGTGGTTATAAAAACCACAGGCGATAAGATTTTAGACCGTCCCCTCAAGGAAATTGGCGGTAAGGGTCTGTTCACCCGCGAGATAGAAGAAGACCTGCTGTCTGAGACGATTGATATTGCGGTGCATTCCATGAAGGATATGCCCGTGTTGCAGCCCAAAGGTTTGCTGCTTGATTGTTACCTCCCGCGCGAAGATGTGCGCGATGCATTTGTGTCACTTGAATTTGACAGTCTCGATGCCTTGCCCGCTGGCACGAAGGTTGGCTCATCCTCGCTGCGCAGGCGTGCGCAATTGACTGCGCGCCGCCCTGATCTTGAGGTTGTTGAGTTTCGCGGCAATGTGCAGACGCGAATGAAGAAACTAGGGGACGGGGTCGCAGGTGCCACATTTTTGGCGCAGGCAGGCCTTAACCGATTGGGCATGGCCGATGTCGCCCGTTCTGCTATTTCACCGGAGGATATGTTGCCGGCTGTCGCACAAGGTGCCATCGGGATTGAGCGGCGCGCCAATGATCCCCGCACGGCCGAGATGTTGGCCGCTATTCATGATCGCGACACAGGCATCAGGCTTGCCGCAGAGCGCGCGTTTTTGGCGGGGCTTGATGGCTCATGCGAAACCCCGATTGCAGGTCTGGCCGAGATTGATGGCCCTACGTTGCGTCTGCGCGGTGAGATCTTGCGCCCGGATGGCAGCGAGGTCTTGAACGAGGATCGCAGCGCCCCCATCGCTGAGGCGGCTAAGCTTGGCGCGGATATGGCGCGGGATTTGCGCGCGCGCGCAGGTGAAGGATTTTTTGACTGGATCAGCGCCAAGGCTTGAGGCGCGCGTGATAAGAGATGAAAAAAGCCCCGCTTCGCAGATGCAAAGCGGGGCTTTTTAACGGGCCATCGCGTGCCCTATTCCCAAGAGACGCCTGTCAGATCATTGGCCTGTGTCGGCGAATTTTCCCAAAGACCACGGATACGCGCATCCGCAACCCCTGTTTTAGCCAACTGAAATAGATAGCCGTTCACATAATCATCCGCGATCATGCGCTGCATTTGTCCGAGCAAATCGCTGCGCGCAGCAGGATCGCTTTCCAATGTCAGCGCCTCGTTCAGCGCAGCAAACTCGGGACGGGCGTATTGGAAATAGTAATCCTCCCGCGCATAGATGCCGATATCCATCGGTTCGGTATGGCTGACGATGGTGAGGTCAAAATCGCGACCACGGAAGACCTGCTCTAGCCACTGCGCCCATTCTAGATTGGTGATTTCTGTCTCAATGCCAATCTCACGCATTTGGGCGGCAATGATCTCTCCGCCACGGCGCGCATAGGCTGGCGGGGGCAACATCAGACGCAATGTCACTCCTTCTAGCCCTGCCTCTTGCAGTAAAGCGCGTGTGCGCTCTGGGTCGTAATTCGATTGCGCGGTCAGATCGACATAATCGGGATTATGCGGCGCAAAATGAGTGCCAATGGGGGTGCCATAGCCAAACATTGCCCCGTCAATAATGTCCTGTCGATTGATCGCGTGCGAAATCGCCTCTCTCAGGCGGATATCATCAAGCGGGCTTTGCTTGTTGTTCATCGCCAAAATTGTCTCGCCCTCGGTCGAGCCGACAATCACGTTAAAGCGTGGGTCTGCCTCGAATTGGGCCAAAGTTTCAGGAGCTGGGAAATTTGGAAAAGCATCCACATCGCCTGCCATCAATGCAGCATAGGCGGCATTTGGGTCAGTGATAAAGCGGAAGGTTGCGCTTTCGAGCGCGATGGGTGTGCCCCAATACGCTTCATTGCGGGCCAGTTCCACGCGATCCCCTTGCACCCAATCGACAAAGCGGAAGGGGCCTGTGCCAATGGGGTTGGTCGCGTTTGTTTCTGCGCTTTTCGGGTCCACGATCACCGCATCCCCCCAAGCCATCTTGAACAAAAAGGCCCCATCAGGGGCGTTTAGCGTGACCATAACGGTGTCAGGGCCTTCTGCGACAACAGAGGCGATCCCTGCAAAGAGGGCGGCCTGTGCGTTGGTGGTGCCCTCAGCGCGGGCCCGATCTAGGCTAAAGACCACATCATCCGCATTCATTTCGCTGCCATCGTGAAACTGCACATTTGGTGCTAGGGCGAAGCGATAGGTCAAACCATCGTCCGAAATCTCCCATGACCGCGCAAGCGCAGGTTTCACAGAGCCATCAGGGCCGAACCGCGTCAGGCCTTCAAAAACATTGGCATAGACCACCTCATCAATGGCTGCTGCCGCACCTGCTGTTGGGTCAAGATTTGGCGGCTCAAGCACCATCCCGATTTTGATGCTATTACCTTGCGCAAAAGCGCATGTGGTGGAAATGATCAACGCCGTGGCGGCGGATGTTAGAAAACGAACCATGTGGCCCTCCCGCGAAAGTTCAGAGGGTCATCGTAGTGCCGCAAGGCTTGGTATGGCAAGCTTTTGTATTGAGGCCTGCTTGCCGTGCCTTTTTGGAAAATCGCGATAGGCGGAAGGCTGCGCATACCGTCGCAGAACTGTCATTTTCGACTCGCCCGAATCGTAACGAGAGGTTAACGCTCTAAGACGGATCGGCACTTGCTGGTTCTGATAAGCCCCTTGACCATGCCGCGAGATACGCTTTGCGGCGATACGCTGAAACGAGGGTCGAACTCGGGAGATACGCATATGATATGCGATACAGCACAGACTATCCTCGCCCTGTCTGCCGAAGAGGTTAGTAATTTCCTAAAAGAGCAAGCCAGAAGTCGCAAACTGTCGGGACTGATGAAGGCTTTGAACGATGCGGCCCTCAAGGGTGACAAGATCGCGCAACGCGCGATTGAGCATATGGGTTTTGTTCTTCAGCCCTAAGCCGTTGGTAGCAATTCTGCCAAGGTCAGGGCCATGATAAGCGCGCTGTCCGCCATGTCATCAACCCCCACCCATTCATCGGGTTGGTGCGCGAGTTCCAAAATACCTGGTCCGTAGGCGATGCAGTTTTTCAACCGACCAATGCGATCGATATGCTTTTGGTCATAGGTGCCTGGGCTGACCACATATTCCGCTTTTCGTGCCAACACGCGTTCGATGGCATGGCCCACTGATTGCACAAGCGGGCTGCTTTCATCCGTCATGCTCGGCTGCACCTCGAACAGGTCGGAAATCTCATAGTCAAATCGCGCGCGGCTGGCTTTGATCTGTTCCAGCATATCGGTCAATTCGGCTTTGACCGCCTCGATGTCCTCTTCGATTAGAAAGCGGCGATCAATAGTGATGCGGCAGCGATCTGCAACACATGGTGCGGGTAGGCCCGTGTAATCCTCAGCCTGTTCAGCCTCGCCTCCATGGATTGAATTGATGTTCAGCGTGGATTGGCGGGCCTGTGGCGGCACGACCGGCATCGCAGTGGTTTTCCCTGCGAGGAGTGGCAAAAGATGCGTTTCAATTTCTGCGAGAACCGCGCCCATGTGAGAGATGGCGCTGTCGCCCAAAAATGGCATTGAGCCATGCGCGATGCGACCCTTCGTTTCGACCTGTGCCCACCAAACGCCGCGATGGCCAAGGCAGATGCGGTCTTTTTGCAAAGGTTCGGGGATAATGACATGCTGAACGCGGGCAGGGTCAAATCTGCCCTGCTCGGCCAGATAGGCAACGCCGCCAAAGCCACCTGACTCCTCATCTGCGGTGGCAGAGATTTCAATCGCACCTGCGAATCTTGGATAGGTGGCAATAAAGGCCTCAGCTGCGATGATTGAGGCCGCAAGCCCACCTTTCATATCGCACGCGCCGCGCCCGTAGATGCGGCCATCTTCGAGAACCCCACCAAAAGGCGGCTTCGTCCATCCATGCCCAACCTCCACGACATCGTGATGGCTGTTGAAATGGACGGTGTCCCCCGCCGCGCCGCCCTCATAGCGCGCCACCATGTTCCATCGCGGATATGTGTCGCTATCGGCAAGCGCCCCTGTGGCGCGGATTAAGTCAACTGTGAACCCCGCTGCTTCCAAGCGCTGTTTGAGATAGTCGCAAATTTGGCGATAGTTTTGGCCGGGCGGGTTGAGGGTGGGGATGCGGATCAAATCTTGGGTCAGTGCGATCAAATCGTCCCGCCGTGTGGCAATCGCAGTCTCAAGCTGATCTTTGCTGTCCATTTTTGTCCCACCTTTTTTCTTTTTCAGCTTGCTGTGGGAATTTACGCATTGCAAGCCCGTGCAAATTTTTGCGCCGTGCCTATATCAAGGATGAGACACGGATCTGGGAGAATAGGGCGTGATTATTCGCATAGCCTTACTGATGGCGGTGCTTTTGACAGTGGTCTTTGTATCGCTCTATTTTTATATGCGCGCAGGCCAGCGTGAGGCCTTAATCGCGGAATGGCAAAAGCGGGATCCGTCTGATGCCGCGAATGAGCATCGTGAGGATTGGATCAATCGCCGTCTGGCAGGGTCTATGCGTAAAATCGCGCTGCGTTTGGCGGTAGTGGTTTATGCTTTGCCACTTGCTGCGCTGTTCCTTTATGTTGGGTTCACCGATCCGTTCGCGCCTTAGGCGGCGCAATGGGAAAATAAACGACAAAGGGGCAGGCGGCGCATGCGTTGGCCACGGATCACAGCATTACTGATATTGGGGGCGCTCCTCGTCGCGTTCTTCCACTATACGCTGCCGCAGCGTGATATTTTGCGGATCACACAGACAGAAATCATCAGGCAAGATTTCTCAGGCCTCAACCGCATTTTCTACGCGCGCGGCGATACAGGCAGCGCACAGCTCGCTTCGCGCGATTTGCGTTTGATCAATACGGTCGATGCGCAGGGCGAGGTTCACGTGTTCCGCAATGAGGATACGGGCTTTGGGTGGCCTCCTTATTTCAAATTGGACAGCTCAGACCTGCAGGCCGAAGCGGCAAACCTGATTTCGACTGCGGCTGACCCGATTTGGGTGGCGGTAACCCATTACGGCTGGCGTTCGCGCATTTTGACGACCTATCCCAATGCTGTGGCTTTGCGTCAGGTGGCAGGGCCAGATGTGACGCTGATCCCATGGATGCCCATTACGATTCTCGCCCTTCTTTTGGTGGTCTTGTTTGCTCTATGGCGCTTTTGGGAGCGGTTTGAAGCCCGCATTCTTGATCCGCTTTATGACAGGGTGGCTGTGTTTTGGTCGAAAAGCCGTGATCGTTTGCGCGGCAAGTGACGGGTGCGATGATGGATGCATGGGATGAGGTGCGCACGGCCTATCATGTGGCACGACTGGGCACAGTGTCTGGGGCCGCAGATTATTTATCGGTGCATCATGCTACAGTGATCCGGCATATAGACGCTCTTGAAGGGCGTCTTGGGGTGCGGTTGTTCCATCGCCATGCACGCGGCTACACCCCCACCGAGGCAGGGCAGGATTTGCTTGCGACTGCCGCTGAAACTGAAGCGCGGTTTTCACAATTGGCCTCGCGTATTGCAGGGCAGGGCGATACGCTGTCGGGGGAATTGGTGCTGACCGCGCTTGGCTTCGTGGCGAAGTTGTTGATGCCCGCATTGGCGGAATTACAAAACGATCATCCAGATTTGCGCATTCGTTTGGTGACGGATGAGCGCGTCTTTCGGATGGAATTGGGCGAGGCGCATATTGCCATTCGCGCAGGGTCTGCCCCATCGGAGCCTGATAATGTCGTGCAGCCCTTCTTCACGCTCAGGGCGCGTCTTTGCGCAACCAAGTCCTATCTCGAACAGCACGGGCCATTCAGTCTAGAAACAGCAGCGCAGCATCGCTTTGTGGCAACCACTCAAGCCGATAGCCGCGCGCCGTTTTTAAGATGGCTCAAGGATCACGTGCCTGAAGATGCAATCGTGTTTCGGGCCTCCGATTTCGGGAGTGCGATTGAGGCCGTTCATGCGGGGATCGGCATAGGCTTCGCGCCCGCCTTTGCCCTTGAGCAAAATGCAGACTTGGTTGAGGTGATGCCCTCACTGGACGAATGGAATTCTTCTGTCTGGTTGGTCACCCATGTCGATTTGCATCGCAGCCCAAAGGTGCAGCGCGTTTTGGCCTATCTTAAAGATAACGCCAAAAATATCGTAGGGACGGTTTAACCGCCCTGCGTATCAGCCCCATCCAATTCGCGGGCGAGAAAGGCTTCGAACTCGTCTAGGTGGATGGGTTCGAATTGACCAAACCCCTGCATCCAAACACTTGCGGCGCGGAGCGCGTCAGGCTCGAGTTTGCACCACTTGACCCGTCCCCGCTTTTCTTGGGCAATCAGTCCCGCATGGGCAAGGATGGCGAGGTGCTTTGAGATCGCTGCCAGAGACATCTCAAAGGGTTCCGCCACATCGGTCACGGCCATGTCATCTTCGAGCAGCATTGACAAGATCGCGCGGCGGGTTGGGTCTGCCAAGGCAGCAAAGGTCAGATCTAGGGAACTGGCGCTCATATTGGCATCCTATCCTGCCTTCCGCGGCAATCGTCAACCATTTGGTTGAATATGGGAAATTGTCGAAAATTGCCGCAGGCCGTCTGACGAATGGATTTGACCAACTTGTCGCAGGTCATTTTATTGATTTATATTCAATAGTTTATGCATTTCTCTGCGGGTGCAAAGTTTCGTTGACTCTGGCGCGGCCTGTTCTTAGGTTCCGCGCGACACCCGAGGGGCGTTTTCTGAAGGTGCTTTGCACATGACCGAGCCATCGCCGAATCCTGATCGCCTGAAGGCGTTGGAAGAAAAACTGGCGAGCATTCGGTCGCGCGAAGCTGACAAGAAGCCACCGATGGGGGGGCATTATTCCCAAGCGCAGCACGCGTGGCGGATGGTGATTGAACTGGTCAGCGGATTGTTGATCGGTGTTGGCATAGGCTGGGGCTTGGATAGCCTCTTGGGCACGCGCCCTTGGCTGATGGTCGTTTTTACATTGCTGGGCTTTGTGGCTGGGGTCAAAACGATGATCCGATCTGCGCAAGAGCTTCAGAACCAAGCCCAAGCCCGCGAAAACGCGGATGCGGGCGGCACAAAATAAGGGGATACACCGTGGCTTCGGATGTAACGAATTCTGATCAGAACAAGCCCTCCAATTTGGGCAAGCCGATTGCATTTGTCCTTTTGGCCATCGCGGCTGTGCTTTTCGTCTTGGGTCTTCTAGACGATTACGAAGGCGGCTTGGCGATCCACCCGATGGATCAATTCGTCATCTCCCCATTGTTTGGTGACACGCTGAACTGGTACACGCCGACCAATTCCACGCTCTGGATGGCGCTCTGCGTTATCGCGATTGTGGCTTTGATGGTTATGGGCACGCGCGGTCGCGCCGTGGTTCCATCGCGCGGCCAGTCGGTTGCTGAGTTGATCTATGGCTTCGTACGTAAAATGGTCGAAGATGTTGCAGGCAAAGATGCGCTGCCCTTCTTCCCCTACATTTTCGCCCTGTTCATGTTCATCTTGCTGTCGAACCTCTTGGGCCTGATCCCGATGAGCTTTACCACCACATCGCATATCGCGGTGACCGCGATTTTGGCGGCGGCGGTGTTCCTGACAGTGACCTTGGTGGGTTTCGTCAAGAACGGCGCAGGCTTCCTCAGCCTGTTCTGGGTCAGTTCCGCGCCTTTGGCGCTGCGCCCGATCCTTGCCATCATCGAATTGATTTCTTACTTCGTGCGCCCCGTCAGCCACTCAATCCGTCTTGCGGGCAACCTGATGGCGGGCCACGCAGTTTTGAAAGTGTTTGCAGGTTTCGCTGGCGCGATGGGCGCCGCGGCCTTCGCCCCAATCTTGGGCATTGTCGCGATCTACGGGCTCGAAGTGCTCGTATCCGTGATCCAAGCCTATGTGTTCACCATCCTGACCTGCGTCTATCTGAAAGACGCGCTGCATCCGCACCACTAAGCGGATCACGGTTCAGGACATCTATTCAGCCAATTCCAACGTAAGGAGAAACGGAAATGGAAGGCAATATCGCAGAACTCGGTCAATTCATCGGTGCAGGCCTTGCCGCTATCGGCTCTGGCGCAGCAGCGATCGGTGTGGGCCATGTTGCAGGCAACTTCCTCGCAGGTGCTTTGCGTAACCCATCTGCAGCTGCAGGTCAGACCGCAACGCTCTTCATCGGTATCGCGTTCGCAGAAGCTTTGGGGATCTTCGCGTTCCTCGTGGCACTTCTGCTGATGTTCGCAGTCTAAGCCTTTAACGAACCATCCTTACGGCTGGGTCGCTTTGCGCGCAGCGCGCCACAGCGGCCCAGTGTAATCACCGGTTCCAGGAGGACATGATGGCAGAGACTGCCCACAACGTTGCCAGTGCAGCCCATGGTGGTGAAGCCGCCTCGGGGGGTATGCCGCAACTCGACTTCTCCACCTTCCCGAACCAGATTTTCTGGCTCGTGGTTACACTGGTGGTCGTTTATTTGATCTTGAGCCGCGTGGCGTTGCCCCGCGTTGCATCCGTTTTGGCAGACCGCCAAGGCGCGATTGCAAAGGACATTGCCGCTGCTGAAGAACTGAAAGCCAGAGCTGCTCAAGCGGAAGAGGCCTATAACAAAGCCCTCGCAGATGCGCGCGCGCAAGCGCAAGATATCATCGCCCAGACCCGCAGCGAAATCGCGGCTGAATTGGCGGACGCCACTGCAAAGGCGGATGCGCAGATCGCTGCGAAGGCAAAAGAATCTGAAGTGCGTATCGGTGAGATCCGCGCAGGCGCTGTGAAAAACATCGAAGCGGTCGCAAAAGATGCGACAGCCGAGATTGTAACAGCTCTTGGTGGCGGCAAGCCCGATGCCAAGGCGCTGAAAGCGGCCATTGCAGAGCGGATGAAAGGATAAGCCATGACCCTGCGTTACGCGACATTGGCAACATCTGCCCTGACCCTAATCGCGGCACCTGCGTTTGCAGCAGGTGGTGATTATGGCTTTGCGTCTTTCTTCAACACCAATTACGTGGTGCTGATTGGCTTTATCTTGTTCTTGGCGCTGTTGTTCTATTTCAACGTGCCTGCGATGATCCTCAAGATGTTGGATGATCGCGCGGAAACCATCCGTTCCGAATTGGATGAGGCCCGCAACCTACGGGATGAGGCTCAAGCCGTTCTGGCGGCCTACGAGCGTAAAAGCCATGAAGGGGCTGAACAATCTCAGCGCATTATTGATCACGCCCGCGAAGAGGCCCGGTTGGCTGCCGATGCTGCCAAAGAAGACCTTAAGCAATCCATCGCGCGCCGTCTAAAGGCTGCCGAGGAGCAGATCACGAGTGCTGAGGAAAAAGCGACCCATGAACTGCGCAACCGTGCCGTGGATGTTGCGATTGCGGCTGCGGCCAAGATTTTAGCCGATAGCACCACTACGACCGAAGCGAACAAGCGCATTGATGCAGCCATCGCTGAAGTGGAAAGCCGCCTGCACTAAGCTGGTATGCTTAGAAGGCAAAAGTTATGAAAAAGGCCTCCTGAGAGGGGCCTTTTTTTTGTTGATTATGTGGCCTGTGTCGCAGATGTCGTTTTCTGTCTTTTTTCGGTCGGGCGGGCGAGGCCGTGCGGCTTGACCTCTGGCAAGAGGGGACAACCACAGATCACGCGCGGGAGCGGATATCATGAAGACACATGTCAAAGCCTTGGTTGTCGGCGGCGGTGCCGTTGGCGCATCTATTGCCTATCATCTTGCCAAAGTGGGATGGCAGGATGTGATGCTGTTGGAGAGGGACGAATTGACCTCTGGCTCGACATGGCACGCGGCTGGACTTTTGCCCTTGTTCAACATGAGCTACGCAACCAGCCATATTCACGACTATTCTGTGAAATTCTATAAGACGTTGGAAGAAGAGACAGGCCTCAACGCAGGGTTTGCTGTGGTCGGTAACTTGCGCATGGCGCAGACCGATGCACGTATGGATGAGTTCCGTCTTTATGCATCCACCGCTGAGACGGTTGGTATCCCCTACGAGTGGTTGACGCCTGCGCAGATTAAAGACCGCTACCCGCTTGTGCGTACCGAAGATCTCAAAGGGGCGCTGTTCCACCCGACTGACGGCTATATCAACCCTGCAGACGTGACCCAGGCCATGGCCAAGGGCGCACGCCAGCGGGGCGTGATCATCGAGCGCAAATGGCAAGTTGATGGCTATGAATGGACAGGCGACGCATGGCGCGTCACCGTCACCAAGATGGTAGAAAAGGGCGGCAATTTGGTTCCGTCTGAAGAAACCCAAGTGATCACTGCCGAACATGTTGTGACTGCAACAGGAAACCATGCGCAGCGCACAGCGAAATTGTTGGGCATTAAAATCCCCGCCATCCCAGTCGAGCATCAATATATCGTCACGGAGCCTGATCCAGAACTGGTGGCGTTCCGCCAGAATGGCGCGCCTGAGCATCCCGTTCTGCGCGATGCAGATGCAAAATGGTATGTGCGCGAAGAACGCGGCGGATGGATCCTAGGGCCCTATGAAGAAGGCGCACCTGCCTGCTTCAAATATGCTGTGCCCGACAGTTTCCGCGCGGATCTCTTCCCGCTCGATCTGGAGCGGATCGAAGAAGAATATATGTCCATGATCCACCGCATCCCGTCCAGTGAGACAGTGGGTCTGAAAGACGATTACAATGGCCCGATCTGCTACACGCCGGATGGGAACCCATTGGTTGGCCCTGCGCCTGGTCTGCGGAATATGTGGTTGGCTGAAGGTTTCAGCTTCGGCATCACTGCGGCAGGTGGTACTGGCTATTACTTGGCGCAGATGATGGTCGAAGGTGAGGCCGAAATCGATATGGCCAGCCTTGACCCCAAGCGTTACGGCCAAGATTGGATGACGACCGAATATGCCGCGCGCAAAAATGAAGAATGCTATGCGCATGTCTATATTCTGCACCACCCTGACGAAGAGCGCGAAGCCTGCCGTCCTTTGCGCACAGGCCCTGCCTATGATCGCCAAAAGGCGCTTGGCGCGCAATTTGGCTGTGTGAACGGATTTGAGCGTCCAAATTACTACGGCCCCAAAGATGCGCCGTCTCATTTCGACCATGATGCGCGCAGTTTCCGCCGCGGCAGATGGTGGAACTTTGCCCGTGAGGAAGCTGAAGCGATCCGTAAAACCGCAGGTCTGATTGATGCAACAGCCTTTGCGAAGCATCGTGTGTTCGGGCCTGGGGCGACTGCATTCTTGGATTGGTTTACCTGTAACGCATTGCCCAAAGTGGGACGGATTAACCTGACCTATGCGCTGACCGATGCAGGCACGACCCGCACCGAATACACAATCATGCGTATTTCTGAGAATGATTATTACCTCGTTTCTGCAGGCGCGTGGGAGGCCTATGACGGAGATTATCTGCGCAAAGCCGAAGAAGATTTCTGGGCCAAAACCCAAAGCACAGGCAATTGGTTTGCGGTCGATAATGTGACCACGAAATGGGGCGTCTTTGCCCTTGCGGGGCCAACTTCCCGCGCGATCTTGAACGAGCTCGTCCGTGACGCAGAGCCAGAAACACGTCTCTCGAACAAGCGTTCACCATGGCTAGCTGTGCGCGACATCGAGCTGGGCATGGTGCCTGTGCGCGCCGCGCGTGTGGCCTACACGGGTGAGTTGGGTTGGGAATTACACCATCCGATTGAGATGCAAAATCACCTGTGGGATCAACTTATGGCTGCGGGTGAAAAGCATGGGCTTAAGCTGGTTGGTGCGCGTGCGCAGAACTGGCTGCGTCAGGAGAAATCCTATCGTGCCTTTGGCAATGAGCTCGGCCGTGATGCAACGCCATTGGAGGCGGGCTTGGATCGCTTCGTTGATCTCTCAAAGGAGTTCCACGGCAAGCAAGCAATGCTTGATAAGGGTATCCGCTCTAAATGTGTGACACTGTTGATAGACGGGCCGCAGGATGCTGATCCATGGGGGCGCGAAGCCTTGTTTGATGGCGAAACCCGTGTTGGGCGTCTGACATCAGGTGGCTATTCTGTGCATTTCGGAAAACAGATCGGCATGGGCTATGTGAAACCTGATTATGCGCAGGTTGGGCAAAAGCTGAAAGTGATGATCATGGGCGCGCTTTATGATGCGGAAATTACCGAAGACAGCCCTTATGATCCGAAGAACGTCACGATCCGCGTGGATGGCTGATCCAGCCTGATCGAGACGGGGTTCCTCCCGTAAAGGCCGTCTGCATCCTTTTGGAGATGCAGGCGGCTTTTTTGCTTTTCTGCTCGGCGCGCATTTCATAGGTTGGGCTTATGTCAAAGCTTCGATTCATCCATTTGCGCGTGCATAGCGAATATTCGCTGCTTGAAGGGGCGATGCGGATCAAAGCTTTGCCGCAACTTGTGGCCGATGCGGGCATGCCTGCTGTCGCAGTGACTGACACCAACAACATGTTCTGCGCGCTTGAGTTTTCCGAATATGCGGTCAAGGCAGGTGTGCAGCCGATATTGGGGTGCCAGATTGATTTGGCCTATGAGGCGGCGGCGCAGGGCGAGAAACCGCGCCCCCCGCGCGGCATCGTTCTTTTGGTGAAATCGCATCAGGGTTATATGAACCTATTAAAGCTGAATTCGCATTTCTACCTGCGCGGTGATGGCCAAATTCCCCATGTCACCCTTGATGAATTGGCGGCGCATAATGAGGGGTTGATCTGTCTTTCTGGTGGCCCTGAGGGGCCGTTTGGCGCGCTGCTTTCTGCAGGGCAAATTGCCAAAGCCGAAGGATTGATGGCGCGATTGGCTGAGATCTTTGGGGATAGGCTTTATGTTGAATTACAGCGCCACCCCATAGATCAGGGTCTGCCCGAGGCAGAGGCGCTGAGCGAGCCGCATTTGATTGAAATGGCCTATAAGATGGGCCTGCCCCTTGTGGCGACCAATGACGTCTATTTCCCCAAACCAAAAATGTATGAGGCGCATGATGCGTTGATCTGCATTGCGAAAGGGGCCTATGTCGATCAACAAGAACCACGCCGTATCCTAACATCTCAGCATTATTTCAAAACCCCCGAAGAGATGGTGACACTCTTCGCTGATCTGCCCGAGGCGATTGAAAACACGGTCGAGATTGCACAGCGCTGCGCCTATCGCGCGCGCACCCATGACCCAATCTTGCCGCGCTTTGCCGAGAACGAGGTTGAAGAACTGCGCCGTCAGGCCAATGAAGGCCTGCAAGCCCGCCTTGCGGTGATCCCGCATGCGGCATCAGTTGAGGAATATCAAAAGCGCCTCGATTTTGAATTGGACATCATCGAGGGGATGGGCTTCCCGGGCTATTTCCTGATCGTGGCCGATTTCATCAAATGGGCTAAGGAGCATGACATCCCAGTTGGGCCTGGGCGCGGGTCGGGTGCAGGCAGCCTTGTGGCCTATGCCTTGACCATTACCGACCTTGATCCTCTGAGGTACAGCTTGCTTTTTGAGCGCTTCCTAAATCCTGAACGCGTCTCAATGCCTGATTTCGATATCGACTTCTGCATGGATCGCCGCGAGGAGGTGATCCAATATGTGCAGGAGAAATATGGCCGCGACCGCGTGGGTCAGATTATCACCTTTGGTGCGCTGTTGTCCAAGGCGGCCGTGCGCGATATTGGGCGAGTTTTGCAAATGCCCTATGGTCAGGTGGATCGCCTGTCAAAAATGATCCCTGTTGAGGGGGTTAAACCCGTGAGCATCGAAAAAGCCTTGGCAGATGAGCCGCGCTTGCGCGAGGAGGCTCAGGCCGAAGAAGTGGTCGCGCGGCTTTTGGATTATGGCCAACAGGTCGAGGGGCTTTTGCGCAATGCCTCAACCCACGCCGCGGGCGTAGTGATCTGTGACCGCCCGTTGGACGAGTTGGTGCCACTTTACCAAGATCCGCGCTCCGATATGCCTGCGACCCAGTTTAATATGAAATGGGTGGAACCTGCGGGGCTGGTGAAATTCGATTTTCTTGGTCTGAAAACCCTGACTGTGGTGCAAAATGCGATTGATCTGATCCGTTCATCGGGCCGTGATTTGCATATCGCGCCAGATGGGCACGCGCTGTATCAACCGCCTGAGGGGGCAGAAAACCAGATCAACGCGATCCCACTAGATGATGAAGCGACCTATGCGCTTTATGCCTCGGCCAAGACGGTTGCGGTGTTTCAGGTAGAAAGCTCGGGCATGATGGATGCCCTGAGGCGTATGCGCCCCACCCGCATTGAAGATATCGTGGCCCTTGTGGCGTTGTATCGCCCAGGCCCAATGGAGAATATCCCAACCTATTGCGAGGTGAAAAACGGGATCAAAGAGCGTGCCTCGATCCATCCGTTGATTGATCACATCCTCGAAGAGACGCAAGGCATTATCGTATATCAAGAACAGGTGATGCAGATTGCGCAGGTCATGGCGGGCTATAGCCTTGGCGGTGCGGATTTGCTGCGCCGCGCCATGGGTAAGAAGATCAAAGAGGCCATGGATGCCGAACGCCCGAAATTCGTGGAAGGGGCAAAGACAAATGGGGTTGACAAGGCCAAGGCAGAAGAAGTGTTCGACCTTCTGGAAAAATTCGCCAATTACGGCTTCAACAAATCGCACGCTGCCGCTTATGCGGTTGTCAGTTATCAAACCGCTTGGCTCAAGGCGAACCACCCTGTCGAATTCATGGCTGCGGTGATTAATTGTGATATCCACCTGACGGATAAGCTATCCATCTATAGTCAAGAGGTGGGTCGCCTTGGCATCGAGATCGTGCCGCCTTGCGTTAATCGCTCGGTTGCTACGTTCTCTGTGTCCGAAGGGCGCGTGGTCTATGGCTTGGGTGGCTTGAAAAATGTCGGTGTCGATGCGATGCGCCTGATCGTTGAAGGGCGCGGGGATCAGCCCTTTGCATCGCTCTTTGATTTCGCACGGCGGGTTGATTTGAAACGAGTGGGCAAGCGGCCGCTTGAGATGTTGGCGCGCGCAGGCGCCTTTGACGAGCTGGATGTGAACCGCCGCCGCGTGTTTGACAGTTTGGATGCGCTGGTCGCCTATTCTGCTGCAATTCATGATCAAAAATCTTCGAACCAGACCTCTCTATTTGGGGAAGGGGGCGATGATTTGCCTGAACCGCGCCTGTCTAATCCGCCAGATTGGTTGCTCAATGAAAGGCTTTCCCAAGAGCATCAGGCTGTTGGTTTCTATCTATCTGGCCATCCTTTGGATGAATATATGCCAAGCTTGAAACGCTCAGGCTGCTTGTCGTTGCGTGAGGTCGAGGCGCGGGTGCAAGGGGGGGCTTTCGTCACCAAATTGGCAGGGGCAGTTGCGGTCAAGCAAGAGCGCAAAAGCCAACGCGGCACTCGCTTTGCCTTTGTGGGTCTTTCTGATCCAACGGGCCTTTACGAAGTCACAGTGTTCTCTGACCTGCTCGAGTCTGCGCGGCATTTGTTGGAGGCGGGCCAGAATGTGGTTCTGACCGTTGAGGCCACCTATGAAGCAGAGCAATTAAAACTCCTTGCGCGCGCGGTGCAGCCCATTGATGCGGTGGCCGCACAAGGCGGGGCTACAGGCTTGAGGGTTTTTGTCGAGGACGCGACCGCTTTGCCGCAATTGGCCAATGTTTTGGGCGAGGCCAAAAAGACCAATGCATCGCGGGTGACGGGCCCAATTCAATTATACCTGACAGCCGCCGATCTTCCGGGTGAGGTCGAAGTCCTCTTGGGAGAGGATTACCCCATCAATCCCGCCATCAAAGGGGCGCTGAAATCTTTGGGCGGTGTCATCGCGGTGGAAGAGGTCTGACCCTCACCAATGGGGCGGTTTTTGATTGGCGGCGGGCATATCGCCTGCGGCTTCACCATCTGTCTCACGCTGCATCAGCATTTCAACACGGGCAGTGAGACGGGTGATTTCCCGATCTTGGCGCGCGACCACCTCCGAGAGGTCATCGACTGTACGGGTGAGATGGGCCAAATGCATTTCCAAATCATCGCGAGAGGCGCTCATGGAGCCTATGATCCTTATCTGTGATCGTGTCAGTACGTTCGGCTCGCAAACTTACCTTTGCAAGGGCCCCATGACCACCCCTCTCTTGCCCCTTTGACGCGAGGGCGCTACACCACGCGCGAGATCGAGGATATGTTTATGGCAAAAGAGAAAAAACAGCCCCGCCCTAAGGCAGAGACGCCGCGTGGATTTCGAGATTACTTCGGCGCGGAGGTGTTGGAGCGACAAGAGATGCTCGCCAAAATTGCGGAAACCTATCAGCGCTATGGCTTCGATCCGCTTGAGACATCTTCCGTGGAAACCGTGGAGGCCTTGGGAAAATTCCTGCCTGACACGGATCGCCCAAATGAGGGCGTTTTTGCTTGGCAGGAGGAGGAAGACGGCGGTTGGGTTGCGCTGCGCTATGACATGACCGCCCCCTTGGCCCGTGTAGCGGCGCAATATCGTAATGATTTGCCAAGCCCCTATCGCCGCTACACCTTTGGCCCCGTTTGGCGCAATGAAAAGCCAGGGCCGGGGCGCTTCCGCCAGTTCTACCAATGCGATGCTGATACTGTCGGCGCGGCCAGCGTTGCAGCAGATGCCGAGATTTGCGCGATGCTGTCGGACACTCTTGAGGCCGTGGGTATTCCGCGTGGCGATTATGTGGTGCGGGTGAATAACCGCAAGGTTTTGGACGGGGTTTTGGCGACCATTGGATTGTCACCCGAAGATGAAGCTACCCGCCAAGCTGTGCTGCGCACGATTGATAAATTTGACAAAGTGGGCCGCGAAGGCGTGGTTCAATTGCTGACCAAGGGCCGCTTAGATGAGTCTGGGGCCTATATTGATGGTGTGAGGCTTGATGCGGCGGCGGCAGATCAGATCGTGGCATTCCTGTTGGCGCGCGCAGACAGCAATGCTGAGACCTTGGTGATGCTACGCAAGCTGATTGGCAAATCGGCTGTTGGTGAGGCTGGGGTGGCCGAACTTGAAACCATTGCCACACTTCTTGATGCGCAAGGCTATGGCCCCGACCGCATCGTGATAGACCCTTCGGTGGTGCGTGGCCTTGGCTACTATACTGGCCCCGTGTTTGAGGCGGAATTGACCTTTGAGATTCTGGATGACAAAGGCCGCCCGCGTCAATTTGGGTCTGTTGCAGGCGGCGGACGTTATGACGATTTGGTCAAACGCTTTACGGGGCAAGATGTGCCTGCAACGGGTGTGTCCATAGGGGTTGATCGCCTCTTGGCCGCATTGCGCGCCAAAGGGCGGAGCAGCGGTGAGATGCAGGGGCCTGTCGTAGTGACGGTCATGGATCGTGACCGCATGGCAGATTATCAAGCCATGGCGACTGAGTTGCGCAATGCAGGCATCCGCGCTGAGGTTTATTTGGGCAACCCCAAGAATTTTGGCAATCAGTTGAAATATGCAGATAAACGCGAAAGCCCTGTTGCGGTCATCCAAGGTTCGGACGAGGCCGCGCGCGGCTTGGTTCAGATCAAGGATTTGATCCTAGGGGCTGAGATTGCCGCCAATGCAAGCCTCGAGGAATGGAAGGCGCAACCTGCGCAGCGTGAAGTGGCGCGTGGTGATCTGGTCGCTGAAATTCGCGCCATATTGGAGCGTCAGGTATGAGCCAAAAAGCGGCTATTCGTTCGGAGGCGGAGCGGTTCTTTGCGGCTTTTCAAGCCGCGGGTGCCGTGGCCTTTGAGGCCGATCATTTGCTGCCTGCTGACATGCTGCTTGATCTTTATGGCGAAGATATTCGTGCACGGGCCTATGTCACGCATGACCCCAATCGCGGCGAAATGATGCTGCGACCCGATTTCACCGTGCCCGTGGTACAGCGCCATATGGCGGACGGGGCGGAGCCTGCGCGTTATAGCTATATGGGCGAGGTTTTCCGCAAACAGGAGGCCAGTCCCGCCCGGGCGAGCGAATATCTGCAAGTGGGATATGAGCTGTTTGATCGTGATGACCCTGCGCGCGCAGATGCCGAAGTCTTTGCGCTCTTTGCCGCGTTGCTTGCCCCTTATGGCCTGCGTGCAGTCATAGGCGATATTGGCGTGGTTTTGGCCGCAATATCTGCTCTTGATACGACCGAGCGACGCAAACGCGCCTTGCGGCGGCATGTGTGGCGACCCCGCCGTTTTCGACGCTTGCTGGATCGCTTTGCAGGCCGCATTGATGCTCCTGCCACCCGTGCGGCATTGATTGCCCAGATGGTGGTTTCGGCGCCTGAAGCCATGATTGATGCCACCGAAAATTGGAGTGGGCTGCGCAGCCCTGCCGATGTGTTGCGCCGTATGCGCGCCTTGGCCGAGGATTATGATACGCCCAGTATTTCGGCGACACAGGCCGAAGCCTTGGAGCGGGTCTTGTCCTTGCGCGAAACTTTGCCAAACGCAGTTGCACACTTGCAGGATTTGAGGGTGGATTTGCCGCAGATCGAGAGCGCTATTTCGGTCCTGTTGCGCCGCATTGAGGCGCTGTCTGCCGCAGGTGTCGCTGTGGATGACCTGTGGTTCGAGGCCTCCTACGGTCGGACGAATATGGAATATTATGATGGGTTTGTGTTTGGCTTTTTCAACGAATCTGACCCTCATATGCCCCCCATTGCCACAGGTGGACGCTATGATGCGCTGACGAAAATCTTGGGCAATGGCCGTGAAATTGCCGCCATAGGTGGGGTCATCCGTCCCGAATTGCTGCAAGGCGTATCGCGCCAAGGGGGCAGCTTATGACTTTGCGTATTGCGGTGCCCTCGAAGGGGCGATTGATGGAAAAGACCTTTGATTGGTTTGCGGCGCGCGGGGTTGAGATGCGCCGCGCAGGCTCAGAGCGCGATTACGCCGCCGAAGTTTCGGGTGCGGATATGCAGTTGATGTTGCTGTCTGCGGGAGAAATTCCGCGCGAAATGGCAGCGGGCCGCATCCATTTGGGCGTGACGGGCACCGATCTTGTGCGTGAAAAAATCCCTGCATGGGATCAGTCGGTCGAAGAATTGGCCGAGCTGGGATTTGGTTTTGCGGATCTGGTTTTGGCCGTGCCTCAGTGTTGGATTGATGTGGATTGTGTGGATGATCTTGATGCCGTTGCCGCAGATTTCCGTGAGGCCCATGGGATGCGTCTGCGGATCGCCACGAAATACCATCGTCTTGTGCGGGACTATCTGCGTGGTGCTGGTGTTGCCGATTATCAATTGGTCGACAGTCAAGGGGCGACTGAGGGCACTGTGGCGCATGGCACGGCGGAATTAATTGCTGATATCACCTCAACTGGGGAAACCCTGCGGGCCAATAACCTCAAAATCCTATCAGATGGGATGATCCTGCGCAGTCAAGCGATGCTATTTCGCGCGCGCGGTGCGGATTGGACGGATGGTGCCCGCGCAGCCTTGGATGGGCTGAAGGCTAAGCTATCAATTTAAAGTACGCCGATTTCAGCCAAAGCGGTTTGCAATTCACGCGGCAAATTTTCTTCTTCTGCGCGATTCGCATTTAAGTCGCGGGGGCTGTCTGCGGGTTTGAGGTAGCGCCATCCTTGAAACGGGCGTTTTGGCGTCGGTGTCACGCGGGTTACTTCCCGTTCCAAAACGATGCCGCAGCGTCTGATCCCATCGCCGCGATCTACCTCCTCTAGGGTTAAGATCTTTTGGCGGCACAGGATCAATCCTTTGAACACCCAATAAAGCGATCCGCCTGCAAGAATTTCTGCCTCACGCTTGGGCCACATCCGTGTCACATGGCGCGGCAGGCCCGATGGCCCCAAGGCGCGCGGGTTCTTTTGCCAGTCCAACAGATCCTGCACCTCTTCGGCGCCGACACATAATTTGACCAAATTTATAGTGCTGCTCATATCTCTTCCCCAAAGTCCATGAAGGTATGGTATGATGTTTTTCGCAAGGTTCAAGTTGACCGCTTGCGCTAAGGTCCCTAGTTTGTGTTTCCCCATCTGATCGTGAAAGTCTGCGCTATGTCTCGTTTTGCCGCCCCAATTGCTGAACAAATTTGGGATATGAAATATCGTCTCAAAGAGGTGGATGGCACAGCCATTGACTGCACGGTTGAAGATACATGGCGGCGGATTGCGCGGGCTTTGGCTTCGGTGGAAAAAGACCCTGCCTATTGGGAGGAAAAATTCTACGAAGCCCTTGAGGATTTCAAATATCTACCAGCAGGCCGCATCACGGCAGGTGCTGGAACAGGGCGCAGCGTTACGCTCTTCAATTGCTTTGTCATGGGCACAATCCCCGACAGTCTGAGCGGCATTTTTGACATGCTCAAAGAGGCAGCTTTGACTATGCAGCAGGGGGGCGGGATCGGCTATGATTTCTCAACCATTCGACCCAAAGGTGCGGATGTTAAGGGTGTGGCCGCAGATGCCTCTGGCCCGTTGAGTTTCATGGATGTTTGGGATTCTATGTGCCGCACGATCATGTCGGCTGGCTCGCGCCGCGGCGCGATGATGGCAACGATGCGCTGCGACCATCCAGATATTGAAGATTTTATAACGGCCAAATCTGATCCGGCGCGGTTGCGGATGTTCAATGTCTCTGTTCTCGTCACGGATGCCTTTATGGAGGCGGTCAAAGCGGACGGGCCTTGGGAATTGGTGTTTGACGACAAGGTCTACCGCACTGTGCAGGCGCGTGACTTGTGGAACTGGATCATGCAATCGACCTATGATTACGCCGAGCCTGGTGTGATTTTTATCGATCGTATCAGCGAATCCAATAATCTGGCCTATTGCGAAACCATTGCTGCAACCAACCCGTGCGGCGAACAACCCTTGCCGCCCTATGGGGCGTGTTTGCTTGGCTCTGTTAACCTTGCGCGGCTCGTGCGCGCGCCCTTCGAGGCGGATGCGGCCCTTGATCTAGATTCGCTTAAGGATTTGGTGCGGGTCGCTGTGCGGATGATGGATAATGTGGTTGATACTAGCCGTTTTCCACTTGAGGCGCAGGCCCGTGAGGCTCAAGCAAAGCGGCGTATTGGTTTGGGTGTTACGGGTTTGGCCGATGCCCTTTTGATGCTTGGCCTGCGCTATGGGGCCGATGACGCAGTGGTACAGTCCGAGATTTGGATGAAGGAAATTGCCCATGCGGCCTATTGGGCTTCGGTGGAATTGGCGCGTGAAAAAGGTGCATTCCCCTTGTTTGACGCCGAAGCGTTCTTGGCTTCGGGGAATATGGCGCAAATGGATCAAGATTTGCGGGAGGCGATTGCCAAAGATGGCATCCGCAACGCGCTTTTGACCTCGATTGCACCGACAGGCACCATCAGCCTTTATGCGGGAAATGTTTCCTCTGGGATTGAGCCCGTTTTTGCCTATAGCTACACGCGTAAAGTCTTGCAGCGGGACGGATCGCGCAGCGAGGAGGAGGTGACCGATTACGCGGTCAAACTTTGGCGCGAGAAACGGGGTGATGCGGAATTGCCCGCGTTTTTCGTAAATGCCCAAACCCTTGCTCCTGCCGATCACGTGCGCATGCAGGCAGCCGCACAGAAATGGGTTGATAGTTCCATCTCGAAAACCATCAACGTGCCGAGAGATATCAGCTTTGAGGCCTTCAAGGATGTCTATCTGCAGGCATATGAAATGGGCTGTAAGGGGTGCACTACTTATCGCCCCAATGATGTTACAGGCAGTGTCCTGAGTGTTTCTGAAGCAGAAGCAAAGCCAGATGGCGCAATTGCGCGCGAGGCCTCTTCGGGCGAAGTGGTTTATATCTCCGAGCCGCTAGAGCGGCCGCAGACCCTAGAGGGCAATACATATAAACTGAAATGGCCCGATAGCCCGCACGCGATTTATATCACGATCAATGATGTAGTGCTCAGCGGTCATCGCAGGCCGTTTGAGGTGTTTATCAACTCCAAGAATATGGAGCATTACGCGTGGACAGTGGCGTTGACTCGGATGATGTCGGCTGTGTTCCGCCGTGGTGGTGATGTGAGTTTCGTGGTGGAGGAACTCAAAGCCGTGTTTGATCCGCGCGGGGGGGCATGGATTGGGAGTAAATATGTGCCCTCCATCTTGGCGGCGATTGGCGGTGTTATCGAGCGGCATCTGATCGCAATCGGGTTTATTTCGGGCGAGGGGATGGGGTTGAAAACCGACCCCACCGCCGAGGTCTATGATTTGGGCGCAGGCGGCACAGGGGCTGCTGAGTGCAATTCCTGTGGGTCTTCTGCGATGCGGATGAGCGAGGGGTGCATGACTTGCACTGATTGTGGTTATTCAAAATGTGGCTAAGGCCCTATAGATAACACAACAAATTCGTAAACAAATTCTAGACACAATTTTATTATTTACTGCCTTGTAAATGCGGCTGGTCGTAATCTGGCCCCGTCAGGTTTATTGTGCGCTCGCCTTTGGCCAAAACGGCTATACTGCCTTTTATGGGGTGACCTATCTCGCGCCCGAATTTGCCAGCCAAACCACGGTGCAGGTTGTTGAGTCGGTTAGTCTTGGATGGAATTTCTAAACCCAACGCTTGAGCCTAGGTCTATGTGCGAAAATTTGCCAAGGCGCGCCAAAGGGGATTCACAGAAAGAATCACCCATGCTAGCTTGCCATCTAAGCTGAAAAATAAACGGCACGCATTGAGGCAAGTAAGGCAGGCATCGCATGAGCATGGGGTTGCGCGGTGCGTTCATCATTTCTTGGGCGCAGACGCGGATCGAGGAAGTCTCGGACTATAACAAGAAAGATATGGCTGAAGGGATGAGTTGGAGCTGGCACGGTCGTGCCTTCCTGCTTGAAGGCAAAGACGCCGCCCTTGTTCTGACATCCAGCCGCGATCTTCTCCAACTTCGTGCCAAAGAGGCGCGGGTCGTGCGTAAGTTCATGCAAAGACCCGCGCCCCTGCCTTACTTTTCGAGCGACCTTGACGATCCCCTGTGTCGTGATGCAGTGGTGCTGCAGAAGCTGCGATTTTGTCCGCCCATTTTGGGTCATCGCGTGGGATTTATGGCCTAAGCTATGCTTGATTTCCCCCATGCGCTTGACAGCGCGAGGAATCCGCTATAGCCCGCGCACCACTGATGCACCGTTTGTGGTGCGTCTTTTCATTGGTGTTGGTGGCCCCCGCAAGGGAATGCCTGTCGGCCAAAGCGAGAGCAGCGGCAAAGGACAACGCCCTTCATAGCCCCGATCCGGGGCGTTCTAACGAAGGAGATCAGCCGTGACCAAACGCACGTCTGCCAAGCATAAAATCGACCGCCGCATGGGCGAAAACATTTGGGGCCGCCCCAAATCCCCAGTAAACCGCCGCGAATATGGCCCAGGCCAGCATGGTCAGCGCCGCAAGGCGAAACTATCTGACTTCGGCACGCAGTTGCGCGCCAAGCAGAAGCTGAAGGGCTATTATGGCGACTTGACCGAGAAGCAATTCCGCCGCATCTACGCAGAAGCAGAGCGTGTAAAAGGTGATACGGGTGAAAACCTAATCGGCCTATTGGAGCGCCGCTTGGACGCCGTTGTTTACCGCGCCAAATTCGTGCCCACAGTCTTTGCGGCCCGCCAATTCGTAAATCACGGCCATGTTTTGGTGAACGGCAAGCGCGTCAACATCCCATCCTACCGCGTGAAAGAGGGTGATGTTGTTGAGGTGCGTCAGAAATCCAAGCAATTGGCAACAGTTCTGGAAGCTGTACAATTGGCGGAGCGTGATGTGCCTGACTATGTCGAGGCCGATCACTCCAAGATGACCGCGACCTTCGTGCGCACGCCTGTTTTGGGCGATGTGCCATACCCAGTCGTGATGGAACCGAACCTCGTGGTCGAATTCTACGCGAAGAACTAATCTTTGCCGCCATAAGTTAAGATGATCAAAAGCGCGCCCCCTTTGGCGCGCTTTTTTGTTACTGTTCCTGTGAAAGGTTCTTTGCGTATGCTCTTCCATGCGGGTGACGGAGAAGTAAGGAGTGTGGCGTATGGCCACGTGGAAAAATCCAATCATCTTGGATGACGAAGCGCCGAGAGTTGGTGACGCATCCCCCGTTGACGCGCCTACGATTTTTGACACGCCATCCGCCGCGCCCGATGAACGGCCCCCGCCCCAAAAGATCTCGGGCGTATCGTGATTTTTAATCTGGTCAGCGGGCGGCCTTGTCAGTGCGCTTTTGATCAACGCTGTTTGGGCTTTTCGTATGCTCAAAAGGCTGATGGCGCAAAGCGCGGCTTTACCCCGCGCGCCGGCGGCGATATAGGGCTAAGCATGAGACGGATGAACACGCAGATTTCCCTACGAATTATCTGCCCGGCGCTCTGATCAGCAGGGCCGCCGGGACTAAGGTTTTGAGCTATCGCGCCGCTCTTTCCCACTCTCATTGGTCATGGCCTGCCGTGACCAGTTTCAGCCAATAGGACGTCCTTCGCATGTGTGCCGACCTTCCCGACTACAAAGACACGTTGAACCTTCCCCAAACTGATTTTCCGATGCGCGCAGGCCTGCCACAGCGCGAGCCTGATTGGCTGGCCCGTTGGGAGAAAATTGGCGTCTATCAACGCCTGCGCGACAAGGCGGCAGAGGCGGCTAAGGCCGGTGCGCCGCGCATGCAATTCGTGCTGCATGACGGCCCCCCCTATGCCAATGGTAATCTGCATATCGGTCACGCGCTGAACAAAGTGCTGAAGGATATGGTTGTGCGTAGCCAACAGATGATGGGCCATGAGGCGCGCTACATTCCTGGTTGGGATTGCCACGGCCTGCCCATCGAATGGAAGATTGAGGAGGCCTACCGCGCCAAAGGCCAAGACAAGGATAAGATTGACGTTGTCGATTTCCGCCAGGAATGCCGTCGCTTTGCCGAAGGGTGGATTGATGTGCAGCGTGCTGAGTTCAAGCGCCTTGGCGTAACGGGGAATTGGGACAAGCCATATCTCACCATGGATTTCCACGCTGAGGCGGTGATCGCGGGCGAGTTTATGAAATTCCTGATGAATGGCGCGCTTTATCAAGGCTCAAAGCCCGTTATGTGGTCGCCCGTTGAAAAGACCGCATTGGCCGAGGCGGAGGTGGAATATCACGACCGCCAGACCGATGCGATTTGGGTGCCATTTAAGGTACAGAATTCTGGCGCGCTTGGTGGTGCTTTTGTCGTGATTTGGACAACCACCCCTTGGACGATCCCGCAAAACCGCGCGATCTGTTTTGGCCCTTCGATTTCCTACGGGCTCTATGAGGTCACCGGGACCCCTGACGAATGTTGGGCCAAGGTTGGTGATCGCTATCTTGTGGCTGATAAACTGGCCGAGGATGCGCTTAGCGCGATGCGTCTTGAGGCGGGCCACTACACGCGCCTGCGCGATATCAGCGCCGATGAATTGGCCACGCTTGTCACCCATCACCCACTGCATGGGGCCGAGGGTGCGAATGGCGAATGGGATTTTGAGGTCAAACTTTTTGTAGGCGACCACGTCACCGATGATGCGGGCACGGGTTTCGTGCATACCGCGCCAAGTCACGGGGATGATGACTATCAAATCGGTCTCAAGCATGGGCTTGAGATGACCTATAATATTCTGGATGACAGCAGCTTCCGCGCTGATCTGCCCTTCTTTGCAGGGCTTCGCGTCATCGAAGAAAACGGCAAGGCGGGTAAGGCCAATAAGGCCGTGATCGACAAGCTGGTTGAGTTTGGCGGCCTGCTGGCCCGCCGCCGCATCACCATCTCGGACGCGCATAGCTGGCGCTCGAAGGCGCCTGTGATCCGCCTGAACCGCCCGCAATGGTTTGCCGCCATCGACCGCGAGATTGGCGGGGATGACACCTATGGCAAGACCATCCGCGAACGCGCGCTGCGCTCGATTGATGCATTGGTGACATGGACACCGCAGACCGGGCGCAATCGTCTGCATTCGATGATTGAAGCCCGCCCTGACTGGGTGTTGTCGCGGCAGCGTGCATGGGGTGTGCCGCTGAGTTGCTTTGTCAAGAAAGATGCACAGCCAAGTGACCCCGATTTCTTGCTGCGCGATGACGCGGTGAATGCCCGCATCCTTGAGGCCTTTGAGGCTGAGGGTGCAGATGCATGGTATAAAGAGGGGGCCAAAGCCCGCTTCTTGGGCGATGAATATGACCCAGACGCCTATGAGCAGGTCTTTGATATCTTGGATGTTTGGTTTGACTCTGGCTCAACCCATGCCTTTGTCTTGCGGGATCGCGAGGATGGCTCACAGGACGGGATTGCCCATCTCTATCTCGAAGGCACAGACCAACATCGCGGGTGGTTCCATTCGTCGATGTTGCAGGCTTGCGGCACAATCGGTCGCGCACCCTATCGCGGTGTTCTGACCCATGGCTTCACGCTCGATGAGAAGGGCATGAAAATGTCCAAATCCTTGGGCAATACGGTCGCGCCACAGGCGGTGATTGACCAATATGGCGCTGATATTCTGCGCCTATGGGTGGCACAATCAGATTATACGGCTGATCTGCGCATCGGGCCTGAGATCTTGAAGAACGTGGCCGACAGCTATCGCCGCTTGCGCAATACGATGCGGTTTATGCTTGGCTCCTTGGGTGACTTAACGGAAACCGACCGCACAGAAGCCGCCGATATGCCCGAGTTGGAGCGGTTCATCCTGCATCGTTTGTCAGAGTTGGATCGGATCGTGCGCGAAGGCTATGCGAAATATGATTTCCAAGGCGTGTTCCAAGCGCTGTTCAATTTTGCGACCACTGATTTGTCGGCCTTTTACTTCGATATCCGCAAAGACGCGCTTTATTGTGATGGTGATACTGCGCAACGCCGTGCGGCGCGCACAGTTTTGGATCACCTATTCCAACGCCTGACCACTTGGCTTGCGCCGATTTTGACCTTCACCATGGACGAGGTATGGCTTGAGCGGAACAAAGACCCTGAGGCCTCAGTGCATCTGGTGGATTTCCCCAACACCCCTGCGGCGTGGCATGATCCAGACTTGGCCGCGAAATGGGCGATGATCCGCCGTGCGCGCCGCGTGGTGACAGCCGCGCTTGAGGTGCAGCGCCGTGACAAGGTGATTGGGGCCTCCCTAGAAGCCGCGCCTGTGATCTACGTGGCAGATGCCGCAATGCGCGCAGCGCTGCAATCTGTGCAGTTCGAGGATTTGGTCATCACCTCTGCGGTGACGCTGAGCGATGAGGCGATGCCCGCGGATGCCTTCACCTTGCCCGAAATTGAGGGGGTTGGTGTGGTCTTTGCCAAAGCGGATGGCGAAAAATGTGCGCGCTGTTGGAAAATTCTGCCCGATGTGGGCAGCCACAGCCATGCTCATGTTTGCGGGCGCTGCGACAGCGCGTTGACCTGAAAATCGCAATCTCGTGACTTGGAACCTGACCCGAAAGGGTTAGGTTCCTTTTTATGTTCAAGAAATGAGGGACGGATCATGTCGGAAAATGCGCCATATGCCCCACCGAAGGTTTGGGTTTGGGACAAAGAAAACGGTGGGAAATGGGCAAGTCTGAACCGTCCTATTGCAGGACCTACACATGAAAAAGATTTGCCACGGGGAAGTCATTCGTTTCAACTTTATTCATTGGCTACGCCTAATGGAGTGAAAGTCACTGTAATGTTTGAGGAATTACTCGATGCAGGTCATGCAGCCGAGTATGATGCATGGTTGATCCGTATCGAAGATGGTGACCAATTCAGCTCTGGCTTTACTGATTTGAATCCTAATTCGAAAATTCCTGCGCTGATGGACTATTCAGGCCAATCTCCCGTGCGCGTGTTTGAGTCGGGCGCGATCTTGATGCATTTGGCGGAAAAATTCGGGTCCTTCTTGGGTCGCCCAGAGGATCGGCCAGAACTTCTGTCATGGCTCATGTGGCAGATGGGAAGTGCGCCGTATTTGGGTGGCGGTTTCGGGCATTTCTATGCCTATGCACCTTTCGCGCAAGAATACCCGATCAATCGTTTCGCGATGGAGGTGAAGCGCCAGTTGGATGTTCTTGATCGTCATCTCGAAGGGCGGGATTGGATGGTGGGCAGCGAAATGACTATTGCTGATATTGCAGTTGCACCATGGTATGGCCGTCTAGTGCGCGGTGAGGTCTATGACGCGGGCGAGTTTCTATCTGTGCATGAATATAAAAATGTGGTCGCTTGGGCCGAGCGGTTCTATGCTCGTCCCGCTGTGCAGCGCGGCGTTAAGGTCAATCGCATTTCCGGCTCGCTTGAGGGACAATTGCATGAGCGCCATTCTGCCGATGATTTCCTGAACCGCACGCAGGATAAAATCGGCGGCTGATTATTCTACGAAATGTACCTTGGCTGCGCCCGCCTGCATAGAGGGTTCGGCGCGGTCAAAACGTAAGTAAGCCAGTGCTTGATCCCCTGAAATGCTGTGAAGCCGCCCAACCTCGCGGCCGTTTGCGGTGATCAAGTCGCCTTCCTCTGCTGCGCCGCTGACCATGACCCGCGCCAGCCCTTTGCGCAGTTCGGTCTTGTGTTTCATCCGCGCCGTGACCTCTTGGCCGACATAGCACCCTTTTTTGAAATCCACGCCATTTAGCCGCTCAAATCCAAGTTCTAAGATATAGCTGTCATTGGGGAGCAGTTCGCGCCCATGCTCGGGGATCAAATGGGCAATGCGCGTAGTTTTCCATCCTACCGCATCCCATAGGTTGGACAAGCCCGACTGGTCATAGGCGCGCCAACCAAGGGCCGGATCACGTGGATCAGCATATGCCCCTTGTGGCGGGGTTCCATGCCCCACGGCCACGGTCACATCTGAGAGGGTCAGCGCCACATCTGCGCGCAGCTTATACATCGACAAACGCTGCATAAGCGGTGCGGCTAAATCACCGTCCACATCAAGCAAAACGCGATCGCCGCGATCCAGCATGAAAAAATCAGCCAGATACTTACCGTGCGGGCTCAGGATCGCACTGTAGCGCAGCCCTTCGGCATCTTGAGGGAGGGCATTGGTGGTCAAACCTTGCAAGAATTTCTCGCGGTCAGACCCTGATACCTCAATGATTTTACGATTTTGTGGCTGCTCTTTGGTCATGGCGCTGTTTCCCTTATCTTGACCAGAGAGCTAATCATTCTTGCGCTCTTGCCAAGGCCGCGAGAGTAATTGAAATTGCACCAAGACGCAAAAGCCTGTGCCTTGCTTTTTGCCGATTTCAATAAAGGGACACTTCCATGAGCCTTGCCAACGGTCGTCACTATCTTGCCATTCCTGGCCCTTCGGTCATGCCTGATCGCGTATTGCAGGCCATGCATCGTCCCGCGCCGAATATTTACACGGGCGAGTTGGTCGAAATGGTGCATGGGCTGATCCCTGATCTCAAGGCGGTTGGTCGTGCGCAAAAGGCGAATGTGGCGATTTATATTGCCAATGGTCATGGTGTCTGGGAGGCGGCGCTGTGCAACACGCTGTCGCGCGGCGACAAGATTTTGGTGCTCGGCACGGGGCGCTTCTGTCTTGGATGGGGCGAGTTCGCGGCGGGTTTGGGTATTGACTGCGAGATCATTGATTTTGGCCCTCAATCCGATATCGACATGACCCGTGTGGCTGAGGCCTTGGCGGCAGATAAGGCCCATGAGATCAAGGCCGTTCTCGCGGTGCAGGTGGATACCTCTAGCAGTGTGCGCAATGATATTTTGGCCTTGCGGCAGACCTTGGATGCAGCGGGGCACCCCGCGCTGTTATTCTCTGACAACATCGCCTGTCTCGCCTGTGATGCGTTTGAATTTGACGCATGGGGCGTGGATGTGATGGTCACAGGCAGCCAAAAGGGTTTGATGACCCCGCCCGGGATTGGGTTTGTTTATTTCTCGGAAAAAGCGGATCAAGCGCGGGGACGGGCTAATTGTGTGACGCCCTATTGGGATTGGCGGCCCCGTGTGAATCCGACCGAATTTTACAAATATTTCAACGGCACTGCGCCGACCCATCACCTCTATGGGTTGCGTGTGGCTTTGGACATGATCTTGCATGAAGAAGGGTTGGAGGCCGTTTGGGCGCGCCATGCGACTTTGGCCCGTGCCGTATGGGCGGCCTTAGATCGTTGGGGTGCGAATGGCCCTGTTGCGGCCAATATTGCTGATCCTGCGAAACGCTCGCATGCTGTGACCACCGTGGATATGGGCACGGGGAATGGCGCAAAGATGCGCGATTGGATGACGGCCACGGCGGGCGTGACACTTGGCATCCCGTTGCAGGGGTTGCGCCCTGACACTGCGCGCGCGGTTGATTTTTTCCGTATCGGCCATATGGGGCATGTGAATGCGCATATGGTTTTGGGCCTGTTGGGCAGTTTGCAAGCAGGTATGAAGGCGATGCAGATCCCGTATGACCCAACAGGGTTAGAGGCCGCGATTGAGGTCATTGGCGAAGCAGGCTGATCTAGCCAAGGGCGGTAAGCGCCTTTGGCAATTCTGCCTCAAGATGTGCCAACATCGCGGCATCCCCGCATGAGATGCGGATTGTGCGATTGAGCGGGGCAATCGCGGGCATGCGGAGAAATACGCCGTGCTTGGTCAACTCTTTGAGAAGCGCCGCTGCATAGGCGCCATCGCGCCCGCAATCCACCGCGACAAAATTGGTGGCCGAGGGCAGCGGTCTTAAACCATTGTCTTGCACGATACGGGCAATCTCGGCGCGGGCTTGGGTAATTTTCTGAACCGCCTGGTTGAGATAATCTTGATCCTTTAGGGCCGCCAAAGCGCCCGCTTGTGCGATAAGCCCCATCCCAAAATGGTTGCGGATTTTGTCAAAGGCACGGACCAGCTCGTGATGGCCGATGGCATAACCCACGCGAAGCCCTGCAAGACCGTAGGCTTTGGAGAAGGTGCGCATTCGGATCACGCGGGGATGGCTGACATCCATCGCAGGAATGGCCTCTTGGGGCGCGGTATCGGCATAAGCCTCGTCCAAAATTAGCACCGTCTCAGGGGGCAGCGCGGCGATAAGCCGTTCGATTGCCTCGGCCTTGTGCCATGTGCCCATAGGATTGTCGGGATTTGCAAGATAAAGCAGCTTTGCGCCGGTCGCCTGCGCCGCCGCAAGCAGTGCTTCAGGGTCTTCGTGATCGTCTTTGTAGGGCACAGCTGTAACCTGCCCGCCGAACCCCGCGACATGGTAAAGAAAAGTGGGGTAAGCCCCAAGCGAGGTGACGACAGGATCCCCCTCGGCCACCAACAGCCGCACCAAATATCCAAGTAACCCGTCTATCCCTTCGCCCACCACGATGTTTTCAGGCGCGACCCTATGGTGCGCTGCAAGGGCATGACGCAAATTATGGAGTTCTGGGTCGCCATACATCCACACATCGCGCGCTGCGGCCTGCATTGCGGCGATCGCCTTGGGCGAAGGGCCAAAAACACTTTCATTGGCGCCAAGCCTTGCGACAAAGTCAAAGCCTTGCGCGCGTTCTTGCGCCTCGGGGCCGACAAACGGCACTTTTGCGGGCAGGCTATCAATAAGCTTGGTATAGCGTGGGCTGGTCATGAAATGGTTTGGTCCTCAGGCCCCGTATGGAACCCAAACGGTTTTGACTTCGGTTGCTTCTTCTAAAAATACCGCGCCCTCACAAGCGGGATTGCGCCAATCGGGACTTTTGCCCTTAAAGCCTACCAGTCCCCAACTGCGCTTGAGGTTGAGAGAGGCCTTCGCGTCAATGAGATACGCTTCAATATTTGCATTGAAATTCCAGATTGCATCAACGGCCATATGCGCCGCCAAGTCTGCGGCCATCTCGGATGGGTCGCCCGTCACAATGTTGATCACGCCTGCGGGCACGTCGGATGTGTCGAGCACTTGATAAAAATCGGTCATCGCGAGACCACCTTCCAAGCTGGGCAACAGAACCACGCGGTTCCCCATCGCGACCGCAGGCGCCAGAAGCGAAATTGCGCCTAAGAGCGGGGCGTTTTGCGGGGCTATAATGCCGATCACACCGACCGCCTCGCGTAGCGCCATCGCCAAGCCGCGCAAGGGTACGGCCCGCGCTTCGCCTGCGAATTTGTCGGCCCATGCTGCATAGCTGAATAGGCGGCTTAGGCTTGTTTCAACCTCCGCTTTGGCGGCGGCTTTGGATTGTCCTGTTAGATCACAGAGACGTTCCGCAAATTCCTGTCCGCGCGCCGCCAAATTCTCGGCAAGATAATACAGGATTTGCGCGCGACTATGGGCTGGCATCGTCCCCCATCCTGACGCGGCTTCCGCAGCCTCAACGGCGTTGCGAATATCCTTGCGGTTGCCGCGGCCCAATTGGCCAAGCATGTCGCCCGACTTTGACCAAATCGGAATGACATGGCCGCCATCAGGGCGCGCTTGTTTGCCGCCAATGTAGAGTTTGGCGGTGCGGTCTATCGCGGGTGTATTGGCCTGCTTGGGCGCTGCAGGGGCAGGGTGTAGCACCGGTTTTTCAATTTTGGTCAGCGGAAGCGGTGCCTTCATATAGGCGCGCAGCCCCTCAACCCCACCTTCACGACCGAACCCTGACTGACGCACCCCGCCAAAGGGCGCGGCAGCGTCAAACATATTGGTGCCATTTACCCAGACAACACCCGCTGCCAATTTCGGGGCAATATCAAGCGCAAGGCTGATATTCTCGCTCCAGATTGACGCGGCAAGGCCATAGCGCGTGTTGTTGGCAAGGCTCACGGCCTCCTCAGGGGTACGAAATCGCGCGGCTACAAGAACGGGGCCAAAAATCTCTTCCTGCATCAAAGGGTGAGCGGTGCCGAGATCTGTGATCAGCATCGGTGGCAAAAAGCAGCCTGTCTCAGGCAAGGCACATTCAGGGCTGAATGCATCAACACCCGCCACCATGTCGCGCACTCGGGCGGCTTGGCTGTCATCGACCATCGCGCCGATATCAATGGATTTATCCAGTGGATCACCCACGCGCAGTTTTGCCATCCGCGCGCGAATTTTGGCATAGACCTCATCGGCCACGCTGTCTTGCACCAACAGGCGTGACCCTGCGCAGCATACCTGCCCTTGGTTGAACCAAATCGCATCAACCAAGCCTTCAACAGCGCTGTCGAGATCGGCATCATCAAAGATGATGAAAGGCGATTTGCCACCCAATTCGAGACCGAGTTTCGTGCCTGATCCTGCGCGGGCTTGATAAATTTTGCGCCCAACTTCGGTTGAGCCTGTGAAGGCCAATTTGTCGATGCCTGTATGCGCGGCCAAATAGGCGCCCGCTGTGCCATCCCCTGTTATGATGTTCACAACACCTTTGGGAAGGCCAATATCCTGACAGATTTCTGCGAATAGGAGGGCGGTCAACGAGGTGAATTCCGCAGGCTTCAACACCACCGTGTTGCCCGCCGCCAAGGCAGGGGCAATTTTCCATGCGAGCATCAAAAGCGGAAAGTTCCAAGGAATGATTTGCCCACAAACGCCAAGCGGATGATGGCCTTCGGCCACAGTTCCGCGCAATTGGGCGAGGCCCGCATGATAGTAGAAATGCCGCTGTGCTAATGGGATGTCAACATCGCGCGCCTCGCGGATTGGCTTGCCATTATCGAGGGTTTCTAGAACTGCAAAGAGGCGACTGTGTTTTTGCAAAGCCCGCGCCAAAGCATAAAGGTAGCGCGCACGCGCATGATCTCTAAGGCGTGACCATTGCGCAAAGGCCTTTCGTGCCGCGCCGATAGCCGTGTCTATCTCGGTTTCAGTTGCTTGCGCGATATGCGCCAGACCCTCGCTACGGGCAGGGTTGCGCGTTTCGAAATGATCTTGGCCTTTGGTGAAGCTGCCATTGATGAAATGCCCAAACTGGCCATGATGCGCCGCAATCCATGCGCGCGCTTCAATATCTGCTTCGGGCGCGATGCCATAGTCCATGGTTTCGAAAATTTCGGTGATGTTCATGATCTGCCTCAGGCCATCGGGTGATTGTAACGGGCGGAATAAGCACCCGTGGCTTGGTGTTCGAGTTGACGTTCAATGTCGCCTAGGAGAGATGATGCGCCAAAGCGGAAAAGCTGCGCAGACATCCAAGCTTGCCCCAATTCTTCTTTCATCAGCGCCAGATAGGTCAGCGCGTCCTTCGCTTTGGAAATGCCACCTGCGGGTTTGTAGCCGACCTTAAACCCTGTGCGCGCTTCATAAGCGCGGATTGCGCGGATCATGGTCAGGCTGACGGGTAGGGTGGCATTGACCGCTTCCTTACCTGTTGAGGTCTTGATGAAATCTGCGCCCGCCATCATGCAAACGAGGCTTGCGCGCGCGACATTGCGCAATGTTCCAAGCTCGCCCGTGGCCAAGATCCCTTTGACATGGGCCGCGCCGCAAGCTGTGCGAAACTCTCGCATCTCGTCATAGAGCGCCTGCCAATTCCCCTCGAGGACATGGCGGCGTGAAATTACAATATCGATTTCTTGAGCGCCCGCGGCTACGCTTTCCTTGATCTCTGCCACCCGCAGGTGAAAGGGTGAGAGCCCTGCAGGAAAGCCAGTGGATACCGCTGCCACAGGGATGCCGCTGCCCTCAAGCGCCTTAAGCGCGGGCTCGACCATGTCGTGATAGACGCAGACCGCCCCCACTGTGATCTGCGGCAATCCCAGACGCTCTAGAATATCTGCGCGCACGGGCTGCTTGGCCTTGTCACAAAGCCGCGCCACCCTCGCCTTGGTGTCATCGCCCGACAATGTGGTCAGGTCGATCATCGTTACGGCGCGGCAAAGCCATGCTGTTTGATATGCCTTTTTTACGCTGCGCCTTGTGCCAATTGTGGCTGCGCGCCGTTCAATTGCGGATCGATTTGCGGTGGCATGCGCAACCCAATCAAGGTCAAGCGCCATTCCCTCGTTGCGGGGGAGGTGCAATTGCGGCAGCTGCGCATGGCCCGTCTGGTGGCCCGTTGCGGCAAAAGTTTTGGTGGTTTGGGTCATGTTTTGGCGTCACTCATACATTCGGCTCTTACGCTTACACGCGCTGCGATGCTTGGCAAGGTGGTGACAGGGGTAGAATTGGGCGTTAAGGGAAAGACAACGCTTTAGCCCAAACTTTGGAAAGCCCTGCCCGATGTCCTTTGATCGCTCAATAAAAATCGCCCCGTCTATTCTATCTGCAGATTTTGCCAATTTTGGCGCAGAGATCCGCGCCATTGAGGCGCAAGGGGCGGATTGGGTGCATATTGATGTCATGGATGGGCATTTTGTGCCGAACCTCACCTTTGGCCCGCCCGCGGTGAAGGCTTTTCGGCCGCATGTGAAAACGATAATGGATGTGCATCTGATGATCACGCCTGTTGACCCCTATATTGATGCCTATGCGGATGCAGGGGCAGATATTTTGACCGCGCATATTGAGGCAGGGCCGCATATTCACCGCACGCTGCAGGCCATTCGTGGTGCAGGTATGAAATCAGGGGTGGCGTTGAATCCCGGAACTCCTGCCGACAGTGTCGCGCATCTTTTGGATTTGTGCGATTTGGTTTGCGTTATGACGGTTAACCCGGGCTTTGGCGGGCAGAAATTTATTGATCTGACGGACAAAATATCGCGTCTGCGCGCGATGATCGGAGATCGTCCGATCCATGTTGAGATCGATGGGGGTGTTGATCCTATAACTGCACCATTGGTGGCTGCCGCGGGCGCGGATGTGTTGGTGGCAGGCTCAGCCGTTTTCAAGGGCGGCTCGGTTAATCGCCCTGAGGTTTACGGCGACAATATCGCGGCTATCCGAAAAGCGGCCGCATCAGCGCGATAAAAAAGATGCGCAAAACTGCGCGCCTTTGGATTGGGCTGTCTAAAAGAGTGACTATGCTTTATTGGGGCCCGCCTCAAGCACATCTTCCAAGGTGCGCAAGCCTGTGCGGGGCGCTTGAACCAACACGGACATATTGCCGGGCTTGTGTTGGTTGTTCAGCATTTTGCTATGCGCATCGGGCAACTCGGCCCATGGCATGACCTCGGACATACACGGATCAAGACGGCGCTCGCACATTAGGCGATTGGCGGCTGCTGCTTGCTTGAGATGGGCAAAGTGGCTGCCCTGTAGGCGCTTTTGATGCATCCACATATAGCGCACGTCAAAGGTGCAGTTGAACCCTGTCGTGCCCGCGCAGATAACAACCATGCCACCCTTTTTACACACGAGAGTTGAGACTGCGAAGGTCGATTCACCTGGGTGCTCAAACACCATATCGACATTCACGCTTATGCCAGTGATGTCCCAAATTGCTTTGCCAAAGCGGCGGGCCTCTTTCAGCCACGTGTTGTATTCTGGGCTGTTCACCTTGGGCATTTGACCCCAGCAGTCAAATTCCTTGCGATTGATCACACCTTTTGCGCCGAGGCTGAGGACGTAGTCGCGCTTGCTTTCATCTGAGATGACGGCAATCGCATTCGCGCCAGCGGTGTTGATCAGCTGAATGGCATAGACGCCAAGCCCACCTGATGCCCCCCAGACCAGAACATTCTGGCCAGGTTTCAACTCGTGAGGGTGATGGCCAAACAGCATACGATAGGCCGTAGCAAGGGTGAGAGTGTAGCACGCGGATTCTTCCCAAGTCAGGTGCTTGGGGCGTGGCATTAATTGCTGAGCCTGTACGCGGGTAAATTGGGCGAATGACCCATCGGGGGTTTCATAGCCCCAAATGCGCTGTGTCGGCGAGAACATTGGATCGCCGCCATTACATTCTTCATCATCCCCGTCATCTTGGTTGCAGTGGATGACGACCTCGTCCCCAACTTTCCAAGATTTCACTTTGTCGCCAACGGCCCAAACAATGCCCGCGGCATCAGAGCCTGCGATGTGATAGGGGGCGCCATGCCCATCGAATGGGCTGATCGGTTGACCCAAGCCCGCCCAAACGCCGTTATAGTTTACACCTGCAGCCATAACTAAAACCAAAACTTCCTGGCTGTCGACGCTGGGTGTTTCTACTACCTCAAGTTGGAACGCTTTGTCGGGCGTGCCGTGGCGCTCTTTCCGGATGGCCCATGCGTGCATTTTTGGCGGCACATATCCCATCGGAGGCATGTCGCCCATATCATAGAGGTCTTTTTCGGGCGCCTCGTAGTAGAGGGGCGTCTGATTGCTGTCCAAAGCCATTGGGGCCTCCGTAAATTGCGCCCCAAGGGGCGGATGGTGCTGCGATGCGGAATCGCTGATGTGCTATTGCAGCATGGAATAGCAAGGCTCACGCAACAATTCAAATAAAAATCAAAATTTTGAGAAACAAAATGTCTCGATGGGTAACGCTTACCATTTTTTCTTTGGACGCATCTCGCTGAGATAAAGCCAAGAATAGTAATATATTATTGATTTTTATAGAAATAATTTTGGAATGATGAGTGCTGGCCATCATTCTGCGCTGCAGCGAATTGACAGAGACATAAAGTTTTCCATATACCTCTTTTTGAGTAAGTATATTGCTAACAACGAATCTGGAGGGCGCTGATGGCTGAGATGCACAAAGATAAGCCTTGGTTGATCCGCACCTATGCGGGTCATTCTACGGCCAAAGCCTCGAATGCGCTGTATCGGAGTAATTTGGCCAAAGGCCAGACGGGCCTATCTGTTGCCTTCGATTTGCCTACCCAAACGGGATATGACAGCGACCATACGCTTGCGCGCGGTGAGGTGGGTAAGGTCGGCGTGCCCGTCAGCCATTTGGGCGATATGCGCACCCTGTTTAAGAATATCCCACTTGAACAGATGAACACCTCGATGACCATTAATGCGACTGCGCCTTGGATTTTGGCGCTCTATATCGCCGTGGCTGAGGAGCAGGGCGCCGAGGTGGCGGCCCTACAAGGCACAGTGCAAAACGATCTCATCAAGGAATATCTGTCGCGCGGGACATATATTTGCCCCCCTGCGCCTTCTCTGCGGATGATCGCAGATGTGGCTGAGTATTGTTATACGCATGTGCCAAAATGGAATCCGATGAATGTCTGCTCGTATCACCTGCAAGAGGCGGGTGCGACACCCGAGCAAGAACTGGCATTCGCCCTCGCGACAGGGATTGCAGTTCTTGATGCGCTGAAGCCCCGCGTGGCGGCAGAAGATTTCCCTGCACTTTGCGGCCGCATCTCCTTTTTTGTGAATGCGGGTATCCGTTTTGTGACCGAGATGTGCAAGATGCGCGCTTTTGTCGATCTCTGGGATGAAATTTTGGAGCAGCGCTATGACGTGCAAGACCCAAAATTCCGCCGTTTCCGATATGGTGTTCAGGTGAACTCTCTCGGCCTGACAGAGCAGCAGCCTGAAAATAACGTCTACCGCATCCTGATTGAGATGCTCGCTGTGACATTGTCGAAACGCGCACGTGCGCGGGCGGTGCAATTGCCTGCATGGAATGAGGCCTTGGGCCTGCCGCGCCCATGGGATCAGCAATGGTCGATGCGGATGCAGCAGATCATGGCCTATGAAACCGATTTGTTGGAATATGGTGACCTTTTTGATGGCAACCCTGTGGTTGATGCCAAGGTCGAGGAATTGAAATCAGGTGCGTGGGCCGAATTGGCCAATCTCGACTCGATGGGCGGCGCGATCATCGCGATTGATTACATGAAAGCGCGTTTGGTCGAAGCGAATGCTGAACGTGTGGGGGGGATTGAGCGGGGCGAGACCACTGTTGTCGGCGTCAACCGCTTTGCGCAATCAGAGCCTTCGCCTTTGGTCGATGAACAGGGCGGGATCATGGTTGTTGATCCTGCCGTTGAGGCCGATCAAATCGAGCGCCTCAATGCGTGGCGCGCCGCGCGGGATAGCGCCGCTGTCGAGGCAGCTTTGACGCGATTGCGCGATGATGCAACTGCAGGGCGTAATGTCATGCCCGCCTCGATTGACGCCGCGAAAGCAGGCGTGACGACTGGCGAATGGGCCGAGGTCATGCGCGCCGTGCATGGCCAATACCGTGGACCAACTGGTGTTTCGAAATCTGTGTCGAATAAAACCGAAGGTCTGGAGGATATCCGTGCCGCCGTGGATGCGGTCAGCGATAAACTGGGCCGCCGTCTTAAGTTTATGGTGGGCAAGCCCGGACTTGATGGGCATTCCAACGGGGCGGAACAAATCGCCTTCCGCGCGCGCGATTGTGGAATGGATATCAGCTATGAGGGTATCCGCCTGACGCCCGAGGAAATCGTTCAAGCGGCCCTAGCGGAGGACCCCCATGTTATTGGCCTGTCGATCTTATCAGGTAGCCATGTGCCCCTTATCGAGCAATTGATGGGGCATTTGGAGGCTGCAGGATTGGGGCATTTGCCTGTGGTTGTCGGTGGCATTATCCCAGAGGCGGATGAAAAGCACCTTTTGTCTATGGGCGTGGCGCGGGTTTATACGCCAAAGGATTTTGAATTAAATCGCATTATGTTTGATATCGTAGCCTTGGTTGGGCCCCGTTCAGTCGCGGCTGAGTAAATAATAACGGGCTATGTTTTCAATAATTATGGCGCGTGCATTAAATATATTCCTGTTACCAATATAAAATTACGGGCTTAACCCTTCTACCAGTTTGAAATTCCGAACGCTTTGGAAGCATTATGTTTATTGATCTTTCAAAAATGTCGAAAATTGAGCTTGTTGCACTTCAAAAAGATGTAGCTGCGGCAATTAAAGATTTGGATTAACGGAAAAAGAAACAAGCCCTGATTGCAGCCCAAAAAGCGGCGCAAGAATTCGGGTTTAGCCTTGAAGAGGTATTGGGCGGTCGTACAGCGGGCGCGAAAGTTACGCCACGCTATCGTAACCCGAGCAATCCTGACCAAAGATGGACGAGCCGTGGCCGCAAACCTCTTTGGGTTGTGGACGCGTTGAATTCGCGAAAATCTTTGCATGATCTAGCGATCTAAAATGAATAAAGCCGCCCGAAAGGGGCGGCTTTTTCTTTTAAATGGCAACCACATCTAAAGGTGGAAAGCCATTAAATCCTACGGATGCATAGGTTGATGTATAGGCCCCGCAGGCGCGGATGATGATTTTATCGCCGCCTTTTAATCCAAGCGGCAATTGCACGGGCCGCTTTTCATAGAGAACATCTGCGCTGTCACAAGAAGGGCCTGCAAGAATGCAGGGACCCGTGACTTCGTGGTCGCGCTCTGTGATGAATTGATAGCGGATCGCTTCATCCATTGTCTCGGCGAGGCCTGAGAATTTGCCGATATCGAGATACACCCAACGGCAGAGGTCATCAGTTGATTTGCGCGAGACAAGCAGCACCTCTGCGGCGATCATGCCCGCCTCACCGACTAGACCGCGCCCTGGCTCGGCCATGATCTGCGCCACATCCCCAAAGCGGGCGTGAACCTCATCCATAACGGTGCGGGCATATGCGGTGGGGTGGGGGATATCATCGCCGTAAAAGGCGGGGAAACCGCCCCCGATATTGAGCAAGTCTAAACCATGCCCTGCATCCTGCGCGGCGTGCCAAACGGCGGCGATCTGATCAAGCGTATCAGCCCACATCATCGGATCTCGGGTTTGGCTGCCCACATGGAAGGACAGGCCGCGTGGGGTCAAACCAACCGCGTGGGCGTGTTCGATCAGGCCCAAAACAGTCTCGCGGCTTGTGCCAAATTTGCGTGTCAGCGGCCAATCGGCACCTGATGCTTCCACAATCACGCGGATATAGACCTGCGCATTGGGGGCATGGGCCGCGATTTTATCCAACTCTTCCACCGCATCTGCGGCAAAGAGTGTGATCCCCTGCGCATGCGCATAAGCAATATCAGCAGGGCGCTTAATCGTGTTGCCATAGGAGATATGCGCACGCTGCGCGCCATGGGCCAAGCAGGCCTCAATCTCGGCTCGAGAGGCCGCATCAAAATGCGCGCCAAGACCCACAAGACGGGCCAAGATTTCAGGCGCAGGGTTGGCTTTGACCGCGTAATGAATATCCGCAGGGCCCAAGCCCGCTTTGAGCGCGTGATACTGTGCTTCGATCCGCTCCAGATCAATAACAAGGGTCGGGCGGTCAAAGGTTGTGCTGCGGATATAGCCCAAGAGACGGGCATCGGGATCAAAGGGTTGAGAAATAGCTTCGCAAACCGAAGGCTCGGCAAATGTTGCGTTCATAGGCATCTCCAATAGACATGGGCCGAAACTCGACCAGACGTTCCAAGGGAGACGTTACCGTCGCTACATTAACCGAGTGGGTGATACCCCACCTCGCCAGAGGCGCGTGCGTTGGCGTCTTTGCGCGGGCGTGTGCATCACCTGCGATCAAATAGCAAGAAGTTTTTTGCAGCCCGCCTCACAAACCATGGCTGCGATCGTAACCATTGGCGGGGAGGGGGATGAAATCAACGGTCAGCTCGCTGTCAAACACCTCCACCAACATCGGGTGGCAGGCGGCGCTGTCAGAGGAATGTTCCGCCCCGCAATCCCCACCCGGACAGGCAGAGAGCGCACCCAAAAGATCCATCTCGGCAAGGAAATCGAGATGATCCCCCGCCCGTGCGGGCGTGGCCTTCATGAAATATTGGCCCGTGTCACGGGTGAAACCTGTGCACATAAACACGTTGAGAACGTCATGTACCTCCATCTCGACCTCGGCTAAAGATAGGCCTCGATTTGCGGCAAGCGCGCGGGTCAGGTTGGAATGGCAGCAGTGATGATATTGCCCCCCAGACAGCAGGTTATGCGTATAGGGGTCGCAGCGCGTGCCGATTACATCATGCACCGCGCCGCCAAAGGCATCGCGCCCATACCACGCCAAACTGTCCTCAAGGATCAGGGCCATGGCGCGCAGATGTGGCAGGTTGGAATAAAGCGTGTGACCCGTGCTGACATGGCTGCCATGAATGGCGCGGGTTTTGCCCGAAAAGAACCGCTCGGACAGATCATGCGCATTCCAAAGGTTCAGATCCCCCACCTGTGCCCCTTGCGGCAGGGAGATGCGGAAGGATTGCCCCGCCTTCACCTCGAAACAGGCCGCTTCGCGTGGGGGGATCAGTACCTCGGCCGTTTTGCGCCACTGGCTGCGCGCGCGCGCCATGCGGGCGGGGTCGGGCGCGGGCAGGCTATCGGTGGGATAGCAGATCACAGGCGCAACCGCGCGGCGCGCTTCGGCATCTTTCGGGGCCGTGATGTGGTCTGTCATAATGCGCCCTCCTACATGGAGTTTTACCCGTTTAGCGGCAAGGCAGGCGTGGGGCCAAGGGGGGAATGACATCCCCCGTTGGTTAAGGGACGGTGCCTAGGGCGTGTAATAGCCCAAGACCCCCTCACAACTGCCGTTCCACCATCATCTTCTTGATATTGGCAATGGCCTTGGCGGGGTTTAGGCCTTTGGGGCAGGTTTTGGTGCAGTTCATGATCGTGTGGCAGCGATAAAGTTTGAACGGATCTTCCAACTCGTCCAGACGCTCGCCCGTTGCCTCGTCACGGCTGTCGATGATCCACCGATAGGCGTGCAGAAGCGCCGCTGGCCCAAGGTAGCGGTCGCCGTTCCACCAATAGCTGGGGCAGGAGGTGGAGCAGGAGGCGCACATCACGCATTCATAAAGCCCGTCCAATTTCTTGCGGTCTTCGATGGATTGGCGCCATTCCTTTTCGGGGCGCTGCGTTTTCGTCTCAAGCCATGGCATGATCGAGGCGTGCTGTGCGTAGAAATGGGTCAGGTCGGGGATCAAATCCTTGACCACGGGCATATGAGGCAGCGGATAGATTTTCACATCGCCCTTGATCTCATCCATGCCAAAGATGCAGGCCAATGTGTTAATTCCGTCAATATTCATCGCGCAAGACCCGCAAATCCCTTCGCGGCAGGACCGGCGGAAGGTAAGTGTTGGGTCGATTTCGTTTTTGATCTTGATCAGTGCGTCCAAGACCATGGGCCCGCAGCTGTCCACATCTACCCAATAGGTGTCCACACGGGGGTTTTGCCCGTCATCGGGGTTCCAGCGGTAAATCTGGAATTTGCGCAGGTTCGTGGCCCCCTCGGGCTTGGGCCAAGTTTTGCCCGTTGTGATCTGCGAATTCTTTGGAAGTGCGAGTTCTACCATGGTCGTCTCCGTCTCACTGGCTGCCCGTATCGGGGTAGAGGGGTGTTTCGGGCGCTTGGCCCGTCAATCTAGTCACGCAGGTGGTATAGACATCTTCTGGGTCGCGCCCTGCGAGGTAGTCCGAGGAAAGGCCGATTTGCACACCCGCAGATGTGCCGCCCGTGCCAACACCAACCGCGATTTGGGTTTGGGGTCGTGTTGCCGAGTCTGCGCGTTGGCGGCATTGCGTCTCTGCCTGCGCCATTGTGGGCGGCGCGGGGGGCGTGCAGGCGGCTATTAGCGCCACCGCAAGGAGGGGCAGGGCACGCATCATGGTCGTGTCTCCTGCACCCAGTCGGTGGGATGGGTTTCATAACCAAGCGCCACTAAATCAGCCCCGAGTGTTTCGGCATAGTCTTGGGCAATGACGCGGAACACCCACCGCATCCACAGCGTGCCTGTCTTGTGGAGGGTGCCAATGCAAATCAGGCGCACAGGGGCGGCGGGCGCAGTCATATGGTCTGCGCCCGTCTGAAAATCGGTGGTCATGGCTTGCAGTCCCACCGCATTCTCCCTTAGTAAACCCGCGCTTTCGGCGCGATTTTCTTGAGGTCAATCCCGCCTTCCTCATGTGTGGTCAGCGGATCAAGATGAACGGGGCGATAATCGAGCGCCACTTTTTGACCCTCAACCACCGCAAGGCTGTGCTTGCGCCATGTTTTGTCATTGCGGTCGGGATAATCCTCATGCGCATGTGCGCCACGGCTTTCTTTCCGCGCCTCAGCCGAGACGATGGTGGCCAAGGCGTTTGGCATCAGGTTGGTCAGTTCCAATGTTTCCATCAGATCTGAGTTCCACACGAGGCTGCGATCGGTGACTGATAGGTCATCCATCTTGGCGGCAACCGCCTCCATTTTCGCGCACCCTTCCGCAAGGGTCTTGTCGGTGCGGAAAACGGCCGCATCGGCCTGCATGGTTTTCTGCATCTCAAGGCGCAATTCGGCTGTTGCGACCGTGCCCTTCGCATGGCGCAACCCATCAAAGCGGGCCAAAGCTGCATCAAGGCTGGCTTGGTTCAATGCGGGATTGGGGGTGTCAGGATTGACAACCTTGCCCGCGCGGATTGCAGCAGCACGGCCAAAGACCACAAGGTCGATGAGCGAGTTTGACCCAAGGCGGTTGGCCCCATGCACCGAGGCACAGCCTGCCTCACCCACGGCCATCAGGCCGGGCACGACCGCATCGGGATTGTCCTTGGTTGGGTTTAGCACCTCGCCCCAGTAATTGGTGGGGATGCCGCCCATATTATAATGCACAGTCGGCAGCACAGGGATTGGTTCGCGGGTCACGTCTACGCCAGCAAAAATCCGTGCGCTTTCCGAGATACCCGGCAGACGCTCCGCCAGGGTTTCAGGCGGCAGGTGGTTGAGGTGCAGGAAGATATGATCCTTTTCTTTGCCAACACCACGGCCTTCGCGGATTTCCATTGTCATACAGCGTGAAACCACATCGCGTGACGCAAGATCCTTATAGGTTGGGGCATAGCGCTCCATGAAACGCTCGCCCTCGGAGTTGGTGAGATAGCCGCCTTCGCCGCGCGCGCCTTCCGTGATCAGGCAGCCCGCACCGTAAATCCCTGTGGGGTGGAATTGCACGAATTCCATATCCTGCAGGGGCAGACACTGACGCGCGACCATGCCGCCGCCATCGCCTGTGCAGGTATGCGCTGAGGTTGCGCTGAAATAGGCGCGGCCATAGCCACCTGTGGCCAGAACGACCATCTTGGCATTGAACGCGTGCAGCGTGCCATCGTCCAATTTCCAAGCCAGAACGCCTTGGCACTGGCCGTCTTCTGACATGATCAGATCAGTCGCGAAATATTCGATGTAGAAATTCGCGTTATTCTTCAACGACTGGCCGTAGAGTGTGTGCAAAATCGCGTGACCTGTGCGGTCTGCGGCGGCGCAGGTGCGCTGCACGGGCGGGCCTTCGCCGAATTCGGTGGTATGGCCGCCAAAGGGGCGTTGATAAATCTTGCCTTCTTCGGTGCGCGAAAATGGAACGCCGTAATGTTCCAACTCATAAACCGCCTTGGGCGCTTCACGGGCGAGGTATTCCATCGCATCCGTATCGCCAAGCCAGTCCGACCCTTTGACTGTGTCATACATATGCCACTGCCAACTATCAGGCCCCATATTGCCAAGCGAGGCTGCGATGCCCCCTTGTGCCGCAACAGTGTGAGAACGGGTTGGGAAAACCTTGGTCACACAGGCAGTCTTAAGACCCTGTTCTGCCATGCCCAAGGTCGCACGAAGGCCCGATCCGCCCGCGCCAACAACGACAACGTCATAGCTGTGGTGATGAATTTCGTAGGAAGCGGTCATGTTCCGTCTGCTCCTGTTTGTCTGTTCAGAACGCGAGTTTTGCAATCGCGAAAAGCCCGATCGCCATCAGCCCGTAGGAGATGATCGAAAAGGCGATGAGAAGGCCTTTGCGGGTCAAGCCGCCGGTGTAATCCTCAACCACCACTTGGATGCCGAGGCGAAAATGGTGCAGGCCCACGATCAACATCAGCGCGATAATCAGCGCGCGCAGCGGATGACCGAGGGCTGCGATCACCGCGTCATAAGGCTGGCCCAAAAGTGGCCCGAAGGTGAACACGAAAAGCGGGGTCAGAACCATGAGCGCCACCGAGGTGAGGGTCATTGTCCAAAAATGTTCTGTGCCTGAGCGGGCAGATCCAAGGCCGATCACGCGTTTGCGGTCTGTTGCGAATTTCATAACCTATGCCTTTCCTGCCTTAGGCAAAGATGAGGGTGAGAATGGTCAGCGCCACTGCGCCCACAATCATTGCCCACCCCATGCGGTCTGCTGCCTCAAGCTCTAGCCCGCGGCCAGTGTCCCAGATCAGGTGACGTAGCCCGCCAAGCGTGTGATACCACAGCCCCAATACGGAAAGCGTCATCACGACATCTCCAAGCAGCGATGTCATCAGCCCGTCTACGAGATCGAAATAGGCCTTTCCTGTAGCTGCGGCCAATAGCCACCAAACGATAAGCAAAGCCGAGCCAAGCATCGCGATACCCGTGATGCGGTTTAGGATTGATGTCGCGGAATTGAGCTGTTTGCGATAAATCTGCAAATGCGGCGACAAAGGGCGATCCCCCCGATTTACGTCTGCCATTCTGGGAACCCTCTCAGGTTGTCTTGGTCTGGTCGTCTGTTCAACGAACATCCATAACCGAATTTTCGCCCCTGTCACGGGGGGAGTGAACGCTAACAGGTGAATTAAGGGCAGAATAAGGTGATTTATTGCCGCAGTTGGCCTTTTGTGATCACAATCAGAAATCCTGTGATCACTAAATTTCTGTGGAATCTCAGCGTGGCATGAGTGTCCAGTAATCCAGATCAAGCAACACATGGGGCAGATATTTGCCTGCCTCATCGCGCAGCTGTCCTGCGGTGCCTGCCGCGCTGGTGGCAACCAATCGAAGGCGCAGCGCGCCGATATCTGGCGATGCAGTCTCAGATTTGTCCAACACTTCAGACCATGCGCGGATTGTCGTGCCTGCAAAGCATGGGTTGGCATGGGCGCCCGCGTTTATGCCTGCAATCATCTGCGCATTTGCCAAGCCATTAAAGGACAAAGCCCGCGCCATGGAGATGACATGTCCCCCATAGATCAATCGCTGGCCGTCATCGCGGAAGGTCGCGTCAAAATGCACTTTGGCCGTATTCTGCCAAAGGCGGGTGGCCATCATATGTTCGGCCTCCTCGATGGTGACGCCGTCCACATGGTCGATCACCTCGCCAATTTCATAATCCCCCCAAAGATGCGGCTCTCCTGCCAGAGTGGTCGGGTAATTGGCGAAAGTAAGGCCTTGGGGAATAGCCAAATCGCCTGGTGCAATGACCTTTGCCAAATCTGGGATCACGGTTTCTGGTGCGGCGGCATCAAGATTGTTTTTGCGCACCATGACCCAACGCACATAATCAAGCACCACATCGCCATTTTGATTGCTGCCTTGTGTGCGCACATAGACCACGCCAGATTTGCCGTTGGAATTTTCCTTGAGGCCAATGACCTGACTTTTTGAGGTCAAGCTGTCACCTGCGTAAACGGGCTGCAAAAACCGCCCCTCAGCATAGCCCAAATTAGCAACGGCATTGAGCGAAATATCGGGCACAGTTTTGCCAAAGACGATGTGGAAGGTGATCAGGTCATCCAATGGGCTTTGAGCCAGCCCGCAGTATTGGGCAAAAGCGTCAGAGGAATGCAACGCGTGGCGTGCAGGATAGAGCGCGTGATAGAGAGCCCGGTCTCCACCCGAAACTGTGCGCGGAACGGCATGTTCAATCACTTGGCCGAGGCGATAATCCTCGAAAAAATTGCCAGAATTGGTTTTCATACCGCCATTCCTTTGCGTGTTTATTGCTGCCCGAGTTTCATATCGGGGTGGTAGGCATCTGCGATTGTCTTCGTCACTGCCTGCGCGCAGCGCATTTTGTTGGTGCTTGGATCAAAGGCATAGGATGGGTTGCCATAGAGCACCCATCCCTTCGCTAGCGCCTCTGACACTTTGTGGCAGAAGGCCGATGTGTCCTCTTCGGTGAGAAGCCTATAAATTACGTTTGCCTCAGCCATAGGGGAAATACCCCAGTAATGTGTGGATATAGCCCAAAATGCCCATCACGATGATCCCGATGACAAAGGCCAAGATGTCCTTGACGATACTTGGATTGGCGGGACGCACCCAATCGCGACCTTGGCGGTTGATGATGATGACTGAGGCCACGGCCCAAGCCAACATTCCCCCAAACAAAATGATTGAGGCCAAATCGCCGTTCACCAAGAGATGGGCAATGGCCCAAGCCTTAATCGCAGACAGTTGTTTGTGGCGGATGCGGGCCGAGAGGGTGCCTGACATGTGCGAAAGCGCGAACAGCCAAAACGCGATCAGCACCAAAAGATTGTTGATATGGGTGAAGAAGGCTGGGGGTGACCAAATCTGCACCGCGGGTGCTGCACGATAGCCGATGATCATCAGCACAACACCTGCAAGCATCGCAAAGGTCAGGATCAGCCGACCTTTTGGATCCCCCATGTTGGTACGAAAATCAGGTGCAAGCCGTTTGACCCAATGTCCGCCCGCGAACAGGACAAGCCCAAGGATGAGAAGGAGATAGCCCATTAAATTTGCTCCAATTCTGCAATTGCTTCTGCTTTTGCAAGCATGGCACGGGCTGTCTCGACATGGAGGTTTTCAACGATCTTACCATCTACAACCGCGACCGCCTCGCCACGCGCGATGGCGGCATCATAGGCGTCTATCTGTCGGCGGGCGAGGTCAATTTCAGGCTCAGACGGAGAAAAGACCTTATTTGCAATCTCAAGCTGCGCGGGATGGATCAAGGTTTTTCCATCCATGCCCCAATCGCGCCCCTCAAGGCATTCGGCATGAAGACCATCTTCATCCTTGAAGGAGTTATAAACCCCATCAATACAAACAATCCCATTGGCGCGTGCGGCCATGAGGCAGGATTGCAGCGCGAAATGCATCGCGCCTCTGGTGCGCGATCCTAGATCCTTGGCCAAATCATTCGTGCCCATGATGAAACCCGCCATGCGCGGGGCTGCGGCAATTGCGGCGGCATTCAAGATGCCCAGTGGCGTTTCCATCATCGCCCAAACCCGGGTATCCCGCGCTGCGGGTATGGTGTCGAGTAGGGCCGCAACCGCCTGGATATCCGCGGCGGTGTTCACTTTTGGTAGTAAAATAGCTTCAGGGCTAATCGCTGCAAGAGCGGTCAGATCATCCTTGCCCCAGACTGTGTCACTGCCGTTGATCCGGACGATTTGTGCGCGCTTGCCATAGCCGCCCTGTTGCAGACGATTTTTAAGAATAGCACGCGCTGATATTTTCTCATCAGGTGCGACCGCATCCTCAAGATCAAAGATAATCGCATCAGTTTGAAGTGTCTGCGCCTTTTCCAAGGCACGTTCCTTAGAGGCAGGAATATAAAGAACGGAGCGGTAAGGGCGGGCGCTGCGTGCGGATGGATCGGACATATGGCTCCCTTTGGGCTGATTGATTCAGCGTTGCAGCATAAAAAGCAGGATCAGCGCGCGACCGCAAGTTACGTTTTGACACATCTATGAGAAATTTTATTGCGCGCGCCTGGCGAGTCAGAACAGCCCATCGTAAACCAACTTCACGCCCGTCAGCACCAATGCAACATAGGTGATGCCGAAAAATAACCGCTCTGGTATGGCGTGGTGCGCCTTGACACCCACCCAGGTGCCAAAGATGGCGACAGGGACAAGCAGCGCCACATCTCCCATCAAGTCCCATGAGAATAGTCCCAGATAGGCGTAGCCAGCGAATTTCATAAGGTTGATTGCCCAAAACACAATAACCGTGGTCGCTTGGTATAATGTCTTTCCCACATTGCGTTGCGACAGCATAAACACCGCCGCCGCAGGCCCGCCCGCATGGGAAATAAAGCTAGTAAAGCCTGCCGCTATGCCCGCGAATATACCATCCCGACTTGAGAAATCACGCGGTTGTGGGGAAATCCAACCCTTCGCGCGCGCTAATTGGAACAGGGGAAAGAGCAATGCAATCGCCCCAATCATGAGGCGCAGCGCATCAGCTGAAATGACGCTGAACAACAGAACACCGCCTATGCAACCAAATACGGAACCGATCGTTAATACACGGGTTGTCGGCCCGTCCCATCGCTTCCAGTATGGTTTAAGTGCTAAGAAATCCATCAGCAGCAGCAGCGGCATCATCAAGGCCAACGCATGAGTCGGTTCTAAAACAACAGCGAGAATCGCTGAGGAGACAAACCCAATGGCTGAGCCAAATCCGCCCTTTGACAGGCCTGCGATGAAGACCGCAAGTGTCGCCAGCAGCCACAGCCATCCTTCTAGCATTTTGCCCTCTTTGTTCGCTGAATTATGAGCAAAATACAGTGTTTTGAGTGAAGGAAAACCCCCGATGCTAGGGCAGCATACGGCGCGTCATCCGCTTTGTGCAGCAGCGCAGAGACTTGCAACGAGGCAGGGGTGGATGTAGGGGTCGCTTCAGTTTCAACACGGATCCGGAGACATTTCTCATGGCCAGACCTAAGATTGCACTGATCGGCGCAGGACAGATTGGCGGCACGCTTGCCCATCTCGCGGCGCTAAAAGAATTGGGCGACGTTGTCCTTTTTGATATCGCCGAGGGCACCCCTCAGGGCAAAGCTCTTGATATCGCCGAATCTGGGCCTTCTGAAAAATTCGATGCCAAGCTTAAGGGCACGAATGATTACGCTGATATTGCGGGCGCTGATGTATGCATTGTTACTGCAGGTGTTCCTCGTAAGCCTGGCATGAGCCGCGATGATCTTTTGGGGATCAACCTCAAGGTCATGAAATCTGTTGGCGAAGGCATCCGAGATCATGCGCCCAACGCTTTTGTGATCTGTATCACTAACCCATTGGACGCGATGGTTTGGGCCTTGCGCGAATTTTCTGGCCTGCCGCATGAAAGGGTGTGCGGCATGGCAGGCGTTTTGGACAGCGCGCGTTTTCGCCATTTCTTGGCGGAAGAATTTGACGTCTCGATGAAAGACGTGACTGCGTTTGTTCTGGGCGGCCATGGTGACACGATGGTGCCTTCTGTGCGCTACTCAACAGTTGCAGGTGTTCCTTTGCCTGACCTGATCGAAATGGGTTGGACAACGAAGGATCGCTTGGATGCCATAGTGCAGCGCACCCGCGATGGTGGGGCTGAAATCGTGGGTCTATTGAAAACGGGCTCTGCCTTCTATGCGCCTGCGACATCCGCAATTGAGATGGCCGAAGCCTACCTCAAAGACCAGAAACGCGTGTTGCCTTGTGCCGCCTATTGTGATGGCCAGTTTGGCCTGAAAGGCATGTATGTGGGTGTTCCCACAGTCATCGGTGCAGGCGGTGTTGAGCGCATCGTTGAGATCAAGCTGACCAAAGACGAGCAAGGGATGTTCGACAATTCTGTCGCTGCCGTGAAGGGGCTTGTGGATGCTTGTAAAGGCATCGATGAGAGCCTCGCTTGATTCAAGCGGACAATTCTAAAACTAAAAAAGGCGGCGCTATGCGCCGCCTTTTTTAGTTTTGATGAATGGTGAGCCGGCAAAGTTAATACAGTCTTACGGCGAGTAGGCCACAGCCCTGCCTTAGAAACCCATTTGTGATCACGCTTATTTTTTCTGTGATCACAAATGTTGAATTTTGCGCTTAAAACTAAGCTTTTGGGTAGATTGCCGTTTATTTTATGCGGTGGGATGTGCTTACACGCCGTGAAAAGACAGCAACACACGGGACAGTTTCATGAACATTCATGAATATCAGGCGAAAGCCTTGCTTCGCCAATACGGCGCACCGGTCAGTGATGGCCGCGTTGTTCTGAAAGCCGAAGAGGCCAAAACTGCGGCGGGCGAATTGGATGGCCCGCTTTGGGTGGTCAAGGCGCAGATCCATGCAGGCGGTCGCGGCAAGGGTCAGTTCAAAGAATCCGATGCAGGCGAAAAAGGTGGCGTGCGCCTTGCTAAGTCGGTCGAAGAGGCCGCAGCCGAAGCCAAAAAGATGTTGGGCCGCACCCTTGTGACCCATCAAACTGGCCCAGTCGGCAAAGTTGTGAACCGCATCTATATCGAAGATGGGTCGGGCATTGAGCGCGAGCTTTACCTTGCCCTTTTGGTGGATCGCCAATCGAGCCGTATCTCCTTCGTCTGCTCCACTGAGGGCGGTATGGATATTGAGGATGTGGCCGCAAAGACACCAGAGAAAATCCTGTCTTTCGCTGTTGATCCTGCCACAGGATACCAGGCCTTCCACGGGCGCCGCATTGCCTTTGCGTTTGGCCTTGAAGGCAAGCAGGTCAAAGAATGCGTGAGCCTGATGGGCATCCTCTATAAGGCCTTCGTTGAGAAGGATATGGAGATGTTGGAGATCAACCCGCTGATCGTGACTGATGAGGGCATCCTCAAGGTGCTAGACGCTAAAGTTGGTTTTGATGGCAACGCCATTTATCGCCATGCGGATATTGCAGCACTGCGCGATGAGACCGAAGAAGACGCCAAAGAGTTGGCCGCGTCCAAATTTGACCTGAACTACATCGCGCTTGATGGCGAGATTGGCTGTATGGTCAACGGTGCGGGTCTTGCAATGGCTACGATGGATATCATCAAGCTCTATGGGGCTGAGCCCGCGAACTTCCTTGATGTGGGCGGCGGTGCAACCAAGGAAAAGGTGACCGAGGCGTTCAAAATCATCACCTCTGACCCTAACGTAAAAGGTATTCTTGTGAATATCTTTGGCGGCATCATGCGCTGCGACATCATCGCCGAAGGCGTTGTAGCCGCAGTAAAAGAGGTGGGTCTGCAGGTGCCGCTGGTCGTGCGCCTTGAAGGCACAAACGTGGAGAAGGGCAAGGAGATCATCAACACTTCTGGCCTCAATGTGATCGCGGCTGACAATCTTTCGGACGCGGCCCAGAAAATCGTTAAAGCGGTGAAAGGCTGAGCTTATGGCTGTTCTTGTCGATGAAAATACAAAAGTCATTTGTCAGGGTTTCACGGGAAGCCAAGGCACATTCCATTCGGAACAGGCGATTGCTTACGGCACAAAAATGGTCGGTGGCGTGACCCCTGGTAAAGGCGCTCAGACCCATCTCAACCTGCCCGTTTTTGACAGCGTTCATGAGGCGAAAGCCAAGACCCAAGCAAACGCATCGGTGATCTATGTACCACCACCCTTTGCGGCTGATTCAATCCTTGAGGCGATTGATGCTGAGATGGAATTGATCATCTGCATCACCGAAGGCATCCCCGTGCTGGATATGATGAAGGTCAAGCGTGCTTTGGAGAATTCATCCTCCAAGCTGATCGGGCCAAACTGCCCCGGCGTGATTACCCCTGACGCCTGCAAAATCGGCATCATGCCCGGTCATATCCACCGCCGTGGGTCGGTTGGTGTGGTGTCGCGCTCTGGCACCTTGACCTATGAGGCAGTGAAGCAAACCACCGATGTAGGCCTGGGTCAGTCCACTTGTGTCGGCATCGGGGGCGACCCCATTAAAGGCACTGAACATTTGGACGTGTTGGAATGGTTCTTGGCGGACGATGAAACCCAGTCGATTATCATGATCGGTGAAATTGGTGGCTCCGCGGAAGAAGAAGCGGCGCAATTCCTCAAAGATGAAGCCAAGCGTGGCCGCAAGAAGCCTGTGGCGGGCTTTATTGCAGGGCGCACGGCCCCTCCAGGCCGCCGTATGGGCCATGCTGGCGCAATTGTTGCCGGCGGCAAAGGCGGCGCAGAAGATAAGATCGAAGCGATGAAATCCGCAGGGGTCGTGGTGGCAGACAGCCCCGCAACCCTTGGTGAGGCGGTTCTCAAAGCAATCGGTTAAACAAAGTTGCCTCGCGCGCTCATTTTGATCGTGCGGGTCTATTCCATTTCTCAGGTGCGGTCATGACTGAACAAAGCCCGAATGATATCTTCCACGCCTCAAGCTTTATGCAGGGGCATAATGCAGAATATCTCGAACAGCTTTACGCGCGTTACGCGCAAGACCCAAATTTGGTCGAAGAAAGTTGGCGGGCGTTTTTTGCTTCGCTTGGCGATGCGCCAGGTGACGCAAAGGCCGAGGCTGCAGGCCCGTCTTGGGCGCGTGGTGACTGGCCGTTGCAGCCTGCTGATGATTTGACCCATGCGCTTACGGGCGAGTGGCCTGCCGCAGCGGTCGAAGTCAAAGGCGCAGAAAAGAAAATCCGCGAAAAGGCGACAAATGCAGGCATCGAGTTGACCGATGCACAGGTGCAACGCGCTGTTTTGGACAGTATCCGCGCGCTGATGATCATCCGCGCCTATCGTATCCGTGGTCATTTGATTGCCGATATCGACCCGCTTGGCATGCGTGACCAGACCCCCCACCCAGAACTTGATCCGCGCAGCTATGGTTTCTCCGATGCGGATATGGATCGTCCGATTTTCATCGACAATGTTTTGGGCCTGCAAATGGCCTCAATGCGCGAGATCATGGAGATCGTGAAGCGCACCTATTGTGGCACATTCGCGTTGCAATATATGCACATCTCCGATCCCGAGCAGTCCAGTTGGCTCAAAGAGCGGATTGAGGGCTATGGCAAAGAGATCGCTTTCACCCGCGAGGGCCGTAAGGCCATCTTGAACAAATTGGTCGAGGCCGAAGGTTTCGAGAAATTCCTCCATGTGAAATATATGGGCACAAAGCGTTTCGGACTTGATGGCGGCGAGGCGTTGATCCCCGCGATGGAGCAAATTATCAAACGCGGTGGCGCGCTTGGCGTGAAGGCAATCGTGATTGGCATGCCCCACCGCGGGCGCCTCAGCGTTTTGGCCAATGTGATGGGCAAACCGTACCGCGCGATTTTCAACGAATTCCAAGGCGGCAGCTTTAAGCCTGAAGAAGTCGATGGATCAGGGGATGTGAAATATCACTTGGGCGCATCTTCGGATCGCACCTTTGATGACAACACCGTCCACCTTTCCTTGACCGCGAACCCAAGCCACCTTGAGGCGGTTAACCCCGTTGTTCTGGGCAAAGTGCGCGCCAAGCAAGATCAGTTGGGCGATACAGAACGTCACCAAGTTTTGGGTATCCTTTTGCATGGTGATGCGGCCTTTGCGGGGCAGGGTGTGGTTGCAGAAGGCTTTGGGCTTTCGGGCCTGCGCGGTCACCGCACATGTGGCACAATCCATATCGTGGTGAATAACCAAATTGGCTTCACCACGGCGCCCCATTTCAGCCGTTCCTCGCCCTATCCGACAGATATTGCTTTGATGGTTGAGGCGCCGATTTTCCATGTCAACGGGGACGATCCCGAAGCCGTTGTTCATGCTGCAAAAGTTGCTATGGAATTCCGTCAGAAATTCGGCAAGGATGTTGTGATTGATATCTTCTGCTATCGCCGCTTTGGTCACAACGAAGGCGATGAGCCGATGTTCACCAACCCGATGATGTATAACCGCATCAAGAAGCATAAAACGACCTTGCAGCTCTATACCGAGCGTCTGGTGCAGGACGGGCTGATCCCCGAAGGCGAAATTGAAGATATGAAGGCGGCCTTCCAAGCCCGTCTGAATGACGAGTTTGAGGCAGGTAAGGAATATAGGCCCAACAAAGCGGATTGGCTTGATGGCCGTTGGAGCCATATCAACCGTGAAGGCGAAGATTACCAGCGCGGTGAGACAGCAATCAAGCCCAAGACGATGAAAGAGATCGGCAAGGTCTTAGTAACCGCGCCCCAGAATTTCGTGCTGCACAAGACCGTGGCGCGTCTTTTGGAAACGAAACAAGAGATGTTCGACACTGGCCAAGGGTTTGATTGGGCCACCGCCGAGGCATTGGCCTTTGGCAGCTTGCTGACTGAAGGATATCCAGTTCGCCTTGCAGGCCAAGACAGCACCCGTGGCACATTCAGCCAGCGCCATTCGGGCCTGATCCATCAGGAGAGCGAGGAACGCTACTATCCTCTCAATAACATTCGTGAGGGCCAAGCGCGCTACGAGGTCATCGACTCGATGCTGTCCGAATATGCGGTGCTGGGCTTTGAATATGGCTACAGCCTTGCAGAACCGAATGCCTTGGTCATGTGGGAAGCGCAATTTGGCGATTTCGCCAATGGCGCGCAAATCATGTTTGACCAATTCATCTCATCGGGCGAAAGCAAATGGTTGCGGATGTCTGGCTTGGTGATGCTGTTGCCGCACGGGTTTGAGGGCCAAGGCCCTGAGCATTCTTCCGCGCGTCTTGAGCGCTTCTTGCAAATGTGCGGTCAAGATAACTGGATTGTGGCCAATTGCACCACACCCGCCAATTATTTCCATATCTTGCGCCGCCAGATCCATCGCAGCTTCCGTAAGCCATTGGTTCTGATGACGCCGAAATCCCTTTTACGGCATAAAAAGGCCGTCTCACGGGCGGAGGAGTTCACAACAGGTTCTTCCTTCCACCGCGTGCTGTGGGATGATGCACAATATGGCAATTCGGATCTCAAGCTGAAATCAGACGATAAAATCCGCCGTGTGGTGATCAGTTCAGGCAAGGTCTATTATGACTTGCTTGAGGAGCGCGATGCGCGTGGTCTGGATGATGTCTACCTCTTGCGTCTTGAACAATTCTATCCATTCCCTGCGATGTCGCTGATGAAGGAATTGGAGCGCTTTAAGACCGCAGAGATTGTCTGGTGTCAGGAAGAGCCGAAAAACCAAGGGGCTTGGACATTCGTTGAACCAAATCTTGAATGGGTTCTGACACGGATTGGGGCAACTCATAGTCGCGCCACTTATGCAGGCCGCACTGCTTCGGCTTCGCCTGCAACTGGCCTAGCTTCACAACACAAAGCACAGCAAACCGCGCTCATCAACGAAGCGCTGACGATCGAAGGGTAAAGACAATGGCGACAGAAGTCCGCGTGCCCACTTTGGGCGAATCCGTGACCGAGGCCACTGTGGCAACTTGGTTCAAAAAACCAGGGGATACAGTCGCGCAGGATGAGATGCTGTGCGAATTGGAAACCGATAAAGTGACCGTTGAGGTTCCTGCCCCCGCTGCAGGCACATTGGGCGAGATCGTTGCGAGCGAGGGCGAGACGGTTGGTGTTGATGCCTTGCTTGCCACGATTGCGGCTGCGGGTGGTGGCATCACTGCAGCTGCCCCTGCTGCAAAGCCAGCGGCAGCTGCTTCTTCGGGTGCATCGGTCGATATTATGGTTCCCGCTTTGGGCGAGTCTGTGACTGAAGCCGCAATCGCCACATGGTTCAAACAGGTCGGGGATACGGTCGCGCAGGACGAGATGCTGTGTGAATTGGAAACTGACAAAGTGTCGGTCGAGGTTCCCGCCCCCGCTGCAGGTGTTTTGGCGCGCATTGATGCGGCCGAAGGTGCGACTGTCAATGCAGGCGGGCAGCTTGGTGTGATTTCTACCGATGGTGCGGCTGTCGCCGCCCCTGCTGCAGCACCCGCTGCGGCCACTGCTGCCGCTGCACCGACAGGCAGCGGTCGGGATGTAGAAGATGCCCCATCAGCGAAGAAACTGATGGCGGAAAAAGGCATTGACCTCGCGGCTGTTCAAGGCTCAGGCAAGGATGGACGCATCATGAAAGAAGATGTTTTGAAGGCCGCAATTGCCCCCGCTGCAGCGCCTGCAGCAGCCCCGCGTGCCCCTGTCGCCGCTGAGGATGCTGCACGCGAAGAACGGGTCAAAATGACCCGTCTGCGCCAGACCATCGCAAAGCGTCTGAAGGATGCCCAAAACACCGCTGCGATGTTGACCACCTATAATGAGGTGGACATGACCGAGGTGATGGCCCTGCGTAACGCCTTTAAAGACGAGTTCGAAAAGAAGCACGGCGCGCGTTTGGGCTTTATGTCCTTCTTCACCAAGGCCTGTATCCACGCCTTGCAAGAGGTGCCTGAGGTGAACGCTGAAATCGATGGCACCGATATCGTGTACAAAAACTTCGTGCATATGGGCATCGCGGCCGGCACGCCACAGGGTCTGGTCGTGCCTGTGATTCGCAATGCCGATCAGATGTCCTTTGCCGAGATCGAAAAGGCGATTGCCGAAAAGGGCAAGCGCGCGCGCGATGGCAAGCTGTCTATGGCCGAGATGCAGGGCGGCACGTTCACCATTTCGAATGGTGGGGTTTACGGCTCGCTTATGTCATCGCCCATTTTGAACCCGCCACAATCGGGCATCTTGGGGATGCATAAAATCCAAGACCGCCCCATGGTCATCAATGGTGAGATCAAAATCCGTCCGATGATGTATCTGGCGCTGTCCTATGACCACCGTATTGTCGATGGCAAAGGCGCAGTGACCTTCCTCGTGCGCGTCAAGGATGCACTAGAAGACCCACGCCGTTTGTTGATGGATCTCTGATCCCTACAAACGACCGAGAAAACGACTGCGAAACGCCTCCGTTCTGGCTGCATTGGACGGGGGCTTTTTGCTGCCTAATACCCCGCCGTGCGATCTACCAGATGCAAGAGGGCCTCGCCCGCCTCACGACGGCGGATATTCTCGGCGATGGTTTCCGATGCCGTCTCGGCCCTTGTGGCAGAGGCAATATGCGGGGTGACAGTGACCTGTGGGTGGCTCCAATAGGAGTGGGTGGTAGGCAGGGGTTCAATGGTGAAAACATCCAAAGTGGCCGCTGCGATTTTGCCTGTGTCGAGCGCGGCCAAAAGTGCCGCATCATCGATCAAACTGCCGCGTCCTGGGTTGATGATCTTGGCCCCTTGGGGCAGGGCGGCGAGGGTGGTTTGATTGATCACACCACGCGTAGCGGCCGTATCCGGCAGAAGTGTCACCAATATCTCGGCATGGCGCAATGCATCGAAAAGCCTGTCTTCACCATGATAGCAGGCGATGCCTTCGATTGATTTTGGGCTTCGCGACCAGCCCGCAACATCAAAGCCAATTCGTGCAAGGCTTTGTGCCGCGGCCGCGCCCAACACCCCAAGACCTAGGACGGTCACCTTGCGATCACGCGCTAAGGGCGGCACCAAATTGGGGCGCCAGACCCCATCTTGCCCTGCAAGGAAATCGTCAATCATGAGGTGATAACGCAGCACATGACCCGTGACGAATTCGAGCATACCTTGCGTCAGGCCATAATCGACCATGCGGGCAAGCGGCATGGTGATTGTTTCATTGCCGACAATATCCTCAACCCCTGCCCAAAGGCTCAGCACTGCCTTTGCGCGGGTGAAGGGGGTGAAATTCTGTAGCCCTGAATTGGGTGCGTAGATGATATAATCCACCTCAGCTGGGTCAGCCTCAGTGGTTAGGCCTGTGGCATCAATCCCTGCCTTCTGCAACGCCTTGCGCAGTGCGGGTTCATATTCCGCCCATTTTTCAGATTTTGCAGCGAAAAGGATGGTGGGGGATCGCATAGCCTGCTCCTGATATGTACGATGCGATTAGGGCTATCAGAGGGCGCAGGGCGGGAAAACCCGCCAATTTCACTTTAGCGTGGACGATGGATATGGGCCGATTGCACCAAACCAAACGCTGCTAAAACCACCATCATTACTGAGCCGCCATAAGAGACGAGCGGCAAAGGCACGCCCACCACGGGGGTCAACCCCATGACCATTGCCATATTGATTGCGAAATAGAGGAAAAAGGTTGCTGCAATCCCAATGCTAAGCAGCGAGGCGAAGCGATCTTTGGTGGAAAGGGCCGTCCAAATACACAGGGCTACAATCAGCAGATAGATAAACAGTAGGGAGGATGCACCGATAAAGCCGAATTCCTCAGCCAAGGTCGTGAAGATGAAATCGGTGTGTTTCTCGGGCAAAAAGTTTAGGCGGCTTTGCGTGCCTTCCATAAACCCCCGCCCTGAAAACCCGCCCGATCCAAGCGCGATCTGACTTTGGGTGATATGGTATCCTGCGCCAAGCGGGTCTTGGGTTGGATCAAGGAAGGTATCGATGCGGCGGAATTGGTAATCTTTGATCAATTGCCATGATGTGCCGCGTGATGCGAAGACAGAAAAGACCGCGCCCACGCCCGCCGCAATCAACCCGCCAAAATAGGCCCAGTGAACGCCCGCGGCAAAAACCACCGCGCCACCGCCCAAAAGCAGCAGGAGGGCTGTGCCCAAATCGGGCTGCTTGAGGGTCAAAAACACGGGCACCAAGATCAGGATCAGGGGCGGCAGGATATAGAGCGGATGCGATTTCTTCGTAGGATCGAGGCGCGCATAATAGGCGGCCAAGACCATCACGATGGTAATTTTTGCCAATTCTGAGGGTTGTAAGCGGAACCCACCAAGGTCAATCCAACGCTGCGCGCCCATGCCGACTGTGCCGAAAAATTCGACAATGAGCAGCAACACAAGTGAGAACGCATAGCCCAGCCATGACACCATCCGCCAAAAGGCAATTGGGATCAGGGCAATGATGAACATCGCGGTCATGCCGAGCGCGAAACGCTGCACTTGCGGAATGACCCAAGGTCGTGTTGAGCCCCCCGCGACCGCGTAAAGCATCATAAACCCGATGCAGGACACAAGGGTCAGAAGCACCACAAGCGGCCAATTGAAATACAGCACCTTGCGCCACCCGCTTGGCATTGTATTGATCTGATAAAGTGAAAAACTCATGCGCGACTTGTCCCTGTGGTGCCAGATTTTGGGGCATCTGGACTGCCGCGCCGTGGCAAAAGGGTCATGGTAGCATGGCGCTCTTGCACGGCCGCACGCTGGTTTGCAGGATATGCGTCCAGCGGGGGCAGATCATCAAACATAGCATAAAGCAAAATATCGCGCGCAAGGGGCGCTGCTGCCGCCGACCCACCGCCGCCATGTTCCACGATTAGGGCAATGGCATAGCGCGGCGCATGCGCGGGCGCATAGCCCACAAAGAGGGCGTGATCGCGCCGTTCCCACGGAAGGTCTTCATTGCGGATGACGCCTGCTGCCCGTTCAGCAGCGGTGATGTTGCGCACTTGGCTTGTGCCTGTTTTGCCTGCAATCAAATAGTCCTGCAAAACTGTGCGGCTGCCCAAGGCCGTACCGCGCGCGCCATTTGAGACTTCAAACATCCCATCGCGAATTTTTGCTAGATTGGCGGGATTTACATCCAAAGGTGTGATGGCAGGGTAATCAGGCTCTACCCCGTCCACGCTGCGAACAAGGCGCGGATTAAGATCTAGGCCAGAGGCAAGCCGCGCGGCCATCACAGCCAGCTGTAAAGGAGAATTGAGAACAAAGCCCTGGCCGATGGACGCGTTGAGCGTGTCGCCCATTACCCATGGCTCACCGCGATTGGATAATTTCCAATCCATCGTGGGCGCAATGCCTGTGGCTACGCCTGAAAGAGGAACATCATGGCGCACTCCGCAGCCCAGCCGTTCCGCCATGGCTGAAATGGCATCAATGCCAACGCGTTGTGCGAGATCGTAATAATACACATCACAGCTTTGCGCGATGCTTTGCACCATATCCATGCGACCATGGCCGCCCTGCTTCCAGCAATGGAAACGCCGATTGCCCAGCTCGATGGATCCACCACAAAACACAGTGTCGGACGGATCAATCAACCCTGCCTCTAGCGCGGCCAAAGCCACGACTATTTTATAGGTCGATCCAGGCGGGTAGAGGCCCTGCGTGGCTTTGTTGGCCAAGGGGCGATAGGGGTCTGTGTTCAACGTTTCCCAGATGGACGAAGGGATGCCGCGCACAAAGAGGTTCGGATCATAAGTGGGCGCTGAGGCCAAGGCGAGGATGTCGCCGTTTTGGGTGTCGATCACCACCGCGCCCGCGCTTTCCCCTCCAAGCCGCGCTTCGGCATAGTTTTGGAGATAGGCATCAACCGTCAGTTGCACATCCGCACCAGGTTGGGCCTCACTGCGGTCAAGCTCGCGCATCACGCGACCTGCGGCGTTCACCTCGACCCGCTTGCTGCCTGCACGCCCACGCAAGATATCCTCAAGCCGTGCTTCGACATTATAGCGCCCGACTTGGAAATCGGGGATTTGCAGCACAGGGTCAGTGTCCCCTGTCGTCTCGAGATAATAATCCGAGACAGGCCCCACGTAGCCCACAACGTGAGAGAAATCTGCCCCAAGCGGATAATCCCGCGACAATCCCACATCAGGCGTGATCCCTGGAAGTGCGGGGGCATTGACCGAAACCAGAGAGAACTCCTCCCATGATAGACGATCTGCAATAGTGACAGGCACGAAGGGCGGGCGGGACATCATCTCGTCACGTGCCCGATCTAGTTTCGCGCGGTCGATATTCACAATGCGGCTTAAGCGCGACAGCACCAAATCCACATCCCCCGCATCCTCGCGCACCATCGTGATGCGGTAATTGGGCGAGTTGTCGGCCAGAACTGTGCCATGGCGGTCATAGATCACCCCACGCGCAGGGGGCAACAGGCGGAGGTTGATCCGGTTTTCTTCGGCCAAAAGCCGAAAATCATCAGCCCGCTCAAGTTGCAAATAGCGCATGCGCCCTGCCAGCACGAGGCAGGTGGTGCTCATAAGCCCACCCAAAACCAACGCGCGGCGGGACATTTGCGCGTTATTATCTTGGTTTTTGCGTTTCTGACTGCGGGCCATGGTTAAACATTGTCTGGGTCTGCGGCGGATAGTCTATCCAACCCGATCAAATATTTCGAGATCACAACCAGCGCGGGGTAAGCTGCGATGGTCACAATCGCGTGCAAGGCCACCTCGCCAAAGGGGGGCTGATCCGCCAAAAGCAATGTCAAAAGCACCCGCTCGGCCAAAGTAACAGCCAAGATCACGATGGTCACTGTGCCAAACTCGCTGAGAAACGTCATGTTTTCGATTTGCGGCTGGCGTTTGCGCAGACTTTCGGAGGCTAAGACTATCAGCAGCGCACCCAAGCCGACAGGCGCATGGGTCAAAAAGTCTGAGATTAAGAAAACGATGGCAATAGCCCCAAGCGGGACAACATTGGGATGCCTGAGCAGCCAAGCAAGGGTTAGCGCCGTGATCAAGTCGGGGCTTGGCAGACTACCTTCGTCAAAACCTAAAGGCAGGATTTGCCAAAGAAGGATGAACAGGCAGAGCGCCAGATAATAAGCGCGATAAATCCATATGCGGAGGGTCAAAGGGTCGGTCATGTGCCATCCCCCTCCGTGTCTTGTGCTGCGGCGGTTTCTGGCACGGGGTCGGCTTCGATCTGATCCCCTGTTCCCCCATTTTCGGGCAAGGGCGGGCCGATCAATGTGTCGCTGTCATTGAGCGGCACAACATCGGGGTTGCGCATGATCCGCAGGAAATTCAGCCGACCAAAATCAGCAGCAAGCCGTGCGCGCAGGTCGCGTTCTGGGTCAACGACCACTTGGCCAACCAACAGCCCCGCAGGGTATAATCCGTCCGCGCCCGATGTCACGATACGATCCCCTGCGGCGATGTCTTCGGGGGTTTCGATGAAATCAATAAGCGGGGCGGCGCTGTTGTCGCCTGTCAGCAAGGCCTGCTGCCCAGATGGTTGGATCAATACAGGCACGCGGCTGTTGCTATCGGTCAACAATAAAACGCGCGCTGTGCGTTCCCCAAGGCCCGCGATCCGTCCGACCAAGCCAAGCCCGTCCATGGCGGCCCATCCGTCTTCCACCCCATCGCGCGCGCCCACATTCAGCAGAACCGAGCGGCGGAATGGCGATCCGCTATCAGCCAAAACAATCCCTGAAATCCAAGTCAGCGATGGGTCAGGCTGAACGCGGTTCAAATCCAACAGGCGGGCATTTTCTTGTTCAAGCTGAATCGCCGCCTCGCGCCATGCGCGCATCTGTTGCAACTCGCGGCGCAGCTGTTCGTTCTGTTCATAGAGGCGCGCGTAAGATTGGAAATCATCGACCATCCGCGCAAGCCCAGTAACGGGTGCCATGGCCCATTCCATGTTGGGAACGATGCGATCCACCACAGCGGCGCGGATGCGTTCTGCGCGCGGGTTGTCAATGCGCCACAGCAAGATGAACCCAAAAAGGACGATGATCAGAATGACCACCAAAAGGCGGCGTGTTGGATTGGCGAGATTTTCCTCGTGTCTATCTCGTGCCATATCCGCATAACCTTGTCATCTCGCCTCAGCCTCTCTGCCCGTAGACAGGAGACTGACCCAATCACGACTCGTAATCAATGGCGTGGCGGAGTTGCTTTTCATATTCAAGCGCCTTGCCCGTGCCAAGTGCCACGCAGTTGAGGCTTTCATCCGCAACGGAAATGGCGAGGCCAGTCTGTTCACGCAGCGCCAGATCAAGTTCGCCCAAGAGTGCACCGCCACCTGTCAGCATAACCCCGCGATCTACGATATCAGCCGCCAAATCTGGTGGTGTCGCTTCAAGCGCGCTCATCACTGCCTCGCAAATCTGTTGCACAGGTTCAGACAGCGCCTCGGCCACATGGGCTTGGTTCAGTTCAATCTCTTTTGGAACCCCGTTCAAAAGGTCACGGCCACGGATCGCCATCACTTGTCCTTTGCCATCACGCGGCATGATTGCGGTGCCGATGGTTGTTTTGATCCGCTCAGCCGTGCTTTCCCCAACAAGCAAGTTATGCTGACGGCGCAGATAGGAGATGATTGCCTCATCCATGCGGTCGCCGCCGACCCGAACGGAGCGGGCATAGACCACATCTGCAAGTGACAAGACCGCCACCTCTGTGGTGCCGCCGCCAATATCAACAACCATGTTGCCCGTTGGGTCTGTGATGGGCATCCCTGCGCCAATGGCGGCTGCGATGGGTTCTGAGATCAGGCCCGCCTTGCGCGCGCCTGCGCCCAACACGGACTGACGAATTGCGCGCTTTTCAACGGGGGTGGCCCCGTGCGGCACGCAAACGATAATCTTTGGCTTAGTGAAAGTTGTGCTTTTATGCACTTTGCGAATGAAATGTTTGATCATCTCTTCCGCAACATCAAAATCTGCAATCACCCCATCCCGCATTGGGCGGATCGCCTGAATGGAACCAGGGGTGCGGCCCAGCATCAGCTTGGCATCCTCGCCAAAAGCCAGTGCCTTTTTCACGCCGTCCTTGACCTGATAAGCCACTACGGAGGGTTCATTAAGAACAACGCCCTTGCCACGCACATAGATCAGCGTGTTTGCGGTGCCCAAATCAATCGCCATATCGGCAGTGAATAGTCGTCCAAGTCCAAAGGCCATAATGTGGCGATCCCAAATAGTCATCCTACGCAGCCGAGGTTGACCCGTTAGCAGCCGATCATCCTCTGAACCGCATATAGGCAAAGGCCCCTAGTAAGGTAAAGAACAATAAGGGCGTTGTTACCAAGCCGCTGTTGGTTGTAGCAAAAACCCGCCCCAAATTCAGGGCGGATTTTAGGATCAGCTCAGTTTGCGTCCCGATAGGAAACTTCCTTGCGGTCACCCCCAGCTTTCCCGCGCCGCAAGATCAGACGATTGAGCGCGTTGATATAGGCTTTCACGCTTGCCACAACGGTATCGGTATCTGCAGATTGCGCGGTTGCAATGCGTCCATCTTCCTCCATCCGCACGGATACGGTGGCCTGCGCATCGGTGCCTTCGGTCACTGCGTGCACTTGGTAAAGTTGCAAACGGGCCGAATGTGGGAAGGCTTGTTTGACTGCGTTAAAGGCGGCATCTACAGGGCCATCACCGGTGGCTGCAACGGTTTTTTCTTCATCGCCAACGCGGATCACCAGATCCGCATTCTGGGGTGCCTCGGTTCCGCAGATGACACGAAGGAATTTCAACTCCAGGTGGTCGGAGGCATCAATGGCACCTGCATCTGTGACCAAGGCGATGATATCGTCATCGAACACTTCTTTCTTGCGATCCGCTAATGCTTTAAAGCGTACGAATACATCGTTGAGCTGATTATCGGCCAATTCAAAGCCCAAATCCTTGAGCTTCGCGCGCAAGGCCGCGCGACCAGAGTGCTTGCCCAGTGGCAGCGATGTCCCAGAGAGGCCGATATCCTCGGGGCGCATGATCTCAAATGTATCGGCCGATTTCAGCATTCCATCTTGGTGGATGCCCGATTCATGCGCAAAGGCATTTTTGCCGACAATCGCCTTGTTGAACTGCACGGCAAATCCCGAAACCGTGCTGACACGGCGCGAGATATGCATGATTTTTTTGGCATCAACACGGGTGTGATAGGGCATAATGTCATTGCGTACGCGCATGGCCATCACGACCTCCTCAAGCGCGGTGTTTCCTGCCCGCTCGCCCAAGCCGTTGATGGTACATTCAATTTGACGCGCCCCGCCTTCAACCGCGGCCAAAGCATTGGCGGTCGCCATGCCTAGGTCATTGTGGCAATGGGTGGCGAAGATGATATCCTCTGCGCCGGGCACATCCGCGATAAGACGCTCAATCAGGCGCGCGCTTTCTCGGGGGGCCGTGTAGCCGACTGTGTCAGGAATGTTGATGGTGGTCGCCCCTGCCTGGATAGCAATTTCTACAACGCGCTTGAGATAATCCCATTCGGTGCGGGTGGCGTCCATCGGCGACCATTGGATATTGTCGCAAAGATTGCGTGCATGGCTGACCGTCTCATGGATGCGCTCGGCCATTTGATCCATTGAGAGGTTTGGGATCCCGCGGTGTTGGGGCGAGGTGCCGATAAAAGTGTGGATGCGCGGGCTTTTGGCGTGGCGAACCGCCTCCCAGCAGCGGTCAATGTCTTTGAAATTCGCACGCGCAAGGCCGCAGATCGTGGAATTTTGGGTTTGCTTGGCAATCTCGGATACAGCAGCAAAATCACCCTCAGAGGCAATTGGAAAGCCTGCCTCGATGATATCAACGCCCATCTCGTCAAGCAGGGCTGCGATCTCTAGCTTTTCAGCATGGCTCATGGTCGCGCCTGGGCTTTGTTCACCGTCGCGCAATGTCGTGTCAAAAATCAAGACGCGGTTTTTATCGTCAGTCATTGGGTTCTCTCCCCAGCCAGTCTTTTGCGGCCCTGTGCATCTGCAAAGCGGCCGTGTCAATCAATGATGCTTTGTTTTGCTGAAGCTTTCGGCGCTAAGTCTCCCCTGAGCGGTCGCGCCGACTGGCACGCTCAGAGGCGGCTAAGAAGAAGCGCTAGCAATGCGTTTAAGCCGCCTGCTGGGCGGCTCTGCATCGCTGTCATATGTATCGCATTCTTGGTCATGATGTGCAGACTATGCCGCGCAAGATCAGGGATGAAAACCCTTTTTTTATCTTAAGGTCAAACTTGCCCCGCCTGCGCCGCCCGCTACATCACGCCTTATGACAGAGAATGGATTTCAGCGTGTTCTGATTGTGGGCGCATCAGGTGGCATCGGGCGCGCAATGGTTGCCCATTATCGCGAAAATGGTGCTGAGGTGTCTAGCCTGTCGCGCCGCGAGGACGGCTTTGATCTGACCGCGCCTGCCACAGTCGAGGCCCATTTGGCGGCACAAACTGGCCCATTTGATTTGGTCGTTGTCGCCACAGGGGCGCTTGAGATTGACGGCAAAGGCCCAGAGAAATCTTTAAGCCACGTCAATGCAGAAACGCTTGCGCGGCAATTTGCGATCAACGCCATTGGCCCCGCTTTGATCTTGCGCCATGTGCCGCGCTTGATGGATCGGCAGGGCGCGGGCGTCTGTGCCGTCTTGTCCGCGCGGGTGGGATCGATCGGGGATAACCGCGCGGGCGGGTGGTATGGCTATCGAGCGGCAAAGGCTGCGGTCAATCAGATCGTGCGGACAGGGGCGATTGAATTGGCGCGCAGTCACAAAGGCGCGGCCTTGATTGCCCTACATCCTGGCACAGTGCGCACAAAATTCACCGAAAACTATCTTGGGCGCCATCCCGCCGTTGCGCCCGAGGAGGCCGCCGCGAATATCGCGCGTGTTTTGGCAGGGATCGGCGCCGCGCAAACAGGCCAGTTTTTCGATTGGAAAGGCGAGCCTGTGCCATGGTAAATTCCCCGCCCCGCTTGATCCTGATTTTAGGGGATCAATTAAGTCCCGCTATCGTGGCGTTGCGCGAAGCAGATAAATCCCGCGACATCGTGGTCATGGCTGAAGTGTGGGATGAAGCGAGCTATGTGCCGCATCATCCTAAAAAAATTGCCTTGATCTTTGCAGCAATGCGCAAATTCGCGCAAGAATTGCGGAATGATGGCTGGACTGTCGCATACACCCGCCTTGACGATGCGCAAAATGCGCAATCCTTGGTGGGTGAAGTCATCCGCCGCGCTGCTGAAACTGGCGCAAAAGAGGCGATTGCCACAGCCCCTGCCGAATGGCGCGTGATTGCCGCCTTGGAGGATTGCCCAATCCCCGTTCATCAATTTCCTGATGATCGTTTTTTGTGTCATGCCTCAGAATTCGCCGATTGGGCCGAAGGGCGTAAAGAATTGCGAATGGAGTTTTTTTACCGCGAAATGCGCCGCAAAACAGGGATTTTGATGGCGGGTGATCACCCTGAAGGGGGAAAATGGAACTTCGACCATGACAATCGCGAACCGCCAAAGGAGGGGCTGTCCAATCGTATGCCCCCGCAATTTGAACCAGATGAAACCGTCCTTGAGGTGCTTGATTTGGTTGAGTTGCGATTTGGCGCACATTTTGGCCGCTTGCGCCCCTTTTGGTTTGCGACAACCCGCGCCGAGGCTTTGGTCGCGTTAGAAGATTTCATCCAGAACCGCCTCCCTGATTTTGGGCGGTATCAAGATGCAATGGTGCAGGGCGAGGCGTTTCTGAACCATTCGATCTTGTCGATGTATTTGAACATTGGGCTGTTGAATTGGCGCGAGATTTGTGAGGCGGCTGAGGCAGCCTACCGCAAAGGAACGGCGCCCTTAAATTCGGTCGAGGGGTTCATTCGCCAGATCATTGGTTGGCGTGAATATATTCGCGGCATTTATTTCCTTGAGGGGCCAGATTACACATCGCGCAACGCGCTTGGGCATAGCCGTAGCTTGCCTGCGTTTTACTGGTCGGGCGATACGGACATGGCCTGTCTGCGGGATGCGATCCTGCAAACGCGTGACCATGCCTATTCGCACCATATCCAACGCTTGATGGTGACGGGGAATTTTGCGCTTCTTGCGGGGGTTGATCCCAAAGAGGTGCATGAATGGTATCTGGCGGTTTATGCCGATGCCTTTGAATGGGTCGAAGCTCCCAATGTGATTGGGATGAGCCAATTCGCCGATGGCGGCATTGTGGCCTCAAAACCATATGTCTCGGGCGGCAATTATATCCATAAGATGTCAAATCATTGTGGACGTTGCGCCTATAAGGTGAAAGAAAAAATTGGGGCGCAAGCCTGCCCCTTTAATGCGTTCTATTGGCATTTCTTGATCCGAAACGAAGAAAAATTCGCAAAAAATTCGCGTATGGCGCAAATGTATCGCGTTTGGGCCAAGATGGATGCCGATACACGCGCCGCAACCCTTGAGACAGCCGAGGCCAATTTGGCGCGGCTTGATCAATTGTGAGGATCATTTTGGGGCTTCCCAAACCCGTAGGATTTTGCACATAGCTTAATAGTGCCTCCTGCCGATCATTGGGATCGGGGCAGGGTGGTGCGATGGGTTTCTGACATGATTGATCTTTACGCTGCCCCCGCGGCATTCACCGAGGCTGAATGTCTGCGTATTTTGGATAAGATCGCGTCTGCCCCTACCCGCGATGCGAAACTGGTGGGACAAGCGCAGCACCATAATGTGCGCCGTGCGGATCTGGTTTGGTTGGACGAGGTCGAGGGATGCGAATGGGTGACCGAGCGCGCCATTGATCTGGTGCGCGTGGCCAATCGTGAGATGTTTGATTTCGACATTACCGATTTTTCTGAAAGCCCGCAGGTTGCCCGATATGACAGCAGTCGAGAAGGTCATTTTGATTGGCATTCCGATATTGGGGATGGCCGATTGGCCGCGCGGCGCAAATTAACCATTGTCATCCAACTTGATGCAGGGGCGGGGTATCAGGGGGGGGATTTGCAGATCATGCCAAGCAACCACACTGAGACCGCCGCGCGCGGGCGCGGGGATGCGGTCATGTTTCCGTCTTTCATGTTGCATCGGGTGACACCCGTCACCAAAGGCACGCGCCATTCGCTGACCTTGTGGTGTCACGGGCCAAGCTTTCGCTAATGGGATTTCCCAACATCCTATCCGCAGCGATATGGACAAATCTGATGGGCTGTGAAACACGGGGCGCTTGAAACACAGGAGGCTTTGAGCATGACAACAGTCACCCGTTTTGCGCCGTCCCCAACTGGCTATTTGCACGTTGGCAACCTGCGCACGGCTTTGTTCAATCACCTCATTGCGCGGCGCACAGGCGGAAAATTCATTTTGCGCCTTGATGATACGGATCCTGAACGCTCAAAGCAGGAATATGCGGATGCGATCCGCGAAGATTTGGAGTGGCTGGGCCTGACTTGGGATCAGGAGGAGCGCCAATCGGCGCGGCTTGATCGATACGAGGCTGCCGCCCAAGAATTGCGCGACAAAGGACGATTTTATGAGGCGTTTGAAACGCCCACAGAACTCGACCTTAAGCGCAAAAAACAACTGAATATGGGGCAGCCGCCCGTCTATGATCGCGCAGCGCTTAAATTGAGCGAGACCGAGCGCGATGCATTGCGCGCCGAGCGTGGTATGGGCGTATGGCGGTTCTTACTGGACCAAGAACGCATCGAGTGGACGGATGGTATTTTGGGCGATTTGTCGATTGACGCGGCCAGCCTGTCTGACCCTGTTTTGATCCGTCAGGATGGGCAGTTTTTGTATACATTGGCCTCGGTGGTCGATGACACAGATATGGGCATCACCCATGTAGTGCGCGGGTCGGATCACGTGACCAACACAGCGACTCAAATTCAGATTATGGCGGCCCTTGGCTTCGCTGCGCCTAACTTCGCGCATCATTCACTTCTGACAGGCCCGCAGGGTGAGGCGTTATCGAAACGCCTTGGCACTTTGGCCTTGCGCGATTTGCGTGCAGCAGGGGTGCATCCTATGGCGCTGCTGTCGTTGATGGCGCGGCTTGGATCGTCCCAACCTGTTGAGATTGCAAGCAGTCTTGATGACTTGGCTGCGGGATTTGATTTGGCGCATTTCGGCGCGGCCCCCACGAAATTTGATGTTGATGATTTATATCCGCTGACCGCACGCATTCTGGCGGCGCAAGATTTAAGCGTGGTGGCAGATGCTGTGCGTGCTGCAGGCGTGCCTGATAATCTGGCGCCTCTATTCTGGCATGTGACGCGTGAAAACATCACCACGCTGCATGATCTGGCGGGTTGGTGGCAGCTGTGCCGTGATGGTGCGGCCCCATTGGTTGACGCAGAGGATCAAGCATTCATTGCCGAGGCCCTCGCCCTGCTGCCTGAGCCACCTTACGGGCCAGAGGCATGGTCGAACTGGACGAACGCGGTGAAAGACGCCACGGGACGCAAGGGGAAATCCCTTTTCATGCCGCTGCGCAAAGCTGTGACCGGGCGTGAGCGCGGGCCTGAAATGGCCGATCTTTTGCAGTTGTTGCAAAACAAGCCCACGCTGTAAGCACCTGTTGAAAGCACTGCCTTTTTCATGCCACCCTAATCACTATTGGGGTGGCAATTAGAAAGGTTCAGGTTCCCGTGAACGCGCAAGCCGCAAAACCGCCAAAATTCCCCGAGATTTGCCAGACGGGTTATGCTGGACTGGTTGTGCGCTTTGGCGATCAATTGAACGAAGCAGGCAATCGCGCAAGCCTTGCCTTCGCTGCTGAGGTGACTGCCGCAGGTCTGGCGGGGGTTTTGGAAGTCTCAACCGCCCTGCAATCTGTCCTTTTGCGGTATGACCCGCTGCTTGTATCCCCTGAAGCACTCCGCGCGGATCTCGCGGCGGCTCTTACGCAGCGCGATTGGTATGCTGCATCCCTGCCTCAGGGGCGCACACTTTGGGAGGTGCCTGCCTGTTTTGGCGGTGCATATGGCCCAGAATTCGAACAGGCTTGTTCGCTCGCAGGCGTCAGTCAGGCTGAGGCGGTTGCAGAATTGTGTGCAACCCCGCTTCGGGTTCAGGCAATCGGGTTTGCGCCGTCACAGCCCTATTTGGGAGAGTTGCCGCCCAATTGGGACTTCCCAAGACAGGCAACCCTAAATCCGCAGGTGCCAAAAGGGGCGTTGCTTGCAGCAATCCGCCAGATTGTTCTGTTTTCCGTGCCATCGCCAACGGGCTGGCTGCATATTGGTCAAACGGGCCTCAGCCTGTTTGACCCCGCGCGTGACCCCGCCTTCATGTTGCGGGCGGGAGACGAAATTGCACTTCGGCCTGTTTCTGAGGCGGAATTTGAGACGTCATGTGCCGCCGCGCCATATGGCGGTGCTGTACGGCGGGCGCTGCCATGACGGCAGTGTTTCTTGTTCACCAAGCAGGGCCTGCCGTGACTGTGCAGGATTTGGGGTGGCACGGCTATGTCGCCCAAGGTGTGTCGCGCGGCGGGGCGATAGATATAGTAGCGATGGCAGAAGGCGCGGCCTTGTTAGGGCAATCGCCCAACTTTGCAGCGTTAGAGATGGCAGGGTTCGGCGGTGCCTTTAGCGCCACCCGCGACTGCGTCATTGCGCTGACGGGGGCCGAGATGCGCGCGGATTTGGACGGGCGTGCCTTGGCATGGAATGCGACCCATGCTGTGCCGGCGGGCGCGAAACTGAAGATCGGGCCTGTCATGCGCGGAGTTTATGGGTATCTGCATATATCAGGCGGATTTGAGCCACCATTGATCTTGCAGGGGCGCGGAACGCATTTGGCCGCAGGCCTGCGCGCGGCAATTCGCGCGGGGGCGGAACTGCCCTTTGGCGCATCCTCCGCGACCCGAGCAGGCCTGTCCCTAGATGTGGCAGATCGCAGTGAGGGCGGTGTCATTCGCATTTTGCCGACCCTACAAAGTGATATGTTTGGGGCTGATCTGTTAGCGGCGTTTCAAAATATAAGTTTCACGCGCGACCGGCGCAGCAATCGGATGGGGGTGCGCTTGGCCGCGCCCGATGCGCCCAATTTCGCCCCTGAAGCCGCGCGCAATATCCTTTCTGATATTGTGATGGAGGGGGATATCCAGATCACAGGCGATGGAACACCTTATGTTTTGATGGCCGAAAGCCAGACGACAGGGGGCTATCCACGGATCGCGCAGGTTCTGCCTTGTGATTTGCCGCGCTTGGCGCAACTCTCAAGCGGGGCCGAGGTCAGGTTTCAGATGATCAGCCATGGCGAGGCGGTAGAGATTGAGCGCGCCGCACAGGCTGCGCGCGCGCAACTTGGGGCCATGTGTAAGCCAGTTTTGCGTGACCCGCGCGAGGCAGGTGATCTTCTGGCAATGCAATTGATCAGCGGTGTCACCGCTGGGGAGGACGAGGGATGAAGGTCGATCTCAATGCCGATTTAGGCGAAGGTTTTGGCCCTTGGCCAATGGGTGCTGATACGGCGATGATGGATGTGATTTCATCGGCCAATATCGCCTGCGGCTTTCACGCGGGCGATCCTGATCAGATGCTAAAATCCATGGCAGCTGCAGTGGCGCGTGGTGTGGGCTTAGGCGCGCATCCGGGGTTTCCTGATTTGCAAGGGTTTGGACGGCGCCCGATGCAGATGAGCCATGCAGAGGTGGCCAATATGGTGACCTATCAAACAGGCGCTGCCATGGCGATGGCGCGCGCGGCGGGGGGGCGCTTGCGCCATGTCAAATTGCATGGGGCCTTGGCCAACATGGCGGCTGATGATGCGGCCCTTGCACGCGCCGCCTATGAAGGGGCGTTGCGGGCGGATCCTGACCTGATCGTTATGGTGATTGCTGGCACAGATCAGGAAGAAGCTGCCCTTGCCATCGGTGCCCCAATCGCGCGCGAGATTTTTGCGGATCGGGCCTATTTGCCAAATGCCCGCCTGCAAGATCGCAAAATTGCAGGCGCGGTGATCCATGATCCAGAGCAGATCGCGACTCGCATTTTGGCGATGTTGCAGGAGGCCGCGATTATTGCCGAGGATGGAACCCGCATCCCCACACAAATTGATACAATCTGCCTGCATGGGGATACGCCGCAGGCGGTTGAGATTGCGCGTAATTTGCGCACGCGCCTTGAGGCGGAGAATATCCAAATCGCGCAATTTTAATTGCTTCTGCGAAGGTTCTGCCGTTTTTTGCGGCGCAATAGTCGTAAATGGTGCGATTATTCTTGATGCCCTGCGCGGCATTAATTATGATAGAGGCATATACAGGGAGACATTGCGCCACTTGCGCAAGGCCGAAGGAGCAACCGCCCCGGTAAACTCTCAGGCAAAAGAACCTGTATGTGCGAAAACTCTGGAGAGTGATGCTGTGTTGCGCATCCGCCGAAGGGATAACGATCTCAGGCGAAAGGACAGAGGGGGCATCGACAGCCGATTTTTCGGCGTAACCGATTCCGAGTATATCTCGGGGTGTTGGAGGGTTGATGACCACGGGGCTTTTGGAACTGCCACTTAAGGGGCTTCACGCAGAACTAGGCGGAAAATTCGTGCCTTTTGCGGGCTACTCTATGCCCGTGCAATATGCTGCGGGCGTGATGGCCGAACATCTTTGGACGCGCGAAAAGGCGGGACTGTTTGATGTCTCGCATATGGGGCAGGTGCGGCTGCCCTTAGATCAAGCTTCGGCACTTGAACAGATCGCGCCCATTGAGGTTGAAGGCCTCGCAGAGGGTCGCCAGCGCTATGGTTTCCTCACCAATGAGGCGGGCGGTTTGGTCGATGATTTCATGATCGCGCGCTACGCAGATTGTTTCGTTATCGTGATCAATGCCGCCCGCCGCGCCGAGGATTTGGCACTGTTTGAGAAACACTTAGCGGGTTTTGAGGTCATCACTGACCGTGCCCTTTTGGCTTTGCAGGGGCCACTGGCCGAAAGCGCGCTTGCGCGTCTGCTGCCTGATGTGGCGACACTGCGCTTTATGGATGTGCGCAGATTGACATGGCAAGGTTTGGAGCTGTGGCTGAGCCGTTCTGGCTATACGGGCGAGGATGGGTTTGAGATTTCCGTGCCTGTGTCCGTCTGCAATGCCTTCGCCCGCGCTTTATTGGCGATGGATGAGGTTGCGCCCATTGGTTTGGGGGCGCGTGACAGTCTGCGGATGGAGGCGGGCCTGCCCCTATATGGCAACGATCTTTCCGAAACCATTTCCCCAGTTGAGGCAGGCTTGTCTTGGGGTATTTCCAAATCACGCCGCCTCGATGAGGCCAAGGCGGGCGGGTATTTGGGTGTTGGGGTGATTGCCTCTCATCTTGCGGGTGAAGCTGCGCGCAAACGGATCGGTCTTGTGCCAGAGGGGCGCGCGCCGATGCGCGGCGGTGTGCCCCTGTTTTTGTCAGAGACAAGCCAAACACAAATCGGCGAGATCACTTCGGGTGGGTTTAGCCCAAGCCTGGGTCACCCGATTGCGATGGCGCTGGTGCAATCTGACACGGATGCACATGCGCCAATCTGGGGCGAATTGCGTGGCAAACGACATCCTATGCGGCAGGTTGATCTGCCATTCTTCAAAACATCCTACAAACGATAAGACAGGGAGACATCCAAATGCGTTTCACAGAAGAACATGAATGGTTGTTGGTCGATGGTGATCTGGTTGTAGTCGGCATCACCGAACACGCGGCCACTCAATTGGGTGATGTGGTTTTCGTAGAATTGCCAGAGCTTGAGACTGCAGCCGCGAAGGGTGATGAGGTTGTGGTTATTGAATCTGTCAAAGCGGCCTCTGACATCTTGGCCCCGCTGGACGGTGAGATTGTCGAGGTCAATGACGCCTTGGTTGATAACCCCTCTTTGGTCAATGACGATCCCACCGGTGAGGCGTGGTTCTTCAAGATGAAGGTAGACGATCTCTCTGCGGTCGATGCCTACATGACCGAGGATGAATACAAAGATTTCATTGGCGAATAAGCCCCCCGAGCAGGTGTGAGACATGACAAAGTGGATGCGTGAAACCTATGATCCGACCGATTTTGGCAATCGCCGCCATATCGGGCCTTCCCCTGCCGAAATGGCAGAGATGCTAAAGGTGATCGGTGCACCAGATTTGGATGCGCTGATTGATGAAACATTGCCGAAGGATATTCGTCAGACCAAGCCACTTGAATGGGCGGCAATGTCTGAGGCGGAATTGCTGGCGCATATGCGCGAGATTGCAGCCAAGAATAAGGTCATGGTTTCGATGATTGGGCAGGGGTATTACAACACCCATACCCCGCCTGCGATCCAACGCAATGTCTTGGAAAACCCTGCTTGGTATACGGCCTATACCCCCTATCAGCCTGAGATCAGCCAAGGCCGCCTTGAGGCCCTGCTCAATTTCCAGACGATGATTGCTGACTTAACAGGGCTTGAGATTGCCAATGCTTCGCTTCTTGATGAGGCCACCGCCTGCGCCGAAGCGATGGTGATGGCCGAGCGCGTTGCAAAATCAAAGGCGCGTGGTTTCTTCATCGACCAAAATTGCCACCCGCAAAATATTGCCGTGATGCAGCGCCGTGCAGAACCTTTGGGGATTGAGGTGATTGTGGGCGATCCGAAGGATATGGACGCAAGCACGGTCTTTGGTGCGATTTTCCAATATCCAGGCACATTCGGGGATCTCCATGATCCATCTGCGCAAGTTGCGGCCTTGCATGCTGCAAATGCCGTGGCGATTGTTTGCACGGATTTGCTGGCCCTAACAGTTCTGCGCGAGCCTGGGGCGATTGGCGCCGATATCGCGGTGGGCTCAGCGCAACGCTTTGGTGTGCCGCTGGGATATGGTGGCCCGCACGCAGCATTTCTTTCCTGTCGCGAGGCCTATAAGCGGGCCATCCCGGGTCGGCTTGTTGGCGTATCGGTCGATGCGCAGGGGCGCCGTGCCTATCGGCTGTCCTTGCAGACGCGCGAGCAGCACATTCGCCGCGAGAAAGCCACCTCGAATGTCTGCACCGCGCAGGCGCTTTTGGCCGTCATGGCCTCGCTTTATGCGGTGTTCCACGGCCCGCGCGGATTGCGCGCGATTGCGCAGCGGGTGCATTTGCACGCAGCGCGTCTCGCCAAAAGTCTGGAGGCGGGCGGCTTTTCGCCGCAGACGCAAAGCTATTTTGACACGATCACAGTCAAGGTCGGGGCCAAACAATCGCGGATCATGGCCGCGGCTGTGGCGCGGGGGATCAACCTGCGTGATGTTGGTCAAGATCGGATTGGTATTTCCGTGGATGAGGTGACAACCGAAGCCCATTTGGCCGCGGTCTGTGAGGCGTTTGGCACACCGCTTTTGGATGCGGTTGAAGCGCCATCTATCCCTGACGCGCTCTTGCGGGAAACAGAGTATCTCACCCATCCGATTTTCCACATGAACCGCGCGGAATCCGAGATGATGCGGTATATGCGCCGCCTGTCGGATCGTGACTTAGCACTGGATCGTGCCATGATCCCGCTTGGCTCTTGCACGATGAAGCTGAACGCCGCGGTTGAGATGATGCCAATCACATGGCCCGAATTTGGCGGGCTGCACCCTTTTGCGCCACAAGATCAGGCCGAGGGCTATGCGCAAATGCTGGCGGCCCTGTCGGATTATCTGTGCGAGATCACAGGCTATGATGCGATGTCGATGCAGCCCAATTCGGGTGCGCAAGGTGAATATGCAGGCCTTTTGACCATTGCCGCCTATCATCAGGCGCGCGGGGATCATCATCGCAAGATCTGTCTGATCCCTGTTTCTGCACATGGCACCAACCCTGCCTCTGCACAGATGGCGGGAATGGATGTGGTTGTGGTCAAATCTGCGGAAAACGGTGATGTTGATCTTGAAGATTTCCGCGCCAAGGCCGAGGCGGCGGGTGATCGTCTGGCCGCTTGCATGATCACCTATCCGTCCACCCATGGCGTGTTTGAAGGCACGGTGCGCGAGATTTGTGAGATCACCCATGCCCACGGGGGGCAAGTCTATCTGGATGGTGCGAACCTCAACGCCATGGTGGGCCTGTCCAAACCCGGTGAGATCGGGGCAGATGTGAGCCACTTGAACTTGCACAAAACCTTCTGCATCCCGCATGGTGGTGGCGGGCCGGGCATGGGGCCGATTGGCGTGAAGGCGCATCTTGCCCCCTATCTGCCGGGACATCCAGAATTGGACAGCGACCAAGGGCCTGTGTCGGGCGCGCCCTATGGTTCGGCTTCGATCTTGCCGATTTCTTATGCCTATATCAAATTGATGGGTGGGGCAGGTCTGACGCAGGCCACCAAAATCGCAATTCTCAATGCCAATTACATCGCCAAGCGCCTATCGGATGCCTATCCGATCCTGTTCACAGGGCAGGGTGGGCATATCGCGCATGAATGCATCCTTGATTGTCGCCCCTTTGCCGAGGCGGGCGTGACAGTCGATGATATCGCCAAGCGTCTGATGGATAACGGTTTTCACGCGCCCACGATGAGTTGGCCTGTGGCAGGCACATTGATGGTCGAACCAACCGAAAGCGAAACCAAGGCGGAGATTGACCGCTTCTGTGATGCAATGCTCGCTATTCGGGCGGAGATTGCCGATGTCGAGGCGGGCAAAATCGCCGCCGAAGACAGCCCTCTGCGTCATGCGCCCCATACGGTCGAAGATTTGGTTGGCCCATGGGAGCGCGCCTATAGCCGCGAGGTGGGCTGCTTCCCTGCGGGGGCGTTCCGCGTTGATAAATATTGGCCGCCCGTGAACCGCGTGGACAATGTCTATGGCGACAGGCATCTGATTTGCACCTGCCCGCCCGTCACAGATTATCTGGACGCGGCGGAATAGGCCCTAACCCCCAAAGCGGCGATACAGCTGATCGAGCGTGTAGGTTTTGGCTGCTTCGGGATGTGGGTCTGAGACAACATTTGGGTCTGCGGGCAGACAATTCTCGCCGCAGACCTGACGCATCACGCCCCTCTGGCCATCAATAAACCATAACCGCCCCGCAGGGGTGGCGACCCATCCATTCGTGCCACGGCTCATATCGCCCTCAACATCAATCGTGGAGGGCACCTCATTATCATAGCGCGGATCAAAAGCCGCATGGGTGTGCCAAGAGGATATAATCCGCATCCCCGCAGGCGCATCCATCATCGCGCAACTGTCGCGCCCGCCCCAACTGGATTTCGAACTGGACAAGCGCCCCGCTTGATCGCGCAGGACGTAGCCACAGACCTCGCGGTTATAGGTGATGGAATGGCGGTTCATGGAGCGCATCAGTGCCATGACCAATTGCTGTTCATCCGCATCTTGCGCATGGGCGGGCAGGCCGAGGCATAGGCCAACGAACAGACTTGCAAGGGTCAACTTCATCTTGGGCACGGGCGGTGCTCCCTGAACCAGTTGCCTATAAGATAAAGGAATTGGGGGAGTAAACCAGAGCTTAGGCTTCGGAAATCTAGGAACTCATGTCGTGTTTCTTAAGATTGGCGAGTGTGGGGGTCTGCGCTCACGGAGTTCAAAATGAATGCAGCGTTCGGGTTCAGCGTCAGAATTCACCCGAGAGAAAGCCGCCCCGCAGCGGGGCGGCTTTGTTATCTCACCGCGCGAATTTCTTGTATTTCACCCGTTTCGGCTCAAGCGCGTCTGGCCCGAGGCGGCGTTTTTTGTCTTCTTCGTAATCGGAGAAGGCGCCTTCAAACCATTCTACATGGGCCTCGCCTTCGAAGGCGAGGATATGGGTGCAGATGCGGTCAAGGAAGAAGCGGTCGTGGCTGATCACCACCGCGCAGCCTGCGAAATCGGTCAGCGCATCTTCGAGCGCGCGCAAGGTTTCCACGTCCAAATCGTTGGTCGGTTCGTCTAACAGAAGAACATTTCCGCCTGATTTTAAAAGCTTGGCCATATGCACGCGGTTGCGTTCGCCCCCTGACAAAAGGCCCACTTTCTTTTGCTGATCCCCGCCTTTGAAGTTGAAGGCCGAGCAATAAGCGCGGCTGTTCATGGTGGCATCGCCCAGTTCAATGATCTCGGCCCCGCCCGAAACCTCTTCCCAAACTGTTTTTTCTGGATCCAGCGCATCGCGGGATTGGTCGACATAGGACAGCTTGACCGTATCACCATATTCAAGCGTACCCGCGTCAGGCCCTTCTTGGCCCGTTAGCATCCGAAACAGCGTGGATTTACCCGCGCCGTTTGGTCCGATCACGCCCACGATCCCACCAGGAGGCAAGCTAAAGCTGAGATCTTCGATCAACAGCTTGTCACCATAGGCCTTGGTCAGTTTTTCGATTTCGATCACCTTTTGACCCAAGCGTGGGCCATTGGGGATGACGATCTGCGCGCGGCTTATTTTATCGCGTTCGGATTGGCCCGCCAATTCCTCATAGGCGTTGATACGGGCCTTTTGCTTGGCCTGACGCGCCTTTGCACCCTGCCTGATCCATTCCAATTCGCGCTCAAGGGTTTTCTGGCGCGATTTATCCTCGCGGGCTTCTTGCTCAAGGCGTTTGGCTTTTTGTTCCAGCCAGCTTGAGTAATTGCCTTCGTATGGAATGCCGCGGCCGCGGTCGAGCTCGAGTATCCACCCCGTGATGTCGTCCAAAAAGTAACGGTCATGGGTAACGATCAAAATCGTGCCTTTGTAGTCGATCAAATGCTGCTGCAACCAAGCGATGGTTTCCGCGTCCAAGTGGTTGGTCGGTTCGTCCAACAGCAGCATATCAGGCGCTTCAAGCAGTAATTTGCACAGCGCCACACGGCGGCGTTCCCCGCCTGAAAGATTTTCTGGCATTGCCTCATCGGGCGGGCAGCGCAAGGCCTCCATGGCCACATCAATCTGGCTGTCGAGATCCCAAAGGTTGTTGCTGTCAATCTCATCTTGCAGCGTGGCCATTTCATCGGCAGTTTCATCCGAATAGTTCATGGCCAATTCGTTAAAGCGATCAAGCTTAGCTTTCTTCTCAGCCACACCCAGCATGACGTTTTGGCGCACCGTGAGGGTTTCATCGAGTTGCGGCTCTTGGGGCAGATAGCCCACCTTTGCGCCTTGAGCGGCCCATGCCTCGCCAGAGAAGTCCTTGTCCCAGCCTGCCATAATCCGCAGCAATGTGGATTTACCAGCGCCGTTGACACCGACCACACCGATTTTCACACCGGGCAAGAAGCTGAGGCGGATATTCTCGAAGCATTTCTTGCCACCAGGATAGGTCTTAGAGACACCGTCCATGTGGTAGACATATTGATAGGAGGCCATGCGTGCGTTGTCCTTTGAGATAAGATTTTTTCCTCTTCTAATGGGGATGGCTGCTTTCGGCAATCGCTTCGCCTGCTTTCCTTGCGGCTTTGCTTCGTGATAGAGGCGAAGGTGGACGTATGATTTGTCGTGGAAGTTTACCTGTGCTTCGCCACACCCTGCCCTTTGCCCCTGAGGCTGCGCGCATTGGCCTATTTGGTGGTTCGTTTGATCCGCCACATGCAGGGCATTTGCATATCAGTCGCGAGGCGCTCAAGCGGCTGCGGTTGGATCAAGTTTGGTGGTTGGTCAGCCCGGGAAATCCGTTGAAATCTCACGGGCCCGCGCCCCTTGATGCGCGGATTAACGCCGCGCGGGCCTTGCAAGTGGGTCATCCGAAACTGCGGGTCACGGGAATTGAAGCGCAGCTTGGCACAAGGTTCACCGCGCAGACATTGCGACAGATGCAGGCGCTTTATCCAAAGCTGCGGTTTGTGTGGATGATGGGGGCTGATAATTTGGCTCAGTTTCACCTGTGGCAAGATTGGCAGGAGATTATTTCAAGCCTTCCGATTGCTGTTTTTGCGCGCCCGCAAGCGGGGTTGCCTGCCCGCTTCTCGAAAGCTGCGCGCGCCTATGATGCGGCGCGGGTGGCGCCTGAATTGGCCTATGGCTTGGCCGATTACGAAGCCCCAGCTTGGACTTATCTCACCCTACCTCTGCGCAGTGAAAGTTCATCGCAATTGCGCGCAGCAGGTGTATGGTCTTGAGAAACCCGTGCAGGCTTGGCTTACTGCGCGGCAAGATCGGCAAGGGATAACGAGGTGGGCAGATGATCACGCGGCGCGGGGTTTTGGCGGGTGGTATCTCGGCTGCGGCAAGCGCGGCCTATGGGCAGGCCCCGTTGTCTTCCCTCGTGCCGATGCCGCGTCCGACCGCGCCCACCTCCGCAGGGGCGGCAGGTCTTGAGAACCTTATTTCCGCAAGCCCCTATCAAGGCGCGGTGGCGGCTGTAGTGGCCGATGCGCGTACGGGCGAGATATTACAAGGCCATAACGCCAGCACAAACTTGCCCCCCGCAAGTACGATGAAGGTTTTTACCACGCTTTACGCGTTGGACGCCCTTGGGGCAGGATATCGATTTGCAACGAGGGTTTTGGCCACGGGCAATTTACGAAACGGGCGGCTTGAAGGGGATCTTTGGCTTTATGGCGAGGGGGACCCCCATTTGGACACCACAGGGCTTGCCACGCTGGTCACGGGCCTGCGGGACATTGGTCTGCGCGAGTTGACAGGCGCGCTGCACCTCGTGGATACATCCCTGCCGTCACTTCCCCTCATCGATGCGACACAGGCCGATTATGCAGGGTATAACCCTGCAATCTCGGGTCTGAATTTAAATTTTAACAGGGTCTATCTGGCATGGGAGCAGGGGGCGAACGGTCTACAGGTTGGGCTTGATGCCCGCGCCGATGACTTGCGCCCTGCAGTTTTGGGAATTGGCTTGTCGGTCGAGGATCGGGCGGCCCCTGTTTTGGACTACCGCACAGAAACGGCAAGGGCGCGAGAGGGCTGGTCAGTGGCCAGATCGGCCTTAACGGGTGATGGGGGGCGCTGGTTGCCTGTGCGCAATATGGCTGCTTATGTGGGCGAAGTTTTTGCCTCGCTTGCGCGATCTTCGGGCATCGTGCTGAGTAGCGTGCAGCGTGCGACTGCCGTTCCGTCTGAGGCTGTGGTTCTTTCTGAAATTTCAAGTGCGCCGCTTGATGCGATGCTGCGCTCTATGCTGCGCTATTCCACAAATCTCACGGCTGAGGTCGTGGGATTGCGCGCAACACAGACCCTAACGGGCGCGGCCAATCCAAGTTTGCGCCAATCTGCCGATAACATGATGGCACAGCTTGAAGGGCGCTATGTGTCGGGGCGGGCTGATTTACATGATCATTCTGGCTTGCAGGATTTAAGCCAGATGACGCCTGTGCAAATGGTGCAGGCTTTGGTGGCGGCGGGCCCAAGGGGGCGCTTGCGAAGCCTGTTGCGGGCGCATCGCGTGAATGGCGAGGTGCAAGCCCAAATTGGCACGGTGGAGATTGTGACCAAAACAGGCACGCTAAATTTTGTCTCGACCTTGACGGGCTACATGGAGGGGCCCAATCGGCCCTTGGCCTTTGCAATTTTTAATGCAGATTTGCCCCGCCGTGCGGCGCTTGGCCCTGATGAGCGCGACCACCCCTCAGGTGGGCGGACATGGATAGGTCGCGCCCGCACACTGCAAAACGATATGCTGGTGTCATGGCTGCGCGGCTTTGGATAACATCTACCGATCAGGCGGCGTCCAATCTTGCGGCGAAAATTGCCGCCTTAGAGAGTAATATGCCGCGCGCGCGCGCCGCGTTCAATCGCTGCCGCCGCAAGACGATCGATGTCCAATTGATAGCGGATTTCCATCAGCATGCGCAGTTCCGTTTGCCCCAACAACCCATCTGCGGCGGCCACATCGCAGCACAGCGCATATGCGGTTTCATGGAGCTTTTCTGGCAAAGCTTGGTTCACAAGACCAAACAGCGCATCCAAGCCATCTTCCTCTTCGAACAGGTCGAACACAGTTTTTGAGACATTTTGCATCCGATCTGCATCGTAATTTGCAAAGACGGGCAAGTTATTCACCAAGGCCTCGATGGTGACCAGTTCAGCGGTGCCGACTGACTCATCCGAGAGCGAGACTGCCATCATGAGCGCAACAAGCGCGTCTTGCGCAGAAATGGAGGTTTCAGAGCTCATGCGTGATCCTTTCGGGGTTCTGTTTTGGGTTTAGATTATTGACCCCGCTCGGTTGCCGCAATAGGTGCAGGGGCAATGCGGCCACCCGATGCCGCGCTTGTGATGGATGAAGCCAAATGTCTGATTTTCGTGATGCCGCACTCAGTTCCAAAGCTTGGCCTTTTGAGGAAGCGCGCGCGATTTTGAAACGGTATGAAAAAGCCCCGCCTGAAAAGGGCTACGTGCTGTTTGAAACGGGCTATGGCCCCAGTGGCTTGCCGCATATCGGCACATTTGGCGAGGTGCTGCGCACCACAATGATCCGCCGCGCCTTTGAAGCGATCAGCGATATTCCAACGCGACTCGTTTGTTTTTCGGACGATCTTGATGGGATGCGCAAGGTTCCGGGCAATGTGCCTAACCAAGACATGCTGCGCGAGCATCTGCAAAAACCGCTGACATCCGTGCCCGATCCGTTCGAAGAATTTGACAGTTTTGGCGACCATAACAACGCCATGCTGCGGCGGTTCCTTGATACGTTTGGTTTTGAGTATGAGTTTTATTCGGCGACCGAATTCTATCGGTCAGGCCAGTTTGATACGGTTCTGAAGCGTGCTGCAGAGCGCTATGACGATATCATGAAGGTGATGTTGAAATCGCTGCGCGAAGAACGCCAACAAACCTACTCCATCTTCTTGCCGATCCACCCTGATACGGGCCGCGTTCTGTATGTGCCAATGAAAGAGGTGAATGCGCAGAACCATACGATCACCTTTGATGATGAGGACGGGCGTGAATGGACGTTGCCCGTGACGGGCGGCAATTGCAAGTTGCAGTGGAAGCCCGATTTTGGCGCGCGCTGGGCGGCGTTGGGTGTTGATTTCGAAATGTATGGCAAAGACCATTCCACAAACACGCCGATTTATGACGCGATTTGTGAAATCTTGGGCACACCTGCGCCGCATCATTTCACCTATGAATTATTCTTGGATGAGACGGGGCAGAAAATCTCGAAATCGTCTGGCAATGGGATTTCGATTGATGAATGGCTCAGCTACGCCTCGACCGAGTCCTTGAGCTATTTTATGTTTGGAAAACCCAAAACCGCCAAGCGGCTTTATTTTGATGTGATTCCCAAGGCCGTGGATGAATATTATCAACAATTGCGGGCTTATCCCGATCAAGATTGGCCGCAGAAATTAGCTAACCCTGTGCATCACATTCATAACGGCACTGTGCCCGCGTCAGATATGGTGGTCAGTTTTGCGATGTTGCTCAATCTTGCCTCTGTAGCTGGGGCAGAAGACAAGGAAACCCTTTGGGGGTTCATCCGCCGTTATGCGCCGGATGCTTCTCCTGAAACTAATCCAGACATGGATCAAGCGGCGGGTTTTGCGGTGCGATATTACAATGATTTTGTGAAGCCAGAAAAAACCTTCCGTCTGCCCAATCACACAGAGCGCGCAGCCCTTGAGGATCTTGTTGCGCGGCTCAAGGTCTATGATGGGGCGATTGAAGATGAGGCGCTGCAAACGCTTGTCTTTGCGGTTGGCAAAGATCATGGGTTTGAGCCGCTGCGCGATTGGTTCCGCGCACTCTATGAGGTCTTGATGGGCGCAAGCCAAGGACCGCGCTTTGGAGGGTTCATCGCGCTTTATGGTGTGAATGAGACAATCGCGCTGATCGAGGCAGGATTGCGCGGCGATTTGGCGGCGTGAGGCGCAATTGACCTTTACCTTTTGACCCCTACCTATTTTCAACAAGGGGAAGAGTTCAAAGGTCATCAGGCGTGATCCGTCATTATTTCATTACTTTGATTTTGGTTCTGGGGGTGGGCTTGGCCGTTGCGCCGCGCGCGGCACTGGCGCAGTCTGTACCTGAGGTTGATAATCGCGTTGAAGCGACCATTGCCGCCCAGCTTGAAGCCTTTCGTGCCCGAGATATCTTCCGCGCATGGAGCTATGCAAGCCCTCTCATTCAGAATTTATTCGGCGATCAGGATCAATTTGCCCGCATGGTCGAGCAAGGTTATCCCATGGTGTGGCATCCGCTGACCTATCGATTTGGCGCGGCGCGCATGACCCAAGGCGGTGTCTTTCAGCAGGTCGAAGTGATTGATCGCGATGGGCAAAGCCATCTTTTGATTTACGAGATGGTTGAGATTGCGGGTGATTGGCGGATCAATGGCGTTCATTATATGCCGCAGCCGCCTGCCTCGGTCTAAGGGTTAATGCGTTTTAACAAGTTTGGCGTAGAACCCGTCCGCAATGCATCACCCCCTATACCACGATGCGGCATGGGGTTTGGCGCGGGTAAATTCGCTTGAACTGGCAGCAGCACGTGCGTGGCACTGTGCAATTGATAGCGCTCTTTGATACGCCCTAAGGCCTTAGATCATCGGGGGTAAGATGAAAGGCCTGACCAAAGCCGCCGTTTAAGAACGCGGCTTTGACGTTGAATTCTACCATACGGAAATCGCCAAAATCAAAATAGAGCTTTGCTTTGGGATAAGCGGCCAGATAGGCCGCTTTTTTTTCTGCCTTGTCACAGGGCAGGGCACAGGTTTCTAAACTCAAGCGGGGATGGGTCAAAGGATCGCCGCGATCAGGCACAGAGCCGATCAAAAGCCCACAGTTTGGCCGTTTTGCTAAGGCGCCACTGTGCGCTGAGAGATCCGAAATGAGACTGAGGATTTGTGCCGTTTCCGGAAGCCAGACATAAGCGATACGGCTGAGGACGGGCGCACCCGTTTGTGGGTCAGTGACCCCAAGAGCTGCATAGTTATGGTCTGCCAATATCCCGCGGGTCAATGTGCGGGCTGCATCATCGGTAGGGCGTATGGGGTTGGTCGCTTTTTCCATGGGCCCGCGCCTTTCGCTTGCAAGTTTTGTCCCTGCGCGCCACGTTCTGCCCCGCAAGGGTAAAAGAAGGGAGACTTGTATCATGGCATTGATCCGCCCGCTTGAGGAAGAGGAAATGGAACGCGATCTGGTAGATCACGTTCAGTTTTTCAAAGGGCCTTTGGGGGTGATCCCAAATTCTGTGCGCACCATGGCACATCGCGCGCCTATCGCGCGGGCCTTTACTGATTTGAATGTGGCGGTAATGACAGATTACGGCGCCGTTACGCCTGAATTCAAACGCCTGCTTGGGTATGTGTCCAGTCAGGCGTCAGGGTGCCTGTATTGTCAGGCTCATATGATCTTGGCGTCTGAGCGGTTCGGCGCGTCAGAAGATCGGTTGAACGATGTGTTCACCTTTGACGATAGCCCCCATTTTACCGAGGCCGAGAAAGCCGCCTTGGCTTTTGCGCAGGCGGCAACCCTTGTGCCAAATGCGGTGACACCAGAAATTGGCGCACGCCTAAAGGCGCATTGGGGTGAGGCTGCAGTGGTCGAGATCATGGCCGTTGTCGCGCTGTTTGGATATCTCAATCGTTGGAATGACAGTATGGGATCAGCCCTCGAAGATCTTCCAATCAGCAAAGGCGAGGCGCGTTTGAAAGACACCACAGGGTGGAGTGTCGGCAAGCATGTCTGAGCGCCCCCAAGCCCCGCATCAGATGAAGATCGTGCTGTGCCAACCTGAGATACCTGGGAATACGGGTACGATTGGGCGCACTTGCGTGGGCTTGGATATGGAATTGATCTTGATCCAACCCTATGGTTTTGAGCTATCGGAGAAATCAGTGCGCCGCGCGGGATTAGATTATTGGAAATATGTCCGCCTGACAGAATATGATAATTGGGAAGCATTTATCGCAGCGCGCACGCCGCGCGCGGATCAGTTGTTTCTCTTCGAAAATGATCGGGCGCAATCGGCCTATGAGGTCGACTTTCCTCAAGATGCCTATTTGGTTTTTGGTCGTGAGACGACAGGGCTGTCTCCTGAGATTATCGCAGCCAATGAGGATCGGCTTGTCTCTCTGCCGATGTATTCCCCGCATATTCGCTCATTGAATCTTGCGAATATCGCCTGTGCCGCTGCCTACCAAGCCTTGCGCAGTCACGCTTTAGCGTAAAGCGGTCAGCAGGGTTTGCGAGGGTTGGCCTGTGATTGGCCATCCTCTCTCAGCCTCAAAGGCGCGAATGGCGGCTTCGGTTTGGCGGCCAAACACACCATCTACTGTGCTAATCTCATAGCCACGCGCCTTAAGGCCCTCTTGGATGGCGCGGCGATCTTCGATCAGCAGCCCATATTGATCTGGTGGGAATGGCGTTGATATGGATCCCGCCCCAGTCAGCCGCCCTGCAAGATAGATTACACCAAGCGCGTAATTATCCGATGCATTATATCGCAAGAGCGCGCTGAAATTGGGCGAAACGAGAAACCCAGGCCCGTTTGGCCCTGCAGGCAGCAGCAGGGCGGCGTTGCCCAAGTCGCGGGTGAAGGTCACCACAGGCACGACCCCGCGCGCAATCCAAGTGGCAAGCGTGCTTGGCGCGCTACGCCCAGAAGGCCCTGAATATCCTTGGGGTAGGCGCACCTCGCAACCCACGCCAAATTGGCTTTGCCATCTACCCACTTCGCTCAAATAGGCTGCGGTCGAGGCCAAGGCATCTGTGGGATCAATGCCCCAAATATCTTTCTTGCCATCGCCATTGAAATCCACCGCATGGGCCGCAAAGGTGGTGGGGATGAATTGGGTATGTCCCATTGCCCCTGCCCATGATCCTTTGAGGTTTTCGGAGGTTGTATGGCCTTGCTGTAAAATCCGCAGAGCAGCAAAAAGCTGCGCCTCGAAAAAGGCCGCGCGCCGTCCGTCATAGGCAAGGGTCGATGTGGCTGAGATCACGGGAATATCCCCGCGCTTTGCACCAAATTCGCTTTCAACGCCCCAGATCGCCGCCACCAATTCGCGCGGGACGCCATATTGGTCTTCGATGCGGCGCAAGAGACGCGATTGATTGGTGAAGGCTGCGCGGCCCGAAGTCACCTTGGCTTCAGAAGCGACAAGGTTCACATAATCCTCGAAACTGCGGGAGAATTCTGCCTGATTGCGGTCGCGGGTCACGACACCCGGCAAATAGCCTGTACCACGAAAGGCCTGCGAAATGGTGACGGGGTGTATTCCCCGTGCCTCGGCGCGGGATTTGAAATTGGCCACCCATTGGGCGTAGCCCGCATTAGGGGTTGGTTGTAGATCAGGTGGGGTCGGGCGCATGAAGTTTTGACCTGCTTGGGTTAAGCCATCCAATTGGTTTGACACGCACCCGCCAAGCAGGGATGCGCCCGTGTTTAGCATCATCATGCGTCTGGTGAGGGTCATGCTCGCGGCCTCTTTTTCTTATGCTCTCTCTTCTACCAAATTCTTCGCGCAAGGGCGACAAGAATGCGGGATGATTATCCGCAAAAATTGGCAGATGTGCAGTTTCATAGGCCTTTGTTGGCGCGGTTCAAAAGGCCAGTTTGGGGCGTGACGGCGCGCAGGCTGCCGCCCTATCTGCGGCGCTTGACCCCGCCTCGTTGTCCTGGTCGCCCTGCAGTGCTGCGCCCTTTCGCGGCGCTCGCTGCCTCGACCGCTTCATCCACGGCAGATTGGCGGGCTAGTGGGTCATCCGCCACAGCCAGTTCTACCGCCTCTAGACGTTTGACCTCATCGCGCAAGCGTGCGGCCTCTTCGAATTCCAAATTCTCTGCCGCTTTGCGCATTTGCGCGCGCAGCCCATCGAGATGGGCTGCCAGATTTGCACCGACCATGGGTTTGTCGACCTTTGCGGTGACGCGGCTCATGTCCACATCGCCTTGATACAGCCCGGCCAAGATATCCTCGACATTCTTCTTCACTGTCGTGGGGGTGATCCCGTGTTCCTCGTTATAAGCGATCTGTTTGGCGCGGCGGCGGTCGGTTTCGGCGATGGCGCGTTCCATGCTGCCTGTGATCCGGTCAGCATACATGATGACACGGCCATCCGCATTGCGTGCTGCCCGTCCAATGGTTTGAATGAGTGAGGTTTCAGAACGTAAAAAGCCCTCTTTGTCGGCGTCCAAAATTGCGACAAGCTCACATTCAGGAATGTCCAATCCTTCGCGCAACAGGTTGATCCCGATCAGAACGTCAAAGGCGCCAAGGCGCAGATCGCGCAAAATCTCGATCCGTTCTATTGTGTCGATATCGCTGTGCATATAGCGCACGCGGACACCGTGTTCGTGCAGATATTCAGTCAAATCTTCGGCCATGCGCTTGGTCAATGTGGTGACAAGCACACGCATGCCCTTAGCCGCGATTCCGCGGATTTCATCTAACAGATCATCCACTTGTGTCTCAATTGGCCGGATCTCAATTTGCGGATCTAATAGGCCCGTTGGGCGGATCACTTGTTCTGTAAAGACGCCGCTTGCCTGTTCCAACTCCCAAGCAGCGGGGGTGGCCGACACAAAAATAGATTGTGGCCGCATCGCGTCCCATTCTTCGAATTTCAGCGGTCGGTTATCCATGCAAGAGGGCAGGCGGAACCCGTGTTCGGCCAAAGTGAATTTGCGCCGATAGTCCCCGCGATACATGCCCCCGATCTGCGGCACAGTAACATGCGATTCGTCAGCAAAGACGATGGCATTATCTGGGATATATTCAAACAGGGTGGGCGGCGGCTCGCCCGGGGCGCGGCCTGTCAAATAGCGCGAATAGTTCTCAATGCCGTTGCAGACACCTGTGGCCTCAAGCATTTCAATGTCGAAATTCGTACGCTGTTCAAGGCGCTGTGCCTCAAGCAGTTTCCCGTCAGCCACCAGTTGGTCCAAACGATGGCGCAATTCTTCTTTGATGGCCTTAACCGCCTGCTGCATGGTTGGGCGTGGGGTGACGTAATGCGAATTGGCGTAGATGCGGATTTTGTCGAATTTATCGCTGCTTTGACCCGTCAGCGGATCAAATTCGGTGATGCCTTCTAGTTCCTCGCCAAAAAAGGAAAGACGCCATGCGCGATCTTCGAGGTGCGCGGGCCAAATCTCCAGACTGTCGCCGCGCACACGGAAAGAGCCGCGCTGAAACGCCTGATCATTGCGCCGATATTGCTGTGCGACCAAATCCGCCATGACCTGCCGTTGATCATAGTCTTGTCCCGCGAACAGATCGACCGCCATAGCCGTATAGGTTTCGACCGAGCCAATGCCGTATATACAGGAGACGGATGCCACTATGATCACATCGTCCCGCTCTAACAGTGCGCGGGTGGCGGAATGGCGCATTCGGTCGATCTGTTCGTTGATCTGGCTTTCTTTCTCAATAAACGTGTCCGTGCGCGGGACATAGGCCTCGGGTTGGTAGTAATCGTAATAGCTGACGAAATACTCGACCGCGTTATCGGGGAAAAAGCTTTTGAACTCACCATAAAGCTGAGCTGCCAAGGTCTTGTTGTGGGCAAGTATGATTGCGGGGCGCTGTGTTTCTTCAATCACCTTGGCCATGGTAAAGGTCTTGCCCGTGCCAGTTGCCCCCAACAAAACTTGATTGCGATCCCCATCTGTTACGGCTGCTGCAAGCTCGGCAATCGCGCGGGGTTGGTCGCCCGCGGGGGTGAATTCTGTCTGCATGACAAAGCGCTTGCCGCCTTCGAGCTTTTCGCGCGCCAAACGATCGCTATTGGCGCGCCCCTCGCGCGGGGACGCAGCCCGTGGCAAATTGGGCATAGAGCTTGGCGAATTGTTATGCATTTTGGCCCTTCCACCGGTCACACGCATGGTTTGTGCTCTGGGTCTATCCTATAGCGCTGCGCGCCAAGGACAAGCGATAGAGGGCTCATTCATTGGGGTGCTGTGAGGTTTTCAAAAAGTTTATCGACTCAGAACAATTTGTCGTAAATTTATACAACTTTAAGGAGAAGTCTTGATTGCATCCGATAGAAAATTTCCGTAGCTTTTCCCTGCAGCAGCAAATCAACGGTCGATCGGGATCGCACTACCCACCCCTCGCTCCCTAGATCTCGCCCGGCAATTCAATTTTGTGATATTTCATACTGCCCGCGCTCATCTTCATCTTGCAACTTCCGCGCGTTTTGCCGATATGTGAAGCAGTTTTGATGGTTGAGCGGTACCCCTAACGCTCAAAACCAATAGAATGACGGAGCAAGCCATGGTTGCGCGCATTTACAAACCCGCCAGAACCGCAATGTCCTCGGGCAGTGCTAAAACCAAGGATTGGGTTCTAGAGTTTGCTCCTGAAAGCGCGCGCGAGATTGATCCGTTGATGGGGTGGACATCAAGCGGCGATACAAAAGCGCAAGTGCGCCTTTATTTCGACAGCCAAGAGGCAGCCGACGATTATGCCCGCGCCCATGGCATTGAAGCAGTGGTGTTGCGTCCCAAATCGCGCAAGCCGAATGTGCGCGCAGGCGGCTATGGCGAGAACTTCGCCACCAACCGTCGCACGGTTTGGACGCATTAACCCAACATCCCCTTTGCCCGTTTACGCAGGCTGCAAGATTGGGTAATCAGCCCTCATGCGGTCCCTTAGCTCAACTGGATAGAGCAGCTGACTTCTAATCAGCAGGTTCGGGGTTCGAGTCCTCGAGGGATCGCCATAAAAATAAGAAAAAAATTCACTTTTACATCTTCGCGCGGAATATAAGCGAGACATTCAGCGAGACGAAATGGCGTGGAATCGCGTAATTTGACGTAGACGGTAAAGCACCGTCCCACGCGCGCTTGGCTGCGTGTTTGCTCCCGCGCGCGCGCGCGTCGCTCCCGTTTTGTGTGTGATTAGTCACCGAACGCTGTGTATGCGAGGTGACGTGCCACCTTGGTTCATCGATTGTATCTTGGATTTTTAGTATAAATATGGCATTGATGTGCGCCATAGAAACTTAACCGTCAGGCAAGTTGTTAAACTATGCGCTCAAAGGAAATGAGTTTTGCCCAATTGAAAAGAATGCTTCTTATGATGGAAGCAGACCTCGGGATGACGGATCTTTCCCAAGATGAAAAGGACATATTGGCTGCTGTCTTTGAACTGCGAGATGCCAATGGGTATTTTGAAAGTGACAGTGTAAGATCACACGAACTTACATCTAGTGTATCTCACGGTACTTTTTTTCGGGCGCTAAGGTCTCTCGTTGAGCGTGGCTTGATCGAGAAGGGGGAAGGAAGGCAGCGTAAGCTTTATCGACTATCTTTGCAGGCTTCTTAAACCTCTGAACATCAGCATCAATGCCCCAAAACAGACAAGCGTGCCTGTGGTGTCGCCAATAAGGAAGGCTGCCATTATCGGAATGCTGTCTTGTGGCAGAATATTTGACGCGAAAATTATATTATGCCCAACAGAATTTAAAACTGATGATATGAATCCAACAATCAATAAGTGACGCCATGTCGCCAAGGTTGTCGGGCGGTTGGCTGCATAAAGATTTACTCCTGCGAGCCGTAGTGTTTCGAACGTCACGAACGCCACCGAACTTACCAAAAACCAAGCTAGTATAGATTTTGTTGTTAAGTCGGCATCTGGGGTCAATATAAAATGCATAAAAAAATTGGCTGCAAAAAGATAAACTACTGACCAGGCCCCAAACAGCCATGCCGCAATAACCCGAACACCATGAAGCGGGAAGATTAACGCAGCAAAAACTGTCACACTAGGAAGGTACGTCTGTTGTGCAGGGACGATGACTTCTTTGACCAAAATCATCGCAATTACGTATCCAACTGTAACTAAAAGCACATTTAAAGTGTGTATTTTTATGGTTTCCAATTTCATTTTGTAGCATTTCCTAATATCTAACAAAGCTAGATTACCTCAATTTATTCAGAGTGCAAAACGCTATTTGGCCGTCCATTAGAGTGCGGCTTTTTCAAAATTTTGGGTTTACTTACCCTCCCAGTATACAATAATTAAGTACCAAAATGTAAATTGAGGCCTAGATGAATCGCCCATGTATTTTCCTGTCACTGGCTGTCGCTTTCTTCCCAGTCATGGGAGTAGCCGATGGTAGTCCAAATGATGTGATGCAGGAGCATGCCCTGCCTATTATCATGTCCCTAGCCTCCGACGAAGGTTACTCACTAAGTGATGAGGTACAGCAGCTCGGCCTTTCGTTCTTGAACACCAATTTGAATGAATTTGAGCGGGGCGTTTTGGGCAGTTCGAACTTTACCCATTTTGAGATTTCGGTTGGTGCAGACGCTTTTGGATTACGTTCTACCGGAACCTCAACAAAAACTGAAATGATTGCAGTTTACCGCCTGCACGAAAGTCAAAATTGGTTCCATTTCAATCAGACTTCGCTCGTACGTTTTAATGGGCGTAATACCGTCAATCTCGGTTTTGGCAGTCGTTACATTAACGATCCTGAAACAGTTATTCTCGGTGGCAACATCTTTTATGACTATGAACTCGACAGCGACCATGAACGAAGTGGCTTTGGGGTAGAGGTTTTAACCTCCTTGCTAGAGTTCAGAGCCAACCGCTATCACGCGATATCGGGAACCGTTAATTATCAAAGTTCCGATGAGACTGCGCTCGACGGACATGACATAAAACTGACTGCTAACTTGCCTTACTTGTATTCATCCAATGTATATTTTGAGCAAAGCGATTTTGACGATGGTGCGGCTTATTCAGTCGAAACAGATGAGTATGGCGTACAGCTAGAGGTCGCTCCCAATCTAGTTTTCAGTTTTTCAGAACAGCAAGAACAAGGTAGCCCCACAGAACGTGTAGCATCCTTGACCTATTCCATCGCGTTAGGTGAGCAAAATGCTCCGACGCGTGTAATGCAAGATGGTGATTGGGCTGCTCAGTTGCAGCCAATCCGCGATCAGCTGTACCGACCAGTTGAGCGCGAAAATAGAATTATGAAGAAGACAGTGGTCTTCGGCGTCACGGCTAGTGGATATTAATCATGAGATATTTTGTAATATTAGTGTTTTGCCTTTTCATTTTCCCACTGGGCGCTCTTGAGGCTGCTGGTCCCCCAATTTGCACAGAAGACAGTAGTGGCCGAATTACGAATGTAGATGCAGGCGGCTCTAACGATTTTTGCAGACTGTCGCCGTCGGAACTGCAAATTACACTTAAGTATCTCGGTCTTTGTACCAGCCAACCAAGTGTCAGTTCATATAGTACTGTCTGCACTCCACTCTTTGAAAGCGCCGTTGGAGAAGAGTTGACTTTGGCATCAGGTGGTTCGGTGCCGTTAGTTGGGTCAATATCAATTCCGGAGGGCACTTACACACATGCTTGGATATTAACTTCAAACACAGTCAAGCTCAGCATTTTGGGCCATTTTACACCGGATCGCACAGGGAAGTCGGGCACAGGCCCTTACTGCTGGACGTTATCGGGGAATTCTTCAGGCGGCACTGGCGCGATAAACGAGAGTACGTCTCAATCTTCTTGGTTAGCTGAATGTGGAACACTTGCAGATTCCGACCCGCAGCTAACCACCTCTACAATGGTGGCGTTTTATGATTTCGCAGGAAGGACTGGCTACTTAAACACCAGCTCTGGAACGAACAGTTCTGGGAGCTATGAAATTATTCTCATCGATAGTGCTGGGAACGAAAGTATTGTCGCGCTCAGCGGATCCAGCTCAAATCCAGCCACACAATTCGGTGGGACACAAACATTTACAACGCCGGTGGTAGTTTCGCCAAGTACGACATCAATTGATGTAGGCTTTCGCCTTGAGAATACTGGTGGAGTTTTGTTCGGAACGGTCGGGGGAGACACGAGCCATATCCCACGCTTTGGTGTAGGAGGTTTTGAATTCCGCGTTCAAACTAACTGAATCTATCGATGATCTAAATTTGATCATTCGACAGCCCATACGGAAACGATGCAATGCTACTTTTCAGAAACCTTGGCTTAGTGTTTGCTCTAGCTTTCCCATCTGTTGCCTTGGCTGACGATACAGCTCGCATGGCCCAGTCTTTACTGAACGAGTTGGGGTATTCTATTGCTGTTGATGGTGCTTGGGGGCCAAACAGCCAGAGAGCCTTGGAGTCATTTTACAATCAAAATGACCAGGTTTTTGACGGCACTTTTGATGAAACAGAATTGGCTGATTTAGCAGCAGCAAATAACCCGATTGCAGCAATTATGGATGCGGAAACCGCTGCATTATTTGGTGTTCATGACCAAAATATTTCCTCCGAAGATGGGCTTCAAATTGTTGAGTTTGAAGGCCGGACGGCAGCTCGTTTCTTTTTGAGATATGCCGATGGTGGTGGGGCGGAGGACTGGAACCCAAACGACATGAACGGAAGAGCGCAGCGCATCCAGGTTAGAGAAATTCCCGAGTATGGCGAAATGCGGGATGGGTTTGAATATTGGTACAAGTTTTCAATGTATATCCCCACTCCGTTCGGTGCGCGCGGTCATTCAAACTCTCCGTGGGATATCAAGTTCCGAGATGGCGGTGTCCAAATGTATCCAACCTTCTCGTTTGTTAACCACTGGGGAAACCTCACATACCAGGCCCCCGAAGAGGAGGTTGTCTGCTGGGAGGCCGAAGATCAAAATGGCAACACAACAGAGATGTGCGGTAATGTTGGTTTAACCGCTGTGATGAACTACCCGCAGTCCTATTATGACCAGTGGGACGATTATGTTTTACAGGTAAATATGCGTGAGGGTCGGGAGATAACTCGCATTTTCCGTAATCAGGAACTTTTGGGAGTTCTGCCCGGCGATTTGAGCCGAGACGGAGATTATGCTGGCTTCAAATTTGGCCTCTACCGTTTCCGAATATCGGGTGAGCCATTAGACGAAACAATTTACTTTGCAGACGTCATGCGCAGGTCAAGCTGTGAGGAGTTGGGTATTGGGAACTGCGAGGCCATGACATCAGCTCAGTCGGTACCAGGCATATATGGCGCGATGGAAATGACGCTCTGCGGCATTGAGCCATATGAAAATCGGCCATGTCCGACGCTGTGTAGAGGCAACCAGTGCAACAGGCTGCAATGATGTCTTCCTCCCAGTCGTTTCAATGATTCAAGTTGAACGCGGTTTGTAGTTTAAAGAGTTGGATTTATGGCAACCATATCAGACAGAATAGCTTGGGTATTGGTGTCATCATTCCTATCTGTCGTTTATGCAAGTGCACCAACTCTTGCCCAAAATTTTTTGGCTGAGACAACCCACTCCAGAAATTTCAGAGGCTATGCAGCAGGCCATGAATTAACTACACCAAATTATTCCGACTTTTTTGCTTTTGAAAATCCATTAGAGCTAAGGTCTGTTGGAGCGGTTATTTCTGCTGCGGGCAATTTAATAGCCTATGACGACCAGCCTGCCATTCAATACGATATAATTATTAATTGGGGGGGCTTCGAGTTTCCGGCCACAATTTGCCACCAATACATAGAAAGCGTCGGTTATTTTGGCACCAGTATTGCGGTATCTTCAGGCCAGGGTTTCGGTGGCATTGAGGATCTTGAGCAATATGCAGACACCAAATGTCATGATGATGGGCCATTGGTGGCAGTTCGGAGTTGGCGGCCACCAATCGAGTTTTCGCCAATCGGGCTTACAGCACTGTTCTTGGAATTGAGGCGTGAATATATCGCCATCCAATTACTAAATAGCTTACCCAACTTACCTATTACACACCAAGACATGTTTAGTGATGCGCTTGGAATTCCAATAACTGGTGCGTCTCAGACCCTGCCGCGAGCACAATCAGGCCTCACGCCTTCAGTTAACAATGCAACTCTCCAGCTTGTGCATCCATATGCGGAATTCCGAGATGAACAAGGTGAGAATGTTGGCGCTTATGGATACGCAGCCGCTATCAGTATCATTGATATAAATGATGATGGTTACCCTGAAGTTTTGTCGTTTCCTACCAATAGAATTGAAGCGCGGCCTCTGCAGATTTTAGCTTACGAAAATACTGGGGAGACGTTTTCATATAACGATCAAATGATCACCCCGTCCAATCAAGAGGCAGTTAGGGACAGGATTGTCGCTGACTTTGATAACGACGGATTCGATGACCTTCTCGTCGTAGACACAGGCTGGGAACTTGATAACAGAAATCCGTCTGCCTTTAAGGGTGCCACCCTGAAACTTTTCATGGGCAACGGAGTCAACTTGGATTTTGTTCCTGATGAAGAGTGGTTTGGTAGAGAAATGCCACGTTTCTATAACCACATGGGTTCGCATGGCGATTTGGATAATGACGGTGACATTGACATAGTCGTTGCGGCCATGAGTGGGCCAATCATACAGGGGGGGTTGCGGGTGCTAATAAATGACGGAAATGCTCGCTTCTCAGAACATGTATTTACGCACGCACAGACGGGTCTTGTCGGCGATCCATCGGGAGTAGTTGTAGTTGAATCCGTTGATGGGCCAAGAATTATTGCCTCTGGATATCGTTCATGGACTGAAGAAAATCCCTCCTCAGTGCCTGGTGTATTTCGATTTTCTAATGGACGCCTAATTCGTGAGGCATCAATTGAGAAGCCATTCTCAAATAGCACTGTTTGGATGAATTACGGTGGGGCTGATGCTTATGCCGTCGACATAAACAACGACGGAATAGAGGACTATGTACAGCTCTGGGAAACAGAACCTACTAATACAGGCATATTTGATGAATGGAGCCACATTGGCGATTTGCGGGTAGAGAGTAGGTATGAAACTCTCGGCATGAACGATGACATGGTCGCGGTCTATTTGCAAAATTCAGCAGGTGAGTTTCTTCTATCTAGCGTCTTTCCATTGTCACAAGATGGAAGCCCATTGTTAGAGTTTGCAGATGTCAACAACGATGGCTGGGTCGATTTTTACACTTATGGATATCATGTTAAGCGTAATTCAATTCATGAAACGATTTGGCTGAACGATGGAACGGGCCAATTTGGGAATCCTACTGAAATACCTGTTCAAGGATTTGGCCCCCGACTAAGCGTTACAGGCTTTCTACTTGATTTTGACAAAGACAATGACTTTGATTTTTTAGGTCTTTGGGGGCACGGCGGCGGCGAGCGGTTGTTGGTCTTTGAAAACCACGGCGTTGATTTTGAATTGGATGACGCAACTGTGGTTAATCATGTAATTTCAATGCGCGACTTCTTTGGCTTCCAAGTTGAACAAGCGTTACAAAATGATCGATCGAAAGTAGTCCAATTGCAGACCGCGCTAAATCAGCTTGGTTACAATGCCGGCTCTCCAGACGGCATTTTCGGGCCAGCCACGCGCAGAGCGATAGAGGCCTTTAACGCTGACTACTCTGGTCGCTTCGTCGCTGGTCTGACACAATCAAACGCGGCCGCGATTTTATCAGCGGTTGAATAAATATTCCTCACATTCAGCAGACGACAAGACGACACCCCTAAAGGGGGGTGTCTGTCGTGTCGCCATCTGCAGGGTTATGTCAGGCGTCATTTTAAGGATTGTCGCCCGATGTCGCCTTGTCGCCGAGTGAGTAGTAATCATCTTTTGCTGCCAATAATCCCTTTGCAACAAGGTCGCGTCGCGCGCGGCTAAAGGCATCATTCTTCGACTTATCATTGTCGCCTGTGTGTCGCTGGAGAAAAATCGGACGCCAGTCATCCAAATGCAGGCGACAAGGCTCTGGTTTTGATTTTGTCGCCTCCTTGAACGTGTCCATCGCCAATTGCTGAGCAGGGCTGAGCTTCTCATTGTTTTTGCGCTGGCGATACTCCACGCGGTGCAGGACAGACGTGTCATCAATTGTCACAAAGCAAAACTGCATCGGCTCAAATGGCGCGGCGTCTTTTTGTTTGTCGCAGATCAACTGCACGTCATGCTCACCAAATTTTCGCATCACCATCGATGTATCAAGTGCGGCAAAAAAGGATGAGTGGCCACGCGCGCCTGCTGCACCGTCTTTGCCGTGGTGATGAACAATCAGAACGGTTGCTCCGAAAGCATGCATCAACTCATCGCAGGCACTGACAAACTCACCCATGTCCTGCGGGGCATTTTCGTTGCCACCTCCGAAATTGCGTGCGAGCGTGTCAATAACGATCAGCTTAACGTCTTTGACCTTGCTGATATCGTCCCGGAGGACCTCTAACCGCGTGCGGTCGCGCATGTCGATGCTCGAATTCGAGAAGTGCAAAGGGCTGTTTTTACGATCGAGCTGCACGCCGCGGTCTTTTGCCCAAGCTTCCGCGCGTCGACGGATGCCTTGCCGCCCCTCACCAAGGATATACATCACCCCGCCTTGCTCGACTGTATGTCCGTGGAAGTCGTGGCCTGTTGCGATGCTACACGCCATATCGACGGCCATGAAGCTCTTGCCTGTGTATGAGGGAGCAACCAGGGCTGCTGAGGCATATTTTGGTAGTATGCCATCGATAATGAAGCTTGGCGGCTCCAGATTGATGTCCAACACATGGCTGAACAGCTGCAAAGCCTTGGGGCTGGTGACGTTACCCACAGCTGCTCGCACTGCTGCATCACCTTCGCTGTCCCACAAGTCCCACCAGTCTTTCACAACAGGGGGGGTGACATGGGGCAAGCCTGCAGCTTTTACAGCTTTGCGTCCTGCCTCATCATTGTCAGCTGCAATAATGACATTGTAGCCCTGTGCCTTGAGCTGCTTAGCTGAAGCAGGAAGGGTATTCGCATCTAGTGCAAAAAACACCTGCTGACCTGTCACGAGATACAACACAACAGCATCCGCCCAACCCTCCGTGACGTAAAGTACGTCTGACTTCTCGCCAATAAACGTGCCAGCTCCTTCTTTTTTCATGCCTGGGCTGAAGCGCTTTGAGCCATCAGAGTTGATGAATTGTTTGCCGCGAAGTTCACCCGTTTCGATGTCACGAATTTCGACAACAACCGTGTTGCCGTCACAAACAGCGCCTGTGCCTGCTAGCTCAATGCGTTTCTGAATGTGATATGGCACATCGGACTTTGGTTGCCGTGGTAGATCTGGAACCCTTGGCTCGAACTTTGGCAGCAATCCATCTTGCTCCATATGGCGTGTTCGGTCGGATAAGGCGCAATCTTTTCGACAGTGATGCTTCAGATTGCCGTTGTGGTCAGAAATCCAAAAACGGTCGTCACCGCCGCAGTTTGGACATGGGCCATGCCATTCATGGCCAACTTTTTTCAGCCCATATTTTTCAATGATTGGCTGCGAATACTGATCAAATGGAATATCCATCGCTTGACCTCAATATTTGATTGGCGGCCAAGCACGTGGTATTCTGCAGATGGTTAAAGCGTTCAAACTAACCCACCCAGAAGCCGCGTGCCTGAGGCGCGCGGTTTTCATTTTGGCGAGTAGGCTTTCTCGGGAGCCTGTGGCCGAGACGGCAGCGCATCCACCACATCCGTAGCGTCACGCTCGGAGAGGCCCCCAAAGCGCCGGAGTGCTTTGATTAGGCCTGGTCGGGTCATCACATACGCGCAGACCCTCCAACGCGGCACTCCGCGACTTGCTCCATCTCTCACCTGCACAAGCCACTGAATGCCGTTGCGGCAGACAGCGATGCGCAGGTTGCTAAGCGGCCGCGCTATAACATTCATGTAGAGGTCGCTGGTTTCAGATGCGCGAGCATTGATGATCATTGGCCGCACTCCTTTACGGAGCAGGATGGCGACCGACCCGTGCAGGGTCCTGCATCAAAGCTACCCCCGTCTAATTTGATGAAGGGGGGGGTATCGGTGTGTTCGCTCATTGTCACACCTCCGCTTGCTTATAAGCCGGGGCGGCTTCAAACTTTTGCTCCGCGTGTTGAAGCAGCTCTTCCACCTCGAATATGGCCGCTTTGTTTGGGCGGCGAACAACTAGCGGCCATTTTTCTAGCGTTCGCGGGCTGATTGGAAAAAAGAGATGGGTGACTATCGCTGCGGCTGTCACTTTGTCAGCGTATTTCGGCAGAGGTTGATCTGGCTGCCATTTAGGGTTGCGTAGCATTAGGTAGCTCCAAGTTGTTGGTTGCCACCCTTAGATACCTTGTCGAATCATCCCGCCTCGCAATCTGCCTAAAATTCAAGTTATCCTAATTTTTCACGCTCAAATCGTCGATACGCTTGCCAAATGTTGTCTACTTGTTTCGGTGAGAGTGCGAATTTTTTCGCAACTTTTGCAATGATCTGGCTGCGAGTGCCTTTGGGAGGAGTGTTCTTCAGGGTAACAAGTCGCGAAGTTGTAACTTTACCCCCGCATTTTTTGTTAATTGCCTTGATTTCCTCATTGATATCAGCCTGATGCTGCTCATAGCCTTCCTCGAGTTCGTCATCGCCTCTGCTTTGAAGCCATTGGCGTCGTTGCGGGACTGGTATCGAGTTCACCTTGCTCCATGTGGCGTCCAACTCCGTGTCCCCGATTAGCTTGTCGCGTCTCATGCGTAGGGCGGCGTGTTGGGCCTGCCTGTGTAGGGTTTCACAATCTTGGCCAACTTCCATTACGAACCAAAAATCCCATTTACGAGGCCGCCCCGCTCCCCGTCGTTTGCCGCCGTGGCTGTTCAACGGGCGTTGCTGTTGTTTGGAACCCATAACCAACCCTCCAGCAGCATAGCCCAGGTTCGCATCGCATCGCGTCTTTTATCGAGGAGCTTTGCATGCTGATAATGCTTGATGACGCCTCCGCGTGTCTCGCTTTGTTTGTGGTTCAATAATCCATCTATTACGTCCACTGACACCTCTGAATGTTCTGCCATTAATGTCGAAAATGTTCGCCTCAAGTCATGCAGTGTAAATTCCTCTACCCCCGAAGCCTTTCGCACCTTTTTATTAAAATGGCTCCAAGATTGCATTCTTGCGTCGGGAGTTCTTGTTAGTTGGAATACTCTAAATTCCTGCGGCGCTTTGGAATGACCAAGAATGTCAAATGCTAAGGGTGTTACTGGCATCACGAAATGAGCAGAATTTTTTGTTTCTGTGTGCGATAACCGAATTTCACTTTGCGGGTGTATTACTTGTGACCAGGTTAGGGTAGCGCCTTCATCTGCCCGCAGTGGCGTCGTTATCATGAACCTAAGGTATCGCAGGTATTCAGGCTTTAAACTTTCACATTGCCACAGTCGCTTGAGTTGTTCGGGCGTGTAGTAGGACATCCGTGGCGGCGGTGGTTTAGGGCGTCGCTTTTTAGCAATTAAAGAAGTGGGGTTTGTGTGGATGACCTCCTCATCGATCAGATATTCTAGAAAACGCGAAAGCGCGCCGAAGCGGTGACGATTGGTTGCTGGTGCAAGGTGGTGTCGCTCCAAAAGCGACCTGATGTGTTTAGTATCAATGCAATCAGGACGAAGGTAGGATGCTCCCATTTCCTCCAAGCTGAGGCGGACATGCCGAGTTTCATCTCGCTCGTGTTTGCTTCCTCCACCGTTCAGCTCGCTGTGAGTGTAAATTTCAAGCCATTCGCTGCAGGTTTTTTGCCGTGCTTCTGCGGCGCGCTTCAACGCAGTTTGTTCGCGTTGCTCCAGCGCGGGGTCGAGGCCATCACGGACCTGAGCTTTAATTAGCTCAGCTTTGGTGCGGGCTTCACTCGGCGTCATTAGAATCGGATCGCCGAGCTTCATGGCTCTTTGGGGATGGCGCTTGCCACCATCTAAATAGCCTCGTTTGCGATATGTATACACCCAGCTGGAACTTGAATTGTTAATTACCAGTTTAAGGCCAGGGCAGCCTTCGTCCCTGAGCGTTAGCCTTTGATTTATTGCTCTTTGCTGTTTGATGAATTTGTCGATTTTTGATCGATCGATATAGCAAGATACGGTCGGCATTTATCAGCGAGACTTTCAGCGAGACAAATTGGGGTAAGTTTGCGAAGCATAGCGTAGTTCAATACTTCTTGAAAATCTGTTTTATTCAGAATAATTGGGTTAAAATACTTACTTATCCCTTAGCTCAACTGGATAGAGCAGCTGACTTCTAATCAGCAGGTTCGGGGTTCGAGTCCTCGAGGGATCGCCATTAAATCAATGACTTAGGTGATTTTAGTTAGTCTTGAGACGCATTTGGGGTGCCATATGGGTGCCAAAAATGTTCAGGGGTTACTTGGCCTGACCAAATTCCGGCAACAAAGAATCGTGTACCGGGGGACCCCCTAAATCGGACCGTGCGCCTTGGAGGGGTGGCTATAGTGCTGCGTTGGTGGCTTTATTGAATGAGAGGTTTTGTTTGTAAGGTTTATTGAAGGAAAGTAACCTAAGTTTGCGTAATTAGTTCTGGTACAAAAGTAACCAAGCCAAACAGGCGACGGCACCGTAAAATTAGGCCTAAGTAACTGGTAAATATCCTGTTTTGTTTGTGTCATTTGTTATTTGGACTGGTTCTAGCATTCTACAAACAATGGAGATGCAAGAAAAGTTTGGGAACTCATGGGGAGATGCGCAATGAAACGAGAGCATGGCTACTTTTCAGGTTTGGTAACAGTGATTGGAGGGTATGATCACGTTCATGCTCTGCGCAGATTGCGCGAGGAATACCCTGACATAAACTGGCAAGCCGCGACATTGCCAACGGGCTCAACACCTTGCTTGTGCTTCCATGAAGACCGATCAATGTCTGAAGGCTCGTTTCGCATTCAAACTGAGTGGAAGGAGGGTACCCCTGCAAAAGTTGATGTAATTGGTGGACCGTTTTCTGGTGTTATTTATGGGGTTGAAGAACTAATTTCTCAAGGAGGCTCCGACAAAGCGCGCATGGCATTGCCTCAAGAGACTTTCGAAGACGCGCCAGGTCTAACCTATCGCACTTTTTGGACCTGGGACCATTCGACAAATTGGGAGCTTTCGCAGATTGGCCAACAGGAAATAGGCGTTTTTAACCCTTATGGTAAACCGCCTGGAGGCTTTCTGCGTGACTACAAACGCTGCGTCGATTTCTGCTCAAAAAACCGTATCGCTGCAATTGTCATCTATGGCTTTCTACGAGACAGCCATGGCGGCGTTGAAGCCGCAAAGGAGCTGTGCATCTATGCCAAAGAGCGTGGCGTCCGCATTCTGCCTGGCATCGCCATTGGTTCATATGGCGGCGTTTATTGGGAGGGAGACAATCAATATAATCTAGCCACATGGCTAAAGAAGAACCCACAAGCTGCCGCGACTCTAGAGAAAGGCGTTGGTTTTCAGATTGCTGACCTTGCTTTCCCTCTCAACTTTCCACGTTCGGATTATACGCTTTCTGCCTGCCCGTCTGCACCTGAAACTATGGCCTGGATGGAAGAGGGCGTCAGCTGGCTCTGTGAGACTTTTGAAGTAGGCGGTGTCAACATCGAGGCCGGAGATTATGGTGTTTGCGGATGTTCTCGATGTGTCGCGCGCCGCGCTAATGAAGAAGAAGCCGCTCGGCGTCGTGATGTGCATGGAGATTATTGGTCGCATACGGATATGGCAGATAATTTCCCACGCCTATTTAATGCCGCTCGAGCAGCTCGAGCTGACACCTGGATATACTCGGAGATCCAGTGGGACAATCTGCTAGACCCTGTTTCGTTGGAGGCCCAGCGTAAGCTGCCGGCTGGCGGTATCTATCAACACACAACAAATCGTACCTATTGGAAACGGATTTCGACCGAGCTGACGAAAAGCTACGTCGAAGCACTTCCGATGCAACCAAATGTGCTACGGTGTCAATTTGCGTGCCAGTGGAATGGTGACGAACGTACGGAACGCTACGCGCTTAATGCTCCGGTCTTCGCAGAAATGGCACAATTAAGTTACCGCACTGGGATGAAGGGTCTAACCATATGGGGTGAGCCATCGCCTTGGTATGCGACAGTCGAGCTGTCCTATCTCGCATTTGCTCGTTTTTCGTGGAACCCTTCTTTGAGGTATGAAGAATTTATGAGCAACGATGTTGCGCCACTAATGGGCGGCGTGGAAGCAGCAGAAAAATTCATCGCCATCGCCAGTGAAATAGATGTCAATCAACGCCTCCCCTTAGAGAGGCTGCAGGCGCTTCAGAGGGAATGTTTGGCGTATCGCGCATCTGGTGAAGCAGGAAGGCGCTGGCTTTCACTGGAGGAAATAATTTCGCGGCGGATTTACATGGGGGAATAAAAACAACTTAGTAGGTGGCTTGTATTGTCGTGGAATAATCATCCAATAACCACGTTCAGAAGATCGCGGTCCTCTGAACTATATTTGCAGACTTAGAAAGACCCCTTACATCAGGTACCTGTGCCTCGGACTTTGGGGTTTAATGCTGGGTTAGCAGTTTCATTGAATGGCTTTTTTGTTGGATAGCGCGTGGCGTGCAATCCTTTTGTTCAGCAGTAGGATGCACGTTCAATAGAAGCGATGGCGGCGCCTGTCTCGAGCCCTGCATATCGGCCGCCTGAATATCTCCTGCAATCAAGCGCAAAACCGTTTCTGATTGCTATGGCCCCGATATCCTCTCCATTGAGATAACAAATGCCTATTAGCCGGTCATGACTGCGTTCACCCGTCAGGTTGCATGCGACTTCTCTGTTCAAGACAAGCTTAGCCATAAAAAGTTTTGCTTCTTGTCCAACCTGCGTTGAGAGTTCTGGCCCGTCGATGCCGTTTAGCCTTACAGCAATACCACCCAATTCAACTGTGTCGACGTCTCTGACGTGGGAAACTATCCCTGTTATTTGAGTTTCGCGGGCGTCTAACTTTTCCGATAAAACCGATAAAACCATTGTGCACAGCATGAGTAATATCGAACTGAACGTATAAGATAGGTTTATCAATTTGCCCCTGGATTTTTCTGACATTGTTTGCGATCCATTCTTTAGCTGAACACCTTCTTAATCGATCCAGTTTTGCCAACCCAGCATAACTCTCAGCTACATCCTTGAGTTATAATCATCCTGTTCTAGCAGCAGGTTCGGGGTTCAAGTCCTCGAGGGATCGCCATTTTCCAGGAAAAGTAACACGAATCGTGCGGTCCGTCCGTTATGGATGGCGCAGCGTGAGGTCTATGTGAAATCTCTGCGACATACTGAATTTCCTCGCCCACGCGCTGATATCCACGCATTTAGCGGCCAAACCTTAAAAAAAATTCTGCTTTTTGGTTCCTAGGCGCGTATGAAAGGCTTATACAGTTTTGCAACACACATGTGCTTGCGGGGAGGCATGACATGATAAGATCAGAACTTGTGCAGAAACTTGCGGAGGAAAATCCGCATCTTTATCAGCGAGATGTTGAGCGGATTGTGGCAGCAATTTTTGGTGAAATTATCGAAGCCATGGCGCGTGGAGATCGGGTGGAATTGCGCGGCTTCGGCGCGTTTTCGGTAAAAAAGCGTGATGCGCGGTTGGGCCGCAACCCACGGACGGGCGAGACTGTATCAGTTGAAGAAAAACATGTTCCCTTCTTTAAGGCGGGCAAATTGCTGCGTGACCGATTGAATTCGTGACGAGAACTGCGCGAGGGTAAGGCGTGATCCGAATAATTAAGCTGAGTTTCATTCTCTGTATCGCAGTGGTTCTGATTGTCCTGGCGATTGCCAATCGCGATCCGGTGGTGATCTATCTGTTGCCTACCGATGTGGCGCTGTGGCTGCGGATGGATTTGTCTGCATCCCTTCCGTTGTTCTTGATCATTTTTGGCGCGATTGCCGCAGGTTTGGTGTTGGGTTTTGTGTGGGAATGGCTGCGCGAACATCGGCATCGTGCGGATGCATCGCGCTCAAAGCGTGATGCTACACGCCTGTCGCGGGAATTGGAAATCCTCAAGGGCGAGGCGCGGGCGAAAGAGGGGCAGGATGACATTCTTGCTCTGTTGGAGAATGACAAGCCCTTGCGGCTTGGTTGATCTGCCGTGAGCATTTCCGTTAAATTCTGTGGTCTTTCTCAGCCAGCCGATATTTTGGCTGCGGCTGCGGCGGGTGCGCTCTATGTGGGCTTTGTGTTTTTTCCAAAATCACCCCGGGCGATTAGCCTTACCGAGGCCTATGATTTGGCGCTTGCAGTTCCCGCGGGCGTGGCCAAGGTGGGCTTGGTGGTCGATCCAGAGGATGCCTTTTTGGAGGAACTTCTGGCCGAAGTGCCGCTTGATATCCTGCAATTGCACGGCCATGAAACACCTGCCCGTGTGGCGGAAATCCGTGCGCGCACAGGCCTGCCTGTGATGAAGGCCATTGGTATCGCAGATGCGGATGATTTGGAGCAGATTGCGGATTACGCAGCGGTCAGTGACCAATTGCTGATTGATGCAAAGCCGCCTAAAAATGCTGATCTTCCTGGGGGCAATGGTTTATCTTTTGACTGGCGGTTGTTGGCAGGGCGCAGATGGCCTGTGCCATGGATGCTGGCGGGTGGATTGACGCCAGACAATGTGCGTCTTGCCGTGCAAATGACAGGCGCGCAGCAGGTTGATGTTTCATCAGGCGTGGAAAGTCGGGCAGGGGTAAAAGACCCTGCGTTGATCCATGCTTTTGCTGATGCTGTGAACGGGGGTTAAACCTTGCCCCTTTCTCTTGCTCAATTCTTGCGCCCGCGTTAGGCAGTGGGTCAAATGTGAAAAAAGGTGCCTCCATGCCCGATGATATCTTGAACAGCTTTATGACTGGCCCTGATGAAAGCGGCCGCTTCGGCCAATTCGGCGGGCGGTTTGTATCAGAAACCTTGATGCCGCTGATTTTGGAATTGGAAGCCCAATATGAACGCGCCAAAACAGATAAATCCTTTTGGGATGAAATGCATGATTTGTGGACGCATTATGTGGGCCGTCCGAGCCCCCTTTATTTCGCGGAGCGCCTGACCGAGCATTTGGGTGGCGCAAAAATCTATCTCAAGCGGGATGAGCTGAACCATACGGGCGCGCACAAGATCAACAATGTGTTGGGTCAGATCATTTTGGCCCGCCGCATGGGTAAGACGCGGATCATCGCGGAAACAGGCGCGGGTCAGCATGGCGTGGCCACGGCGACCGTGTGTGCAAAATTCGGCTTGAAATGCGTGGTCTATATGGGCGCGCATGATGTCGAACGCCAAGCGCCCAATGTGTTCCGCATGAAGCTGCTAGGGGCCGAAGTCGTGCCTGTAACCTCGGGGCGTGGCACTTTGAAAGACGCAATGAACGATGCCTTGCGCGACTGGGTCACCAATGTGCGCGATACATTCTATTGCATCGGCACTGTAGCAGGCCCACACCCATATCCCGCGATGGTGCGTGATTTCCAAGCGATCATCGGCAAAGAGGCCCGTGAACAGATGTTGGCCGCCGAAGGCCGTTTGCCAGACACGATCATTGCGGCCATTGGCGGCGGTTCAAACGCGATGGGGCTGTTTTATCCCTTCTTGGATGACAAGGATGTGCAGATCATCGGTGTTGAGGCAGGCGGCAAAGGTGTCAATGACAAGATGGAGCATTGCGCAAGCCTAACAGGGGGCCGCCCGGGCGTGCTGCATGGCAACCGCACCTATTTGTTACAAGACGAAGATGGACAAATCCTCGAGGGACATTCGATTTCGGCGGGGCTTGATTACCCTGGCATCGGCCCTGAGCATTCATGGCTCCACGATATTGGTCGCGCTGAATATGTCTCGATCACCGATAGCGAAGCCTTGCAGGCGTTTCAGCTGTGCTGTCATCAAGAGGGCATCATTCCCGCGCTAGAGCCAAGCCATGCCTTGGCCCATGTGATGAAAATCGCGCCGACCTTCCCAAAGGATCATTTAATCTGCATGAATATGTGTGGTCGCGGTGATAAGGATATCTTCACAGTGGCCCGCGCGTTGGGGTGGGAGATGCAGGGGTGATCCCCTCATCTGTCCATAATTTTTAAGCCCGTCCTGCTTCGATACCATTGGTTTGGGCATCATTCAATTTGATGCAATTCCAATATGTTCAGTGGAATGATTTCGAGCGCGCGCATATGCGTTGCGTGAAGATTGACCTTTGGTGCAACCCCGTCGTCATGGGCCTGGAGGAAGCGAGAGGCGCACAAGCACCAGCGATCCCCTTCTTTTAGGCCTTGAAACCCATATTCTGGACGGGGCGTGGTTAAGTCATTGCCCACATATTTGGAAAAAGCCAGAAATTCACGCGTCATCACCGCGCAAACTGTGTGCGAGCCAAAATCATTATCGCTGGTGTCGCAGCATCCATTGCGAAAAAAACCCGTCATTGGATCGCTGCTGCAACTTTGCAGCGGCGCACCAAATACATTTACGCTTTCATCCATGTTCTATCCTCATAAGTGCCAGAGATATTGCGAGAGAGGGATAGGAACACCCAAGGCGCTAAATTTATCGAAACCGATCAACCAGTTTCTGCAACGGGCTTCGGCTGTCTTGCGGTGTCTGTACGGCCTCCGCAGGGGTTGGAGCCGTGTCGAGTGATTTGCGCTCTTGAACTGTTTCGCGAGCGGGTGCGGTGGTTTTCATGGCCACTGCATTTTGGAACTGCGCGCCGTTATCCTCAGCCAACGCTTTGGCCCCATCCGAAATGCCCCGCAACACCAACTCCAACCAAGACTGATCTGCCTTGGAAAAATCTGACAAAACATAGGCCGCGACCCGATCCTTGTGGCCTGGATGACCAATACCAAGACGTACACGGTGATAAGCCTCACCGATATGTTCATGTAGTGACCGCAGGCCATTATGCCCTGCATGCCCCCCTGACGACTTAAGCCGAAGTTTCGATGGCGCAAGGTCAAGCTCGTCATGAAAAACTGTGACATCTTCCGCGGTCAGTTTGAAAAACCGCATCGCCTCGCCCACGGATTGGCCCGAGCGGTTCATGAAGGTTTCTGGCTTGAGCAAGATCACCTTTTGGCGGCCTAAAACCCCTTCGCAGATTTGGCCTTGAAATTTGCCGCGCCACGGAGAGAACCCATGATCTGCTGCAATATGATCCAAGGCCATGAACCCGATATTATGACGGTTCTGGCTGTATTTCGCGCCTGGATTTCCAAGACCAACCCAAAGTTTCATAGCCGCTGTGATACTCCGATTGCCCGTCTCATAAAAGGGTGGTGTACGATAAAATAAAGGCGCGAAGAAATCTTCGCGCCTTTATCAATTCGCCAGAAGATCCGCCTGGTTATTCGGCGACTTCTTCTTCGCTTTCAGCAGCGGCTTCGTTATCTGCACTTACCAGACCAGATGGGGCGGTGATATTAGCGATCACGAAATCGCGGTCGATCGTTGGTTTAACGCCCTCTGGCAGGGTTACATCAGAGATGTGGATCACATCGCCAATGCCGCGGCCTGTCAGGTCAACAGTGATCCCCTCAGGGATATCACCTGCAATCACCGAAAGCTCAACCTCGGCGCGTACGACTGTCAAAACGCCGCCGCGTTTGATACCAGGTGCGGCTTCATGGTTGATGAAGTTGACAGGGATGAACAGCTTCACGCGCGAAGTGCGGCGCAGGCGCATCAAGTCAACATGGGTCGGCAGATCTTTTACCACATCGCGCTGCACGCCACGGCAAATCACGCGCACATCTTCTTGACCGTCAACCTTGAGGTTGAAAAGGGTCGCAAGGAACCGGCCCTCTTTCAGGCGTTTGAGCAATTGGTTAAAGGGGATTTGAATTGCAAGAGGGTCAGCCCCACCGCCATACACAATACCGGGCACTTTGCCTTCACGGCGAGCTTGACGAGCGGCCCCCTTGCCTGTCCCCGTCCGTGCCTCGGCGATAAGATCAGGAATCTCACCAGCCATAGCTATATCTCCATATGTTATGGGCCGCCTCCAAGGGTGTCGGGCCCGTGAGCTCGCGCTCTTACAAGCATTTTTTGCCTTTGGCCAGAACTAAATCTGCTATTTTGCACATATATCGCTTGAGCCATTCCAATCGGCGGGGTAGCGGTTTCAGCATGCATGCGCTTGGCAAAATTGCACAGGATCTTTCGCTCACCATCAGGCCCGTATTCGGCTTTATGGTTTTGGGCTCTTTTTGGGGGTCTTATGCAGCGCTTGCCCCGCAAATCAAAGCACAGATTGGGGCAGGTGATGGGCTCTTTGGCACCCTCCTTTTGATGTCAGCTTTGGGGCTTGTTACTGCGATGTGGTTGGCGCCACGGGTGGATCGGCATTTGGGTAAATGGGGCCTGCCCCTCGGCGCGGGTCTTTTGGCCTTATCGTTTGTGGTTTTGGGTGCGGCAAGCCGACCCTTGGAATTTGGCTTTGGGATGGTTTTGGCGGGAGCGGCTTCGGGGCTGACGGATGTCATTATTAATGCCCGTGTTTCAGAGGCAGAGGCTGCTCACAGGCGTCCGTTTATGTCCCTCAATCATGCGATGTTTTCTTTCGCCTATGCGCTTGCTGCACTCAGCGCAGGTGCCGCGCGGGAATTTGACGCTTCAGCCTTACAGGTGTTTCTGGCCTTGGGGGTTATCGTTGCCCTAGCTTTGCCCATTTTGCGCAGCCCATCTTTTTTTGTTGGTGCTTCGGGCGATGGTGCTGCGGAGCAGACTGCTGATTTAGTGCCGTTTTGGTCGGGTTTGGTGATCTGGCCAGGATTGGTGGTGATGTTTGGCTTCATGTCAGAGGCCGCGATGGAAAGTTGGTCTGCCTTGCACATTGAACGCTCGCTTGGCGGGCGGGCTGTCGAAGGGGCGATTGGCCCCCTCATGTTGGGCTTAACCATGGGGATTGGCCGACTTGCGGGGCATTTTCTAACGCAGGCGCATGATACGCTGCGCATGGTTTCGCGCGCGGCCTTGGTGTCGGCGACGGGGGCAGTGATCGCCGCTTTTGCAGTGTCGCCCGAGATGGCATATACGGGATTTGCAATCCAAGGACTGGGCGTGTCGATTATTGCGCCTTTGGCGCTTGGCATCGTGGGGCAACTCGCAGGGTCTGGGGAAAGAACACGGATAATCGCTCGCGTGTCGGTCATTGGTTTTGCGGGGTTTTTGATAGCCCCTGCTACAATGGGTTGGATGGCAGAATTGGCCAGTCTGCGGGTGGCTTTTGGCATAATTGCTGTGATTTTGCTCATCATTCCGCTCATCTGCGCGCGTGCGCTGCGCCCCCTTTCTCCCGCGGGTGGCGGGCAAAAGGGGCCCATTAGTGGAGCTTAAGCCCACTCCCCACTAAAGTTTTTCGGAACAAGCAGGTTGTGGCGTCCAAGCGCCTTTACATCGCGTTCGCCGCACAGCGCCATAGTGCTGTCGAGTTCCTTGTGGATGACTTCCAAAGCGCGGGTGACGCCTGCTTCCCCCATAGCCCCAAGCCCGTTGACGAAGGCGCGTCCGATGTAGGTGCCTTTCGCCCCCATGGCCAAGGCCTTAAGGACATCCTGACCAGATCGAATGCCACTGTCGAGATGGACTTCAATCTTGTCTCCGACCACATCCAAAATTGGCTCTAGCATACGGATTGAGGATAATGCCCCATCCAATTGCCGTCCACCATGGTTGGACACGACGATGGCATCTGCGCCGACCTTTGCAGCCATTTTTGCATCTTCGGCATCCAAGATGCCTTTAATGATTACAGGGCCATCCCACATTTTGCGGAATTGCTTGATGCGCTCCCAATCAAGGCTTTGATCAAAGGCCTGCGCTATCCATGAACTGAGTGAGGAGGGGTCATCAATCCCGTCCACATGACCCACAATATTGCCAAAAAACCGCCGCTTGGTGCCAAGCATCTCAAGGCCCCATTGCACTTTGGTCATCATATCAGCCACGGATTTCACAGTGAATTTGGGCGGCGCTGATAGCCCGTTTTTGAGGTCTTTGTGACGTTGACCCAAAAGCTGCAAATCCACTGTAATCACGATGGCTGAGCATTTTGCGTCTCTCGCGCGCTGAAACAGCCGCGTCATGAAATCATCGTCTTTAAGCGTGTAGACCTGAAACCAGAAGGGCTTTCTGGTGTGCTCAGCCACATCCTCGATAGAACAGATCGACATGGTCGAGAGGGTAAACGGCACGCCGAATTTTTCTGCGGCCCGCGCCACTTTGATCTCGCCATCAGCGCGCTGCATGCCCGTCAACCCAACAGGGGCCAAGGCCACGGGCATCGTCACATCATGGCCTATCATGGTCGAGGCCGTTCTGCGGTTTGACATATCAACCGCCACTCTTTGGCGCAGGCGGATCAGATCAAAATCGGATGAGTTTTCCCGGAACGTCTGCTCTGTCCAACTGCCAGATTCTGCGTAATCGTAAAACATCTTTGGCGTGCGCTTTTGATGCAAGCGGCGCAGGTCTTCGATTTCGGTGATGACGGGCATGATGGTACTCCTCCGCAAGGTCGGTAAGGAAGTCTTACCAATTCTCCCAAAGGCCCGCAATCATTTGGCGCGATGCGCCCCATCGGCCAAGGATTTCACAAAGGCGGTGATTTCTGGCACGGATTTACCCTGCTCAATCAGGCTCACGATAGCCGAACCCACGACTGCGCCGTCGGCCACACTAGCAATTGCCTCGGCGGCTTCAGGAGTTTTGATGCCAAAGCCCACAATGACAGGAAGATCGGTTTGCGATTTGATCCGAGCCACCTCTGGCCCGACATCACCCGCCTGCGCGTTAGCGGCCCCAGTGATGCCTGTGATCGAAACGTAGTAGATAAAGCCTGAAGTGTTTTCCAACAATTTGGGCAAGCGATTGTCATCACTGGTGGGTGTCGCTAGACGGATGAAATTCAGCCCTGCATTTTGCGCAGGAATGCATAGCTCGCTATCTTCTTCAGGAGGCAAATCAACAATGATCAGGCCATCAATGCCCGCGTCTTTGGCTTGCTCCAAAAAGCGATCCACACCACGGCTGTAAATCGGATTGTAATATCCCATCATCACAATCGGCGTTTCATTATCGGTTTTGCGCAGCTCACGCGCCATTTGCAGCGTTTTGTCGAGGGTCTGCCCCCCTTCAAGCGCGCGCTGCCCCGCAAGCTGAATGGTCGAGCCATCCGCCATTGGATCGGTAAAGGGAAGGCCCAATTCGATGATATCTACGCCTGCCGCGGGAAGGGCTTTGATCAACTCAAGCGAGGTGGCGTAATTAGGATCGCCCGCCATGACATAGGCGACAAAGGCCTTTTTGCCCTCTCGAGCCAGCCGCGCAAAAGTGGTGTCGATCCGTGTCATAGATGCCTCCCGCGAAATCGTTCGTTTGGGGTTTGCGGCAAATAGCGGCGGAAATCAATGGGGCCTGACGGTTTGGGGCCATTGCCCCGCCGCGCACTTCGCCCTAGAAGGCAGCCAACGCGCATCACGGAGGTCGCTTGCAATGGGTTTCAAAATGGGAATCGTCGGTCTGCCCAATGTTGGGAAATCCACGCTGTTCAACGCCTTGACCAAAACCGCAGCCGCACAGGCCGCGAATTTCCCTTTTTGCACCATCGAGCCAAATGTGGGCGATGTGGCCGTTCCCGACCCGCGCCTTGAGAAATTGGCCGCGATTGGAGGCTCAAAACAGATCATCCCAACCCGTATGACCTTTGTCGATATTGCGGGTCTTGTGCGCGGGGCCTCAAAGGGCGAGGGGTTGGGCAACCAATTCCTTGCCAATATCCGCGAGACCGATGCCATCGCCCAAGTGTTGCGCTGCTTCATTGATGAGGATGTGACCCATGTGGAAGGCCGCGTTGACCCCGTCGCGGATGCTGAAACTATCGAAACCGAATTGATGTTAGCTGATCTCGAAAGTATCGAGAAACGTTTGCAAAACCTGACCCGCAAGGTGCGCGGCGGTGATAAAGAGGCGGTGCAGCAAGAGCGCCTGTTGAAAGAGGCGCAGGCAATGTTGGAGCAGGGCAAACCCGCCCGCATGGTCGAAGTTGCCGAGGATGATGCGAAAGCGTGGAAGATGCTTCAACTTTTGACCACGAAGCCCGTGCTTTACGTCTGCAATGTGGATGAGGCCTCCGCCGCCACGGGCAATGCATTATCCGCGCGGGTCGAGGAGATGGCTAAGATGCAGGGTGCGGCATGTGTCGTCATCTCTGCGGCGATTGAGGAAGAAATCAGCCAACTGCCCGCCGAGGATGCCGCCGTGTTTTTGGGCGAAATGGGGTTGGAGGAGGCAGGTCTCGACCGCCTTATTCGCGCGGGCTATGACCTTTTGGCACTGGAAACCTATTTCACCGTTGGCCCAAAAGAGGCCCGCGCATGGACTATCAGCCACGGCACCGCCGCGCCACAGGCTGCAGGCGTGATCCATGGCGATTTCGAGCGCGGCTTCATCCGCGCCGAAACCATCGCCTATGAGGATTATGTCACATTAGGCGGCGAGGTTGCAGCAAAAGACGCAGGTAAAATGCGGGTTGAGGGGAAAAGCTACATCGTCAAAGATGGTGATGTGCTGCATTTCCTCTTTAACGCCTAATCGCGGCGGGCCACAAATTCCCCCCTTGCCCCTGCGCCCCCATGTCGTTAGACGGGTCGGCGGAGACGTGGCCGAGTGGTCGAAGGCGCTCCCCTGCTAAGGGAGTAGACGGGAAACCGTCTCGTGGGTTCGAATCCCATCGTCTCCGCCACAAATCTTAATTAATTCATTGATATCTTGATGATCTAAAACCAATCTACTCGTAGATAATCGCTTTCTGCGTCTCTACTCATTTCAATTGTCTAGATAGCTTAATTCCGACTGTCAGGTAGCCTCATGTTGGATCGTAACCCACAACCTGAACAATAACTCCCTCTGAGTTCTCCTGTCGTGCTTTGCGGACTTCTACATAGCGCGGGTCATCATAGAACTTCTGAGCTACTTCAATGCTTGGGAACTCAATGACTACCATTCTGTCGTGGTCTAGTTTGCCTTCTACTACATTCTTATCACCACCACGGACGAGATAACGGCCACCATACTCACCGACCAAAGCACCAGTCTGCTCCATATAGGGTTTATATGGCTCAGGGTTTGTCACTGTAACCAAACCAATGATGTAACCTTTAGGCATGAATGATCTCCTTTGCGGGCAAATAAGTTATTTTTTGTAAACATACTTATGGTGGTGGCGCAGGTACCGTTTACGTCTAGCGTAGTGTTGCTACTGCAATATTACCAATTTGCAGTAACATAAGGATTATTTATCTTCCGAATGGTACTACTTGAGGGTGCAAGGGAACGATACGACATCCTGCTGCGGTTTTCCCATGGAATTCTCTCTTTGTCGGAGAGCACAGTGAAGTTTTGTTCGTTTTGAGCGCGCGAATGCTGGCTTTAGCGCTGCTCATCGCGCCATTTGGGGTGGAAGAACGGTGTGTCGTTGGCGCGTGGCAGTGGTGTGCGTCCAAGGATGTGGTCTGCCGCCTTTTCGCCGGTCATGATGGAAGGGGCGTTTAGATTGCCGTTGGTTATCCGGGGGAAGATCGATGAATCAGCAACGCGGAGTCCCTCAACACCGATCACCCGGCACTGTGGGTCGACAACCGTCATCCGATCATTAACAGCGCCCATCCTTACTGTCCCGCACGGGTGATAGGCGCTTTCGGCATTATCCCGAATAAAGGCATCAATATCCGCATTGGAGGTGGCCGCCTCCCCAGGCTGGATCTCGGCCCCACGATAGGGGTCCATCGGGGTCTGCCGGATGATCTCGCGGCTCAGCTTGATACAGCGGCGGAACTCCACCCAGTCATAGGGATGGCTCATATAGTTGAAGCGGATTTCAGGCGGTGTTGCCGCGCTGTTGTCACGGATATGGACATGTCCGCGCGATTTTGATCGCATTGGCCCGACATGAAGCTGGAAACCATGCCCCGCGGCCGGAGCGGTACCGTCATAGCTGATCGCCACAGGCAGAAAATGATATTGAATGTCGGGATAGGCGATGCCGGCGTCAGAGCGGATGAAACCAAGAGTCTCGAACTGGTTTGAAGCGCCGAGCCCGGTCTTGAAGAACAGCCATTCCGCCCCGATGCGCGCCTTTGCCAACAACCCCAGATGGCTGTAGAGGGTGATCGGCTGTAGACAGGCGATCTGGAAATAGACCTCGAGATGGTCCTGTAGGTTGGCCCCGACACCGTCGCGGGTGACGATCGGCGTGACACCGGCGGCTTGCAGCACCTTCCCGGGTCCGATGCCGGAACGCTGCAGGATTGCTGGCGAGTTGATCGCCCCGGCTGACAATACCACCTCGGCATTTGCTCTTGCCTCATACTGCGCGCCACCGCGCAAATAGGCAACGCCCACAGCGCGGCCACCCTCGAATAAGATGCGCTCTACCATCGCGCCGGTCACCAGACGAACATTGCCACGCGTCAAGGCCGGTTTCAGATAGGCATTTGCCGCTGACCAGCGCCGCCCCTTCCACACGGTCATATCGGCTGGACCGAAACCTTCCTGACGATACCCGTTATAGTCGGGCGTGGCGGCGTAGCCCGCTGCCTCGGCGGATCTGACAAAGGCGTCATGGAGTGGGTTGTCGCGGGCCCCACGCGTAATGTGCAGCGGGCCGGAAGTGCCTCGCCAGGGCGCCTCGCCACCATGCGAATTCTCCATCCGTCGGAAATAGGGCAGCACATCGGCATAACCCCAGCCGGCGGCCCCTGATTCCTCCCAGTGTGCGTAGTCACCTGCGTGGCCACGCACATAGATCATACCGTTGATCGAGCTTGACCCGCCAATCACCTTGCCGCGTGGACAGACAAGCGCACGCCCGCCAAGCGCTGGTTCCGGCTCGGCGCTGTAGCCCCAGTCATAGCGTGTCATGTTCATCGGATATGAGAGCGCCGCCGGCATCTGGATCAGCGGGCCGGCATCGCTGCCACCATATTCTAGCACAAGCACGCGCCGCGCTCCGTCCTCACCAAGCCTGTAGGCTAGCGCGCTTCCGGCCGAGCCCGACCCGATGATGACATAATCATAATTCCCGTCCATCGCGACACTATTGGGAGCGCCGCCAAGACCGTCAAGCGCCGTAACTTCCAAGATTAGTTCTGGAATGATTTTTGCGATAGCCTGTGCGATTGGTTGAATTTGATTTGGTCACAAGGGTTGTGCGCCGCCTTGCGCGTCTATGTGACAGTGGATTAAGCCCTTGGCATTTGCAGGGTCTTTGCGCCTATAGTCGGGACAAAGATCCTCGACAACAAAGGCCCGCACCATGAAGCTAGAATTTCACCATATCAATTTCGTCTCCGAAGATGTGGATCGGTTGCACGCGTTCTATACGGGTGTTTTGGGTCTAGACGACATCCCAATCCAATCCTTCCCGCGCCCTGAGGCAACATCGCAAAGCGGTTATGATGGTAAAATTCGCTTCGCCACGGACGGGCAGATGCAGATGCATCTTGCCACTAAGGATTTATCTGTCGCCTTTCGCAATGGCGAGGTGATCAACCCTGTCGAACGCGGGCACATTGCCTTTCGCACGGATGATATTGCAGCTTTTATGGCGCTGCTTGATCAACATAACATTCCGTATTCCGATTATGGCACGGCCTTTGCGAAAGAGTGGCATCAGGTCTTTTTCCACGATCCCGAGGGCAATGTGATTGAGGTGCATCAAGCCGTATGATGGGGGGTCTGTGGCTTCTCTTTTGGGCGGCGTTCCTCGCGGCAAGCTTAGTCCCTGCGCAATCTGAGGCGGTCTTGGTCGGGTTAATCCTTAGGCAGACCTATCCCGTCTGGGTGTTGGTCTTGGTGGCAGGTATTGGCAATGTTCTGGGCTCTTGTGTTAATTGGGGTTTGGGGCGAGTGGCAGAAACCCAAGCCGATCAACGCTGGTTTCCGGTATCCCGCGCCAACTTGGCCCGCGCGCAAGAGCGCTATCAGCGTTGGGGTTGGATCAGCCTTCTGGCCTCATGGGTGCCGATTATTGGTGACCCCATTACCCTCGCTTCGGGGGTCATGCGCGAGCCTCTTTGGCGGTTTTTTTTGGTCGTCAGCATCGCCAAATTTGGCCGCTATATCGTTTTGACGGCCACAGTTTTGGGCGCTGAGCGTTTCTTTTGAGATCGGGGGTTTTCAACGGGTATTCTGTCCCTAGGTCCCCATTACAAATATCAAAGTTGAGTGCAAAATGATGAGTGACTCTGGATGCGTACGTTCGCCAACTGGAACATGCGTGGGTTGGCACAATCTGACGGAGGAAGAATATCTCGAAAAGAAAGCCGCTTGGGAAAAGCGGCAGGCAGAAAAAGACGCCAATTAATCTGCGCGACAATCAAGCGGTTTGGGAGTTGAGAAAGAGCCTGATATGCGCGCCGTTTTGGCCCTGAGTATGGGTGTTTTTTAAGCACATAAATAAGATCATGGAGCGAATAAGACGGGGCGCATGACGGCGTATGGGGTTGGAAAGTCACCCAACACGCCGTTTAGCTTTTGACGGTTGAAAGTGGGAATTAGGCAAATCAAAAAATTATCGTTTTGATCTTTTAAGATAGGTAGGAATTTTATAGGCTCGCGCTAGCCTGCGCTGTCCAATCTGTAGTTCGGGGCAGCGTTTTGGTTTCATATAATAGTTGGTGAGGATAGTTTGATGTCAAAGCAAATGGCACTGGTCGATCTTAATCTATTGGCCGAAACAAGCCGATTTCCGGTTTTGAAGGGTTTCATGCGCTCGCCGGCGCATTGGGAATTGCTTTGCAATATCTATGTCCTAGATGGCGATGAAACCTATGGCATCAACGATTATATCGATATGTGCAAAACGGGTAGTGTGACCCGATTGACGCTCTCTAATTTCCTGCGCGCGCAAATTTCGAATGGCGCGTTGGAAGCGCAATTTGGCGCCAAGAAAAGTCGTAAAACCCTGACCTTGTCCAGCAGCCTGAAGGCGGAGGTCGAAAATTACTTTGCGCTTCGCACACGCTTGACGAAAGAGCACGCCTAATCAAAAACGCGCTCAAAACTGTGTCGCAAGTCGCCTTTTGCGGGCGCAGTGTCGCAGTATTGAGGGCGCAGATATGTGAAATAGGTGTTTCACATGCACCATGGCAGGGTCTAATAGCGTAACAACTAACGCAATTGGTCGCGCCTATCTTGCGGATATGAACCTTAGTCTATCATTTTGGGGATGGTTTGTGATGACCTCTTTTTCAGGACTTTCGAATAAATTAACTGGGCTGACACGGTGCAGCCTGATTGCTGCGGCTTTTGGCTTTGCCGCGCTCCCCTCGATGTCTATGGCGCAAGAGGTGACCTTGCGTCTTCATCAATTCTTACCCGCACAATCCGTTGTGCCTGCGCAGATTTTGGATGTATGGGCCGATAATGTCGAAGCGGCCTCTGGCGACCGGATTGAGATTGAACGGTATCCATCGATGCAGCTTGGCGGCACGCCGCCTGAATTGATTGACCAACTCCGCGATGGTGTGGCAGATATCGTTTGGACCGCGGTAGGCTATACGCCTGGTCGCTTCCCCACCACTGAGGTGTTTGAGCTGCCCTTTGTGGTCGAAGATGCCGCCGCTGCCTCATACGCCTATTGGACGATGTTTGAGCGGCACATGGCGCAAGGTGAATTTGCCGATTACCATGTTTTGGGGACTTGGGTGCATGGCCCGGGCGTGTTCCATGCCAATGCGCCCATTTCGGTGCCCAGCGACCTTGAGGGGATGAAAATCCGTGGTGGCTCGCGACTTGTGAACCAATTGCTAGAGCAATTGGGTGCTGAGCCAGTTGGTATGCCCGCCCCCGCTGTTCCCGAGGCTCTTTCGCGCGGTGTGATTGATGGTGCGACCTTCCCTTGGGAGGTTACGTCGTCCGTGCGCGTGGCTGAGTTGATTTCTTATCACACGGAATTCGAGGGGCCTGCCGTCTACAACCTGACCTTCGTTATGGCGATGAATAAAGATGTTTACGCGGGGCTGCCCGATGATCTGAAGGCGGTCATTGATGCAAATTCAGGGTTAGAGTTCTCAGTTTTTGCAGGGCGCACACAGCAAGCCGCCGATGCGCCTGCACGCGATATCGCCGTCGATTTGGGAAATGAAATCATCACGATCCTAGAGGCGGATGCAGCCCAGTGGCGCGATCTTGCCACGCCCGTATACGAGGCATGGGTGGCCGATATGGCGGCGCAGGGGCGTGATGGTGCGGCTCTAATTAACGAGGCACGCGCCTTGATGGCCGAATACGAGGCCGCAAACCCCTAAGCCCAATTGGAGGGGGATTTGCGCCCCATGTTGGACAGGTTCTTTCATCGCGTGGCGATTGGAATGGCCCTCGCGGGGGGCATTGTTTTATGCGCTGTGATTGTGATGGTGGGCTTGTCTGTCTTAGGGCGCGCCTCTAGTGATCTTGCTCATGGCCTGCGCGATAGCCTGCCTTTCGCGCAAGCGCTGATTGATTTGGGCCTTGGGGCTATACGCGGTGATTTTGAATTGGTCGAAGCGGCCCTAGGGTTTGTAATTTTCGCCTTCATGCCCCTTGCGTCTTTGCAGCGCGCGCATGCACGGGTTGATCTCTTGGCCCCTTATCTGCCCCGCAGGATCAAGGTGGTAAGTGATCTTTTCACTGCTTGGGGATTTGCCACCGCATTTGCCGTCATGGCGGCCATGTTGTCGGTTGGAACTTGGTCAAAATATCAATCAGGTCAGACCTCGTTTATCCTCGCTATTCCTGTATGGATGCCGCAAGCCTCGGCTGTCATTGCGGCTTGGGTGGCGGCCATAGTCGCGCTCTATCTTGCGCTGCACCAATTTGGGCAAGGGTCACAAGATGAGTGATCTTTGGATCGGCATCCTGTCCTTTCCGACCCTGCTTGCGCTGATTTTTCTGCGCATTCCGATTGGGTTGGCGATGTTTGGGGTTGGCTTTTTTGGCCTTTGCGCCGTACAGGGGGACGCCAGTCTGGCCTTAGGGCGGCTGCGCAGTGAAAGCTACACCACATTCTCGAATTATGCGCTTTCTATCATCCCGATGTTTCTATTGATGGGCCATTTCGCCACTTTGGGTGGAATGAGCCGTGCGCTTTTTGATGCGGCGGCCTCTTACTTAGGGCATCGGCGGGGCGGGGTGGCTATGGCTGCGATTGGGGCCTGTGCGGGCTTTGGGGCCATTTGCGGCTCCTCTCTGGCCACGGCGGCCACAATGGGGCGGGTCGCCTTGCCCGAGCTGCGCGCCAAGGGCTATTCGGGGGGGCTTGCCACCGCCACATTGGCGGCAGGGGGCACATTGGGCATTTTGATCCCCCCCTCCATCGTTTTGGTGATCTATGCGATCCTGACAGAACAAAATATTGCCAAGCTTTTTGCCGCCGCGCTGATCCCTGGGGTTTTGGCGGCCCTTGGTTATATGGCGGCAATTGCGATCTATATGCGCCGCCACCCTAAGGAAGGCACGCTGAGCCCGCGTGCCCCTTGGGCGATGCGCGCGCGGGCTTTGCGCGCAACTTGGCCTGTCTTGGCGGTGTTTTTGGTGGTGGTGGGTGGCATTTATGGGGGCATCTTTACCCCCACTGAGGGCGCTGCAATCGGTACGCTTGGGGCAGGTGGTGTGGCTTGGGCGCAGGGCGGGTTGACCCGCGAAACCCTCGCGCAAAGCCTGCTGCAAACGGCAAGTTCAACCGCGATGATATTTTTCATCATTCTAGGCGCTGCCTATTTCAATGGGTTTCTTGCCCTCACCCAAGTGCCGCAAGGCTTGGCCGAATGGGTTGGGGGGCTGGGATGGAACCCCTATGTGATCCTCTTGCTGATCCTGTGCCTTTACCTGCTGTTTGGGTGTATCATGGACAGCCTGTCGATGATCCTTCTTACGATACCAATTTTTTTCCCTGTCATCTTGTCCCTTGATTTTGGCCTGCTGGATTTCACTTCGTTACAGCTAGAGGCTGTGGGCGAGGTTCTAAGTGGTGATCTCTCTGGCTTCGCAGCGGATCAACTGGCCGAGGCGCGAACTGCCTTGGAGGCAGGCCTGTCCCTTGCCCATGATTCCGCGCGGGCTTTGGGGATTAATTTGACCGAGGCGCGTGTCGCGCGGATGGAGGCCGAATTGGTGGCTATTTGGTTCGGCATCCTCGTGCTGATTGTGGTCGAAACAGGGTTAATTACGCCACCTGTTGGGATGAACCTCTTTGTGATTTCCGCGATGGATGGCGACACGCCTGTCTCCGCCACCTATCGGGCGGTTCTTTACTTTGTCACCAGTGACTTGTTGCGCGTGGCCTTATTGGTAGCCTTTCCTGCAATCACTTTGATCTGGTTGATCTAAGCCTTGCTCGTGCAGCGCTGCAGGTTAGGATAGCAGAAATCTGAAAAACTTCGGCAGGGAGAGAGACAGTAATGGCAAAACTTGCATTTTTAGGCTTGGGCGTGATGGGCTATCCGATGGCGGGCCATCTGCAAAAAGCGGGTCACGAGGTGACAGTTTATAACCGCACCACCGCCAAGGCAGAGAAATGGGCGGCGGAGTATGGGGGAGGCTTCGCCACCACCCCGCGCGCTGCAGTCGAGGGCGCAGATGTGGTTTTGTCTTGCGTGGGCAATGACGATGATTTGCGGGCCGTTGTGCTAGGGGAAGAGGGCGCTTTGGCAGGTATGGTCAAAGGTGCGCTTTACGTGGATCACACGACAGTTTCCGCGATCGTCACGCGCGAGCTTGGCGCCACGACTGCCGCGGCTGGTGTGGGTTGGGTTGATGCCCCCGTCTCAGGGGGGCAGGCAGGCGCAGAAAATGGACAGCTTGCCATCATGTGCGGTGGTGCGGATGCCGATTTCGCCCGTGCAGAGAGCATCGTCGCGGCTTATTCCAAGGCGACAGTCCATTTCGGGGACTTGGGCAATGGCCAAATCACCAAAATGATCAATCAAGTCTGCATCGCAGGCGCCATTCAAGCCGTTTCTGAAGGGCTGTTCTTCGCTATGCAGGCAGGGCTTGATGCGAAAAAAGTGGCCGCCCTTGTGTCGCAAGGGGCGGGCGGGTCATGGCAATTGGCCAATCGCGCCGAGACAATGGTGGACAATAAGTTCAATCACGGCTTTGCGGTGGATTGGATGCGCAAAGATCTCGCCATTGCCTTAGGTCAGGCCAAGGAATTGGGCATCTCACTGCCAGTGACGGCCATGGTGGATCAATATTACGGCGATGTGCAGGCATTGGGGGGCGGGCGTTGGGATACGTCTAGCCTGATCCAACGCTTCCGCAAATTGCACGATATGGATATCTAACGCATGAAAAAGTCGGCGGCCCCCATGGATCCTCAGGGGTTTTTGCGGGATATCTTTAACGCGGCGATTGCCGCCGTTGATCCGCGTGCAATCCTTGCCCAGTATTTGCCTCAGCGCCCAAAGGGCCGTGTGGTGGTTATGGGGGCGGGTAAGGCCACAGCGCGGATGGCGCAGGCGGTTGAGGCCGCATGGGGGCCATGCGAGGGGCTCATTGCAGTGCCGTATGGCGCAAGCCTGCCTTTGCGGGGGATAGAGGTGGTAGAAACCGCCCACCCCGTCCCTGACGCGGCCAGTGAAGCCACGGCGGTGCGTCTGCTTGAACTGGTGCAAGGCCTAGGCGCGGATGATCTCGCGCTGTTTCTCATTTCAGGTGGGGGATCGGCGCTTTTGGCCGCCCCTGCCGAAGGGGTTAGTCTCGCTGATAAGCAAGCGGTGCATCGCGCGCTGTTGCGCTCGGGCGCGTCCATTTCGCAAATGAATATTCTGCGAAAGCAGCTATCAGCAATCAAAGGCGGCCATCTGGCCGTGGCAGCCCATCCCGCGCAGGTGGTGACCCTCTTGATCTCGGATGTCCCGGGCGATGACCCCGCGATTATTGCATCAGGGCCGACTGTGCCTGACCCATCAACAAAAGATGAGGCGCGCGCAATCGTGGGGCGCTACGCCCTTGATCTGCCGTCAAGCGTATCGGCGCGCCTTGCGTCAGGGCAGGGCACGCCGTCCGCGGATCACCCTGTTTTTGGGGCTGCACAGACCCATATGATTGCAACGCCTATGGCGGCGTTGCGCGCCGCGCAAGCTCGCGCGGAGGCGCTTTGGCCTGATCTTAACGTGGTGATCTTGGGCGACGCTTTGGAGGGGGAGGCGCGCGATTTGGGCCAAGCCATGGCAGGGATCACGCAATCCATCTTGCGTCACGGCGCACCATTCTCTGCGCCTGTATTGCTTTTGTCAGGCGGAGAAACCACCGTCACCATTGGGCAGACCAAGCCCGGGCGGGGTGGCCGCAATTCCGAGTTTCTTTTGTCCTTTGCCATCTATGCTCCTGAAGGGGTCTATGCTTTGGCCTGTGATACTGATGGGATAGATGGGGCGGGCACTAATGCGGGCGCGATCTGGTCGCCGCGCGTGGCCCGCCAAGGCGCAGATCTTGATAAACGCGCCTTCCTTGCTGCCCATGATGCGTTGCAGTTTTTTGAGATGGCAGATGGGGTTGTCACAACTGGCCCAACCCATACCAACGTGAATGATTTTCGGGCCATCCTGATCCCTGCGGATGCCACGCTATGATTGCCCTTGATGGTTTGAATTTTGCGGCCCTCTCCGAATTTGATGCGATATTGGATGTTCGCAGCCCGTCTGAATTTGCAGAAGATCATATGCCCAATGCCATCAGTTGCCCCGTGCTGTCCGATGAGGAGCGCGCGCGGGTTGGCACGGTCTATAAGCAAGACAGTCCCTTTGCTGCGCGCAAGATCGGGGCGGCATTGGTTGCGCGGAACGCGGCGCATCACATTGAAACCCAACTGTCCCATCATGACGGCGCGTGGCGGCCCTTGGTTTATTGCTGGCGCGGGGGGCAGAGATCCAATTCCTTTGCAACCATCTTGCGCCAAATCGGATGGCGGGCTGAGGTGGTTGAGGGGGGCTATCGCGCCTATCGCCGATTGGTCGTGGCACGGCTTTATGAACAGCCTTTGGGGCAACGGATCATTCGCTTAGATGGCAATACGGGGAGCGCTAAGACGGAAATCTTGAACCGCCTTGATGCGCGCGGGGTGCAGGTTTTGGATCTCGAAGGGATGGCGCGTCATCGCGGCTCTAGCTTGGGTCAAATGGCAGGGGTGCAGCCGAGCCAAAAGGCCTATGAGACTGCGATTGTCGCAAGACTAAGCGGTTTTGACCCGTCCCGCCCTGTTTTGGTTGAGGCAGAATCCGCGCGCATCGGGATGTTGCGCATACCGCCGATGCTGTGGGTCGCCATGCGCGACAGCCTGCGTATCATGCTAGATATCAGCCCCACGGCCCGCGCCACCTATCTGGCCAAAGCCTATGCTGATTTAACCGCAGATCAGTCGGAATTTGCTGTGCGACTTGAGTATTTGCGCGGGCTGCAAAGCAACGAACGCCTTGATCAATGGCAGGACATGATCCGCCAAGGGGCGTGGCCTGATTTGGCGCTTGAATTGATCAAGCACCATTACGATCCTGCCTATGCGCGGTTGCGCAGCACAGAGGCAGAGGGGTCACAGATGATGCGTATCGCAAAAGAAAGCCTTGGTGCCGCAGAGATAGCCCAAATCGTGGATGAGATCGCAGCCGCGCTTTAACGGCGGCGGTCTCGTCTGGTGCTCATAGGTTGGAAGGCAACGCCAACATGGGCCTCGCAATAAGGTTTGCCCTGTTGTACGGGCAGGCCGCAGAAATAAAAATTCTCTGTGGCGGGGTCGCCAATGGGCCATTTGCAGGTGCGTTCAGTCAATTCCATCAGGCTGATCCGCTTGGCGTGGTTTTCCACCTCTTTCACCTTGGCCAAAGCCTCGGGGCTGATTTCATTTGCCGAGGGCTGTGGTGGCAATGGTTGGCCTGCGGGGACAATCGGCTTGCGCAAAGGCGTGACATTATTCGCGCGTGGGACAGGGGCTGCTGCGGAGGCCTCTGTCGCGGGCTTGGCCTCTGCTGCGGGGCGCGGCTTGGGGCTTGGTTGCGTCTCAGCGGCCGTGCCGCGCTTGGCATTGGCGCGCGCAGTTGCTGCGTTTGGCTCGGCAGGGGCCTTTGTGTCTTTGGGTGCTTTGGCCATGCTTGCAGGGGTGGTGGTCGCGCGGTTCGACAAACCCAAGCGATGCACTTTGCCGATGACGGCATTGCGCGTCACCCCGCCCAACTCTTTAGCGATTTGGCTTGCGGATTGCCCTTCGGCCCACATTTTCTTGAGTAGCTCTACGCGCTCATCGGTCCAGGACATCACGTCCCTCCTGCATCAGATATGGCTTTGTGGCCCTTGCGGCCCATCCTCACACAGCGCAATCGCGCCAGTCATAAAGATAGGGATATGGGCGTTTTACACCCGAAAGTGAAGCCCTATTCTAACTGTCCCACACGCCAAGACAAGAGGCGAAGCAGTAGCCAAAGGTCAAGGCGGGGGCTGACCTTGTTAAAGCATGGGGGTTGAGATGCGGCAGGGTCTGCTCTACCTGTTGGTGCATCGACAAAGGGCGGAGAGCAGGCAATGTCAGCAGAAATGGGCGCGCGCCGATTTGGTCGGATGAATTGGTTGGGTCTCTACACCTTGATCTGGCGTGAGGTGATGCGCTTCGCCACTGTGTGGAGCCAAACGATCCTCGCGCCTTTGGTTACTGCCGCCTTATTCATTGCGATTTTCTCTCTCGCCATTGGTGCAAAACGCGGGGATGTGATGGGGGTGCCGTTTGTGCATTTCATTGCGCCGGGGATATTGATGATGACGGTGATCCAAAACGCCTTTGCCAACACATCCTCCTCGCTCGTGATTTCAAAGGTGCAGGGCAATATTGTTGATACATTGATGCCACCCCTGAGCCCGCTGGAATTGGTTGTGGGGTATATGGCGGGCGGCATCGCGCGTGGGATCTTGGTGGCACTTTGCACGATGGCGGTGATTTTCCCTTCCATCGGGCTTGGGGTTGCGCATCCCCTCTGGGCGCTTGTCTTTGTGATCCTTGGCGCGGGTTTTTTGGGGCTTGTCGGGGTTGTCGCGGGCATTATCGCGCAGAAATTCGACCAGATTGCTGCGATCACAAATTTCATTGTGACCCCGCTGAGCTTTCTTTCAGGCACATTCTATTCCATTGAGGGCCTGCCCAATTGGCTTTATGTGGTGAGCCACGTTAATCCTGTTTTCTACCTGATCGATGGCTTGCGCTACTCTGTCTTGGGTGTGTCGGACAGCAGCCCCGTTTTGGGGCTCGCTGTCGCAGGTGGCGCCACGGTTGCCATCGCCTTTTTGGCTTGGGCGATGTTCCGTTCAGGTTATCGCCTCAAGAGTTAAAGACCTAGGCACCACCGCATCACTGCTTTCTGGGCGTGCAGGCGGTTTTCAGCCTCGTCAAAGATCACTGATTGCGGGCCATCCATCACCTCATTGGTGACCTCTTCGCCGCGATGCGCGGGCAGGCAATGCATGAACAGTGCATCTTGCTTGGCCTGCGCCATCAGCGCGGCATTGATCTGATAGGGGCGCAATTGGTTGTGGCGGCGTTCCTTGGTGGTTTGGCTGTCATGCATCGACACCCATGTGTCTGTCACAACTAAATCGGCCCCTTCTACTGCACGGGCAGGATTGCGCACAATTTCGATTGTCGAGCCTTTGGCGCGGGCCTCTTCAATGAAGATACGCTCAGGATCAAGGGTTTCGGGGCCAGTGAAAGTCAGGTCAAACCCAAACTGTCCGGCGGCATGAATCATTGAGGCGCAGACATTGTTTCCGTCACCCAACCAGACCACTTTTTTTCCTGCAATCGGCCCGCGATGTTCCTCATAGGTCAGGATATCGGCCATGATCTGGCAAGGATGGGTGCGGTTGGTCAGCCCGTTGATGACAGGCACAGTTGCATTCTCTGCCAATTCCAACAGCACATCCTCGTCGAAGGTGCGGATCATGATCAAATCAACATAGCGGGACAACACCCGCGCCGTATCTGCAATGGTTTCGCCATGGCCGAGCTGCATCTCGCTGCCAGAGAGCACCATGGATTGACCGCCCATCTGGCGCACGCCCATATCAAAAGAAACGCGGGTACGGGTAGAGGGTTTTTCAAAGATCAGCGCCACCATATGCCCCGCAAGCGGCTGCGCGTCATCAGCGGTGCCTTTGGGACGGCCTGCCCGTGCTTGTTTCATCGCGGCCGCCTGATCAATCATAGTCCTTAAATCGCTTGGCGCTGTTTTATGGATATCCAGAAAATGGTTCATCGTTTTTCTTTCATTCGCGGCAGCGATCACGCGCCTGCGTCAAGGGTTTCAAGCGCATTTGACAGGCGAGACACCGCCTCTTGCGCTTCGTTTTCGGTCAAGGTGAGGGGGGGCAGCAGGCGCACCACATTATCCGCGGCAGGCACGCTGAGCATCAATTGCGTTTGCGCCTCGCGCACTAGGTCAAGGTTGCTGATTTTGCATTTCAGACCCAGCATCAGACCCTTGCCGCGCACCTCCTCTAGATGGTTGGGGAATTGTGCGATCAAACCTTCCAAGCCCTGACGCAACGCACCGCTGACCCGAGACACATGATCAAAAAATCCATCCTCTAGCATGGCCTCCATAACTGCGGTGCCAACCGCACAGGCCAAAGGATTGCCGCCATAGGTTGACCCATGGCTGCCTGCAAACATGCCGCTGCCTGCGTCTTCGGTGGCAAGAACTGCACCCAGTGGAAAACCGCCACCAATGCCCTTGGCGACCATCATGATATCAGGGGTCACCCCTGCCCATTCATGGGCGAACAGCCGCCCCGTGCGGCCCATGCCACATTGCACCTCATCAAAGATCAGCACTGTGCCTGTCTTGTCACATAGATCACGCAGACCTTTTAGGCATTGCTCGTGCACGGGACGAATCCCGCCTTCGCCTTGGACTGGCTCGATGATGACGGCGCAGGTTTGATCTGTGATGGCCGCTTCAAGCGCACCATGATCGCCCCATTTCAAATGCGTGAAATTTGGCATCAACGGGCCAAAGCCCTTGACCATCTTCTCAGACCCTGCCGCCGCAATTGCACCCGTTGAGCGGCCATGAAAGGCGCCCTCAAAGGCGACGATTTCGACACGATGCGAAGCGCCTTTTTCAGCATGATATTTGCGCGCCATCTTGATCGCCAATTCGGCGCTCTCGGTGCCTGAATTGGTGAAAAAGACCCGATCTGCGAATGTATGTTCGGTCAACAGATCACCAAGGCGCTCCTGTTCAGGGATCGTGTAGAGATTAGAGACGTGCCACAGTTTTTGCGCTTGATCGCTGAGCGCCTGCACCAGTTTGGGATGGGCATGACCAAGCGCGTTGACCGCAATGCCCGCCGTCATGTCCAAAAAACGGCGACCATCTGCCTCGACCAGCCAAGCGCCTTCACCCTTTACGAAGGAAAGCGGGGTGCGGTTATAGGTTGGAAGAATCGAGGAAGTCATCGGTCGGAAACCCTTGTGGTTGACCGCGTCATCAGCGGTTTTGTGAAAGTCGAGATTGAACAGAGGAAAAAGCTGCTGCGCAAGGGCAGCGGGACAAAAAATGCAACAAATCCCGCACCAGAAGCGGTGGGGATGACCAGGGCCTCAGCGTCGGCGGCGCTTTTGCGCGATAGGATGTGGTTTTGTTGTCATGGTCTGCCGCATAAAGTGTTTTCAGCCAACAGGCCAGAGAAAAAGCGGCTTTCCATATGGGGATGCCGCTTTTGGGGGTTTATGCAACCTGTGCCAAAGCCTGTTTTGGTGTCACCCCAAGGGCGGCGCAGATATCGCGCGTCAATTCGGGCGTGTTGAGCGTGTAAAAATGCAAATCCTCAACGCCGCCTTCGATCAAATCGGCGCAAAGTTCGGTACAAAGGGCGGTCGACAGCAGTGTTTCGCGGTCATCGCGGATCGCCTTCTCATAGGCTTCATCCACCCAAGCGGGAATATGCGCACCGCAAGCGGATGCAAACCGGCGTACGCGTGTCCAATTGTTGACTGGCAAAATTCCAGGAACAATCGGTGCAGTAATCCCTGCATCAGCACAAGCATCGCGGAAGCGGAAAAACGTATCAGCTTCAAAGAAAAACTGTGTGATTGCGGAATTTGCACCTGCATCAACCTTGCGCTTGAGAAACTCTACGCAGGCATCTAGGTTGCCTGCCTCTGGATGCGGATCAGGATAGGCGCCCACACGCAGGTGGAATTTGCTCGTTTTGGCCAAAGCCTCAACCAACTCAACCGAATTTGCAAAACCCTCCGGATGGGGGGTGAATTTGCCTGCACCTTTCGGGGGGTCGCCGCGCAATGCCACGATCTCGGTCACGCCCGCCTCAGCATAGCTGTCCGCAATGGCAAGAGTTTCTTCGCGGGTCGCGTTGACACAAGTCAGATGCGCTGCAACCGCAACACCATAATTGGCGTGGATTGTTTTCACGGCATCATGGGTCAAATCTCGCGTTGTGCCGCCTGCGCCATAGGTCACAGAGACAAATTCGGGCGAGAGCGGAGCTAACTTGCCCAATGTCTCCCACAAGCGGAAGGAGGCGTTAATCGACTGAGGTGGGAAGAATTCGAATGAAATGCGCGGCGTGGACATGGTGATTCTGAAATCCTTGAATTGCTTGAGATCTTGTCGCATAGAGATGTTCAGTGAAGCAAATTCATAAAATTCATCATCAACATGAGGTTGATATGCATATCGAGTTCCGTCACCTGCGCACGATCAAAGCGATTCATGAATGCGGCGGTCTCGCCAAAGCGGCGGATCAGTTGCACATCACGCAAAGTGCCTTGAGCCATCAGATCAAGGGGCTTGAGGATCAGGCAGGGTTAGAACTATTTGTGCGCCGCTCCAAACCCATGCGGCTTTCTGCGGCGGGGATGAAGCTGTTGCGTTTGGCTGAAGAAGTTTTGCCACGCATCGAGGCTTTAGAGGATGAGTTTTCAGGCCTTCGGTCAGGCAAAGCGGGGCGGTTGCATATCGCCATCGAATGTCACGCCTGTTTTGACTGGCTTTTGCCCGTGCTTGAGGCCTTCCGCACTGCATGGCCTGAGGTTGATGTCGATATTCGCCCTGGTTTGCAATTCGAGGCCCTGCCTGCCCTTCTCCGCGAGGAGGTGGATTTGGTTGTCTCCTCTGATCCAGAAGATTTGGATGGGGTCGATTTTACACCGCTCTTTGATTACGAACCTGTTTTCATCTGTTCTAAGGATCACCCGCTTGCACAAAAGGATTTCATCAGCGCCGAGGATTTTGCCCAGGAAACCTTGATCACATACCCCGTAGATCGCGCGCGGTTGGATGTATTTACCGAAGTTTTGATGCCCGCAGGTATCGAGCCAAAAGCAATTCGGCGGGTCGAGCTATCTGCCGTGATCGTGCTTTTAGTAGCCTCTATGCGCGGGGTGGCGGTTTTGCCCGATTGGGTTGTGCGGGGGCAGGCGTTGCAAAACGCCTCTATTGTCTCGAAACGCCTGACACAAAGCGGGGTGACCAAACGCCTCTATGGGGCCACGCGTGCAGAAGATACGGCCAAGCCCTTTATGGCCAATGTGCTGCGCCTTGCGCGCACTGAGCCACCAAAATTACAGCGCCGCGGTTAGTGCACGCGCAGATTTTGACGAATTCGCGCCCCTGCACCCTTGGCACTTGGCCCTGCGCGGGCTATAGGGCGCGCCTGTTGCTTGGGCGAAACGCCCCCCGAAAGGAATACCGCGATGCAAGGTTCTGCAAATCTCAACGTCATGATCAAAGCTGCCCGTAAAGCGGGGCGCAGCTTGTTGAAAGATTTCCGCGAGGTTGAGAACCTTCAAGTTTCTTCAAAAGGGCCGGGCGATTTCGTAAGCCGTGCAGATCGGGCCGCCGAGGAAATCCTGCGCGAGGAATTGATGGGCGCACGGCCCAATTATGGCTTCTTGGGCGAAGAAGGCGGGGAGATTGCAGGCACTGACCCAACCCGCCGTTGGATTGTTGACCCGCTTGATGGCACAACAAATTACTTGCATGGTCTGCCCCATTGGGCCGTGTCCATCGCGCTTGAGCATAAGGGCGAGGTTGTCTCTGCGGTGGTATATGATCCAAGCCGCGATGAATTGTTTTTTGCTGAAAAAGGTGCGGGCGCTTGGCTTAACGACAGTCAACGCTTACGCGTTTCAGCCCGCAATCGTTTGATTGAGTCAATCTTCGCAATGGGCGTTCCTTTCGGCACGCAGAAATATCTGCCTGCTGTCTTGCGCGATATGGGGCAGCTTTTGCCCGTTTGCGCGGGGGTTCGCCGCTTGGGCGCAGGCTCGCTTGATCTGGCGTATGTGGCGGCGGGGCGGTATGAAGGCTTTTGGGATTACCACCTTAAACCATGGGATTTTGCCGCAGGTCTGTTGATCGTGCGCGAAGCGGGCGGCTTTGTTGAGCCGATCCGCGAAGGTCAGGACATGATGGTTGATGGCCACCTGATTGTCGCCGCCGAGCCGATTTTTGAGGCTTTTGCGAAAATCATCCGCAGCCGCGAGGAAAGTTAAACCGCGCGCGCCTTGGGATGGGCGGTTTCGTAAATCTCAACCAATCTTTTGGTATCAATCGCGGTGTAGGCTTGGGTGGTCGATAGGCTTGCATGGCCAAGCAATTCTTGAATGGCGCGCAAATCGCCCCCTGCATTTAGCAGATGGGTGGCAAAGCTGTGTCGCAGCGCGTGCGGTGTCGCGCTTGGGGGTAAGCCAAGCTGCATTCGCGCTTTTTCGACAATCAGTGCAATGATGCGCGGGTTTAGCGCGCCGCCGCGAATGCCGCGAAAAAGGGGCGCATCGGCGGTCAATTCATAGGGGCACAGGTCGGCATAGCGCGCCAATGCCTTGCTTGCAGTGGGCAAGACAGGCAATTCGCGTTCCTTATTTCCCTTGCCGCGCACCCGTAACACATCGCCTAAGGGGAGGGTCGCCCCTGTGAGGGCCAGAGCCTCACCACGGCGCAAACCGCAGCCGTAAAGCAGCGTGACAATCGCCAAATCTCGGGCCTGCACCCATGGGCGGTGATCTTCGCTGGCCACTTGGTCAAGCAGGTGGCGTGCATCCCCTTGGCTCAGAGGGCGCGGCAGGCTGCGTTGATAGCGGGGTGCGCGCATGGATAGCACCACGCTTGCATCAAAGCCATCGTGGTCTGACCACCAATCGTAAAAACTGCGCACCGAAGACAAAGCGCGCGCCAAAGATCGGGCTGACACACCGCGCGCGCGCATTGCGGCCATATAGGCCCGCATGTCGCGCAAGCTGACAGATTTTAGGGCGTTTGGGCCGCGGTTGTCTGGGTCATGGCGGACGTGAAATTCAAGAAAATCACGCAGATCACGCCCATAGGCCTCGATAGTGGCATCCGCACGCCCCTCCACCCCGCGCAAATGGGTGATCCATCGCTCGAAAAGATCATGGGTGGCGGGCGCAATCAGCATGGGTTTAGCCCAAATAAGTATGCATCAGGCGCTCATAGACGCCTGCAAAAAACGCCAAGAGGTCAGTTCCTTGGCTTGGACGAAATTGATGCGGGTCTTCCGCAGCAAAAGCCAGCATCCCAGGCAGCCGATCAGGCCCCATATCAAGACGCACAAGACCTTCGGATTTGATCCATTCTGCGGCTGTGCCAAAGACCTGTTCGGCATGGAGGCTTGCGCTGCGCAATGTGACCTGACGCGAGGGCACATCGCGTCCGCCTGTGAGATAGGCATCAACAAAACCCGCAGGCACGATGGAGAGGACCTCATCAAGACCACTTAGATCATCAGGGTTGCGTTCTTCGGCCTCATGGCTTTCGAGAACTAGTTTTGCGCGATCAACGCGCAGGATTTCGGGCAGGTCTGCGGCCGTAATTTTCAAAAAATCTTCAAAATTCTCGGCCTCTAACACATGCAAAACGGCGCGGTGAATTTGATTAGTGCCAGTCAGATTTTCATAGGCCGCTGCGATCACAGAGCGGTGCGTGTCCTCTAGGCGCTCAAGGCGGCTTTCCAATCGCTCCATTGCAATGCCGCGCATATCAACCACATTGCCGCCCATGAGGCGATCATTGGCCGAGATCAGAACGCGCATCAGGTCACGATCCTCTAGGATTAGTTCTGGGTCTTTGAGAACGCGCTCACGCCAATCGCCGAGCATTTCTGCTTTCTGTGTCACTGTCCTTGCCTCATTCTGCACGCCCCGCCTATTGACGGGCATCTCGTTTGTGCCACGGTCTGTTGCCGTGTTGCTCATTCATTACACCATCACCTTACACCAAAGCTTTTCCGATTTCTGCCCTGTTTTTTCGGTTCTTCAAATTATGGGGCGGTAGGGTCTTGGGTTTGGTGCTTTTCATCGCGGCGCTTGCGTGGTTCTTTGCATATATTCCGCTTGACCTTTAATGCAAAAGAGAATGAACGCCAACGCGATGGAAGCTGATTTTTTCACTAAAGGGACGCTCGTTAGTGTGTTGACCGCTGAACCGCTGGATCGTGTGCTTGATTATCGCGCGCCAGAAGGGGGCTGTGGGATTGGTGCCTTTGTCGAAGTGCCGCTTGGGCCGCGCCGCGTGATTGGTGTGGTTTGGGGCCGGGGGCAGGGAGGCTATGACCCTACAAAAATTCGCAAAATCGCGAATGTGGTTGATGTGGCGCCAATGCTCCCTGAAATGCGCCAATTTCTTGAGCGCGCTGCGCAATACACCTTTACGCCGTTGTCCGTGATGCTTCGTTTGGCCACGCGTGCGCCTGCATTAGGGGCCTCGCCTCAAGCGCGCAGGCTATATACGCGGGGGGCAAGCACGCCTGCGCGGATTACGGATGCGCGGGCCCGTGTCATGGATGTGATTGACGAATATGGGGGGGCCGCGCTGTCGCAAACCGAATTGGCGCAGGCGGCAGGGGTCAGCAGCGCGGTCATCAAAGGATTGGTCGAACAAGGGGCACTGGCGCAAGTCGAGGCCCCGCGCGATGCGCCTTTCCCCGCGTTGGATCATCACCTTAAGGGCAAGAACCTCAGCCTCGATCAGGCCGATATCTCGAGTCGCTTGCGCCACAAAATTGCGGCAGGCGGCTTTGGGGCCAGTTTGCTTAAGGGGGTTACAGGATCAGGCAAAACCGAAGTCTATCTTGAGGCAGTTGCGGAGAGTTTAGCGCGAGGTCAACAGGCGCTTGTCCTTTTGCCTGAGATTGCCCTTTCTGCGGAATTCCTGACGCGGGTTGAAGCGCGGTTTGGTGCGCACCCTGCCGAGTGGCATTCAGGGATCACCATGGCCGAACGGCGGCGCGTCTGGAAAATGGTGGGCGAAGGGGGGGCGCAATTGGTTGTGGGCGCGCGCTCTAGCCTGTTCCTGCCGTTCAGAGATTTGGGTTTGATTGTGGTCGATGAAGAACATGATGCTTCCTACAAGCAGGAAGACGGCGTGTTCTACAATGCCCGCGATATGGCGGTTCTGCGCGGCTCAGTTGCAGGCGCGCAGGTGATCTTGGCATCGGCGACCCCTTCGCTTGAGACATGGGCGAATGCGGAGGCGGGAAAATATGAACGCTTTGATCTGCCCGCGCGGTTTGGCGCGTCTGAATTGCCACAGATGAGCGCGATTGATATGCGCCTTGAGGATGTGCCCTCGGGGCAATGGATTTCTCCAAGCTTGGCGCATGAGGTGGCAGCGCGTATTTCGGCAGGTGAGCAAAGCCTGCTGTTCCTCAATCGCCGTGGGTTTGCGCCGATCACCCTATGCCGTGCTTGCGGTGTGCAAATCGCCTGCGATCACTGTGATGCCCGCATGGTTGAACACCGCTTTCAAAAGCGGCTGATGTGCCATCAATGCGGTGAGACTAAAGATATTCCCGAAACCTGCCCTGCCTGTGGGGTTGAGGGCAAGTTGACTGCCCTTGGGCCCGGGGTCGAACGCATTGCAGAAGAAGTGCAGGCTCTGTTTTCGCAGGCGCGCGTGGCGATTTTGTCATCGGATTTGTTTGGCTCCGCCCGTGCGTTGAAGGCGCAAATTACCGAGATCGCAGAGGGCGGGTGCGATATTATCATCGGCACGCAATTGGTGGCGAAGGGGCATAATTTCCCGAACCTCACCTTGGTTGGCGTGGTGGATGCGGATCTGGGGTTGCACGGGTCCGATTTGCGCGCGGCCGAGCGCAGTTTTCAGCTGATGCGTCAAGTTGCGGGTCGGGCAGGGCGCACTGAAAAAGCAGGGGTCGCCATGATGCAGACCTATCAGCCCGAGCACCCCGTGATCACCGCCATTCTGGCAAATGATGATGAGGGGTTTTGGCGCGCCGAGGCCGCGATGCGCGAAGCGGCCGCGATGCCACCCTATGGCAGGCTTGCGGGGATCGTGATCTCAAGCCCCGATTTGGCCGAATGTTTTGATTTGGGAAATCATCTGGCCCGTCATGATGGCGCGCTGCGCCAGATTGGTGCTCAGGTCTTTGGCCCTGCCCCTGCGCCTGTCGCACGAGTGCGGGGGCGGCATCGTGTGCGGCTGTTGGTGAAGGCCCCGAAGGGCGCGCCTATTCAAGCGGCGTTGGCGCAATGGCTGAACGGATTGAAATATTCCAAAAAGCTGCGGCTTTCGGTCGATATTGATCCCCAAAGTTTCTACTGATCGGGCAATTTTCGCGCGGGAACTTCCCTTGGCGCGCAAGCCCCGTTAGAAGGCGGGGGTGATTTGATAAGAGGGATTGCATCCATGAGCGCGCGCGGCACATATCCTGACCCCAAGGCAGGGATCATGCAGATTGCCCTTTATCAGGGCGGATTAAGTTCGCTTCAGGGGCATCAAAACCCGATCAAACTGTCCTCAAACGAAAACCCCTTTGGGCCAAGTCCCAAGGCCCGCGCGGCGATTGAGGCAGCGGCGGCTGATATGCACCGCTACCCTGACACGGGTCACACGGCTTTGCGCGCAGCTATAGGTGCGCTGCACGGGCTTGACCCTGATCGCATTATTTGTGGCGTTGGTTCGGATGAGGTGATCCAGTTTCTGTGCCATGCTTTTGCGGGGCAGGGGGATGAGGTTCTGTTCACCGAGCATGGATTTGCCATGTATCGCATTTGTGCGTTGATGGTTGGCGCCACACCCGTTGAGGTTCCTGAAGTGGATTTTCGTGTCGATATTGATGCAGTGATCGCGGGTATAACGCCGCGCACCCGATTGGTATTTATTGCCAACCCCGCAAACCCAACGGGCACCTTTCTAAGCCATGAGGAATTGACGCGTTTGGCCGATGCAATCCCGCCAAATTGTTTGTTGGTGATTGATGCGGCCTATGCAGAGTTTGTCGATGGGTATGATGGCGGTGCAAGCCTTGCAACAGAGCGCCACAATGTTGTGATGACCCGCACCTTTTCCAAGCTTTATGGGCTTGGGGGCCTGCGGGTGGGGTGGGGCTATGGCGTGAAAGGGTTGATTGAAATTTTAACGCGCTTGCGTCAGCCTTTTAACCTCTCAACCCTTGCGCTTGCAGGGGCAGAAGCGGCTGTCGCAGATCAAGAATTTGCCCAAAATTCGGTGCGCATTAACAATGCTGAGCGCGATACCCTGACGTGTAGCTTGCGTGATTTGGGAATCAAAGTCTCGGATAGTGAGGCGAATTTCATTTTGGCCCGTTTCGAGGATGAGGCGACCGCTGACGCGGCTGATGCGTTTTTCAAATCGCGCGGCATTATCGTGCGAGCGCCAAAGTCCTATAAAATCCCAAATGGACTGCGGATCACGATTGGGCGGCCCGAGGATAATATTCACGTTTTGGCGGCAATGCGCGCCTTTAGGGGGGCGGAATGAGCCAGCTTTACACCCGTGTTGCCCTGATCGGTTTGGGGCTGATTGCAGGCTCAATGTCACTTGCGATGCGCCGCGCGGGCCTTGCAGGCGAGGTGGTGGGCTATGCCCGCTCGCCTCAGACGCGGGATGTCGCGCGCGAAATCGGACTTTGTGATTGTATCGCGGATGATCTGGCAAGCGCGGTCGCAGGTGCGGATTTGGTCGTTCTTTGCGTGCCTGTCGGTGCGATGGAGGCCGTTGCACGCGATATGGCCCCGCATTTGGCCGAAGGAGCCATAATCTCCGATGTGGGGTCGGTAAAGCGCGCGGTGATCGACGTGGTCGCACCGTATTTGCCCAAAGGGGTGGATTTCATCCCAGCGCACCCGCTTGCAGGCACAGAACATTCAGGCCCGCGCTCGGGCTTTGCAGAATTGTTTGACAATCGCTACGTCCTCCTGACCCCAGAAGTGGACTGCAACCCTGATGCGGTGGCGCGATTGCGCGCCCTATGGGAAGGGTGCGGTGCCAAGGTTGAAGAGATGGACGCGGATCATCATGATCTGGTGCTTGCTGTCACAAGCCACACGCCGCATTTGATTGCCTACACCATGGTCGGTGTCGCGGATGATTTGCGCCGCGTGACGGATAGTGAAGTGATCAAATATTCTGCGGCTGGTTTCCGCGACTTCACTCGTATTGCGGCCTCTGACCCGACCATGTGGCGCGATGTGTTCTTGTCCAACAAAGATGCTACCTTGGAGATTTTGGGGCGCTTCACCGAAGAATTATTTGCGTTGCAACGCGCTATTCGGCGGGGCGATGGGGATCATCTGCACGCGTATTTCAACCGCACCCGTGCTATTAGGCGCGGCATCATTGAGGCGGGGCAGGATACGGACGAGCCTGATTTTGGGCGGATCGCCCGCAAGAAAGATTAGCGGAGGATCAACCGTGGCGCGGGGCCAATGGGAATAGGCCCTGCAAAGACCGTACCCCTGCTAAAGCGCAAGATGATATCAAGGTTTTCGAGCTGGCCTGCGAGCTGCGCGAGAAACCCAAGGCCGCCATCCAGCATTTGATAAAGGTCTTGCGAGATGACCCGAGCGCGTAAGGCCATATCTAACATCGCGCGCCAGTTTTCTGCCCTGAGCGCGAGATCACCCTCGGGTATGCCTTGTGCATCCACTGTGACCTCGCCTGAGGCGCGCAAAACTATATCCCCCCAGACGGCAGAGGCTTCGTTAATTTGGATGGCCATAAATTGCGGGCGGGCCTGTTCAAGCGCGCCCAAATCCCACGGGCGATCAAAGGTCAAAGTGGCATCAAGAGCGGATTGGTCAAAAATCGCAGGCATAACCCCCGCAGGATCAAGCCGCGTGCGCAGGCCTTGGGGGAGTGATAAACCCTCAATTGTAGCTTTCAGATCATAGGTTTGATCCTCATTCTCCAAGCGGGTGAATGTGATCGTGGCTGCGTCCAAACTGGCCTGCCAAGCTGCGTCATTCGGGCGCTGTAGGGTCAGATCGCGCAACTGGGTCGCCGCACCTGACATCGCGAGATTGCGGGTTGGTTCAAGCTTCAAATTGGACTGAAACAGGGCCGAGGCGATATCATAACGTGCTTCGGGCGTGGCAAAAACATGGGCGCTTGGCCATGTTACGGATATGTCTCCTGCAGGCAGAAAGGCCTGATCAATCAAGATGGCGGGGCCGGACCAAAGCCACCCTGCTTCAAGGTCGGCCAGTTCCAAATTCGGGATGGTGGCGTTGAGGCTGAGGGGAAAGCCCTTCACCTCAATCGGATCATGTGAGACAAGCCATCCATCGGCCTTGCGTGCTTCGAACCATGAGGCGAGGGTCGATTTGCTTGCTGTGGCAAGCCCAAGCCAAACCCCACTGGCCAAAAGGCAGAGGGCTACGATGATGATAAGAACCTTCTTCATGTGCCATTCCTTAACGCTGGGCGCAATGACTTCCAAGCGCCAAAGCAAGGCAGCGTCTAATGTCTGAGGCGCCGTTTGAACCTCTGTGGGTCTTTGGCTATGGAAGCCTAATCTGGAATCCTGGTTTTCCTGTGGCGCAGACAGAGCATGCGCGGCTGATCGGGTGGCGGCGGTCGTTTTGCATGTCCTCCATCCATCACCGTGGCACGCCCGAAGCGCCAGGGTTAGTTTTGGCCTTGGATCAGGCCGAAAACGCCCATTGTGATGGGGTGGTGTTTCGCGTGGTTGATGGTCATGAACGCGCAACCTTAGAGTATTTGCGCGAGCGTGAATTGGTGAGCTCTGCCTATTTTGAGACGCGCCAAACACTGCAATTGTCGGCCGGCGGCCTGCTTGAGAACGTGCTGACCTTTGTCATTGATCCTGACCATTGCCAATATCGCGGTGATCTTGATCTTGAGACCCAAGCCCAAATTATTGCGCGTGCTGTTGGTGGGCGAGGGCCAAACGATGAATACCTGGTCAACACGGCCGAGCATTTGCGCCAGATCGGCGTTCCTGATGCTGAATTATTGTGGCTACAAGCACGCGTTGCTGAGATAAAGGCGGCGATAAAACCATCGTGATTTTGCGTCCCCCTGTTGGCAGAGCCATGGAAGGGCGGTAGGTTGGGCCCAAGCGAGGACATGGGGCAGGAGAGTTTTTGATGAGCGGCAGCAACAGAAGCGGGGCGCAGTCTAGTTTCACACGTCCTACCCGCCAGATTTTCCTAATGATGATTATATGCGGCTTGGTCGCGGCAGGGGGCGCGGTGGTTTATCCCATGGTGTGGCCTGTTTTCCTATCTAACCCCTATCTCAATGGCACGATAGGAGTGGTGTTCTTGGTCGGCGTAATGGCCTGTTTTTGGCAAGTGCTACAGTTATTTTCTTCAGTGCGCTGGATCGAGGGTGCGGCACAGCAAGGCCTTACAGATCAACGGCGCCCCGAACTTTTGGCGCCTTTAGCCGCCGCTTTGCAAGGGCGTGGCGCGCGGATGCAACTGTCGACTATGACTACCCGTTCCGTATTGGATTCCGTCGGCGCGCGGATGGAGGAAAGCCGTGACATCACCCGCTATTTGGCGAATTTGCTAATTTTCCTTGGCCTTTTGGGCACATTTTTTGGATTGGCCACAACAGTGCCTGCAGTCGTGGATACAATTCGCGGTCTACAGCCCAGCGCCGATGAAGATGGGCTTGCGGTCTTCTCGCGGCTGATGACGGGGCTTGAAAGCCAGTTGGGGGGGATGGGCACAGCCTTTGCCTCCTCGCTTTTGGGGCTTGCGGGATCTTTGGTCGTGGGGCTTTTGGAACTTTTCGCAGGACATGGTCAGAACCGTTTTTACCGCGAAATGGAAGAATGGCTCTCCTTCATCACGCGGATGAGCTTTTCCTCGTCTGATGGAGATGGCGGCGGCGTGGATCGTGCGGCCGTGGCCACAGTATTGGATCACATGGTTGACCAGATCGACAGCCTTCAGGCGATGTTCGCGCAATCCAACGCCCGTCAGGCTGAACTTGAAGCGCGGATGGTAGAGATGACCCGCGCGGTTGTGGCCTTGGCCGAGCGGATGACTCCGCAATCGCAAGAGATCGCAGCGCGTCAGGCTCATGCGCAAGAACAACTGGTTGAGCGATTGGAGCTTCTGGGCCATCTGGGCGGATTTGACGATGAAGCCCGCGCGCGGATACGGTCAATTGACATCCAGCTTGTGCAAATTTTTGAACAAATGGCGGCGCGGGCAAACCAATCGTCTGGCGGAGATGGCGAAGTACGTGCGCTGCGCCGTGAGATGGCCGCGCTGACGGCCGCTATTCGCCGGGTGACTGAGGCGGATGAAAACGGACAAGGACAAGCCTGATGGCGTTTCACCGCAGAACGGGCAATAGGTTTTCCGCCGCGATTTGGCCGGGTTTTGTGGATGCTATCACCGCATTGCTGATGGTGATGATTTTTGTTCTGACGATTTTCATGGTGGTGCAGTTTGTTCTAAGTGATCGGATTGCCATGCAGGACAATGAGCTTGATGCGTTGAGTGATCAGATTGCCACTCAAGATGATGAGCTGGATGCTCTTAACGCAGAATTGAATGCGCTCAGTGATGCCCTTGGGTTAGAACAGGCCCGCTCAAGCGATCTTGAAACGCGCCTTGCCACCTTGGGCAGCCAGTTATCCGACGCACAGTTAAGCATTGCCTCCTTTGAGGAGCAGGTGGCAAGTCTTTTGTCGCGCCAGGTTGATTTGCGTTCTGAAGTGGATAGAGCGCGCGCTGACCTTGCCGAAACATTGTCCCGCGAGGAGGCGTTGAACCTTGCGCTTGCGCAAGCGCGCAATGAGATTGACAGCGCCGCTGAGGCCGCGCGCCTAGCGGCAGCGCGGCGCGAGGCGCTTGAGGCACTATTGGCAGAATTGAGCAGTGAGAACAACGACCTGCAAACCCAGCTATCAGAAGAAGAAGCCGCACGCATGGCCGATGCTGCGGCAGCCCAAGCCCTGCGCGAGAGATTGGCGAATTCTGACGCGGAATTGACTGCCCTGACCCTTGCATTGGAGGAGGAGCGCGCAAGGGCAGAGGAAACGCTGACCCTGTTGGCTGCCGCGCGTGCGGCGCAAGACAACCTACCCGCCGTTGAAGATTTGCAATCACAACTGTCTCAGCGAGAGGCGCTTTTGGCGGTCGCCAATGCCGAGCTTGCAACGACACAGGCGCAATCGACTGCAGCGCAGCGGCGTGTGGTTGTTCTAAATGAGCAGCTTGCAGCCCTGCGCGCGCAACTCGCCGCGCTTGAAAATATCTTGGACGAGTCCGAGGCGCGCGACGAGGCCGCAAAGGTGCAAATTGACGCGCTTGGAACTCGATTGAACACGGCTCTCGCCCAAGTTGCGGCCGAGCAGCGCGCGCGTGCTGATCTAGAAGCAGCAGAAGCAAGGCGTTTGGAACGCTACAGATCCGATTTCTTTGGTCGCTTAAGGGAGGTGCTTGAGGGGCGTGATGGCGTGCGGATCGTAGGCGATCGTTTTGTGTTTTCTTCTGAAGTCTTGTTCGAGAGCGCTCGCGCTGATTTGAGCCCTGAGGGGCGCGCACAAATTGCCAATGTGGCTGAATTGCTGTTTCAGGTTTCTGATGAAGTTCCTGATGGTATCGATTGGATCATTCGCGTCGATGGGCATACCGATAATGTGCCGCTGTCGGCCAATGCGGAATTTTCGAGCAACTGGGAATTGTCGCAGGCGCGCGCCTTATCCGTGGTTCTCTATATGAGCGAAGAATTGGGCATTCCTGCTGAACGGCTGGCCGCCACAGGGTTTGGTGAATTCCACCCCGTGGTCGAAGGAGACAGCGCCGCAGCGCGTGCGCAAAACCGCAGGATTGAACTTAAGTTGACCGAGCGTTAGCGCAGCTCGATGTCTGTTTGGCGTATTGAGATAAGTTCACCTTCGTGGATAAGTCGGATTCCTCAGATATATCGTCCCGCGTCCTGTTTCTCGTTTGGCGCGTGGAGGCCAGAGGCGCGAAAAAACTGCGCTTGGGCGCCCTTTAACGCGCCTCAGTTCATTCTGCTGTGAGTAGCGGTGGCTTTTTCGAGCTGATCCGTGGTGGCGCTCCGTTCTCAATGCGCAGGTCGATTTTGCCGTCTTTGACACCAACCCTCACATTGCCTCCCTTGGCGAGTTTGCCGAATAGCAATTCCTCAGCCAGTGGTTTTTTGATGTGTTCTTGGATCACACGACCCAGAGGACGCGCGCCCATGCGATCATCATATCCTAGATCAGCCAAAAGTTCTGCTGCGGGTTTGGTCAGCTCAATCGTGACATTGCGATCAAGCAGCTGAGCCTCAAGTTGCAGAACGAATTTCTCTACCACCTGCAGAATTACATCTTTTGGCAGCGCGCCGAAACTGATCACCGCATCCAAACGATTGCGGAATTCAGGTGTAAAGGTGCGCTCAATTGCGGCGGTATCCTCACCTTCGCGGCGGTCGCGACCAAATCCAATGGCCGCCTTCGCCTGTTCGGTTGCGCCCGCGTTTGAGGTCATGATCAAGACGACATTGCGGAAATCGACCGAGCGGCCATTGTGATCCGTCAATGTGCCGTGATCCATCACTTGGAGCAAGATGTTGAAAACATCAGGATGCGCCTTTTCGATTTCGTCCAACAGCAACACGCAATGTGGATGCTGATCCACGCCATCGGTCAAAAGCCCTCCTTGATCGAATCCGACATAGCCCGGAGGGGCGCCAATCAGGCGCGATACTGCGTGTTTTTCCATATATTCGGACATATCAAAACGCAGCAACTCGACCCCAAGGGTGTCGGCCAATTGCTTGGCCACTTCGGTTTTGCCAACACCTGTTGGCCCCGCGAATAAATAGTTCCCAATGGGCTTTTCTGGCTCACGCAGACCCGCGCGCGCCAATTTTATCGCAGATGCCAATGCCTCGATCGCTTTGCCTTGGCCGAACACAACACGCTTGAGCGTTTTTTCCAAATCGCGCAGCACCTCTGCATCGTCCTTTGAGACGTTCTTCGGTGGGATGCGCGCAATTTTGGCGACTACGGCTTCGATTTCCTTCGGGCCAATGGTCTTGCGCCTCTTGCTGTCTGGCAGCAGGTGCTGTGCCGCGCCTGCCTCGTCAATCACGTCAATCGCTTTGTCGGGCAATTTGCGGTCATTGATATAGCGCGCTGCTAGTTCCACCGCAGTGCGGATCGCATCGGCGGTGTATTTCACATCATGGTGGCTTTCGAAATAAGGCTTCAGCCCACGCAAGATTTTCACCGAATCCTCAACGGATGGCTCACTGACGTCAATCTTCTGGAATCGGCGCGAGAGCGCGCGGTCTTTTTCAAAATGCTGACGGAACTCCTTATAGGTTGTCGATCCCATGCAGCGTAATTTGCCGCCCTGCAATGCAGGCTTAAGCAGGTTTGAGGCATCCATGGCTCCGCCTGATGTCGCACCCGCCCCGATGACAGTGTGAATTTCATCAATGAAAAGAACCGCGTCAGGGTGCTTTTCCAATTCGTTGACTACGGCCTTCAGCCGTTCTTCAAAATCACCGCGATAGCGTGTGCCTGCCAAAAGCGCTCCCATGTCGAGCGAATAAATGGTGGATTTTGCCAAAACGTCAGGCGTTTCGCCCTCAATAATCTTTTTTGCCAAGCCTTCGGCAATGGCGGTTTTGCCAACACCAGGATCGCCGACCAAGAGCGGGTTGTTCTTGCGGCGGCGGCACAGCACTTGGATGCAGCGTTCTACTTCATCATGGCGACCGATCAGAGGGTCAACATCGCCATCATGCGCCTTTTTGTTCAGATCAACGCAATATTTGGCAAGGGCGGATTCCTTGGCATCACTACCCTCAGGCGGGTTGCCACTTGTTTCAACACCCTCGTCCGTCGGATCAGTCGCGCCTGAAACGGGGCGGCTTTCACCAAAAGACGGATCCTTCGCCACGCCATGCGCGATGAAATTTACCGCGTCATAGCGGGTCATGTCCTGCTCTTGCAGGAAATAGGCTGCGTTTGACTCGCGCTCTGCAAAAATCGCGACAAGAACGTTTGCCCCTGTGACCTCAGTGCGACCAGAGGATTGTACATGGATCGCAGCGCGTTGGACAACCCGCTGGAAGGCAGCGGTCGGCACCGCTTCAGAGCCCTCTATGTCTGTCTCAAGCGTGGCCAATTCTTCATCAATGAAGGTGATCAGCGTATCGCGCAGGGCATCAATGTCAACGCTACAGGCGCGCATGACTTTGGCCGCGTCAGGCTCGTCTAACAGCGCCAGCAGCAGATGTTCCAAGGTTGCCAATTCATGCTTGCGCGCATTCGCTTGCGCCAAAGCCGCATGAATAGCCTGCTCTAGGGTATTTGAAAACGACGGCACGATAAGTGCTCCTTTCGTTGCGGCCAGAGGCGCAAGCGGGTTCTGCCCGCCTTCACTGAGTCTAGCCATAGCCTCATGCTATTAAGCTTCGGTTTTATTTTGTCAGTTTCAAGCTAAACTTGAAAAAAAACCTGTGATCGGCGCAAATTTGCGTGAAAATCCATCAGAAGTGATCTTTGCGCTGCCTGATCTCGGCAAAGCATTCTGCGTCACTCGCGTCTGTCATCCCCAAATGTGCTTTGATCTGGGGATTATTGGCGCGCAGGAACGGGTTTGTGTCTAATTCCACGCCAAGGCTACTTGGCACTGTTGGCGTGCCTATTGCGCGCGCCTCGTTAATGCGGGCAGCGCGGGCTTGAAGCGCCTTGTTTTCAGGATCCATGGTCAGGGCAAACCGCGCATTGGATTGGGTGTATTCGTGGCCAGAACAGACAAGCGTGTCACGAGGCAGTGCGGCCAGCTTTGACAGGCTTTCCCACATCTGTGCGGGCGTTCCCTCAAACAGGCGACCACAGCCAAGCGCCATGAGGCTGTCGGCGGTAAAGACGATACCCGCCTGCGGGAAATGAACGGCGATGTGCCCCAGAGTATGGCCGGACACATCGTAAACCGTACCACGCAAAGCCCCGATTTCTATGACATCGCCTTCGTGCAGCGCGCGGTCGAGCGCGGGCAGCCTGTAGGCATCTAAGGCTGCCCCCCAAACGCGAATTGGGCTGTCTGTCGCCGCGCGTAGATCGGGTAGCCCGTCCACGTGATCCCAATGGTGGTGGGTTAGGAGAACGTCCGTAATTACCCATCCACGTCGCGCACATTCCGCCATAATGGGCGCGGCTTCTGGCACATCTACGATCAAGGTCTGTCTCGTCTCGCGCAGATGCAAAGCAAAGGCGTAATTGTCCTTGAGGCAGGGGATTGTCACAATTTCAGTGGCGGGTGCGGCGATGGTCATGGCAATCTCCTCAGCTTCGTGGCACATATGGCCTAAGACAATCGCAGTGGACTGGCTTTTGCAATGCATCTTGATGTCGTTGATTTGCGTCAATTCTACTATCGCACCCGATTGGGGCGGATTGCGCAAAAAGCTGTGCGCGATGCAATGTTGTTATTTTGGCCAAATGCAATTGGGCAGACTGTGGTGGGCTTTGGCTTTGCTGTTCCTCTGTTGCGCCCGTATCTTGATCAATCGCGCCGCGTGGTTGGTTTGATGCCGCAAGGGCAGGGGGTGATGCCTTGGCCTGCTGGGATGCCGAATGTTGCGTCCCTTTGCGAAGATGCGCGTTGGCCCTTGTCAGAAGGGGTGGCAGATCGGTTGGTGATGCTGCATGGGCTTGAGACAAGCGATGATCCTGCGGCGCTCTTGGACGAAGGCGCCCGCGCGCTTGGGGCAGGAGGGCGGGCCTTGTTCATTGTGCCAAATCGCGGTGGCTTGTGGGCGCGCAGCGATGCCACGCCCTTTGGCTATGGACGGCCCTACAGCCTCAGCCAACTTGAGGCACAATTGCGCCACCATGGCTTTGTGCCAGAACGTCACCGTGCAGCACTTTTTGCGCCACCAAGCCATGCGCGGTTCTGGCTCAGGTCTGCCGATATGATGGAACGCGCGGGGCGCTGGATCAGTTCGCACTACGCAGGCGGTGTCATCATGGTTGAAGCGAGTAAGCAGGTCTTTGCCCCCACAAAACGGGGTCACGCCGCACGCATTCGCAACCCTTTGCGTATACTTGATGGTGTCCCAAGCCCTGCGACAGGCCGCGTGCGCCGCCAAAAAGGTCCCTCTATTTCGCAGATGCAGAATCGCTAAGGTCGGCCAAAGGAGGCCAAGTCGGGACGTTTGCGCCTAAACTAGGGCTAAAATCGTCTCCACGCGCGCTTTTTTTTTTAGCTTCAAAGCGTCGCATCTGCAGAAAGATTTGGTTAACCTCTGAAAAACAATGATTTTGTCAAAATCATGCTTGCGCCATCGGCGGTTGCAGCAAATTAAACCCTCTGCTACATGACCGCCAAATCTGAGGGATGGCGGCACCGTCAAGTCGCGAAGAACGAACTGCTCGGGCGTGATCCTCACGCTGCCCGTGCCAAATTGTTGAAAGGGTGGACGTGTCCGAATCGGCTTCGATCTCAACTGGCATCGCCGCGCGCTACGCGACCGCGATGTTCGACCTAGCCACCGAGGCGGCAGCGATTGACGCGCTGGCCAAAGATGTTGACGCGCTCGAAGCCGCATTGGCCGCAAGCGCAGACCTGCGCGATTTCATCTCCTCCCCGATCTACCGCCGTGACGAGTCTCAGGCTGCTGTTGGCGCTGTGGCCAAGGCGATGAAACTGGGTATGATTGCGACCAACTCGCTGCAAGTCATGGCTCAAAAGCGCCGTCTCTTCGTTCTGCCAATGGTGCTGCGCGCCGTGCGCGCCCAAATCGCAGAAAGCCGTGGCGAGATGACCGCAGAGGTCGTATCTGCCAAGGACCTGACCAAAACCCAAGTGGATAAACTGGCAAAAGCCTTGTCAGCCTCCGTGGGCAAGAAAATTAATTTGAATGCGACCGTTGATGAAAGCCTCATCGGCGGTCTTATCGTAAAGGTTGGGTCGAAGATGATCGATAGCTCGATCCGCTCTAAGCTCAACTCCCTCCAGAACACCATGAAAGAGGTCGGATAATGGCGATCCAAGCTGCAGAGATTTCCGCGATCCTGAAGGAACAGATCAAGAGTTTCGGTCAGGATGCCGAAGTGGCCGAAGTTGGCCGCGTGCTGAGTGTTGGCGATGGGATCGCCCGCGTTCACGGGCTTGATAATGTTCAAGCGGGTGAAATGGTCGAATTCCCAGGCGGAATTATGGGCATGGCCCTCAACCTTGAATCCGACAACGTAGGTGTAGTGATCTTCGGCTCTGACCGTGACATCAAAGAAGGTGACACTGTCAAGCGCACGAATTCGATCGTGGACGTTCCTGCTGGCCCAGAATTGCTTGGCCGCGTTGTAGACGGCTTGGGCAACCCAATTGATGGCAAAGGCCCGATCAAGTCGAAAGAGCGCCGCGTCGCGGACGTCAAGGCGCCTGGCATTATCCCCCGTAAATCTGTGCATGAGCCCATGGCAACAGGCCTGAAGGCTGTTGACGCGATGATCCCCATTGGCCGTGGTCAGCGCGAATTGATCATTGGCGACCGTCAGACAGGCAAAACTGCCGTGGCTTTGGACGCGATCCTGAACCAGAAAAGCTATAACGAAGCGGCCGGCAAAGACGAAAGCAAAAAGCTTTACTGCATCTATGTTGCGGTTGGCCAGAAGCGTTCGACTGTGGCGCAGTTGGTGAAGAAGCTCGAAGAGACAGGCGCAATTGAATATTCCATCGTTGTGGCTGCGACCGCTTCTGACCCTGCCCCGATGCAGTTTCTTGCGCCATATTCCGCAACCGCGATGGCCGAGTATTTCCGCGACAACGGTAAGCATGCGCTGATCATCTATGATGACCTGTCCAAGCAAGCTGTTGCTTACCGCCAGATGTCCTTGCTGCTTCGCCGTCCCCCAGGGCGTGAAGCCTATCCTGGTGACGTTTTCTACCTACACTCTCGTTTGTTGGAGCGTTCGGCGAAGCTGAACGAAGATCTTGGTGCAGGGTCTTTGACCGCTCTGCCCGTGATTGAAACTCAAGGTGGTGACGTTTCGGCGTTTATTCCGACCAACGTTATTTCGATCACAGACGGCCAGATCTTCCTTGAAACCGACTTGTTCTATCAGGGTATCCGCCCTGCTGTGAACACAGGTCTTTCCGTGTCTCGCGTGGGCTCTTCGGCCCAGACCAATGCGATGAAATCGGTGGCAGGTTCGGTGAAACTGGAATTGGCGCAGTATCGCGAAATGGCGGCCTTCGCTCAGTTCGGGTCTGACCTTGATGCGGCGACACAGCGTTTGCTGAACCGCGGCGCGCGTCTGACAGAATTGATGAAGCAGTCACAATATGCACCGCTGACCAACGCCGAAATCGTTTGCGTGATCTTTGCGGGTATCTCTGGCTTCCTCGACAAGATCGCCGTGCGCGAAGTTGGCCGCTTTGAGCAGGGTCTGCTTCAGCATCTTCGTGGTAAGCATAAGGATGTTCTCGATTGGATCACCAATGAAGATCCAAAGATCAAAGGTGATGCAGCCGACCGACTGAAGGCAGTCATCGAAGAATTCGCAGCAGACTTCTCGTAAGGGGACGGGTTTATGCCAAGTCTCAAGGATCTGAAAACACGGATCGAGTCGGTTAAATCGACCCGCAAGATCACCAAGGCCATGCAGATGGTGGCTGCTGCAAAACTGCGCCGTGCGCAGGAAGCAGCCGAAGCTGGGCGACCTTATGCCGAGAAAATGGCGGCGGTGATTGGTGGGTTGGCCGCTTCGGTCGGTGGGTCGGACAGTTCCCCGCGCCTCTTGGCGGGGACAGGTCAAGACCAGACACATCTGCTCGTTGTGATGACAGCCGAGCGCGGTTTGTGTGGGGGCTTTAACTCCTCCATCGCGCGTCTTGCAAAGGCGCGCATTGCCGAGCTGACCGCACAGGGCAAAACTGTGAAGGTTTTGACTGTCGGCAAAAAAGGCCGTGAACAACTGCGCCGCGATTATGCAAACCTTTTGGTTGGTCACATTGACCTCTCCGAAGTGAAGCGCGTGGGTTACGAAAACGCAGCAGCCATCGCAAAGGATGTGATGGCACGCTTTGATACGGGCGAATTTGATGTCGCCACCATCTTCTACAATCGCTTCCAGTCCGTGATTTCTCAGATCCCAACTGCGCAGCAAATCATCCCTGCTGTTTTTGAAGATGCTGCAGAAGATGTTGGGGCAGAGACACCCTATGACTACGAACCTTCCGAAGAGGCAATCCTGTCTGATCTGCTGCCCATTGGCGTGACAACGCAGATTTTTACAGCGCTTCTCGAAAATGGGGCCTCGGAGCAGGGGGCGCGTATGTCCGCAATGGACAACGCAACCCGCAACGCAGGCGACATGATCGACAAACTGACGATTGAGTTTAACCGCTCCCGTCAGGCTGTGATCACCAATGAATTGATCGAAATCATCTCGGGCGCGGAAGCGCTCTAAGGAAACCGGAGACACGACATGGCACAAGCAGTCGGCAAAATTACTCAGGTCATCGGCGCTGTCGTTGACGTGCAGTTCGAAGATCACCTACCGGAGATCCTGAACGCGCTTGAGACCGAGAACAATGGCAAGAAACTGATCCTCGAAGTGGCACAGCACTTGGGTGAAAACACCGTGCGCACCATCGCGATGGACGCGACCGAGGGTTTGGTGCGCGGCGCGAAAGTGACCGATATGGGCGCGCCAATCACCATTCCAGTGGGCAACGCCACATTGGGCCGCATCTTGAACGTTGTGGGCGAGCCCATTGACGAAAAAGGCCCCGTGAAAGCGGATGAAACCCGCGCCATTCACCAGCCTGCCCCTGAGTTCGCGGAACAGTCCACCGAATCTGAAATCCTCATCACAGGTATCAAGGTGATCGACCTTCTCGCGCCTTACGCGAAAGGTGGTAAAATTGGTCTCTTCGGTGGTGCAGGCGTGGGTAAAACCGTTCTCATCATGGAATTGATCAACAACATCGCCAAAGTGCACTCAGGCTTCTCGGTGTTCGCGGGCGTGGGTGAACGCACACGTGAGGGGAATGACCTTTACCACGAGATGATCGAATCTGGCGTTATCAAGCCAGACGCGTTGAGCGAAAGCCAAGTGGCCTTGGTCTACGGCCAGATGAACGAACCTCCAGGGGCGCGTGCGCGTGTGGCTCTGACGGGTCTGACCTTGGCGGAACAGTTCCGTGACCAGTCGGGCACAGACGTTCTGTTCTTCGTGGACAACATCTTCCGCTTCACGCAGGCGGGTTCTGAGGTGTCGGCGCTTTTGGGCCGCATTCCTTCTGCTGTGGGCTACCAGCCAACACTTGCGACCGACATGGGTGCGCTGCAGGAGCGGATTACATCGACCAAAGCAGGCTCGATTACTTCGGTTCAGGCGATCTACGTTCCTGCGGACGACTTGACCGACCCTGCACCTGCAACCTCGTTTGCGCACCTTGACGCAACTACGGTTCTTAGCCGTGCGATTTCGGAATTGGGCATCTACCCTGCGGTTGACCCGCTCGACTCAACCTCGCGTTTGCTTGACCCTGCTGTGATTGGTGAGGAGCATTACAACGTGGCTCGTGACGTTCAGGGTATCCTTCAGCGTTACAAATCTCTGCAAGACATCATCGCCATCCTTGGCATGGACGAATTGAGCGAGGAAGATAAGCTTACAGTTTCTCGCGCACGTAAGATCCAGCGTTTCTTGTCGCAGCCATTTGACGTGGCGAAGGTCTTCACTGGCTCTGATGGCATTCAGGTTCCATTGGAAGACACGATTGCCTCCTTTAAGGCGGTTGTTGCAGGCGAATATGACCACCTGCCAGAAGCCGCGTTCTACATGGTGGGCGGTATCGAAGACGTGAAAGCCAAGGCCGAGCGTCTGGCCGCAGAAGCAGCCTGATAGGAGGGCCGAATGGCCGAAGCGTTCAAATTTGACCTCGTCTCTCCCGAGCGCCGCTTGGCGTCTTTAGATGCAACCGAGGCGCAAATCCCTGGTGCAGGGGGTGATATGACAGCGATGGCAAACCACGCGCCCACCATCACCACTTTGCGTCCGGGTTTGCTGCAGGTCATCCATGCGGGCGGTAAGGACGATTACATCGTTCTGGGTGGCTTTGCCGAGATCAGCGCCGATAAGGTCACTGTTCTTGCAGAGCGCGCATTGCCCCGCGCGGAAGTGACCAAAGAACTCTATGCCGAAATGGTGGAAGAGTATCGTAAGGCGCATGAGACTGCGAAAGAAACATTCAAAAACGAGCCTGGCCCCGTGGATGACGCGGCCAAGCTTCTGTCTGACATGGTGGCATTGGGCGATCACATCAACCTGTGATCCCCTCGCCCCTGAGGACACAATTCGGAAAAGGCGCGCCCGTGAAAAGGGCGCGCCTTTTTTCATGGGCGCGCCGCTGATTGTGTTGTCCCGGAAAGAGGCTGCTTAGCGGCCCCACATTCCGTTGGGATACAGCCCTTCATAGCTCGGCACGAGGGTTTCCGTTTCAAACAGGGATGAGACGCTTGTGCCATTCCAAATGTTCAAAATCGCCTGTGCAAACATAGGCGCGGTTGGAACGATGCGAATATTGGGGCAGTTTTTGACGGCTTCGGTTGGCTCGATCGTGTCGGTCAAAACCAAGTATTTCATGACTGATTTGCTCACGCGCTCGACCGCAGGGCCAGACATCACACCGTGGGTGATATAGGCATGCACTTCGGTTGCACCATGTTCAAGTAACACTTCGGCCGCTTTGCACAATGTGCCAGCGGTGTCGCACATATCATCCACGATCAAGCATCGTTTGCCTTCGACATTCCCGATGACGGTCATTTCAGCAACCTCACCTGGCTTTTCGCGGCGCTTGTCCACGATTGCCAAAGGCGCGCCAATACGAGTGGCAAGCTCACGCGCACGCGCCACGCCACCTACATCAGGCGAGATCACCATGACATCATCTACCTTGCCCTTAAATTGATGCAAGATATCCAGTGCGAAAATCGGGCTCGCATACAGGTTGTCCACGGGGATATCGAAAAAGCCTTGGATCTGTGCAGCGTGCAAATCCATTGTCAACACGCGCTCAACGCCGCCTTCGGCGATCAGGTTTGCTACAAGTTTCGCAGAGATTGGCGTGCGCGCCTTCGTGCGGCGATCTTGGCGGGCATATCCAAAATAGGGGATCACCGCCGTGATACGTGCAGCAGATGAGCGGCGCAGCGCGTCAGCGATAATCAACAGCTCCATCAAGTTGTCATTGGCAGGCTTTGATGTGGGCTGGACGATGAACATGTCCTCGCCGCGCACGTTCTCGTAAACTTCCACGAAAATTTCTTGGTCGTTGAACCGTTCCACGCGGGCATCCACAAGACCAACTTTCATGCCGCGATGCATCGACATCCGTTTTGCAATCGTCTTGGCCAATTCGCGATTGGCGTTACCAGAAATCAGTTTGGGATCTGAGGTGCTCATCTTTTAGCAAAGTCCTTGATCTGTGCAGGGCGCGCCCCATTTGGCGCGTTGACACCCCCCTAGCACTCAGGCCAACGTGACGCAAAGCTAAAAAGGATCTGCGAAATGTCGCATATTGATTATTATTTCTCGACCATCTCTCCCTACACCTATCTTGCGGGAAAACGACTTGAGGAGATTGCGGCTGCGCATGGCGCGACAATTCGGTATCGACCTTTGGATATTATCGCCCTTTTAGCACGCACGGGTGGCACACCACCCGCAGAGCGTCACCCCGCACGGCAGGCCTATCGCCTACAAGACCTAGAGCGCCAGTCTAAGAAGACGGGGCTTGCCCTCACGTTGAAGCCTGCATTTTTCCCCACCAATTCTGCGCCATCATCTTATGCCATTATTGCGGCCCAAAACGAAGGCGGCGGGGATTTGGCCGAACTTGTTCACGGGGTCACGCGCGCGGTGTGGCGCGAGGAAAAGAACATTGCCGAGGATGATGTAATCCGCACTGCTCTGAACGCTGCAGGGTTTGACCCCAACTTGGCAGATCGCGGGCTGTTATCGGGGGCTGAAGAATATGCCTCCAATCTCGAAGCCGCGGTTGAGGCAGGCGTGTTTGGCGCGCCCTTCCATGTGGTGGATGGGGTCACGCATTTCTGGGGGCAAGACCGCCTAGACGATCTTGCACTCCATCTAGAGGGCAAGCTTTAGCCCGCCTTAAAGCAGTCCAATAGGGCCTGAACCTTGCTCTGTGAGCATGACCAATCGGTGACGAGGCGGCAGAGGATCAACTCATCCTCTGGCCCCTCAAGCGTGGCGTTGAAGGGAAAGAGGTAATATTGCGCCCCCGCCGCAAAGGCGCGTTTATGGGCCGCGCGGGGCAGATGCGCGAACAGCATATTGCCCGCAGGCTCATGCGCGATATGCACCCCCTCGATCTGCGCCAAACCTGCGCGCAATTCTGCCATGCGCGCATTGGCGGATTGCGCCAACCGCAGCCAGAGATCATCGCGCGTATAGGCCTCCATCTGCGCAGAGAGAAAGCGGTGCTTTGACCATAGATGTGCGCCACGCTTGCGGCGCAATTCAAATTCCCATGCCTTTTGAGGGTTGAACAGGATCACGGCCTCAACACCCATGCAGCCGTTTTTTGTGCCGCCAAAGCTGACCGCATCCACACCCGCCTTCCATGTCATATCGGCAGGGCGGCAACCAAGGGCCGCGCAGGCATTGGCAAAACGCGCGCCATCAAGATGTACGGGCAGGTCATAGGATTTAGCAACATCACTGAGCGCCTTGATCTCGCTTAGGCTATAGGTCGTGCCAACTTCGGTAATATTGGTTACGCTGACAGGGCCGCGCTGCATCCCATGCACACCTTTGTCGCCCGTATGCGCAATGGTCTGCGCCAAGCCATCAGGGGTCATCTTGCCCCCTGCGCCTTCGACCAAGGCCAATTTCGCGCCATTGGCATAGAATTCGGGCGCGCCGCATTCATCTTCTTCGATATGGGCGATGCGATGGCAGAAGATCGACTGCCAAGGCTGCACCATCACCGACAAGGCCAAGGCATTGGCGGCTGTGCCTGTGCTGACGAGATAGACCGCCGCCTCGGAGGCCTCGAAAAGGTCGCGGATGGATTGGCGCACGCGTGCCATGGCGTCATCTGCGCCATAGGGCATGGCATAGCCCTCATTGGCCGTCGTAATCGCCGCAATCACATCTGGATGGGCGGGGCCTGTATTGTCGGAGGCAAAGTTCATAATCCTGGCTCCTCGATAACGTAATCTTCCCAGTCTTCTTCTGGAATGTCGAATTCGGCAACCGTGATCCCGCGTGCGGAAATCCCCGCTTGGTGAACAGTTTCAGGATCCCCTGACACCAAAGGGTGCCACCAATACAAATCCTTGCCCTCATGCAGTAATCTATAGGCGCAGGTTTCAGGCATGAAATAGGCGACATCCTTCATGCCCTCAGGGGTCAATTGGATACACTCGGGCACAAGTGTCTTTCTAATCTCATATTGCCCGCATCGGCAGGTTGCATCATCGAAAAGGCGACATGCAACCCGTGTCAGCGCCACCTCGCCCGTATCAGCATCTTCTAGCTTGTTGAGACAACATTTCCCACACCCATCACAGAGGCTTTCCCATTCCTGTGCCGCCATATCGGCCAAGGATTTGCGCTTCCAAAACGGGACTTTCTTGGTCATAACGCAGCAAGGATTTCGCGCGCCATTTGGCTGTCGCGATCCATTTGGGCGATCAAGGCCTCAAGGCTGTCGAATTTCTCCTCACCGCGCAGAAACTCGATCAGACCGACAGACATATCCATGCCGTAAATATCGCCCGAAAAGTCAAAGATGAAGGTTTCGAGATTAGGCTCTTGCCCATTGAACATGGGCCGCACGCCAAGACTGGCCACGCCGTGATACTGGCCTGCATATGGCCCGCTGCGCAATTCAACCAAAACCGCGTAAACGCCAAGTTTGGGAACGTGCAGACCATCCAATGACATATTCGCGGTGGGGTAGCCCAATGTGCGCCCCCGTTTCTCGCCATGGATCACGGGGCCTTCGATGCGGTGCCAGTGGCCAAGCATGTCACGGGCTTGGCGCGGATCACCCGACCTTAGCGCGTCTCGGATGGCGGTGGATGACACTGCAACACCGCCCGAATTCAGCAGATCGACCACAGTCACATCAAACCCATAACGCGCCCCGAAGGCGCGCAGCATATCGGTTGTGCCTTTGCGGCCTTTGCCAAAACAGAAATCCGCACCCACGACCAGATGCTTCAGACCCAGCCCCTCAACCACCACTTCGCGGATGAAATCTTCTGCATCAAGTGCCGAAAGGGTGCGATTGAAGGGCAGCTCATAGAGGATCTCCACCCCCATTTTCTCAAGCCGATTGGCGCGGGCTTCGGCATTCATCAGCCGAAACGGGGGGGCGTCAGGGTTAAAGAATTCGCGCGGATGTGGCTCGAAGGTCAAAACCCCTAAAGGGGCCTCATGACCGCGGGCAAGGTCGATGCAATGCGCGTGACCCAGATGCACGCCATCAAAATTCCCAATGGCCACAGAGGCGCCACGGTTTTCGGGTCGGACAAATTGATGATCACGAACGATATGCATACTGCTCGAATATCCAAGCCCGCGATCTAGGGCAAGCATCGGGTCGGTAAAAATCCTACGCCGCTGCGAGGTCAATCGAATTTCCGTGACGGGGCGAGGACGACTGCTTCGCCCTTGAGTACAGGTTTGCCATCAATCAGGCAGCGCGTCTCAAGGGTTACACGGCGCTTTGCGTGGTCAATCGCGGTCACTTCAACCTCGGCCCGCACTTGGTCACCAGGGCGGACGGGCGCCATGAATTTCAGCGTTTGACCCAAGTAAACAGTGCCATGCCCCGGCAGTTGTTCGCCAATAACGGCTGAAATCAGCCCTGCGGTTAGCATCCCATGAGCGATGCGCCCCTCAAAAATCGTGTCGCGGGCGTAATCATCGTCAAGATGAACGGGGTTTCGGTCGGTTGAGACCTCGGCGAAAAGCTCAATATCGCGGTCGGTGACAGTTTTGGTCAAATGCCGCGTCATCCCCAATTCGATATCTTCGATGCAGGTCGTCCCACGGGGGAGGTTACTACTCGTGTCCAACATTTCAGTCTCCAAGAGAAATGCCCGTTGCTTGGAATCGACCATAGCAAATTTCTGCAATGCAGCAACAATTAAATTAAATTATCTGTGCGAATGTTGTAATTTTGTTGCGCAAAAATTTTCCTGATTAGCGTAAGAACCCAATGCTAAATGTCGGATATTGACCGCTATCCTTCAGATATTGAGCAAGTTTTTCTGGGTTTGGCTGATCGGTTGTGGCGGTTTCCTCGCGGGCCAAGCCGCCTGTGATAAACAGCGTATCAATACCTTCGCCAATCCCGCCCTGCACATCGGTAAAGATGCCATCCCCAACGGCCAAGATTTGCTCGTCACTGATATCATGACCATTTTGCACCAAGCGCCGCCGTGCCAGATCATAGATGGGGGGGTGGGGCTTCCCGAAATAAAGGCTCTCGCCGCCCATCTCGGTGTAAAGTTTCGCCACTGCGCCAGCGCAATATTCGCGGCTTTCTCCACGATCCACCACGATATCAGGGTTCGCGCAGAGAAGCTTGAGCCCGCGTGTTTTCGCCATAAGCAATTGCGGGCGCAGCACATCGGGTTCGGCATAGGGATCAAACGGGCCTGTGCAAACAATCCCTTCGGCTTCGGCCACATCGGCCTTGCTCAGGGTTACAGGATTTTCAATCAGTTTCATCGGGGCGAAAAATGTGTCATCGCGCGGCTCGCCAATGAAATAAATCTTCTCGCCAACTGCCCCTGTCAGCATCGCCGCCCGTGCGCTGTCGCCAGAGGTTGCGATCATGTCCCACGCATCGCGGGGAACCCCCATTGCATCCAACTGCTTCGCAATCTCGACATGGGCACGCGGGGCATTAGTGACCAAAACCACAACACCCCCTTTAGTGCGAAAGGCCTGCAGCGCCGCAATCGCGTCAGGAAAGGGGGCGATGCCGTTATGCACGCAGCCCCAAAGATCACAAAAAAGCGCGTCATAGCGTTCGGAAATCTCGGAGAGGTGAGAGATAATCGCGGGGGCGTCTGCGCTATGGCTCATGGGGCGGGCTTTCTCTTTGAGGCTCTTCGCGTCCCTCTTACCGCGCCCTGCGATGGGATAAAAGGAAAAGGGCGGCCCTGAGGCCGCCCTTTCATCAAACTTTCATATGATCAAAGCGCAAGGTTCGGGATGATCTGCTTTTTGCGGCTCACAATCCCGGGCAAAACGACCTGATCGGCATCGCCCACCACAGTGGAAAAGCTTTTCTCTGCCACTTGGCGCACCAAATCGTTCGGCACCAAAAACGTGGCTTCTTCGCGCAAAATATCGATGACAAACAACAAAACCTGGTCGGCGCCGTCCTCTTTGGCGACTGTGACCATGCTGTCCATCAGGCTTGCTTTGCGTGATAAAACTGTTGCGGGCGCGGTTGTTTCCAGAACTGAGACGCGGAAGGTCTTGCCCCCCACCTCGTAGGTTTTGCTGTCCATCCGCAGCAATTCTGCATCAGAAAAGCGCGAGACATCTGATTTCGCCGCGAACATTTCGGCGGCGTAATCGGGGATAGATACCCCCAAATCAGCGGCGAGACCTTCGGCCACGGCGCGGTCATGATCGGTTGTGGTTGGAGAGCGGAATTCCAGCGTATCAGACAGGATGCAGGACAATGCCGCGCCTTTTGCCCAAGTTGGCATTTTCTCCGCATCATCGCCCATAAGGTCGATCATCAGGGTCGCAGTGCAGGCCAAGGGACGAATTGTGATATCAATCGGCCCCTTCGTTTCAAGCCCGCCCACCAATTTATGGTGGTCAATGATAGCCTGAACATCGGCTGCATTGATTGAGGCAGGCAGTTCTGCGGGGTTGTTGGTGTCGACCACAACGCAAGCTTGACCTTCTGCAACATCGTCAATGAGCCGTGGTTTTGGCAAATCCCATTTCTGCAAAACAAAGGCGGCTTCGGTGTTTGGCTCACCCAAAAGAACGGCTTCTGTCTCTACGCCCTTCACCTCATTGAGATACCATGCCCACAAAATTGGGGATCCAGTGGAATCTGTATCTGGCGATTTATGACCAAAGACTAAGGTGCTCATGTCATTATCCATCTATTTTTTAAAAACTTGCGCCTTATAGGGCGGGGCTTTGGCCATGTCACGGGGAGAAAGGCGGGAATTTGTCGCGGCGTTGGCTTAAATTTCCATAATTTTGGCAGGCTTCTCGCGCACAGGAAATTTTTTCGAAATTTTCTGCTTGCGGCCCGTTGACACCTCCGCATCCCCTGCCTATTTGACTGTCGTTATCACTCGGCTAGGTCGAGTGCTAATACAGTGAAACATACGAACCTTAAGGAGTGTTCGACAGATGGCATTGAAACCACTGCATGACCGCGTGCTGGTTCGCCGCGTAGAGAGCGACGAAAAGACCAAAGGCGGTTTGATCATCCCCGATAGCGCAAAAGAGAAACCCGCAGAGGGCGAAATCGTTTCCGTTGGCGAAGGTGCACGCAAGGACTCGGGTGAGCTGATCGCAATGAGCGTGAAAGCTGGCGACCGCATCTTGTTCGGCAAATGGTCTGGCACCGAAGTCACGGTTGATGGCGAAGAACTGCTGATCATGAAGGAATCGGACATCCTCGGCATTATCGCTTGAGACCGTTCCTAACCGAATTTTTAACCTGATTCCATCCAAGGAGGAGCCCTAAAATGGCTGCCAAGGAAGTTAAATTCAATACCGATGCCCGCGACCGTATGCTCAAAGGCGTCAACATCCTTGCCAATGCGGTAAAGGTTACCCTCGGCCCGAAAGGCCGCAATGTAGTTCTTGAAAAGTCCTTCGGTGCACCACGTATCACCAAAGACGGTGTTTCTGTGGCGAAGGAAATCGAACTGGAAGATAAGTTTGAAAACATGGGCGCGCAGATGGTAAAAGAGGTGGCATCGCGCACCAATGATGAAGCGGGTGACGGCACCACCACTGCAACTGTTCTGGCCCAAGCCATTGTGCGCGAAGGCATGAAGTCGGTTGCAGCTGGCATGAACCCAATGGATCTGAAGCGCGGCGTCGATAGCGCGGTGGCGAAAGTCATCGCCAGCATCAAAGCATCTGCACGCCCTGTCGCAGATTCCGATGAGGTTGCGCAGGTTGGCACGATCTCGGCAAACGGCGAAGTGCAAATCGGTCGCATGATCGCAGATGCGATGCAGAAAGTCGGCAATGACGGCGTTATCACTGTGGAAGAGAACAAAGGCCTTGAGACCGATGTTGAGGTCGTAGAGGGCATGCAGTTCGACCGCGGCTATCTCTCGCCCTACTTCGTCACCAACGCTGACAAAATGCTTGCAGAGTTGGATGACTGCCTGATCCTGTTGCATGAGAAGAAATTGTCTTCCTTGCAGCCCATGGTTCCACTGCTCGAGTCTGTGATCCAGTCTCAGAAGCCCCTGCTGATCATTGCTGAAGATGTAGAAGGCGAAGCCTTGGCGACCCTCGTGGTCAACAAGCTGCGTGGTGGTCTGAAAATCGCTGCGGTGAAAGCACCTGGTTTCGGTGATCGGCGCAAAGCGATGCTTCAGGATATTGCCATTTTGACCGGTGGTCAGGTGATCTCCGAAGATCTCGGCATGAAGCTGGAAAGCGTTACGCTTGATATGCTCGGCTCCGCAAAGAAGGTGATGATCAAGAAAGACGACACCACCATCGTTGACGGCGCAGGCGAAAAGGCCGAAATCGAAGCACGCGTTTCGCAGATCCGTCAGCAGATCGAAGAAACCTCTTCCGATTACGACAAAGAGAAACTGCAAGAGCGCGTTGCCAAATTGGCAGGCGGTGTTGCAGTTATCAAAGTTGGCGGCATGAGCGAAGTCGAAGTGAAAGAGCGCAAAGACCGCGTTGATGATGCGTTGAACGCAACCCGCGCTGCCGTTCAAGAAGGCATCGTTGTGGGCGGCGGTGTTGCCCTCGTTCAAGGTGCAAAAGCTCTGGACGGCCTGTCTGGTGAGAACGCGGATCAAGACGCAGGTATCGGCATCGTGCGCCGTGCGCTTGAAGCGCCACTGCGCCAGATTGCGGAGAATGCAGGCGTTGACGGTGCGGTTGTTGCGGGCAAAATCCGCGAATCCAAAGACGTCAAGTATGGCTTCAATGCTCAGACTGAAGAATATGGCGACATGTTCAAATTCGGTGTGATCGACCCTGCGAAAGTGGTGCGCACTGCGCTTGAGGATGCAGCTTCTGTTGCAGGCCTCTTGATCACCACCGAAGCAATGGTGGCCGACAAGCCAAAGAAAGATGACGCACCTGCAATGCCTGACATGGGCGGCATGGGTGGCATGGGCGGCATGATGTAATCATGCCCCCAAGGCTCTGTGGCTTTGGATAAAAGAAAGGCCCGCGTCATGCGGGCCTTTTTCCATTTTGGGTTAATGAAACCGTTGCACGTTAATGGACGCTAACAGGTGTCAGATCATTTTGACGCGCCACAACGAAGGCCAAGGCGCGATCTTTCACGAGGGCCAATTGTGTGCCTTCCTCGGTTCCAATCGCGTAAAGCTGTTCGCGCGCACCCGCTTGGGCGCGGATCTCCGAGGGGAGGCTCGCCACATCAACGGGGCGGATATAAACGATAGGCCGCTCGGACTTGCTTTTTGGGTGCTCGGGATTGGTCATGATCTTCCCCCTTTCGTTTGCAGCGATTTCGAGGCTACACCAGAATTTGAAATCTCAATCTTGCGCACTACGTTGTCAGGCTGCAGGCGATGCAGGTCGATATGCAACAGCCCATGCTCCATCGTGGCGCCTGTCACCTCAACCCCATCGGCCAAGACAAAGCTGCGCTGAAATTGCCGCGCTGCAATCCCACGATGTAAAAAGATGCGCTCCGCATCCTCATCTGATTGGCGGCCACGGATCACCAATTGGCGATCTTCTTCTGTGATTGAGAGATCTGTTTCGGCAAAGCCTGCCACCGCTAAAGTAATGCGATAGGCCGTGTCGCCGCGTTGTTCGATATTATAGGGGGGGTAACCATCATTCCCAGATTTCACGGTGCGTTCGACCAAACGTTCGAGTTGATCAAAGCCCAGCAGAAACGGGTGCGTCAGGGTTAGTTTCGTCATAAGGCACATCCTTTGATAAGCGATCTGTGCAAGCGCCAGCCCCGCAATTCGGCAACTGGATCTGTGGTAAATATGGGGCCTGTCCAGTCCCCCTGCAAGCCCTGTTTGCATCTGCCGTGCGCAGGCGCGCCATTTCCTTTGCGTGGCGTGCAATGTCACAGTATGGTGCGGCACCACCCCAGATTCAGAAAGACATAAGCGCCCCATGAACGCCCCGACCGAAATGAGCCACGAAGACGTGCTGCGCATCCGCTTGGAGGTACTCAAACGCGAGCATCGGGATTTGGACGAGGCGATTGCCGCCCTTGAGACACGGCCAAGCCCTGATCAATTAACGCTGCGCCGTCTAAAAAAGCAGAAGCTGTCCCTCAAAGATGCGATCACCCGCATTGAGGATGAACTCACCCCTGACATCATTGCATAGCGGTTTGATCTCGCTATAGTGCGCCCTTCGCACAAGGCTTATTGCAAAGGATCCTCCCCATGGCGGATATCGAAATTGGCATCATCATGGGCAGCCAGTCTGATTGGCCCACCATGCGCGAAGCCGTCGAAATGCTTGACGCGCTGGGCGTTTCTTATGAAACGAAAATTGTTTCTGCGCATCGCACACCTGATCGGCTGTGGGACTATGGTAAAACCGCCGCAAGCCGTGGCTTGAAGGTGATTATCGCAGGGGCAGGTGGGGCGGCGCATTTGCCAGGTATGATAGCCTCAAAGACGCGGGTGCCTGTCATCGGCGTGCCCGTGCAAACCAAGGCCTTGTCTGGGGTTGATTCGCTTTATTCGATTTTGCAAATGCCGCGCGGATTTCCTGTGGCGACAATGGCGATTGGCGCCGTGGGTGCGGCCAATGCTGGATTGATGGCGGTGGCGATTTTGGCGGTGCATGACGCTGATCTTGCTGGGCGTCTTGATCAATGGCGCGCCGATCTGTCCGCCTCGATCCCTGAGGAACCTCAAGATGACGCATGAGGTTCTGCCCAATGGCAGCGTGATTGGTATTTTGGGGGGTGGTCAGTTGGGGCGCATGCTTGCCATGGCCGCAGCACGCCTTGGATATAAAGTTCGGATTTTCGAACCAAGCGCACAGGCCCCTGCTGGTGACGTTGCAATATCCGTGACGCAAGCGAGATATGATGATCATGAGGCGCTCAAGGCCTTTGCGCTGTCTTGTGATATGTTGACCTTTGAATTTGAGAATATCCCAAGCGCGGCCTTGGCCCTGCTCGAAGATACGCGCCCGCTCTTTCCTGCGCGAACTGCGCTTGAAGTGTCTCAGGATCGCTTGGTTGAGAAGGATTTTCTCAACAGTCTGGGTCTGAAAACCGCGCCTTATTGTGCGATTGATGCGGCCGAGCACGTGGCGCAGGCGCTCGAAAAAACGGGCTGTCCCGCGATCCTCAAGACCCGCCGTTTTGGGTATGACGGCAAGGGGCAAGCGCGGGTTATGGCCGCGTCCGAGGCGGAGGCCGCTTATGCAAGCCTGAACGGGGCGCCTGCAATTGCTGAGGGATTTGTAAAATTTAGCCGAGAGGTTTCGGTGATCATTGCGCGCGGGCGCGATGGCAGCGTCTCGGCCTATGATCCGGGTGAAAATATCCACCGTAATCGCATCCTTGCAACCACCACTGTCCCTGCTGACTTGCCTGCCATGCTGCGCGCGGATGCGGTTTTGCTGGCCTCGAAAATCGTCACGGCGTTGGATTATGTAGGCGTAATGGGGGTCGAGCTGTTCGTCACGCCTGAGGGTTTGGTCGTCAATGAGATTGCACCACGGGTGCATAACTCTGGCCATTGGACGCAAGCAGGCTGCGCAGTCGATCAGTTCGAGCAGCATATCCGTGCCATTACAGGCTGGCCCTTGGGGGACGGCAGCCGTCACGCAAATGTTGTGATGGAGAATCTCATCGGTGATGATGTGGCGCGGGCGGCTGAGATGGCCGAGACAAAAGGCGTTCAAATTCACCTATATGGTAAGGCTGAAACCCGCGCAGGCCGTAAGATGGGCCATATCAATCGGGTGACAGGTGCAGCGTGATCCTGCCCTTTGGGAGGGGTGTGTGAAATTTTGCAGCGCTTCTGCCCTTGCGCCGCGCTCTCGCTTGACTATAACGCCATCAATTTGCACCGCTCTCGAAGCGCGATTTTGCGTGCACGGTCGCACCCTAATGTTTCGCCGCTTGTAGGCCCGCAGCCAATACCGAGGTTTTCCGATGCCCAAAAGAACCGATATCCGCTCCATCATGATCATCGGCGCGGGGCCAATCGTCATTGGGCAAGCCTGCGAATTTGACTATTCGGGCGCACAAGCCTGCAAAGCGCTGCGCGAAGAAGGGTATCGGGTAATTCTGGTCAATTCTAACCCCGCGACCATAATGACCGATCCAGAACTTGCCGATGCCACCTACATCGAGCCAATCACCCCCGATGTTGTCGCAAAGATCATCGAGAAAGAGCGCCCCGATGCGCTCTTGCCCACCATGGGTGGGCAGACGGGTCTGAACACTGCTCTCTCACTTGAAGAAGCGGGTGTGTTGGAGAAATTCGGGGTCGAGATGATTGGGGCAAAGCGCCCTGCGATTGAAATGGCCGAAGACCGCAAGCTGTTCCGTGAGGCGATGGATCGTATTGGCCTTGAAAACCCGCGCGCCTCGATTGTTGCGGCGCCGAAAAAAGAGAACGGCAAATTCGACATCGCCGCGGGTCTGCGCGATGCGATGGAGGCCTTGGAAGACATCGGCCTGCCCGCCATTATTCGCCCGGCGTTTACCTTGGGCGGGACAGGCGGCGGTGTGGCTTATAACCGCGAAGAATATGAATATTACTGTCGCTCTGGGCTTGAGGCGTCCCCCGTGGCGCAGATCTTGGTCGATGAATCGCTGCTTGGTTGGAAAGAATACGAGATGGAGGTTGTCCGCGACAAAGTGGATAATTCGATCATTGTCTGTTCCATCGAAAATGTAGATCCAATGGGCGTGCATACGGGCGACAGTATCACAGTCGCGCCTGCGCTGACCCTGACCGATAAAGAATATCAGATCATGCGCAACGGCTCGATTGCTGTGTTGCGCGAGATTGGTGTTGAGACAGGCGGCTCCAACGTGCAATGGGCGATTAACCCTGCCGATGGGCGGATGGTGGTGATCGAGATGAACCCGCGCGTGTCGCGTTCATCGGCGCTTGCGTCTAAGGCCACGGGGTTCCCGATTGCGAAAATCGCGGCGAAATTGGCCGTGGGCTACACACTGGATGAGTTGGACAATGACATCACCCGTGTCACCCCTGCCAGCTTTGAGCCAAGCATCGATTATGTTGTCACCAAGATTCCACGCTTTGCTTTTGAGAAATTCCCTGGCGCTAAGCCTGAATTGACCACGGCGATGAAATCTGTGGGCGAGGCTATGGCCATTGGCCGCAGCTTCCATGAGAGTATGCAAAAAGCCTTGGCCAGCCTTGAGACAGGTCTTTCTGGCTTTGACGAGATTGAAATTGCGGGTGCGCCTGATAAGGCCGCCATCACGAAGGCGCTCAGCCTGCAGACGCCTGACCGTCTGCGTGTGATCGCCCAAGCCATGCGCCATGGTCTGACCAGTGATGAGATCGGTCATGTTACCAAATTTGATCCATGGTTTTTGGCCCGCATTCGCGAGATCGTGGATGTTGAGGAAGATATTCGCGCCAATGGCCTGCCGCGCGAGGCGGATGCCTTGCGCAAGATCAAGATGATGGGCTTCACCGATGCGCGTTTGGCGACACTAACGGGCCGCAGCGAGGCCTCTGTGCGGGCTGATCGTACCAGCGCAGGGATTGTTGCCGCATTTAAGCGGATCGACACCTGCGCGGCCGAGTTTGAGGCGCAGACCCCGTATATGTATTCTACCTATGAGGCCCCTGCGATGGGCGATGTGGAATGCGAAGCGCGTCCTTCGAATGCGAAAAAAGTTGTGATTTTGGGCGGCGGGCCGAACCGCATCGGGCAGGGGATCGAATTTGATTACTGCTGCTGTCACGCTTGTTTTGCGCTTACCGCGCAAGGCTATGAAACCATCATGATTAACTGCAATCCAGAGACGGTTTCAACCGATTATGATACATCCGACCGCCTGTATTTCGAGCCTCTCACCTATGAGCATGTGATGGAAATTCTGCGCGTGGAGCAGGACGCAGGCACATTGCATGGTGTTATCGTGCAATTTGGCGGTCAGACCCCGCTGAAATTGGCCAACGCTCTGCATGAGGCGGGTATCCCAATCCTTGGCACATCGCCCGATGCGATTGATTTGGCGGAGGATCGCGAGCGGTTCCAGCAGCTTGTTCAAAAGCTTGAGCTAAAGCAGCCCGAAAATGCGATTGCTCATTCTGACGAGGAGGCAAAAGCCGCGGCTGAGGCCTTGGGGTATCCTTTGGTGATCCGCCCCTCTTACGTTCTGGGTGGTCGCGCAATGGAGATCGTGCGCGATACGGCACAGCTTAATCGCTATATCGCAGAGGCTGTGGTGGTGTCTGGCGACAGCCCCGTGCTTCTCGACCGCTATCTTGACGGCGCGACTGAGGTCGATGTGGATGCGCTGTGCGATGGTGACGCGGTTCATGTCGCGGGCATTATGCAGCATATTGAGGAGGCGGGCGTGCACTCAGGCGATAGCGCCTGTTCCTTGCCCCCTCATACGCTAAGCGATGCGATTATCGCAGAAATCACTCGCCAGACCGAGGCACTGGCGCGCGCGCTCAATGTGGTTGGTTTGATGAATGTTCAATTCGCGGTCAAAGGCGATGATATCTATCTGATTGAGGTCAACCCACGCGCTTCGCGCACTGTGCCCTTTGTGGCCAAGGCCACGGATAGCGCGATTGCCTCTATCGCAGCGCGCTTGATGGCGGGAGAGAAACTTTCGGTTTTCCCCAAGGCCGCGCCTCATCAACCTGTGGATGACAACGCGTCTATCCCGATGGGCGACCTGATGAGCCTGTCAGATTTCCGCACGCCTTGGTTCTCCGTCAAAGAAGCGGTTCTGCCCTTTGCCCGTTTCCCTGGTGTGGATACGTTGCTTGGGCCAGAAATGCGGTCAACGGGCGAAGTGATGGGGTGGGATCGTAGCTTTGCGCGCGCCTTCCTCAAAGCGCAGCTTGGAGCAGGGACTGTTTTGCCATCGGCAGGCACAGTGTTCTTGTCGATCAAAGATGCGGATAAAACGCCGCTCTTGGTGGAGACTGCGCAAACCCTGATTGATTTGGGCCTCAAGATTTTGGCCACCTCAGGCACGGCGAAGTTCTTGGCCGATTACGGGATTTCATCCGATGTGGTCAACAAGGCCTATGAAGGTGGGCGCACCATTGTCGATATGATGAAGGATGGGATGGTTGATCTCATCTTTAACACGACCGAAGGCGCGCAAGCGGTCGAAGACAGCCGCTCGATGCGCACGGTTGCGCTCTATGACAAGATCCCCTATTACACCACGCTTGCAGGCAGCCATGCGGCAGTCTTGGCCATGAAAGCCGCGCGCGAAGGTGCATTGGCGGTGCGTTCGCTGCAGGGGTAATGCCCCATTTGCAATCCCGCGCGGAGGGTCGGCCAATTGGCATCTGCGCGTGCAATATACCCCGCGATATCCTGTTCCTATCGGCGTTGTATGCGCTGGCTTGCGTTGAGGTGTAATTTTCCGTCAATAAGGCGCCATGCATCAGGATCAATTGGGACCGTGTAGCCTTGGGATACGGCCTAAGCACAATATTCTCCATATTGCGGGGCAAAGGCTTCGGGGTCGTTCAAGAATTGCGCACGGTTGGCTGCCGTTACTAAATGCGCCGTGGCATTTTCACATCGCGCGGCGAAGTCTGCCTCACCTTTGGTGGCGGCGCCATTGGTGAAATAGGCCACAGGATCATACCCCGCAAGGCCACGCCATCGCGTCGGAAGACTGCTTGAGCAAGCAGAGGCTGTGTGACGAGCGGCAGCACTAAACCTGATTTTATGAATGCGCAGCGGGTGATCATATTGGGCGCTCCTGTTGCCAAACTGGGCTTGGGTGTACCCATTTTTTGCTCCCAAGCTTTGAACTTCATGTGATAGGGAACACTTGCAAGGCGGGCGCATCTATTGGCATATGGCGACGAAGGAACAACAGGGCGCGCCATGGCCAAGCTGTATTTTAATTTTTCGACTATGAATGCGGGTAAGTCGACCCTGCTTTTACAAGCGGCCCATAATTATAGCGAGCGCGGCCAGATCTCATTTCTGCTGACTGCGCATCATGATACGCGGGCGGGCCAAGGCCGTATCGCAAGTCGCATTGGGCTGTCGAAAGAGGCTGTAACCTTCGCCTCTGATACGGATTTGTTCGCGCTTATCGAGGCAGCGCACAAAGCGCAGCCGATTGATTGCGTCTTTTTGGATGAGGCGCAGTTCCTCACTAAGGCGCAGGTCTGGCAATTGGCGCGTGTGGCTGATGATTTGGGGCTGCCTGTGATGACCTATGGCCTTCGGGTCGATTTCCGCGGTGAATTATTCGAAGGCTCTGCCGCGCTTTTAGCCTTGGCGGATGATCTGCGTGAGATCAGGACAATTTGCCATTGCGGGCGCAAAGCCACGATGGTGGTGCGAAAATCCCCCGATGGCAGCGTTGCCAAAACGGGGGAGCAGGTGCAAATCGGCGGCAATGAAACCTATGTCAGCTTGTGCCGCCGTCACTGGCGCGAAGTGGTCGGGGATAGCCCGTCAGCATAGTCGCGCGCCAAGGGGCACATCCTTGTTGGGCACGGCCAAAACCACATCCCCGCCCACATCATGAAATCCAAGCACGAGCGCCTCGGACATAAAGGGGCCGATCTGGCGGGGTGGGAAATTCACCACCCCCATCACAAGCTTGCCCACCAATGCCTCGGGCGCGTAATGCGCTGTAATTTGGGCCGAGCTTTTTTTGACCCCAATCTCTGGCCCATAATCCACCCATAGCTTGATGGCGGGTTTGCGGGCCTCGGGAAAGGGTTCGGCGCGGGTGACGCGCCCCACGCGAATGTCGACCTTCAGGAATGTTTCAAAATCGGTTTCCATCACCTTTATCCCTTCAGGGCGCGGGATTGCGCCGCCGCAGCCTTGACTGTTTCGCGGATGAGGGGGGCGAGGCCGCTTGCCTCATCCATCAAAACCTCTAGCCCCGCCTGCGTGGTGCCATTGGGCGATGTCACGTTGATGCGTAATTGTTCTGGGCTCTCGCTGGCCTCTAGGGCCAAGGCCCCTGCGCCCGCGACTGTGGCCTTGGCCAATTCCATCGCCATCTCGTCAGGCAGGCCTTCGGCGCGTGCGGCAGCAACGAGGCAGTCAATCATATAGAAGACATAGGCAGGGCCGGAGCCCGAAACGCCTGTCACAGCGTCAATCTGATCTTCCGTTTCAAGACGCACCACCTGACCGACCGCAGATAACAGGGTTTCGCCAAGCTCAAGATCGGCTTGGCTGCATTGCCCGTTGCCAATAAGCGCGGTGATCCCTCGCCCGATTGCGGCGGGGGTGTTGGGCATGGCGCGGATAATTTTGGTGGACGCGCCAAATTCGGCTTCAAATCTGGCGATTGGTGTGCCTGCCGCCACAGAGATCACCAATGTCTCACGGCCCATATGCGCCGCAAGATTGGGTAAAGCTTCGCCCATCATCTGCGGTTTTACCGCGATAATGGCCACAGCGGCATTTGTAGGTAGGGGCGTGTTAAGATTTACCCCCGCAGCCTTGAGCCAATCAGAGGGGTGCGGGTCAATTACGGTCACGCAGGCAGGTGGTATTCCTCGTGCAAGCCACCCTGCCAACATTGCAGAGCCCATTTTCCCACAGCCGAAAATCACCATGCCGCGCGCGGCAATATCGTCATAAGTCATCACTCATCCCCTGTTGCGGTTTGCAACAGGTTAGGCGCGACCGAACCCTTCGGCAATGGCCACTTGGATTGCTTCGCTCGGTGATTGGCTGCCCCAACAGGCCAATTGGAAGGCGGGGTAATAGCGTTCGCTTGCCAAAATCGCGGTTTCAACCATACAGGCAATCTGCTCGGGGCTTGCCAGTTGATCCCCTGCGAGAACCAAGCCGTAGCGATAGACCATCATCTTTTGCTCGGCCCAGAAACTGAACGCGCCCGCCCAGCATTTGTCATTGGCAAGGTTCAATGTCTCGTAAAGCTTGCCCATAGATTCGGCGGGTGGATCCATGTCGAAGGTGCAGATCATCCGCAGCGTTTCGTCATAGCTCGACCATGCCAGCGTCACCGAATAGGTGCGCCACTGCCCCTCGAGGGCCATTGCGATTTGATCATCGGCAACACGGTCGAAATCCCATTCATGCCGTGTGGCAAGGGTTTCAACGATATCGATGGGATGGAGGTCTTCGACATCCATATACTGCTCGGAAAGTGACATTGCCCTAGGCCTCATTCTTGGCAGCCTGTCGCGGGCGTTGGGTTCAATCCCAATTTGCCTACTAAGGCTGGGTGTCTCCACTAAGGGTCGGCTGATTTGCGCGACCCCACACCAAATATGGTGCGGTTACTTTCTTCACCTGTAAAGCAATATTTTGATGACGCACCCAGAAATTGCGGTTTTCCTAATCCTGTCCACAAGAAATTGGGGGCTGTGCATAAAGATAGGGCGGGTTTGGTCTGGCCAAACCCGCCCTTGTTCAACTGCGCTGTGACCGCGCTTATTTATTTTTCTTTTCCAATGCCTCTAGGCGCGCAGACAGCGCCTCATTTTCTTCGCGCGCCTTTTGGGCCATTGCGCGCACGGCATCAAATTCTTCGCGGGTGACAAAGTCGCGATCCGCAAGCCAGCGATCCATCAGCGATTTCATCGCATTTTCCGCTTCCTCGCGTGCGCCTTGGGCCACACCCATGGCGTTGGTCATCAATTGGCTGATGTCATCCATCATCTTATTGCGGGTTTGCATAGGCTGTCCTCTTGTCTCGCGGCGGGGCGCGTTCATACCTTCGACCTTGATATGGGGTAAATGGCGCGCCGCTTCAAGGTTGACATCGCCGCATGGGGGGCTATCCAACAAGGGTTCCCAAGCGCATCAAAAAGAGCCGCTATGTTTTACGCGATACCGTTTCCAGATATCTCGCCTGCGCTCTTCTCAATTGATTTTGGTGGGTTTCACTTTGCCCTGCGGTGGTATGCGCTGGCCTATATCGCCGGGTTTCTTATCGCTGCATGGATGATCGGGCGGCATTTGCGCAAATCCACGCTGTGGAGACATGCCACCGCCCCGATGTCCTCCGAAGTTGTAGAACCGCTTTTGACATGGATGGTCTTGGGTGTGATCCTTGGGGGGCGGCTTGGATATGTCCTGTTCTATCAGCCAAGCTATTACCTGCAAAACCCTGCTGAGATTTTGCAGGTTTGGCAGGGGGGGATGTCTTTTCATGGTGGCTTTTTGGGTGTTGTCATCGCGGGGCTTTTGTTTTGTCGTGTCCACAAGGTCAGCATATCAAGCCTTGCCGACCTGTTAGCCTTGGCCACCCCGCCTGCGCTCTTTCTGGGGCGCAGCGCCAATTTCATTAATGCCGAGCTATGGGGGCGACCCACCGATGCGCCTTGGGGCGTGATCTTTCCTGGGGCCGCGGCACAGGACTGTTCGGGCCCTGTGGGGATTGTGATGGATGCAGGCATGCAAGTTTGTGCGCGCCACCCGTCACAGCTTTACGAAGCGCTTCTTGAGGGGCTCATCTTGGGGCTTGTGATCCTTTATGTGATCCATCGCCAAGGGGCGTTGCGGGTGCCAGGGCAAGTGGCGGGTCTGTTTCTTGCAGGCTATGGGGTGGGGCGGTTTATTGTCGAATATTTCCGCCAACCTGATGCACAGTTCTTCGCGAACCATCCGCGCGGTTATGCGCTGTGGCTGTCTGATGATATTGGTCTGAGCATGGGGCAAATCTTGTCATTGCCCATGGTCATTGTGGGGCTAGCGGTGATCTTGGTCGCGCGGCAGGTCGCGCGGCGTAAGGCAGGTGCCTAATGGGGGCAGGGCGTGCGCAGGATCGGCTGTTGCGCCGTATCGCGCAGTCAGGCCCGCTTTCTGTGGCCGAGTTTATGACCGAGGCGCTGCTTCACCCTGAATTTGGGTATTATATGAAGAAACCCGCCATCGGTCGGGGCGGGGATTTTGTGACGGCACCCGAGGTCTCGCAAATCTTTGGCGAGATGATTGGGTTGTGGTTTCTGCAGGTTTGGTCTGACCAAGGCAGACCATCCGATGTAAATTTGGTCGAGCTTGGCGGCGGGCGCGGGACGTTGATGGCCGATATTTTGCGCGCCGCGAAACTGCTACCCGAATTCACCCAAACGATCAGATTGCACATGGTCGAAGCCTCGCCCGTGATGCGCGCAGCCCAAGCAGAGGCTTTGGGCCAGTATCAACCGCAATTTCACGACACCATTGCCTCCCTACCTGAAGGGCCGCTTTATTTGGTGGCGAATGAATTTTTTGATGCGTTGCCCATTCGGCAATTTCAAAAAGGGCGTGACGGATGGCATGAACGCCAAATTGGTGCAGATCAGGGCGCGCTGATATGGGGGCTTGGCCCTGTCATTGCGCCCGATTGGATAACGGCCCGTTTTGGTGACATGCCAGAGGGCGTGATTGTTGAAATTAATGCCGCTGCTGAGGCGATTGCATCAGATATCGGGCGGCGCATCGCCGCGCATGGCGGCGCGGCGCTTTTGATTGATTACGGAGATTGGATCAGCGCAGGCGACACCTTTCAAGCCGTCAAAGATCACAGATACGCCGATCCATTGGTGGATATTGGCACATCCGATCTGACCGCCCATGTGGCGTTTCAGCCTTTGGCGGCCAGTGCCGCACCCGCCCGCGCGGCACCGCTACAGACGCAGGGTCTGTTTCTTGAGCGTCTTGGGATCACCGCACAGGCGCAGGCGCTTGCGCAAAAATTGCACGGTGACGCGCTTCAATCGCATATTGCCGCGCATCGTAGGTTGACCCACCCCGAAGAAATGGGACAGCTATTCAAAGTGCTGGGTCTTACGCAACAGACTGCGCCCGCTCTGCCTGGTTTGGATGATCTTGAAATAAGGGATATGTGAGATGGCTGCGCATTTTGCTCCAATTGACCCGATCACATCGCCGCTTTTGGGGGCAGCAAAGCATGGTTTTTTTACACGCAAGGGTGGTGCATCTAGCGGCATTTTTAGCAGTCTGAATTGTGGTGCGGGATCATCTGATCAATCGGATTTGGTCGAAATCAACCGCGCGCGCGTGGCGCGTGAGATGGGGGTGGCGGAAGATTGCCTTGTGACGGTCTATCAAACGCATTCCGCGGATGTTGTCTTGGTTGAAGGCCCGATTGGCGGCGGCACCCCTGAGGCAGATGGTTTGGTTTCCTGCAGCAAGGATTTGGCCATTGCGATTCTCACAGCCGATTGTCAGCCCGTCCTGTTGCATGAAGCGGAGGCTGGCGTGATTGGCGCTGCCCATGCGGGTTGGAAGGGCGCGCGGGCAGGGGTGCTTGAGGCCACGATTGACTTGATGGTCGCACAAGGTGCGGTGCGCGAAAAAATTAACGTGGTGATTGGCCCCACGATCAGCCAAGCCAATTATGAGGTCGGGCAAGAATTCTTTGAGGAATTCGTAGATGATGATCCGCAGTCTGCGCGGTTTTTTATCGATGGGGCGGCACCTGATAAATATCTCTTTGATTTGCCAAGCTACGGATTAACGCGCCTGCGCAACGCGGGCATCGGGCAGGCAGAATGGTGCGGGCATTGCACCTATCATGACGAAGAACTGTTCTTCTCCTACCGCCGCGCCACCCATCGCGGTGAAGCGGATTATGGGCGCCTGATTTCGGCTATTCGCCTTTAGGCTTTGCCGCGCAATGACCTTTTTCTTTCCTCAAGCTGACGGGATTTCGTCCAATCTTTGACAGATTTGGACGCAAGTTTAGGCCAATCGAAGCGCAAGATTGCGCGAATCTTTTTGGAGGGTCTGAAATGAAAACACGTTGGATGGAGTTGCTGATCGCGATGACCCAGTACGAAGCGCCACGCATGCCTTGAATGCGCGATGAAACCGAAGTGCAGCGACTAGCGATGACGGATCGTGCAGAGATTGGCTTGAAACGGGCAGGATAATCCGCTTCGCCTTAATCCATCTTGGCCAGTCGGTCTTCGAGAACTTCGAAGGGCACGCCTGGTTGATCTTTAGCCCCACGAATGACAAGCGATGTGCGCACGCTTGCAACATTCGGGGCGGCGGTTAGGTGTTCGGTGAGGAAGCTTTGAAAAGTGGACAGGTCAGGCGCCACGCATTTCAAGATGAAATCAATCTCGCCGTTCAGCATATGACATTCGCGCACAAGAGGCCACTCGGCACAGCGATTTTCAAAGGCGACCAAATCAGCCTCGGCCTGACTGTGCAGGCCCACCATAGCGAAAACCTGAACTTCGAAGCCAAGCATCCGCGCATCGACATCTGCGTGATAGCCGCGGATATAGCCCGACTCCTCCAAAGTGCGCACGCGCCGTAGGCTAGGGGGTGCAGAAATCCCTACGCGTTTGGCCAATTCTACATTGGTCATCCGTCCGTCACTTTGCAGTTCCGCAAGAATCTTGCGGTCAATCGGATCGAGTTTGGTCGTTGGCATTATTGTTATCCTCTCGCTCGCGACTTTGCGATCCTGAGCGATAATGCCAGAAATACGCAATTTTATTTCGCACCCACGCAACATATGGAATATTGAGCGCCACTTTGCAAGGCTTAGGCGGGGCTTTCATCGCGGTCGATCGGTGGTTATATCATGACCAAGATATGTGCCGCGCGGTGTCGTTCGGGTGTCATAGCCCATGCTGTGATGGCGGCGTGTTACAGATTTAATGAAGGATCCATCTCATGAGTACAACCCGCCATACCCGTCTTTTGATTATTGGCTCTGGCCCTGCGGGCTATACTGCGGCGGTTTACGCCAGCCGTGCCATGCTCGAGCCTATTTTGGTGCAGGGCATCCAACCGGGCGGGCAGTTGACCATCACAACGGATGTTGAAAACTGGCCGGGTGATGCATCCGTCATGGGGCCTGATCTCATGGTACGGATGGAGAACCACGCCCGCGAGATGGGGGCTGGGATCATCTCGGATCATATTTCTGATCTCGATTTGTCGCAGCGCCCCTTCCGTGCTTCGGGCGATACGGGCACAACATATACGGCCGATGCGGTGGTTCTGGCGACAGGCGCACAGGCGCGGTGGTTGGGCTTGCCCTCTGAAGAGCATTTCAAGGGCTTTGGCGTGTCGGCTTGTGCGACCTGTGATGGGTTCTTTTATCGCGGGCAACAGGTGGTGGTTATCGGTGGCGGCAATACAGCCGTTGAGGAGGCGCTGTTTCTCACCAATTTCGCCTCAAAGGTCACATTGATCCACCGCCGCGATAGCCTGCGTGCGGAAAAGATCATGCAAGATCGCCTTTTCAAAAATCCAAAAATCGAGGTGATCTGGAACCACGAGGTGGATGAGGTGGTCGGCACAGATGCCCCCCGTGGTGTTGAGGCGGTCAAAGCGCGCCATGTCGAGACAGGCGCCATCACCGAAGTGCCTTGCAAAGGGTTTTTCGTGGCCATTGGCCATGCACCTGCTAGCGATTTGATCAAGGATCAGCTTAAGCTGCATTCGGGCGGTTATGTTTGGGTTGAACCCGGCACGACCCGCACCTCGATCCCTGGCGTTTTTGCGGCGGGGGATTTGACCGACCACACCTATCGCCAAGCGGTCACCAGTGCGGGCATGGGCTGTATGGCTGCTTTGGATGCCGAGCGGTGGTTGGCGGAACAAGCGGCAGGTGAAGTGAAAGCCGCTGAATAGGGCTAAGAACAGGGGCTGCGTGATTGCCTATTTTTCAGCACCGCCATTTCGTTTGCGGCGGATCGGCAATCACGCTGTTTCTTTTTTCTTTGAAAAAGACAGCTTTGCTTGAATTTCGCCACATTCGGGGTCTATGGCGGCGCTGAATGCGGGGCCGTGTCGTTTTTTGCGGCCCCTAATGTTTTGACCCTTGTTGGAAAGTAAACTTGATGGCTGCCCAATTTCACGCCCCGATCCCTGAACTTTATGTCTCTTACGACTCCGCGCAAAAGCTAAAGCTTGAGGCGGCGGAGTTGGTTTCATGGGATCTGACCCCGCGCCAAATCTGCGATTTGGAATTGCTGATGAATGGCGGGTTCAACCCGCTCAAAGGGTTTTTGGGGCAGGAGGATTATGACAGCGTGGTTGAGACCATGCGTCTGGCCGATGGCACGCTTTGGCCGATGCCGATCACGCTTGATATTTCCGAGGACTTCGCCGCCAAGGTTGAGACGGGCCAAGATATCGCACTTCGCGATCAAGAGGGGGTGATCCTTGCGATCCTCTCTATCTCTGACAAATGGGTGCCCAATAAGGCGCGCGAGGCAGAAAAGGTGTTTGGCGCAGATGATCTGGCCCACCCTGCGGTGAACTATCTGCATCATGTGGCAGGCCCCGTTTATTTGGGTGGGGCGATCACGGGCATCCAACAGCCCGTGCATTACGATTTCCGCGCACGCCGTGATACGCCCAACGAGATGCGGGCCTATTTCCGCAAATTGGGGTGGAAGCGGATTGTTGCCTTCCAAACCCGTAACCCGCTGCACCGCGCGCATCAGGAATTGACCTTCCGCGCCGCCAAAGAGGCACAGGCAAACCTATTAATCCATCCTGTGGTTGGCATGACCAAGCCCGGCGATGTGGATCACTTTACCCGTGTGCGCTGCTACGACGCGGTGCTTGATAAATACCCTGCCGCAACCACAACCATGAGCTTGCTGAACCTTGCCATGCGTATGGCTGGCCCGCGCGAGGCGGTTTGGCACGGCTTGATCCGCGCCAATCATGGCTGCACCCATTTCATCGTGGGGCGCGATCACGCGGGGCCAGGAAAGAATTCAAACGGCGAAGATTTCTATGGCCCCTATGACGCGCAGGAGCTGTTCAAGCAGCACCAAGATGAAATCGGCCTTGAGATGGTGGATTTCAAGCACATGGTCTATGTGCAAGAAAAGGCCCAATATTACCCCGCCAATGAGGTGCCAGAGGGCGATACGGTTCTGGATATTTCGGGTACGGAACTGCGCCGCCGCCTGCGCGAGGGGTTGGAAATTCCCGAATGGTTCTCCTTCCCTGAGGTGGTTAAGGAATTGCGCCGCACCTCTCCACCGCGCAGCAAACAGGGTTTTACGGTGTTTTTCACGGGGCTTTCAGGCTCGGGTAAATCGACCATTGCGAATGCCCTGATGGTCAAGCTGATGGAAATGGGCGGCCGTCCTGTGACGCTGCTTGATGGGGATGTGGTGCGCAAGCATCTCTCCTCGGAATTGGGGTTCAGCAAGGAACACCGCGATATCAATATTCGCCGCATTGGCTATGTCGCTTCGGAGATCACGAAGAATGGCGGGATCGCCATTTGCGCCCCCATCGCGCCTTATACAGCGACCCGTCGCTCGGTGCGCGAGATGGTCGAAAGCTTTGGCGCTTTTGTTGAGGTGCATGTGGCCACCAGCCTTGAAGAATGCGAGCGCCGTGACCGCAAGGGTCTCTATAAATTGGCGCGCGAGGGCAAAATCAAGGAATTCACAGGGATTTCTGATCCTTACGAAGCCCCAACCGCCGCAGAATTGGTGGTCGATACCGAAGGCACGGAGGTGGATTACTGCGCGCAGCAGGTGCTGTTGAAACTCGAAAGCATAGGGCTGATTGCAGCCTGATTTTACTGCGATTGCGGTTCGCTGACATCAGGGGTTTCGGGGGTAGGTGGCAAATCCGCCGCCCCCGCGCCCACGAATTGGCCGTTTTCCCACAGTCCTTCTACCACTTGGCCCGTGGCATAGGTCAGTCGCCCTTGACCTTGGCGGGTTCCGTTTTCAAACGTCCCTTCATAAACATCGCCCGAGCGATAGCGCGCCACGCCTTGGCCTGTGATTTCACCTGCGCGCCAAGCGCCCTCATAGGTAAACCCATCGGCCATCTCGAGGCGGCCTATGCCTTCGCGCGCTCCTCCTACGAATTGCCCACGATAGCTGCTGCCATCAGGATAGGTTGTGATCCCTTCCCCCTCGCGCAGGCCTGCGTTCCATCCGCCCTCGTAGCGATAGCCGTTGGTTGAGGTCATGACCCCTTGGCCGTGTTGGCGCCCATTGAGGAACTGGCCCTCATAGCGCAACCCATCGGCATATTCCGCAATGCCAAAGCCTTGCATCGCCCCCGCGACCCAATCGCCCTCGTATTTGGTGCCGTCAGGATAGGTTATGGTTCCCGTCCCATGGGCCAAATCATTTTCAAATCCGCCAGCATAGACCACCCCATCGGGGTAGGTCATCACGCCTTGCCCCTCAATGCGCCCCTCGACCCATTGGCCGTCATAAACAAGCCCCTGATGCCCTGTGAAACGACCTTGGCCATGGCGGCGGTCATTGAGAAATTCGCCCTCATAGAAATCGCCATTCGCATAGCGTACCACGGCTTGGCCTTGGCGCGCGCCATTGACTAAACTGCCCTCATAGATATCGCCATTGGGTTGGGTCAGGCTGCCTTGACCGTTGATCTGATCATTTTCCCATGCGCCCTCAAACACCATGCCATCCGAGGTTTCCAAACGTCCTGCGCCGTGGCGCATGTCGTTGAGAAATTCTCCCACATATGTTGAGCCATCTGGGAAAGTGAGGCTTCCTTGGCCATGCTTCTGGCCTGATTGCCACCCACCTTCATAGACATAACCATCGGTGTTGGACAGCCGTCCCTGTCCCTCTTGAAGGCCCGCGACAAAGCTGCCCGTATAGGTCAGTCCGTTGGAATAAAAGGCGCGCCCTTCGCCTGACATGAGGCCGTCTGCCCAAGTGCCTGTATATGTTGATCCATCGACAAAGGTGATCGTGCCTTGGCCATTGGGTTTGCCCGCCACAAACGCGCCTTCATAGACCGACCCATCAGGAAAGGTCGCGCGGCCTTCGCCCATAATTTGGCCATCAACCCACTGCCCCGTATATTCATACCCGTTGGGCAAAGTATAGGTGCCAGTCCCGTGTTGCAGCCCGTTGCGGAATTGCCCGCGATAGATCGCGCCATTGTCATATTGCTGTTCGTCACGGATGATTTCGCCCTCTTGGGCAAGCCCGCTCTGCGGCGCCAATCCAAAAAAAAGACCAAGCAAAGTTGCCTGTGCTGTCCTTTCCAAGGGGCGCATTTTGTTTCGCATATTTAGCAAATGTCCCATCTGCTCCCTCTGGCCTTGTAAAAGAAACTATTGAAGCCCGCCTCATCTCGCAACGTCTTTTGCGCCTTTGGGTGCGATCAATATGCGCAATGGCCTTGGCCTGCGGGTTTGATCTGCTAGAACCTCGGGTGAGTGAGTAGGGAAGGCACAGCTAAATGGCGTCTCGGTTTTGTTTGAGTGTTGCGCAGATTAACCCCACAGTCGGTGATCTCGCAGGCAATACACAAAAGGTCTTGGCTTATTGGGCCGAAGCGCGGGATGCGGGGGCTGATTTGGTGGTGTTCCCCGAAATGGCGCTGACGGGCTATCAGCTCCAAGACCTTGTCACGCGGCCCGCTTTCTTGGCCTCAGTCGTGCAGGCCTTGGAAGATTTGGCAGAGGCCACCAAGGATGGCCCTGCCTGTGGGATTGGCCTGCCTTTGCCTGCCGAAGGCGGGGGTATCAACAACGCCTATGTCATTTTGCAAGGCGGCGTGCAGATTGCGCGGATCAATAAACATCATTTGCCTAATGACAGCGTTTTTGACGAAAAGCGGTATTTCAAGTCAGGCAATCCGTCTGGCCCCGTGCGCATTGGCCCTGTGCGGATCGGCATCCCGATTTGTGAAGATGCGTGGCATGAGGACATTACCGAGACGCTCGCCGAAGCAGGATCAGAGGTTTTGCTTGTCACCAATGGCTCGCCCTATCATCGCGGCAAGATGGGATTGCGGCAGACCCATATGGTCGCGCGCGTGATCGAGACGGGCCTGCCATTGATCTATCTGAACCTTGTCGGTGGACAAGATGATCAGATTTTTGATGGTGCAAGTTTCGCCTTGAACCAAGGCGGGGCCTTGGTGGCGCAGATGCCCGCCTTTGAAGAAGGCATGACCCATCTGACACTTCGAGAGGGGGCTGAGGGCTGGCAGATTGACCAGACTGACCTGACGCGTCTGCCCGATGACATCGAGGCGGATTACCACGCGATGGTTTTGGGTCTGCGTGATTACATGGCCAAGGCAGGGTTTTCTCGCGCGGTTTTGGGTCTGTCGGGCGGGGTGGATTCGGCCTTGGTTGCGGCCATTTCCGCCGATGCCATTGGCCCTGAAAACGTGCATTGCGTGATGCTGCCTTCGCGCTATACCTCGCAGGCTTCGCTTGATGATGCCCGCGATGTGGCCCAGATGCTTGGGGTCATGCTTGACAGTTTGCCGATTGAGGCCCCGAAAGAGGCCGTTGAGGCCACGCTTGCCCCGCTCTTTGCAGGCCGCGATCCAGATTTGACCGAGGAAAACATCCAATCCCGTTTGCGCGGGGTTCTTCTGATGGCGTTGTCGAATAAATTTGGCGAAATGTTGTTGACCACAGGCAATAAATCCGAGGTCGCGGTAGGTTATGCCACCATCTATGGCGACATGGCAGGGGGCTATAACCCGATCAAAGACCTTTATAAAACGCGCGTCTTTGCAACATGCCATTGGCGCAATGCCAACCACCGCGCTTGGATGAAAGGGCCAGATGGGCCTGTGATGCCAGTGTCGGTGATTGAAAAGCCGCCATCGGCTGAACTGCGCGATGATCAAAAAGACGAGGATAGCCTGCCGCCATATGAGGTTTTGGATGCCATCCTTGAGGGGCTGATAGATCAAGAGGCAAGCGTTGCAGATTTGGTTGCACAAGGGTTTGATGCCGCGACAGTCAAGCGGGTTGAGTATTTGATCTACATTTCGGAATATAAGCGCTTTCAATCCGCACCAGGGGCGCGGCTGACGTCCCGCGCATTCTGGTTGGATCGGCGCTATCCAATCGTCAATCGCTGGCGTGATCCATCTGCGGGATAGGGCGCATGCTGGGTCTGAACCTAACGCTAATGGGGGCTGAGGTCTTGGGGCCTGAGGGGCTTGCGCCGCGCACTGTGAGCATGGCGGAGGGGGTCATCACCCAAGATCAAGGCCCGCGCTGTATTGATCTATCTGGCTATATCATCTTGCCGGGATTGGTCGATTTCCATGGCGATGGGTTCGAACGCCATGTTGCGCCCCGCCGTGGGGCCGTTGTTGACCCGCGTGAGGGGATACGTCCCATCGAGGCGGAGTTGGCGGCCAATGGTATAACGACAGCCATGCTTGCACAATTCTACTCTTGGGAGGGAGGGATGCGCGGCCCCGATTTTGCCGCCGCCATGGCCCGCGCCTTGCAAGATGCGCAGGGCTTGATCTGTGATTTGCGTCTGCAATTGCGCGTTGAGATGAATATGGTCGACCATTACGCCGCGATTTTAGACTTGGTGCGCGATTACCAAATCGCTTGCGTGGTGTTCAATGATCATCTGCCGCATGAGGCCTTAGCGGCGGGAAAACGCCCGCCACGTTTGACGGGGCAGGCGCTTAAGGCAGGCCGCTCGCCTGAGGCGCATCTCGCGTTTCTGCACAGCCTCCATGGCCGAAAGCCCGAAGTGATGCCTGCCTTGCGTGATCTGGCGGGACAGCTTTCTGAACTTGGGGTGGTGATGGGCAGCCATGATGACGCAACCCCCGCCGCCCATGCGCAATTCTCGGAGATTGGCGTCAGCTTGGCGGAATTTCCTGAAACAGTCGAAGCCGCAAAGGCCGCGCGCGCAGAAGGCCATGGCGTGGTGATGGGGGCGCCCAATGTTCTGCGTGGCGGGTCGCATGCGGGCAAGGTCTCTGCGCGGCTTTTGGTCGAAGCGGGTTTAGTCGATGCTTTGGCGTCAGATTACCATTACCCTGCCTTGCTGCGCGCCGCGCTGACTTTGTGGCAAGGGGGAATGGGTTTGACAGAGGCTTGGGCGCTCGTGTCCTCTGGCCCTGCGCGGCTTTTGGGTTTGGAGGATCGTGGTGTGATTGCCACGGCCAAGCGCGCCGATTTTGTCATCCTAGATGCCAAAAGCCATGCGGTGGCCGCCACAATCGCGGGCGGGCAGGTTGCCTATGCGCGCGGGGATATCGTGCAAAGGCTGTTGTCATGACGCGGTTGATCCTCGCGGCTTTTCTGACCTTGATTGCTTTTGCTGCCAATTCGGTGCTGAACCGTATGGCCGTGGCGGGGGGGCATATCAGCGTTGGGGATTTCGCAATTTGGCGTGTGGCTGCGGGCGCTGTGACGCTGCTTGGCCTGAGTGTGATTTTACGCGGGCGGAAGTTTCTGACGATTGCGCGCGCCAATCCCAAGATGCGCCTTGTGGGCGGGTTTTGCCTTGCGACCTATATGTTGGGCTTTTCATTGGCCTATTTGAAATTGGATGCGGGCTTGGGCACTTTGCTGCTCTTTGGAGCGGTGCAATTGACCATGTTTTCAGGATCGCTCCTTTTGGGGGAAGGGGTGTCACCCCGCCGCTTGGGGGGCGCGGCTGTCGCGCTTGCAGGGTTGGTTTGGTTGCTTCTGCCAGAAGGGCAGATCACTTTGCCGCTAGATGCGGTCACCGCAATTGCGGTCGCAGGGTTAGGATGGGGGGGCTATTCGCTTTTGGGGCGAAAGGCCCGCGACCCGATCCCTGAAACAGCCGTGAATTTTTGGATTGCCTTTGGCCTTTGCGCCTTGGCCCTGTTCTTTTTTCCCCTTCCCGAAGGTCAGACTACCGATGCAACGGGGCGGGGTTTGGCGATCCTGTCAGGTGCGGTGACTTCGGGAATGGGCTATGCGCTGTGGTATACGATCTTGCCGCATCTGGGTGCCGCCCGCGCAGGGCTTGCGCAGCTCAGTGTGCCGCCTTTGGCAATTTTGGGCGGTGTGCTGCTATTGGACGAGGTTTTGACGCTGCATTTGATCGCTGCAAGCCTCGTGGTCATTGGTGGCGTGGCCTATGGTCTGACGGGCGCGCATAAAGCGCTTTAGCGCAGAATTGGCTCTAGCGCGTCATAGATCATGATCTCGCCATCCCATGCAACGCGTGCAAGGCTATCAGGTTTCACGTGTAGGGTCGCGAGCTCTGCGCGCGTGACCCAGCGCCTTTCGCTCACTACGCCCTCAGGGTCGCGCCACTCTCCCACAAGATTGCCCGCGATATGGGTCACATGAAAATAAATATCTACTTGATGAAATGTGCCGTGAGGGTCGTGGAACTCGTTGACCAAGCAGGGCGCAGCTACCTCAACTTTTAGCCCTGTTTCTTCGTGAAATTCGCGCTGCAGGTTTTCGGGAAGGGATTGGCCTGCCTCAACCCCACCGCCCGGGGCGCAATACAGCGCCCCTTCACGCCCCTTATAGGCATTCACAAGCAACAGCTTGTCTGCCACCATCAACAGGCCGCGCACGGCCAAACGGGGTTTGGCGCGGATCATCGGCTGCTGCGCTCATCGGTGACGGCGGGCGTAAGACCCATAGACAAGGCCAAAGCCCCGAAACGCGCTTGGGCGACCTCGCCAAACAGGTCATCCGCTGCATCGCTGAGCAAATGTAGGATCAATTTTTTGCGCCGCCTGTTCACTTCGAGATAGCAATGATCCAGCGGTTTTTCCAAGGTAAGCATCGCTCCAAAGCGCATGGCGCGCCCCAAAATCTCGGCCTCTTGCACTTCCACCTCGCGCAAAAGGGTTAAGAGATTGGTGTCAAAATGTGTCGCCTCGCGGTTCGATTTATACCGATGCAATAGGGCAAGACCCAAATAGACGCGTTCCCAATGGGCGAGCCCGCCCAAATTGGCGCGCGTTGCATTGTCAAAACATGTCTCGGCCCGATAGTCGGGATGCGCGCGCCATGAGACATCATGCAGCAAGCACGCCGCACGGATCAGTCGCTTTTTTGCAGGCTTTGCCTGTGGAAAAAGCGGCTCAACAAAATGATATAGTTTGCGCCCAAACCCTGGAATGCGGGCTGACATGGCCTCGGCGTGGCGGGCGGCCTCGATCAGCGGGTCGCGTTGGCGCAGCTCTTCGGACATTTGTTCATAGAGCAGACCTTCGCGGATGCCATAGCTTGAGATGGCTACATCGCGTGGTTTCAACTGCCGCAGCAATTCCTTCAGCACGATCGCTGCAAGGGGCACAAGGCGCAGACGTTCAAGACTGGTGCCTGTCTGTGCGCGCAGCGTCTCAATATCGGTCTTGGCAATATATTTAATCGTTTCAAGAATGGCCTTTGGTGTCATGCGATATTCATGCAAAACCTTAAGCGGGTAGCCGCGCCGCTCCATATCGACCCGCGCGATAGCGCGCCATGATCCGCCGACTAAGAACAGCCTTTGGTGATCTTCGGGAAATTCAGCCTTGAGATCAGCAATGCGTGCTTTGATATGCGCCTTGATTGCGCGTTTGCCGCCTGTGATCCCCATCAGCTTCAGCGGCCCAAGATCCACCGATTTGCGCCGTCCGATGCTGCCGCCGCCTTCAAGGGCGGCCAATTCCATTGATGAGCCACCAATATCGCAGATCAACCCATAGGCCCCGGGCCACCCTAATAGAACGCCCTGCGCAGAAAGACGGGCCTCCTCTTCGCCCGTCACGATGCGGATCGCGAGGCCTGTTTGATCGAGCACATCTTTGCGGAAGTCCGCGCCATCTTGAGCATCGCGCACCGCCGCGGTGGCCACAGTCAAAAGAGGTGCCACCCCCATGCCCTTGCACAGCATGGCAAAGCGGCGCAGCACGACAAGGGCGCGCTGACGGCCTTCTGGGTTCAAACGCCCTGTTTCTGCAAAGCCTTCCCCCAAACCACAGAGAATTTTTTCATTGTAAAAATAGGCAGGGCTGCGGGCCGCCCCATCAAACACCACCATCCGCACAGAGTTTGAGCCAATGTCGATAACCCCCACCCGCGAGAGCGAACGGGCGTGATCGGCATCAAAAAGTGGCGCGCCGAAAGGCCCCCATTCAGGATGATCCTCAACCACTAATTCGGATTTGTCAGCGGGCGCGACGATACTCATGGAATTGGTTGTTTCACAAAGCGCGGTCTTGCGTCAATCTTCTGTATGGGTCAATTCGGGCACATCATTTGCCCCCGCAGACCCCCGTCCTGAAAGGGATGGGTTTTCCATAAAGAAGCGGTGACAATTGAAGGGTTGGTCAATCACGCTCAGGTCAGGGCGCAAGAAACTTCCATCGGGCTGCAACATCCAAGATTGCGCGACATCTGCCATATTCGCCGCCATAATTTGGCTGACGATCTGCGCCTTTACAGTCGGGTTTTCACACTTGACCAAAGTCTCTACGCGCCGACTGAGATTGCGGCCCATCCAGTCAGCCGAAGAAATATAGACCCGCGCCTGTTTCGACGGCAGTCCCGCCCCATTCCCAAAGCAAACGATACGGGAATGTTCGAGAAAGCGGCCCACGATAGATTTGACACGGATATTTTCAGACAGCCCTTTGATATTGGGGCGCAAGCCGCAAATGCCGCGCAGCACCAGATCAATCCGTACCCCAGCCTGAGAGGCGCGATACAGCGCGTCAATCACATCGGGGTCGATGAGATTGTTCATCTTGGCCCACATCATCGCAGGGCGACCCGCTTTGGCATGGGCAATCTCGGCATCCATTTCCTCTAGGATGCGCGATTTTAGGTTGATCGGCGAGATAGCGAGGTTTTCCAGACCCTCAGGTTCGGCATAGCCGCCCACATAATTAAACACTTTGACTGCATCGCGCCCCAAAGAATCGTCACAGGTAAAGAGGCTGAGGTCGGTGTAAATCCGCGCCGTGATCGGGTGATAATTGCCTGTCCCAAAATGGGTATAGGTCACCAATCGGTCACCCTCACGGCGCACAACCGAGCTGATCTTGGCATGGGTTTTATAGTTGATGAAGCCATAGATCACATGGGCGCCTGCGCGCTCAAGTTTGCGCGACTGCTGAATATTGGCGGCCTCGTCAAAGCGGGCTTTCAACTCCACAAGGGCCGTAACCGACTTGCCGTTTTCCGCCGCTTCGCACAGAGCCGCCACAATTGGGCTTTCATTTGAGGTGCGATAAAGCGTCTGTTTGATCGCCACAACATTAGGGTCGCGTGCCGCTTGTGCGAGGAAGCGGATCACCATGTCAAAGGTTTCATAGGGGTGATGCAAAAGCATATCTTTTTGGCGGATTGCAGCGAACATATCGCCTTCAAAATCCTGCACCCGTTCTGGCACGCGCGGGGCAAAGGCGGACCAAAGCAAATCGGGCCGCTCGTCAATCACCAGCTCCTTGAGATGCGCAAGGCCGATCATGCCGCGCACTTCGACAATCTCGGTGTCATCCACGCCCAATTGGTCAATGATCTCATCGCGCAGATCTTCGGGTGCGCCCGTGCTGATTTGAAGGCGCACCACTTCACCACGGCGGCGGCGTTTGAGGGCGGTTTCAAATTCACGCACCAAATCTTCGGCTTCTTCCTCGACCTCCAAATCGCTGTCGCGCAGCACGCGGAAGGTGCAGGAACCTGTCAACTCATAGCCAGGGAAAAGTTTGCCAAGATGCAGCAGCAGCAGTTCTTCAAGCGGCAAGAACCGTGCTTGACCTGCCGCGACGGGCAGTCGAATGAAGCGATCAATTTGCGCAGGGATTGGCAGCAGCGCCGATAACATCCGCCCATCTTTGCTGCGCTTCATCTGGAGGGCGAGGGCAAACCCCTCGTTTGGGATGAAGGGAAACGGATGCGCGGGGTCAATCGCCAAGGGCGACAAGATTGGAAAGACGCGGCGGATGAAGATCTCCTCAAGATCTGCTTTGTCGCGCGCCTTGAGATTGGCGCGGGTGCAGACCGTGATCTTTTCGGCCTCTAATTCGGATTTCAGCTTGCGCCACACCTGTTGTTGATAGGTCATCAATTTGCGCGCATCCGCGTTGATGAGCTTGAGCTGTTCAAGCGGCGTGCGCCCATCGTCGGATGGGGTTGTGTTGCCACTATGGGCCAATTCGCGCAAACCTGCCACACGCACAGTGTAGAATTCGTCCAGATTGCTTGCTGAGATTGACACAAAGCGCACGCGTTCAAGCAGGGGAGCACGCGGATTTTCTGCCTCGTCCAAGACGCGCCAATTGAAGGCCAACCAACTCAATTCGCGGTTAAAATAACGGCTGGGCCCCGTGATCTCCGGCTCAGGAAGAGCCACCGGATCAGGCATGGGGGCATTCAGAAAATCTGTAAAATGTGTCATTACTGCGTCTTTACGGGCTCTCTAGCACAATTCAATGATAATCAAAATTGGCTTACCCTTCCATCCCAAGGATTGCACGGGCATGCGAAAGGCTTGGTGATTTTCTTTCAGAAAGGGCCAGTCGATCAAGTTCTATCACAAAATCGATCACGGCTTTGAAACTGCGCTCAATGCGCGGCAGCGCGTAATGCAGCACCGATGCGGGTAGGCTGATGCCGCGATCATGGGCCAGTTTCATCGTCACCGCCATTAAGGCCGCATCATCTGGGGCCTCAAGGCGCAGCAGATTGGCCTGACGCAAACGGCTGTCGAGATCAGGTAGGGCAATGCCCCACGCCTCTGGCTTGTCGCGAGCGTTGAGCAAGAGCGGCGCTTGACGGGTGGCTGCATCATTGTGCAGGTGAAACAGCATTTCCTCACGTGCAGTATCGCCTGCAATTCGGTCGCAATCCTCAATTACCAAGGCACAGGCTTGCATGAGTTTTGGGATGTCTGCCTCTTGCAGCCCCATTGCGCTGTGGATCAGCGCCCCTGATTGTTCCGCAAACACATGGGCGAGGTGGGTTTTTCCGGCGCCTTCAGGCCCGATCAAGATCATCTTTGACAAGGGCCAATTGCGCCATGCGTCAATGCCCGCGACTGCAACCGCGTTGCAGGGGGAAAGAAAGAAATCTTGCCTCCCCATACCTGCGCGATAGGGCAGATCAAATTGCATCTGTTTTGCCATTTCAGTCGTCCTGCGGGGGTTCAAGCCCACGATAGAGCAGGCTTGCCTGATAGCGTGTAATGGCGAAGCGCACCAAAACGCCGATCACAGCGGCCACGGGCACGGCAACCAGAAGCCCGACAAAGCCAAACACCGCCCCAAAGGCAGAGAGCGCAAAGATCAGCCAAACGGGATGCAGTCCAACGGAGGAGCCAACCAGTTTCGGGGTTAGTACATTCCCCTCAAGCATCTGTCCGACCTGAAAGATAATTGCGATGGCGGCGATGCTCCACCAATCTTCCCAGAATTGGAAAAGGGCAAGCCCGATGGATAAAAGTCCACCCACCAAGGCGCCAACATAGGGGATAAAGGTCAAAAGCCCTGCAATCAAACCCACAACAAGCCCGAATTGCAAACCTACCACCATGAGTGCGATGGCATAAAATGTGCCCAAGATGAGACACACAGTGCCTTGACCCCGCACAAACCCCGCTAATGTGCGATCGACATTGGCGGCGATTTGACGGATCACGGGGCGATGGTCGCGGGGCAGCAATTCATCGATGCGCGCCACCATGCGATCCCAATCAAGCAACAAGTAAAAGGCGACAACGGGCACAACGACCATAAACACAATCGCGTTTACCACGCTGATAGCGGAGGTGAGAGCCGTGTTGAGCAATTCGCCCCCGCGCGCTTGAATGGTCTGGCCGACCGAAACCAAGGACTGGCGCAAAGGCGATCCATCATCCATCAATGACGGAAACTGTTGGGTCAAAAAGGTCTGCAATTCACTAAATATTTGCGGCGCGGATTGGATTAATGCATTAGCTTGTGTCACCAAAAGCGGCACGATCACAAAAATACCCGCCACGACCACCAAAAGCGCGACCAAGGAGATCACGGTTGTGGCCGCCGCGCGACCAAGGCCCCATTTCTCAAGCCGATCAGCGAGAGGGTCGAGAAAATAGGCAATCGCCCCCCCTGTCAAAAAAGGCAGAATGACATCACCCAAGAACCATAACAACGCCAAGAAGACGGCAATAATGCCGCCCCAAATCGCTGCTTGTTGTTTGATTGGCAATGCCATTGACTGCGCGCGCCTTTGAACCAGATTTCCCTTTCCTCACATCTGCGGCATTGCGGCCTGTGGTTCAAGGGGTTTCGCCAAAGGCGTACTGCAAAACTATCCCCGTGCCTCGCGAATAAGGCGCAGAATATCTGCGGCTGCGGCGGGGATATTTGTGCCAGGCCCGAAGATTGCCTTGACCCCTGCAGCCTTAAGGAAGTCGTAATCTTGCTGCGGGATCACGCCGCCGCAAATGACGATGATTTCCTCGGCCCCTTGCGCCTTGAGCGCGGCGAGCAATTTGGGTGCTAGAGTCTTGTGACCTGCCGCCTGACTGGAGATGCCCACAACATGGACGTCATTGTCGATGGCATCTTGGGCCGCCTCATCGGGCGTTTGAAACAAGGGGCCGACATCCACATCAAAGCCGATATCAGCAAATGCCGTGGCAATCACCTTGGCGCCACGATCATGGCCATCTTGGCCCATTTTGACCACCAACATTCGGGGGCGGCGGCCTTCTTCCTCTGCGAAAGTTTTGACATCTTTTTGAATTTGTGCAAAGCCCGCATCGCCTTCATAGGCCGCGCCATAGACCCCTGCGAGAGTTTTGACCTCGGCGCGGTGACGCCCGAATTTTTTCTCCATCGCCATGCTGATTTCTCCTACGCTGGCCCTCGCGCGAGCCGCATCAACGGCCGCTTCGAGAAGGTTGCCGCCCTCTGCTGCACGGCGGGTCAATTCGGCCAAGGCCGCCTCAACCGCCGCCCCGTCTCGGGTGGCGCGGATATGCTCAAGCCGCGCGATTTGTGACGCGCGCACCTTGTCATTATCGACTTCGAGAATGTCGATCTGGTCTTCTTTTTCTTTGCGATATTTGTTGACGCCAACGATCACCTCTTGGCCACGATCAATCATCGCTTGGCGTTTGGCGGCGGATTCCTCGATCCGCAATTTCGGCAGACCCGAAGCCACCGCTTTGGTCATGCCGCCTATTTCTTCGACCTCCTCAATCAGTTTCCAAGCGGCTTCGGCGAGGTCATGGGTGAGCTTTTCGATATAGTAAGACCCAGCCAGCGGGTCGATCACATCGGTCACGCGTGTTTCTTCTTGCAGCACCAATTGCGTGTTGCGCGCGATACGCGCCGAGAATTCGGTGGGCAGCGCAATCGCCTCATCAAGCGCATTGGTGTGCAGGCTTTGCGTCCCGCCTAAGACCGCTGACATGGCCTCATAGGCTGTGCGGATCACGTTGTTATAGGGGTCTTGCTCTTGCAGGCTTACGCCCGAAGTCTGGCAATGGGTGCGAAGCATTTTCGAGCGGGGATCTTTGGGGTCAAACTCGTCCATGATCCGCGACCAGAGCAGGCGCGCGGCGCGCAGTTTGGCGATTTCCATGAAGAAATCCATGCCAATGGCAAAGAAAAAGCTGAGACGGCCCGCGAATTTGTCGACATTCATGCCGCGCGCAATCGCAGCGCGCACATATTCGCGGCCATCGGCCAAAGTATAGGCCAATTCCTGCACCAAATTGGCGCCCGCCTCTTGCATGTGATAGCCCGAGATTGAGATCGAATTGAACTTTGGCATCTCATTTGAGGTATATTCGATGATATCCGCCACAATCCGCATTGAAGGCTCTGGTGGATACACATAGGTGTTACGCACCATGAATTCTTTGAGGATGTCATTCTGGATCGTTCCAGATAGGGCTGCGCGCGACACGCCTTGCTCCTGGCCTGCTACGATGAAATTGGCCAAGATGGGGATAACCGCCCCGTTCATCGTCATCGACACCGAGACCTGATCGAGCGGGATGCCATCAAAGAGGATTTTCATATCCTCAACACTATCAATAGCCACACCTGCTTTGCCCACATCACCCTCGACACGAGGGTGGTCGCTGTCATAGCCGCGATGGGTGGCGAGATCGAAGGCGACCGAGACGCCCTGCTGCCCCGCAGCAAGGTTCTTGCGATAGAAGGCGTTTGATTCTTCGGCAGTGGAGAAGCCCGCATATTGGCGGATCGTCCAAGGGCGGCCCGTATACATCGTGGCCTTGACCCCCCGCGTGAAGGGCGCAAATCCGGGCAAATTCCCCATATGGGGCAAGTCTTGAATGTCCTCTTGGGTGTAAAGCGGTTGGACAGTGATCCCCTCAAGCGTTTCCTTGTTCAAACTCTCAAGCGGCTTGTCGCGCAATTCTTTTGAGGCGAGCTCTTGCCAGTCTTTTTTGGTCACAGTCATATCCGTCTTCCTCTGTCCTTCATCTTCGGCGCAAGTCCTTGTGGCGGAAATGCTTGTCTGGCGCAGTTTCTCGTGGCTTTGGCCTTTGGTTTCGTGGCTCAGGCCCTATATGTCTTTCATCAGCAGGAGGCGTGATGAAACGGGTTCTTTCCTTTGCGATTACAGTCTGGATGGCACTCGCCCCCAATGGCGCATGGGCCGATGAGGTGGGGGAATTGCCGATTTTGCAGGCCGTAGATGTCAGTCTGGATGACTCTCTGTGGACGGCGCGACCGCTGATTGTTTTCGCTGACACCGAGGCCGATCCGCGATTTGCGGAACAAATGGCGCGGCTTGAGGCGCGCCCCGCCCCCTTGTTGGAGCGCGATGTTGTGGTGATCATCGACACTGATCCCGACAGCCAAAGTGACATTCGCAGCACCTTGCGCCCGCGTGGTTTTGCGGTCGTGATTTTGCAAAAAGATGGCCGTGTCGGCCTGCGCCGCCCCAGCCCGCGCGATGTGCGCGAACTGACCCGAGCGATTGACAATTTCGCCCTGCGTCAGGAGGAGTTGCGCAACCGCTAGGCTTTGGGCGGCAAGTGTCATTTATTCGAACTCCATGATCACATCATCGACCGCAAGGCTGTCGCCTGCCGCGGCGTTGATCTTGGCCACCACACCCTTCCGCTCGGCGCGGAGGATGTTTTCCATCTTCATGGCCTCAACTGTGCAAAGGGCCTGACCCTCTTGCACTTCTTGGCCTTCCTCAACGCTGAGTTTCACCATCAATCCAGGCATTGGACAAAGCAGAAGGCGCGAAGTATCTGGGGGCAGCTTTTCCGGCATAAGGCGCGCAAGCTCGGCTTGGCGCGGGCTGCGAATGAACAGTTTGAAATCTGCGCCTCGCGTGCGCACGCGGAAGCCCTGCGGAATTTTTGACACTTTCACAGTCAATGGGCTGCCATCGACAATCAGTTTTGCCAACATCGTTCCCGGCCGCCAATTAGATGTCACACGCATGCCTTGACCATCATCAAAGCGAATTGTGGCCCCGTCATGATCTGCCGTAATGGTTACGGGCCATTCTGTTTCACCCATGCGCGCAACCCAGTGATTGCCAACCACCCGCTCGTGATTGTCCATCCGACCCGAGACGCGGGTGCGGCGGATTTCGCTGACGCGATACATTGCGGTTGTGGCGGCCACGACACGGCGCATTTGATCCTCAGGTAAGGTCACGCCCTCGAAGCCTTCGGGATACTCCTCGGCGATAAATGCCGTTGTCATGTCACCTGAGACGAATTTCGGATGATCCATCACGGCAGAGAGGAAGGGTAGGTTGTGGCCAATCCCCTCCAACTCGAACCCGTCTAGGGCGTGACGCATGGCTTCGATGGACTCTGCCCGCGTTGGGGCCCAAGTGCAGAGCTTGGCGATCATTGGGTCGTAATACATGCTGATCTCGCCGCCTTCGTAGACGCCCGTATCGTTGCGTGTCGCCGTTTCGCCCTTGGGGGCCTCGCCCTGCCATTTGCCGCTTTCCAACAGCGGCCCTGCAGCCACTTCGACAGGGGGGCGATAGCGGGACAGGCGGCCGATTGAAGGCAAGAAGTTCCGATAGGGATCTTCTGCATAGAGGCGGCTTTCCATGGCCCAACCTGTCAGCGTCACATCCTTTTGCGCGAAAGGCAGTTTCTCGCCATAGGCAACACGGATCATCTGCTCAACCAGATCAACGCCCGTGATCAACTCGGTCACAGGATGCTCAACCTGCAAACGGGTGTTCATCTCAAGGAAGTAGAAATTGCGATTGCCATCGACAATAAATTCCACTGTGCCTGCGCTGGTGTAATTCACTGCTTGCGCCAAGGCCACGGCCTGCTCGCCCATGGACTTACGGGTGACTTCATCCAAGAAGGGCGAGGGGGCTTCTTCGATCACTTTTTGGTTGCGACGTTGGATCGAACATTCGCGCTCGCCCAAATAGACGCAATTGCCGTGACCATCGGCGAGAACCTGAATTTCGATATGGCGCGGCTGGGTTACAAATTTCTCAATAAAGATGCGGTCATCCCCAAAGGAATTTGCCGCTTCGTTCTTGGAGGACTGGAACCCTTCGCGCGCCTCATCATCATTCCATGCAATGCGCATCCCCTTGCCACCGCCGCCCGCGGAGGCCTTTACCATCACGGGATAGCCGATCTCATTACTGATTTTCACCGCTTCTTCAGCATCTTCAATCAGCCCCATATAGCCCGGAACAGTGGAGACGCCTGCCTCTTGGGCGAGTTTCTTTGAGGTGATCTTATCCCCCATGGCCTTTATCGCGCCCGCAGGTGGCCCGATAAAGGCCACGCCTGCGGCCTCAAGTGCTTCGGCGAATTTCTTGTTTTCGGACAAGAACCCATAGCCGGGATGCACGGCCTCGGCACCTGTTGCCTTGATGGCTGCCATCACCTTATCGATGACGATATAGCTTTCATTGGCGGGGGCGGGGCCGATATGCACCGCCTCATCTGCCATTTGCACATGCAGCGCGTTGCGATCCGCATCGGAATAGATCGCCACAGTGGTGATGCCCATTTTGCGCGCGGTTTTGATGACGCGACAGGCGATTTCGCCACGGTTGGCAATCAGAATTTTTTTGAACATGCGTTCACGTTCCTTCCTTTTGGGCCAAGCTGGCCGTCTGTCTCAAACAAAAAGCCACGTGCGGGGCGGTTCCCCACACGCGGCGATTTGAATTTTTACGTGTTGCGCTGGGTTAGCGGCGGCACAGCCCCACATCGTCACAAAGCGCACCACCCGCTGCGCCGACAATGGCGCCTGTGGCAATGTCGCCATCCAAGATAACAGCTGCACCAGCCCCCGCAGCGGCGCCAACGCCCGCGCGCTCAATATCTGAGGAGACGCAAGCCGAAAGCGTTGCGCTAACAAGAACGATGCCGAAGATTTTGAGTGTTTTTTGCATATTGGATCTCCTGTCAGATGACTGCCTCTATGCGAAAATAATACATGGTTTATCCACGCAATCCTAGAGGGTCGATGCGCAGGGCGCACCGACTCTTTCGAAGGGGAATAGATGGAACATCTTGGGGACGTATGGGCCCCGCTGCAGCGGCTAGAATAGGAGGTAAAGTCCGTTGCGTGACCAAGCATATGGGCAGGTGGCTGCCACGCTTCAAGCGGGGAAGCGGACGCAGATTTGTCATCGGCGGCAATTCGCTGAAATCTTTCGAAGTTGGGCAGATTCATGCCGATCGACCCTCCCAAACGCCTGATCCATCAAAGGCTTCAGGGAAGGCGGCCTGTGCGCGGGTCACATCAATCCGCAACAGCGCATCATAGCTTTCTGGATCAAACGGGTCTTCGGCGGCGATGATTTCGCGCCCAAAAATCCATGACAGGCGACCCGCATCGAGATTGCCCCGCTCGAAAGGGGCCTCGCCAAAATAGAGCCACAACGCCTCCATGAAGGCTGCATCTGCGCGGCGATCTGCGGCTTTGCGGTCCGCAAAACGCTCGCGGCGCTTAAGGGGGGTGGCCCCTTCACGGCTTTCACGGCGGATGGTGAAGTGATAATCGGTGCCTGGAAGGCGCGAGGGGAAACCGCGATGCTTGATCATGGCCGCACCTCGTAAGGAGCGGCCATCAGGAACCCAAACCGATTATAGCGTGGTTTAGCGGTACTTGTTGTAAAAAGGTTCTGGCATGATTGGCGCAGGCTCGACATAGATGACTTCGTCTTGCACAGGTGCGCGTTGCGCACAGCTTGCAAAGCTGGCCAAACCTGCCGCAACCAGAATAATTTTGATGCTCGCTGACCTCTAGCTCTCCCCAACTTTGTTATAGGTCCAAATTCGTTCCCGAATTCGCACAACGCTTTGGCCATGAGATCATGGCTTGCGCGCATCACGTACGCAGCCAAAGGAAGCTCGCAATATAAATTAAACATGATTTTCACTTACTAAATGGGCCATTATGTCCTAGAGCGGGATATTGTCGTGCTTCTTCCATGGCATTTGGCGCTTTTTACTGCGTAGCATGGCAAAGGCCTTACAAACGCGCTTGCGGGTGGATTGCGGCTGGATCACCTCGTCAATAAATCCGCGCTCTGCGGCCACGAAAGGATTGGCAAAACGGTCCTCATAATCTTTGGTGCGCTGCGCGATCTTTGCGGTATCGCGCAATTCAGAACGATAGAGAATCTCGGTCGCACCTTTCGCGCCCATCACGGCCACTTCTGAGGTGGGCCATGCATAATTGACATCGGCGCGCAGGTGTTTTGAGGCCATCACGACATAAGCCCCCCCGTAAGCCTTACGGGTGATGACAGTGACTTTTGGCACTGTCGCCTCGCCATAAGCAAAGAGCAGCTTTGCGCCATGTTTGATCACGCCGTCATATTCCTGCTTCGTGCCTGGCAAGAAGCCCGGAACATCCACCAAGGTCAGGATAGGGATCTCGAAGCAGTCGCAAAAGCGCACGAAGCGGGCTGCCTTGCGGCTTGCGTCGATATCAAGAACGCCCGCCAGAACCATCGGCTGATTGGCAACGACACCCACGGTCTGGCCCTCAAGGCGGATAAAGCCCGTGATGATGTTCTTCCCGAAATTTTCTTGGATCTCGTAAAAATCGCCCTCATCCGCTACCTTTTCGATCAATTCTTTCATGTCGTAGGGCGTGTTGGGGTTGTTTGGGACGAGCGTATCAAGGCTTTCTTCAATTCGGTTGGGCGTATCGTAGAAGGGACGGACTGGAGGTTTTTCGCGGTTGGACAGCGGAAGGAAATCAATCAATCGGCGTACTTCTGAGATGGCCTGAACGTCATCTTCAAAGGCCGCGTCTGCGACCGAGCTTTTCTTGGCGTGTGTTGAGGCGCCGCCTAATTCTTCGGCTGTGACAACCTCGTTGGTCACGGTTTTCACCACGTCTGGCCCTGTGACAAACATGTAAGAACTGTCTTTGACCATGAAGATAAAGTCGGTCATCGCAGGGCTGTAGACCGCGCCGCCCGCACATGGCCCCATGATCAAGCTGATCTGTGGAATAACGCCTGAGGCCTCAATATTGCGTTGGAAAATCTCGCCATAGGCGGCCAAGGAAGCGACCCCCTCTTGGATGCGCGCACCGCCTGAGTCGTTCATGCCAATCACGGGCGCGCCATTTTGCATAGCCATATCCATGATCTTGCAAATTTTCTGAGCGTGGGTTTCCGACACGGAACCGCCAAGCACGGTAAAGTCTTGGCTGAACACGTAGACCAAGCGGCCATTGATGGTGCCCCATCCTGTGATCACCCCATCCCCACGGGGTTTGATTTCGGCCATGCCAAAATCGGTGCAGCGATGGGTGATGAACATATCGTATTCTTCGAAAGAGCCTTCATCGAGCAACAGTTCGATCCGTTCGCGCGCGGTCAGTTTGCCTTTGCTGTGCTGGGCATCAATACGCTTTTGTCCGCCCCCCAAATGCGCCTCTACGCGGCGATCCTCAAGCTGCTGCAAAATATCCTTCATCAGGCAATCCTCCTTCATGCCGCGTCATTGAACGGCCTCACAATTTCGCTGACCTTACGCAATCTGATATGATCGAGCGAGTCTTCTCTGGCATATTTGCAAATTACTTCGCTTTGCTTTTATTAAATTTGCAAATCAGCAAATATTTAGCACATGGGCGTCATGATTAAATTTTTGAACTAGACAGTTTAGTCAAAGGCGCTTAGCGATGGGCTATGTCTCACATTCCCTCGCAGCGGTTCTTGGACCGCAGGACGGCCCCATCCATTTTCACATTGATCGCGCTCACGGGCTTGGGCGCGTTGTCAATGAATGTATTTCTACCTTCTTTGCCGCAAATGGCTGAGTATTTTGGCGCAGAATATGGCGTGGTGCAGCTTTCTGTAGCGCTCTACTTGGGGGTGAATGCTGCCTTGCAGCTCTTGGTTGGCCCGCTGTCTGATCGCTACGGCCGCAGACCCGTGATGCTTGTTGGGGTGGCGATCTACTGTCTGGCCAGTTTGGGCTGCCTTTGGGCGCCAGATGTCATCACCTTTCTGATCTTCCGCATGATTCAAGCCAGCGTTGTTGTGGGGTTGGTGTTGGGCCGCGCCGTGGTGCGGGACCGCTACCCACGAGATCAAGCGGCCTCGATGATTGGGTATGTCACCATGGGTATGGCAATCGTTCCCATGGTTGGCCCCGTCATAGGCGGTGCTTTGGGGCAAGCCTATGGGTGGAAAGCCAATTTCTGGCTTTTATTCGGGGCAGGTCTCGTGATTCTGCTCTTGGCATGGGCTGATCTGGGTGAGACCGCACGCAATGGTGAGGGGCGCCTGCGGGACCAATTCGCGCAATATCCCACTTTGCTGCTTTCGCGCCGTTTTTGGGGGTATAGCATATCTAGCACTTTGGCCTCGGGCGCATTTTTCGCCTATCTGGGCGGTGCGCCTTTGGTGGGCGCGCGTATCTTTGGGATAGAGCCTGCCTTGCTTGGTCTGTTTTTTGGCGCGCCCGCTTTAGGGTATTTTTTCGGTAATTTCATATCGGGGCGTTACTCAGTGCGCATTGGCGTTGATTACATGATTTTATGGGGCGCGCTGATCACTGTTGCAGGTCTAAGCACGGGCTTGGGTCTGTTTTTCTTGGGCTATAAAACCGCACTGGTCTTTTTTGGCTCAATGACCTTTTTGGGGGCTGGAAATGGGATGCTGTTGCCGAATGCGACATCTGGGATGATGTCCATCAGGCCTGATCTGGCAGGCACGGCTTCGGGGCTTGGGGGCTCGATTATGTTGGCGGGTGGGGCCAGTCTTTCCGCGCTTTCAGGCGTGATCTTGTCTCAATCAGATCAGGCCTATCCGCTGATTTATTTAATGCTGGCCTGCGCGATTGGTGCCGCAGTTTCTGCGGTTTATACCGCAAGGAGAAATTTCGCGCTTGGGATCAGTTAGGTTATCCGCGCAGCGCAGCTCTTCCCTTGTCGCGCACCGCCCCCTTCGCTAACAACAATAAAAGAACGACAGCCACGAAGGAGTGCGATTGATGCGAATTCTGATTACCAATGATGATGGCATCAACGCGCCAGGTCTGGCCAGCCTTTACAAAATTGCAACTGATCTTGCAGGCCCTGGTGGCGAGGTTTGGACTGTTGCCCCTGCCTTTGAGCAGTCAGGTGTGGCGCATTGCATCTCCTTTGTACATCCTACGATGATCGCTGAACTTGGCCCTAAAAAATTCGCTGCTGAAGGCACACCTGCGGATTGCGTTTTGGCGGGACTTTACGATGTGCTGCAAGACAGTCCGCCAGATTTGGTTCTGTCTGGCATTAATCGCGGCAATAATTCTGCTGAGAATGTGCTCTATTCTGGCACCATTGGCGGTGCGATGGAGGCGGCCTTACAGGGCTTGCCTGCAATCGCTTTGTCGCAATATTTCGGGCCACAAAATGCCCATCTTAGAAACCCGTTCGAGGCAGCCGAAGCGCATGGCGCAGATATTTTGCGCGCATTGTGGCAGCAGGCGCATTGGGATCAAAATGACTATCGGCTGTTTTACAACGTGAACTTTCCACCCGTTCCCGCGGCAGATGTGAAGGGTCGCCGCGTTGTTGCCCAAGGCTTCCGCCGCGAAACAAGCTTCAAAGTCGAGGCTATGATCGCACCCAATCAGCGCCGCTTTTTGTGGATCAAAGGCGGTGCGCAAGATGTGCCGACTCAGACTGATACGGATGCGCATGCCAATTTGGCGGGCTATATCTCCATTACGCCGATGCGCGCAGATTTGACCGCACATGATGCGCTGTCAGATCTGAAGTTGCGCCTTGAGTGACCCAGTATGAGCGATTTGGCCGAACGCAAAATGAAGTTTCTGTTCACCTTGCGCTCCAAGGGGATCATCAATACGCGTGTATTAGCGGCCATGGAAAAAGTGGATCGTGGCATTTTCGTGCGCGGCCATTTCGCCGATCGGGCCTATGAGGACATGCCGTTGCCGATTGCCTCGGGCCAGACCATCTCGCAACCGTCTGTCGTAGGGTTGATGACCCAAGCCCTTGAGGTGAGCGAACGCGATAAGGTTTTGGAAATTGGCACAGGTTCTGGTTATCAGGCTGCAGTGCTGTCGCATTTGGCGCGTAGGGTCTATACGATAGACCGCCATCGCAACCTGACCCGTGCCGCACAAGAGGTGATAACAGCCCTTGGTATTCCTAATGTAACTGTTGTTACGGGGGACGGGTGTTTTGGGATGGAGGAGCAAGCCCCATTTGATCGCATCCTCGTCACTGCTGCGGCCGAAGACCCGCCGACACCCTTGTTGGCGCAGCTGAAGGTGGGCGGCATCATGGTGCTGCCTGTAGGGCAATCGGATCAGGTGCAAAGCCTGATCAAGGTTGTGCGCTTTGAAGACGGTTTTGACTACGAAGAATTGATGCCTGTGCGCTTTGTCCCGCTTGTCGAAGGATTGGCTGAGGCATAAAGCGTGCAATGCCTTGGGACAAAGGGTAGAAACGACCCGCATCTTTGATATATAGCTTAGGGTAAAGAACGTGCAGCGGAGAAACCGATGCCCTCCCTCTGGCTGAGCGGCCAGAAGCTGAAAGAGCAGATGATGAAATGCAAATTTTCGGTGGCGCGCCACTTGCCTGTGACCAATATTCTAGCCTTAGGGCTGAGCGCTGCCCTGTTGTCGGGATGTGTTGGCGCGGTCAGTGATCTGGATTTTGATTTCCGTGGAAACGCAATTTCCGACGCGGATGTCACGGCTACGGCCCCACGGCCTGGACCTGATGCGCAAGGTTTAATCACCTATCCCAATTATCAGCTTGCTGTCGCGCGGTCCGGTGACACAGTGCGCAGCGTGGCATCGCGCATTGGCATTGATGCGGACAGCTTGGCGCGGTTCAACGGTCGCACTGCGGATGATCCGTTGCGTCCGAACGAGATTTTGGCCTTGCCGCGCGATGCGCGTGTGGGCAGTGGCGGTGCAGGGCGTGATATCACGCAGATCGCAAGCTCGGCCATTGATGCGGCTGAGACACTTAGCCCGCAATCGCCCGCAGCACAGTCTGGTCAAGAGCCTGTCCGTCACCGCGTGACACGTGGGGAAACGGCCTATTCCATCGCGCGCCTTTACAACGTGTCTGTGCGCGCCTTGTCAGATTGGAACGGGCTTGGCCCCGATCTTGAGGTGCGTGAGGGGCAATATTTAATCATTCCATTGGCCCTTGAAACCGCCACAGGCAATCTTGCTGATGGGGCTGTGCCGGGTGCCTCGACCCCACCCCCACCCCCTTCTGCAAGCCAAGCCTTGCCTGCGCCAATCAGCAGTGAAACGCTGCCCGCGCAACAAAGTGCACCTTCACCCGCAAGCAGCACCGTACCCGCGCCGCGCCCTGCGACCCAAAGCAGCGCACCTGCACCTGCAGCACAGCAGCCTGTAGCAGCGCCTGCCGTCGTAGATGCCGGCGGGGCTTTTTTGCGCCCCGTTTCGGGTGATATCATCCGTTTCTTTTCGGCCAGCAACGAGGGGGTGGATATTGCCTCTGCGGTTGGCACGCCGGTGCGTGCGGCTGAGGCGGGGGAAGTGGCCGCGATTACCCAAGATACGGATCAAGTGCCGATCTTGGTTCTGCGCCATGCTGATGGTTTGCTGACAGTTTACGCGAATATTCGCGACATCACCGTCTCGCGCGGGGATCGTGTCGGCCGCGGCCAAACCATCGCCGAAGTTGGCCCAGGTTCGCCCTCCTTCTTGCATTTTGAAGTGCGTCGCGGGTTTGAAGCCATCGACCCGACGCCCTTCTTCGAATAACCTGCTCAAGGTTGGAAGGCAGGCTAATCCATGCATTGGGTGTATCTTACCATCGCGATATGCGCTGAAGTGGCAGGGACAAGCGCGCTAAAGGCGTCCGATGGGTTCATGCGCTTTGTGGCATTGGTGTTGGTTGTGATCAGCTACGGATTGGCATTTGTCATGCTTTCACATGCGTTGCGTGTTTTTGATTTGGCTGCGGCCTACGCGATTTGGTCAGGGGCGGGCATTGCTGCAATCGCGCTGGTTGGGTTGTGGGGCTACGGGCAAAAACTTGACCTCTCGGGCATCATTAGGGTTGGCATTATAGTGGGCGGCATAGTTGTGGTGCAGCTTTTTTCTAACAGCACACATTAGCATCTTGGCCACTGGCCCCTTGCCGCATCGCGGATGATGGCCTAAGCGGTTTTTCAAACTTGTTGCGTCTGATTGAGAGGGCGCATCACCATTATCCACGAGGATCGCTATGCGCCTGACCCGCTATTTCCTGCCCGTCCTGAAAGAAAAGCCCTCCGAGGCGCAGATTGCAAGCCACCGCTTGATGCTGCGCGCAGGCATGATCAAACAGGCCAGCGCGGGGATCTATAGCTGGCTTCCTTTGGGTTATAAGGTTCTCAAGCGGATCGAGACGATCGTGCATGAAGAGCAGGTGCGCGCAGGCCATATTCCTATGCTGATGCCCACCTTGCAATCTGCCGATCTTTGGCGCGAGAGCGGACGCTATGATGATTACGGCCAAGAAATGCTGCGCATCACAGACCGCCATGGCCGCGATATGCTCTATGGCCCGACCAATGAGGAATTGATCACTGATATCTTCCGCGCCCATGTCGGCAGTTACAAGGATTTGCCGCTGACGCTCTATCATATCCAGTGGAAATTCCGCGATGAAATCCGCCCGCGTTTCGGTGTCATGCGGGGCCGCGAATTCTTGATGAAGGACGGGTATAATTTCGATCTGACCAAAGAGGATGCGCTGCACGCCTATAACCGCCATTTGGTCAGTTACCTGCGCAGCTATGAACGTATGGGGCTGCAAGCCATTCCGATGCGCGCTGATGGCGGCCCAATTGGCGGCGATTACACCCATGAATTCCTTGTTCTGGCCGAGACGGGCGAGTCTGAGGTATTCTATGACAGCGAAATCACGGATCTGCGTTTTGGTGATCGGGATATTGATTACGACAATGTCGACCAGTGCCAAAGCGTGTTGGAGGAATTCACAAGCCGCTATGCGCGCACAGATGAAACACATGATGCCGAGATTTTCGCGCAAGTGCCCGAAGCGCGTCAGCGCGTGGCGCGCGGGATTGAGGTGGGCCAGATTTTCTATTTTGGCACAAAATATTCAGAGGCAATGGGGGCTGTTGTCTCAGATCGTGATGGCAATCGTGTGCCCGTCCATATGGGCAGCCATGGCATCGGGGTGAGCCGTCTTTTGGGTGCGATCATTGAAGCCAACCACGATGATAATGGCATCATCTGGCCCGAAGGCGTGACCCCGTTCCATTGCGGGATTGTCAATCTCAAGCAGGGTGATGCTGCCGCAGATGCAGCCTGTGACGAGATTTACAACGTCGTCAGTGCTAAGGGTCTTGAGCCGTTTTATGATGATCGCGCCGAGCGGGCAGGGGGCAAATTCGCCACGATGGACTTGATCGGCCTGCCATGGCGTATCACTGTTGGCCCCCGTGGCCTAGCCAATGGCGTGGTTGAATTGACCTCGCGGCGCACGGGCGAAAGCGTTGAGATGAAGCCAGAAGATGCGATTGCGCGCTTGGTCGAGATTTACGCCCCGCATTTCGGGAATATCCAGAACTGAGGAGCGCGGCCATGTCTGCATCTGCCAAGCACGGGCTTGAGATTGATTGGTCAACCATCCCTGCGCCTGTTGATGATGGCGCGGCAGATCACTTGCGCGGTATGACCTTGCCTGATGTATCTTTGCCTGCCACTGATGGGGCGGTCGTCTCTCTGGCGGCGCTTCAGGGGCGGAGCGTGATCTTTGCCTATCCGCGCACGGGACGACCTGATGTCGCGCTGCCAGACGGGTGGAATGACATACCCGGCGCGCGGGGTTGCACCCCCCAATCTTGCGCGTTTCGTGATCTTTACGCAGATTTGCGCGCGCTTGGGGTCGATCATCTTTTTGGCCTTTCAACCCAAGACAGCGCCTATCAGGCTGAGGCGGTTCTGCGTCTGCATTTGCCCTATGCGATTCTATCGGATCAGGGGCTTGCACTGCGCGATTCGCTGCGGCTGCCCAGTTTTGAGGTTGCGGGGGAGGTGTTGTTGAAACGCCTGACCGTGATCTGTTGCGATGGGGTGATCGAAGATGTGATCTATCCCGTGTTTCCGCCTGACGAAAACGCGAGCCAAGTTGTAGAGCGCCTCAAGAAGGCCTAAATCAGGGCCAGGAAGCCTTGCGAAGGAGTGGTCATGACCACCGCTGCCACCGCCAACCCTGCACCGCGTTCCCCGCGCCCGTTTGCACGGTTTGAATTTATGATCGCCTTGCGCTACCTGCGCGCCCGCCGTGCTGAGGGGGGCGTGTCCGCGATGACATGGATCAGCTTTCTTGGCATCGCTTTGGCCGTGGCGGCGCTGATTGCGACCCTCTCGGTGCGGGCGGGGTTTCGACATGAATTTGTTGGCACGATTTTGGGCGCGAACCCGCATATTTCGGTCTATGGTGCGCCCAATTACAGCGCAACAGGCGCGATGAGCCGTGAGATTTCAGATTACATGGATATTGCTTCTGCAATTGCAACGCTAGATGGCGTGGCCCATGTGGCCCCGGTGGTCACGGGGCAGGTCATGGCCGCCGCTTTTGGCCGAAATGCAGGCGTTGAGGTTGTGGGGATCACAGGCGCAGATTTGCGCAGTCTGCCCCTTGTTGCGGACCCTGAACGCGCATGGGGCAATCTGGATCAATTTGATCAAGGTGTCGCTATCGGCTCGGGCGTGGCGCGGGAATTGGGGGTGGTGGTTGGAGATCAAATCCGCCTGATTTCGCCCGATGGCGCGCGCACCGCTTTTGGCGCAAGCCCGCGCATTGTGAATGCTGAAGTGGTCTATATTTTCCAAGTGGGCCGTTTCGATATCGACCGCGTGCGGGTCTATATGCCACTTGATCAAGCGCAGCCCTATTTTAACCGCGAAGGTTTGGTTGATCGCATCGATGTGATGCTGGACGATCCCGAACAAGCAAATGCGGCCGTGACCCGTGTGCTCGGTGCAGCGGGGCCCATGGCCACAGCGTGGACTTGGGAAGACAGTTCTGGCGCCTTTTTGCAAGCGTTGCAAATGGAGGACAATGTGATGTTCATCATCTTGTCGATCCTCGTGATGATTGCCACGCTCAATATTGTTTCGGGCCTTATCATGTTGGTTAAAAACAAGGGACGCGATATTGGGATTTTGCGAACAGTTGGCCTCACGCAAGGGGCGATTTTGCGCGTCTTCTTCATTTGCGGGGCCTCTGTAGGGGTGGCGGGAACGCTATGTGGCGTGGCCCTTGGCTCGGCCTTCGCGATTTATATTGATCCCATTTTTGCTGCCGTGAATTGGATGGCAGGGGGCGGGGTCTGGGATCCTTCGGTTCGATATCTGTCGCAATTGCCTGCCCGATTGGAGATGGGCGATATTCTTTCCGCCATGTCCCTGTCGCTTGGGTTGTCATTTTTGGTGACGATTTTCCCTGCGCGCCGTGCGGCGCGAATGAACCCTGTGGAGGCACTGCGTTATGAGTGATCAGCCTGTGCTGCGCCTTGAGGGGGTGGAAAAGTCCTATAACCTTGGTCGCCCCAATGAGACGCGTGTTTTGTCGGGTGCGGATCTGCGCATTCATGCAGGCGAGATTGTTGGGCTCATTGCGCCGTCAGGCGCTGGTAAATCCACGCTTTTGCATATCGCGGGCTTGCTTGATACGCCTGACGCGGGGCAGGTTGATCTCTGCGGTCAGGCCATGGCGCGCGCGACTGATGCGGCGCGCAGTGCTGCGCGGTGCCGTGATCTGGGGTTTGTGTATCAATTTCACCATCTCTTGCCTGAATTCAGCGCGCTAGAGAATATCGTGCTGCCACAATTGGCCCTTGGCCATGGTGAGGGGGCCGCGCGGGCACGCGCCGCCGCTTTGCTTGATCGTGTTGGCCTCTCGCAAAGGGCACAGCATCGCCCCGCCCAAATGTCGGGAGGCGAGCAACAGCGCGTGGCAATTTGCCGTGCTTTGGCCAATGCACCACGGATGCTTTTGGCGGATGAGCCAACGGGCAATCTTGATCCTGATACGGCGGATATGGTGTTTGATATGCTGCTTGATCTCGTGCGCGCCTCCAACATGGCCGCGCTTGTGGCCACCCATAACCACGCCTTGGCCGCGCGTATGGATCGGGTGGTGGTGTTATCCCAAGGGCAGATTGCCCCGCATCGCCCCTAAGGGGCAACGCGCCCCAAAATCTGGGCTATGGCGCGCAAGGCTTGATCACGCAGGGGGTCTGTTTCCATCAATACCTCATGCGCGGCGCCTTCAATTTCAAGAAATTGACCATCAGGCCATGTCGCCATGATCTCTGCAATTCTCTCGCGCGAGACCACGCGCTCATCCGTGCCGACAAAGCCAAGGGTCGGAACACTTTTTGGCGCAGGCAGTGCGGCAAGGGCTTTACACTCGGTCAAGGCATGATTGACCCATGAAATGGATGGCCCCCCAAGGGTAAGCAGCGGGTCTGCCTTAGCTTGTTCCTTCATCCAATCGAGACGCGCCTGATCATGGGTTAGGGGATTGCCTTCAAACACCATCGGCTCATGCGGGCCTTGCGTGGGCGCGTAGCGCGCGGCAAGGCCAATCGGCTTGGCGATGATATAGGCAAGCTTTGCCAAGATCCGCAAGACGGGGCTCAGTTGAATGTCCCACATTGGCGCAGAGAACACCGCAGCTGCGGGGCGGAACCCGTTGTGAAGGGCGCGCAAGCCGATAGCGCCCCCCATCGAATGGGCGAACATGACCCATGGCTTGGGCAAATCGCAACGCGCGCAATAGTCAAGAAACGCATCTACATCGCGTTGATATTCGGAAAAATCACCCACATGACCGATTTGTGGATCTTCTAGCAGCCGCTCCGAGAGGCCTTGACCCCGCCAGTCAAGCGAGGCCATCCCCCATCCAAGCGCGGCAAAAGTTTGGGCCACATCCGTATATTTCTCAAGAAATTCGGTGCGCCCCGTGAACAAAAGAATTGTTCCCTCTTGCCCCTTTGGCCAATGGCCCGCCCGTAGGCGTTTGCCGTCTGCGGCGGTGATCCAACGTATATCCTCGGGCCGATCTGCGCCGTAAAACGGGGGAGGTGTCACGCCAGAACCCCACCAAGGCGCATGGCGGCACTCATATCGCCCTCAAGTTTAAGTTTGCCTGACATAAATGCTATGGCAGGGTTTAATCGCCCTGCGAGGATGTCTTGGAACACCTCTGATGTTGCACGCATGGTCACATCGGCAGGTTCAGCCTCGTCACTGGGGCGCACGTCTGCGCCTTGGATAATCACACAACCTGCCCCCTCGATCACGAATTTTGCCGCGCCATCGTAAGGTTTGACCAGTTTTTTGGCGATTGCATCCACGGCTGCGGCAATCAAATCGGACATTGGAATTTCTCTTTCATAACGCGGCCTCACCGCAAGGATTTTGAAAATCAGGACTGGATGTCGCGTGATTGGCTGCTAACTTCTCACCTATGATGTGGCTATTTCGGATCAGCTTCAACATCCTGATCGCGGTATTTTCAATAAATACGGCCCTCTGCGGTGCTGCCCTCGCACAATCTGCCCCTGCTGCACCAAGTGAGGAGGCTGCATCCGATGCAAGGCTCGCCTCCCTGTTGAGCGAGTTGCAAAGCCCCGTTTTGCCCGATTGGGAACGGGTCGAAGCCGAAATCCTAAACCTTTGGTCGCGCTCGGGCTCTTCCGCGATGGATTTGTTGCTGCGCCGTGGCAGGCAGGCCATGGCACGGGGGGATTATACCGCTGCATTGACCCATTTGACGGCCTTGACCGATCATGCGCCTGAATTTGCGGAAGGCTGGAACGCGCGCGCGACCCTATTTTATGAAATGCGCGATTATGGCCCAAGCCTTGATGATATCGCGCGCACTTTGGCCCTGAACCCCAATCATTTTGGGGCGCTCACGGGTTTGGGCATGATCATGGAGCAGGTCGAGGCCTATTCCCATGCTTTGGACGCTTTTCGCGCCGCGCGCGCTATACATCCGCATCGCCCCGACCTAGAACAGGCAGTGGAGCGGCTGGAGCGCCAGCTTGAAGGAATCAGCCTCTAGGCAGGAGGCGGGCAGGGCTCTGCCTAAAACGGGCAAGATAGGCGGCATGACGGGCACATTGATGGGCCAAGGGCGGATCGCTGCCGTATTAGGCCCCACCAATACGGGCAAAACCCATTACGCCATCGAGAGGATGTTGGCGCATCGCACCGGCGTAATTGGCCTGCCTTTGCGCCTATTGACGCGCGAAGTCTATGATCGCATCGTGGCCATACGCGGCCCTTCCGTGGTCGCGCTGATCACGGGCGAAGAGCGCATAATCCCCGACCGCGTGCAATATTGGGTCTGCACAGTCGAGGCGATGCCCACAAATCACGCATGCGATTTTTTGGCTGTGGATGAAATCCAACTTTGTGCTGATCCAGAGCGGGGCCATGTCTTTACCGATCGCTTGCTTCATGCGCGGGGCCTGCATGAGACGTTGTTTCTGGGCGCAGATACAATGCGGGGCGCAATCGCGGCGCTTGTGCCGAAGGCGCAATTCCTGAGCCGAGAACGCTTTTCTGACCTGACCTATACTGGCTCAAAGAAACTGTCGCGCATGTCGCCGCGCTCGGCCATTGTCGGGTTCTCGGTTGAAAACGTCTATGCCATTGCCGAGCTTTTGCGCCGCCAAAAGGGCGGTGCTGCGGTTGTGATGGGTGCGCTTAGCCCGCGCACACGCAATGCACAGGTCGATTTGTATCAAAATGGCGATGTGGAATTTCTGGTGGCTACGGATGCCATTGGCATGGGGCTTAATCTGGATATAAAGCACGTGGCCTTTTCGGGTCTGCGCAAATTTGATGGCCGCAAGATGCGCGATTTGGCCCCGAACGAATTGGGTCAGATTGCGGGCCGCGCGGGCCGTCATACTTTGCCAGGTACATTTGGTGTCACGGGCGAGGCAAACCCATTAGATGACGAAGTGGCCAAAGCCATCACCGAGCATCGTTTTGCCCCCATCCGCAAATTGCAATGGCGCAACAGTCGCCTGTCATTCGGATCAATTTCGCGTCTTTTGATGTCTTTAGAGGCGCAAACCGACAATGAATGGCTGACGCGGGCGCGTGCAGCCGATGATGTCATCGCGCTGCGGACGCTTTCGGAACGGGCCGATGTGACCCATCGGATCAGAGATGCCCAAGATGTGCGGCTTTTGTGGGATGTATGCTGTATCCCTGATTTTCGGGGGATTAGCCCCGCTGAGCATAGCAGCCTCTTGGCGGGTATCTTTCAATATTTGCATGAATTGGGCCGCGTGCCTGATGATTGGCTTGCGCGGCAGGTAAAGCGGATTGATCGGCAAGATGGCGACATTGACACATTATCGAAACGCTTGGCTTATATCCGCACATGGACATTTGTCGCACAACGTGCTGCTTGGGTGGATGATGTCGCGTATTGGCGCGAGGAAACCCGTGCGGTAGAAGACCGCTTGTCAGATGCGCTCCATGAGCGACTGACCCAAAGATTTGTCGATCGGCGCACATCGATTTTGATGCGGCGATTGAAACAGAAGGAGAGCCTTGTGGCCGAAGTGAATGAAAACGGGGAAGTCACCGTAGAGGGCCAATTCATTGGTCGTTTGGACGGGTTCCGCTTCCGCCAAGATAGTGCCGCCACCCCTGATGAGGCGAAAACTTTGCGCCAAGCCGCCGTGGCTGCCCTCAAGCCCGAGCTGCATCTGCGCGCAGATCGTCTGTATAATGCACCCGACACGGAATTTGACTTCACCGAGCAAGGTGGGCTGATGTGGGGCCAATCGGCGGTTGGCAAGCTCACCCTTGGCAGTGACGCAACACGCCCCGTGGCTGAGGCCTTTGTTGATGAGGACGCTGGCCCTGAGGTTATCCAGAAAGTGCAGCGGCGCTTGCAGCATTTTATTGATCGCAAAATTGCGGCCCTGTTTGAGCCTATGTTGGCGATGCAAAAAGATGAGGGCATCACGGGGCTTGCGCGCGGTTTTGCCTTCCGCCTGTCTGAGGCCATGGGCATCTTGCCGCGCAGCGATGTCACAGAAGATGTCAAAGCCCTTGATCAAGAGGCACGCGCGCTCTTGCGCAAACATGGGGTGCGCTTTGGTCAGTTCACAGTATTCATGCCTGCCTTGCTGAAACCCGCGCCGACGCGGTTGCGCTTGGTTCTGTGGGCGTTGGCGGGCAAGTTGGATCAATTCCCCGAAAGCCCCCCTCCGGGGCTCGTGACAATTCCCAATGACGCAGAAGCGCCAGAGGGGTATTTCACAATGTCAGGTTACCGTCCCGCTGGCACGCGTGCGATCCGTATTGATATGCTTGAACGTCTCGCTGACATGCTGCGCAAGGAAGACAGCCGAGCAGGATTCGAGGGCAATGCAGATATGCTGTCCATCACGGGCCTCACGCTGGAGCAATTCGCGGATTTGATGACAGGTCTTGGCTATCGCGCTGAGAGGGGCGAACGGGTGAAGGTTAAGGCGGTGGTTGATGCCCCCGCCGAGATCGCAGCGCCTGATGCCGCCATGGATGCGAAACCCGCCGAAACCACCCCTGAGCCAACCGCCGAAGTGCCACAGGTGGCAGATGCTGCTGCAACCGATGCCCCAGAAGATGCCCCAGAGATGGAAGTTTTCTATAACTTCAAATGGGCGCCACTACGGCGGGATCGTAAACCAAACCCGCGCCGTGAAGGTGCGGGGGAGGCGGATGGATCAGGACGGCCTCCGCGCAAAGGTGGCAAGCCACAGCGCGGGCCCAAAGGGAAGGGTCAGGGCGGCAAGCCTGAGGCCGCGCGCAGTTTCAGCGCCAAGCCCGAGAAAAAAGATCGCATTGATCCCGATAACCCATTTGCGCAGGCCTTGATGGGTCTGAAGGAGAAAGGTTGACCCAACCCCGCCCGACCTTGCGGATTGATAAATGGCTGTGGCACGCGCGGTTCTTCAAAACCCGCAGCCTCGCCACCCGTATTGTTGAGGAGGGGGCGGTGCGGGTGAACCGCGCGCGGGTTACTAAACCCGCAACTGCCATCGGCGCGGGGGATGTTCTCACCTTCGCGCAAGGCCAGACGGTGCGCGTGGTGCGGGTTATATCCTTGCCCGACCGCCGCGGCCCCGTCTCGGAGGCGCAGGCCTGTTACGCCGATTTGAGCGAGATCAAAGAAACTGTTCCAGAAAAGCCCCAGATGGAGGGACATGGACGCCCCTCAAAACGCGAAAGGCGACAGGCTATTTCTTTGCGCCAAGGGGTGCTTGAATGATGGGCGACAGGGCAGTAAACCCATGCCGCATGATCTTTTGAAAAGAGTGATGACCCTATGACCTATGTCGTGACCGACAATTGCATTGCATGCAAATATACAGACTGCGTTGAGGTATGCCCCGTGGATTGCTTCTACGAGGGCGAGAATATGTTGGTCATCCATCCAGACGAATGTATCGATTGCGGCGTCTGCGAGCCTGAATGCCCTGCCGATGCGATCCGCCCCGACACTGAGCCAGATATGGAACCGTGGGTTGAGTTTAACCGCAAATGGTCAGAAGCATGGCCTGTGATCATCACCAAGAAAGACCCGCTGCCCGAGGCAGAGGAGATGGATGGTAAGCCGGGCAAAATGGATCTGTTTTCCGAAAAGCCCGGTGAAGGTGGTTAATTGATAGAGAAAGGGCGCGACGATTCTTATACCGATTCGCCCTCGTTCTGTTTGCGCTGGCTATTAAATCTGCACAAATCGCTTTGAAAAAATAGGGAAATTAGGGCAGTTTTACTGCGCCAACTTTGAAACACCGTAATTTTGTGTTACAGTTAATCTACTAGCTTTTTTTGGAATCACTGCCCAAACCAACATATTCACGGGCTTAGGCCATCGACTCACATTCCGTAACAATCGCCAATGTAGAAAAGCAGCCCTTTTCTGCATACGGCTTTTTCGGCTGATTGCCGTGGGTGGCCCGTGCAAAGGAAACACTGCTTATGAGCAAGTCGCGTAAATCGCAGGAATTCAGCTCCAATGACTACGTGGTCTATCCCGCCCATGGTGTGGGTCAGATCATCTCGATTGAAGAGCAAGAGATTGCTGGCATCAATTTGGAGCTGTTCGTGATCTCGTTTGAAAAAGACAAAATGACCCTGCGTGTGCCAACCGCAAAAGCCACTGAGATTGGGATGCGCTCGCTGTCGAGCCCCGATGTTGTGTCCAAGGCGCTTGATACGCTGAAAGGCAAAGCGCGGGTTAAGCGGGCCATGTGGTCGCGCCGTGCGCAAGAATATGAGCAAAAGATCAATTCAGGCGATTTGATCGCGATTGCCGAAGTGGTGCGCGATTTGCATCGTGCGGATGACCAGCGTGAACAAAGCTATTCTGAGCGTCAGCTGTATGAAGCGGCGCTTGAGCGTTTGACCCGTGAGTTGGCAGCTGTGCAAGGCATGGATGAGCTCGGCGCGCAGCAGCGCGTGGGTGAGGTTTTGACAGCCCGCGCTGCCTAAGCTTTTTTCAAAACATTGGATGCGCCGCGTGAAGGGAACTTTGAGCGGCGTTTTCGTTATAAGATAGCAGCAATTGCCGCCAAGGCGACAATTTCTGTTATCTGTTGGCTTGCACCCAACACATCCCCTGTTTGCCCCCCAATTTTGACCTTAGCCAACAGGCCAAGGCCAAATGCCGCCAAGGCTGCAACGCCAATCACAAAGACGCCTGAAAGCGGCCCGATGAGGCCCAACGTTATCAGGCAGGCCAGTATAACCGCGCCGCCGGTGGTCACGTTAGACGGGGTGCCTATGCTGTGCGATAGGCCCTTGGCGCGGGGGTTGGGTAAAAGGCGCATCAGCACGACCATGGGGGCGCGGCTTAATGCAGCGATGGCAATCACGGCGAGAGGGGCTTGCGGCAAAACCGTAATAATTAGGCTTGCCCGAAGTAGCAGCGATAAAGTCAGTGCAATGACCCCGTATACGCCGACATGGCTGTCTTTCATAATGTTCAGGCGATCTTCCACGCTCCAGCCGCCCCAAAACCCATCAGCTACATCTGAGAGACCGTCTTCATGCATCGCGCCAGAGCTGAGGATGAGGGCGGCAAGTGTGATTAAGCCCGCAACGCTGAGCGGCAGGTCAAGTCCTAAAGCCGCACCGCCAAGCCCCATCCCAATCGCACCGATGGCGGCGCCAACAAGCGGATAGGCCCATGCGGCTTCTGCGCCGCGCGTGTAATCGGGTTTGAACGGCAGGGAAAGGCGGCTTAAAAGCGCAAAAGCAACGACGATATCGCCTAGTTTTGGTCGGTTTGCCTGAAGAAAATTATAGGTCATTCTTGCGATGTTCCTGTTGTCCCCGCCATTGTCTATCGGATAGGGGAGGCAGCATGCAATCCTTTGATCTAGTAAAAAAAGCTCGTCATGCAATTTGAGACCCTTGCCGATATTCGCGCGACCCTTGCCGCAGCCCCCAAACCTAATGCAACCGCGTTGGAGGCTGCCGAGTTGCGCAACAGCCAATTGACCAAGCCCCCTGCCGCTTTGGGGCGGCTTGAGGGGGTGGCGATCTGGTACTGCGGGTGGAGAGGCAATGCGCGCGCGCAAATTGACGCCCCACAGGTCATTGTCTTTGCTGGGAACCACGGGATCACGGCTCATGGCGTCAGTGCCTTTCCTGCTGAAGTCACAGTGCAGATGGTTGCCAATTTCGAGGCGGGCGGGGCGGCGATCAATCAACTGTCCAAACTTGCCGGCGCGAAGATGGATGTTCACGCGCTTCATCTTGATCAGCCAACCGCAGATTTCACGCAAGGCCCCGCAATGGATGAGGCCGCGTTTTTGGCTGCATTCTCAACAGGCTGGGGGGCTGTTGATCCGGCCTCTGACCTTTTGGTGTTGGGTGAAATGGGCATTGGCAACACCACTGCTGCTGCGGCGATAGCTTGCGCGCTGTTTGGGGGCCCAGTAGCGGATTGGATTGGTCGTGGCACGGGCGTGGATGACGCAGGCCTTGCGCGCAAGGCGGATGTGGTGGTGCGCGGGATTGCCACGAACCCTGAGGCGCAGAGCGATCCACTGATGGCTTTGCGGTGCTTGGGCGGACGCGAGATTGCTGCAATGGCAGGTGCGATTGCCTCCGCGCGCGCAAACTGTATCCCTGTCATCCTTGATGGGTTTATCTGCAGTGCGGCAGCCGCGTGTTTAGAACGGGCCAAGAAGGGTGCGTTGGATCATTGTGTTGCAGGCCATCTCTCGGCGGAGGGGGGACATCGCAAATTGCTTGACGCGATTGGCAAAGAGCCTTTGCTGAACCTTGGATTGCGTCTTGGTGAGGGCAGCGGGGCTGCCTTGGCTATTCAAATAGTCAAAGGGGCGCTTGTCTGTCATTCAGGCATGGCTAGCTTCGCCGAAGCTGGCGTCAGCGCAGGTTAAGAGGCATCCCGGGCACCGCCGCGCGGCAGCTTCCCTGAAAGCGCGCTGGCATCATCGCGCGCTCGGCGGCGATCCGCCGGGCCTTGCCCTATGGCGTTCTCACGCGTGGCTTCGTCCAATGCGCTGAGAAGCGCCGCCTCAAGGTTCGCGTTCAATTCGCGTGCGCGCTCCATATAGGCGGGGTTCTCGGGAATCGGCACGCCTGGTTTCCACAGTTCCGCCAAATCGCGCAGATTTTGACGGTCATGGCGGTAAAAGGCCACCTCTATTTCATGCGCCTCGTAATCAGACAGGCCCATATCCTCAAGCACATAGCGCGCGGCCCGCAGTGAGCTGTCGAACATCTCACGCACGATATGATCTGCGCCTGCCTTGTAAAGCTCGTATACATGAAGCCGATCATGAGCCCGTGCGGTGATATGCAGATCGGGCCTGATGCGGCGCGCATAGGTGACAAGACGCACCGTGCTTGCCCTGTGGTCGACTGCAACGACAAGAACCTTGGCCTCTTCTAACCCTGCCGCGGTCAAGAGGTCGGGGCGGGTCGGGTCACCGAAGAATGCCTTAAAACCAAAGCTGCGCATCAGTTGGATGACCGACAAATCGGCATCGAGCACTACAGTCTTAAATCCTGCACCTTGAACGACACGATTGACCACCTGACCAAATCGTCCCACGCCTGCAATGATGATCGGTGCGGTTTCCCCAATTTCATCGGCCTCTGGGGCGGTGCCTGTATCAGCCAACCGATGCGCAAGTCTGTCATATAGAATGAAGGCCAAAGGCGTCAGCAGCATGGATAGCGCCACAACCAATAAAAGCATTTCGCCTGTTGTATCGGTCATCACTGATTGCTGAACTGAGAATGAGATCAAAACAAAGCCAAACTCACCCGCCTGCGCGAGGCCTAGCGTGAAGAGCGACAGGTCTTTTTTGCGCATTCCAAAGGCAAACCCGATGGCCAAAAGGATCACCCCTTTGAGCACCATCATTCCGAAGGTCAGACCCAAAATCGTGAGGGGGGCAGAAAACAGCGTGCCGAAATTTATACCTGCGCCCACTGTGATAAAGAACAGCCCCAAGAGCAGGCCTTTGAACGGGGCGATATCGGCCTCTAACTCATGGCGGAATTCGGAGTTGGCAAGGACAACGCCCGCAATAAACGCCCCAAGCGCGGGCGAAAGCCCAACCAAGATCATCAGGGCCGCGATTCCAACAACGATCACGAGGGCCACCGCGGTATAGACCTCGCGCAAACGCGCCATGTGGATAAAGTGGAACAGGGGGCGGGATAGGAAATGCCCCGCAAGGATCACAAGCGCGATGGCGGCAATTGTGACCAGCGTCACCCCCCATCCCGGCAGTCCTTCGATCAGTGAGAAGGAATGGGCCCCATGATCCGCCGTATCGGTGGCGCGTTGGATCGAGCCGTCTTGCGCAAAACTTAAACTGCCCGACACGGCCAAAAGGGGAAGGAACGCCAACATCGGAATGACTGCAATATCTTGGGTCATAAGCACAGAAAACGCGCCGCGGCCGCCGTTGGTTTTCATCAATCCCTTTTCGCTGAGCGTCTGTAGCACAATCGCGGTCGAAGACAGGGCCAAGATCATCCCTGTTGCCAAGGCCAATTGCCATTGCAAGCCAAAGAGCAGCGCGACCCCTGCAAGCACAAAGGTTGTCAAAACAACCTGCGCCCCGCCCAAACCAATCAAGCGTTGCCGCATATCCCAAAGATTGCGCGGCTCTAGCTCTAGACCGATCAGAAACAACATCAGCACCACGCCAAATTCGGCGTAATGTTGGAGGTCATCCGTGTCCGACCCAATATACCCAATCAATGGGCCAATCGCGATGCCAGCAAGCAAATACCCCAAGACCGACCCCAGACCAAACCGCACGGTCAGGGGCACAGCGATCACCATCGCAGAAAGATAGATTGTCGCCTGTAAAAGCAGGCTTTCCATCGGCCTGTCCTTTGCGTGGGGGAGGTTGCGTTCGTCTTGAGTGCAACTTTGACACGAGTGGATCAGAGCGGCAAGGCACTGTCTGGCTTGATTTGCGCCATCACGACCTCGGTGTGCAGTTTCTCGACTATCGGATGGGGTAAGATGATGGTATCAATAAGCTCGCGTAGCGCGTCTAGATCGCTGCACCAAACGCGCAGGATTGTGTTTGCAGAGCCTGTGACATCAAAAGCTGAAACGATTTCAGGGGTGCTGTGCAGCAATCGCTTGAAATCATCCATCAAGGCAGGATCATGGGCGCTGCGGATGAGTGTCAAAAACGCCTGCACGGAGAGGCCGCAGGCCTCTGGTGCAATATCTATGGTAACCGCGCGCAGCACGCCTGTTTGTTCTAGCTTTTGTCGCCGCCGACCTGCTTGAGAGGTCGAAAGACTAAGATGGCGCCTCATCTCCTGCGCCGTCATTGCGCCATTTTGTTGCAAGGCACGCAATAAGCGGCGGTCAGTTCGATCAAGCATGCGCAAATCACCCGAAATATACTCAAAACTTGCATATAATTTGCATTTTTTTGGGGCTTTCCAAGTCTTTGCGCGCGGATTAAAGGCGGCCCAACATCATGGGGCGCAATTCGCGTTCGAGTTTGCGCAACATGGCGGCTTCAAAATCTTGGTAATCGCGCGCCTGTTCGATAAAGGCACCCGGCCCGCGCAAGATTTCGCGTTGGTAATATTCGACAATATCAACCGCCGCACCCCCAATCGCCAACCCGTTCACAGTCACACCGTCAAAGGGGAAATGGGCAAAAGCATGGCTTGGTTGAAATCCCTCGTTGTTTCCACCATCCCCAGAGATGTCGAGCGTAAAAAAATCACAGGCAGGTGCGGCGGCTAATTGCGTGGCTCCAAAGCCAAGCGCGTATCCAAGTGCGGTTGGAAATTCATCATCCCCGCGCGGAGCGGCTACAATTTTGGCAGCAACAGCGGTGAGGGTTGTTGGGGTGTCGAGGATCGTCCAGTCAACCAAAACTTGCTGTTGCCTTCTCCCTGACCACTCATACACCAAGATGGCCACAGGTGCCGCGCTGTCAAACAGTGCGGTCATGACAACTGGGCTTGTCAACGCATTGGCAAGGCCCGCGCGCATCAGCCTGTGTTCATCACTGTCAACCGATGCCGATGCATCCAACCCAAGGGCCAAGGCCAAGCGGCAAGCTGTGGCCGATTGGGGCAGCAGCAAAGCTACCCCAATTATGAGTGCGGCCCTTACCAATGCCCGATATTTGGCATCGAAGCCCATGGTTCAGCGGGCTCTTGTGCCGCCCCTTTTTGAAGCAATTCGACCGAGATATTATCGGGTGAGCGCACAAAGGCCATACGACCATCGCGCGGGGGGCGATTGATTGTCACGCCATTATCCATCAAGTGCTGACACATCGCGTAGATATCATCCACCTCATAGGCGAGATGCCCAAAATGGCGGCTATCTGATGGCAGCCCATCATCACCGTCCCAGTTATAGGTCAGTTCAACGGGACATTCCTCTTGGCCTTCAGGGGCCATGAAGATCAGGCTGAAGCGCCCGCTTTCATAATCAGAGCGCCGCGTCTCCTTTAGGCCCAAGAGCGCAAAGAATTTTTGGGTTGCTTCAAGGTCTTTGACGCGCACCATTGTATGAAGATATCGGATTGCCACGGCTGTCTCCCTCGTGAAATTTCGCGTTGCTTCAAGCTTAGCGTGAAATTTGCAGAATTACAGGGGGCGGGGGCAAGAAATGCCCTACCCGATATTGCGGTTTGTGCTAAAATCGTTTCAATATATAGCGTAACGATGGCCCAACCTGTGGATGTGTGGCGATGCAGCAATATCATGACCAATTGGCGCTGATCCTTGAAAAGGGCGTGGATACAACCGACCGCACAGGCACGGGCACGCGCAGCTATTTCGGCCTGCAAGCGCGCTATGATTTGAGCGAAACTTTTCCGCTCATCACAACCAAAAAGCTGCATCTGAAATCCATCATCCACGAGTTGTTATGGTTCCTCGCAGGCGACACGAATATTGGCTATCTCAAAGAAAATGGCGTGTCTATCTGGGATGAATGGGCCGATGAGAAGGGCGATCTTGGCCCTGTTTACGGCCACCAATGGCGACATTTCCCAAAGGTTGCGCGTGGCGCAGATGGCGCCGTGTCGATTGGATCGGTTGATCAGATTTCGAATTTGGTTGAGATGATCAAACGAACGCCTGACAGCCGCCGCCTGATTGTGTCTGCTTGGAACCCTGGCGAGGTGGATCAAATGGCCCTGCCGCCCTGCCATACGCTGTGGCAGGTGAAAATCTTGAACGGGCGGCTGAGCCTGCAGCTTTACCAGCGTTCGGCAGATATGTTTTTAGGGGTTCCGTTTAACATTGCCTCTTATGCCTTGCTTGCGGTGATGCTGGCCCATGTCACGGGCTATAAGCCCGGTGAATTTGTGCATTCCATTGGGGATGGTCACATCTATTCGAACCATATGGATCAAGTCAAAGAACAGCTGTCGCGCGACAGTCGCCCTGCGCCGACCTTGCGGCTTGCGCGCGATGTCGGGTCGATTTTCGATTTCCGCTACGATGATTTTATCATCGAAGGGTATGATCCCCATCCCGCCATCAAAGCGCCTGTGGCGGTTTAGGGAGGCGGTCATGATTTCACTTGTGGTGGCGCGGGCGCAGAACGGCGCGATTGGTAAAGGCAACACAATCCCGTGGCACGCGCCCGAAGATTTGGCCTTTTTCCAACGCGAAACCATGGGCGGGGCCGTGATTATGGGCCGCAACACATGGCAAAGCCTGCCGTTTAAGCCGCTGAAAAACCGCCTCAACATCGTGGTCAGCCGTGATAAATCGCTGCATGATACTGTTGTGGCCTCTGTCGATTCAGCGATTGAGCTGGCGCGAACCGCAGGGTATCCGCGGATCTACGGGATTGGTGGCGCCCAGATTTATGCGCAAATGCTGCCCATGGCAGACAGGCTTTTGGTCACTGAGGTTGATTTGGTGATAGAGGCGGCAGACGCCTATTTTCCTGAAATAGCCGAAAGCGATTGGCGCGAGGCGTGGCGGCATTCTTTGCGCGAGGATGGCCCCGCCTGCGTGGTGCATGAACTGGTGCGGGCCTAAAATTTTGCCTTATTCTAAACCACAGCTAGGTTGTTCAATGCGGGACGTAGCGCGAAAAGGCGGCACCTTATGACCCTATTGATCCTATTTTTGGCGACATCTTTGATCTTCCTCATCGCTGATGCGGTGATGTTGAACACAGTGTTACAGCCCGTCTTTGCCCGGCATATTGGTGATTTTCTCTATGAAGGTGGGTTTCGCCTGTTGCCCGCAATCCTCTTTTATCTGACCTATATGGGAGGCATCCTTTATTTTGCCTCTGCCCCTGCCTTGCGGGCAGATACGCCAAGCCTTGCCCTGATCAATGGCGCAATTTTGGGTTTTGTGGCTTACGGCACGTATGAATTCACCTCTTGGGCGGTTATGCGTGACTGGCACCCGCAAATGGTGGTGATGGATGTGATTTGGGGTGCCACGCTGACAGGGGTTGCCGCATGGGGTGGGGTCATGATCGCGCGGGCCATCACGGCCTAGGGGGCCATGCGCGCAAAGTGGTGTGGCTGCCTTGCGCGCGGGGTTTTGACGTCAGAGAATTTTCAGATCGACCGCAGAGGCCCGACCATCGCGGCCTTCACGAAGCTCAAAGCTGATTTTCGTGTTATCGGCTAATTCTTTCATCCCCGCTTGTTCAACTGCAGAGATATGCACGAACACATCTTTGCCGCCGCCATCAGGCGCGATAAACCCGTAACCTTTGGCGGTGTTGAACCATTTTACAGTACCAGTGGGCATTTTCGTATCTTTCCTATCTCAAGTCTCAATCCCACGAGCGTGTCTGCGCGTGGAGTGCAGCCAGGGCCGATGACCATACCTTTGCTGCCGTCTCAAAAGCAGTTCAACCGGTGACCTAGAGGCACACCAAGAGAGTGCCTTGGTTTTACTAAAAATCAAGAAAAACTCTTTGGAACCCAGCGCCTGCGGCCCTATCCTGTGGTTTGTAGAATAAAAAAGAGGCACAGATGCAGATTATTGGGCTAAAAAATTGTGACACATGCCGCGCGGCGGCGAAGGAATTGACCGCAGCAGGTCATAGCGCCGCGTTGCGCGACCTGCGCGAAACCCCGTTGAGCGATGCTGAGATTTCGCAGTTGTTGGCAGAATTTGGAGCGGATGCCCTCATTAATCGTAAATCCACAACATGGCGCGGTCTGAATGAGGCTACGCGCGCCATTGACCCAAAGGCGCTGTTGGCGACCCATGCCGCGCTCATGAAACGCCCCGTCATCCTTGCGGATAACGGGGCGCTTTATCTGGGATGGGGTGCAAATGTAAAAGCCGCGCTTTTATAAATTAGCTGTGCAGATCAGGCGCAATTGCTTCGGCCGCCAAGGCATCGACCACGGCATCTGCGGGCTGAACGGATGTTTGGTTTTCACCCAAGCGGCGCAAGGTCACGCTGCGATCTTCCATCTCTTTGCGTCCAACGGCCAAAATCACAGGCACCTTTCCTGTAGAATGCTCGCGGATTTTATAATTGATCTTTTCGTTGCGCTTATCGGCCTCGGCGCGCACGCCCCGTCTTTTGAGCAGCGCGACAATCTCATCCACAAAACCATCAGCCTCGGAGACGATAGAGGCAACCACAACTTGACGCGGCGCCAACCAGAAGGGCAGGCGGCCCGAGAAGTTCTCGATCAAGATGCCGATGAAACGCTCAAAGCTGCCCAAAATTGCGCGGTGCAGCATGACGGGGCGGTGTTTCGCGCCATCCTCACCGATATAGGTTGCGTCCAGACGTTCGGGCAGAACGAAATCCACCTGCAATGTGCCGCATTGCCAATCGCGTCCAATGGCATCGGTCAGCACGAATTCCAGTTTCGGACCGTAAAATGCCCCTTCGCCAGGATTCAGCTCATAGTCATATCCCGCCGCTTTGGTGGCGGATTTCAGCGCCGCTTCTGCCTTATCCCAAACCTCATCGCTGCCCGCGCGGGTGTTGGGGCGGTCAGAGAATTTCACGCGGAATTTCTCAAACCCAAGATCTCTATAAACCGACGAAAGCAATTTGATGAATTGCTTTGTTTCATCCTCAATCTGCGCTTCGCGGCAGAAGATATGCGCGTCATCTTGGGTAAAGCCACGCACGCGCATGATGCCGTGCAAGGCACCTGATGGTTCGTATCGGTTACATGATCCAAATTCTGCCATCCGCAACGGCAGGTCGCGATAGGATTTCATGCCCTGATTGAAAATCTGCACGTGGCAGGGGCAATTCATCGGCTTCAAGGCGTTAATGGCCTTTTCGCGGGCATGGTCTTCGTCCACTTCCACGATGAACATATTCTCTTGGTATTTTTCCCAGTGACCCGAGGCCTCCCAAAGGCGGCGGTCAACCACTTGCGGGGTGTTAACCTCCACATAGCCGCCATCTTGCTGACGGCGGCGCATGTAATCTTGCAGCGCCGTGTAGATGCGCCACCCATTAGGGTGCCAAAACACCTGACCTGGGGCTTCTTCCTGCATATGGAACAAGTTCATCTCGCGCCCTAACCGGCGGTGGTCGCGCTTTTCAGCTTCTTCCAAGAAAGTCAGATGGGCCTTGAGGTCATCGCGGTTTTTGAACGCGACACCATAGATGCGCTGCAACATTGGGCGGTTGCTGTCACCGCGCCAATATGCGCCTGCGAGTTTCATCAATTTAAACGCATCAGCGGGCAATTGCCCCGTGTGCTGCAAATGCGGGCCACGGCAGAGGTCTTGCCAATCTCCGTGCCAATACATCCGCACGGGTTGATCCTCTGGGATCATCCCAACCAGTTCGATCTTATAAGGTTCGTCTGCCGCTTCGTAATGGGCGATTGCGCGTGCGCGATCCCAGATTTCTGTGCGCACAGCATCGCGGGCGTTGATGATCTCTTTCATCTTCGCCTCAATCCGACCCAGATCATCTGGGGTGAAGGGCTCTTTGCGGTCGAAATCGTAATACCAGCCATTTTCAATGACGGGGCCGATTGTCACTTTTACATTTGGCCAGATCTCTTGAACGGCACGTGCCATCACATGGGCAAAGTCGTGACGGATCAGCTCCAAAGCTTCGGCGTCATTGTCCTTCATGGTCTTGATCGCGATGCTGGCATCGGTATCAATTGGCCAAGCCAAGTCGTAATGCGCTCCGTTCACCGTGGCGCTGATCGCCTTTTTGGCAAGCGAGCTTGCGATGCTTTCGGCCACCTCGGCAGCTGTGACGCCAGCCTCGTAGCTGCGGGAATTGCCATCGGGAAATGTTAGGGAAATCTGTGGCATCGCCATAGCTTCTCGTCAGTTTGGCGCCTACGAAACGCCCGGTTGCGGGTTAAGTGTTGCTTGGTCTTTTGGCGCGGCTTTGATGTGGTGTCAACTCTTGCGCGGGGGGGCAGGTTTTTGGCATGGAGGGGCATATGCCCGCACATGAAAGAAACACTATGCCCGACTATCTGATCACCACGAAATCTCGCCGCATCGCCTATCATATGACCGAAGGCACTCATCCGATGGTGGTGTTTTTGGGCGGCTTACGCTCAGACATGGCGGGAACCAAGGCCGTATTCCTAGAGGATTATGCCAAATCCCGTGGCCGTGCTTTTCTACGGTTTGATTATTCTGGCCATGGCGAAAGCAGCGGCGGGTTCACCGAGGGTTGTATTGGCGATTGGGCCCAAGATGCAGCCGAGGTTTTAGATCGCCTTGCCCCGAAGCGGGTGGTTTTGGTGGGGTCTTCCATGGGGGGATGGATTTCGCTGTTGATGGCGCGCCGAAACCCCGGACGGATTGCAGGGCTGATTGGAATTGCCGCTGCCCCTGATTTTACCGAAGATGGGTTTTGGGCCAGTTTTACCGAAAATCAACGCGCTGAAGTCATGGGGCAGGGACAGACCGCGCTGCCCTCAGACTATGGCGCGCCGATGATAGTCACCAAGCGCATGATCGAGGATGGACGCAAGAACTTGGTCCTGCGCAGCCCTTTGGCCATTGAGGCCCCCGTGCGCCTTTTACAAGGCACAGAGGATGAGGCGGTGGATCAAGCGTTGGCTTTGCGCCTCTTGGCGCATTTGGACTGCGAAGATTTACATTTGGAATTGGTCAAAGGTGAGGATCACCGCTTTTCCAGCCTGCATTGTCTCGATCTTTTGGCGCGCAGGCTGGATGAAATGCTGGAAAGCGCGGTTTAACTGATGGCTTTAATCTTCGCGGACTTATTGTTTGCGTCAATGAAATTCAGAACAAGCGGGCGGATATTGTTGCGCCAGCTTTTGCCTGCAAAAATCCCGTAATGGCCTGCATCAGGCTCGAGGTGGCTCGCCTTTTTGCTGTCTGGAAGGCCCGTGCAAAGATCTAGTGCAGCAACACATTGGCCTGGGGCGGAAATATCATCCTTGCCACCCTCAACGGTTTTCACCGCAACCGAAGTGATTTTGCCGATATCGACAGGCTTACCCGCAACGGTGAAGGTGTTCTTCGCAATTTCGCGCTTTTTGAAGATACGATCCACGGTTGAGAGGTAGAACTCCGCAGGCATATCCATCACTGCAAGATATTCATCGTAGAAGCGGTTGTGCTTGTCATTGTCAGATGCCTCGCCCTTGGCCACACGAAGGATCTGCTCGGTGAAGGCGCGGCTGTGTTTTTCCGCGTTCATCGCCATAAACGAGCCAAGCTGTTGCAGGCCCGGATAGACCATGCGGCCCGCGCCTGCGTATTTGAACCCCACTCTCTGCAACATATACTGTTCCAACTGACCCATGGTGACGCGATTGCCAAAATCGGTGACATCCGTTGGGGCGGCTTCTGGGTCGATTGGCCCCCCGATCAGGGTCAATGAGCGGGGCTGTGCCTTCGGGTCTTCCTCGGCCAGATAAGCGGTCGCGGCTAAGGTCAGCGGGGCGGGTTGGCAGACCGCGATGACATGGGTGTCTGGCCCTACGTGACGCATGAAATCCACCAGATAGAGGGTGTAATCCTCGACATCAAACTTGCCCGCGCTGACAGGAATGTCGCGGGCATTACGCCAATCGGTGACATAGACATCGCAATCCGGCAACAAGCTAATAACAGTCGAACGTAGAAGCGTCGCATAATGGCCGGACATAGGGGCGACTAACAAGACTTTGCGCATCATTGCGTTCCGTTCCGCTACGGCAAAGTGCAACAAATCGCCAAAAGCCTTTGAAAGAACCACATTTGGGCTAACAGCGTGATCACGGCCATCGCTGAGCGTAATTGAACGAATTCCCCAATCGGGTTTTACGGCCATGCGCGCAAAGCTGCGCTCCATGACCTCGCCCCAAGCGGCGGTCATTTGGATGGCGGGATTTGCCACAAGCCCAAATTGTGGATAGGAGCACATCGCCCGCGCCGTTGATCCAAGCCATTGATTGGTCACGCGCATGGTTTCCATAAGATCATAGGTGAGAAGCTGTCGCATCGGATCCGTATCTCCAAAATCTTGGTCGGGCACTTCTAGTGTGTCCTGCGAAAAATCAGCTTCACCCCCTCACCTTGGTAAAGCCTCTCTATGCAAATGCAGCATTTTTCGGATAAAGGCAAGCAAACTGACTGTACGTCGTGAGGAGACAAGGGCCGTGGGTGATCATTTAGAAAAGCTGAACACTAATCTCAAACGAGTGGAAGAATTAAGCCAACGTTTGGTTAAGGCTTTAGCAAATAAAGGTCAAAACGACCCTGGCCTTGATGGGCCAGGCCCCGATCTCTATCTGAAAGCCAGCATGGCGTACTGGTCGGAACTGGTGAATAACCCCGTAAAATTAATGGAGCGGCAGGTTAAATTTTGGGCTGAATCCGTCACCCATTACGCGGAAGCCCAACAGAACCTCGCGCAAGGCAAGCTAGAGCCGCCCGAGGATAACACCCCAGATGATCGCCGTTTTTCCAATCCGCTGTGGAAAACGCACCCCTATTTTAACTACGTCAAACAGCAATATATGATCTCGGCCAATGCCATAGAGGCCTCTTTGAAGGATCTTGAGGGGCTAGAGCATAAAGATCGGCAGAGAATCGAATTCTTTGCAAAACAGATGGTTGATCTTTTTGCGCCAACAAATTTTCTGGCCACAAACCCCGACGCATTAGAGCGTGCCGTGGAAACTGAGGGCGAAAGTCTTGTGAAGGGCTTAGAGAACCTCGTGCGCGATATTGAGGCCCATAAGGGCGAGATATTCCCAACCTTGGCCGATGGCTCGGCCTTTGAATTGGGCAAGAATATCGCAACCGCAAAAGGCGCTGTGATCTATCGCAACGAAATGATGGAGTTGCTGCAATTCGCGCCGACCACAGAGACAGTCTACAAAAAACCCGTGATCATCTTCCCGCCGTGGATCAACAAATATTACGTAATGGATTTGCGCCCCGAAAATAGCTTGATCCGATGGATTGTGGATCAAGGCTATACCTTATTCGTAGTATCGTGGAAGAACCCTGATAAATCCTATTCAGATAAAGGCCTCGAAGATTACATCGAGAAAGGCTATCTCAAGGCTATTGACGTGGCCAAAGAGGTCACGGGGAGTAAGGCGGTCAATGCAGTGGGCTATTGTATTGCAGGCACCACCCTGAGCCTTACGCTATCGCTGCTGAAGAAACGCCGCCAAAAGCCGATTTCATCTGCCACTTTCTTCACCACGCTGACGGATTTTTCCGATCAGGGTGAATTTACGGTGTTCTTACAAAATGACTTTGTAGACGCCATTGAACGACAAGTTGCCGAAGATGGTGTGCTTGATAACAAATATATGGCCAAGACCTTTAGCTTCTTGCGCGCCAAGGATTTGATTTACGGCCCAGCGGTACGCAGCTATATGATGGGCGAGGCCCCGCCAGCCTTTGACCTGCTCTACTGGAACAGTGACGGGACGCATTTGCCAGGTAAGATGACCGTGCAATATTTGCGTGGCCTTTGCCAAAGCAATGATTTTGCCGAGCGCACTTTTGAATTGATGGGAAAGAGGCTCACGGTCGGTGATGTCGACCTGCCGCTTTGCGCCATTGCGTGCGAGGCAGATCATATTGCCGCGTGGAAGGACAGCTATCGTGGTGTGCAAAAAATGGGGTCAAAGGACAAAACCTTTATCCTGTCCCAGTCGGGCCATATCGCAGGGATCATTAATCCGCCTAACAAAAAGAAATACGGTCACTATACGAATGACGATCTTAGCCTTTCCGTGAAAGATTGGCGCGAGCAGGCTGAATTCCAAGAAGGATCATGGTGGCCACGGTGGGAAGCATGGTTGCGCATCCATTCGGGCAAGCGTGTTGCCGCGCGCAGCTTGGGTGAGTCGGGATTTAAAATATTGGCGCAAGCCCCCGGCACCTACGCCAAGGAAACGCCAGAACTCTGATAATCCATAAAATTTTTTGGCTTTTGCTGCGGTGCAGAAAAATGCTTGACTTGCTGCAGTGCAGCATGGCATAGATTGCGCATGCAGTACTTGTAGCCCGCGAGGCACGCGATATTTTTTGGAGTAGAGACCATGGCAAAATCCGCCGCAAACGAATTCACACAAGTTCTTCAAGAAATGATGAAGGCTTATCCAATGGACATGTCGGCGATGACCGATGCGTTCAAAAACACTGCCGCGATGGGCGAGCAGTTCTCGAAAGTTGCTCTCGAAGCAGCTGAGAAATCCGCTGAGATCCAAGTAGGTTGGACAAAAGACACCATCGCGAAGCTCGGTGTTGTTGTCAAAGCAAAAGAAGAGCCTGCTGATTACAGTAAAGCCCTGACTGATTTTGCTTCTGCACAAGCAGAAATTGCAGCGGAAAACATGGCTGCTTTCGCTGAGGTTGCAAAAAAAGTTCAGATGGACACTGTTGAGTTGATGATGGCTGCAGGTAAGTCTGCAACTGAAGAGGCTTCTGCAGCTGTTAAAAAAGCAACTGCTGAAGTAACTGCAGCAGCAAAGAAAGCAGCCACTGCAGCTGCATAAGCCACTGATTTCTGTGCCGCGTTGGTATCCTCCCTTCCAACGCGCTCCCAAGAAGGGCAGGCTTCAACGCCTGCCCTTTTTGCATCTGCAAAACAATTATTGTTTTTTTTCTGCGACTGCTTAGGCTGATCCTTAGGGTGCACGCGTGACAGTAAGTCAGGGAGGATGAAATGGCACAGGCACAAGGGCCTTTATTGATCAAACGCTATGCCAGCCGTAGGCTGTACAATACTGAGACCTCCGATTATGTGACGCTTGATGATATTGCGGGGTTCATCCGCGCAGGGCGAGAGGTGAAGATTGTTGACCTGAAATCAGGGGATGATCTGACCCGCCAATTTCTATTGCAGATTATCGCAGAACATGAATCACGCGGTGAAAGCGTTTTGCCAATCGCTGTACTGAATGATTTGGTGCGCAGTTATACAAGCCACGCACAAAGCGTGGTTCCCGATTTTCTCGCGATGTCCTTTGATATGCTCAAACAGGGCCAATCCGCGGTGATGGAAAACATGAGCGCGATTAACCCAATGGTCTCAATGCCTGGCTTCGAGGCCATGCGCGCGCAGCAAGAAGCCTTCATGAAGGCCATGGCAGGTGGTTTGGGCAAAGGGTGGTCAGGCCCTAGCGCAGAGGATGAAGACGCGCCCACACTTGCGCGCGACGAGGACGAACTGAGCCAAATTAAACGCCAGCTTGCGGAATTGCAAAATAAGCTTTCCAAGCTCTGACGGCATCGGGGGTGAGCGGTGCTACAGCGCCCTCCATCCAATATCTGAGCGGCAAAACCCGTCAGGCCAATCAATTTTATTGACCATGTCATAGGCGCGGCTGCGGGCCTCGGCTAAGGTTTCGCCACGGGCGGTGACGTTCAAAACACGCCCCCCTGCGGCTGTGATTGCGCCATTCACTTCTTTGGTACCTGCGTGAAATACCATGTGGTTGCTGTCTTGTGCCAACGCCTCAAGCCCGTTGATCACGCTGCCTTTGTCATACGATCCGGGATAGCCGTTTGCCGCCATTACAACGCTCAGCGCATGATCCTCGGCCCAGTTGACCGACATTTGGTCAAGCCTCTGTTCCGCGCAAGCCAGCATCAGATCTAGGGCCTGTGCGCCGAGGCGCATCATCAACACCTGACATTCAGGGTCACCAAAGCGCACGTTATATTCGACCAAGCGTGCCTGGCCGCCTTTGATCATCAGCCCTGCATAAAGCACGCCGCGATAGGGCGTGCCGCGCTTGGCCATTTCGTCAATCGTGGGCTGCACAATCTCGCGCAAAGCGCGCGCGGCAATCTCATCGCTTAAGACGGGGGCAGGGCTATAGGCACCCATGCCGCCCGTATTGAGCCCCGCATCATTGTCAAATGCGCGTTTGTGATCTTGAGCCGTGCCAATAGGCAGGATGGATGCGCCATCGGAGAGAATGAAGAAACTGGCTTCTTCTCCCTCCATGAACTCTTCGATCACCACCTCGGCACCCGCATCGCCAAATTCGCCGCCGAACATATCGTCAATCGCGTCTAGCGCCTCGGTCAGGGTCATTGCCACGATTACGCCCTTACCCGCCGCCAAACCATCGGCCTTGACAACGATGGGCGCGCCTTGCGCTGTGACATAGGCCCGCGCAGATGCCACATCGGTGAACCGCGCGTAAGCGGCAGTCGGTGCCTTGGCCGCATCGCAGATTTCCTTGGTAAAGGCCTTAGACGCTTCAAGCCGCGCCGCGTCTCGGCTTGGGCCAAAAGCCAAGATGCCCGATTTCGACAAGGCATCCACTACGCCCTCGGCCAATGGGGCTTCGGGACCAACTATCACAAAATCAATCGCGTTATTGGCAGCGAAATCCACAACCGCCTGGGGGTTGAGAATATCGATATCTGCACAGGTGGCGATTTGCGAGATCCCCGCATTGCCAGGTGCAACGATCAACGTATCGCATTTGGGGTTTTGCAGCACCGCCCAAGCCAAAGCGTGTTCACGGCCACCACTGCCCAAAATCAAGATATTCATCGCATCCGCTCCACTTGGCCTTTTCGTTGCCGCGTTCTAAGCTGCGAGGGAAATCAACGCAAGCCAACCCAAGGGATGAGGAGCAGATGTCGGATTTGGTGGAAGAAGTCGAGGGTGAAAACGTACCAGAGTTCTCCGTCACCGAGCTTTCTGGCGCGGTCAAGCGAATGATTGAGGGGGAGTTCTTTCACATCCGCGTGCGCGGTGAATTGGGCCGTATTTCGCGCCCTGCCTCTGGTCACATCTATTTGACCTTGAAAGATGATCGCTCAAATTTGGATGCTGTGATCTGGAAGGGCACAGCCGCGCGTCTAACCCACAGACCCGAAGAGGGGATGGAGGTTGTCGCCACGGGGCGCATGACAATCTTTGCGGGCCAATCGAAATACCAATTGGTAATCGAGGATATGCGCCCTGCGGGGGCAGGCGCCTTGATGGCGATGTTGGAACAGCGCCGTATGAAATTGGCTGCTGAGGGTTTATTTGATGCCGCGCGCAAGCAAGAGCTGCCCTTTTTGCCTGAGGTGATCGGTGTGGTCACCTCGCCCTCTGGCGCGGTGATCCGCGATATTCTGCACCGCCTGCGGGATCGTTTCCCACGGCAGGTCTTGATCTGGCCTGTCGCGGTTCAGGGAGAAAAATGCGCGTCAGAAGTGGCCGCAGGCATTCGGGGGTTTAACGCTCTCACCGCAGGGGGGGGCATCCCCCGTCCTGATTTGATCATCGTGGCGCGGGGCGGGGGCAGCCTTGAAGACCTGTGGGGTTTTAACGAGGAAATCGTGGTGCGCGCCGCCGCCGAAAGTATGATCCCCCTGATCTCCGCCGTGGGGCATGAAACCGATACCACCTTGATCGATTTCGCGGCCGATTATCGCGCTCCCACGCCGACCGCTGCAGCCGAGCGTGCGGTGCCTGTGCGGATGGATATCCTCACTTGGGTTCAAGATTGCGGCGCGCGCCTCTCGCGGGGGGCACAGGCGGGTGTCACCCAGCGCCGCGTGAGGCTGGGGGATCTCGCGCGCGCCTTACCGCGCCCGGCTTCACTGCTTGAGACAGCGCAGCAGCGCCTTGATCGCGTGGCAGACAGGCTTGAGCCTGCATTGGTGCAATCCGTGCAAACCCGCAGCCATCGCGTGCAAACTGTGGGCGCGCGACTGGTGCCTGCCTTGGATCGTGCTTTGGCGCAAAAACGCCTGCCCTATGCGCGCGCCGGCGCCAATTTGCGCCCCTCGGTTCTGAGCCGCGCGATTGCGGATGCACAGCAAAAACTGAATGCCCTTGAACGGATGCGCCAAAGCCTTGGCTACATGGCTACGCTCAAGCGTGGCTATGCGGTTTTGCGCAGTGAGACAGGGTTGATCACCACAACCGCGGCTCTGCGCACTGCGTCCGAGGTTGAGGTTGAACTGGCTGATGGCAAGGCGCAGGTTAAGCCGTTCCTCTAAAGGTGCGGTGGGAATCCGCTTGCTGCCTTGTCTAGGCGGGCTATAGTTTTGAACGATAGCTTATGCACAAGAAAGGGGCCTCTTATGCCGATCAAAAACCGCTTTGCCGAATTGCTGCCCGAAGTCACCGCATGGCGGCGCGATCTGCACGAGAACCCTGAAATCCTGTTTGAAACCCATCGCACATCGGCCGTGGTGGCCGAGCGGTTGCGCGAATTTGGCTGTGACGAGGTGGTTACGGGTCTAGGGCGCACTGGGGTTGTGGGCATCATCAAAGGCAAATCTACTGCATCGGGTCGCTGCATCGGGTTGCGCGCGGATTTGGATGCCCTGCCGATCCATGAGGAAACGGGTCTTGATTATGCCTCGAAAACACCGGGTGCGATGCATGCCTGCGGCCATGACGGGCACACGGCCATGTTGCTTGGCGCGGCAAAATATCTGGCCGAGACGCGCAATTTTGATGGCACAGTCGCTATTATCTTCCAACCCGCCGAAGAGGGCGGCGGCGGTGGCCGCGAAATGGTCGATGACGGTATGATGGAGCGTTTCGGCATCCAAGAGGTCTATGGGATGCACAATTGGCCAGGTATGCCAACGGGCGCATTCGCGATCCGATCTGGCCCATTTTTCGCTGCGACCGATCAATTCGATATTTACCTGACGGGCAAAGGGGGGCATGCCGCCAAACCGCAAGAGACGATTGACCCTGTGGTGATGGGGAGCCATCTGGTTCTTGCACTGCAAACCATCGCCAGCCGCAATGCCGATCCTGTGAAGCAGGTGGTGGTTTCCGTGACGGCGATGCACAGTACAGGTGAGGCCTATAACGTGATCCCTGAGAAAATCCATCTGCGTGGCACCGTGCGTACGCTCGACCCTGATCTGCGCGAATTGGCTGAGGCGCGGATTGCCGCGATTGCGAAAGCCACTGCCGAGGGCTTTGGCGGTCAGGCACAGGTGCAGTATCACCACGGCTATCCTGTGATGATCAATTCGGACGAGCAAACCGAATTCGCCGCCGGAGTTGCCCGCGCCGTATCAGGCGATTGTGTCGAGGCACCCCTTATCATGGGCGGTGAAGATTTCGCCTTCATGCTCAACTCCCGCCCTGGGGCCTATATCCTGGTCGGCAATGGCAATAGCGCAGGCGTGCATCACCCAAAATACAATTTCAACGATGAAGCCATCCCTGCAGGCTGCAGCTGGTGGGCGGAGATCGTGGAGCGGCGAATGGCTGCAGGGTAAAGGGGTAAAACCTACCCCCCCGTATGGCTCATATGCCGCGACATCTGCCCCACCACTTTTTGGCGGGAATAGTCGAAATCATGGCCTTTGGGCTTGCGGGTGATGGCGGCGCGGATGGCGGCCTCTACGGCGGTGTTATCATCATTGTTGCGTAAGGGCGCGCGCAGATCGGCCATGTCCTCTTGCCCCAAGCACATATAAAGCTGCCCCGTGCATGTCAGGCGCACGCGATTGCAGCTTTCGCAGAAATTATGCGTGAGCGGTGTGATAAACCCGATTTTCTGCCCCGTCTCCTCGAGGCGGACGTAGCGGGCAGGGCCGCCTGTGCGTTCTGCCAGATCGGTCAGTGTAAAGCGCGTGGCCAGACGCGCGCGCAAATCCGACAGGGGCCAATATTGGTCTAGGCGGTCTTCATTTCCCAGATCGCCCATTGGCATCACCTCGATAAAGGTCAGATCCATATCTTCGCGGGCGCACCATGATTGGATGTCGAACAGCTCATCCTCATTGAACCCTTTGAGGGCCACCACATTGATTTTGACGCGCAGCCCTGCGGTGCGGGCGGCCTCAATCCCCGCCAAGACTTGGGGCAGGCGACCCCATCGGGTGATTGCGGCGAATTTGTCATCCTTCAGCGTATCAAGCGAGACATTGATCCGCCGCATCCCCAAATCATAAAGCGGCTGCGCAAAGCGGCTAAGTTGGCTGCCGTTGGTGGTGAGGGTCAATTCTTCCAGTGCGCCTGTTTCCAGATGCCGTCCCATCGCCTCGAAAAAAGTCATGATGCCACGTCGCACCAAAGGCTCCCCGCCCGTGATCCGCAGTTTCTTGACCCCAAGATTGACAAAACTGGAACAGAGCTGATCCAACTCCTCCAAGCTCAAAAGTTCGGACTTGGGGAGGAATGTCATATTCTCCGCCATACAGTAAACGCAGCGAAAATCGCAGCGATCAGTAATGGAGACGCGCAGATAGGAAATCATGCGGGCAAATGGGTCGATCAGAGGCGCGGTAGTATTCATGAGAGTGAGCCTAAATCGGTTCATAAACCCTGTGCAAGGCCTCATTCGACATGGCGGCGCAGGCGGTTGATTACAAACCAGACAAGCCCGATCACAGGAAGCACCGCAGCGGCTGTGAGTGTGGTTTTGGAAATCCCCAAAAGTTCGGACAAAGGTGCCAAAAGATAGGCCACCAGATTAATGGCATAATAGCTGATGGCCACCACCGAAAGACCCTCAACCGTTTTTTGCAGGCGCAACTGCAGATCCGCGCGTTTGTTCATGCTTTCCAACAGTAATTGGTTCTGCGCGGACCGCCCCACATCGACCCGCGTCCGCAACAAATCGCCCGCGCGAATGGCGCGATCTGTGATCTGTTGCAGGCGGTTTTCATTCGCCTTGACGGTCCGCATGGCGGGGTCAAAGCGGCGCATCATAAATTCAGCAAAAGTTTGCCGCCCCGCGAACCGCTCTTCGCGCAGCACGTTGATGCGTTGATTGACGAGCGCGTTATAGGCGGTGGTGGCGCCAAAGCGAAACGCGCTTTCGGATTGCAATTTCTCCAGTTCCGCTGCGATGGATAGAAGCTGATCAAGCGTATCTTCGGGCCGCGCCAAGTCACCATTCATATCAGCGACCAGTTGCGACAGGGTTTCGTCCAATTCGCCCATCCTTGCGCCGATATCGCGCGCGCGGGGCAGGCCGAGCATGGACATGGTTTTATAAGTTTCGATTTCGCAAATTCGTTGCACCACGCGGCCGATGCGCCGTTGGCCTGTCTCGCTATCCACAAAAATGGCAAAGCGCATATGCCCGCTGCTATCAACGCGAAAATCGCCTGCAATCACGGCACTTCCATCGAGAACCGAACTGACGGCAAGGCTTTCTGGGACGAACCACTCGTCAATCTCTTCTACCATCTGGGCATCGCTTGGGGCATTTGCCACGCGAATGTACAGGGATGTGATCCGCGCACCGGGTGCGTATTTTAGCCATTCTTCAGGAAAGACCTGCCACAGCTCAGGGTCAAAGGCGCGTGTCTCGGGCCCGTCCATAAAGACAGTATAGGTCACGAATTCCGTGTGCATCTCCCATTTGATGCGGAACTTGCCAATATCACCGAAATAATGGGTGGCATCAGGCTGCGGATGCGCGGCGCCAAACCGATCAAGCAGCGCGATAAGATGCGCGCGATCAAGAGCGCGGTCGCGCTTGGCGGCATTTTGGGGCTGTTTAATCGCTAGGAACAAAGCCTGCGAGGGCGCGTTCAGCGAAGGAAAAGGCCGCGCGTGCAATTCATTTGCAAGCGCATAACGCAGCGGATGATCTTGTAGCATATGCCGTCGCGCCTTTCAGGCGAGAGAAGATATTTAAATTTGACGAAAATTTTTGTATATGTAAACCAAAAATTTATTTGTATTTTAAAGGTTTATTTGCACACAGCGGTATGCAATCAGACAACCTTAGGTCACCGCATTGCGCCTCTTCCATTCGGGGCGATCCCAAAGGCTGCCTTCAATGATTTCCGAAATTGCGGCAATGGCCGCGTCAATTTCAGAGGTGCCGATATAAAGTGGCGCGATGCCAAATCGCAGGATGTTGGGGGCGCGGAAGTCTCCGATGATACCGCGCGCAATCAGGGCTTGGCATAGGGCATAAGCCTCTTCGAAATGAAATGATACTTGACTGCCGCGTTGCTCGGGGTCGCGGGGGCTGGCGAGGCGCAGATCGGGGCAGTTGGCCTCGATGCCTGCAATCAAACGCTCACAAAGCACGACCGAGGCCGCACGCAGATCATTTAGATCAACCCCCTGCCATGCATCAAGGGCAGCATCTAGGATCTGCATTTGCACCACCGCAGGGGTGCCAATCCGCATTCGATCCACCCCTGTCGCGGGTGTATAGTCAAGCGGAAATGCAAAGGGTGTCGCATGCCCAAGCCACCCATTAAGAACGGTATGGGCATGGTCACGATGTTGGGGGGCGATATAGATAAAGGCAGGCGCACCTGGCCCACCATTAAGGTATTTGTAGCTGCATCCAACCGCGAAATCCGCGCCTGTTTGCGCCAGATGCACGGGGAAAGCCCCCGCAGAATGGGCCAAATCCCAGATTGTGATGATACCCAATTCATGCGCCCGAGCGGTCAGGCGCGCCATGTCATGCCTTCGGCCTGTGCGATAATCAACTTGGGTCAGCATGAGCGCAGCGATATCTTCACTGAGCGCCGCCTCCACGGCTTCGGGTCTGACCAAGCGCAATTGGTGGCCTTGCCCCATGGTTTGGATCAACCCTTCGGCCATATAGAGATCGGATGGAAAATTGCCCTGATCGCTGAGGATCACCTTGCGATCTGTCATCGCCAATGCGGCACCAAGCGCCTGATAAAGTTTCAAGGATAGCGTATCGCCCACTTGAACTGTCTCCGGCTCAGCCCCGATCAGCGGCGCGATGCGATCCCCCAATTTGCGCGGCAGATCAATCCAGCCAGCGTGGTTCCATGCGGTGATCAACATCTCACCCCATTGGTCGGTCAAGGTCTGGCTGGCTGCCACTTTTGCCGCCACAGGCAGGGGGCCGAGAGAATTGCCATCGAGATAGATCACCCCATCGGGAATATAGAACGCCGCACGGGTTTTAGCAAAATCTGTCATCTTGGCCTCTCTTCTTTTCGAATTGCTGCCGCATCTGCTCGTTGAGGTCAATTGATCTGGCTAGGCTGCGTTCTGCCTCTGGACATTGCCGCAACTTGAGCCAATTCTTATCTTGAACAGATATTGCGCGGTATGCGGTTGCATACGAAATATTATGTCGCGGAATGGGCCGTTGTATCCATCTGCGGCAGTTGTTATGGGGGCGGGAGCCACCAAAAACTGGAGGGAATGTAGCGTGAAAATTGGCGCTTTAAAAGAAATCGAACAGGGCGAAGCGCGGGTTGCAATGACACCCGACAGCGCGGCGCAATTGCAGAAGCTTGGCCATGAATGCGTTATCGAAACAGGTGCGGGTGCAGCAGCCGGTTTCTCAGACGCAGCCTACAAAGCGGCAGGTGTGAGCGTTGTGAAAACAGCGGCGGCCTTGTGCAAAGCTTCTGATGTTGTGATCAAAGTGCGCCCGCCCCAAGAGGCTGAGGTCAAGCGCTTGCGCGATGGGCAGACCCTGATTTCATTCTTCTGGCCCGGCCAGAACGAGGCGTTGATGGATTTGGCCCGCAGCAAAGGTGCCAATGTGATCGCAATGGATATGGTGCCCCGCATCAGCCGCGCGCAGAAAATGGATGCGCTCTCTTCGATGGCGAATATCGCAGGCTATCGCGCAGTCATTGAGGCAGGCAATAACTTTGGCCGCTTCTTCACAGGTCAGGTGACTGCGGCAGGCAAGGTTCCCCCTGCAAAGGTCTTAGTGGTTGGTGCAGGCGTAGCAGGCCTTGCGGCCATCGGCACGGCCACATCGCTTGGCGCAATCACCTATGCATTTGATGTGCGTCCCGAAGTTGCCGAACAAATTGAATCCATGGGCGCGGAATTCGTGTTCCTTGAATTCTCAGATGATGAATTGCCCGATGGTGCTGCGACAGGAGGCTATGCCCCTCCCCAAAGCCCCGAATTCCAAGCCAAACAATTGGCCAAATTCCGCGAGATCGCGCCAGATATGGATATCGTGATCACCACGGCCCTGATCCCAGGCCGCCCTGCGCCGGTGCTGTGGACCAAAGACATGGTCGAGAGCATGAAGCCAGGCTCGGTGATTATCGATCTGGCTGCAGAACGGGGCGGCAATTGTGAATTGACAAAGGCCGATGAGCGGATTGTCAGCGACAATGGCGTGGTGATTATAGGTTACACTGATTTCCCCAGCCGTATGGCGGCGCAGTCCTCAACCCTCTATGCCACGAATGTCCGCCATATGATGGCCGATCTTACCCCTGAAAAGGATGGTCAGGTTGTTCACAACATGGAGGATGACGTAATCCGCGGGGCAACTGCGGTGTTTGGGGGTGAGATCACTTACCCACCTCCCCCACCCAAAGTGGCGGCTATTGCCGCGCAGAAGCGCGAAAAGCCGAAAGAGTTGACGCCCGAAGAAAAGCGGAAACAAGAGATCGCCGTCTTCAAGGCGCAGACGAAGAACCAAGTCACACTTCTCGCGATTGGTGCGGCTTTGGTTTTGGGCGTGGGTTTGATTGCGCCTGCCAGCTTCATGCAGCACTTCATCGTCTTTGTGCTTTCGGTGTTCATCGGGTTCCAAGTTATTTGGAACGTGGCCCATAGCCTGCACACGCCTTTGATGGCGGTGACCAATGCGATTTCCTCGATTGTGATCTTGGGCGCGCTGATGCAAATCGGCTCTAGCTCTGCGCTGATCACGGTTTTGGCGGCCCTTGGTATCTTTATGGCTGCAGTTAATATTTTCGGCGGCTTCCTCGTAACACGGCGGATGCTCGCCATGTTCCAGAAATCGTAAGCAGCAGGGGTATCAGATATGGATTTCGGTTTCACCATTGCGGCTTATGCAGTCGCAGGCGTCCTCTTCATCCTCTCGCTGGGCGGTTTGTCAGGACAAGAAAGTGCCAAGCGCGCGGTTTGGTATGGGATCGCAGGTATGGCCATTGCGATTTCGGCCACGTTAACCGGCCCGGGTTCGGGGCTGTGGCTGATGTCATTGGTCTTGATCGCAGCCGGTGCGGGGGTTGGGTATCAACTCGCCACTAAGGTGCAAATGACACAAATGCCCGAACTGGTGGCAATCATGCACTCCTTGGTGGGTCTTGCGGCGGTTTTCGTTGGCTTTAACGCGCATCTTGAATTAGCCAGCGTGGGCGAGGTTCTACGCGAGGCAGGTATGGCCTTCCCGCAACCAAAAGGCCCGATTGCGGCGCCCGTTTATGAAATGCTTGGCACAATGTCCAATTTCGCAGCGCTGTTGGGCAAGAAAACCGCTGTTGAAGTTGGCATTTTGCGCGTTGAGTTGGTCTTAGGGATTTGGATCGGTGCCGTGACCTTTACGGGTTCCGTCATCGCCTATGGTAAACTTGCAGGCCGTGTGAACAGTGCGGCGAAGCAATTGCCCGGTGGGCATATCTTGAACGCCGCCGCCGCTGCTGCATCCTTGGCGTTTTCCGCAATGTATTTGGGCGGCGCAGGCGGCTGGACACTGATCGCTTTGACAATTCTGGCGCTCTTTATCGGCTATCACCTTATCATGGGGATCGGCGGCGCGGACATGCCTGTGGTTGTGTCCATGCTGAACAGCTATTCAGGTTGGGCAGCCGCCGCGATTGGCTTTAGCCTTGGCAATGATCTGTTGATTGTTGTGGGGGCTTTGGTCGGGTCTTCGGGCGCTATCCTCAGCTATATCATGTGTAAAGCTATGAACCGCAGTTTCATCAGCGTGATCTTGGGTGGTTTTGGCGGCGCCAAAGGCGAGCAGCAGGCCATTGAAGGTGAGCAAATTGCAATCGACAGCGATGGTGTGGCGAATGCACTGAACGATGCTGATAGCATCATCATCATCCCTGGCTATGGCATGGCGGTGGCACAGGCACAGCAAGGTGTGGCGGAACTCACGCGCAAACTGCGCGCTGCAGGTAAAACGGTGCGTTTCGCAATCCACCCCGTTGCAGGCCGCTTACCAGGTCACATGAACGTTCTGCTTGCAGAGGCCAAAGTGCCCTATGACATCGTTCTAGAAATGGATGAGATCAACGAGGATTTCCCATCCACCGACGTGGCGATTGTGATCGGTTCAAACGACATCGTGAACCCCGCAGCGCAAGAAGACCCCAATTCGCCAATTGCAGGGATGCCTGTGTTGGAGTGCTGGAAAGCCAAGCAGGTTTTCGTCTCCAAACGGGGGCAGGGCACGGGCTATTCGGGCATTGAGAACCCACTTTTCTACAAAGAGAATACGCGGATGTTCTATGGCGATGCAAAGGCCTCAATCGACAGCTTGCTGCCGAAAATCGCCTAAACCCCTGTGGTGTGAGAATGACAATCAAGCGGCCCCCATTTGGGGCCGTTTTTTTTATGGCATAACGCCCTGTGCCGCAGGACGGGTAGACAGCAGCGCAATGCGATCTCGGATTGTATCGCGAATTGGGATTTCGTCTTGGCTGTCGTGCAATTGCGTAAACCATGCGGCAGGTGGAGATTTCCCTTTCGAATGCCCTGCCCATGATAGACTCCGCAAGACCGCTTCGCCTTCTTTTGGAAGGCGGTCAGGAATATCTTGCCTGCTGAGTGTGGCCCAAATCCCGCTCCATACGCGGGCGACTGTCCATGGATTATAGCCACCACCCCCTGTCACCAATAGACGAGGGCAGCGTAACGACTGAACGGTAGCAACCATGTCCCAATAGCTTTGCGCAGACAGGCAGAGCCGCGAAAGTGGATCATCGGTCACAGCATCTGCGCCGCATTGCAACACGATGGCCTCAGGGGCAAAAGCCGCCAATGCGGGCAAGATCAGCACATCGCGAATAAGCGCCATTTCCGCATCATGAAACCCGCGCGGCACGGGCAGGTTTAGGCAATTTCCCCCGCCATCATCTCCAAGCGCACCTGTAAATGGCCAACGCCTTTCTTCATGCACAGATATCATCAAGACATCGGACGCGCCCTTGAACCCATACTCTACCCCGTCTGGATGGTGGGCATCAATATCGACATAGGCAATACGCGTCAGCCCCTGTTGCCGTAACCCTGTGATCGCAAGCGCAGGGTCATTGAGATAGCAAAACCCGTTCGCGCGGTCGGGCATTCCGTGATGCGTGCCGCCGCCTGGATGAAAAACCACACCGCCCGCGCGCAGCAATTCAACCGCCAAAAGCGCGCCTCCTGCCCCTGTGGCAGGGCGACGATACATTTCTGGAAACACGGGGTTTGCCACAGTCCCAAGCCCATAGCGCGCGCGGATGGCGTCATCCACGTCTTGGGTTTCCTCGGCGCGTATCAGCGCCTCGATATAGAGGGGATCGTGCCATGCAGTTAGGGCTTTTGGTTTTGCGCGCGGGCTTTGGCGATATTGCGCAGCGCTCAGCCACCCTATGGCGCGGCATAGATCTATGACGCTTGAGACACGTGGAATGCGCAGGGGGTGCCACGTCCCATAGGTTGATCCGCGATAAATCTCGGAGCCAAGAAAGATGGGCGCGGTCACAGGGACTAGCGCGCCAATTCGCGCTCAACCGCCCGAATGATCGCGCCACTTGTAGGGCCAGTCAGGCTTGACCAATCCTCGACAAAATCACCATTTCCATCGATAAGGAATTTTGAAAAATTCCATGATGCCCGTGCATCATGTTCGCGTGCTAGCCACTCAAAAAACGGGTGTGCGTCTGGGGCCTTGATCCGCGTGATCTCGGTCATGGGGAGGGTCAAATTGTAGTTCAGTTCACAAAATTCGGCCACTTCGGCCTCGCTGGCCAGTTCCTGCCCAAAATCATCGGAAGGCACGGCCAATACAATCAATCCCTGATCGGCATAACGATCATGCAAAGCCTGCAACCCCTCATATTGCGGTGTGAAGCCGCATTGTGATGCCGTGTTTACCACCAAAATTGGCTGCCCGCGCCAGTCTGAAAACCGATATTCGCCGCCGTCAATCGAAGAAAAAGTGAAATCCTCTACAGCCATGGCCATTGATGCGGCCGCAGTCCAAACCAACACGGATTTGGCCAAGATCCCCGAGATTGTCATCAAAGCTGTTCCTTTTATTTGCATTTGCACAAAACCTAGGCGAAATACCAAAGTGATCAAGAGTCCGGGTGCTACACTGGTCAGTCCAATATTGCAAAATTTATGGTTTATTTTGCTTTTCTTGGGAAACGTGGCAAACTGACGTGTAACAAAATCAATAAAGAGCGGTGATTAACACGATGAGCAACCTTCGCACAGTGCAAGGGCCAATACGGGTTGAGGGGGCATCCAAACAGGATCCGCGCTCGCAATTCGCGGCCCTGTGTTTTCGCCGCAAGAAAAAGGGCGTTGAGATTTTGTTGATCTCCTCGCGTGACAGTGAGCGGTGGATTATCCCCAAAGGATGGCCCATGGACGGCAAAACCCCTGCCGAAACAGCAGGCCTAGAGGCATGGGAAGAAGCAGGTGTGTGCGGCACGACCCTAGACCTTTGTGTGGGGCTTTATTCTTATTCAAAAGAGATTGACGGAGTTGAAACCGTGCCTTGTATTGTGTCCGTTTTTCCTGTTGAGGTGAAATCCTTGATGGATAAATATCCGGAAGTGGGGGAACGGCGACGTAAATGGTTTTCTGCCAAAAAGGCCGCATCAAAGGTGCGGGAACCTGACCTTAAAGCGATCCTCAAAGGGTTTTTGCCACCGCCACCCGCTGCCTGATTTTCGACTTGCTGGGGGCGATGTGTAGGATGTAACACTCGTTCCCACTTGCAATCTGACGCTTGCGCTACAGTTAGGTCTTCTATGATTCGATATGAGTTAAAATGTGCCGAAGGGCACGGGTTTGACAGTTGGTTCCAATCTGCCTCTGCGTTCGACGATCTGTCCGAGCGGGGTCTGTTGTCTTGTGGTGTTTGCGGATCTTCCGATGTTTCTAAGGCCATTATGGCCCCCCGTGTTGCTCCAAGCGATGGCGATGGCCCACAAATTGTACACAACGCGTCAATGCCAAGCTCCGCGCCTGCGAGGACGTTGAGTGCGCCCGATGGTAAGCTTCAGGAAATGATTCAAGCGATGCGCAAACATGTCGAAGAAAATTCGACCTATGTCGGTAAGAATTTTGTCAAAGAGGCGCGCGCAATCCATGATGGCACCGCGCCCGAGCGGATGATCCACGGCGAGGCTGCCCCAGGCGAAGCCAAAGCCTTGATCGAGGAGGGCGTGCAAATCGCGCCCTTGCCATTTTTACCGAAGTCGAAGGCAAATTAACGCGTCTATTCTGCTTTGATGCGCAAGGCTAGTGGCAGAACAGATAGTGTGCAGCAGCAAATTTAGGATCATGCCAGACGGTGTGATCGACACCTAGCGCCCCCCTGAGACATCCACAATTGTTCCAGTCACATAGCTTGCATCGTCTGAGAGTAACCAACTGACAACCTCGGCCACCTCATCAGCTCGTCCAATACGCTGCATCGGTACATTTTTTTTCATTGTGACCAGACGGTCTCCCACTCCTGCGGCTGCATGAATCTCCGTATCGATCAAGCCAGGGGCCACCGCATTCACTCTGATGCCAGCTGGCCCCAGTTCGCGGGCAAGGCCGACGGTCATAGTGTCAATTGCTCCTTTTGAGGCTGCGTAATGCACCCATTCGCCCGCGCCACCCAGTTTTGCTGCACGGCTGGACATCAAAACGACAGACCCGCCTTGGGGCATGACTGCAGTGGTGGCTTTGGTAATCGCAAAGACACCTAAAAGGTTGGTGTCAACAACACGCTTTAAATCGGCCATGGTCAAATCACGGAGCGGCAGGGCAGGGCCAGTAATGCCTGCGTTTGCAAATAGCGCGATTGGGGCACCAAACCTCGCCATGCATTCTGCAACCACTGCTTCCGCTGCATCTGGGTCAGCCGCATCAGATTGTAGTGCCACAACTTGCGCGTCCTGTGCATGAAGGTCTGCACAGAGCGTGTCAGCAGCGGCGGCATTGCTGTGATAGGTAAACAGCACTTGGTACCCAGCTAGTGACAAGCGGCGAACGGTTGCAGCCCCTATTCCACGTGAGCCGCCCGTGACGATGACTGCGCCTTTTGGATCAGAATGCGACATCACCCGCCCCCTTCAAATCCAGCATCTCGCGCGCTTCGTCAGGCGTTGCCACCTCAAGGCTCAGTCCTTCAAGCAAGGCACGGGCTTTTCTAACTTGGTCGGCATTGCTTTGTGCCAATTGACCTGGGGCCGCCCAAAGGCTGTCCTCAAGCCCGACACGGATATTCCCCCCTTGTGCAGCGGCTTGGGCCGCCACGGGCAATTGATTGCGTCCTGCACCCAAAACAGACCACACATAAGTATCCCCAAACAAGCGATCTGCAGTGCGCTTCATGTGCGCGACATCTTCGGGGTGCGCGCCAATTCCACCCAAGAGGCCAAAGACGGTTTGAACCAAGAAAGGGGACCTGACTAAGCCACGATCCACGAAATGCGCCAAAGTGTAGAGATGGCTTGTGTCATAACATTCAAACTCGAACCGCGTGCCGTTTGCATTGCCCGTGCGCAGGATGTGTTCGATATCGGCAAATGTGTTTTTAAAGACAAGGTCGCGGCTGTTTTCGAGATGCTCGCGCTCCCAGTCATGTTTGAACTCTTTGAAACGGTTCAGCATGGGATACAGTCCGAAATTCATGCTTCCCATATTGAGGGAGGCAACCTCGGGCTTGAGCTCTGCGGCAGGGCGCATTCGCTCCGCCACGGTCATGTGGGGCGAACCGCCGGTAGTTAAGTTCAACACCGCTGAGGTAGCCTGTTTGAGTTGCGGCAGGAATTTGCGGAACATCTCAGGGTCCTGTGTAGGCCGTCCATTTTCAGGATCGCGCGCGTGCAGGTGCAAAATAGCTGCGCCTGCCTCAAAGGCCTTGATCCCGTCATCGATGATCTCTTGTGGGGTGACAGGAAGGTAGGGCGACATAGATGGGGTATGGATTGCGCCGGTAACCGCGCATGTGATGATCACCTTACGTGAAGATTTCTGCATTCTAGCGGTTCCCTATTTTAAAAGCTGTTAGCAAGCTTACCTGAGTATTTAAGTTTATTGAACATGATCCGAGCAGGATTAAAGCGTTTCAACACCACCACAGACGCTTAAAGCTTGACCTGATATGTTGGAGCCCCCGGGAGATGACAAAAATAGACACATTGCTGCAATGTCCTGCGGGCTTACCATTCGACGTAACGATACTTTGGCCAGATATGTGTTCCGCATTTCTTCAAAGCTTACGCCTGTTTGTTCGGCTCGGGCCGATATCACGCCATCCATGCGGGGTCCTTGAACTATTCCGGGTAAAATAGCATTGGCGCGCACCCCTTTTGGACCAAGCTCTGCAGCAAGGGATTTAGCCAATCCTACTACGCCCCACTTGGAGGCTGAATAAGGTGTCCTAAAAGCATAGGGAAGTCGGCCAGCTGCTGACGACATTGCGATAAATAGGCCTTTTGATTTGATTAGTTCATTACTTGATTGGTGAGCTGCTAGATAGGCTCCTTTCAGGTTGACCTCTAGTGTCTCATCCCAATCCTCTGGTGAGACATCATCAATAGTTGCTGTGGGTCCCGCAATGCCCGAATTTGCAATTACCACATCAAGCCCCCCCAAGTTTTGTATCGCTTGTGTAAACAGCTGCTTGGTATCTTCGGAGCTAGCTGAGTTTGCTAGGGTTCCCGTGATTGGGCCGCCTATCGCCTCATTGAGGGCATCTGAGTTGATGTCAGAGATATGGACACGAGCGCCGGCTTCTGTGAAACCATCCGTGATGTGTTTGCCTATGCCGCTGGCTCCAGCAGTTATCAAAACGCGTAAGCCCTTTCGTGGAGTCAAAGATGCGAGTATCGACATTAGCGGCTACCTCTTTCAGATCTTGTCAGGATGCGACTGTGGGCAATTTCTGAGTTGTTGAAAAGAGTCAATTTTTTCCTAACCTTGACAGTTCTGTTTCATCCGCCCCCTATGTTCATAAGATTTTATAAAATGAGGCAGGAGATTTTATGAAACAGCGCAGACTTGGTGCAAATGGTCCCATGGTTGGGGCAATTGGTTTGGGATGTATGAGTTTTGCGGGTGTCTTTGGCGAAACGGATGAGGCAACAAGCCATGCGTGCCTTGATTGCGCTTATGAGATGGGCATCACATTTTTGGACACGGCTAATGTCTACGGAATGGGTAGATCGGAAACTGTGCTTGGCTCTTGGCTAAAAAAAGCCCGTCGTGATGTTGTGCTTGCTACAAAAGTTGGGATCCAACGTGATGCCAAAGAGCCGGTTAACAACCGCCCCGACCATATTCGAGCTGAAATAGAAGGATCGCTCAAGCGCCTCGGCGTAGATCAGGTCGCACTATATTATCTGCATCGTCGTGATCCCGCAGTGCCCTTAGCGGAGGCTGTCGGGGTAATGCAAGATTTGATCCGAGAGGGGAAGATCGGCGGTTACGGTCTATCTGAGGTAGCGCCTTCGACAGTTAGGGAAGCTCATGCAATTTTACCCCCGCTTGCAGTACAAAGTGAGTATTCACTCTGGTCTCGATTGCCGGAATTGGGGGTAATCCAAAGTTGTGAAGAATTGGATATTACCTTTGTGCCGTTTTCGCCTTTGGCGCGCGGCGTCTTTGGCGAAAATTATCCTGATCCGACGCTGATGGCCGAGGGAGACTTGCGCCTTGATATTCCACGTTTTTCAACTGAGAATTATCCAAAAAACAAAGCGCTGATCAATCGCTTCAAAGAATTGGCAAGGGCCAAATCTGTGCCTGTCTCCGCCTTGGCAATGGCTTGGGTGCTGCGGCGTGGCGCTGGGTTTGTTCCTATACCTGGAACACGGAGTGCGGCGCATCTAATGGAATGGGTTCGCGCTGATGAGGTCGCCCTTTCCGATGCTGATATTGCGCAGATCGAAGCAGTGTTACCTGTGGGATTTGCTTATGGGGATCGCTATTCTTATAATCACATGCGTACGATTGAGCGGTATTGCTAGGCCAACCAAGCAAGTGAGATCAGCGAGAGGGTTGATGTCCAGATAATGACCGGGGCGATGGTATCTGTGCGTACTCCGTGCAGCATTGCGAGTGCAAATGCCATTGCCCCGGACGGACCCGCTGCGCAAAGGACCACAAGCGTATTCCACTGGGCTGGACGTTCTCCTAGGCTCAAAGCTGCAAATACCAGGGCAGGGAACGCTAGAAGTTTTATTCCTGTAAGCATGATGACACTGGTGTTCGGAGTAAGTGAATGGCTTGATAGGATTACGCCAAGTGCGAATAACGTTAGCGGTGCAGCGGCTGCCCCAGCGAAGTCGAGACCTGTAAGTATTGGTTCCGGCGCTACTACACCCAACAAGTTGGTGACTATCCCCAAAAAAATTGAAATCAACACAGGGTTGAGTGCTATGCGGCGCATAGATTGGTAAACAGTTGCTTGTGAGTTTGCCATCAAATCAGTTGTTATTATGAAGAAGGCAAACGTAATAGTGGCATCCCATGCCACAATTGCGGTAATCGGAAGGGCTGCAGCTTCGCCATAAATTAGATATGAAATCGGCCACATGTATAACAAAGTGTTTACGAAAATCATGGCCATTGAGAGCAGCCAGGCCTCAAGCTTTTCACGACCTAAAACGATCCGGCAAATGAAAAAAGTAATGCTAAATATGACTATTTGGCAAATTGCATAAAGACCGATTGCGTCGAATTGAAAGGCATGCCAATCGAGCATATTAGTCAAGGGAAACAGAAGTGCAGGCTGTAGAAGAAATGCTACACGGTTAAGGGTTTTCGCATCCGGAACACTGACTAATTTGCCCCTGCCAAGTGTAAAGCCCAGTGCCATCATAGCAAAGACTGGTAGAATGTCATGTGTCAGAACATGCAGCATCGCGAGCATGGGGAAGGCTCTTTCTAAATTATGGGGGTCTTAGGCGTAGATGCCTTTTTGCGATTTTGCGCCTGCCATCATCGCTTTGGCGCGCCACTGCCTAATTTCGTCATAAAGATCAATTGCGCGAGACTCAAACAGAGTTTGTGGCGCGGTGTAATGGATGAACTTGCCCACCCGGTCGATGCCACGCGCTAGCATAGCAAAATCCTGATCGGCCATGTTTTGCGCCACTTTGGGCGTGACATAACGCACTACAACCGCGATCCGCCGATCATCTGAGATATTTGGGCCAGAGCCATGAATGGTCAGGCCGTGATGTAGTGACATTTGTCCCGGCATCAGCTCAATGGCAGTTTTGTCTGTCTCGGCCACATCGACCGCAATCTCTTGGCCGCGCGACAAAAGGTTTTTTTCATTGAACGTGTCGGTATGGGGCAGAATTTCAGATTTATGGCTGCCTTTGACGAAATCCATACAGCCACTTGCCCGTGTCGCAGGCGAAAGGGCTATCCAAGCCGTGACCATCTCAGAGGTGGTGCCCATTCCCCAATAGGTCAGGTCTTGATGCATGGAGACATATTGATCGCTTTGTGCGTTTTTAATGAAGAACTCAGCACTATAGATTAAAATATCGGGCCCAAGGACGCCTTCGATCACGTCTAAGACCTGTGGCTTGGTCGCTATCTCATGGACAAAGGGCATCACCAGCTGCGCGTTGACGCGTTTATAGGTGTTGAGGGGCAGGGGCAAATCACCGTCTAGCCAATCGCGTTCGACCCATTCGAGTTGAGTCCGATAGGTTTGTGCCTCATCGCGTGACAGAACATCTATTGGAAAGAGGAACCCATCCTCCCAATAGCGCTCGATCATATCTGGGGCGAGATGGCTTCCGTTGCGCACGACAGGTTCTTGCATTAGAGCATCCTCTTTTCTGGTAATCCAAGGGGCAGAGATGCCTCGCTTGGGTCGTCATCTTCGAAATAGGTTTCATGCTCGGCCCGAATACGGATCAGTTGATCATGAATCCGTGAGAGATGCGCGCGCATTATATCTGCCGCGCCATCAGGATCACGATCAGCCAAGGCGCGGGTCAGCGCGATATGATCATCCCATGCCGTTTGCGATGAAAACGCCAAGGATAGCATTCTGACCCGATCCATATGGCCCTTATTCTCGGCGATCAGATCCCACGTAAATTCCAAACCCGCCCGCAAACAGATTTCCCGGTGGAAAGCGTCATCAGCGGCATGAAACCGCAGCTTGTCGCCCGCGTTTTTGGCGGCGGATTGCTCTGCGATAAGCCCTTCCAACGCATGAATATCTTCGGGTTCAAGCTCTGTGGCGGCATGACGCACAGCTTCAGCCTCTAGGGCGATGCGAATGAATTGGGCTTGCATCACCGCCCGGGTGGAGATCAACGATACCAATGTGGCGCGTTGCGGGCGGATCAGCAGGAAGCCCATTTTCGAAAGCCTGTAGAACGCATCGCGCACGGGTTGACGGGAGACTTCAAACCGTTTTGCGATCTCAGCTTCTGACAGCTTCTCACCGGGTTTCAGGTCAAGGTTGAGCACTTGTTTGTGCAACTCCCCATAGACCAAATCCGCGATCGCAGGGCGGGCGGTTCGGTCAAGCGATATGAGTGGCATATCTTGGGTCATTTCAGCATCAATCCCTGACTGATTGACCCAGGTTATATACTAGCATATCAGTTTGCAAGAAAATTAACCGAAAAGGGGCAGCTTATGGGCTTTTTAAGCGAAGATCGCCTGTTTCCCACAGAGCCTACTGTGCGGTCGTTGGCCCGCTCGCTCTATGCGCATGTCAAAGATGCGCCGATTATCTCGCCTCATGGGCATACTGACCCCCAGTGGTTCGCGCATAATGCGCCCTTTCAAGATGCTGCCGACCTATTCATCACGCCCGATCACTATGTGTTTCGGATGCTTCATTCCCAAGGTGTCGCGCTAGAGGATTTGGGCGTGCCGCGTGCCGATGGTGGTGCGGTGGAAACGGATCCGCGCAAAATCTGGCGGCTGTTTGCACGGCATTATCACCTTTTTGCGGCGACCCCTTCGCGGATGTGGATTGACCACGCGCTGCAAGATTTGTTTGGCCTAAATCAAAGGCTATCGGCGGAGACAGCAGATGTGGCTTTTGATGCAATCTACGAGAAATTAGCAAGCCCCGCCTTTCGGCCCCGCGCCCTATTTGAGCGGTTCAACATAGAGGTTCTCGCGACCACGGAAAGCGCGCTTGACGATTTGACCCATCACCGCACGATCCGCGAGAGTGGATGGCAGGGGCGCGTTGTTACCACCTATCGGCCTGATGCGATTATTGATCCTGATTTTGATGGTTTCAAAGGCAATGTCGAAGCCTTCTGTGCGCATGGTGGCGGTGCTGTGACATGGGAGAGTTATCTCGCTGCCCATCATGCCCGCCGCGCGTATTTTGCATCTTTGGGCGCAACCGCGACTGATCATGGCCACCCAACGGCCAACACCGCCAATCTCTCGCAGGCCGAGGCCGCGGCCCTTTTTGACGATGTCATGACAGGCAAGGCCGACCCCGCCACGCGCGAGCTGTTTCGCGCGCATATGCTGACAGAGATGGCGCGCATGTCGGTTGCAGATGGTTTGGTGATGCAAATACACGCAGGATCACAGCGCAATCATTCCGATTGGGTCTTGGCGCGTTTTGGTCGGGATAAGGGTTATGACATCCCACAACGCACCGATTACGTCACCGCGCTGCGCCCCTTGTTGCAGGAATTTGGCCGCGCGGAAGGGTTTCATCTGATCCTATTCACCTTGGATGAAAGCAGCTACGCCCGCGAACTGGCACCCTTAGCGGGGGTATATCCTTGTCTCTTTCTGGGCCCGCCTTGGTGGTTCCATGACAGCTATGAAGGGATGATGCGCTTTCGCTGTTCGGTTACGGAAACCGCTGGATTCTATAACCTCGCAGGGTTCAATGATGACACCCGTGCCTTTTGCTCGATCCCCGCGCGCCACGATGTCGCCCGGCGGGTCGATGCGGCCTATCTGGCGGAATTGATTGTCACGGGACGCTTGGACGAAAGCGAAGCGGGTGATCTGATGCAGGAATTAACCACGGGGCTTGCGCGCCGTGCCTATAAACTTTGAAAGGACTTCTTTGATGATCGAGGTTGAAACCCGCCATGCGATCCACCCTGACCACGCAAAGGGTATGGATACGGCAATGTTGCGTGCATTCCCGCAGGTCGATGGGTCGAGCCGTCAGATATCGATCACACGGCGGCCTTTCGTGCCTCCCCTGCGGCGGCTGATATTCATGGTGCAGTGATCAATATAGAGGGAGGATGGCTTGCCCAATAAACCTTTGACCCGCAAGGCACCCGCCCCAAACCCGGGCATTGTTCACTTGGGCCTTGGGGCGTTTTTTCGCGCGCATGGAGCGATTTACACACAACAGGCCATGGCAAAGGCAGGCGGGGATTGGGGGATCATCGGGGTCTCTCTTAAATCACCCACAACCCGTGATGCGCTGCAGCCGCAAGGCGCTGTTTATCATGCTTTGGAACTTGCCCCAGATGGTGCAGAGCTTCTCTTGGTTACAAGCCTAAACGCGGTTTTGGTTGCCCCAGAAGACCCTTCTGCGGTTTTGGCCGCAATGGCAGACCCTGCGGTCAAAATTGTCTCGCTGACCGTCACTGAGAAAGGCTATTGCCACCATCCCGCAAACGGCGCGTTGGATCGAAATCACCCTGATATCATCCATGATCTGACCCAAGACAGTCCGCAGAGCAGCATTGGCTATCTCACCCGCGCGCTTGCCCTGCGCAAAGCGGCTGGTATCCCGCCCTTTACTGTTTTGTGCTGTGATAATCTGCCTCATAATGGGCAACTTTTGCGCGGGTTAGTGCTGGAATTTGCACAAAGTCTTGACCCAGATCTTGCGCGATGGATCGCGGATAATGGTGCCTTTCCCTCAACTATGGTGGATCGAATCGTGCCCGCCACCACGGATGAGACTCGTGCAGAGGTGGCACGCCTGACGGGCTTTGCTGATGCCGCCTCCGTGGTGCATGAACCTTATCGCCAATGGGTGATGGAGGATAATTTTGTCGGCGCTGCGCGCCCCGCATGGGATCAGGTTGGGGCAGAGTTGGTGCGGGATGTCGCCCCTTTTGAGGATATGAAGCTTCGAATGCTCAACGCCTCCCATTCGGCCTTGTCTTACTTGGGTTATGTTGCGGGGCATCATACCATCACGAATGTTATGGCTGATCCCGTGTTTGACGCCTATGCACAGCGTCTGTGGGCGCGCGAGATCATTCCCCATTTGACCCCGCCTGAAGGTGTATCGCTAGAAAATTATGCGATGGCCTTGCGCGCGCGCTTCAAGAACCCAGCGATCCAGCACCGCACATGGCAGATTGCAATGGATGGCAGCCAGAAATTGCCGCAACGCCTGCTTGGGACACTACGCGCGGCGCGCAAAAAGGGGGCTGAGGATGGGGGCCTGATCCTTGCTGTTGCGGGGTGGATGCGTTATACGGCTGACCTTGACGAGGCTGGAGATGCAATCGAGCTGCGTGATCCAATGGCCGATGCACTGCGTGCCGCCCACTCAGGCATGGACGGGGCCGAAGCAGTCGCGCGGATTTTGGGCATTGAAGCGATCTTTGACCCAAGCCTTGCGGATGATATCCGCGCGGCCGTAACCGATGCCTATTTGGCTCTGTCCCGTGATGGGGTGCGAAAATCGCTAGAGGCCTATCTCGCAACTTAAAGCGCAAGCCGTGCTATGGCGGCTGCAACAATGGCCTCGGTCGTGATACCAAAATGGGCGAAGAGCTCGGGCCCTTTTGCAGAGGCCCCAAACCCCGTCATGCCGATAAATGGATCTTCTGGGGCAAGGATTTGATCCCATCCGAACCGCACAGCGGCCTCAATGCCGATTTTAGGGCCTGCGCCCAAGATTGCCGCGCGCTGCGCGGGGCTTTGGTTTTGAAAAATTTCCCAACAGGGCAGCGAGACAACCGTGGCGCCGATGCCCGCCTGTTGCAGCTGCGCAGCTGCGTCAACCGCAAGCCTTACTTCGCTGCCCGTTGCAATCAGCGTGATATCGCGGGGGTCTTCGCCTACCAGGATATACCCCCCATTGGCGCGTCCCATTACGGGGGGCAGTTGCCCCAAGTCCTGACGGCTCAGCGCCAAAAGGGTTGGGCCTGATTTGCGGCGCAGGGCTTGATCCCATGCCATGACCGTTTCGCGCGTATCGGCGGGGCGCATCACCCAGAAATTAGGCATGGCTCTAAAACTGGCGAGGATTTCAACGGGCTGATGGGTCGGCCCATTTGACCCAACCCCGATTGAGTCATGGCTAAAGACAAAAAGAACGGGCAAGCCCATCAATGCGGCCATCCGCATCGCGGGTCGCTCGTAATCGGCAAAGGCCAGATAGGTAACATTGACCGCAACCAGCCCGCCATGGGCGGCTATTCCACAGGCCATTGCCCCCATTAAATGCTCGCGCACGCCACAATGGACATAGCTGCCTTGGCGGCTCTCAGGGCCAAAGGCTGTGCGACCGCGTTTGTGATTGGTGGGGGCCTCTAAATCTGCGCAGAGAATGCACAGCTCGGGCAAAGCGGCCTCCAACCCTTCGCAAATATCGCCCGATGAGGCGATTGTCGCGCGGGGTACGCCTGATGCGGTCAAACGCGCTTCGATATCGACCATAATTTGCGGCCAGTTTTGGGGCAATATGCCGTCCGTTCGTCGGGTGAATTCTGCGGCCTTTGGGTCGGATTTCAGACGCGCGGCCCATGCCAGCGCGGCATCTCTTCCGCGTGACATCGCGGCTGTCCAATCCGCATAAATATCCTGCGGGATGACAAAGGCCTCGTGGGTCCAGTTGCGCGCGACGCGCGCCTCGGCCGCGTCTTGTGGGGAAAGTGGCGCACTATGTCCGCCGCGTTGCCCCTCAAGGCGGGGGATGCCGCGCGCAATCGTTGTGCGGCATGCAATCAAAGAGGGACGAGGGTCAGACTTTGCCACCAGAATAGCGGCGTCAGTCGCAGCGATATCATGGCCATCTACCTCGACTACATGCCATCCCGCCGCGGTAAATCGGGCGGGAATGTCCTCGCTGATCGACAAAGCGGTGTCGCCGTCATCGGTGATATGGTTGTCATCCCACAGAAATGTCAGCCGCCCCAAGCGCAAATGACCCGCCAGTGAAATCGCCTCTTGGCCAATTCCCTCCTGCAAGCAGCCATCGCCGACAAAGGCCCATGTGCGATGATCGCAGAGATCAGCCCCAAATTCTGCGCGCATCCGTTCTTCGGCTACGGCCATACCAACCGCGCAAGCGATGCCCTGACCGAGCAGCCCAGTTGTGATCTCAATCCCGGCATCTTGTTCAATCTCTGGATGCCCTGCGCAGACCGAATGCAATTTGCGAAAAGATTTAACTGCCGCAAGATCAACCTTGTCATAGCCTGAGAGGTGCAGCAGCGCATAAAGCAACATAGAGCCATGGCCGTTGGAGAGAACCACGCGATCTCGGTCAGGCCAAACTGGGTTTTTGGGGTCAACCTTTAGGTGATTGGCGTAAAGCGTTGCTGCAATCTCGGCCATACCAAGCGGGACGCCCTGATGGCCTTCACCCGCCGCCACAATCGTATCAAGTGCCAAAAAGCGGATTGCATCCGCCATGGATTGAATGTTCATGCGGCTTTCCTTAGCCATTAGCCATCTCACGCAAGGCCCGGCGCATCTCAAAAATATCCAGATCGTCTTTGATCTCGACATCATCTAGGGTCACGATCTGATCGCGGGCGATGTCTCGCTTGAGCTTGATGTGATGCGCAAGCCCGATCGGCAGGGCATTGACCTTGGCCGCATGCGTTGCGGGGATCGCTTTGGCCCAAACTTTGAACCCGCCTTCGCCGTCCAAATAGTCGCCCGCCTTGAAATCCCCTTTGGCGGTTGCGACTGCATCAGCGCGATAGAGCGTTGAGCTGCCGGTGGCCTCGCCGCGCAAAACAGCGTTCAAAACAGAAACTGATGTTTCAAGGCCAATCAAATGAAAGGGCCGCCACATCGACCCATACCACCCGCTTTCATCGGTCAAGAGCCCATATTGTTGGAAGCAGGCGCGCGTATATTCATCGGGCGCCCGAAAGGTGACGAACATTCCGTATTGGATATTGTTCATCACCACCCGCCCATCGGGTTCGCGACTTGCCGCGATATCGACCAAGCCCGCACGGGCCAATTGCCCGCCTTCGGATTGGGGTTTGAACACGCGTGCCAGGTCATGCAGCCCCGCGGGGTGGAAGGCCAAGCCATCCTCTGGGCAGTCAAGCCCTGTAGCATTGGCGACAGCCGCCATTTCAATCGCGGCCTTGGTGCCATCAGTGAAACTGTTATACATTTTTGGATTGAAATCACCTGCCGCGACTTCTTCTTCGCTCCACCCAAAAAAGCCCCAAACTGTGTCGGGGGTCGAATAGCGGTAGTGCGGGCAGAAATTCATACCCTTGCCTGCGGCGACCATTTCAAAGCCACTCGCGTGCACCCAATCCACAAGTTCGCAAATTGCGGCAGGCTGATCGCCATAGGCCATGGAATAGACTACACCTTTTTCACGGGCGCGCGCGGCCAAATAGGCCCCGCATAGGACATCTGCCTCGACATTAACCATTATCACATGTTTGCCAGCCTCAATGGCCGCAAGCGCATGACGGATGCCTGCAATCGGATGCCCTGTAGCCTCAATCACGCAGTCGATGCCATCAAATGCCATCAACGCCAGCGCGTCATCAGTAATGCAGGTTTTGCCCGTCTTATAGGCTTCAGAGAGGGTTGGGGCATCATAGGCCTCGGCAGCCCAATGAACACGCGCAAATGAGGCTTTGGCCTTGCCGATATCAATATCCGCAACACCCACTATGTGATAACCCTTGATGTGTTTTGCCTGCGCCATGATCATTGAGCCAAATTTCCCCGCCCCAATCAAACCAACACGTACAGGCCCCTTTGCGGCGTTATATTCAGTAAGCAGTCGTGAAAGGTTCATGATGTCTTTCCCCTATTGGTTGCGGCACAAGCCCTATCTTTTGATAACGGGACGGCTGCGACAATAACCATCATTTTTTTGAGCATTACCTTAAAGCAGAGCTTAAAGATTATTCATTTATCTGGTCTTGTTTTTCGCCCTGTCGCTGCCGCATCTTTGCGCCGATTTTATGGGGAAACCGCAGATCATGTAGGGAGGGGTGTTGTGAGCCAGAGCGGAGCAAATATGTCGCTGGCACAACGGGCTTGGGCTATTCGGCGCAACGCATTGTTGATGGGCGAGGTGCAGGGGCAAGGCTATATTGGTCAGGCGCTTGGTGTCGCTGATGTCTTGGCCGTTTCCTATTTTCATGCGATGCGCTTGCGCGCCGATGAGCCAGAATGGGAGAGGCGCGATCGGTTTTATCTTTCCATCGGCCACTACGCGATTGCGCTCTATGCGGCGCTAATTGAAGTGGGGATTTTGCCCGAGGATGAGATCGCCACCTATGGCATGGATGACAGCCGCCTGCCTATGTCAGGCATGGCCGCCTATACGCCTGGGATGGAGATCACGGGTGGATCGCTTGGTCATGGGTTAGGCATTGCGGTGGGCGCTGCCTTGGGTCTGAAACGCAAGAACAACCCCGCTTTTGTCTATAATCTGTTGTCAGATGGGGAACTTGGCGAAGGCTCAACTTGGGAGGCAGTGATGTCTGCCACCCAATGGAAATTGGACAACCTAATTGCGATTGTCGATTTCAACAATCAACAGGCCGATGGGCCAAGTCGTGCGGCCTTGGCTCAAGGGGCAGAGGTGCCGAAATGGGAGGCCTTTGGATGGTTCGCCCAAGAGGTGGATGGTAATGATTTGACAGCGGTGGTTGCGGCCTTCGATGCCGCAAAAACGCATCCCAACCCATGCCCCCGCGTTATTATTTGCAATACCAAAATGTGTCATGGGATCAGCTTTCTTGAGACCCGTGAGAAAACGCATTTTATCCGTGTCGAAGCCGATGAATGGGCCAAGGCCCTGGCTGAGCATGAGGAGAAAAAGCCGCTATGAGCATCCCTCCCCACTCCCGCAGAAAGTCGAAATATACCCCCCGTAGCCGCGCAAGTGGCGCAGATGCAGTGCGCACATCAGCCATGATAGCGTCTCTCGATGCCGAAGGCCGCGAGACGATTACGGCCCCATTTGGTCATGCATTGGTGGACTTGGCCAAGACCCGCGCGGATATCATAGGATTGTCTGCAGATTTGTCGAAATATACCGATCTGCATATTTTTGCGCAGGCCTATCCTGAGCGGTTTTATCAGATGGGCATGGCCGAAGGCCTTTTGATGTCGGCCGCAGCTGGGCTTGCCCGCGAAGGCTTTACACCCTTTGCCACCACCTATGCGGTTTTTGCCGCGCGGCGCGCCTATGACTTTATCGCCATGGCGATTGCAGAAGAAAACCTGCCGGTCAAAATCGTCTGCGCGCTTCCTGGCCTGACCACTGGCTATGGCCCAAGCCATCAAGCGACCGAAGATATGGCGATCATGCGGGCGATGCCCAATATGGTGGTGATTGACCCTTGCGATGCGGTGGACGTGGCACAGGCCACGCGCGCCATCGCTGACTATAACGGCCCTACTTACATGCGGCTTTTGCGCGGACAAGTGGCCAATGTGTTGGGCGCATATGATTACGGTTTTGAACTTGGCCGCGCGAAGATGTTGCGCGAGGGCGCTGATGTTTTGATCATCTCCTCAGGGATCATGACCATGCGCGCCTTGGATGCGGCACAGGTTCTGGAGCAAGATGGTATTGGCGTTGCGGTGTTGCACAGCCCAACCATCAAGCCTTTGGACCAAGACACAATTCTTGCCGAGGCACAAAAAAACGGACGCCTTGTTGTGGTTGCAGAAAATCATTCGATCACGGGCGGGCTTGGTGATGCCGTTGCCAAGACGCTGATGACGCATGATGTCTTTGTGCCATTACGCCAAATTGGCTTGCCGGATGAATTTCTGGACGCAGGTGCGTTGCCAAGCCTGCATGACCAATACGGGATCACAGTTGAACGGATTGCAGAGCAACTGCGCCGTTGGGTCGACCAATAACCACGCGCTGCGCTGCGCGTTCAGAGGAGAAGCGAGAATGGGTTTACTGGACGGACAGATTGCCATCATCACGGGGGCTGCAAGCCGGCGCGGATTGGGCAAGGCCACGGCAAAGCTTTTCGTGGAGCATGGCGCAAAAGTGGCGATCTTAGATTTGGACGAGGGCCAAGCTGAGGAGGCCGCTGCCGATTTGGGTGAGGGCCATATCGGGCTTGCCTGCGATGTGACGCGCAAAGAGGATTGTGACCGTGCGGTCGCTGTGATCCTAGAGGCCTATGGCCAGATTGATATTTTGGTCAATAATGCGGGCATCACACAGCCGTTGAAGATCATGGAAATCCGCCACGAAAACTATGACGCCGTGATGGATGTGAACCTGCTTGGCACGCTCAATATGAGTCAGGCTGTGATCCCGCACATGCGCGAGCGTCAAAGTGGCAAGCTTGTGAATATGTCTTCGGTGTCGGCACAGCGGGGCGGCGGTATTTTTGGGGGGCCACACTATTCGGCGGCCAAGGCGGGTGTTCTGGGCCTGACCAAGGCGATGGCACGGGAATTGGCGCCTGTCGGCATCCGTGCCAATGCGATTTGTCCTGGATTTATCGCAACCGATATTACGGCGGGCAAGCTGACACCCGAAATGAAGGCGCAGATCCTCGCGGGCATCCCGATGGGGCGGGCGGGCGAAGCCTCGGATGTGGCAGGTTGCGCGTTGTTCTTGGCATCCGATCTGTCGGCCTATGTGACGGGTTCTGAGGTCGATGTGAACGGCGGATCATTGATCCACTAAACCTAAGGCTGCTCTGCCGCCCGCTCGAGGTCGAATTCTATACGGGTTTGACGCAATCCGTGGCGGGCGCAGGCAGCGGTGATTTCAGTTTCGAAATCCTTGGTTTGCGATTTTAACCACACAAGAAATTCTTGTACCGCGCGCCGTTTGATATAGCGGCTTGGGCAGATAGCCCAATAGGATGTAAAGCGCAAAATAGGTATTTGCGGCAGAACCGGCACAAGCCGCCCTTCGGCGATTTCGGACATGGCCAAGGACATGCTGTCCAGCACCACGCCCACCCCATCAACGGCCAGTTGCAGCGCCATTGAGGAGCGATCCATCAAAATCGGCATATGCCGTTCGGGCAGGGTGATGGCGTTATGGTTCAGCCAATAGTCCCACTGGCACAATGCCCGTGGCGTGCCGATGAGACGCGCCGCGGCGAGGGTGGCCGCGGCATCGCCGCTTTGTGGTAGGTCTTTCAGGTAGTCGGGGCTGCACAGGGGAACCACGCAATCGTCAAACACCGCTTCGCTGTAATAGCCTGGCCAATTGCCCGTGCCATAGCGTAGATCTAGTTCCATCATCTCGCGGTCGAAATCGGTGGGGTCGGGAGCGGCATCAATGTGGAGATCCCAATCGGGATGGCGGGCAATAAAATTGGAAAGGCGCGGCCCCAACCACCGCACCCCAAAACTGGGTGTTACGCGCATATTGAGCTGATAGGTCTCGCGTCCGCGTTTGAAATGACGGCTTGTGTCACGCAGCATCCGAAGCGCCACAGAGGCGGATTGAAACAGTTGCTCGCCTTCCAGCGTCAGGCTCAACATACGCCCCTGACGGCGGAACAGTTTCACACCCAGATTTTGTTCAAGAAGCTTGATTTGCTGACTAACTGCCGACGGCGACACTGACATTTCTTCAGCGGCGCGGCTGATCGTGCCTCGCCTTGCCACGGTTTCGAAATAAAGAAAGCCGTTTAGGTTGGGCGTGCGCGACATAGGGGCAAACTCTGGCAAAGGACATAAAACCAAGGCGGGTGAGTCCCGCCTTGGGGAATGTGGATGGCCTTAGCCTGCGGCTTCGGCTGTTTGCTTTTGTGCGCCGAGACCCTCGACTTCGATCTCCATGACATCACCTGGCTTAAGGAAGCGCTGCGGCTTCATCCCCATACCTACGCCCGAAGGCGTGCCTGTGGCGATGATATCGCCCGGAACCAGTTTCATGAATTGGCTCATGTACGAAATGATTTTGGCGACACCAAATATCATATCATCAGTGTTGGAATCCTGCACAACCTCGCCATTTAGCGACAAGTTTAGACCCAGTTTTTGCGGATCGCCCACCTCATCTGCTGTGACCAGATAGGGGCCTGTAGGGCCAAAAGTTGGAGCAGATTTGCCTTTCATCCACTGACCGCCTCTTTCGATTTGGAATTCGCGCTCTGAGACATCGTTGATGGTGCAGTAGCCCGCAACATAAGAGAGTGCATCTGCCTCGCTGACATAAAGGGCCTCGCGCCCGATCACTACGCCAAGCTCCACCTCCCAATCGGCTTTGACCGAATTGCGTGGAATGACAACGGGGTCAAACGGGCCAGATAAAGATGACGTCGCTTTCGAGAAAATGATGGGCTCTTTTGGGGGTTCAGCGCCTGTCTCGGCGGCGTGTTTTGCGTAGTTTAGACCGATACAATAGAAATTGGGTACAGACGCAAGGCAAGCGCCAATCCTGCCGGGGTTGGCAACAACAGGTAGGATTGAGATGTCGATTTTTCGGATCGCATCCAATGCCTCAAACGACACGGCTTTGCCCGCAAAATCAGTGACATGGCTCGACAGGTCGCGCACTTGGCCTTCTGCATCTAGAATGGCTGGCTTTTCCTGACCCTGGGGGCCGTAGCGCAGTAATTTCATCTGTTATTCTCCTACTCTTTGATTCGATCTTGTTATGTACCCTTCCTGGGCATTTTGACTTGTAATCTGTTGACGAATATCTTCGGCTAATTGCGACAGATGCGCTTCTACCGCGCTGCCAGCGACCCGTTTGTCTCTCATTTTTAACCCTTTTAGTATAGAGTTATGTTGACTGACGACGCGGTCTCTGTTGCGACGTTGCCGCGCGGCTAAATAGCGTGCGTGCCAAAGCCGTTGCTGAAAGGCCTGATGGGTCTTCGCTAGTGCCGAGTTGTGCGACGCTTCGGCGATAGCCGTATGAAACGACATGTCAACTTCAAACATGTCGAGGGGGTCGAACTCATAGAAATTCATATCCATATATTCAACAATTTGCTGCATGTTCTCTAAATCTTTCTTGGTCGCGTTTTCGCACGCTAGTTCAACGGAAAGATTTTCTAGAGCAATAAGGACTGCGGCTTGCTCTGTTGCGGATTTTATATCCAGCTGAGCAACTACTGGACTCCTGCTTGGACGAAGCTCAACGAGCCCTTCCTTGGATAGTATACGGATCGCCTCGCGCATCGGAGTACGGCTCACACCCATTGCGGTGGCTGTATCTCGTTCTTTGATTGGCTCGCCAGGTCGGACGTCACCCCTAAGGATGCTTCTTCTCAGCTTTTGAGCCATTTGGTCGGCTAAATTTTGCGACGAAAACTCTGACATAGAAATCTTACAATCGACAACAAACCAATAAGTAAAGTCTGGGATAATTGAGACGAAAGATTTTGGTATACCAAAAGTGGTTGATTGTCGATAGCGCTTTGGCTACCGTCGATTCTAGATGGTGCGCCATCGAACTTAAAAAACTGCTGTTCAGCAGTAAAATACTCAGCGGCTATAGTCGCAAAGGGAGGAACGATGAAAATTAAATCGCTTTTAGTAACAGCTGCAGCTGGCGCTATGGTAGCCGGCGCTGCGGCAGCGGACCCGGTCAATCTCCGGATCCAAACACACCACGCAGCAGAAACGCCGCTTGGTCGTCATATTACACAGTGGGCTGACGACGTTAACGTAATGTCTGGTGGAGACATCACAGTAGAGATGTTCTTCTCTTCATCTGTTGTGGGCTCTGTTGAAACTTGGGATGCCGCGATTAACGGCATTCTGGATTGTGACGCAACCGGCGCTGCTTACCAAACCGGTAAAAACCCTGCCTTCCAATTCTTGGGAGACATCATGGGTGGTTATGATACCCCATGGCAGCAGTATTCGTGGCTCTACCAGGGCGGTGGATATGACGATGCTCAGGAGCTGTACAATTCATACAACATGCAGCTCGTCGGCTGGTCACTGTTTGGCCAGGAGTCGATGTCTTCATCCCGTCCAATCGCTGGACCAGCAGATCTTGTGGGTTGGAAGTTCCGCTCGCCTCCTGGAATGGAGACCGAGATTTTTGAGAAACTTGGTGCATCGCCTATCGTGATGGATTTCACCGACATCTTTACTGCTCTTGAGACAGGTGTGATTGACGGCGCCGACGCTTCTGCGCTTGCTAACAACGTAGCAATGGGTCTTTACGACATCGTAGGACATGCGTCATTCCCTGGCTTCCACTCAATGCCATCTGACCACCTAGCCTGTAACAAGGACGTCTGGGATGGTCTGACTGAGCAGCAGCAGCGCATCATGGAAGTTGCATGGCAGAAGCTCTCTCTGCAGTTGACCCTGTACATGGACGTTGCAAACGCCGAAGCGGCGGCTCAGTTGACAGCAGATGGTATCGTGCTTCACGACTGGTCGGCAGCAGATCGTGCGATGTTCCGCTCGATGGCTCAAGAAGCTTGGGCTGACTGGGCAACACGTTCGCCTGAAGCAGCAGCGCTTGTAGACAGCCATGTTGAGTACATGACCGTCCTGGGTCTGATCAACTAATGCGTAAAGGCCGCAATTAGCGGTTAATTCGGGGCTGGCGAACTATAAGTTGGTTCGCCAGCCCCTTCCAGCAGGGTGAAACCAACAAGTGATTGAGGCAAATTATGCAGACTAATAGTCTTTGGTTGGGGAAAATGCGCCAACCAGTAAAAATGCTAGCAATTGCATCTGGCTGTATTACGGGCGTCATCTACTTATATCTCCTGTCCACTCATTTGTGGGCCGAGGAGGGTATGGGCCTGTATGAGATGATCCGTCCTGAAGGGCGGCCGATTGTGCCAGTCACGTGGGTATCAATTGCGTTTACCTTAATCACGACCTCGCTTTATTTTTCCGACACCAAAGGTGCAATAGAATCTGTGCCTGACGGCTTCTTTGACAAATTAACGTTGGTTACGTCCAGGCTTACCATGATGGCGATTGCGATAATTGTGATGGTGATGTTCTACGAGGTGGTGGCGCGATATGTATTTTCAGCGCCAACTTTGTGGGCCAACGAGATGTCGCTTTGGATAGCTGCTTTCGTGTTCTTGTTCGCCGGTCAGTACGCCATGCAACAGCGAAGCCACATTCGAATATATGTCATTTACGATATGATGCCGCGCTGGGCACAAAAAACATCTGATGTAATTTCGGTTGTTCTCATTGTATTTTTTGCCTTTGCGCTCGTGTGGGGTGGTTACAATGACGCAGCCGCGCGTTGGGCGCGTATGGAGGTATTTGGAACGTTTTGGGATCCACCAATTCCAGGAACATTGAAGGCATCGTTATTGGCAATCATCAGCCTGGTTGCGGTACAAGCCGTGTCCAATCTTTTGTCTGATTGGAATAAGGAGCCTGAGCACCTTGCTCACGACGACATTGACGAAACAGAAATCGAAAATATTCGTAAGACTTTGGAGCAGTAAACATGGAATTCTTAGAATTATTTTCGTGGATGAAAACTGGTGACATCGGCACCATCAGTCTTGTTCTGCTCTTGTCAATGTTTGCTTTGTTGGCGATTGGTATGCCGCTTGGCTTTGCATCAGCTGCTCTGGCAGTTCTTGTTCTGGGCATGAAGTTCGGCCCAGATTTTATTTTTAGAGATTTTGGCTCTGGCCCATTGGCCGTTCTCAGTCAGGCAATTTACCGCCAGATGACGAATTATGTTCTGATTTCGGTTCCTCTCTTTATCTTCATGGCAGCACTACTTGAGCGCTGTGGTATCGCCCGAGACATGTACAGTTCTTTGAACGTTTGGTTGAGCCGAACTCGGGGTGGAATTGCAGTAGTGACCGCGATTATGGCGGTCATTATGGCTGCCATGTCCGGCATTATTGGCGGTGAGGTTGTACTTCTGGGCCTCATCGCTTTGCCGCAAATGCTGCGCCTTGGCTATAATCAAAATCTGGCAATTGGAACCATCTGTGCGTCTGGCTCTTTGGGTACAATGATCCCGCCATCTATTGTTTTGATCTTCTATGGCCTGGTGACTGAAACTTCGATCAAGGCTCTGTTTACGGCATCCTTCCTGCCTGGCTTCATGTTGGCGACTTTTTTTATTCTTTACATCTTGATACGCACCAACTTGAATCCGTCACTAGCTCCCCTGCCAGAGCCTGATCCTTCGATGCCCTCTGGATCCGAAAAGGGCATGTTGTTCCTCGGCTTCCTGGCTAAGTTTGCGATGTGGGTTACTGGTGTTCTCTTCATTAGGGCAGCATTTTTCACACTTACTGGCGATAATGCAATCGTGGAAGGCATTGATCCGATTCCATTGGGGATGGTTTCTGATATCCCCTATATCGTTGGAGCGTTCCTTTTAAGCACAGCAACCGTATTCTTGCTGGTTGGAAAAGAACGTACAAACCGTGGTTGGGATATGGGCAAAGGTTTGATCGCGCCTACGATCGTGATCGGTGTTGTACTTGGCTCTATCTACATGGGCATTACTGGTATCACTGAAGCAGCTGGCATGGGCGTAGTAGCTGTTTTCATTCTCGGACTGGTGCGTCGCGAAATGACCTTCGAGATTGTCTGGGACAGCCTCATGAGGACTTTGAAGTCTACCGGTACAATTATTTGGGTCACCATCGGTGCCGCAGCTTTGGCAGCATCATACACGCTGGCTGGTGGACCAACTTACGTGGCTAACTTGATCGTGGCCTCGGAGCTGCCAACAATGGGCGTTATCTTGATGATGATGCTGATCTTCCTCATCATGGGCATGTTTATGGACTGGATTGGCATTGTGCTTTTGGTCATGCCAGTTTTCTTGCCTATTGTGACACGGCTTCCGATTGAGGAGATAGGCCTAATTGGCCAGCTAGAGCCTCGCTATGTCGCAATTTGGTTTGGCGTGGTGTTCTGTATGAATATGCAGGTAAGCTTCCTGTCGCCACCATTCGGACCAGCGGCGTTTTACCTAAAATCGGTTGCGCCGCCTCATATCACATTGACGGCCATTTTCAGAGGTTTCCTACCCTTTATTCTTCTGCAGCTTTGCGCATTGGGTGTATTGCTCATTTGGCCTAATCTGGTGACGTTGTTCCTTTAGAATAGGTCAATAACTGATCAAAATTGGAGCGCGCGTAATTGTTAAATAAATTACGCGCGTTCTTTTATGAACGTTATGTTTAGTGGTGTGTGGATATGAAAACAGTAAGACTTTCCCAATCTGATAATGTTGTTACTGCCCTAGAAACCCTTAAAATTGGCGATGAAGGCGCGGTTCAGGAAATTCCTCGTGGTCACAAAGTTGCTTCTGAGGATATTTTGGCGGGTTCGGCAATTACCAAATATTCGCAAACTATTGGTTACGCAGGTTGCAACATACCGAAGGGTTCGCATGTGCACACCCACAACTTGGAATTCCGTAACGTAGATACCGAGTATGAATATTCGACTAATCTGCGCCCCGTCGTTGCTGCAGATCAGACAGATTATTTTATGGGTTATCGGCGTGCCACGGGTCGTGTAGGGACCCGTAATTACATCGCAGTCTTGACGAGCGTTAATTGCTCTGCGACTGCTGCCCGCTTGATTGCCGAACACTTCACGCCTGAACGTCTCTCAGCCTATCCGAATGTGGACGGGGTGGTTGCATTCGTACATGGAACCGGCTGTGCAATGGGGGGAGACGGTACTGGCTTCGAGCTGCTCCAGCGAACTCTTTGGGGATATGCAAGAAACCCAAACGTTGGTGGAGTGCTCATGGCCGGTTTGGGCTGTGAGATGATGCAAATTGATTGGCTGATCGAAGCTTATGGCTTGAAGCCTGGCCCATTGTTCCAGACGATGAATATTCAAGATATCGGAGGACTTCGCCGGACAGTTGAATGGGGCATTGAAAAAATAAACGCGATGCTGCCTTTGGTAAATGAAGCCCGGCGTGAGAAATGTCCCGCATCTGAGTTAATGGTTGCCCTTCAATGTGGCGGATCAGATGCATGGTCTGGAATTACCGCGAACCCAGCAGTCGGATATGCATGTGACCTATTGGTTGCGCAGGGAGGTACGGGAGTTTTGGCCGAAACTCCCGAAATTTATGGGGCCGAACACCTTTTGACAGCCCGTGCAGCAGATCGCAAAGTTGGAGATAAGCTGATCGAATTAATTAAATGGTGGGAAACTTATACATCGCGCAATGGGGGATCCATGGATAACAATCCTTCTCCTGGAAATAAGAAGGGCGGTTTGACCACAATTTTGGAAAAATCTTTGGGCGCAGCGGCCAAGGGCGGGACCACTCCGCTTACTGGTGTTTATAAATACGCTGAGCCGGTCACAGCCAAGGGTTTCACCTTCATGGATAGCCCTGGATATGATCCGGCCAGTGTTACGGGACAAATTGCAAGCGGCTGTAACCTAGTTGTTTTCACCACAGGGCGCGGCTCGGCTTTTGGCTCTAAGCCTTCACCGACTTTAAAGGTAGCAACAAACACTGAGATGTATAACCGACTTATTGAAGACATGGATGTGAATGCGGGTCGTATTCTCACTGATGGCGCATCTGTCGAGCAAGTAGGACGTGAAATCTATGATGCTTGGTTACGCATGGCGTCTGGTGAGAAATCAAAATCTGAGACGCAGGGCTTGGGTGATTTTGAATTTGTACCATGGCAAGTTGGCGCGGTGATGTAAGGTAGGTGTATGAAAAAACCTCTCCCAATTTGTGTTATCGGCGCAGGATTAATTGGAGCGCGCCATGTAGAAGTGGCTCTAAAGTCCGATTGTGTTGACCTTGTTGCTGTTGTAGAGGCGGATGAAGCCCGGCGGATTAGACTTATAGAAAGCGGCCTGTCTGCTGTGGCTACCGTAGATGACTTGCCCGAAAATGTTCGGGCTGCTGTCATTGCGACACCAACTCCAGCTCACTACGAGAACTCTATGTCGGCTTTGGATAAAGGGCTGGGAGTGCTTCTTGAAAAGCCCGTGGCGGCAACACTCGGTGAGGCTCGTGCAGTTGTTGATGCTTTCGAAAAAGCTAGCATCCCACTGGTTGTTGGGCATCATCGGCGCTGCCATCCTTTTACAGTTTCGGCGCGAGAAGAGCTTTCAAGTCTCGGTGATTTGGTTGGTGTTCAAGGTTTTTGGTCACTACGCAAAAATGACAGCTATTTCGACCCACTTTGGCGTCGCAAGCCGGGTGCGGGTCCTCTTATGATAAATTTGATCCACGAAATCGATTTACTAAACTTTTTAATTGGTGAGATCAGAGAGGTCACTGCACTGACTTCATCTGCTCGCCGCAAGTTAGAAATCGAAGACACCGCTTCATTGGCGCTGAGATTTGAAAATGGAGCTTTAGGATCTTTTTTAATCTCTGATGCTGGGGCTTCGCCTTGGAGTTTTGAGGCGGGAACGTTCGAAAATCCAAATATTGCAGGGACAGGTCAGGACTATATTAAGATCTCTGGTACTAGAGCCTCGATGGAGTTTCCGTCACGTAAGATTTGGAAGGCCGATTACTCTGGTGAAGTTGAATGGGGACGGGGTCTGTCTAAATTTGAAGCGCCTGCGGTTAATTCTATTGATCCGATCCTTGCTCAGATGGAGCAGTTTGCTGCAGTTATAGATGGTGCACATGATGATGTCCTGTGCACTGGATCCCAAGGTATTCTGGCGATGGAAATGACGCTTGCTACGGGCTTGTCGGCAAAGCTCGGAAAGCCTGTATCTCGTGGCGAGGTTCCCCAAGATTTCCGTGGTATTTGAAAAGATAAAAGGTAGAGCGCATGGCTGAACACATTGGATTTATTGGACTGGGTCTTATGGGGCGAGCGATGGCTTCCCGCCTCTTGGCTGCTGGTCATCCTGTAACGGTTTTGGGGCACAAAGATCGCAGTGGGATCGAGGAAGTCGCTGCAAGTGGTGCGGTTGAGGCGCTAGACGCTGCAAGTCTAACAGCGTCGGTCGATATTGTGATGCTTTGTATGGGTACATCGGCACAGGTGGAAGCGCGAATTTTTGGTGAGACAGGTGTGCTCACGGGTGTAAAGCCTAATCAAATTGTAATTGATTTTGGCACCTCGCTGCCCGCGTCCACGCTAAAGATTGGAGCGGCTTTGGCTGAGAAAAGCGCGATTTATCTTGATGCACCTTTAGGGCGCACCCCTGCCCATGCCTATGATGGCAAATTGAATATTATGTGTGCCGGCGACGAAGGCGCCTACACACGCGTGAAGCCGGTTCTGGACGTTTTGGGTGAAAATGTTTTCCATTTAGGCAAGCTTGGGAATGGTCACACAATTAAGTTGATCAACAATTACTTTGCCATGACTACGGCGATTTCTATGGCAGAGGCGTTTGCCCTTGCCGATGAAGCGAAAATCGCGCGCCAATCTCTTTATGAGGTGATGGCGGCAGGACCAAACCATTCAGGTATGATGCAATTTGTTCGAAATTACGCTACTGAAAGGCAGATTGATCTGGCGTTTTCAGCACAAAATGCGGCTAAGGATGTCGGCTATTATCGACAAATGGCCAAAGATTTAGGCCTTAATAGCCGTATGTCAGGTGCAGCTAACGCCACGCTTGCCGAAATTGTTGAGGGTGGCTCAGGGGATTTAATGGTCCCGCAGATTGTGGACTGGATGGTTGAAAATTTGAGAAGGAAATCATCATGAGATTACAAGGTAAGCGCGTATTTGTAACTGCTGCAGGGCAGGGGATTGGACGGGCCAGTGCTCTTGCTCTTTCGCGTGAAGGCGCACACGTCATTGCCACGGATTTGCACAATAAATTTCTGGCTGACTTAAATGTTTCGGAAGCCTTTGCCCTTGATGTTCTTGATAAGGCTGCTCTGGTTGCTGCAGTGGCAAAAGCACAGCCAGACGTTTTGGTGAATTGCTCTGGGATTGTGCATTCTGGAACGATTGAGCAAGCAACCGATGAGGATTTTGACTTGGCGATGAACTTGAATGTTCGGGCCCATTTTCACGCCATCCAAGCTGCTGTTCCTGGAATGTTAGAGCGCGGTCAGGGAGCCATTGTGAACATTGCATCAGTATGTTCGTCTTTACGGGGGCTTCCGAACCGTTTCATTTATGGGACATCTAAGGGCGCAACCATTGCCCTGACCAAACAAGTGGCTGCCGATTATATTACGCGCGGTATTCGCGCGAACTGTATTGCACCTGGCACTGTAGATACACCAAGTTTACAGGGCCGTTTACATGCTACAGGTGATTACGATCAGGCAATGAAAGATTTTGTTGCGCGACAGCCAATGGGAAGACTTGGTACCGCGGACGAAATTGCCGAGCTTGTGGTGTATCTTTCCTCCGACGAAACGAAGTACATGACCGGTCAATGCGTTGCCATTGACGGTGGCATGACGATGTAATCAATCGACATGAACGTCCCGGAGCCCAGAGAGCATCGAGTTTTTGCTGGCGTGCTGGCAATGGCTCTAGCGGTGATATTTTTCACTGGCATTGATACGTCTGCAAAATGGTTGAGTATCGTTGGCATTCCTGTTTTGCAGATTGTCTTTATTCGATACGCAGGACACTTTTTGATTTCACTAGTAATTTATGTGCCGCGTGAAGGGTTTGGGGTGTTTCATTCTAACGCGCCAAAGCGTCAAGTATTGCGCTCTTGCGCTCTTTTCATGGGTACTGTGTTGAACTTTCAAGCCCTAAAATTTCTTCCCATTACCGTTACCACGACGATTTCTTTTGCTGGACCCATCGTAATAACCTTAATGGCCATCCCAATCCTTGGCGAAAAGGTGGGTTTGCGTCGTATTATTGCAGTGTGTGTTGGTTTTCTTGGGGTTCTTCTGGTGATTCAGCCTTGGGGGCAATCGTTTCATCCTGCAATGCTTCTAAGCTTGTGCGTGTTATTGATGGCATCGACATATTTTATCATGACCCGGCTTTTGGCTGGTGTAGAGACCAATGCAACACAACAGGTGTGGTCCAGCGGAATTTCTACAATAGTGCTAGCGCCATTTGCTTTAAATGTTTGGGTATGGCCAAATAATGGCGTGGACTGGGCCGTCCTCGGCATAATTGGCTTCTGCGGCGCTATGGGCCATATTGCGGTTACCACTGCCCATCGTTGGGCTGACGCATCAATTCTAGCTCCGCTAATCTACACACAGGTTTTTTGGGCGGCGTTGGTAGGAGTAGTAATTTTCAACACATATCCAACGGTTTGGACTTTAGCCGGGGCTGCAGTTATCATCACTTCTGGTCTCTATATTTGGCGAAGAGAACGTTACAAAAAAGTACAGTCCAATTTCGTTGGATAAGTCTTCTTTTGGGGTGATTATGTCAAAAGAGAAAAAAGTCGGCCTCAGTAAGGGACTTACCAATTACGGTGACCAAGATTTCTCATTGTATCTGCGAAACTCATTCGCAGCTTCTATGGGTTATTCTAAGGAAGTACTGAGAAAGCCGATTGTAGGAATAGCCAATAGTTATTCTGGATTTAACAATTGTCATCGGCATTTTCCTGAATTGCTTGAGGCGGTTAAGCGGGGCGTTCTTCTAGGAGGGGGACTGCCCATTGAGTTTCCAACCATATCGCTTGGCGAGGTTTTTCTTAATCCGACTAGTCTGAAATTTAGAAATTTGATGTCGATGGACGTCGAGGAAATGATAAGAGCCCAGCCAATGGATGCCGTTGTGTTGATGGGGGGCTGCGACAAAACTGTGCCGGCTCAATTGATGGGTGCGGCTTCAGCAAATTTACCGGCAGTTCAGCTGGTTGGTGGTCCAATGATGACGTCTCGCTATGGTGAAGAAAGGCTAGGAGCTTGCACTGATTGTCGCAGGTTTTGGGCCAAGTATAGGTCTGGTGATGTTTCAAAAGACCAAATCGATGATATTGAAGGTCGGCTAGCCACTACTGCAGGCAGCTGTGCAGTTATGGGCACTGCCTCAACAATGGCTTGTGTTGCTGAAACTCTAGGAATGACCATTCCTGGTACGGCAGCAATACCCGCGGTGCATGCGGATCGACTAAGAGCGGCTGAAGCGTCTGGTTTGGCCGCGGCGCGGATGGTTGAAAAACCAATACTGCCGAGCGAAATCATAACTGAAAAATCCGTTGAAAATGCAATCAGGGTTTTGCTCGCGCTAAGCGGCTCAACCAATGTCATAGTGCACCTGACTGCTGTTGCTGGTCGGTTAGGGATAAACGTCTCTTTACAGCGATTGAACGAGCTTTCGGATACGACACCAGTCCTCGTTAATCTAAAGCCTATGGGTTCACATTACATGGAAGATTTTTTCTTCGCGGGTGGGATGGGGGCTGTACTGCGCGAATTACGTCCCCTGCTACACTTGGATACAATTAGTGTGACCGGTGAAACGCTTGGCGATCGATTGGACACAGATGACGGCTATATAGATACGAGGGTTATAGCACGTGCACGGGAGCCGTTAGAGCCAGAAGGAGGGTTAATTGCTCTTTTTGGAAATTTGGCTCCAAATGGTGCAATATTAAAGCGGGCTGCTGCCGACAAAAATCTCTTCGAAGCAGAGGGCCGTGCTGTTGTTTTCTCATCTCTCGAAGATTTAGCGGCAAGAGTCGATGACCCAGATTTAGATATTTCTAGCGATGACTTTATGGTTCTACAAAATGCAGGGCCCAAAAGTGCCTCTGGGATGCCTGAAGCGGGGTATTTACCTATTCCTAAAAAGCTCAGCAAATTGGGTGTCAAAGATATGGTGCGGATATCTGATGCCCGAATGTCTGGAACTGCTTTTGGCACGATTGTGCTTCATGTGTCTCCTGAAGCAGCCATAGGCGGTCCGCTATCGCTCGTACGAAATGGAGACCGCATTCGCATCTCTGTGTCTGACAAGCGTATTGATTTGTTGGTCGATGAAATGGAATTAAATAAGCGTCGGTTAGAATGGGTATCTGATCTCGAAGAGCTTGAGAATTTGCGTGGATATAATAAGCTGTATGCTGCCGAAGTCACACAGGCAGAACAGGGGTGTGATTTCGAATTTCTTAAGCCGGTAAAGCGATAGCGTAAAAAGACTGCCTCCGCGCTTCAAGCGCTAGGTGACGAGTGGAAGGGCGGTTCTCCCTTCCACTAATAACTTAGCCACGTCCGATATATGGCATATTCGTAGCCATGACTGTCATAAACTGGACATTGGCCTCCAAAGGAAGATTTGCCATATGAAGCACGGATGTTGCGACATTAGACACATCCATGACCGGCTCTACTTCGATACTTCCATCAGCTTGCGGTACACCTTTCGTCATTTTTCTGGCCATGTCGGTAAGTGCGTTGCCGATGTCAACTTGCCCGCATGCAATGTTGAATGGACGCCCATCAAGGCTGATTGAACGAGTAAGACCGGTAATTGCGTGTTTTGAAGCTGTATACGGCGCAGAGCCCCAACGTGGCACATAGGCAGACACAGATCCATTGTTGATGATGCGGCCGCCCTGTGGCGACTGATGTCTCATGATCCTAAAAGCGGCGCGGGCCACAATGAAGCTGCCTGTAACGTTGATATCAATAAGATTACGCCAGTCATCCACTGACAGTTCGTCGATTGGGGCGCCTCCGAGGCTCACGCCGGCATTGTTGAATACGGCGTCCAATCGCCCCCATGCCTTGTAGGCAGTGTTAAACGCACTTTCCACCTGGGTTTCGTCAGTGACATCACACGATAAAATAAGAGCATTTTTGTTTTTTGCCGCGGTTTCTTCCAAAGCGGTGGCTCTGCGGCCAATTAGGCCGACTTGCCATCCATTGGCGAGGAAATGTTGCGCTGTGGCGCGTCCGACACCGCCGCCGCCGCCTGTAATGATAATAGTTTTGGACATATTAGGCCTCCTTGTTCGATTAATCTTATGCGGTGGCTTCAGTGATTGTCCCTGGGTAGGTCACGCCCAATCTTCTGATACGCAGTCGCTAATTCTAAGCAACCTCCATCGGCTAGCTGGCCTACATGAGTGCGATAAATTTCCTGCCATGGGGTTTGATGATGTAACTCAGGAGGGATCCAAGCATCAATTCTGGCTTGCCACTCGGCATCATCAACTAATGCGTGCAATGTTGAACTGTTGAAATCCAATCTTACCCGGTCGCCTGTCTTTAGATAGGCAAGGCCACCTCCAACTACGCTTTCTGGCGAAGCGTTCAGGATTGATGGGCTCTCAGATGTACCTGATTGACGGCCATCTCCCACGGTCGGCAAGTGGCTGATACCTTGACGAATGATGTGATCAGGTGGCTGCATGTTCACAACTTCCGCTGAGCCAGGATAGCCAACGGCGCCAACGCCACGTATAAACATGATGGTGTGCTCATCGATGCCCAAAGAGGCTTCATTAACTCGTTCGTGATAATCTTCAGGGCCCTCAAAAACCACTGCCTTAGCCTCAAATACGCCCTCATTCCCGGGTTCTGAGAGGAAGCGCTTGCGAAAGTCTTCCGAAATCACAGAGGTTTTCATTAAAGCTGAGTCAAACAGGTTACCTGAGAGCACCTTAAAGCCTGCATTTTTACGCAGCGGTTTTTCATAAGTCGTAATTACGCTGTGGTCACGAGAGACCTGGCCTTCCAGGTTTTGGCCCATACTTTTACCTGTCGCAGTAATTACATCTTCATGTATGCGGCCTGCCTTTTGTAGTTCTCCCATAACAGCAGGAACACCGCCGGCTCTGAAAAAGCTTTCCCCCAAATATTCGCCTGCTGGCTGCATATTAAGCATTAGTGGTACGTCATAGCCGATCTTTTCCCAGTCCCGTACGTTAAGTTCTACACCTATGTGACGGGCAACCGCCTGCAAATGAGGTGGAGCATTGGTCGAACCACCAATCGCCGCATTAACGACGATAGCATTTTCAAAAGCTTTGCGCGTCATGATGTCGGAAGGTTTTAGATCCTCATGAACCATTTGTACAATTCGCTTGCCTGTTTCGTAAGCCATTGTCATCCGCTCACGAAATGGTGCAGGAATAGCCGAATTTCCGGTCAAAGACATTCCCAAGGCTTCAGCCATGGCATTCATAGTCGAAGCTGTTCCCATGGTATTGCAATGCCCGAGTGAAGGCGCCGATGAGCATACCCGAGACATGAATTCTTCGTAGTCTATTTCACCAGCAGCAAGCAGGCGGCGGCTTTCCCATACGATCATGCCTGAACCTGCCCGCTTTCCATTCCACCAACCGTCAAGCATTGGTCCGCCATTAAGCGCGATTGCTGGCAAATCGACCGTGGCTGCTCCCATCAACATTGCTGGGGTTGTTTTGTCACATCCTGTGGTTAACACTACCCCGTCGATAGGATAACCATGCAAAACCTCTACCAAAGAAAGATATTGCAGGTTGCGATCAAGCGCTGCCGTTGGCCTCTTTCCTGTTTCCTGGATCGGATGGACGGGAAATTCCATTGGGACGCCGCCTGCCTCACGAATTCCTTGTTTGATCCGTTCCATCAAGAAAACATGAATCTTATTACATGGCGCCAGATCAGATCCCGTTTGAGCTATGCCAATGATTGGACGCTCACTTTGTAATTCTTCGCGTGAAAACGTGGAGTTCTGATAACGCTCAACATAGAGAGCAGTCATCCCCGGGTTGTTGGGGTTATCAAACCACTCTTGTGAGCGGAAACGTTTGTTGGCGCGAGTGTCAGACATTGTAATCTCCTGATCGAGCGGCTTCAATGGGGTTAGCAGCTCTAATAAAGTCAAACGTCAAAGTGTTCTTGTTATACAAAATGCAAATGGTATACCAAATGCAAGAGTAAAGCGTTTGAACTGAGAAACATTATGAAAATGAAATTTTGGTCATTCCTCACGGTGGCCTGCATGCTAGTTTTTTCGGGTCCTGCATCAGCACAAGATGCGCGACTAATACTCAACACGTGCTTGTCCGAAGGTACTCAGGACGAAGAGGGAGTACTGTCGTGCATCGATGAGGCGCTAAACCCGTGTCTCACTCAGTCTGAAGATATGAGTTCGGTCGCGACCTTATGTTTTATCGAAGCCCGCGGTCAGTTTGATGAGGGCATCAGTTCTGCGATGGGAGATATCCGCGGCAGAGTAGACGAGCAGTTAGTTGTTCTTATGACGATTGGGCTCAAATACGACATGCTCAGTAGTCTGTTGCAGTGTGATCGTTTGGAAGAGCTGGCGATCGCGTTATCTGAATTATCGGGAGAAATAATTCAAAGGCAAAAAGCACAGTGCCTCGCAACGACCTCTGGTCTCGCTTTGGCCAGGGTCACATCACGCGCAGCAGGCCTTGATTGATGGCGTCAAAGTCACTCAAGTCGCTTGCCTGTGTATTGATTGGTTATAATGAAAAAAGTTTGAATTGCTGTTTTATAACAGGAGAAACTAACGTGATTTTTGAACCACCAATTTTGACTATTTGTAAGAACTTCAAGCGCCCATCCTCAGAACAAATTGCTGCTTTTAAGAATATACCGACCGGCTATGTCTGTGATGCCATGGAAGGGCAGGGTGCGATGGACAGTAGTATTAAGCCCCTTTTTGCAGCTACTCGAGATAAAGATCTTTACACCACCGTGGGGGTGGCACTTGTCGCTGAAAATGGCCCAGCAGAAATTCTTGCCACAATGGGTGCGCTGCATGTTTTGCAAAAGGGAGATATAGTCATTGCTGCAATGCAAGGCGGTAAAAACTGCTCGGCTTCCGGGGATCGCTTCTGTGGCATGCTAAAGAACAAGGGTGCGGCGGGGTTCGTTACAGATGGCGAAATGCGTGATTATGAGGGGATTTTGGAAACCCGTTTGCCAGTTTTTTGTACGGGTCTTAGCCCTAATTCGCCCTATTCCAATGGGCCTGCTCGTGTTGGTTTCGGCGCCATAGTTGGCGGACGAAATGTGCAAAGTGGTGATATTATCGTGGCTGACATAAACGGCGTGGTAGTAGTACCTTTTGCTCGAATTGATGAAGTTATCGCCGCAATAAATGAAATCAGCGCAGCTGAAGATGCATTGGATGGAAAAGTGCGCAATGGATTTTGCGAAATGCCCATTATCTCTGAGATGATTGATGATGGGCGCGCGGTAATAGTCGATTAATTAGGGAGTAAGTTATGTCAAACACTGAAAGTAGGATTAACTTAGACGGTCTTTGTGCGGTGGTGACGGGCGGCGCGCAAGGCATAGGTTATGCTGTAGCATCGCGAATATTGCGATCCGGGGCTAGTGTTATGCTTTGGGATATGAACTCGGCACTAAATGATAAAGCGGTTGAAAGCTTGTCTGCGATTGGGCCGGTTCAGGCTATTAATTGTAATGTAAGTGATTACGGTTCTGTTGAGGCAGCGGTTGATGCAACTGAGGTCGCGTTCGAGCGCATCGATATTCTTGTAAATAGCGCGGGTGTTGCAGGCGACAACGCGACTGTGGCGGAGTATTCCAATGACGAATTTCGTCGGGTGATAGACATCAATTTGATGGGCACTTATTACACAAACAAAGCTGTGATATCCGGGATGATAAAACGCAATTTCGGTCGGATCGTAAACATTGCCTCTATCGCTGGTAAAGAGGGCAACCCTAATGCAAGCGCTTACAGCGCTTCAAAGGCAGGTGTCATTGGCTTTACTAAGTCACTAGGCAAGGAATGCGCGAACCACGACATTGCAGTTAATTGTGTAACACCTGCCGCAGCACGCACAGCAATTTTCGATCAGATTACACAACAGCATATAGATTATATGCTTTCAAAGATCCCACGTAATCGTTTCCTAGAAGTTGATGAGGCAGCGGCAATGATCGCTTGGCTCGTAAGCCGCGAGAATTCCTTCACCACTGCATCAGTTTTTGACCTGTCAGGTGGGCGCGCGACTTATTGAAGGTCCGCGCTCGTTGTCACTGAAACGCACTTTTTGCGCCTGCGCTTTGTTGGGTTTTGAAAATTGAACTGTTGTCTGGCGCTGGTGGCAGGGGCATACGCACAGGCACTGTCTCAAGACGGGGCACCAGGCAGGCTTCACCAGTGATGATGCGCTCCTGTAAGTCTTCCCAAAACCGCCGCTGACCCAATTCGTGGATATAGGACGCAGCGCCAAGGATCGGCCATGCGTCTGCCTTGGCAATTTCATAGAACAGAATATAGCGCGGTCTGTCGCTGACATTCGGAGCTGAGCCATGAAGAATGCGGGCATGATGCACCGTCATTGATCCTGCTTTTCCTGTCAAAGTCACAATCTTGTCGCGCTCGAATAGGGGGTCATCGGGATTGATTGCCCCTGCGAAGACCCCGTTTATGTTGTGATCCAATATTGGCCCCCGATGTGTTTCTGGTATCACCATCAACGGGCCATTGGCTGCGTCCACGTCCTCAAGCATAAGACCAAAGGCCAGAAGGTCATCATTTGTATGTGGATAAAAAGCCCAATCTTGGTGCCATTCCACGGCAGCTCCACCGCCTGGGGCCTTGGTGTTGAGCTTAGAGGTAATGATGGCCGTATCGGGGCCAAGCAAGCTTGCCAATACCTCGGTCATGCGTGAATTGCGCAGCACATCCCAGAAATAGGGGTGCTGCTTATGCGGGATTTTGATCCGGGTTAAGCGCGGGGTGTCTGGCCCGTGGCCCTTGTCGAGATCATAGACAGCGTTGCTTTCGCGGACATCGCGGGAGGCATCGATGAATTGCGCAGTCAAGCGGCGCAGTTCGTCCAATTGGGAGGGGTTGACTGCATCCTCCACCATCAGATAGCCATTCTTTTGGTAGGATGCGATCTCGTCTTTGGACAGCATGGTAATCCCCCTTTTTAATACAGGTGTTACTTTTTACTTTTGGCCACTTCGGCAGCCAAATCAATTCCGTTTAAGTTGCCAATGTGATCCGACAGCATCGGAACAAAATCTCCGCCTTTTCCGATGGCTTCGGCATGGGTGAAATAATGCCGCGCGGCGGATGCCATGACATTCATCACGCCCGCATCCGTTGCCATTGCATTCACATAGCGGATGTCCTTAGACAGGTTCGCAATTGAGAATTTATGCGCATTCTCATCCCTATCGCAGACATATTGCATAAATGTACCAAAGAAGCCTGAGCCAAGGCGGCTGGGTGCAATCACTTCGCGAAACGCGTGGGGTGAGATCCCAACTGCTGCGCCTAGAACAGAAGCCTCAGAATAAAGTGCAGCATAGGCGGCTCCTAAGAAATTCATCAAAAGCTTCATCTTGTGGCCTGTGCCTACTTCGCCAATACGGGTGATCGTGCCTGCCCAACAATCAACCACCGGCTGAATCTGATCAAATATGGCGGCATCGCAGCCCACCATCGCGTCAAGCATCCCTTCCTCGGCCTCTTTGGGCGTGCGGCCCAAGGGGGCATCCACCATATGCGCGCCAACCTCTGAAAGCTTTTCTGCCATGGCCAGCGTTGATGTTGGATCAGCGGTTGTTGTGTCGATCACAATCATACCTTTGTGTGCGCCAGCGATGATGCCACTCTCGCCCGTGATCACTGCTTCGACTTGTGGCGAGTTGGACAGGCACAGATGGACGATGTCGCATTTTGTGGCCATGTCTTGGGGTGATGTGGCCTCTTTTGCACCCATGCTGAGTAAGCTTTCCACAGGCGCCCGGTTGCGGTTGCCCAAGATCCACAGCTCATACCCGCCCTTTAGGATGTTTTTCGCCATCCCATGGCCCATGAATCCTACGCCTATAAAACCGATAACGGGTTTATGTGTCATGATGTGGATCTCCCTTTCCTATAAACTTGCTGTGATGCCACCATCGACAAAGAGTGTGTGACCATTCACAAAACTGGAGGCATCTGAGGACAAAAACACACACCCCCCCACCAACTCCTCGACCTCACCCCAACGGCCTGAGGGGGTGCGCTTTTCAAGCCATGCGGAAAATTCGGGGTCAGCAACAAGGGCCGCGTTGAGCGGTGTGTTGAAATAGCCAGGCGCAATGGCATTGCAGTTGAGCCCGTATTTCGCCCAATCGGTTGCCATGCCTTTGGTGAGGTTTGCAACCGCGCCCTTAGATGCCGTGTAGGGCGCTATAGAGGGGCGGGCGAGGGCGGTTTGCACGCTTGCAATGTTGATGATGCGGCCTTTGCCGCGCTGTATCATATGGCGCGCCACTGCTTGGGCAACGTAAAAAACCGAATTAACATTGGTACGCATCAAGCGGTCGAAAGCATCGGTGGGGAAGTCCTCAAGGGGCGCGCGATGCTGCATGCCTGCGTTATTCACCAAAATATCAACTGCGCCTGTTTCATCCTCAAATGTGTCAATCGCTTGGCGCGCAGCCGTGGCATCGGTGACATCGAAGGCCAAGGTCAAAACATCCGCGCCTGTCGCGCGTAGGTTTTCGGCGGCTTCTTTAAGTCGATCTGCATTGCGCGCATTGAGCACCACCTGCGCCCCTGCGTCACTCAGGCCTTTAGCCAAAGCGTATCCAATACCCATTGAAGAGCCTGTAATCAAAGCACGTCGCCCACTTAGACTAAACAGTTTCATTGTTTCTCCTTTGGGTTTTTCGCACCTTGATTTTTGGTTGGCTTAGCCACACCAAGAGCCACTCGCGCCCTTGACATTTCTTGTAAATCCCGCGCTCTATGCTCAAATGGTATACCATTTTTAGGTTGGCGCAAGAGAAAGCCTAACGTTCGAAAAACGAGGATATTGTTTTGGCACAAGCGCTATTCGTGCATGGCTCTGGAGACCTCCGCGTTGGAACCTGTAAGACGGCCTATCCAGCGGAAGGTGAGGTGCAGGTTGCCCTGCGCCGAGGTGGGATTTGTGGGTCGGATTTGCATTATTTCAACCATGGCGGCTTTGGCACGGTGCGTCTGCGCGAGCCGATGATCTTGGGTCATGAGGTGGCGGGCGAGATCACTGAAATTGGGCCAGAGGTAGCGGGCTTGGCGGTTGGGGATCTGGTTGCCATTTCACCCTCGCGCCCCTGTTTCACCTGTGTTGAGTGTAAGCGCGGATTGCCCAATCAATGCCTTAATATGCGGTTTTACGGATCGGCTATGCCTTTCCCCCATATCCAAGGCGCGTTTCGAGAAGTAATCACAGTGCGCGCGGAAAACTGTATTAAAGCCGATGGTTTGAGCGCTGCTGAGGCCGCGATGGCCGAACCCTTGGCTGTGGCGCTGCACGCAACCCGCCGCGCAGGGAACCTTGTGGGCCAGAGCGTTTTGGTGACGGGATGCGGCCCGATTGGCGTTTTGGCCATTATGGCTGCGCGCCGCGCGGGCGCAGGCGAAATCATCGCCACAGATATCAGCGACACGATGTTAAGCTATGCGCGCAAAGCGGGTGCAGATGTCTGTCTGAACACCGCGCGCAACCCAGAGGCGCTGAGCCCCTACGCCGAGGACAAAGGCACGGTTGACGTGTTGTTCGAATGTTCAGGCGCGCAAGTAGCCCTTGTTTCTGCGCTGTCCGCGATCCGCCCCCAAGGTCGTCTTGTGCAATTGGGGATGTCTGGGGATATGCAGCTTCCCATGATGCAGATCACTGCGCGCGAATTGCAACTGATGGGCTCTTTCCGCTTCCATGAGGAATTCGCAATGGCTGTTCGGATGATGCAAAATGGGCTGATCGACACGCGGCCCCTGATTACGCATAGCTTTGCTTGGGCGGAATTTGCTGCGGCTTTTGCGATGGCCAATGACCGCACTCAGGCCATGAAAGTGCAATTGGAGTTTGGCCCGTGCTGACTTTTGCGCTTGCTGTCATTTTGCTCATCATCACTCCTGGGCCGGGTGTTCTTAGCACTGCGGGCTTTGGCGCGGCTTATGGGTTCAAGCCCTCTTTGCGCTATGTTCTGGGTCTGTTCATCGGCACGAATTTGGTGATGCTGGCGGTCGTGTCTGGATTGGCGGCGGTGGTCTTGTCTGTGCCATGGTTGCGCGTGGTGCTGATGGGGGCCTCGGTGGCCTATCTGTTCTATCTCGCGGCGAAGATTGGTTTTGCAGGCGCAAAAATCGCTTTTATCGAGGCTGTCGCCCCGCCGGGCATCTTGGGGGGTATCTTGCTTCAAGCGATTAACCCCAAGGCCTATGCCGTCAACACATCGCTGATGACTGGTTTTGGATTTGCGCCCGATAACTTGGTCTTTGAAATTGCCATGAAAATCTTGATTGCCAATGCGATTTGGATTCCGATCCATTTGGCGTGGCTTTGGGCGGGAGTGACACTGCATCGCCTTGATCTGCCGTCTCGAACGCAGCGGATCATCAATATTTTCATGGCATTGGCCATGCTCGGCGTTGTTGGTTTGGCGCTATGGTCAAGTTTTGGAGGTCAGGGATGAAAATCACCAAATTCGAAACCATCCGGGTTGCGGAACGGCCCAACTTGGTATGGCTGCATGTGCATACAGATGACGGTGTGACGGGCTTGGGCGAAACTTTTTTTGGCGCAGGCGCAGTAGAAGCGTATATTCATGAGACCCTTGCACCATTGGTAATTGGCGAGGATCCATTGCGCATTGAGTATCTGGCCCGCAAAGTGGAGGGCTATCTCGGATGGCGCTCAACAGGCGCTGAGGCGCGGGGAAATTCTGCATTTGATATTGCACTTTGGGATCTTTGGGGCAAGTCCACAGGCCAGCCAGTGGCGCAGCTATTAGGCGGTTTCACTCGTGATAGCATTCGTACTTACAACACTTGTGCAGGTAATGATTACATCAAGAATAATGAAGGCCAGACTACCAAGAATTACGGGCTCGGTGCAGATGATCGATATGATGATCTGAATGGATTTTTGAATCGAGCGGACGATTTGGCTCAGTCTCTTCTGGAAGAAGGGATTACCGCAATGAAAATTTGGCCATTTGATGCGGCTGCAGAGGCTAATGAGGGATCGCATATCTCGGCTGAAGAATTGAAATTGGCGCTTTTGCCGTTTGAGAAAATTCGTCGCGCCGTTGGTGATCAAATGGATATTATGGTCGAATTCCATTCGATGTGGCAATTGACCCCTGCAATCCGCATTGCCCGGGCGCTTCAGCCCTATCAGACCTATTGGCATGAAGACCCGATCCGAATGGATAATTTTGCAGCCCTATCACGTTATGCCCAGGAAAGCCCCGCACCTGTTTGTGCCTCTGAAACGCTTAATGGAATCGGTGCATTTCGTGATCTTTTGGCCGCGCAGGCAGCAGGCGTCGTTATGTTGGATTTGTCATGGTGTGGCGGCTTGACTGCTGCGCGGAAAATCGCTGCGATGGCCGAGGCGGAGAAACTTCCAGTGGCACCGCACGATTGCACAGGACCTGTAGTTTTAGCCGCTTCCACGCATTTGTCGCTGTCTGCACCCAATGCCCTGATCCAAGAAAGCGTACGCGCCTTTTATAAGGGGTGGTATGCGGAAATTGTGACAGGGTTACCCGAAGTCAAAAATGGCCGAATTTCTGTTAGCCGTTCACCAGGTTTGGGCATGGAATTGATACCTGATCTTGATCGCGCTTTCACAACTGCGCGCCGTGTATCGCAATGAGGGATGACATGCGTGATCATTCACAGGCCATTACTGAGCTCAGCGCACTATTGGGAGAACGCTTAGTTACTAGCGCAGCTGATTTGAACCTGCATGGTCAAAATGAGACCTATTATCCCAACACACCACCCGATGCCGTTGCCTATCCTGAGACGACCGAGGAAGTGTCTCAAATTCTCAAAATCTGCCACGCGCAAGAATGTCCCGTGGTAGCTTATGGCGCTGCATCGTCCTTGGAGGGGCAGCATCTCGCCGTTGCAGGGGGGATCAGCTTGGATATGTCGCGCATGGCGCGCGTGCTGTCCTTGGATGCTGAAGACTTGAAGGTGACTGTGCAGCCCGGCATCACGCGCAAATCCCTTAACGAGGAATTGCGCGCAACGGGTTTGTTTTTCTCGGTAGATCCTGGCGCAGATGCGTCAGTCGGGGGTATGGCCGCCACCCGCGCCTCTGGCACAACTGCAGTGCGATACGGAACGATGCGTGAGAATGTCCTTGCCCTTGAGGCGGTGATGGCAGACGGCACGATTATCCGCGCAGGTTCAGACGCGCGCAAATCCTCGACTGGCTACGACTTGGCCCATCTTTTGATCGGTTCGGAGGGAACGCTTGGGATCATCACTGAGTTGACCCTGAAATTGCACGGTGTGCCTGAAACAATTGCGGCTGCCACTTGCCGTTTTCCGAGCGTCGAGGATGCGGTCAATTGTGTCATTTTAACGATCCAGTCGGGTATTCCGATGGCGCGCATCGAATTGGTAGATGAGATGATGGTGCGTGGCTTTAACGCATATGCAAAATCAGATTTCCCCGAAATACCGCATTTGTTTTTAGAATTTCACGGCACAGAGGCGGGTGTCAAAGAGCAGATGAGCTCTTTTGCGGATATCGCAAGCGAGTTTGGCTCAGATGGGTTTGAGACAGCCACTACCACTGAAGCGCGCAACGCCCTCTGGGCGATCCGCCACAATTCCCATTACGCCAGTGCGGCCTTAGGGCAGGGCGGCCATATTTGGCCCACAGATGTGTGCGTCCCGATCTCAAAATTGGCCGAGGCCGTGTTGCAGGCGCAACGCGATGCAAAGGCAATGGGGCTCACCGCAACGATTGTTGGCCATGTTGGCGATGGAAATTTCCACGCAGGCCTCAGTGTTGATCCGAATGACTCAGATGAAATGGAGCGGGCCGAAAAATTCACCACGGCCTTAGCTGAAACCGCGCTACGCTTGGGGGGCACTGTCTCGGGCGAGCATGGGATTGGCCTTGGCAAAGTCAAATTCATGAATGCTGAACATGGCGCGGCAGTGGCTTACATGCGGGCAATAAAAACGGCTTTCGATCCGAAAAATATTCTCAATCCGAACAAGATGTTTCCAGCGCATTAGGAAAGGGCAAGGCATGATTTCCACAAAAGATTTTGATCCAAAAGGAACTTATGTAGGCCGCGTCTGGCGACCTGATGTGGGGCCTGCGCTTGTTAGGCTTGATGGAGGGGATGTGCTTGATATCACGAGCCGCGCTTGTCCAACCATGCATGACCTTTTGGAAGGTGAGCACCCTGCGGCGACCGCCCGTGCTGCTAAGGGCGATGTGATATGTGGTCTTGATGATCTGGTTGAAAGCAGCCTTTCCGCTGCGCAAACAGGCGATGCCAATGCTTTGCGTTTTTTGGCCCCACCCGATTTGCAAGCGATTAAAGCGTCTGGCGTGACCTTCGCCGAAAGCATGGTCGAGCGTGTTATTGAGGAGCAGGCGGCAGGCAATGCCGATTTGGCTGACGGGATCCGCGCGCGCGTGAAAGCGGTGATTGGCGACAGCTTGTCCGGCATTGAGCCCGGATCAGAGGCGGCGATGAAGGTGAAATCGGTTCTCCAAGAAGAGGGGCTCTGGTCGCAATATCTTGAGGTGGGCATTGGCCCTGACGCGGAAGTCTTCACCAAATCCCAACCAATGGGATCGGTGGGCTACGGCGCTCTAGTTGGGCTGCATCCGATGTCCAGTTGGAATAACCCAGAGCCAGAAATTGTTTTGGCAATCAATTCTAAAGGCGTGATTGTAGGCGCTACGCTTGGTAATGATGTTAATCTTAGGGATGTAGAGGGGCGCTCTGCGCTTCTTTTGGGTAAAGCTAAAGACAATAATGCGTCTTGTTCAATTGGCCCATTCCTGCGCCTGTTTGATGACAGCTTCAGCCTTGATGATATTAGAGCGGCGGAGCTTTCCATGCGGGTTGTGGGCGAAGATGAATTCGTTCTTGAAGGCCATTCATCGATGACCAAGATCAGTCGCGACCCTGCCGATATTGTGGCGCAGACCATCGGGCGGCATCACCAATATCCTGATGGGTTTTTCTTGTTCTTGGGAACAATGTTTGCCCCCGTCAAAGATCGCGACGCAGTAGGTCAGGGCTTTACCCATCATGGTGGCGATGTGGTTACCATTACTGAAGCGCGGCTTGGATCGTTGCAAAACACTGTGCGACTGTCGACCGAATGCCCCGAATGGCGCTTTGGTATGGCGGCCTTGATGCGCAATTTGGCAGAGCGTAGATTGATTTAATGGGGTCGTCCTTCATCTCTTTGGGTGAGTGTATGGTTGAGCTGTCCGATCAGGGCGGCGGCCTCTATCGGCGCGGCTTTGCTGGCGATACATTTAACACCGCATGGTATGCCCGCCGCATTTTGCCCGAGACATGGACTGTGTCTTATGGCAGTTGCATCGGTGCGGATGCAGCCTCGGGCGAGATGCGCGCCTTCATGGAGTCAGGTGGAATTGATACCAAGGCATTGCGCGTGATCCCCGATCAAACTGTTGGGCTTTACATGATAAGCCTGGATCAGGGCGAGCGCAGCTTTTCCTATTGGCGCAGCCAATCTGCCGCGCGCTGCCTCGCCGATGATCCAGCATGGCTTCAGGCCACTCTGGCCGGGTCCGGTGTGATATATTTCTCTGGCATCACCCTAGCAATCCTTTCGTCTGAGGGGCGCGCGGCCCTTTGCGCCGCATTGGCGGAGGCGCGTAGACAAGGGACCATGATCGCCTTTGATACGAACCTTCGCCCCCGTTTGTGGGAAGATCATGCGACTATGCAGGCAGGAATAATGGCTGGTGCAGCAGTGGCTGATATTATTTTGCCGTCTTTTGATGAAGAACAAATCTTGTTTGAGGGAGCGACAGCGTCAGACACGATTGCCCGCTACCGCGCAGCAGGGGCACATATCATCGCGCTTAAAGATGGCGCGGGCGATGTGCAATTGTGGGATGAAGCAGGCGGGGTGCGTGTCTTACCGTGTCGGCCCGTCGACCATGTGGTCGATAGTACCGCTGCGGGGGACAGTTTTGGCGCAGCTTTTGTAGCAAACGTAGCGCAGGGTTGCGCTTTGGAAGAGGCCGCATTAGCTGCGATGCAGCTTGCAGGTCAGGTTATCCAATATCGCGGAGCTTTGGTGCCACAGATTTTTAAGGGAGAAAAGTAATGCATATTCTGATTATTGGCGGCGGCGGCGTCGTGGGACAAAAACTGGCGCGATCATTGGCAGCACGCGGGCAGTTGCGTGGAAAAGAAATCCGTAAAATCACTTTGGCTGATATTGTTGACCCCGCAATGGTAGAGGCCCCGTTCGACGTCGATTGCGTTTCCTGTGATATCAGTAATCCCGCTTCAGTGGCTGCCACGCTCGGAGCAGATGTGGATGTGATCTATCTACTCGCTGCCATTGTCTCTGCCCATGCAGAAGAGGATTTTGATGCTGGGTTGTCGATTAATTTAATGGGGACACTCCACGTAATGCAGCGGGCGCGCGAATTGCAGACTAAGCCGGTAGTGGTCTTTACCTCTTCTATTGCTGTTTATGGGGGTGAAGTGCCGGACCCGATTGTGGATCACACTTTTCTAAATCCACAAACTTCATATGGTGCGCAAAAGGCGATGGGCGAATTGTTGGTGAATGATTTTAGCCGCAAAGGTTATATCGACGGTCGCGGCTTCCGCTTGCCTACCATATCGGTGCGGCCAGGCAAACCCAATCGCGCCGCGTCTAGCTTCATGTCATCGATTTTACGCGAGCCGCTCAATGGGCAAGAGGCAATTTGCCCTGTTAGTGATGATTTCCCGCATTTCTATCTGTCGCCGCGCAAATGTGTCGAAAACCTTATTCGCGGAGCAGAGGTTAACGAGGAAGATCTCGGCCAAAACCGATGCATGATGATGCCCGGTAGAACTTGGACAATTCGTCAGATGATTGAAGCTTTGACAGTGGTCGCTGGACCGGAGCCAGCCAAGCTAATTAAATTTGAAGCGCAACCAATGATTGAAGAAATCTGTAAAGGATGGCGTTTTGATTTGCGCCCTGAAAAAGCTCTTAAACTTGGCTTAAGTGCAGATGAAAGTTTTGAGGATAACATCCGATATTATTTGGAAGACGATAAACCTGCAGCCTGACTTAGGTCGTATATCATCAAAAAACCCCCGTTTTTCGGGGGTTTTTATTTTGGGTTAATTGACGGGTGTGATCAAATTGGATCCTTGAATGAACGCGTGAATGTTGTCTCGTTGAAGAGCCGCCATAGCGTCACGGGTTTCGACTGTTCCAGAGCCTTGATGCGGCTGAACCACTACATTTGGCAAACTATAAAATCTCGGATTAATGTTGGGTTCGTTGAGAAACACGTCCAATGCAGCGCCGCCAATTTTACCAGTCTCCAGCGCTTCGAGCATAGCTTCTTCGTCTATTGTGCTTCCGCGTGAGATGTTCACAATTATCGAGCGGGGGCCCAATGCTGCAATGACTTCGCGCGATACAAAATTTATAGTGTCTGGACCGCCTACTACAGCGACAATCAAATAATCCACCGCTGCGGCCAGGCTCGTGACGTCTGAATGATAGGTCCAACCTGGGGTTTCTTTTTCTGTTCTAGCGTAATAGTGGATGTCCATTTTAAAGGCCGCTAAACGGTTAGCAATTTCTCGTCCGATACGACCAAGGCCAACGATTCCCGTGCGCCCACCGGAGAACTTTCGATTTAGGCGGTATTCGCCTGCAGTTTTCCAGTTTCCTGAATGTGCCCATTCGGAAGCTTGAGCCATTTCTCGGACTTGCATCAACAACATTGCAACGGCTAGATCCGCCACGTCATCATTAAGAACATTTGGAGTGTTGGTAACTTTGATGTTTCGTTCATTTGCAGCCGAAATATCAATAGCATCATACCCAACCCCAAAATTTGCTATGAGATTTAGGTTTGGAAGCATTGCGATTTCATTAGCGCCAAACGAGGTGTGCCCCTTGAACGCAAGTGCTTTTATTTTTGATCGCGCGCTTGCATCGAGTTCATGCATTTGAGAAGGCGTGTCCAAAAAAATAGGATCAAAAGCAGATTTTAGACCTGAAATATCACGTTCGCTGTATGGCCCAATTGCAAGTACGTCAGTCATAAGGAGCTCCACTTATATCTATTTAAAGTTCAGAATTGTGCAAGTTTACAATCAGGATTGAGCGTCATCCCAAAACCCGGTTTCGACTCTAATTTGAGTTTTCCATTTTTTGGTACGGGTTCGTCGCTAAACAATTCACCAAAAACCGGTCGTATATAGGTTCCATCAGGTGCTGATGTCACATATTCGCATCTCGGTTGTTCGTTTTGGCTCATTATAAAGTGGTAACTATAAGGACCGGAGCCATGAGGAATAATGGGAATATCATACGCTGATGCATGTGCCGCAATGCGCAGAAGTTCAGTTAAGCCGCCAACCCACATCACATCTGGCTGAAGAACATCGATGGTTCGTTCTTCGATTAACTTTCGAAATCCATGCCTAGTGTAGTTATGCTCACCTGTTGTCCACTTTAGTGTGGGATGAGCATTCCTTATTATACGATAGCCTTCAACATCTGTCGGCTGCAGCACTTCTTCCCACCAATAAATGTTCAGATCAGAGCAAGCTTTTGCAAGTTCGACAGCATAGCTCGGAGTTAAGGACATATAGCAGTCCACCATCAAAGGGAAATTGCTTCCAACTTCGGTCCGCTGCTTTTTCAAAAATTGATAATTCTTTTTTACTCCATCGGTTCCGTCATAGTGGCCATGAGGAAGCGGTACTTTCGCCCCCCAAAAGCCCATGTCCTTTATTGCTTTGGCATTAGGGCCAGTACAATAAAACGATATTTCTGGACGGCTGCACCCACCAATTAGATTGTAAACAGGCTCGTCTCGTAGTTTTCCCAGCAAATCCCACAAGGCCAAATCAACAGCAGAGATAGCCGCTATTGGCAAACCAGCTTGCCCGTAGGGCAAGCTGGCGCGATACATTTGATCCCAAATAAGATTGATATTTCTTGCGTCTTGGCCAACCAAAAAACGGTTAAAATGATGATTAATTATCCAAGCTGCAGGCGCACCACCAAATCCTGTTGCAACTCCAATTGTCCCGTTAGAAGTTTCGATTTCGACTACTATCGATCCTAGAACGTCTATTCCCCAGCTTGTTCTCACTTTTTTATAGTCATCGTGCCCTGACATCGGATTGGCTATCAAAGAGCCTATGAGCCAATGTTCTTTGCTTTGCTGGAAATAGTCCCCACCGCTTCCACTTCCTTCAACACGGCTAACAGTGACCTGTTTGATAGTAAAATCCATTCCATCGGTCCTCGATTTGTAGCAACGGGTTTCGGAGTATCGTCAACTCGTTGATCTTCGTCAGAATCTTTCAGTAATAGGTCGGCTCGTGCAACCCTATTAATCTGATGCTGCAGGGCGTATTGCCACTGTAACGGCAATAGTAACGCCCTTATGGCGCTGCCGCGCCGTTAATCTTCGCAGATTTCAGTCACTGATTTCTTGACGGCGGCAAGATCAAAGACGCTATCCAACCAATCAGGTTGGAAGATTACTGAGCGGGCCTTATCGATCGCCATTAGGGCGCCGTCAGAAAATTTTCCCTCAGGATAAATGCCAAATGCGATGGCCAATTCAATTTTGAGATGACCCAAGATGAAATCATGTGCGGCCGCCTCAGGGATGCCCATGGATACGGCGCGATCTGTTGCCTCGCGCAGCGCCAAGGCCATTGTTGCCCCGACCGTCTCAGAAAGGGCGGGTTCCAGAACAGCAATATTTTCAAGGCTGCACCGATGCGAGCGCGCAACGGGGGAATAGATCACTTTGGCGATATCTTCACATAGCGCATAATGCGGCTCTGGCCCTTGGATCAGCGCGCAAACAATGCCCTGCGGCGCGGCGATCCCACCAAAATAATCCTCCTGCGCGGCAATGCTGTCATGTGCCTCTAGGATATGGGGGTGGCAGGGATGCGTGCAGAAATAAGTGACATCTTCGCGCACGGGCATCTGACCTGCATAGGGTGCGGCAGCATCCAACACGATCACGGCTGCGCCAGATTTCAATTGATCCACAAAGCCATGCGCGATTTTGCCGATCAGGCGATCAGGCACAGCCATAACAACAACATCCGCATCGCCAAGGGCGGTTTCAGCGGCCACACAATCAAGCCCTGTTTCCGACTTAAGGCGTGCTTGGCCTGCCTCGGTCACTTCGACAGGGGCAAGATGATAGCTGCTTTGCATCAGGTTGCGCGCAATCCGCACACCCATTTTGCCGCCCGCACCAAGAAGTGCAATTTTTGTCATGATCTATCCTTTCGCTTCGGCACGCGCGCCGTTTTTGATCCAAGAGAAATAATCAGGGCTACCCATTTGCCCGCCCTTTAGGGCCAATTCCAAACCATCAAATTCGGGGGTGTCGCTATGCCCTTTCAAAAGGGCCGCGCCTGCCGTGGTTGCGCCAATCGCGGTGAGGGCAAACAACCCGAGCGCTTGAGCGGCAAAGCCTGATGTGTCGCCGCCTGCGATGATCGCGCGCGCAACGCCCGTGCCGCGCAAAAGATCACGCAAAAGCGCGCCGAGACTTGTGCCGATGAGCGCATTGGCCTCATGCGGTGTATGCTGAGATGCTGATAGCGCCGCGCGCATGGCCGCAACGGCCGGGTCATCTGGCCCGCGCGCGCTGCAAATCAGCGGATCGCGCCCTTGGGAGAGCGCGGCGCGTGCTGCCTCATAGCTGTTGGTCATAGCCAGCTTGGCGCTATCGCCGCCCTTGATCAGTGCTGCGGCATCCAGTGGGATGACGACAAACCCATCTTCTTCAGCACGAGCAATTTGCGCGGCAGTGATGGGTGAGACAGAGCCCGAAATCGCAATCACCTGATCCACTTTGCCAAAACTTGGGGCGGGCTCGGGCGGGGGGATAAGGCCCGATTTTTGCCAATGGGCCACCAGTGCATATTCCACCCCCTGCGAGCCTATTGCCAGATGTCCATCCGCCCCTGCGGTATCCCAGATCAACGCGCCCAGTTGCGCCGCGTGATCCATGTCGATGCAATCAAGCGTTATGATTTTCGCGGGCGCGTTGGCGCGCAAGGATGCAAGGCCTGTGGGGTTGAGATGCTCAAGCGTCAGTGTCGCAAGCGGCAGGTCGGTTTGCTTCCGCAGATGCATGGCCACATCGGCCTCTTGCATCGGCGTTACGGGGTGGGATGCCATCACAGGGTGGCGATCAAGCCGATAGACGGCGTCCCCTGCGCCGGCAAATAGCTGACCAAAGGCTTGGTAGCGCCGCAGAGGTGGTGCGGCGATCAAGCAAGAAACCCAATCGCTGCCGCGCACCGCAAGGGCTAATTCAACTGCCTTGCCAATCGAGCCTGTATGCGGCGCGCTGTCCAAGGTGGAGCAGGTTTTGTAATGCAACAGGGGCGCGCCCGTAGCGGCCAAATGTGCAAAAAGGGGTGGTAGATGTCTGGCCATCCAATCGGGTGATTGGCTGCGCGCGGTGGTGGCAATGCCGATGCCCCGCATCGCGCCAAATCGCGCCGCTTGCGCCTTTGTCGGGGGCGCAAGGAACAGCACCGTTGGCAGGCCTGCAAAACTCAACACCTCCATCGTGGCGGCGGAGCCTGTGAAATCATCGCCCAAAAAGGCAATTAATGGCCCAACGGGAAGTGTCATTTCGCATAGGCCTTAAGCGCGCGGGCAAGCTCGGGATGGGATTTGGCATAATCAGCGGCGGGGATGCCCGCCATCGCCGCTTGCCACGATTGCCGCAATGCCGCGACACCTGCACGCGGCCCGTCTGGGTGGGCCATAATCCCACCTCCTGCTGCATAAATGCAATCTGCATGGCCGAGGTGGCGATAGGTTTCAGGGGGTTGCAGCGCGGATTGGCCCGATGAAAAGACGGGCATCGGGATGCAGGGTGCATCGCCAAAGAGTGGGGTGAGCAAAGATTTGGCCGAGGCGATGACGCTTGCGTCACTTTCGCTGAATTTGTTTTGGAGGCCGTTGACGTGCATATGATCTGCCCCCGCCAAGCGCCAGATTTTCGACCATGCTGCATAGTCCCATCCTAACAATTCGGCGCGGCTGAGGTATCCCCATCCGTTGCGATGAGCATGGAGGGGCAGGGCGCTATGCCGTGACAGGCCCAAGAAGCCCGCCACGCCAACCGAATTGAGGCTGACCATCACGCAAGTTGCACCTTTTGAGAGGGCAAAATCATGTCGGGCACGCATCTCATTGACTTCGCCCGTTAGGTTGAAGGCATACATGACCTTTTTACCAGTGCGGTCGGCATGGGCGTTGATGACATCCATCACCGCGCTCACCCTCTCCTCGAAGGGGCAGGCAGGGCCATTGGCCTGCAATTCATCATCCTTGATGAAATCAATGTCCGCTTCGGCAAGTGTGCCGACCAATTTGGCAGTTTCCTGCGCGTCAAGCCCGACAGAGGGTTTAATAATCGTGCCAATCAGAGGGCCATCCGCAACCCCTGCCAATTTGCGGGTGCCGCTGATCCCAAATTTTGGGCCAGAATAGGCATCCGCAAATGCGCGCGGCAGGCGGATATCCAGCAAACGTAGCCCTGAGAATTGCGCCAATTCGAAAAGATTGCCCGCGACCGTAGCCATGAGGTTAGGTAAATCAGGGCCGATATTATCCAAGGGCCAACTGAGTGTGACCTTGGCGCGCTGATAGCGCGTGCCCTGCTGCCCGCCTTTCAAGCTTGGGCTGTCGGTAGCATCAAGCGGAGTTAGGGCTACCACTTGGGCCCCTGCGCGGGCCTGTAGTTCTGGCGTTTCGCCCGGCACTTTTACAAAGGTGCCCGCGCTTTGCTCGCCCGCCATCACGGCGGCGGCGCGGGCAGGGTCAATCGGGGTTTCGATCAGGTAATCTGCTTCAATTCTGTCGCTCATTGCGCGTGATCCTGATGATATAGGGCGTTGGCGCGCTCCAAATGCTCGCGCATGGCACGGGCGGCGGCATTGGTATCTTTGCGGGCAATTCCATCCAAAATGGCGCGATGCTCGGTCAAGGTCAGTGGCTCTAGGCCCAATTTGTGAACCTGTTCTTTATGAAAGGCGCTCATCCAAGAGAAAACACCATGGGTCAGGGTTTCAAAGATCGGATTGCCCGAGATGGCAGAGATGCGGCGGTGAAACTGCCCGTCTATCTGGGTAAAAAGCGGCACATCGCGCTTGGCTGCGGCTTGGGCGCGCAAAAGCTGTTCTAAATCGTTCAAGTCATCTGCGCTGCGGCGTTCTGCGGCAATGCGCACCATTTCCACTTCAAGGGCCACACGCGCCTCTTTGAGATGTTCGAGAGAAGAGTGCGAATGCGTCAGAATATGGCGCATGGAAATGCCCAATTGATCAATAACCCCATCCAAGGATGGGGTTGCCACGCGCGGCTTGCCGCCGTGGCGGATATCAATCACGCCTTTATGCTGAAGGCTTTGCATGGCTTCGCGAATGGCAGGGCGGCCAATGCCATAGCGCGCCATCAAGGCGCGCTCGCTTGGCAAAGCATCACCTGGTTTGAGGTCATCGGCGCGGATCAGGGCCAAAAGGCGATCTTCGACTTCGTCTGACAGTTTTTTGGGCCGTATGATCTGGTCGCGGTCGGACATGGGCTGCCATGATTCTGGTATACTGGTCATACCAGTTTGGCATAGAAAAAGACCCTCCGCAATCCCAAACACGCGCGGGGATCAGCGAAACTGTGCCATCCAGTCTAAGGTCAGGTCTGTCTCGATTTTCGGCTTATATTCTGCACCTATCGGACGGGCCCAACCAAGGCTGTCGATATGAGAGAAGATATGCCCATAATTCACCTCACCATGATCAGGGGTGCCACGATCAGGCACAGAGGCAAATTGAATATGCCCGATCACAGGCAACAGGCGGCTGAGGCGGTTGGTCAAATCCCCCTCCATCAACTGAACATGATAGCAATCAAACATCAGCCGCAAATTTGGGGCTTTGACCTCTTCTATGATGGCGAGCGCTTGTGCGGTTGTCGAAAAGAAATAGCCCTTTGCATCATAGTGATTGAGGGGCTCAATCAATATTGTGATGCCATTTTCGGCGGCCTGTGTGGTCGCGTAGCGCAGATTGGCTACAAAGGTTTTATGGGCGCTTTCGCCACTGGCGAACCCTGCCATTACATGCACAGCGCCTGCGCCGATGATGTGGGCATAGTCGAGCGCTTGATCAATCGCGGCGCGCGCCTCTGCCTCGCGGTTGGGCAAAGCGGCCAATCCGTTTTCGCCAGCTGCAACATCGCCTCGGCTTGTGTTGAGCCCAAGCATCTCAAGACCCGTTTCATCTAAGGCGGCCTTCACATCATGCGGGTCATGGGCATAGGGCCAATGACATTCGACCGCATCAAACCCTGCCGCTTTTGCTGCGCGGATAGCATCAGGCAGGGGGCGGTCAGCCCATAGAAACCCTAGATTTGCAGAAAAACGCATCACTCCCACTCCACCTCAAATTTACGCACGACATCGCGCACCTGTGCATGCGTCAACGCGCGGGCATCAAAGCCACGCATCATGATCGCAAGCTTAGCTGTTTCCTCCAGCTCCTCAATTGCGTTGCAGGTGGCCTCGACATCTTTGCCTGCAACCACTGGGCCGTGATTGGCTAGCAAAACGGCGCTGCGTTTGCCCCCTAGACTGCGCAGGGCTTCGCCCATTGCGGCATCGCCTGGCATGAAGAACGGCAAAAGTTGCACCTTGCCCAGTTTCATGATTGCGTAAGGGGTCAGCGGCGGCAGCACATTGTCGGGGTCAATTTCAGGCATCATTGACCACGCCACAGAATGGCAAGAGTGTAAATGAACCACCGCGCCTGCCGATTTTCGTGTCTCGTAAAAGGCACTGTGAAGCGGCATTTCCTTGGTTGGTTTCAGGCCCGCGATATGTTGGCCCGCTGCATCGAAGCGGGACAACTCGGCGGGATCAAGCCGCCCGAAGGAACTGCCTGTGGGTGAAACCAAAAGCCCCCCATCTTCGGTGCGGGCGGAGATATTGCCTGTTGATCCCCCCGTCAGGCCACGATCGAACATCGATTTCGCCAAGAGGCAAATCTGCTCGCGCAGTTTGGATTCACAACTCATGCGTTCTCCAATTTTGCGAAAGCATCGCTGAAAAAGCTTTCTGCGCCAAAATTGCCAGATTTAAGGGTGAGGGCGATATCCTGGCCCTCTGATGTGCAAAAGCACCATGGCACGCCTGCGGCAATTTCGGGCCCGATATCCAACCTGTCGACCCGCAGGGCCTTTGTGACCGCGCCTGAGGTTTCCCCGCCCGCGACCACAATCCGCCGCGCGCCCCTATCGCGCGCGGCAGTGGCTAAATCTGCAAGTGCCGCCTCAACGATTGCGCCCGCCTCAGCTTTACCCAATTGGTCTTGTGCGGCTCGCACCGCTTCGGGTGTTGCGGTCGCATAGATGATAGGACGCGCTGCGAGATCTTGCGCTACAAGCCAATCCATGGCGGGCTGCAGGCCCTGTGTCTTCAGGCTCAAGGGGTCAAGCTGGAAACTGGGCTTTCCTTGGGCTTGATACCGCGCAACCTGTGCATTTGTCATGGCAGAGCAACTGCCAGATAAAACGACCCCTTCGGGCGCGATGTCGCTGGGTGTGGTTTCTTTCCTATGCGCGGCCAATAGGCCGCGCGTGGCATAAATCTGGGGGATCGGCATCGCAATCGCAGAGCCGCCCGTCAAAAACCGCATATCGGCGCAGGCCTCGGTGATCCGCGCAAGATCGGCGTTTTCCACCGCATCGACCACGATATGCGCCACATTTTGCTGGGCCAAGTCTGCACACGCCTTTTCAATAGCAGCGGCCCCTGCGGCGACAGTCAGGCGGTCAATCAGCCCAACTTTTCCACGCACCTGCGGCTGCAAAAGCCGCATCAGATTGCTGTCGCGCATTGGCGTCAGGGGGTGATCTTTCATCGGGCTTTCTGACAAGGGCAATTGGCCTACAAACAAATTGCCCATGAAAATGGCGCGGCCGTTTTCGGGAAAGGCAGGGCAATAGATCGTCTGCGCGACATCCAGATCGGCCATAATTGCCTCAGCCACTGGCCCGATATTGCCCTCTGGGGTCGAGTCGAAGGTTGAGCAGTATTTCCAAAAATATTGCTGTGCCCCCGCGCGTGTCAGCCATGCTAGGGCCGCGCGCGCCTCTGCAACCGCATCTGCTACGGGCTCGGTGCGGATTTTTAGGGCGATGACCTCAAAGGGGCTTGTGGCCTGTGGTGGTTCATCAGGAACGCCAATCCGCAAGGAAACTGGGTATCCGCTGCGCGCCAAGAGCCCTGCAAGATCCGTGGCGCCGGTGAAATCATCGGCAATTGCACCAAAAAGCGTGGTCATTGTGTTATTGTCCCTTGGGCAGGGTCAGGCCTGCGGCCTTGGCGTAGAGTTTGGCAAGGGCTGCATCATCTTCTGCCCCAAGACCCTGCGCTGCTGCCTCCTTGAATAACGCAAGTGCGGCCTCAGTGATCGGGGCGGCAAAGCCCGAATTTTGTGCAATATCCATCACAATTCCCAAATCCTTGGGCCAGATATTGATGGTGCTGCGTGGGGTGTAATCACCCTCGATGATGTGGGGGGCACGGTTCTCCAACATCCAACTGGTGCCTGCGCTTTGCGACACTACTTCTAAAAACCGCTCAGGAGAGATGCCTTGCGCCAGCGCAAAGGTGATCGCCTCGGCCATTGAAGCGATGTGAATACCTGCCAACATTTGGTTGGTGGCCTTCATCGCGGATCCTGCTCCCGCTCGGTCGCCCATTTCAAAGACCTTCGCAGAGATGGCATCGAGCGCGGGCTTTGCGGCCTCAAAGGCCGCTTTGCGCCCCGATGCCATGATAGTCAACTCACCCGAGGCGGCCTTAATCGCCCCGCCAGAAATCGGCGCATCCAGATAAAGCAGGCCTGCGCTTTCTGCGCGCGCTTCCATTTTGGCGGCGAAAGCAGGGGGGATCGTGGCGCAAGAAAGGATCACTGTATTTTGTTGAAGCGCCGCCGTCACGCTCTCAGCCCCGAAAAGGACGGCTTCGGTTTGCGCCGCGTTTAGCACGACCACCACCAAAGCGTCCAAAGCCTCGGCATGATCTATCAGCGCGCCTGATTGCGCGCCCTCCGCCACAAGCCGCGCGACCGCATTGGGGTTGATATCATGGCCCCAAACCTGATGGCCTGCCTTGATCAGATTGCGTGCCATGCCATAGCCCATAGACCCCAATCCGATAATCCCGATCTTTTGCATATCTCGGCCCCTTTGCCTAAGTTGTGAGATGCAATCCTTTGCGCGTCACGCTTTAGGTTGCTGCCCTCTTCACATAGCTCTATGCCTTGGGTATCACAAGTTTGGTATACCAAAAAGAGTGGCCATTTTGGCCGCGCATCATAGAGGGAGCGCGCATGTCTGACTTGAAATTCGCCCAAAGCCTGTCTCGCTTGGGCACGGAATCTGCCTTTGTCGTATTGGCCCGCGCGCAAGCCTTGGCCGCCGAGGGGCGCGACATCATCAATCTGGGCATCGGTCAGCCCGACTTTCGGACGCCTGAGCATATCGTTGAGGCGGGCATCAAAGCGCTGCGTGATGGTCATCATGGCTATACGCCCGCCAATGGCCTGCCCGCACTGCGCGAGGCGGTGGCCGCCGATTTGCATGGCCGCCATGGTGTGGAGGTGAACCCTGATTGTGTGGTCGCTGTCCCCGGGGGTAAACCGACGATGTTCTTTGCGGTGATGATGTTCGGCGAGCCTGGCGCCGAGATCATGTATCCCAATCCTGGATTTCCGATTTACGAATCTGTCATTCGCTATTCGGGTGCCACCCCTGTGCCGATTGCGCTGCGCGAGGAAAACGGGTTTTCCTTTTCGGCTGAGGAGGTCTTGGCTCAGATCACGCCCAAGACGCGGTTGATCATCATCAACTCGCCCGCCAACCCAACAGGCGGTGTGACCCCGAAGGAAGAGATCGACAAGCTTGTCGCGGGTCTTTTGGATCATCCCCATGTGGCGCTGATGTCGGATGAGATTTACTCCAACATGCTTTACGGCGGGCGCGAGCATGTCTCGCTTCTGCAATATCCAGAAATTCGGGATCGATTGATTATGCTAGATGGGTGGTCAAAGACCTATGCGATGACAGGGTGGCGTTTGGGTTATGCCGTTTGGCCTGAGGCCTGCGTGCCGCATGTGACCCGTCTGTGCATCAATGACCATTCCTGTGTGAATGCCGCCGCGCAATTTGCAGGGATTGCGGCGCTCAATGGCCCGCAAGATACCGTGCGCGAGATGGTCGCCCAATTCGATGCGCGTAGACAAGTGATTGTTGAGGGATTGAACAACCTCAAAGGCGTGACCTGCACTGATGCGGCGGGTGCGTTTTATGCTTTCCCGAATATCTCGGGCACAGGCATGACTGCCGTGGAGGCACAGAACCTGTTCCTGAACGAGGCGGGCGTGGCCACAGTGGCGGGCACAAGCTTTGGCGTGATGGGCGAGGGCTATGTGCGCTTTTCGTACGCCAATTCCACCGATAATATCCTCGAGGCGCTTGATCGCATTACGAAGGTGCTGTGATGCAGTGGCGCGCGAATGTGACCCTTCGCGCGCCGCTTTTTTAAGCTTCCCGCGCTGCGGCACAATGCGCGCCGCTGGTCGCTTGGCCCGAACCCAGTGCCAGAATGGCAGGCGCGCGGAATGGATCGAGCGGTGCGCTGTGGCTAAGATCAAAGGCCAAGACTGCCACGATCACCACGAATAGTGCGAACAATCTACCCGTTTGAGGCGATTTGTGTGCGGGGATGTCAGAACAAGGGGGGGAAGTGGAGGCGAGTACCGGAATCGAACCGGTGTACACGGATTTGCAATCCGCTGCGTCACCACTCCGCCAACTCGCCTTCGGGGTATCTGTGGTGGCTATTATGCGGTGCTACTGCAAGGTTTGCGCCTGCGCAAGTAGTAAGACGGCAAAACGCTTGGAAGAAAGGGTTGGGTTAGCTTGAAAACATTCCCTTGCGTTTTGGCTTTTCTACCGCGGCGGCCTCACGGATCACGATTTTGATGCGGGGTCCCATTTGAGTCGTGGCTGGATTCACGCGGCATAGGCTGAGGTCAAGGATCTCAAGCCGTTGAAGCCGCGAAATTGGGGTGATGTCATAAACTTCAGTGTCACGCAGGATCAACTCCCGCAGATCTTTGCACAGGCTCAGCGGGCTAATATCCGCAACGCGGCTATGAGATACATCCAGATAGCGCAGCTCCGTCAATTCGCTCAAAGCTGTGATTTCCGATATAAATGTCCCCCCAAGCTGCAAATGGGTCAGGCTGCGCATGCCCGCTAAGGGGCTGAGATCACTGATTGGCGTAGCCCAAGCGGAGACGCGTTCAAGATTGGACAGACCGCGCAAAGGCTGCAAGCTAGTGACACGCGTGTTCGAAAGGTTTAGGCTGCGCAAATTGAAGCATTTGGCCATGCTTGAGGGCAATTCCACCAAATTTTTAAGCCCAGAGAGATCAAGCGATTGACCATCACTCATCAAACAATCCGCGATCATGCCTTGGCAAATTGAGTAATCGGCCACGCATTCGGGTAAGTTGCGCAAATATTCGGTCGATGGCGCTTCAACATCCATGCTGCGGGCAAGTTTCATCTGTGACGCATTGGACACAAAGACCAGTTCATTGGCGTTTTCATGCTCTGCGCTCATGGTGCTTTGCCTATTGATTACTGCGCGGTTCAATCGTTCATCGCCAAGCTAGATTGCTGCTTCATGGTTACATTGCCTTCAAAGCGTGCACCAAAGGCCACGGCGAGGATATTTTGGTTAAACTCGCCTCTCGCTTGTGCGTTGCTTTCGATTTGCAACTTTCTGCAGGTGATCGTGCCCTCGAATTGGCTATCAATTTTAACCATGTCAGCGGTGATTATGCCGCGCACTTTGGCCCCATGGGCAATGGTCACGTTATGGCCCGTGATGTCGCCTGCCACGCTGCCTTCGATGACCACATCGCCGTTGCTGCGCAACTTGCCCTCAATCGTCATGCCTGGGTGTATGACTGTTGCAGACGCAGTGCCGCTGGGGCTGTCGAAGTGGGGTTCATTCGGGCTTTTAGGGGAGAGCGGCGTCATCATTCATCCAAAAATGTTATCAATATGTTACAATACGCCCTTACCGGGCCGAGGGTCAATCCGCTGCAACCCTATGGATCGTGTTGTATCGCGTGCTCCATGCGCTTTCCCAAATTCATCGCTATTTGGGTGCCAAAGGCCACGCAATATTTGGGATTTTCGGCCACGGTTGCGGGCACACCCGTGAGGTCAGAAAGAGCTTTGTCAATGCCTCGGAGGCCTGCCCCCCCTCCCGTGAGCATCAAACCATATTCGTGGATATCGGATGCCAAATCGGGCGGTGTTTGATCGAGCAGTGACATTACGGCCGTCCAAATCTGTTCAATAAGCGGGTGCAGCGCCTCGGCCACATCTTGTTCGGTCACAAATTGCTCTTTGGGCAGGCCATTAAAGGCATCGCGCCCGCGCACTGTGGCGCTACGCCCTTTTCCATCTGCGGGGAAGATGGCGGTGCCAATCTCGTGTTTAAGTTTCTCGCAGGATGAGATGCCAACGTTCAGATTGTAGTTTTTCTTGATGAAGTTTGAGATTGCCTCGTCAAAATGGTCGCCCCCAATTCGCACGGAGCGTGCTGTGACAATGCCGCCCAAGGATAGAACCGCAACTTCGGTTGTGCCGCCGCCAATATCCACAATCATCGCGCCGCGGGGATCAAGAACAGGCAAGCCCGCTCCAAGCGCGGCTGCCATAGGTTCTTCTACAAGCCCAACTTTGCGCGCCCCTGCTGCTTCGACTGAGTGCTTGATCGCACGCTTTTCAACGGGGGTCGCGCCATAGGGCACGCAGACATACACAATCGGCTTTCGCAGCATGAAACGGTTCAAGGCCTTGCGGAAAAACGCGCCAATCATTTCTTGCGCGGCATCAAAATCGGCGATGACTCCATCGGATAAAGGGCGGCAAGCTTGGATCGATTCCGGTGTCTTGCCCAGCATTAATTTGGCATCTTCACCGACTGCGATCAGCTTTTTGCGCCCGTCCTTGATGTGAAACGCCACGACAGATGGCTCATCCAAGATCACGCCCGACTCGCTATCCACGAAAACGGTGTTGGCCGTGCCAAGATCAATGCTGATTTTTGACGTCATAATTGTTCACCGAAATGCAAATAAACTGAAAAATAGGCATCAATCAGGCCGCCGTCGAGCAAGTGTTAATCTATTGTAATGCGCGCGTCTATCACCCCATGGCGGGGGAATTTTGGACAAGGATGCGACAAAGCAGATCTAACTTGCACCAAAGCGCCCAGCAGGCGTTGCACGAGGGCCCGCCATGTGCCATAGCAATAATAACGAAAACTAGACTCATTGGTTCAGTTAAATGGCCGACTTTAAATCTCGCCGCGTCACGATGGTAGACACCCAAGTGCGCCCCTCAGATGTCACGAAATTCCAAGTGATTGATGCCATGCTTGCCATTCCGCGCGAGGCCTATGTGCCCGCCGATATGCAGGATGTGGCGTATATTGGTGAAAATCTGACCCTTGGGGTAGGCCGTGTGATCCTTGAAGCGCGCAGTTTTGCGAAAATGTTGGACGCGCTCGACATTGGACCAAGCGATCTGTTGCTCGATGTCGCTGTAGGTCTTGGTTATTCCAGTGCAGTTTTGGCCCATATGGCCGAGGCTGTGGTTGCGGTCGAAGAAAATGCTGACTTTGCCCAAGAGGCAGAAGCAAATTTCGCGGCGCAATCGGTGGATAATGCCGCAATGATTTGCGCGAGCCATGTCGAGGGCGCGACCAAATATGGCCCCTATGACGTAATTGTTGTGAACGGGGCTGTTGAAACCATGCCCACAAGCCTTACGGATCAATTAAAGGAAGGTGGCCGCATGGGGGCGATCTTCGCGGTTGGTCAGCTCTGTGAATTGCGGATTGGTCGCAAAATTGACGGCCAAATGAATTGGCGGTTTTTGTGCCATGCCAATGCGCCTGTTTTGGGCGGGTTCAAACGCGAAGCGACGTTTCAGCTCTAAGCGTGCGGATCAGAGGCGGCACAAAGTGAATTTGGGGCGCCTATGGGCCCCGTAAAGGAGTGTTGCTTGTGAGTGTTAGGATCAAGAAATCCTTTCAGATGTTGGGCGTCTCGTTGGCCATGTCCATGTCCCTGTCTGTGTCCCTGTCTGTCCTTGGGGCTGGGCAGGTGAGCGCACAAGGGTTGCAGGCCGCGATGGAAGCGGCCTATGAAAATTCTGATCTGTTAGAGCAAAAACGCTATCTTGCGCGAGTGTCTGACGAAGGCATTGCGCAGCGCGTGGCCGCGTTGCGACCCACCCTCAATATGGTTGCACAGCGGGCGCGCACGGACGCGGCAGGCAGCTTGACCGAAACCATTGCCCTGACCGCTGACTTGGTGCTGTTTGCAAGTGGCAGTCGCAGCGCTCAGATTGCTGCGGCACGGGCCTCTGCCGAGGCCACCCAAGCGCAGCTTTTGGGGCTTGAGGGGCAGGTGCTGCTTGATGCTGTCACGGCCTATATGAATGTGTGGCGCGATGTTCAGGTGGTGAATGTGCGTCAATCTAATTTGCGCGTGGTTGAAGAACAATTGCGCGCCGCAAGAGATCGCTTTGATTTGGGCGAGGCCACCCGAACCGATGTTGCGCAGGCCGAGGCGCAGATGGCTGCGGCAAGATCCTCTTTGGCAGCGGTGCAAGGGACGCTCAGCATTAGTCGCGAACTTTATCAATTGGCTGTGGGCGTATTACCAGAGGTGCTTGGCGCGCCAGGTGCGCGACCCGAATTACCTGCATCTGTTGATGCAGCGGAGGTGATTGCGCGCAACTCTGCCCCCTTGATCTTCGCGGCGCAGCATGAGGTGACAGCCAATCAACACAATTTGACCGCGGCCCGTGCCGCCTATGGCCCAACTGTCAGCATGAGCGCGACCTCGACAGACACGCGGGAAGGGGCTCCCAATGTCATCGGAAACAGCGAGCGTCTGTCGCTGACCATCACGCAACCCATTTACCAAGGTGGGCGTCTGGCCTCGCTTGAGCGCACAGCTCTGGCCAATCTTGCGGCCTCTCAATCCAATTTGAGCCGCCAGACCGCAATTGTCATCCAAAATTTGGGCAATGCTTATGCACGCCTTTCCATCGCATCCGCGCAAATTGCGGCCAACGAGCAGCAGATCAACGCGGCACAGTTGGCCTTTGAAGGCGTCCGTGAAGAGGCCTCCCTTGGCGCGCGTACCACGCTGGATGTGTTGAATGCTGAGCAAGATCTGCTTGATGCGCGCATAGCCCGCATTCAGGCGCAGACGGATCTCTACACGGCAAGTTACAGCGTTTTAAATGCGATGGGCAGGCTGACCGCAGAGGCGATGGGGCTGGATGTAGAGTTATACGATGCTGATGCCTACAGCGCGCGCTTCTCAGGCGCACCACTTGGCCGCCCATCGGTGCAAGGCAGCCGCCTTGACGGTGTTATGGAACGCTTAGGGCGTGAGTAAGCCCAAACGACCAAGTCGCAATAAGGCCCGATTAAACCCGCCCCATGTGGCGAGTTTTTTATATCTAGGCCACTGGTTTCACATCCATCTGCCGTGTCGCGTGTCACGTGCCTCAGCTGCCGCATCGGCAGAATTATTTACGTGCCGTTTGACTTCCTCGCAGATTATATAATAAAATAAATACATAAATAATTTACTATTTGACTATGATGAAAGTGCTCTGCCCCGCATATGCGATTCGCTGCAAAAGACGCTAATCTCATCTTGGCCAAGCAAGACTAAGTTGCGTTGCGCGCCCTTTTTGCGCGTGTTGTGCGTGAGGAATTGCAGGGTGATTTGGGGCAACGGATTACCAGCAATCTGCGTAAATTGGTGCGCCGCGAGATGCGCATGATCCTTGCGGCTGAGAAACTGGATGGATAAGCCTTGACGACAGGCGCCGTCCCGCGAAGATTGCAGCTTCATGTTTCCGATACGCGACCATAACCCATCCAACTGCAAGCCCGTGATCACGATCGGTCTGATCTTGGTAAATGTGGTCGTTTTTTTTGGCTATTATCCCGAACTTTCATCGACCTCTGCGGGGCTTGCGCGGTTTTTTGACAGCTGGGCGCTTGTCCCTGCCGAAGTGCTGAAGGGGAGAGATCCCCATAGTTTGATTACGTCCATGTTTCTGCACGGCGGCTGGATGCATCTGATCGGCAATATGCTGTTCTTGTGGATTTTTGGCGACAACCTAGAGGATCAGCTGGGGCACATTGGTTTTTTGGCCTTTTACCTTGTCGCAGGGCTGGCAGCTGGGTTTGGACAGATTTTGTCAAACCCTACTTCGCAAGTGCCGATAGTGGGCGCCTCGGGAGCCATCGCGGGGGTGATGGGGGGATATTTTCTTTTATTCCCGCGCGCGAAGATCGACATCCTGTTTATCTTCATCATTTTCTTCAAAGTATTCACTGTGCCAGCATGGGCCATGTTGGGGCTATGGTTTGGGCTGCAGCTTTTCAATGGTTTGTCGATGGATGCCACAGGTAGTGGTGTGGCCTATTGGGCGCATGCAGGCGGGTTTATTGCGGGCTTCGCGCTGATGCTGCCGTTTTGGATCAATCGTGGCGCTCAGGCCTTTTGGGCGCGCACAGCGGGGGTTCCCCCCCATAAAGAGTCGCAATATAGCTTCGGCCAAAGCCGTATTTCCGCTGTGGGTCGGCCCAAAAATGCGCCACCCGCCGTCACCCGTGTGCCGCAGGTGGCCCGCAAGACGCGCGGCTATAACCCTTGGTCAAAGTGATCTGTCAAAACGAAAAATGCCCGGCGCATGGTGCACGGCATGTGATCTGATCAGCCGCGCGCGTTTAGGCGCGTTCGGAATATTCCATCGTTTCGGTGTTCACGATGATCATTTCCTCTTGGCCAACAAAGGGGGGAACCATAACCTTCACGCCATTGTCGAGGATTGCGGGCTTAAAGCTATTCGCCGCTGTTTGACCCTTCACCACGGGTTCTGTTTCAACCACTTTGCAGGTGACTTTCTGAGGCAAGGTTGCGTTGAGCGCCTCGCTTTCGTGGAATTCCACCACGATCGTCATACCATCTTGCAAGAAGGGGCGGCGGTCGCCCAACAATTCGGCAGGCAATTCGATCTGCTCATAGGTTTCGGCGTCCATGAACACCAGCATTCCATCTTGTTCATAGAGGAATTGCTGGTCTTTTTGTTCAAGACGCACGCGTTCAACCTTGTCAGCAGAACGGAAACGCTCGTTCAATTTGCTGCCATTGCGCAGATTGCGCATCTCGACCTGAGCAAAAGCGCCCCCCTTACCAGGCTTCACGTGATCCACTTTTACAGCGGCCCAGAGGCCACCATTATGTTCCAAAACATTTCCGGGACGAATTTCATTGCCGTTGATTTTAGGCATATTGTAAACCCTAGCAAACCTTGATGATTGATTAATGTTCCCTATATCTAGGCGATATCAAGGTGGCAATATGCAAGCGCCATGCAGTATCAAGTGCGATCCCATGCAAAAAACGCATACTAGGTATGCAATATTTGCATACCAGAATCGCGTAGAATATGTGCATAAGGAGCTCCACGCCGCAAAACGCAAGAGCAAAAAATAAAAAGGACGACGAAATGCGAGATTTCGTTGATGGCACTGCCTTCAATTACGAGCAAGGTCAACGCGCACGCAAGTTGTTTGCTGCTGTTGTTTTGGCCGCGCTGGATGATGCAATCGCCGATGACAAGAAGTTTGGCAACGGCCCAGAGCAAATCGCACGCTGGGCGCGCTCTCGTGATGGGCGCGAAGTGCTAAGCTGCGCGGGCATCGACCCTAACGAACGCGTTGTTAACGGCTTGATGAAATTTGTTGCTTCTGGTGTACGCACCTCTGTTGCGCTGAGCCGCGAGGAAAGCGAGCGCCGCAATCAGGCCGAAGCTGCCTGATCTAACGTTATGCTTGATTTTTTAAAACGCGTCCCACTGGGGCGCGTTTTTTGTTGGGAAGGTGGTGGCCGCTGTGGGACTCGAACCCACACGCCCGAAAGCCTCGGATTTTAAGTCCGGTCTGTCTACCAGTTCCAGCAAGCGGCCACAGAGTTTGACTAGAGGAAAGTTTCCCGCCCCGCAAGCGGCCAAGGCACGTTCGATCCACGACATACAAAATTCGCCCCGCCCATAATATGAGCGAGGCGAGGGTTTGGGTTAGCAAGCAACATGTTTGCACGTGCTGGCGAACGCCCCTTCGATATAGGGCAGGTCGTTAAATTTTGGTGAAATTGCGAAAAATTTTACAGCCCATCAAATTGGCAGAGCGCGTGAACGCTTTGGCCCATCTCCTCAAGCTTGGCGCGCCCCCCTAATTCGGGCAGATCAACCACAAAGGCGCAGCCCGTCACCTGCGCGCCGAGGCGCTCAATCAGGTGAATGCCCGCCCGCGCCGTGCCGCCTGTGGCCAAGAGATCATCAACCAGCAAGACACGTTCACCGGCCTCGAAAGCATCATCATGGATCTCGACAGTGGCCGTGCCATATTCCAATGCGTAATCTTCGCTGATCGTGGCAGCGGGCAATTTGCCTTTCTTGCGAATTGGAACAAAACCTTTTCCCAGTTGATGCGCGACCGCTCCGCCAAGGATGAACCCCCGCGCCTCAAGCCCTGCGACCTTATCAATCTTTTGCCCAACATAAGGGGCAAGCAATTGATCCACAGCCAATCTAAACCCGCGCGGGTCTGCAAAAAGCGTGGTCACGTCACGGAACAAAATCCCCTCATGCGGGAAATCGGGAATGGTGCGGATATAATCTTGAACCGTTTTTTGGGGCGTCATGGCGTCTCTCCGTTCGGCGGGCCTTACAGCACCCGGCCTGCAATCGCATCTAGCTTGGCGACCATATCAGGGTCGCGCTTATCGGGGGCAGTCATGATGGCGTGATCCAATGCACGATCACAGCCGCACGGACAAAGCGCGCGCTCAGGCCCCAAAAGTGCAGACAAGGCCGCAATGGTCTTGCGCGCATTCTCTGCATTTCCTGTGAGGGTTTTGACGATCTCGGTGATATCTACCGCGCCGTGATCTGCGTGCCAACTGTCATAATCTGTGATCATCGCAATCGGCGCATAGCACATCTCCGCCTCGCGGGCCAATTTCGCCTCTGGCATATTGGTCATGCCGATCACATCGGCCTTCCATTCATTGCGATAAATCAGCGATTCTGCGAGGGTCGAGAATTGCGGTCCTTCCATCGCCAGATAAGTGCCGCCTAGATGCAGTTTTGCGCTGCTTGCGCTTGCGGCCTTGGCCAATTTTGCGCTGAGATCCGCGCAGGTGGGATGCGCCACGCTGACATGGGCCACCAAACCCGTGCCGAAAAACGATTTATCGCGCGCGAAGGTGCGGTCGATGAATTGATCGACCAAGACGAAATCACCAGGCGCCAAGCCTTCGCGGAATGACCCGCACGCGGAGACAGAGATTAGATCCGTCACCCCAAGGCGTTTTAGCGCGTCAATATTGGCGCGATAGGGCACCGTGGTGGGGCTGTGGACATGGCCACGCCCGTGGCGGGGTAAAAAGGCCATGCTGACCCCGCTCAGGCGGCCCGTCAGGATGTAGTCAGACGGCGAGCCAAAAGAGCTTTTCACCTCAACCCATTTTGCGCCTTCAAGCCCGTCTATCTCATAGACGCCCGAGCCGCCGATTACGCCAATCACGCGCTCTGTCATCCTGCCCCTCCACGGGTTGGTTCCAAATCCACGCGCGCAGTATCGCAAGCGGCTGGGGAAAGGGAACCCGCGAATTGGTATTTTGGCCTATTCAGGCCGCGTCATGGTGAAAATTTCACCGATTTGCGCGTAATCCTGATAGCCAAGCCGTGAAATCACGCCCGCGCGGTTGATGTCAAAGCGGCCATCATTGAGGCAATCGGGGCGGATATGCACGCCTGTCACCTCACCAAAGACTGCAAAATTATGCGCCCCGTCCAAGGAAACGATTTGGGTTAATTTGCATTCGAGGCTTGCGGGTGCGTTGGCCACCCGCGCCGCTGCAATGGTTTCACAAGGGGCACGGGCGATCTGCGCATGGGTGAATTCATCCACGCCCCGTGGCCATGGGCCAGAGCTTTGGTTCATCATATCGCGCATCTCGTAGCCTACGAGATTGACACAAAACACCCCCGTCTCGCGGATATTTGCCACGCTATCCTTGGTGCCGTCGCGATCCGCTTTGGCCGAGGTCGAGGCGAACATCACCTGTGGCGGCACATAGGCGACCGCGTTGAAAAAGGAATAAGGCGCAAGATTGTCTTGACCATCGCCCCCCCGTGTCGAAATCCACCCAATCGGGCGCGGTGCGACTATGGCATTGAATGGGTTGTGGGGCAGGGTGTGGCCGTCATCAGGTTTATAGAACATCGCCGCGCCTTTTGCTTCTTCAGTTTGGCATTGAGCTAGCGCCGTGCTACCAGTTTGACCAGAGGCATTACATGAGCAGCCAATGGTCGATATTGCCAAAGAGCAGCCAAATGACTGGTGGGAGGTCGAAGCTCTTTTCGATCTGTGCTTTGCGCCTGGGCGCACGGCCCTGAGTTCTTATCGCTTGCGGGACGGGGTTCCGCCTGTAGAGGGGCTATGTCTCATCGCCCGTGATGACTATGGCGCGATTGGCGGGGCGATCCGCTTTTGGCCTGTGCGCGTTGGGGCCAAAGAGGCGCTGTTGCTCGGCCCGATTGCGGTGCATCCCACCCGTCAGGGGGAAGGTTTGGGCGGGTTGCTGATCCGCGAGGGGCTGCGGCGGGCTGAAGCTTTGCGTTGGCCGCGCACCATGTTGGTGGGCGATGCGCCTTATTATAGCCGCTTTGGGTTTCACTGCCTCGGAGGGGTAGAGATGCCACCGCCCACCAACCCCGCCCGAATTTTGGGCGTTGGGGATTGGTCAGGGGTGACGGGGAAAGTGACCCGTTGGGGTGCCTAAGCGAGGCGCGCCAAGATCAAATCCGCTGCTTTTTCTGCGATCATGGTCACAGGCGCATGGGTGTTGCCCGAGGGGATGGATGCCATCACGCTGGCATCGGCCACGGACAGGCCCGAAATCTCGCGCAAGCGTAACTCGGGATCAAGCGGCGCGTTTTGATCCGCCCCCATTCGAACGGTTGAGACAGGGTGAAAAATCGTGGTTGCGATATCGCCAGCGGCACGCACCAGATCACTTTCGCTATTGATATGGGCGCCAGGTTTGATTTCTTGTGGTGCAAAGGCGCGCAAGCGTTCGGTTCGCATCAGGCGGCGGGCATGTTTGATGCTGTCCACCGCCACGCGCTGATCGGCCTCAGCCGACAGGTAATTCGGGTCAATCACAGGCGCGGCCTTTGCATCAGGCGAGGTGATATGCACCGAGCCGCGGCTTTCTGGGCGCAGGTTGCAGACCGAGATGGTGAGCGCGGGGAAGTCATGCAAAGGCTGACCAAAGGCTTCAAGCGATAGAGGCTGCACATGATATTCGATATTGGCCGTTTCGTAATCGGAACTCGATTTTGTGAAAATACCAAGTTGGGATGGGGCCATGGCCATCGGGCCTGATCGTTTAAGCGCGTATTCAAGCGCAATTTTAGCCCGCCCCCAGAGCGAGGCGTAAAGGGTGTTGAGTGTTTTTGCGCCCGTAATACGGAAAATCGTGCGGATCTGAAGGTGATCGGTGAGGTTTTCGCCAATCTCGGGGCTGTCTTGGATGACGGGTATGCCCAAACCCTGCAGGCGCTCCGCTTGGCCGATCCCTGACAACTCCAACAGTTTCGGTGTGCCAATTGCACCTGCGGCTAAAACCAACTCACCACGGATTTGGATTTCTTTTGCAATCCCGTTTTGACAATAGAGCAAGGCGCGAACGCGCCCCTCGGTGATGATGATTCGCTCGGCCTCGGCATTCGTGAGGATGCTCAGGTTCTTGCGAGTTTTGGCAGGATCAAGGAAGGCGCGGCGCGCGTTCCACCGCAAACCGCCTCTTTGGGTCACTTCAAAATATCCCGCGCCCTCATTGTCGCCTGTGTTGAAATCATCTAAGGGCGGGATGCCCATTTCAGCGGCGGCTTCCCGCACAGCATCTAAAATTTCCCATGACAAGCGCTGATTTTCCACGCGCATTTCGCCGCCTGCGCCATGCAGGGCGTCCGCGCCGCGATGATAATCTTCCGAGCGTTTGAAATAGGGCAGGACATCCTCCCATCCCCACCCCGTATTGCCCATCTGACGCCACAGATCATAGTCGCGCGCTTGGCCGCGCATGTAGATCATTCCATTGATTGAGGAGCAGCCCCCCAAAACCCGCCCACGCGGATAGTTGAGCGCCCGTCCATTTAACCCCGCCACAGGCGCGGTTTTATAGCACCAATCAAGGCGCGGATTTCCCATCGCATAGAGATATCCCACTGGGATATGCACCCAAGGGTGGCGGTCATGCCCGCCCGCCTCCAACAACACGACCTTGTATTTGCCATTCTCAGATAGGCGATTGGCCAACACACATCCCGCTGACCCTGCGCCGACAATCACAATATCTGCTGCCTGCATGATTTAACCTCGATTTTGGGGCCTCAACCTCAAGCGCCAACGGGGCAAGAGGGTCTTTCATAGCTGCTATCCTTTTTGGGCCGAACTAGGCCAGTGCCGCATTCAAAGGCACAACCACGCGGCCGCGGATTTTACCTTCAAGAAATTTTGGCGCCTCTGCGATGACATCTTCAAGGGCCATTTCATGGGCGATTGCCGCCAATTTGCCCATATCCAAATCTTTGGCCAAGGCTGCCCATGCATCAATCCGCTCATCGCGCGGCACCATCACGCTGTCGACCCCCAATAGGCTGACCCCGCGCAAAATGAAGGGCGCGACCGAGCTTGGCAAATCCATGCCTGCGGCAAGGCCACAGGCGGCGACAAGCCCACGATATTTCATTTTTGAAATAACATTGGCCAAGACGGTGCTGCCCGCAACATCGACCGCGCCTGCGAAACGCCCCTTGTCGAGGGGGCGGGGTTTGCCTGCGAATTCCTCTCGCGGCAGGATTTGGCTTGCGCCTAAGGATCTAAGATAGGCTTCTTCCTCGGCGCGGCCCGTGACCGCACAGACAGTAAATCCTTTCGCCGCAAAAAGGGCCACGGCAATACTGCCAACGCCGCCCGCTGCCCCCGTGACCACGACCTCGCCCGCCTCTGGCGTGAGACCTGCCTTCAACAAGGCGCTGACGCATAGCTGCGCGGTGTAGCCCGCCGTGCCGATCTCCATCGCTTGACGCAGGCTTACACCATCGGGAAGTGGAACCAACCAATCGCCTTTGAGGCGAGCGAAACGCGCCAAGCCACCCCAATGTTTTTCGCCAACACTCCATCCGTTCAAGACCACCCGATCGCCGGGATTATAGCGCGGATCAGCGCTTTCACGGACGATGCCTGATAGGTCAATACCGGGAACCATCGGGAAACTGCGCACAACTGGCGCGGCCCCTGTGATGGCTTGCGCGTCCTTGTAATTCAAGGTTGACCAAGCTACTTCGACCAAAACATCCCCTTCGGGCAAGTCTTCCCTCGCGATTTGGCGCAAGGCCACGCTTTGCTGGTCATCCTCTTTGCTGATTACGATGGCATCGAACATGGGGCATCTCCTTTTGGGGTGGTGTTAAGCTGTGCAAGAAATTGCGCCGAAAACAGGCGCAAAGGCTCAGGCCCTCGTTCCAATTTGGCCTGTAAAACGGCGCCCTCCCATCCGATCCAGAACACTCGTGCCAGATCGGTGGGGTTGTGATGGGGCGATATCTCGCCCTGATTTTGAGCAAGCTGTAAAACACGCGCCAAGCGGACTTGCCAATCTTCCAAGGTCGCAATGAGATCTGCGCGAAATTCTTCGGGCAATGCGCCCATTTCTTGGCCCAGATTGCCAATCAAACATCCGCGCCGAAAGCCATGACGGGCCATGCCCGCTTCGGCCGCTGCAGCAAAGGCCGCGACACGGGCAAGCGGGGCAAGACTGTCATCGCTCATGTGGCGTTCCATCTTTGCCACGAAATAGGCGCGATAGGCCGCAATGGCGGCCTGACCGAAGGCCGCCTTGTTGGGAAAGTAATGATAGAAACTGCCCTTCTGCACACGGGCATGCGTGAGGATCATATCAAGCCCGACCGCAGAATAACCCCGCTCTGTGAGATGCACCAACCCTGCGCGGATCAATCGCTGATAGGTGGCCGCGTCTTGGGGCGCAGTGGCGGGGCGGCCACGGCGTTTGGGGGCGTCATATGTCACATCAGATAAGTTCATGCGATATTTTTTAGACGGCTTGGTTTAATAATAGAAGCCCTCATTTTCAAAGTGGCATAAATTCCGCTTGCCAAGGGCGCGGAACCCGTCAGGATGCCAACGCAAAGCTAACATAACGGGAGGGAAAAACGGGTGAGCAATTTAGCGATTGTGACGGGGGCTGCGCGCGGTATCGGATTGGCCACCACGGATCTTTTCCTTGAGATGGGCTGGCAGGTTGCGATGGTGGATCGCGATGCGGCCGAACTTGGCGCGACAGCCACCCCGCGTGATGGGGCCTTAGGGTTTGTTTGTGATGTCTCAGACCCTGAGGCGGTCGCGGATCTGGCAACCCAGATCAGCGCCAAAATGGGGGGGGTAGATGCTTTGGTGAATAATGCAGGTGTCGCGGAATTCGGCCCGATTGAGGAATGCGATTTCACAACATGGCGGCGCGTCATGGCGACCAACTTAGATGGCGTTTTTCTGATGTCACAGGCGATGACGCCTGCGCTGAAGGAAACCCAAGGCGCGATTGTAAATATTGGGTCGATTTCAGGTCTGCGCGCGTCAACCTTGCGGGTGGCTTATGGCACGACCAAGGCGGCAGTTATTCATTTGACTAAACAGCAGGCGGCAGAATTGGGCGAATATGGCATTCGTTCGAATTGCGTCTGCCCTGGCCCTGTGAGGACGAAATTGTCGATTTCGGTGCACTCGCCCGCCATCATCGCCGCCTATCATGATGCGATCCCGCTCAACCGTTATGGGTCCGAGCGTGAGATTGCCGAAGCGATCTGCTTCCTGTGCAGTGAAAAAGCGAGCTACATCTCTGGCCAAATATTGGCGGCAGATGGAGGGTTTGAGTCGACTGGTGTTGGGCTGCCTGCGCTGCGCAGCTAGGGCCTAATAGCCGTTTTGATAAGCGAGCCAGTTTGCAACCGCGCTGCGCACGCTCATCGCCCCTGTTGCCTGCGCTTCGCGGATCACGGCGCGCAATTCACGCAAATCCACCCGCCGCAAGAGGCTTTTGACGGGGCCGATGGAGGCGGGGCGCATCGACAATTTGCGCAGACCCATCGCGGCAAAGCACAGCGCCTCAAGTGGGCGGCCTGCATCCTCGCCACAAAATGACAAATCGGTTTCGGTTTCCGCGCACCGCGTGACGATCATTTCTAGGAAATTCAAGAAACTGACATTGAGCGTGTCATAGCGGCGGCGCACCTGTTCGTTCTCGCGGTCAGCGGCGAAGAAGAACTGCTTGAGGTCATTGCCGCCGATTGAGACAAAATCAGCCATTTCAAAAAATTGGCGCGGTGCGAAAGCAAGGCTTGGGGTTTCCAGCATTGCCCCGATTTTAAGGGTTTCGGGCAACATATGCCCCAAGGCCGCTTCGCGATCCATTTCGCGCAACAGATGATCACGGGCCTCGGTGAATTCTTCGAGCTGGGCCACGAAGGGGAACATCACGTAAAGCGGGCGGCCTTGTGCCGCGCGAATTAGGGCCTGCAACTGCATCCGCATAACGCCCGGTTTATCAAGACCCACGCGGATCGCGCGCCACCCCAAGGCTGGGTTAGGTTCTTCTGGGCGCTTCATGTAGGGAAGCACCTTATCCGAGCCAATATCAAGCGTGCGAAACACCACGTGCTTGCCGCCTGCCGCGTCCATGACACGCGCATAGAGCGCGGCCAATTCCCCGCGCCGTGGCACTTGGTTGCGCGTTAGAAATTGCAGTTCCGTGCGAAACAATCCCACGCCTTCCGCACCAGAGGAGGGCAGGGAGGGAAGATCTGCCATAAGGCCCGCATTCATCTCAAGCGTGATGCGCGTGCCGCAAAGCGTCTCCGCGGGCTTGTCACGGATCGAGGCATAGCGTTCTTGGGCCGCGGCCTGCATGGCGATTTTATCGCGAAACGCTTTAGCCACATTTTCTTCGGGCCGCAAATGCACAATGCCCTGCTCGCCATCAACCAAAATGGGGTCACCGTTCAGCGCTTCGGTTGTGATGCGTTTGGCATTGATGATCAGTGGGATGGCAAGGGCGCGGGCCACAATCGCAGCGTGACTTCCAACCGATCCTTCCTCAAGCACAACTCCTTTGAGGCGGCGGCCATAATCCAACAATTCCCCTGGCCCGATGTTGCGGGCCACGAGAATCGGATGTTCGGGCATTTCCGCGCCCGTGTCGCCGCCTTGGCCTGTCAAAATCCGCAACAGGCGGTTTGAGAGGTCATCTAAATCCTGCAAACGTTCGCGCAGATAGGCGTCAGGCACCGTCTCAAGCCGCGCGCGGGCGGCGGATTGTTCTTTCTCAACGGCTGCTTCGGCCGACAGGCCGCGGGCGATATCCTCTTGCATCCGTTTGATCCAACTGCGCGAGTTGGCGAACATGCGATAGGCTTCGAGAACTTGGCGTTCCTCGCTATCATCCCTGTCCATACGGGTCAAAAGCTGATCAACCGATTGGCGCAACGTGGCGATTGCATCGGACAGACGGGCTTGTTCGGCCTCTGGATCATCGGCCACGGGGCGGGTGACTACGACGCGCGGCTCGTGCAGGTAAACTGCGCCTTCGGTAACCCCCTCTTGCGCGACACCGCCACGGATCATCACCTGCGATTGGTGACGGGCTGATAGGGCCTCGCCCTCACCGACAAAGGCACCAAGTTCTGTCATTTCAGCCAGAACCATTGCGACAACCTCTAGGGCATAGAGTTCATCTTCCGAATAGCTGCGCGCCTCTTTAGATTGCACAACCAAAACGCCAAGCCGTTCCCCCAAGCGCTGGATCGGCACGCCCAAGAAACTGGAATATCGCTCTTCGCCCGTCTCAGGCATATAGCGAAACCCGCGCGCGGCGGGGGCGTTGGGGGTGTTAATGGGGCGGGCATCGCGGGCAACGCGCCCCACCAGACCCTCGCCGAGACGCATTCGGGTGACGTGAACGGCTTCTGGGGCCAAGCCCTCGGTCGCGCAAAGCTCGAGGGTATCAGAATCGCGCAGCAGGTAAATTGAGCATACCTCCGTGCCCATCGAATCGGCTATCAAATGGGTGATACGGTCAAGTCGCTCCTGTCCCGCGCCTGCTTCGGCCAAGCTAGCTTGCAAGCGGCGCAGTAATTTGCGGCTCTCGGTTTCCGTGCGCTCTGGCATAGTCCCTCATTTAGCCCCGTAGGAGCTTATGGTTCAGCCTAGACATACCGCTCGATACAGGTGTCGCGCAACATAGGGTTAGTGCAATCTGCGCCTTGCGGCATAAATTTGTACAAAACTCGGGCCTTTGGTTGAAAAAAGCAGCGACAAAACGTGCGCAATGCGCGGGCATCGGTTGACCACTTCAAGGCTTGGCGCTAGACCCTGCGGTGACCGGACACCCTTTGCCACGGTTCCTGACAACCGAGGGAGAGCATCTTGCACGACCTTCTTTCTGAATACGCGCCAATTTTGATCTTTCTTGCTATGGCCATCGGCCTTGGCCTGGTCCTTATTTTGGCTGCTGTGATTGTCGCTGTGCGCAATCCTGATCCTGAAAAAGTTTCCGCCTATGAATGTGGGTTCAACGCCTTTGATGATGCGCGCATGAAATTTGATGTGCGTTTCTATTTGGTGTCGATCCTGTTCATAATCTTCGATTTGGAAATCGCCTTCCTTTTCCCATGGGCAGTTGCGTTCCCTGATATGTCGATGACGGCGTTCTGGTCGATGATGGTGTTCTTAGGCGTGCTGACCATTGGCTTTGCCTATGAATGGAAGAAAGGAGCGCTGGAATGGGAGTAGTGACAAGTCAACACACCGCAGGTGTGGACAAAGAGGTCGCCACCCAAGCGCTTAATCGCGAGCTTCAGGATAAAGGATTTTTGCTGACCTCGGCAGAGGACATCATCAACTGGGCCCGCACGGGCAGTTTGCATTGGATGACATTTGGTCTGGCGTGCTGTGCCGTTGAGATGATGCACACATCAATGCCGCGCTATGATGCAGAGCGGTTCGGGATCGCCCCACGCGCCTCTCCACGCCAGTCGGATGTGATGATCGTGGCGGGCACTTTGACCAACAAAATGGCCCCTGCGTTGCGCAAGGTTTATGACCAGATGCCTGAGCCGCGCTATGTGATCTCGATGGGATCTTGTGCGAATGGCGGCGGTTATTACCATTACAGCTATTCCGTTGTGCGCGGCTGTGATCGTATTGTGCCAGTAGATATTTATGTTCCTGGCTGCCCTCCGACCGCTGAAGCGCTGCTGTATGGTATCCTTCAGTTGCAGCGCAAAATCCGCCGCACGGGAACGATTACGCGCTGAGGCGCATCTTTGAGCGCAAGGCGCCTGAACCAAAAAGAGAGTAACGCAATGAGCGACCAGGCCTTGCAAGAATTGGCGAATTATCTGGCCGAAAAGCAGCCCGAAGCACTGATTGGCAGCACTATCACACGCGGCGAATTGACGGTCGAGGTCTCCTTGGCCCATCTGTTGGATTTCGTGGAATTCTTGAAACTCAACCGCAATTGCGCCTTCTCGACCTTGGTCGATGTGACTGCTGTGGATTACCCCGGTCGGGAGTGGCGCTTTGATTTGGTCTGGCATTTCTTGTCCATGTATCAAAATCAACGCATCCGCCTCAAAGCGGCGCTGCGCGAGGACGAGATGGCCCCTTCCATCGTGTCGATCCACCCATCGGCGAATTGGTTCGAGCGCGAAGTGTTCGATATGTTCGGGATCCTCTTCACAGGCCACCCCGATCTGCGCCGCATTTTGACCGATTACGGCTTTCGCGGTCATCCGTTGCGTAAAGATTTCCCGACCACTGGCTATGTTGAGCTGCGCTATGACGAGGCGCTCAAGCGTGTGGTTTACGAGCCTGTGAAACTGGTTCAGGAATACCGCCAATTTGATTTCACGAGCCCATGGGAAGGCGCGCAATATGTGCTGCCCGGGGACGAGAAGGCAGACCAAGCCAAGGAGACGCAGAAATGATGGACGGCTCCAAAGGATTTGAAGACGCGCTGACGGGTGAGCAGAAAATTCGCAATTTCAACATCAATTTTGGGCCACAACACCCTGCCGCGCATGGCGTGTTGCGTTTGGTTCTAGAATTGGACGGCGAGATTTGTGAGCGCTGTGATCCGCATATCGGTCTTTTGCATCGCGGCACAGAAAAGCTGATGGAAAGCCGCACCTATCTGCAAAACCTGCCCTATTTCGACCGTTTGGATTATGTTGGCACGATGAACCAAGAGCACGCATGGTGCTTGGCCATTGAACGTATGACAGGTGTCGAGGTGCCGCGCCGCGCCCAGTTGATCCGTGTTCTCTATTGTGAGATCGGGCGTATCTTGAACCATTTGCTGAACGTGACAACGCAGGCGATGGATGTGGGCGCACTGACGCCGCCGCTTTGGGGCTTTGAGGAACGCGAAAAGCTGATGGTGTTCTACGAGCGCGCCTGTGGTGCGCGTTTGCACGCAGCTTATTTTCGCCCCGGTGGCGTGCATCAAGACCTGCCCCCTGAACTGATTGCGGATATCGATGCATGGGCGCAGGACTTCCCGCTCGTATTGTCAGATATTGACGGGCTTTTGACCGAAAACCGCATCTTCAAACAACGTAATGTCGATATTGGCATTGTGACGGAACAAGATATTCAAAACTGGGCGTTCTCAGGTGTTATGGCCCGCGGGTCTGGTCTGGCATGGGATTTGCGCCGCGCGCAGCCCTATGAATGCTATGACGAGTTCGAATTCCAAATCCCTGTAGGCAAGAATGGCGATTGCTATGACCGCTACCTGTGCCGCATGGAGGAAATGCGCCAATCCATTTCGATCATCCGCCAAGCCTGTGCCAAGTTGCAACTGCCTGAAAATCAGGGCGATGTTCTGGCACGCGGCAAGATCACCCCGCCCTCACGCGGTGAGATGAAAACCTCGATGGAGGCGCTGATCCATCACTTCAAACTTTACACAGAGGGCTTCCACGTCCCTGAGGGCGAAATTTACGCCGCGGTCGAAGCCCCGAAAGGCGAGTTTGGTGTCTATCTGGTTTCTGATGGCAGCAACAAACCTTACCGTTCTAAGATCCGGGCCCCTGGATTTGCGCATCTTCAGGCAATGGATCACCTGTGCCGCGGCCACCAATTGGCAGATGTGTCTGCCGTTCTTGGGTCGCTCGATGTTGTGTTTGGTGAGATTGACCGCTGATCCCGGATCGGCCTTTGCAGCGGCGGGATCACCGCCGCGTTCAACCTGTTGACGGAAAACTTTACGATGCTCAGACGCCTTCATTCGGAACAGCCAGATAGCTTTGCCTTTACCCCTGAAAATCAGGAATGGGCTGAGGCGCAGATCACCAAATACCCTGAAGGACGTCAGGCTTCGGCTATTATTCCACTGTTATGGCGCGCACAAGAACAGGAAGGGTGGTTGAGTAAACTCGCGATTGAATATGTTGCTGATATGCTTGGCATGGCCTATATCCGCGCCTTGGAAGTCGCGACCTTCTATTTCATGTTTCAATTGCGGCCCGTGGGCAGCGTGGCGCATATTCAGGTCTGCGGCACCACCTCCTGCATGATCTGCGGCGGGGAAGATTTGATTGGCATTTGCCGCGAGAAAATTGCCCCCAACCCGCATGAGCTGTCGAAAGATGGCAAGTTTTCGTGGGAAGAGGTCGAATGTTTGGGCGCCTGTTCCAACGCGCCAATGGCGCAGATTGGTAAAGACTATTACGAAGACCTGACGGCGGCGCGCCTGTCTGAGATCATTGATGAATTGTTGGCAGGCAAGGTGCCTACACCTGGGCCGCAAAATGGCCGCTACACATCCGAGCCTGCATCGGGTCTGACCAGTCTGGCCGCGCATGAAAAGGGCCGCGATCCGCTAAATGCCTCTGCGCGATTGGCTGCAGATATCGGTGATACGGTCAAGCGGATTGATGGCACCGAGGTTCCATTGCTGGCCCCTTGGGGTAAGCAGTCATCGGCTGGTCTTCCCAAAGAGGCTGCGCGGCCCAAACCTGCAAATGCGGCGAAGAAAGCCCCTGCGGAAAAGCCTGCTGCCAAGAAACCAGCCGCCAAAAAGGCGGCAGCGAAGCCCGTATCGCGCAAGCCAAAGTCGAACGAATAAGCGGTTTACTAATCAAAATTCAGATCAATTACGCAAGAAACCCGCCTTTATGGCGGGTTTTTTACATTCACCCCATGAAAGGATGTTTTTTATATGTGAAAAGATAGGGTAAGTTGCGTGGCATTAAGGCGCGACAGGGGCATGTCGAAATCAATGATCAAAAATCTACGATCAGACGGGGAAAATAAATGAGCGAGAATTCAGGGGGTTTGACCTGTGCAGCCGTGTCATGGGGCTTGGCGGCGTTGGTTGGCGCATTTGCAGGGTTGCTTGTGGCAGTCCTTCGCGATTGGAGCTTCATGCAAGCGGTGTTTGCGGCGGTGATCGTGGCAGTGGGTGTGGGGTTGTTTCTGATGCTCACGCTTTGCCGTAGCTTGCCTGAGCCCGTCAATAAGAGCATTTCTGCGCCACAGCCCGTAGCGGCAAAAACCGCGGCCCCGAAGGCGGCAGCACCTGCGGCAACCGTAACCGCAAAACCTGCTGCAAAACCAAAAGCCGCGCCCAAGCCACAGGCAGCGGCCCCCAAGGCAGCAGCGAAACCCTAAGCCGCAGCAAAACCAAAGGCAGACGCCAAAGCCGCCGCACCCGCGGCCACCAAAGGCGCAGGCACGCGCCCTGCCGCCTTGAGCGCCGCGCGCGCCTCTGGGGCGGATGATCTGAAAATGCTCAAAGGCGTTGGCCCGAAATTGGAGGCGTTGCTTAATCTTTTAGGATTTTACCATTTTGACCAAGTTGCCTCTTGGACGGCGGATGAGGTCGCGTGGGTTGCTCAGAACCTCGAAGGGTTCAAGGGCCGCGTCAGCCGCGATAATTGGTTTGCGCAAGCCAAAACCTTGGCTGCAGGTGGGCAAACGGAATTCTCAAAACGCGTAGGCGATGGGGATGTCTACTAAGCCCTAATCCGAATTCCTTCAAAAGGCGGCCCTGCATCCCAGATGAGGGGTCGCTTTTTCTTGCAGCTTGCAGCCACCCGCGTTAAAATTTCGATCAAATGACATGCCATGTTGCAGACCAAATGAATGACCCGCAAACTGCCCATGCAAAACGCTGAAGGTGCCGCGCTCGACCGCAAGGGGCGGGTGGCTGCTTTGGTTATTGCGGGGGCAATGCTATTGTGGATGTTGATGCAAGCAATCGGCGCCCATCTTGGGTGGCCTGCGAGACTGGCTTTTTTGTTTGATCTTGCGGCAATTGCGGCCCTTTTCTGGGCGCTTGTGGTAACGTATCAGGTATGGCAAGGCCGTAAAAAACTCCGTGCGGGGCACGGGCAGCGCCAGAACGACAAGGACTAGGACATGCTTCAGGATAAAGACCGCATCTTTACCAACATCTATGGGATGCATGAGCGCAGCCTGAAAGGCGCAAAGGCTCGGGGCCATTGGGATGGCACCAAAGACCTAATTGCGCTTGGCCGTGACAAAATCATTGAGATCATGAAAGCATCGGGCTTGCGGGGCCGTGGCGGGGCAGGGTTCCCCACAGGTCTCAAATGGTCCTTCATGCCGAAGGAAAGCGATGGTCGCCCCTCATACTTGGTGGTGAATGCCGATGAATCTGAGCCTGGCACCTGTAAAGACCGCGAAATCATGCGCCATGACCCGCATACGCTGATTGAGGGATGCTTGATCGCTTCTTTCGCGATGGGGGCTCATGCCTGCTACATCTATATCCGTGGTGAATATATCCGCGAACGCGAGGCCCTGCAGGCCGCGATTGACGAATGTTATGATGTGGGCCTTCTGGGTAAAAATGCCGCGAAATCGGGTTGGGATTTCGATCTATACCTGCATCACGGGGCAGGGGCCTATATTTGCGGCGAGGAGACTGCGCTTCTCGAAAGCCTTGAAGGCAAAAAAGGCATGCCACGCATGAAGCCACCCTTTCCTGCGGGGGCGGGTCTTTATGGGTGCCCGACCACGGTGAACAATGTCGAATCAATCGCAGTTGTGCCGACCATCCTGCGCCGTGGGGCTGAATGGTTTGCGGGCTTTGGTCGCCCCAACAATGCGGGGACGAAACTTTTTGCGATTTCTGGCCATGTGAACACCCCCTGCGTGGTGGAAGAGGCGATGTCGATCACCTTTGAGGAATTGATTGAGCGTCATTGTGGCGGCATTCACGGTGGCTGGGATAACCTCAAAGCTGTCATTCCCGGTGGATCATCTGTGCCCTGTATCCGTGGTGAGGATATGCGCGAGGCCATCATGGATTTTGATTATCTACGCGAACAGCGCTCTGGTCTTGGCACGGCTGCGGTGATCGTGATGGATAAATCCACAGACATCATCAAAGCGATTTGGCGCTTGTCGAAATTCTACAAGCACGAATCTTGTGGCCAATGCACGCCTTGTCGTGAGGGAACGGGCTGGATGATGCGCGTGATGGATCGTTTGGTCAAAGGTGAGGCATCGGTTGAGGAAATCGATATGCTGCTTGATGTGACCAAACAGGTTGAAGGTCATACAATTTGCGCGCTTGGTGATGCGGCCGCATGGCCGATCCAAGGTTTGATCCGCAATTTCCGTGATGAGATTGAAGATCGCATCAAATCAAAACGCGGCGCCGCGATTGCAGCAGAATGATAGAAAACGGGCCCCTTTGGGCCCCGTTTTAGTATCTAAAGGTGGCTGAAGCCCTGCACGGGCTTGTGAATTGCACTCTGACACCCGATGTGGCCTGATTTGAATATGGTGACGCAGATGCACAAATCTCCCCGAAATGGTGCGCGCGCGATGATTCGCGCCTTGGCCCTTACGCTGCTTTTGGCGGCAGCGGCGATGCCTGCACGGGCAGAAGATCGATTTGATGCCTTGCGCAACGATCCCCAAATTCATGAGGGGCTTTTGGTCATCTCAATCGGTCGATTGGTACGCAACCATTGTGACAGCATCAATGCGCGGATTCTTAGGGCTTGGGCTTTTGCACAAAGCTTGGTTGATCGCGGCATATCCTTAGGCTATTCGCGTGCTGAGCTAGAAGACTATCTCGATAGCGATGCTGATAAAGCACGATACCGTGCCCTAGCAGCGGCCTATCTGGCAGAGCGTGAAGCAAGTGTCGAAGATGCCCAATCTATGTGCAGATTGGGCCGCCACGAAATTTCTTTGGAGTCAGCCGTTGGCAGATTGCTTATCGAGGGTTAGAAGGCACCAAAAGCGAATTTGCAGGGCATAAATTCCAGACACGCCCTGAGGCCAACGAAGGACCGCGCGCATGAGCGACCTGAGAAAAATCGTAATTGATGGGAATGAGATCGAGGTGGAAGGGGCAATGACCCTGATCCAGGCTTGTGAAGTGGCAGGAATCGAAATCCCGCGCTTCTGCTATCACGAGCGCCTCTCCATCGCGGGCAACTGCCGGATGTGTTTGGTTGAGGTTGTGGGCGGTCCCCCAAAACCTGCGGCCTCTTGCGCGATGCAGGTGCGCGATTTGCGCCCCGGCCCAGAAGGTCAACCGCCTGTGGTGAAAACCAATTCGCCCATGGTGAAGAAAGCCCGCGAAGGGGTGATGGAGTTTCTTCTGATCAACCATCCGCTTGATTGTCCGATCTGTGACCAAGGCGGTGAATGTGATCTGCAAGATCAGGCCATGGCTTACGGCGTCGATTTCAGCCGGTATCGCGAACCCAAACGTGCCTCAGAAGATTTGGATTTGGGCCCGTTGGTGGAAACCCATATGACGCGCTGCATTTCCTGCACGCGCTGCGTGCGTTTCACCACCGAGGTGGCAGGGATCACCCAAATGGGCCAAACAGGCCGCGGTGAGGATGCAGAGATCACCTCGTATCTTGGTGAAACCCTGAATTCGAACTTGCAGGGCAACATCATCGATCTGTGCCCCGTGGGCGCGCTGACCTCCAAGCCTTATGCTTTTACCGCGCGGCCGTGGGAGTTGAGCAAGACCGAGACAATCGATGTCATGGACGCGCTTGGCAGCAATATCCGCGTGGACACAAAAGGGCGCGAAGTGATGCGTATCCTACCGCGCAACCATGATGGCGTGAATGAAGAATGGATTTCGGATAAAACCCGCTTTGTTTGGGATGGTCTACGCCGCCAGCGGCTTGATGTGCCCTATATCCGTGAAAAAGGTAAATTGCGTAAAGCAACTTGGGGCGAGGCTTTGGCAAAAGCGGCCGAAGCGCTGAAAGGCGCGAAGAAAATTGCGGGTCTTGTGGGCGATTTGGCCCCCGTTGAGGCGATTTTCGCGCTGAAACAGATGATCGAGGGTCAAGGTGGCGTTGTAGAGTGCCGCACAGATGGCGCGAAATTGCCTGAAGCCAATCGTGCCGCTTATGTTGGCACAGCGGCGATTGAAGATATTGATCACGCAGATCATATCATCCTGATCGGCACCAATCCCCGCCTTGAGGCCCCCGTTGTCAATGCGCGGATTCGCAAAGCATGGGCGCGCGGCGCGAATGTCGAGGTGATCGGCGAAGCGGCCGATTTGACCTATGACTACGCGCATCTGGGCACGGATCGTGCGGGGTTGGAAAAAACCTTGTCGCGTGCGGCAGGGGCGGGCGCAAAGCAGGCATCGTTGGTGATCATCGGTCAAGGGGCCATGCGCGAGGCCGATGGCGAGGCGGTTTTGGCCGCAGCACAAGCCTTGGCTGAGAAAACCAAATCGGGCTTCTTGGTCTTGCACACGGCAGCGGCCCGCGTGGGTGCGATGGATGTGGGCGCTGTCACAAAGGGGGGGCTGACCGCCGCGGTAAAAGGTGCGGATGTCATCTATAACCTTGGCGCAGATGAGGTTGAGATCGCCGATGGTGCTTTTGTCGTCTATCAAGGCAGCCACGGGGATCGTGGCGCCCATCGTGCGGATGTGATCCTGCCTGCTGCTGCTTATACCGAAGAAAACGGCCTGTTCGTAAACACCGAAGGGCGTCCACAATTGGCGCTGCGTGCGAATTTCCCACCCAATGAGGCCAAAGAAAATTGGGCGATTTTGCGCGCCCTTTCTGCGGAATTGGGTGCGACATTGCCTTATGATACCCAAACCCAATTGCGTCAGGCCTTGGTAAAAGCTGTGCCGCATTTGGCTATGGTGGACGAGTTGCCTGCGAATTCAGGCGCGGCTCTTACGCAAAAGGCTTTGGGTAAGGCTGATTTCAAATCGGCTATTGCAGATCATTACCTAACCAACCCGATTGCCCGCGCCAGCCAATTGATGGCCGAGCTATCGGCGAATGCAAAGGCACGTAATGCGGCCGCACTAGCGGCTGAATGAAGAAATGATGTTCCGCGATTAACATCATATTATCTCGAAACGGGGTTCTATGATGGTCGCGGGGCTGATATGGGCGGGCTTAGGCATTGTGGGATGCCAGACCATTCCGCGTTACGATCAAGGGCCACCCGCTTTTTATAACGGTGTAGAGACAAGACTACTGGACGACGACTTGGTGAATTTCATCGTGCAAATGTCAGGCGCGGCCACGACAAGTAATGTCGAGGACTGCGCCAAATGTGCGGCAGCGCAATATGCGCTGATCCGCGGATATGGTTTTGCGCGACATGTGCGCACAAATGTATACGAAGAGGGTGGCATTTGGCGCGGAGATGCGGTTTACACCATCTCGCCATCGCTCCCGCTCGGGTCGCAGACGATAAATGCAGAAGTCATCGTTGCGGCCTGTCAAAATAACGGCATACCGACGGTTTGAGGACGACATGGACGGTTTTTTATCAACCACGCCCGGAATGATGCTGATCATCGCAGGACAATGTTTGCTCGTGATCGGCTTTGTGATGGTTTCGCTACTTTTCCTTGTTTATGGCGACCGCAAAATCTGGGCGGCTGTTCAGATGCGTCGCGGCCCGAATGTGGTGGGTGTGTTCGGCCTGTTGCAGACTGTGGCCGATGCGCTGAAATATGTGTTGAAGGAGGTCGTGATCCCCGCAGGTGCGGATCGCTCCGTGTTCCTTCTGGCGCCAATGACCAGTTTTGTCTTGGCTATGATTGCTTGGGCAGTGATCCCGTTCAACGATACATGGGTTTTGGCCGATTTGAACGTAGCAATCCTGTATGTTTTTGCGATTTCCTCGCTTGAGGTTTACGGCGTGATCATGGGGGGATGGGCGTCCAACTCGAAATATCCGTTCCTTGGGTCGTTGCGCTCGGCAGCGCAAATGATCTCTTATGAGGTATCCATCGGTCTGATCATCGTTGGGGTAATCATCTCGACTGGTTCGTTGAACTTTGGCGATATCGTGCGCGCGCAGGATGGGGATTTCGGTCTATTCTCGTGGTATTGGTTGCCGCATTTTCCGATGGTGTTTTTGTTCTTCATCTCGGCGCTTGCTGAAACCAATCGCCCGCCCTTCGATCTGCCCGAAGCGGAATCGGAATTGGTTGCAGGCTATCAGGTTGAATATTCTTCGACACCGTTTTTGCTGTTCATGGCGGGTGAATATATCGCGATTTTCTTGATGTGTGCGCTGATGACGCTGTTGTTCTTCGGCGGTTGGTTGTCTCCCATTCCAGGGGTTGCTGATGGCGCGCTGTGGATGATCGCTAAGATGACCGTATTCTTCTTCTTCTTCGCGATGGTAAAGGCGGTTGTGCCGCGCTACCGCTATGACCAATTGATGCGCATCGGTTGGAAAGTGTTCCTGCCCATGTCTTTGGCTTGGGTAGTCTTGGTCGCCTTTCTCGCAAAGTTTGAACTCTTTGGTGGGGCATATGCCCGTTGGACAATTGGGGGCTGAACGATGACACAGATCGATTATACCCGCGCAGCAAAATATTTCTTGCTGGTCGACTTTTTAAAGGGCTTCAAGCTGGGCTTTAAGTATTTCTTTGCCCCCAAAGCGACCGTCAATTACCCGCATGAAAAGGGGCCTTTGTCACCGCGCTTTCGCGGAGAACATGCGCTGCGCCGCTATCCTAATGGCGAAGAACGATGCATCGCGTGTAAATTATGCGAGGCGATTTGCCCCGCACAGGCGATCACGATTGACGCTGAACCCCGTGAGGACGGCAGCCGCCGCACCACGCGCTACGATATCGATATGACTAAATGCATCTATTGCGGCTTCTGCCAAGAGGCCTGCCCTGTGGATGCGATTGTTGAAGGGCCGAATTTCGAATTCGCCACTGAAACCCGTGAAGAGCTTTATTACGACAAGGCCAAACTTCTGGCCAATGGTGAGAGATGGGAAGCGGAAATTGCCCGCAACCTAGAGTTGGACGCGCCGTATCGGTAAGTCCGAATCTGTGAGTGTGTAAAATGAGTAACAAGTCCCCCCAGAACCCATTCGAGGCATTGATGCGTCAAACGCAAGAGATGACACAGGATTTCCTCAAGGCGGTAAACCCCGCCATGGCGAATATTACCGCGTCAAATCTTGATAAACTTTGGCCCACCATGCCCGCCGAAATGATGGAAGCTTTCTTTGGAAAGCAATTCAATCCTGGGGGGTTGGACGCGAAAACGCGGCTGCTTTTGACCCTGCATGGTCTGACCGTTCAGGGCGCATTGGCCGAGGCGCAAATCCGCATGACGGTGCGCCACGCGGTCGAGGCAGGGGCAAGCCCGCAAGAGATTGCTGAGACGATTGGCATGGCCGCGATGTTTGGCGGTGTGCCTGCGATGAACAAAGCGATGGAACTGGCCAAAGCGGCCATTGACGAGGGCGAGGACTGAAATATGGGCGTGGCTGATATCACCTTCTATGCGTTTTCAACCGTTCTGGTTGCCGCAGCACTTTTGGTGGTGCTGGCTCGCAACCCCGTGCATTCGGTTCTGTGGCTGATCCTCAGCTTCCTGTCTGCGGCGGGTTTGTTCGTCCTGTTGGGGGCTGAGTTTGTCGCGATGCTGTTGATTATCGTCTATGTGGGCGCGGTGGCGGTGTTGTTCCTCTTTGTGGTGATGATGTTAGATGTTGATTTCGCCGAACTTAAGGCGGGAATGGCGCAATATATGCCGCTCGCGCTTTTGATTGGTGTGGTTTTGTTGATCCAACTGGGCCTTGCCTATGGCACATGGGCCTTTTCAGATGGGATTGATACCCGTCTTGGCAACCCAACCCCCGCAATCGATCAGATGCACAACACCAAATCTTTGGGGATGATCCTCTATGATCATTACATGTTGGTGTTCCAATTGGCAGGTTTGGTTTTGTTGGTTGCGATGGTGGGCGCGATTGTTCTGACGCTGCGCCACCGCGTGGACGTCAAACGCCAGAATGTCTTGGCACAGATGTATCGCGATCCTGCGAAAGCGATGGAACTAAAAGACGTAAAGCCTGGTCAAGGGCTGTGACATAACCGGGGCGTTGGGTCCCGCAGAATATTGAATGACCATGAGGGAAACCCCCTCGGAGGGACGAGATGACGATCGGACTGGAACAATACCTGACGGTGGCGGCTGCGCTCTTTGTGATCGGGATTTTTGGCATCTTCCTCAACCGGAAGAATGTCATCGTGATCCTGATGTCAGTCGAATTGATTTTGCTATCGGTGAATATCAACCTTGTCGCCTTTTCCTCCTACTTGGGTGATTTGACGGGTCAGGTCTTTACCATGTTCGTCCTGACAGTCGCCGCGGCAGAGGCCGCGATTGGTCTTGCGATCCTTGTCTGTTTCTTCCGCAACCGTGGCACCATCGCGGTTGAAGATGTTTCGAATATGAAGGGCTGAGCCGATGGAAACGACCCTGCTTTTTGCACCGCTCATCGGCGCGCTTTTGGCTGGCTTTGGCTGGCGGTGGTTTGGTGAACAACTTGCCTGCATCATTGCAACCGCGCTTTTGTTCTTGTCGATGATCCTGTCTTGGTCCTTGTTCATCGGGTTTGATGGCGAAACCTATTCGATCTCAATCTTGCGTTGGGTGGAATCGGGCAGCCTGTTTACGGATTGGGCCATTCGCATTGATCGCTTGACGGCGATTATGTTGATTGTGATCACCTCTGTCTCGGCGCTCGTGCATCTTTATTCCTTCGGTTACATGGCACATGACGACAATTTCCGCGAAGGCGAAAGCTATCGCCCGCGTTTCTTTGCCTATCTGTCGTTCTTCACCTTTGCCATGCTGATGCTGGTGACCGCTGATAACCTGTTGCAACTCTTCTTTGGGTGGGAAGGGGTCGGGGTCGCCTCCTATCTCTTGATTGGCTTCTACTTCCGCAAGCCAAGCGCAGGTGCGGCGGCGATGAAGGCCTTTATCGTCAACCGCGTTGGTGATTTTGGCTTCCTGTTGGGGATCTTCGGCCTGTATTGGATGGCGGACTCGATCCAATTTGATTTGATTTTGCCGATGGGTGCGGAACTTGCAGAGCAAAGCTTTGCCTTCCTCGGCTTTGAGGTGAATGCCGCGAACACAATCGCAATGCTGTTGTTCATCGGCGCGATGGGGAAATCTGCGCAGCTCTTGCTGCACACATGGTTGCCTGACGCGATGGAAGGCCCGACCCCTGTATCCGCGCTGATCCACGCTGCAACCATGGTCACGGCGGGGGTCTTCTTGGTCTGCCGTATGTCGCCGATTATGGAATACGCCCCCTATGCCACAAACTTCATCATCATCCTTGGCGCGCTGACCGCGTTCTTTGCCGCCACGGTTGGATTGGTGCAGAACGACATCAAGCGCGTCATCGCTTATTCCACCTGTTCGCAATTGGGATACATGTTCGTTGCGGCAGGGGTTGGGGTCTATTCGGTGGCAATGTTCCACCTCTTTACCCATGCATTCTTCAAGGCGATGCTGTTCCTTGGCGCAGGCTCGGTCATCCACGCGATGCATCATGAGCAGGATATGCGCAATTACGGTGGTTTACGGAAGAAGATCCCCTATACATTCGCTGCCATGCTGATTGGGACATTCGCCATCACGGGCGTTGGTATCCCGCTTACCTATTATGGCTTTGCAGGGTTCCTTTCCAAAGACGCAGTGATTGAAAGCGCCTATGCCTTTGGCGGTGGTTTGGGCCATTACGCCTTCTGGATGTTGGTGATCGCTGCTGCCTTCACCAGCTTCTATTCATGGCGTTTGATGTTCCTCACCTTCTTTGGCACCCCGCGTGGTGACAAGCACACGCATGATCACGCACATGAAAGCCCCGTGGTGATGTTAATCCCGCTTGGCTTTCTGACCTTTGGTGCGGTGTTCGCAGGTATGATCTGGTTGAAGCCTTTCTTTGGGCATCCAGATGAGGTCGGCAAATTCTTTGGCGTCCCCTATGCTGAGGCGATGGCACATGGTGAGGGGGATGCAACCCATGCAGCCACGCATGAGGGTACAGCCGAAGCTGAACATCACTACGTCTTTACGGGCGCACCCGGTGAAGGGGCAATTCACCAAGCCCCTGACAATACCGTTCTCAGTGACGCGCATGAAGTGCCCAAATGGGTCAAAGTCGCGCCTTTTGTCGCAATGTTGGGCGGGTTGATCGTGGCCTATATCTTCTACATCGCTGTCCCAAGCCTTCCTGCCCGTTGGGCCGCGGTCAATCGCCCGCTCTATCTGTTCTTGCTTAACAAGTGGTACTTTGACGAGATTTATGACGCGGTCTTTGTGCGCCCTGCTCAGGCGATTGGCCGTGTCTTTTGGAAGCTTGGCGATATCAAAATCATTGACGGGGGGATCAACGGCCTTGCCCTTGGGATCATCCCCTTCCTCACCCGCCTCGCAGGGCGTGCGCAGTCGGGTTACGTTTTCCATTATGCATTTGCCATGGTGGTCGGTGTGGTAGCACTGATTACATGGATCAGCCTTTCGATCGGAGGCTAAGGGATTTCCATGGACAACTTACTTTCCATCGTCACCTTCCTGCCCATGGTTGCGGCCCTCATCCTTGCGCTGTTTTTGCGCGGCGAGGATGCGGTGGCACAGCTTGGAGCCAAGCGTTTGGCGCTGGCAGCCACTACCGCAACCTTCCTGATCTCCTTGGCGATCCTTGTGCAATTCGATGCGAATGACACGGGCTTCCAACTTGTGGAAGAACGCGAATGGCTCTTTGGACTCAGCTATAAATTGGGCGTGGACGGGATCAGCGTCTTATTCGTTCTGCTGACCACATTCTTGATGCCGATTACAATTGCCGCCTGTTGGGGTGTAGAGCATCGCGTCAAGGAATACATGATCGCGCTTTTGGTTCTCGAAAGCCTGATGATTGGCGTCTTTGTGGCACTGGATTTGGTGCTGTTCTACCTGTTCTTCGAAGCGGGCCTGATCCCGATGTTCCTAATTATCGGGATTTGGGGTGGCAAAAACCGCATCTATGCAGCGTTTAAATTCTTCCTCTACACCTTCCTTGGTTCGGTGCTGATGCTGGTGGCGATGGTGGCGATATATATTGATGCAGGCACCACCGATATCCCCACATTGTTAACATATGAATTCTCGGCGGCAGGTATCAGCCTCTTTGGGTGGCAGATTGCAGGTGGGATGCAGATGTTGCTTTGGGTTGCCTTCTTTGCGTCCTTTGCGGTCAAAATGCCAATGTGGCCTGTTCATACATGGTTGCCCGATGCACACGTTCAGGCGCCAACCGCAGGGTCTGTGGTTCTGGCGGCAATTTTGCTGAAGATGGGCGGATACGGCTTCTTGCGCTTTAGCTTGCCGATGTTCCCAATCGCCTCTGACATCATGGCGCCATTGGTGCTGTGGATGTCTGTGATTGCGATCATCTACACCTCACTGGTCGCGATGGTGCAGGAAGACATGAAAAAGCTGATTGCTTACTCATCGGTTGCACATATGGGCTATGTGACGATGGGGATTTTCGCCGCCAATCAACAAGGTGTGGATGGTGCGATTTTCCAAATGATCAGCCACGGCTTTGTTTCCGGGGCGTTGTTCCTCTGTGTAGGCGTGATCTATGATCGCATGCATACGCGCGAGATTGACGCTTATGGCGGTCTGGTAAATCGCATGCCTGCTTATGCGGCGGTGTTCATGCTGTTCACCATGGCCAATGTGGGCCTTCCTGGCACATCGGGCTTCGTCGGCGAGTTCCTGACCTTGATGGGTGTTTTCCATGTGAACACGCTGATCGGGCTTTTGGCGGCGACAGGCGTGATCTTGTCCGCGGCCTATGCGCTGTGGCTTTATCGCCGCGTGGTGTTTGGTGACCTGATCAAGGAAAGCCTGAAATCCATCACCGACATGACCGCGCGCGAAAAGGCGATTTTCGCGCCCTTGGTGGTGATGACCATTCTATTGGGTGTTTATCCCAGCCTCGTCACCGATATTATTGGCCCCTCGGTAGAGGCGCTCTTGTCAAATTATCACACAAGCGTTGCGGAGTTTGCCCCCGCAACTGCGCTTGCAGCCAGCCATTGAGGAATTTCTAATGATCGGTGCAGACCTCGCAGTTTTGATCCCAGAGATTGTCTTGTCCATCTATGCGATGGCGGGGCTGATGTTGGCTGTCTATACAACCAAAGATGGCATGGCGCCTGCCTTGACCTACGCGACCGCTGCGGTTTTTGCCATTATGGCGCTCTATATCGCGGCAACAGGTCAAGGCGATGCAAGCAGCTTTGGTGGCATGATCGTGGTTGATGATTTTGCGCGCTTTGCCAAAATTGTGATCCTTTTGTCCGCGGCGGCAATTTTGATCGTAGGCCAAGAGGCGATGCAGAAATCAGGCCTTGGTCGGTTTGAATATCCCATGATTGTCACCTTAGCGGTTGTCGGCATGATGGTCATGGTGTCCGCTGGCGATTTGATCGTGCTTTACATGGGGTTGGAGCTGCAATCCTTAGCCCTTTATGTGGTTGCAGCCTTGCGCCGTGACAGTGTCCGCTCAACAGAGGCGGGCCTTAAATATTTCGTCCTTGGCGCTCTCTCCTCGGGCCTTTTGCTCTATGGCGCATCCCTCGTTTATGGGTTTGCGGGAACCACGCTTTTTGCGGGCATCATCGAGGCATCGATGGGTGGTATGTCTTTGGGCATGATGTTTGGCCTTGTCTTCATGGCCGCAGGTATGGCTTTCAAAGTATCAGCGGCCCCGTTCCATATGTGGACGCCTGATGTTTACGAGGGCGCACCAACCCCTGTGACAGCCCTTTTTGCTACAGCGCCAAAAATGGCCGCAATGGGGCTATTTGCCCGCGTGGTATACGATGCCTTTGGCATGGCCATTTCCGATTGGCAGCAAATCGTTGCGGCCTTGGCGGTTTTGTCGATGTTTGTTGGGGCCATTGCAGCGATCGGCCAAACCGATATCAAACGCCTGATGGCTTATTCGTCCATCGGGCATATGGGCTTTGCGCTGATGGGTTTGGCTTCTGGCACGGGGCAGGGAGTCGAGGCGATGCTGATCTACATGGCCATCTATGTGACCATGAATATTGGTATTTTCTCCTTCATCATGTCGATGGAGAAAGATGGCTACCCCGTCACCGATATCTCAGCCTTGAACGGCTATGCCACTGCGCAATCGGGTCAGGCCTTGGCGGTTTTAGTGCTGATGTTCAGTCTCGCGGGTGTACCACCAATGTTGGGCTTTTTCGCGAAATACGCGGTCTTGGTGGCGGCTGTTGATGCGGGATTGGTTTGGTTGGCCGTGGCAGGGGTCATCGCTTCTGTGATTGGCGCCTACTATTATCTGCGTATCGTCTATTTCATGTATTTTGGCGAACCGCGTGAAGGCCTAAATGGGCGGATGTCGATCATCCAATTCTTGGGCCTGACGATTTCCGCGGTGGTCATGATTGCGGGCATTGTGAATTTGTTCGGGATTGACCATTTGGCGGCCAACGCGGCGCAGGCACTTGTGCGCTGACAGGACGGCGGTTGAACGGGTCATCTTAGCCCGTGTCGACAGCACCATGGCCGAAGCGGAGCGGTGCTTGCGCGCCGCGCCGCCAGACCAACCCACATGGATTTTGGCCCATACCCAAGAGGCGGGATATGGTCGGCGGGGGCGGGCATGGCGCGCCCCCCTTGGTAATTTCACAGCCTCGCTCATCCTGCCGCTGACCTGCCCCCCGCAAGAGGCGGCTTTGCGCTCGTTCACCGCGGCGCTGGCCTTGCGTGATGCTTTGGCCAGTTATGTGGCGCCTGACGCATTGACCTTAAAATGGCCCAATGATGTGCTGCTTCACGGCCAGAAAATCGCGGGCATCCTGCTGCAAAGCCACGGGATCACTGCGGGCAAGCAGGGGCATTTGGTGATCGGCATCGGTGTGAACCTTCGACACAGCCCAGATGTGGGGGGCCTTGAGGAGGGCGCGCTTGCGGCCATTGATCTGTTCAGCGTTGCAGGCCGATGCCCAGACCCTGAGACCTTTTTAGATCAGCTGGCCCCGCGCATGGCTCATTGGGAGGCGCAGATCTTACAGCAGGGTTTTGCCCCTGTGCGCGCCGCATGGATCACTCACGCCGCCAAGCGTGGCGAAGTCATTTTGGCTCGTTTGCCAAATCGGGACATTCGTGGTGTTTTTGATGATGTCGATGAAACTGGTAATCTGATATTAACCACTCCAAGCGGGCCTTGTGCCATTGCGGCGGCGGATATTTATTTTTAGGGGGCGTGCGAGATGCTTCTTTGTGTGGATTGCGGCAATACGAATACGGTGTTTTCCCTCTGGGATGGCACGCAATTTCTGTGCACTTTACGCACCGCGACCGAGCATCAACGCACCGCAGATCAATATTACGTTTGGTATTCAACCTTGATGGATCATTACGGGCTGAAACCCAAGATTGAGGCAGTGATTATCTCCTCAACTGTGCCGCGCGTGGTCTTTAATCTGCGAGTGCTGTGTGATCGCTATTTCGACTGCCGCCCGCTTGTGGTGGGTAAATCTGAGTGCCTCTTGCCCGTGCCGCCACGGGTGGATGCAGGCACGCAAGTGGGGCCTGACCGCTTGGTCAATACCGCGGGTGCCTATGATCGCCATGGCGGCGATTTGATTGTGGTGGATTTTGGCACAGCAACCACCTTTGACGTTGTGGCCGAGGATGGTGCCTATGTAGGCGGTGTCATTGCGCCTGGCGTGAACCTCAGCCTTGAAGCATTGCATCACGCTGCAGCCGCCTTGCCCCATGTGGATGTGACAAAACCGCAATCGGTGATTGGCACCAATACAGTGGCTTGTATGCAGTCGGGCGTGTTTTGGGGCTATGTTGGCCTTGTGCGTGGCATTTGTGACCGCATTCGCACCGAGCGCGACCGCCGGATGCGGATAGTTGGGACAGGGGGGCTTGCGCCGCTCTTCGCTACGGGCGATGTGTTGTTTGACAGGATTGAAGATGATCTGACCATGCATGGTCTGACCGTGATCCATAAATATAACGAGGAACAGGCAAGCTGATGAGCGATCGAAACAGGCTGATCTATCTTCCCCTTGGCGGGGCAGGTGAGATCGGAATGAACGCATATGTCTATGGTGTTGGAGAACAAGGTGCGGAGCGTTTAATCCTTGTCGATTGCGGCGTCAGCTTTCCCGACATGGATGGCCAACCAGGCGTTGACCTAATCCTGCCTGATATCGTGTGGTTGGAAGAACGCGCAGATCGTCTTGAGGGGATTTTCATTACCCACGCCCATGAGGATCATGTCGGCGCTCTTGGCTATTTGTGGGGGCGCTTGCGCGCGCCTGTTTACGCCCGCAATTTCACGGCCATCCATGCCCGCCGCAAATTAGAAGAAGCAGGTCACGACCCTGATCAGGTGCGGGTCGTTGGGGCCTATCCTGAGGTGGTGGAAGCAGGCCCATTCAAGGTGCAGTTTGCCCCCGTCTCGCATTCCATCCCCGAAAGCTCGGGCCTTGTTATCGACACCGAACATGGCCGCGTGGTGCATTCGGGTGATTTCAAAATCGACACGAACCCGATGGTCGGCGAACCCTTTGACGAAGCAATGTGGGGGGAGATCGCGGGGAAGGGCGTCTTGGCTTATATCTGCGACAGCACCAATGTGTTTTCGCGCCATGAAGGGCGCAGCGAAAGCCAGTTGCCAGAACCCATTACCGCGCTGATTGGGCGCGCGCGGGGCATGATGGTGGCGACTACCTTTGCCTCCAATGTTGCGCGGGTGAAAACCTTGGCTGATGCCGCAGTGGCCAATGGCCGCTCAGTCTGTCTGCTTGGCCGTGCGATGCAACGTATGATCCGTGCCTCGGTCGAGGCGGGTGTGCTAACCGATTTCCCCTCGACTTTCTCGGTTGAGGAGGCCCGCGATATCCCACGCGAAAACCTCATGCTGATTGTAACAGGAAGTCAGGGGGAGCGGCGGGCAGCCTCGGCGGCCCTGTCGCGCGGATCCTATTTGGGGATGGAGTTGAAAGAGGGCGATATGTTCCTGTTCTCGTCCAAAACCATTCCGGGCAATGAGGTTTCTGTGGGGCGTATTCAAAACGCGCTTGCAGAAATCGGGGTAGAGATTGTGGATGAACAATCGGGCTTTTTCCATGTGTCGGGCCATGCCAATCGCCCTGATTTGGAAAAGATGCATGATATTTTGCGTCCGCGTATCCTTGTGCCTAATCATGGGGAATTCCGCCATTTGCGCGAACATGCGCGGCTTGCGATGGAAAAGGGGATGCTTGGTCTTGTTGCGCCAAATGGCACAATGTTGGAATTGTCGGGCAATGCGCCCGCTGCAGTGGAATATGTCGAGGTCGCGCGCGATTATCTAGATGGCAGCACACGGGTGGGGGCCTATGATGGGGTGATCCGTGATCGCATGAAATTGGCCCTGAACGGCCTCGTGATTGCGGCGCTGATTGTCGATGAAGATGACAGCTTGATTGAAGATGCGTGGGTCGAACTGCGTGGCCTGCCAGATCATTTGCGCAATGGCCACGGCAGTTTAACTGATATGCTAGAGGATGAATTGGCCGATCTTCTGCCGCGTCTGGATCGCAAGATCACCCGTGATGACGACAAGATTGAGGAGGCGGTGCGCCGAGCCATTCGCCAATCTGTTCAGGTTGAAATTGGCAAAAGGCCTGAGGTCAGCGTGATTATCAGCCGCCTTGTCGCAGAATAAAAGAAACGCCCCAAGATGGGGCGTTTTTTATTCTTCTGATACTGCCTCGGCAGAGCCTTCTGGCGCTTCTGCCAGTTCGGCCTCGGGTACGGCCTCAGATTTCGCCTTGGGTTTACGTGGGCTGCGCTTGCGCTTTGGCTTTGGGGCGTCCTCAGCGGCGGCGACTGGCGTCTCAATTTCTTGTGCCTCAGCTTGGCTATCCTCATCCTCTGCATCGGCAGGGACATAGCTGCTGCTTGGCCCGCGGCGTTCGTCAAAGCTGAGCGCGATAAAGCTCGGTAAATGCTCACCCATGCCAATAACACGATGTCCGCTACCTTGTCCGCCGCGATTGCGTCCGCCGCGCTCGTGGCGGTCATGGCTGCGCTCAGGACGCGCCGCACTGCTCCGTGTTTGCTGGGGCGGGGTGCTGTCTTCGGAAATCCCTTTAAGCGCCTCAGTCTCCATTTCGGTCTTTGCTGCGCTGCCCTCATCGGCCTCTTGCGGCTTGCGGCGACCACGCCCCTCGCGGCTGCGACGCGGTTTGTCGCTGTCCTCACTTGCCGCGTCCGCCTCATGAGGCTTTGGCGCGCTTGTGAGGCTCCATGGCAGGGGTTCATCTGTCGGAATGGGCTTACCAATCAAGGCCTCAATCGCCGTGAGATATTTTTCATCCGCAGGCACCGCGATTGTGATTGCGCGGCCCTTACGCCCTGCGCGGCCCGTCCGGCCAATACGGTGGACATAATCCTCGGCGTGCGAGGGGACGTCATAATTGAACACATGGCTTACGCTTGGCACATCAAGCCCGCGCGCCGCCACATCTGAGGCCACAAGAAAGCGAAGGCTTCCTTCGCGGAACCCGTCCAAGGTGCGCGTGCGTTGCGATTGATCCAAATCGCCATGAATAGGGGCGGCATCCAGCCCGTGTTTCTTCAATGATTTTGCGATAATATCGACATCCACCTTACGGTTGCAGAAGATGATGGCGTTTGTGCAACCCTCGCCCTCTGCGGCAATCGCAGCGCGCAGCATGGTGCGCTTTTCTTTTGCACTTGTGTCGCGGCGCGTGGGTTTGAATGAAAATAGCGCCTGCGTGATTGTGTCGGATGTCGTAGATTGGCGCGCCACTTCGATCCGCGCGGGGTTCGATAAAAAGGTTGATGTGATCCGCTCAATCTCTGGGGCCATCGTGGCCGAGAAAAAGAAGGTCTGGCGCGTGAAGGGGGTCAGCGAGAAAATCCGCTCAATATCGGGGATGAATCCCATATCCAACATGCGGTCGGCCTCATCCACCACCATGATCTGCACGCCCGTCAAGAGCAGTTTGCCGCGCTCGAAATGATCCAAGAGACGGCCAGGTGTGGCGATCAGAACATCGACACCCCGATCAATCAGAAGGTCTTGCTCTTTGAACGATACCCCGCCAATCAACAGCGCCTTGGTCAGTTTCAGATGCTTGGTATAAGTGTCAAAATTTTCGGCCACCTGTGCTGCCAATTCTCGGGTGGGACACAGAACAAGGCTGCGTGGCATCCGCGCCCGTGCCCGACCGCGGGCTAAAAGCGTGATCATAGGCAAGGTGAAACTGGCGGTTTTTCCTGTGCCCGTTTGGGCAATCCCCAACACATCGCGCCCTTCCAATGCAGGGGGGATCGCGCCTGCCTGAATGGGGGTTGGGGTTTCATACCCTGCTTCAGATATAGCTTTAAGAACCTTCGGATTGAGGTTTAGATCAGTGAATTTGGTCATATGCGTCCGTTCTGGCCAGTCTCAACTGGCATATGTGAAGGAGCGCATATCCTCGCGCGCTCCGCGGCGTAATCCTTGGCCAGATTGCCAAGAATGGACAAGCATCTAGCCGAAACCACGGCAAGGGTCAAACGGGGCTTTAAACCATCAATTCCTTGATCGCCGAGAGCCGCACATCGGGGTAGTCGCGTTCGACACGATCAATGTCCCATTGTAGGCGCGTCAGATACACAGGGTCGCCATCATTATCGACCGCCATATGTTGTTTATTGGCGGTCGCAAATACATCGACTTTATCGCGGGCGCCATGCACCCAACGGGCCGATGTGAATTGGCTGGCTTCAAAGCGCACGGGCAGGCCGTATTCCAGCTCTATCCGACTGGCGAGAACCTCGAATTGCAGTGCGCCCACAACACCCACAATAAAACCTGAGCCAAGCTGTGGCTTAAAGATTTTTGCAGCCCCTTCTGCGGCGAATTGCATCAGGGCCTTTTCAAGGTGTTTTGCCTTCATCGGGTCGCCTGCGCGCGCCACTTGCAATAATTCAGGCGCGAAACTTGGGATCCCCTTAAAGCGCAGCGCTTCGCCTTCGGTCAGGGCATCCCCGATGCGCAACTGTCCATGATTGGGAATACCGATGATGTCGCCTGCCCATGCCTCTTCCGCCAATTCGCGGTCTGCGGCGAGGAAGAGCACAGGGTTGGATACGGCCATCGGTTTCTTTAAGCGCACATGATGCAGTTTCATGCCGCGCTCAAAATGTCCCGATGCCAAACGAATAAAGGCCACGCGATCGCGGTGTTTTGGATCCATATTGGCCTGAACTTTGAACACGAACCCTGTCACCTTGCCTTCTTCTGGCGCAATTTCGCGCGGATCGGCTGTTTGCACCTGTGGCGCAGGGCCGAATTCGGCAATGCCCTCCATCAATTCACGCACCCCAAAGGAGTTTATGGCCGAGCCGAACCAAATCGGTGTCATCGCCCCTGCAAGGAATATGGCGCGGTCAAAGGCGGGCAGCAATTCGCGCGCCATCTCGATTTCTTCGCGCAGCTTGGCAAGCTGTGCTTCGGGGATGTGATCCGCAAGTTTTGGGTCGTCTAGCCCACTCATTTTGACCGTTTCCGCAACGCGGTTGCGATCTGCGCGATCCATCAATTCAAGCCGATCATGGATCAGGTCGTAGCATCCCAAGAAATTGCGACCCATCCCAATGGGCCAACTGGCTGGGGCCACATCAATCGCAAGGTTCTCTTGGATTTCGTCGATGATTTCGAATGTGTCGCGGCTTTCGCGATCCATCTTGTTGCAGAAGGTGAGGATGGGCAAATCGCGCAAGCGGCAAACCTCGAAGAGTTTCTGGGTCTGGCTTTCCACGCCCTTGGCCCCATCAATGACCATGATGGCGGCATCCACTGCCGTGAGCGTGCGGTAGGTATCCTCTGAGAAATCGCTGTGGCCCGGGGTATCCACAAGGTTAAAGCGGAACTCGCGGTAATCAAAGGACATGGCCGAAGCCGAGACCGAGATGCCGCGATCCTGTTCCATTTTCATAAAGTCCGAGCGCGTGCGCCGTGCTTCTCCTTTGGCGCGCACTTGACCCGCCATTTGAATAGCGCCGCCATAGAGTAAGAATTTTTCGGTCAGCGTGGTCTTGCCCGCGTCTGGGTGGGAAATGATCGCAAAGGTGCGTCTGCGCCCGATTTCGGACGGCAGGGCAGGGCGATTGGCGAGGGGTGAAGGCGATATATCGGACATGAGGCGCGGTATATGGCGCGATGCGCCCTTTGGAAAGGGTGAGATCTTTGAGTATGCGGTGTTTATCGCCTGCTTCTACCTCGTCAAAGGTGCCAAGCGCAATGCTGTCATTGGCGCCGAGATCCACGCAAAACTGCGTGGCAGGATAAACATCGAATTTTAATTGCGCGGGTAAGATGGCTATTTCACCCTCCTTTTTCTCAATAGAAACGGGGCAGGGCGCGGTCAAGCGGCGCTTTTGGTGCAAGGTAAATCTGATGCAAGACTGGATTTGGCGGCAACAGGCACCTAACTTGCCCCCAGAGGCGCGCCTGCGCGCAGGGACACATAGTATAGAATGCGAGGGAGCAGATTATGGATTTGGGCATCAAGGGAAAGCGCGCATTGGTTTGTGCATCTTCCAAGGGCTTGGGGCGCGGGTGTGCCGAAGCCTTGGCTGAGGCAGGGGTTGATCTGGTGCTAAACGCCCGCGGGGCAGAGGCACTTGAGGCGACTGCCTGCCATATTCGCGACACCTATGGTGTTTCTGTCACCGAGATTGCCGCCGATATCACCGATGAGGTGGCGCGCGCCGATGTCATCGCGGGGGCGGGTGCGATTGATATTCTCGTGACCAATGCGGGCGGCCCCCCACCAGGTTTGTGGTCGGATTGGACGCGCGATGATTTCATCGAGGCGCTGGATGCCAATATGCTGACACCGATTGCGCTGATGAAACATTACATGCCGCAGATGATAGAAAAATCATGGGGTCGCGTGGTCAATATCACCTCGCAATCGGTCAAGGCACCGATCCCACAATTGGGCCTGTCCAATTCTGCACGCGCAGGCTTGACGGGCTATGTTGCAGGCACAGCGCGACAGGTGGCTGCCAAAGGGGTGATAATCAATAATCTCTTGCCCGGTATTCACGCCACGGATCGCGCCGATGCGCTTGATAAGGGCGTGGCTGAGCGCGAGGGGATCAGTGTTGAAGAGGCGCGCACCCGCCGCTTTGGCACCCTGCCAGTTGGGCGCTATGGCACGGCGCAGGAATTTGGCGCCACCTGTGCGTTTTTATGCTCGCAACATGTGGGCTTTATGGTGGGGCAAAATGTGCTCTTGGATGGCGGTCAGAACGCGATCACCATTTAACAGGCCGTAGCAATGCGGCGCTTGAAAGGGGAGCTTGTGCCTGATAGCTGACCAAGTTGAGTGTTTTTATCAGGATGCAAGCGCCTAATGAACCAAGCACCGCGCCAGAATTCCTCGCGGCTTGAGGTAAGTAACCTCTCTTGCGTCTTTGATGGGACGGAAGTGGTGCGGGGTATATCCTTGTCGGTGGCGGCTGGGCAGGTGATGTGTTTGCTGGGTCCATCGGGATGCGGAAAATCCACCACATTGCGCGTCATCGCAGGGGTCGAGCGTCAAACGGGTGGGACGGTTGCGCTTGATGGTGTCACTGTCTCTGATGCAGGGCTGCATCTGCCACCAGAGGCGCGGTCGGTCGGTTTGATCTTTCAAGATTTTGCGCTTTTCCCGCATCTCAACGTGGCGCAAAATATCGCCTTTGGTCTAAAGGGGCGCGGCCCCGAAGTGGGCGCGCGGGTTGAGGAATTGCTCGCTCGTGTTGATCTCAAAGGACATGGTGACAAGGGCATCCACATGCTGTCGGGCGGCGAGCAGCAGCGTGTGGCCTTGGCCCGCGCGCTTGCACCGCGCCCAAAAGTGATGCTGATGGATGAACCCTTTTCGGGGCTGGATAATCGTCTGCGCGATGGCATCCGCGATGAGACATTGGAATTGCTGAAAGAAGAGGGCACAGCGGTGGTTCTTGTTACCCATGAGCCCGAAGAAGCGATGCGCATGGCCGATCAAATCGCGCTGATGCGCAATGGCCATATCGTGCAACAGGGCGCGCCCTATAATATTTACAACGCCCCCGTGGACAAAGCGGCGGCGGCGTTTTTCTCGGATGTGAACGTCATCTCTGGCCGTGTGGAAGGGGCGCTGACCGACACCGCCTTTGGGCAATTCTTGGCGCCGGGTTTTGCCGATGGCACGGCGGTTGAGATTGTCTTTCGTCCCCAACATGTGAAGATTGATTTTGATCGGGGTGGTCGTGGCCCAAACCCGACTGTCAGCGACGGTGTGCCAGCACGCGGCATGGTCGAGCGTGCGCGATTTATGGGCCATGAAAGCCTTGTTGAGTTTCGCATGGATTTCAACTGCGAGGTGATCCGTGCTACGGTGCCGGGCGTATTTCTGCCCAAGAAAGGGATCGCGATGTGGTTGAGCCTACGCCGCGAGAAATGTTTTGTCTTTCCCGCGGCCAAAGCATCCTAAACGGGACTTCATTATACAATCGTGATCAGTTTCCCGGGTGCAGGGGCGTTTTGCCCCTTGCAGGCGGCGCAGGATTTGGCGACATTCCTTTGGTGGGCAAGCGGCATTGGCCTTTGGAGGCTATGGCGTTGAGGCCAAGATATAAACGCGGCTCGATTGATGTGCGGATTGTGTCATCAGTCGGCGCTGAAATGGGAGAGCGAAATGTTCAATAATATTGGCCCTGCAGGGCTTTTGCTGATTGCGGTGGTCGTGCTGGTTCTATTCGGGCGCGGCAAAATCGCAGGCCTGATGGGCGAAGTGGGGAAAGGCATCACCGCTTTTAAGCGCGGCGTAAAAGACAGTACCGAAGAGCTTGAAAACAAAGCTGCCGATGGTGAGGGCGCGCGCGATGTCACCCCTGAAAATGAGCGTGACAAGGCCTAATGATCGTCTATGGTCTTGCGGCGTTGTGCAGGGCGGTATCATGAAGCCCTGCGCTAATCGCAGTTTGTCACGAGAGGGACGCCATGCCTGATATCGGGTGGATGGAATTGATGGTGATCGGCATTGTTGCCTTGATCGTTGTCGGACCAAAAGACTTGCCGGTCATGTTCCGCAAAGCGGGTCTGTTTGTGGGGCGCATCAAAGGCATGGCGCGAGAGTTTACCTCGGCGATGAATGATGCGGCCGATCAAACAGGCATGCGAGAAATGAACCGCGAGATGAAAGCCCTGACCAATCCGCGTCAATACGGTCTGGATAAGGTAAAGCAATCTTTCAACGCCGATCTTGATCTGGATGCAGATCTCAATAGCGACAAGCCGCTGAAGACAGGCAATCAGGGCAAGCCTGCAGGCGCGCAAGGAAATCCGACCCAAGCCCCCGCAGCTGCCGTCAAGCGCAGTGAACCCGCAGAAGCGCCAGGCGAGGCGCCAGCGCCGGCAAAAGCCTCGCCTGCAAAAACAGCTGTGACCAAAGCAAAGGTGGCTCCAAAGGCCGCGCCGAAAAAGGCACCTGCGAAAAAAGCCGAACCCGCAAAAACGACACGAGCCAAGGCTTCACCTGCAAAGGCCAAGGCGACTGCTCCAAAAAAGGCCCGACCGAAAGCGGCCTCTAAAACCCGCGCGAAAAAGGCGGATGAGGCATGAGCGAAGACGAGATTGAAGATCGCTCCGCCCCGTTGATTGAACATCTGGCGGAATTGCGCACGCGGTTGATCCGCTCGGTTTTAGCTTTTGTGGCAGGCATGGTGATCATGTTCATTGTGGCCGAACCCTTGCTTGAATTTATCTCGCAGCCTCTGGCCGATGTCTTACGCGCGCGGGGCGAAGATGCACGTTTGATCTTCACCGCCCCACAAGAGAAATTCTTTGTCTTGATCCGTATTTCGGTGATCGCGGGCTTTGCGATTTCTTTCCCTGTGATCGCGCATCAGCTTTGGCGCTTTGTGGCACCGGGTCTCTATAAGACCGAGAAAAATGCGTTTTTACCCTTCTTGATTGCTTCGCCGCTTTTGTTTCTCTTGGGGGCTGCTTTCGCGCATTTCATCGTCACGCCCTTGGCCATGAATTTCTTCATCGGGTTTTCCGATGCGATCCCTGCCTTGGCCAACTTGATTGCAGGTGAGGGGGAATTCCAACCCTCCGCGCCCTCACAAGAGCTGCAAACAGTCTTTCTCGGTTCGGTGCGCGAGTCGCTTGATCTGGCGCTTAAGTTTATCTTTGCCTTCGGGCTGTGCTTTCAGCTGCCCGTGCTTTTGACCTTGATGGGTAAGGCGGGTTTAGTTTCAGCCGCAGGTCTGCGCGATGTGCGCAAATATGCGATTGTGGGCATTTTGGTCGTTGCGGCCTTAGTGACTCCGCCCGATGTTGTCACGCAGCTGATCCTGTTCACCGCCGTTTATGGGCTATACGAGATCTCCATTTTCTTGGTCGCCATGGTTGAGAAAAAGCGCAAGGAGCGCCTAAAGGCCGAAGGCCTGTGGGATGAAGACGAGGTCGATGAAGCGCCCGCAGAGGACGCGGCGAAGAAAGAGTAAACGGTAGTAATGGCTATGGCGAAAAAGCAGCTTGCCCGAATTGCGGATGCATTAGAACGGATGGCCCCGCCCGCCGCGCAAACCCCTGATTGGGATGTGGCGGATGCCTTTGTGTGGCATGCAGATCCTGATCATTTGGAACCTGTCGCGCAGATTTCGCGCGTGGGTGTTGAAATGTTGGTGGGCGTGGATCGCGCGCGCGACACGCTTATGGCCAATACGCGCCAATTTGCGCGCGGCTATGCCGCCAATAACGCGCTCTTATGGGGCGCGCGGGGTATGGGGAAATCCTCGTTGGTTAAGGCCGCACATGGGGCTGTGGTGGCCGAGGGTCTGCCGCTCAAATTGGTAGAAATGCAGCGCGAAGATTTGCCCACGATTGGAAGGCTTTTGACGCTGTTGCGCGCGGCCCCTGCACGCGTGATCTTGTTTTGTGATGATCTATCCTTCAGCCATGATGACCAGCATTATAAATCGCTCAAGGCGGTTTTGGATGGTGGTGTGCAAGGCCGCCCTGAAAATGTGATTTTCTATGCCACCTCTAACCGGCGTCACCTGATGCCGCGTGATATGATCGAGAATGAGCGCAGCGGTGCCATAAACCCATCTGAGGCGGTGGAGGAGAAGGTCTCGCTCTCGGATCGGTTTGGGCTGTGGCTTGGGTTCCATCCTTGCACGCAAGACGAATATTTCGAGATGATTGATTGCTATTGCCGTGCCTATGGCGTGGCTGTGCCCCAAGATCAGTTGCGTGCCGAGGCGACTGAGTGGACTGCAACGCGCGGGGCGCGGTCAGGCCGCGTGGCATGGCAATTTTTCACTGATTTGGCCGGTCGACACGGCGTTGCGCTGAAATAACTATAGGCCGAAAACCCACTCTCCAAGGCTCAGCCACAATGGCATCGTTGCGAAGGAGAGCAGCGTTTGCACGGTGATCATTGCGGCCATAAGCGGCGCATCCCCCCCCATTTGTCGGGCCAATGTATAGGCGGCCACGCCTGTTGGCAGCGCGCCAAAGGTCAGCGCGATTTGTGCCTGTAGGGGCGGCACATCGAGGATCAAAGCCAACCCCATAATTGCGGCAGGAAACAAGCCAAGCTTTGCGATGGCTGCAAGAAATAATGGCCCCGCCTCTGCCGAGAGGCCGCGCAGTTTGAGGTTTGCCCCAACGCACAGCAACATAATGGGCAGGGCCGCTTGGCCCAGAATTTCGAGGCTGTCATGAAAAACTGGCACACGCGGCAACCCTGCAAGGTTCCATGCTAAGGCGGCGGCAATCGACAGGATCAAAGGGTTTTTCGCAAGATTTTTCAGCGTGGCGGTTATCTGGCCGCCAATCCCCGTGCCGCGCTCTTGTGGCAACATGAGGACAAGCGTGGTCACCACAGTGAGGTTGACCACAGGCACCAGAATGGCCGCGCCCAAAATCGCAAGCTCCAATCCCTCAGGCCCATAGAGAGCGCCTGCAACCGCAAGGGCGATGAACGTGTTGAACCGTCCCGCCCCTTGCACCAAAGAACTGCCTGCGGCGCGCCCATGGTGGCGCATTAAGCCTGCCCCGATGAGCCCCGCAAGGATGCCCACGAAAAACCCCGCATAGAGCAATGCGGAAAAGCCACCCAAAGCAGCGGCGCCCAAATCGGCTGTAGAAATGCTATCAAAGAAGATAGCAGGCATCAGAACCAGATAGACCAGACGATCATTGAGGTTCCAAAACTCGGCCGAGGGCAGGCCCGCTCGGCGCAGGCCGTAGCCTGTGGCAATCAGAACGAAAATTGGCGCAATGGCGAGGGGTATTGTGAACATGGCGCTGTCTTACGCCTCTTGCAGGATAATGGCGAGCAGCGCGGCGAGGATCAGAACCAATCCCATCACCTCTTTTTTGGTGCTGCGTTCTTTAAGCCAGAAGATGGAAAAGAGATAGGTAAAGACCAATTCCACTTGCCCGACCGCTTTCACCAATGCCGCATTTTGTAGGCCAAAGGCCAAGAACCATCCAAGTGAACCCAAAAGTGAGGTGGCCCCCGTGGCAAGTCCAATGCGCCATTGATGCAGCACAGAACCAATTTGTGCGCGCTCGCGCCAAGCGATCCAAAGGCCCAAACTGCTGGCTTGGATGGCGCAGGCCACCGCAAGGGCAAATCCAGATCGCAGCAGCGCATCCCCCGCTTCAAGGCTGAGGATCGCGCCGCGATAGGTCACGGCAGACACCCCGAAAAGCCCGCCAGAGGCCAGCCCGAAAAATGCGGCCTTGGTGGCAAAGCGTGCGAGAAGGGTTTGACCATCGCCCTTTTGCCCCCCGTCTGAGATCAAAATGACCCCGATCACCCCAACCACGATGGCGGCAAAAACCCATACTGATACGCCTTCGCCTAAAACCACCAAACCGAGGCAGGCGGTCAGGATGGTTTCCGTCTTTTTCAGGGTTACGCCAATTGCGAAATTGCGAAACCCAAACAGCGCCACAACACAGGCAGTGGCCAGAATTTGGGCCAATGATCCAAGAACGATATAGGCCCAGAACTGGGGTTGGATCTGCGGCAAATCAAACCCGCGTATGCGGGCATATAGGATCACGCCACAGGCCACGATGGGCGCGCTGTAAAGAAACCGCGCCCAAGTGGCGCCTGCGGTCGACAGCGCGCTTTTGCGCAAGTGATGCTGCAACAGAAACCTGAGGTTCTGCATGAAGGCGGCAAAGATGGTGGCTGCGATCCAAATTGGCATGCGATCAGATTGCGCCTTTCCTGTGAAAGGGCAAGCGCGCAGTCATGGGTTCAGCGGGATAAAATCATTCGGGTCATAACCATTGGCCGCAGCAAGGCGCACTGCAGCGTCAATGCGATCAGCGCCCCCCGTTGTTCTGCGGTCAATGATCCACGCCAAGTGCCCGTCAGGCGCGCCTAGCAATGCGGTGCGATAGTCATCATCAACCCAAAGCACCCAAAGCGCCCGCCCGCGCGTATCTGTAAAGCGGGCAGGGTGCGGGCCGTCCGAGGTCAGCGCCATCCTCTGGCCAGACCCATCCACATAACGCAAACCTATGATTTGGCCGCCGCCTTCCTCAAAGCTGAGGTTGCGCGGCGCGGTTCTATCAATGGCGTGGCGCATCACCCATGGCCCCGCAAATCGAGAGGCTTCAAACCGCGTGGTCGAGGCAATCGGTGCATCCGCCCGTCTTGCCCCCACCATGGGCGGGCTGCAGGCTGTGATCAAACACAGGGCCAAGACGAGCGCGGTTTGGGTGAGGCGCAGGCGCATCAATAGGGCAACGGATGGGCGCGATGGATCGCGTCTATCTCGTCCAGAATGTCGCCCGATAGGGTCACATCTAAGCCATCTAGAATGCGGGTAAGCTGGGCGCTTGTGGTTGCGCCAAAGATGGTCGAGACAGGGAAAGGGCGCTGCACCGTAAAGGCCAAAGCCATTTGAACGGGGTCAATCCCGTGCTTTTGCGCTAAGTCTAGATAGGCTGCGACCGCATCAAAGACGCGCGGGCTTTTGCGTCCGCCCAAATCCCCGTTACCCGCCATGCGCGAGCCTTCTGGAATGGCCCCGTTTTGGTATTTCCCCGTCAAAAGGCCCGCGGCAAGCGGTGAGTAGGCCAGCAGGGTCAGTTGCTCATTCACGGCCAGTTCCGCAAAATCTGTGTCATAGAGGCGGCACAGGAGCGAATATTCATTTTGCAAGGACATCACACGCGGCAGGCCGCGCTCTTCGGAAAGGCGCATCCATTGCGCAACGCCCCAGACCGTATCATTGGACAGCGCGAAATAGCGCATTTTGGCTGCTTTGATCATCCGATCTGCCGCATCCAAGATCTCTTCCATATGGGCCAGCGTCACGGATTTCACCTGTGCCGAAGGATCATAGCCCCAGTTTTGGCGGAAATGATATGAACCGCGATTGGGCCAATGCATTTGGTAAATGTCGATATACTCTGTGCCCAGTCGTGCGAGCGAGGCATCGAGTGCTGCGGTAAAACTTGCGGCTGTTATATCCTCACCCATGCGCACAAACGCGGCGTTTTTGCCCGTGATTTTGGTGGCCAAGATATAATCGCCGCGCCGCGCAGGGTTGGCGCGGTTCCAATTGCCAAGAATGGTTTCGGTATTACCGACTGTTTCCGCCCGCACAGGGTTGACGGGATACATCTCGGCGGTGTCGACAATATTGATCCCCGCCGCAAGCGCCATATCCATTTGGCGATGTGCGTCTGCCTCTGGGGTTTGGTTGCCCCATGTCATCGTGCCGAGGCAGTAATCGGTGATCATTGTGTCTGTGGTGCCAAGCTGAATTTTGCGCATCCCATCCTATCCGTCGCTGCTATCTTCGGCGTTATTGGTAGCGAGATGCCCAAGAAGGGCAAGGGGAGTGCGAAAATTTCTTGCAGAACAAAAAAAGAACATTTAGTCTCACATTATGCAAATCACCCATGCCTCTTTTGATCACATTACGGCCTCTGTGGCGCGCGCAAACCCGTCTTTGCGCCTTTTCGAGGGGTGTGATTTGCGGCTTGGGCGGGTGCATGAGTTTTGCGGCCCCGCACGGCGGCGTCTGGCGCTTTGGATGGCGGCGCGGATGGAGGGGGCGGTGCTTTGGATCCGCCCTGCGTGGCACCCTGATCATCTGCATATGCAAGCCGTGGCGGAGGAAATTGACCCCGCCCGCATGATCTTTGTCGCGCCTGAGCGGCGCGAAGACCTGTTATGGTGCATGGAGGAGGCTTTGCGCAGCGGGGCCTGTGAAACCGTGATGGCCGAAGTTCTAGAGCCACCCAACCTGACCGCGATCCGCCGTTTGCATCTGGCGGCTGAACATGCGGGAAAGCAGCCTTTCGCCGCGATTTTAACACCGCATCATGGGGGCGCGGCTGGGGTTGAGACGCGCTTTTCCTTGGCGGCCAATCATGGGGCCTTATCCATGCAAGGGGCGCTTGCGGGAAATCTGCCCGCAGGTCTGGAGGGGCGCGCATGGCATATGCAGCGTTTGCGCGCGCGCCTTGCCCCGCCCGCCGCATGGCGTGTAACGCGCGCATCCTCAGGCCTTTGTGCGAAATCCATCGCGCCCAGTTTTGTTTGACATCTTTGCACCGTCTAGCCATCCGCTTTGCTTTGGGTTAGACGCGAGAGCGAAGGAAATCATCTAAGACAAGGCGGGCGTGATGGAGCGTGTTCTGATCACTTCGGCGATCCCATATATCAATGGGATCAAGCATTTGGGAAATCTCGTAGGCAGCCAATTGCCTGCCGATCTTTTCGCCCGTTACAACCGCGGTCGGGGCCGTGAGGTGTTGTTCCTCTGCGCCACGGATGAGCATGGCACGCCCGCCGAATTAGCCGCCGCCAAAGCGGGCATGGATGTCACAGAATATTGCGCAAAAATGTACGCAGTTCAGGCTGAGATTGCACAGGGTTTTCGCCTGAGTTTCGATCACTTTGGCCGGTCTTCTAGCCCGCAAAACCACGAATTGACCCAGCATTTCGCAGGCCGTTTGGCCGAGGCAGGGCTGATCTCTGAGGTGAGCGAGCGGCAGGTCTATTCCAATGCCGATGGCCGCTTTTTGCCTGATCGCTACATTGAGGGCACATGCCCCAATTGCGGCTATGACAAGGCCCGTGGGGATCAATGCGAGAACTGCACCAAGCAGCTTGACCCGACCGATTTGATTGACCCGCGCAGCGCGATTTCTGGCTCAACGGATTTGGAGGTGCGTGAAACCAAGCATCTCTATCTGCGCCAATCCTCTATGCGCGATCAATTGAACGCGTGGATCGACAGCAAGACAGATTGGCCAATTCTGACCACCTCTATCGCCAAAAAATGGCTCAATGACGGGGACGGGTTGCAAGATCGTGGCATCACACGCGATTTGGATTGGGGCATCCCTGTTAAAAAGGGCAAGGATGAATGGCCAGGGATGGAGGGCAAGGTCTTCTATGTTTGGTTCGATGCGCCGATTGAATATATCGCCTGCGCCGCAGAATGGGTTGACGCAGGCAAGGGAGATGATTGGGAGCGGTGGTGGCGCACTGACAAGGGCTCCCAAGATGTGCGTTACGTCCAGTTCATGGGCAAGGATAACGTGCCCTTCCACACCTTGAGCTTTCCTGCAACGATCTTAGGCTCTGGCGAGCCATGGAAGCTGGTGGATTACATCAAATCCTTCAACTATCTCAATTATGATGGCGGCCAATTCTCGACCAGCCAAGGGCGTGGTGTGTTCATGGATCAGGCTTTGTCGATCCTGCCTTCGGATTATTGGCGGTGGTGGTTGCTGAGCCATGCGCCAGAAACCTCGGATAGCGAATTCACTTGGGAGAATTTCCAAGCAGGCGTGAACAAGGATTTGGCCGATGTTCTGGGCAATTTCGTCAGTCGGATCACCAAATTCTGCCGCTCGAAATTCGGTGAAGTGATCCCTGAGGCGGGCGACTACAGCGCACAGGAGGCCCAAGTGATGGCTGATTTACAGGCCCGCCTTGCGGCCTATCAGGCGCATATGGAGGCGATTGAAATTCGCAAAGCCGCCGCCGAGTTGCGCGCAATTTGGGTTTTGGGGAATGAATATTTGCAATCCGCAGCCCCTTGGACAGTGTTTAAGGAAGATCCAGATCGCGCCGCGGCCATCACGCGGTTTTCTCTGAACCTCATCCCGTTTTATGCGCTCTTGTCTGCGCCGTTCATCCCAGATGCCGCACAGGCAATGTTGGATGCGATGGGGTGCAAAGATTACGCATGGCCCGAAGATGTCGCAGAAGGCCTCTCGCGGCTGCCAGCCGGGCAGGGCTTCACTGTGCCTGAGGTTCTTTTCGCAAAGATCAGTGACGAGCAGCGCGAAGAATGGCAAGCTCGCTTTGCGGGGGTGCGCAGCTGATAGAGGGTTGAATTTCAACCTCTTTGGGCCTTTGGTGGTGATAGAGGCGCGGCGCAAAGGCTGGTAAGTTGGATAAAGACCCGTCCCGATCTGGGCAACACCCCCTTAAGGCGATGTTGGCAGCAACATGGCGCCAGCAGCGCGCCTTGTTGTCGGAGGCATGGTTTATCCTGCGCCGCAAAGGCCCAAGCCAAATTCAGTTTTGGTTTATCGCGCTTGTGCTTGGGGGTGCAGCAGGCAGTGCGGCGGTTTTGTTCCGCCTTGGTGTGGATCACTTGCAAGCCACGCTTTATGGCACCGAAGATATTCGTCATTTGCACAGCTACGCCGAAAGTTTGCCGTGGTATCTGATTTTGCTGATCCCCATTTTAGGGGGGCTTTTGGTAGGGCTGATCCTGCATCGCTTTACGCCTGATGGGCGGGTGCGCTCTGTGGCGGATGTGATTGAGGGGGCCGCGCTGAATGAAGGCCGTGTTGAGATGCGCGCGGGCCTTGCCTCGGCCTCGGCGTCATTAATCACGCTTGGCTCAGGCGGCTCTACGGGTCGAGAGGGGCCTGTGGTGCATTTGGCCGCCGTGATCTCTAGTAAAATCTCTGCGCTTATTCGTGCCGATGGGATCACGGGACGGGATTTGTTGGGTTGCGCGGTGGCTGCGGCTGTCTCCGCCTCGTTCAATGCACCGATTGCAGGGGCGCTTTTCGCGCTTGAGGTGATCTTGCGTCATTTCGCGGTGCATGCATTTGCGCCCATTGTCATTGCCAGTGTGGCAGGCACAGTGATCAGTCGCCTCACCTTGGGCGATGTGACCGAGTTCACATTGGGTCGTGAAAGCGCCTTGGGCTTTTACGCGGAACTGCCCGCCTATCTTATGTTGGGATTGATCTGTGGGCTTGTTGCCGTGGTGTTTATACGCGCGGCCTTTTGGGCCGATGATCAAGGAACTCGGGTGCAAAATCTCTTACGCTTGCCGCGGTTCTTGCGCCCTGCGATTGCGGGGGCGTTACTGGGCGGTTTGGCAATTTTCTTCCCCCATATCATTGGCGTGGGCTATGAAACCACAAGCGCCGCTCTTACAGGACAATTGGTGCTGCATGAGGCGATTATCTTCGCCATTCTCAAGACGGTTGCTGTGGCAATCACGGTTGCGGGGCGCATGGGGGGCGGGGTGTTTTCGCCCTCATTGATGATTGGCGCGCTGACGGGGCTTGCCTTTGGTTTGATCGCGACCGCAATCCTGCCTGAAATGTCAGGGTCGGTGACGCTCTACGCTTTGGCAGGGATGGGGGCGGTTGCCGCCGCTGTTTTGGGCGCGCCCATCTCAACCACGTTGATCGTGTTTGAATTGACAGGCGACTGGCAAACGGGCCTTGCGGTGATGGTTTCCGTGTCCCTTTCCACGGCGCTTGCCAGCCGCCTTGTGGATCGCTCGTTCTTTTTGACCCAACTTGAACGGCGAAACATCCATTTGGCGGCAGGGCCACAGGCCTATCTTTTGGCCATGGTGGGGGCAGGGCGGATCATGCGGCCCATGACCGATCCGCGTGCCGCGCCCGCTGATGCCCTCTTGGCGCAGGTTGCGGAAGGGGTGTTTGTGACGCTTGAGGATACGCTTGAAACCATCATGCCGATTTTTGAGAAAACCGAAGCCGATTATATTCCCGTGATCAAAGAAAATCCGCATGACGGGCCGCCTGCCCTGGAGGGGGCGGTGTTCCATATTGATGCGCTCAAGGCCTATACCCGTGCGATGGCGGACACCGCTGCTGAAGAGCACAGCTGACGGACGCCCTGTTAAATACGCTCGACTGTGACGCGGTCGGTAAAGAAGGCGATGTGGCCCTTAATCGCTTGGGCTTCGTCCGTTTTAGGGTCTTCATAAGACCACGCCGCATCGTCAATCTGCCCTGACGCCGTTGAAATGGCATAGTAGCTGGACATTCCCTTCTTGGGGCATTTGGTGGTGCTTTGGGTCTTTTCCAAAAGCGCCATGGCGATATCTTCGCGGGGAAAGTAGATCACGGCGGGTAGATCGACCTCGCACAATTCCAACGCCGCAGCCGATTCCGCTACGATCGCGCCACCGGCGCGTACAACATATTTTCCCGATGCAGGGCGAATCGACATTGGGTTGGCCATGAATGGATCTCCTTCTTGGGCCTCTAATACAGGCTTGGTCGGAGAATAGCTAGGGAAGGTAACGGAAAGACTACGCGATGGGCGCAGTGGCCTGCCGCAGCCATGCTTGCGCCTCGGGCGGCACCAGCGGCATCAGGGCTTCGGCCACGCGGGCGTGATATTCGTTCAGCCATGCGATATCCGCCGCCGCCATGTCATGACTGACCACCAAGCGCCGATCAATGGGGGCGAGGGTCAAAGTTTCAAATTCCAACATCGCCCGTGCATCCCCCCCCGCAATTGGGGCGGCCTCTTGGACGACAATCAGGTTTTCAATGCGGATCCCATAAGCCCCCTCTTTGTAGAAGCCTGGCTCGTTTGATAAAATCATCCCAACCTCAAGGGGCACATCCGAGGCGCGACTGATCCGTTGCGGGGCCTCATGCACGCTGAGATAGACCCCGACACCGTGACCTGTTCCGTGGTCATAATCGCGTCCAGCGGCCCAGAGGGGCGCGCGGGCCAAAGCATCCAAATCCCGCCCTGCCAATCCTTTGGGGAAGCGCGCGCGCGACAGCGCAATCATGCCGCGCAACACTTGGGTAAAGGCCTGTTTTTCCTCAAGTCCCACATCCCCCACGGGCAGGGTGCGGGTGATGTCGGTGGTGCCATCAAGATATTGCCCGCCTGAGTCGATCAAAAACAGTGTGTTTGGCGCAAGTGGCGCATTGGTGGCCTCGCTCACGCGATAATGCACAATCGCGCCATGTGCGCCTGCGCCTGCGATTGTATCAAAACTGATATCTTGCAGCGCGCCTGTCTCGCGGCGAAAGCGTTCAAGCGCACAGACGCACTCAATTTCAGTCAACCCGCCTTGAGGGGCGCGGTGATCAAACCAATGCAAAAACCGCACCATGGCGGCCCCATCGCGCAGATGCGCGGCACGGGTTGCGTCAATCTCGGCGGGATGTTTGCGCGCCTTGGGCAGGGTGCAAGGCTCGGGGCCTTCGTCAATTTCTGCCCCTGCCTCGGCCAAAATCATCTGCAGCTTATGTGGGGCGGTCTTGGGATCAAGGCGGATGGGGCCAGAGTTTGCCTCGTGGCGTAACCGCTCCTCAAAGAAGTTGAGCGGGTAAAGCGTGACCTGATCGGGCAGATCAACATCCGCAAATTTCGCAGGGTCGGCAAATACGCTGATGCTGCCCGTGCTTGATAGAATGGCAAAGGCCTGAACAACAGGAAGATGCGGCAGGTCGGCGCCGCGAATATTTAAAAGCCAACAAATGGAGTCGGGCAGGCTGAGCACAGCGGCACTTACGCCTTGGGCGGCTAGATCAAGCCCAACTTCGCTACATTTTTCAATGGCGCTGCGGCCCGCATGGCGCAGTGGGTAGGCGCTAGCCTGCCCATCGGGCGGTGGTGGGCGGTCAGACCAAAGCGCGTCAATTGGGTTTTCAGCAAGAGGGCGCAGGTTGATCTGATGACCTGCAACAGCCTCGGCCAAGCGATCAATCTCGGCTATTGTGTGCAGCCATGGGTCAAACCCGATCACGCCGCCCTTCGGCAATGCTGCTGGCAGCCATGTTTCAAGTTTGGTTTTGGGCCAATCTACGGGGGTGAAGATGTCTAAATCGACCTCATCGCGCACCTGCAGGCGGTAACGGCCATCAATAAAGATACCAACCTGATCTTTGAGAACGGCACAGAACCCCGCCGAGCCAGAAAATCCGCTCAACCACAAAAGCCGTGCATCACAAGGCGCAACATATTCGCCTTGATGGGCATCGGCGCGAGGCACTAAAACACCGTCCAACCCAAGTTTTGGGAAACAATCACGCAAAGCGGCCACGCGCGGGGCGCCTTGGTCGGGGCGGGAGGCCGTATCAAAGCTTTGAAACTCTGCCCGCTTATCCAAACCGATATAACCCTGATTTTGCGCCCCCGCTGCGCAGTCCCATAACGCGGGCGCGGGCCCGTGGGTCATTGTCAAAGAGGGCCGCCAATTGTTCGGTGATTGCCCCTGCCAATTGTTCGGCATCAGTGATCGTCACGGCGCGCTCGTAATAGCGGGTTACATCATGACCAATGCCAATCGCCAGCAATTCAACGGCACGGCGGCGTTCAACCATGCTGATTACATCGCGCAGGTGCTTTTCGAGGTAATTCGCGGGGTTCACGGATAAGGTGCTGTCATCGACAGGCGCGCCATCCGAGATGACCATCAAAATTTTGCGGGCTTCGGGGCGGGCCAACATCCGCTTATGCGCCCATTCCAGCGCCTCGCCATCGATGTTTTCTTTCAAAAGGCCTTCTTTCATCATCAGGCCCAAATTGTCGCGCACCCGCCGCCATGGGGCATCGGCTGATTTATAGATGATGTGGCGCAGATCATTCAGACGACCAGGTTGCTGCGCGCGGCCTTGTGCAAGCCATTCCTCGCGCGCGCGGCCGCCTTTCCACGCCCGCGTGGTAAAGCCCAAGATTTCGACCTTTACATCGCAGCGCTCTAGCGTGCGCGCCAGAACATCGGCGCAGATTGCCGCGATGGAAATGGGCCGCCCGCGCATCGAGCCTGAGTTGTCCAAAAGAAGCGTCACCACAGTGTCGCGGAATTCGGTATCCTTTTCCACTTTAAAGGACAAAGGCGTTGTAGGATTGGCTACAACCCGCGCAAGGCGGCCTGCATCCAATATTCCTTCTTCGCGGTCAAACTCCCACGAGCGGTTTTGCTGTGCCTGAAGGCGGCGCTGGAGTTTATTCGCCAAGCGGCTGACCGCGCCTTTCAAAGGTTCCAACTGCTGATCAAGATAGGCGCGCAGGCGTTCAAGCTCTTGCGCTTCGGCCAAATCTTCGGCGGCGATTTCCTCGTCGTGGGCGGTTGAGAATACGGTGTAATCTGGATCAGCATCCGAATGAGGGGGCGCTTGGGGCGGTTCAACGGGCGCGTCCCCATCGGGCAGCTCTTGTTCCTCGCCCTCCTCGGCATCGCCGTTTTCATCCATTTGCACCTGTGCCTGAGAGGCGTCCTGCTGTTCTTCTTGCGAACGCTCTGGGTCGGCATCGGCGCTGTCATCTTCCTGACTTTCGCTATCGCCTGTGCTGTCTGGTGTTTCTTCTTGATCCTGATCTTGATCGGCGCTGTCCTCATCCTCTTGGTCGTCCAATTGGTCGGGGTCATCGCCCAGTTGGTCAGCATATCCCAGATCAGAGATGAATTGCCGCGCAACGCGCGAAAAGGCGGCTTGATCATCCAGTGACCCGTTGAGGGCATCTAGGCTTTCGCCGCAGCGTTCTTCAATGAAAGGGCGCCAAAGCTCTACGATATTTTGCGCCTCAGGGGGCAGCGGGCGGCCTGTTGCAATCTGGCGCAGCATATATCCAGCCGCGGTCGACAGGGGCGCATCGCCGCGCTCGGTGATCTCACCATAGGCTTTGCGCCGCGCCTCTGCCCCAATTTTTGCGTCAATATTCCCAGCCGTGCCCGGCATGACGCGGGCACCAATGGCCTCGCAGCGGGTGGTTTCAATAGCCGTCATCAAATCGCGCGCAATTGGCCCTGTGGGCTCATATTTTGCCGCAATGCGGGGGTTGTGAAAGCGATGACGCAGTGCAAAGGCATCCGCCGTGCCGCGCGCAAGCAGCACCTCATCGCGGCTCATGCGGCGGCTGATTTGCGGCAGGCGGATCGTGTCATTGCTGGCGCCAGGCGGGTCAACCGAATAGCTGACCCCAAGATCGGGGTCATTGGCCAAAACCCGTGTCGCATCGGCAAGCGCCTTCTTGAACGGATCGGCTGGATTATCGGTGGGCTTGCCCATTGGGTTTCGGTCTTTCCTTAGCCAAGGCTGACGCTTGCAGCACTTTCTGGCAATTCTTCATCAAAGCAGCGTTGATAGAATTCTGCCACAGTCTGGCGTTCTAGCTCGTCACATTTGTTGAGGAAGGACAATCGGAACGCGTAGCCTATATCCCTGAAAATCTCTGCATTTTGCGCCCAATTGATGACTGTGCGGGGGCTCATCACAGTCGACAATTCCCCGTTCATAAAGGCTGTGCGCGTAAGATCCGCCACAGTGACCATCTGGTTTACGGTTTTGCGTCCGTCCGCCGTGTTGTAATGGGGCGCTTTTGACAGCACGATTGCTGCTTCTGCATCATGACTGAGATAGTTTAAGGTCGCCACGAGGCTCCAACGGTCCATCTGTGCTTGGTTGATCTGTTGCGTTCCATGATAAAGACCCGTGGTGTCGCCCAAGCCCACCGTGTTTGCTGTTGCAAAAAGGCGGAAACACTTATGCGGCTGAATGATCTCGTTTTGATCAAGCAGGGTGAGCTTTCCATCATGCTCGAGCACGCGCTGGATCACGAACATCACATCTGCGCGGCCCGCATCATATTCGTCAAACACAATCGCCACAGGATTGCGCAACGCCCAAGGAAGGATGCCCTCGTGGAATTCGGTCACCTGCTTGCCATCGCGCAGTTTGATTGCGTCTTTCCCGATCAGGTCGATGCGGCTGATATGGCTGTCGAGGTTCACGCGCACCGCGGGCCAGTTTAGGCGGGCGGCAACCTGTTCGATATGTGTGGATTTCCCTGTGCCGTGGTAGCCTTGGATCATCACGCGGCGGTTGTGGGAAAACCCCGCCAAAATCGCCAATGTCGTGTCGCGATCAAATTTATAGGTTGAGTCGATCTCAGGCACACGATCGGTCGCGTCAGCAAAGCCTTTAACCTTCATATCGCTGTCGATGCCAAAGATATTCCGCACCGAAATTTCTTCAGTGGGTTTTGCATCCATTGCTAAGCTGCCATCTGCCATATCGTATAACCTCAGGGGAATTAAAATGCGTCACTTATGGTGGTGCAACATATCGCGGCGCGCTGCAAGGGGAAGGGGCGTAGGAATTCTGTGCGTGTTTTGGGGACAATTTTCGCCAAAATACACGCTTAACGCGAAAGACAGGTGACCTTTGCCGTGATCGACTGCGCCAGCCGCGCTAAGGCTTCGCCGCGCAGCGGTTCCTCTCGGATCACGCGGGGCAGGGCAGGCAGACCTGCCGCTACAAGCGTTGTGGCGATATCGGCAGCAGGTGTGACAGCCCCCCCGCGATAAAGCCCCATAAGCCCGCCTGTAGCATCAAGAACGGGCCCGCCCAACTCGGTTTGCGAGGGGTTTGGATAGGTGGGCCCTGCGTCCTCCAACGGTCGCAAGGTGGCCGCTGAAAGCCTGCCCTCATAGGCAAATCCCGCGATATATTGCGTCGATCCCATCCGAGAGGCTGCGGTAAATTCAGCCAAAGCTGGTGGGGTCAGCGGTTTGTCGGGCGCAATCACAACAATTCCAAGGGCGCTGTCGCGGTAAATCTCGCGCGCGACAATCGCATCATTGAGGCGCAGGGTGGGGCAGGTTTGTGGCAGGCTTGCATCGGTCAAGACATGGCCTGTGTCCGTCACAAAAACGCCTGAGCGTTGCCCAAGGGGGCTTGGCTCTGTTTCTGATGCATTCAGCGCGGGTGATGTGCCGCTTTGTGCGATGTCACGCTCCAACACGCCCTCTAATGCCAGGAAATTTTTCTCAATCTGCGGCATCAGCCGTGCGATGGGGGTATATTCTGCGGTGGGGCCGCGGATGATTAGACCCTTAATCGCTCCGCCCTCTAAGCGAGCAAAACCCGTGGTGAAGCGCGTTGCGTCACTGGCGGCAATATCAAAACGGCCCCGCAGCACATCGCGCAAGCCCCCTTCGGGCATGATGTCCGCATCTGTTACGATCTCGAACAAAGACTGTAGGCGTGCCTGATCCCCCTCGGCGGAGATCAACACGACCTCGACCCCGCGCGCATCTGTCGGGGCAAAGATCGCAAAGGGGGGGGCATAGGTCGCGAATTCCACATATCCCATCGGCAAGAGTGCTGCGATGCCCGCGCGGGTGTCCGTTATCCGCTCCAGCCCAAGTTGCGCCAAATCTGCCTGCCATTGCGCGATCAAATCTGACCGTTCAGCGGTGCTTAATACCCCCGTTTCGGGCCAGTCATTCCTGCTTTGCCATGCCGCCATGGCCCCCCGCGTGCCCGCGCCAAATACCCCATCAATCCCCCCTTCATAAAGTCCGAACCATTGCAGAGCGCGCTGTAAATCATCGCGCGCGGCGGGATCAAGATCCGCTTCGCCTGCGCGCGCTTGGGCAAGGGTTTCTTGCGGTGGCGCATCTGTTTGGGGCGCGGTTACAGGGGTGGCTTTTGGTTCTACGGTTGTTTGTGATGGTTTTTCAGGCGCGTCTTGTGGCGAGACCTTGGGCAAAGGTTCAATGGCTATCACCTGTAGTGCTGTCGCTTGGGCCGCAGTAGGCCAGAATTGGCGCCTGTAATTTTGTGGGGTTTGCATATAGCTGTCGCTGGGAATTTGACCCGAGGCCCGCAGATCGCGCAGGCGTGCCTGTGCCACCTCACGCGGATAGGGGCCGAGGGCCAGTGCATATAGGCCTGTGCGCATCATGAACCCTGCCACCCCCATGGTGGCGCTGCGGCTCTCATAGACGCGCAGACGCGATTGTGCCGTAACCAGATCAGGATGCGCTTCGATTTGCACCCAAACCAAATCTGTTTGGGCCTGCGCTTGAGCCTGTGGCAAATGGCCGATCAGGCTGGCGCATAGAATAGCCAAAGAGATCACAATTGCCGCCCGCAACCGTGCAGTCTGACCTGCCCTAACCCCGTGATTTTGCATATTGCCCTAATCCGTAACCTTAAGAGTGATTTTGTTCAGATTATCCGCGAAACGGGCGTGATGCACCCCGTTTTCACCAGTAATTTCGTGAATTTCCCATCGCGCAGGTCATAAGCTGTGATTGACCCTCGGCATCCTGCGTCCTATGTGGTCGACAACTTTCGTTAAGCCCAAGGAACGATCAATGTCGTGCATGGAAAAGCCCCGCAGTTTCCAAGAAATCATCCTGCGTCTTCAAACCTACTGGGCGCAGAAAGGCTGTGCCGTGATGCAGCCCTATGACATGGAGGTCGGGGCGGGCACCTTTCACCCTGCCACAACCTTGCGCAGCTTAGGCTCGCGGCCTTGGGCGGTGGCTTATGTGCAGCCCTCGCGCCGCCCCACCGATGGCCGTTATGGGGAGAACCCAAACCGCTTGCAGCATTATTACCAGTATCAGGTGCTGATCAAACCAAGCCCACCCAATTTGCAAGATCTCTATCTTGGCAGCCTTGAGGCCATCGGGATTGATATGGCGATGCATGACATTCGCTTTGTGGAGGATGATTGGGAAAGTCCAACCTTGGGCGCTTGGGGCCTGGGTTGGGAAGTTTGGTGTGATGGCATGGAGGTCAGCCAATTCACCTATTTCCAACAGGTGGGCGGGCATGATTGCCACCCTGTGTCGGGCGAGCTAACCTATGGCCTTGAGCGATTGGCGATGTACGTTCTGGGCGTGGATCATGTGATGGAGATGCCGTTCAATGATCCAGACGCAACGATTGCATTGAAATATGGGGATGCGTTCCGTCAAACAGAGGAAGAATATTCCCGTTTTAACTTTGATACGGCCAATACAGATATTCTTTTGCGTCAGTTCGAAGAGGCTGAAGCGGAATGTCAGCGCATCCTTGCCGCAGAAAATATTGATCCTAAAACGGGCAAGCGGATCATCATGGCCCATCCTGCCTATGATCAATGCATCAAGGCAAGCCACATGTTCAACCTGCTGGATGCCCGTGGGGTCATTTCGGTGACGGAGCGGCAAGGTTACATTGGTCGTGTGCGCGCTTTGGCGAAACTTTGCGCTGATGCTTTCGTGCAAACTGAGGCGGGCGGATTTGAGGTGGGGCAGTACGCATGAGCAATAAACGCGTGGGTCGTTTTGTGGTGGCGGCGATTGCCCTGTCGGCTTTGGCGGCAGGGGTGGGAATGTGGTATGCGCAGACCCGGGCCTATTATGCCCCTGTCATGCCCGATGATCCGCGCGCGCAAATCACGCTCAGCGTTGATGGCACGCCCATGCCCTTGGCCAGTTCCAACTTCGATGGCATTGACAGCAACAGCTCGCCCGTTCGGTTCCGTGCTTGTTTTGATCTTGAGGTAGGCCAAGACGCAGTTATTGCAGCGGCGGAACCATATGACGGTGCAACGCCCTTGATCGCGCCATCTTGGTTCCGATGTTTTGACGCCGAAGCGATTGGTGCAGCCCTAGAGGCGGGGCGCGCAACCGCCTATTTGGGTGCGCGTGATTTTGTCTATGGGGTCGATATCGTGGTTGCCTTGGATGACGCGGGGCGGGGCCATGCTTGGCGGCAGATCAACCCGTGCGGCGAAGCGGCCTTTAACGGGGATCCTGTGCCAGAAGGGTGCCCCCCTGTCCCTGAGGGGATGCAATGATCGAAACCCCCACCGAACTTGAACAGCTGCAAGCCGAGTTTGATCGGTTCCGCCGCCGCGCGCGCTGCAATGCGCGCAAGGCGCAGGCGGATGGGCTGTTGATGGTGGTTTTGTCGATGCTGACCCCGCGTGATGTGGTCTGCAATTGTGGGGCGAATGTGGGGGATGTGACCGCACAGCTTTCCGCGTCAGGCCTCTTTGACAAAACTCGCCTGACTGTGGCTAAAGCCCATGAAAACAAATTCGCTGAAACCCATGAAAACAAATTCGCTGAAACCCATGAAAATAAATTCAAAGAGCTTCGCCCCCGTTTCCGCGCTTTGAGCGAACGCCTGAGCGAGGCCTATCCGATCACCCGCGTCAACCTTGATTGGATCTAACGCGACCGCAATAGGACGAAATCTATGCCCGATCTTCTGCTGGAACTGTTTTCCGAAGAAATCCCTGCCCGTATGCAAGCCAAAGCAGCCGAGGATTTGAAATCGCTTGTCACCAATAGTCTGGTTGAGGCCGGGCTGACCTATGCATCCGCGGCAAGTTTCGCGACCCCCCGCCGCCTGTGTTTAGTGGTGGACGGGCTGAGCGCCAATTCCCCAACCACCACAGAAGAACGCAAAGGTCCGCGCGTGGATGCGCCAGAGGCCGCGATCGAAGGATTTTTGCGCGGCGCAGGCGTGTCACGCGATGCGCTTGAGACACGCGAAGATAAGAAGGGCGAGATTTATGTCGCCCGTATCACCCAGGAGGGGCGTGATGCCGCGGATATTATTGCGGAATTAGTGCCATCAGTAATTCGCAATTTCCCATGGCCAAAATCCATGCGCTGGGGGGCAGGGTCTTTGCGTTGGGTGCGGCCTTTGCATTCCATCCTATGCCTCTTGACCGATGAGGCAGGAGCACGCGTTGTGCCCTTCGAGGTTGATGATATCGTGGCGGGTGACAAAACGCGCGGCCATCGCTTTATGGGCCCTGATGTCTTTGCAATAAGAAGTTTTGAGGATTATGAAGCCAAGCTGAAACGTGCCCATGTGATCTTGCGCGCTGATGAACGCGCAGACGCCATTTGGCACGAGGCCAGTCAAATGGCCTTCGCCGCGGGGTTGGAATTGGTCGAAGATCGCGGCCTTTTGGCCGAGGTGGCGGGTCTTGTGGAATGGCCCGTTGTTTTGATGGGCGAGATTGGCACGGATTTCTTGAACCTGCCACCAGCGGTTTTGCAGACCTCAATGAAAGAGCATCAGAAATTCTTTTCTGTGAAGAACCCCAAAACGGGACGCATTGAGCGCTTTGTGACTGTGGCCAACCGCATCACCGCTGATGAGGGTGCGACCATTTTGGCGGGCAATCAAAAGGTGCTTTCTGCGCGTCTGTCAGATGCGAAATTCTTTTGGGAAAATGATTTGCGCGTAGCGAAGTCGGATATCACCCAATGGACGCAAAGCCTTGAGAATGTGACCTTTCAGGCGAAACTTGGCTCGCAGGCCGCGCGGATTGCGCGGATCGCGGAGTTGGCGGCCGAACTGGCCCCGATTGTAGGGGCGGACGCAGATCAAGCGCGCCAAGCGGCAAAGATCGCCAAGGCGGATTTGTCCTCTGAAATGGTCTATGAATTCCCTGAATTGCAGGGCCTGATGGGCCGCTATTACGCCGCTGAAGCAGGCTATGCGCCTGAAATTGCGGCGGTCGCGCAGGAACATTACCAACCCCTTGGCCCGTCAGATGATGTGCCAAGCGCGCCTCTCTCGGTCGCCGTGGCCTTGGCCGATAAAATTGACACGCTGACGGGCTTCTGGGCGATTGATGAAAAGCCCACAGGCAGCAAAGACCCCTATGCGCTGCGCCGCGCAGCCTTGGGCGTGATCCGCCTGATTTTGGACAATGGGGTGCGCTTGAACCTATCCGCACCCTTTGTGTCGCGTGTTGCAGCCTTTGGGGCTGATGCACCTGAGGCTGCGGCCGCAGACCTCCTTTCGTTCTTCCATGATCGCCTCAAGGTGCATTTGCGCGATCAGGGCATCCGCCATGATGTGATCGATGCCTGCCTGTCGATGGCAGGCAATGATGATCTGGACTTAGTCGTGGCGCGGGCGCGCGCCGTGCAGGCGGTGCTGTCGACCGAAGATGGTGAAAATCTGATCCTAGGCTATCGCCGTGCCAATAACATCTTGACGCAAGCAGAGGCCAAGGATGGGGTGGAATATCGGTTTGGTGCAGATATGAAATTTGCAGAAACCGATGAAGAGCGCGCGCTTTTCACGGCCCTTGCCGCTGCGCGGGACGCGGCAAACCCCGCCCTTGCCGCTGAGGATTTTGCAGCCGCCATGGCCGCTTTGGCCGCGCTTCGCGGGCCGATTGATGGCTTCTTCGAAAAGGTGCAGGTCAATGCCGATAGCGAAATTGTGCGGCGCAATCGTCTGAACTTGCTGCATGAAATCGTGGAAACTTGTGGCAAGGTCGCCGATTTGTCGCGCATTGAGGGGTAATGCTGCATCGCGGCGCTTTACAGATAGCGTTATGATTGTATCTTAGTGTCTTAGCCAGTTTCGGCTAAGAGTAAGAATTGCAAATGAAAAATCGACCCGACTATACGCTGATCACCGCCACGGCGGATATGCACACAGCCACCCACGGCAATCGCGCCAAATGCTTGCAACGTTTAGTGCGCTTGGGTTTGCCCGTGCCTTTGACAGCGGCCTTGTCCTTTGACGCTGTGCGCCAAATTGCGCAAGGGGTGGTTCCTGATCTGGCCCCGCTTTGGGCCGATTTTGGCCCCCATGCCTTGGTTTCTGTGCGCTCAAGCAGCCAGGCGGCGGATTGGGGCGGGCCTGGCACGGTGTTAAATATTGGGATGAATGACGAATTGGCCGAACATTTGGCTAAGGTTCATGGGCGCAGCGCGGCAGATCAGCTTTATGTCAATTTCATCCGCGCCTATGCGGTGGATGTCTTGCGTCTGGATGCCGATGAATTTGAGGGGCCGCTAACCCCGCGGATTGCCAAAGACCATTTCGAGGATGAAGCGGAGGAGGCCTTTCCCCAAGACCCCGCAATGCAGTTGCGCGAGGTTCTGCGGTCTATGGCGCGGGCGTGGGAGGGGACAACCGCGCGGCTGTTGCGGCAGGCGCAAGGCGCACCTGCTGATGCGGGGCTTGGTCTTGTGGTGCAGCGCATGGCGCTGGGTGTCGGTGAGGGCGTTTCGGGGTCTGGCATCGTTCAGATGATTGACCCTGACACGGGAGACGCCGATGTGATCGGTCGTTTCGTGCCGCAGGCGCAAGGTCGGGTGGCATTGCGTGATGATGACGCGCTCTACATCCGCAGTGATGCGCGTGGCCATTCCCTTCAAAATGCAGCGCCAGAGGCCTATCATGACTTGATCGCTGCGGGCGCCTTGATGCGCGAGAAATTGCGCGAAGAAATGCAGATTGAATTCACCTTGATGAATGGTCAGCTGAACATTCTTGACGCAGTGTGCGCGCCCCGTTCTGCACGCGCGGCTGTCGCAACAGTGGTCAATATGGCCAATGATCGCGTTATTTCGCGCGGCGAGGCTTTATCGCGGATACCGCCGTTTTCTTTGGGGCAATTGTTGCACCGTCACGTGGATGCAGGTGCCCCTCGTGATGTCTTGGGGCGTGGGATTGCCGCCGCACCTGGTGCTGCGACTGGCAAGATTGTGTTTTCTTCTACTGCTGCACAGGCCTTGGCCGCGCAGGGCGAGGCCACAATTTTGGTTAAACGCGAAACCAGTTCGGAAGATGTGCGCGGGATGCACGCCGCGCAGGCCGTTTTGACCGAGCGGGGCGGTATGACCAGCCATGCTGCCGTGATCGCACGGGGGCTTGGCTTGCCTTGTGTGACAGGGGCAAGCATCCTGCAACTCGATATGCGCAAAAAAACGCTCACCACCGCAGGACGGCGCGTTTTCCACGAGGGGGATGTGATCACTGTTGACGGCTCCTCTGGCGATATCTTGGTTGGGGCTGCCAAGTTGATTGAGCCTGCTATTGGCGGGGCCTTTGCCACGCTGATCCAATGGGCCGATGAAATTCGTGACATTGGTATTCGCGTTAATGCGGACACAGTCGAGGATGTGGAAACCGCGCAGCAATTCGGTGTTGATGGGATTGGCCTGTGCCGAACAGAGCATATGTTCTTTGATCCAAATCGCCTGACCTTGATGCGCGAGATGATTTTTGCCGAAACAGAAAGCGACCGCGCGGCTGCCTTGGATCGGTTGTTACCGATGCAACGGGGCGACTTCACCGAGCTGTTTAAACGGATGCAGGGCAAGCCCGTTTGTATCCGTCTCTTTGACCCGCCTTTGCACGAATTTTTGCCCTCAGATCGAGACGGCATTCGTGCCTTGGCCGAAGCATTGGATTTGCCCGTAAGCCGCGTTGCCGCGCGCATTGAGTCGCTGCAGGAATATAATCCCATGTTGGGAATGCGCGGTGTGCGTCTTGGTATTACTATGCCTGAGATTTACGATATGCAGGCCCGCGCGATTTTTGAGGCAACCATTGCCGCAAGCGAGGGGAAAAACCTTGTTGTTCCTGAAATCATGATCCCGCTTGTCTCGGCCAAGCGCGAGGTTGAGTTGGTAAAATCACGGGTGGATGCGGTGGCCGCCGCCGTTGCCGCTCACAGTGCTAAAACGTTCACCTATCGTCTTGGGGTGATGGTTGAGACACCACGCGCGGCTCTGCGGGCGGGCGAGATCGCGGAATCTTCGTCCTTTTTGTCATTTGGCACCAATGACTTGACCCAGATGACCTATGGTTTGTCGCGCGATGATGCGGGGCGCTTTATGTCGGCCTATGTCCAGCAAGGTGTGTTTGTGGAAGACCCGTTCACCCGTTTGGACACAGAAGGGGTTGGCGAATTGCTGCTCATCGGTGCAGAACGTGGGCGGGCTGTTCGCCCCGAAATGACCCTCGCCATCTGTGGTGAGCATGGCGGTGATCCAGATTCTATTCGCTTCTCTCGGATCGCTGGTTTCGATTATGTGTCCTGTTCACCTTTCCGCGTTCCCTTGGCTAAGCTATCGGCGGCACAATGCGTTTTGGAGGATGAGAGTCTCCCCGCAAAGCGTTGATATTGCGCCGAGTCTGTCATCTGATTTGCCATGGCCCATGTCTAAATGATGCGGTGATCTAAGCACCAAACACAAAAACGCCGGTCGATTTGTCGGTTTTGGAAAGCCGTGCTAACGGCTCTAACGCATTCTGATTAATGGATTGCTACATTGGGGAACAACCCCAAGGAGCAGAGGCAATGGGTTTCAAACAGGCATGTGCTGCGATTGCGGCCTACTTGTTGTTTATGTCAAATGCCGCCCTGGCGGAAACGTCCTCAATCTATGATGGGGATTATCCCGTTGTGATGTCATCTTCGCAGCCGCAATCGGGTTCGATGGAATTGCGCCTATCGTCTTTGATGTTTGATGAGCGCGCTGCGTTGCGGGGCATCAGCCCCTCACAAGTTGCCCGTTTGGGTGCGCGTGTGCGCTCCCCCTTTGGCCGAAATGGGGCGCCGCGTCAGATTTATAACGAAGCCCAATTGATGTCATTGCCCCGTCCACGCAGTAACGCACAGCATCGATGCCTCACCGAGGCGCTTTATTTCGAGGCGCGCGGCGAGCCGATCCGCGGTCAATATGCCGTTGCCGAAGTGATTTTGAACCGCGTGGATAATGACAATTATCCAGATAACATTTGCGATGTCGTCTACCAAAACGCGCATCGGCATTTTGCCTGCCAATTCACCTATGCCTGTGATGGTATCCCAGAAAATGTGACGGATCGTGCCACATGGGATCGCCAGTCGCGCATCGCCCGTTTGATGATGGATGGCGCGCCGCGTACCCTCACCTCAGGGGCCACGCATTATCACGCGGATTATGTCCATCCTAACTGGGCGCGGGTTTATCCGCGCACTGCCACGATTGGGCAGCATCTTTTCTATCGTCAGCAATATTAAGCGCGGTGCAGCAGCGGGTCGCTGATAGCGCGGGTTGCGGCGGTTTTGACGCCTGTCTTTCGCCGTGTTTTGAGCTATAGGACCTGCGGAAAGAAGATCACGAAAGTCTATGCCTATGACGGATGATATTCGACTTGCTTTTGCCCACCCGTCCGAGCGGGCCAAGGCGACCGCCACAGATGCCCCGCTTGATCGTATTTCGATGTCAAATCATGAACGGGATGTTGAAATTGGGGCCTTTCAGGCAGAGCGTGGCATTTTGCAGCGCATCCGCTTTAATGTGGTTGTAGAGGTGCGCTCTCAGGCTGAAAGTGCAGAGGATGATGTGGATCGTATCTTATCCTATGATCGCATTGTCGAAGCGATTGACGCCGAGCTTGCGCAAGGCCGCGTCAATCTTCTGGAAACGCTATCAGTGCGGATTGCAGAGCGGGTATTGAGCCATCCCTTGGCCGCACGTTGTTTCGTGCGGATCGAGAAATTGGATCGCGGGCCCTATGTTTTGGGAGTCGAGATTGTGCGCGAAGCCGAGGCCAACCAGCGCCTCAGTCTTCTGGCAGATGATGGCCCGCATCCTTTGATTGTTTATTTGGCCAATGATGCGATTGCGCGCCCTGATTTGCCGCGGCTCTTAGATCACCTCGCGCAGGCAGGCGCCCCTGTCATTCTTTGCGTGGGCAGCACGGGCTTGGCGCAGCCCCAAGCACGCCACGGCCTTCCGCAGCGGCGGATTGACCTTTTGGATATAGAAAAGAACGCTTGGGTCTTGGCCTCGTGCGATGATCGCTGTGTGGTGGTGGACAGTCGCACGGAATTAGACTGGGCCATGCGGCAGGGGCAAATTTCGGTTTGGGCCCCCTCAAAACTGGTTTTGGACAGTGCCGAACCACCCAAAGGGGCAAAAGTGACAGGGGAGCAATTGGCGCTGTGGTTGGCCGAACAATTTGAGGCGCAGCGTATTGTTTATTTGGGTGGCCACCCTCCGTTGAAATCGTCTATCCCTGTGCAGGCATGGCCGTTTGACGTGATGCCCGATCTTTAATCTGGTGGGCGGTGAACTTGATGGACGCCGAGCCACAGGGTAGGGCTAATCTTATGACTGATTATTATCGCCCCATACCCGTTACTGGCCCTGCTATCGGGCCAGATGCCGTGCCCCTTGCAGGGGGCTGGTGCCATTTTACGCATGTTGAGCGGATGGGTCGCGCGTGCGCGCGCGAGATTTTGCCCGCCGCAGACTTGCCCGAGGCATGGTACGACCTCCTTACGGCGGCGCGCGGTGATTTTGCCACCGTGAGCATGGCGCGCCCAAGCGTAATGGGCATTTTGAATCTGACCCCAGACAGCTTTTCCGATGGTGGTCGGCACGATGATATCCAAGCCGCGATGGAGCAAGCCCATCGCCTTGTGGCGGACGGTGCAGATATTTTGGATTTGGGCGCAGAAAGCACCCGACCGGGTGCCAAAGAAGTTCCGCCAAACCAAGAAATCACGCGCCTGATGCCTGCGCTAGAGGCCTTGCGCGGCTCTGGGGTGATCTCGCTTGACACGCGCAAGGCCGATGTGGCGCGTGCGGGCCTTGCCGCGGGCGCGCAGGTGATCAACGATGTTTCGGGGCTACGCTTTGATGCAAGCATGATTGAGGTTCTGCGCGAGAGCCGCGCGCCCGTGATCCTGATGCATTCGCTTGGCACGCCTGAAACCATGCAAGATTTGGCCCCCGATGCCTATCAAGATGTCGTTCTCGATATCTACGATGGGCTTGCTACGATGCGCGATCAGGCGCTTTCTGTGGGGCTGACGCATGACCAGATCCTGCTGGATATTGGGGCGGGCTTTGGCAAGACCTTTGCGCAAACCAGCGCGTTGTTGCGTGATATCAGCCTGTTCCACGGGCTTGGCTGTGGTTTGCTTTTGGGCGTATCGCGCAAAGGGTTTGTGGGCCATGTGACGGGGATCAAACAGGCAGATCAGCGTGATGCCGCATCGGCGGCAATCGGCCTATGGGCCATATCGCAGGGGGTTCAGATGCTACGTGTCCATGATATAGCCGTGCATCAAGCGATTATTTCTGCCTATATGGCAGCAAGCGGTTTGACCCTTGGGGAGGGGCAATAAAATGGCACGAAAATTATTTGGCACGGATGGGGTGCGGGGTAAGGCAAACAGCTATCCCATGACCGCCGATATAGCGATGAAATTGGGGGCGGCGGCAGGGCGCTATTTCCGCCGCGATATGGAGCGTGGCCATCGTGTCGTAATCGGGAAAGATACGCGCCTGTCGGGCTATATGTTGGAAAATGCCCTGACGGCGGGTTTCACCTCCACGGGAATGGATGTACTGTTGTTGGGGCCTGTACCAACCCCTGCTGTGGGTCTTTTGACCCCCTCCATGCGGGCCGATGTTGGTGTGATGATATCCGCAAGCCACAACGCCGCCTCAGATAATGGGATTAAGTTTTTTGGCCCTGACGGGTTCAAACTGTCAGACGAGGTGGAGGCCGAGATCGAAGCACTTGTATTTGGCGACATTCAACCTGCGCAGGCAAGCAATATTGGTCGGGCCCGGCGCATTGATGATGGTCGTTTCCGCTATGTCGAACGCGTCAAAGGCACATTCCCCCAAGGTCTGAGCCTTGAAGGTTTGAAGGTCGTCATCGACTGCGCCAATGGAGCCGCGTATCGCGCCGCCCCCGAAGTGCTGTGGGAATTGGGCGCCGAAGTCGTGGCGATTGGCGTGAGCCCAGATGGATTCAACATCAACGAAAATGTCGGATCAACAAAGCCGCAAGCCGCGATTGCCAAGATCAAGGAAACAGGGGCCGATGTGGCCTTGTGCTTAGACGGCGATGCAGATCGCATTGTGATCATTGATGAGATGGGCCAAGTTGCGGATGGGGATCAGATCATGGCGCTTTTGGCGGCGCGGTGGGCGGATGACAACCGTCTCAAAGGTGGTGCATTGGTCAGCACTGTGATGTCGAATTTGGGATTGGAGCGGTTCCTGAGCGGGCGCGGGATTGGCCTGCAGCGCACGGCCGTTGGGGATCGCTATGTTGTCGAAGCGATGCGCGCAGGTGGCTATAATCTTGGCGGTGAGCAATCAGGCCATATCGTCATGAGTGACCATGCCACCACGGGTGATGGTTTGATGGCAGGTTTGCAATTCTTGGCTGAAATGGTGCGTCAGAACAAGCCCGCAAGCGCGCTTGCGCGCAGCTTCGATCCCGTTCCGCAGATGTTAGAGAATCTGCGCTTTTCACCTGACAAAGCCCCATTGGAGGCGGCATCTGTCAAGGCCGCCATCGCTGAGGCAGAGGCCCGATTGGGGAAAGCGGGGCGTATTTTGATCCGTAAATCAGGCACAGAACACCTTATTCGCGTTATGGCCGAAGCCGAGGATGAGGGGCTAATGGCGGCTGTGGTCGGGGATATTGCAGCGGCCATTCGCGCCGAGCTGTAACCCCGCGCTGACTGTCCCTTTTGGGATTTTTCGCAAAACCACCTTTTCAGATCGGCTTTGCAATGTCATACCCCGCGCAACGCCTGATCTTGTTGCGCGAGGTGGATCATGTTGGACGAACAAGACCTCCATCTAGATGATGATCGTGACGCTTATGCGTTGGACGATAGTCTGCGCGCGCAATTGCGGCGTTCGGTCAGTGCCGAGGATGTAGACGCCATCGATGTGCTGATGGAGCCGCTACACCCTGCTGACATCGCTGATATTCTTGAACAAATCTCCAGCGGCGAGCGTGCAGCACTTCTTGCGCTTTGGTCGCGTGGGATTGATGGTGAGGTTCTTTCCGAACTTGATTGGTCAATTCGCGAAGACATTCTGCCGCTTTTGCCAAGCGATGTTCTGGCCGATGCCGTGCGCGAGTTGGACTCGGATGATGTTGTTGATCTGGTCGAAGACCTAGAAGAAGATCAACAAGGGGCCATTCTTGGCGCTCTTGACGATGCGGATCGTGTCGCGGTTGAACAGGCGCTGAGTTTTCCAGAAGGGTCTGCAGGGCGTCTTATGCAGCGCGAGGTCGTGCGTGCGCCCGAACATTGGAATGTTGGGCAGATGATTGACTATCTGCGTTCCGAAAAGGCGGAATTGCCTGAACAATTCTATCACATCATTCTCGTGACCCCTGCGATAAAACCTGTGGGTTATGTCTCGCTTGGGCGGCTGTTGTCGAGTGGGCGGGCAACATCATTGAAGGACATTCTGGAAGACAGCTTTCGCACCATCCCGGCGAAGCAGGATGAGGATGATGTCGCCTATGCCTTTAACCAGTATCACCTGATCTCTGCACCCGTTGTCGATGATGATGGGCGATTGGTGGGCGTGATCACCATTGATGACGCGATGAGCGTTCTTGATGAGGTCAATGAAGAGGATTTGCGCCGCCTTGCAGGTTTGGGTGTAGATGAAAGCCTCAGCGACACCACCTTTGAAACTGTGCGCCAACGCTTTCCTTGGTTGTTTGTCAATTTGGGCACGGCGATTTTGGCCTCGGCGGTGATTGCACAATTCGAAGCGGTGATTGCGCAATTGGTGGCCTTGGCCGTGTTAATGCCGATTGTGGCCTCTATGGGGGGTAATGCGGGAACGCAAAGCCTTGCCTTGGCTGTGCGTGGGCTTGCAACACGCGACCTCACCTCAGCCAACCTTTGGCGCGTTGTGATGCGTGAGGCGGGCGTGGGGGCGTTGAATGGTTTGGCCTTTGCCCTTGTGATGGGCGTAGTGGGTTATGTTTGGTTCGATTCCGTTCTCTTGGGCGGCGTGATTGCAGGCGCGATGGTGGTTAATCTCGTTGTCGCGGGATTGGCTGGGATATTGATCCCCGTTGCGTTGGAACGCTTTGGCGCTGATCCTGCGCTCGCCTCTGGCACATTCGTGACCACAGTCACCGATGTTGTGGGTTTTTTCGCCTTTCTTGGCCTCGCATCACTTGTCCTGATCTAGCCGTTTGGCACTTCTAGCGTGATGTTTTCGCCGTCCTTGATGTATTGAAGTCTGTCATCGCCAATCGCGGCCACGCGCCCCCCGTCAAGACGATCTCCAACTTCGACCGTGACAAACCGACCCGATGGCAGGCGCACCAAGGCGCGGCGGCTGCCAGAGGGGCCAATGACACCAATCAAATTCGTGTCGCGCAAATTGATGGCATTGCGATTGGTCGCGGCGCGGGTCACCCGTTCGCCGGATGGCGTGTCGGTGCTGACGGCGGCGATTTCCGCCTCGATTTCCTCATCTGCGCCTGATTGTGCCGCGGCCTCTGCAGCAACACCGTTTGGTGCAGAGGCGCTTGCAGGGGTTGCAGCGGCCACCACCGCCTCAAAGCCCGAGGGGCGGGCCTGTGGCAAAAGCGAACGCGCGAGAGCCAAATCGCTGCTCAAGGCCTGATTGGCGCTGCGCCCTTCACTGACGGCGAGGGCGGCTGCCTCAGCGGCGCGGGCCGCTTCGGCAATTTCTTGAAGCGAGGCGGGGCGCAATTGCGGCGTGATGCTGCTTAATTCGCTGCGCGTAAAGCCGTTTAATTGCTGGCGCTCAAGGATTTCTGCGAAATTCTCAGGTCTGAGGCGCGGCAGCGTGCCTGCCAATGTTTCGATTTGCTCAAGCCGTGCAGCACGGGCCGCCTCTACTATGGCATCGGGGCGAGGGATTGCCGCAACGATGGGAGCCGCATCAAAGACCAATACACCATCGGGGTTCAATGCCCCCTCAGGGGTTGGATCGACAAGGCCCGTGCTGTTCAAAACGCTGCCTGTGGCAAAGGGGATCGGTGAGAGGATTGGCGGCGGGGCAACATCGCCGATACCGCCCAAGGGTGGGCGTAGAGCCAGCGCATCTTGTTGGGTTAAAATCGAGTCAATCGCGGCAAGAATAGTGCCGTCACGCCGTGGCCTTGGCGCGGTAAGGGCAGGCGGTGTCGCCATAAGTGCCACATCGGGCGCGGGCAGGCTGCTTGCCACAGGCGCGATGCTTGGGGCAGGTTCGGCGACTGGGTGCGTTGCTGCTACAACTGTGGGGGCTTCAGGCGTCACATCCTGCTGTGGGGCAGAAAGCATCAGGAGAAATGCCGCAACAATAACGGCAAGCGCCCCTCCAAGACCAAGGGCCATTCCTTTACGAAAACGCGGCACGAAGAGCGCGATGTCCTCTAGTCGAATTTTGCGCTTGGGGGCAGGGATGGTCGCAAGGTTTTGCACATGCGGTGTCGGTTTGGGGCGCTTTGCCAAAGGAAAGATGGGCGTTCCATCATAATCATCGGGCAGTGTTTCCACGGTCACTGCCACAGCCGTGATCCCGTAGGATTGTATAAACTCTTGCCCGGCTTGGATGGTTTCCGCAGCAATGGCGGCGATTTGGATCACGGAATTCGTGCGCAGCCAATCATATCGCAATTCTGACAATTTATAGGGGGTGAGGCCGTCCAGTTTGGCCTCTACCGCGCGCAGCTCAGTGGCAGGGGTGGCTTCATCAGGCGCTTCGCAGCTTGTTACCAGAACTTGCTCGCGCGGTATAACCAACAAAACTTGGGCGTTGTCTTTGGCCTCAATCAGAGATTTCATCTGCGCGAAAGCGGCGCTGAGATCCTCCGAATCTGGTGCGGTGCAAACTGCAATTTCCCATGCATCGTCAGAACGGCGTGATGCAAGGCTAATGACCTTGGGTGACAGGTGTAGTGTGAACTCCGTATTCAAAATACCGATGCGCTTCTCGTTAAGTGGGCCAAAGCGAGTGCGAATTTTTCTCACCCTGCGGCCAACTGTATACGATAGTTGCGGGGGTCATAAACCAGATAAGCGCGATAATTATAAAAATTTGAACTATATTAGCGCCATTGTTAGTAGGCCCGTGTCAGGGCCGCGGTGATCAACAGCACAGTAATCAGCAGGCATGCTCTTCGTTGAAACTCATAAAAAATAATCAAAATGATTGAAAACGATCGCCCGATGTGCGACACGCGATTTATGGGAAAATCTAAGACCTGAAACCTTGATATAAGCGCTTTAGTTAAGCGTATCAATTTGGGATTTTTCCTCAGATATTCTGACACCTCTCCTGCAGCTGGCCAATCTTGCAGGTTGGGTGCGGGCTACTCCGTAACCCCATCGTAGCCCGGGGCAGAGGCCAGTCCCCAGTTTAGCAGCCGACACTGGCTTCTGCCCGAACCTATCAAAGAAACCCCCGCCCAAATGCGTTTGGACGGGGGTTTTTCTTTTTCAGTGGCGCAAGGTTTAGGCGGTTGCTTTGGCCAAGGCCTGATCAAGATCGGCAATCAGGTCATCTGCATCTTCAATCCCAATGGACACACGCACCACATTAGGTGCGGCCCCCGCTGCTTGTTGCTGTTCTGGGGTCAGCTGGCGGTGGGTGGTTGATGCTGAATGTATGATAAGCGAACGCGTATCGCCCAAATTGGCGACATGGCTGAACAGCTCAAGACTATCCACCAGTTTCACGCAAGCCTCATAACCGCCTTTCACCGCAAAAGTGAACAATGCGCCTGCGCCCTTGGGGCAGACATCCTTGACCCGCCCATGATAGGGCGAGGATGGCAGACCCGCATAGGTCACGAAATCAACGCGGGGATCCTTTTCAAGCCATGCAGCGATCTTTGCTGTATTCTCAATATGGCGCTGCATCCGTAGCGACAAGGTCTCAATCCCCATCAGCGTGTAATGCGCCGCTTGCGGGTTCATGGTCATCCCCAAATCGCGCAAGCCAATCGCGATTGAGTGGAAGGTAAAGGCCATCGGCCCCAACGCCTCGTGGAATTTTAGGCCATGATAGGCGGGTTCAGGCGCCGAGAGCGAAGGAAATTTATCACTCGCTGACCAGTCAAATTTGCCGCTATCAACCACACAGCCGCCTGTGACAGTGCCATTGCCCGTGAGATATTTAGTGGTGGAATGCACAACCAATGTCGCGCCATGTTCAATTGGGCGGCATAGATAGGGGGTTGCGGAGGTGTTATCCACGATCAATGGGAGGCCTGCGCCATCGGCGATATTCGCAATGCTGCGCACATCGGTGATATAGCCACCAGGGTTTGCGATGGCCTCGCAGAACACGGCGCGGGTGTTGTCGTCAATCGCCGCTTTCACTGCGTCAAGATCATCGAAATCAACAAATTTTGCAGACCACCCAAAGCGTTTGATGGTCTGGCTGAATTGCGTGACTGTGCCGCCATAAAGGCGCGTTGAGGCCACGATGTTGCAGCCTGGCCCCATGAGCGGAAACAGGGCCATGATCTGAGCCGCATGACCAGACGAGCAACAAACCGCACCAACACCGCCCTCTAGGGTCGCGATCCGCTCTTGCAGCACAGCGACTGTGGGGTTGGTCAGGCGCGAATAGATAAAGCCAACCTCTTGCAAGTTAAACAGACGCGCCGCGTGATCAGCATCTTTGAACACATAGGCCGTGGTTTGGTAGATTGGCGTTTGGCGTGCGCCGGTTGCAGGGTCTGGATGCGCCCCTGCATGGATTTGCAGCGTGTCAAATTTTAGGCTTTTGGGGTCGGACATGGCGTTTTTCTCCTCGCGTGTTTCCCTGAATGTAACGTGTAGGGCGCTGGCGTGTGCAAAACAACACCTGTCGCAGATGTTATTGGCATTGCCCCTAGACCTTAGCGGCGCGTTGCGGCATTAGAAGGAACAACAGTACGCGATTTAGTTTGGAGATTGTAATGCTCTCATTCCTACTGCGCCTTGTGACTTGGTGGAATGGTCAGACGGTTGGAACCCAACTCTACACTTGGCGGAAGGGCCAGAAGGTGGGTGAGGATGCGCAGGGCAATGTGTTCTACCAATCCCGCGATGGCAAACGCCGTTGGGTGATTTTCAATGGTGAGGCCGAAGCCAGCCGTATCAGCCCCGATTGGCATGGCTGGTTGCATCACACATGGGATAAATCCCCTGCCGATGCGCCGCTTGTACGCAAGGCATGGGAAAAAGAGCACGAGATGAACCTGACCGGATCAGAGGCGGCTTATGCGCCTGCGGGTTCGTTGCGTCAGGCCGCACCAGTCGCGCGCAAGGATTACGAGGCATGGAGCCCCGAATAAGCCTGCGCGCTTTTTTTGGCAGCATGAGAGGGGATCCGTGATGGCTGAAAATAGATTGAGCGAAATTTTGGTCGGCGGTGCCGTCTTGGCCGTAGCCGCGGGGTTTGTGCTTTATGCTGCTGAAATCGGCGGGATCGGGCGCAGCACGGGGTCAAGCTACGAGGTTTCGGCCCTGTTCCGCTCTGCAGAAGGGATCGGAATTGGCACAGATGTGCGCCTCGCGGGCGTTCGGGTTGGCACGGTTAGCAGCCTCAGTCTTGATCATGCCACCTTCCGCGCAGAAGCGACCTTGAATATCCGTGACGATATTCTGTTGCCTGATGATAGCATTGTAAGCATCGCCTCCGAGGGTCTTTTGGGTGGGTCATTCGTTGACATCCAACCGGGTGGTTCGCCGTTTAACTTGGCGGCTGGGGATGAGGTGTTAAACACACAAAGTTCGGTTAGCCTTGTGACCTTGCTGATGCGCGCCTTCTCTGGATCTGGGCAGTAACATGCGGGCGCGTCTGGCGGGATTGGCGTTGCTATCGGCGTTTTGTGCAGGCCCTGTGGGCGCGCAAGATCAATCCTTGGGTCTGAATGGGCAAGTGTCTGCCGATGGCATTGTGGTGATCCCGATTGATCCTTTGCCGCTTGACACTGGCGCAGAGACAAGCCGCCCGCAAACCTTTGGTGAAGGCAGCCTTCCACTTGGCAGCGGCACAGTTATCGCGCCTGCCCCCGTTATGGGGGAGGCGGCGCCTGTGATCGTGCCGCAAGCGGAAAACGGGGATGTGACCCTGACCGATAATGGCACTGCGGGCCAATGGGGTGTTCTCTTGGAAACAATCCCCGCCGAACCTGATTTGGGTGGCGTGACGTCAATCACAGAAATCGCAACAGAAACAGGGTCGGGGGCGCTGTTACGCGCCTTGGACAAAACCTTGGCGCAGTCGCGTGATCTTGAACTGGCGACTGGGGCTGCAGCGCGGCTTGGCCGTATCACGGTTGAAATGGTCGAATGCCGTTACCCTGAGGGTGACGCCAATTCAGATGCTTTCGCACATATGCGCATCACCGACACCGATGGGCGGGCCTTGTTTGATGGATGGATGGTGGCCTCCAGCCCCGCGCTGATCGCCTTTGATCACCCGCGCTATGATGTATGGGTGTTGCGCTGTAGCACATCCTGAGGGGTGAATAGGGCCCCGGCCGCCAAGAAATCTGCCTGTTTCTCAAGCGCCGCATCAAGCCGCTTGCGATAGTCGATGCGCGATATCTCAATGGCGCCCAAACCGATCAAATGGGGCGTGGTAAATTGCACATCAAAGAGTGTGAACCCGCCTGCATTAAGGCGCGCTACCACATAGGTGAGCGCAATTTTCGAGGCATCGCGCTCCCGCGAGAACATACTTTCCCCAAAAAAGGCAGCGCCAAGCGCCACGCCATAGACACCGCCCACCAGATCACGCCCTTGCCACAGCTCAAGCGAATGGGCGAAGCCTTCCTCATGCAGCGCGCTATATAAAGCGGTTATTTCTGCATTGATCCATGTTTCATCCCGATCCGCACAGGCGGCCACAACACCTACAAAATCGCTATTGATCCTAATCTCAAACGGGTTTTGGCGGATCTTACGGGCAAGGCTACGGGATATGTGAAAGCCATCAAGGGGAATGATCCCACGCCGTTTTGGTTCAACCCAAAATAGGTTTGGATCATCGCGGCCCTCGGACATTGGAAATATACCCGCCGCATAGGCTTGCAACAGAAGCTGCGGGGTAATTTTAACGGGGGCTTGGGTATCGGGCATGGACAGAATTTAGCATGATAAAGGCCAAAATGCTGCACGCATTTTGGCCCGTGACCTTTGTTTTTGTGCCAGAATTAGGCCTTGCCGAAAGTTTCTTCCAGCCAATGTTCCAGCCAGTGGATGTTATATTGGCCGGTTTGCACCGCCTCTTGGTCGAGCAAATCGTGAAACAGTGGCACTGTGGTGTCTACACCATCCACGATCAATTCTGACAAGGCGCGTTTGAGGCGGGCAAGCGCCTCAGGTCGGTCGCGGCCATGAACGATCAGCTTGGCAATCAAGCTGTCATAATATGGCGGGATGCGGTAACCATCATAAAGCGCGCTATCCATCCTTACACCCAAGCCACCTGGGGCGTGGTATTGCGTGATCTTGCCGGGGCAGGGTGAGAATTGCGGCACTTTTTCCGCGTTGATCCGCACCTCAATAGCATGGCCGTTGATCTGCAAATCCTCCTGCGCAAAGCTGAGCGGCAGGCCCGCTGCCATGCGGATTTGCTCGCGCACTAAATCTACCCCGAAAATCCCTTCGGTCACTGGATGCTCTACCTGCAAGCGGGTATTCATTTCGATGAAATAAAACGCGCCTTTCTCGTAGAGGAATTCAATGGTGCCAGCACCCTCATACCCCATTTTGGCAATCGCATTGGCACAGATCGCCCCGATCTGGCCGCGCTCCTTCTCGCTTATGCAGGGGCCTGGGGCCTCTTCGAAGACCTTTTGGTGACGGCGCTGCAGGGAACAATCTCGCTCGCCCAAATGAACCGCATTGCCCTTACCATCGCCAAACACCTGCACCTCAATATGGCGCGGCGTGGTGAGGTATTTCTCAATATAAACCGCGTCATTGCCAAAGGCAGATTTAGCCTCGCTGCGCGCAGTGCGGAACGCGTTTTCTAAGTCCTTGGCGCTTTGCGCCACTTTCATCCCGCGACCGCCGCCACCTGCAGTGGCTTTGATAATGACGGGATAGCCCATATCGGCGGCGACTTTCTTGGCCGCGTCCAGATCGGGAACACCCCCCTCAGAACCGGGCACGCAGGGAATACCAAGCGCCTTTGCGGTTTCCTTAGCGGTGATTTTGTCGCCCATGATGCGGATATGCTCGGCAGAGGGGCCAATGAATTTTATTCCGTGATCCTCTACGATTTGCACGAAATTCGCGTTCTCGGAGAGAAATCCATAGCCAGGGTGGATCGCTTCGGCCCCTGTGATCTCGCATGCCGAGATGATCGAGGGGATCGACAGATAGCTGTTGGTGCTGGTGGGTGGGCCTATACAGACGCTTTCATCCGCCATGCGCACATGCATGGCATCGGCGTCGGCGGTGGAATGCACGGCGACTGTCTCAATACCCATTTCGCGCGCGGCGCGGATCACGCGCAGCGCAATTTCTCCGCGATTGGCGATGAGAATTTTTTTGAACATGGGGGCAGCCATCTTATTCGATGATCATCAATGGCGCGCCGAATTCCACGGGTGAACCATCTTCCACCAAGATCCGTTTCACAGTGCCTGCGCGCGCGCTTGGGATTTGGTTCATGGTTTTCATTGCTTCGATGATCAAGACAGGCTGACCTTCGGTGACTTTATCGCCCACCGACACAAATGCCGCCACGCCTGGTTCTGGCGCGAGATATGCGGTGCCCACCATCGGAGAGGTCAGTGCATTCGGACTTTGGGTTGGGTCTTCGGCGGCGGCGGGGGCCGCTGCGGGTGCGGTGGCGGCAACTGGGGCGACTACGGCGGGGGCTGCTGCAACTGGGGCAGGTGCCATCGCTAATGGGGCTGCATGGATTTGCCGCGCCACGCGCACATTCAGGCTGTCATCTTCGCCATACTCGCGTATAACTTCCAATTCGGTCAGATCGTTTTCGCGCAGCAACTCAGCCAAGGCTTTGATAAAGCCAACGTCACCGTCATGCGTATTCTTGCTCATGGATCCCTCGCAGATTATTTGCCCGCTTTTTGCTGAGCCCTTCGCTTATGTTTGCGCCCTAAATTGCCGCAAAATCAGAAGTTCTATATGCCACCTCGGCCAGAGTGGAAAGCACCAGATGGTCAAAAAATTATGCTTCCTTTGCAACGAATGCTTATTTCTTTCCTTATCTGAGTCTGCATCTTCTGTGATAGGCCAGAACGATTGAGCATGCAATGATTGAGGATATGCACATAGATTTGCCCTGTTCCCTCTTGCGCTACTGCCATTAAAGGCGTTCATATCCTTGGAAACGTAACTAGGGCTCTTTTGACGCGGGAGAGATGCATCATGGCTTTGGATCGGTCGAACACACCCAATGATCTTTCGGCATTTTGGATGCCGTTCACCGCCAATCGGCAGTTCAAGAAAGCGCCTCGGATGCTAGTCTCAGCCGATGGTATGTTTTACAAAACCGCGGATGGGCGCGATGTTTTGGATGGCACGGCGGGGTTGTGGTGCTGTAATGCAGGGCATAATCGCCCTAAAATTGTCGAAGCCATCCGCAAACAGGCAGGGGAATTGGATTATGCGCCTGCCTTCCAGATGGGGCACCCCGTGGCGTTTGAATTGGCGTCTCGCCTGCGTGACATGGCACCTGCGCCGTTTGAGCATGTGTTCTTCACGAATTCAGGCTCTGAGTCGGTCGAAACTGCGTTGAAAATTGCACTGGCCTATCAGCGGGCCATCGGCCAAGGCAGCCGCACCCGCCTGATTGGACGCGAGCGCGGCTATCACGGTGTAAATTTCGGTGGGATTTCCGTGGGAGGCATCGTCAATAACCGCAAATTCTTTGGCAGTTTGCTAACAGGTGTGGATCACCTGCCGCATACGCATTTGGCTGAAAACGCTTATAGCAAAGGTCAGCCTGAGCATGGCGCGCATCTTGCCGATGACCTAGAGCGGATCGTGGCGCTGCATGGGCCTGAAACCATTGCCGCCGTGATTGTCGAGCCTATGGCGGGCTCAACGGGTGTCCTTTTGCCGCCCAAAGGATATCTTGAGCGCCTGCGCGATATTACCCGAAAACATGGTATTTTGCTGATTTTTGACGAGGTGATCACTGGGTTTGGTCGTCTGGGCTCGTCCTTTGCTGCGGAACATTTCGGGGTCATGCCTGATCTGATCACTTGTGCTAAAGGCTTGACCAATGGCGTGATCCCCATGGGGGCGGTTCTGGCCACAAAAGAAATCCACGATGCCTTTATGCAAGGCCCAGAACATATGATCGAGCTCTTCCACGGCTATACCTATTCAGGCAGCCCGATTGCCTCTGCCGCAGGGATTGCCACGCTCGAGACCTATAAAGAAGAAGGCCTTTTTGAGCGCGCAGCCGAGCTTGCCCCTTATTGGCAAGAGGCGCTGCATAGTCTCAAGGGCCTGCCGCATGTCAAAGACATCCGTAACATGGGTTTGATTGGTGCGGTCGAGCTAGAGCCGATTGCAGGCGAGCCAGCCAAGCGCGCCTTTGCAGCCTTCCTTGACGCCTATGAAAAAGGTATCTTGATCCGCACAACGGGTGACATTATCGCCATGTCCCCGCCCTTGATCATCGAGAAATTGCATATTGATCAATTGATCGGAACATTGGCAGATGTGTTGAAAAAGCTGCACTGATCTGATTTGGCCATCAGTGGGGTGCGGCGGTGTGTATGTCCAAATAAAAACCAAATGCGCCATAGGGGACCTCTGTCGTGATGATACTGAACTTTACCGCATCAAATCTGCGACTTGCCGCAGGGGCCGTGGCGATGGCCGCGTTTTTGACGGGCTGCGTCACAAGTCTGCCTGTGGATGACGAGGGCTATCTGGTTGAATTACCAGAGGATTTGGTCAAGTTGGCGGCGGAAGGACAAGATATTGGCCGCGTGCGCCTAATGGAAGATAACTGTTACTGGTATCTCTATAATGGCATGGTCGAAACCACTTTGCTGCCGATCCTGACCGAAGAGGGGCGCATGATCTGCAACCAGTAGGAGCAGGCGATATGCAGCCAGTAAATTCTTTTACAAGGTGGCCTAACTTGCGTTAAGCAGGTATCATGAACCGCGCTGACCTGCCCTCTACCACAAGAAACGCCGCGCTGCCTTCAAGCAGCGCGCTAACGGGCAGTCGTATCCGCCAACGCCGCAGTGCATTGGGGATGCGGCAGGCTGATCTGGCCAAGGCGGTCGAGATTTCGCCCAGTTATCTTAATTTGATTGAGCATGGCCGACGTCGTATTGGCGGTAAATTACTGGTCGATATTGCCCGTGCCCTATCGGTAGAGCCGACCTCCCTGTCATCAGGCGCGGATGCAACAGTTTTTGACGCGCTGCACAAGGCCGCAACAGATTTGCGCCCAAACCTTTCGGCCGAGCCAGAATTGGATCGCATTGATGAATTGTCTGGCCGCTTTCCCGGATGGTCGGGGGTTTTGACCCTACAGCAGAAAAGGATCACCGCGCTTGAGGCGATGATTGATAGTTTGCAGGATCGTTTGGCCAATGATCCCGTTCTGGCTGAAGCCATGCATGAGATCCTCTCAAGCGTTGCTGCAATCCGTTCAACCGCTGACATTTTGGTGCGTGAGCCCGATCTCGAAACACAATGGCGCGCCCGCTTTCATCGCAACCTAAACGAGGAGGCAGAACGCCTATCGTTGCGGGCCACGCAAATGCTCAGCCATTTCGAGCAACAAGGCGACACAAATGATGGCGCAAGCTCAACAGCGCAAGAAACAGTTGAGGCCATGTTTGACGCGGCAGGGCATCATTTTGCGGCGATTGAGGCGCATGGGGTGAACGCGATAGACGCGGTGATTGCGCGCGCCGCTGGGATGGAGGATCGCACAGCGCGGGATTTGGCGCGTGCTATGTTGCAGGCCTATGCGCAAGATGCTGCGCGATTGCCCTTGGCGCAGTTTCGATCAGCGGCCAAATCCGCGGGCTATAACCCGTCTCAATTGGTGCATCTGGGGCAGGGGGATGTCGCCTTGATCTTGCGCCGCTTGGCAACGCTGCCGCCTGACCCCGATATGCCCGAATTGGGGCTTGCGATTTGCGATGCTTCGGGCGCGCTCATGTTCCGAAAACGCATTGCGGGGTTTTCGATCCCGCGCTTCGGGGCGGGCTGCCCCGTATGGCCGTTATATACCGCGCTGTCGCGCCCGATGATGCCAACGGATGGGGTTTTGGAATTGCCCAATGGTTTGGCCTATCATGCATGGGCGGTGGCACAACCACGCGGCAGTGCGGGGTTTGCAGCCACGCCAATTTTGAATGCAACGATGCTTCTGCGCCCTTTGCATGACGCCAAGAATGTCCTGCCGCAAAACGCCCTTCCCATTGGGTCTGGCTGTCATGTTTGCCCGCGTGACGCCTGCGCCGCGCGCCGCGTGCCCTCTGTTCTGGCATAGGGCCTTATGCAGAAAGATTGACAAAAGCAGTGTCGCGGGGATTCCATGAGCAGAGCAGCGTTGGACAGAAGGCGCAAAGGCCAAGCTCATATCTGCTTTGGGGAGGGACATCATGGCAAACCGCATTTTGCTGGTTGAGGATGAGGCCAATATTCTTGAGGCCATCACGTTCATTCTCGCGCGTGCTGGAATGGAGGTGCGCAGCCACGGAAATGGGGCTACCGCCGTGGATGAGATCAAACGCTATGGCCCTGATCTGATCGTGTTGGATGTCATGCTGCCAGGTCGATCGGGCTTGGACATTCTGCGTGATATGCGCTCTGACCCCAGCACGGAGGCATTGCCCGTGGTTATGCTGACCGCCAAGGGCCAAGCCAAGGATCGCGAGACGGCACTGGGGTTGGGAGCGGATGCCTATTTGACCAAACCCTTTTCCAATTCCGAGATGTTGCAGCTTTTGAACCAGATTTTGGCCAAGCGCGGGGCAAAATCAGCCGTGCAAAAAGGATCGGCTTAAATGAGCCCCCCACGTGACACCTCCCACGTGGCGCCCCCTGCGCGTAGGCATTTGTTTCTTGAACGCGAAAGCTATCGCAAGAATCGCCTGCGCGATGCGGCTGCCTTGATGCCTGTCTTTGGAGGGTTGTTGTTGTTTGGCCCCGCCTTCATCCTCACCCCACGCGAGCAATTGACAGGGGGGATCTCATTCTGGCTTGTCTATTTTTTTGCGGTTTGGACAATATTGATTGTGATCACCTATATTCTGTCGCGCGCGCTGCGCCAGATTGAGCGCGAAGATGCTCCCGCAGACATCCCAGACCCTGCGCCTGATCCAGTATCGGGGGACGAGTGATGCTGTCCTTTGACGGGTTGGTCGCGGTTGCGGTTCTTTATGTGGCGGGACTTTTTGGTGCGGCGTTTTGGGCTGAGAAATGCGCAGCCGAGGGCAAGGCGCGTTGGCTGCAATCCCCTGTGACTTACACGCTCTCTTTATCGATCTACACCACCGCTTGGACATTTTATGGTGCGGTCGGGTCTGCCGCTCGATCAGGGCTTGAGTTTATCACGATCTATCTTGGCCCGACTTTGGTCTTCATCGGATGGTTTTGGATCTTGCGAAAATTGGTGCGCATAGGCCGCACTCAAAGGATCACATCTATCGCTGATATGATCTCGTCTCGATACGGAAAATCGGGGGGATTGGCTGCGATTGTGACAATCCTAATGGTGATCGGGGCCACACCCTATATCGCCTTGCAGATGCAATCGGTAACGCTGTCCTTCTCTGCGTTTATAACGCCAAATTCAGGGCGGGAGATGGATACAGGCCTGATGGCCATATGGGTTGCGGGGGGGCTTGCGCTCTTTACCATTGTGTTTGGCACGCGCTCTTTGGATGTGAATGAGCGCCACCCGGGTCTCGTTTCGGCAATTGCACTTGAGGCGATCGTTAAGCTGTTCGCACTCATCGCCGTAGGTGTGTTCGTGGTCTGGGGTGTGGCTTCCGGCCCGATGGATATGTTGGCGCGGATAGATGCAAGCCCGCTTGCCTCAATCTCGTCCAATGGAGCGCGTTGGGTCGGTTTAACGCTCTTATCTGGGGCAGCGATCCTATGCCTGCCGCGGATGTTTCAGGTGTTGGTCGTGGAAAACTCTGACGAGCGGCATCTGGCAACAGCGGCTTGGGCCTTCCCGTTTTACATGCTCCTGATATCGATTTTCGTGGTACCAATTGCCGTGGTTGGTTTGGAAGAAATGCCGCAAAGCGCGAACCCTGATTTATTCGTGCTGACCGTACCTTTGTCACAAGGGCGCGAATTCCTTGCCCTGCTTGCATTTTTGGGCGGGTTCTCTGCCGCCACATCAATGGTGATTGTGGCGGCTTTGGCCTTGGCCACTATGTTGTCGAACCATATTATAATGCCTGTCTGGCTGCGCGCCACGCGCCATGATGATCCAATGTCTGGCGATATGCGCCGCGTGGCCCTTATAGCGCGGCGGTTTTCAATCCTAGGGATTATGGCGCTTGGCCTTGCCTATTACCGCCTTTCTGGCGGAACCGAGGCTTTGGCCGCGATGGGATTGATCGCCTTTTTGGGCGTGGCGCAGGTTCTGCCTGCGTTCGCAGGGGGCATATTCTGGCGCGGGGCCACGCGGCTTGGCGCAGGGGCGGGCATTTTGACGGGCTTTGCCGTTTGGGCGTGGCTGCTGTTGCTGCCAAACGCCTTTGCAGGTGAGTTGCTGCATGATGTGTTGACCTTAGGGCCAATGGGGGTGCAATGGCTGCGCCCGAATAATTTTCTTGGCATGGCTGGAACAGACCCGCTGTTGACAGCGATGGTGCTGTCTTTGGGGCTTAACACAGTTGTGTTTATCGTGGTCTCTCTGGCGAGCTTCCCTTCGCCGCTAGAGCGCTTGCAGGGAGCGCAATTCGTCAAAGTCTTTGACTATACCCATGCCCCATCAGGTTGGCAGGCGGCGCAGGGCACCGCTGATGATCTTTTGATCATGGCGCGGCGTATTTTGGGGGCAGGGCGCGCTGCACGTCTCTTTGGGCAGGCGGCCCGCGCGCAGGGACGGGATAGTGAATTGCCCGATCCAACCCCCGATTTTCTGGAGCGCCTTGAACGGGAACTAGCGGGGTCGGTTGGTGCCGCAACGGCCCATGCAATGGTCGGGCAAATTGCAGGCGGCGCAGGGGTTTCGGTGCAAGACCTTCTGGCCGTGGCAGATGAGACGGCGCAGATCATGGAATATTCATCTAAACTTGAGGCGCAATCGGTGGAATTGGCCCGCACCGCGGCGCGCTTGCGCGAGGTGAACCAAAAGCTGACGGAACTGTCTGTGCAAAAAGATGCGTTCTTATCGCAGATCAGCCATGAATTGCGCACACCTATGACCTCTATTCGCGCGTTTTCTGAAATTCTGATGCAATCTGATGGTCTGGATGAAGCGGCGCGCGCGCGGTTCTCGAAGATCATCCATGATGAAAGCCGCCGTCTGACAAGGCTTTTGGATGATCTGTTGGATTTATCCGTTCTCGAGAACGGCCATGTGTCTCTGAACCCCAGTGAGGTGCATCTCGCGCGGGTCTTAGAACGTGCTTTAAATGCAACCGCCGCCCTTGAGGAAAGCCATCGCCTTGAGATCATTTACAACGGGACGGAGGAGGCGGGCCTTCGTTTAAACACGGATGCAGATCGTTTGGCGCAGGTCTTTATCAATTTGATTTCCAACGCCCAAAAATATTGCGAGGCTGAGGCACCAAGCCTCACCATCACCCTGCGTGAGAGGGCGCGACATCTTGAGGTAGAATTTGCGGATAATGGCGCAGGCATCCCTGAACGCCAGAGAAGTTTGATTTTCGAGAAATTCGTGCGCCTTGATGGCACTCGCCCTGCCCAAGGGGCGGGGCTGGGTCTGGCCATCAGCCGCGAGATCATGCAGCGCCTTGGAGGGGGGCTGCATTATGTGCCCTCTCAAGGCGGAGCCGTGTTTTTGGTTCGCCTTCCCAAAGCTGAGGCACGCGCGGCTTAAACTTTGTTCAACCTTTTGGCTCCTAAAGGCCGATGAATTTCGGGGCAGCAAGCGCGTAGTATGACAGAAGGCATTTTAAAAAGCCGATCAGACCATATGCGGATCCTGTCAAAATGGTAGGCCGTGATCTGCCGCGACAGGCCAGTGCCACGACCCCGCCCGATCTGCGCCGCTCGTGATGGAAGCAGTGCCTTTACCGCCGGGCGCATAGTCTTTTGGATAAGCTATGCGACTGGCGCATGGCGGGATGATCAAATCGGCATTGGTAAGTCATCTATACTGTCCCATATGCTGCATAGCAGAAAGGCTCATGTGATAGCCATATAGGAGAAATGAAATGACAACTGCTGCTGTTTATTCTGTCGCTAATGTTCGCCGTGTAGAGCTTGAAGCCCGCCGTTTGCGCGCCGAAGCGATGAAAGAAATCTTTGGCGCGATCTTCAACGTACTCGGTACCCCCTTCCGCGCTGTCGCAAAATTGGGCGGCAAACAACCGGCGCATTTGGCCTAATTCTAAGGTCCTCGCCCCGCTGCCATCATGCGCGCAGGGGTTCGACATCAAGGATAGCCTCGGAAATGTGCCGAGGCTTTCTTATTTCCGCCTCATTTATGGGTCATTGGTGCTGAAAACAAGCACAATTCTTGAGCCGCATCTGCGCCCATCGTGGCCACTGCGACAGAAAATAAGCCCAGAATGGAGGAAGATATGTCACGGAGGAAAACCGCAATAGGCCGTGTTGTCGTGGAACTATCCGCTTCGGCCTATGTGTCTAACGGGACCGGGACCTGCGAAGCGACCAACCTTTGACACATCCACATTTTTCGATGTTGCTGGGAATGTGTCAAACCCATCGGCACAGACCCAACCCACCCTTGCGGCGTTGATGCTTGAGTGGGGCTGGCTCATTACGGATGTGCGCGTGAATATGCAGTGCAGCCTCAGCACCTCTGAATCAAATACCATGAGACCCAAAGTCGATTTTGTGTGGCAGGACGAGCTCCATGGGGATTGCCACGCCCAAGTGCGTGGCATTCTAGAGCGGCCGATGCGCGGCCTTCTGCCTGCCTTTTAGGGCAGTCGTGATGTGATTTTGCAAATCAATGTGCAGGTCTTTCATGCCCAGACACCCTTGGTGCGCAGCACCTTTGGCGTTGAGCATGCGATTGAATTCACCTTTTTGCTTTATGACGTGACAACGGGCGCCTTAGTCTATGGCCCCGCATCGCGTGACCTGACCTTCGCTGCTTATGGCGGACGGCGCGCCGTAGAAGCCGAAGCCATGGGTTTGACCCATCGTGCGCGCATCGAGGCTTGGGTGCATAATTTGATGATTTCCGAATTCCGACTGCCTGTGGCCCCATCGGGCGTCACATTCTGATCCCGCTCCCTCTTTCAGGGTACGACTTTCTGAGCTAAAGGCAGGTCATGACATATAATCCTTCGCCGCTTCCCGTTTTGCGTCTGCGTCCAAAGGCCGATGCTCGTGCCATCCGCTTTGGTCATCCTTGGGCTTGGGCCGATGATCTGGTGCTAGATCGCCGCAGCCGTGCGATTGTGGCAGGCAGTCTTGCCACTTTAGAGGATGCCGAGCGCAATCCGCTGGCCCTTGGTGTCGCAACACCTGAAGCGAAGATCGCTTTTCGGGTTTTAGAACGCCGCGTGGATGCCGTGATAGATTCTGCGTGGCTGCAGGCAAAAATCCAAGCGGCCCATGACCTGCGCCACAAGATCTATCCTGACCCCTATTACCGCCTGATCCATGCCGAAGGCGATGGGCTCCCAGGTCTGATCGTTGATCGCTTTGGTGGATGTCTGGTGGTCCAACCCAACGCGGTTTGGCTGGAAGATCGGATTGAGGAGATCGCCAGCGCTTTGCGCAATGTGACGGGCGCTGAGACGCTGATCAAGAACGGCACCTCCCGCGCGCGCGCCACTGAAAACCTACCCGAGGAGATGGTGCAGCTTTCTGGTGCGCCGATTTCTTCGCCATTGCCCGTGGTCATGAACGGGGCCACCTATATGGCCGATGTGATGGGGGGGCAAAAGACGGGCCTCTTTTACGACCAACGCCCCAATCATGCCTTTGCCGCGCAATTGGCCAAGGATGCGCGGGTTCTGGATGTATTCTCGCATGTAGGCGGCTTCGCTTTGGCAAGTCTGGCCGCAGGTGCGCGCTCGGCCCTGTCGGTGGATGCCTCGCAAGCAGCGCTTGATTTGGCCACCCAAGGGGCCAAAGCCATGGGGGCCGAGGCGCGATTTTCTACCCGCCAAGGCGATGCCTTTGACATGCTTGAGGCCCTGGCAGGCGAGGCAGCGCAGTTTGAGCTGGTTGTGGCTGATCCACCCGCATTTGCGCCATCCAAGCCCGCTTTGGAAAAAGGCCTGCGCGCCTATGAACGCATTGCACGTTTGTCAGCCCCCTTGGTGGCTGAGGGGGGTGTGCTGATGCTATGCTGTTGTTCGCACGCGGCGGATCTTGAAAAATTCCGCGCCGCGTGTTTGCGCGGCATCGGGCGCGCGGGGCGTGAGGCGCGATTGATCTATACGGGCTTCGCTGGGCCTGATCATCCCCAGCATCCAAGCTTGACTGCGACAGGCTATCTCAAGGCTTTGGCCTTCCGCCTGATGCCATCATGAAGCTTTGTCTTGATGCCTGTGTGCTTTATCCCACGGTTCTGCGCGACTGTTTGATGGGGCTTGGGCAAGCAGGGCAGATGACGCCCCTTTGGTCTGATCGCATTCTCGAGGAATGGGCCCGTGCCGCAGAGCGAAATCTTGGGCCTGAGGGGGGTATGATTGCACGCGGAGAAATCGCGCTGCTTCAGGCCAGTTTCCCCGCTGCAGTCATCGAAGCGGATCCTGCGATGGACGCACGGCTTTACCTGCCTGATCCCGCCGATATTCACGTGTTGGCCACCGCCATTGTGGGAAAGGCCGAAGCTATTTTGACCTTCAACCTGCGCGATTTTCCGCGGGCTGAATTGGCAGGCCACGATATCGTGGCCCTGCATCCTGACAGTTATCTGTGTGATATGTGGGCGCAGGAGCCTGACTTGGTGGCCAAAATTTGCGCGGGCGTTATGGCGCGCATGAATGATTTGCGCGAGGCGCCATCTGATGTGTGCAAAATGCTAAAGCGCGCGCGCCTGCCAAAATTGGCGAAACGCCTCGCAGATTAGCGGATTTGTCCGCGCCATTTATCTTCTAGGGTTTCGATTGCCTTGATCCGATCGACCGTGCTTGGATGGCTCATCAGCCACGCAGCCCCCCCGCGCAATCCTCCGCCAGACAGGGCTTCGAGTTTCCGAAAGAGCGATTTTTGCGGCTCTGTCCCGATGCCGCTTGCCGTTAATAATGATGCGGCATAGGCATCCGCCTCGTATTCATCGGCACGGCTCAGGCGCGCGGCCAAAAGAGAGGTGAGGATATTGGCGACCCAAATCCCCACCGCCGCTACGGGGATCAACCGCCCTAAAAGGCTACTGAGGGCCACGCGGATTGCATTTTGACCCGAAAAATCAATCATCCGCCGCTTGGTGTGACCCAGTGAGACATGGCCCAATTCATGCGCGATCACGGAGGCCAGCTCTTCGGCGGTGACTTCGCCTGCGCGATATTTTTGATAAAAGCCACGGGTGATGAAAATGCGCCCATCTGGTGCGGCAAGGCCATTGATGGCATCAACCTCGTAGAGATGCACAGGAATATCCTCAAGGCCCAGCACCGTGGCCATCCGCTTGGAGATATCACGCAGTCGCGGATCGGCCAAATGGGTTGAGCGCTCGTCAAGCTCTCGTTTCAGTCGCCAGCTTGAGAACTGGTAACTGAGCAGCGCATAGCCAATGGCCAAAAGGATCGGGGTCAGCTTTAACATAAGGCTGATATGGCGCGGCACTGCGCCTTGGGCAAGGGTTGCTTTTACAAGAGCCGCCTATAAAGGGGCAGGCACGACCAACATCACGAAATAACCCAAGGTGAACCCAATCAGCCCGCAGACCGCGCCATAGTGCAAGAGGTCTAGCTTATTGCCCTTTTTGCGAAAGGCCATAAAGAGGCCGAGGGCAATGCCGCCCAAAAGGCCAAGAAGTGCCGGCAAGGGGATCATGTGAAGCTGTCCTTTTCTGGTCTTAATTGCGCGCGGCTTGAGTTGCGTTTGGAGTGAGATTTGCGGTTTCGTTCAAACGAATTTGCATCAGGCTGAAGTCCGCAAATCCATAGTGGCCCCATGCGTAGGCTTCAAGCTGCCAAAGCGCGGTGTAATTTATTTAGCATATTTGATAAACCCTGTATCCGTTGCCACGCGGTCATAGAGCCGCCGCGCGGTCGCATTGTGGCTTTGTGTAAGCCAATAAACCGAAGGCCGCCCTGCCGTTGCTGCATCGGCGCAGACATGATCAATCAGCGCAGCCCCAATACCCTTTCTACGCGCCTCGGGTGCGACAAACAGATCTTGGAGATAAGTTACGGGCTTTGATTTCCAGCCATGGGCATGAGAGATCACATGCACCAAGCCAATTGCGCGCCCGTCCTGCCATGCCAACCAGGCAAGCATATCGCCCTGCGCAGGGGTGCTGTAGCGGGTAAAGCTGAGATCAATCACTTCTGGGGAGAGGGCGGTTTCGTAGAAGGCGAGATAGGCCTTCCACAGCCCCTCCCATGTGTCACGATCTTCTGGGCGCAAGGGCAAAATATCGATTGATTTGGGCATATGTTACTCCGACTACCAATTGCTGTTGCGGATGTATCCACAGATTCTGTCGCAAATTTGGCGAAAACTGGTGTTGTTCTGGGTGATACTCCCTGAGGCATTATAGCCGCGACAAATTGCGCGGGCCAAGCCGAATTGGGGCCATTCGCCAGTCCAAAGCGATTTGAGGCGCAGTCAGAAACGGGGGCCTAGGGGCGCGCCGATCCGTTTAGGTGATTTTGAGCGGAAAAACCGTCTTTAGGTGGGTGACATTACCCACGCCATCCTGTAAGCGGAGCCCGAGGTGGTAAAATGACGTCTGATGTAAAATCAAAAATCGGGTCAGCCGCCGCTGAGGGGAACGAGATGAAAGCTGAGACCTTTCTTCCAGAAGACTATCGTCCCGCCGAGGACGAGCCGTTTATGAATGAGCGACAGTTAGAGTATTTCCGCAGGAAACTGCTCAACTGGAAAGCTGATCTGCTTGATGAAAGTCGCACAACTGTCACCGCGCTGCAAGATGGCACGCGCAGCATCCCTGATGTTGCGGATCGTGCGAGTGAGGAAACAGACCGTGCGCTTGAATTGCGCACCCGCGATCGTCAGCGCAAGCTGATCACCAAGATTGATGCTGCTTTGCGCCGTATCGAAGAGGGCGAATATGGCTATTGCGAAGTCACGGGCGACCCGATCAGCCTTAAACGTCTGGATGCGCGCCCGATTGCGACCATGACGCTTGAAGCACAAGAGCGCCATGAGCGCCGCGAAAAAGTCCATCGGGACGATTGATTGCGCGCAGCGAGTTTATAAGATTAAAAAAGGCATCTTTTCGGATGCCTTTTTTCTTTGACGGGTGCGAGGCTGAGCATGCTTATCGGGCGCAATATTTTGGTGATTGGGGCAGGTATTGGTGGCTTGGCTGCGGCCTGCTGCCTTGCGCAACGCGGCGCTTCGGTGCGCGTGCTAGAACAGGCCGAGGAAATCCGCGCTTTTGGGGCAGGGCTTCAACTTAGCCCCAATGGGATGGCCACGTTAGCAGGCCTTGGGCTGGCCGAAGAGATTAGCGCGATATCCCCCCGCGCCAATGCCGTATATCTGCGCGATTTTCGCAAAGGGGCGGCAGTGGCGCGTGTGCCCTTATCCCGTCACGGACGCCCATATCACTATGTCCATCGGGCGGATTTGATCGAGATTTTGGCCAGTCGTGCCCGTGATCTTGGGGTTGAGATTACCCTTGGCGCGGCTGTGACAGGGGTCGAGGGGCGTGAAGTGATTTTGGCCGATGGTCAGCGCGAAAGCGCGGATGTGATTATCGGGGCAGACGGATTGCATTCCCGTATCCGCACCCATCTTGAGCCGCGCGGGCATCCGTTTTTCACGGGCCAAGTTGCGTGGCGCGCCGTGATTGAGGCGCAACAGGGCGATGCGTTGCGCGATGTGCAGGTGTTTATGGGGCCTGGCCGCCATATGGTGATCTATCCGCTTCGGGGCGGGACATTGATCAATATCGTGGCGGTTGAGGAACATGACCAGTGGGTTAAGGACTCGTGGTTGGAGCGGGGCGATCCTGCACAGCTGACGGGCCGATTTGGTGATTTTTGTCCCGAGGCGCGTGCCTATTTAGGCCGCGTGACGGAATGCTATCAATGGGGGTTGTTTCGCCATCCGGTCGCGCGCAACTGGCAAAATGGCCAGATGGTGCTTTTGGGGGATGCAGCGCATCCAACGCTTCCCTTCCTCGCGCAAGGGGCCAATATGGCGTTGGAGGATGCTTGGATTTTGGCCGCGCGCCTGTCCGATACGCATGATCTATCAAGGGCCTTGGCTGAATATGAGGCGCTGCGCCGCCCCCGCACCGCGCGGATTGTTCAGGTGGCCTCGGACAATGCAAACCATTATCATATGCGGCCAAGCCTGTTGCGGGTGGCCGCGCATACAGGGCTACGCATGGTAACGCGCTACGCGCCGCATCTGTTGGCGCAACGCTTTGAGTGGATTTACGGATTTGATCCGACTAAGTCGTAAAGCTATAGGGGGGTAGGCTGTTAAACGCATGCTTTAGCGCATCCCCCCAACCCATTGAAATTACGTTGAAATACTGATCATCTTTTTCGATCCGTGTCATTGTTCCATGCTTCAAGCTATCTGCAGTATAAACATGAAGATCAAGCGGCAGGTTGACCGAAAGATTGGCCTTAATGGTCGAGTCAAAACTCACCATCAAAAGCTTGACCGCATCCTCAAAACTCATTTCGGGGTCAAAGGCACGCACCAAAATGGGGCGGCCATATTTCGTCTCGCCAATCTGAAAGAACGGCGTGTCATCGCTGGCCTCGATGAAATTGCCTTCAGGATAAATTAGGAAAAGGCGCGGGGGGGAGCCTTTGATCTGGCCGCCCAATATTATGGTTGCGGAAAAGGTCGCCTCTGCCTCAGGCCCATCTTGGCCTGATTGTGTTTTGATCACCTCGCGCAAGGTTTCCCCGACCAATTTGGCGACCTGAAACATCGAAGGCGCTTCGAGGATCGAGGGGTTCCCCCGATCTTCGGCGGGTTTGGCGCGTTCATTCAAGAGGCTGATCACCGCCTGTGTTGTCGCCAAATTGCCCGCGGTCATCACGGTGATGCTACGCTCGCCCGGGCCTTCCCATGTGAACATTTTGCGGAAGGTCGATATGTTGTCCACGCCCGCATTCGTGCGCGTGTCTGACATGAACACAAGGCCAGAATTCAGTTTCAAACCAACGCAATAGGTCATCTCGGGGGCTGTCTTTCACCTGTATTTTTGCGCGCGGTCAAGAATCGCGCCTTGTCTTTATTATTGCTGTTGAACCTGAATATCTACTGAAAGCCGCTCGTCTCCCGCGCCGTAGCGCAGGCCAATGATGGGGGCCGCTTCGCGGTAATCGACACCTGAGGCAACGCGCACATAACGCGTATCTGGGCTGATGCCGTTTGAGACGTCAAAACCAACCCATCCCAACCCCTCAATATGGGCCTCTGCCCAAGCATGGCTTGCGTCTTGGTGGATGCGGTCTTCCATCATCAAATAGCCCGAGACATAGCGTGCGGGGTATCCCAAAAGGCGGGCGGCTGAGATGAAAATATGGGTGTGATCCTGACAGACACCACTGCCTGCCTCGATGGCTTCTTCGGCGCTGCTGCCTGCGTGGGTGGGGCCTATGGCATAGGGCACAGCCTCTAGGATACGGGCAGACAGGGTGTGCAGTCGTTCAATATCGCTGAGTTTGGCATCCCTAAGCCCCGCGGTCAGTTTGCGTGTCCCATTGCCCGCGCGGGTCAGATCGGAGGGCTGCAAAAACACCCATAGGGGGACAAGTCCACGATGGGCCCCATGCACGCCCGCAACCTCGTTTGTTTCCATCTCGCCCGTGCAAGTGACCTCAACGGCCTGTGCATCAGGGGAAAAAGAAATCAGCGTTACAAGGTTTTGGTTATGGTCAAGATAGCTGCATTCCACTGTGCCACCCGCGACCTGCATTTGCCAATCCTGCACAGATTGCGCAGGCGTGTTTTGCGGCGTAAGTCGCAATTGCTGAAGCCCGTAAGAGGGCGCAGTGTCAAAACCATAGCTTGTGCGGTGGGACAGTTTTAATCGCATAAGCACCTCATCCGATAAAACGGTAATCGGTTTCGATCTGGCGGCCAAGTGCCGCTAAGTCTTGCAAGAAGGTCAGGATGAACTCGTGCAATCCTTCCTCAAAGACTTGGTCGATGCTGCTTGTGCAAAGCCGCGCATTGAGCCGTGCTGCCATCGCGTGGCAGGGCAGGGTGCTGCCATATTCCGCCTCAAGGTAGCCTAGATTGCTTTGCAATTTACCAAGCGCGAATTTCAGGCTGCGGGGCATGCGCCCGTCAAAGATGAGAAAGTCTGCGATGCCTTTGGGTGTGACCGCCCCTTGGGTCAACCAAGAATAGGCGCGTTGACCCGCCACCGCGCGCAGGATCGTTTCCCATTGCACATTATCAAGGTTTGACCCGATTTGGCTGATAGAGGGCAGCAGGACATAGTATTTCACATCCAAAATACGTGCGGTGTTATCGGCGCGTTCTAGGAATGTGCCAAGCCGCGCAAAATCGAAAACATCATTGCGCAGCATCGACCCGTGCAAGGCACCGCGCACCAGTGCGGATTGCTGTCGCACCAAGGCAATCGTATCGGGTAGGTTTTTATCTGTGGCAGGGCGGGCAAGGGTGCTGCGCAATTGCATGTAGGTGTCATTGACTGCTTCCCAGACCTCGCGCGTGAGGGCGGTGCGCACCATGCGGGCGTTTTGGCGGGCTTGTGCCATGCTTGATTGCACAGATGACGGATTGGTCGCATCCCGCAATAGAAAATCCACGACATTGGCTGCATCAGCCGTCTCGTATTTGGTGAAAAACAACTGCTCCGCGGCGGCTGTTTTCAGCAGGCTTTGCCATTCGTCATTGGAACGATCTGGCCGTGTCAGCGCAATGCGCAGGCCCGTCTCAATCAGACGGGTCGTGTTCTCGGCGCGCTCTAAATGGCGGAACATCCAAAATAATCCGCCCGCGGTTTTGCCTAACATGGCCTTTGCTCCCTATGCGCGCTCATTCTTCAAGAACCCATGTGTCTTTCGTCCCGCCCCCTTGGCTGGAATTCACCACGAGTGAGCCTTTCTTCAGCGCCACGCGCGTCAGTCCGCCGGGGGTGATTTCGATACCATTGGGGCTGACCAAGACGAAGGGGCGCAGATCAACATGGCGAGGGGCAAGCCCCGCTTTGGTCAGGATGGGCACTGTCGAAAGCGCCAAGGTCGGTTGTGCGATGTAATTCGCAGGCCGTGATTTCAGCTTGGCCCGAAACGCCGCCAATTCCTTTTTCGAGGCGGCAGGCCCAACAAGCATTCCATAGCCGCCCGACCCATGCACCTCTTTGACCACCAATTCATCGAGATGGTCTAGCACATAGGCCAATGCGTCCGCCTCAGAGCACCGCCAAGTCGGCACATTTTCCAAAAGCGGCTTTTCGCCCGTATAGAATTCGACAATCTCGGGCATGTAGGAATAGATCGCCTTATCATCGGCAATCCCTGTTCCAGGCGCGTTGGCAATAGTGATGCCGCCTGCGCGATAAACATCCATAATCCCTGGCACACCAAGCAAGCTGTCGGGGTTAAAGCTGAGCGGATCAAGGAAATCATCATCGACACGCCGATAAAGGACATCAATCGGTTTGTAGCCGCGCGTGGTGCGCATGGCGATTTTACCATCCACAACGCGCAAATCGCTGCCCTCGACCAATTCGACCCCCATATGGTCGGCCAAAAACGCGTGTTCAAAATAAGCGGAATTATGAATACCTGGTGTCAGCACGGCCACAGCCCCATCGCCTGAGGCATGGCGCGGCATCGAAGCGCCAAGCGAGCGCCGCAAAGCAAGTGGATAATCCCCAACGCCGCGCACCTTTATGCGCCCGAACAGTTCGGGGAACACCTGGAGCATGGTTTCGCGGTTTTCGAGCATATAGGACACGCCCGATGGGGTGCGTGCATTGTCCTCAAGCACATAGAATTGATCCTCGGCCACGCGCACCAGATCAATTCCCACGATATGCGTGTAAACGCCACCCGGTGGTTCTAGTCCGATCATAGCCTTGAGGAATGCATCGTTTTTGGCAATCAGCTCAATCGGAATGCGGCCCGCGCGGATGATTTCCTGGCGATGATAAATATCGTGCAAAAAGGCGTTGATGGCGCGAACGCGCTGTTCGATGCCGCGCGTCAGACGCGCCCACTCTCGGCCAGAGATAATACGCGGCACGATGTCAAACGGGATCAGACGTTCATCTGCATCAGCGGCACCATAAACGTTGAAGGTGATGCCCGTGCGGCGAAAGAACCGCTCAGCCTCGCCCGATTTGCGGATCAGGTCGCGGCGATCTTCGCCCTCGAACCATCTATGATAGGCCTCGTAAGGCGGGCGCGCCCCGTTATCGGGGCCGAGCATTTCATCAAAAAAGGGGGTGGGGTTTTCCATCTACGCTTACCCAATACCAGTCCCCCTATCGGTGGCGCGATATCGGGGGCTGGGCTAGGGCGCATCGCCCTGCAGCTTGGGGGGCAATGGTTAACTTTGGCTCAACTGCCTAATTTTTAGGCACAGATGCCTCAGTGTCGAGCCAAACGGTAACGGGGCCGTCATTGATCAGCGAAACTTTCATATCTGCACCAAACTTTCCCGTCTCAACTTTGGGGCCAAGCGCGGCAAGGCTTTGCGCGAAATGTTCGTATAGGGCACGCCCCGTCTCAGGGTCTGCGGCCTGCGAAAACCCTGGCCTGTTGCCTGTGCGCGTATCTGCGGCAAGGGTAAATTGGCTGACCACCAGTGCTTCGCCGCCTATGTCCAAAAGTGCGCGGTTCATCTTGCCTGCCTCATCGTTGAAGATGCGCATTTTGGCGATCTTTTGGGCCAAATGTTCAGCCTGCGCTGCGGTGTCACCGCGCATTGCGCAGATCAATATCAAAAGGCCTGCGCCACATTGCCCAATCGTTTCCCCATCCACACGGACGGCAGCCTCACTCACCCGTTGAACCAAGGCGCGCATCGGTTAAATCTCGGCGCGCAGTGGCGGGTTCGCGCCCGCTCGTGCGACAGTTACGGCGGCGGCCCGCACGCCCAGATCAAGCGCGGCTTTTAGAACATCTTGCGGCAAGGGGGCTGCAAGCGCCGCTTTGCTCAGATATCCTGCTTCGGCCAAGCCCGTCAGGATGCCTGCGTTAAACGTATCGCCCGCGCCCACAGTATCCACAACCGTGGCGGGGATCACGGGATGGGTCAGCTGCCCATCTGCAGAATAAGCGGTAACCCCATCGGCCCCTTTTGTGATCAGCACAAGTTTCGCGCCCGCCGTTAAAAGATCACCCACGGCCTCTGCCTCGGAGCTGTTATTGTTCAGCCATGCAAGATCCTCATCTGACAGCTTTATGATGTCGGCCACGGCCAACATCCGCGCCAGTCGTGCGCGATAGCGGGCCGCGTCCGCGATAAAGCTGGGTCGAATATTTGGGTCGATCATGACAGGCAGACGGGCCGCCTCGCGGAGGCAGAGTGTCTCATAGGTATCTGCGCAGGGCTCTACGGCCAAAGATATGCCCCCAAAGAACAGCGCCGTGATCCCCTCCAAAGAGGCGGGCAGGTCAACGGGAGAGATCATGCGCCCTGCAGTGTTTTCATCGTAAAACGCATAGGTGGCGTGGCCATCTTTCAGGGTCACAAGGGCCAAGGTCGTAGGGCGGTCGCTGAGCAAGCACAGGCTTGTGTCCACATGATTGCTCGCCAAATGCCCTTCTAAAATCTGCCCGAAAAGATCACGGGACAGGCCCGTCAGCATCGCAGTCTTTTGTCCCAAGCGCGCTGCGGCAATCGCTGTGTTGAGAACTGCGCCGCCTGAGTAAGGTGCAAAAGCGGCTTCGCCTGCACCGGTTTCGCGTGGCAACATATCAATCAAAGATTCACCACAGCACAGCAGCATGGCGTAGGCCTTTCCAAATGTGACGTATCCCCGCCGCGCTTTGCGGCCCGCGTGGTCTAGCAAGAGATTGATGTTAGCGCAAACAAGAATGCAGCGCCTTAACGGATGTATCCGTCATAGACATAACCAAGGCCAAGCGCCAACAGAGCCGCCAGGATCAGAGCTATAGCGATTTTGATCGCGGAATAGGGTCGCTCTCCCATTACTTTGCCCGTCTGCTCATTCAATAAAATCAAAAATGAACGTGAGCAGTCGTCGTTAACTAGAAAGTGTCAATTAATTCACTGGCAATCGCATCGACAATGGGGCGCGCCTCATCGGGGGTCATGCCTATTTCTAGGCGTGGGTCATACAGCACGCGCAACAGCAATTCGTCATGCGCGGTCAAAAGGGCGAATTCTTCATCATCATTAAAAATCGAGGGGCGCGCCGTGGGGCTGTCATTGGGCAATCCCAACCCTTGGGCGATTTCCTCATGGATGCAGGAGGTGCGCATCAAATCGGGATGCTCGGTGCGGATTACGGCAATGGCGCTGCGATATTCTGGCTGCGCATTTGAGCGCGCAAAGGCATAGACAGAGCAGAACGTATAGCGCGGCAGGTTCTCAATTTCGCGGATGACTGAGGCATCAATATTGGGCGCTATGCTGCGCAGATAGGGGCCGATTTCTGCCTGCTCATCACGGCTGATGAACAGCACATGAAAATTTCCACCTGATCCAACCAAATCAATCGGATGCCTCGCGGCGCGGCTGAGTTGTCGGGTGTAATTGGCCAGAATTTGGCGATCCCGTCCAATTTTTTGCGGGTCGGTTGCTGGCCCAAAATGGGCTTCGATACGGACAGGATCAATCCATCGTCTCAGCCGCGAGGCGGTTTGGCGGGCGACAAAGCGCCCGTTTTCCATCGCGTATTCATCATAAAGCGCAATGGCCTCGAAATTGCGCGCCAAAGCACGGCGCGAGACGGGGGCATCCGAGGGGGTGGTGGATTGGCGCAATAACCCCTCACGCAGAAGCCGCGCCTCGGTTTGGGCGTAATATTGCGCGTAAAGTGCGCTCTCAGCCGAAGGGGTGGTGGCAACTATGCTGCTTGCCATCCCGTTTTGGCCCGTGGCACCCGGCCCGAGTGCCTGACACCCCGCCAAAAGGCAAAGCGCCGCCCCAACCCATAGACCGCGCCAAAACTTATGCTCTGAAAACCTCGTTTTTTTCATAACATGCATAATGACGCCTTACATATCAGCGCTTAGGAAGCGTTGGATGTGGATCTTGTCGTGGCTAGCGGCCAACGTGTTGCGCAATTTCATTTCCATCCTGAACGTGTCTTCATCAGCTCTCGAGCTGAGCATCCGCTCTTTGTGTGCACTTGCAAGATATTCTTTGATGTTTGTAATCAATTCCTCATGAGTGCGTTTCACCGCCTGAATTAAAAAACGCCACGCTCGATTTTTTGATGGAAAATACAGCTCTATGATCACGGGGTGCGCAAATTCAGCCACCCCGAGTGGCCAAATATCAACCACGGTCGGGTCGATTTTGATGAATGAGGATTGATTATTTTTTTACCTTTGTATTGGATTTCAGCTTTGCAACTCAATGAGGCAATAAAAACACAAAAGTTATACATATCTTGCGGCCTGCGGCTGCTTTGCGGTGGTATGGCTGGCAAAGATGTGGGGTGTCTTTGTCGGGTTTGCAATCCCGCTGCTTGGCACTGGGCTTTGTGTTGCGGCCCCTTGACCCAATCAGGGTCAAGGAGTAATGCCCTGTCGCGTGGCGATTTGTTTACCGGATTGCGGGCCACAGAAAAAATGCCGCTAAAGAGGTCGAAGCCTGCTTGCCGCATGACGCCCGACCGATTGGATGGAAGGGATATGAAATGTCAGACACAGCTGCCAAGAAATCCGTAGGTTTGAAATCCTTGCCCGATACTGTTTCGGCGCAGACACGCGCGGTGCATTCAGGCACCCGCCGTAGCCAATATGGCGAAGTGTCTGAGGCAATCTTTATGACCCAAGGTTTTGTCTATGACAGCGCCGAGGCGGCCGAGGCCCGCTTTATCGAAGCAGGGTGTGAGGAATTTATCTATGCCCGCTACGGCAACCCGACTGTTGCAATGTTCGAGGATCGGATCGCGGCGATTGAGGGCACCGAAGATGCTTTTGCCACCGCCTCGGGAATGGCGGCGGTGAATGGCGCGCTGATGTCCATGTTGCGCGCGGGTGATCATGTGGTGTCTGCGCGCGCATTGTTCGGGTCTTGTCTCTACATCCTTGAAGAGATTTTGACCCGTTACGGTGTTGAGGTCACGTTTGTGGATGGCGATGATCTGACCCAATGGGAAACCGCAATCATCACGGGCAAAACCCGTGCTGTGTTTTTTGAAAGTGTTTCGAACCCTACCTTGCAGGTTGTTGATATCGCGGCTGTTGCGCGTATTGCCCATGATGCAGGCGCTTTGGTGGTGGTCGACAATGTGTTCGCCTCTCCCTTGTTCCAAGATAACCGCAAATTGGGCGTTGATGTCGTGATCTATTCCACGACCAAGCATATTGACGGGCAGGGGCGTTGTTTGGGCGGGGTAATTTGTGGCACTCGCGAGTTCATTCGCAAAACCGTGGAACCCTATCTGAAACATACAGGCGCGGCTATGTCGCCGTTTAACGCGTGGGTCATGCTCAAGGGATTGGAAACGCTCCATCTGCGGGTTAACGCCCAAGCCGACTCTGCTCTTGCCATTGCGCACGGGCTAGAGGGCGAGGCGGGTGTGGCGCGGGTGCTCTATCCTCATCTCGACAGCCACCCGCAAGCCGTGCTTGCCCGCACGCAAATGCAAAAAGGCGGTACAGTGATTGCGATTGAACTGGAGGGCGGGCGCGATGCTGCGTTTCGGTTCCTCAACGCGCTAGAGATCATTACAATTTCAAATAATTTGGGTGATGCAAAATCCATTATCACCCATCCTACGACAACGACCCATCAGCGTTTGCCTGAGGATCAAAAGCAACATCTGGGCATTACATCTGGTCTTGTGCGCCTGTCGGTGGGGCTTGAGGACGTTAATGATCTGTTAATGGATTTGAAACACGCGCTCGGTGCCGCGCGCGCTGCAAATTAACCCTTATTTTTGGGGTTTTGTCGAAAACTCAAGGAATTGGTCGATATTTGTCGGGCCAATATTGATCCATTCGGCGTTCACAATCGTAAACTATTTACAAAACAAGTTTGGATTCCGCGCACCAAAACCCATATGATGGCAAGGTCGCGTGACCGAAGGGGTGGTGAGATGAACGTCCATATTGTTGCAGTTGCGAGTGAACCGACCCAAGACGAGGCCCGTGCGGCTTTGGTGCTTTTGAAACAGTGGGCGGAAAGCGCAAGCGTGGCGGAGCGTGCCGCCCTTGATCCTGCTGTCTCCAAACTTTTGACCCCATCCCAAGATTACCCAGAATTTTCGCGAAGCTATCCGCAGGATTTCAAAGTGGACGCGGTCTATAAGGCTGGTCTTCCTGATCTTCAAAATGGCCCCGCCTCGTTGATCAAAGGGGCCAAGCGTCAAATCCAGCATGTGGGGATTTCCAATTTCCGCCTGCCTATTCACTATCACAGCCGCGACAATGACGATGTGATGCTGGAAACTTCGGTGACGGGCACCGTCAGCCTAGAGGCGGACAAAAAGGGCATCAATATGAGCCGCATCATGCGCAGCTTCTACGCCCATGCCGAAAAGACGTTCAGCTTTGAGGTGATCGAAGCCGCGCTTGATGATTACAAATCCGACCTCGAGAGTTTTGATGCGCGTATCCAAATGCGCCTCTCCTTCCCAATGAAGGTGCAGAGCCTGCGGTCTGGCCTGACGGGTTATCAATACTATGACATTGCGCTTGAACTGGTCGAGCGCGATGGGGTGCGCCAGAAACTGGTGCATCTGGATTACCTTTATTCTTCGACCTGCCCTTGCTCGCTTGAATTGAGCGAACATGCGCGCGCCACGCGCGGGCAATTGGCCACCCCGCATTCGCAGCGATCAGTTGCGCGGATTTCGGTCGAGATTGCCCCTGATGCAGGGTGTTTGTGGTTTGAAGACTTGATTGAGATGGCGCGCCGCGCTGTGCCAACAGAAACGCAGGTCATGGTGAAACGCGAAGATGAACAAGCCTTCGCAGAATTAAACGCTGCAAACCCGATTTTTGTGGAAGATGCGGCCCGCCTTTTCGCGGGCGAGTTGCAAGCTGATCCACGGGTTGGAGATTTCCGTGTTCTTGCTAGCCATCAAGAAAGCCTGCACAGCCATGATGCGGTCAGCCTCTTGACCGAAGGCGCCACGTTTGAACAGGCAAGCCTGGACCCCCGCCTATTCCAAAGCTTGTTTCATATCGGCTGAGGGCACTGCCGATTACTAAAAAAGCCCCAAGACACCGGTCATGGATGTGACGCTGTCTTGAGGCTTTGCTCGGTCTGACGAAGCAGTCCGGTCGTATACTGACGAACACATTAAACTGCAGTCGCGGTGTTTGCAAATGAAATGAAGCCCCAGATCACGGCTTCGGCGTGGTTTTAGGCCCTTCCATGCTTGACACTGCCCAAGTCAGGGGCCAACGCTCTGCCTCATGTTTGATATACGCCCTGTTGGATATGTCATTGGCCTCATCGTTACCTTTCTTGGGGTATCGATGGTTGTGCCTATGGGGGTGGATCTTGCCTTGGCCAATGGCGAATGGGGTGTCTTTGCCGAGTCTGCCGCAATCTCGGTGTTTATCGGCCTTGCTTTGGTGTTTTCTTGCGCCAATGGGGTGCAGCAGGGCCTGAGCCTACAACAGACCTTTCTTCTCACAACGGCAATTTGGGCGATTTTGCCGATCTTTGCGGCGCTTCCCTTTGTGTTTGGCGCAACAGATGCACGCATTGTCGATGCAGTGTTTGAGGCGATGTCAGGGTTGACGACAACAGGCTCAACTGTGATCACGGGCTTGGAATATTTGCCCCATGGGCTGAACCTTTGGCGGGCGATGATCCAATGGTTTGGCGGGGTCGGTATCATCGTGGTTGCAATGGTGTTTTTGCCTGAATTGCGGGTGGGGGGGATGCAAGTCTTCCGCTCTGAGGCATTTGAGACGATGGGAAAAATCCTGCCCCGCGCAACTGAAATTGCCGCGCGTATTTCGGTAATCTATGTGGCGCTGACCTTGCTGTGCTTTTTGGCTTACTGGGCCTTGGGCATGACCTTTTACAATGCGATCTTCCACGCGTTTACCACGCTGTCCACGGGTGGGTTTTCGAACACGGATGCCTCATTTGGCGTTTATCAAGGCCCGTTAGAATATGTCGCGGCGGTGTTCATGATTTTGGCAAGCCTGCCCTTTGTTCGCTTTGTGCAGCTATTAGCGGGCACGGCAGAACCGCTATATCGTGACAGCCAAGTGCGCGCTTATCTCAGCGTGATCACCGCTCTTGTGCTGATTATGACAGTGTATCGCATCATCGCGAACGGCGACCATCTAGAGCATGGGATCCGCGAGGGGCTGTTCAACGTCACTTCAATTATATCTGGAACAGGCTATTCTTCGGTGGATTATCAACTCTGGGGGCCGCTGCCCGTGGTGGTGTTCTTCTTTGCCGGCTTGATTGGAGGATGTGCGGGCTCGACCTCGTGCTCAATCAAAATATTCCGCTATCAGATCTTACTCGAGTCCATCTCCACCCAAGTGCGCCGCTTGTCGGCCCCCCATGGTGTGTTCGAACCCCGGTTTGAGGGGCGGCCCGTTTCGGCTGATGTCCTCTCCTCGGTCATGGGGTTCTTTGTGCTGTTCTTCGTTTTAATAGGGATTTTCTCGGTAGTTTTGGGATTGACAGGGCTGGATTTTGTCACCTCTGTGTCAGGGGCTGCCGCGGCTTTGGCAAATATCGGGCCAGGATTAGGGGATGTGATTGGCCCCTCTGGCAATTTTGCGACGCTCAATGATGCAGCGAAGTGGATTTTGACGCTTTGCATGTTGCTTGGTCGCCTCGAGTTGTTGGCGGTTTTGGTACTGTTTATGCCTGCGTTTTGGCGCGGATAGCCGCCCCTGCTGCAACGGCAGAGGCCCATGCCCATTGAAAATTATATCCGCCCAACCAACCCGTCACATCCACTGCTTCACCAATAAAATAGAGATTGGGGATATGCGTGGATTGCATGGTTTTGGAACTTAACCCATCGGTCGCAACACCGCCCAAGGTTACTTCGGCGGTGCGATATCCTTCGGTGGCTGTGGGCCGCAGCCGCCAATTTTGCAGTGCCTCCTCAATCGCGCGCAAGCGCGCATCGCTGCAATCAGCGATATTGCCTGCAATGCTTTGGGTTTGGCCAAAATCGGCAATAAAGGCTTTTGGCAGATGATCGGATAATATCCCTCGCAGGCTGCGCTTGCCCGTTTGAGTGCGCGCTTCGCGCAGCACATTGAAAAAATCCGTTTCGGGGTCGATATGTAGGGTGATTTCTTGCCCTTCACGCCAGTAAGACGAAATTTGCAAAATTGCGGGGCCAGACAGGCCGCGATGGGTGAAAAGCATCGCTTCGTCAAATTCCGCTTCGGCGGCCATGGCGCGCACTGGCATGGATAGCCCTGCCAGTGCCGCAAACCGTGCGCGCTGTCCTTCGTCAAACGTAAAGGGCACAAGGGCAGGGCGCGTCTCGGTGACGCGGTGGCCGAAGGTTTCTGCAATCTGATAGGCCAATCCTGTAGCACCCATTTTGGGGATGGATTTTCCGCCCGTGGCCACGATCAGATGATCGGCACATATCTCGCGCGCTTGGCCCTGTTTTTCGACCAAAACACAAAATTCATCTCCGCTGTGTCGCACTGAAGAAATGCTTGTTTCCAGCCAAAGCTCGACATCAACCTCCGCCATCTCGGCTTGCAGCATAGCGATGATCTCTTTGGCGGAGCTGTCGCAGAAGAGCTGCCCCAAGGTTTTCTCATGCCATGAAATGCGGTGGCGATTGACCAAATCGAGAAAATCATAGGGGCCGTATCGCGACAGGGCAGATTTGGCAAAATGCGGATTTTCGGATAAAAAGGCAGAAGGGGTACAGTGGATATTGGTAAAGTTACACCGTCCACCGCCTGAGATACGGATTTTCTCACCTGCGGCTTTTGCGTGATCTATCACCAAAACGCCAGCGCCCGAATGGGCCGCGGCCATCATCCCCGCTGCTCCTGCACCAAGAATAAGAGTGGTGACATGATGCTGCGGCAGCTGTGCCATTCAATCTACGAAATTACGGCTGATCTTGATCTGATCCCAAGCCCAGACCACCTCCTGGAGACGTTCCTCATCCGAACGGTCACCACCATTCATATCGGGATGCAGAACCTTGATCAGCGCTTTATAGCATTTGCGAATTTCGGTTTTGTTCATCGTGTCACGCGCTTCTAATATTTCTAGCGCACGCCGTTCTGTTGGCGGCAGTTTGCGCCCTGATTGTGCCCCACCTGCCTGCCCTGGGTTGCGGGTGGCATTGCCGCCCAAAACCTGATGCGGATCATCCACGCCAAGCCGCGCCCACGCTTTTTCTTCGACCGATTTTTTGAACGGTTTGGTGGGCCTGTCCCAGACGCGGTCGCGGTCAAGCTGCGCTTCCATCTCGGCCTCGGTCGTTCCCTCAAAGAAATTCCATTGGAGATTATACTCGCGCACATGCTCGCGACAAAACCAAAAGAAATCCTCAAGGTTGTCGGGGGATTTGGGCGCGCGATACTGCCCCGCCTCTTCGCAGGCGGGATGCTCGCATTTGCGCTGCGAGGTTTCAAATGCCCCAGACATGCCACGGCGGCCCGTCTTGCGTTTCTTCTTGTCGGTTGAAACGCGAAGGTCAAAATTAAATGGATCTTTGTCGGTCATGGGCCTGTCCTTCTCGACTCGGAACAGGCAGTCTAAGCTATTGATGGCGAAGGTGAAGGGCTAGGGTGAAGATTTTTATGACAAGAACCGAAAAAATTCGTGATGCATTAGAAAAAGCATTCAATCCCAAAGTGTTGGATGTTTTCGATGAAAGTGAGGCCCATCGTGGCCATAGTGGCTATCAAGAGGGGGGCGAAAGCCATTTTCGCTTGGTGATCCGCGCGGATGGATTGGCGGGTTTGCCGCGTATCGCGCGCCATCGCGCCGTGCATGACGCCATTGGCAAGCCATTAATGGGTGAAATTCACGCTTTGGCCATTGATGCGGACGGACCTGAACGGCCCGCCTGACAGGGGTTACAACCCCAGTTTCTGGCTGACCAACTCGTTCACAGCGGCAGGGTTTGCTTTGCCGGCTGTGGCCTTCATCACCTGACCCACGAACCAACCCGCAAGTTTTGGGTTCTGCTTTGCCTTTTCCACTTGGGTAGGATTGGCGGCAATGATCTCGTCTACCGCTGCCTCAATCGCGCCCGTATCCGTGACCTGTTTCATGCCGCGCGCTTCTACAATCTGTGCGGGGTCGCCCGCTTCTGTATAGACGATTTCGAACAGGTCTTTCGCTATTTTGCCCGAAATATCTCCCGCTTTAATCAGCGCAATGATTCCTGCAAGCTGTGCAGGCGACATAGGGCTGTCACTGATATCGCACTCGTCTTTCTTGAGGCGGCCAAAGAGTTCGTTGATGACCCAATTCGCGGCCAATTTCCCGTCTTTGGCGGTGGCAACGACCTCTTCGAAAAAGGCGCTGGCAGTGACATCAGCGGTTAGAACGCTGGCATCATAATCCGACAGGCCAAAATCGCCGATAAAGCGCGCCTTTTTGGCATCGGGCAATTCGGGCAGGTTTGCGCGTATCTCATCCACCCATGCCTGCTCAATCTCAAGCGGTAGGAGGTCGGGATCTGGGAAGTAGCGATAATCATGCGCCTCTTCCTTTGATCGCATCGAGCGCGTCTCGCTTTTATCAGGATCGTAGAGCCGTGTTTCCTGATCAACAGTGCCGCCATTTTCGATAATAGCGATTTGGCGGCGTGCCTCATATTCGATGGCCTGTTGAATAAACCGCAGCGAATTCATGTTCTTGATCTCGCAGCGCGTTCCAAGATGGCTGAAATCGCCTGTTTCACGGAATTTTTCGTAAGCGCCAGGCGCACAGACAGAGACATTTACATCCGCACGCAAATTGCCGTTTTGCATATTCCCGTCACAAGTGCCCAAATAGAGCATGATTTGGCGCAATTTAGAGACATAGGCCGCAGCCTCCTCTGGGCCGCGAATGTCGGGGCGCGAGACAATCTCCATCAACGCAACACCTGTGCGGTTGAGATCCACGAAAGATAGGGCGGGATCCATGTCATGGATGGATTTGCCTGCGTCTTGTTCCAAATGGATACGTTCAATGCGCACAATGCGTGCCGTGCTATCGCCAAGCTCGACCAAGACCTCGCCTTCCCCCACGATGGGGTGATACAATTGACTTATCTGATAGCCTTGCGGAAGATCAGGATAGAAATAGTTTTTGCGGTCAAAGGCCGAAAACAAATTGATATCTGCCTTCAGACCCAGCCCTGTGCGCACCGCTTGGGCCACGCAGGCCTCATTGATCACAGGCAGCATCCCCGGCATTCCTGCATCCACAAAGGCCACGTTCGAATTGGGTTCTGACCCAAATTTTGTTGAGGCCCCCGAAAATAGTTTGGCACGGGTTGCAACCTGCGCGTGCACTTCCATCCCTATAACAAGTTCCCAATCGGATTTGGCACCCGCAATTACTTTGGGTTTTGGGGTTTCATAGCTGAGGTCAAGCATTGCGCATCTCTCCAACAGGCAGTTTCCCGCCGTTTACTAGGCCAGCGCGGGAGGCGCGGCAAGGGCAGGACTTGCATTTGAGGCAAAATAGGGGCAATGGGCTGGCATCTATTGGCTACCTGAGAGAATTGCATGTTTTCATTCAAAAGGAATGAACGTGATTTTGCTCATCATGCGCAGCAATTCGGAAAAGTTGTTACGACTTTTTTGGGCGCAGCGGTTTTGATGGGATGTATCGGCGCGCAGGCTGATTTGCCCGCGGCACGTTGGGATGAAACCCCACAGGCCCAAGATTGGACAAAGGCAAGCCTCTCGATGTTGGAGGAGGACGCGGCCGTTTTGGTTGAGACCAACCCTGCGGATATCGAGGCATGGTGTCCCGCCTATGATAAGGCGAACCCAGAACAGCGCGCCGCGTTTTGGAACGGGCTTTTGTCCAGTTTGGCCTATCGTGAAAGCACCTTCCGCGAAGATGCGATTTCGTCAAATGGCAAGTGGCATGGTCTTTTGCAAATCTCGCCGGCAACCGCGCGTGGCTACGGCTGTGGTGCTGGCACAAGCGAGGCGCTGCGTGAGGGCGAGGCGAATTTACGCTGCGCTTTACGCATTTGGTCATCAACTGTGGTGCGCGATGGGGTCATTGCCGCAGATCAAGGAGGTGTTGCGGCCGATTGGGGGCCTTTGCAACGCGAAGCCTTGCGCAATGATATTCGCGGTTGGGTGTCAGAGCAGGATTACTGCCAGTCATGACGGCGCGCTTGTCGGGTTTGGATCAGGCGCGCGGTGTCGCGCTTGTGGCCATGGCAAGCTATCATTTTATCTTTGATCTGGATTTATTCGGCCTTGTGCCTTCGGGCACCGCCCTTTCCCCCTATATGCGCGGCTATGCCATTTTGATTGTGGGCTGTTTTCTGTTCCTGTCGGGCCTAAGCATGGTGTTGGCCCATGGGCGGGGGCGGAGGTGGCCCGCCTTTTGGCGGCGATGGGCGATTTTGGCCGCGGCTGCGGCGGTGGTCAGCCTTGCGACCTATTTTGCCTTCGGGGTGCAATTTGTCTTTTGGGGCATTCTACACATGATGGCGGCTGCAAGCCTTGTAGGGATTGTCCTGTTGGGGCGGGTGCCTGCTTGGGGCTTGGCCGTGCTTGGTGTCTTGGCCCTTTTTGCAGGGATTTGGCTGCGCCTGCCTGCGCTTGAGCATCCGATATTTTGGATCATGGGTACACAGGCGGCGCGGCCTGTGACAGTGGATTATTTGCCAATCTTGCCCTGGATCGGCCCCTATGTTTTGGGCATGGCTTGGGCGCAGTTTGCCTATGATCAGGGTAGGCCGATCATGCCCGGACAAGTCCTCGGTGGCGCGCTTGGGGCGGGTTTGGCTCTTTTGGGGCGCAATTCCCTTGCGTTTTATCTGATCCACCAACCCATGCTGCTGGCATTGGTCGGTGGATATGTTTGGCTGCTGGATTAGGCGCTCTGATAACCCGCACGCATTCTTGCCACCATCTCGCTCATATCGCGGCTGAGATTCGGGGTGTCGGAAATACGCTTTAGCGCCTCTTGGATCAGGGCCTGACGATCAACATCATAGCGCGCCCATGTCTCAAAGGCGGTGGACATCCGCGCCGCCGTTTGCGGGTTTTTGCCGTCCATGCGGATCAACCAATCCGCGAGGAACTGATAGCCTGCGCCTGAGGGCGCATGAAAGCCAGCAGGGTTGGCCGAGGTCAGACCTGCAATCACCGCGCGGAAGCGATTGGGGTTTTTCCAATCAAAATCTGCGTGCTCGGTCAGGCGATGTGCAACTTGCGCGGCCTCATCAGGGGCGGCATGGGCGATTTGCAGCATGAACCATTTATCCATCACGATGCGGTTTTCATGCCATTGGTCGTAGAAGGCCATGCTTGCCTGCTGTGCAACATCACCCCCGTGATCCAACAGCGCACCGAACGCGGCCAATTGATCGGTCATATTGGTGGCCGTCTCGAATTGCGTCTGCGCGAGGTCTGGGCCATGCACACGGGTCAAGGCGCGCAGGGCCACGTTGCGCAAACTGCGCCGGCCTGCAGAGGCCGCATCAGGGCTATAGCCGTCTTTATCGGTCAGTGTTTCGAACAGCCGCGCGTAAATCGGCGCAAGTGCAGCTGCGATGGACTGTTCCAAAGCGCGGCGCTTTTCGTGGATGCTGCTTGGATCAGGCACCACGCCTGCTTCGGCCAAATCATTGGCCAGCGCATCTTCGCTTGGCAGGCTTGCGCATAGCGCCCGAAACTCGGGGTCGAGCGTGTCATCCTGCACCACCGCAGCGATGGCTGCGATATAGTCAGGGTTCGGGGCTGTCCCATTGGTGATCATTGCGCACAGAACCTCACGCGACAGGCTGCGGCCCGCTTCCCATCGGTTGAACGGGTCTGTGTCATGGGCAAAGAGGGTTGCGCGCGCAGCAAAATCTTGCTCGATTTCTAAAATCACAGGGGCCGAGAATTCGCGCAAGACCGACAGCACAGGGGCCTCAGGCAGATCGTCAAACACCAATTCCATTTCAGGATCCGCCATTTCGACAATCTGCGTGGGCCACAATTCGCGCCCGTCCTGACCCAATAGGCCAAGCGCCACGGGCAACAACAAGGGCTCTTTCAGCGGTTGGTTGGGGGTAGGGTCGGTGCGCTGTACCAATTTCAGCACCAAGCGCCCATCTTGATAGGTGGAGGTGACCGTCAAACGCGGCGTGCCTGCCTGTTCATACCACCGTTTGAATTGCGACAGATCGCGCAAAGTGGTGTCCTCGAACACCTGCAACCAATCCTCGATGGTGCAGGCCTGCCCATCATGGCGGTCGAAATAGAGATCAAGCGCCGCGCGATAGGCCCCTTCGCCGACCAAAAGCCGCAGCATTCGGATCAGCTCCGCCCCTTTTTCGTAAACAGTGGCCGTGTAGAAATTGTTGATCTCGACAAAACTTGCAGGGCGCACGGGATGCGCCAATGGGCCTGCATCCTCGCGGAATTGGCGCGCGCGCAGGTTCAGCACATCACCAATTCGCTGCACAGGCGCGGATCGGGCATCTGCGCTGAACTGTTGATCGCGAAAGACGGTTAAGCCCTCTTTGAGGCAGAGTTGAAACCAATCGCGGCAGGTGATGCGATTGCCTGTCCAATTGTGGAAATATTCATGGGCGATGATCCGCTCGATAAAGGCATAGTCCTGATCCGTTGCAGTTTCAGGGCTGGCCAAAACATATTTGGAGTTGAAGATATTCAGCCCCTTATTCTCCATCGCGCCCATGTTGAAATCATCGACCGCCACGATGTTAAACAGATCAAGGTCATATTCGCGGCCATACACCTGTTCATCCCAGATCATTGACCGCTTGAGCGCGTCCATCGCATAGGCGCAATACCCCTCATCACCGGGGCGGACATAAATATTGAGATCAACCTCGCGTCCCGAGGCCGTGGTGAACTGATCGCTATTAGCGCGCAAATCGCCTGCCACTAAAGCAAAGAGATAAGCAGGTTTGGGCCAAGGGTCATGCCATTCTGCATAGCCTGCGCCTGTCTCACCCCGATTACCATTGGACAGTAGAATCGGCGCATCCCCCTCAATGCGCACATCAAAGGGCGCCATGACATCGGGGCGGTCGGGGTAATAGGTTATTTTGCGAAACCCTTCCGCCTCGCATTGGGTGCAATACATGCCCTTGGACATATAAAGCCCCTCAAGGGCTGTGTTATCCTGTGGTGCGATTTCGACTTCGGCCTCCCAAACAAAGCCGCCCTCTGGCAGGCGTGCGGCAGGCACAGTCAGGGCAGTCTCACTGAGGCGATAATCGGCCTCACCTAACGCTGTTCCATCTATCTTTGCCCAGATCAGACGCAGATCCTCGCCATCAAGCACAAGCGCCCCTTCGCCCAAACCTTGCGCCTCGGGGTTGGGGCGAAAGGTGATCCGTGAAATGACCCGCGTGGCCTTTGGTGCAAGGCGAAAAGTGAGATGCACATGGTCAATCAAATACTCGGGCGGGGTGTAGTCACTGAGCCAAATGGTGCGGGGCGTGACAGTGGCGGATGTTGCATCAAGGGGCAGGGCGGACACGGGGCAGGCCTCATTATATCGGGGAAGGGTTGGCCTTAGGCTATGCGCGGTGGTGACAGGCTGCAACCAGATAGGTGGGTTAGAGCCAGTAAAACCGCGATATATCTGTGCGATTGTCAAAGAACGCCACCGCCTCGGGCCGAAATCCATAGCCGTGGCGCGCCACCGCTTGGGATAATTCCGCGAGGATCACATGGGTGATAAAGGGGATGTCCAAGTTTTGCGCCTCTGCCAGATCAAGCCATGTCAGATGAGACAACTCGCCATCGCCTTTAGTGAAATCCTGCGCAGCGCCCCTCAGATCGTCAGCACGTGCCAAAAAGAAGCGCGCGTCAAAGCGGCGTGGGCGGCCTGTCGGGGTGACGGCACGAAAAAAGAAATCAAGCTTTCGCGGGTCGCGTGGGTCAAGGCTGAGCCCTGTTTCTTCGTGCAACTCCCGAAAGGCTGCATTGATCAAGGCCTCGGGTGAACAGGTGCTGTCATGGCCAATGCGCGCCGCAAGCGCATCAGGGATTGCGTAGGCAAGCGGGGTGTCGTGATCCGCCGCATCCACTGCCCCGCCGGGGAATACAAATTTTTGCGGCATGAACGCGGCAGATGCCCCGCGTTGGCCCATTAAGACCTGCGCGCCTTTTGTGCTGTCGCGCAGTAAGATGATGCTTGCGGCATCCCGAATGGGAGGATCAGAAACCATGCATCCGCTTGGCCCATTGGATACCCACAATCAGCCCCTTAAAGCGGGGCAAGAGTAAAAGCGCCACCACAAAGGCCCCAAACGAAAACCCGCCTGCCATAACCCATGGGCTTGGTTGATAGGCCGTGTAAACCCAGAGCATCAAGGTGCCCAAGATTTTTGCTGTCACAAGGATCGTCAAATAGGCAGGCCCATCATCCGCGCGGGCGTGACTCAAGTCCTCGCCACAGCTGCCACAGGTTTTTACAAGGTTCAGATAGCTGCTAAACAGTGCGCCCTCACCACAACACGGGCAGCGGCCGCGCATGGCCTTGGCAATCGTGGGCCATGTTGGGCTTTCCTGCGGGGCATGATCGAAAACACCATCCGCCAAGGCAGTGATTGGATCGATTTCAGCCGCTTCGGGGCTTGGGCTTGACATGGCGCGCATCCTTTTCTTGTCCCGCCTGTAGCTCTAGCGCAAAGCGGGGCCACTGGCAAAGGGGCGGGCCGTTTTGACGCGGGGTGCGGTGAGCCAAATTTTGATCGGATGTTGTCGAGCATGGACAGAAATGAGGATGGCAGCATCAGCCTTGAGGAATTCTTGGCCATGTTGCAAATGCGCGGCGGCCATGAGCGCGGCGCAGGTGGTCGCGACAGGCGTGGCCATCGCGGCTAAGCTTTGATCAGACGCGGCTACCCCTCTCCCTTGGCCAATGAATTGGCCGAAGGGCGCAGGCGCTAGAGATTGGCACTCATCCCTGCCGATTGCAATTCAACAAGACGCGCGTAAATGCCATCCTTTTGCATCAGGCTGTCATGGGTACCTTCTTCGACAACATGGCCTTTGTCCATGACCACAATCTTATCGGCATCGCGAATGGTCGACAGCCGATGCGCAATCACAAGGGTCGTGCGCCCTTGCGACAGGCGCGACAGGGCGGCCTGCACCAATTTTTCAGATTGCGTGTCGAGGGCCGATGTGGGTTCATCCAAAAGCAAAATCGGCGCATCTTTCAGCATAGCGCGGGCAATGGCCACGCGCTGACATTGTCCGCCCGAAAGGGACGACCCGCGCGGGCCAACAGCCGTTTCCAACCCTGCAGGCAGTGATTTGGCGAATTCCATCACGGCGGCGTTTTCTGCGGCTTTGGCCACATCGGCGCTGTCGGCATTGAGCCGTCCCATGCGGATATTATCTTCGATGCTTTCATCGAACAGCGCCGTGTCTTGGCCCACAACAGCGATCATGCCGCGCAACGCGGCCAGATCAGCTTCTGTTGTTGCGACAGTGCCAATGCGCACCTTGCCTGCGACTGGATCAATCAAGCGCGTCAGCAAAGCAAACAGCGTGGTCTTACCCGCGCCCGATGGCCCTACAATCGCGGTTGTCTGTCCTGCTTTAGCGGTGAAGGTCAAATCATGCAGAACGGGAATGTCCCCATAGGAGAATTCGACATTCTCAAAGCAAATATCGCCAGAACTCAGTGGGGCAGGGTGTGCGGGGCTAAGAACGGTGGGGCGCAGATCAAGCATGGAATAGATCCGCTCTAGGGAGGCTGCGGCGGCCTGAAGGCTGCCTGCGATATTTGACAGACGTTTGAGCGGGTCAAACATCAGCGAAAGCGCAGTGATAAAGGACATGAAGTCCCCCACCGATTTATCGCCTGTCACAATGGCGGTGGCCCCAAACAATGTGACCGAAACAAACCCAATGCCCGACATGAGGTCGATCAACGATGGGTTCGCTGATTGACCTGCACTCGAGCGGATCTGTTGCTTAAGGTATTGTTTGACGCTGCGTTCAAACCGCCCGTGCTCATGCGACTCAAGACGGTTGACCTTGATAGATTGAATGCCATGGAACATCTCGTCCAGCCGAGTGGTCAGGGTCGCGGCAGCCTCGCGCGCGTTAAAAGCGGTGCGGCGGATTTGCTTCAGAAGCAGGGTCATGGGCACAATCATCAAAGGCAGCCCAACCAAGGCCACCAGTGACCATTGCCAATCGTTTGAGAACATCACAAAGGACAGGGCCATAAGCGAGACTAAATCACGCCCAAAGGAGAGAAGGACGCTTGTCGCCGCGGATTGCAGCGTCTGGCTGTCCCCGCGCACGCGTTCGATTAATTCACCTGGCGGGTGGCGGGTAAAGACAGCGCCATCAAGCGTCAAAAGATGCTCGACCAGTCGTGTTTGCAGCGCTGTTGTCACTTTTAGGCCAAGCGCCGACATAATGACTCGCTGCACAAAACCCGCAACGGCGCGGAACAGGAACAAAAACCCGATTACCGTGACCACTTTCCAAAGCCCGTCCAAGGATTGTGCGGCAAAAAGTTCATCGAATAGCGGGCGCACCATCCATGCAAATGCGCCAAGTGCCGCGCCTTCAAGGCTCATCAAGATCAGCGCAAAAGTCAGGGCGTGCCAATATTTCAGAACATGCTCGCGCCACAGGCGGATCACAAGTCGTGAAGAGCGCAGATTAACCCCATTTGGGGCAGTGGCCTGCGAATCTGATGCTGGGCTTGGGTCTGACATGCGTCTCCAAATCTGTGAAAAAACTACGCATTCTGCCAGAATGCTTAGCAAATCATCATCCGTCTTGATTAGGCCATGCCGCCCCAGCAAACAAGCACCCCCAATGGATCAGGCCATATTTCCTGAATCGCCCATTATTTTCGGGCCAATGTCTTTTCTGAGTTGCCATACGGCGTTTTCAGGACGCTTTTGCACTAATTTCTGTTAATTGGTTGTCATCTAATGCTCAGGCTGTTTATCTTATCGAAATTTAGTTCAGGGCAATTGAATGCGGTGCCATACCGCAACGAAAACGGGAGTTCGACACTTTGTTCGACACAGCAAAAGACGCTTTTGTCGCTTTTGAGCATGTCCAGAAAAGTTACGACGGCGAAACGCTGGTCGTAAAGGATCTTAACCTTCAGATTGGTCAGGGCGAATTTCTAACGATGCTTGGGCCTTCGGGGTCGGGCAAAACGACCTGCCTGATGATGCTTGCGGGTTTTGAGACCGCCACTCATGGTGAAATCCTGTTGCAGGGTCGCCCGATCAACAACATTCCGCCTCATAAGCGCGGCATTGGAATGGTGTTCCAGAATTACGCTTTGTTCCCTCATATGTCGGTTGCTGAAAACCTTGCCTTCCCTTTGGAAGTGCGCGGCATGGGTAAATCTGAACGTGAAGGAAAGATCAAACGCGCGCTTGATATGGTGCAGATGGGGGATTTCGGTGGTCGCCGCCCCGCACAGCTTTCGGGCGGGCAGCAACAGCGTATCGCTTTGGCGCGGGCCTTGGTGTTCGAGCCTGAGCTTGTTTTGATGGACGAACCCTTGGGGGCGCTCGACAAGCAGTTGCGCGAACATATGCAATTTGAGATCACCAATCTGGCGCATAGGTTGGGAATCACCACAGTTTATGTGACCCATGACCAGACCGAAGCGTTGACCATGTCTGATCGCGTTGCGGTGTTTGATGATGGCCGCATCCAACAGCTTGATCCGCCTGATGTTCTGTATGAACAGCCACAAAATAGCTTTGTGGCGCAGTTTATTGGTGAAAATAACACGCTCTCAGGTGTGGTTACGAAAATCTCAGGTGATCGCTGTGTTGTGAAATTGGACAGCGGTGACGAAATTGACGCGCGTCCTGTGAACGTATCAGCCGTAGGGGATCGCACCACTGTTTCCATCCGTCCTGAGCGGGTGGAAATGGACAAGCGGCGCCTTTCGCCTGACGCGCACACGCTCAAGGGCGAGGTTCTCGAATTTATTTACATGGGCGATATTTTCCGCACCCGTCTGCGCGTGGCAGGTTCAGAGGATTTCATCATTAAGACCCGCAACGCCCCTGATCAAAAACGACTCACACCTGGCACCCAGATTGAAATAGGATGGTTGCCTGAAGATTGTCGCGCGCTTGATGCTTAAGCGTATGGCGTAAGTTGCCACCTTCGCCTGGAGGGTGGCCATGGATAAGACTAGTCCAGGTAACAACACGGGAGACTGATATGAAACTATCAAAAATACTTCTGGCAACTTCTGCGGTGGGTGTAGCCACAGCAGGCTTAGCCTATGCGGGCGGCCACATGGCCACTGGCTCATTCACACTGGTTAGCTGGGGCGGGGCGTATCAAGCCAGCCAAACTAACGCATACACCAATCCTTACTCTGCCAATAACCCAGGAGTCGAATTCGTTTGGGACGAAAGCTCAGCCGAAGCTGTCGCAAAACTCCGTGCCATGAACGAAGCGGGCAACCTGACATGGGACTTGGTTGACGTTGTGGCATCGGACGCGCTGCGTCTTTGTGACGAAGGCCTCGCAATGGAAATCGATGCTGACGAGATGTTGGCGCCTGCCCCTGATGGCACATCAGCGAGCGACGACTTTGGTGATCTCTTGGTTGGTGATTGCTTTATCCCACAGATCGTTTACTCCACCACCTTCGGCTATCGCACCGACATGGTGCCTGATGGTGTAGAGCCTCCGAATGACATCTGTGATGTTTTTGATCTTGAAACGTATCCAGGGATGCGTTCGCTTGAAAGCCGCCCCATCAACAATATGGAATGGGCATTGCTTTGTGACGGCGTTGCAAAAGCAGATGTATATGACGTTCTGGCCACAGATGAAGGCCAAGAGCAGGCTTTGGCCAAGCTCGACACCATCCGCGACAGTGTGATCTGGTGGAACGCAGGCGCCGATACGCCTCAGCTGTTGGCAGATGGTGAAATCTTCATCGGCTCGACCTATAACGGCCGCCTTTTCTCGGCGATTGTTGAGCAGAATCAGCCGATTGGCATGATGTGGGACGCTCAGGTTTTTGATCTTGATGGCTGGATCGTCCCGGCAGGCCTACCTGAGGACCGTCTGGCGCGCGTTATGGACTTCGTTAATTTTGCGACGGACACCCAGCGTCTGGCAGATCAGGCGGCCTATATTTCCTATGGCCCTGCACGTCTGTCCTCTGCGCCACTGGTTGGTAACCATGCAGAACTTGGCATCGAAATGGCACCACATATGCCAACCGATCCAAACAACGCAAAGAACACGTTCCTCTATAACTACGAGTTCTGGGCGGATTATCGCGATGATATTGACGCGAAATTCCAAGCATGGCTGGCTCAGTAATCTGAGCTGAATTTGGGGCGGGGCCACCATCAAGAGTGGCCCCCTCTCAACCTTCGGGTGGCCCAGTCAGATCAGGGGTCTACGCATACCTGACCTCAGCGGCGGCGCGGTATGGCCCGGGCAAATTCACGACTACTGAAGACAAACACGAGTGACGGGGACAGGATGAGCGACACCACCAATTCAGGCCCGATGCTGGCGGCGGATGGAACCCCCCTCAAAACGAGCCTAGCCCGTGCACTCAGACGCCAAAAGCTGCGTGCGCTGATGTTGATTGCGCCCCTTTTGGCTTTTGTTGTTCTTACTTTTGTTGTCCCGATCGGCTCGATGCTGTTTCGATCGGTGGAAAACCAAATTGTATCTGGCACGCTTCCCGAAACGGTTGAAGCGCTAGACGCTTGGCATGGCCAAGACGACACTTTGCCTGACGAGACAGTGTTTCAGGCATTGTTCTTCGACCTTTTCCGAGCCGCTGAGGCTAAGGAACACACGAAACTGGGTTCGCGCTTGAATTATGAGCGCACAGGCCTTTCTTCGATGTTCCGCACCACAGGGCGGGGCATTGATGATATTGGCGAGGTTTTTCAAGATTGGCTTGAGGACGCAGATCCCGCTTTCAAAGATGGGATCACATGGTACGAGATGTTGTCTGGCACAGGCGGTGAAGATTTGATCCAAGAACGCCGCGCCCTTTGGGCGAATATGGTGGGCGAGGGGTTTGCAGGCGATATTGGCTTTACCCTATCGGGCGAGATTGCAGCACTTCTGCCCCAAACCGCCGCGGCCTATAGTGACTGGGCTATCTATACCGCAGTCGCGGATGAGGATGTGGTTTCCGAAGAAGATCCATGGGAGGCGGTATATGCGGCGCTGGCCCTTGATCTGGCGCGCCCCGAAACTGCCTTCGCCTTAACGTCGTACACAGGGGTAGGTGCACGCCCATTGGCCAATGCGATTGCGGCCCTGCCAAGCCTGCCGCAAATTGATTTCCGCGCCGCTTTCATCGAAGAAAATGATGGATGGGGCAACATAGAAAACTGGCAAACGATCAAGATTTACAGCCCTGATTACACCACAGGCTATTTCCTTAATGCGATTGACATGGAAAAGGGGCTTGAGGGTGTGAATGCCCGCCCAGAAAACCAGCAGCTCTATATCAAACTGTTTGTTCGCACGATGATCATGTCCTTGATCATCACGGGCTCCTGTATCTTTTTGGGCTATCCCGTGGCGTGGCTATTGGCCAACCTGCCTGTGCGCAGCGCCAACGTTTTGATGATACTTGTTCTTCTGCCGTTCTGGACATCACTCTTGGTGCGCACCAGTGCGTGGAAAGTGCTGCTGCAACAACAAGGCGTGATCAACGACATCCTTGTCTGGCTTGGATTTGTCGATGATGCAAACCGCCTGATTTTGATGAACAATTCGACAGGCACGATCATTGCGATGACGCATATCTTGCTGCCCTTTATGATTTTGCCGCTTTATTCGGTGATGAAAACCATTCCGCCGTCTTACCTTCGCGCCGCCAAAAGTCTTGGTGCGACCAATTGGACAGCGTTCTGGCGTGTCTATTTCCCACAATCTGTTCCAGGTATCGGGGCTGGGTCGATCCTCGTGTTCATCTTGGCGATCGGCTATTATATCACGCCCGAAATCGTAGGCGGCACAGATGGTGTCTTTATCTCGAACCGCATTGCCTATCACATTTCGTCCTCGCTCAACTGGGGCTTGGCGGCGGCTTTGGGGTCGATCCTTCTAGCCTTGGTCTTGGCCCTATACTGGCTCTATGACCGCATTGTTGGAATTGATAACGTGAAATTGGGGGGCTGAGATTGTGGCACAATCACTGAAACTAACGCTCCAGCGCCCCTCCCTTTGGGGGTTCACAGCACCCTTAACTGCGGCTGTGTCAGCGGCATTTGGCTATATCGCAGGCACATCCTTCGGAAATCCGCTAGTGGGGATTGTTGCGGGCGCAGTCATTGGTGCCGTGTTGGCGGCCTTGCTGCACCCCATGGCTGAAAAGCGGATGATGGCGCGCCTTGGTGTGATTGCGATTTTCTTCGCCGCGGGTCTTTTCGCCACCAATTTGGGGGGCGGGATCGCAGCGGGCCTTGTGGGCGCGGTCCTGTCATGGTTCGTCTTCTGGATCGACACGGGCGATTATCGTAAAGGCGTGCCAATTTATTACACTGGCGGCCAGACCCTCTGGCATAACAGTTTCGTATTTATCTGTGGGCTGATCTTCTTCTTTCTGATTGCCCCGCTTTTCCCCGTGATGTGGCTGTCGTTTAACGCGCAGGATTTCTTTACCTTCACGCCTGAGATGCTGGCCTTTGACCCCGAGGGATATTCGCTGAAGCATTACCGCGATTTCCTGACCACAGATGAGTGGATGCAGCCGCTGAAAAACTCGCTAATCATTGCGCCAATTGCGACTGTTATCTCAGTCAGTCTCGGCACATTGGCGGCCATCGGTTTGTCGCAATCTCATGTGCCTGGGCGTCAAACCATCATGGCGGTTTTGATCTCGCCCATGATCGTGCCTTTGATCATCTCGGCGACAGGGATGTTCTTTTTCTACGCCCCCCTTGGCAATTGGTTGGAACTGACCTTGGGTCTGAACAAATCCTTCGTGGGTTATGTGAAGGTGATCTTGGCGCATGCCGTTTTGGGCGTGCCCTTTGTGATCATCACAGTGACCGCCACGCTTGTTGGCTTTGATCGGTCGTTGACGCGGGCGGCTGCGAATATGGGCGCAAACCCTGTGACCACCTTCTTCCGCGTGCAGATGCCGCTGATTTTGCCCGGTGTTATCTCCGGCGGTCTGTTCGCCTTTATTACCTCGTTTGACGAGGTTGTCGTGGTGCTGTTTGTCGGATCAGCGCAGCAGCAGACCCTACCATGGCAGATGTTCACGGGCCTCCGCGAACAGATTTCACCAACGATTTTGGCGGCGGCCACGATCCTTGTGACCATCTCTATCCTGCTTTTGACCACAGTCGAACTTCTGCGCCGCAGATCAGAGCGTCTGAGGGGCCTAAGCCCAAGCTGATTTTGGCGCGATCAAATCATCAAGGCCGCATTGGGCATGCCGATGCGGCCTTTTTTTTGATCTGATATTGCGATAGAATTTATAGAAATTGATAGGAAGCGTCTATGATCCAGAGATTGGAAATGCTGCTTGCTTTGGCCAAAACTCAGCATTTTGGCCGTGCGGCTGAATTGTTGGGGGTTACCCAGCCAAGCCTATCTTCAGGAATCAAGCAATTGGAAGACCAACTTGGGGTGAAGCTTGTGCAGCGTGGGTCACGCTTTGGTGGGCTGACCCCTGAGGGGCAACGCGCGTTGGAATGGGCGCGGCGCATCGTTGGTGACACACGGCAATTGCGCGAGGAAATGCGCTACAGCCGCGAGGGGTTGTCGGGCCATTTGCGCCTTGCGGTGATCCCGACCGCATTGACCGAAGCCGCGCGTCTGGTCAGCCGCTTTTCGCGGGTGCATCCCAATGTCAGTTTTTCTATTCTGTCCCGTTCGTCCGCCGAAATCCTCGAGGTGTTGGAAAATCTTGATGCGGATGCGGGTATTACCTATTTGGACAATGAACCTTTGGGGCGCATGGTCAGCACTGGGCTGTATCGTGAAAATTATGCGGTTCTGTGCAGATCAGATCACCCTTTTGCGGAGGAGTCCCAAGTGGCATGGGCGGCTCTTGAGGGCATGAGCCTGAGCCTGCTGACTCTTGATATGCAAAATCGGCGTATCTTGAACCGCAATTTCGCTGCGCATGGTCTCGAGCCAAAATCGGTTGTCGAAAGCAATTCGACCATTGTTCTGGTAAGTCATGTGATTGAGGCGGGCGCGCTGACAGTTTTGCCGCAACCCATGGCGCAGTTCCTTGCCATTGGCCATGATCTGCGGGTGATCCCGTTGGGAGATGGGGTGCTGCACCCTGAGGTGGGTTTGATCGCCCCCCATCAAGAGCCTTATACCCCCGTTTTTCGAAGTCTTTTACGAGTTGCACGCGAGATGGCTGGTGAGATTAATTGATAGATTTTGTCTATCGTTTGACGAAATTCTGATATTGAAATAGCATCACGCCTCGGGCATTGGTCGGGCATCGCGCGTGCGCTCCGGCGTGGACGCGCGCGATCCTCACGAATGAAGGATGACCGCCATGCCCCGCGACCACTCTGATACGAATAATCAAGACATCACGGCGATTGTGATGCGCCATCTGGGGATGGAGGGGCCTCTTCTGCCCATGCTGCATGCCTTACAAGAGGAATTTGGGTATATTCCCGAAGGTGCCCGCCCAATCATTTGCGATGCGCTCAATATCACAGGCGCGGAATTGCACGGAGTGATCAGCTTCTACCATGATTTTCGCACCACGCCTTCTGCGCTGCACAGCCTGAAAATATGCCGTGCTGAGGCCTGTCAGGCTGTTGGCGGTAATGCGCTGTCTGATCGTATTCTGGCGATGCTTGGACTGGACTGGGGGCAGGCGCGCGCAGATGGGAAATTGGTGGTTGAGCCTGTCTATTGTCTGGGTCTGTGTGCCTGTGCGCCTGCGGCTATGTTTGATGGCAAATTGATCGGTCGCGCCAGCGAAGAAAAAATCAGTAAAACCTTGTCGGAGGTGGGCCTATGAAAAAGATTTACCTCCCCCGTGATGCCGCCGCCAAGGCGCTTGGGTCTGATGAGGTTGCGGCCGCATTGGCAGATGCGCTTTCGGCGCGTGGGGAAGAGGCGCAGATCATCCGTAACGGAAGTCGCGGGATGATCTGGTTGGAGCCTCTGGTCGAGATCGAAGAAAATGGCACCCGTTTCGCCTATGGCCCGATTGCGGCGGATCAGGTGGAGGATCTTTTAGCAGGCAAGATCAAGACGCTCGGCCCCGTTGAGGAGATCCCGTTTTTTGCCAAGCAAAACCGCCTGACTTTTGCGCGCTGTGGTTTGATCGATCCGCTGAACTTGGCGGATTACGGCGCCCACGGCGGCCTCACGGGCTTGGCCCGTGCCGCCGCCATGAGTGCCGCTGATATTGTCGCAGAGGTCATAGCCTCTGGATTGCGCGGGCGTGGTGGCGCGGGCTTTCCGACTGGGATCAAGTGGAAAACTGTCTCAGAGGCGGCAGGCCCTCAGAAATACATCGTTTGCAATGCAGACGAGGGGGATAGCGGCACCTTCGCAGATCGAATGATCATGGAAGGGGATCCTTTCTGCTTGATTGAAGGCATGGCGATTGCAGGTCTGGCCACAGGGGCCACGCGCGGGTTTGTTTATATCCGTTCCGAATATCCCGATGCGATTGAGGTGATGGAAGAGGCGGTCAATATCGCCCGCGCCGAAGGCGTTTTGGGTGCCGATGTTTTGGGATCAGGCAAAGCCTTTGATCTTGAGATCCGTGTGGGCGCAGGGGCCTATGTCTGCGGCGAAGAGACATCGCTTTTGAATAGCCTTGAGGGCAAACGCGGCGTCGTGCGCGCCAAGCCGCCGCTGCCGGCTTTAGAGGGCTTTATGGGGCGGCCAACTGTTGTGAACAACGTCCTGTCCTTGGCGACTATACCCGTGATTTTCGAAAAAGGTGCAGCGCATTATGCTAGTTTCGGCCTTGGTCGTTCTAAGGGGACGATGCCAATCCAGATTGCAGGCAATGTTGCGCGCGGCGGGTTGTTTGAAACGGCCTTTGGGATGCCTTTGGGTGAATTGGTCAACGATATTGCAGGCGGCACCGCTACGGGTTGCCCCGTCAAGGCGGTTCAGGTTGGCGGCCCTTTGGGCGCCTATATGCCCCCGTCCAAATTTGACACGCCTTTTGCCTATGAGGAATTTGATGGGCAGGGCGGGCTGATTGGGCACGCGGGCGTGGTCGTCTTTGACGACAGCGCCGACATGGTTCAGATGGCGCGGTTTGCGATGGAATTCTGCGCGGTCGAGTCCTGCGGGAAATGCACGCCCTGCCGAATTGGGGCAAGACGCGGGGTGGAAACCATCGACCGCATTGCCGCGGGGGATGCGACCGCAATCCCCTTGTTGACCGATCTGTGCGAGACGATGAAAGACGGCTCGCTCTGCGCGCTTGGCGGGTTCACTCCTTACCCTGTCATGTCGGCGCTTCAGAATTTTCCAGATGAATTTAGGGCCACCCCCGCAAATCAGGCCGCGGAATAGGAGGGTTTTGATCCATGAAAGATTTTATCATTCCTTGGGATGACCGCGACATGGGAACGCCCGCTAAGACAGGCGCGCCTATCAGTCTGACGATTGATGGTGTTGCGGTTACTGTGCCTGAGGGCACAAGTGTCATGCGCGCCGCAGCCGAGACTGGGTTGTCGATCCCCAAGCTCTGTGCCATAGACAGCCTTGAGGCTTTTGGCTCCTGCCGTTTGTGCGTTGTCGAAATTGAGGGGCGGCGCGGCACGCCCGCTTCCTGCACGACACCCGTGGCCGAAGGTATGGTGGTTCACACCCAAAACGCCAAGCTGCACAAACTCCGCCGCGGGGTGATGGAATTGTATATCAGCGACCACCCGCTTGATTGTTTGACATGTGCCGCCAATGGCGATTGTGAATTGCAGGATATGGCTGGCGCGGTTGGATTGCGCGATGTACGCTATACCGCGACCGAAGGGGCGAGTATAACCAACCATTTCACCGCGCGTGACACCAATGGTGATCTCAACCCTGAATATTTACCCAAAGATGAAAGCAATCCCTATTTCACCTATGACCCGTCCAAATGTATCGTCTGCAACCGCTGTGTGCGGGCCTGCGAAGAGGTCCAGGGCACGTTTGCCCTGACCATCGAAGGGCGCGGGTTTGACAGCCGCGTATCTGCAGGTGGGCCGTTGGATGATTTCCTCAGCTCGGATTGCGTGTCATGTGGTGCCTGCGTGCAGGCCTGCCCAACTGCAACCTTGCAGGAAAAATCTGTCATCGAATTGGGCACGCCGCAACGCTCGGTAGTGACCACATGCGCCTATTGTGGCGTGGGCTGCTCGTTCAAAGCAGAATTGAATGGCGATCAATTGGTGCGGATGGTGCCCTATAAACACGGCAAGGCCAATCGTGGGCATTCCTGCGTGAAGGGGCGCTTTGCCTATGGCTATGCCACCCATAAAGACCGTATTTTGAACCCGATGATCCGTGATGACATCTCCGAGCCATGGCGCGAAGTTTCATGGGAGGAGGCGCTTGGCTTCGCCGCGCAAAAACTGCGGGGCATTCAGGCGAAGCATGGCCAGAAATCAATCGGCGTGATCACCTCAAGCCGTTGTACGAATGAAGAAACCTTCCTTGTGCAAAAACTGGCGCGTGCGGTGTTTGGCAATAACAATACGGACACTTGCGCGCGGGTCTGCCATTCGCCAACGGGTTATGGTTTGGGCCAGACCTTTGGCACATCGGCAGGGACGCAAGATTTTGATTCGGTCGCGCATGCTGATGTTATCGTGGTGATTGGGGCTAACCCAACCGATGGCCATCCCGTTTTCGCAAGCCGCCTGAAAAAGCGCCTGCGCCAAGGGGCAAAGCTGATCGTCATTGATCCGCGCCGCATTGATCTGGTGAAATCCGCCCATATCAAGGCCGCGCATCACTTGCCGCTGAAACCGGGCACCAATGTTGCGGTTGTTACGGCCATGGCCCATGTGATTGTCACCGAAGGTCTTGCAAACGAGGCGTATATCCGCGAGCGCTGCGATTGGGATGAGTTCGAGGATTACGCCGAATTCATTTCTGACCCGCGCCACAGCCCCGAGGCGGTTGAGGCCTTGACGGGCGTGCCTGCGGCGGAACTGCGCGCCGCAGCGCGTCTATATGCAAAAGGCGAAAATGGGGCGATTTACTACGGCTTGGGTGTGACGGAGCACTCCCAGGGCTCGACCACAGTGATGGGTATCGCAAATTTGGCGATGCTTACGGGCAATGTTGGCCGTGAGGGGGTGGGTGTGAACCCGCTGCGCGGGCAAAATAACGTGCAAGGCTCGTGTGATATGGGGTCTTTCCCGCATGAATTGCCTGGCTATCGTCATGTCAAAAACGCCGATGTGCGCGCTATTTTTGAGCAAGCTTGGGGTGTTGAGATTGACTCAGAACCTGGCTTGCGCATCCCCAATATGTTGGATGCAGCGGTGGCGGGTAATTTTAAAGGGCTTTACTGCCAAGGCGAAGATATCCTTCAGTCTGACCCCGATACCAAACATGTGGCGGCAGGTCTGGCCGCTATGGACTGCGTGATCGTGCATGATCTTTTCTTGAACGAAACTGCGAATTACGCCCATGTTTTCTTGCCTGGCTCAACCTTCCTTGAGAAAGACGGCACTTTCACGAATGCCGAGCGCCGCATCAACCGTGTGCGCGAAGTGATGGCGCCAAAGGCAGGGATGGCTGATTGGGAAGTGACGCAAGCCTTGGCCAATGCCATGGGGGCAGCGTGGAACTATATGCACCCGTCTCAAATCATGGAGGAAATCGCCGCCACAACACCTAGCTTTGCTGGCGTTGATTACGCCTTGCTTGAAGAAAAAGGCAGCGTGCAATGGCCCTGCAATGACGCAAATCCAGAGGGCACGCCGCTGATGCATGTGGATGGGTTTGTGCGCGGCAAGGGGCGCTTTATTCTGACTGAATATGTTGCCACCGATGAGCGCACAGGGCCGCGCTTCCCGCTTTTGCTGACCACAGGGCGTGTCTTGAGCCAATATAATGTAGGGGCGCAGACACGGCGCACGGAAAACACCGTCTGGCATGAGGAGGACGTGTTGGAAATCCACCCCCATGACGCAGAAACACGCGGGATCAAGGAGGGGGATTACGTCAAGCTGGCCTCGCGGTCAGGCGAGACATCCCTGCGCGCCAAGACCACCGATCGCGTCAGCCCAGGTGTGGTTTATACAACCTTCCACCACCCCCAGACGCAAGCCAATGTGATCACCACCGATTTCTCGGATTGGGCCACGAATTGCCCTGAATATAAGGTGACAGCGGTGCAAGTGTCGAAATCAAATGGCCCGACTGAGTGGCAAGAAAGCTATGAGACGCAGGCCAAGGCGGCGCGGCGTATCCTGCCTGCGGCGGAATAGGTATGGCTGCGGCTCCATTGGCGCGTGCGGTGGTGAAAGCCACCCGTGACGGCCTGACGGCCGAAGCCCGTGCCTTGGCCGAAGAACGCCCTGTGGCCATGGTGTTTGATGGCGGCACGCAAGCGGTAATGATGGCCACCCCGCTTGATCTTGAGGATTTCGCGCGGGGCTTTGCCAAGACCGAAGGCTTTATCGCGAGCGATGCCGATATTCGCGAGATTGAGATTGTCCGCCATGCGGCGGGGCAAGGAATTGAGGCACGGCTTTGGCTTGACGCCTCGCAATCACAGGCTCTGCAGGCACGGCGCCGCTCGATGATGGGCCCTGTCGGATGTGGGCTTTGCGGTATTGACAGCCTTGCGCAAGCGATGAGGGATATTGCGCCCTTGCCCAACGAAATACCGCCTTTGCTTCTCACCCCACTTTTGGGCGCAGCTGAGGCCTTGCGCGGCCACCAACCTTTGCACGATGAAACCCATGCGGTTCACGCGGCGGGGTTTTTCCACCCCGCGCAAGGCATTCTCTTGGCGCGTGAGGATGTCGGGCGGCACAATGCGCTTGATAAGCTTATTGGCGCTATGGGGGTGGCAAATATTGATCCGACAGCTGGCGCGGTTGTGATCACCAGCCGCGTCTCGGTCGAGATGGTGCAAAAAACCGTTATCGCAGGCGCGCCCGTGCTGATCGCGGTTTCCGCACCAACCGCGTTGGCCTTGGATGTCGCAGACCAGGCGGGTCTGTGCGTAGCGGCATTGGCGCGCAAAGGGCAATTTGAAATTTTCACGCATCCTGAGCGGATAGAATGCGGATAGAATAAGGATAGATCACTATGGCATCGGATAAGCTGATTACGATGGCGAACCAGATCGCCACATTTTTCGAAAGCCAAAAGGGCGATGACTTGGCCGAACGGGTTGCGGCCCATCTGAACGATTTTTGGGGGCCAGACATGCGTGCTGATTTCGTGCGTCTGGTGGGCGACCCGTCACAGGCTGACCGATTGCATCCGCTAGGACGCGATGCTGTGGCACTGTTGCGTCTGCCTCAGGACGTTTGATCATCCTCGGCTGCGAGATTAGAGGTGAGATCAAGTTTTGATGCGGGCGAAAAGCCGCCATCAATGAAATCTTCGCGCTCATAGCTGTAGGTTGCATGGTCGATGCACTGGCCTTTTGGTAATCCCCGAGTTTAGCAGGGCAAGTCAGACCATATCGGACAGAATATCTCAAGCCCTGTGGCGGCCAATCCTTACGGAATCCTACATAAATGAGCCGCCCACCTCTTGCAGAACCATATCTCGGGCTCTAGATCACCCCACAGGAAGTTAAGACCACCGAAGAAGGCAAAAGAAACGGGCAGCGGTCATTGTGACCTTCCCATTATGCGCTCATGGCAGGTTGGCGCAGGTTGGGGCAATATCTTGGCGTTTTTCACGCTCATTCTCTATCGGTCGCAGAAAAGGCGCCGTTAATTGGGTGTCAGATATTGACCTTTCCCGCAAAGCCTTTGCAGATTGAGACATCATAATCGCGCATCACCCAAGATGCGTCTAGAACAGGGAAGTAACATGAGCAGCGCAGGCCAGATCTTGCCTATCATTGCCATTTTACCATTTTTGGGTGCCTTGGTGCCGGGGTTGATGATCCGCGCGGGGCGCAATGCTTGCGCCACATTTACCGCGATCCCCACGGCTTTGGCACTTATTATGTTGGGCACGCTTGCCCCCGCGATATTTAGTGGCGAGGTTTTGACTTATTCTGTCCCTTGGCTGCCTGCCATGGGTTTGCAGATGGCATTCTTCCTTGATGGTTTGGGCCTGATGTTTGCAGGCATGATCTTGGGCGTGGGCCTGTTGATCACGCTTTATGCGCGGTTCTACCTGTCGGACAAAGACCCGATGGGGCAGTTTTACACCTATCTTCTGCTGTTCCAAGGCGCGATGCTCGGCATCGTTTTATCTGACAATATCCTGCTTTTGCTAATTTTCTGGGAGTTGACCTCGCTCTCCTCCTTCTTGCTGATCGGCTATTGGAAACACCTGCCCGAAGGTCGCCAAGGCGCACGTATGGCTTTGGCTGTCACTGGTGCGGGTGGTTTGGCAATGATCGGGGGGTTGGTCATTTTGGGCCACATTGCAGGCAGCTATAACCTGACAGATATTTTGCAGGCAGGCGATGCGATCCGCGCCTCCGACTGGTATTTGCCCGCGCTGATTTTGATCCTGCTTGGCGCATTTACCAAATCAGCGCAGTTCCCCTTCCATTTCTGGTTGCCCCACGCGATGGCGGCGCCAACACCTGTGTCAGCCTATCTTCATTCGGCAACTATGGTGAAGGCGGGCATTTTCCTGATGGCGCGAATGTGGCCCGTTTTGGCAGGCACGCCTGAGTGGTTCTATATCGTGGCCACGACAGGTTTGATCACGATGGTCATGGCCGCGAAAATTGCGCTGTTCAAAGATGACCTGAAGGCATTGCTGGCGTTCTCGACTGTCAGTCATTTGGGTCTTTTGACCTTACTCTTGGGGATGGGCACGGAATTTGCCGCTGTTACGGCGGTATTTCATATCCTCAACCACCTGACCTTTAAGGCTGCTTTGTTCATGAGCGTGGGGATTGTCGACCATGAAACCCATACCCGCGACATCAAACGGCTTGGCGGTTTGCGTCACCTGATGCCCATTACCTCGGTGATTGCGGTGATTGGATCTCTGTCTATGGCTGGTATTCCGCTTTTCAACGGGTTCTTGTCTAAGGAAATGATGCTTGAGGCGGCGGTGCATACCCCTTGGGCGGGTGCGCACTGGGTGATGCCAGTATTTGCAACCTTGGGGGCATTATTCTCAGTTGCTTATTCTTTCCGTTTGATCGTTCATGTCTTTTTTGGGCCTAAGAGGCATGACTATCCGCATATGCCGCATGATCCAGGATTTGGGATGTGGGCCGCGCCTGCCTTCTTGGTTGTTTTTGTTGTTTTGATCGGCCTCTTTCCCGCCCTGATTGCAGGGCCTTTGGTGGCCACAGCGGGGCAGGCGGTCATCGGCGGGGAGTTACCCTATTACGCCCTCAAGATTTGGCACGGCTTCACGCCTGCCTTGTTTATGTCCATCGGCGCGGTTGTAGGTGGTGTGATCCTGCTCGCCGTTCATGGCAAGCTTGAGCGTCTTTGGAACGCGGTGTGGCGCCCTGAGGCGAAATTGATTTTTGATGCCCTCTATGGCGCGGTTCAGCGTGCCATGTCGGCGCTTAACGGGGCGTTGCACAATGGCGCGATCAGTCGCTATTTGGCGATTTTCGTCGCTGCCATTTTGGTGGCAGGCTACATCGCATATAGCGGCGCGGGTATTGGCCCCGTTACGCGTGAGGCTTTGCCAATCACCCCGATAGCCGCAGCAGGGTGGATGGCTATGGTGATCGCGACGGCGCTTGTTGTCTTGAACCACCGAAAGCGGTTCTTGTCGCTGATTTTGATCAGCATTATCGGTCTGGGTGTTTCTGGTGCCTTTGTCTATCTGTCGGCGCCTGATCTGGCGCTGACGCAAATCTCAGTTGAGACGGTAACGATCTTGCTGTTGTTGATCGCTCTGCATTTCTTGCCGAAATACACCCCTGCCGAAAGCAGCCCAGCCTTGCGCATGCGCGATGGCGCGATTGCGATCGCAGCGGGGGTTGGAGTTGCGGCCCTGTCCATGGCGTTCCTCTTGCGCGATTTTTCGTCAATCTCGCATTACCACCTCGCCAATTCCAAAACAGGCGGCGGCGGCACCAATGTGGTGAACGTCATCTTGGTCGATTTCCGTGGTTATGACACTTATGGCGAGATCATCGTTCTCGGTATCGCGGGTCTGGTGATTTATGCCTTGATGGAGGCGCTGCTCTCTGGCCCTGTAGGGCGGCGGTTGCGGCGCAGCGCGTCTCCAGATCGTGGGGATTTGTCGCGTGACCGACACCCGTTGATGATGGTTGTAGCGACCCGCGTAATGCTGCCGATCGTTTTGATGGTTGGGGTCTACATTTTTTTGCGCGGCCATAACCAACCAGGCGGTGGGTTTGTTGCGGGACTGATCGTCTCGATTGCGCTTTTGATGCAATATATGGCGTCAGGCTTTGCTTGGGCGCAGGAGCGGCAAAAATTCGAATATCACAGCTTGATTGGTTGGGGCGTGGTGATTGCAGGCATGACGGGGATGGGCGCGTGGCTTTCGGGCACGCCGTTCCTGACCTCTGCCTTTGGTTACTTCCATTTCCCGCCGATTGAGGAATTCGAACTGGCAACAGCGGCCCTTTTTGATCTGGGCGTCTTCTTGACGGTTCTGGGGGCGGTGATGCTGATGCTCTATTCCTTGGCCCGCATTGCCTTTACCAGCGGCGAGCGTGCCAATCCCGAACCAATGGATTTTGATCCTGCCCGCGCCAATGACACTGCGCCAGAGCAGACGGCGAAGGGGGTTTGAGATGGAGTTTCTTGTAGCCAGCGCGGTTGGCATTCTGACAGCTGGGGGAGTTTACCTGATTTTGCGGTTGCGGGCCTTTCCCGTGATCCTTGGTCTTGCCCTTTTGTCCTATGCGGTGAACTTGTTTTTGTTCTCGACAGGCCGTCTTGTGGTGAATGCAGCGCCCATCCTAAACCCCTATGGTGATCAGCCCTACACGGATCCGTTGCCACAGGCCTTGGTTCTGACGGCCATTGTGATTTCCTTTGGGATGACGGCGGTTTTGGTGATGATTTCCTTGGGCTCATTTTTTGAGAACGAAAGTGACGAGATCAATCTTGACGCCGACGACGCAGCAGAAGAGAGGGCGAAATGATGCATTGGATCATTGCCCCCGTTATTCTGCCTGCGATGCTTGCACCGATCATCGCTTATGTCATGCGTCACGACATAACCCTTGCACGGGTTGTATCATTCGCAGGAGTTCTTGGCCTATTGGGCCTTGCGATTGGCCTCTTTGTGATGGCTTCGGGCGGTGAGACATTTGTCTATCGCCTCGGGGATTGGCCCGCACCTTTTGGCATTGTTTTGGTGCTTGATCGCCTTTCGGCCCTGATGGTTTTTCTCACGGCGATTTTGGCCTTGGTGGTGCTTTACCATGTTGTCGCAACCGGTTGGGATAAGCGAGGCCGCCATTTCCATGCGCTTTATCAATTCCAACTGATGGGGATTGTGGGGGCATTCCTTACAGGGGACGCTTTCAATCTCTTTGTGTTCTTTGAGGTTCTCTTGATCGCCTCCTATGGGTTGATGATCCATGCAGGTGGCAAGATCCGTCTCAAGGCGGGCTTGCAATACGTGGTGATGAACCTTGCAGGCTCGACCCTCTTTTTGTTCGCGCTTGGCACGCTTTACGCCTCGACCGGCACGCTGAATATCGCGGATATGGCCGTGAAAATTGCGCAGGTGCCCGTAGAGGATGCAGCGCTGGTGCGTGTTGCGGGGATTTTGTTACTGTTTGTCTTTGCGGTCAAAGCCGCCTTATTCCCGATGCAATTCTGGTTGCCTGCAACCTATTCCAACGCGCCAGCCCCCGTAGCCGCGCTCTTTGCGATCATGACCAAGGTCGGGACCTATGCAATCTTGCGCATTCACACCATCGCCTTTGGCCCTGAGGCAGGTGCGATTGGCGATATGGTGACCGCGTGGTTGGTTCCTATGGCTGCTTTGACTTTGGCGGTTGGGGCGGTTGGCGTCTTTGGTGCAAAACGTTTGGAACTCCTTATTGCCTATGCCGTGATTGGATCAATGGGAACGATGATGTTGGCCGTTGCCGCCATGACCCCTGCGACGGCCTCTGCAGCTATCTATTATATGCTGAACTCGACCCTTGCGGCAGCGGCGCTGTTCTTGTTTGCAGATCTCTATCTGTCACGGCGTGACGAAGATGGCAGGCTGATCCTTGCAGCCCCCTTGTCGCAAAACGGGCTGTTTGCAGCTGCCTTTTTTGCGGCAGGCATTGCGATGGTGGGCATGCCGCCGTTCAGCGGCTTCTTGGGTAAGTTGCTGATCCTTGAGGCCTTGTCCGATGGCCCGCATATAACCTTGGCGTTTTCCGCCATTTTGATTGGCTCTTTGGTGATGATCTTGGGTTTTGTGCGCGCGGGATCAATCCTGTTCTGGAAGTCGGTGACGGTCTCGCCAGACCCCGATGCGGAAGCCGCCCCGCCTCTCACCCTATCTCAAGGGGCTGGAATGGGCGCGCTTGTCGCGCTTTTGGTGGCGCTGACCCTATTTGCAGGTCCAATTTATGACGTGGGCGCGGCGGCAGCGGATCAACTGTTCTTCCCGCAGGGCTATATTGAGGCGGTGCTTGCACCCCATGGCGAAGGATGATCCCCATGCTTAGACGCATCTTTCCACATCCCTATCTTTCGCTTTTGCTGACATTGGTCTGGTTAAGCCTCGTCAACAAGGTGACGCTTGGCAATATTTTGCTTGGCGGTTTCCTTGGGTTTGTATTGCCGCTGATGACCTCAATCTACTGGCCACATAGGCCAATTTTACGTCACCCGTTCAAGGCGATAGAATTTGTGTTTGTCGTGCTCTGGGATATCGTTATTGCCAATATTCAAGTCGCGAAGGTGATCTTGCTCAAGCGCAATGCCAATATCCACTCACAATGGGTGGTTGTGCCGCATGAGCTGACCTCGGCTGAGGCGATCACGATTTTGGCGGGCACAATCACCATGACCCCAGGCACGGTGTCGACGATGCTGTCCTCGGACGGGAAGGCGATCTTGGTTCATACTTTGGACACCGATGATCCCGATGCGGTGCGCGATGAGATCAAAACCCGCTACGAGCGCCGCTTGAAGGAGATTTTCCAATGATCACCTATGCGTTGATTTTCGCGATGGCCTGTTTTGGCATCGGGCTATTGGCCAATCTTTATATTCTAGCCACGGGAGCTGATCTCGCGGATCGCATACTTGCCTTGGATACAATGGTGCTGAATGTCATTGCCTTGGTCGTGCTTTACGGCATCTGGCAGGGCACAGGCGTTTATTTCGAGGCATCCATGTTGATCGCAATGGTGGGGTTCGTCTCGACCGTTGCTTATTGCCGTTTTTTGTTGCGCGGCGACATTATCGAATAGGGGATGGCGATGTTGGCAGAGATTATCATCAGTGCGCTCTTGGTCATTGGCGGGGTTTTTGGCCTTGTGGGATCATTCGGAATGATCAAGTTGCAAGACACATTGCAACGGTTGCACGCGCCTACCAAAGCTGCCACTTTGGGCGTGGGTGGGGTGCTTTTGGCATCGATGCTCTACTTCCTTTTGATTAAGGGACATCTGAGCTTTCACGAGCTGTTGATCACCTTGTTCTTATTCCTGACTGCACCGATATCGGGCCATTTTATCGCCAAGGCCTACATGGCGCGGCGGGTGCGCGAAACGGAACTGCCACCATCAGGTGGGTATTATGGTTGGGCGGCCTATAACGACCCGCCCGCACAGCCGCGGGACAATAAAAGCGCGTAATCAGCCAAAAAGCCTACCGCGGGCTGTGATGATATTGCCTGCGATCAGCACGCCATAGCATGCGCAAAACACTGCAAAGAGCGTCCAAGGCATTGAAAAGATCAAGCCGATAAAGACCACTGTGACAATCATCAAAGGCGCGATTGCCCAGCGCGGAATTTTCAGCGCTTTTGGCGAAAAGGTTTTCAGCGTGGAGATCATCAAAATCGCCACAATTCCAAGCCAGAGCGCGGCTGCGAACGGCTGCATAATTGGGAAATTCCACCCCGCAAAAACCAAGTAAATCGGCAGCAGACCCAACATTGCACCACCTGGGGCAGGCACGCCTACGAAATGGGGTTTGCTGTTTTCGACTTCTTCGATGACATCATCCAGATCGGGTGTGATGTCCTCTGGTTTTTCAGGTTCGGCCCGCATTACGTTAAAGCGCGCAAGGCGCAGGCAACTTGCCCCCGCAAACGTTAAGACCGCGATCCATCCCAAAGACCCAGTTCCATCCAAGACCATGTGATAGACAAGCAGCGCGGGCGCGACCCCAAAGCACAAGAAATCTGACAGGCTGTCCAATTCTGCGCCAAGGCGAGAGGTGGCGTTCAAGCGGCGGGCGATCAACCCGTCTAGCCCATCCATCACAGCCGCAAGCAGGATCAATACCACCGCTGTCTTGAACCGCCCATCCATCGCAAAACGGATAGAGGTAAGGCCCAAACACATGCCTGTCAAAGTAACAAGATTGGGCAACAGCAGGGCGAAAGGCACCCCCTCATTTCCAGAATTGCGCGAAAACAGACGTTTCATCACCGCGGGCCTTAGTGTTGCGCGTCAGGGTCAAATGTGGCGATCACAGTCTCCCCTGCGACCATGGTTTGTCCGATTGCCACCAAAGGTTCAGCGCCCTCTGGAAGATAGATATCAAGCCGTGACCCAAAGCGGATCAAGCCAAAGCGTTGTCCCCGCTCCATTGCCTCGTCCACAACGCTCCAGCACAGGATGCGGCGTGCAACCAATCCTGCAATCTGCACCACGCCGTATTTGCGGCCATCGGACAGTTCAACAGCGATGCCGTTGCGCTCATTGTCGCTCGAGGCTTTGTCGAGGGAGGCGTTGAGGAATTTACCCTTATGATAGGCCACGGCCGTGATCCGCCCCGCTGCGGGGATGCGGTTCACGTGGCAGTTAAAGACGGACATGAAAACCGAGATGCGGGTCATAGGGGCATCGCCCAAGCCAAGTTCAACAGGCGGGGTCGCAGGTTCAAGTAAGGAGACCACACCATCAGCGGGAGAAACCATAACCCCTGCGCGGTCTGGGGTCACGCGCTCTGGGTCGCGAAAGAAGTAATAGACCCACACTGTCAGGCCCGTGCCAATCCACCCCAAAGGTTCCCATAGCGCGAAGAGGACAAGCGTAATCGCCGCCGCAATGGCCACGAACTTGCGCCCTTCGGGATGCATGGGTTTAACAAAGGTAGAGAACATGGAAACCGACATTTTGGCTTTTCCTGAAAGGATCACGTTAGCGCTTGCCTAATCTGCGAAGGCCGATGCGTAAAGGGCCAATAACAGATGCCCGCCATTCTGCCCCTATGTGCAGGGCAGGACAAGGGCGCTATCGTAAACCGTGCCCGTGGCGTCACGATAGAGCCATAATTCGTTGATCGTATCCGTCCAAGCGCCCAAATACGACCCGTTCTCAAGGTAAAAGGTCACTTCCTCACCCCGAACAGTGATGTGATGCGCAAATTGTGCTGTGAAGCGCATTTGCCCATCGTTCATTTCGGCCTGTGGTAGTGGCGTGGCGCCGAGAGACACGAAATAGCGCCTTGGTTTATCTGCCCACACTGTGGCCGTGATATCCCCCGCGCGACAGCTCAGCTCCAGCTGATAGGGTGGGGCGGCAGTTGCAAAAGTCAGACCTGCGACTACGAAACTCAAGAGGGTCCATGCGATAAGGATACGCTTCAAGGTCTGCCTCCCTGTTTTGCACTGCGCCGTTTGTGCAAATAATAAAGGGTGGGTGCGGCCAGTTTACGATAGACCAAATCCACCACCACGCGCAGTGGCCATGTTGCAACTAGATGCGCCATCCATCTTGTGCGTGGCATAGCCTGCCAAAGCACCAAAAAGGCCGTAACTCCCGTTTGATGCAGTTCAGGGTTTCCCGTGTCTCGCAAATGCAGCGCCCGCAAAGCCGTATCAGGATTGACGCCCCAATCTGCGGCGGTCTCATCAGTGATGGGGATAAAACGCAGATGGTTGGGTGCGTGTTTCTTATACTGATTGATCTCCCAATTGCAGATGGGACAATCGGCGTTGTAAAGCAGTTCGATTTGTGGGGTCGAAGGGGGGCTTTGCTCGGTCATGGGATTAAGATAGGGCAGCTTTTTCCATTGTCACCGCCTTTGCGCCGATCCTGCCGCCGTGGTTGCCCCAAGGGTCGCAATCATTGCGGCCTTTGCTCGCGCCTGCCCCCATGCTAGAGGGCAGCGGTGATGAGTGGGGGGGTGTGTTTTGCGAGATCGACTGGGCCTTGATGCAACGGATATCCGCATTCTTAGTGCGGTGCAAAAGCATGGCCAATTGAGCAAAACAAAACTGGCAGAATTGGTGAACCTGTCTGCCACGCCTTGTTGGGCGCGCCTCGCGCGGTTGCGGGCTGCGGGATATATCAAAGGATATCACGCGGATATCGTCCTTGATGCTGTGCTTGACACCACGCGGGTGATTGTGACCCTCTCGCTTTCCCGCCACCGCAAAACGGATTTTGAGCGCTTTGAGGCCTATGTACTAAGCCGTGATGAAATCATCAATTGCGTCTCAACAGGGGGTGGGTCGGATTATGTGATGACAGTTGTCACCACATCCATGGCCGAATTCCAAGATTTGATGGAAACCATGCTGCTGGCTGATCTGCTGATTGAACGCTACATGACCTATTTTGCAACGCGTTTGGTCAAGGCTGAACAGCCCAATCTGGCAAAGCTGGTGACGCAAGCGCGCAAAACGCCCTAGGGCGGTTTAGTCTAGCCAGACTAGCGATGCCAATTTTTTCAGTCTGACTGGTCTTTGAATAGGCCGTTTTTAGTCTCGCCGCGCACCCAACCTGCCTTAAATCCCGCTGATTAGGGGAGGGTATCCTCCCGCCGATATCATCTGAGGGAGGCACAGATGCAGGTTCAGGATTTTGGGTTTGGCACGCAAATTCGCAAATCGCCCTATTTTGACGCGACAGTGCGCTGGGGCGCGCAGGGGTTTTCGGTTTACAACCACATGTATATCCCCCGCGATTTTGGCGATCCTGAGGCGAATTTCTGGAACCTCGTCAATGATGCGATCCTTTGTGATGTCGCGGTGGAGCGTCAGGTTGAGGTCACAGGTCCAGATGCGGCGGCATTCGTGCAGATGCTGACGCCACGCAACCTGTCCAACATGGCGGTGGGCCAGTGCAAATATGTTTTGATGACTAATGCCTCAGGTGGGATTTTGAATGACCCCATCCTTCTGCGCCTTGGCGAAAACCATTTTTGGTTCTCGCTTGCCGATAGCGATATCCTGTTGTGGGCGCAGGGCGTGGCGGTGAATTCGGGGATGGATGTCACAATCACCGAGCCTGATGTGTCGCCCCTTCAGCTGCAAGGCCCGAAATCAGGCGAGATTATGAAGGCGCTGTTTGGCGATGAGATTGCCGATCTGCGCTATTACTGGTTCCGCGAGGTGGAGTTAGACGGCATCCCCCTGATCGTGTCCCGCACAGGATGGTCAAGCGAGCTTGGCTACGAAATTTATCTGCGCAATTCCGAATATGGGGATGCGCTGTGGGAACGGATCATGGCCACGGGTCTGCCGATGGGTTTGAAACCAGGTCACACCTCCACAATCCGCCGCATTGAAGGGGGGATGCTGTCCTATCACGCGGATGCAGATATCCAGACCAACCCGTTTGAATTGGGTCTTGATCGCTTGGTCGATCTCGAGATGGAGGCGGATTTTATCGGAAAATTCGCGCTGCAACGTATCCGTGAGAATGGGATTACCCGCCGTCAGGCGGGCGTGATTTTGGATGGGGCGCCCTTGGCCACACCAAATACCCTTTTCTGGGGGCTGTCGCATCAGAGGCAGCCTGTGGGCAAAGTGACATCTGCGGTCTATTCCCCGCGGCTGCAGGCCAATATTGCATTGGCAATGGTCGATCTGGCCGCGGCAGAGCTTGGCACAGAATTAGAGGTCAAAACGCATGAGGGTCCGCGTCAGGCGCGTGTTGTGGAAAAACCTTTCTTTGATCCGCGTAAAGCACTGGCTGCGGGTGCCAAGGTCACCTCTATCAGCGCCTAACGCGCCGGGCGTCTTTCGCACAATCCTAAGAAAAACAGCCCTGCCCGCGTGACGCTTTGCGGGGCAGCCGCTAGCGTCATATTTCAAGGTTTTGCTTTGCTCCTATCGCCAAAGGATAAGCCCCCATCAGTAGAACGAAAACACCCATAAAAAATCTGAATTACTATGGCATAGCGATGATATCTGTAGGCATCGTTTCGATTCCGATACTAGTCATCATCGCATGGATTTGGCCTCTGTGATGGGTCTGATGATTGAACATGTGAACAATAGCGAGAGACTTAGGAATGCTGATTTCTTTTTGATAAACTCTTGAGAACCAAGTGAGTTGTGCCTCGAGTTTGACCTGAGTTAAATCACAAACCCATGTCATTATACGCCGATCTAATTTTTCACGTTCTTCATTCCAGTCTCCAAACGTATTTGTAAGTTTCGAGCTTTGATCAACGGACACTCTTGGACCTTCACCATTGTCAAAACGTGACATCCAAATCTGATCGCCCCAAAGAAGGTGATTGAGTGTGCCAAGTATTGACCCAAAGTAGGCGCCACGATCAGTAGTTAAAACCTGATGAGAACAGGCACTTAGGCTTGAGTGGATGTTGCTATTTTGCCAACTGTTGTAATGGGCCATTTGTTCACAAAACTGGGGCGTGATCATTAAATTATTCCTTTTTTGTTTATGTTTGATTCTATAATTGCCATTGTCTTTTAATAACGCTCGGCAATTTTGCTTGACCCAGGTGTGGATGGCTTTTGCGAGTTTGGGTCTATTTTTCAGGTGAAGGCAATTATGAAAATAACCAAAGTAAAGAGCCATGTTCTACAATATGAACTGCCAGAAGAACTTGGATATTCCCAGCAATTCTACGCAAAGCGAAGTGCGCACTTGGTTGAAGTGCAAACCGATGAAGGTGTAACAGGATGGGGTGAGTGCTTTGGCGCTGGAAACATTGCAATCGCAAACAAAGGCATTGTCGAACTAGTCATACAACCGATGATCTTGGGCTCGGACCCGTTAGATCGTGATGTTACTTGGCATAATGTTTACAATCTGACGAGAGATCATGGTCAAAAGGGTATGCCGTTACAGGCTCTGTCTGGCGTAGATATAGCCCTATGGGACATTGCAGGTAAGGTCGCTGGATTACCTTTGCACAAGCTTATCGGCGGCGCGCATCGCAATAGTGTAAAAGCCTACGGTTACGGCATGATGCTAAAACGAGAAAGTTTGGCTGACCATAAATCGCGCTTCAAGGATGAGGCATCCCGCATTCTGTCAATGGGCTTCCACGCCACTAAAATGAAAGTTGGGCTTGGGGCGAAAGCTGATGTTGAGCTTTGCGCCGCTGTCGCAGACGGAGTGGGCACAAGAGGCCAGTTTATGGTTGATGCCAACCACTGCTACACAACCTCTGATGCCTTTTACGTAGGAAGAGCGTTAGAGGAGATGGGCGCTTATTGGTTCGAAGAGCCTGTGGCACCTGAGGATCTCGATGGTTATCGTGAACTACGTCAAGGTCTTTCTGTAAACATATCGGGCGGTGAAGCAGAATTTAACCGTTGGGGTTGGCGAACTATTTTAGAAAATCGTGGTCTTGATATTGCTCAACCTGAAGTCTGTGCCCTCGGCGGTATTTCTGAATATCTACGAGTTCTAGCTCTATGCCACGCCCATTTCACCCCGGTCATTAATCATGTTTGGGGGTCGTCAATAGCTGTTGCAACAAACTTACAACTTCTTGCGGCTATGCCATCCATCCCAGGCGGTATGCACCAATGGGAACCGATGCTGGAGTTGGATACAACACACAATCACTTCCGTGACGAGTTATTGAAGGAGCCTCTCAACGTTTTGGGTCAGGTAAAAAACAATCAAGGCTATGTAACTGTCCCTAGTGCTCCAGGCATCGGTGTGGAGCCTGATCCGGAAATCATAAGGAAATATTCCATATGAAATCGCCCCTTAGCTTAGTTAGAGGAACCTAGGAGCAGTGAGTGAAAAGGGCAGACATTAGAGAATTTGCCCCCTTCACAGACCTATCAAAAAGTTTCCAGGCGCAACGTGGCGTCACAATATTTCCCGTCAAAGGTACCAACCCAAATGTCCATGTAACCGTCTGATGGACGAGTAAGGATGATTTTTGGGTCTAGGTTTCCATTGTCATCGTCATCGTAGTACCAGTTTGCACTTCCTGTATTTATAAGCAGTGCAGAGTCACATTGGCTCACTACGCTAATGTGAAGCTCATAGCCTCTCATACCTTTTAGATCAAAGGTGAAGTCTGGAGCAGTTGTAAAATAGCCTGGCCCTCGGTCCGTTCTAGGGTTTATGTGCCTGCAGTTTTGCAGATAGTTTTCTCCCCCAGCAACGACATTAAAAAACTGTGGTTGATAGAGTTGATTACCGCTGGCGTTATAGCTTTCACGACCCCACTCCGAGTAATCAGGGCAGGCTAACGCTGCGTTTGCCATAAGTGTGATTAGCGCTGCAATAGCGAGTGACATTATGGATTTCATGTTTGCCTCCAAGCGTGTGGTGAATGACGTTCTACACATATTATAAATCAGAAAGGCTGAAATTTCTATTGTTGTCTCCGTACTTTTGATTTGGTGACTGATACCAAACGCTGTGACGCTGTATCCAAGCTGACACATCGCTACTAGGCTTGTTGGTAGCATCTGCATCCAGGCAATTAGCCTCGATTGCCGTATCATCTAGTGTAACTAACGATACCAAGGATACCGCCAGAGATGCCATCTCCGATCGTGCAGGCGATAGATGATAAGGCCACGCCATGAAGAGCATCATCTTTGCTACAGCCATCGCAGCCACTACTTTTGCAGGGCCAGCTTTGGCTGAGAGGTGGGGATCTGGAGGTTCGTTAGAAGTAACGGCGATTAAATTCATCCGATGAACGAGGAACTTCGCTGTCAAACTACTGAGCCAGATTCAGTAGTGGTGCGTCCTGATGGAAAATAAAAATTAGAAAATCAAAATGTTGTGTGCTATGATCAACATACCAACAATAGGGAGTAGTAAAATGATCGAAGCTAGTGGTGGAGTAGTTAATTTTATTGCGATCCTAATACCCACGCTTATGGCACTTTATTATGGGTTTAGATGCCTTTTCCAGACAGACGCTGCAATCGCTCAGTGGGGTATTGGAGCAGCATCTGAGAGCATGGTAAAGATATGTGGTTGTTATGCTCTAACGCAGGGCGTGATGTATGCGATTATCCTGTTCACCTCACCAGCAGGTGCATGGGAACTATTTGCTTTCTCAACGATCTGGGCAGCATTATTCCTATACTTCAGCTACACTACGAAGAATAGCGCATGGGCTGAGATAGAAGGTGTAAACGCAACTAATGAGCCAATCATTGTCAGCGCCGTTATGCTTGTATTCCATATCTACATCATGTCAGCTATGAGCGGTATAATATACTCATAACAAATCATTGTAACGTCATCTGGCCCACACGTGCGGATCTGTGGGCCTTAAACACGCGTGTGATACTGATCCAAACGAAGACTGTCACTATGATCCAATGGTGGGTGTGATGCTCCATATGCGGACCTGTTCCCTGTAGCAAAGCATTGGCTGATGGCAAAATTGGTGGTGGACAAAATCGGGATGCTGCTGTCAGAGATGCTGCAGCGCCTGCCATCTATGATCGTGCTGAAGAAGCCAGAGATGCCATCAGTGATCGTAAAATCGTAAATACGAATTTGGCCAAGCCGTGAAGCGCATCCTCTTAGCCACAATCATCGTAGCCGCTACGTTGGCAGGGTCAGCTTTGGCTGAGTAAACGAATTGAGGTAGCCACTCAGGATTGAGTGCATTCGCCCCAAGCTACCCTATACTAGTAACGATAAGGATTAATGCTTGTAGATCACAAACAAGCGCAGAAGGATGTCGGTATGGCTACTGAATACAAAAGGCTGGTTAATAGGCTTCACGACAATCTGGAAATACGCCTTTTATAACAGGGTACATGCAAATCTGCTCAATTCTCTGTAGGTATTGATCTAGCAGGCAGTCTACATTCTCACACTGATCTCTAGTCGCAAGCCATTCACGCTGAGTAGACATTAGATCATCCATTGCTCCGTCACCAATATTTGCTCCACGCATTGCCCAGTAATTATTAGCCATAAGCTCATCAAGATACGACAATTCTGGTACTGAACAGATTGTTTTTTCAACGAAGGTTTGCGATCTACTACAATCGAATGATGCGGCACTTGTAACTTCAGTGATTAGAAACATTACTATCGCCATCGTTAGAGTTTTTAGAAAAAAGACTTTAATCATTATAAATCTTCCTTGAACATACAGCACGGTAGCTCAATGGGGCTAACGTTGTTGAATCAACCTTGCATACTATTTTATATTTAAAAGGTAACATTCTGGAAGGAGAACTGACGTGAAACCTGGATATGACAATGTATTTTTTGTTTTTGGTGGTTGGTCATTGGTTCTTTTTTTTAAAGCGATGTCCAAAATACCGTCCACCTGCAGTGGTAGATTTCAAAATTTAGCAACTTACGCTTTGTCTCCATTTGATAAAGCACTTGTTCCAGTTGATGCATATATAGCTTACCAGGTGCATATGGGAAAAAGCCCTGACGAATTTGAAGGGGTAAAGAAAGCCTCTATGAAATTTGTTTGTTTATGGTTACTCGGGCCAGCCTGGATATTTCTTGGGATAACGCTTGCTTTAGCACTGTTGAGTTTGTGTTTTTTCTTCATCGTTTTACCAATCCCAAACATAGCAAAAGGCTTAATGTTATCGCTTCATAGTTTTTCCATTTTTAATGCGGTTCCAGTACCTTTATTGATGGCAAAAGACGTATTGACGGCACATTCAAAGAGCCAGCTGGATGAGGCTCACGATAAAATAAAACTATAATTTGTTTTTGGATGATGGGCGTGATCTAGCAGCAGAGATGGTCAAGCTTGAGCTAGCTTTAGACATCCCAATGTTTCCTGACGCTGACTACAAACATCTTGAGACACCAAATGCTAGACGCAAGCTGCGGTGGAAACCGAAGAGCTAGAGTTCAACATACCTGTGCATTGTCTTCTCCAGCCAAGGATGTTGCAGCGAGTCCAATGCTTCCAGTCTCACTTCAAGAGAAGGGCCTTCTCCGTAGTCATCACTACCTGTGTCGCCGAACTTATGACCAGTTAGATGCAAGCGTGTATCTGGAGGTACTTGATTGATTTTTGCGAAAACAAAACAAACATTTATCTGAAGTTTTCAGATTCTTGGTCAATGTTTTTTGCGATGGTTATCCACGATGCAAATAACATTTTCGACTGGTCAGAAACATCTGCTTGAACGATACAATCCCAAGCATTCATATACATATCATCTCTTTTCGTAACAGGTATATCAACCCAGTCAGAAGACACTTCATATGAATCTCCGCATTGTTCAACAACGGAATTCCAATCTCTCGCAAAGGTTAGATTTGTCTCAAAAATTGGCACTAGATCTATTCCGATTGAGCCTCCAGTTTCACCTACGTAGTAATTGACTCTACCGTTGAACACTTCGTTTCCATCAACGTCTGCTACTACTGCAACGAACCTAAGCTTCTGGTCCCCTCCCTCACGCGATTGTGCATCAATAAAAGAAATTGAACTCTCATACAGACCATATGCCTCTAAATTTTCTACGTGGCCACGCAACCATTCGTCCACGGCCTGCCTAGCGCCTACAGGTCTAGGCGCTGCTTGCGTAACGCTTACAGGATTAGAAACTGCTTGGCCTCTCCAGCTAGCCTCTCTAAGGGTTAGTATGCTGAAACCAGTGATGCGATTACCAAACTCATAATCAAATTTGTTACGCTGACCCCAATAACTGGAGAACAGCTCAGGATGAAACTCGCGAGCTAGACCGGGTACTGTCAAAATGTATCTACGCTCACTAAAGGCTTCCCAGACATCTTGAACCGGCCTTTGGCCATTTTCTATTTCTGCGACCATGTCCCGAAATTCACCACGATAACGTGCGGTTGGGTCGGAATCCGGATTATAGTAAGGAAGCATCAATTCAGGATTATTGGCCACTTTCAACATCGTCTGATAGACAAGACCCGGTGTAGTACCGTGCACAGTTTCCATATTAGCGAAGTCAATTCCAAATGCTTTCTCAAATGCGAAATCGAGTTGATCAATAGCAGGACTAACCTGATCTGCGTATGATAGACCTTCACGCCCCCGGCCAATCTGCGCAGCATACATTGCGTTTTGATCAAACATGGCGAGCATGATTTCGATGTGCTGTATACCTTTATCAAATATAACTTGGCTTTCAAATTCGAGGCCGAATAGCGTTGCACCAACGGCCATTCGCGTATTCCAAGATCCACAGAAATCGTTGCTCCCGATCACTTCAGCTCTGCTGAGGTCACATAGTAATGAAAAATACTGCCCCATTCTTTGATAGGCTGGATAATACTCATAAGTGGACACGAACTCTTCCAGCATTTGCACTATGGCTGCATGAGTTAAATCATCGAACTCGTAGAGCCGATGATAAAGAGCGTAGTGCGCCATAACTTTTGCAACATTGCTGTAAAGTGCGTAATTAAAGTCGGTTGGTCTGTTGGGGAACCTAGACTGCAAGTAGTTCGCATTTTTCAGAGTGCTTTGGTCCAGCCAGTTAAGTAATATGTTGGCATAGGAGCTAGCATATCTACTAGGGTTGTTATTGAAACGCGTTGCAAGCATCGCATGGCACATAGCACTAATCGGAACAACGCCTTCTTGGCCAGACCTTGAACTTGTTGTTGAAGTTGTTGACGACAGATCGTCTACACATCTATCGAAATCAATCCGCGGCGCATAAAAATGTGATGCAACGTCATATTGACCACTCAGGTGGGTCATATGCACACTCATCAGAGTTGACCAGTCATCTACTAAGGTAAAGTTTGATGGAACAGTCAGGCCACGCAAAGGTGAAACAATGGCGTCACTGTAATCTTGCCACTGTGGATTGTGCGCGGGTGATAATGTCCTTGCTGAATGGTGTTCAACGTCTACTGGTGCGCGAGTAACTCCTAAAAGTTGCAAAGCATCATGGCTTAATGCGCCATCATATTCCAAATCGTTATCACTAAGAAACAGCTCTAGAGCTGAACGAGTTTTCCCCCCCCAAATTCCATCCAACGTCCCTACGCTATAACCTCTTTCGGACAAGGCCGTTTGTATTTGTAGCGTTATGCTTTCGGCGTGCGCCACGGTTGACATTACCATCATAGCAATGGTCAAAATTGTGCGATGTAAAATTCTGACAGATGAATACATGTTCAACCTCGGTCGTGGATTTCTATCCATTGAATTGAGCATTTGGAAAAGATCTCAACATCTAAACGAAAGCTAAAGCAACAGATACCGTAATCTGACTTACCACGTGAACTGGGACAGCATTGGCTTCAGACACGGTGCGTGGCTCGTTAATCCAGACCACCCAAAGATAAACCGGTAGCAGGCCCGTAGCGGCGATATGACCGTGGTGGGGTGGCTTGCTAAGCTATTTCATATACTGCACCGCCACTGCGGTAAAAAAGTGCACCTGACCACGCTGTTAGTGATGTCAGCCCATCTTCTCCACAACATCTCGCGCGAAATTAGTAGCATGACCGCTGTGTTTCTTCCTCCAGCACCCATCACAGCAAAAGTAACGACGTTCCCGCTTCTGCCTCTTTGCAAAAGCTAGGTTTAAAAAGAACTTGCTTAGACGTGGAATTGGCTTTGTGGCCGATCCAAGTTCTTCGAGCAAAAGCTGATTAAAGCAGTGATCGCGCTGGTTAGCGAACGTCTTCATTTTCTGTATCGATTTTTTGACCTTGTCCAATGCCAGCGCTTTTGCCGGACCCAGAATTTTACTTTTACCAACAGATTTTTCAGCCATAAAGTTCAGGAGGTTTTCATCGGCTTTCTTGGTAAAAACTACAGCAAGGCTTTGCTTTCCATCACGTCCCGCTCGGCCAAATTCTTGCGCATAATCCTCTACGCTAGGTGGATGATGCCAATGAAACACTAATCTTACGTCTGGAATATCCATTCCCATTCCAAAGGCATTTGTGCAGATTACACAGCCACTGTCGGCGCTGCGCTCGTCAGCAGTATCATTGTGTAGCCCTTGAATGATCAACTCACGTTCCATCGACGGAAGCCGACCATAGAAGAATTTTGCTTCGATACCTTGCTTCTTGAGTAGCTCGCCGACTTCCTCACCAAGCGCGATGGTCGGAACAAATACCAGCGTCTTTCCAGATGACCTGAGGCGCATTGCAGTGTGCAGCTCAGCAATCAGTTTTGCTCGCTTTTTATCGTCATGCATTTGCAGGCGCGCCAAAGCTATGTTCTTTCGATCCAAATCTTCCACAAAGACTTTGGCGTTTTCTGCTTTCAAAGATTGCAGGATTTCATTTCGTGTTTCCGGATTAGCCGTAGCCGTAAATGCAAGAACTTGGGGATTACCAAGTTGCTGACGATACACTCCAAGCTTGGCATATTCTGGACGAAACGCCAAACCCCACTTGTCGATGCAGTGAGCCTCGTCAATTATCAAATGTTGCGGAGGGTTTTCTCTAAGTGTTTTTAGTTCTTTTCCGCGCTTACGGCTCGGAGCAAATCTTTCAGGTGCGAGATAAAGGAGTTTGAATATCCCTTTTTCAAGCAGAGAAAGGCGCTTGCTCATTTCGTCATCAGAAAGGTCGCTGTTGAGGAAAGTTGCAGGAAAATTACGGCGCAGCAAACCGACAACCTGATCCACCATCAAGGCTTTCAAAGGGGAAACTACTATTGAGTGAGACCCGGCGAGAAGCGCAGGAACCTGAAAGCACAGGCTTTTCCCGCTTCCAGTTGGACTTATTAAGAGAATGTCGTCACCACTCAACGCCGCAACAATTGGTTCTAGCTGGTTTGGACGCAGGCGTTTTACTCCCATATATCGAAGGGCGACACCAAGCCGATCAGGATTAAATCTCTTTAGATCATCGCCACCAAATAATTTTGCGAGCTTAACTGCGGTCCCCTGCAGGAACCTCGTGCTAAGACCAACATGCAAGTTCGCGTGTTTGGTTGCATGACACGCACTGCACAAAGAGATTAGATTTTCATCGACATCCAGACCGCCCAAAGCCCTTGGCAGTTTGTGGTGAACATGCGCGTTACGACCTTTGATACTCTTGCTGCACTCACGACACTGCCAGTTATCCCGCTCCAATATCGCAAGGCGTATCTTTCTCCACTCTGGTCGAAAATAATATGACATCGACGTGCGCTAGTTCATCTCGCATGTAATTTCGGCAATTACTTTTTGGCTTCTAACCAAAGCGATCCCACTGCTACCACACAAAGAAGCCCAATACTCTGCGGGGCTGTCGAACTCCCAAATCTCATCTAACGGCGTAATCTGAGATTCAAGCAAAGACCATTCATCCGCGAGATTGAGGAACCCTGATCCCAGTTTCACTATCAAAGCCTGCCTAGCCTCCTGCGAGAAACTATCGGAGGCTCTGGGAACCACACATTCAGTCAACCATTCGATTGGAAGCATTACCTCGACATCGTTTGCATTACCTGTTTGACGCCCCTTCACTGCACAGGGCTCTGCATTACTTGTCAACTTAGGCGCAGATCTCAGCTCTACAATTCCGGAATCGTAGCAAACCAGCCATTATTGCCCGGAGGGTTTAATTACGGTGTGTGTGCATCGAAACGGGGGAACAAAAGAGGGAATAAGGCCTCTAGGTCGATATTTTATATTTTAAAATCAATAATTTAGTAAAGAAATGTGGCGGAGGAGGTGGGATTCGAACCCACGGTACGCTTTTGACGTACGTCGGTTTTCAAGACCGGTGCATTAAACCACTCTGCCACTCCTCCGACCTGCGTGGGATAGCTCGTGAAAGGCGATTCTGGAAGGGGTATAGGGTTTGAATTTCTCTGTGGTCAAAATGAGGCAGCATGAATTTTTACGTTGTCTCTGCGCCCAAAGCCCACTCAAGCCGCACACCCATTGTCACAAGCCATCTTGAGCGGCCTTTTCTTGCAAATTGGTATTTTTACAGTGCAAGAAAATGCAAATAACGCCGCGTAGGCCTTGCGAAATTCTGGATTGCAGCCCACCATCTATGATCCGACCTCCAATGGTCGCCGTTTTTGCCTGGTGGTGATTGGGCCTGCCTCGACAAGTGCGGAGCGGGCCAATAATTTGGACGTTGCACGCATGCTTGGGTTTTAAGATGCGTATTTTGTAACCAATTAAACCCGCAGCCAAACCCTGCGGGTCGAGTGATAGGTGGGGAATGGGCGTGACACTGGCAAAGACACTCGGCAGTTTTAGCTGCAGTTTGGCCTTGGCCTTGGGGATTTTGCTGCCTCAGGCGGCCAGGGCTCAAGGGTTTGAGACACAGGCAGGATCGGCCTATGTAGTGGATCATAATTCAGGGCAGGTTCTTTTTGCGCTGAATGCGGATGTGCCTTTGCCGCCTGCCTCTATGTCCAAGTTGATGACGTTGAACATGACGTTTGAGGCGCTGGAAGATGGGCGCCTCACTTTGGAAACCGCACTGCCCGTGTCAGAGCATGCCATGTCCTATGGTGGCTCAACCATGTTTCTCAACACAACCGACCGCGTGCAGGTCGAAGATTTGATCCGTGGGGTCGTGGTGTTGTCTGGCAATGACGCAACGGTGGTTTTGGCCGAGGCGCTTAGCCCTGATGGCACTGAGGCGGGATTTGCCGCGCTGATGACAGAGCGCGCACGGCAATTGGGTATGGATACGGCAACCTTTCGAAACGCCAGCGGCTGGCCCGCTGCGGGTCATTTGATGTCGATGCGCGATTTGGGCACTTTGGCTGAGCGTCTGATCACCGAGTTTTCGCAATATTATCACTATTTCAACGAGCGTGAATTTCCCTTCGACAACCGCGCGCCTGACAATCGCTTTAACCGCAACCCAATTTTGGGATTGGGCATTGGGGCTGATGGTCTTAAAACGGGCCATACCGAGGAGGCAGGCTATGGTTTGGTCGGCTCTGCCGTGCAAGGTGATCGCCGCGTGACTTTTGTTATTTCAGGCTTGCCTACGGCCGATGCTCGCGCCGGTGAGGCGGAGCGGATCGTTAATTGGGCCTTCCGCCAATTTGTCGAGCGCGATGTAATCGCAGCGGGGGATACTTTGGCGCAGGCGCCTGTGTTCTTGGGCGAAACCCCCACTGTGCCTTTGACTGTGGCCGATGATGTGCGGATGCTATTGCCGCAATTGACGGTCACGGGCGGGCTGCTTGAGGCGGAGGTCACGCTGTCTGGCCCTATTCCTGCGCCGATTGTGGCGGGCACGCCTTTGGGTGAGCTGCACATTGCGGTCGAGGGGCTTGCGCCGATAACAGTGCCCTTGATTGCCGCCACCGATGTGGCGCAGACAGGCATAATGGGGCGTCTGGGGGCCGCAACCTCGCACGCAATGGCGGCGGTTATGGGTCAGGTGTCTAGCCTGAGCGATAATTGAATGTCGGGCGCAGCAGGCGGGCTGTTTATCAGTCTTGAAGGTATAGATGGGGCGGGAAAATCTACGCAAAGCCGCCTTTTGGCGGCGCATCTGCGGGGCCTTGGCCGTGATGTGATCGAGACACGCGAACCCGGCGGTGCGGCGGGGGCGGAGGATATCCGCAAGCTGTTGGTTGAGGGGGATCCAGATCGCTGGTCGCCCGAGACAGAAATCTTGCTCTTTTCTGCCGCGCGCCGTGATCACCTTGAACGCACGATTATGCCTGCGCTTGCCCGTGGGGCCGTGGTGATTTGTGATCGATTTGCGGATTCCACCCGCGTTTATCAGGGGGCTGCGCGCGGCGATTTGCGCGGACTTGTTGATGACATCCATGCCCGCGTGATCAGGGTAGAGCCTGACCTGACATTGATTTTGGACATGGATCCTGCTGTGGCCTTGGCCCGTGGGTTGGCGCGACAATCGGGCGAAGATCGTTTCGAGGAAATGGGATTGGCCTTTCAAGAGCGGCTGCGGGCTGGGTTTCAGGCGCTTGCCCGCGATTTCCCCGACCGCTGCGCGCTGGTTGATGCCAATCAATCCCCTGAGACGATCGCACAGGATGTCTCGCGTATTGTGGGGGCGCGACTATGACGGATGATGATCTCTTGCCTGAGGCGGATGCCGCCGAGGGCCTGCCGCATCCGCGACATGCCCCTCAGCTGATTGGTCACACCGCCGCCGTGACAGAGTTTTGTGCGGCGCTTGCCTCTGATCGGATGCATCACGCGTGGCTGCTCTCGGGGCCAAAGGGCATCGGCAAGGCTACATTCGCCTGGAAAGCAGCGGAGCAATTACTGAACATCCCCAATGATGCGGGGGTTTCTTTGTTCGACATGCCACCTGATCCGCAGGGCTTCGTCACCGATCCTAAGGGGGCCGTGGCACGGCGTTTGCGGGCGCTGTCTGAGCCACGGCTTTTGCTATTGCGGCGCGGATGGAATGAAAAAACCAAGAAGTTCTCCGCCGAAATCACAGTGGATGAAGTACGCCGCCTGAACCAATTTTTTGGACTTTCCGCCGTAGATGGCGGGCGGCGTGTGGTGATTGTTGATGCGGTGGATGAGATGAACCGCAACGCGGCCAATGCGCTGCTCAAACTGCTTGAAGAACCGCCTGAGGATGCGGTTTTGCTGTTGATTGCGCATCAACCCGCCAAGCTTTTACCCACAATCCTCTCGCGCTGCCGCACTCTGCGCCTCAACCCGCTTGGGGCAGATGAGATGGCCCAAGCCATGCACAGCATTGATGTGCCAGTGGAAGATCCGCGCGCGGTGGTTGAATTGGCCAATGGATCGGTTGGGGTGGCCGCGCAGATGATTGAGGGGGGCGGTTTGTCGCTTTACGGTTCGTTGGTTTCGCTGATTGGCACATTGCCGCGATTGGATCGCGCCCAAGTAATGGCCCTCTCCGAGCAGGTCACGGGCAAAGCAGGGGAAGCGCAGTTTGATCTGATGCTTGCGCTTTTGGATCGGTTGTTGGCGCGATTGGCCCGAGTGGGTGTAACTGGCGCAATGCCCCCCGACATTGTCACGGGCGAGGGGGCGATTTTGGCGCGTCTTTCGCCAAGCCCCTATGAGGGGCGCGGATGGGCCGATCTGGCGGATCGTTTGTCCGCTAAGGCGCGACGGGGGCGCGCGGTGAACCTTGACCCTGCCGCTTTGATCCTTGATATGATCATAAGCATGGAAAAAGCGGCACCGCGTGTGATGGCGTGATCCTCCTTGAGGTGTGTATCACCCCCCTTGCTGCGCCAAAATCTGCGAGACTGATCTTTTAGCCCATGGGTGACCGCTTGACCTTCTCCTCTGATGCCACCCCGCAATTGGTCGACAGCCATTGCCACCTGGATTTTCCTGATTTTGAGGGGGAATTGGGCGATGTCGTGGCTCGGGCTGTCGGGGCGGGTGTGTCGCGCATGGTGACGATTTGCACCAAAATGGGTAACGTTCCACAGGTGCGCGCGATTGCCGAGACCCATGCGCCCGTGTTCTGGGCCGCAGGGCTGCACCCGATGAGCGTGGCGGATCAACCGACCGTCACGGTTGAGGATTTAGTAGCCCTTGCCGCGCATCCAAAATTTGTTGGCATCGGCGAGACGGGTCTTGATTATCACTACACGGCCGATAGCGCAGAGGCGCAAAAAGACAGTTTGCGTATCCATATTGATGCTGCGCGTGAGGCAGGGCTGCCCTTGATCATCCATGCTCGCGCCGCGGATGAGGATATGGTGCACATCCTGCGCGAAGGATATGCAAACGGCGCTTACTCCTGCGTGATGCATTGTTTCAGCTCGTCGGCTGAATTGGCGCGCGCGGCGTTGGATTTGGGGTTTTATCTTTCAATGTCAGGGATTGCGGCCTTCCCAAAATCTGACGAATTGCGCGCCATTTTTGCCGAAGCGCCGCTTGATCGGATTTTGGTCGAAACCGACAGCCCCTATTTGGCCCCGCCGCCCCATCGCGGACAACGCAATGAGCCAAGCTATACAGCATTGACAGCGCAGGTGGGGGCAGATCTCTTTGGCATCAGCCTTGCCGAATTTGCCGCTGCGACCAGTGCAAATTTTGACAGGCTGTTTTCCAAGGCCGCCCAATGGCAGGGGGGCGTGTAAGGTTATGGGGAAGCTGCGTTATACCATTCTTGGCTGCGGCTCATCCGGTGGCGTGCCGCGTTTGGGGGGGAATTGGGGGGCCTGTGATCCGCTGGAACCCAAGAACCGTCGCCGCCGCTGCTCGCTCTTGGTTGAGCGTTTGGGCGAGGGCGGCACAACGCGGGTCTTGATCGACACCTCGCCTGATATGCGTGCTCAGCTATTAGATGCAGATGTGGGCGCGCTCGATGGGGTGGTGTACACCCATTCACACGCGGATCACGTGCATGGCTTGGATGATCTGCGAATGATCGTCTTCAACATGAAATCCCGCCTCAATGTTTGGGCAGATGCGGCCACGTCCAGTGATCTCTTGTCTCGCTTTGGCTATGCTTTTGTGCAGCCCGAGGGGTCGGATTATCCGCCGATCTTAACGCTGAACCCAATTGAGGGTGAGATCGTGGTGACGGGGGCAGGGGGTCCCGTGACGCTGCAGCCATTTGATGTGGAACATGGGCGTATCATGGCGAAAGGGTTTCGCATTGGTGACGTGGCCTATTTGCCTGATGTCTCGAATATTCCTAAGCCTGCTTGGGAGATGCTATCGGGTTTGGATTGTTGGATTTTAGATGCGCTGCGCCGCACGCCTCATCCGAGCCATACCCATCTTGAGCAAAGCCTAGATTGGATTGACCGTGCGCGCCCGCGTCGCGCGATCCTGACCAATATGCATTTCGATTTGGATTATCAAACGCTTTGCGATGAAATGCCTGCCCATATCTCTCCCGCCTATGACGGGCTTTGCATCAGTTTGGACATCTAGAAAATGTACGCTCTTTTCGAAGTTGTAATGCCCGTCTTTATTGTCATCGGACTTGGCTATTTGATGGTCTGGCGCGGTATATTTTCTGAGGAAGGTGTTGATCTTCTGATGAAGTTTTCGCAAGGGATTGCACTCCCTGCATTGCTTTTTTTGGCGATTTCGCGCCTTGATTTGAGCCAAGATTTCCATTTTCCAATGTTGCTTAGCTATTATTCTGGCTCTGTCTTTGTGTTTCTTATGGGTATTTTTGGGGCGCGCGTCATTTTTGGGCGGCTTTGGACGGATGCGGTCGCGATTGGTTTTGCGGCCATGTTCGCCAATTCCCTTCTTTTGGGCCTGCCAATTATGGAGCGCGCCTATGGCCCAGAGAGCCTTGCAGGCAATTATGCAATCGTCGCGCTGCACGCCCCGCTATGTTATCTGGTGGGCGTGACCGCAATGGAGGGTGTCAAGGCGGGCCGTATGGCGCCTCATATCTTGGCCCTTGCCGTAGGGCGAGCCTTATCGCGCAACTCGCTGACCTTGGCAATTGGTGCAGGGTTTGTCGTGAATGTCATTGGGATTGGCATGCCCATTGTTGTCGAGGACGGGATTGCGCTATTGGCTCGTGCTGGGCTGCCGACCGCGCTTTTTGGTTTGGGTGGGGTGCTCTATCGCTATCGCCCTGAGGGCGAGGTGAGGGTGATCGCAATGGTCTTGATCCTCTCGCTGATTGTGCATCCCGCGATTGGTTGGGTCATGGGATCGCAGATTTTGCATATTCCAAGTGAAGATCTGAAATCGGTCGTCATCACCGCCGCGATGGCCCCAGGGGCCAATGCCTATCTATTCGCGAATATGTATGGGGCAGGGCGGCGCGTTGCGGCCAGCTCGGTTTTGGTTGGCACGGGGGTTTCAGTTTTGACCTCATCAATTTGGCTGATCATCTTGGGGTGAGGCCCCTTGTGAATTTTTGTGATGCGGCAACCTTCGCGCTTCCCATTTGCACAATTGTATACTATGGGATGCCGAAATCATCCTCCCTAAGGAGCCAAAGCAATGACCGACCAGACCCCCGATATCATCTATACAAAAGTTGACGAAGCACCTGAACTTGCCTCGGCTTCGCTTTTGCCGATCATCGCGCGCTTTGCGCGGGCGGCGGGTGTCTCGGTTGGCACGCGCGATATTTCGCTGGCAGGGCGCATTTTGGCGGCTTTTGCCGATCAATTGCCCGTTGATCAGCGCCAAAGTGATGATTTGGCTGCCTTGGGTGAATTGGTCAAAACGGCGGATGCCAATGTGATCAAGCTGCCAAATATCTCAGCCTCTGTGCCGCAATTGCAAGCTGCGATCAAAGAATTGCAGGGGCAGGGCTATGCCATCCCTGATTATCCCGAAAGCCCTAAAAGCAATCTGGAAAAAGGCGCGCGCGCGAAATATGACGCGATCAAGGGCTCTGCCGTGAACCCTGTTTTGCGCGAGGGGAATTCAGACCGCCGCGCGGCCAAAGCCGTTAAGGCCTATGCGCAGGCCAACCCACATCGCATGGGCGACTGGACGAAGGACAGCAAAACCCGCGTTGCGGCCATGTCGGTCGGCGATTTCCGCAGAAATGAAACATCGGTCACGCTGAAAGATGCCGCAACCGCGCGCATCGTTCACGTTGCGGAAGATGGCACTGAGACTGTGTTGAAGGATGCAGTCAGCTACCCTGTGGGCACGGTTGTCGATGCGACCTTCATGAGTGTCGCAGCGCTGAGCGATTTTCTGGCGGCCGAGATTGAACAGACCAAGAAAGAAGGGGTTTTGTTCTCCTTACATATGAAGGCGACAATGATGAAGGTCTCTGACCCGATCATCTTTGGTCATGCGGTCAAAGCCTATCTTGCGCCTGTCTTTGAAGAATTTGGGGATCGTTTGGCGGCACTTGGTGTCAACCCCAATTCGGGTTTGGGTGATCTTTTGGCCCGCGTTGCAGGCGAGGCTGATATCAAAGCGGCGATTGACGCCTGCATGGCAGCGCGCCCGCCTATGTATATGGTCGACAGTGATCGCGGTATCACCAATTTGCATGTCCCCTCAGACGTGATTGTTGATGCATCCATGCCCGCGCTGATCCGTGCAGGTGGCAAAGGCTGGGGGCCAGATGGCAAGGAACATGACGTAGTCTGCGTGATCCCTGATAATTCTTACGCGCCCGTCTATGATGAGACAATCAAGTACTTCAAAGAAACGGGCAAGCTTGATCCCGCCACCTGCGGCACAGTGCAGAATATCGGCCTGATGGCGCAAAAGGCCGAAGAATATGGCAGCCACCCGACCACATTCGAAATCGCCGCAAAAGGCACGGTTCAAATGATCTTGGAAGATGGCACTGTTATCCATCAACACGCGGTAGAGGTGGGTGATATTTGGCGTTCGGCCTCTACCCGCAAGGCACCGATTGAGGATTGGGTGAATTTGGCTATTGATCGTCAGCGCGCCGAGGGCTGTGAGGCGGTGTTCTGGTTGGATGAAACCCGCGCCCATGACGCGGAATTGATTGCTTGTGTGCGCCCGATTTTGGTAGCGCGCGGTGTGGCTGACAAATTTGCCATTATGGCCCCGCGTGACGCGACCCGCAAAGCCCTAGAGACGATCCGCGCAGGCAAAAACCATATCGCCATTACAGGCAATGTTCTGCGCGATTACCTGACCGATCTCTTCCCCATCCTTGAATTGGCGACATCGGCCAAGATGCTGTCGATTGTGAAGCTGATGCAGGGCGGTGGTTTGTTCGAGACGGGTGCAGGCGGCTCGGCCCCGAAACATGTGCAGCAGCTGCAAGGTGAAAACCACCTGCGTTGGGACAGTCTGGGCGAGTTCTGTGCCCTTGGTGAAAGCTTTAAGTTCTTGGCCGAGATGAAGAACAATGCCGCAGCTCGTGTTTTGGGTGAAGCGGTCGAGGCCGCGACCCAAGGCGTTTTGGACGATAACCGCAGCCCTGGCCGCAAGGTGGGCGAGCCTGATAACCGCGACAGCCACTATTGGTTTGCGCGCTATTGGGCCGAGGCCTTGGCCGCGCAAGGCGAGGATGCAAACCTTGCCGCAGAATTCGCGCCAATCGCAAAAGCACTGGCGGAACATGAGGCGCAGATTTTGGCAGAGTTGCACGCAGGTCGCGGTGCGGCTGTGGATTTGGGCGGCTATTACCACGCAGACCCCGCAAAGGTTGCAGCCGTCATGCGCCCCTCGGCCACGATGAACTCAATTTTCGCCTGACGCTCAGGCTACTTCGCGTGATAATTTAGCAAAGCCCCCCGTGGTTTCGGGAGGCTTTTCTCTGTTTAGGGGCTTTCCATATCGGCCCCAATCAGACAGAACATGGCGCAACATGAGGGGGGATGCCATGCGCATTGTCATTGCAGGGGCGAGCGGGTTTGTGGGGCAAATGCTTGTGCCCAAATTGCGCGCGGGCGGTGCAGATGTAATGCTGCTTGGCCGCACCCCTGAGGCGCTGCAGGCGAAATTTCTCGAATGTGCGGTGTCGGATTATGCAAACCTATCGCAGGCGCTGCAGGGGGCAGATGTGCTGCTCAATTTGGCCGTGCTCAATTCAGATGTGGGGGCAAGCCTGAGCGCGTATCAGGCCATCAATGTGGAATTCGCAGCCACGCTTGCGCAGGCGGCGCAGGATGCGGGGGTGCGGTTTATCAATGTCAGCTCAACCCATGCTTTGGAAGCAGGCAACAGATCCGCCTATGCCCAAAGCAAGCGCGATGGTGTTGCCGCAGTCGATGCGGTGGGGGGGGATATCGTGCATCTTTATCTGCCCGCGATTTATGGCGCGACATTCGCAGGCGCGTTGCACCATCTAAACCGCTTACCCAAGCCCCTAGCGCGGGTTGCCTTTGGCCCGATTTCAGCGCTGAAGCCGACTCTGTCCGTGACGCGGCTGGCGGAGTGGCTGTGTGATCACGCGCGGACCGCCCCGCGTGAGCTCGTGCTGAGTGACGGGCAGGGGGGCAACCTCACCTATCGCACGGTCAGCCGCGTGATGGATTTAGCCGCCGCAGTGGGTGGATTGGTCCTATTCGCGCTGCCTATACTGGCCTTGTGGGTTTTGATCCGCAAAGAGGGCGATGGCCCTGCAATTTTCGCGCAACCGCGTGTGGGCCGTGGGGGGCAGGTTTTCACTTGCTACAAATTCCGCACTATGGCGATTGGCACGAAACAGGCGGGCACGCATGAGGTTTCAAGCGCCGCCGTCACGCCGTTGGGGGTTAAGCTGCGCCGATACAAGCTTGATGAGCTGCCGCAGCTTTGGAACGTCCTGTGGGGTGATATGAGCCTTATTGGCCCACGCCCCTGCCTGCCCGAGCAAGAGGAATTGGTGCGCTTGCGGAAGGCGGCGGGCGTTTTGGATATTCGTCCGGGCATCTCAGGCCTTGCCCAAGTTGCTTGTGTGGATATGAGTGACGCCGCGCGCCTCGTCGCATGGGATGCCCGCTACATCGCGCTGCGCGGTCTGATTTTGGACATCCGGTTGATCTTGCAAACGGCCCTTGGGGCGGGGCAGGGCGATCGCGTGGGGAAATGAGATTGATTTCGCGCGTGTTTGATAACTGATGTTTCGTGACATTTGAAATTCATGAAAAACACCGCAAATACACAGCCACGCGCGCAGAACGCGTTTCGTGTTGCAAAATCAGTGGGTTAGGGATTTTGGGCTGTCGCGCGTTTTTGAGTGTGTTCGGCGCGTGTTTTTAGTGGCCCGAGTGTTGCAAATTCTGGCGGCGTGGCGTCTGATTACTTCGTGATTTTATTTGGGAGGGCGTCGCTGTGAGATTAATTTTTGCTCTAGTCTTGGGAGTGTTTGCAATGGACGGTGCCCCGGTTTTTGCTCAGAGTTATTCCGAGCCCGCGCGGGGTACTGCCACGCGGGCTGCTCTGATGGACGCGATACGTCCGCACGTGGAGTGGGACCTCGGTCAGCCCATTGAGTTTGTCGTCGACGAGTTGAGGGTGGCGGGCGATGTGGCATATGGTTCCCTCTCTCCGCAGCGGCCGGGTGGTGGCGCGATTGACCTCTACGATACACCGGGCTCTCGGCGTGGTGAGATGGAGCCTGAGTACATGGACGGGACGCACGTCGCGGTCCTGTATCGTAAGCTTAGGGAGACGTGGGTGGCGGTTCACCACTCGATCGGCGCAACGGATGTGTGGTTCGCGGCGCCAGATTATTGCATTGAGTATGCCGCCGTAATCCCCGAGTGGTGCAAGTAGTGGGTTCCTGAATTGCTGATGAATTTGTGTGAGGGTGCTCAGTGACGGTCCGCAGAATATTCCACATCCAGCCCGGGACGGACGGAGGGACGGAGCGCTTCTTCGTGACGCTGTCTGACGCCTTCGCGGAGCAGGGCATTGAGCAGGCTTTCGCCATTCGTCCGGGGCGCGCGTGGCGGCACGAGGTGGAGGGATTTGGCGCAATCCGAGAGGGTCAGTTCCTACGGCGCACGCCGCGGGGGATGTTTGACCTGTGGCGCATCCACGGTGCCATTCGCGCGTTTCGGCCCGACGCGGTTATGGCGTGGCGGGCACCTGCGGCTCGATTGATCCCGCGGGACGTGGCGGCAGCAAAAATTGTCCGCCTCGGCGACTACCCGCGCCACGTCCGCCACTTCGCGGGTCTCGACGCCGTCGTGTGCAATAACCCGAGCATTGCCCGCCACATTGAGGGCTTGGGGTGGAGTGGGAGCGCACCGATTATATCGAATTTCTCTCGCCCTGTGGCAGGTGCTCCGGTATCGCGTGCGGAGCTTCACACGCCGGAGGGTGCGTTTGTCGTATGTGGCGCTGGTCGGTTTACCAAGGTGAAGGGGTTTGACCTGCTGATTGAGGCCATCGCGCAAGTCCCGGGCGTGTATCTGTGGCTGGTGGGCGACGGGCCGGAGGCGGAGGCACTGTTGTGGCAGGCGGAGGACTTGGGGGTGTCTGACCGCGTGCGATTTGCGGGTTGGCGGGAGGATCCGACGGAGGTCATTGGGGCGGCCGACGCTTTTGTCCTGCCGTCGCGCGACGAGCCACTGGGGAATGCCCTCATTGAGGCGTGGCGCGTGGGCGTGCCGTCTGTCGCGAGTATGACCGACGGGCCGAATTGGTATGTTGAGGATGGGCGGGATGCTCTCCTGGTACCGGTGGGGGACGCCGGAGCCATTGCCGGCGCACTGCGGCGGTTGGTGGATGATGCTGGCCTGAGGGGGCGGCTGGTGGAGGGAGCGCGAACCACTCTTTCGCAGAGATTTGACCGCGGTGGCGTGGTGGACGCGTATTTGGAGTTGTTCGATGGGATTAATGCCTGTCGGAAGTGACGACGGGGCTGGCACGCGCCGCTCGATCTTTGGGGCATTTTAGAGCACTACAACCTTAAGGTGAATTTGGCTTCGTTTAGGAAAATCATTACAAGAGACTGTCGAGGCGCTTGATGGCCTTGCGGCGATCTGAGATTGTCGCGTTGAGGGTGTCTGACGTTGACTGGAATGATGTAGGGTCTGCGCGTGTGCTTGTCAGGCGTGGCAAGTCGGACCAATCGGCGCGAGGCAGGGTGGTGTGGCTCACAGCTACTTCGGTGCTGGTGTTGAGAGAGTGGTTGGATCAGCGCAACGGTGAGCAGTTTTTGTTTGGGCCCGTCTACGGTAACGTGGTGATTGATCGAGTTCTCAACCCAGTTTCTTTACAGCGTGCCATAAAGCGTTGCCTGCAAGAAATTGGTCGTGACAAGTACTTCTGCTACACTGGACATGCTCTGCGTGTGGGCGCCGCTCAGGAGTTGCTAAGGATGGGACGTGACACTGCTGGTATCATGCGGGCTGGTGGATGGAAGTCAGTGTCGACGCTGGCGCGTTACCTCGAACGAGCCGAACACTCAGTATGGTGTGGTTAGAAGGCTTAGAAATAAAGATGGCGTTCAATTTTTGTAGTTACAAATTTGGAAAGCGTGATATATGCTCAAATTTGAGCATATGATTCAATTGTTTCACCTTTCCGGATTTGCGTGGTGGCGTAGTGTTTTGAGCTACCGTGCGGTAGCTATGAAGTCCATAGTATAATGGCCAGTACCCGCGATTTTAGGGCTCTCCGAAATACTTTCCAGTCTATGCGGCTGATACATCAAGAAGCTGGCATTTCTACCCGTAAGCTTGCTGAGCGCCTACAGATATCCAATGGCGCCGCATATTACGTTTTGAAGTCGTTGATTGAGAAAGGCTACGTCAAGGCTGAGAACTTCAGCAACAGTAACAATAAACTAGGTTACTCGTATTTTCTTACCCCCACTGGGCTGCGAGAAAAGTCTGCATTGGCATCCCAATTCATTGCGCTAAAGCGCAAGGAGTATAACACTTTGAGAGCTGAACTTGAGTCGCTTGAGCGTGAGTTTGAACGCAGCGCGAGTGTCACCAAAAAATGTTTGGCTCCAGAAGCCTGAACCTGAATTAGTAATTTATATAAGGCCATTGTTTAAAATGATAAAAATCAAAAGCTGTTCTCTGCGGCCTAGGTTTCTTCTGCAAGCTCATATATCTAGTACTATTCGTGGCTGAGTTAATAAATTTGCTTTCGCGTCTTTGGGCACACATTTCGCCCAAGAGAAGAGCTCAGACCGCTACACTTTTTGTTGTCATGATTGCGGCCTCCTTCGCAGAATTAGTCAGCATTGGTATGGTTGTTCCATTCTTAGGTGTTTTGACTTCACCTGAATTGGTATTCGAGTATAGGCCTGTCCAGCCCTTGCTGGAATTTTTTGATTTGACGGATCCGCAAGATTTGCTCCTTCCAACAACTCTGGCATTTGTTGCAGCTGTAGTTCTTGCAGCCGGTACTCGATTTTTACTGGTCTGGTTGCAAGCCAAAGTGAGTTTAGCCATCGTCAATGAATTGGCTACTAACGCTTATCACAGGACTTTGAATCAACCATATTCTGTACATATTTCACGGAGTAGTAGTGAAGTTATATCAGGTATTCTGAGCAAAGTTAGTGGTGCCTTAGGTAACACCTTGGCTGCCGTTTTGGTAATTATAAGTTCACAGGTGATCTTAATTACAATATTAATCGCGTTGATCGCAACTAATCCAGTTCTCGCCTTATCTTCCCTCATTGCCTTCGGATCAGCCTATCTAGTAATTTTTCTGCTAGTGAAAAAAAGATTGGCAAGCGATAGCGTTTTGATGAATATCGCATCAACAGAAGTGGTCAAAGTTCTACAGGAAGGTCTAGGAGGCATACGCGACGTGCTATTGGATGGTACCCAGACCCTCCACAGTAGTGCTTATCGTCATGCTGACGCCAACTTGAGAAAAGCTCAAGCCAGCATTCAAGTCGCAAGCATTGGACCTAGGTTCCTGATTGAAGCCCTTGGTATGGCGGTCATTGCAACTATTGCATACTTTCTGGCTTCGCAGCCTGGTGGATTTTTAACAGCGGTGCCGGTAATGGGCGCTTTGGCACTTGGCGCTCAAAGAGTTTTGCCGTTGTTGCACCAGTCTTATGCAAGCTGGAGCCAGATACTGGGAAATAGCGATTCTTTGCGGGATGCTTTGGATCTATTAGATCAGCCTATTAACGAAGGTTCTGGGTCACTCCCAAATATTACAGAAGTTAAGTTTAATAAGGCGATAAAACTTGACCGTGTTGGATTTCGCTATTCTATGCAAGATCCCAGTACCATTTCACGATTGAGCATTTCTTTGCCGAGAGGGTCGCGAACCGGTATTATTGGCTCAACTGGTAGTGGAAAAAGTACCCTAGTTGATATTGTTATGGGGCTGCTACAGCCGACCGAGGGTTGCTTGATGATCGACGATCAAAAGATTGTTGATGCTAATCGTAGGGCATGGCAGCGACGTATTGCTCACGTGCCTCAATCAATTTTTTTGTCTGATGCAACGATTGCGGAAAATATTGCATTTGGAGTTCCTCGTGAAAAAATTGATCATGAACGTGTTGTTGTTGCAGCACAGCAAGCTCAAATTTCTCAAACCATAGAGACTTGGCGTGAACAATATCAGTCCGTTGTTGGAGAAAGGGGGGTGAAACTGTCTGGAGGACAGCGGCAAAGAATTGGGATTGCGCGAGCTCTTTATAAACAAGCGGATGTTATAATATTCGATGAGGCAACAAGTGCACTTGATAATGAGACTGAGCATGCGGTCATGGAGGCAATAGATGGGCTAGGTGACCAGCTCACAATTGTTATTGTAGCCCACCGCCTAACGACACTTCGGAATTGCACCCAGATAATTGAGTTAAAGAACGGCAAGTTGCACTGGGTGGGGCGCTATCAAGATATTATTGACAAGTCAGTCAGTTAGGTCCTTGGTTTGGTGGCCAGCAGACAACCAGCCTTGTTCCTTGATCGCGATGGTGTGATTAACGTTGACTATGGTTACGTACACAGCTCTGAAAATTTTCATTTTGTGGAAGGTATTTTCGATGTTGTGCACACTGCCTGCACTCAAGGCTATAAAATCGTGGTCGTAACCAATCAGGCGGGAATTGGGCGCGGCCTTTACAGCGAAGAGAACTTCCTCACTCTTACAGAATGGATGTGCCGTCGATTTACAGAAGAAAAAGCGCAAATCGATCGCGTATATTTTTCGCCTTACCATCCTACTGAGGGCCTAGGTGAATATAGGCAAGATCATGCCTCACGAAAGCCGCGTCCAGGAATGCTGCTGCAGGCTAAGCTCGAACTCAGTATTGACATGGCTGGCTCAATTCTGATCGGCGACAATTTAAGCGATATGAAGGCCGGTATTGCTGCTGGTGTCGGTACGAACCTTTTATTGAGTGACAAAAGCGAGGCAAATGCTGTCATGGAAAAATGCTTGCGAATAGAGTCTCTTTATGAGGCACTACCTTTTCTCATTACTTGAGGTTTGGGAGATGCTGATTTGAAGTTACTTGTTTTGGCTGGTGGATTTGGTACCCGCTTGCAATCCGTACTGTCTGGTACGCCTAAAGCTTTGGCGAACATTGAAGGTGTGCCATTTCTCGCACTGCAACTTGAGAACTGGGTTTCTCAGGGAGTTCAGTCGTTTGTTTTCCTTTTGCATCACCAAGCTGACGACATTATCGATTTTCTAAGTGGAGTAGAGGGCACACTGCTTCGAGGCTGCGAGGTGGTGACCCTGGTGGAGCCCGAACCTTTGGACACTGGTGGCGCTGTGGGATATGCTGTCACGGAGTTGGGGCTAGAAGAAGATTTTTTGGTTGTGAATGCTGACACTTGGCTGGGCTCGGGAATTCGGATGTTGGAAATGTCTTGTGCGCCCGCAATCGCAGTAGTTCATTTGGATAATGTTCACCGTTATGGCGTGGTAGAAATTGAACATAAACACAGAGTTGCCGCGTTTCAGGAGAAGAATGCCAAAGGGTCATCTGGCTGGATTAATGCTGGCCTTTGCCGGCTGAGTGCTGAAACCTTCAGGAATTGGGATGGATCTAGCATTTCTCTCGAGAAACAGATATTCCCACACTTGGCAAGTAGCGGTAAACTTTCTGCCGTACCGATAACGGCTGATTTCATAGACATTGGTATTCCTGAAGATTATCAAAAATTTTGCAGATGGTCTAAACAAGGCCGTGAAGATACATTTTGAACTTAGATAAATTCCTTATTTCTGAGCAGGCCACGCTTCGAGAAGCTCTGTCTTTAATCGAAGTCAACCATCATGGTGTAGTGTTTGCAAAAGATACCTTCGGACAGGTAACCGGAATTGCCACTGATGGAGACATAAGGCGGAAGTTACTTAATGGACTTACTTTGGATGACCACTTGTCCAAATGCATTAACACAGACTTCATCTTTGAAGCTCCTGCAACTACGCGTGAGGCATTACTCAAAAAGCTCGACCAGCGTATTCGTGTTATTCCGATACTTGATGTAAATCGTTGCCTAGTTGGCGTGGTTAGTCGCGATAACTTGCCAGTAAAATCGGAGGAAGCCATCTTTGCGCGCGCAAGATCACCCGTCCGGATCAGCTTTGGAGGTGGTGGATCAGACCTTACTCATTTCTTTTCTGATAATAATGGCGCCGTAATCAACACAACCATATCTCTTTATAGTCACGCCACTCTTCGTATCCGAGACGATCAAAAAATAGCTATACATTCGCTCGATTTGCAGGACAATTTACAGGCTGATTGTCTTAGTGATGCACTGCAATCAGATGGCCGCTTCGGATTAGTAAAAGCCATATTGAGAACTGTGCAGCCTGATTTTGGGTTTGATCTATACCTGCACTCTGATTTTCCAATGAGCTCCGGCCTGGGTGGGTCGGCGGTGGTATCCGCAGCTATCTTGGGATGCTTCAACCAGTTCAGGCTTGACCAATGGGATAAGCACGAACTGGCAGAACTTGCTTTTCAGGCGGAGCGGCTGCACCTCAACATTGCTGGCGGTTGGCAAGATCAATATGCGACCGTGTTTGGTGGGTTCAACTTCATGGAGTTCAGGATGGATCAAAACATTGTTCATCCTCTCCGTATCCACCCTGAGATTTTGCTTGAGCTTGAGGAAAGCCTTGTCCTTTGTGATACGGGCATTACTCATAACTCTGGCGATATTCATGAGGATCAAAGGAGCCAGATGGACGACGCGTCCATTCGTCAACAAGTCCGTGCAAATGTTGAGTTGTCTTATCGGATCCGTAATCATTTGCTACGCGGTAATTTGATTGATTTTGGTCATTCTCTTGATCAGGCTTGGCGCTTAAAGCGTCAGTTTAGTAGCAAGATTTCTACTGGCCATCTTGATCGTATTTACGATGGGGCGCGGGCCCATGGCGCCCTTGGGGGGAAATTGTTAGGAGCAGGAGGAGGGGGGTTCTTCGTATTTTACGTGCCGCCGTTCAGGAAACACGAATTGATGACATATCTCCAGGCATCAAAGCTGCACGTAACGCCTTTCCGCTTTGAACACGAGGGACTGCGTGCTTGGACTGTGCGCGAGCGTAAGAACCACCCAGAACAGGAAAGCTTATGAAAATGAAAATCGCCCAATTTGAGATTGGCTCGGGGCGTACGTTTGTCATTGCCGAAATCGGTAATAATCACAACGGCAGTTTGGAGCGTGCGATTGAGCTTATAGATCTCGCTCTGGATGCAGGTGCGGATGCTGTAAAGTTTCAGATGCGTCACCTTGACGAGGTTTACCGTCAGCGAACGTTACGCAAGGATGGAGAAGATTTAGGTACTGAATACGTGCTCGATCTTTTGACAAGATTTGAACTTACTGTGGACGAGCATCGGAAACTTGCGGATTATTGCCGTATCAAAGGTGCGCTTTATCTCTGTACGCCGTGGGATTCAGCCAGTGTGGACGTGTTAGAAACTTTTGGAGTTCCTGCATACAAAGTTGCTTCCGCTGACCTTACAAATCTACCATTGCTCGACCATTTAGCAAAAACGAAAAAGCCATTGATACTATCCACTGGAATGAGTGCTCCGCAGGAAGTGGAAAATACAGCCGCATTTCTTCAAAAACGTAACGCTCAGTTTGCTTTATTGCATTGCAACAGTACTTATCCGGCGCCTTTGCATGATATAAACTTGAGATGGATGGAGCAACTTCACAAAATCCATTCGTTGATAGGCTATTCAGGCCACGAACGAGGGATAAATGTTACCTTAGCTTCGGTTGCATTGGGAGCTGTAATAGTCGAGCGCCATTTCACTTTAGATCGTTCGATGGAGGGTCCGGATCATGCAGCTAGTTTGACCTACTCGGAATTTAAGCGCTTGATCGAGGGGATCAGGGAGATTGAGGGCGCTCTGGGGGATGGCCAAGGCAGGGTCCTGTCTCAAGGAGAAATGATAAACCGCGAAAATCTTGGAAAAAGTCTAGTGGCGGCCTCAGCCCTTCCAAAGGGAACCAAACTTGCGCCTCACCATATTAAAGTTCGTAGCCCTGGCCAGGGCTTGTCTCCTCAGAAGTACGACGCATTGCTTGGCAGGACGCTACAGCGAGACATGAGGGATGAAGACTTCTTCTATCCCTCAGACTTGACGGAAGTGAAAGTTGCCCCGCGCGCTTATCATTGTAGTAGGCCTTGGGGAGTGCCTGTAAGATATCATGACTTTGACGAATACGTTGGTATGGTAAAGCCAGATCTTTGGGAATTTCATCTATCTTATTCCGATATGGATATTGATCCACACGATTTTCTCGAGGGAACCTACGAAGAACATTTTGTCGTACACGCGCCGGAACTTTTTGCGGGAAGTCGATTGATGGATTTGGCAACACCAGATGAAGCCTACCGTGAGGATTCGTTGCGCGAAACTCAGCGCGTGATCGATATTACGCGGAGCCTTAAGCGATTTTTTCCAAAAACCGATAAGCCTCTGATTGTTGCGAATATTGGCGGTTTCACGATGGATGAGCCGCTGCCTCCTGATGTAGTCACCAGCTACTACCAGCGTTTTGCAAAGAGTTTATCTGAGCTTGATTTGGACGGGGTTGAAATCATTCCGCAAACAATGGCGCCATTTCCCTGGCATTTCGGCGGACAGCGTTATCAAAACCTTTTTGTGAGAATTGAAGAGATCGTCCATTGGTGTGAAAAGTTGGGTCTGCGCATGTGTTTTGATGTATCACATAGCGCCCTTACATCTAATCACCTTGGTTGCGATATTTACGAGTTCAGCGAGCAAATTGCACCATTGACGGCACACTTGCACCTTGGGGATGCAAAAGGCCTTAATGGCGAGGGGTTGCAGATCGGAGACGGGGACCTAGACTTTGCCCGCCTTGGTGCCATCCTACAAAAGGGATGCCCGACTGCATCATTCATTCCTGAGATTTGGCAGGGGCACAAGAATGGTGGTGAGGGTTTCTGGGTGGCCATGGAACGCTTGGAAAGAAATATATGATGTCGTTTGTTGATAATATACGGGATGAAATAGAAGCTTCCGTTGCTACAAAGCAGGCTTTGCTCCGTGATGCACGGGCTCTTGTGCAGATCGAAGCACTGGCTTCAACATGTCTTAAATCTTTACGTTCAGGCGGTAAGATTATTTTTGCGGGCAACGGCGGTAGTTTTGCGGATGCGCAGCATCTTTCTGCGGAATTCGTGTCCCGGTTCAGGTTCGACCGTGCGCCGTTGGCATCGCTGGCGCTTGGGACTAACAACTCTGCAATTAGCGCCATTGGCAATGATTACGGCTACGATCGAGTTTTTGAACGGGAGTTAGAAGCGGTTGGAAAGGCTGGCGATGTGTTTATCGGTATTAGCACAAGCGGAAATAGCACGAACATCTTGTTGGCGGCAGAAAAAGCGATCTCAATGGGAATTAGCTGTTTTTGCATGACAGGTCGTACAGGTGGAAAATTGGTAGGGGTTTGTGAGTGCCTACACGTGCCGTCGGATGAAACCGCCCGCATTCAGGAGTGCCACATCACCGTTGGACATATAATTTGCGGTCTAGTAGAGAGCCAGTATTTTCAGTGAAGGAGATTGCTCAGTGAGCAATGTTATTGCCCTTATCCCTGCACGTTCTGGTTCAAAGGGGGTTCCGCACAAAAACGTTAGAAAATTGGGTGGGCGCCCCTTGATTGAATGGTCGATACAGGCCTGCTTAAAATCACGCCTGATCGATCGGGTGGTAGTATCAACAGACTCTCAAGAGTATGCCGATCTTGCCATGGCGCTTGGCGCTGAAGCGCCTTTCCTTCGACCGACTGAAATCTCAGGCGACCGCGCAACAGACTTTGATTTCGTTGTTCACGCACTAGACTGGTTTGCAGGTCACGGAGGTGAACCAGAACTTCTTGTTCATGTGCGGCCAACGACACCATACCGTGTGCCAGAAATAATCGATCAGGCAATCCATATGTTTCGGAACCAGACAAAAGCAACTGCGCTGCGTTCTGTACAGGAAATGTCCGAATCCGCGTACAAAACTTTTGAAATTGCCTCGTCAGGACAATTAAAGCCGCTTGGTGCCGTCTCTACCGCACTTGATTTTGCAAACAATGCGCGTCAGCAATTTCCCGTGACTTATCAAGCGAACGGATATGTTGATGTTCTGTCATCCCGCTTTGTGAGAAAAAACGGTCTTATTCACGGTGACTATGTTATGCCTTTTGTTACTCCTAACGTGGTGGAAGTGGATACCGAGGAGGATTTTGTTCTCCTCGAATTTTTGCTGGGGAGAAACCCCGAAATCGCCCAGACACTTTTTACTTGAGGACAGTTATGGCTGGATATGAATTTTCCCGAAGACCTCAAAAAGTCCAATATGTCAGCACAAAATATAGAACGATTAAAACTTCTATACCTGCGCCTGGAACCGAAGAAATTCTTTCACGCCTAGATCACTATGAGTCCCGTTCGATGCATGGGCAATTTCCGCTGATTTGGGATCGCGCCGTCGATGCAAGTGTATTTGACATAGCAGGGAACTGCTGGATTGATTTCACGTCAACGATTTTCGTGGCCAACGTAGGTCACTCTAACGCTAGAGTGACTGCAGCTATGCAAGACATGATGGATGTGCCCATCTACAGCTGTTATGCCTACCCTAACCGCAAGCGCGCTGAGTATTTGCAGAAGCTTGTTGAATTCGCTGGTAAGCCTTTTGAAAAGGCGTTTTTGCTGTCTGCCGGCACCGAGGCCACCGAAGCCGCTCTGAAGCTGATGCGTATGAATGGGCAGAAACTCGGTAAACGTCGTCGTGGTATTGTATGCATAGAAGGAAACTGGCACGGCCGTACTATGGGTGCTCAGATGATGAGCAGTAATTTAGCGCAGAGGGATTGGATTGGTTTCCAAGATACTGACATCCATCACATCCAATTCCCCTACCCGTGGGTGCTTAATGGTGCTAGTCCAGAAGCCTTTCTCGAAGCTGGACTTGAACGCTTAGCGTCATCAGGGGTGGACCTGAAAAACGATGTTTGCGGGTTTATGTTGGAAACTTTTCAAGGCTGGGGGGCAATCTTCTATCCTAAGGCCTTCGTTCAAGCGATCGAAAAGGTGTGTCGCAATAATAATATCTTGCTGGCATTTGATGAAATGCAGGCAGGATTTGGCCGCACTGGACGCCGTTTTGGCTATCAACATTATGAAGTGACACCTGATTTGCTTGCCTGCGGTAAAGGTATGGGAGGGGGCGTGTCACTTTCTGGTGTAATTGGAAGGGCTGAGGTAATGGATCTGCCGGAGATTGGTAACATGAGCAGTACCCATTCCGCCAATCCTTTGGTTTGCGCCGCCGGCTTGGCAGTAATCGAGGAACTAGAGCAGCGTGATCTAGTCGGTGAAGCGGCCCGTAAAGGCACGCTTCTTTTTCAGGGCCTTGATGCCCTTCAGCATCGCTTCCCGGATCGAATATCAGGTGCGCTTGGCAAGGGGTTAATTGCATCGGTTCTCTTCCGCACCCCTGATACCGGCGCCCCTGATGGCGGTTTTACTAGTAGGGTGGCAGAACGCTGTATGCAGAAGGGATTGCTGGTGGTGCATACCGGACGAGAGTCCATTAAAATTGGACCTCCTCTAACCATCTCTGACGATGCGTTGTTGGAAGGCATTGACGTACTTGGTCAGGCTATCGCCGAGGTGGATCAGGAATGATCAGCGCAGTACGGCATACTGGCCTAGTTGTCGCTGATTTGGAGCGGGCACTGCACTTTTGGTGCCAGGTGTTGGGCTTTAAAGTAGTAAAGCAAATGGATGAAGAAGGTCCTCACTTAGATGCTATGATGGGCCTTCAAGATGTCCGCGTGACTACGGTTAAGCTTGCGGCTCCAGATGGTAATTTGGTCGAGCTGCTACGTTTTCATTCTCACCCGGATCAACCTCGGTGGTCGGGTGCTCCTTATTCGACTGGGTTTACACACATTGCCCTGACCGTGAATGACCTTGATGCACTCATTTTCACGCTGGCCAAGGAAGGCGTAACCTTTCCTGCTCCGCCTCAGTATTCGCCAGATGGCTGCGTTAAGGTCATTTATGCAACAGGACCCGAAGGTATCTTGTTAGAGTTAGTCGAGGTCCGAAAGTAATGACAGAAAAGAAAATAGATTATGTAGCCGTTGTGTATAACGAAAAAGATCGGCCGCTTACAAATTATCCAGATAAGTTGTCGCGCTATTTGTTTGAGCGCTTCGACCTGAAGAAAGGCGTAAAGCTTTTAGATGTTGGATGTGGCCGTGGCGAGTTTTTGAGTGGCTTTATGAAATGTGGGGCTGTTGGCTTTGGTATCGACCAATCGAGGGCTGCGGAAAATTACTGCCCTGACGCAACTCTAAAAATTTCCGACATTGAGAATGATGGCATGCCCTACGATGATAATTTTTTTGATGTTGTTTATTCCAAGTCAGTTATTGAACATTTCTACTATCCGGAGAGGATGGTTAAAGAGATATTCAGGGTTTTGAAACCAGGAGGAATTGTCATTACGATGTGTCCTGACTGGGAATTCAATTATCGTATTTACTTTGAAGATTACACCCACCGAACTCCATTTATGCGGGTTTCATTGCGAGATATATTTTTAATACACGGTTTTGAGAGTGTAACTGTTGATCGCTTCCGTCAACTTCCTGTTCTTTGGGGGAAGGGAGCAACGTTATTACCTTTAGCCGAACTTACAAGGGTGTTGGCGCCAAATTGTCTTAAGCCATACAGTAAGTGGGTGCGATTTTCAAAAGAAATTATGCTTATTTCTAGCGCAGTTAAGCCAGGTAAATGATAGCCAACAGTGCGTTAAAACGACGTTTTGTCTACCTTGTAGAAAAACCATTCTCCAATAGAGATGCACAGCGTTTTGGTATTCAGACAGTAGTCGCAAACGGGTTCATCGCTGAAGTATGGGATGTAGGACTATTGTGCTCTCCGAAATATCCTCGAGATAATAGATTTTCTGAAGATGTTAATATTAGAATATTTCGAAACTTTGACGATTTAAAATGCGCCTTGAAAGATTTGCATCCAGACGATGTGCTATTAGGCCTTGTTGGTATGTCTATTGAGCAGGCATGGGCTTATCGGCGTCTACGGGCTGCTATTTTTAATTCAGAGGCGACGCTGGCTACCATTACTAACGGGCATTCTCCGTTCGATCGATGGGACACTTTATGGGACAAGGCTAAACATGTGTGTTCTATGTCTTGCTCTCGGTTATTGCGCGTGCGCCATGGGGTGAATCTTATTTTAAACGAGCTAAAGTTGAATGTTGGAAATTGTATGACATTATTAAATCAACGGAAGCTTGACTATGTATTTGCCGGCGCAAGTGTGATGGGTGTGGACAGGCTCCTCGTTGGGAGTAATACACAAGTATTTACTATTCACAGTCTGGACACTGATATATTGTTGCATTCTGACAGAAAGTCAGACTCAAGTAAAAAACACGATCATATCGTTTATCTTGATTCATTAGGTCCATTGCACCCAGAGTTAAAAGCATATCAGCTCGAATTTGGCCTCGAAACATCAGATTTTTATTCATCCAATGTGCGTTGTTTGTTGCATCTACAAGCGCTGCTAGGAAAGCCCTGTGTTGTAGCTGCTCATCCTCGTGCAAATCAGGGTCAACTGGATGAGTATTTCTCTCCAATTAAAGTTTTCTACAATCAAACAGCACAGCTAGTCGCAAATAGTGCATGTGTTGTTGCCGAGCCCAGCATGTCGTTGGGTATGGCTGCATGGTTTGATAAACCAGCTATAATTCTGTGGAACAACGATCTTGCAGACTGGAACAAGCAGATGATTATTGACTTTCGTGATGCTCTAGGTTGTGCCGTATGGGATGTGAACGACCAGACCACCTGGGAAACACCCACTGTAGATAAAGAACGATATGAGATGTACCGGAGTAGCTATATGAAGCAGCCTGGTTCAATCAATAAACCATTTTGGCAAGCTGTCTGCGATGAGGTTCTTTCAAAGTCATTGGTGCAATAAATTACGAACTAGGATACTAAACTCGAGTTGGATATTGTAAGCATGGAGTTAACAAAAAAAATTGGTTTCATGCAGGGGCGTCTTTCACCTTTAGTAGAAGGAAAAATACAGGCTTTTCCTTGGGATACTTGGCGTGAGGAATTTGCTGTGGCTCAAACTTTGGGCCTTAAGGTCATGGAGTGGACCTTGGATCAGGATCGACTTCATCAGAACCCCTTAATGACGTCAGACGGTCACATAGAGATCCGTCGTTTATGCCAAACACATAGTATTTGTATTCCTTCGCTTACCGGAGACTGCTTTATGCAGGCTCCCTTTTGGAAGGTAAGCGAGCACGAGGCTGCAACTCGCAAGGAGGACTTCATTGCGATTGCGCGCGCGTGCAGCAGGATTGGCATTGACAATATTGTCGTTCCGTTAGTTGACGGCGGCAGGTTGGAAAACGAACAGCAGGAAGCGGCGCTGCTCGCGTTCATGCTAGCGCATCGAGAGATGTTCAAAAAGATGGGCTTGCGTATTGTTTTTGAGAGCGATTTTGGCCCTATAGAACTTGCCCGTTTCATTAGCCGTCTGCCGGAGGATACTTTTGGTGTGAACTATGACATCGGCAACAGTGCTGCTCTTGGTTACAAACCTTCAGAAGAGTTTGAGTGTTATGGCGAGCGCATCGTAAATGTGCACCTGAAAGATAGAAGTCTCGGCGGACCCTCGGTCCCTTTGGGTGCTGGCGATGCTGATTTTTCAGCAGTGTTTCGCTTGCTCAGCGAGTTAGCATATTCAGGCTACATAATTATGCAAACTGCTCGGGCAACCGACGATAATCACGCTGGTGCTTTAAGCAAGTATATTGCACAGATTGATACTTGGGCGGAGGGATTATAAACTGCATCATCAATTTAAAGGCAAGTCTGTTTTAGTCACCGGGTCTTCACGTGGCATAGGCCGGACTATAGCTGAGGCGTTCCTTTCCCAGGGAGCTGAGGTTGCATTTAATGCTCGCAATGCTAATGAGCTGAAAAGGGTTTGTGCGGCCCATACCGAAGGCAATTCAATTGCCCTTGATGGAGATATGAGCCAGCCTGATCATGCCTGCAGTGTGGTTGAGCGGGTCCTGGCTGCATTTGGAAAGTTGGACATACTAGTATGTAATGTCGGTAGCGGACGCTCTGTGCCACCCGGTACAGAAACCCACGATGAATGGGTGCGAGTTTTCGGATTGAATCTTTGGAGCGCAACAAATGTGGTTGAAGCAAGCAGACAGGCTCTTAAAAAGAGTAATGGAGCGATCGTATGTATATCATCCATTTGCGGATCAGAGCTCGTGCCCGGAGCGCCGGTAACCTATTCTGCCGCCAAATCCGCCCTCAATGCCTATGTCCGTGGTATTGCCCGTCCCCTTGGCCGAGATGGGGTAAGGATTAATGCTATAGCCCCTGGGAATATTCTCTTCGAGGGTTCGGTCTGGCAAAGAAAGCTTACCGAGGATGCAGCTGCCGTCGAGGAGATGCTCACGCGTGATGTAGCCCTAGCGAAGTTGGGTTCCACTGAAGATATCTCCAATCTTGCATTATGGTTGTCGTCTCCTGCGTCATCATTTTGTACGGGCAGCGTGTTTGTTGTTGATGGTGGACAATCGCGTAGTTAGCGAGCGTCTTAAGGATTGACCATGACTTTAGAAAAATTCGATTTAACTGGGAAAACGGCCCTTATTACAGGTTCAGTTGGCTTGTTGGGGATGGAGCATGCTGCGGCTCTTTTAGAGAGCGGTGCTACTGTAGTGCTAACCGATTTGTGCCCAGTTGAGCAGCTTTACGCAGCAGCGGATCGTCTCGGTGAGCAATACGATCGCTCGCGGATCGTAACGGCGGTGATGGACGTGACTAATCCCGCAGTAATAGGCAGCGTTGCAGAAAATTTGCATAACCAAGATTTGCGTGTGGATATTTTGGTAAATAATGCTGCAATTGATCCAAAGGTAGAGGGAGATAGGGGCATCTTAGAGACTTCACGGCTTGAATACTTTCCAGTCGAGCAATGGAACCTGCAGTTGGCTGTTGGTATAACTGGTGCGTTTCTGTGTAGTAAAATATTTGGCGGTGCAATGGCGCTCGATGGAAAGGGTGGCGTGATCCTTAATATTGCTTCCGATCTATCGGTAATTGCTCCAGACCACCGGCTTTACCGTAAGGATGGCCTGCCTGACCACTTGCAACCAGTGAAGCCAGTCACTTACTCAGTAATCAAGGCAGGAATTATAGGATTAACGCGTTATCTTGCAACATACTGGGCCGATAAGGGCGTCCGATGTAATGCCCTGTCACCCGGTGGAGTGTACAACGGACATGGAAGCGATTTTGTAGAGCGGCTAACCTCGCTTATTCCGTTGGGCCGAATGGCTGATAGAGGGGATTATCGGTCTACAGTGCAGTTTCTTTGTTCAGATGCCTCCGCTTACATGACTGGGCAGAATATTGTTATTGATGGAGGCCGCAGTGTTCTATAGCGATGCGGACCAGTTCACTATACTGTGCTAGCAGGCATTTCGATGTTTAACGTGTAAAAAACGCCACGCAAAAGAATAAATCTTATCCACTTATATTGATTGAAATTAATTTTCGAAGTGGTCTTGAAATCGTATAGCATACATAAAAATGCATATACTTTTAATGGGCTACGATATAGACACTTTCAAATAATGTTAAAATTTTTTCTTATAGTATAAAATTTATATTAATATTTATACCTTAAGCGTCTAATCCTAGCCAAGTACGTATCAGAAATAGGCCCAAGAATATGATCGTACATGTGTGATGCGAAATTTGAAATGGGTGGCTACATATGGTCTCCCTAAAGAAACTATTTAGTTTTTGAGTAGCTTTTATCCAAAATATCTTAAAAATCATGGACCAAGGCAAAATCAAGGATGGATGCGTTATGAGTATGAGCACTCCGAATGATATTATAAAGCGTTCTGGCTCAATGTGCCTAACGATTATTGTTCCTTGCTATAATGAGCAGCAGGTTATCTTTGAGACACATCGACGTATCGCTGGTGTGTGCGAAGGCGTAGATGATTTTGACTACCAAATTATATATGTTAATGATGGAAGCTATGATGGAACTAAGACCTGTCTTCATGATATCCAAAAAAAAGACACAGATCATGTTAAGGTAATAAACTTATCTCGAAACTTTGGGCATCAAGCCGCTGTTTCAGCCGGTATAGACGCTGCTACTGGAGATGCGGTAGTGATTATAGATGCTGATTTACAAGATCCGCCAGAGGTAATTCTCGAAATGCTTGAGAAATGGCGAAAAGGAGCGGATGTAGTTTACGGAGTAAGAGCCGAAAGAGAAGGTGAAACGCGGTTCAAATTAATGACTGCACAGATTTTCTACAGACTTATAAATCGAATGTCAGATACAGAAATACCATTGGATACTGGGGACTTTCGTCTTCTCGATAGAAAAGTTGTAGACGCACTATGCCGAATGCCAGAACAAGACAGATTCATTAGAGGAATGGTGGCTTGGCTTGGATTTAATCAAGTACCAGTTTATTATAGGCGAGATGCGCGTTTTGCCGGGGAAACCAAGTATCCTTTTTTAAAAATGTTTCGTTTCGCACTGGATGGAATATTTTCATTTTCCACATTTCCGCTAAAGCTTGCTACTATGTTTGGCCTGACAATCTCTGCAGCGAGCGCTTTAGGGATATTTTACTTTCTCTATCTCCGGCTTTTTACCTCTAATTGGGTGCCTGGCTGGACATTTATGTTTGTAGCCATACTTTTCACAAGCGGTGTACAGCTAATTGTCTTAGGTATTGTGGGTGAATACATTGGGAGGATCTATGGTGAAGTTAAACGTCGCCCCCTTTATTTGGTGGATGAAGACGAGTAACGAATATTTTAGATTTAGGAAAAATCTGTGCATAGCCCCAGTTTTCAAATTAAAATGTTTGCCGTTGTGGGTGTTGTGAATACCTGTTTTGGATACCTACTAGGCGTAACACTTTTTATGGCTTTCCGAAAATATATAGATGCTTTTTTTATTTCGTTTACGGCAAGCTTCTTAAGTATTGGTTTTTCAACCCTTATGCATCGCCGATATGTTTTTAAATCTAATAATTCAATTATTTCGGATTTGAGGCGTGGATATTTAGTCTATACTTCTATCATTTGCATTACCGCAGCGCTTTTTAAGGCAATTATTGATTATCTTAATGTAAGCGTTTTTTTTGCTCAGATGGTTGTACTTGTGCTATCCTGGGGATTGTCGTTTTATTTTCTAAAAAATTATGCATTCAGAGTGGAGGAATAGGCTATGCCTGTTAAATATAACCTTGATCAGATTGAAGAACTATCAATTGACAAAATTCACGAAATGTATCGAAATTATGTTAATTATGGACAAGTGAACCTTTTGTCCAGCTTTTCACCTGCTAGGCTGTTGGTGGAAAAAGCTGAAGGTCAATACATATATTTGAAAAATGGCACTAAAGTAAGCGACTTTACCGCCGGTATTGGTGTTCTTAACCACGGACACAATCACCCAAGAATATTAAAAGCAAGAGTGGAATTCCAAAAACATCAAAAAATGGAAGTTCATAAAAATTTTCTGAGCCCTTATTTGGCGGCGCTGGCGCATTCGATATCCACAATATTGCCGGAAAGCTTGTGTATGTCCTACTTTTGCAATTCAGGCGCTGAAGCCGTCGAAGGTGCTGTGAAACTTGCTTATAAGTCATTTAATGGTTCTCGGAGCCGAATAGCCGCCGCAGACATCGCGTTTCATGGTAAGCTTTTGGGGTCTGCAGGTTTGACTGGATCACCTGAAATTAAGTTTAATTTTCCAACTATCCCAAACATTGACCGATTTAAATACAATGATATTGAAAGCGTTAGATCAGTCGTAGAGGGCAATCTCGTTAGTGGTCAATCATCGCATTACGCAATTATTATTGAGCCATTTAACGCAAGCAATGTGCAAGAGTGCGGCGGTGAGTTTTTAGAGCAACTTCGGAACCTATGCAGTCATTATCAAATTCCTCTAATATTTGATGAAGTTTATACTGGTTGGGCAAAGACAGGTGATTGGTTTTATTTTTTAAAACATGGTGTGACACCAGATCTTCTATCAATGTCAAAATCTTTTGGCGGTGGAAAATCATCAATTTCAGGTTTCGTTGCCACTCGGGATATTTTTGATGCTGCTTATGGCCGCGATATCGATGCAACATTGCATTCCACAACCTACAACGGGTTTGGTGAGGAGTGTATCACTGCCTTAGAAGCGATCAGCATAATTGATGAAGAGAACTTGAATTTAGCAGCCCAAAATGTTGGTGAATATATTCTTCCGAAGCTCACAGATTTAGCGCTAGAATACCCTGAGTGGCTCGTGGAGGCCAGAGGAACAGGCGCCCTAATGGGCTTAGTGTTGAACAGTGATATAAGTCCTATTTTTGACCGCCTTTTAGATTATATTCCTTTTGGTGTACTTAACGATACAAATTTTCGTAAGAAACTCGTCGTGAGCAGCGTGATACACGAACTGTTTGAACAGCATCAAATATTGACTTACTTTGGCAGCAACGTTGATGTTCCATTGATCATCGCTCCAACACTGATGTCGACCGAAGAAGACTGGGCGCACCTAATTTATGCGCTACGGAGTGTATTCAAAAAGAAAAAATACGAGCTAATTTTGAAATTTGCAGCATTTAAGTATGGTAAAAAGTATTTAAAATGAGTTCAGCATATATCAGAGTAATTTTAAAAAATTTCGCTTTGGCTGACGCTGAGAGCGAGAAGGTCCTGTCCACTTTGGATCTTTTTATCGCACAAAACTCAATAATTTTTGCATTTTTTCTTAGAATTTTTTTAGTACTGGCAACTACTGTGATACTTTTATTTGGAGATAAGATTTCACTAAAAATTATATCTAATATACCATTTATTAATTCTATTCATGAGGTAATGTTAACGGTAGTTTTAATGGCGTATTTTGATGCATAACCATTTAGTGGCTGAATGTGTTGTCATAGGTTCTGGTCCAGGTGGGTCACTGATTGCTAATAGATTTGCTAAAGCCGGTCACGAAGTCATAGTGCTGGAAGCTGGTCCCGAAATTGACCGGAACGTTGGGGTGGCCGAGGGTGTGTTCAAGTATTACTGGAATGCAGGAATCGTCCCAATGCTCGGGCCCTTTGCATTGCCGTTTGGCCAGGCAAAGGTAGTCGGTGGTGGGACCCAAATTAACGGTGCATTGTTCTGGCCCACTCCCCAAAAAGCTCTCAATAAATGGACGGAAGAATTGCCGAATTCAGTTTATGCGTCCAGCACCTGGGAGGCTTCTGAATTAGCGCTTGCAAACGAATTTAAAGTTAGCTCAAGTCACAAATCCTACGACAAGGGAAACGTTACCTCAAAACTTTTGCGAGGTGCTGCTCGAGCGAAATCGTGGCGGGTAGTTCCTGTGCCGAGAGCCGTCGAGCGTTGCCAGAACCGAAATAGATGCGCCTCTGCTTGCCCATTGGATGCAAAGTTGACGGCAAACAAGGTTTTGCTTGCCGCGCACCCTGAGATAGACGTCAGAAGCTCGTGTCAAGTGCACAAAATTGAAAAATTGAAGGGTGGAAAATGGAGGGTGAAATACCGCCACAAAAATAAATATGAAGAGCTTACTGCGAGCAGAGTGGTACTCTGCGCTGGAGCAACCGAATCTGCTAATTTATTAAAAAATTCTGGTTTATCAAAAAGGGCGGGCCAATATTTTGAATTTCATATTAACTTCAAAATTATTGCCAAGTTTAACGATAATGTCGACCCAAATTTAGCAACCATCCTAACAGAGCAAGTCCAAGAATTCATGGCAGACGACATGATATTTATGTCTTCGAATTTCACGGCTGTTTACGCCGCTTCTTCGTTGACCCACGTCCATCCCGAACAATTTAAGGCATATATGTCTGACAGGCAAAACCTTGGCATCTATACAGTAATGATAAGGCCTGAGGTGAATGCGACTGTGCGGTCCTTTCTGGGACAAAGTTTCATTTCTTGGGGCTGGAAACCACGGTCTTTTATGCTTGCAAAACGAGGGCTGGAGATTTTGTCCGAACTGTTGTTTGCAGCGGGTGCAACGGAAATCGTTCTTCCGATAAAATCAAGGCAATCTAAAGCGCGAAGTTTACGCGAAGCCATCAGCCTCGTAGAGCTGGCACGCCCCAGTCAATTGTTGGGAGTGAGTGTGCATGGAATGAGTGCTTGTAAAATGGGATTATCAAAGGACAATAGCGTGGTTGATTTGGACGCTGAGGTGTGGGGGCATAAAAATCTATTCGTCGTAGACAGCTCAATATTGCCGTCTAACACAGGTGAATCGCCTCAAGGCACAATCTTGGCAACTGCCGAGGAGATCGTGCGAAGATGGAATATTTGATAAGAGAGTTTAACCATATTGACGATGTTGCTGCGTTAACCCAAGTTTGGCTCGTTTCTCTTCCTGATGATTTCCTTAGTTGTTTAGGGGCGAATTTCATTGGTGAAGCATATATCCCTGAACTGCTTTCATCGCACCCTAGCTTCTGCTATGTCGCAACAAAAGATGATAGCTTGATAGGGTTTGTTCTTGCCGCTAACTCAGAAGGTTTGTTGCGCCGGGTAGTAACCCGAAACCTCTATAAGTTTCTAAAAGCATGGCTGAGTGCGTTTACAGACGCTCCATTTAGTATGTTGTTTCGAACAATTTCAGTAGCCATCTATTTGATGCGTTCGTTAAAACTATCGCATTCTACCGAGGAAATAATTGAACTTTGCTACATAGCTACGCACCAACATTGCAGGGGGCAGGGTGTTGGTAAGGCGTTGGTTAGGCGTTTATACTCTGAGGTCTCTGTCGCGGCCAATGTCAAGGCGTTGTCTGTAAAAACTTTGCATGGCACGGGCAATGGCCGCGCGGGTCGTTTTTATCAAGAAAATGGGTTTGAATTTTATCAGAGGGTCGGTGATCGGGCCGTTTACCTCAAGGCGGTTGAACCGCAAAGGGTTAATAATGAGATTTTTCAATGACAGTTGAACGTATGACAAACGACGCCTTAATTCACGCCTCTTCGGTAGTTGTCATAGGGGCTGGATTTACGGGGCTTAGTCTTGCTTATGAACTAGCTAAGAAGGGCATTGAGGTCACAGTTCTAGAAAGCCAGGATCAACTAGGTGGCTTAGCAGGCAGCTTTGAAATTAATGGTGCGAACATAGAAAAATTTTACCACCACTGGTTCACTAACGATCTGGCGGCAATGAGACTGATCGAGGATCTTGGGCTCCAAAGCAACCTAATTATCAAGCCGTCGCGTACGGGCATCTACGTTGGTAATAACTTTTTCAAGCTGTCAAATCCCGTAGACCTTCTTCGGTTTAAACCATTGTCAATGATTGGCCGCATTCGGCTCGGCTTGTTAACCCTAATGGTGAGACGCGTTAGTGATTGGAGAGCTCTTGAAAGTAAAACTGCAGCAGAATGGCTTCGTAAAATGTGTGGAGATGAAGTCTATAAAGTCGTTTGGGAGCCCTTGCTCCGTGGTAAATTTGGAAACGCAGCTGAGGATGTTTCGGCAGTGTGGATATGGAATAAGCTCAAATTACGAGGGAGCAGCCGCGGCAAGGGAGGCAAGGAACAGCTAGCCTATTACCAGGGCGGTTTTTCTTCATTTATCGAAAACATTGCAGATGAAATAAGAAAACTTGGTGGGGTGATCTTGACGCAAAGCGCTGTTACCGAGCTCGTTGTCAGTGAGGGGCGTGTAACTGGGGTTGTCTCCAATAATACATCCTTCATTGCGGACGCAGTCGTAGCAACGCCCTCACTGCCAGTTATTGCTGAATTATTAGAGAAACATGGCAGTCAGGATTACTTGGAAAAACTTAGAAGTGTCAAATATCTAGCCAATATATGTATTGTCCTAGAACTCAAACGCAGCCTCTCCTCTACCTATTGGCTGAATGTAAATGATCCCGGGTTTCCATTTGTGGCAGTGATTGAGCACACTAACTTTGCCTCACCGGATAATTATGGTGGTAGTCACATCGTCTACTTATCTAAATATCTCCCTGAGCAGAATGAGCTCTTTACAATGGGAGACGATGAGGTTGTGGACTACACGCTTTCGCACCTCAAACGGATGTTTCCGGAGTTTGGTCGGGAGTGGATTGTAAGTGCGACTGTTTGGAGAGCTAAGTGCTCACAGCCTATTGTTTCCAAGTGGTATAGCTCAGTTGTTCCTGAAGCGGACACAGAACTTGCCGGATTTTATATAAATACCATGGCACAAATCTATCCGGAAGATAGAGGCACTAATTACGCTATTAGGCAGGGCCGGAGAATGGCCAGTAGGTTTGTCAAAAGCTAATGTCTTTAGTCTTAAAAAATTTATTTTTGTATTTTGGGATCGGCATTTAAAATGAGGTCTACGTCTGCGATCTGGTACATTAAGCTTCCCATGAATAATTTTTGGGCAACACTAGCGCTTTACCTAGCGGCTAGCTTGTTAGTTTCAGTTGCCTGGGCATTCCAGTTACCGTTTGAGTGGGGGAGCGACTTTGGGGCATACTACTCGGGTGCAATGTACTTGGACGCTGACTACCGGCTATATGCAGATTTTTTTGATCACAAAGGCCCGATGTATTATGCATTCCTTAAGGTCATAGGGTTGATCATTGGATTTGGCGCGCCTCAGGCTGTATTTAGCCTCGCGCTTACGGCTTTTATTTTCTTTTGCTCGCTGATTGCGCTTGTCTCGAGAAAACCCAAAGCTCTAGCGGTGACAGTGCTTGTGATTGCTGCACTGGCTTTGGCACATCAACCGACCAATGCATCTATTGCACTTTTCTTGGCATCCCAACTTCTTTTGGGATACTATTTTTCTAGAAAATATTTAGCGGCGGGTCGTTTGGTGGATGCGATCTTGGCTGGTGTTTTCTTCACATCGGCTGCTTTAACTCGTGTAGATGCGGTCGCATACTTGCCCTGGCTGTTGGCAATCTTTCTGATTAATAAATATAGTTCAGTGGGAGGCGGCGGTTCAGTATATGCTGTGCTCAGGGCGGGTGTTGTCTCGACTTTTTTTGGAGGCATTCTCCTTGCTGTAGTTGTATCAACTATGCATCTTACGCCCAATGAAATCTTTGTTTCAAACGTATCATTCAACACATACTACCGCGGTGTCATTGGAGGCTGCTATTATTGTCGGGACAACCACTTTGAGATACTTGTCAGAAGTGGTGCACTGTTTGCGGTTTTTTATATTTTTATTGATGCTTTAAAGCCTTTTCCGTCGATGGTTTGTTTCAAGGGTGTGTATCCAAAATTTTGCGCTGGGTCATTTACAAGACACACGGACAGTATAGCCAGTTGGGCTTTCGCTCTTATCGGCGTTGTCGTGTGGGTTTATTCGGGTTCAGACAAAGACTATCACGTTTACTTGGTACTCTTGCCCATACTCGTTTTGGTAATTGAGCATGGGGCTGGATCTATCAATGGCCGGTTTGTGCTCGCAGTGTGCGCACTGTTCTTGCCTTTCAGTTTAGATTTTTTGAGAGCGGGAAAAAGAATGGTTCTCAACCCAGAATGTCTGGTCACACCACTATGTCAAATGAGCCCAGCGGCCTCTTATCGAGACGCTATTAATGTAATTATCGATAGAAATATCCAGATCATTGTTGGTGGACGGGGTTGGCCATATGTTTTTGCACAACAATCGCCAACGATTTCTGTGAATGACTGGTGGCTTTATTCGAATAATGCACCCTTTGTGACGCCCCATTTACAAGCGCAGTTTGAGCACATACTAGCCATGGGCAAGGGTTCTGAAATACTTATCGATTCAAGCTTGTACTATAGTGACACTGGCTCACCATATTTAGATGATATTCGGGCAAATTTTGAAGTCACCAGTGACCTAGACTATTACCTGCTTTTGAGTAAGCGATAAGGTGTCAACTACATATTTTATGAATTTATTGAATTAGATAATTATTGGATTTCCGCTTGAATTTTAGTGACTTCATATCGAGCCAGATCTTTGGTGTTGGGACGATATTAATGCTCCATCGTGTTCTCCCTGAGCGTGAAGGGAGCTTCCAACCAAACAAAGACATGGCAATCTCGCCCGAGTTCCTTGAAGATTTCATCCTAAATGCCAAAGGACTAGGCTACACCTTTGTAAGCATGGACCGGTTTGTGAAGCATCTCGTTTCTGGCTCTGGCCAAAATCTGCTAACGCTGACGTTTGACGATGGATATAAGGACAATGCGATCGTTGCTTACCCACTTCTCAGCCGATTAGGCATTCCCTTCACCCTCTATGTGACCACATCTTTTCTGGACGGTAATGCGATACTCTGGTGGTATGCACTAGAGAGGCTTATTCAAGACGCGAACCGGATATCTCTTGCTAATGGTCAAATAATTTTTTGTCGTTCAAGTCGTGAGAAGCTGGATGCCTTTGTAATGTTAAGAGATTTGGTCATGGCGATGCCGCAAGACGTGGTCGTTGATAGGATAAATTCCATGTTTCCGCAGCTGAAGCTTGACTGGCAGCGGTTGTGTTCAGCGGAGGCGATGAATTGGAATGATCTCCAGGAGTTGGCACGTGATCCTCTTGTGACAGTTGGAGCTCACACGGTACACCACCCCGTTATGTCGCAATTGTCGGCAGAACAGGCCAGTGCTGAAATGCGCGATAGTCGTGCGCGGCTTGAGAACTTTACTGATGCTTCGGTCACGCATTTTTGTTATCCATTTGGCAGCAGGAATGAGGTTGGTGCGAGGGACTTTGCACTGGCGCATGAATCAGGATTTATTACTGCTACAACAACGCGCTGGGGAAATATTTTTCCGTCGCACAAAACGCGTTTGCATAGTCTGCCACGGGTGCCATTGACCAATTCGTTTAGTTGGGCCGCATTTCGGAAGCAGTCCATTCGGCGGTTCATGCGCGGGCGCTTGGTCACCGAATGAAGGTTGCAATGCTAAACACTTTTGATAGCGGCGGTGGAGCGGCTCGCTCTGCATACCGCCTACATCAGGGCCTTCTACGTAAAGGCGTGGTCTCGCACTTCGTGTCACAATACAATAAAAGCACTGATCCCGAAATTATTTGTGGCACTGGTCGCATTGACAAGCTGATCGCATTGCTGCGCCCGATTGCGGATGCTATACCGGTCAATTTGCACCCACAGAGAGACAAAAGAAAGCCATTTTCTACGGCTTACGTGCCTGTTGCGCAGCGAGTGCGAAAAGCTGCAGTTGAGGCGGATATTATTCATTTACATTGGGTCACGCATGGCTTCGTCAATATACCATTTCTGACCAAGGCACGTCGCCCTGTCGTATGGACCCTCCACGATTCATGGCCGTTCACAGGCGGCTGTCACTTGCCGGGTGAGTGTCATCGTTATCGCGATGCATGTGGCTTTTGCCCTCAGTTAGGCTCTAGTCGAGAGTGGGATCTGACGCGACTTAACTGGCAGCGAAAAATGCGAGCATGGAAAGACTCTAATATGGTTGTCGTTGCTCCAAGCAACTGGCTCGCAGAATGTGCCCGAAGCAGTAGTTTATTTTTAGGCCACCGGGTAGAAGTCATACCGAACGGGATCGACATAGAGGTTTTCAAGCCGCTTGATCGATCACAATGTCGCAATATTCTGAACCTGCCACAAAACAAAAATTTGATTTTATTTGGGGCAATGGGCGCTTTGAGTGACGAGAATAAGGGTTTTGAACTTCTGCGCCAGGCGGTTGCGACTTTGCCGAAGCAGGTAGCAGGAAAAGAAAACATGTTGGTGGTATTTGGTGCGCGTCCCACCCAACTTCCTGATCTAAATGTCGAGGTGCATTTTATGGGAACTATGACTGACGACATAGCGTTGTCGGTTCTTTACGCTTCAGCGGATGTAATGGTGGTTCCCTCCAAGCAAGAAAATTTACCGAACACAATCATGGAAGCAATGGCATGTGGTACCCCTGTTGTTGCTTTTCATACAGGCGGTATACCTGATTTAATCGAGCACCAGCACTCTGGTTATCTCGCTTCTGCTTTCGATATCGAAGATTTGGCTCGTGGGATAACTTGTTTAATTAAAGAAAACGACCACGCTAACACTTTTCGAATGCGCTGTCGTCAAAAGGTCGAAAGGGAGTTCGCTCTTGACCTTGTGAGCTCGCGCTACATCGAACTTTATTCGGAATTAGTGGGTTAGCCAGATTTTTATAGATAATTTCACGCATCTATTTGTACAGCCATTACAGGCAATAACTTGTAGGTAAAGCGCAAGAGTATCTATTTCAGGATCAAAGGCAAGAAAGGCTGAAAGCCGTGAGCGATCAATTTTCTCAAGATATAACGGGGCGGAAGCGTAGCCCTGGCGAAACGTTCTATACGCGTGAAGTGGCTGTGCAATACGAAAAGCTTCGAAAAAATGATAGATATTGGTCCTGGGAGAATGACATCCTTGATCAGTGCCTCCGTGCTTTTGGGGATCTCAGAGATATTGCAGATTGCCCCGTGGGCACGGGTAGATTTATGGACATCTACTCAAGCCATAACCTACGTGTTGTTGGGATAGACATCTCGACTGACATGCTTGAAGAGGCTGGCAACAAAATTAATGCCAGTGGTATGGAGGGGCGGGTTGAGCTGGTTGAGGCCGACGTATCAAATCTTGCACCGCGTGAGCCTGTTGCGGAAGCTCTAGTGTGCTTTCGTTTGTTACATTTGATTTCTGACAATAACTTGGACGATGTAATAAGTGGATTGGCTATGATCCCCTCGCGGCATATCGTTTTGCAACAGTTTTCAGTGAAAGATTACAATATTCGGCGCGCGCTCAGAAGAGTATTCCACGCCTTGTTTTCTGAAATTAGCCTTGCTCGTAAAATTAAGTATATCTGCCGCACATTGAGAGACATGATTGTGGGCGTGCTCGGTCTGCGTTCAGTCTCAGTTTTTAGTCGTCACAAAAAAAATACGTTCTGCGATGTAACTTACTCGCACTCTTTAGCCCGCGTCCTTAATGCGTTCGCTCGACGTGGATTTCTAATGAAATACATTTTCGATTTTAAAGACAATGAACACCTAATGGGCGAGTCTGGATGCTATCTTTCCGTGATCATGGTAATGGAAAAGACAAAATAGTTGGTGGCTAAGGTGTCTCTGATAAAACTCTTAAGTCAGGTCTATCCTGACCGCCGAGATCGGTATGGTTTCACTATTTTATCGAATTCGTGGGCTGTTCGCGCCATCAAAAGAGGCGACTGTGACGGTGCAAAACTGCTGATCGATACGAAGGCACTAGATGCACTTTTGGCTGCTCAGGTAGTATTGAAGCCCAAGGTCGTTAGTGGCCGTCAGGATGAATATGTTTTCCTAGTGCAAAAAAGGATCCGACCAGCTGTGGTTCCATCCGAGTGGTCGCCCACTATGTTTGCAGATGCAGCGAAGTTGATATTAGATGCAGAAAAAGCGCTATGCTACAAAGATATGACGGTCGATGATCCCCATCCGTGGAATGTCTTGTTTGATGAGGGAAGACCCTACATTGTGGACATGGGGGCATTTAATATAGAAGGCACCGGGTTACACCACCCAACCCAAATGGAAACTAAAATCTGGCCCGCAGCCAGCGTCTTTAATGCATTTTTTTTAAATGCGGTTGCTCTGGCCGCAGCGGGGAGAGGGCATTACATTCGGCGAATGCTGACAGATTGGAACCCGTTCCCTGGATCTGATACGGCACTGTTACTGTTTAAAAGCCCGGCGGCTTTGCTCTTATTTCTGCAAATCCGATTTCGAATGTTTGTGTTTAACTTGGCGTGGCGAACTACGAAGCCATTGGCGCCTTCTAGTTTGAAAAGAAAACTAAAGTTAGCCTATTTGGATACTATTAGCAGATATATAGAGCGGATGCGGGCTCGCATTGTTCAGAGAATGTCGAATGATGATACCTTGTCTGTCGATACTAGCGTCAGGCCAGATGTTATAAAAAGCTTTATGGATCAGCATTCCTCGAGGCGACTTATATTGTTTGGGGCAAATGCCAGAATGACGGCTGGCATCCTTAATGGGTCACGGTCGGCGCGGACGCTTGTTGTGTCGCCGGATGAAGAGCTCATAGATGTTTTATATAGGTCCGCACTAACCCAACTCACAGTTGCAGTAATGGACTTGCGGTCTCCAACTCCCGGAACGGGTCCTGGAAACCGATGGATATTACCTGCAACAGAACGTTTTAAAACAGAAGTTGGTGTATTTTTTTTCGATTTAGAAGAATTGGTTATTGAAAAGTGTCTGACAGTCTCTGAGCTAGTTCAGGCTGCTCGAGATATGAGTGATATTTGCGGCTTGATTGTATTTAAAAAATTGACTGATGAAATTTCAATTTTGGGTCGTAATTACGGTCAAACCTCGGACTGTGTATTGATGGCTTGTTTGGAGGATAACCTGGAAGTATTCGATGTTCTTAATAACAACAACCGAGAGATGATAGTTTCTTTTAGTTGTGGCAAAAAAAAGCAACCTCCTCATGACAATTAAGATTAATGGTTCCTCGCAACACGAAGGTTTGTGTTTTTCGCCGGCTGGGTTTGAAAATACCGTATTTATAATTGATTGTATTAGCACAGCCTACGCAGTGGCGATTCTGGCAAAGGGCAGGGCGATCCATTGCATTTATGAATGCAAAGAGATTACTTGGCGCAAGGCTGATTATGTCACGCTTTTCGACTTTATTCTTTCAGACGTACAGTTCTTATCAAAAAAGGTTGTATTTGTTCCCCACCCATATCTCCCGCCTAGTCGGAACCCATTTGTGCGGATCGCTAGGCAGATGAATTTCGCGAGGTTAATTAGAAGGCGGCATCCTCTTGATCCAAAATTCACGTATGTTTCTTCAATTGTTTCGTCGCTGCTGATCGGTAGTAAGCGACAGGTGAAGTATGTTTTAATTGATGAGGGAATTGGTTCAGTAGTCGCGAGAAACCGACTTTCTTTTCGAGGGGATCGATTTTCTGAGCGGCTGAAAATAGCCCTTGGCGACAGAGTTTTGAGTTTTCAGTTTCCAAACAGAACCCCACAGATTTCGTTAACTAATGACACTCACCCGTCGATAGTTAAAAATCTTGATTATCGTAAATTTACATCGAGTGCTTTTAAAGCCTCTTTGGTCAGGCTCCATGCTTTGATGCAAGGCAGAAAGTGTAATGTACTCGTTCTTTTAAAGGGGCCGTCACCTGGTATTGCTGGACATCAAAACGAGGAAGATGGTTACAGCCATCATTACGATGACTTTAATATTCGTGGGATTTTAGAATATCGTGATCGTCTGCCAAAGGGTCTTTCCCCTACATTTTTTCTTAAGTCGCACCCAAGTCTAGGAAATAGCAGTGGAAAATTGAAAGGCTTGCTCTCCAGGCTAGAGCATCACGGCCTGACTGTGTACGATGCTCTGAATTATATTGATTTTGATGAGGCTTCATCACTACCAGCAGAAGGTTTACTGCGCTACTTGCCATTTAATAATATCTTGGCTCTAGATGCTTCAAGTTTGCTTTGGAACGTCGCTTATTGGGGGGATGTTGATTGTTATTTACCACTCAACGAAATAATAAATTTTTCTTATTTTGAGGGTGGAATTTATACAGAATTATATGAACTCCAAGAAAAAATAAATATTCTTTCTGGCAAAACTGTGAATTTTTTTGATTTCAAGGATATTAGGTGATGGATGGAAATATAGAGCCTATAGAGCGCTTAGCTTCTAAAAATGCGCGCAGTATGTGCTTTGTAATAGATAGTCCCATCAATGCTCTCATGGCATCACTTATAGCCAAACCTGATGACAGTGTTCATCTCATCTATGCTCTAGACCCCATACGAAAAGACGTAGATGAGTATTTTTCTGTGTGTAGGGCATTATTAGACGGCATAAGCGTTGTTTCCGAAAATTTAATCGAAATTGACTCTGCTCGTTATTGGGCGGGACATACAGGTGATCTTGTGCTTGCAGCCCGTCAAGCCCTTAAGCCCCTTGTAATGCGGCATTCATCGAAAACTATTTATTTTGGGAACTGTCTTACCAATCCAGTTGCACTAGCCATGAAACGTTTTGTTAACGTGAATCACTTGTATCACTCTCCAAATGATTTTGTGCATGTACTATTCCCTCGTGCAAACCCATATAAATTTCATCTCAAAAGTTTAGTGAAAAGGGTCACGCGTAAGGAGCTACGCGCGGTAGAACGAAAAGGGCTACCAATCTACACGTTATTGAATCTGTTGGACAGTAACGAATTTGCATATTTAGATTTCAATTCATTTTCGTCAAATTCAGTCGAAACAATGCTCGTTGAACTAAGCCGACAATTGGATGCCAAAAATTCGAACATTATGCTGTTGTTATCTGGTGATGAGCCCGAACCTGGCGACAAAAACCACTCGAATATAGCCAAGTATCTACAGCCTCATCTGGAGGCACTGCAAAAGTTACACAGCGAGCAAAGACTGCAACAGTCGACGGTGTGGATTAAAGAGCACAAATCATATCTACCATTGGCGTCGGGAGAGCGTGCTTTGCTGTCAGAAGGATTTTCAAAATTAGGGTGTGAAGTTAAATTTATCAGTGATTATTTACCCGAAAATTGCAGGCTGCTACCCGGAGAGTGCATTCTAAAGTACTGCACCTTTGATTTCATTGTGGCGGAACCCTCTTCACTTTTATTAAATGTGTCAAGCGGAGTGAGTTCAGTAGCTGCAGCCAGTCCGTTCATACCTTATCGCGATCCTGATCAGGTTGGCCGTAATAATGAGTTTCTTAAAATTAATGAGCTATTGGTCCGTCAATGTCGCGTTTTTTGAATTCTGGAGCCAATAAATGAAAGCAGTGATACTTGCGGGAGGGTTCGGCACTCGTATTGCCGAGGAGTCGAGCACTAAACCTAAACCTATGGTCGATGTGGGGGGTAAGCCTATCCTGTGGCACATCCTGAAATTGTATTCCGCGCATGGCGTGAACGATTTCATTATATGCTGTGGTTATAAAGGCTATGTTATAAAGGAATATTTTGCAAATTATTTTATACATAATTCAGATGTTACCTTCGATCTAGAAAAAAATCGAATGCATGTGCACCAGAACCAATCTGAGCCATGGCGTGTGACACTCGTTGATACAGGTGAAACAACAATGACAGGTGGTCGTCTTAAGCGTGTCAAGGCGCACCTGCCCGAAGACGAAGATTTTTGCTTCACCTACGGAGATGGTGTAGGGGACATAGATATCACTCAGTTGATTAATCATCATCGTCATCACGGTTTACTGGCAACGTTGACTGCAACCCAACCACCTGGTCGTTTTGGAGCAGTGGAATTAGAAACTCATCGAGTTCGTCGCTTTCAGGAGAAGCCCAGTGGGGACGGTGCGTGGGTCAATTCTGGATTTTTTGTGCTTTCCCCAAAGGTCATCGAATATATTGACGATGACCATTCAGTCTGGGAGCAAGCTCCACTAGAACGGCTGGCAAAAGAAAAGCAGCTCGGCGTATGGCGCCACGAAGGTTTTTGGCAGCCTATGGATACCTTGCGCGACAAAAACTACTTGGAGGAATTGTGGTTAAGCGGCAAGGCACCGTGGAAAAATTGGCTATGAAACCTAACTTCTGGCAGGGTAGGCGGGTGTTTATAACTGGACACACAGGCTTCAAAGGAAGCTGGATGTCCCTGTGGCTGCAAAAGTTAGGTGCAGAGTTAACAGGCTACGCTTTACCGCCACCCGCAGGCCCAAGCCTATTTAATGAGGCGTCCGTTGCTGAGCATATGACTTCCTGCCAGGGTGATGTCCGTGACGCTAATGCACTAACTGTTTCAATACAGGCGGCGAGCCCCGAAATCGTTTTCCATATGGCCGCTCAATCTTTAGTCCGAGTCTCTTATCAAAACCCTTTGGAAACATATGCGACTAATGTCATGGGTACTGTCAATTTGCTTGAAGCGGTCCGCGCAACGCCAAGCGTGAAGGCAGTTGTGATTGTAACGACCGACAAGTGTTACGAAAACCGCGAATGGGTATGGGGATATAGAGAAAATGATCCCATGGGTGGATATGATCCATATAGCAGTAGTAAGGCCTGCGCAGAGTTGGTGAGTTCCGCCTATCGCTCTTCCTTTTTTAATGTACAAGACTACGATAGCCACGGTGTCGGAATAGCCTCTGCTCGTGCTGGGAATGTGATCGGGGGAGGCGATTGGGCTGAGGACCGCTTAATTCCCGACATATTGGCTGCCTTTGAGAAGAACAAAACCGCTTTAATTCGCAATCCAGGTGCAGTCAGACCTTGGCAGCATGTACTGGAGCCAGTGAGAGGATACATGCTGCTTGCTGAAAGAATGTTTTGTGAGGGTCCGTTTTATGCTGACAGTTGGAATTTTGGACCAAATGCCGAAGACATACGGCCTGTAAGCTGGATTGCTGAGAATATGGCCAAGCTTTGGGGGGGATGCGCTCAATGGGATATAGATCCAAGTGAGCATCCGCATGAGGCAGTTTCTCTCAAACTTGATATTTCCAAGGCGCGGGATAGTTTGCAATGGCAGCCCCGTCTTGAACTTCGAGACGCTTTGAAATTAGTAGTAGAATGGTCGCGGAAACGGCAATCTGGTGTGGATGTAAGAGCTCTGACTGAGCAGCAGATTAGCAATTATCAAGAATTGGACCAACAGTGATAATGCACGAAAAGAAAACGATTGCGATACGCGCTCAGATCGCAAAATTGGTTGATCAGTATGCTGAGATTGCGCTTGCCCAACAACCCTTCCAACCGGGTATGAGTGCAGTGCCTCCATCGGGCAAAATGATCGGTGCGGAAGAGTTAAAGCTGATGGTTGAAGCATCGCTCGATGGCTGGCTGACTGCTGGGCGCTTTAACGACGAATTTGAGCGAAGATTGGCAAAGTTTATTGGGGTGAAGCACGTACTTACCGTAAATTCAGGCTCTTCTGCAAATTTGGTGGCCTTCAACACACTTACAAGTCCAAAACTCGGGGATCGGGCTATCAAGCCTGGTGACGAAGTAATTAGTGTAGCTGCAGGCTTTCCTACGACTGTAAACCCGATCATTCAGTTCGGCGCCGTCCCGGTGTTTGTGGATGTTGATTTGCGAACGTATAACATTTCTCCAGATAAGATCGAAGCTGCAATTGGTCCTAAGACTAAGGCAATTATGCTGGCTCATACGTTGGGCAACCCCTTTAATTTGGGTGTGATTATGTCCCTCTGCAAAAAGCACAATCTTTGGTTGGTTGAGGATTGCTGCGATGCCTTGGGATCTTCATACGGTGGTCAATTGGTCGGAACTTTTGGTGATATCGGTACCCTAAGTTTTTATCCGGCGCACCACATTACGATGGGTGAAGGCGGCGCGGTATTTACCAACAACATTACTTTGCGACAGATAGCCACTAGCATCCGCGACTGGGGACGAGACTGTTTCTGTCCGCCGGGCAAAGATAACACCTGCCGCCGCCGCTTCAGTTGGAAGCTTGGAGATTTGCCAAACGGTTATGACCACAAATATATCTACTCTCACATTGGTTATAATTTAAAAATCTCTGATATGCAGGCAGCGTGTGGCCTGGCGCAGTTGGAAAAAGCTGACAGTTTTATTGAACAACGCAGATTTAATTTCGCCTATTTAAAAGACCGTCTGGGAGATTGCGAGGAGTTTCTCATACTGCCCGAGGCAACTCCGAGATCCCAACCTTCTTGGTTTGGTTTCCCTATTACGCTGCGTGATAACGCGCCTGTGACAAGGGGTGATCTTCTAGATCATCTCGATGCTGCTAATGTTGGTACCCGTCTTTTGTTTGCTGGAAATCTCACGCGGCAGCCGTACATGAAGGGACGCAATTTTCGGGTCAGTGGCGAGCTCAAAAATACCAATATAGTAATGAACAGTACCTTTTGGATCGGGGTTCAGCCCAGCCTTAGCGAGGAAATGCTTGATTTTTCGGCGAGCCGTATCAGATCCGCCTTGGGTTTCGAAAGCTAAGGTTTAGGGCATGCGACGCCACAATTTTCGATTTGACCCGCAGCGCCTGCGAATGACAGTGCTGGATATGGCATATGCAGGTTCCACTGTTCATTTAGGTTGCGCCTTTTCGATTATAGAAATTTTAGCAGTACTATATCGTTGGCATCTACGCTATCCGGCGAACAACCCGAACGCTGTCGATCGTGATTATCTTGTGCTAAGCAAGGGTCACGGTGTAATGGCCCAGTACGCCTGCATGCACGAACTGGGTTGGCTTGATGATGCGGCCATTAAGGGATACTTTTCCGATGGCAGTGCACTCACAGGCTTATCAGACTCTCGGGTGCCCGGACTTGAAGTTACATCAGGTTCACTTGGGCATGGATTTTCGGTTGGTGTGGGTCTCGCACTTGCGTCCAAGAGATACAACAGTGGCCAGAAGACCTACGTTGTAGTTGGGGATGGGGAGATTAATGAGGGTGCCATATGGGAGGGTGCTTTGTTTGCTGCTCATAATTCTCTCAAAGACTTCATGGTTATTGTGGATGAAAATGGTTTTCAGGCAATGGGACGCACAAGCGATGTAATGAGCTTAAATTCAATTTCTAGAAAGTTCGACGCGTTTGGCTTTGAGACTGTGACTGTGGATGGACACGATCAGGAGGCACTTAACCAAGCCATCCAATCCCTACAAAGCAGCGCGTTAGAAACACCTAAAGCCGTTATAGCTAGAACGATAAAAGGGAAGGGTGTTTCCTTTATGGAGAACGACAATAGTTGGCATTACACTCGTTTGACCAAGGATACTTACCGTCAAGCGCTTGACTGCTTGGAGCGGAAGAGCGGATGAGATCTACTTTTTCCAAGGAAATAACTAGGATCGCTCAAGCCAATGATAGCGTTGTTCTTCTGACTGGTGACCATGGATATGCGTTATTTGATGAGTTTCGCAAGCACTGCCCAAACCAGTACATCAATGCTGGCATAGCGGAGCAGAACATGATTGGTGTGGCCGCTGGTTTGGCGAAAGCGGGTTTTAGGCCTTTTGTCTACGGTTTGAGTGCCTTCGTACCAATTAGAGTTTTAGAACAGATCAAAATCGACCTTGCTCACGACAGCCTGCCGGTAGTGCTTATTGGTGATGGTGCGGGTTTAGTGTATAGTCATCTAGGTACTAGTCATCAAGCGATCGAGGACATAGCCGCTACCCGCGCATTGGCTAATCTTCAAGTTTATTCGCCGGCTGATCGGTATGAACTCACTCATTGTCTTGACTTAAGTATAAAGTCCCAAACCACAGTTTACTTGCGTTTTGGGAAGGCTGATCGCGGCGACGTGCATGACCGTCCGATTGATGCACATTTGGGTGACTTGCTGAAGGTTCGCGAGGGCGCTGGGCCTCTGGTTATTCTCGCCACTGGGTCAATGACAAGAACTGCAATCGATATTGCTGATCAGGAATTTTCTGATGCAGAGGTTTGGAGCGCTCCTTGTATCAAGCCGATCAATGAACTTACGATTATTGCGATTGCTCGTAGAGCAAGCTGCATTGTATGCCTTGAGGAGCATTCTATCCACGCGGGCTTTGGTTCTGTTGTAGCTGAACTGGTAGCACAGCACGCTCCGACACGGGTTTTAAGAATTGGTATAGAAGACCGGTTTTCTGAGACGTGCGGTTCCTATGAGTACCTATTGCAGGAGCATGGTCTTGATACCTTCTCTATCAGGAAGCGCATCGCGGACTTCGTACAGGTATCTTTATGAAGAATATCGCAATCTTAGGAGCTTCTAGCCAGATTTCGAGAGATTACATCTTGTGGAAAAGCTTGCATAGTAACTTTCAACTCTACCTCTTTGTGCGTCGTCCACGGGAGATGTGGAATTGGGTTAAGCGGCAGGGTATAGCTAGTAAAGTTAGGATCGAGCATTATGAGGATTTCGGTACTCATAATGAATACTTCGCTATAATAAATTTTGTTGGCGTGGGTGATCCTGCAAGAGCTTTAGCCATGGGAGCGGATGTTTTAGATTTAACACATCAATACGACAGTCTCGCAGTTGAATATTTGAAGCTCCATTCACGCTGCCGCTATTTGTTTATGAGCAGTGGCGCAGCTTATGGAAGATGTTTTGAAGCGCCTGTCAGTGAGGAAACCTGTGCGGGTTATTATCTTAACGCGTTAGAGCAACAGGATTTTTATGGCATGGCTAAAGCCTATGCGGAGTGCAGGCACAGGGCATTTGATGCGTTGCCGATATTGGATATCCGTATATTTAATTACGTCAGTAATACCCTAGATTTAAACGCACGTTTTTTGCTTACAGATGCATTTCGTGCCATTCGCAATGGAACGGTACTCGCCACGTCGTCGGAAAGGACAGTGCGTGATTACATTCATTCGAGCGATCTCTGTTCTTTGATAGACGCAGCACTTTCCGCACCCCCGACAAATGATGTTATAGATTGTTACAGCAGAGCGCCCATCGATAAGTTTGAAATGCTAAAGGCCCTTAACGTGAAACATGGCTTGCGCTACCAGGTTTCACATTTAAGTCGGAGTTTGAATCCCACAGGTACCAAGCCTTACTACTATTCGCTCAATCGTAGAGCTCATCGCTTCGGCTACCAGCCCAAACTCACGTCTCTAGGTGGTATCTTAATGGCTGCTAGCGAGATACTAAACTAACATTTAAAGCGACCTCACTTACTGAAGTTTAGGAAGCGAGCATGCCTCATCCCAACGGCAATATATACATCGATCCTTCTTATCCTGCCTTTAACAACGATAAGTTATTTGACTTGAATGATGTTGTGCTTAACCGCGACGATCAGTTGATGCCGTTTCATAGGCTTCGGATGGCGCTGCGGGAGCGAGGCCAATCAATTCATACAGCAGATCTATTGTTAACCAAAAATATTGGCGCATCAGAAGCTGCGAGTTATGTGTCGCTGGGAATTATTGATAACTTTTCCCAAATCCAAGAGGAGGGTCGCGCCAAGCTTAAGGCATTCGTGCTAATGGAGCCACCTGTAGTCGCCCCGCATCTTTACAAGATGTTGCCAGAGCTGACGGAAGCATTTGAATTGGTATACTTACATAACGTCGATGGGGACGGATACGATTTGACTGGCGTTAAGCGTGAAAAACTAAGACGCCTTTATTTGCCAATCCCTTACCACAAAGTGCTCGAACCTTTTTGGTCCAACCAACAGCGGGCGAACAGGGTGGTAGTGATAAATGGTAATCATAAGCCTAAGTCTGTTCAATCCGAGCTCTATAGTACTAGGATTGAGGTTATGAGCGTACTTGCTGCAGCTGAAGTAGTGGACCTGTATGGCCGAGGTTGGGAGCGCTGGTGGTCACGAGCAGCGTTATGGCTTCCTTATTGGACCAACCGTAAGACCCTTATGTCAATTTATAAAGGCTCTATTCCTTCTAAATTTGAAGTTCTCCAGCGTTACAGGTTTTGTCTGTGTTTTGAGAACATGGCCATGAAAGGTTATATTACCGAGAAGCTGTTCGATTGTCTGTATTCTGGAACTATCCCGCTTTATTTAGGGGCGCCAGACATCGAGTGTTACGTCCCGGAAGATGTCTATATTGATTGTAGAAAATTCCAGTCGTGGGAAGATGTTTGGAAGTATGCGTCGGGGCTTCCCACAGACAAAATCGAAGCGATGCGTGAAGCTGGCAGACACTTCTTGGAGAGTGAGCTTGCTCGGCCTTTCGTAGATTCGTTGACGAATTTAGTGGATGAATTCAGTGTCTGAAAATCGTGAACCTCTGGTTTCGATCTGCATTCCTACATATAACGCGGGAGCAACGTTAGCCGAGACGCTAACCTCAATTATAAACCAAAGTTATAAACACCTTGAAATTTTGATAGTGGACAATGCCTCCACTGACAACACAGTAGAGGTGGCAAACAGATTTTCAGATCCTAGAATTAAAATTCATCAAAATACTGAAAACATCGGCGGAGAAGAAAACTTCAACCGATGTATTTCGCTTGCCAAAGGATTGTACACGGCAATCTATCATGCCGATGACCTATACACAGTGGAGATGGTAGAGCGGCAGGTCAATTTCTTGGACAGCAATCCTGAAGCTGGTGGTGTGTTTACTGAAGCTGCAGTCATGGATGAGCGAGGGAAAATTGTCGGTGCTATACATTTTCCCAATGATTTGAGGATCCATGGCGCTCGGAACCTGTCCTTTTTCGAAGTGTTTAGAGCTTTGTTGCGCCACTCAAACTTTCTTGTCTGCCCCAGTGCGATGGTCCGGACATCGATTTATAAGAATTGCATTAAGCGTTGGCGCGGCGAAATGTTTGGATCTTCAGCTGATCTGGATGTTTGGCTAAGGATCGCGCGTCAGACGAATTTAGGTATCTTGCCCGAGGCGCTGATGAACTATAGAGTAAGCGACCGCCAATTCAGCGCAAAAGTACGCCAGAAAACAGACAGAGCTGATTTCTTTAGAGTTATTGATCACTATTTACAAAAATTTGATATCAGAGAGGCTCTGACACAGGCAGACCTAAATAATTATAAGAAGTTGGTTCAACGCGACACAGTAATGCGCTCTGTAAATTTATTTCTCCTTAATGACTTTACTAGATCTAAACTTCTTCTTAAAGAGTTGGACATCGCAGATATTTTGCGCGAGATACTTAGTGACAAAAGAAGTTTCGCAGTTTTTATTTTGTGGATATTTCTTAATTTTTCAAATAATCCCGGACTTCGAAAGATAGGGCAAGTTCTCCTAATGCATGCAAAACGTATTTTTCGTAAGTGATAATTAATAATCTAAAATTAATGTAAAGTTGTATAAAAAAGAAGCCTCCTCAAAGAAAAATTGCCAAAAGATATAATTTTTGTGACCATGAAAATAATTTTTGTAGTAAGCGACTTAAACAAAGAAAACGGTGGCAAGGCTCACGCTGCTTTAGCTTATATGAAAGCTCTTCGGCAATTTGATGTTGATATAGTTATTATATGCACGAAAATAGATTTCGATTTTAAAAGAAAGATTATTGAGGATTTAGGGATTTGCCCTAATAGCATATATAATATTTCAAAATTAAATATAACGTCTCTTTCCTTTATAAAGGGACTGCTATCAATAATTATCAAAAAAAATAATAAATACCATTTTCACGGTGTTTTTGATTGGTTGGCATTTATTTTGCCAATTTTAATTTCTGGCGATTATTTCATATCCCCACATGGGATGCTGAATGCATATGGATACAGTGGGAGCAGGAAAAAAAAATTATTTTATAATCTTGTTTTGAGAAAATTTTTCAGAAAATCTTCTGGTGTCGTTTTTACTTCGGAAAAAGAACAGAAAGAAACCATTCTTAATATTGGAGTGCAGCGAAGAGAGTGCATTGTGCCAATACCGGTAATTTTTAATTCCAAAATTGTGCGTCTAAATAGTGGTAAAAGCAACCTTTTGCAGTTTGGTTCATTAAGGGCTGCAGGTAAAATTCACGTTGGAACAATCGGCCGAATTGAAACAGTAAAAAATATTGAGAACCTCCTTTTTGCCGTTGCTGAAACAAAAAGTGTAATATTGTCGATTGCTGGAGATGGTGATCCACGATATTTAGCAAGGCTTAGGCAAATAGCGCTTAAGCTAAACATCGAAGATCGGGTCGTTTGGCATGGTCTGATTGATGAAGATTATAAAATCCAATTACTTTTTAACTTAGACTTGTATGTTCAAGCTTCTTGGTCTGAAAGCTTTGGCTTGGCGGCCCTTGAAGCGGCAATGGTTGGAGTTCCCGTACTTTGTTCGACTGGTGTTGCTGTATCTACGGATTTGCATTCAATCGGTGCATGCACGGTTTGTGATCCATCGGTTGAAGGTATCCGTGCGGGACTTGACAATTTGTGTCGGTCCGGTGACTTTCAAGAAGAAAATCGGCAGTCATTGTCTCAAAAAGTAGGGCAAAAATTTTGCGCTAATACTGTCGGCAGCTTACTGGTCGCACTTTATAAAGACTGATGCAGGCTTGTAGCTAGAATTGTTTTTATCGCTTGTTTAACAATATTTGATTTGAAAATTTTTGACTAACATATTTGCAAAAAGACTTATAATGGTTTAACACCTGGATGGGGTTTGAAGTTGAAATTATTATTAATTTTATGTTTATAAATAATTTGACAATTATTTGAGTATTCTTGTATCCGTAATGTGTTCTACTTAATATAACTTTGAATTTATGACGGGGGCGCTGTGAAAACGTATATTGTAACTGGTGCAAGTGGGATGGTTGGTTCTCGCATCGTTCAAGATTTATGTCGTAACAAGAGCAATATGGTTATAGCAATTGACCGTAATGAGCCTCGCACTAAATTACCAAATGTTTATTATCTTCAAGAAGATTTTTTAAGCGTCAATTTGGTTGGGGAGATTTCAAAAATTTGTGATTGCGTGGATTACATTATTCACCTCGCGGCTGTAACGGACTTGGAAGGCTGTTCTCTTGATCATTATGATTTTAACTACTTGTCAATTCTAAAAGTCAAAGAAATAAGTGATTTGTTCAGCGTTAAAAAAGTTATATTCTCATCGACACAGCTGGTGAAAAATATATGGGTGGAGATTGATGCCCCCCCCTTGACGCTTTATGGTGAAAGTAAGCGGATAGCTGAATTTCTGATTAGTTCACTTCTCCCTAATAATGCGGTTATAGTTCGATTGACTACCGTTTGGGGCGAAGGCCACAATCAACATTACGATCGTTTTATTCATTACCTTAAAAGAGGTTTTTATTTTCACACAGGTACAAGCCCTATATTTAAAAGCTATAGTTACATTGGTAATTGCGCACATCAAATTATCAATATGTGTCAGAACGATAAATTGAATGTTGAAACCAATGTGTTTTATATTTGCGATCCTGAGCCGATAGAAATCCGAAAGTATGTGGATGACATCTGCGTGCAGATTGGCGCTAAGAGACCAATGACGTTACCTCGCAGTCTCTCTAAATTGCTTGCCGTGGTCGGGGACGTCTTAAATAAAATAGGGATTAATTTCCCATTTAACTCATACAGATTTAAAAATATTGTTTGCAGTTACATTTACGAAAACCAGGCGTTGGATGAGATGGTAGGAGATTTGCCGTATACCTATGAAAGCGCTATGGAAGAATACGGCCTATGGCTGAGAACGAAAAAGTAATGAGTAGCACATAGGCAAAAACATGAGCATTATTTTAGGATTAAATTGCTATCATCCAGATTCTTCTGCTTGCCTAGTGGTAGACGGAAAGCTTGTTGGCGCAGTGGCTGAAGAGCGATTAGGCCAGCGGCAAAAACATTCGGCGGCTTTTCCTATAAATGCGATCAAATGGCTAATGGCGGAAAATGGAATTTCGCTTAATGATATTCACTCCATAGCGGTCTCTCGAAATCCTGCGGTTAATTTTTATCAAAAGGCTAAGTTTGCCTGTAAGTACCCTGTTGGTAGTATTGATAATATTCGCAATCGCTTTTTTCGTGTGTCTTCTCCAAATAACCCCTTTAAGGCAGTCCAGGAACATCTGGGAGGTACATATAGTCCTGACCGTCAAAAGTTAGTCCCAGTGGAACACCATGTTGCCCATGCGGCCAGTGCATATTTAGCATCTCCCTTTGAAGAAAAAACGCTCAGCTTCTCCTATGATGGCTCTGGTGATTTTGTATCTTCTATGATTGCTTTGTGCGACAATGGTAACATTTCGTCATTTGAGAAAGACTTCGTTCCCAACAGCTTAGGGCACTTTTACACCGCATTATCTCAGTTTGTTGGCTTTGATCAATTTGGTGAAGAGTACAAAGTTATGGGGTTGGCGCCGTATGGTGAGCCCAGATTTGTTGATGAGTTGAGCAAGATTATTTCAGTAACGAGCGGGCACCGTGTTAAGATAGATGATAGCTACTTCCGGTTCGAGGATCTACTTAGAACTAATTTAAGAGATGCAGATGGAGTATGGTCTGTTCCGACGTTGTACTCCGGAAAACTAAATTCATTGCTTGGCAAGAGTAGGGCAAGAGGGTCTGAGATCCTACAAGCCTACATGGATATTGCTCGTTCTGCGCAAGTTGTTTTTCAAAATGCCGCTTTGAAAATCGTTGAACATCATCTTGAAAAAACTTCGGTGAAACATCTCGTTTTATCAGGTGGTTGTGCTCTAAATGGCGTTGTTAATGGTTTGATCAGCAAGTCGTTTCCTGAAGTTCAGTTCTATGTGCCGCCCGCAGCTGGCGACGACGGAACCGCAGTCGGCGCCGCACTTTACGCAGATCGCATGCAAAACCCGCAGCGCGACCGCTTTGTAATGGACAGCGCGTTTTGGGGTCCTAAGTATCCCTCTTCGCGAGTATTAGCTGCGATAACTGAACGAAATCTTAATTTTATTGAAGCCAAGGATAACTTCCACGCAGCGGAGCTCACGGCAAACTATTTAGCTGAAGGCTTGGTTTGTGGTTGGTATCAAGGACGCTCAGAGTGGGGCGCGCGAGCGCTCGGAAATAGATCTATTCTTGCAGATCCTTCAATCAAAAACATGAAAGACATCATCAACAAGAAAATAAAAAAGAGAGAAAGTTTTCGTCCTTTCGCTCCATCCATTTTGGAGGAAGATGTGGCTGAGTATTTTGAATATTCGGTGTCGAGCCCGTTTATGACACATGTTGTGCCATTTAAAGAGAAGTGGCGAGGCGTGTTTCCTGCGGTAGTGCATGTAGACGGAACTGGACGAGTTCAAACTGTAAACAAAAATTTTAATGGACTATATTATCATTTGATCAGTTGCCTTAAGAAAAAAACTGGACATGGCGTCGTTCTGAATACCAGTTTTAATGAAAATGAGCCAATTGTTGACACACCAGAGCAAGCAATTGCATGTTTTCTTCGAACCGACATGGATGTGTTGGTCATGGATAAGTTTATAGTAAGAAAATCCGAGCGCCCTTAACAGACATGTGTGGAGTATCTGCCGAATTTTCGTTGCATCCAAATGCTAAGGATATAGAGAGAAACTTAGCGCGTACTCTAAAGCATCTGGCTCGGCGAGGGCCCGATGGCAGTGGTATTTGGATTTCTCGATGTGGACGGGCAGGGCTTGGTCATACTCGTCTTTCTATTATCGACATCACTGATCGTGCTGCCCAGCCAATGGTCACTCCCGATAGTATGTACGCCATTTCATTTAATGGAGAAGTATACAATTATATCGAGCTAAGAAAGCTGCTTGAAAATAAAGGTCACGAATTCAAATCGTCTTCAGACAGTGAAGTTCTTCTGAAAATGTATGTCGAGTATGGCTCTGATATGTTTTCTTATCTTGAGGGGATGTATGCATTCGTCATTTGGGATGAAGTTAAACAGTCTTTAGTCGCTGCCAGAGATCCTTACGGAATAAAGCCACTTTACATAGCCCAATTGAAAGATCACTTTGTATTTTCTTCTACCTTTAAGTCTATTTTGGCCGATCCTCGGTGCGATCTTGAAATAAACGACGCAGCAATAGAACACTTCAAAGCCTTCGGCCATGCGCTCCAATCTGAAACTATTTCGAAAAACATATGCGCAGTACCAGCAGGAAGCATTTTGGAAATCACATCTGGTGGAGAGGTGAAGGTCCGCAAACATTCGGATATTTTCGAAAAAATTGAGCGTAGACCAAAACACTCCTGTGTTGAACGCGAGATGAACTTGTCTGCTGCGATTGAAAATACTGTACGAAAACATTTAGTCTCCGACGTACCAATCGGCATATTGCTGTCTGGCGGTGTGGACTCAACACTTATATCTGAGTTTGCAGTTAGAAATTGCACGTCGCAGCTGACAGCTTTGACTATATTATTTGAGGGTCTAGAACAGACGCCATTTGACGAAGTGGAGCGAGCTGCAACAATTGCAGATGCTTTGGGTTTGTCGCACAAAGTTCGTAAGGTGAGCGTCGAGGAGGTGGTAAGTGACTTACCACAGATCATCCGATCAATGGACCTGCCAAGTACCGACGGTGTTAATACTTGGTTTGCTGCGAAATTTGCAGCAGAATTGGGTATAAAGGTTGTGTTGTCTGGGGTAGGAGGAGACGAACATTTTTACGGCTATCCATCATTTAAATTGGCCCCCAGATTGTATAAAATTTGTAGATTTTTAGAAAAGCTACCGTTAAATTATATTAATATAAAAAAAATTAGTGAATTTTTGTTACGTTCTGGTATTTTAAGCAATGAAAAAATCAAATACTTGTTAGCAAGGCCTGGTTCCCTCGAATATATTTGGGGTTTGGTACGTTGTATTGATCCTCAAAAGTATTCTTCAAATAATTTTGATCAAATATTGAAGCAAATCTCTCATAATATTTCTTCACCTTTAGATACGGTTCAAGCCTTGGAGATAGAGTTTTATCTTTCAAGCAAGCTACTTCGTGACGCTGATTGGGCGGCTATGGCCCATTCGGTTGAACTTCGTACCCCTCTGGTTGACTACAGATTTTTAGATGAACTCTCTAAAGTACCTAAAAAAAATATTTTGAAATCAGACTTAATAAAATGCATCGAAAGTCAAAATTTGAGGTCTTTGATGCGTACACCAAAGGTTGGGTTTCAAGTGCCCTACCGAGACTGGTTAAACAGAATTGGTCATCCAGTCACAGGTTCATCCGGGATCAAAGAATGGGCTGAATTTGTTTTGAATGAATATAAAAGCAGCTTAAAGTTTCTCGATGCCTAGAGACCTGATATTTTTGGCAAACGATTGCTTTGACGCAATGGGTGGAATTGCACATTACAATCGAAACTTCTGTTATATCGCATCAAGGGTATTGAGAGGCTCTCAGTTAGTGTTTGTTTCAAGGTCAAACAAAGCTTCAAAAGTTGATCACAATTCAGGTGCGATCGTAACAACGATTAAGCCTAAGAAGAAACTTTCATATACTCTTCATTCATTGATTTTAGCCTATCGTATGAAGAAGAAGATTGTGGTGGTCTGTGGTCATATGAATTTGCTTCCCGTGGCTGCTCTGATAAAGCTAGTATTCGGCTGTAATATAGTTCTACAAATTCACGGGGTAGAGGCATGGTCGCCGGGTGATAACATAAATAAAATAATAATTAAAAATTATGTTAACCATGTTTTTAGTGTAAGTCTCGTAACAGCCACCCGTTTCAAAGATTGGTCAAAATATGAAGGGCCTATCAGCATCGTACCGAATTGTATCAATGTAAAAGAATATCACGAACACACTGTTCTTGATAAAACAAGAATTTCACAAATACAAAATTTTGCTCGAGGGCGAAAAATTATAATGTTTCTCGGTAGGTTGGATGCAAGAGAGCGTTATAAGGGTGTTGATGAGATGATCTCTGTATTCGCAAATCATCCAGAACTCTCGCAAAACGCATGTTATATTGTTTGTGGTGATGGAAGTGACTTGGCACGTTTGAGAGCCAAGGTTAATACAGCGGGCTTATCAAGCACTGTCAAATTCACTGGATTTATTGATGAGCGCACAAAACGGGACTTTCTTGCGGTATGCGATGTTTTTGTCTTAGCTGGCTATGGAGAAGGTTTTGGCATAACGCTACTAGAAGCAGTTGCATCGGGAGCACAGGTCATAGCATCGTCCCTGGACGGTTCCCATGAAGCAATTTTAAAAGGCGAGCTCGGGGTTTCAGTGGATCCCAGAGATACAAAGGCTATGTGTGCGGCGTTAATGAAATGCTTTTCCCAAGGTCGCCACGCTAATGATAAGATAATGTATTTCGATACGGATCAATGCATTGCCCGTCTCTCATCACATTTTCATGAAATTGCGAGAGAAAGTGTATATTGAATGAAATTTTTTAAATTGCACTGGCTAGATTATTTTCCATATAGACATGCAAAGATCCATAATAGGCGCGTGCTTCACATAGGTAGTGGTAAGCAGAAATTCGAAGGCGCATCGTCTTTAGATATAGATAAAAGTTTGTCGCCAGATATTGCTTGGGACATGAATGTGTTTCCATGGCCAATTAACGATAAAAGCTTCGACGATGTTATCGCTATAAATATTTTAGAGCATGTCGAGGATTTAGTGTTGGTATTGAATGAAATTCATAGAATCCTAAAGCCTTCTGGTAAATTGTACATACTTGTTCCGCATTTTACTAACTATGCAGCATATGTTGACCCAACGCATCGGCAACACCTTAGTTATTTTTCTTTCGATTATTTTATCTCGGGAACATCGATCGAGAAGGAATATGGATTTTATGTAAATTTTAGGTTTATACTGAAGAGAAGAGTTATTATGTTATCGGGTAGATTTTTGAATTTTATTTTATTTTACTTCGTTAATACGTTTCCATTGTTTTGGGAGAAATATTTTTGCTTTATTATTCGCGGGGAAGGCCTTTACCTTGAATTGCAAAGAGAAAATTAATGACAAAAATAGAGATTTTGAAATTTAAATTAAAGAGATCTTTTCGCTCCTTGAGATATGGCTTCTTCTATACAGGATTTAAAAAATTTAATCCACCTAAGAAAATTTTAACCAACTTAAGGTATTTACATGTAAATATACCTCACGATCAGGCATCTTACCAAAGCTTTATTGAAATATTTTTAGACGATACATATCAATTACGGCGAGCAAATGATTTGCCGCGCCAAAGTGTAATTGTTGATATTGGTGGTAATATTGGACTTTTTTCTATTTACGCAAAAAGTATCTACAAATATTCAAGGGTCTACTCGATTGAGCCCAATCACAAAGTTTTGCCCTCTTTAATGAAAAATTCCCAAAAATTTGATTTTGAGGTATTTCCTGTAGCAATTTGTAAAACCCATCAAAAAGTTAAAGTATTGGATGGCATTGAAAGTCATTTGATGGCGAGAACACTCGACGACCCTAGTGGTGATCAGACTGGTGTCCCATTTGAGAGTATTTTTGAGAATGTAGGCGGAAAGATCGACTTTTTAAAGATGGATGGTGAGGGTGCGGAGTGGTCAGTATTTGAAAGCGACATCGATTGGAGCAGGGTTCGCTATATTTCATTTGAATATCATGAATTTGGAAAAGGAAAAAAACTCGCTGATGCATTGGATAACCTTAAAAACAAAGGGTTCGAGGTAATTGACATTCAGTCGTATTCTAATTATGGCATGATTTTTGCAAAAAATAGGGACTTTTGTGAGTGAGAATTTCTCGTATCGTCACAATCCAAGGTTTTTATTTTTTGGCGAACGTTATTGTAAGCTTTGTCTTATTATGGGCTTTGCCTATAGACGCTTATGCAATTTACTTTTTTTGTACTGGATGCACGGCGATTACAGCGGTGATGTGTGATTTGGGTCTCTCTCAATCTTTAGTTAATCATAGCTCTGCATTTTCTCAAAATAAATCAAAAGTAATACAATTATACAATTCTGCGTGTCGCGTAAGTGTGGTTTATTCTATTATTCCAGCTGTAATATTTTTAATACTATACGTGACCATAGGAAGCTCGTTTTCATACCTCGTAAATAACGCGAGCTTGATTTTCTTGTCCGTTTTTGTCGGTGTTATGCAATCTCAATTACAGATAATCCGCTCAGTATTTATAGGTCTCCGCGATGAACGCATGCAGGCAATTGTGTATTTGATTGAAGCTGGTACTCGTTTGATGCTGTGTCCAATTATATTTTACTTATCTACTCCCAGTGCCGCATTATTAATTAATCTTATTGCAATAATGGTGGCTTTATCTGTAATTTTGAAAATTACGAAAATCTTAGAGATCATTGATTTTAATTTTGTCAATACTGGTAGGGCTACTATAAAGGAAAGCATACCCTTGGCGCCAATGCAGGCTTACTACATTATTCAGAACCAAATCCCTCCGTTTCTAATTGCGTATTACGGAGTAAGCTCTGATTTAGCGTCGTACGGCGCTCTAGGGCGTATTTTGATCGGTTTTTCTTTTGTATCCATCGTATTGGCGACATATCTACAGCCTATTTTCGCTAAAAAGGATATGGTTCAGAAATCCATCAATCTATTTTGGAGGACACTGCTCTATTGGACGCTGTTATCATCAATCTTTTTGTCAGTCGCTCATTATTTCCCTGAAATTCTGTTGGCCATTCTTGGTGAGGACTATGATAGCCTTACAGAAGAGGTATTTTTTACAATCTTGATCGGATGTGTAACAGTCTATGGAGTGATATTTTACTGTATGGCTTTATCGTTTGCTGATAGAAATTCTCAGTACTTAGCAATTTTCCCGTGTATGTTTCTTCAGATAGCAACAATCTTAAGTGTTGACGAATTTTCAGTATTGAATGCAACCATCATTTCACTTGCACCATCCTTAGCATATATGGTTTTTCAGCTTATAATTGGAATACGCGCTTTAATCGTTCCAAAGAACATTTGATAGAATATATTTATGAAGATTGATATTAGTGTCATTACGATAGTGAAAAATAATGTTGGTGGCATCTCGTGCACCATTGACAGCATAGCGCGCCAAGCAAATGTCAATATTGAGCACGTGATCATTGATGGTGGCTCCACAGACGGAACACTTGATGTGATAAATCTTGCAAAACAACCGCGCAACATCTCCCGTCTTCTGGTAAGTGAAGAAGATAATGGAATTTATGATGCTTTGAATAAAGGAATTTTGAGATGCAAAGGAGATTTAGTGGCAATACTCCATTCTGGAGATATTTATCTTTCCAACAACACTTTGCACGAGATAGTTCAAAAATTTAGAATAGTCGATAGCGTAGACTTTTTATACGGTGATGCAGTATTTGTTAACATAAATGGTAAAGTTTCAAGATATTATAAGTCATATAATAATTTCAAATTTTTTATGAATTTTGGATTAATGCCGGCGCACACATCTCTCGTGGTGAAAAAAAGTGTTTTCCAAAAAATTGGTACCTATGAAAACAAGTACAAAGTCGCGGGTGATTACGACTTTTTTGTACGTCTTTATTTGGATGACGCTTTAAAAGGTGTATATTTGAAAGCTCCGTTGGTAGTGATGTTAGACGGAGGTGTAAGCACTTCTGGAATTGCAAGCAATAAAACTATTTTTCACGAAAAGAGAGAGATATTAAAGCGAAACAATGTTAAATTCGGTATATTACGGATTTCGCTGAGGTATTTGTTTGTTGTAATTGAAAAAATTTACCTTTTTTTGTATCTCTATAATAAGAGACATTTATGAATATAGCATTTTTGATGAATGACTTTAAGCCGGGTTTTTGCGGAGTGTCAGATTATTGCGTTAGTCTTGCGGATGATTTCAACAAAAATGGTCATAATGCAGTCTTAGTAGACGTAAGTCACGACTTTTATAACTTTAAGGTGTTCGACATTAAGGGTGGCAGGCCCATCTTGCGTGACAACTATCGCGGATATGACTTTTTCTGTCAATTTGACTATGTGCTAGTCCAATATACGCCATTTATGTATTCAAAAAGCTGGTTAAGCAATCGATTTCGTGTGGTCAGGCTTGCCCAGCGTATTTCAAAATTTAATGCACGAGTTATGGTCACTCTGCATGAGGGGTATGAGTTTCTTGGCGGCTCTTCTAAAGAACTTTTCTTGGCTTCTGTCATTAATCTTGAAATATTATGGCTCTCAATTTATTCGCACTTTTTTGTAACGAGCTCAGAAACCCTCCTTCGTAAGTACAAAAAATACAAATTCTTTTGTGATATTTTTTGGCTGCCGATTAGTTCAAATTTTCCAAGGTTGCAAAATCGTAAATCAAAAAACTTACCATACCCATCGGTGAATGGAATATGTATTTTCGGGGGTGCGAATAATCTCAGGCATGCTTTTAAGCATGTTCTCGTTCTTCAAGATTATCTGGCGCAAGAGAATATTGAGTTTCAATGGATGGTATTGGGAGCTGTCGATGCAGATCTTCTTGATCAGATGAATGAACCAATTGTTTATGGCCCTTTATCTGCAAATGATGTCTCGAAAGTTTTGTCGTCCGCAAGGATTTTTCTTATGCCGAACGCCCATGGAGTTAGTCTGAAGCGGGGCACTCTGATGGCGGCTATGCAGCATGGCTTGCCTGTCGTCGGAACTGCTGGTGTGATGACAGACCCATTGCTGCGCACGATCGAAGGAATAAAGCTTTTTGAGCTCAATGACTTTTCGTCATTTTGTGAAGCTGTTAAGACTATCCTTCTGGATGATGTTGAATATCGAGAACTTGGATCCTCGAACATCGACGATTATCAAAAATATTTTTCAAGTGAAGTAAGATACAATCTTTTGTGTGGGTATCTTAGAGGTTTAGAGTAATATGTGGCTTAGAAGCATTCCACTGAACAGTCAGATTGTGGTGGCTTTTGCATGTCTTTTTAGCATTACGGTTTATGGGGATTTGTTAAAGCGTTTGCTTGCGCCTTTTTGGGCTCTTGGGGCTTTGTATGCCTTCGCATGTTTCTGGCTATTACTGGTATTTTTTATATTTGTACATCGGCGCGTGTTCCGTACGAATGTCCAACTTATCACCCCTTTTGCATCTATTATTGCTTTATATTTTATCCAGATATTTGTTCATCCGCAATTTTTCTCTTTAGATGCATTGGTGTTTTTTCTTTATTTTTTTATCCCTGTTAGTTCCTTAATCCTGTGGAATTCGTTTAGTGGAGAAATTGATACACGGAAAATAGTGTTTATATTTGGGATTTTTATGCTTCCCCATCATATTGTTGCGATTATTCAAATATTGTTTGACCAAGGCTTTGGCGTTTCTACTGCGTATAGCGAACATGGTGGCGTGATTTTACGCAGTTTCATTGCTCCCACTACCGAAGAACATACGACAGTATTCGCGCGGCTTCCCGGGTTATTTGTGTCGGCTGACCGCTATGCCGGTATGTCTGCATTGCAGGTTGCATTGAGTGCATATTTTGTAAGTTTTGACCGAAAAAATACACCAATCGATTTGTCAAAGTTTATATTTCTTTTAACGCTTGGAATTTTGGGCCTCTTCATTTCAGGTGTGCGTTCCCGTACAGGAATTGGAATTTCGTCAATATTGGCCGCAACGATGGCGTGCTACCTTTACTGGTATTTATCGGAGAGAGTGTCTCTGCGTAAGGTATTTCGACACTTGGTTGGATTTTTGCTTGGGGCAATACCTATAATCGGTGCCTTTTGGGTTATGAATTTCGACAGTCTTATCATGTTAAAGCAAACCTTTATGTCGGATGATATTTTCATTCGTCTTGGTCAAATGTTTGCAATGTCTCTTCCGCCTGCTGACGTGACGATGGTGGGCCAGGGGATTGGCTCTTTGGGAGGGCGTCCTGCAGAATTTGGTATCTGGGCTATGTGGAGAGAGTCTGGCCTTCTATTTTCTAGTTTCCTGTTGCTTTCTTATTTTACTGTGATCGTTGTTTGCGTGATTGCGATTATTGGGGGCATTCGAGCTAATAACGTTGGCGACACTTCGGTCATCTTCTGCTTTCTTGGTTTTCTAATGTTTGGAATGCTCGCCGGATTTTCCACAAACTTTGAGTACTCACTAGGTCTAGCGCTCTTCACATTGACGGGCATGGCGTTGCGTCGGAGCGCTCCTAAATGGCTTGTGCAATCCTCCTTGTTTGAACGTAGCAAGGCTTCGTCTTTTGGAGGCATAAGCAAATGAATAAATTTCGTTTTTTAATATACTCAAATGTTAAGAGGCTTTTACGTAAATTATTCAATATTGAGGTTTCTTCTGCGGTTAATACGGATCCTGTCGATGTGATTTCGTATATTGTTGGCAAACGTGCTATCGATTGCATTGTCGATGGTGGCGCTTTCCGTGGCGAATTCACATCTAAAATGCTTGGCCATGCCAAAGCGTCGCACTTTCACTTGTTCGAGCCAACTCCCAGTTCTTTTAATTCTTTAACTAACAGATTTCGGGAACGTTCAAATGTAAGTGTAATCCATTCTGCGCTTAGCTCTTCTTCCGGTCGTCGTGTGTTTCATCTAAACACTTCACAGTTAACAAACTCTCTTTTACCTGAGCATGATAATGCTCGGCGATATCACGGAGATTTGTCGCTAACTCAAGAAGTTACAGAAGTAAGTACAATAAGCCTCGATGAATATTTTCTTGGCTCTGGCCGTCATCTCCCAAATATTATAAAGCTTGACCTTCAAGGTGGAGAGGGAGAAGCAATCAAGGGCGGGTATGAATGCTTACGACATGCATCTATCGTGCTTTGCGAGGTTCAATTTGTCGAACTTTATCAGGGTGCAATGACCTTTACGGATTTAAACAAGGTATTCGAAAAATTTGGTTTTCAAATATATCAAATTTTTGATGTAAGCCGCGATCGTGAAAGTGGCCGGCTTTTATTTTGTGATATTCTGTATGTTAAGCCTGAGTATTTAATTTGACTACGCATGAAGATTCGTTAGTTGTAGGTATATTAATGAATGGCCGCTGTGACGAGTGGGCACATGCGTTAGATCACTTTGAAAATCACTCTAAGCCTCGGTTGCCCATCCCTTATTCAATTCTTGCAAAATATCCTAGGGATGAAGTTCATTTTGTGGGTATAAGCTTTGGGAATGAGTTGTCAAAAACAAAGTATCCATTTTCAAGAGTAGTTTCTTATCGCAACATAATAGAGGTAAGGCGCACATGCGACGTGATAGTTGCATGGGGGCGCTATGCGATATTAAATTGCATTTTGGATTTATTTGAATTTCCTAGAAACAAAAAAACTATTATTATTAGTTATGATTGGCCTTGTTTTCACCGGCAATCAAATTTTTTGAGATCTATTTATCAAGCATTCCAGAGTTTCATAGCGAAGTTTAGTCGTGGTGTCTCTGTTATGACGGAGGAACAAAAGCTGTCTGCAAAAAGCTATTTGCCACCCTGGATAAGTGTAGAAAAAATAGACTTTAGAATTGACGCTAGTTTTTATAAATATTTTGATCCGGTGGTATGCGATCAGGCGTGGTTTGACAAGTTCAGTGAAGAAAACCATCATCGTCCCTATATGGTGATGCTCGGCGATGAGCTCAGAATAGAAGATGACGCTATTACCGTTGCAAAAAACACAGAGATGTCTGTTGTTCGCGTGTGCCAGTACATGAATGCAGATACTAAGGCAGAAATTCTGCATAAGGTGTCAGCGCAAGGATTGATTAGTAAATATCATATGATGAATAACTTAAGTTATGGACAGCTTTTATTGTTGTTAAGGAATGCGTCTGGATATTTAGGTTTGGTTGATAGTACTTGGCAGCCAGCAGGCTGGACGTCTTTGAGTGAAGCTTTATGCTGCCGCCTACCAGCAATAGTTTACGATGGGCTAGTATCCCGAGAGATGCAATTTCGAGGCATTCCAGCATCTGCAATGAAGGTTATAGCTAGTGGTGACGTCGCTGGTGTTTGTGCTGCCGTTTCTGAAATTAATCTGAGCAAGCCAAATGGCGCCGAAGCTGATCAATTATCAGAATTTGTTAAAAGAGAATTATCTATGACGCCTCTCATAGAAGATACATCGGTATCTCGATGATTAAGGTATTACATGTCATCAGAAGTTTAGATAGGTCCATTGGTGGACCAGTTGTTGGCCTAAGCCGTTTAGTTTCTGCCCAAAATGCGTCAAAATCTATAGTCCCATCGATCTTCACAGCGCAAACTGAAAGAGATCATTTTATTCAGAGATATGATTGCAGTGTTAACGTCATAAAAGTTGAAGATTTGCCACTGAGAGCAAACAATAACTTTAGATTTTTTTATGATAAAAATAAAATTCTTCAAAATCTAATTTTTAATGCAGATATTATACATTTGCATATGGCTTGGGACTACGTTGTCTTGAAAGCGGTGGCTCTTGCGCATCGCCTGAATAAACCAATTATTCTTCGGCCATGTGGCAGTTTTGAAGACTGGTCGATGGGACAAAAGGCATACAAGAAGAAACTGTATTTGAATTCAATTGGTAAGAAATTAAATTCCATAAGCGCATTGCATTTTACAACTTCGTTTGAAGATCGGCATTCGTCTATAACCCAAAATTGGAAGGCAAATAGGTACACCATTCCCATCGGCGTTGAAAAAAACTCTGTTATGGGAGGGCAGTCTGTAAAAATAAAAAATCTACAAGATAATAAAATAAAAATACTATTTTTGGGTCGTTTGAATTACAAAAAGCAGCCAGAAAAAGTATTGTACACTCTCAAGTTCTTATTGGAAAATTCAAAAAACGAGTTTTCCGTTCGTTTTGTTGGCCACGGCGATGGCGATTACATTGGATCATTGATTGCTCTATCAAAGCGCCTTGGAGTTGAGAATTCCGTTACTTTTGCAGGGCCTGCTGATAGTGTACGGGTTACACAAGAACTTCGCGATGCTCATGTCTTCATTCTGCCCAGTCTGCAAGAGAACCTAAGCATTGCCACTATTGAGGCTATGTCTCATGGTTTGCCAGTAGTTATAAGTAACCGAGTTGCTATCCATCAGGATGTGTCGATTTATGAAGCAGGACGTGTAGTACCATTTGGGCAGGCACATTACGGCAAGGAAGTCCTCGATATGTTTTCTGAAAGAGACCTCTATGAGCGCATGTGTGAAAATGCAGTTAGATTGGTGTCAGATAAATTTTCAATTAACGAAAACTGTAAAGATATTTTGCAGATGTACAGAGATGTTTTGACACGTTAATTTTAGTTTTTTAGGAAAACTCCATGTTTTAAAGCATCTTGGTAAGTTAGCGCGACACCTGTCTCTAAATTAATTTTGGGTTTCCATCCTAGGTCGCTTAGCTTGGAACTATCCATGAGCTTCCGAGGGGTCCCGTCGGGATAGTCCGGATTGAATACAATTTCCGCTGGGTATTGGAGCACTTTTGCAATAATTGAAGCCAAATCATGGATGCTAACCTCGTGCCCAGTTCCGACATTTATGTGTTGGTCCTCCGAATACTGCTTCAATAAGTAAATTAGTGCGTCTGCCAAGTCGTCACAGTGCATAAATTCACGTAGCGGTTTGCCGGTGCCCCAAATTTCGACTTTTGAGTGTTTATTAATTTTTGCTGTGTGAAATTTACGCAATAGGGCAGGGAGGACGTGGGAGTTCTTGAGGTCGTAATTGTCACCAGGTCCGTATAGATTGGTTGGCATTGCCGAGATCCAATCCCTTCCAAACTGCCTGCGAGTGGCTTCTACTAATTTAATTCCTGCGATTTTTGCTATCGCATAGGGTTCGTTGGTCGGCTCTAGAACCCCATTAAGAAGCTGATCTTCATCAATCGGCTGATTGGCGAGTTTGGGATATATGCAGGACGATCCGAGAAAAAGTAATCGTTCAACATCACATTGGTGGCTCGCTGAGAGAACTGAGTTTTGAATACTTAAATTGTCGAATAAAAAATCAAACGGATAAGTGTTGTTGGCGTGTATGCCTCCAACTTTCGCAGCTGCAAGAATTACGACGTCTGGTCTGGCGTCTTTCATCCATTGGTTTAAGGCCGATTGATCTCTGAGGTCTAGTGTTTCTCTGTCTACTGCCAGTATCTCACAGTCCTCATCTTTGAGCCGTCTACAAACAGCAGATCCGACCATGCCTCGGTGGCCTGCGATGAATACTTTTTTTCCTTTAAGATTATAATGCATGTCAGCCCTCCAAGCTGACTGGCATGCTTAATCCGTGCTCACCGAGTAACTTAGTGCGTTTTGCAGCTATAAGGTCCGCCGCTACCATTTCTGCGCACATTTCTTTTGCAGTTATTTTGGGGGCCCAACCAAGTTCGGCTTTCGCTGCAGATGCATCTCCGAGGAGTGTCTCGACTTCGCTAGGCCTAAAATACTTGGGATCAACCTTTACAAGTATGTCGCCCGTGTTAACTTGAGGCGCGCGCTTGTGGTCCACGCTTATCACTCTACCAATTTCATCAATGCCTCGGCCTTGGAATTCCAGTTTAATTCCCAGCTCAGCTGCAGACCACTGGATGAATTCACGCACGCTATATTGCTGCCCAGTTGCGATTACGTAGTCCTTTGGATTTTTTTGTTGCAACATTAGCCATTGCATTTCTACGTAGTCCTTTGCGTGCCCCCAGTCACGAAGGGCGTCAAGGTTTCCCATAAATAGGCAGTTTTCAATGCCAAGTGCCACATTGGCCAGCCCCCTTGTGATTTTTCTGGTTACAAAAGTTTCTCCGCGCCGAGGACTTTCGTGATTAAATAAAATCCCATTGCATGCATAAATATTGTAAGCTTCTCGGTAGTTAACGGTAATCCAATATGCGTATAGTTTTGCAACTGCATAAGGACTTGTCGGGTAAAACGGCGTTGTCTCGCTTTGTGGAGTTTCGCGCACTTTGCCGTACAGTTCTGATGTTGACGCTTGATAAAATCTTGTCTTTTTTTCCAAACCTAAGAAACGTATTGCTTCTAGAAGTCGTAGTGTACCCAGAGCGTCCACATCGGCGGTGTATTCAGGCGTTTCAAAGCTAACGGCGACGTGCGATTGCGCTGCTAGATTGTAAACTTCATCAGGCTCTATATCTCTCATCAGCCGTATGATGCTGGAACTGTCAGTGAGGTCGCCATAGTGTAACTTCAGCTGCCGACCTTCCAGGTGTGGATCCTCATAAATATGGTCAATTCGCTGAGTGTTGAAAGAAGAAGCCCTACGTTTTATTCCATGAACTTCATAGCCTTTGCTCATGAGAAGCTCTGCAAGATATGATCCATCTTGGCCCGTGATGCCGGTGATAAGAGCTTTTTTCATATTTTTGCCACAATCCATATTGCTGTTGAGGGTTTGTTGCTGACGCTATCAACTTAATCTAAGAACGCGCTTACAATTAGATGCTTACACGTCAAATTCTAGGGTATGTTCTAGAGATGATGTACTTAGGTTTCAATGCTGGTGGGCAGGATGTTTGCTCGGTAAAGAGGTTTCAATGCGTAGACGGCTAATCCGTCGCATAAGCGGATGGATGAAATTTTTTAACACCTTGCGCAAATGGGCTCAATTAGGCGGGCGGGTGAACGTGTTGCGTCCAATTGTGTCTGAATTCAATGAAGGTGCTGGTGTTGTTGGTGGGCACTATTTTCACCAGGATCTCGTTGTAGCGAAGTTAATCCACGAACATAATCCAGTACGACATGTAGATATTGGATCTCGTATTGACGGGTTTGTCGCTCACGTAGCAAGCTTCCGAAAAATTGAAATCATCGATATCCGTGAACTGGAAGATAGTGTGCATACAAACATTGTTTTTACGCGCGCTGATCTGATGCTCCCACTGGATCTTGGTGTCGTTGACTCCCTGTCATGCCTGCACGCCTTGGAACATTTTGGTCTTGGCCGCTACGGGGATCCTGTAGACCCTCATGGTCATGAAAGCGGTTTGTCTAATATGGTCAACGCTGTTGCTTCGGGGGGACGATTTTATGTGAGTTTCCCAATTTCGTTTACGCCCCGCGTCGAATTTAACGCCCACCGAGTTCTTCATCCTGAGTGGATTTTAGAGCAACCATGTGTATCGAAAGCTCTCAAGCTTGCGCGTTTTGACTTTGTAAATGATCGAGGTCAACTTTCGCATGACAGTTCAATTGGTGATTTGCCACGAAATTTGAGATACGGATGTGGCATCTACACATTCGAAAAAATATAAACACTCCTAACAACCTTGAGGTTTGTGATTTGATTTTGCCTGTAATTTTGTGCGGTGGCTCTGGAACACGACTTTGGCCTGTAAGCAGGTCGTCTTATCCTAAACAGTTTGTTGCGATGCATGGTGAAGGTAGTTTGTACCAGCAGGCCTTGAAACGCGTTTCTGGATCAGGTTTCGCTGATCCAGTCGTGATTACGTCAGATCAATTCCGCTTTACAGCTGCAGAGCAATTGCAAGGCGTTGGTGTCGAGCGGCATTCTATTCTTCTCGAGCCCGAGGGTCGCAACACAGCACCTGCCGTTCTTGCCGTAAGTCTTTGGGCAGCTGCTCGGGACCCCAAGGCTGTTCTGCTATTGGTTCCTTCTGACCATGTGATACCCGATGCAGACGCTTTCAACGCTGCCGTATTCAAAGCGTTTGATGCTGCTGTTGCGGGCAGTATTGTAACGTTTGGAATTCGACCGGATCGACCAGAAACCGGTTATGGATATCTTGAGGTTGGCCAATCCTTTTTGAATGACTGCAAGTCCCTAAAACGTTTTGTTGAAAAGCCCAATTTTGACCAGGCCGAAGAAATGGTTGGGTCAGGCAAATATCTTTGGAATGCGGGTATATTTCTATTTCGTGCAGACGTAATGATTGCTGCATTTGAGAGGTTTGCCCCAGATTTGATTTCGCCTGCAAAAAAAGCTGTGGAACAGGCACGAACTGACTTGGACTTTATTCGGTTAGATGCAGAAGAGTGGTCGAAGCTCCCAAAAATTTCAATTGATTACGCAATCATGGAAAAGGCAGACAACTTGTCCGTGATGCCTTATGATGGACGGTGGTCGGATTTGGGCTCTTGGTCAGCTGTGGCTGAGCAATATAGAGATTTGAGTGATGACGCCGGGAATATTGTTTTAAGCAATGCGCACGCGATTGATTGTGAAAATAGTTTTCTGAGGGGTGATGATGACGGACCCCACCTTGTGGGCTTAGGTTTAAAAGATGTCGTCGCTGTTGCAACAAAAGACGCTGTCCTGCTGTCTGCGAGAGATCAAACTCAGGGTGTCCGCGAAGTGGTTGAAGTTCTGACAAAAGACGGTGTCAAACAGGCAAAAGAGTTTTCTCGGGACTTTCGACCTTGGGGATGGTTCGAAAGTTTAGCGGTTGGTGAGCGGTTTCAGGTGAAACGGATTGTTGTAAAATCAGGAGGCGTTCTGTCACTTCAGTCTCATAAGCACCGAGCTGAACATTGGGTGGTTGTAGAAGGAATTGCCAAGGTCACCATAGAAGACACTGTAATGATGGTGTCTGAAAATCAATCTGTCTACGTCCCATTGGGCGCTATCCATAGAATGGAAAACCCCGGCACAACGCCCATGGTCTTAATTGAAGTTCAAACAGGGTCGTATTTAGGCGAAGACGATATTGTCCGTTACGAAGACCTTTATGATCGAACCTAGCAGGGAACGGCTTAATTCGTGGTATAGCCATTAGGGTTCTTAGATTGCCAATTCCAAATTGAACTGCACATGTCGTTGATATTTAGCTCAGCTTTCCAGCCCAAAAGATGCCTCGCTTTTTCAACACCTGCGATGCTTCGCGCGACATCTCCGGGACGCCGAACTCCGATTTTGTAGCGTATTTTTTGTCCTGAGGCCTGTTCGAATGCTTTGACCATCTCTAGTACAGTAGTGCCATACCCAGTTCCGATATTTATTGCATCACAGCCCTGAGAGTTCATGCAAAAATCGACAGCAGACACATGAGCTCGCGCTAAATCTTCAACATGTATGTAGTCGCGTTCTCCCGATCCATCGCGCGTATCGTAATCCATGCCGTGAATATTCAGAAATGGTAGGTTTCCGACAGCGACTTGTGCGATGTATGGAACTAAGTTATTTGGGATTCCATTTGGATCTTCCCCTATATTACCCGAAGCATGAGCTCCAACCGGGTTGAAGTAACGCAGCAAAACGGCGCTTGCATCCGATAAAGATGATGCCCAGTCTCGAATTATTCCTTCAGAAAAATATTTTGTACGTCCATATGTATTAGAAGGCTGTAGTGGATGTTTCTCATCGTAGGGCAGGTACTGTGGCTCTCCATAAACAGTTGCTGACGATGAGAAAACGATCCTCTTGCAATTATGGTTTGCCATAACTTTCAGTAGGTTCATCGTACCCGCCACATTTGCATCATAATAACGCAAAGGATACTGATGTGACTCTCCTACAGATTTCAGCCCAGCGAAGTGAACGACAGCATCGGGCTTAAAATCTGTGAATATCGCATCAACCATGCCTTCATTTTGGATATTGCAATTAAAAGACTGAAAGTTGGTGTTGGTAAGTTTCTGAACGCGCTCTAATGCTACGGGCGAGCTATTTGTGAAGTTATCCAGAACAACCATATTGTGTCTCAACTCAAGAAGTTTAAGCAAAGTGTGGCTGCCAATGTAGCCAGCTCCTCCGGTGACCAATATTCTCATTTTCTAGTCTTTCAGATTGATTTATGAACCAATTTTTATAGCCTTAATGGCCGATACTTTTTGAGTTGCCTCACGTGGCCTGATGAGTTCAACGACCATTTCATACGTATACTTGTACACATTGGTAAACTGGTTTTGAACGCAGCCCAATAGCCTAACTTAGACTGCTGCAGTGATGAAGCGCGTTTGCGTGAACACCATATTTGCTTTTAGTCTTCGGGATCGTGGGCTCTCACTTTAGAACTCACAATGTCAAACACACTTAAGATCCCACTTTCTGGCGCCTGCGTTTCGTCGTCTTCTGTTACATTGTGAAGAAATTAAAATACGGCAGATCTCAGATCATATCGCTTTCTAGTGCGAGAGCAGGGTTCAAATTTTACTTACGTTTGGAGGTGGCGAATTGAATTCAATTGGCATTTTCTTCAGGATTTGTATTGCGAGCGACGCATCCATAGAAGCAATGGCCTCTTCAAGATCTGCTATTTCAGATAAGGCATTATTTGCATTTTTATAATGTTCAGGGTCTTCTACCATTATTCGTGGGTGTTGAGTTGATGTGGATCGTTCATCCACTAATAGTTCTTCGTATAACTTTTCACCCGGCCGTAACCCTGTAATTTCAATTGGCAAACCCTTAGGCCGCGGAGTTTCATCGCCTACGATGTAAGGATCAAAACCTTGAAGACGTACCATGGTCTTAGCAAGATCGATAATTTTTATCGGATCGCCCATATCGAGCAGAAAAATTTCTCCGCATTCAGCCATTGCGCTGGCCTGAATAACTAATTGTGCAGCTTCGGGGATGGTCATGAAGTAACGCGTTATTTCTGTATGTGTTACTGTAATTGGTCCTCCGTTCTTTATCTGCTCTGAAAATTTTGGAATAACTGAACCTGAAGATCCTAAAACATTTCCAAAGCGAACCGCGCAATATTTTGTATTATTATATTCTACTGCATTTGCCTGAATTATGATTTCAGATATACGCTTAGTCGCGCCCATTACATTGGTCGGCCTAACAGCTTTATCACTTGAAATAAGTGTGAAATTTTCAACTTTTAAACGTCCTGCCACCTCTGCCAAAATCCTTGTGCCAACAACATTATTTTTTAGGCCTTCTATGACATTTTCTTCAACCAACGGCACGTGTTTGTATGCGGCTGCATGGAAAATTGTATCTATACTATGGGACGTAATGGTATTCGTTAGTAGTAATCGATTGGTAACAGATCCCAATACTGGAACAATTTGTGGCCGTTCATCGCTGGCAGCTGCAAAGTCGTTAAGTTCTTCCAGAATACGATAAAGGGAAAATTCGGAATTTTCGAACAAGACAAGAATTTTTGGTCGCTGTTCAATTATTTGACGGCAGAGTTCGCTACCGATTGAACCGCCTGCGCCTGTGACCATTATTGACCGATTTTTAATTGTTTTTGTCAGCAGGTTAGGCAGTGGTTTTACTGGATCACGACCTAGAAGTTCTTCAACTGTAATTTTCCGCAAGTCAGAAACGCTAACACGACCAGAGATAAGGTCTGTGATGTTTGGAACTGTTCGTACTTCTAGACCGAGTTCGGTTAACATTTTTGCTACATCTCGGCGGTTTGATGAGCTTTGGTCCGTTGATGTGAGAATTGCGGTTTTAACGCCCAAAACGGGTAGTTTTGTAGGAAGCTGATCGATTTTGATCACCCTAATTCCTCGGATTTCTGTACCTGCAAGTTTGTCATCATCGTCAACAAATAAAATTGGACGGAGGCGTTCGTTGTCTTCTAGCGCTTGAAGGGTCATACGGCCCTCTTCCCGAGCCCCGTATATAAGCACAGGTTCTCGTGCCGATTGGCCATGTCTCAGATGTAGCCCGCGCATTAAGAAGCGGGAACCGCCTACAGTGATCAGTAGTAGGGCAAAATAAATACCCGGTACTGAACGCGGTACGTTTAGTGTCAGTGCCTGACTAAATACAAACATTGTTAATGCAGAAACGAGTACGCCTATCGCTACTGTTCTTACGGCTCTATCTGCCATGAAGCGGATGACAGCACGGTAAAGACCGAGACTAATGAAAGCTATAATTGTAATTGGAGTTACTGGTATCAACACAAGGAAAGGCTTTGTTGAGAAAGCCATGACATTACCATCGAGCCGCAAAGCCATTGCAAGCCAGAAGCAAGCTAGGATCGCAAATGTATCAAAGGTTACTTGAATTATGCGTTTTTTACTTCGGCTGAGCCTAAAAATTCCATGCATTAGATTTAGCATCTTGGCTCCCTTAGAAGGTAGTGTCGAAAGTGGTTAGAGTAATAGGCAACGGGGGGGCGAGCATGTTATACTTTGTAGTCAACAATACGGCCTTCGATGTCAGAATATGAGCTGTACTGACGAGCTGCACGTGGTTTGGCGAGAGCAAATATATGTTTTCGTTGAGCTTCTCGCCAAACGACGTCTATAGCGGCGGATTTGTCCGGTATATTATCTTCTAACATCTTAATACTTTTGAGCGCACATGCCTCAATCGCATGCAATGCATGAGGTTTTGCAATATAGCAGGCTGTAGTGCGTGAGTTCGATGAAATCAAAAAGTCTTCATCTACAGAAATACCATTGCGACGGTTGTATGCAAGGCAAAGTACATCCATGCGGCTGTCGCGATAAAAGCTTTCAATCAATTTATCGAGACGCGCGCGATCTACGAGAAACTCAAGATCATCTTCGCATACCATTAAGACCCTTCCAAGAGAAGGGAGGTTTGACCTTAAAATATCAAGGTGTGACATGGCACACCCAATAGATCCACGTTTGTGTTTGTGAGCTGAGAAGCGCTTAATGTTTTTTGCGCCAATTTTTGAAAACTCTTTTTCCACCTGTTCGCGGCGATCGGTGCGGTGATCTAAGTTTATGTAGGTAATGTCACATCTTTCGAGACCATAGGCAACATCCAACCCCTCGGGCTCCGAACGTGGCGCCTGCCTCCATCTAAATTTGAGGATTAAATGTTGAAAAAATCTTTGTAGTTCTCGTTTTGGGCTCATAACTTCAGAACCTGACCCAATTTTTCATATAAATGTCTTCCATTTGCTCTGTGCTTCCTGATAACCACTGGTGCGGTGCGATAACTATTTGATTGCGATCTGCGTATCCATGCGCATTTGCAAGCCAAGCGCCCCACCAGCTAAAGCTAGAGTTTGCAATTATGTGGTGCTTGCAGCGCGCCATCAGCATCATGTCACGGTAGCTGTTGCTCCCAGTATTGCAGTCAACATAGGTTATTTTAGGGCTTTTGCCGAATTCTTGGATAGCAGCCTGTAAGTCATCTGAAAAAATATAAAAATGTGGCGATCCTACTCGTTCTCGGATGTATTTCATTGCCTGGTGATAGTAAGCCCAGTCACAAATACCGTGAAAAGCATTTGCTTTTGGGTTTTGGATATAGTCACCCCTCCTTACGTGCAGAGCGACTGGAATGGTGTCTTCCATTTCCGTGGCAATTTCTGCGTTTCGACCAGTAAGGTTTTCACGAAAACTGAAGGTTTCGGCAAGTATCGTTTCCACGCCGCGAAAATACTTTGCCGATTGCCAATAACCGATAAGGTAAATCTTGGCGCCGAGCTCATCAAACCCATTCCAAAAATTGTGACTGGGTTGTCGTACGGTGGGGCCTAGAGGATTAGGCGCCATGCCTTCAACCGGTGTTGCGCTGCCATGAATTGCTTTTTTTGTCGAAAAACCGAGGACTTTAAAAAGGTCTAGCCAATTGGCTGTGCGGAAGTCTCCTTGGAAAATTTCGGGAAGTTGATAACCTTGGTGGGCCCCTAGCTTTTGGAGAGATGTTATGTCCACACGTAATTTTTGTCCGGTTCTATGAGCTAAGGAAAAACCAGCTGCATACTGGAACATTTGGTTGCCTAAGCCTCCAATCAAACGAGTAATTATCATGTGCGCTGCCACCATCTGCCTTTGTTGCACGTTGCTACTTAGCGTTAATACTTCTACACAAGCTACAGGTTTTGGGAAAGCAGATGTGTCGTAGTCGCATGGTTTTCACAGACTTGCTTTCTTGATGTCTTTGTTGCTGGAGCGGTCTTAGGGTGTCATATAAAAAGCTAAAAATTTTGATGGTTATGGACTCATTCTCTGCCGGAGGGGCCCAAAGAGTTGTTCTGGACTTGCTTCGTGCCGCCGCTGCGGATGGCCACGATGTTTATTTGGCCGTTTCCATTGCAAAGGGAGAATTATTGCAAGATTTGCCCGATGATGTTCCAGTGTTTGAGTATGGCAAATACCGCGGTTTACATCATGTCGTAAATTTGAAAAATTTTTTTGCAAGAGTTTGTGTTGAAAATAAAATCGATGTAATATTTTCAAATATGACGCAAATTAATAAAGCTGTGCTAAGAGCTAATCTTCTGTATAGATTAGCCCCTCCTGTTTTTGTAATTGAGCATACCAACATAACTCGATATACTAATGTTAGGCGCTCTTTTTGGAAAAGTTTATTGCGTCCAATTGAACTATCCTATTTGTATAGAGCTGCGGCGGGAGTGATAGCTGTTTCAGATGAGATATGTGAAGAGGTTGCTTCAATTTTAAAATTAAACCGAAGTAGTATTACTACTATTCATAATCCAATTAGTATTAAATCAAACTATGTTTCTGGTCCAATCGATAAGTGTTCCGGAGCCTCGGATAAGACCTTCATTTCTGTTGGACGTTTGGATGATGTTAAGAATTTTTCTCTTCTTATTAATGCGTTTTGGGCGGTGAGGTCGCTCCGTGAGGGTTATAACGATTCCTTAATTATTGTTGGCGATGGCGGACAATTCGAAGATTTAAAGTGTCTAGTTTCTGAACTTAAGCTGAATGATGCAGTTGAATTTACCGGCTTTACTAAGAATGTTTGCAAATATCTGGTAAGGGCGGACTTCTTTGTTTCATCATCAAGGCACGAAGGCTTTCCCTTGGCAATGCTGGAGGCGGTGACTAATGGGTTACCTTGCGTTGCAACCTCAACTACCGGTTCGAGAGAGTTGTCTAGATATATTGGCTGTATTAATCTTGTTGAAGATCACACTATTTCTGCACTAAGCGCTGCAATGATTGAGGCTATCAATGACACAGAGCTATATGTGTCCAGAGATGACTTAAACTTTATACAAAAATTGCAGCCTGATAAAATTTTCCAAGAATACAAAAATTTTGTAAATAAAAAAATAAATTTTAATGATAATAAATATTATAGTGAACATTGAGAAAGTTATAAAGTGAATAAAGTTTTTGATCAGATTTCTAATTTTAATGTGGAGCGCAAAGCTACTAACGTCGAGTGTTTTTTTCTTGCGGTCGTCCTGTTGTCACTACCTATTTCTGAAGCATTGAAGAATGTTGGAAGCTTGTGTTTTATTATAAGTTTCATCGTTCAATCTATACGACTTTGTAGCTTCGGAAGGAATAATCCTTTTGAGGTACCATTGTTAGGCCTGATCCTTGTTTTGTGGGTTGCTCCTTTAACCTCGGAATATGGCGGAATAGTTGTGCCACTTTCATCTGCGCACAGGTGGACATTGATAGGATTGTTGGCGTTGATATCATCTCGTCTTGGATACAGCGCGCCTCAAATTAAAATTTTGTTTGCTGCTGTTCTTGTTGGAGGCGTATTTGCGGTCCTGGAAAGTTTTCACTCATGGTTATTGAATGATCGGACCTACCCAGAATTTCGTTCCGTGGGACATGTTAACCACTCGTCAATGTACGCATTGATCCCTTTGGCTGTCGGCTTGTCTTTTTTAGCATTGCACTCTTTTTCATTGCGAATCCTCGGCTTTGTTGCTGTGGCTAGTTGCCTAGCGTACGTGCCTCCAGCGCGCAGTTTTGTTGGATTGGCCGCGGCTTTTTGGGTGATTGTGGCAGCTGCGTCTATCTATGCTTGGATCTCTTACCAGGCCCGTGTCTTGGTGGCGGCGGGTATATTTTTGACGGCATTGGTGATCGCTTTTTTAATCTCTCCGATTGGTGAAGGGTTCCGATCTGAAGCGGAGCACCTTTTAAGCACTGGCGAGTTATTGTCTGGGCGAGATAAAATTTTTAATTCAGCGGTCGAAGTTTGGGATCGAAACCCCATTTTTGGTACCGGCCTGCGTAGCTTTGGCATCGCTACGGCAGAGAACGTTGTGCGTGCCGAAGTTGAGGCAGATGGGCGCAACTACGAAGCGCTTAAATCCAATTATTGGTTTTATGGTCATGGTCATAATCTTTGGATGACTATATTGATTGAGCGAGGCCTATTTGGAATTTTTATGCTGGCTTGGCTTTTGATTTCTTATTTTCGTACTTTTGTCCCATTGGCTGTCAGGCGCAATAATGTTGTCACTCCTTTAGAGCGCTCAGCGGCTGTCTCCGCTAGTTTGGTGGCATTAGGTTTTTTTATCTCGGGACTTGGGAACACTACAATGATCAATGAACATGGTATGGCTGGTATGGCAGTTATTGCAATTTCGTGGGGCTTTTTGCGGGAAAATGGTTCATTTGATCAAACAAATAAGAACATATAACTTATGTGCTGATCGGGTGGTCTACACACTGTTCTAAAAAATTTTAAAATACGACAAGTTTTTTAGCGTAGGGCTACGATGATTTTCATTCTAGGATGGCAACAGAAGCCACAGAATAATGCAAGCATATGTTCAATTCAGGTGTAGTAGAAAAGGTGAAATTCAAGTAATGTTAGCAAAATAGTTAAAAAACGCAAACATACTTACCCAGAGTGTTGTCAGTTTTTTTGAAATATATTAACTGTATTTCGTTATCGCTGGCGAAGTGCTTACACCGTTTTCTGATGTGTTCACGTGAATTTAATGCGCCATATTTTGCATGTTTTGACTAAGGATACGTTCAGATGCGTTTGTTACGTAAGGCTGTATTTCCGGTGGCGGGCTTCGGTACGCGCTTTCTGCCGGCCACAAAAGCTATGCCAAAGGAGCTGCTTCCGATTGTTGATAAACCTTTGATTCAGTATGCAGCTGAGGAAGCCATTGCTGCAGGTATCGACACACTTATTTTTGTGACTGGGCGTAACAAGCGGGCTATTGAGGATCACTTCGATAATAATCAAGAGCTTGAGATGACATTGCGTGCCAAGGGAAAGCACGATCAGGCCGATATGGTTAAAAACATCCTACCTGAGGGTGTGGAATGCATCTTCGTTAGACAGGCGGAGCAACTCGGCTTGGGACATGCAGTCCTTTGTGCAGAGCGAGTTGTGGGAGACGAGCCATTTGCCGTTCTTCTTGCCGACGATTTTTTGACAAGTTTTCCAGGAATGGGAGTAACAGCTGATCTAATCGAAGCTTTTAACACGTCTGGGAAAACGCAATTGAGTGTCATGGAGGTGCTTGGTTCCGACATTTCAAAATATGGCGTAGTAGTGCCGGGCGACACTGCAGGCTCGGTCAGTGGGCTTATTGAGAAGCCTAGCGCAGAAAATGCTCCTTCAAACTTAGCTAGCATCGGACGCTATGTTCTTACGCCGCAAATCTTTGATATTTTGCGGACGCAACCTAGCGGCGCAGGCGGAGAGATCCAGCTTGCCGACGCGATTAACACGCAGGCCGCAGCTGGAAATGTCCACGCTGTAACACTTCGAGGTCGACGCTTTGACTGTGGTAGCGTCGAAGGCTATCTCGATGCCATTATGGAAGTGGCCCGGGATCGAAGTTAGTTTATCAAAGCGCAGTCCCAACTTAATCGTGCTAGGTAACGTAGCAGTATAGCGCTGATCGTATATAAAAAGACGTTTTTAGACCCACGTATAGCATCCATTTTCGAATTAAAATCAGCGCGTTTGTCGTTGAAGAACACAAATTGATTGTGTTTCATTCTTAAGATGCAAGGTATGCTTGCTTCGGCTGGCGTCTTTTGACCTTTTCTAGTGCAGTGCGAACGAATGCAAACTTGGCTTTGTGTTCTGGCTTGTTTACGTTCGTCGAGACTCATCTTGGTAAAGGTTTCCCGTGTTCTATCAGCTATCTAAAAAACTAAGAGATAGTGTGACTTTATTTGGCCTAGGTCTCGCTGTGTTCGGTTCAGCTTCCTATGTTGTGGCGCAAGGCTTGGAGCCGGATAATCCGGCCTTACCGTCTACTATGATTGCTGATGACCTCTACTTCGATCAAGAGCAACAGTTTTACCACGCCACCGGAAACGTACAAATTTTCATTGAGGGGCTGGAGCTTCGGGCGCCCAGCGTCGCATACGATGTGTTATCCAATCGCGTGATTGTAGACGGCCCGCTGGTGCTGATTGATGAGGCAGGCCAGCAGACGCTCTATGGTGATTTTGCAGACATGTCTTCCGATCTTAGAGACGGTGTTATTACGTCTGCTCGGCAATTGATCGACCAAAATATGCAAATTGCGTCGGATCAACTGGTGCGGCGTGATGGCCGCTACACTGAGTTAGAATATGTAAGGGCGTCTGCCTGCGAGGTGTGTGCGGAAAACGCAATACCACTTTGGGAATTGCGCGCGCGACGTGCTGTGCATGACCAAGAAGCTCGAACAGTTACATATCACAACGCTCAGCTGCGAATAGCTGGCTACCAAGTGCTCTACTCGCCATGGCTGCGGACGCCCGATCCAACTGTCCAGCGGGCGAACGGCTTCTTGGCGCCGATATATTCGATCAATTCACGTTTAGGGACGCATGTTGGCCTTCCGTATTTCCGGATGTTGGGTGACAGTGCGGACATCACAGTCACGCCGATGGTTACAGTCGACGGAGGGCGCGATGCCGGCAACTATCTCCTGCGGACGTTGCGTGGACGTTATCGTCAGGCCTTTAGCGATGGCTATATCGAAATGCACGGAGCCCTGAGCCAAGATGACCTCACCCGCGATGACCTTCGGGCGTTATTGTTTTCAAATGGACGCTTTGAATTGGACAATGGCTTTAACTTGTTGTTCCAGAGCCAGTCTTCAAGCGATCGTGCATATATCGGGACATACGATTTCTTTGCCGATCATATTACCACATTCGGCAATGACGACGTCGTTTTCAACGAAGATCGACTGAATAATTTCTTAAGGTTTTCTCGTCGGGATAGTGATGAGTTGATCGCGTTTGATTACACTGGCTTCTCAGCATTGCGAGATCCTAATTACACATATGATGGGCCAAACAGAGTTCTAAACTCTCAGTGGACGTTGTTTGAAAACTTTGATGGCGTGCCTGGGAATTTCACCTTAAATTTTGGGGCTCAGGCGAATTATAATGAATTTGGTCCCACCAATTCACGTCAGAGAGACATAAATCGACTGACCGCCAATTTGCGGTGGAATGATACTTGGCAGGCCGGCGAAGTGCTGCGCATAGACAGCGACGCGTCGATATTTCTTGATGAGTATGGCATTCACGACGACGCGACCAATCCTGACGGTCAGTCATCCTCAAGTGGCGTCGTGTCTACGCGGCTCAGTTGGCCTTTCCGATTTGATACCGAAGGTGGGTCGACGCATTCGATTACGCCATCCGTTGGATTTGTATCTTTTTCTGCGGGTGACGTGACGATGCCGTCTGTTGATGGGTCTATCGATGATATAGACCCATTTAATTACTCCTCGCTGGGGCGCTTTCGCCGCGTAAATCGAAGTCAATCGGCGCAACATGACGTGACGGCGAGCGATATTGATTTGACGTATCGCTTCGAGACGGCGTCTAGGTACTACATTGGTGGCTCGGCGGAGCGAGACTTCATACTGTCGACGGATAATTCGGCCCTCACTGAGGGTGAGCTGTACGCAACGCGCTTTGGCAAAAATGGCGGAGACTTTCAGTTCTCGGTAATTAGCCAATTCAATCCCGAGTTCGACAGAATATCTGACCGTGTCACGGCATCGCGAAATTTCGATTTTCTAACCCTAACTGGAAATTATCACAGAGTTGATAGCGACGAAGCCATCGGCAGCCCCGACGAAGTGCGTAGGTGGGGACTTGGTCTGACTGCCGAAATTACTCCGCAGATCGATGCAAGTCTTGGCTTGACCTCCGACAGATACGAGAACGAGCGGTCCTACACGGAGGGTGTCATTCGCTTCGACAATGATATCGATTGGAACTCGTCCCTGAGCTGGGTTTATGACCGCGACAGCAATACCTATGACGATCTTCGTTTTGTTATCGGCCATTCGCTCGATTGGGGTGGTAACATTTCTGCGCTCTACGCGAGAGAGGATGACACGGTCCGGCGTTACGGCTTGTCGCTCAACTACGAAAACGAGTGTGTGTTGATGCGGGCACAAATCACACGTGTGGATAATCGCGTAACAAATCTCGATCCAATTACAGAATTCTCTCTGAATTTTGAGTTGGGCGCATTTGGACGCGGGAATGGGTCCCAAATTCAAAGGTGTAATTGATGCTAGGGTGGACTATGTTGTCTGCCGTATTGGTTGATTGCGGTTTGTTTAATAAATTGGAAAAAACCAATGTTCAAAGGATTGAGTGAGTGGTATGTGGTGCAATTCAAACCCAATTCGCACAATATTGCATTGCGCAATTTGAACCGCCAAGGGTTTGAAACTTTCCTGCCGATGCTGAGTGTCACGTCCCGCGTTGGGTCGCGGTTTGTGTCCAAGTCCCGCCCGGTTTTCCCGGGCTATCTCTTTGTGGCGCTAGATGCGGGGCAGGGCGCGTGGCGCAAGATCAACTCGACCTATGGTGTGGCGCGTATCGTTTCCTTCGCGGGGCAGCCAAGTCCCGTGCCACATGATTTGGTCGCGGGATTGCAGGCGCGGTGCGATGATGCGGGGGTTTTGACAGCAGCCAGTGATCTGGCGCCGCGAGATCAAGTGACCATGCAACAGGGCCCGTTCTCGCAATTCGTGGCGACAGTGGAGAGCTTGGATGAAGATCAGCGCGTTTGGGTTTTGATTGACCTGATGGGGCAAAAGACCCGCATCAATGTCGCGCACGAGGATCTAACAAAGATCTAAATTAAAAGCGGCCCCGCGAGGGGGCTGCTTTCGTGGATCAATCTAGACCTTTGACATCTATCTGAGCATCAGCCTTTGGCTGGAACAGCTTTTGGATCAGATAGACCCCAACTGCGCCGCCAAGGCCGATCAGATCCGTCCACAACCCGCCTTCAATCATGAATAGCGCTGCCGCGATGAGGATGGTGCGCAAGAACCAAGGGTTGCGCGCACCCATAAACCAGCCTTGCACACCCGAGGACAACAGGAACACGCCAAAAATGGCGGTTGCGCCTGCGCGCAGGATTTCAAGCGTGGTGCCATCCATCAGCAAGGCTGAATTGTAGAAGAACATGAAGGGCACGATGAACGCGGCGATCCCAATTTTAAACGAGGCCACCGATGTCTCCATTGCATTCGCACCCGAGATCCCCGCCGCCGCATAAGAGGCCAGAGCCACAGGTGGTGTAATGGCCGAGACAACAGCGAAATAGAACACAAAGAAATGCGCGGTCAGCTGCGGAATACCAAGTTCAACTAGGCCCGGTGCCACCACCGAGGCCGCTACTGCATATGCGGCTGTGGTGGGCATGCCCATCCCCAGAAGGATTGCGATACACATCGCAAAGAACAGCGCCAGAACTTGGCTCACACCCGCCAAATCCAACAACAAGGACGAGAAGCGCGCGCCAACACCTGTCAGGCTTATGACACCAACGATGACGCCCGCACATGCACAAACCGCGATGATCTGAATGGCCATGACACCTGCCAGCTCAAACGCCTTGACGATCTCACGCGGCCCCATACCCGCGACCGAAGCCGCAGGGAGGCTTTGTGGGAAGAAGCGCACCATCAACACAGGCATCCATGAAATGACGGCGGCACTGAGCGTGGCCAAGGTGCCCGCACGGATGACGGAATAGCCTTGGAACAATGCATAGATAAGTATCAGGATGGGCAAGAACAGATAGAGCTGCTTCAAAAGCAGCTTCAATTTTGGCAGTTCATCTTCGCGCATTCCCCGCATGCCCAATTTTGCGGCTTCTAGGTCGACCATGAAATAGACCGACACGAAGTATAGGATCGCGGGAATGATCGCTGCGATTGCGATATCCTGATAGGGGATCCCTGTGATCTCGGCCATGATGAACGCGCCTGCGCCCATGATGGGGGGCATGATCTGACCGCCCGTTGATGCGGCAGCCTCGACCGCACCAGCGGTTTTCCTGTGATAGCCCACCTTTTTCATCAAGGGGATCGTCAGCGACCCTGTCGCCACAACGTTACCTGCGGAGGTGCCGTTGATCATGCCCATCAGGCCGCTTGCAAAAATGGCCACTTTGGCGGGGCCACCGCGGGCACGCCCTGCCGCTGCAAATGCGAAGTTCACGAAGTAATCACCCACCTTCGAGGCTTGGAGGAAAGCCGCAAATATGATGAAAAGGATGATATATGTTGAGGATACTGCCGTGGTTGGCCCAAGAATGCCCGCATCCGAATAAAGATGGCCAAAGAAGCGGTGCCACGTATAGGGGTTGCGCACGGCCAAAATGCCCGGCAGCAAATGCGCCGTAAATGTGTAAACAAGAAACACGCCTGTGATGATAACCAAGGCCAGACCCGCCACGCGGCGTGTTAATTCCATGATCATCGCCGTGCCCGCTGTCGCGGCAAAGGCCACACCGATTGGAACGAAGGGCGTGCCGACCGAATTGCGTGCCGCGGTTGAGAAAATGGGCACAAGATAGGCGGCGACCACAATTGCGCAGAGCGCCAGAACCAAGTCGCTGGTAGCAAAGCTATCGCGTGGCTTGCGTTCAAACCAACCCAAGATGATGGCGCCGATGGTCGCCACTAAGAGGGGCACGCCAAAGTTCCAAATCTCGGTTTCATAAATCTCTGTTCCGGGGAAGGCGGCCCATGACACAAGCCCACCCATTTCTGGCAATGTGCCAGAGGAAATCAACCGCCCAAAGGACAACGCAGACCACAACGCCAACGCGGCGGGAATGAATAAAGCATAACCCGCTTTTGACAGAAGCGCTGTATCTCCTGGAGCTTCTACTTTATCGCCCCAAGTGTAAGCAGCATAGAAGACAAAGCCCAAGACAAGCGCGCCTGCAATGTGAACAATTCGAAAATTCCACGTTTCCAGCGGGAATTGCGGCAAGAGCGGCAGGTCTATGCCAGTCAAAGCTGAGATAGAAATCCCGTTCAAAGCGGCCATGTGGAACCCGGCATAGAGGGTTGCCAGGACAGCCACTGCGATCATACGAGGGCCTGCAAAAAGGCGGCGGTTACTCTCAACGGGTTCCTGATCTACACCTTCCGCTAAAACGGGGCCTGTTTCAGCGATCTCATTAAGTTCGCTGGCTTTGGTCTCTGAAGAATTAGTCATGAGGTTTGCTTCCGCTCTGCCAGTAAGGGCAAAAGAAAAGGCGCGCGAAAGGTGTATAACTTTCGCGCGCCCTGTGGGTTAAAACATTAGCCGCCGAAAATCTGATCAGCAGCGATGGTCGCGCCCGCGTTTTCGTTGAACCAACGTGCCGCGCCTGGGTGCCACATCAGAACGCCGTTCTTGTCCCAATGTTCAGGCAGGGTAGAACGGGCTGCTTTGTGAATGTCTACCATGCGCTGGTTGTCGGACATTACTACGTCCACAACCGCATACACAAAGCTCTCTGGCAGGTCGCAGTTGGCGATTGAGAAGTTCCACATCGAAACGGAGCGTGCCGGTGCTTCCAGCGTAGTATAGGCATCAGCAGCAATGTTGAACTGCGAAACAGGGAAAGCCTCCAGGATTTGGGCCTGTTCTGCTTCCGTGAATTCAATGATGTTAATGTCTGTTTGAACTTCAAGCTGGCTCACCGCTGGTACAGGAACGCCGGCTGCGAACGCGATCACGTCCAAGAGACCATCCTGCAACTGGCTACCAAGATCAGACCAGCCGCCATTGCGGCGCTCAAAGTTTACACCCAACTCTTCCATCATGCGTGGGAAGTAGGTGTCAGACGTCGAACCCGCAGGGCCAAAGCCGATACGCGCGCCATCAGGGATCTCAGAGATGCTTGTGATGCCCGAGGAGGACAACGCTGTCACTGAGAATGGTGTTTGATACATTGGGAACATTGCACATGCATTTGTCATTTGCAGACCAGGTGCGATTGGGTTGGTGCCTGCCAAAGATTCTGCTGCTGGTCCCATGGTCGTCATGCCAAAGGCGACTTCGCCTGTGTGTACAAGCGCCATGTTCTGCATTGGGCCACCAGTGACTTCGCCGCCGCCAGTCATGCCCAATTCTTCTGCGACAAGGTTTGCCCAGCCAGCACCATAGGCGAAATAGGTGCCGCCCTGGGATGCAGTGCCGACAGTAAAGCTTTCAGGCCAGCCTGTGCGATCAATATGGCCATCTGCAAAAACGGCAGTTGCGCAAATTGCAGTGGTCATAGCAAGTGCAGTCAATTTGGTGAGTTTCATGTTGAAATTTCTCCCTTAACTCATTTCTTTTCAGCTGTTGATCTCTAAAGAACGGAAGCTGGATGCAGGTTTTCACGCCACGATTAGACTTGCGACAGGTAATCTCGTGACCCGCTGGCCGTTATTGTAGCCCAATTGCGATTAATGCAAGAAGGTTGGCGCTAACAATTTTGATTATAAAGAAATTTTGTTTCCATTTAATGGAAAACTTAGTGCTTTCGTCACATTAGACCGATTTCAGGACCTTTGGCCCAACTTTTTAAAAGGCCGTAAAGCTGCGTTTGCTCTTTTATGTCTGGGCTATTCTGCCTATTATATTTAACACAATAAGGACACCTCTCGATGAATGTGATGCCAGCAGGCGCCTCTTGGATTGACCGCTTTATGGGTCTTGCGCGGCTAGAGCCGCGAGTGCGCGATGTGCTGACCGCGCGCGCGACCACGATTTCTATTCGCGAAGGCACTATAATTTTTGGGCCAGGAAAGCGGCCTGAAAACCTGCTTTTGTTGCTTGAGGGCACGGTGCGAGTGCAGCAAACATCGGATACAGGGCGCGAGGTGGTTCTCTATCGCGTCAATGCAGGAGAAAGCTGCGTGATGACCTCGGCCTGTCTCTTGGCATATGAGGATTACTCAGCCGAGGGCATCGCCGAAACGGAGGTCGAGGCGGTTGCGATCCCGCGGAGCGTTTTTGATGATCTGATCAGCCAATCAGAAAGTTTCCGCACTTTCGTGTTTTCCGCCTATTCGCGGCGCATGACCGATTTGTTCCATGTAATCGAAGAAATTGCATTTCGCCGCGTGGATATCCGCCTTGCACAGCGAATTTTGGATTTGGCCAAAGATGATCTGATCCAAGCCACCCATCAGCAAATGGCAGCCGAACTTGGTACAGCGCGCGAGGTCATTTCGCGTCAATTGGCCGAGTTTCAGCGCCGCGGTTGGATCAGCCTGTCAAGGGGGCAGATCAAAATTGATGCGCGTGGTGACATCGAAAAACTGGCGCGTTCCGAGCATTAAGCACCGGTTGTCATCCATAGCCCCAAAAAAATCTTTGGCTTATGTGACTACATCACTGTCAGCACTGATAACATTTTGTAAATACAGTTCCAGCGAACACTGTAGTCAGTTTAATCACGCATAAAATAAGGGCGAATCTCTGCTGCCCTGAGTTTGTGCACAGGTACATGGAAGTATGATGGAAACCGAATTTACACCACTTCTTTCCGCCACAGGCGGGGTTTTAATCGGCCTTTCGGCTGTTCTCTTGATGCTGACCTTGGGTCGCGTCATGGGGGCCACGGGTATTTTGACGGGCCTTTTGGCGCCTACTAGCCGCACTGATTTTTCTTGGCGTGCTGCCTTGGTGTTGGGCATGATCACTGGCCCTGCGGCGCATTTCTTTCTGCGCGATGAGATGCCCGAGATCAGCGTGCCCGCCTCGATGCCAATGCTCTTGATTGGTGGCTTTATCGTGGGGCTTGGCGTCACCTTTGGCTCTGGCTGCACATCGGGCCATGGCGTTTGCGGGATGGCGCGATTGTCCAAGCGGTCAATCTCCGCAACTTTGACATTCATGGTAACAACCGCGATCACTGTTTTCGTGATCCGCCACGTGATTGGAGGCTGATCTGATGCGCTATATTTCAACATATGTCATCGGCCTGATTTTCGGCCTCGGTATTTCGCTTTCGGGAATGTCCAACCCTGCAAAAGTGATAAATTTCTTTGACGTTGCAGGCAGCTGGGATCCAAGCCTTGCCTTTGTGATGGGCGGTGCTTTGATTGTCACCTTTATCGGATATCGCTTGGTTCTGCCGCGACCCTCTGGCCCGATTTTTGAGGGTAAATTTGCCCTGCCAACCGCGACCAAATTGGACGCGCGCCTGTTGGGTGGCTCGGCCCTGTTTGGGGTGGGCTGGGGCATTGCAGGGTTTTGCCCCGGTGGGGCATTGCCTGCCATCGGCACAGGTCGCTTTGAGGTTTTGGCCTTTGTCGCCGCGATGCTTGTCGGTATTTTCGTGGCCCGCGCCATGATTGCGGCACGTCAAAATGCCGAATTGAATACGAATGTGAAACGCGCTTGACTGAAACGATCCCCTTCAAGGAGCAAGAAAATGACGACCTTCCCCGTAAATATGCATGTTCGGCCTGAGGTTGAGTCGTTCTTTGACCCCGTGACCAATACAATCTCCTATGTGGTCAAAGATCCCAATTCCAATTCTTGCGCGATTGTCGATAGCGTTATGGATATCGACTATGCGGCGGGCAAGATTTCCTATGAAAACGCAGATGCGATTATTTCCCATGTCAAAGAAAAGGGCCTAAATCTTGAATGGCTGATTGAGACGCATGTGCACGCTGATCACCTGTCGGCGGCGCCTTACATCCAAGAAAAACTTGGTGGAAAAATTGGCATCGGCGAAAACATTATCACTGTTCAGGAAACCTTTGGTAAAATATTCAACGAAGGTACGGAATTCCAGCGCGATGGCAGTCAATTTGACGCGCTCTTTAAGGATGGCGATGTTTACGAGATTGGGGGCCTGCGTGCCTTTGCGATCTACACACCAGGCCACACGCCCGCTTGCATGACCCATGTGATTGGGAATGCGGCATTTGTGGGCGATACGCTGTTCATGCCTGATGGCGGCTCTGCACGCGCGGATTTCCCAGGTGGGGACGCAGGCACGCTGTATGACAGCATCCAAAAAGTTTTAGCTCTGCCTAATGAAATGCGGCTCTTTATGTGCCACGATTACGGCCCCAATGGCCGCAATATTGAGTGGGAAACCACCGTGGGCGATGAGAAAAAGCATAATATCCATGTGGGTGAGGGCAAGACCCGCGAGGAATTTATAAAATTCCGCACCGAGCGTGACGCGCAGCTTGATGTGCCGAAATTGATTATTCCCTCATTGCAGGTAAATATGCGCGCAGGCGACATCCCGACAGACAAGGATGGCCGTCCGATGCTCAAGGTGCCTTTGAACTTACTTTGAGTCTCTTGCGATCATAAGCCATCAGTCTCCGTTTATTGCCAGGAAGAACGACAATGGAAATCAAGACTATCAATGCCGAGATTGCGGTTGCATCGCAAATCACACCCGATGATGTGCAGAAATTAGCAGATCAGGGCTTTCGCGCTTTGATATGCAACCGCCCTGATGGTGAGGCGGCGGATCAGCCGAATTTTTCAGAAATTGAGGTGGCAGCGAAAAGGGCAGGTCTTGAAATCCGCAATCTGCCGATTGTGTCGGGCAAAGTGTCCGACCAAGACGCTGTAGATTTTGGCGCTGCAATGCAGGAATTGCCGCGTCCTATTTTGGCCTATTGCCGCACGGGCACGCGCTCGGCCACTTTGTGGGCCTTGTCGCAAGCCAGTCGGATGTCGGCCGCCGATATTTTGACGGCCACGAATGCGGCAGGCTATGATTTGGAAGGCGTCGTGCTCCGAATTGCCAATGGTGGAAAAGCTCCAACAGATCGTACTGATGCAAGCTGAAGATATAATTTCTGTCGGGTCAGGATGTGGCCCTGACTGCTAAACAGCAACGACACCTAGCGTGCCGCGTGCTAAAACCCTACCGCTAAACGACAGGCAATTGTCCTATGAAGAAGCTCTCCCGTTACCTCCCCGTCCTTGATTGGGGGCGGACATATAATTCCCACGCTTTTTCCAATGATATGATTGCGGCGGTGATTGTGACGATCATGCTGATCCCGCAATCGCTCGCTTATGCGCTTTTGGCGGGCTTGCCGCCTCAGGCGGGGATTTATGCCTCGATCGCGCCCATAATTCTTTATGCCATTTTTGGCACAAGCCGCGCTTTGGCGGTGGGTCCTGTGGCGGTGATATCCTTGATGACAGCTGCGGCCGTTGGACAGGTCGCAGAAACGGGCACAATGGGCTACGCAATGGCGGCCTTAAGCCTTGCGATGCTGTCGGGCGCGATGCTGCTGTTTTTGGGCATTTTCCGCCTTGGGTTTTTGGCCAATTTTCTCAGCCATCCCGTGATTGCAGGCTTTATCACCGCCTCTGGCATCTTGATTGCGGCAAGCCAGTTCAAACATATCATCGGCGTGCAGGCCAGCGGCCATACATTGGTTGAAATGATCATTTCTTTGGTCGAGCATCTTGGCCAGATCAACCCGATTACAGTTGTGATCGGTGTGTCGGCGACTGTGTTTTTGTTTTGGGTGCGCAAGGGCCTAAAGCCACAGCTTTTGGCAATTGGAATGGCGCCGCGCATGGCTGATATTGCGCAAAAAGCGGGGCCGGTTGCCGCAGTTGTTGTGACAACGCTTGCCACTTGGGGCCTTGGTTTGGCGGATCGCGGCGTTGCGATTGTGGGAGATGTGCCACAAAGCTTGCCGCCTTTGACCCTGCCCGACTTATCGCCAAGTTTGCTGGGGCAATTATTTGTGCCCGCGCTTTTGATCTCGATTATTGGATTTGTTGAATCGATTTCGGTGGCACAAACGCTTGCCGCCAAAAAGCGGCAGCGCATCAATCCCGACCAAGAATTGATTGGCCTTGGTGCGGCGAATTTGGGCGCCGCATTTACAGGGGGCTATCCTGTGACGGGTGGTTTCGCCCGTTCGGTGGTCAATTTTGATGCGGGGGCTGAGACACCAGCGGCAGGGGCCTACACGGCGGTGGGTTTGGCCATTGCAGCCGTGGCATTAACGCCATTGGTGTTTTTCCTACCCAAAGCCACGCTTGCGGCCACGATTATTGTCGCGGTGCTAAGCCTTGTTGATTTATCGATTTTGAAAAAAACATGGGGCTACTCCTTTGCTGATTTTGCTGCGGTCGCTGCAACCATTGTGCTGACATTGGGCTTTGGCGTTGAGACGGGGGTTTCGGCAGGGGTGATTTTGTCAATCTTGCTGCACCTTTATAAAACCTCGCGCCCCCATGTGGCCGAGGTGGGCCTTGTTCCTGGAACGCAGCATTTTCGCAATATCAACCGCCACAAGGTTGAGACGGCAGATAGCCTTTTGACCATTCGGATTGACGAGTCGCTTTATTTCGCGAATGCCCGCTTCCTTGAGGATTTGGTGCTGGACCGCGTGGTCGAGGATTGCCCGATCAAGGATGTGGTGCTGATGTGTTCGGCGGTAAACGAGATTGATATTTCCGCGCTAGAAACACTTGAGGCCTTAAATACGCGCCTGAGTGACATGGGCGTTCGTCTGCACATGTCGGAAGTGAAGGGGCCTGTCACCGACCGCCTCAAGCGCAGCCATTTTCTGGACGAGCTGTCCGGCGAATTGTTCCTGTCGCAATATGATGCGTGGGTCAAACTCTTGAACAAAGCATAAGGGTGCCCAAGGGCGGTGGGGGGTTACTCCGACGCTTGCGCAGATGTTCTCCGCAGACGGATCACGACATCCAATTTGGATATTTCATAGCCGTCAGGCAAATCGGGCAGGGCGGTGACCTTTAGATGACCCGCAGGCGCGTCTTCAAGCTGACCTGTTTCTTCCATGAAGAAATGCGGATGGTCATCCATGCGGGTGTCAAAATAACTGCGCGCGCCATCCACGATAACCTCGCGCATCAGTCCTGCATCGCAAAAGGCCCGCAAGGTGTTGTAGACGGTCGCAAGCGACACTGGATCACCCGCAGCTTGGGTTGCTGAGTGCAATCCTTCTGCCGTCACATGGCGATGATTACCATCACCCACCAGAAAAGTCGCGAGCGAAAGGCGCTGACGGGTCGGGCGGAGTGCCGCCTGTGCCAGCCAGTTTGTGCTTCGCTCGAGGGCTTCGGGTGTCATCATTGGTCACTGTCCCACTAGTACGGACTACATTATATGCCCTAAGGCGTGGGTTTTTCAATTCGTTTGTCGAAATCGACGCAGTTACGCCCCAAGTGGCAGGAAAAAACCTTAGGCAAGCTGTCGTTAAATCGTTACCTTTGCGGCGGGCTGCCCTTGCGTGGGATACAAACGCAATGGTAAGTCGAATAAATACGATCGGACAGGGTGCCCCTTTCGGGTGCTAGACAACAATAAGCAGCGGAGGCAGAGCATATGTCGCAATATCCGACACGCTTTGACAGAGATGGTCTATTGCAGTGCGCTCGCGGCGAGTTGTTCGGGCCTGGCAATGCGCAATTGCCCGAACCCCCAATGCTGATGATGGATCGCATCACCGATATTTCCGGAGATGGCGGCGCGCATGGCAAGGGCCATGTGGTTGCAGAATTCGATATCAAGCCAGATCTTTGGTTTTTCGACTGCCATTTTCCCAGTAACCCGATCATGCCAGGGTGCCTTGGTCTTGATGGCCTGTGGCAATTGACGGGCTTCAACCTTGGCTGGCGCGGCTGGCAAGGGCGCGGATATGCGCTTGGCGTGGGCGAGGTAAAATTGACTGGTATGGTGCGCCCTGATCGCAAAATGCTGACCTATCATGTAGATTTCACCAAAGCCGTGCAAACGCGGCGTCTGACAATGGGTGTCGCCGATGGTCGGGTTGAGGCCGATGGTGAGGTGATTTACCAAGTCAAAGATATGAAAGTCGCCCTTTCAGAAAGCTGATTGGAAGCGGTTCGAATACGCAAGAAGGAGCTTTGCATGCGCCGCGTTGTCGTTACAGGATTGGGCATCGTTTCACCCATCGGGAATAACGCCCAAGAAGTTTCCGCAGCTTTGAAAGCGGGGCAGTCTGGGGTTGAATTCAACCCTGGCATGGCCGAGCGCGGGTTTCGCAGCCATGTCTCTGGCACGCTAAAAATTGATGTGAAAGAGCATGTCGATAAACGCGCCTTGCGCTTTATGGGGCCGGGCGCCGCCTATGCGCATATTGCGATGGCGCAAGCAATTTCAGATTCAGGCCTGTCTGAGGCCGATGTTGTGAATGAGCGAACAGGCCTGATTGCAGGCTCAGGCGGGCCATCCACCAGTGCAATGTTGGCCGCACATCAAACAGTGCTGAATTCGGGCTCAACCAAGCGCATTGGGCCATTTGCCGTGCCCAAATGCATGTCCTCGACTATTTCGGCAAATCTTTCGACCGCCTATCAGATCAAGGGGATCAATTATTCGATCACTTCGGCCTGTTCGACCAGTTTGCATTGTATCGGGGTCGCGGCCGAACAGATTATTATGGGCAAGCAAGATGTGATGTTTGCAGGTGGCGCTGAAGAATTGGATTGGACATTGTCCTGTCTATTTGACGCCATGGGGGCGATGTCCTCGAAATATAATGACACGCCCACAAAAGCGAGCCGCGCCTTTGATGCAGACCGCGATGGTTTTGTAATCGCAGGGGGTGGCGGCATTGTCGTGTTGGAAAGCCTAGATCACGCATTGGCGCGCGGTGCCAAAATCTATGCTGAGGTTACGGGATTTGCCGCAACATCTGATGGGCATGACATGGTCGCCCCATCGGGCGAGGGTGGCGAGCGCGCGATGCGTCTTGCGCTGCAATCTCTGCCTGAAGGGCGCAAGGTCAGCTATATAAACGCGCATGGCACTTCAACACCTGTGGGAGATGTGGGCGAAGTTCAGGCGGTGCGCCGGGTCTTTGGCGAAGGTCAGACGCCGCCAATTTCCTCGACCAAATCCATGACGGGCCATAGCCAAGGGGCCACGGGCGCGCAGGAAGTGATCTATTGTCTGCTGATGTTGGACCAAGATTTCATTGCGCCTTCGATCAATGTGGAAACACTTGATACTAACTTGCACTCAAATGAAATTGCCACCAAACTTGTGCAGGGGGCAAATCTGGATACGGTCATGACCAATTCATTTGGCTTTGGCGGCACCAATGGCTCGATGATGTTGTCGCGCTATAGGGGGTAGGGGGTTATGGCTGATTTGATGAAGGGGAAGCGCGGCCTGATCATGGGGGTCGCGAATGATCGCTCTATAGCATGGGGCATTGCCAAGGCGATGGCCGATGAGGGTGCAGAGCTTGCCTTTAGCTATCAGGGCGAAGCCTTTGGCAAGCGGGTCGAACCACTTGCTGCATCTGTTGGGTCGGACATTCTGATTGAAGTGGATGTGACTGATGATGCCTCGATGGAGGCTGCTTTCGCTACACTCAAAGAGAAATGGGGCAAGCTCGATTTCGTGGTTCACGCCATCGCTTTTTCGGATAAGTCCGAATTGACGGGGCGGTTTTCTGATGCAAGCCGCGCGAATTTCTCAAATTCCTTGGAAATCTCCTGCTACTCGTTCATTGACGTCGCCCGCCGCGCATCCGAACTGATGCCTGAGGGTGGCACATTGTTGACGTTGACCTATCAAGGGTCGAACCGCGTTACGCCATTTTACAACGTGATGGGCGTGGCCAAAGCGGCGTTGGAAAGTGCTGTGCGGTATTTGGCCAATGACCTTGGACCGCAAAATATTCGCGTCAATGCCATTAGCCCGGGCCCAATGAAAACCTTGGCGGGGGCCGCAATTGGGGGCGCGCGGAAAACCTTTAAGACGACCGAGATGAACGCGCCCCTGCGCGCCAACGCCACGCTTGAGGCGGTTGGGGGAACGGCGGTCTACCTTGCCTCAGACTATGGGGCTTGCACCACGGGCGAGATTGTGCGCGTTGACGGCGGCTATCATGTTCTGGGAATGGCGCAGCCTGAGAATTTGTAGTGAAGACTAAAATATAATCGGTTGGGGCGGATGTTTGTCTGTCCCTCCGTCGCTTTTGTCGCGTGTTACCACCTGGGAAAGGCGCGTCGATTAAAAAAACCGCCCCTGCATTCGGGGCGGTTTTCTTTTTCTAATCAGCCTAAGTTAGGCGATTTCGACCAATTCCAGGGCAAAGGTCAAATCCTTGCCCGCAAGCGGGTGATTTGTATCTAGGGTGACTTCCTCATCGGTGACTGAGGTCACTGTGACAGGGATCGTCTGGCCGTCTGGGGTTTGGACCTGCAGGCCGCCACCCACTTCAAGGGGGATTTCAGCAGGGATTTGCGCGCGTGGCACAGCCTGAACCGCCTCGGGCCGGTGGTCACCATAGGCTTCGGCCGCGGCGATGGTTACAGATTTCTTTTCGCCTTGGCTCATGCCCGTAATGGCCGCGTCCAGACCTGCGATGATCTGACCTGACCCAAGCGTGAAGCGCAGTGGGTCGCGCCGTTCGGAACTGTCAAATTGGATGCCATCGGCCAAGGTGCCTTTGTAATGAATGGCGACTGTATCGCCTGCTTTCACCTGCGTCATGGCTGTCCTTTCGGATATTTTGAGGAAATGAATGTCACAGGGCCGCGTCTTTGCAGGTGCCCGCATCAGGTTCTGCCGCAACTTAGGTGTTTCTACCCAAGATTGAAACCCCGTTGATGAATTTTGCGATTGTGCGCGCATGGGCGGCTGATACTCTGGCCAGACATATGCGCGCGAGGGGGTGTCTGATGGACGAAACGGCCTATGTGACCGCCAAAGACGGGGTGCGCCTTGTCTATGATGACACGGGCGGGTCGGGTCCTGTTTTGCTATGTCTTGCGGGGCTGACACGTAATCGTGAAGATTTTGATTTTGTGTTGCGCGACTTTCGCGATCAGGCGCGCATCATACGCCTTGATTTTCGGGGGCGGGGCGGGTCGGATCATGCGGATCCCGCCACCTATACCCCTCTGCAAGAGGCCGAAGATGTTGTGACCCTGCTGGATCATTTGGGACTTGCGCAAGCGGCTATATTGGGCACCTCGCGCGGGGGCATTGTGGCGATGATCATGGGGCTTACGGCGCACGCACGGCTCAGCGGTGTTTGCCTCAACGATATTGGCCCCGAAATTATGCCCGAAGGGCTGTCTGCGATTATGGGCTACATTGGCCGTAGGCCCAAGTTTCGCAGCTTGGTTGAGGCGGCGGCAGCCATGCCTGATCTGCACCCCAGTTTTCGCAACGTGCCATCTGAAACATGGGCCGCGCACGTGGCTCGGCTGTGGCGCGAGGATGACGCGGGAATGCATCTGCGCTATGATCCGCGCCTGCGCGAAGCGGTTGCGCCTGCCTTCGCCCCTGATGCCAAGCCCGTTGATCTTTGGCCCTGTTTCGATGCATTGGCAACGCTTCCGCTTGCGCTAATCCGTGGGGCAGGGTCAAATATTCTATCGCGGGAAACAGCTGATAAAATGCGCGCACGCAGGCCTGATATGATTTGCGCTGAATTGCCTGATCGCGGTCATGTTCCGTTTCTCGATGAACCTGCATCAAAAGCGGTTATATCTCAATTTCTCAAGGAGATCGCATGAGCGATATCGCGAAAATTTGTGCCGCAGCTGCCCGCGCTAAGGGCCATGTGCGTCAAACCCCGCTGTTATCCGCGCCCGCCCTAGATGACATCGCGGGACGTAGGGTTTTTGCCAAGGCCGAGGTTTTGCAATTGACGGGCAGTTTTAAATTTCGCGGGGCGTGGTCTGCCCTCTCGAATTTACCCCCTGCTGAGCGCGCCAAAGGCGTGCTTGCCTTCTCATCGGGCAATCATGCGCAAGGTGTGGCCTACGCCGCCGCGCTACATAGAGTGCAGGCTACCATCATCATGCCCGCCGATGCGCCACAGGCAAAGATCAACAATACCCGCTTTTATGGCGCCGAAGTGATCCTCTATGACCGCAAAGGTGGGGAGGATCGCAATGCGATCGGCGCGCGCCTGCAAGAAGAGCGTGGCCTGCCTATGATCAAACCCTTTGACAATGTAGATGTGATCGCAGGGCAGGGCACCTGCGGGCTTGAGATTGCGCAACAGGCGCGCGAAGCGGGTATTGAGCGGGCCGAGGTTCTGGCCTGTTGCGGCGGCGGCGGGCTGTCTGCGGGCATTGCCTTGGCGCTTGAGGCGGATGCGCCACAAATGCGCCTGCGTACAGTCGAGCCTGAAGGATTTGATGACACGGCCCGCAGTCTGGCTGTGGGCGAGATTTTCCGCAACACGGGGCCTGAAGCAGGGCTTTGTGATGCGATTGTCACCCCTGCGCCAGGGCAGTTGACCTTTCCCATCCTCAACCGCCTAGCAGGGGCGGGGATCGTGGTCAGTGATGACGAGGTGCGCGCCGCCATGCGCGCGGCTTATGCGCATTTGAAGCTGGTGGTTGAACCGGGTGGCGCGGTCGCCTTAGCCGCCGCGCTCTATCACGGGGCCGAGTTGGAGGGTGACACGGCAATCGTCACCTTGTCAGGGGGCAATGTTGATCCTGATCTCTTTGCCAATATTTTACGCGGCTGAGGTCGTGATCCCGCGTCCCTTGCTTACGAAGATCAAGAGAGACGCCACCATCAACAGGCTCGACACCAAGAAGGCAGCGCCAGGCAGGTAAAGGTTAGCCCCTTCGCGGGTAAACCAGAAAAACGCTTGGGTCATCACAAGGGGAGAAATGACCATAGACAAGGCGGAGCAGGATGCAAGCACGCCTTGCAACGCCCCTTGTTGATCCGCCCCTGCCGCGCGCGACATCAGCGCCTGCATCGCAGGGGCAACCACTGCACCCACGGATGAAATCGGGATCAACACCCAAACCATCCATGCCTCAGGCGCAAACCCGTAGCCCCAAAGCGATAGAATATTCAGGATCAAGCCATATCGCACCGCGCGCGCCTCGCCTAAATAGGACAGGATCGGTCGGATCAATGCGCCCTGTGTAACGGCAATGGCCACACCATAAGCCGCCAATGAGGCCCCGATCAGGCCAGTATCCCATCCAAAGGCGGCTTGGGTGTAATAGGCCCAGATCGTGGGGTAGACGAAATTTGAAATTTGATAGGCAAACATCACGGCCAAAAGTGGGGCAAGATTTGGCAGCGCCCCAATTTCCATGATGCCGCCCAAAGGGTTGGCCCGTGCCCATTTGAAGGGGCGGCGATTTTCGGCCCGCAGCGTTTCGGGTGCTACGAAAATCCCAAAGATCAGGTTTAATCCAGCCAGAAGAGCAGCTGCATAAAACGGCGCGCGCGGATCAAGCCCGCCCAAAATACCGCCCAGAACGGGGCCCAAAATAAACCCCATCCCAAACCCTGCTGAGATCAGGCCAAAATTCTGCGCGCGTTTTTCAGCGGGGGAAATATCGGCCATGTAGGCAAGGGCGGTGGCGTGGGTTGCAGCGGCAATGCCTGCAATAATCCGCCCCAAAAGCAGCAACCAAATCGAATTGGCTTGCGACATGATCAGATAATCCACCGTCATCACCAAAAGCGAGATCAGCAAAATGGGGCGGCGGCCAAATCGGTCGGACAGATTGCCAATGATGGGGGAAAAGATGAATTGCATCACCGCATAAGAGGTCGACAAGATGCCACCCCAAATCGCGGCATCAGAGAGGGTAATCCCCCGCACCTCCTCTATGAGGTCTGGCATGACAGGTAAGATCAGCCCGATACCCATGGCATCAAGCGTCACAGTGATCATGATAAAGGTTAGCGACAGGCGCATTGTCATAGACCCCTCATGCGAGGGGGAATGCGAGTTGTCAAGCTAGGTTGACAGATGGCCTGTGGCTGCAATGAAATCTGTGATCAAGGCAGCATAATCTTCGGGCGCCTCGATAGGGGGCAAATGTCCTGCATTGCGCATCAATTCAAACCGCGCGCCGTGGATCAGATCTGCCATTTCGCGCATGAGATCGGGCGGGGTTGATCCATCTTCGGCCCCCGCAATGACAAGGGTCTGGAGGCGCAAAGCGGCGGTGGTGGTGTAAAAATCGCTGCCTGATATGGCTTCGGCCCCGGCGAGATAGCCTGTCAGGGAGATATTTTTCAGGTCTTCCTCAAAGGCTGTGTGCCTTCCCTCGGCGCGAAAGGCGCGGGTGAACCAACGCTCCATCAAGGCAGGGGCTGCGGCCCGCATGCCGCCCTTGGCGATTGTGGCAATACGGGACTGCCACATCTCGCGCGTGCCGATTTTGGTGGATGTGTTCGAGAGGATCAGCGCGCGGATGAGATCAAGCCGCTTTGCCGCCAATCCTTGCGCCACCATCCCCCCAAGAGACAGACCCAAGAACATCACCTCAGAAAGCCCCAATTCATCCAACAATGCCTCAGCATCCCGGATCAGCATCCCCATGGAATAGGGGCCGTCTGGAATATCACTTTGGCCATGGCCGCGCATATCATAGGCGATGATCTGCAAACCTTCGGGCAAATGCGGGATCACCCCATCCCAAAGTCGCGTGCTGCATCCCAAACCGTGACATAGCACAAGTGCGGGGGCCTGATTGCTGCCCCATCGCTCAACATAATGGCGCACCCCGTTCAGGGTCAAATTGAAGGCGGTGTTATCTTTCGCGTTCATGATCATAGCGCAATTTGGCGATTTGCTCATTGGCTTCGGCCTTTTGCTGCCGATGCAAATCTTCCTCGACATAGGTCAGATGGTGGCGGATGGCGGCCCGCGCCGCCTTACCATCGCGGGCTTGAATCGCATCATTGATGGCGCGGTGATGGTCGAGTAACAAATCGCGCGTTGTGCGTTGCTTGAACATGACAGAGCGATTGTAAAACACGCCTTCGCGCAGCAGATCAAACATAGAGCGCATCATATGAAGCATGATGACATTGTGACTGGCTTCGATGATCGCCATATGAAATTGTGCATCAAGATCGGCCTCATCCGCAGGATTGCGCTTGGAATGGGCAGCTTCCATTTTGCGAAATACGGTGTCGATCACTTTGAGGTCAGTGTCCGAGGCACATTGTGCGGCGCGTTCTGCTGCCAAAGCCTCTATATCTCGGCGGAAGGCCACGTAATCAAACACCGCTTCTGGGTGGCTCCCAAACAGACGGATCAGGGCAGGTGAGAAGGCAGACCCCAAGACATCGGCCACATAAATCCCCGCGCTTGCGCGGGTTGCCAGAAGGCCGCGATCCTGCAAATCGGCAATCGCCTCGCGCAGCGAGGGGCGCGAAACCCCAAGCCGTTCTGACAATTCCCGCTCAGATGGCAGTCGTTCACCAGGGCGCAATATGCCGCGCAAAATCAGCATTTCTATCTGGCGCTGCACAGAATGCGACAGTTTTTCGGCTTCGATCCGTTGAAATGGCATCCGCGCCCCCTCCCTGATTGGTCAATTCATATGACCGGACAGGGCGCGGGGCAAGGAATTAGCGACTTATCAGGTGCTGGGGCGAATAAAGATTTCCACGCGGCGGTTTTGTTGCCGTCCCTTAGGGGTCAGGTTCGAGGCGACAGGTTCGGTTTCCCCACGGCCAAAACTGCGCACGCGCCATGGGGCAACTCCTTCTTCAAGAAGGACACCCGCAACCGCGCTCGCACGGCGCGAGGACAGATCCATATTATAGCCAGACGACCCCGTATTATCAGTATGACCGATAACATCGACAGTCGTGTCAGGATAGGTTTGAAGGTTCTGCGCCAAGGCCCGCAAATCTGATTGCAGCATGGCCCGAATGGCGGCGCTGTCAGTGTCGAACAAGATGCCCTCGGGCAGGGTGACAATCAATTCATCGCCTGTGTTCTGGATCATGATGTTTTCATTATCCATTTGCGTCCGCAGATCAGCCGCTTGGCGATCTAGCATTGACCCAATCCCCGCACCAATTGCAGCCCCCGCTGCTGCACCAATCACGGTATCGCGGCGGCTGTTTTCTCCGTCACGGGTCGCGCCAAGAAAGCCGCCCAGCATCGCGCCCACAATCGCCCCGTCACGGGTGCGGTTGGCATTTGGATCAGCGGCGGTGCTTTCGACACAGCCACTCAACACAAGGGCAATCGCGCTCAATGCGCCCAGAGATTTCACGCGCAGGCCTGCAGTCTGTTGCGCCATGGAACACCTTCTTTCTTGGCTATTGCTCGTGCGCCCATCATAGCTTTGCGCGGCAGGAAAAGAAAGCGGGCAAGCCTGCAATCGGCAAAGCCCCGCGCAGAGGTGAGGGGCGCGTGAGTATTATCCTTGCGCCTCAAAGGCGGCGGTTTCCCATGCCAACATCGCGCGTTTGACGGGCAGGCCCCAATGATAGCCCCCCATCTCGCCTGATTTGCGCAAGGCCCGATGGCAGGGAATAAGCAGCGAGATGGGATTTCGTCCCACTGCCGTGCCAACCGCCCTGACCGCCTTTGGCGCGCCGATCGCGCCTGCAATTTCGGAATAGGTGGTGACATGGCCTGCAGGCACGTTCATCAGCGCCTCCCAAACCTTGATCTGAAACGGGGCGCCGATCAGGTGCAAAGACGCCTCGCCCTTGGCGTTCAAGGCGGCATGGGCCCATGGGGCGATGGCCTCTTGGTCGTGCTGCAAGGCGGCTTTGGGCCAACGTCTTGCCATATCCGCCAAACAGGCCGCTTCCCCCATCTCGGCGGCAAAGCCAAGCCCGCAAATTCCGCGATCTGATCCAACGATCAAGGCGGGGCCAAAGGCGCTGTCAAACCATCCGTAGCACAGGGTCAGACCCGCGCCGCCTTTGGCATAGTTACCCGGGGCCATGGCCTCCCAACGTAGGAATAAGTCATAAAGCCTGCCCGTGCCAGAAAGCCCCGTCAGCACAGCTGTTTCAAGCGTGCTGTGGCGCGTGGTCAAAAGTGATTTCGCATGGCCAAGCGTCAGGAATTGCGCATAGCGTTTGGGCGAGATGCCTGCATAGCGCGAAAAGACCCGCTGCAAATGCGCAGGGCTCAGGCCGATTTTAGCGGCCAGATGGTCAAGGTTACTGGCAACAGCAGGGTTTTCATCAATCAGGGCGATAGCGCGGGCAATGACGCCATAGTGATACTCGGTTTCACTGTCGGTGGTCTCCATCGTGCGCCTTCGTCCCTATTTGCTCTGTTGTGCTGATGCTAAACTTACGCGAGGCTTTGCTGCCGCGCGACCCGAAACTTGCGCAAAAGCCCTTTAACAGGGCTTGCGCCCGCGCGCCCCAATCGCCACAAGAGGCCATGGCGCGCCAATTAGATTATAGCACCCTTGTCGAAATCTTTTCCCGCTTTGAGGCGGCTGAACCCGAACCCAAGGGCGAGCTGAACCATGTTAATGTCTACACGCTTTTGGTGGCTGTGGCCCTTTCTGCACAGGCCACCGATGCGGGCGTGAACCGAGCTACCGCGAAGCTCTTTCAGATTGCGGATACCCCGCAGAAAATGCTGGAACTGGGTGAAGCGGGGCTGATTGAACATATCAAGACCATCGGGCTTTATCGCAACAAGGGCAAGAATGTGATCAAGATGGCGCAAATCTTGGTCGAAGAATATGGTGGTGTCGTGCCCGCGTCGCGCGCCGCGCTTCAGGCTTTGCCAGGTGTGGGGCGCAAAACGGCGAATGTGGTCTTGAATATGTGGTGGCATCAGCCCGCGCAGGCGGTGGACACGCATATTTTCCGAGTGGGCAATCGAACGGGCATTGCCGTTGGCAAATCGGTCGATGCGGTCGAGCGCGCGATTGAGGATCATGTCCCCGCCCCATACCAACTGCATGCCCATCACTGGCTGATCTTGCATGGTCGCTATATCTGCGTGGCGCGCAAACCCAAATGCGGGGCCTGCCCCATCAAAGACTTGTGTCAATTCGAGGAAAAAACTCAATGAGCAAAACCTATGACCTGGTGGGCATCGGCAATGCGATTGTTGATGTGATCGCACATGGCAATGACGCGTTTTTGGATGATATGGGAATTGAAAAGGGTATCATGCAATTGATCGACAAGGATCGCGCAGAGATGCTTTATGCCGCTATGACGGATCGTGTGCAGACCGCTGGCGGCTCGGTGGCAAATACAATCGCAGGTGTGGCCAGTTTGGGTCTGAAAACTGCGTTTTTGGGTAAGGTCAAAGACGATGAGTTGGGTCGATTTTACGCCGATGGCATGCGAGCCGATGGTAGTGATTTTCCTAACCCGCCTGTTGCATACACGGATTTGCCCCCCACATCGCGCTCGATGATTTTTGTCTCACCAGATGGTGAGCGCTCGATGAATACATATCTTGGCGCAGGCGCTGACTTTAACGAGGTGGATGTGGATGTCGACACTGCCAAAGCCGCGCGTTGGATGTTTTTGGAGGGCTATCTCTATGACAAGCCCGAAGGCAAGTCTGCCTTTACCCTTGCAGGTCAGGCCTGCCGCGCGGGCGGAGGTAGAGTGGGGATCACTCTGTCCGATCCGTTTTGTGTGGACAGGCACCGCGATGATTTCCGTAATCTTATTTCGCAAGGTATGGATTTCACCATTGGGAACCATGAAGAATGGCTGTCGCTCTATCAGACCAGCGATCTTGACGCGGCCTTGGCTGAGGCCGCGGGGGCTTGTGGGCTGATTGTCTGCACCCATTCGGGCGAGGCGGTGAAGATCATCCACCAAGGCACGCGTTACGAGGTTGCTGTAATCCCCGTCACCCCTGCCGATGCAACAGGGGCGGGCGACCAATTTGCTGCGGGGTTCTTGGGCGGGATGGCGATGGATGTTGGCATTGCGCGCGCAGGCGAGATGGGTGTAGCTGCCGCGGCAGAAGTGATCGCCCAAATCGGCCCGCGCCCAAAGCGCAGCCTGCATTCGGTATTCGCCGATAAAAACTTGATCTGATCAATCGCCCAGTTTGGCGTGCACCTCGTCTAGATCAATCTCGCCAATGGGCATCTTATTGGCAGGGCTTGATCCGCATTACATCATCCGCCAATCACGCAATGGCGATGAGAACTTGCAGGTGCTTGCGCAATTCTTCACCATATCGCAGGAACATGCGCAGGGGCTGTTGAACACGCCGCATTTGTTTGACGACTAACCCCTGCCAAAGCCAAAAGGGGGCCGCAAGACATGCCGCATGAGTACGATCCGCAGAATATCTTTGCAAAAATCCTGCGCGGAGAAATTCCAAATAACACTGTCGCTGAGACCGATCATTGTCTGGCCTTTCACGATATTGGGCCACAGGCGCCGACCCATATTCTGGTGATCCCGAAAGGGGCCTATGTGACCTATGATGATTTTGCACAAAACGCGTCAGACGCGGAAATCTTGGATTTTGTGCGCCTTACCGGACGGCTGTGCAAAGAGCTTGGCCTGTCCTTGGCTGAAGGCGGGCAGGGCTATCGCGCCATCTCCAACGCGGGCGATCATGGCGGGCAAGAGGTGCCGCATTATCACCTGCATCTATTGGGTGGGGTGGCCTTGGGGCCTTTGTTGGCGAAGCGCTCAGGCTGATCGCGTGAGCGAGACAAAGACATCCTGCAAATCGGGCTCTTGGGTTTTCACGTCACGAATGCCCACGCCCGCAACCCGCAGACTGTCTAAAATCGCGGCAGGGCTTGTTTTGGCGCGGCTATAGCTAAAGACCAATGCGCCATCACTGCGCCGCTCAAGGGTTACGTCTTGCGGGGCGGTGACCGCATCGCTTGGCCCTTCTGGCAAGATCACAAGGCTTTTTTGATCCATCTGCGCCAGTAAGTTTTCGGTGCGATCGCGCGCGATCACCGCGCCATGGTTGATGATGGCGATTTCATCGCACATCTCCTCGGCTTCTTCGAGGTAGTGGGTGGTGAGAATGATGGTCATGCCCCGCTCTTCATTCAGGCGGCGCACATTGGCCCATAACATTTGACGCAATTCAATATCGACCCCTGCGGTTGGTTCATCCAAGACCAGCACGTGGGGGTTATGAATCAATGCCTTGCCAAGCAGCAATCTGCGCCGCATCCCACCTGATAGGGTGCGTGCATAGGCTTCGGCCTTATCCTCAAGCCCGATGAGGCGCAAAACCCCCTCAACATCGCGTTGCGATTTTGGCATCCCATAGAGCCCTGCCTGCACGTCCAACGCCGCGCGGGGGGTAAAAAACGGGTCGATGTTCAATTCCTGGGGCATCACCCCGATAGAGGCGCGCGATTGGCGCGGGTTTTTGTCCTGATCAAACCCCCAAATTGTAACTTGGCCTGAGGTCTTGGTCACAAGCCCCGCCAAAATGTTGATCATAGTGGATTTGCCCGCACCATTTGGCCCCAAGAGCCCAAAAATAGACCCGCGAGGAATGTTGAGATCAACGCCCTTCAGCGCCTCTTTGGCAGGGTTGCGCGCGCTGGCCGCGTAGGTCTTGCGCAAATTGCGCAAATCGATGGCGTTTTCGCGTGGCATTGTCCTGTCTCCTCTTGCCCGATGGGAGGCAAACTGCGATATGAGGCAGGTGTAAGCCTATGCTATGGCTAGGGCAAGCAGCCCGCGTGCGCACAGCGCGCAGTCAGACAGGACAGGAGGAACGGCTCAATGACCATGGACGCCCCAGAAACCGAGATTGTCAGCCAATGGCGTGTCGCCTGCGATGGCGGGCAGGGGGCCTTGGGTCATCCACGGGTGTGGCTGTCAATTCCGCATGAAACGGGTCGTGTCGAATGTGGCTATTGCGACAAAATGTTCATCCATGAAAGGGCCGCCAAAAAGGCCAAACCCTAAGCACCGCTTTCGGGTCGCATCCCGTCTGATGCTGCGCTAGAACAGGGGAAGCAAGACCCCAGAAACAAGCGCGGTGTGAATATGAGCGGATTTAGCAAAGGGTGCCACCTTCATCTCGTTGATGGCTCGGCCTTTATTTTTCGGGCCTTTCATGCGCTGCCGCCGCTAACGCGCAAGTCCGATGGCCTGCCCATTGGGGCGGTGTCGGGCTTTTGCAACATGCTTTTGAAGATGATTGTCGAGAATGGCGGCTCTGACGGGCCAACCCATGCGGCGGTGGTGTTTGACAAAGGCAGCCACACCTTTCGCAATGATCTATACGATCTCTACAAAGCCAATCGTGATGCCATGCCCGAGGATTTGCGCCCGCAAATGCCGCTGACCCGCGAGGCCACGCGGGCCTTTAACCTCGCCTGTCTAGAGTTGGAGGGATACGAGGCGGATGACATCATCGCCACCCTTGCGCGTGAAGCACGCGAGGCAGGGGGGTGCTGCACCATTATCTCATCGGATAAAGACCTGATGCAGCTTGTCGGGGGCGGGGTCGAGATGTTCGATGCGATGAAAAATGCGCGCATTGATGCCGAAGGTGTTTTTGCAAAATTTGGGGTCGGGCCCGAGCGGGTGATTGATGTACAATCCTTAGCGGGGGATAGTGTGGACAATATTCCCGGGGCGCCTGGCATCGGCATAAAAACAGCCGCGCTTTTGATTAATGAATATGGTGATTTGGACACGCTACTGGCTCGGGCCGAGGAAATAAAGCAACCCAAACGGCGCGATGCGTTGATTGAATTTGCCGATCAAATTCGATTGTCGCGGCAATTGGTCAGTCTCGATGATCAAGTGCCGCTTGAAATCACTCTTGACGATTTAGAGGTTAAAGACCCCGAACCAGAGGTTTTGATGCAATTTCTAGCCGCGATGGAGTTTCGTAGCCTGACCAAGCGTGTCGCGGATCATTTGGGGGTCGAGGCTCCGGAAATTCAGGCGAGCGCTGCCGCTCCTGCGCCTTCGGGCGGGGCGGCCCCCGCCACACCCGAATTCCCCGCCTTTGATCACGGCCAATATGAGACAATCACAACGCTTGAGGCCCTAACCCCATGGCTTGAGGTGGCGCGGACGCAAGGGTTTATTGCGATTGATACCGAGACAACCGCGCTAGATGAGATGCGCGCCGAACTGGTTGGCGTGTCCTTGGCCACTAAGGCAGGGCGCGCCTGTTATATCCCGCTGCAACACCGCGCAGGCGGGGATGATCTCTTTGGCAGCGCCGCATTGGTCGAGGGGCAAATGCCGCTTGCCACAGCTCTAGACGCATTGCGCCCCGTGTTCCAGGATGAGGCCATCGTCAAAATCGGGCAAAACATGAAATATGACGCGAAAATCTTGGCCCGATACGGGATCAAGGTCGCGCCAATTGATGACACGATGTTGATGTCTTATGCGCTGCATGGCGGGTTGCACGGGCATGGGATGGATGCGCTATCTGCGCGCTATCTCGATCATGAACCGATCCCGATTAAAACCCTGCTTGGGGCGGGGAAGGCCGCAATCACCTTTGACTTGGTCAAGATTGAAGATGCGGCCCCCTATGCGGCTGAGGATGCCGATATCACCTTACGCCTGTGGCAGTTGTTCAAGCCTCAGTTGCATCAGGTTCAGGTGACACGGGTTTATGAAACGCTGGAGCGCCCACTTGTGCCCGTTTTGGCGCGTATGGAAATGGCGGGGGTCTGCGTTGACCGTGATGTGCTGAGCCGTATGTCAAATGCATTTGCACAGAAAATGGCGGCGCTAGAGGCCGAAGCCCATGAATTGGCGAGCGAGGCGTTTAATCTGGCGAGCCCCAAACAGCTTGGTGAAATCTTATTCGACAAGATGGGCCTTGAAGGCGGCAAAAAGGGCAAGACGGGGGCCTATTCCACGGGAGCGGATATTCTTGAAGATCTCGCCGCCGCAGGTCACGAATTGCCTGCGCGTCTGTTGGATTGGCGCCAGATTGCCAAACTGAAATCGACCTATACCGATGCGTTGCAAGATCATATCAACTCTGAGACGGGCCGCGTGCATACCTCCTACGTCATTGCGGGCGCGAATACGGGCCGTCTGGCCTCAACCGATCCGAACCTGCAAAATATTCCCATTCGCAGCGAAGAGGGTCGCCGCATCCGCGAGGCCTTTGTGGCCCCTGAGGGGCGCGTTTTGGTCAGTTTGGACTACAGCCAAATTGAATTGCGCATTTTGGCTGAGATTGCAGGGATTGATGCACTTAAACAGGCCTTTCGCGAAGGGCAAGACATTCACGCCGCGACCGCGTCTGAAATGTTCGGCATCCCACTAGATCAAATGACCTCTGACATTCGCCGTCAGGCCAAGGCAATCAATTTTGGGGTCATTTATGGCATTTCTGGCTTTGGTCTTGCGCGCAATTTGCGGATACCTCGCGCTGAGGCGCAAGGATTCATCGACCGCTATTTCGAGCGCTTCCCAGGTATCCGTGATTATATGACCGCGACCAAGGAACTCGCCAAATCGCACCGCTATGTGCAAACCTTGTTTGGCCGTAAAATTCATACACCTGATATCGAAGCGAAAGGCCCCGCCGCAGGCTTTGCGCAGCGCGCGGCCATCAACGCGCCCATCCAAGGCACGGCTGCTGATATCATCCGCCGCGCGATGATCCGCATGGATAAGGCAATCGCAGATTTGCCTGCAACCATGTTGTTGCAAGTCCATGATGAATTGGTCTTTGAGGTGGATGAGGGTGCGGTGGATGCCCTGATTGCTCGCGCCCGCGATGTTATGGAAAGCGCGGCAAGCCCCGTTTTGCATCTGTCTGTGCCGTTGGTTGTAGATGCCGGGCAGGGTAAAAATTGGGCCGAGGCGCATTGAGGTCGCGCACAAATCGACCGCATCCCCGCAAGACGCTTGAGGGGCCAAGGCGGCTTGTGGCTTTTAACAAGCCCATGGATGTCCTAAGCCAATTTTCGCCCGATGGTCATTGGCGGGGGCTTTCTGATTATTTGGATCTGCCAGGCCTTTATCCTGCAGGGCGGTTGGATCGCGACAGCGAAGGGTTGCTGCTGCTGACCAATGATGGCCGACTGCAGGCGCAGATCACAAGCCCTGCGGCCAAACTGCCAAAGACCTACTATGCGATGGTTGAGGGTGCCCCAAACCCCGATGCTGTTGCCGCACTGCGCGCAGGGATTACGCTGAAAGATGGGCCGACACGCCCCGCCGAGGCCGCGCAGGTGACCGAACCTGACTGGCTCTGGCCGCGCGTGCCGCCTGTGCGTTATCGTCAAACTGTGCCAGATCATTGGCTGCGCATGACCATTACCGAAGGGCGCAACCGCCAAGTGCGGCGGATGTGCGCCCATGTGGGTCTGCCTGTTTTGCGGCTTGTTCGGTGGCAAATCGGGGAATGGGTTTTGGGTGACCTGCCCCCTGCCGCATGGCGCGAGATCGATTTTCCCAAATAAAAAGGCGCGCAAGGCTTTCCCCCTGCGCGCCCTTATCCGAATGTCGCGGGCTGTTAGGCTAACATCGCCATTGGGTTTTCCAGATTGCGCACGATCGAGGCCAGTAACTCTGCCCCAAGTGCGCCATCAATCGCGCGGTGATCCACGGAAAGCGTGACCGACATCATAGTCGCCACTTGCACCGCGCCATCCTCGCTAACAACGGGCTTTTTTACCCCTGCACCAACCGCCAAGATTGCGCCATGGGGCGGGTTGATGACGGCATCGAAATTATCGACCCCGAACATGCCCAAGTTGGAAATTGCGAAACTGCCGCCCTGATATTCATGCGGGGCAAGTTTCTTGGACCGCGCGCGTGCCGCTAGATCCTTCATCTCACCCGACAAGCGCGACAGGGATTTTTGATCCGCATCTTTGAGTACAGGCGTGAACAGCCCACCTTCAATTGCCACAGCCACCGCAACATCAGACGGTTTCAGCTTTAGGATACGATCCCCTGCCCAAACCGCATTGGCATCTGGCACTTCCTGCAGGGCAAGGGCACAGGCCTTGATGATGAAATCATTGACCGAAAGCTTGACATCCCGCGCAGCCAATTGCGCGTTCAGCTGGCCGCGGAAGCCAAGCAGATTGTCGATCCGAATGTCGCGGCGCAGATAGAAATGTGGGATGGTTTGCTTGGCCTCGGTGAGGCGGGCGGCAACAGTTTTGCGCATCCCATCCAAAGCCACTTCTTCATAATCGCGGCCTTCGTAGATCTTCTTGATCTGGTCTGCACCAGGTGAGGCGGGGAGAGCGGGCGCGCTTTGCGCAGGCGCTGCTGTCGCCGCAGGAGCAGATGCAACCGCCTTGCCGCTTTCGACATCCGCCTTCACGATCCGCCCGTGTGGGCCTGTGCCCTTCACTTGGGTCAGGTCGATGCCCTTTTCCGCCGCAATCCGCCGCGCAAGCGGTGAGGCAAAAACCCGTGCGCCCTCTGCCTTAGGGGCCGCAGGTGCAGGGGTGGGGGTTGCAGGTGTGGCAGGGGCACATTGGGCTGCGGGTGCAGATGCCGCAGGGGCAGGGGCCGATGCGCCAGGTTCCGCGCTCATATCCTCGCCCGCTTCACCGATGATGGCGATGGCCGTGTTGACCTTCACCCCTTCGGTGCCTTCAGGCACAAGAATTTTGCCAATCACGCCTTCATCCACGGCCTCGAATTCCATCGTGGCCTTGTCGGTTTCAATCTCGGCCAAAAGGTCGCCTGCTTGCACAGTGTCCCCCTCTTTGACCAACCATTTCGCCAATGTGCCCTCTTCCATTGTGGGCGACAGGGCGGGCATTAGAATTTCGGTTGCCATAATCAGACCCTTCTTAGCGATAGGTTACGGATTTAACTGCTGCGACCACCTCATCGGTGGTGACAAGGGCCAGTTTCTCAAGGTTCGCCGCATAGGGCATCGGCACATCTTTGCCTGTGCAATTGATCACAGGCGCATCGAGGTAATCAAAGGCGTTTTGCATCAGATATGCCGAGATATGATTGCCGATGGAGGCCACAGGAAAGCCTTCTTCGATGGTCACGCAGCGGTTGGTTTTTTGAACAGAGGCCAAAACCGTGCCGTAATCCAAGGGGCGCAATGTGCGCAGGTCGATCACCTCTGCAGAAATGCCTTCGGCGGCCAGACGTTCGGCGGCTTCCATGGCGTATGTCATGCCGATCCCGAAGGATACAAGGGTCACATCATCCCCTGCGCGGGCAATTTTTGCCTTGCCAAACGGAATGGTGAAATCAGGCAGATCTGGCACCTCAAAGGTCTTGCCGTAGAGAATTTCGTTCTCAAGGAAGATCACGGGGTTCGGATCTCGGATAGCCTGTTTCAAAAGGCCCTTGGCATCTGCCGCGGTATAAGGCTGCACCACCTTTAGGCCTGGGATATGCGCATACCATGCGGCGTAATCTTGGCTATGCTGTGCGCCCACACGGGCGGCGGCGCCGTTCGGGCCACGGAACACGATGGGACAGCCCATCTGACCGCCCGACATATAAAGCGTCTTTGCCGCCGAGTTGATGATCTGGTCAATCGCCTGCATGGCAAAGTTAAAGGTCATGAATTCCACGATTGGGTTCAGCCCGCCAAAGGCCGCACCAACCGCGATCCCTGCAAAGCCATGCTCGGTGATGGGGGTGTCGATCACGCGTTTTGCGCCGAACTCATCCAACAAACCTTGGCTGATCTTATAGGCGCCCTGATATTCACCGACCTCTTCGCCCATCAAGAACACATTGTCATTGACGCGCATTTCTTCGGCCATGGCATCGCGCAACGCTTCGCGCACGGTTTGCGTTTTCATTGGCGTGCCTTCGGGCCAATCGGGGCCTTGATCTGCCACGGGCGCCACAGGGGCCGCGGCCACGGGCGCGGCAGGTGCCGCTTCTGCAACGGGGGCCGCAGGGGCGGGGGACGCGGCCGCAGGGGTCGCGCTCATATCTTCGCCCGCTTCGCCGATGATGGCGATGGTCGTGTTCACCTTCACCCCTTCCGTGCCTTCAGGCACAAGGATCTTGCCGATCACGCCCTCATCGACCGCCTCGAATTCCATCGTGGCTTTGTCGGTTTCAATCTCGGCCAGAATATCACCCGCTTGCACGGTGTCGCCTTCCTTGACCAGCCATTTGGCCAAAGTGCCTTCTTCCATCGTTGGCGAAAGGGCGGGCATCAAAATTTCGGTTGCCATTGGTTTATCCTCTCCTTCCGCTCACGCGTCCGCGTAAATATCTGTCCATAATTCGTCCAAAGGCGGCTCAGGGCTTTCTTTGGAGAATTCGGCGGCCTCATTCACGATGTCTTTGATTTCTTTATCAATCGCCTTGAGATCGTCCTCAGAGGCGTGACCGCCGGTCAGCAACAGCTGGCGGACATGCTCAATCGCATCGCGCTTTTCGCGCATTTCCTGCACTTCTTCGCGGGTGCGATATTTTGCAGGGTCAGACATGGAATGTCCGCGATAGCGATAGGTTTTGACCTCAAGAATGTAAGGGCCTTTGCCTGCGCGGCAGTAGGCAACGGCGCGTTGCCCCGCATCTTTAACCGCCAGAACATCCATCCCGTCAACCTCTTCGCCCGCGATCCCATAGGCTGCGCCGCGCTCCCATAGGCTTGGGGATTTCGTTGAACGCTGCACCGAGGTGCCCATAGCGTATTGGTTGTTCTCAATCACAAAAACAACGGGTAGCGACCACAGCTCGGCCATGTTATAGGTCTCGTAAACCTGACCTTGGTTTGCTGCACCATCGCCGAAATAGGTGAAGGTCACGCGATCATTGCCGCGATATTTGTCTGAGAAGGCCAAACCCGCGCCCAGCGGCACCTGCGCGCCCACGATGCCGTGGCCGCCGTAGAAGTGTTTTTCTTTCGAGAACATATGCATCGAGCCGCCCTTGCCCTTGGAATAGCCCCCGATGCGGCCCGTCAATTCGGCCATAACACCCTTGGCATCCATTCCGCAGGCCAGCATATGGCCGTGGTCGCGATAGGAGGTAATCCGCTTATCGCCTTCGCTGGCCGCGGCCTCTAGGCCAACAACAACCGCCTCTTGCCCGATATAAAGATGGCAAAAACCACCGATCAAACCCATGCCGTAAAGCTGACCTGCTTTTTCTTCGAATCTGCGGATCAGCAACATTTCGCGATAGAATTTTTTCAATTCATCAGGTGAAACATTTGATTTCGCTTTGGTTTTTCCGCTCGATGCGGGGGTCGGTCGTTTCGCGGCCATATCCTTGGGCCCTCCCATTCGAAAGAATAGTTTAACGTTGAACTATTCTTTATCACAAAAGTCAGGGGAAAGGGTAGGGGGAATTCAGCCCAAGGGAGTTTATGCAAATTTCTGCTATATTTACAGCCGCTCAGCATGCCAACGAATGTGATCTTCGATCACGGACGCTATAAAGAAATAGCTGTGATCATAGCCCTCATGCATCCGCATCACATGGGGTTGTGCGCGTTCTGTCATGGCTTGAGACAAACTGGCGGGGCGCAGCAGATCAAGGAATTGATCTGCGCTGCCTTGGTCAATCAAGATGTCACTCGGATAGCCCTGTGTAGCCATCAAAAGACTTGCGTCATGCGCGGCCCATTGGCCCTGATCTGGCCCCAAATAGGCGGCGAGCTGCTTTTTCCCCCAATCTGATTGGGTGGGGTTAGCAATTGGTGCGAGGGCAGAGAGGCTTTTGAATCGATCAGGATAGGTCATGGCAAGGGTGAGCGCCCCATGCCCGCCCATTGAATGGCCCGTGATCCCCGCGCGGGTGCCGTCAATGGGGAATTCTGCATCAATCAAGGCAGGCAATTCTTCTGCGATGTAATCCCACATCTTAAAATGTGCAGCCCAAGGGGCCTCGCTCGCATTCAAATAGAACCCTGCGCCTTGGCCCAGATCATAGGCCTCGTCATTGGCAACGCCTTCGCCACGCGGGCTAGTGTCGGGAAAGACTACGGCAATGCCATACTCCGCCGCCCCTGCTTGGGCGCCCGCTTTGGTCATTGCATTCTCATGCGTGCAGGTTAGACCTGACAGGTAATATAAAACGGACACGGGCCCCTCTTCTGCCTGTGGTGGAAGATAGACCGCAAAGGTCATTTCACAGTTGCAGGCATGAGACAGGTGTTTGGCGACAATTTGACTGCCGCCAAATGCACGATTTTCGCTGATCACCTGCATCAGAATTCCACCACGGCGCGAATGGATTTGCCCGCATGCATCAAATCAAACCCTTCGTTGATTTGATCGAGTGTCAGTTTATGGGTGATCATCGGATCAATTTCGATTTTCCCGTCCATATACCAATCGACAAATTTTGGCACGTCGCTGCGCCCTTTCGCGCCGCCAAAGGCCGTGCCTTTCCAGACGCGTCCTGTAACAAGTTGGAAGGGTCGCGTGCTGATCTCGGCCCCTGCGGGGGCGACACCGATGATGACGGAGACACCCCACCCACGGTGGCTGCATTCTAAGGCATCGCGCATCACTTTGACGTTGCCTGTGGCGTCAAAGGAATAATCAACGCCACCGATCTGGTCATCGCCGCGTTTGGTGAGGTTTACAATTTTCTGCACAACGCTGCCTTCGATTTTTGACGGGTTGATGAAATGGGTCATGCCGAATTTGCGCGCAATTTCTTCTTTACTGTCATTGAGATCAACGCCGATGATGATATCTGCGCCTGCCATGCGCAGGCCTTGAATGACGTTCAAGCCGATGCCGCCAAGGCCAAAAACGGCGGCGGTTGACCCGATCTCGACACCTGCGGTGTTGATCACCGCGCCAATACCTGTGGTCACGCCGCATCCAATGTAGCAGATTTTGTCAAAAGGCGCGTCATCGCGCACTTTGGCCAATGCAATTTCGGGCAGCACTGTGTGATTGGCGAAGGTCGAGCAGCCCATATAGTGAAAAATCGGCGAGCCATCGAGCATCTTGAACCGTGTTGTGCCATCAGGCATCAGCCCTTGACCTTGGGTGTTGCGAATGGCGGTGCAAAGGTTGGTCTTGCCTGAGCGGCAGGATGCACATTGCCGACATTCAGGCGTATAGAGGGGTATCACATGATCACCAGGCTTGAGTGTGGTCACGCCTTCGCCCACCTCAACCACAATGCCTGCACCTTCATGGCCGAGAATAGCAGGGAAAATACCCTCAGGATCCGCGCCCGAGCGGGTAAATTCATCCGTATGGCAAATGCCTGTGGCTTTGATTTCCACCAAGACCTCGCCCGCCTTTGGGCCGTCCAATTCGACCTCCATGACGGTCAATGGTTCGCCTGCTTTTAGGGCTACGGCTGCTTTGGTGCGCATGGTGATCTCCCCTGTTTTTATCCGATCTTGCCATAGTGTTAAGAAGCCCATCCCATTGGAGCAAGGCAGAATGCGCCGGTTTAGGGGTTTTTTCGCGCCTTAGCGCAGGACGACTTCATCCGAGCGCAGATAGCCTAGAATTTCGCGGGCTTGCTCATCCAAAAGGTCAAGGTCGAGGAAAGTGTCGGACATGCGTCGTGTCAGGGTCTCAAGATGGGCCGTTTCGGCCTGCAGGGTAGCCAATTCGAGACGCAGTTCATCTGCTTCGGCTTCGATTTGGATGCGCTCGAACAGGCCCGAGTTCCCTTGGATTGCGGCAAGCCCAAAATACCCGCCGACCAAAATCAGCGTGATTTGAAGAACGGCCCCAGCAGGGGAAAGTTTGCGTGTCTTCGACATGCGTTACTGCCTCATCAATTCGACATTCTTTGAACTTGTGCCGATATCGTGCGAGCAGATTCGCATATCCAAATCGAAAAGGGAATCCCCCTGATTCGATTTTTTTTATATTTAGAGTCAGATATTTACAGTACTAAATTTAGGGCTTCAGGCGCTCCAGCGCCGCAACACCTGGGAGGCTTTTGCCCTCCATCCATTCAAGAAAAGCGCCGCCTGCAGTTGAGATATAGGTGAAATGCTCCGCCGCGCCCGATTTATTAAGGGCTGCGACCGTATCCCCGCCGCCTGCGACAGAAATCAAACGGCCTGATTGGGTGGCCTGCGCCGCCGCTTGCGCGGCCGCGTTGGTGGCGGCGTCAAAGGGGGTGAGTTCAAAGGCGCCAAGCGGGCCGTTCCAGATCAAGGTTTTTGAAGTTTCAATCTGGGCAATGATGGCGGCCACGCTGTTCGGGCCCGCATCCAAAATCATTGTATCCTTGGGCACTGCCGCACTTGCAACCACCTCATGCGCAGCACCCGATTTGAATTCGCGGGCGATGACCACATCGCTTGGCAAAATGATGGTGCAACCCGTGGTCTTCGCGTGATCAAAAATGTCGCGTGCCGTTTGCGCTAGATCATGTTCGCACAAAGACGCGCCTACATCGTGGCCCTGTGCTGCCAAAAACGTATTGGCCATGCCGCCCCCGATCACGAGGTGATCCACCTTACCCACCAGATTGTGCAAGAGATCAAGCTTGGTCGAGACTTTTGCCCCGCCAACAACGGCCATAACAGGGCGGACAGGGGTGCCAAGCGCAGCTTCCAATGCGGCCAACTCCGCCGCCATCAGACGACCCGCGCAAGAGGGCAGAAAATGCGCGATACCTTCGGTTGAGGCATGCGCACGATGCGCCGCTGAAAAAGCGTCATTGCAATAAATGTCACCTAGACCTGCAAGGAATTGCGCCATTTGCGGTTCGTTTGCCTCCTCCATTGGGGAAAAGCGGGTGTTCTCAACTAAGATCACGGCATCTGCAGGGGTTGTCGCAATCGCGGCGCGGCTTGGGGTTTCGATGAAAATCACCTTATGCCCCAGTGCGGCCTCAAGGGCAGGCGTCAATGGCGCAAGGCTCATTTCTGGAACGGGGCAGCCTTTCGGGCGGCCAAAATGGGCCAAAAGAACCACTCGGCCGCCTTTCGCACGAATGTCGTGGATTGTGGGGATGATCTTCTCAATCCGTGTCGCATCGGTGATGCTGCCATTTTCCATGGGAACGTTGATGTCGACACGGGTCAGCACCGTTTTACCCGCAAGATCGAGATCATCCAAGGTGTTCCACGCCATTTGCGGCCCCCTATATTTGGGAAATATAGTTTTCCTTGCGCTAGACTTTTCCAGCGCAAAGGTCAATTTTTTGTCTTTAGATCAGTTTTCCCATCGCCACGGCCGTGTCAGCCATACGGTTCGAGAAGCCCCATTCATTGTCATACCAACTCAGCACGCGGCACATATTGCCATCTATCACTTTGGTCTGATCCAAATGGAAGATCGAAGAGCGGGGATCATGGTTGAAATCCATCGAGACATTGGGCTGGTCCGTCACGCCCAAAATTTCTTTAAGCGGGCCATTGGCCGCTTTGATCACCGCCTCGTTGATTTCTTCAACTGTTGTGTCGCGGGCCGCTTCAAAGGTGAGGTCAACAACGGAGACGTTCGGTGTCGGTACACGGATTGCGACCCCGTCTAGCTTGCCATTCAGTTCGGGCAAAACCAAACCAACGGCGCGCGCGGCACCTGTTGAGGTGGGTATCATGCTCATCGCTGCGGCGCGGGCGCGATATAGGTCTTTGTGCATCGTATCCAAGGTGGGCTGATCGCCGGTGTAGCTGTGGATCGTGGTCATAAAACCACGTGAAATGCCAATGGCATTATTGATCGCAAAAGCCACAGGGCTGAGACAGTTGGTGGTGCAAGAGGCGTTCGAGACGATGATGTCGTCTTTTGTCAACATGCCGTGATTTACCCCGTAAACGATGGTCTTATCCGCCCCTTTTGAGGGGGCCGAAACCAAGACACGAGAAGCCCCGTTTTCCAGATGCACGGCAGCCTTGTCGCGGTCGGTGAAAATGCCCGTGCATTCCAACACGATATCAATATGGTCCCATGGCAATTCGGCGGGGTTGCGAATGGCGGTGACGTCAATCGGGCCGCGGCCTACATCAATGGTCGTCTCGGTTGTTTTAACTTCGGCAGGAAAGCGGCCATGCACGCTGTCAAAACGCAAAAGATGCGCGTTGGTTTCAACGGGACCCAAATCATTGATTGCGACCACCTCAATATCGGTGCGGCCCGACTCTATGATCGCGCGTAGCACGTTGCGTCCAATCCGACCAAACCCATTAATCGCAACTTTAACGGCCATAATCCCCTCCAGTGCGCCAAGCATGGCATTGTTAGCGGTAACAGTTGCGGATGGTATAGTCCCCTAGGCGCGAAAAGGAAAGGGGATCTCTAGCGCCAGAACGCCATTTTATCGAGGATATGGATAATATGTTTGCCAAGAAAAACGAGGCCTGCCGCATCTAGAAAAAGAAAATCCGCGGCGATGACGCAAAGGGTTAAAACATCCAGCCTTTTCGTGGCCGCCTAGTGAGAAAGGATTTGTGCTGAAATTGCCCTGATTACCATTGGACGCGGGTTGTATATGGCAGAGTTCGATCTCTGGCCGGGGGCATTATAACTAGGGTTTTGGCCGTTCTGGGGCTGAAAAAGCAAAAACCCAGCCATGCATCATGGCTGGGTTTTGTACAAGGTAAACGCATAGGGAGGGAGTTTAGGAGATCAGGCGCCCCATGGCGGCAGAGACATCTGCCATACGCGCCGAAAATCCCCATTCATTGTCATACCATGCCAAAACCCGAACCGTGCGCCCACCGATGACCTTTGTCTGGTCTGGCGCAAAAATCGAGCTATAGGTGGTGTGATTGAAATCAATCGAAACCTTGGGTTCTGGATCATAGGCCAGGACGCTGCGCATATGGCCCTCGGCCGCATCGCGCATGATTTGGTTGACCTCCTCCACCGATGTATCGCGCCCCGCCTCAAAGGTAAGATCAACGCAAGAGACATTTGGTGTCGGAACCCGCATGGCCGTGCCATCCAACCGACCTTCGAGCTCAGGCAGAACTTCTTTCAGCGCTTTTGCGGCGCCAGTCGATGTGGGGATCATCGCCATCGCAGCGGCACGCGCGCGGTAAAGATCGGAGTGGCGGCGGTCTAGCGTGGGCTGATCGCTCGTGTAGCTGTGGATCGTGGTCATGATCCCGCGTTCAATACCAATCGCGTCATTCAGCACTTTTGCCAAAGGGGCCAAGCAATTCGTGGTGCAAGACCCGTTCGAGACCACATGATGATCTTCGCGCAGGTCGCGTTGGTTCACACCATAGACGATGGTTTTATCGGCTTGTTTCGCGGGGGCGGAGACCAAAACCCGCTTTGCGCCGCGGGTCAAATGGACAGCGGCCGCGTCACGATTGTTGAACTTGCCCGTGCATTCGAGAACGACATCGCAGCCTTCCCAATCCAGCTCTTGGGGGTCGTAGGTGGAAAAGACTTTGATTGGGCCTTGGCCCAAATCCATTGTGTCCTCTGTCAGGCGCACCTCGCCGCCAAAACGGCCATGCACGCTGTCATATTTTAGAAGATGCGCATTGGTCTCGAGCGGGCCAGTCGCGTTGATTTTGACCACCTGCACATCGTTGCGTGCAGCCTCTGCGATATGGGCAAGGGTGCACCGCCCGATGCGGCCAAATCCATTGATGCCAAGGGTGATGGTCATAATCTTGTCTCCAATCCGATTTGCGCTCTTGCTTGACCGCATACAAAAGCCGCGCCCGATCCCCAAGGAAAAAATGACGAATTTTCATAATGTTAGCGAAAACATCCGATGTTAGCGCGAACGGTTGCGCGAACATGTTGTGCCGCTATGCTAAGGGCGGCTGTTGGTTGCAAAGGAATGGGGCGGATGAGCGGATTATTGGCGCTGTTGGATGATGTTGCGGCTTTGACCAAGGTTGCGGCGGCCTCCGTGGACGATATTGCGGCACAAGCAGCCAAAGCAGGGGCAAAGGCCGCAGGCGCGGTGATTGATGACGCGGCCGTCACCCCCAAATATCTCACAGGTTTTTCGCCAGAGCGTGAATTGCCGATTGTCTGGAAGATCGCGCGCGGCTCGATTGTCAATAAATTGGTGATCCTTTTGCCTGTGGCGCTCCTGTTGTCGCAATTCGCCCCTTGGGCGATTCCGCCCCTGTTGATGATGGGGGGGGCTTATTTGTGTTATGAGGGGGCGGACAAGATCCTTCATGCCTTTCGTCCGCATTCTGAGACGCGCGATCCTGCGGCAAGCGACGCTGCCCATTTAGAAGAGGCGCGTGTCAAAGGTGCGATCAAAACAGATTTCATCCTTTCCGCTGAAATCATGACCATCGCGCTTTCGGCGCTTGAGGCGCCGAGCCTGATTTATGCGGGTTTCGCGCTTGCCTTTGTGGCGATTGGCATCACCGCTTTGGTCTATGGGTCGGTCGCCCTGATTGTGAAGGCCGATGATGTGGGGTTGCATTTGGCGCATCCCGACCGCGCGCCCGCCTTACAACGTCTGGGGCGGGGGATCGTGGTCGCGATGCCCAGCTTCCTGTTGTGGCTCACCCGAATTGGCACAGCGGCGATGCTGTGGGTGGGGGGCGCGATCCTTCTGCATGGGGCCGCGCAACTGGGCTGGCCCGCTCCAGAGGAGATGCTGCATCACCTCAGCCTTGCCGCAGCGGATGCTGTGGCCTTGGGCCACGGATTGGTGGAATGGGCGGTGTTCGCCCTCGGGTCAGGTATTTTGGGCTTGGGTGTTGGGGCCTGTTTGATCCCGGTCGTAGCGGTGATCCTGCCACTTTTCCCAATGAAAAAGGGCGTGTAGGAGGCCCCACACGCCCGATTGTGCATCTTAGGTTCTGTTCTTAAAGGCGCGCTTTGGCCTCGGCCACGACCGCCTCTGCGGTGATGCCGAAATGCTCGTAGAGAACTTCAGCAGGGGCAGACGCGCCAAAACTGTTCATCCCAACAAAGCCCGCCTTGGCCTCACGACCACGCTCGCCCAACAACCAGCGATCCCAAGGCTGACGCACAGCGGCCTCAACCGCAATGCGCACGGGCCCTGCAGGTAGAACGCGCTTGCGATAGGCTTTGTCTTGCTCGGCAAAGAGTTCCATAGACGGCACCGAGACAACCCGTGTTCCGATGCCTTCGGCCTGCAACTTGTCGCGGGCAGCCATGGCAATTTCGACTTCCGACCCTGTTGCCATCAAGATCACCTTACGCTTGCCTTCGGCCTCGGCCAAAACATATGCCCCTTGGGCGGCCAAATTGCGCGAGACATGTTTTCTGCGCAACGTGGGCAGGTTTTGACGGGTCAGGGCCAAAACGCTGGGGCGGTTTGGTTGCGACAGCGCGATCTCCCAACATTCGGCGGTTTCCACCGCATCGGCAGGGCGCATCACAAGGCAATTTGGCGTGGCGCGCATCATGGCGAGATGCTCAACAGGTTGGTGGGTTGGGCCATCCTCGCCAACGCCGATGCTGTCATGGGTCATCACATAGACCACGTTAATCCCCATCAAAGCGGAAAGTCGCATCGAGGGGCGCGCGTAGTCGGTAAAGGTAAAGAATGTCCCGCCATAGGGGCGCACGCCCCCATGTAGCGCCATGCCGTTCATCGCTGCTGCCATGCCATGTTCGCGGATGCCGTAATGAACATAGCGCCCTTTGCGGTTTTCAGGGATGAAAATCCCCATATCGCCCGTTTTGGTATTGTTCGACCCAGTCAAATCCGCAGAGCCGCCCAAGGTTTCTTTCATGATCGGGTTGATCACGGCAAGGGCCATTTCACTGGCCTTGCGGGTTGCCACTTTGGGCGCCTCATCCGCGAGGGATTTTTTATAGCGGCGCAGCGCATTGCCCAATTTCGCGGGAACCACGCCTGCAAAGGCGCGGGTAAACTCGGCCTGTTTGGCGGCCGGCAAGGCGGCGAGATGGGCTTCCCATTCGGCGCGCGCGGTGGCGCCTTTTGCGCCGACAGCTTCCCACCAGTTTTTGAGATCGGCAGCGATTTCAAAGGCCCCAAGCGTCCAGCCATAGGCGGCCTTCGTATCAGCCACCACTTTTGGGTCGGTCAATGCGCCGTGGCCCTTGGGGGTGTCCTGCGCGGCAGAGCCGATTGCGATATGGGTTTTGCAGGCCACCATTGCAGGGCGCGGGCTTGCCTTGGCGGCCGTGATCGCGCGGTCGATATCGGCGGCATCATGGCCGTCACAGTCAAACACATCCCACCCTGCGGCGGCAAAGCGCGCGCGTTGATCCACACGGCAGGCCATATCGACTGTGCCATCGATGGTGATGTTATTGTCATCCCAAAGCACAATCAGGCGGCTCAGTTCATGACGCCCTGCAAGACCAATAGCTTCTTGGCTGATGCCCTCCATCAGGCAGCCATCGCCCGCGATGCAATAGGTGTAGTGATCCATAATTTTTGCGCCCCATGTGGCGCGCAGATGTTCCTCGGCCATGGCAAAGCCAACCGCGTTGGAAATACCTTGCCCCAAGGGGCCTGTGGTCGTTTCAACCCCTTCGACATGGCCAAATTCAGGATGGCCCGCTGTGATGGCGCCCAGCTGACGGAAATTCTTGATCTGCTCCAATGTCATCTGCTTGTAACCCGTGAGATACAGCAGCGCATAGATCAACATCGAGCCATGGCCGGCCGACAGGATAAAGCGGTCACGATTTGGCCAGTTCGGGGCCGATGCGTCAAAAGAGAGGTGCTTGTCAAACAGAACGGTCGCAACATCCGCCATCCCCATCGGCATACCAGAATGGCCCGAATTCGCGGCGGCCACCCCGTCAAGGGCAAGCGTGCGGATACAGGCGGCGCGGCGCCAGTGGTCAGGATTGCGGGCGGCAAGTGCAGAAAGATCCATATCAATGTCCTAGAATGGGGCTGCGGGAGTGCTTGTGCGAGCGTTACGCGGAGGGGTTTAGCAGGGCGTGACCAAAGTTCAAGCCCGAAGCCCACGCCCAGTTGGTGTTGGCCGCTAGAGAAGCAAGGGTTGCCTTGGATCAAGAAATCCTGCCAAACTCCCGAAATTGGATCATAATGTGTCGCAGGGGGTCAGATTCGGCCCATGCGATCTGACATGGTCTGCGTAATACGACTGCCGCGTAAATGTTTCATGAGGCGATCCATACGCCCGCAATTGGGGGAGGCAAAATGAGCGATCCTTTGGCCATAGAGAAAGTCGATCAGCTTGAGGCTCGCCTGTCAGCTGCGCTTGCGCGGATTGATGCAGCGACGGGAAAGGCCTCCGCCCCTGTACGCGGTACTGCGTCCTCGGATGAGCTGTCCGATCTGCGTGAGGAATTGGCGCTAGAGCAGCGCACGCGATTGGATCTGGCAGCACGGCTCAAGGCGATGGAGGCTCAGGCGAAGGGCAGCACGGATGGGGCTGAATTGCGGGCCGCCGATGCAGAGGCCGCGCGGGATGCGCTCAAGGCCCAATTGGCAGCAGCCCATGCCGAGGTTGAACAGCTCAAATCTGAACTTGCCCAATCCACCACCCAAGCCGAGGCCGCATCTGATGCCGCCCCAACACCCGAGGCCACGGGCGAGAGTGAGGTGCAAATCCTGCGGATGCGCGCCGCGCGCCTGCGCGAAGAGCGCAACGAGGCCCGCGATGAGCGTGATGCCGCGCGCGATGCGCTTGAGGATCATGGCGCTCAGATGACGGACAGCACATTGGGCGAATTGCGCGCAACAATCGCAAGGCTGCAAGAGACCTTGGAAGAATTGCGCGAGGCGCCTGAAGGGAATTTTGATCGCGAATTGCTGCAATCTGGCCTTTTGGCGGAAATTCGTGCGCTCAAGGCACAGCGCGCCGCCGATGCTCAAGAATTGGTGCAGATTTTGGCCGAGATTGATGCCGTGACCGAAGAAGGGGGCGCGTAATGCCTGATGTAACGATTACCATCGGTGGCCGTAATTTCCCTGTCGCCTGCCAAGAGGGCGAGGAACCATTTCTCGAAGCGGCGGCGAAAATTTTGGACACCGAGGCCTCTGTGGTCGCGGGTCAGATCGGTCGGTTGCCTGCGGAACGGATGTTACTGATGGCGGGTCTGCTTTTGGCCGATAAAACCCTTGCCAAAACCGATGAGCTTGAGGCCGCGCAAACCAAAATCAAGGCGATGGAAGAGACGCTGGCCAAGGCTGAGGATCTTTTGCGCAAATCGCAGACGAAAATCGCAGATCTTGAAGCAGCGAAGCCGCCGGCAGAGGTGGCGGTTATCCCTGCGCAAGTGGTGGATGGGTTGGCCGAGCTTGCCGCCCGCGCCGAGGCCTTGGCCGATCGTATCGAAAAAATGCCCGAGGCTGAGGCGCCCCGTCCCACGCTTGTGGCCCCTAGAGCCAAAACGGCCATGGTGGAAGACGAAGAGGATGACGATAAAGATTAGCTGACCTTTGGCTTTTAGCCGAAGATCGGTTGCAACAGCCGTTCGGCTTCGTCACTGGGCTTTGCCAAACCCTCCCGATCTTCACCAGGATAAAACCGTGCGCGCAATGCGGTTGGCATCGGCTTTGGGTGTAACAGATGCACATTTGGCCCATGCTTTTCCGTCTCGGATTGCCAGGTCTGCACCAAGGCGCGGGTGGCGGCCTTGCTCATACCATAGGTGCCTGCGAATTTCGCGTCCCATGTATCGTCAAAGAAAACGGCATGCGGTTCGTCAGACGGCTCAATCAATGGCGCAATCATGTTGATCAAACGCGATACTGCCCGAATATTGGTGCCGATGGCCCGATCAAGGTCTTTTTCCGTTATATGCGGGGCAGGGGTCAGCGCGGTTGCGTGAAAGGCCGCATGCACCCAAATATCGGCCCGCCCCCACCGATCAAAAATCGAACGGCATAAATGCGCCATTGCGGCATCAGTGGTAATATCCATGGGGGCAAGCGTGGCTTGCCCACCTTTTGCTTGGATGCGATCATCCAATTCTTCCAAAGCGCCAGTGGTGCGGGCAACGGCAACGACATGGGCGCCGCGCGCGGCCAACCATTCCGCCGAGGCTGCCCCAATTCCGCGCGATGCCCCGGTAACAAGGACGATTTTACCTGACAAAATCTTTTCCATGCCTCCCACATGGGATGAAAGCAGCGATTTGGCAAGCAGGGTTTTTTGCCGCGCCAGATTTGCGGTGGCTGTGGGTAATTTGCGTGCTCTTTGCTTGACTTTGCCGGGCTGCAAGCGGAAAACATCTTAAACCCGAATTCCCCAGCACCTGTGAGGAGCCCGATTTATGAGCCGTTCTGACTTTCTAACCAAATCTCTGACCACCCCCACAAACCTTGTGCAAAAAGCGGCATTGGTCTTGGCGGGCTCGCTTGTGATTGCGATTGCGGCGCAAATCTCGGTGCCGATGTTCCCCGTCCCAATGACGCTACAAACCTTGGCGATCCTGACCGTTGCCTTCGCCTTGGGCGCGCGTTTGGGCGTTGCGGCACTTGTGGCCTATTTGGTTGAGGGAGCGATGGGCCTACCTGTGTTCGCCAATGGCGGTGGGGGTCTGGCCTATATGTTCGGCCCCACGGGTGGTTTCCTCTTGGGCTTTGTTTTGATGGCTTATATCGCGGGCTTGGCTGCAGATCGTGGCATTGCGCGTAAGCCAATCCTTGGCTTTGCTGCGGCACTGGTTGCTTCGGTCGCGCTTTATGTGCCTGGCCTTGCATGGCCTGCCTTGGCCATGGGGGTTGAGCCTGTAACCTTGGTTTCTGGTTGGGTAGCACCCTTTATCGCGGGTGATGTGGTCAAGGCGCTTTTGGCAGCTCTGATTGTGGCGGGTGCGTTTAACTTGCGCAAAGCGATCCGCTGACCAGCATTCAAGATCTAAAGAAAAAGGCCGCTCCTCGGAGCGGCCTTTTTTTTGTGCCATGGTGCCGCTTATTCAGCAGCGGCGGGTTCGTTCATGACAAAACCTTTGGCTATTTGATCTGTGGGGCGCACAGGATATTCGCCTGAGAAACAGGCATCGCAATAGGTCGGATTTTTGGGGTCACGGCCCTTGGCCTCACCCACGGCACGATAAAGCCCATCGAGAGAAATAAAGCGCAGGCTGTCCACACCCAAATGGGCGCGTATTTCTTCGGCGCTCATCGTGGCAGCAAGAAGCTTGTCGCGCTGTGGCGTGTCCACCCCGTAAAAACAAGGCCATGCTGTGGGCGGGGAGGCGATGCGGAAATGCACTTCTGCCGCGCCTGCGTCCAAAATCATTTCTTTGATCTTTTGCGAGGTGGTGCCGCGCACAACGCTGTCATCCACCAAGATCACCCGCTTGCCTTCAACCAAGGCGCGGTTGATGTTCAGCTTAAGACGCACACCCATATTGCGGATCTGTTCGGTGGGTTCGATAAAGGTGCGGCCCATATATTGGTTGCGGATGATCCCCATGCCAAAGGGGATGCCGCTTTCATGGGCATAACCGATGGCCGCAGGCGTGCCACTATCGGGCACGGGGCAGACGAGATCTGCCTGAACAGGGGCTTCGCGCGCCAATTCCACGCCAATCTGGCGGCGGGTTTCATACACTGACCGCCCGCCCAAAATACTGTCAGGGCGCGAGAAATAAACGTGTTCAAAAATGCAAAAGCGCGATTTCTGCTGCTCGAAGGGCATATAGCTTTCGATGCCCTGCGCGGTGATGACGACCATCTCACCGGGTTTAATCTCGCGCACAAATTCGGCGCCGATGATATCAAGCGCACAGGTTTCGGATGAGAGCGCATAACCATCCCCGATCTTGCCCAACACCAAGGGGCGCACCCCAAGCGGATCGCGCACACCCATCAATTTTGTGCGCGTCATGGCCACAACCGAAAACGCGCCCTCTACACGGCGCAGCGCGTCTTTCATGCGCTCGGGGATATTTTTCTGATAGCTGCGCGCCATCAGGTGAATGATGCACTCGCTGTCCGATGAGGATTGGAAAATTGACCCACGTTCAATCAATTCGCGGCGCAGTTCATCGGCGTTGACGATATTCCCATTATGCGCAATCGCGGCCCCACCCATGGCGAATTCGCCAAAAAAGGGCTGCACATCACGAATTGCCGTGTTGCCCTTATTGCCTGCCGTGGAATAACGCACATGGCCGATGGCAAGCGCACCTGGCAGCGTGTCCATCACACTGGCATTGGTAAAATTATCGCGCACATATCCGAAACGGCGGGCCGAGTTGAACCCTTCGACAGGGTCATAGCTGACGATCCCACCCGCCTCTTGGCCGCGATGTTGCAGCGCGTGCAGGCCAAGGGCCACAAAATTCGCGGCATCCACCACACCGATCACACCAAAGACGCCGCATTCTTCACGCAGCTTATCATCAGAGAGGGGATCAAAGGGATGGGCAGGGAATTGTGCGGTGCGCGGGGACGCAAAATTGCTGGGCATCGGCGGGCTCCTGCCTGCGGTCATAGCCGAAAGCTACGGAAATGGGCGAGTCGGTTGCACGCCTTACCTAGGACAAAGGCGCGGCGCTGTCACCTATTAGCTGTCATGAATGCGTCACAATTTGCGCTCGAAATTCACGTATAATTTTACCGCAACGCGGCGCGGGCATGCACTTACGCTGCGGGCACGGATAGGAGTGCGCGCGCGCTTTGTGTGTCGCCTGCGGCAGGGGCCACGCATCCTGCGGTCAGCCCCTCATAGCGACCGATCAACCAACCCGGCGCATCGCTTGGGATTTCGCTGTCGATTTGCGTGGTCAGCGAGGCAAAGATTTGTGCGGTTTGGCTGTTCACGACTGCCGCCGCAGGGTCGCTGCCTGCCAGTCGGTCATAGGCGACCAACGCCACCGCCACCAAGGCCACACCGCGCAGCACGCCAAAGAAAAGACCCGCACCCGCGTCAAACCCGCCTAGCTTCGTTTTTTGGATGAACGAGGAAAACAGCGGCGAGAAGAGCGAGACAACAATCAGCGTCACAGCAAAGGCTGCCGAAAAGCCTAAGATCATGCCCAATTCGCAGCTGTCATCGACATATGGCCCGATATAGGGAATTTCCGAGATCAGTGGGCGCACTTCAGGTGCGGCCCAATAGGCCACGATGGCGGCGGCGATCCAGCCCAAGATTGACATGACCTCGCGCACAAAACCGCGCGAATAGGCCAAGATGGCCGAGATGAAAATCACCCCGCCTGCAATGCCGTCAATCATCGTGAACCCATCCATCGCCCGCTCCCTCACTTATTTTGGCGCTAGCCCGCGCCGAATATATCGCCCACAAATCGCGTCATATCCGCCATTTGAATCAGCTTAACACCCCCGACCGAGCCAAAATTGCAGCCCTCTGGCGCGATCAAAGTCGAGAAACCAAGTTTTTGCGCTTCTTTCAACCTGTTTTCCGCCTGTGCCACGGGCCGAAGCGCGCCAGATAGGCTTAATTCGCCAAAAATCACCGACCCTTGTGGCAGCGCCGCATCCTCGCGCGCGCTCAGCAAGGCGGCGGCAACCGCCAGATCCGCCGCAGGTTCAGTGATCCGCAACCCGCCTGCGATGTTGAGATAAACATCAAGCCCCGCAAAGGCGATCCCCACACGGGCCTCAAGCACCGCCAAGATCATGGCAAGCCGTGCGCTGTCCCAGCCCACAACCGCACGGCGGGGTTGACCAAGCGGGGAGGGGGCGACCAAGGCTTGGATCTCGACCAAGACGGGTCTTGTGCCCTCAATGCCTGCAAAGACCGCCGATCCGGGTGAGGCGGTTTCATTCTCTGAGAGAAACAGAGCAGACGGGTTTGCAACCTCGGAGAGGCCCGCACCGGTCATTTCAAAAACACCAATCTCACCCGCAGGGCCAAAGCGGTTTTTGACCGAGCGCAGAATACGGAATTGGTGCCCGCGTTCACCCTCAAAATAAAGGACGCAATCGACCATATGTTCGACCACGCGCGGCCCCGCAATTTGGCCATCTTTGGTGACATGGCCCACCAAGATCACGCTGACCCCACGTCGTTTGGCGAAGGTAACCAATTCATGTGCTGCGGCGCGCACTTGGCTGACAGATCCAGGCGCGCTGTCGACTGTGTCAAGCCACATGGTTTGGATGGAATCGATAATCACCAAATCGGGGCGGGTTTCGTCCAAAGTGGTCAGAATATCACGCAAATTGGTTTCTGCCGCTAAGGCCATCGGGGCTGCGCCCAGACCCAGACGTTGTGCGCGCATGCGCACCTGTGCGCTGGCCTCCTCGCCCGAGACATAAACAACCGACAGGCCCTTGGCTGCGAAACTGGCCGCAGCCTGCAACAATAGGGTTGATTTCCCGATACCCGGATCCCCCCCCAAGAGCAGCGCAGAGGCAGGCACAAGCCCGCCACCAAGAACACGATCCAATTCCGCCAAGCCTGAAGGGTGGCGCGGTGGCGGGGCCTCTTGGCTGGCCAAATCCATCAGCGCCATTTTGCGTCCCTTGCCTGCACCCAAGCCCGATTTGGCGGGGCCTGCCGAAAGCGGGGCCTCCTCAACAATCGTGTTCCACTCGCCACAGCCATCGCAACGCCCGATCCATTTTTTATGAACCGTGCCGCATTGGCCGCAGATAAATTGGGTTATAGATTTTGCCATGGCACAGGGTTAGCGCGGGTCGCGCGCTTTGGCCAGAGTATGTTGCGCCTTAGCGCACCGCCTCAATCGGGCCATCGGCAGAGCCTGTGATAAACTGGCGCAAATAGGGGTCATCGGCGCTGTCCATATCCGCCGCGGGGCCTGTCCATTGGATCACCCCGTCATGCAGCATGGCGATTTTATCGGCAATCGCGCGCACCGAGGACATATCATGGGTGATGGTCATGGCGGTTGCGCCCATCTCAACCACGATTTCGCGGATCAAATCATCGATCACGCCCGACATGATCGGATCAAGCCCTGTGGTTGGCTCGTCAAAAAAGATAATTTCAGGCTCCGCTGCAATGGCGCGGGCGAGGCCTACGCGCTTTTGCATGCCCCCTGACAATTCAGACGGGTAAAGGTCAGCGACATCGGGCTTCAGCCCCACACGGCGCAATTTTTCAATCGCGATCTCGCGCGCCTCTGATTTTGGCCGCTTAAGATGGCCGCGCATCAGACGAAAGGCCACGTTCTGCCATACGGGCAGACTGTCAAACAGAGCCGCACCTTGGAACAGCATCCCAAAGCGCGCCAAAAACGGGTCCCGCGCGGCGCGGGTGACATCTTCGCCGTCAAGCAGGATCATCCCACTGTCATGGCGCACAAGACCCAAAACCGATTTCAGCAAAACCGATTTGCCCGTGCCAGAGCCGCCAATAATGACCATGCTTTCGCCTTTGGGAACCTCAAGGTTCACGCCGCGCAAGACCTGCTTGGGGCCAAAGGATTTATGGACATCGGACAGGGTAATCATGCGCTGAAAAACACCTCTGTCAGAATGTAGTTTGACGCCAAGATAAGTATGGAGGAGGAGACCACCGCATTGGTTGTGGCGCGGCCCACACCCGCGGCCCCTTTGCCTGAATTCATCCCATGATAGCAGCCCATTATGGCCACGATAAAGCCAAACACCGCCCCCTTGATCATGCCCGAGATGACATCCCAAGCTTCGAGAAAATCAACGGTGTTCTGAATGTAATTTGCCGCGTTGAACCCAAGCCGCGTTGTGCCCACCAAATAGCCGCCGAAAATCCCGATACTGTCCCCAATCGCCACCAAAAGCGGCAAAGACAGGGTCGCGGCCAAAACCCGGGGTAGGGTCAGATATTTGAGCGGGTTGGTCGAAAGCGTGACCAACGCATCAATCTGTTCGGTTACTTTCATCGTGCCAATCTCGGCGGCAATCGCAGCCGCCACGCGGCCCGCAACCATGAGGCCACCCAAAACAGGCCCAAGTTCGCGCACCATGCCAATGGCCACAATCGAGGGCACAACCGCCTCGGCATTAAATCGCGCGCCGCCCGAATAGATTTGCAGCGCCAAGGCCCCGCCCGTAAACAGGGCGGTCAGACCGACCACGGGCAGGGATAAAAACCCGATTTGCATCAGTTGGATCAGGAATTCACGCGGGTAAAATGGCGGACGAAAGAGGTGCGAGACAGTCGCGCCGGCATAGATGCTAACGCGCCCCACACCCGTCAATAGCCTCATGACCGAGCGGCCAATCGTGGCAAGCGGTGCGAGAATGAGTGTAGCCATTCCTAACCCCCGTGATAGTGACGCTGATAGCGCGCGCCAAGCGAGGTGAGGATCTCATAGCCAATCGTGCCCGCATGATCCGCCAGTTGATCCACGCCTTGTGCGGTGCAGAGGATGTCTAAGTGATCTGGCACATCTGCCCCAAGCCCGCTGACATCCACCCCCATCAAATCCATCGACACGCGCCCCGCAAGTGGGCAGGGCGTGTCACCTGCATAGACTGCGGCTTTGCCCGTCATCGCGCGGATCAACCCATCGGCATATCCCGCGGCCACGGTTGCGATCTGGCGGGGGCCGTTGGGGCGAAAGCCTGCGCCATACCCCACAAACTCGCCCACCTCGACTTGCCGCACTTGGACAACAGGCAGGGAGAGACGCACCACGGGGATCGCATCTGCAAAGGGCAGCCCCCCATAAAGCCCGATTCCAGGACGGGTCAGATCAAAGTGATAAGCCTCACCCAAAAGCACGCCCCCCGTAGCAGAGAGCGAGCGGGGGTGATGTGTACCATCGGTCATGGCGCGAAAATTTGCCAATTGCGCAGGATTTTCTGGGTGATCAGGCTCATCAGCGCAGGCCAGATGGCTCATGATCAACTGGCAGGGCCCGCGCTCGGCCTCATCGCGCAAGGTGGACCAATCGGCGGCCTCCATGCCTAAGCGGTTCATGCCTGTATCAAGTTGAATACCATAGGGCATATCGCCTGCATCGCGGTGGCGGCGGAATTGATCGGCGGAATTCAAAAGGGGGATCAAATTGTGATCCCGCAACAGCTCAAAATCGCCCGCCATATGGCCCGAAAAGACGAAAATGCGGGCTTGTGGGAAACCCGCCCCCGTGAGGGCGGCACGCAGTGCTACGCCCTCTTCGGCAATTGCCACAAAGAATGTGTCAGCGCCTGCGCGTGCCAAGGCAGGGGCCACGCTTCCTGCGCCCAAGCCATAGCTGTCTGCCTTAACCACCGCGGCCGTTTTCGCGTTGGTCGGGTCGTCAAGGGCGCGCCAATTGGCGACAATCGCGCCCAGATCGATATTAAGCTTTCCAGATGCCATGCGCCTTCTGTCCTGTTTTGATACGGACCCGTCAAGGGGCAAGTAGGGTTTTGTCCGAAACTCCAACAGATCATGGCACGAATGCGTGCCTTAGTTAAACCTGTCCGCGCCTTGCTGCCATGGTTTGACGAGATTGCCAAATTTGGTGAAGCGCCCCTCAAAGCTTAGCTCAACCGTGCCAACAGGTCCGTGACGCTGCTTGCCGATGATAACCTCGGCCTTGCCATGGAGGGCATCCATATCCTGCTGCCATTTTGCCATGGCCTCGAGGTTGTCTTCGCCTGGTTTTTCGCGCTCTTTGTAATATTCGCCGCGATAGACGAACATGACCACATCGGCATCTTGCTCGATTGACCCAGACTCCCGAAGGTCTGACAAATGGGGGCGTTTATCATCGCGGTTTTCGACCTGACGCGACAACTGCGACAGCGCGATCACGGGGATATCCAATTCTTTCGCAATCGCCTTGAGGCCTTGGGTGATTTCTGAAATTTCATTCACGCGGTTTTCATTGCGGCCATTGCCCCGCAACAATTGCAAATAGTCGATGATCAACAAATCCAAACCCTGCGGGCTGCGCTTGAGGCGGCGCGCGCGGGCGGCGATCTGTGCAATGGGCAGGGCCGGGGTGTCGTCAATATAAAGGGGGCAATTTTGCAAATCCTGCGCTGCGATCAGATAGCGCTGGAATTCTTGCTCGTTCAAATCGCCTTTGCGGATCAGTTCCGATGGCACCTCGGCCGCCTCTGACAGAACCCGCTGCGCCAATTGCGCGGCAGACATCTCGAGGCTGAAAAACCCGACCACGCCGCCATCAACTGTGCCTTCTGTGCCGTCATCCTTAAGGCCCCGCTTAAAGGCACGCGCCACGTTAAACGCGATATTGGTGGCAAGCGAGGTTTTCCCCATCGATGGGCGCCCCGCAAGGATCAGAAGGTCAGAATTATGCAAACCGCCCAACATCTTATCAAGATCGGTCAAGCCCGTGGAAAGGCCCGCCAGACCGCCCGACCGGTTATAGGCCGCATTAGCGATCTCCACCGCATCGTGAAGCGCACGTAGGAAAGATTGAAATCCCCGCGAGGTGCTGCCGGTTGAGGCGAGTTGGAACAAATCGGATTCGGCCTGAACGATCTGCTCATCGGGCGAGACATCTTCGCGCATCGATAGCGCGCGATCTGAAATCGATTTGCCCAAATCAATCAGATTGCGGCGCACGGCTAGATCATGGATCAGCTGTGAGTAATCACGCGCGGCCGATGTGGCAATGGCGGAAAGCTGCAATTTCAAAAGATATTCGGCCCCCCCAAGGGCGCGCAGACCTTCGTGTTCGGCCATAAAGTTTTTTAGTGTGGTGGCGTCTGTTTGCTGCCCCTTGAGGATGCGCGCCCGGGCGACCTCGAAAATCGCGCCATGCACGGGGTCATAAAAATGCGCAGGCTCAATCAGGTCTTGCAGGCGATCAATGACGTCATTTGACGCCAAAATCGCGCCCAATAATTGCTGCTCAGCCTCAATGTTGTGAGGCAGCGGGAAGAGGGCGCTTGCGTCCGTGTCGGGATCAGCATCGCTTGACTTGCGCAATGCTTTGGCATTGAGATTGGCGATCTCGCTCATGATTACTCCCTCAACAAATCACACCCCACCTGCGGTATGCTTCCCACAACTCAGCGTCAATCTGGATATCCTGTGGATATGTTGAACCCAGATAATATCCGCAAGATATGGGTGGCATCTTTGGTAACGCTACCACATAAGGCAACGCGGCACGAATTTTTTTCGGGCCTCTGCCTTGCGCGATGGCTCTGGCAAATGGGTCTGTGCCGCTGTTTGGCCCGTTTTCGGGCCTGCGCTGTGGGGCTTAGACGAATCCCCGCGCGGCGCGCCATCCTTCAGGATCGCGCAGGAAATGTGCGACCTGCTCAAGCGTGTTTGCGTCAAAGTCGTGGCCTGTGCGCGCTTCGGCAATCACATCGGCCCATGTGCATAGCCAATGCAATTCAACCCCATGCTCCCGCAACCGTGGGATCGTGTCCTCGAAAATGCCGTAATAGAACACAACCGCCGTGTGACCACAGCTCGCGCCTGTCTCGCGGATTGCATCAACAAAGCTAAGTTTTGAGCCACCATCGGTGGTCAAATCTTCTACCAACAGTACGCGATCACCCGCATCCATTGCCCCCTCAATGCGGGCGTTTTTGCCGTAACCTTTTGGCTTTTTGCGCACATAGCTCATGGGTAAGGCCATACGCTCGGCTACAAAGGCGGCAAAAGGAATACCCGCCGTCTCGCCGCCTGCGATATTGTTAAAGGCCTCAAGCCCCGCATTGCGCATCACGGTGCAGGTCAGAAAATCCATCAATGTGGCCCGCACTCGCGGGAAGGAAATAATCCGCCGACAGTCAATATACGTGGGCGCACGGTTGCCCGAAGCATGGGTGTAGGGCTCATCCGCGTTGAAATGTACCGCGCCAATATCAAGTAGCATCCGTGCTGACATTTTCGCAATCTGCGCCTGATCGGGATAGCTTGCTGGGATCATGGCATGGCTCCTTTATTGGTCGAGAACCCGCCAAAACAGCGGATGGCCTGGGTCAAATACAGTGACGGGCCCGTCTTCTGTCTCGATTTTTGCGGGATAGGTCACGGGGGCGTCTTCCTTGACCAAGGCGATAGTGGTGTCATTTGGGGCCAGACCATAGCGCGAAGGGCCAAAGAGCGAGGTGAAGCCTTCAAGTTGATCAAGCGCGCCTTCTTCCTCGAATACATGGGCGAGGCAGGCCATGGTATTGGTTGCGGTGAAACATCCCGCACAGCCACAGGCGCTTTCTTTGTTGGGGTCGGTGTGGGGGGCGCTGTCTGTGCCAAGGAAGAACCGTGGATTTCCTGAAATGGCGGCTTTGCGCAGCGCCTTTTGATGGGTGGAGCGTTTGGCCACGGGCAGGCAGTAGTAATGCGGCCTGATCCCGCCCACCAAGATATGATTTCGATTGATCATAAGGTGATGCGTTGTGATGGTGGCCGCGATATCGCCGCTTGCCTCGCGCACATAGTCAATCCCATCGCTTGTGGTGACATGTTCAAGTGTAACTTTGAGCTCAGGGATGTCACGGCGCAGCGGTTCAAGAACCGTTTCTAGGAACACTTTTTCGCGGTCGAAAATATCCACATCATGGCGCGTGACCTCGCCATGGATGCACAAAGGCAGGCCAATCTCTGCCATCTTTTCCAAAACGGCGCGCACATTGGCAATGTTGCGCACGCCTGAGGCAGAATTTGTGGTCGCCCCTGCTGGGTAAAGCTTCACCGCTGTGATCAGCCCTGCCGTATGTGCGGCGGCCAGATCTTCAGGATCTGTGCCTTCGGTCAGGTATAATGTCATCAATGGGGTGAAGGTCATCCCATCGGGCAGGGCCGCTAAAATGCGGTCGCGATAGGCGCTGGCATCGTCCCCTTTGACCACGGGTGGCACAAGGTTCGGCATGATGATGGCGCGACCAAAATGGCGCGCGGTTTCTGGCAATACGGCGCGCAGCATCGCACCATCGCGCAGGTGTAAATGCCAATCGTCGGGGCGGCGAAGGGTCAGGGTGTATGTCATGCTCCTTGCGCTACAAAATTCCCGCAGCCTTGCCAAGAGCTAAGCGCGCTATCGGCTGGGCGTACATCCTGCTGCTCCCGCTGCCGCTTCCCTTCTGTCTGTAACCTTGTGAGATCCTAGCAGCCGAGCAGGGCGGAACAAAAGGATTTTGCACAGGCTTGACCGCAGGCTATTCAATGGCGTTGATAGTGGCGACATATTGCGGGAGGCAGCATGCGCGGGTCATCACACCAAATTGAAATTCCCCCATCAATTGACGCATTGCGCGCAGGGTTGAGTGCCGAAGGCTATATCTGCGGCAAATCATTGGGCACAGTCGCATATCTCGCTCTCAGCCTCGGGCGGCCTTTGTTCCTAGAGGGTGAGGCAGGCACGGGAAAAACAGAGATTGCCAAATCTATTGCCGCGATGTTGGGCCGCCGCCTGATCCGCCTGCAATGCTATGAGGGCCTGGATGCGGCGTCTGCGGTGTATGAATGGAATTTTGCTGCACAGATGGTCGCTATCCGCGCAAGCGAGGCGGCGGGCGGCGCAGATCGCGCAAGCCTGACCGCTGACTTGTTCTCGCAAGATTATTTGATCGAACGGCCTTTGTTGCAGGCCATGCGCCCTGATCCCGCAGGCGCGCCTGTTTTGCTGATTGACGAAATCGACCGAACAGATGAACCTTTTGAGGCGTTCCTCCTTGAGGCGCTGTCAGATTTTCAGGTCACAATTCCCGAGCTTGGCCAGATCAAAGCCCCAGAGCCGCCCATCGTCATCCTGACATCAAACCGCACCCGCGAGGTGCATGATGCGCTCAAACGGCGGTGCCTATATCATTGGGTCGACTATCCCGACATCACCCGCGAGATGGAGATTTTGCACGCCCGTGTGCCGCAGGCGGCAGACACTCTCTCGCGCGAGGTCGTGGCCTTTGTGCAGCGCCTGCGCAGTGAGGATCTGTTCAAAAAGCCAGGTGTCGCAGAAACGATTGATTGGGCGAAATGTCTGCTTGCGCTTGATGTGATTGAATTATCGCCTGAGGTGATTGCAGATACGCTTGGTGCGATTTTGAAATATCAAGACGATATCGCGAGGTTGCAAGGGTCTGAGGCCAAGCGTATCTTGGACGAAATCCGCGCCGATTTGGGCTAAGGCGCTATGGAATACGCCCCGCTTGATCTGCCCGACAATCCGCAGCTTTTGCGCAACCTTGCGCATTTTGCGCGCGCCTTGCGCGTGGCGGGGCTGCCTGCGGGGTCAGGGCATATGATGGATGCGGCGCGCGCCTTGGCCAGTGTCGGTTTTACAGATCGGGATACGTTTTTCTACGCATTGCGTGCCTGTTTTTGCACGCGGCCCGAACATTTACAAATTTTTGCGCAGATCTTCCGCCTCTATTGGCGGGATCCGCGTTATATGGAACATATGATGTCGTTGATGCTTCCCGCTATTCGCGGCCTGGAGGAGGAACGCCAAGCCAAACCCGCCGAAAAGCGCGCCGCAGAAAGTTTGCTAGACGGGATCACACCTGAGGCCCCCGATATAGAAGGCGAAGATCGCCCTCAGGACACGGAAATCGAAATTGACGCAAGCCTGACGATGAGCCGTGAAGAACGCTTGCGCAGCCTTGATTTTGAACAAATGTCCGTGGCTGAAATGGCCGAGGCGCGGCGCATTTTGGCGCGGTTGAGCCTCCCTGTGCCACCGCTTCTCACCCGCCGCTATGCGGCGGATGCCAATGGCACCAAGCCCGATTGGCGCAGTAGCCTGCGCCAAGCCATGCGCCATGGGGGCGAAATGCAAGGCTTCGCCCGCAAGGCGCGGCGCGAAAGGATGCCTGCCTTGATTTGTCTTTGCGATATCTCTGGGTCGATGTCAGCCTATAGCCGTGCGGTTTTGCATTTTCTGCACGCGCTCTCAAACGCGAAAGGGGCGGGTTGGTCAAAGGTCTATGGGTTCACCTTTGGAACGCGGCTGACCAATATTACCCGCCACTTGCGCGGGCGCGATGTGGATGCGGCGCTGGCCGCTGCGGGGGCCGAGGCGCAAGATTGGGAAGGCGGCACGCGCATTGGGTATTGCATCGATCGATTTAACCGCGATTGGTCGCGCCGTGTCATGGGGCAGGGTGCAATTGTGCTTTTGATAACCGATGGTCTGGATCGGGATGATCCCGAACTGTTATCGAGCGCGATGGAGCGTCTCAGCCTGTCATCTAAGCGGCTGATCTGGATCAACCCGCTTTTGCGTTGGGAGGGGTTTGCGCCAAAGGCTGTTGGCATTCGTGCCATTTTACCCCATGTTGATATGTTCCGCGCAGGGCACAATATCGCAGCGTTGCAGGGCTTGGCCGAGGCGCTGAATGCGCGTGGCGCTTTCAACGAAAAAGCACGGCTTGTGCGGATGCTATCCGATGCGGCAAGCTAAGTTTGAAAGGGAGGGGTCATAATGGAAAATATGCCTGAATTGGCACTTGAATGGCATCGTGCGGGCCGAGGGGCGGTCTTGGCCTCGGTGGTGGAAACATGGGGCAGTGCGCCGCGCCGTGTGGGCAGTCAATTGGTGGTTGCAGGCGACGGCGAGATGCAAGGTTCCGTGTCGGGGGGCTGTGTCGAAGGGGCAGTGGTTCTTGAGGCGCAGGATATGCTTGGAACCCATGTAAATGCGCCGAAGCTGTTGGAATTTGGGGTTTCTGATGATGCGGCCTTTGCTGTGGGCTTGGCCTGTGGGGGGCGGATCAAAATTCTGCTTCAGCCCATTGGCGGGGCCTTGCCCGAGGCCATCTTGCAGGATCTCGTTGCGGCGCGTGCTGCGCGCAATGCGGTCTCCTTGATTAGCGATGTCACGGGCGAAGCCCCGCCGCGTGTTGTGGAACGCGCAGAGGCGCCTGATCTGAGCGCGGCCTTTGCCAATGATAAATCGGGCCTTGATGCGGAGGGCTTGCGCTATATCGCAATCCACAACCCGCCTTTACGCATGGTTGTTGTGGGAGCGGTGCATATCGCGCAAAGCCTGATCCCGATGGCGCAAATGGCAGGATATGATGTGACGCTGGTTGATCCGCGCCACGCCTTTGGCTCTACCGCCCGCTTTGAGGCGGTGCGACTTCTCGATGCTTGGCCCGATGAGGCATTGGATGAAATCGGGCTTGATGCCCGCACTGCCGTTGTGACCTTGACCCATGATCCCAAGCTTGATGATCCCGCAATCATGGCCGCGCTGCGGGCCGATGTGTTTTATCTGGGCTGCTTGGGCTCAACGCGCACCCATGCAAAACGAGTGGATCGTTTGGCCGAGGCAGGCTTTGGCGCCGAGGATATTGCGCGCATCCATGCCCCTGTTGGCCTGAATATTGGGGCGATGGGCCCCGCAGAGATTGCAATTTCGATCATGGCGCAAATCACCGAGAGGTTGCGCAAATCATGAGGTTCGGGCCGCGTCCCATAGCCGAAGGGATGGGCGCGATCTTGGCCCATTCCGTGCCCGTTGAAGGGGGGGTGATCCGCAAGGGCACGCGCCTTGGGGCAGGTCATATCGCGGCGCTGAAGGCCGCAGGGGTAGCCGAGGTGACAGTTGCCGCGATGGAGGCGGGTGATGTCGATGAAAACACCGCCGCCGCGCGATTGGCGCATGCGTTATGCAGGGCCGATGCAGGTCTTGAGATTGAAGCAGCCTTTACAGGGCGGGTCAATCTGCGCAGCCGCGGCGCAGGCATCTTTTCGGTGGATGCCGCAAAAATTGCGGCGGTGAATGCGATTGACCCACGCATCACGGTTGCCACCCTGCCGCCATGGCAGCGCGTCTCAAAAAGGATGATGGTCGCCACAATAAAAATCATTCCCTATGCCGTGCCAGAGGCCGCGCTCTTGGCCGCCGAAGAGGCGGCCCACGGCGGGGCATTGGCCTATATCGCGCCGCAGATTTCTTCGGCCACCCTGATTCTCACCAGCCATGAGGGGCAGAAGGCCGCAGCCCTTGAAGAAAAATCTATCGATGCGGTTGAGGCGCGTCTCGCCGCCTTGCAGGTGGATCTGAGCGACACGCGCATTTGCCCGCATGACAAAGCCGCGCTTGAGGTTGAGATTGCACAGGTGAAGACAAGCTTGATCTTAATCCTCACCGCCTCTGCCACATCTGACATCGATGATGTGATGCCTGCTGCGCTGCGGGGCGTGGGGGGGCAGGTGACGCGGTTTGGAATGCCCGTTGATCCAGGCAATCTTTTGGTTTTGGGCGTATTGAAGGCGACCCCTGTCATAGGCTTGCCGGGTTGCGCGCGCAGCCCCGCCCTGAATGGAGCAGATTGGGTGTTGGAGCGGGTCATTTGTGGCTATCCCCCGAGCGCTGAAGAAATTGGCGCGATGGGGGTTGGGGGATTGTTAAAGGAAATTCCCACACGTCCACAGCCCCGTGATGGGCGCAGACGATAGGCGCCTAACGCGAGTTTGAGAGGGCAAATTGGCGCGAATGTTTTTTTTGTTGTGCCATTAGAAAAATCCATGTTTTGATAAATGCAATCGTTCAGGGAGGATCGAATGACGACGGTCAAACTATCAGTTAATGGAAAGGAAATGTCAGCCGAAGTTGAAGGCCGCACACTTCTTGTTGACGTGCTGCGCGAAAAACTTGGTCTGACAGGCACCCATGTTGGCTGTGATACTAGCCAATGCGGGGCCTGCACCGTTCATGTGGACGGCAAATCTATGAAATCATGCTCGGTTCTGGCGATTGATGTCGCGGGCGCAGAGGTCACAACAATTGAAGGCATGGCCAATCCTGATGGCTCGCTCTCGGTGATCCAAGCAGCATTTAAAGAGCATCACGGTCTGCAATGCGGGTTCTGCACACCCGGTATGGTTATGACTGCGGCAGCCTTGTTGAAAGAAAACCCTGTGCCCACCGAAGGCGAAGTGCGCGCCTATCTAGAAGGCAATATCTGCCGCTGCACCGGCTATCATAACATCGTCAAAGCGATCCTTGCGGCCTCGGGCCAAGACGTCGCTGCGATGGCTGGAGAATAAAGGCCACCCCTTCGGGCGGAGGAGGCCCGAAGGAATGTGATTAAAGCAAAAAGGCCTGCCTCACAGTTGGGTGGGCGCGACAAAACCCAAGGGAGGAATGACTATGCCAAAAGACAGTGGCATCGGGGTCGCATCGAAGCGGCGAGAAGATTTTAGATTTCTGACTGGTCGCGGAAAATATACAGACGATGTTGCGCTGCAGGGGCAGCTGTATGCGGTTATGGTCCGTTCGGAAGTAGCTCACGGCAAAATCAAAAAGATAGACACTGAAGCTATCTCTGAAATGCCAGGTGTGCGCGCAGTGTTTACTGGCGAAGATTTTTCCGAGGTCGGAGGCAACCCCGCTGGTTGGCTGATAAATTCTCGTGATGGCACTCCAATGCGAGAGCCTAAAAGACCAGTCTTGGCGCATGGAAAAGTCCGGCATGTAGGTGATGCGTATGCTGCTGTTGTCGCAGAAACTTTGCAGCAAGCTAAAGATGCGGCAGAAAAGCTTGCAGAAAGTGCTGTGATTGAAGAGCTACCTGCCATCGTCGATATGGCTGGGGCAATTAGTGACTCTGAAAATCGCGTTCATGATGAGATAGATGACAACCTTTGCTTTGACTGGGGGTGGATAGAAGACAACCGTGAAGTTGTTGACAAAGCCCTAACATCTTCTCCCCACGTAACAACTTTACAATTAGTTAATAATCGTCTGGTGCCAAATGCTGTGGAGCCTCGATCATCGATTGGAGAATATGATCCCGGGACCGGAGAATACAAACTTACCACAACTAGTCAAAATCCGCACCTGACCAGACTTTTAATTTGTGCATTTGTACTGGGAATCCCTGAGCACAAGTTAACCGTAGTTGCACCAGACGTTGGAGGTGGTTTTGGATCTAAAATTTATCACTACGGTGAGGAAGCACTAGTCTTAGCAGCGGCACGAAAGCTTGGGCGCCCCGTTCGGTGGACTGCCGATCGCTCGGAAAGCTTTTTATCTGATGCCCATGGGCGCGATCATCTTACTACCATCGAGGTGGGATCGACGATGGATGGTGAGATATTAGCCATCAGGACTAGTACGCTTGCCAACGTTGGTGCGTATCTGTCGAATTTCTCGACAGTGACACCGACCTTTTTGCATGGCACCTTGATGGCTGGCCCTTACAAAGTTCCACACGTATACGTGAACTTGAAGGCCGTCTTTACTAATACGGCGCCCGTAGATGCGTACCGCGGAGCTGGTCGACCTGAAGCGACCTACAGTTTGGAGCGAGCAATCGACAAACTGTCCAGAGAACTTAATTTAGATCCGATTGAGGTACGTAAGAAAAATTTACTCACACCTGATCAATTCCCTTACACCTCGCCAGTTGGACTGATCTACGATATCGGAAATTATCAAAATACCTTGGATAAGGCGATAGAGTTAGCAGACCTTAAAAATTTTGAAAGTAGGGTAAAAAAGAGTAAGTCCAATGGGAAATTGCGGGGTCTTGGTCTCTCAACCTGGATCGAGGCCTGCGGAATTGCGCCGTCTAATTTAGTGGGGCAACTTGGTGCCAGAGTTGGTCTTTACGATGCAGCAACAGTAAGAGTAAGCGCGACTGGCACTATTCAGGTAATGACTGGCGCGCACAGCCATGGCCAGGGGCATGAAACAGCTTTTGCCCAATTGGTTGCTAGCAAATTAGGCGTTGCGGAAGATGCTGTTGAAATAGTTCATGGCGATACCTCGAAAATCCCGTTTGGGATGGGCTCCTACGGATCGCGCTCACTGGCCGTTTGTGGGTCTGCGATGGATCGCGCAGTGGATAAAATTATTGAGAAAGGCAAAAAAATAGCCGCTCATATGTTGGAAGCTGACGAAATTGATATCACCTTTGAGAATGGCAATTTTACTGTAAATGGCACAGATAAGAGTAAGTCTTTTGGAGAAGTGGCTTTTTCTGCGTATGTGCCTCACAACTACCCGTTAGAAACGCTTGAACCAGGATTGGAAGAGACGGCGTTCTACGACCCCAATAACTTCACTTATCCGGCAGGAGCATATTTATGTGAGGTTGAAGTCGATCCGGATACTGGAAAAGTTACGATATGCTCTTTTACCTGCGCAGATGATTTTGGAAATGTGATAAATCCGATGATCGTCGATGGGCAGGTACATGGTGGCGTAGCTCAAGGCATTGGGCAGGCCTTAACTGAGCAAACGGTTTACAATGAGGAGGGACAACTTTTAACCGCTTCGTACATGGATTATACGATGCCGCGTGCCGATGATTTGCCGTTTTTAAAAGTTGATCACTCATGCCAGACCCCTTGCACCCATAACCCGTTAGGCGTGAAAGGCTGTGGTGAGGCGGGCGCAATCGGTTCGCCACCTGCGGTGGTGAATGCGGTTGTCGATGCATTGAACCGCGGTGGTCACGCGGTAACGCATATTGACATGCCCCTATCACCGCACCGCGTTTGGCAAGCGATGCAAGGCTAAAGAAAACGGGCGCGGGTTGGTTGTCTGACCCGCGCAAGATAAACGTCAAAGAGGGGCCATGCCCCTTTGAACCAGAGGAAACGGGATATGTATAACTTTGACTTTACACGCCCAAGCACGATCAAAGAAGCGGTTGCGGCAATCGGCGCGGGCGGTCAGGCGCTCAGCGGCGGGCAGACCCTCATCCCCACGATGAAAGCGCGGCTTGCCATGCCTGAAACCTTGGTTAGCCTCACAGGCATTCAAGAGATGAAGGGCATTTGTACCAATGACGCAGGCCAGATTTGCATTGGCGCGGCAACGACCCATGCAGAGGTCGCGCACGAGGTGGCCAAATCCTATCCTGCGTTGTCGGATCTTGCCGGCCATATTGGGGATCCCGCGGTGCGCAATCGTGGCACAATTGGCGGGAGCCTTGCCAATAACGATCCGTCTGCCTGCTATCCGTCTGCGGTACTTGGCTCGGGTGCAATTGTGAAAACCAATAGCCGCGAAATTGCTGCGGATGATTTCTTTCAAGGCATGTTCACCACGGCGCTTGAAGAAGGTGAGATCATCACTGAGGTGAAATTCCCGGTGCCCCAAAAGGCCAATTATCAGAAATTCGTGCAGCCTGCTTCGCGCTTTGCGCTTGTTGGGGTCTTTGTTGCGAAATTCGCTGATGGTGTACGCGTGGCGGTCACGGGCGCTTCAGGTGAAGGCGTTTTCCGTTGGACAGAGGCTGAAGTGGCCCTGTCCAAGGATTTCTCCGCAGCAACGCTTGATGGCATGGCGGCCCCTTCGGCGGATGGGATGATCTCTGATTTGCATGGCACAGGTGCCTATCGCGCGCATTTGGTCAAAGTTATGACCGCGCGTGCTGTCGTAGCAGCCTAAGGTCAGCACAATCCAAAAAAGAAAGCCCCGCGCAAGCGGGGCTTTTTTATGTAATGGGCCTAAGGCCCATGGCCTCTGCCAGATTATTTTGCGGGACCGATCATCATCACCATTTGGCGACCTTCCAGCTTGGGCATATTCTCGATCTTACCCACGTCTTCGATCTTTTCGGCCACACGTTCCAGCAACTCGCGGCCCAATTGTTGGTGGGCCATTTCGCGACCACGGAAACGCATCGTTACCTTCACCTTATCCCCATTCTCAAGGAATTTGATAGCATCGCGCACCTTGCGGTCGAAATCGTGATCATCGGTGCCAGGCCGCATTTTGACCTCTTTGACCTCGATCACCTTTTGCTTTTTGCGGGCCTCGGCTTCGCGTTTCTGCTGTTCATATTTGAACTTTCCGAAATCCATGATTTTGCACACGGGCGGTTCGGCATTGGGGGAGATTTCCACCAAATCTAATCCTGCCTCATCTGCCAATTCCATTGCGTGTTCTGGGGTGACCACCCCAATATTCTCGCCCTCTGCGCCAATCAGGCGAACTTCGGGGCAGCGGATGCGGTCGTTGACGCGCGGGCCAGTGTCACGGCTGGGCGGCGCGTTGTGGGGTCTGCGGGCTATGGGTTTTGTCCTTCTGTAGTTTTGCAGTGATTATGCGTTAACCTACAGGCGCACCAAAGGGCTTTCAAGGGGCTCTTTCATGGCTGTTGTAATCAGTCAAGAAAGGCCTTCTCCACTACGTAATGCTGTGGATTGGAATTGGCCCCTTCGACCAAGCCAAAGCCCTCAAGCATATCTTTGATCTCAAGATTGAAGGCAAGATTGCCACAGACCATGGCGCGGTCGCATTCGGGGCTGAGAGGCGGAACAACCAAATCCTCGAACACGGTGCCTGCCCGCATCAAATCAGTGATACGGCCCATCTTGGGGCTCGGTTCGCGGGTCGTGGTGGGATAGTATCGTATTTTGTCCGCGAACCTTTCACCGATCAATTCGGCCAGCAGCTCATCTTGCCTGATCTCTTCGATCAGGGTGCGGCCATAATCCAGCTCGGCCACTTCGCGGCAGGTATGGGTGATGATAACCTCGTCATAATCTTCATAGGTTTGCGGCTCGCGAAGGAGGCTTGCGAACGGGGCAAAGCCTGTGCCTGTGGCAAAGAACCAAATCCGATTTCCTGGCAACAGCGCGTCATGCACTAATGTCCCTACGGGTTTGGGTCGCAGAATGATTTCATCACCCACTTGGATATGTTGTAGCTTTGAGGTCAGGGGGCCGTCTTGGACCTTGATGGAATAGAATTCCAATTCCTCTTCCCATGAGGGGGATGCGATGGAATAGGCGCGCAAAAGCGGTTTGCCGTTATCGCCCATCAACCCGATCATAACAAATTCGCCCGACCGAAAGCGCAGGCTTGCAGGCCGCGTTACGCGGAAGGAAAACAGCCTATCCGTCCAATGCTTCACAAAGGTCACGCGCTGCGCATCGGGCAGGGTGGGGGCGGCTTTGGGGAGGGTCGATATTGCGTCTGTCACGTCACTTTAGCCTATAGTTCGGAGTGGGCACAGCCCTAGCATATGCCCGCAATTGTAAACTTTGATTTATGTCAGGGAAAGGCGCTATTCGCCGCGTAGACGATTTTGGTAATCATGCGCGCGCCAATCGGTCCGAAACACCCATGCCTCTTGCGGTTGCCTGCGGGCCAGCTCAGGGCTGATTTCTACCTCGTCAAACCCTACGCGCCGCGCCATCGCATATTGATCAGAAATCACGTGACCCGCAGCGCGCAAGCGCCCCGAAAACCCCGCCATGCGCAGGCGCTTGGCCCATGTAAAGCCGCGACCATCGGCGAAGCTGCCAAAGGGAATGCAGATTGCGCTATGGCCTTGCGGTGTCCGGAGGGCCGCGTCAAACGCGGCAGGATTGCTTAATTCAACCATCTCTGCGGGCCGCGCTGCCTCTGGGGTAAAGCCCTGATCGGTGACCAGAATATGGGGGGTGGTGTTCATGATGTATCCTTTCACGCCACATTGCGGCGGATAATTTTGCCATCCACAAAATGGATGCCGCATTCCTCTTTGTCCTTCCCGCGCCAACGGCCTGCACGCGAGTCTTCGCCTGCGGCCACGGGGCTGGTGCACGGGGCGCAGCCAATAGACGGATAGCCCCGCGCCACAAGCGGATGACGGGGCAGGCGGTTATTGGTGATATAGTCCTGCACATCCTCGCGCGCCCAATGGGCCAGCGGGTTGATTTTGATCCTTATCTCGCCCTCATTCTCGAAGAAGTCCAACGCAGCGCGGCTTTGCGCCTGAAAGCGTTTGCGCCCCGTGATCCACGCGTCAAACGGGGCCAAGGCGTGTTCAAGCGGTTCGGTCTTGCGCTTGGCGCAGCAGGCATCTGGGTTGATTTTATGCAAATCGCCCTGCGGGTCGCTGGCCGAAATCATCGTGCGGCTGGCGTGAATGCGGCGCACATCCCCAAGGCCCAGATGATCTGCCAATTCGTTTTGATAGGTTAATGTTTCGGGAAAGAGCATTTCGGTGTCGATGAACAAGACGGGTGTCGTACGATCAATCACTGACACCATGTGCAACAACACCACAGACTCCGCCCCAAAGGAGGATACCAAGGCCACGCGCCCGCAATCTGCGTCCCGCAACGCATGCTCAAGCACGGCTGTGGCGCCATGTTTGTCATAGCGGCGGTTCAGTACAGCCACCCGTTCGACAACTTTGCCAAAGGGGCTAGGCTGCAACATCTTGCGCGCCCTCCTGCGGGTAAAGCGCAGCCTTAAAGGGGTCTAGCCCTACGCGGCGATAGGTCGTGATGAAGGGCTCATCCACCCCATCGCGCAAGGTCAGGTAAGCGCGCAATAGACGCTCAAGCGCAGGGATTAGCGCATCGGCAGAAAAGCCGGGGCCTGCGCGCTCGCCGATTGCGGCCGCCTCGTTGTGATCGCCCCCAAGGGTGATTTGGTAATTCTCGACCCCCGCACGATCCAAGCCCAAAATCCCGATATGGCCCACATGGTGATGCCCGCAGGCATTGATGCAGCCTGAAATTTTGATTTTCAGCGCGCCAATTTCTTCCTCCAGCCCGATATCGCGAAAATGCGTGGCGATTTCCTTCGCAATAGGAATAGAGCGCGCCGTGGCCAAGGCGCAGTAATCCATGCCAGGGCAGGCGATAATATCCGAGATCTTCCCGATATTGGCCGTGGCCAAACCCGCAGCCTTCAGGCGCTGATAGAGATCAGACAGGGCCGAGCGGGGAATATAGGGCAGGATTACGTTTTGCTCGTGGCTGATGCGTAGCTCGTCATGCCCATAGGTTTCGGCAAGGTCGGCCAAGACTTCCATTTGCGTGGCGGTGGCATCACCGGGCGTTGCGCCATGGGATTTCATCGATACCGTCACAATCGCGTAATTTGTATGGCGGTGTGCCGTTACGTTGCTGTCGATAAAGGCGCGCAAAGCGGGGCTTAGAGTTGGGGCGCTGTTGCCGCCCGTGTTAAAATCAGGGGGCGCAAAGTGGCCACGAATTTCTTCCAAAAGGCGTTGATCAACCCCTTTGAAAGCCGCACGGCGCGCGATTAATTCCTCTTCGACAAGGCGTTTGATCTCGTCCAAGCCTGTCTCATGTAGGGTGATCTTAATGCGGGCCTTATATTTATTATCTCGCCGCCCGATCAGGTTATAAACCGCCACAATTGCCTCGATATAGGGCAGAAGATCAGTCTCAGGCAGAAACTCTACCAAAACCTTGCCGATCATGGGCGTGCGGCCCAAGCCGCCCCCGACCAAGACCTGATAGCCAATCTCGCCATCGCGCGCGACAATGCGCAGGCCGATATCATGGGCGGCGGTGACGGCACGGTCATTGGGGCTGCCTGTTACAGCAATTTTGAACTTGCGCGGCAGGAATTGAAATTCGGGATGATCGGTTGACCATTGGCGGATCAATTCCGCCACCGGGCGGGGGTCTGCAATCTCATCTGCAGCGGCCCCTGCAAAATGGTCAGCGGTGACATTGCGCACGGTGTTCCCCGAAGTTTGGATGGCGTGAAGGCCCACTTCGGCCAAAGCATCCAGAATATCGGGCACATCCTCCAATTTTGGCCAATTGAATTGGATGTTTTGGCGCGTGGTAAAATGGCCATAGCCCTTGTCCCATTGCCGCGCGACCCGCGCCAAGCCGCGCATCTGTGCTGAATTAAGCGTGCCATAGGGGATTGCCACGCGCAGCATATAGGCGTGGAGCTGCAGATATAGCCCGTTCATCAAGCGCAGAGGCTTAAACTCATCCTCGGTCAATTCGCCCGAAAGACGGCGGGCCACTTGCGCGCGGAATTGCGCGTTGCGGGCGCGCAGGAAATTTTCGTCAAACTCAGTGTAGCGATACATCTGCCTTACCCTTGCGCTTGTTCTTGTTTGCCGTGGGGATAGTTTGAGGGGCCGCGCATCCGAAATGCCTCGCGAAAATGCGCAGGCGCGGGCCCTGTTTCGGTTGTAATGGCATCGATCAGATAGGGGCCGACCACCAGATCGCTTTGCGCGAAGGCTGTAGCAAGCGCGGCCTCGGCCGTGGCGATGTCGCTGAAGACAACCGCATCGGTGATTGCCTGCGCCCATCTTTGGTCTGCCGCCCAATAGACCACATCCCCAAGACGCAGGTCATTTGCGGTCAGAATTTTGGAATAATCGCGGCTCATAACGCAATCTCCGCTTTGAGAGTGTTGAGGGACGTGCGCGCGGCGCGCGGCGTAAGCCCATATAGGATCACCGCAGGCGCACCTTTGCCTTGGGCCTCAATGGCGTGGGCAAGATGTGCAAGATCGGTATCGATGACATGGGTGTCGGCGCGGCTTGCATGTTCGACCACAGTGACGGGTGTGTCGGGGCGCGCGCCATGCATCAAAAGCCGCCCTTGGATAAAGCGCGCACCGCGCTTGCCCATATAAATTGCTGCCACCTCGCCACTGCGCGCAAGGCCGCGCCAATCATGTTCGGCAAACCCTGCCACATCATGACCCGTGAGAAATCGCAGCGCAGAATTGCGCCCCCGTTTGGTCAGGCTTTGCCCGATTTGCGCGGCGGCGGCGCTTGCCGCCGTGATACCTGGAATAATCGACCATGGGATATCAGCATCGGAAAGCGCATCAATCTCATCATCCAAGCGACCATAGACGCACGGATCGCCCGCCTTGAGGCGCACCACCTTTGCGCCGGCGCGCACATGTTCCACCATAAGAGCAGAAATATCTTCTTGCTTCATCGCAGGGCCAAAGCCGGTTTTTCCTGCATCAATCAGCACCGCCTCGCGCCGTGCAAGCTCTAGGATTTGAGGCGAGATCAAGCGGTCATGGATCACCACTTCGGCCTCATCAAGGGCTTTGCGCGCCTTGAGTGTTAGAAGTTCGGGGTCGCCCGGGCCTGCACCGACCAAAAGTACCTCGCCCATTGGGGCGGTGGCGGTCAGGCTGTCCGTTAGTAGGGTTTCAAGCGCACCATCAAGACCTGCTTCACCCTCCGCCGCAAAGATCCGTGGCGCGATTTGATCATAATAGTGCGCCCAAAACCTGCGCCGCGCGGCCCCTTCGGCCAGGGTTTCGACCTGCGGGCGAAAGGATTTCGCCACACGGGCAAAAATCCCAAGGGCAGGGCTTAACCTCTCCTCCAAGTCGCGCTTGATCCGCCGCGCCAAAACGGGCGCCGCGCCTTCGGTGCCGATGGCAATCGTCACGGGGTCACGATCAACGATGGCGGGGGTGATGAATTCGGATGCCTCGAGATTGTCGACCCAATTCACCAATGCACCATCCGCGCGGGCCAAACCAATGACGCGAGCATCTTCCGCATTGTCATCATTAGCGGCGTAAAAGAGGGCGGTACAAAACGCATCCCCTGCCACAAGCGCACGCTTGGTCAAGGTGATCTTGCCTTTGGCAGCCAAATCCAAAACCGCAGGGGCAGGGTTGGCCGCAAATACCCAAATGCGCGCTTTGGTCTTGAGCAGCAAGCGCAGCTTGGCCAAGGCGCATTCGCCGGCGCCTGACACGATCACACGCCGTCCCGCGAGATTTAGGAAGATCGGAAAATGCTGCATGGTCAAAACTCCGCGTTCGATGAGTGTGATATAGAATAATTTCCTAAAATTTTGTAGATGTGTCTTGCAAATAGGGACATATGTTCGGTATTGATGGCGCATAACCTCTCGCTGTTCTGGTGATGAAAGGCTTTGCGGATGGCTGTTCAAATAGACGAGACCGATCGAAAAATCCTTGCGGTGCTGCAAGAGGATGCAAGCCTATCTTTAGATGAAATCGCGCGCCGTGTTGGCTCGTCCAAGACGCCTGTTTGGACACGGATTCGCCGCATGAAAGAGGCGGGGATTATCGGGCGACATACTGTGGAATTGGATGCCGATGCCTTGGGGCTTGAGGCTTGTTTTTTCGTTTTGATCCGCACATCTGAACATGATGTAGAGTGGCAAAAGACGTTCTTGCGCAGCCTCAAATCCCGTCCCGAAGTGTTGGAGGCGCATCGCCTAGCAGGCGAGATTGACTATATTTTGAAGGTTCGGGTGCGCAATGCGCGCGCCTATGACGCCTTTTATCAGGCCTTGATTTCAGAGGTTAAAATCTACAACGTCACAGCATTGCTTTCGATGGAGGAGATCAAATCCACCTCCATGTTGCCGTTGGGATTGGCCGAGGTGAAATGATATCAGACAGGATCTTATCTGACCCTATTTTGCACGACCATCTGCCAAGCGCACCTTGGATGGCCGAGGCGACCCGCCGCCTGCCAGGGATACAACCTGTGTCAATGTCTGACTGGCTGATACGGGACGAGCGTTATGCAGAACAAATGGCCTTGCGAGATCATCTGTTGGCGGCGCATCGCGCGCTGGTGTTTGAATGCCAAAAAGGCGCAGAAGCCGCTTGTGCCGAGTTGTGCAATATGGTGGTCGCACATCTGCCTGACGGCTTTCTCCGTCAAGGCCGCGTAATCATCCGACCAGATGGGGTGGCGATTGATCTTGATGCTGATCACCCGTTAATCACTGCGGCCTGTATTGTGCAGGAAGATCTGTGCATCCTCACCCATGATGCCCTGCAGGGCGAGCATCTACTGAGTGCAGCGGTTTTGTGCTTTCCTGCCAGTTGGACATTGGCGGAAAAGATTGGACGGCCTTTGACCGCGATCCATATTCCCGTTGAAAAATACGATGAGGCAATGGCAATGCGCGTGCAGCGCTTGTTTGATATGGTGCGGGTGGATCAACCGCTTTGGCGGCAGAACGCGCTTTTTTATCAAAACCCTGCTCTGTTTCAGCCTGCCTCAGAGGCGCAACCACGCAAAACCCCTGAACGGCGACCAGAATTTTTGCGCTCCGAGCGGCAGGTGATTTTGCGTCTGCCCCTCACAGGCGCGATGGTGTTTTCGATCCACACATGGGTTCTGCCTTTTGGGCAATTGAGCCTTGAACAGGTCGAAGGTTTGGCTGCCCATCCCGTTCATTACGCGGGGCGCTCGGTCTGAGGCCTATTTGAAATGTTTCGACAGTTTTAATCCTTGACCTTGATAGTTTGAGGCAATCTCACGGCCATAAAGCGTGCTCGGCAGGCTTTCCATCCGTTCGTAAACCAAGCGTCCGACTACCTGCCCATGTTCCAGCACAAAGGGGGCTTCGTGGCAGCGCACCTCAAGAACCCCGCGCGCGGGTTGGCCATGGCCAAAGCCTGGATCGAAGAAGCCTGCGTAGTGCACGCGGAATTCTCCAACCATTGCGAGATAGGGCGACATCTCCGCCGCGCAATCGGGCGGGATCGAGACTTCCTCGCGGCTCACCAGAATGTAAAACGCACCAGGATCAAGGATGATACGGCCTTGATCTGTATGGATTTCTTCCCAAAAATCGCGCGCGTCATAGGCCCCGACTCGATCGAGATCAATCACGCCCGTATGAGGTTTGGCGCGATAGCCGACAAGGGTGCCGCTCTCGCGCTTTAGGTCAACTGAGAACCCCAATCCTTCGTCAATCACAGCTGTCTCGCCCGAGACAAGCGGGCTTTCTGCGTGGCGTGCGCGCAATTCATCATCGCTGAGAACCGCTTGCCCTTGGCGAAAACGGATTTGATTAAGCCGCGCGCCCGCCCGCACCAGAACCGAGAAACTGCGCGGGCAAATTTCGGCATAAAGCGGCCCTTTATAGCCATCTGTGATGCGATCAAATTCTGTGCCGCTATCGGTTATGGTGCGCGTCAAAAGGTCAAGGCGCCCGGTTGAACTTTTGGCATTGGCAACCGCGCTAATTCCTTGGGGCAGATTTAAGCCCTCCATCAGGGGCACTACATAAACGCAGCCCTTCTCCAACACTGCGCCTGAGCTGATGTCGATTTTATGCATCTCAAATTCGGCCAACCGATCTGCGACCAGTGCGCCTTTGCCTGCAAGAAATGAGGCGCGTACTCTATAGGCAACGGGGCCAAGGCGCAGGTCAAGACTGGCGGGTTGCACTTGGGTTTCTGCAGGTGGGGCAGTGAGCGTGATCTGGCCATCTGCGATCATCGCCTCAATCCGATGATCTGGCAGCACACCCCGTGTCTCATCTCTCGCCATTGCGAACCCTCCCTTGACCATTATCCAAGAAAAAACCGCCCCGCCGCAAAGGGCAAGAGCGGTTTTCAAAAATCTGGTCGGGCTAGCAGGACTTGAACCTGCGACCTTCCGTCCCCCAGACGGACGCGCTACCAGGCTGCGCTATAGCCCGAATGGAGTTCTTCTACCGATTTTGTGGCGTGGCGCAAGGGCTAGGGCGTATGAATTTCGACAAAGCGCGGGCTTTACCCATGAGCTGTAGCCATGAGCCCCGCCTGTAGCTTGCGCAGCCGTGCAAGGATCGGGGCGGATTGCACCTCTGGCAATGATTTCAGCACCGCTTTGCGTGCATTCAGCGCGGCTAACCCATCAGGTAGAGGCGTGGGGGTTGCCTGTGTCACAGGCTGAGCGGGAGTGGGACGCGGCGCGGGGCTTGGCATATTTTCTTCGCGCGCCATCTCTGCAATGCTCGGTGCCGGTTGCGCCTGGGCCACCATCATATCGGGGTCAACCTCTGGAGCGCGCGCGGCGACAGCCGTAACCCCCTTTTCGCGAAGAAGGCGCTGCACGCCCCGGATGGTCATGCCTTCATCATGCAGCAGCACCTTGATCCCACCGATCAGGCGCATATCGGTGGGGCGATAATAGCGCCGCCCGCCTGCGCGTTTTATGGGTTTAATCTGGGTGAATTTGCTTTCCCAAAACCGCAACACATGTGCCGCGACACCAAGCCAGTCAGCGACTTCGCGAATGGTGCGAAAGGCATCGGGGGATTTGGCCATCCCGGTCGATCCTTAGCGTTTCTTATTGCCGTCTGCGACCCGTTCTTTCATCAAATGGGAGGGACGAAAACTGACGACATGGCGGGGAGTAATCGGGACTTCTTCGCCTGTTTTTGGGTTGCGACCAATGCGTTCAGATTTGGCGCGTACACCAAATGTGCCGAAAGACGAGATTTTGACCTGCCCCCCTTCGACCAATGCGTCTGACATCAACTCAATCACACGCTCAACAAGGTCGCTGCTTTCATTGCGCGACAAACCCACTTCACGAAACACGGCTTCGGATAAATCCATCCGTGTCAGCGTCTTATTGCTCATTGCTCATGTCCTCCCGACATTGGCGCAGCGGTATAAGGGTTATTCTAGCACGGCCACAGAATGAGCAATGCTGAGGCGCGAGTCAATCGCCGTGACGTAAGGGTAAGATTTTAGCTTGTTACCAGCGCAAAACAACCGCACCCCAAGCCAAGCCACCGCCAATCGCTTCGGTTACCAATAGGTCACCTTTTTTGATCTGCCCGCGGGCAACCCCGACCGACAAAGCCAATGGGATAGATGCGGCTGACGTATTACCGTGATCTTGCACGGTGACGATCACTCGGTCCATATCGACCCCCATTTTTTGGGCGGTGCGGGTGATGATGCGTAAATTGGCCTGATGTGGCACGATCCAGTCGACATCTTGCGCCGCATTGCCCGAGCGATTGAGCGCGGCATGGGCGGTTTCGGCCAGTTTTTCGACCGCATGGCGGAACACTTCGCGCCCCTCCATCCGCAGATGACCCGTGGTTTGTGTCTGCGAGACACCGCCATCCACATACAGCAGATCACGGAATTGCCCGTCTGAATGCAGATCAACAGCCAAAACACCTCGATCTGTGGCCGCGCCTGCGCTAACTTCGGCACAGAGAAGAACGGCGCCCGCGCCATCCCCAAACAAAACGCAGGTTCCGCGATCTTCCCAATCCAAAATGCGGCTAAAGGTTTCTGCGCCAATCACCAAAATCCGCTTGGCCTGCCCAGAGAGAATATAAGCATTGGCGGTAGAAAGCGCATAGATAAACCCCGCGCATACGGCCTGCACATCAAAGGCAAAGCCCTGCGTCATCCCAAGCCCATGCTGCACTATCGTGGCTGTGGAGGGAAAGGTGAGATCTGGGGTTGAGGTGGCAACGATTATGCCATCGACATCGGCCGCAGACAGGCCCGCATGGGCCAAGGCAGCCTCACAGGCCTTGATCGCCATTTGGCTTGTTGTTTCCCCCTTGGCAGCGAAATGGCGCCGTTCAATCCCTGTGCGGGCACGAATCCACTCATCCGAAGTTTCGATTTGCGCTTCGAACTCCGAATTGGGCACAACCCGCTCGGGCAGGTAATGGCCAATTCCAGTTGCGACCGCGCGAAGTGTCATGCGTGTTTCCCTTCCCCATGGACGATCCGATCTGCTGCGGTTTCCGCTTCGGCGATCTGTTTGGTCAACTGATCTGCAAAATCCGCTGCGGCCAATCGTGCCGCCAATTTGATTGCGGCTGCTACCCCTGTTCCATCTGCCGAGCCGTGGCTTTTAACCACTGTGCCATTAAGGCCCAAGAAAACTCCGCCATTGACGCGGCGGGGATCCATGCGTTTTTGCAACCTTTTGAGCGAACTATAGGCCATCACCGCAGCCAAGCGCGACAATATTGAATATTCAAACGCCTCGCGCAAAAATTCGCGGATAAGACGGGCTGTGCCTTCGCCCGTTTTGAGCGCGACATTGCCTGTAAATCCGTCACACACGATCACATCGACCTTATCAGAGGGGATATCGCCTCCCTCGACAAAGCCCACAAATTCAAAATCTGCCGCAGGTGCGGCGCGGGCGGCAAGGTCGTAGGCATCGTGTAATTCCGTGCGACCCTTGTGTTCCTCGGTGCCAACATTCAGGATCCCGACACGCGGGCGGGATTGATCCAGACCGCTGCGCGCATAGGCACTGCCCATCAGGGCAAAATGCAACAAATCTTGGGCATCGGCGCGGATATCAGCACCTACATCCAGCATGACGTTAAAGCCAGATGGGTTGCGCGAGGGCCACAAGACACCAATCGCGGGGCGGTTCACTCCTGGAATTTTGCGCAACCGCAACATCGACAGCGCCATCAGCGCGCCCGTGTTGCCACAAGAAACAACGGCACGCGCCTCGCCGTTTTCTACGGCCTGAACCGCGCTCCACATCGAGCTGCCTTTGGCGTGGCGCACCACTTGTGAGGGTTTTGCACCCATTGTGACCACATCGTCACAATGGCGAATATCACAGCGTCCCGTTAGGCCACCGTGTTTGGCAAGCAGCTTTTTAAGGGTTTTGCTATCGCCATGTACGATGAACCGCAGGTCAGAGTTCTTGCGCACAGCTTTGGCCATGCCAGAAACAACTGCAGAGGGGCCAAGATCGCCCCCCATTGCATCAATCGATAGCACCGTTCCAGGAACTTGACGCCCAGTCAGAACGGATGTCTCTGTCATGAGTTTTAAATCCGCTTGCCTCGGAAAAACGCGAGGCCCTTAGGCCGCGTCATCATCGAGATCAATCTCGTCTGCTCGGGCAATAACCTCGCGGTCACTGTAGCTGCCGCATGACGGGCAGACGTGGTGGGGGCGCTTCAGCTCACCACAACTTGAGCATTCATTTGGATTGCCGGCGGTCAACGCGTCATGCGAACGGCGTTGGTTGCGGCGCGAGCGGGTCACTCGGTTCTGGGGGACAGCCATGTCTCAACCTCGGTTTTGTTAAGGGCTTCGCGGTCTAGATTGACCAAAAGGGAGTAGCCCATCGTCACGTTTCAGATCTCTGTCACATTTTTTTCACCAAAGGGCAACCTGTGATGCGCGGTTCAATGGATGATCGGCCCGAAAAACGTGCGCAAAATTGGGATACGATCCAACTGGCGATTGAGGGCGGGAACATACAAAGATTCTGTACCTATGCAAGCCCTAATAGATCTCTAGATAAATTCTGCCAGTTTGCGTCTATTTATTGCTGTCTTTGGCGGGGCCGCCCGTGTTTTTTCTTGTGTCTGCGTCTGCGTCTTTGTTTGTGTTGCCTGCAGGGGATTGCGCCAATTTGTCCCGTAATTCTTGCAAAGCAGAAAGCTGGTTTGCGGTTTTGGGGGTCTCAACCTCCGCCTCAATTGGTGCCGCATTGGGGGGGGGGCGCTGTAAACGTGCACCAAATCTGCCGCCTCATCCTCTCCCGCGGCATCCGCCGCGCGCGGATAATCGGGCAGGGCCAATGCCAAGGCTTCGGTCATCACGGCGTATAAGTCAATTTTTGCGGGCAATGGCTCGATGCTGTCATCTTCAGGCATCTCGGTCTCTTCGGCCTCGGGCGCCGTGAAATCGGCGATATAGCGGCGCAATACATCGGTATCGATCCGCGTTACCACATCGGCCAAACTGACGCTGCAGGCTTGCGTGACAGTCGCGCCCAGTTGCCCCTCAAGGCGCCAGTTGTTTGTGCCTTCGGGCATGATTTTGCCCGTAAAGCGCAGTTTACGCAGCGCACGCAGCTCTAGATCATCCGCAATTTTACGCGACGCTTCCGCATCAATGGTCAAGGCAAAGGTTTTGCCTCCTGCGCGGCGCAGCTCGGGCAAAGTTAAAAGATCAGGGCGTGGGCTGGCTTTTGACATGATCTCCCCTCAAATTTTTGATTAAATTCCCCTCAAAAATGAGGGTCTCACGATTGCAATGCTTGCTCTGTTGGTCGCCGTAAGTTAAGCCCAAATGGAGACAGACGCTATGCCTGAATGTTTGCGCCCGAGCGCAGTAATGAAGCTGGCGCTAGGGTGAGGAAGATGGCCATGGCAGAACTTCGGATCAGCACGCAGGCGCGTATGGGGCTCAAAAGGGCACGCACAGTGGCGATTTCAGTGGCCTTTTGGTTGGCCGTGTCTGGCTGCACAGAAAGTTTCCGTGACTACGGCTTTATTCCGCCGCAAGAAGAATTGGATGCCATCACCATCGGTCAAGATACCCGTGACAGCCTCGGGCAAACCCTTGGACGCCCCGCCGGTGAGGGCGTGATTGGCGAAACCACATGGTTCTATTCGCAATATCGCGTGCGCAGCTATGCATGGCGGGCGCCTGAGATTGTGAGCCGCGAGATCTTGGCCGTATCTTTTGCCAATAACGGCACCGTGTCGAATGTGGAAACCTACACACTTGCCGATGGTCAGATTGTCGACATTTCGCGTCGTGTCACCGAAAGCTCGATCCGTGAAGTGTCGATTTTCCGTCAGGTTATGGGTAATTTTGGCCGCATCAATGCGGGTGAGTTGATCAACGCCAGCAACTAATGCTTTGTCAGCGTAATATAGGAGCATCATGCGCGAGAAGGTGGCGGGGAAATATCGGCTGCACATAGCCCAATCCGTTGCCGATTTGAGCGCCGCTCAAGCCCTGCGTCACCGTACGTTTCGCGGTGGGGCAGATGGGACCGGTCTGGATGCTGATTCTTTTGATGCGCTTTGCGACCATATCCTCATTGAAACGCATAAGACGGGGGAATTGGTCGCCTGCTTTCGTCTCATGTGCTTGCCCGATGGGGCAGCCCTGCAACAGAGTTATTCGGCACAATTTTATGAGTTATCGCCCCTGTCAGATTTTGATGGGCCAATGGTCGAGATGGGACGCTTTTGCCTTGCGCCAGAGGTGCATGACCCTGACATCTTGCGTCTTGCATGGGCGGCATTAACCGCCTACGTGGATGAGATCGGGGTCAAGCTGCTCTTTGGCTGCTCGTCTTTCCACGGTACAGATGTTCTTCCCTATTGCGATGCTTTTGCGCTGTTGCGTGACCGCCACATCGGGCCGGCCCGATGGCGCCCCAAAATCAAGTCGTCTTATGTGTTTCCATTCGCGGCAAAGCTGCGGCGCAAACCTGATCTGAAACGCGCAATGGTAACGCTGCCGCCGCTTCTGCGCAGTTATTTGATGTTGGGGGGGTGGGTCAGCGATCACGCTGTGATTGATCGAGATTTGAACACCATACATGTGTTCACAGGGCTAGAGATTGCCGCCGTCCCGCCCGCCCGAGCGCGGCTATTGCGTCTAGCGCGCTGAACGGTGCAAGGGTGCCAAGGTACGGCTGAGCGCTCATATGACTCCGAGCGGCGCAGGCGTTGCACCCATTCCCCGTTTAAACCGCGCAAGTCCAAAAGTATCTGCCTCACTTCACCCCAGATCAAAGCCTTGCGCCCGCTTGGCGGCGTATTCCATGGCCGCAAATAGCAGTATCTGTTGGCTGCTATAGGGGAGTCGGCGCTGCGCCATCCAATATGATAAGCCACCTCATGCCCTACGGTCGTGCGCCCGAAAGCAGAGAAGCAGGAATATGATCAGGTTTTACGCAATAGCCAACAGGGCCTAGGGTTGGAATGCGGTCGGTTACGAAAAGCTGCCCGTCAATGCGCACAAAAGACTACCTGAGCGCGCGCAAACCCTGCTCAAACCCCACAGATTGCGCGAAACCCGCCGTGGCAATGGGCAGGGCATCATCAAGATCGGACAGGCTGTGCAACATAATCGCAAGACTGCTGATCAAGGTAAATTCCAGATTAACGGTTCAGCCCAATTCAACCAAGGCATGGCGCTTTTTCCCTGCGCTCAGTTTCAAGGGCGTGGCCAGGTCGCCGGCTGTGATCATCAGGCCTGCATCGGTGATGGCCGCGTCATTCATCCGTGCGCCACCCTCAGCGATGAGGCGCTTGGCCTCTTTGCCCGACCCTGCCAAGCCTGAGCGCGTGATCAGTTGCACAATCGACACGCCCTCGCCAATGTCATCGGTGCTGAGCGTGAGACGGGGCAGGTCATCGCCCATACCCCCTTTCTCAAACACCTCGCGCGCTGTGGCCTCAGCTGCGGCCGTGGCACCGCGCCCGTGCAACAGACCCGTTACCTCATTGGCAAGAACTATTTTAGCTTCGTTGATTTCGGAACCTGCAAGCGAACCAAGCCGCTCGCACTCCTCAATCGGCAACTCGGTGTAAAGTTTCAGGAACCGCCCCACATCCGCATCGGTCGTGTTGCGCCAGAATTGCCAAAATTCGTAAGGCGACATCATCTCGGCATCAAGCCAGATTGCGCCGCCTTGGGATTTGCCCATCTTCTTGCCATCTGATGTGGTCAGAAGCGGAGTGGTGAGGCCAAAAATCTCTTGATCCAAAACACGGCGAGTCAGGTCGATGCCGTTGATGATATTGCCCCATTGATCCGACCCGCCCATCTGAAGCGTACAGCCATAACGGCGGTTCAGTTCAAGAAAATCATAGGCCTGAAGGATCATGTAATTGAATTCAAGGAAGCTAAGGCTTTGTTCGCGATCGAGCCGCGACTTAACTGATTCAAACGATAGCATTCGATTGACCGAGAAATGCCGCCCAATATCGCGCAGAAATTCCAGATAATTCAGCCCGTCCAACCATTCGGCATTATTCAACATCAATGCGCCTGTCGCGCTGTCATCATAGTTCAAATAGCGCGCAAAAACGCGGCTCATGGCCGCGATATTGTTATCAATCGCCGCTGCATCCAAAAGTGGGCGTTCATCAGATCGGAATGACGGATCACCAACCTTTGTGGTGCCGCCGCCCATCAATGTGATCGGCTTATGCCCCGTTTTCTGATACCAGCGCAGCAACATGATGTTTAGCAAATGACCCACATGCAGGGATTTTGCCGTTGCATCATATCCGATATAGGCAGGGGTTACGCCCGCGCGCAGCTTTTCGTCTAACTCTTGCAGATCCGTGCAATCCGCAAGAAACCCGCGCGCACGGATGATCTGAAGGAAGTCGGATTTAGGCTGGTAGGTCATTGCGGTGTGATCCATTCTTGGCAAGCGAGGCGCAGCGGTTTTATGCTCTGCGCGGTGATCTATAACGGGGGTGGGGATGAAGGGAAAGGGTCAAGCCAGCCCAAGGTTACGGGTGGCGGGATTGATGTCTGGCACGTCGCTAGATGGGGTAGATGCCGCAATTTTGGATACTGATGGGGTGCATGTCCTTGGCTTTGGTCAAACGGCCTTCCGCCCCTATAGCCCGCAGGAGCGTGCCGTGTTGCGGGGCTGCCTTAGCAAATGGCCCGATGATGACGGTCTTTTAGCGTCGCAAGAGGTGATCCACAGCGCCCATATCGAGGCGCTGAAGGCGTTGAGCGCCCCTTTTGATCTAATAGGGTTTCACGGGCAAACCTTGGCCCATGACCCTGATCAGGGACGCACGCATCAATTGGGCGATGGCGCGGTTTTGGCTCACGCTTTTGACTGCCCCGTGGTTTGGGACTTTCGTAGCAATGATATGCGGATGGGGGGGCAAGGCGCACCCTTGGCCCCGTTTTATCATTTTGCCCTTGCCAAACATATGGGTGCCACCGCGCCCTTGGCCTTTCTCAATTTGGGTGGGGTGGGAAATATCACCTATGTTGATCCAAGCCATGACCGCCCAGATCGGGATGGGGCTCTTTTGGCCTTTGACACGGGGCCTGCCAACGCGCCGATGGATGATCTGATGGCAGGGACGGGCCAGGGCTATGACAATAATGGCGCCTTGGCCGCATCGGGGCGCGTGACTGAGGCTTTTGTCGCGCGGGTCTTAGCACATGGGTATTTCCTTAAAATGCCCCCCAAATCCCTTGATCGAGATACGTTTGCCCAAGTTTTGACCGAGGTGCAGGCGATGCCCTTGGCCGATGGGTTGGCCAGTTTGGCCGAGGTTAGCGCGCGTGCCGTAGCGGCGGGTCTTGCGCATCTGCCCAAGTCAGTTGCCCAGATTTTGGTCTGTGGCGGCGGGCGTAAGAATGGCCATCTTATGGCACGCCTCGCCGCGTTGACGGACGTTGAGGTTGTGGCGGTTGAGGTGGTAGATTTCGACGGGGATTTCCTCGAGGCGCAGGCATTTGCCTATCTTGCTGCGCGGGTGCAGGCAGGGCTGCCTACCTCTGCGCCCGCAACCACGGGTGTGGCGGCGGCCGTAGGGGGCGGGCAAATCAGCCGCCCCTAGCCAGTCTCGCGCGGGATATTAAACCTTGCAGGGGCAAGGGTGAAACCCTCAAAAGAAAAGGCAGGGCTGACAGTGCAGGACACCAGCGTGTAATCCCCAGTGCTGCGCGCCGATTGCCAATGCCCCTCTGGCACGATGATCTGCGGCGCGCCGCGGCTCAGGTCTGGCCCAAGAATATAATCGCGCGCAGGTCCATGATCGGTGGCGCTGAGTGACAGGATCAACTCCGCGCCCGCGTGGTAATGCCAAATCTCGGTAGCATCGACATGGTGCCAATGGCTGACTTCACCCGCGGCGAGAAGGAAATATATACAAGACCCCGCAGGGCGGTCGGCCATGCCGCCACCCACCCATGTTTGCCGATAATGCCCGCCCTCAGGATGGGGCATAAGGCCCAGGTGGGCGATAATCTCGGCGGCAGTCATCATTCCTCAGCGCAGGATGGATGTACCCGCATAGCGCGCGACATCGCCCAATTCTTCCTCGATGCGGATCAATTGGTTGTATTTCGCCAAACGATCCGAGCGCGCGAGGCTGCCTGTTTTAATCTGGCCGCAATTCGTGGCCACGGCCAGATCGGCAATCGTGGTATCTTCGGTCTCGCCCGAGCGGTGACTCATCACGCAGGCCATGCGGTTGCGATGCGCCAGTTCGACTGCGTCCAAGGTTTCGGTCAATGTGCCGATCTGGTTCACTTTTACTAGCAACGCATTGGCGCAGCCTTTTTCGATACCTTTGGCCAAGCGGGCAGGGTTGGTGACGAAGAGATCATCGCCCACCAATTGCACCTTGTCGCCAATCGCATCGGTCAATTCCTTCCAACCTGCCCAATCATCTTCGGACATGCCATCTTCAATTGACAAGATTGGATAATCTGCACAAAGCGCCTTGAGATAGGCCACATTTTCCGAAGGGGTCAGGCTTAGGCCTTCACCTGTCAGCTCATATTTGCCGCCCCTGAAATATTCGGTCGCAGCACAATCGAGCGCCAGCATTACATCAGAGCCAGGCTTGAAGCCTGCTTTTTCAATCGACTGCATGATGAAATCAAGCGCCGCGCGGCTTGACGAAAGCGCAGGCGCAAAGCCGCCCTCATCACCAACACCCGTTGCCAGACCTGCGGCGGATAGCTCTTTTTTCAGGGTGTGGAAAATTTCTGACCCACAACGCACAGCCTCAGACAATGTTGGGGCTGCAACAGGCATGACCATAAATTCTTGAATATCGATTGGGTTATCTGCGTGTTCACCGCCATTGATGATGTTCATCATCGGCACAGGCAACACGCGCGCCTGAGTGCCGCCGATATAGCGGTAGAGCGATTGGCCTGTCGCCTCGGCGGCGGCTTTGGCAACGGCCATCGAGACGCCTAAAATTGCATTCGCGCCAAGATGGCCCTTGTTGTCTGTGCCGTCCATTTCGATCATCACCGCGTCAATTGCGGCCTGTTCCGTGGCGTCAAACCCAACCAGCGTATCCGCCAATTCGCCATTCACTCCAGCTACCGCCTTTTGAACACCTTTGCCCATATAGCGTGCTTTGTCGCCATCGCGCATTTCAACCGCTTCATAGGCGCCTGTAGAAGCACCCGATGGCACAGCTGCGCGGCCCAAGGTGCCATCTTCGAGGATTACATCCACCTCAACAGTGGGATTCCCACGGCTGTCGAGGATTTCGCGGGCGCGAATATCAATAATGGTAGTCATGGCTTAGCCTGTCTGTGAAAAAAGAAAAAAGAATTCCGCTCTGCCTTACCGCGATGTAGGATCAGAGGAAAGGGTCGATTGCGTCTGTTGAGCGGCGCGCGCAAGCCGCGCTTCGCGGATCAGCGTGTAAAGCCCCGCTGCGATCACGATAGCCGATCCTGCCAGCATATAGGCATCGGGCCGCTCGTCAAAGACAATCGCGCCCAAGATCAGCGCGAACAAAAGCCGCGAATACCGAAACGGTGTGATAACCGAAATATCCCCCATACGCATCGAGAGGGTCAGCGCGTAATAGCCCATCACCCCCGCAAGGAGCGCTGCGGCAAGGAGGATCACCTTGGGGCTCTGCGGGGCAAAGGACCCCCCTGAAAAGGCCCATAACAAAAGGCCTGCGGGCACGACCGCAAAAAACCCGTAACAAGACAGCTGCATTGAGCTATATTTCGCGGGCATCACGCGGGTTGCTAAATCGCGCGTGGTCAGGCCTGTGACCCCTAAAAGCGCTAGAACCGCACCGATATCAAATTCGGCTGTGCCGGGGCGGATGACGATTAGAACCCCGATAAATCCGATGATAATCGCACTCCACCGCCGCCACCCAACAGGCGCGCCTAAAAACAGGGCCGCGCCCATTGTCACCATCAAGGGCATGGCCTGCACAATGGCTGCAACAAGGGACATGGGCGAGAGGGCGAGGGCAGAGACAAAGGCCATCGTGCCAAACATCTCGCCCAAATTGCGGGTCAGCATCAGCGGGTCAAGCAAGTCACGGGTGATCAATTTGGTGCCTTGCGCCAACGCGATCCCGCCAAAGATCAGTGCGCCCCCTAAGCCCAAAAGGATCAAAATTTGCCCTACAGGCATGGTCACGCTGAGGGTTTTGACCAGCGCATCCTCAATCGCAAAGCCAAACATCGCTGCCGTCATCAAGGCGATGCCGCGTATATTTTCCATTCTGGGGGTCGCTTCCGTGCAAAATAGCCTTGCGCGTGGCTTAGCCTGTGCCGTTGCGCGATGCTAGCCCCGTGACGGGTTTCGCTATTTTTTCTTGGGTGTCGTGATTGGCACGCCGTAAAGCTCAAGCTTATGCCCCTGAAGCCTATAGCCCAACTTGGCCGCAATTTGTTCTTGCAGGGCTTCGATCTCGGGGTCGATGAATTCGATGACATCGCCTGTTGCCACATCGATGAGATGATCGTGATGCTCCCGCTCGGCGTCCTCATAGCGCGCGCGGCCATCCCCAAATTCAACCTTCTCTAGGATGCCTGCTTCTTCGAATAATTTAACGGTCCGATAGACCGTGGCCATGGAAATCCGTGGATCGACGGCAGAGGCCCGATAATAAAGTTCTTCTGCATCGGGGTGATCGGCGGATGCGTCTAGCACCTGCGCGATGACCCGGCGCTGCTCGGTCATGCGCAACCCTTGCGCATTGCATCTCATCTCGATCGTCTCAGTCACCAATTCGGCCCTTTTCTACCATTGCGCTTTCCTCTGTAAGGGATTTGACATCGCCCGAAAAGACCGTTTGGGTCATGGCATATCAAAACACATAGGCAGGTCGATGGAGCATCAACCACAGCGCAAGGCGCAGATGGATCAATTTGGCACTTTGGGCATGATCCTGTTTGCGGTTCTTCTGGCTTTTAGTCAGGTCGTTGTCAGGGTCACGAATGAGGGGATTCAGCCCGTGTTTTTTGCAGGCATCCGATCTTTGGGGGCCGCTTTTTTGCTGCTGTTTTGGATGCGGTTACGTGGGATCCCGCTTGATTTTACCCGTGCACCCCTATCCGGCCTTTGGGTGGCGCTGCTTTTTTCGGGACAGTTTATGTTCCTGTTCCTTGCGCTGGATTACACCACGGTCGCGCGCGCCTCAGTTTTATTTTACACCATGCCAATTTGGCTGACACTTGTCGCACATTTTCTAATCCCGGACGAGCGGATCATCCTTAAAAAAGGCATCGGATTGGCGCTTGCTTTTGGCGGGGTGGTTTGCGCTTTGGCATGGCCGCATGATGGACGGGCAAGCGGCGCAGACGGAATTTTGGGGGATATTTATGCGATTGCGGGAGCAATGTGTTGGGCGGCGATTGCGGTGTCGGCACGGATCACGCCGTTGCGCACGTTGCGGATTGAAATGCAGTTATTCTGGCAGCTTTTGGTCTCTGGCCCGATATTAATCGGGGCGGCGCTGTTTTTTGGCCCATTCTTGCGTGACCCTGAGCTGATCCATTGGGCGGGGCTTGGTTTTCAGATTGTGGTGATTGCCTTTGCCGCCTTTCTGGCCTGGTTTTGGTTTATCTCAATTTACCCTGCCTCCTCCATTGCCTCATTTAGCTTCTTATCGCCGATTTTTGGGGTTGCGATGGGGTGGCTCTTTTTGGGCGAGGAGGTTGGGCTTGAGCTTTTGCTCGCGCTTGGTTTGGTTTGCGTGGGGCTGATCTTGATCAATCGCCGCTAGGTGCCGCAGAAGGTCTGTGTCACCCGTTCTGCTGCAGTTGGAGCGGCCTCATAGGCAGCGAGGGTAGGGTCGGGCGTGTAGGGCGCAGCCAAGGCATGGGTCAGGGCCTGAAACTCCGACAGATCACCCGATAGGGCGGCCGCGATCATCGTCTCAACCTGATGATTGCGCGGAATGCGCACGGGGTTGGCCTGACCCATTTCTTCGCGTTTCTCTGGGTTAGTTTCACCTTCCCACATCATCCCCCATTCGCGCAGGGCTTGATCCCCTGTTGCGCCAAGTTCAGCCTCAAGGCCAGGTAGGCCGCGATCGGTCAGTGCCCGAAAGGCGAGGTTGAAATCCCCGCCCAGCCGCGCGAGATGCTCGAGAAACTCAAGCCCCATTGTGCCTGCCTGCGGGTGATCTGGGCCAAGCCCCAGTTTGCGGCCCAAAACTGCATGCCATTCCGCGTCAAAGCGATCCGCAAATCCCTGCACGATCTGGGTGAAACGGTCTATCGCATCCTCGCGCGGGCCATCGCAGATGGGCAAAAGCGAGGTAGCGAATTGTGCGATGTTCCAGACCGCGATATTGGGCTGATTGGCATATGCATAGCGCCCAAACTGGTCGATGGACGAAAACACCTGCTCAGGAAAATAACGATCCATGAAAGCGGCAGGGCCATAATCAATGGTTTCGCCCGAAATGGTCATATTGTCGGTGTTCATCACGCCATGAATGAACCCCACCCCCATCCATTGCGCTATCAGGCGCGCTTGCGCATCGCGCATCCCGATTAAAAGATCATCAAGGCTTTGGGCCTGCGGATAGTGACGCGCGATCACGTGATCCGCCAAATCGCGCAGGGCCCCGCGATCATCCCGTGCTGCAAAATACTGGAATGTGCCCACGCGTGTATAACCTTGGGCAACACGGGCGAGAACCGCGCCGGGGCGGATATCTTCGCGCAAGATATCCTCGCCCGTGGTGACAGCGGCCAAAGCGCGAGTGGTCGGGATGCCAAGGGCCGCCATCGCCTCGCTCAAGACATATTCGCGCAAAACGGGCCCAAGCCATGCGCGCCCATCGCCCATGCGCGAAAAGGGCGTGCGCCCCGCGCCTTTGAGTTGGATGTCAAAGCGCCCCTGATCCGTGACCACCTCGCCCAAAAGGATTGCACGCCCATCCCCCAATTGCGGCACCCATCCGCCGAATTGATGCCCCGCATAGGCCTGTGCAATCGGGTCTGCCCCTGCCAGCATCACATTGCCTGCGAGAACCTGCGCCAGTTCGGCATCGCTCATGGCGTGGAGCGCATCAGCAAGCCCCAAACGTTCTGCAAGCGAGTGGTTTAGCGCCAAAAGCTTTGGATCTGGCGCTCGGGTCGGGGCAACCCGCACAAAAAAGCGATCGGGCAAGCGCGCATAGCTGTTGTCAAAGCTTACGCTAGGATTGGGTTTGCCTTGATCCGTCATGGTAGTCTTGCGATCCTGTCATGCAGCAGCGCATAGAACCCATCCGCATCCATGTCGCGGATAAACAGCGCATTGGCCTTGCGATCCGTAACGCCCCAATAATCAGCAACCGTCATGCCCAGCGTTAGCGCAGATTGGGTTTCAATCTCGACATTGATGGTGCGACCAGAAAAGAGGTCAGGCTCTAGCAGATAGGCGATCACGCAAGGATCATGCAAGGGCGCCCCTGCAGCGCCGTATTTTTCTTTATCGAAGCGTTCAAAAAACCCTGTCCACGCGGCAACCATCGCGCCTGCGTGATTTCCCATCGCCTCAAACCCCGCAACGCGGGGTGCGGTTGTTAGGGCCTGATGCGTGACATCGAGTGGCATCATCGTGATTGGCGCGCCTGATTGAAACACAATCTCGGCGGCCTCTGGGTCTACGTAAATGTTAAATTCTGCGGCAGGGGTGATGTTTCCCACCTCAAAATAAGCGCCGCCCATAAGCACGATCTCTTGCACCAGTGGGATCACATCGGGGACCTTTTGAAAAGCCCGTGCAATATTGGTCATTGGGCCAAGCGGGCAAAGGGTCACTTGGTTGGGATGAGCGCGCAAGCTGCGTATGATGAAATCCACCCCATGTTCAGGATCAAGCGGCAGATGGGGTTCGGGCAAGGGCGGGCCATCTAGACCTGTTTGCCCATGGACATGTTCGGCGGTCACAAGAGGGCGGGCAACCGGGGTAGCCTCGCCAGCGAAGACGGGCACATCAGTGCGCCCAGACAGACCTGTCACGATGCGGGCATTGCGCTCGGTCAAGGGCAGGGGGACATTGCCTGCAACAGCCACAATGCCCAAGACATCAAGCGCCTCAGGGCAGGCCAAAGCCAAGAGAATGGCCACGGCATCATCTTGGCCTGGATCTGTATCAATGATGATTTTGCGTGCCATTTGGTCTTGAGTCTTGCGCTGCGTCATTGCAGCCAAGTTGGCGCGGTTTGGTGGGCTTGTCCATGACCTCTGCGGGAGGTTTTGGAAATTCGCGCAAAAGGCGCAGTCCCTTGCGCAAAGGCGGCCTGCGCATTAAGCGGGGGAAGGAAGCGAATTGGAACCTGAGATGACCAAAACCCCCACAGGAAAAAGCGGCAGTGGGCGCGGCACGCGGGATTTGCGTGTCAAGGTCAAAACTGCGCGCGGGCGGAAACTCAGCTCAACCCGTTGGTTGGAGCGGCAGTTAAACGACCCCTATGTGCAGCGCGCCAAGCGCGAAGGCTATCGCGGGCGCGCGGCGTTTAAGATCATGGAACTGGATGACAAGTTCCGCTTTCTGGTACCGGGCGCGCGGGTGGTCGATTTGGGCTGTGCGCCGGGGGGCTGGTGTCAGGTGGCCGTGCCCCGCATCAACGCTTTGGGCGAGAAATCAGGCAAGGCCATTGGCCGCATCATCGGTGTTGATCTACAAGAGGTCGAAGCCATCGCAGGCGCAGAATTGCATCAATTGGATTTCATGGAAGATGATGCAGATGAAAAGGTCAAAAATTGGCTTGATGGCAAAGCGGATGTAGTGATGAGCGATATGGCCGCAGCTTCGTCAGGCCATAAGCAGACCGATCATTTGCGCATCATCGCTCTATGTGAGGCCGCGGCCTATTTCGCCTTCGATGTATTGGACGAGGGCGGCACATTCGTGGCCAAAGTGCTGGCAGGGGGTGCCGAGGGCGATTTGCAAAAGATCCTCAAACAGCGCTTTACCAAGGTTGCAAACGTGAAACCGGGTGCGAGCCGCGCGGATAGTTCCGAGAAATTCGTGGTCGCCTCAGGATTTCGCGTTTGAGATTTTTTCCCGATTGGGGCTTTCCCTCAGGGCTTATGCATGAGATAGGGCAGTGCCAATTGAAACTCCCGCAAGGAGATATGCGTGATGGAGATTCGTGAGGCACTTACGTTTGATGATGTTTTGCTGCTGCCTGCCGCGTCTAGAGTGCTGCCCTCGACTGCGGATACGCGCACGCGGGTGACAAAATCGATTGCGCTGAACATCCCGCTTTTGTCCTCTGCGATGGATACAGTCACTGAGGCGCGCATGGCGATTGCGATGGCGCAAGCGGGCGGTATGGGGGTGATCCACCGTAATCTTATACTTGAGGAACAAGCCCGCGAGGTGCGGCGCGTCAAACGATTTGAAAGCGGAATTGTCTATTCCCCTGTCACATTGACCCCGAATCAGACCTTGGCCGATGCCAAGGCCCTGATTGAGCGGTATAATTTCACTGGCTTTCCCGTTGTGGATGAAAAGGGCCTTCTGGTGGGTATCGTCACCAACCGCGATATGCGCTTTGCGACATCTGACGAGACGCCTGTGCGCGCGATGATGACATCTGATAATTTGGCCATGCTGCGCGAACCAGCAGATTTGGAAGAAGCCAAAAGCCTGATGAAGGCGCGGCGGATCGAGAAGCTGTTGGTTGTCGATAAATCGGGCAAGCTAACGGGTCTTTTGACCCTGAAAGATACCGAAAAAGCGGTATTGAACCCCAATGCCTGCAAGGATGATTTAGGCCGTTTGCGCGTGGCCGCTGCCACAACAGTGGGCGATGCGGGCTTTGAGCGTTCGGAGGCTTTGATTGATGCGGGCTGTGATCTGATCGTGATCGACACCGCCCATGGACATTCCGAGGGCGTGGCCCATGCGGTTGAGCGGGTCAAGAAACTGTCCAATGCGGTGCAGGTCGTGGCGGGCAATGTAGCCACAGGCGATGCCACTCGCGCCTTGATTGATGCGGGCGCGGATGCGGTCAAAGTGGGCATTGGCCCTGGATCCATTTGCACCACTCGGATTGTTGCAGGCGTTGGCGTGCCGCAATTGACCGCCATCATGGATTGTGCCGAAGCTGCCGCGGCCTCTGGCACGCCGATCATAGCTGATGGTGGCATTAAATTCTCGGGCGATTTTGCCAAGGCGATCGCCGCAGGCGCCTCTTGCGCGATGGTCGGTTCTGCGATTGCGGGCACTGATGAATCCCCCGGTGAGGTGATCCTCTATCAAGGGCGCTCGTTCAAATCTTATCGCGGGATGGGCAGTCTTGGCGCCATGGCGCGCGGATCAGCGGATCGCTATTTCCAGAAGGATGCCGCCTCGGACAAATTGGTGCCCGAAGGGATCGAGGGGCAAGTGCCCTATAAAGGCAGCGCCAATGCGGTCATCCACCAGTTGGTGGGCGGTTTGCGCGCAGCGATGGGCTATACGGGCTCGGCCACTGTGGATGAGATGCGCAAAAACTGCCAATTCGTGAAAATCACCAATGCGGGCCTACAAGAAAGCCATGTGCATGATGTGCAAATCACCCGTGAAAGCCCCAATTACCGCGTGGGTTGAGACGCGCGCGTGACACCTGCTGCGCGATATCAGGCCGCGATTGAGGTTTTAGATGCCATTATTGCGGGCCAAACCCCTGAACTCGCCTTGCGGGTGTGGGGCAGGTCTGCCCGCTTTGCAGGGTCAAAAGACCGCGCGGCCATCAGCGACCATGTTTACGATGTGCTGCGCAATCGTGGTCGCGCGGCTGCCCTTGCGGGATGCCTAGTCACGCAGGCCACTGGGCGTGCGCTGATCTTGGGGCTTTTGCGCCTGCACGGCGTGGCGGTTGAGGATGTCTTTGGGCAACTGCCATACGGTCCCAGCGCGCTTTCGGCGGATGAGGCGATGGAACACCCGACCCCAGATATTTTGAGCGATACGCCCGATTGGCTGCTGACGCTGCTCGAGGTGGAATTTGGGCCTGATTTGGAAGCTGTCCTTGCGGCCATGTCCACGAGGGCGCCTGTCTATCTGCGGGTCAACACCCGCAAAACAACACCTGAGCATGTGATTTCCGACTTGGCCCAAGCCGGCGTGCGCGTTATAGCCGACCCACGCCTTGCCACCGCGCTCGAGGTGCAGAATGGCGCGCGCAAAATTACGGCCACAGCCGCCTACCAGGCAGGTTTGATCGAGGTGCAGGACCTTTCTGTGCAGATGGCTGTGGCCGAGATCCCAGTGCCCCAAACAGGGCGAATTTTGGATTATTGCGCAGGCTCTGGGGGGAAATCGTTGGCCATTGCCGCGCGCAGTGATGCGGAGCTAATATTACATGATAAATTCCCCAAACGCATGGCCGATCTCGCCTTGCGCGCCGAACGGGCGGGGATGATCTATCAAACCCGCGAAGACGTGCAATTGGATCACGAAGCCCAATTTGATGTGGTACTGTTGGATGTGCCCTGTTCTGGCAGTGGAACATGGCGGCGTGATCCGATGGTGCGGTGGCGGATGACACCTGAAACTCTGGCTGCCTTGCACAGTGAGCAAGTGCAGATCTTGGATCGGGCGGTGGCGCTTGCCGCGCCACGCGGCCTCATCATTTACATGACCTGTTCGTTGCTGCGTGTGGAGAATGAGGAAGCAGTGCATGGGTTTTTGGCGCGCCACCCCCAGTTTGACCTGCTTCAGTCACGCCGATTTGATCCGCGCAATGCCTCGGACGGATTCTTTTTAACCGTTTTACAGGCAAAATAAGGCATCTTTGCGCCCACCGCACCTCTCGCGTAAATCTTAATCAATCTTTAATTATTTGGGCCGATGCTTCGTGGAAAAACGTGAACACGGAGGCGCGGCTTGTCAGATCAATCCAGTATAGCGAGGGGGCAAGCCGCCCCTAATTGCGCGACACGGAAACATATTTCATTCCAGGCGGGTCAGGAATCGCCGCACTCGCATAGGGCAGGGTTGCGGCTTTTAATGCGGTTGTGCCTGTTTTTGGCACACTGAAAAACGCTAACTTCTGATAAAAAACAAGAGCATATCAACATTATCGCCACAGCCGATCCACGTAACCACTTCTTTACTATTCTCCGTAAAACATGGGCCTTGCAAGATTTTACTTGAAATGTTCTCTTTTTGTTTGCATTTATATCTGAGAACAAGAGGTGAACACGGGCAAGCATTGCTGCCTTGGCAGCAGTGTGAAATAAGGAGCCAAACCAATGGCAATGGCGGATATTTTAGAAATGACGGATCGCAACGCGGCGGAAAAGCAAAAGGCACTCGACAGCGCCTTGGCACAGATCGAACGCCAATTTGGCAAGGGCTCGATCATGCGTCTTGGGGGCGAGAATGCCATCCAAGAAATTGAGGCGACATCGACAGGCTCACTCGGGCTCGATATCGCTCTTGGGATTGGGGGTCTGCCAAAGGGGCGGATCATTGAAATCTATGGCCCTGAAAGCTCGGGGAAAACCACGCTGACGCTTCACTCGGTCGCGGAAGAGCAAAAGAAGGGTGGCGTTTGCGCCTTTGTCGATGCCGAACACGCGCTTGACCCACAATATGCCAAGAAATTGGGCGTGAACTTGGATGATCTTCTAATTTCTCAGCCCGATACAGGGGAACAGGCTCTTGAAATCACCGATACATTGGTGCGGTCTGGTGCGGTCAGCCTTGTTGTGGTGGATTCCGTTGCGGCTTTGACCCCGAAATCCGAACTTGAAGGCGATATGGGCGACAGCTCGGTCGGGGTGCATGCGCGCCTCATGTCTCAGGCGATGCGCAAGCTGACAGGTTCCATCGCGCGCTCAAATTGTATGGTGATTTTCATCAACCAGATTCGCATGAAGATCGGTGTGATGTTTGGCAGTCCAGAAACCACTACAGGTGGCAATGCGCTGAAATTCTACTCATCCGTGCGCTTGGATATCCGCCGCATCGGCGCGATCAAGGATCGTGACGAGGTTGTCGGCAACCAAACCCGCGTGAAAGTGGTGAAAAACAAGGTCGCCCCTCCGTTTAAACAGGTTGAATTCGACATCATGTATGGCGAGGGCATCTCGAAAACGGGCGAATTGCTTGATTTAGGTGTCAAAGCAGGCGTGGTCGAGAAATCAGGTGCGTGGTTCTCTTACGGGGATGAGCGGATTGGACAGGGCCGCGAAAACGCCAAGCAATTCCTGAAAGACAATCCAAGTATGGCTTTGGAAATCGAAGACAAAATCCGTGCCGCCCATGGTTTGGAATTCGGCATGGACGACAGTGATGACAGTGCGATGGTTGAGGATTAATACGCCACACCTTGCATCAGTAGAGTTTCGCGCGTGGTCCTACTTGGGCTGCGCGCGTCTTGCATTTTGGCCCCTTGAAATTTCCATCCCCGGCCCACGTTTTTGTTCTGTGGACAGTGCTTTGACAAACTTGTATCCCACGCAGAACCGATGGATTTAGTCAGAAAGACCGCGTGCCCATGGCTAGTTTGAACGATATTCGCTCAACCTTTCTCAAATATTTTGAACGCAACGGCCATGCCATTGTCGAAAGCTCGCCGCTTGTGCCGCGCAATGACCCGACTTTGATGTTCACCAATTCGGGAATGGTGCAGTTCAAAAACGTCTTCACAGGGCTTGAGCATCGCGACCCGCCGCGCGCCACCACGGCGCAAAAATGCGTGCGCGCAGGCGGCAAGCATAATGACCTTGATAATGTCGGCTACACGGCGCGCCATCACACGTTTTTCGAAATGCTTGGGAATTTCTCCTTTGGGGATTACTTTAAAAAAGAGGCCATTCCCTTTGCATGGGAATTGATCACCAAGGATTTTGATATCGACCCGAAACGTCTTTTGACCACGGTCTATCACACCGATGATGAGGCGTTTGATATTTGGAAAAAGGTGGGTGTGCCTGAGGATCGGATCATCCGCATCGCGACATCCGATAATTTCTGGCAAATGGGGCCAACAGGCCCCTGCGGTCCTTGCACCGAGATTTTCTATGATCATGGCGACCATATCTGGGGCGGCCCTCCTGGATCGGCCGAAGAAGATGGCGATCGTTTCATCGAGATTTGGAACGTGGTCTTCATGCAAAACGAGCAATTCGCAGATGGCTCCATGGTGCCTCTTAAGATGCAGAGCATCGATACGGGCATGGGGCTTGAGCGGATTGGCGCGCTTTTGCAGGGTAAGCACGACAATTACGACACGGATCTGATGCGCGCCCTCATCGAGGCATCTGCGCACGCGACATCCGTTGAACCAAACGGTCCAAAGAATGTGCATCACCGTGTGATTGCGGATCACTTGCGCTCGACCTCCTTTTTGATTGCGGATGGGGTTATGCCCTCAAACGAGGGGCGGGGTTATGTGTTGCGCCGTATCATGCGCCGCGCGATGCGCCACGCCCATCTTTTGGGCGCGCAAGATCCGTTGATGTATCGCCTCGTGCCTGTTTTGGTCAGCCAGATGGGGCAGGCTTATCCTGAGCTTGGCCGCGCACAGGCGCTGATCACCGAGACGCTCAAGCTTGAGGAAGAACGCTTCCGCACCACGCTTGATCGTGGGCTTAAGCTGTTGGACGAGGCCCTTGTTGATCTGCCCGAAGGGGCCACTTTGGCAGGTGAGACTGCGTTCAAACTTTATGACACTTACGGCTTTCCGCTGGATTTGACCCAAGACGCTTTGCGTGAAAAAGGCCGCAAGGTTGATATAGACGGGTTTGAACAAGCGATGGAGGCCCAAAAGGCTAAGGCGCGCGCAGCATGGTCGGGTTCGGGCGAGGCGGCAGATGCCGCAATTTGGTATGATCTGGCCGATCAACATGGCCCGACCGAATTTTTGGGATATGACACGGAACAGGCCGAAGGTCAGATTTTGGCGCTTGTTTCTGATGGGGCCGAAGTGAACGCCGCAGAAAAAGGCAGCACTGTCACGCTTATCACAAACCAAACCCCGTTCTACGGTGAAAGTGGCGGTCAGGTTGGCGATACTGGTCTGGTCAAGACTGATACGGGCCGCGCTGAAATATCAGACACGAAAAAGGTTGCGGGCCTGTTCTTGCACATTGCCAAGGTTACTGAGGGAAAGATTAAGACGGGGCAGGCCGCGGAATTGGTTGTGGATCACAGCCGCCGCAGCGCCATTCGTTCGAACCATTCGGCCACGCATTTGTTGCACGAGGCCCTGCGCCGCGCGCTCGGCGATCATGTGGCGCAGCGTGGCTCGTTGAACGGGGCGGATCGCTTGCGCTTTGACTTCTCGCACGCCAAGGCGCTGAGCACCGAGGAATTGGCGCAAGTTGATGCAGAGGTGAATGAATTCATCCGTCAAAATGCGGCTGTTGAGACACGGATCATGACCCCTGATGCAGCGCGTGATTTGGGTGCGCAGGCGCTCTTTGGTGAGAAATATGGCGATGAGGTGCGCGTGGTCTCCATGGGCAAGCTTGCAGGGTCGGGCAAGGGCAGCGATGGCGCGACCTATAGTCTTGAACTGTGTGGCGGCACCCATGTCCGCCAGACGGGTGATATTGGGCTTTATGTGACCCTTGTGGAAACCGCTTCTTCCTCGGGTGTTCGGCGTATTGAGGCGCTTACGGGTCAAGCGGCCTTTGATTATCTGGCAGAACAAGATCGCATTCTAGGTAAATTGGGCGGGATGCTCAAGGCACAAGGCCCTGATGTTTTGGCCCGTGTTCAGTCGTTGATGGACGAGCGCCGCGCGCTTCAGAATGAACGCGACCAATTGCGCCAACAGCTTGCAATTGCAGGCGGTGGTGCGGGGGCCAAAGAGGTCGCTGCCCAAGATATTGGCGGCATCGCCTTTTTTGGGCAGGTGGTTGCAGGTGTCACGGGCAAAGATCTGCCCAGCCTGATTGATGCGCATAAGGCCAAAATTGGCTCTGGCGCGGTTCTTTTGATTGCCGAGGTGGATGGCAAGGCCGCAGTGGCCGCGGGGGTCAGCGATGATCTAACCGCGCGGCTCAGCGCCGTTGATCTGGTCAAGGCAGCCGTTGAGGCGCTTGGCGGTAAGGGTGGCGGTGGCCGCGCAGATTTGGCGCAAGGGGGGGCGAAGGATGCCACCCAAGCCGATGCAGCGCTTGCGGCCGTGCGTGATGTGATTAAGGGAGTAGCATAACATGGCAGGGGCATATTGGGTGGCGCATGTCACCGTTACAAATCCAGAGGAATATGCGCGCTATGCCGAATTGGCAGGCCCCCCGATTGCTGCTTTTGGCGGCAAATTCTTGGCTCGTGGTGGTGAGGTGATCATCAAAGAAGGGCAGGGTCATGCGCGCAATGTGGTGATCTGGTTCCCTAGTTTGGCAGATGCCAATGCCTGCTATGACAGCCCCGCCTATCAAGAGGCGATGTCATTTGCCAAGGACAGCTCAATTCGCGAATTGGTCTTGATCGAAGGCGCGGGGTAATCCACCGCTGCCCCGCAAGACAAAAAAGCCGCCCCCAAGAGGGTGGCTTTTCTTTTTTATCCAAATTCGTGCCTTAGCGCTTGGCGATATCGACATAATTGCGCTTGGTTGGGCCTGTATAAAGCTGACGCGGACGGCCAATTTTGGCAGCAGGGTCGTTCAGCATTTCCTTCCATTGCGCAATCCAACCCACTGTGCGGCTGACCGCGAAAATTGGCGTGAACATGGAGGTTGGGAACCCCATCGCATCAAGGATGATGCCCGAATAGAAATCCACGTTTGGATAGAGTTTCTTATCCGCGAAATAGCTGTCCTCAAGCGCGATTTTTTCAAGTTCTTTCGCAACTTGTAAGGTTGGGTTGTTTTCTACACCCAACAGATCGAGTACCTCATCGGCGCTTTCCTTCATCACCTTCGCGCGCGGATCAAAGTTTTTATAAACGCGGTGACCAAAGCCCATCAGGCGGAACGGGTCATTTTTGTCTTTTGCGCGAGCGATATATTCGGGAATGCGATCCACAGTGCCAATTTCGTGCAGCATTTCAAGACAGGCTTGGTTCGCACCGCCATGCGCAGGCCCCCAAAGGCAGGCAATACCCGCCGCGATACAGGCAAACGGGTTCGCCCCTGACGAGCCCGCCAAGCGCACCGTTGAAGTTGAGGCGTTCTGTTCGTGATCTGCGTGCAGCGTAAAGATGCGATCCATGGCGCGGCTCAACACAGGATCAGGCACATATTCCTCGGCGGGCACGGCAAAGCACATCCGCAAGAAATTGGTCGCATAATCGAGGTCATTGCGTGGATACACAAAGGGTTGACCGATAGAATATTTATAGGCCATCGCGGCAATAGTTGGCATTTTTGCGATCATACGGATCGAGGCCACTTCGCGCTGCCAAGGATCCGCAATATCGGTGCTGTCATGATAAAAGGCCGACATTGCGCCCACGACACCCACCATTGTCGCCATTGGATGCGCGTCACGGCGGAAGCCACGGAAGAAATTATGCATCTGTTCGTGGATCATGGTGTGACGGGTCACGCGGGTCTCGAAATCTTCCAATTCTGCCGCTGTCGGCAATTCGCCATAAAGCAAGAGGTAGCAAACCTCGAGATAATGCGAATCTTTCGCCAGTTGGTCGATGGGATAGCCGCGGTGCAAAAGCTCGCCCTTGTCGCCATCAATAAAGGTGATCTGGCTTTCGCAAGACGAGGTGGAGGTAAAGCCTGGGTCATGGGTGAACACGCCCGCTTGGCCATATAGTTTGGTGATGTCGATGACATCAGGCCCTGCTGTGGGGCTGTAGACGGGTAGATCGAAGTCGCGATCATTGATGCTGAGTTTGGCCGTTTTCGTGTCAGTCATGACGTTCCCTCTCGCTTTGCCGCGCAAAACACAGGGTTTGCACGGGAGGTGTTTACGTATCTGGCCGTAGCATGCGCTTGGGGCCTCATTGGTGCGGGTCTGGTTTAATCCGCACCAACCGTTGCATCCATAAGTCGGGCAATGGATTCGTCCCGACCCAGCACGAGCATCATATCAAAGACACTCGGTGAAACTGTTTGTCCCGACAAGGCCGCACGAAGCGGTGCTGCCAATTTGCCAAGCTTGGTCTCATGCGCCTCGGCGACTGCGCCGATCAGCGTTTCAAGACCCTCACGCGTCCACGTAGCATTCTGCAACTGCGCAGTCAATGATTTCAGTATACCACGGGATACATTATCCAGCGCCCCTAAGGCCTTTTCGTCAGGTTTTATTGGTCTTTCGTTCAAAATAAATGCGGCCTTCATCAAAAGCTCTAGCAGGGATTTGGCGCGATCCTTTGTGCAATAGAGCGCGGATTTGAGGCCATCTTTCTGCGATTGCGAAAGGGCGGGCTGATTGGCCGCTACGAGATATGTTTCAATATCCCCCAAAAGCGCGGCATCTTCCATCTGTGCGATATGCCATTGGCAGACATTTTCGAGCTTTTTGAAGTCAAGCCGCGCAGGCGATTTGCCAATGCCGCCCAGATCAAACCATTCGGTCGCTTGGGCATCGGTGAACAATTCATCATCACCATGGCTCCATCCCAGACGGGCGAGATAATTGCGCATTGCGGCAGGCGGGTATCCCATCGCGGCATATTCCTCGACCCCCAAAGCGCCGTGACGTTTGGACAGTTTTTTGCCGTCTGGCCCGTGGATCAGCGGGATATGCGCCCAAATCGGTAAATCCCATCCCATTGCGTGATAAATCTGGCTTTGCCGTGCGGCATTGTTGAGATGGTCATCGCCGCGGATCACATGGGTCACACCCATGTCATGGTCATCGACCACCACCGCCAACATATAGGTCGGGGTTCCGTCCGAGCGCAGCAAAACCATATCATCCAACTGTGCGTTGCCGATGGTGACACGCCCCTGAACCTGATCTTCGATGATGGTTTCACCATCACGCGGCGCGCGCAGACGGATCACAAAAGGCGCGTCAGGGTGGGTTTCAGGGGCCGCATCCCGCCACGGGCTTTGATAAAGGGTGGATTTGCCTTCGGCCCGCGCCGCCTCGCGAAAGGCTTCGATCTCGTCTTGAGTGGCAAAGCATTTATAGGCCGTGCCATTTTCCAGCATCGCGCGCGCCACTTCGGCATGGCGGTCTGCGCGCTCAAACTGGCTGATGGGTTCCCCATCCCAGTCGAGGCCAAGCCAAGCCAAGCCCTTTAAAATGGCCTCTGTCGCCTCTGGGGTCGAGCGGGCGCGATCCGTATCTTCGATCCGAAGTAGGAATTTTCCACCCCGCCCGCTCGCGTAAAGCCAGTTGAACAAGGCCGTGCGCGCGCCGCCAATATGCAAATACCCCGTGGGCGAGGGGGCGAAACGTGTGACAGGCTGGCTCATCGGCTTTCCTTTCGCGGGTTTGGGCGGTGGCCCTTAACCCTTCTCTTACAAACTTACGGCTAGGTTTGGCCCTGTGTTTAGGCACTCGGCATCAGGGAAACAAGGGCGCAGAACGTACCGGTTGCAGCACCACTTCCATCGATCCGTATGTGGACGCACCGCCTTAGTTTGCGCGCTGTTATTTTTAACCTATGCGCACAAGCCCAAGATCGATTTTTATGGGGGCCTGTCCTCTTGGCCGCAGGTATCGCAGTTTACTTTGCGCTGCCCTTTGAACCTGACAGGGGCGCGCGCATCGCCGCTTTTTTTTGGGGCTGTGCTGCGCGGCTCTTGGTGTTTGGCTGCGTGGGAGGATTGCGCTAAACTCTATCAGGCTTTCTCCTTTCTAAATGGGGCTGTCCCTTGAGGCATAGTGAGCCCATCAAATGCAGGCCCCTATCTTGGAATGGCCTGATTATGGCGTGATTGAGGGGCGGATGGTGACGATGGATCGCTCGGCCTCAGAAGCGCCGCGCCTTACCCTGGACCGCGTCACCATGACCCGTGCGGCCGCTGTGGCGTTGCATTTGCCCCAAAGGGGTTATCGGCCCAATGACCATAGCAACAAGCCGCGCATCTCAGGGTGCGCGGCTTTGGTCTGGCAGGTCGCGATAAGAGGGGGATTAGTAAACCCGCACCAAGCCAACAAGGCGACCTTGCACCTTCACCTGACCTTCGGGCAGAACGCGGGTTTCATAGGCAGTGTTTGCTGCCTCTAGCGCGATCATATTGCCCTTGCGGCGAAAGCGTTTCAGCGTGGCCTCGTAGCCTTCGACCAAGGCCACAACGATATCACCATTCTCGGCGCTGTTGCGTTCTTCGATGATGACCATATCGCCATCATTGATGCCCGCCTCAATCATGGAGTCGCCTTTGACCTCAAGCGCGTAATGCGCCCGCCCTGCGGCCAACATCGAGGCTGGCACGCTGACGTGATGCGAGATTTCTGCCAAAGCCTCAATTGGGGTGCCTGCAGCGATGCGGCCCATCATCGGCAATTCGCTGACCCCGCGGGTCTCAACCGCTTGCGCGCGGGCGGGCGGGTCGACGCGATCCCCCTCTATCACGCGGGGTGCGAAGCCTGATTTGGCCCCAGTACTAAATTTTTGTTCTAACGCATTGGGCAGTTTTACGATATCCAACGCGCGTGCCTTATGGGCCAGACGGCGGATAAATCCCCGTTCCTCAAGTGCAGTGATCAGGCGATGGATGCCTGATTTTGAACGCAAATCCAGCTCATCTTTCATCTCATCAAAACTGGGGGGAACACCGTCCTTTTGCATGCGGCGGTGGATGAATTCCAACAGGTCTAGCTGCTTTTTCGTCAACATTTCGAACGGGCCTCTGCTCATGCATCACTTTGTATGATACGGTTATGTTCGATGAATGTTCTACCCTTGTTCGCCTATTTTGTCAACGCCCCTGCAATTTTAGGTTTTAAAGGCTGAGGTAATCTACAACATCACCCGCCTTGCGCGGCCCGTCATGCGGAGGGCGGATCAACAAGGCACCCGCTTCGGCGAAAATGGTCAAGAGGGCGCTGTCTTGGCTTGTAAAGGGCGCAATTTGTGGCAGCGCTGCCCCATCTTGTGGCGTCAGGCTAGCGCGCATGTAATGGGCGCGGTGGCCATTGGCGGGCAGATCCACAGACAGATGCGCCTGTTTGGTGCGGCGTGGGGTTTTGGGCAGGCCTTGGAAGGCGCGCAATAGTGGCACCATGAAAAGATGCCCACACACCATGGCGGATACTGGGTTTCCTGGCAAACCTAAGAGGGCCGCATCCCCCATGCGCCCTGCCATCAAGGGCTTTCCGGGGCGCATTGCAATTTTATAAAAGCTGCGCTCAAGTCCCAGACCTTGGGCCACGGCCCCGACCAAATCATGATCGCCCACCGATGCGCCGCCCACAGTGACAATCAAATCCGCGCCTTTGGCCATCTCAAATGTGGCGGCAAGGCTGTCGCGCGTGTCGCGCGCAATCGGCAACAGGCGCACGACTGCCCCCTCGGCCTCGGCCATTGCGGCCAAACCATAGGTGTTTGAGGCAATGATTTGATCAGGGCGCGGGTTTTGGCCGGGGCTGACCAACTCATCCCCTGTGGCAATGATTGCAACCTCAGGGCGGCGATAAACCGAGAGACGCGGCGCATTCATGGCCGCCGCCAAGGCCAGATCCGCAGGGGCCAGGCGGCAGGGCGGAGACATCTCTGCCCCTGCTTTGAAATCAGCGCCTTCCGGGCGAATATGGGGCGCGTCATCCACTGCATTAATCACGATATGATCGTCTTCGACGGTGACATCTTCTTGGATCACAATATGGTCAGCCCCTTGCGGCAGTGGTGCGCCCGTGAAAATCCGCACCGCCTCACCTTGGCCAAACTGGCCCTGCCATGCTTGCCCTGCTGGGGCCTCACCCACCACGCGCAGCCGCGCACCAAGGCAGAGATCCGCTTTGCGAATTGCATAGCCATCCATCGCAGAGGCCGCAAAGGGCGGCTGATCACGCACCGCCACAACAGGCCGCGCCAAAACCCGCCCCGCTGCATGGCGCAACGGGATGTCTTCGACACCTATGGGCTGCGCCAACTCCAAACAGCGCACGAGGGCCTCACTTACGGAAATCATTGCGCCTCGTATTTCCCTGATTTGCCGCCATCTTTTAGCAGCACGCGCAGCCCGCCGATTTCCATCGCGCGGTCGGCGGCTTTGAGCATGTCATAGACGGTCAGCGCGGCGGTGGAGGCGGCGGTCAGCGCCTCCATCTCAACCCCTGTTTGGCCCGTGGTTTTGACAATCGCCACAATCCGCACCCCAGGCAAGGCGCTGTCCGCCTCGAGCGTCAAGGCCACTTTTGACAAGGACAAAGGATGGCAAAGCGGGATCAAATCGGCGGTTTTCTTCGCCCCCATAATCCCCGCAAGCCGCGCGACCCCCAAAACATCGCCCTTTTTTGCACTGCCACTTTCCACAAGCGCCAATGTCTCAGGGGCCATGCGCACAAAACATTCGGCCATCGCCACGCGGTCAGTCGCGTCTTTAGCAGAGATATCCACCATATGCGCCCGTCCGTCTTTGTCGAAATGGGTCAGTTTTTGCTCACTCATGCCGCCCTCACATTGTGCCCGTATAGGGGTCTGATAGCAGCGCGCTTGTGGCCGCGGCCACATCAGCCGCACGCATCAGGCTTTCGCCGATTAGGAAACTGCGCGCCCCATATTTTGTCATATCGGCCAAATCTGCGGGGGTGAATAACCCGCTTTCGCAGATCAAAAGCCGATCTTCTGGGGCCATGCGCGACAGACGGCGTGTTGTATCAAGGCTTGTCTCAAAGGTGTTGAGATTGCGGTTGTTGATCCCCAAGAGCCGCGATTTTAGGGCGTTTGCGCGCTCTAGCTCAGCCTCATCATGCACTTCGATCAGTGCATCCATTCCGCAATCAAAGGCGGCGGCCTCAAGCTCGGCGGCTTGGGCATCGCTGACAGATGCCATGATGATCAAAATACAATCGGCCCCCCAAGCGCGCGCCTCGACCACCTGATAGGTGTCATAGAGGAAATCTTTGCGCAGCGCGGGCAGGGCGGTGGCGGCGCGCGCCGCTACCAGATAGTCAGGCGCACCTTGGAAACTGGGCGTGTCGGTCAGAACCGAGAGGCAGGTGGCCCCGCCCGCCTCATAGGCGCGCGCAAGGGCAGGCGGATCAAAATCAGGGCGGATCAACCCTTTGGAGGGGCTCGCCTTCTTGATTTCAGCAATCAAACCATAGCCTTCGCGACTGGCCTCTTGCAGCGCTTCGGCGAAGGGGCGGATCGGCGGGGCATTGCGCGCCGCATCCTCAACCTCGCTGAGAGGGATCGCTGCCTTAGCGGCTGCAATTTCCTCAAGCTTATAGGCTTTGATTTTTTCTAGGATCGTGGGGGTGCTCATGCGGCCTCCGATGTCAGGCTTGCAATGTCAGGCGGGCAAGGGCGTTCAGTTTTGCCTTGGCCTTGCCGCTGTCGATGCTGTCGCGAGCCATCTCGGCCCCTTCACGCAGATCACTGGCGTGATCAGCGACCACGAGCGCACAGGCTGAATTAAGCAAAACTGCATCTCGATAGGCCGATGGCGCACCCTCAAGTAGCGCGGCAAAGGCGCGGCCATTTTCCGCAGGAGAGCCGCCCAAGATATCGCGCAAGGGGTGAACGGGTAGGTCTGCATCCTCGGGGTGAATTTCAACGCCTGTGATTTTACCATCCTCAAGCTTTGCAACCTGTGTGGCCCCGCAGATCGACACCTCATCGCTGCCATCATCCCCATGGACAAGCCATGCTTTTTCGGATCCCAAATCCTTAAGAACCTCAGCCATTGGGAAAATCAGGTCAATCGCAAAGGCCCCCGTTAATTGCCGTGTCACCCCTGCGGGGTTGGTCAATGGCCCAAGGATGTTGAAGATGGTTTTACATCCCAATTCTTGGCGCACCGGCATGACATGTTTGATCGCGGGGTGATGCATCGGGGCCATCATAAAGCCGATGCCAATTTCATTGATCGCACGTTCTGCAACATCGGCACCGACCATGACATTGACCCCCAACGCGGTCAGCGCATCTGCAGCCCCTGATTTGGACGACAGATTGCGATTGCCATGTTTGGCCACGGTCACTCCTGCGCCCGCAACCACAAAGGCGGTCGCGGTGGAAATGTTCAGCGTGCCCATGCCATCGCCACCTGTCCCCACGATATCCATCGCGCCTGCTGGCGCTGAAACGGCGGTACATTTTGCGCGCATCACAGCCGCCGCCGCCGCATATTCCGAGACGGATTCACCGCGCGCGCGCAAGGCCATCAACAAGCCCCCCATTTGCGCGGCGGTTGCTGTGCCATCGAACAGATGAGTAAAGGCCGTCTCTGCCTGTGCGCGGGACAGCGGCCCTTCTGAGGCCGCAAAGATCAGGGGTTTCATTGCATCGCTCATGCAGGCAACGCTCCCTTCGTGGTGTCGATAAAGGTTTTTAGCATCGCATGGCCATGTTCTGAGCGGATGCTTTCGGGATGAAATTGCACGCCCTCAATTGGCAGGGTTTTATGGCGCAGCCCCATAATAGTGCCGTCTGTTAATTCTGCCGTGACCTGAAGACAATCGGGGAGGGAGGCGCGCTCAACCACCAAGCTGTGATAGCGCGTGGCCAAAAGGGGCGAGGGTAGGCCTGCGAAGACACCGATGCCCTTATGATGGATCTCGCCCAATTTGCCATGCACGATTTCATGGCACTGCAAGACTTTACCCCCGAAAGCCTCGCCAATGGTTTGATGCCCCAAGCACACGCCAACGAGCGGCACGCGGGCCTCGGCTGCGGCGCGGGTTAGTTCAAGGCAGATACCTGCCTGTGCGGGGTCACAAGGCCCAGGCGAGAGAACAATCCCATCGGGGCCCATGGCCAAGGCCTCGGTCACCGTCAGCGCGTCATTGCGCAAAACGCGGGTTTCTGCCCCAAGCTCGCCCAAGTAGTGAACAAGGTTATAGGTGAAACTGTCGTAATTATCGATCAAGAGAAGCATGACGGTCTCGCGGAATTGGGGGTCTTTGTGCAGATCACTCAGGCTATAAATGTTCAGAGCCGCGCCTCGGGGTCAAGGGAGGTAGGGCTGAAAACATGCGGCGCTGCGCAGATTGATTGGCACAAGATAGGGTAAAGTCGGATATAAACGGGTTTTTGGTTGGTGCCGTGATCGGCACGGTGATCTCTGTGGCGGGATTATTGGGCACATCCCATTTCTGTGGGCAAGACACAGGCGAGATAGTGGAGCAAGCCCAAGAGGCCGCACTCCCTTATCCCGTGGTCGCACCCTCCCGAGATTCCGCGCCTGTCTCAGCGATTTTGCAAAAGACCCTCACGCGCTAGGCGTTCTAGTCTAGTCTTTGCTTTGGGGTTGGCCGGCGAACTGCGCGGCCTCTGCCGCCGCTTTGCGCAACGCGCGCGATTTGTTCACGGTTTCCATTAATTCTGCCTCGGGGTCACTGTCATAAACAACGCCCCCTCCGGCTTGGATGTAAAGCCGTGTATCTTTCAAAACAGCCGTGCGCAAGGCGATACAAATATCCATATCGCCGCCCGCGCTGAAATACCCGACACCGCCCCCATAAATACCGCGCTTTTCTGGCTCTAACTCGTCAATGATCTGCATGGCGCGCAATTTGGGCGCGCCCGAGACTGTGCCTGCGGGCAGACCCGCCAAAAGGGCGGAAAGCGCGTCATGCTCATCCGACAATTCGCCTACCACATTCGAGACGATATGCATCACATGGCTATAGCGCTCGACAACGAATTCTTCGGTCGGACGAACCGTGCCTATTTTTGCGACACGACCCACATCGTTGCGGCCCAAATCCAGCAGCATCAGATGTTCTGCCAATTCCTTTTTATCGCTCAGCAAATCCACCTCAAGCGCGCGATCTTCTTCGGGCGTTGCGCCGCGGGGGCGTGTGCCTGCAATCGGGCGAATGGTGACTTGGCTGCCTTTGACCTGCACCAAAATCTCTGGGCTTGCGCCAACTACCTGATAGGGCCCGAAATTGAAGAAGAACATATAGGGTGAGGGGTTGGTGCGCCGCAGTGCGCGATAGAGAGCGAAGGGCGGATGCGGGAAATCCTGCGTCCAGCGCTGCGAGGGGACAACCTGAAAAATATCGCCCGCCCGAATATAGGCCTTGGCCTTATCCACGGCAGCGAAATAGCCCTCTTTGGTGAAATTGGAAACGGGCTCAACGTCAGATGTGTCTGCATCCGCCCCCAAATGACGTTGTGCGATAGCAGGGGCCTGTTCGAGCTTGTCGAGCGCTTCTTGCACCCGCTCGCAGGCCGCCGCATAGGCGGTTTCCGCCGAAATATCCGCCGAGAAGAACGCAGGCGACACCAAGGTTACATCGCCCTTAACTCCATCTAGCACTGCAACCAAAGACGGGCGCATCATCACGGCATCAGGCAGGCCAAGAGGGTCTGGGTTCACATTGGGCAAATGCTCCACCAAACGGATCATGTCATAGCCCAAATAGCCGAATAGACCCGCTGCGGCCTGTGGCATATCGGCGGGCAGATCAATTTGACTTTCAGCCAAAAGCGCGCGCAGCGAGGTGAGGGGCGCGCTGTCGCACTCAACAAAATGATCCCGATCTTGGGCAGCGTTGCGGTTGATCCGCGCCTGTGTGCCGTGACATTCCCAGATCACATCGGGGGCCATGCCCACGATTGAATAGCGGCCGCGCAATTCCCCGCCCGTGACAGATTCAAGCATGACACTGTCTTGGCCCGCATTGGCAAGTTTCAGCATCAGCGAAACAGGCGTGTCCAAATCAGCAGCCAAACGGGCATAGACAATTTGGTTTTTGCCTTGCGCCCAACCTTCGGCGAAGCTGTCAAAACGGGTGATTAGCGCCATGATCCGTGCCTTATGGGAAGGATGCGTGGACTTGGTTGACCACGGATTGGTTAAAGGTGAGGCCGACCGCCGATTGCATCTGGCGTCCGAAATCTTCGAATAAATCGGCCGTCAGGGACTGGCTGATTTGTTGGGTCAGGATATTGGCCAGTAGATCCGTGTCAGGGTCGGCGCGATCGGCGGGGTTGATCGCATCAAGGCGCACCACCAAGGCCTGCGCCTCACCGCCGACAACCGCAATCTCGCCCGTGCGGTACAGGCCAAACACTGTTTGCACCAGCGCGTCAGGCGTATCCGCGATAAAGTCATTGCGCCGCACATCTGTCTCGCGCATCAAGCCGCCAAACCGCTCAAGGCGCCGACCCGAGGCCGCAATATCGGCGCGGATTTCTTCGGCGCGGGCCAAGAGCGCGTCTTGGGTAGCATAGATTGTCCAATCCGCGATGACATCCGCGCGCACATCGTCAAGAGGCGGCAGGGTTGGCAACACGATTTGGTCAAGCCGCAGCGCGAATACCCCGCCATCGGAGAGATCGAGAATTTCGGGGAAATCCCCGTCTTCAATCGTGTCTGCAACCGCGCGGAAAGCTTCGTAGGCGGCAATGCCATCCTCTTGGCTGCCATCATAGCGGATTGTGCTAAGCACCATTTGCGTCTCATCCGCGACCTCCTCAAGGGTGGCGCCTGAGGCGAGGAGGTCGTCAAACCCTTCGCGCAGGTCAGAAATGGCGCGGCGCGCGGCATCCGCCGTGACTTCGCTGCGCAGGTCGTCCTGAACCTCCTCAAACGGGATTTCTGTCGCATCCAACACGGCATTGATGCGGAAAATTGCAGGGCCAAAGGGCGAGGCAACGGGGCCCACGAATTCCGCATCGCTTGCGGCGAAAACGGCCTCTGCCTCGGCGGCAGAGAGATCATCACGGGTAACATCCCCCATGTCGGTGTCTTCCAACAACAGCCCACGTTCGCTCACGAGGGTTTCAAAATCTGCGCTGTCGTCATTGAGCCGCGTCCAAGCGGCTTCGGCCTCCGCTTCGGTGGGGTAGACCAAACGCTCCACCAAGCGGCGCTCGGGTTGGCGGTATTCCTCAATGCGTTCCTGATAGAGGCTTTGCAGCGTGCTGTCGCTGACGGGGATATCATCCATGATGATGTTGGGCGTGATCCAGATATAGGTGATCTCGCGGGCCTCGGGCAGGGTAAAGCGATCTGGGAACGCCTCGTAATGGGTTGTGATCTGCTCTTCCGTAGGGGCAGGCACGGGGGCGTCCAAATCGGCGGCGGTCAAAGGCAGATAAGAAAAGCCACGGGATTCTTGTTGATAGGCCACCAAAGGATCAACCAATGCCGCAGGCGCAGGCACACGCCCCAAAATCGCAGATTGCAGGATGGAGCGGGCTATATCCGCACGAATTTCTTCCTCAAATTCGCCTGCACTCAAACCACGTTGGCTGAGAAAAAACTCATAGGCTTGGCGGTCGAACGTGCCATCTGCGCCTTGGAAAGCGGGGATTTGCAAAATCTGGTTGGCGATCTCCTCATCCCCGATGGAGAGCGTCATCATCGCCGCCTCATTATCAAGGGCCGCGCGCGCAAAAAGGCCCTGACGCACCTGTGCATCTATGCCGTTGGCAATCAGCATCGACAGGGTCACATTTTGCCCCGTCTCCCCGCTGCGGGCACGCAATTCTTGATCTAGGGCGCGGGCATAATCTTCGGCGCTGATCTCAATATCGCCGACCGATCCCATCCGCGAGGCGCCACCTGAGAACGACCCGATCCCAAAGCCTGCTAGGGCCACAAATAGCAGGCCAAGGATTGCCCAGACAAAAATCTTGGACAGGGATTTTTGGGCCGATTTGCTCATATGCGTGTCTCGCTTTGTTGCGCTGTGCCGATCTTGTGCCTGACAAAAGCCACCACGCGCAACCCGCGCGGGTGGCATTTACCAAATTTGTGATGAGGATTTACGCGCTTGGGGCAGGGGGGGCAAGCAACTTAGAAGGGGATTTCGTCATCCATATCGCTTGGCATGGATTGGCCTGCACCACCGCGATCCATTCCGCGATCATCTGGGAAACCGCCGCCGCTGATGCGGTCATCTGCGCCGCCATAGCCCCCGCTATCGCCATAGCTGCCACCACCATCCGATTGGTCATTGCGACCATCAAGCAAGGTCAACTCGCCACGATAGGGGCGCAAGACCACCTCGGTCGTATAACGATCCTGCCCATTTTGATCCTGCCATTTGCGGGTTTCCAATTGGCCTTCGATATAGACCTTTGACCCTTTGCGCAGATATTGTTCTGCAATGCGGGCTAAAGGTTCTGAGAAAATCGCCACCGAGTGCCATTCTGTGCGCTCGCGCCGCTCGCCTGTGTTGCGATCTTTCCAGTTTTCAGATGTCGCGATGCGCAAATTGCACACTTTGCCGCCATTCTGAAAGCTGCGCACCTCAGGGTCGCGCCCCAAATTCCCGACCAGAATTACCTTATTAACTGAACCTGCCATGTCACCTCTCCCATAGTCGTGGCCGCGAATCTGCGCCTTTGAGATATGTTTAGACCATCGTAAATTGGTTAATGAAACCCGAATTTCATTTGCAGGCGGCGTACAAGCGCTTGGCGCTGTGGGGGATACAGGCTAAAACAACACAGGTTTTATGAGGTGAATGGGCCGTGAAGGTGCAGAAAGTCAGCCTGATTTCTGTGGGATTTGTCCTAATATTTGGGCAAATCTCTATGGCCGATGGCAATAGCCTTGATCGTTTCCGTTCGGCGGCACGGGTTTTGGACAGCCGCGCCTCAAGCCAATATTCCAATTCAGAACGCATGCGCCCTGATTACGATGCGGCCCTTGGCGCGGCGATCCCGCGCTTTTCGGGGCAGGCCCCTCAGGCCTATCTTGATCTTGCCCGCAATGCAGCGCGCCGTCATGGCGTGCCTGAGGATTTGTTCCTACGCCTTGTTGCGGTTGAATCGAACTGGAACCCGCGCGCCACCAGCCATGCGGGGGCGATTGGTTTGGCGCAATTGATGCCAGATACCGCTGATCTCTTGGGGGTAAACCCGCATGATCCTGCGCAAAACCTAGAAGGGGGCGCGCGCTATTTGGCGATGCAATATCGCAATTTCCGCTCATGGCGTTTGGCCTTGGCGGCCTATAATGCAGGGCCACAAGCCGTAAACACCCATGGCGGCGTGCCGCCCTTTCAGGAGACACAAAATTATGTGCGCCGCATTTTGGGGGGTGGGTGAGCGCCTAGCCGGTCGGCTCGGCCCCCAATTCGACCAAGGCACGGCGATAGGTTTCGGCCTCGGGCAGCCCTGCATCTAGGGCAAACACATAAGCATGTGTCAAATAAAACGCGGCAGAGGCCGCACCCATATCATCGGCGGCCTTGGCATATATCTGCGCAATGCGTTCTTTATCGCCTGCCGCATGGGCCGCAAGAAGTGCTGCATCAAGCGCGGATTTTGGGGCGCTCACAATCCGCTTTCCGTGTCGCGCAACCGCTGCGCCACCCATTGGTGGAACATATGTGTCGGCCCGTCCATCGCGGGGGCAAAGCGGCCCCCATCAAACCCTGCGGCAGCACGCCCTTTTTGCATCCCCTCCACCACAAAAATATCTTCGATAAAGACATCCTTCCACAGCTTGGCGTTTTTCGCGCGCAAGGCAGGATCGGTCTTTGGTGTGGCATAGTAGAGATGCACATGCTCGCGCGTGCGGTTATGGGCGACAGGCTCTAGGATGATCGCAAAGGCATGATCGCGATGCACGCCCAGCAAGACATTGGGATAAAGCGCGATATATTCAGCGGCGGTGTTCCATGTCTGCGACAGCCCGTCAAAATCAGGAAAGCTTTGACCTTTCTCATCCTTGAGCTGGCGATAGACAAGCGTGCCTTGGCCCGAGAATTTTTGTTCTTCTTCAATGTGATAGTGATCTTCTAGGCGCGAATAGCTGTTCAGGCCCGGATGCACCCATGGCAAGTGATAGCTCTCGCAATAATTCTCGACCGCGAGTTTCCAATTCGTATTCACATCCAAGGTAAAGCGGCTGTCTTCGCCGCCATGATAGAGCGGCTTTTCAAATTCAGCCCAACGGGTGAGGGCGGCTTGGTGTTGGGTTTCAAAATCGGGAGCGTCGCCCGAAAGGTTGATAAACACCACATCCCGCCAGATATGGCTGCGTACCTCTTTGAGGCCCAAGGTCGCCCGCTCAATCCCTTCATGTTGGTTCTGGCCCGGCCCGCCCACATGGGGTGTGGCTACAAGTCGGCCATCCTTGGCATAGCACCATGAATGATAGGGGCAGCGGATCGCGCCTTCAATTTTGCGCGGCGCATCGACCAAGATCATACCGCGGTGGCGGCAGATGTTGAAAAAGACCCGCACCGCCCCTGTGTCATCGCGCAAAAGCAGCAGGGGTTGGCCCAAAAATTCAATCGGTTTTGCATCACCATTTTCAGGCACATCGGCCCCAACGGCCAAAGCGGCCCATTGATGCTCAAGCGCCGCGCGGTTTTCACGAGCGATTGTTGCGGGGTCGGTGTAATGCGCATTCGGCAGGCCATTGGCGCGCGAAATTGGCGCAAGAACGCTGTCGAGATCGTGCTTGATCAAATCATCAGGCATAGGTCTTTCCCCCCAAGAAAAGATGCGCCCCAAATGGGGATGATCTTTTTTGAAGGCTAAGGCCGCGCTGATCTTATCAAAACGCGACCTTTGAGACTATGGGAAGCGACCCATGCGGTTACGCACCGCGCGCAATGGCAGCAACGCCTGTGCGGGCAACCTCTAACAGGCCCAAGGGGCGCATGAGATCGGCAAAGGCGTCAATTTTCTCGGGCGTGCCTGTGATTTCAAAGACGAAACTTTCCAAAGTGCTGTCCACCACATTGGCGCGGAAAATCTCGGCAATGCGCAAGGCTTCGACACGATGCTCACCCTTACCTTTGACCTTGAACAAGGCCAATTCACGGCTGACCATCGCGCCTTCCACGGTGAGGTCATGCACCTCATGGACGGGCACCATACGCTCAAGCTGCATTTTAATTTGGTTGATCACCTGCGGCGTGCCTGAGGTCACAATCGTGATGCGTGACCGATGGCCTGCATGATCAACCTCAGCCACAGTCAGGCTTTCGATATTATAACCACGGCCCGAAAACAGCCCGATGACACGGGCCAGAACGCCCGCTTCGTTTTGCACCAAAACCGCGAGCGTGTGGGTTTCAATCGCGTCAGACATATGGCTGCGCAGATCATAGGCCGAATGGCTGCTAGAGCCTTTTTCGATATTGAGCGGAGACATGATTACACCCTTTCCTTAGACCAAGACGCTGCCCTTGGCGTCAATCACGCCTTGGGTTTCAGCCTCGCCCAACAACATTTCATTATGTGCCTTGCCCGATGGGATCATTGGGAAGCAATTTTCATGCTTCTCAACCAAACAGTCGAAAATCACGGGCCCGTCATAGGCGAGCATTTCTTTGATCGCCTCATCGAGATCATCAGGATTGTCGCACATGATACCCTTGCACCCGAACGCTTCGGCCAGTTTCACGAAATTGGGCAGGGCCTCTGACCATGAATGGCTGTAGCGTTCGCCATGAAGCAATTCCTGCCATTGGCGCACCATACCAAGGCGCTCGTTGTTAAGGATGAATTGCTTAACGGGCAGACGGTATTGCACAGCGGTGCCCATCTCTTGCATATTCATCAGCCATGATGCCTCGCCTGCGACATTGATCACCAAGGCGTCACGATGTGCCACCTGCACACCGATTGAGGCGGGCGTGCCATAGCCCATTGTGCCAAGGCCACCAGAGGTCATCCAGCGATTTGGGTCTTCAAAACCCAGATATTGCGCAGCCCACATTTGGTGCTGACCGACCTCAGTGGTGATGTAGCGATCCATGCCTTTTGTCAGCGCCTCAAGCCGCTCAAGCGCAAATTGCGGTTTGATTGTCTTGGTTGAATTTTTATAGCTTAGGCATTTCACGGCGCGCCATTCTTCAATCTGGCGCCACCATTTTTTGAGCGCAGCGGAATTTGTTTTGCTGCCGCGCGATTTCCATATTCGCAGCATATCTTCCAACACGTGGGAGACATCCCCGATTATGGGGAAATCCGCATGGATCACTTTGTTTATCGAAGAGGGATCAATATCGACATGCGCCTTTAGGCTGTTCGGCGAGAAGGCGTTGATGCGCCCCGTGATGCGGTCGTCAAACCGCGCGCCAATATTGATCATTAAATCGCACCCATGCATGGCAAGGTTGGCCTCATAAAGGCCATGCATACCCAGCATCCCTAACCATTTCTCGCCTGATGCAGGATAGGCGCCAAGTCCCATTAAGGTTGACGTGATTGGAAAATTAGTCGTTTCGACCAGTTCACGAAGCATCATGCTTGCCGCGGGCCCAGAATTGATCACGCCGCCGCCTGTGTAAAAAATTGGACGCTCGGCCTGTTCCATGGCCTCGACCAAGGCGGTGATCACCGCGGTGTCGCCCTTGACGCGCGGGGTGTAGTGGTCAACCTTCGCGCGCGACTTTTCGACATAGGTGCCTGTCGCGAATTGCACATCTTTTGGGATGTCGATCAGCACGGGCCCGGGGCGGCCTTTTGTGGCGATATGGAAGGCCTCATGAATGGTGGATGACAAGTGATCTGTATCTTTAACCAACCAGTTCATTTTAGTGCAGGGGCGGGTGATGCCGACTGTGTCGGCCTCTTGGAACGCGTCCGAGCCGATCATGAAGGTTGGAACCTGACCCGTCAGAACGACAATTGGGATAGAATCCATCAAAGCATCCACTAACCCCGTAACAGCATTGGTGGCGCCGGGGCCGGAGGTGACCAAGACAACGCCTGGTTTGCCGGTAGCGCGGGCATAACCTTCGGCGGCGTGTACCGCCCCTTGTTCATGGCGCACGAGAATGTGGCGAATGTGGTTTTGCTGAAAGATTTCGTCATAAATAGGCAGAACTGCGCCACCTGGATATCCGAACACCGTATCAACGCCTTGTTCAATTAAGGCTTCGACTACTATCTTTGCACCGGTCATCTGACGCGTCATCTGTCTTTGTCCTTCGTTTTACACTTTGGCCGTTACGTAGGGCGGTTTTTATGGGGTGTCGCGTACAAAAAAGCCCTCGGTGATGTCCGAGGGCGCACGGGGGTTCTTATGGCTATCGTCACCGACCCATGCGCGCTGTCACTCCCACGTTTACGACCACCAAATGTAGCATCCCAATCTCCTTCAATCGAGGCGACATTAGGTATCCCCGGGGGGGAGGTCAACAGCGTTTGCAAGGTTGAAATTAAATAAACTGTCTTTTGGTGGCAAAAATGCGCAATTTTATATCCCAAAATGGCTCGATTGGATGGTTTTCTGAATTCGAACATTTGAGCTTGGGGATTACTGGCCCCCTAGGCTCTGCAATAGGATTACGCGGTTTAGGGGTAGAGATTGGCTTAAATTGCAGGTGCCTTTGCGTTTGAAAAGATTCGTAGCGAAAGCGCCGATTATGGCGAGTGCGCTGGGCCCAATTGTAACCCTAAGTTGAGTGCTTGGGTAAAATCCACTCATCAATCTGAAAATTATATCATAATTTAAGATATATTGTGAGAAAAATGGCTCTTTTGGTAAAAAAATTTTACAAATTTGGGGTATCTGCGCGGAAATTGGGTTGCGGCGCAATTTTGTTGCTGTAGCGTAGTAAGACGTTGAAACAAAAACCTGTCGCGCCAATGCGGCAGTGTCCGAATGGGAGGAATACTATGGATCGTCGTTCTTTCTTGAGAACGTCTGCCCTTGGGGGGACAGCAGCCGCAGCTTCGACTTTGGCCGCACCACTTTACGCTCAGGGCAATCGTACGCTGACATTGGTAACTTCGGTTCCTGATGGTTTCGCGATCTTTGATGACGCGGCGCAGATGGCGGCAGACTATATCACTGCTATGACCGATGGTCAGTTGACCATCAACAAGATGCCTGCAGGCAGCCTTGTTGGCGCGTTCGAAGTGTTTGACGCCGTGTCTTCTGGTCAGGCTGATATGTATCACTCGGCTGATTACTACTTCCTTAACCAGCACCCTGGCTTTGCATTCTTTACCTCAGTGCCTTTTGGTATGACTGGTCAAGAATTTGCCAACTGGTACTATAACCGTGGTGGTCACGAGCAGCACAATGAGCTTGCAGGCCTCTTCAACCTTAAATCCTTCACCTGCGGTAACACAGCGATGCAGCCAGGTGGTTGGTTCAACAAAGAAATCAACTCGGCAGATGACCTTCAGGGTTTGCGCTTCCGCATGCCCGGTCAGGGTGGTCAGGTTCTTGGCCGCTTGGGTGCATCCGTTCAGAACATTCCTGGCGGTGAAATCTATCAGGCGCTTGCTTCTGGTCAGATTGACGGTGCGGAGTGGATTGGCCCGTTCGCGGATGAGCGCATGGGTTTCCAGGAAGCAACCTCTATCTACTACACCTCAGGCTTCCATGAGCCAGGGTCGGCACTGACCTTGTCATTCAACTTGGATGTATATGAGAGCTTCACGTCTGCACAAAAACAAATAGTTGATGCAGCGTGTGCGGCAACAAACTCCAAGTCGCTTTCGATGACGCTGCAGGAGAATGGCGCTGCACTTGAAAGACTCCGCGCTGGCGGCATCCAAACAAGATCTTTCCCTGATGACGTTTGGAACGCATTTGGCGCTGCAGCTGCTGAAGTGCGCGAAGAAAACATGGGCGATCCTATCTACGCTCAGATCGCTGAAAGCTACTTTGCAGCGATGAAAGAGTCGGTAGGTTGGTTCGACATTGCGGATGGCGAATATATGCGCCAGCGTAACCGTGTAAACGCGGGCTAATCTCCTGAACTTTGGCTCCTCTCCCGTGCAAACGGGGGAGGAGTTTTTACATCTCCCCGAAGCCGCCCTCAAAGCGGGACTTACGTAGCGCCGAGCGCCTGCAGATATCTGCGTGTTGCGGTGCATTAGGTCCTGTTAAGGCAGCGCTCGTTTCTGCAAGGATAGTCACATGATTGATTTCATTGTCTGGGTTTTCACAAATTTTGCGATGGCCCCCTACAATCTGGCAATTGCACTCATGAGCCCTGGGTCATGGTTAGATTGGAGCAATAACGAGTCCCTCGTGCGGTTCATCTACTATGGCGCATCGGTGGAGCTTTTCTTCGTCGTTTTCACCGCCTTTTTGGTCATCACACTCATTGGTGCGATCTGGAAGCGCCAAATTCTATGGGCGATGGTGCGCGCATTTGAGGCTATTGCCAATGGAGTTGGCCGCACAGTTGCATGGGTAGGCTTGATAATGGTGCTGCAGCAGGTAATGATCGTATTCCTGCAACGAATTTTTCAGGTCCCCGGGCTTGAGCTTGGTCCGCTTGGCATAAGCTTCTCGCAGGATTTGTCATGGTTTGCGGAAGAGCTGAAGCTGTACAATGCTATGATTGTGTGCCTTTGCGTGTCTTACACCTTTGTTCAAGGCGGGCATGTGCGCGTTGACCTTTTTTACTCAGGCATGAAACACCGCGCAAAGCGCATTATCGACATGGGTGGGGCGCTGCTCTTCATGCTGCCTACAACCGTTCTGACCTATCTATATGCATGGTTTTTTATGTGGCGTCACCTTGTGGTGCCTAACCCTGCCGCCTCAAGCGAGTTGGATCGCATGATCATGCAAGCGCGTGTATTGCGGTGGAACGTGGAAACCATCGGCTTTAGCCCTAACGGGTTCAACGCCTATTTCATCTTTAAGGTCTTATTGGTCATCTTCTGCGTGATGGTTTTCGTCCATGCACTGGCGGTGTTCTGGCGCGCCTTTCTCGAATATGTCGAGGGCGAAGAAAGTACTGATAAGTATCGTGACCTTGATCCGCAAGATGCAGAGACTCAAGCCTTGCACGCAGCGGGCCATTAAGATCCACGCTAGACGTGCTTGAAGGAAAGAAAACAAAATGATTTTTGGATTGGATGGAATTGAAATCGGTCTGATTATCGTGTTCCTGACGCTGTTTGGCGGGATCATGACAGGCTTCCCCGTGGCTTTTGCTATTGGCGGCGCGGGGATAATATCCTTTGCGGTTATTGCTGCGCTCGACTCTGCTGGATTGCTGATTCACCAAGCGATTGATACGGCTTCTGACCAGTATCGCGCCCTAGTTGACAGTGGGATTTCTCGCGAAGCTATATCGGTCTTCCGATACCCCGAATTGCCGCGGATTGAGGAACATCTCTTCCCTGGCGGGTGGGAAATGGCGATGGATCGAAACATCTCATTTATCGTGAACCGCATGAACGAGCGTGTGATCGCGGGTCAGTCTATCGAAACGCTCTTGGCTGTTTTAATGTTCGTTTTGATGGGGATTACGCTTGAGCGTTCTAAGATCGCCGATGATCTGCTGACAACCATGGCACGCGTCTTTGGCCCGCTGCCCGGTGGTTTGGCGGTGTCCATCGTGATCGTGGGTGCGTTCCTTGCGGCATCCACGGGTATCGTTGGGGCGACTGTGGTGACTATGGGCCTTTTGGCACTGCCAACCATGTTGCGCAACAATTACTCGCCCGAATTGGCGACCGGTGTGATTGCAGCCTCTGGCACTTTGGGCCAGATTATCCCTCCTTCTATCGTGATTGTTCTTTTGGGCACATTGGTGGGCGACCTCTATGCAACGGGCCAAGAAACCCGCGCACAGGTGGCGGGTTGTACAGATGCGCTGACCTATCTGGGCGAGCCTGCGGTTCTTTCCGTTGGTACATTATTCCAAGCTGCGATTTTGCCAGGCATATTCTTGGCCTTCCTCTACGGCGCCTATGCATTCGGCTTTGCCTTGTTCAATCCAAGCAAAGCGCCCGCAGTTCAGATGGGGTCGACCAACGCGACCTCCATCACCCGCAATGAGGCGCTGACATGGTTCTTGGCCGCGCCCGCTGCACTCATCTTTGCTGTGATTATGGGTGCAAGCAGCGGTATCATCGGCAGTCAGTCGATCTTTGTCTCCAACATGGAAAACAACAGCCGCTCCGCCAGCCTTCGCACCAATGTCAGCGAAAGCTGCCAAACGGCGATGATTGAATTGCATGGTCAAGAGGCATGGGATCAAGCCGTGATTGAGACAGCCGAGATTGCAGCTTCGGGTACAACCGGTGAAACCCGCGAATTGTCCGAGGAGGAAATGGCTGCGGCTCGCGAGGCGGCGATTGCCAATGCAGCACCGATCGGATCTGGCGTGGCTACAATCTTCACCCTCTTGGCATTGATCCTGACCACGGCACGCGGTGTCGCGCCGAATGAAAACGCTCGTCCGTTGCTGATAGGTGGGATCGGCGTGGCCTTGGCGTTTGCGGTGGATGTGATGTTCATCACGCCCGCGACCAGTTCAGGTGCGGCTTGGATCTATCTCGCGCTTCCGTTTGCCCTAACCATTTATGGCTGTCGGATTGCTATGATGCGAATGTCGCAAAACGAACTGTTGCGGGTGGTGTTCCCGCCACTGGTTCTGATAGTTGCGGTTTTGGGATCTATCCTTGGCGGTATTTCCAACCCGACGCCTGCGGCGGCATTGGGTGCGGCAGGGGCAATTATGCTCGCGGCGCATCGTAAACTCAGTGAAGAAGACAGGAAATCAAAGATTGTGATCTGGGCGTCTTTCGCGCTGGTGATCCTGATCCTGGTTGGTGTCAATTTCGATCTTCGCATCAGCCGCTCTGAGGTGCCGCTGCAAGATTGGATTGCCTATTTTATAGCTCAATTTGCCTATCACTTCGCCTTTGGTGGGCTGCTTTACAGCTGCTATGTTCTGTATCGCCGCAGCGTTCTGACGCCGGTAGTGCGGGAAACGGCGAAAGTGACCTCGATGGTGTTTACCATTCTCATTGGGTCGCAGTTGTTGAACCTTGTGCTGATTTCCTTCGGGGGCGAGCATTACATTCAACAATTCCTGCGCGCCTTTGATAATGAGACGGTCGTGTTCCTCTTGGTGATGCTGATCTTGTTCGTCTTGGGCTTTGTTCTGGACTTCCTCGAGATCATCTACATCGTTATCCCAATCGTGGGGCCTGTGATCTATGGCGGCACATTGGATCCAAAATGGGTCACCATCATGATCGCGGTGAACCTGCAGACCTCGTTCCTGACACCGCCCTTTGGATTTGCGTTGTTCTATCTGCGCGGGGTTGCCCCTGCCAGTGTGACCACACGCAACATCTATCGCGGCGTGGTCCCGTTCGTGTTGATCCAAGTCGTGGGACTGGGCCTGTTATGGTTGTTCCCTGACATCGTGACCATCGTGCCTGATCTTCTGCCCAACAATTAAGGGCAGAGGACAGGTTACACAAAAAACGCGGCCCCCCAACTTTGGGGGGCCGTTTGCGTTTGGTCATTGTACTGATTTGAAACGGATGTGGCTCAGGGTTTGTTTTGCGAAGATTTCGTCGTATGCGGGGCCATCAAGTCGGGCAAAGAAATTTGCGCCACCTGTTGCGCAATCGGATCAACCGACAAAGGGTGGGTCTGGTTGGAATATTCTTCAGGATTGCCGATATCCTGCCACGCGCTATTGACATATATTTCAAGCGCAGAGAACCGCGCCTTGTAGGCCATTTTATCTGATCTTGGCACCCAATAGCCGAGATAGACATAAGGCAGCCCTGCTTCACGCGCGACATCGATGTGATCCAAGATCACATGCGTGCCAAGCGATCTGCGGTCCAAATCAGGATCAAAGAAGGAATAAACAAGGCTTAGCCCGTCATCGAGAATATCGGTCAGGCACACCGCCGCCAAACTCGAATTCTTGCCAGTTTCGCGATATTCAACCACTCTCGAGCGCACGGGGCTTTCCTCAATCATCGCGGCAAATTCGAACACATCCATATCGGCCATGCCGCCATCGGCGTGGCGCGCATCTAAATAGCTGCGAAAGAGAGTGAATTGCTCTTCTGTGGCCCAAGGGGCGCGGGCATTTCGTGCCATCCCTAAATTGCGCTTTTTGGTGCGTTTTTGGCTTTTGCTTGGAACGAAATCCGCCACCCTGATCCGCACAGAAAGACAGGCGGTGCAATCAGTGCAAGCGGGGCGATATAGCACATTTTGCGAGCGTCGAAAGCCTTGTTTCGACAGGCTATCGTTCAATTCAGTCGCATGGTCTCCCTGTAGCGCGGTAAAAAGCTTTCGCTCCCGCCGATTTGGAAGGTAAGGGCAAGTTTGAGGTGCAGTCACATAGAATTGTGGTGCAATCGGTAAAGTGTGGCGCATAGATCCTCAGCGGCGAAAGTTTGAGTATATGCTGCCTCAATGTAGGGGCTTGGGCAAGCAAATTGCAACTATACCGCGAAAACTGCGCGTTATTTGTGGGCGATGTATGGAGACTGAGCCTAAGAAAAGATCGTGCAGACCCCGTTTGCGCGCGCCCGAAATCACCATCAGGGCAGAAAAAAACGCCACCACAAGAGGGCAGAAAAATATTTTTGTAAATTAGGTGCTTTTTCTGCCCATTGCGGCCAAGCGTGGTAGTATCGCTGAGAAATCTTTGCCGCGCCCATCTTCGTTTTCGACAAATTGCGCATAGATCGCCTCGGCCAAGGCGCCAAGCGGGGTAGCGGCATCCGCGGCAGTTGCGGCATCCTGCGAAAGGCGCAAATCCTTCAGCATCAATTCCGCCGCAAATCCAGCTTGATAGCCGTTATCGGCGGGGCTTTGCGGTCCAACGCCGGGGGCAGGGCAATAAGCATTGATCGACCAGCTAGCCCCTGACGAGGTCGAGACAACGTCAAACATCGCCTGTCGCTCAAGGCCCAGCTTATCGGCCAGTGCAAAGGCCTCGCAGGTGCCGATCATTGTGATCCCAAGGATCATATTGTTGCAAATCTTGGCCGTTTGACCATTTCCGGCTGCACCGCAATGCACGACCTTTTGTCCCATGATCTCAAATAGGGGTGCGGCGCGGGCGAAATCCACCTCACTCCCCCCGACCATAAAGGTCAGCGTGCCGGCCGCCGCCCCACCAACGCCGCCTGAGACGGGCGCATCAAGAAACCCAATCCCTCTCGCGGCGGCGATCTCAGCAATTGCGCGGGCCGCGTCAACTTCAATGGTTGAACAATCAATCAGTAGCGCGCCCTCCGGCAGAACGGCCAAAGCATCATCCGCCACGGCGCGCGCAATCGTGCCATTGGGCAGCATGGTGATGACCACCTCTGCCCCACAGACGGCCTCCGTCGTCGATGTGGCGCAGGCGATTCCGTCAGGTGCGGCAACCGTATCGAACCCCGTGATTTTGTGACCTGCTTTTTGTAAATTAAGCGCCATTGGTGCGCCCATATTGCCCAATCCGACGAATGCTATCTGCATGGCTTGGCCCCTTGTTGTTGCTTAATCCAGTTTCAGCCCCCGTGGCCCCAATGGCAAGAGCAGCGATGCCACCATCGCGGGCGGCACATCGCGGGGGCAGCTATGCATCCATTTTGGGCTGCGATCTTTATCGATGATCTGCGCGCGCACGCCTTCTAGGAAATCGGCCTTTTCTACGGCGCGCGAGGTAAAGCGGTATTCCTGCTCTAGCGCATTTTCGATTGTGTCGCGTAGGCGCGCACGATGCACCAATTCCACCGTGCAGGCCATCGATAGGGGTGATTTGTTGCCCATCTCGGCTAAGGTGGATTTCGCAAAATCGCTGTCGGAGAATTCCAACGCATTGAGAATGTCGCGTTGGGTTTCGCCGCCAAAATGGTGATCAATCTCAGCTTGCAGGGCGGCAAGCCGGGTGGCAGGGGCGCTATGGCCTGAGGCGGCCTGATCCACCAAATCATAACCCGCGCTTTGGCAAAGCTCTGCAATCAATGCGGGCCAGTCAGCTTCGGGAATGTAATAATCTGCAAAGCCCGCGTAAATCGCATCGGCCCCTGTCATCCGCGCGCCCGTGACGCCCAGATATTCGCCCAAACGCCCCTGCGCGCGGCTCAGGATCAAGGTTCCGCCGACATCAGGCACAAGGCCAATCCCAACCTCGGGCATGGCAAGGATGCTGCTGTCGCCAACGATGCGATGCGAGGCGTGGCAGCCCAATCCAACGCCGCCGCCCATCGTATAGCCCTGCATGAAGCTGATCACAGGGCGGGGGAAATGGAATAGCTTGGCGTTCATACGATATTCATCGGCCCAATAGCGCGCGCCAATTTCCATATCGCCCGCTCGCCCCGCCTTGTAAATTTCGGCAATATCCCCGCCTGAACAAAAGGCCCGCTCGCCCGTTGCATCTAGGATCACAATCTCGACCGTCTCATCCGCGGCCCATGTGTCAATCGTTGCGGCAATTTCTGCGCACATGGATTGCGATAGCGCATTCAGTGCCTGTGGCCGCGTCAGTGTGATACGACCTGCGCGCCCGTCTTTGCGGATATTGAGAAACTCTGCCTCGCTCATGGCCCCCTCCCCGGAATTACAACGAACCCCCACGCAAGATCTGCGCGGGGGCTTGTGTTGAATTTGGTGATTTTTGCGATGGGATCAATCCATTGCCTTGAAGTTAAACGCAGCCCCTTCTTTGATCCCGCTCGGCCAACGAGAGGTCACAGTTTTGGTGCGGGTGTAGAAACGGAAGGAGTCTGGCCCGTGCTGGTTCAAATCGCCAAACCCTGACCGTTTCCAACCACCAAAGGTGTGATAGGCCAAGGGAACGGGGATTGGCACGTTGATGCCGACCATCCCGATATTCACACGGGACGCAAAATCGCGCGCAGCATCGCCGTCACGGGTAAAGATCGCGGTGCCATTGCCATATTCGTGATCCATCGCAAGACCCAAAGCCTCTTCATAGGAGGCGGCGCGCACGGTCGACAGGACGGGGCCGAAAATCTCGGTTTTGTAGATATCCATGTCAGGGGTCACGCGGTCAAAGAGATGCGCCCCGACAAAGAAACCGTTTTCGTAGCCTTGCAGATTGAAATTGCGGCCATCGACAACCAATTCCGCGCCCTGATCTACGCCTGTTTGCACAAGGCGCAGGATGTTTTCCTTCGCGGCCTTGGTCACAACAGGCCCGAAATCGACATCATTGCCTGCGGTATAGGGGCCAACCTTCAAGGCCTCGATCCGAGGGACAAGTTTTTCGATCAACCGATCCGCGGTTTCGTCACCCACTGGAACGGCTACTGAAATCGCCATGCACCGCTCGCCTGCGGCACCGTAGCTCGCCCCAATCAAGGCGTCAGCGGCCTGATCCATATCTGCGTCTGGCATAATGATCATATGGTTCTTCGCCCCGCCAAAGCATTGGCAGCGTTTGCCCGTTTCGGCAGCGCGGCTGTAAATATATTGCGCAATGGGGGTCGACCCAACAAAGCCAACGGCCTGAATGATCTCGCTGTCCAAAATGGCATCCACAGCGGCCTTGTCGCCATTGATCACTTGGAACACGCCATCAGGCAAACCCGCCTCTTTCAAAAGCGCACCCAACATCATCGGGCATGACGGATCGCGTTCCGAGGGTTTTAGGATCATCGCGTTGCCAGATGCCAACGCAGGGCCCAATTTCCACAAGGGGATCATGGCAGGAAAGTTGAACGGCGTGATCCCTGCAACAACACCCAAAGGTTGGCGCATGGAATACATATCAATGCCTGGGCCTGCGGCATCTGTGAATTCACCTTTCAATAAATGCGGTGCGCCGATGCAAAATTCGATCACCTCTAGCCCGCGCTGCACATCGCCCTTCGCATCTGGAAAGGTTTTGCCGTGTTCGCTGCTGATGGCCTCGGCCAGTTTGTCCATATCGCGGTTTAGAAGGCGCACCAGCTCCATCATTACGCGGGCGCGGCGTTGTGGGTTTGTGGCGCCCCATGCAATCTGCGCTTCTGCAGCAGAGGAAATCGCGCGATCCATTTCCTTCTGCGAGGCTAGTGCTACCTGCGCCTGCACTTCCCCTGTTGCGGGGTTAAAGACATCCGCTGTGCGGCCTGATGTACCTGCAACATGCGCGCCGTTAATCCAGTGACCGATCTGTTCCATGATCCCACCTTTTTGTTGATAATCTAAAATTAGTGGGAGTTTTACGCTTGCAATCCTGTCGGGAAAAGGGGCAGAAATCCAAATTAGTCTTGCATTTTTGCAAAATGGATATGGCGATGAATTGGGATGATATGCGTATCTTTCTTGCCGTTGCGCGCGCTGAAAGCCTTACAGGGGCTGGGAAAACCCTGCGGCTTGACGCGGCCACAATCGGGCGGCGTATTGCCCGGCTTGAGGCGCGGCTTGGGGCCGAGCTGTTTGTGAAATCCCCCCAGGGCTATGTCCTGAGTAGCGCAGGAGAGGAGATTTTGCCCGCAGCCGAGGCTGCTGAGGCGGCACTTGCCATTCCTCTTGCGGGCGGGCAGGGGCAGGCGGGGTTGTCTGGCACGGTGCGGATTGGCGCACCTGATGGTTGCGCCAATTATTTGCTGCCACAGGTCTGCGCGGCCGTCCGAGCCGATAACCCCGATCTCGATATCCAAATTCTGGCCCTGCCGCGGGTTGTGAACCTATCCAAGCGCGAAGCGGATTTGGCCATTACCGTCAGCCCGCCCGATGCGGGGCGGCTTTTGGTGCAAAAGATTACCGATTACCATTTGCATTTAGCGATGCGCGCCGATCTTGCGCCACCCTATGAGCTCGCCATGGTGCGGGATCACTCGGTGGTGGGCTATATTCCCGATATGATTTTCGACAAAGAATTGGATTATCTCGGGCTGTTGGGGCGCGGCAGGGTGCAGATGGCGTCAAACTCTGTTGCGGTGCAGTTGCAAATGTTGCGGCAGGGTGGGATTGGCTTTGTGCATGATTTTGCACTACCTTTTGCGCCCGAATTGCGGATTGTTCTGAAGGATGACATCAGCCTTAAGCGGGCCTTTTATCTTGTGCGCCACGAGCAAGATCGGCGCTCTGACAGGTTAGGGCGTTTGGTTGAGGCTTTGTCAGCAGGGCTGCGCGCCGAGGTGTCGCAGCTTGAGGCGGAGGCTGCCGCACGCTGCTTTTAGCTTGCTTTTCGCGGCGCAATAATGTTGCGTGACCCTGTAATTGCGGCAGCATATGCCAAAGTCGGGAGATTTGCAGATGCGCACAGGCCTATATCCGGGCACATTCGATCCAATCACATTGGGCCATGTCGATATTATCCGCCGTGCGGCCACATTGGTTGATCGATTAGTGATTGGTGTTGCGATCAACCGCGACAAAGGCCCGCTTTTTACCCTAAAGGAAAGGGTGGCTATGGTTGAGGCTGAAAGCACGAAACTGTCTCGCGCGACGGGCATCGAGATTGTCGCGCGGCCGTTTGACAATCTTTTGATCGATTGCGCGCGCCAAGTGGGGGCGGGGCTTATCATCCGTGGTCTGCGTGCAGTGGCCGATTTTGAATATGAATTCCAGATGGTCGGCATGAACCGCAAATTAGATGATGAGATCGATACTGTCTTTTTGATGGCCGAGGCCGAGCATCAGGCGATTGCCTCAAAACTGGTAAAAGAAATCGCGCGGCTCGGGGGCGATGTCAGCCATTTCGTGCCGCCCGCCGTGCATCAAGCGCTAGACGCGAAATTCTCATCCTGATAGGTCAGGGCCAAAGTCATATATGCATAAAAGGAATAAAGGCATGGCCGAGATCAAAGACCCCGAAAACACCATCCTAATGGAGCTGAAAGACGGCACTGTCACCATCGAATTGCTGCCCGAAATTGCGCCTGCGCATTGCGCGCGCTTAAAGGAATTGGCGCGTGAAGGCGCCTATGATGGCGTGATCTTTCACCGCGTGATTGATGGGTTCATGGCGCAAACGGGCGATGTTGAACATGGCAATGCCGACAAGGGTGCCAATATCCGCATGGCTGGCACGGGCGGTTCGGACAAGCCTGATTTGCCTGCTGAATTCTCAGGCATCCCGCACGATCGCGCCACATTGGGGGCAGCGCGTTCTTCCAACCCGAATTCGGCAAACAGCCAGTTCTTCATCAATTTCAATGACAACCATTTCCTCAATCGGCAATACACCGTTTATGGCCGTGTGATTGCGGGGATGGAGCATGTTGATGCGATCACCCGTGGCGAGCCGCCCGCGAACCCTGATAAGATGATCAGCGTGAAGGTCGCAGCAGATGCGTAAGTTTGGCGCAGCGATCGCCTTGCTATTTGTAAGCCCTGCCTTTGGGGCGGGGCTAGAGATTGATATCGCGGGCGAGGCGAATGGCACCATCGTAATCGACTTGTTCGAGGATGTCGCCACTGAGCACGCTGCGCGGATGCTGCAATTGGCCGACGATGGCGCATATGATGGCGTGGGATTTCACCGCGTAATTGACGGGTTCATGGCCCAAACAGGCGATGTGGAATATGGCCGGATCGGTCAAGATATGCGCTTTGCAGGTCGGGGTGGATCCCAATATCCAGACCTGCCTGCCGAGTTCTCCGATATCAGCTTTGAACGGGGCGTGGTTGGTATGGCCCGCGCCGCGAACCCAGACAGCGCCAATTCGCAATTTTTCATCATGTTTGCCCCCGTGCCCCAATTGAATGGGGATTACACGGTTGTGGGCGAGGTCACATCGGGGATGGAGATTGTCGATCAGATCAAGCGTGGGCTTGGGCCAAATGGCGCTGTGATTGGCGAACCCGATCAGATGGCGGCTGTGCGGGCCATCCGTGATTGACTAAGGACAAGCCCGCCGCCCTAAAGGCGGGCTTGCATGAAAGATAACCTCCATGGCCCGCCCCTCGCTTTTGCAGCTTTCGGATATTTCACTGACCTTTGGCGGTAATCCCGTTTTCCATGGGCTGGATTTGGTTGTGCATCAGAGCGATCGCGTGGCGTTGGTGGGGCGCAACGGGTCGGGTAAATCGACCTTGATGAAGGTCATTGCGAGTTTGATGGAGCCTGACACAGGAACCATCACAAGCCCGCAAGGCACCTCGGTCGGCTATATGGAACAAGAGCCCGATTTTAAGGGCTATGCCACATTGGGTGATTTTGCTACCGCCACGCTTGGCCCAAGCGAGGCATGGCGGGTCGAGGCTTTAGCCGATGGTCTTAAGCTTTGCCTTGATGCTGATCCAGCCAAGGCGTCTGGTGGGGAGCGCCGCCGCGCGGCCCTTGCGCGGCTTTTGGCCGAAGAGCCTGATATCATGCTCTTGGACGAACCCACCAACCATCTTGATATCGAGGCCATCGGATGGCTTGAAGCGCGACTCGCGGAAACCCGTGCCGCGTTTGTCGTGATCTCGCATGACCGTGCATTTTTGAACGCCTTGACCCGTGCCACTTTATGGGTGGATCGCGGGCAGGTGCGCCGAAATGAGCAAGGCTTTGCCAACTTCGAGGCGTGGCGCGATAAGGTTTGGGATGAGGAGGATACGGCGCGGCACAAGTTGGATCGCAAAATCAAATCTGAGGCCCGTTGGGCCGTTGAGGGGATCAGCGCGCGGCGCAAGCGCAATCAGGGCCGTGTGCGGGCTTTGGCCGATTTGCGCGCAGAACGCGCCGCAATGATCCGCCGCCAATCTACCGCCGCCATGGTGTTGGAAGAAGGGCCGCAATCAGGCCGTAAGGTGATCGAGGCCAAGGGAATTTCAAAATCCTTTGGACAAAAGCAAATTCTTAAACCCTTTGATCTGCGTATTTTGCGCGGGGATCGGGTGGGATTTGTCGGCCCCAATGGCGCGGGCAAGACCACCTTGTTGAATATGCTGACAGGCCAGCTTGCCCCCGATACGGGGCAGGTCACATTGGGCAACGGCCTTGAGATGGCGGTGTTTGACCAAAACCGCGCAGGGTTGAACCCTGAGGCCAGTCTATGGGACAGCCTGACCTTGGATCGTGAGATTGCAGTGAATGGATCCTCTGATCAGGTCATGGTGCGCGGCAGCCCCCGCCATGTGATGGGCTATCTCAAAGATTTCCTGTTTGACGAGGCGCAGGCGCGCGCGCCTGTGCGATCCCTTTCGGGGGGAGAGCGGGCGCGGTTGATGCTGGCCAAAATCATGGCGCGCAAAAGCAATCTTCTGATCTTGGACGAACCGACCAATGATCTAGATGTCGAGACATTGGATTTGCTGCAAGATCTGCTTGGCGACTATGCAGGCACGGTTCTTTTGGTCAGCCATGACCGCGATTTTCTCGATCGGGTTGCCACAAGCTTGGTTGTCCTTGAGGGGCAGGGTCTTGCGCAGGCCTATGCGGGTGGATGGAGCGATGCCTTGGTCCAAGGCGCACGTATCGGGGCCGCGCCCGAGGATCACGAAACGCCGCCTGGGGCAAAATCTAGCCCTGTTCTGGTGGCTTCAAATGCGGGGGCAAAGCCCGCCACGGGCCTAAGTTTCACCGAAACGCATCGTCTCAGGGAATTGCCTTCCGTGATTGCGCGGCTTGAGGCGGAAATGAGCAAATTGTCTGAGTTGCTCTCTGACCCTGATCTTTACTCGCGCGAGCCTGTCAAATTTGTCAAAGCGACCGAAGCCTTGGCCCAACGTCAGACCAAACTTGCGGCAGCCGAAGAAGAATGGCTGCTGCTCGAGGAAAAGGCGCAAGGGGTGTGAGCGCCTAAACTGCGCCACCATTAGGCAGTTTTAAACGTCCAATTCCTCAACAAAACGGGCGTTTTCTTGGATATATTGAAAGCGCAATTCGGGCTTTTTTCCCATCAAGCGTTCCACCAGATCACCCGTTTCGCCGGGCGTGTCTTCATCCACTGTGACACGGATCAACTTGCGCGAGGCGGGATCCATCGTGGTTTCCTTCAGGTCTTTGGCGTCCATCTCGCCCAGACCCTTAAATCGGCTCACATCAATCTTGCCGCGCCCGCCAAGGCCACGCGCCATCCAGCCCTCTTTCTCGGCTTCATCTAGGGCATATACACGATGCGCGCCTTGGGTCAGGCGGAACAAGGGCGGGCAGGCGAGGTAAAGGTGGCCTTGATCAATCATTGGGCGCATCTGAGTGAAGAAAAATGTCATCAGCAGCGAGGCAATATGCGCCCCGTCCACATCGGCATCGGTCATGATGATGATCTTATCATAACGTAGATCTTCGACATTGAATTTTGTGCCCATCGACACGCCAAGCGCTTGACACAGATCGTTGATCTCTTGGTTTTGGCCCATTTTCGAGGAGGCCGCGCCAAGCACGTTCAAAATCTTACCACGCAGGGGCAGCAGGGCTTGGATTTTGCGGTCGCGCGCCATTTTGGCAGACCCGCCCGCACTGTCGCCTTCCACGATAAATAATTCTGTGCCTTCGCGGTTCGTGGCCGAACAATCCACCAACTTGCCCGGCAGGCGCAGGCGCTTGGTGGCGGATTTGCGCTGCGTTTCTTTCTCTTGTCTGCGGCGTAGGCGTTCTTCGGCGCGCAGGATTAGAAAATCGAGGATCGCCCCCGCCGATTTGGTGTCTGCGGCCAACCAATTGTCAAAGCGATCTCGCACGGCCCCCTCAACCATGCGCGCCGCTTCGGTGGTGGCAAGGCGGTCTTTTGTTTGACCGACAAATTCAGGTTCCGCGATAAAGCAAGAGACCAGCGCACACCCGCCCGCAGTCAAATCTTCGCGGGTGATGTTCGCGGCTTTACGATTGCCTGCCAATTCGCCGTAGGCGCGAATGCCTTTCAGGGTCGCAGCCCAAAATCCGGCCTCATGGGTGCCGCCCTCAGGTGTGGAAACGGTGTTACAATAAGATTGGATGAACCCATCGCGCGCAGGCGTCCAATTGATCGCCCATTCGACCGAGCCCGCCACGCCAAAGCGTTCTTGAAATTCGACCTTGCCCGCAAATGGGGCTTGCGCATAGGTCGCGGCATTTCCCAAAACCTCGCCCAGATAATCGGCTAAACCGCCTGGGAAATGAAAGCTCGCCTCCTGTGGGGTTTCGCCGTCATCAATCGCGGATTTCCAGCGAATTTCCACGCCTGAAAACAAATAGGCCTTAGAGCGCACCATTTTGAAAAGGCGGGCAGGCTTAAAGCGATGACTGCCGAAGATTTGCTCATCGGCATGAAAACTGACTTGCGTGCCGCGCCGATTGGGGGCTGCGCCAAGGTTTTGCAATCCCCCTTGGGGTAGGCCGCGCGAGAACTCTTGCGCGTAAAGCGTTCGATTGCGGGCCACCTCGACCCGCAAGTGATCGGAGAGCGCATTCACGACCGATGCCCCAACCCCGTGCAAACCGCCCGAGGTTTGATAGGCCTTGCCCGAAAACTTGCCGCCCGCGTGAAGGGTGCATAAAATCACCTCAAGCGCGGATTTGTTGGGGAATTTAGGGTGCGGATCGATCGGCATCCCGCGGCCATTGTCGCGGATTGTCATGGTGTAATCTGCGGCCAGTTCAATCTCGATCCGATTGGCGTGGCCCGCGACAGCCTCGTCCATCGAGTTGTCAAGGATTTCCGCCACCAAATGGTGCAAGGCGCGTTCATCCGTGCCGCCAATATACATACCCGGGCGTTTGCGGACCGGTTCTAACCCTTCCAACACCTCAATAGACGAGGCGTCATAGGCCTGTTCCGAGGCCGTTTGGCCCAAAAGATCATCCGCCATGCTCTGCTCAATCACATTTTTGCTTTACGATTTTGTCTATATTGACAGCTTTATCTCGCGGCGAAAAGCCAAAACAGCCTTGCAAACCACTATATCTTGGGTGCTTGGGCTTGTTTGAATGTCAACCAAATTTAAATTTGCGCGAGATCAAATACAGCTGCGCGTCAATTTGTTACTTGGATTTTCAACAGCGAAGGGACTATCTGACCCGCAGCGCCGGCCTTTACGGCCTAAACCACGGCCTGTGCGCGGAAATGTAAGGAGACGAGTGTGGATTATAACAGCGCTCTTAATCATGCCTTGGATAGCCTTCACAACGAGGGTCGCTATCGCACGTTCATTGATATCGAACGCCGCAAGGGACAATTTCCGTACGCAACTTGGACGCGGCCCGATGGCAGCCAGCAGGATATCACGGTCTGGTGTGGCAATGATTATTTGGGCATGGGGCAGCACTGTGTCGTTTTGAACGCCATGCATGAGGCGCTAGACGCCACAGGTGCAGGGTCTGGCGGCACGCGCAATATTTCAGGCACAACGGTCTATCACAAACGCCTTGAGGCGGAATTGGCCAATTTGCACGACAAAGAGGCGGCGCTTGTTTTTACCTCTGCCTATATTGCCAATGATGCTACCCTCTCGACCCTGTCGCGGCTGTTTCCAGGTCTGATCATCTATTCGGATGAGTTGAACCACGCCTCTATGATTGAGGGCGTTCGCCGCAATGGCGGGGCAAAGCGTGTTTTCAAACACAATGACCTTGTTGATTTGCGCGCCAAACTGGCGGCAGATAATCCTGCGGCGCCAAAACTGATTGCCTTTGAATCGATCTATTCGATGGACGGTGATTTTGGCCCGATTGCAGGAATTGTTGAATTGGCCGAGGAATTTGGCGCCTTGACCTATTTGGACGAGGTTCACGCGGTGGGGATGTATGGCTCACGTGGGGGTGGGGTGGCCCAAAAACTGGGCTTGTCGGATCGTATCGATATTATCAACGGCACGCTTGGCAAAGCTTATGGTGTGATGGGCGGCTATATCGCGGCTTCGGCCAAAATGTGTGATGCTGTGCGCTCCTATGCGCCGGGTTTCATTTTTACGACATCGTTGCCACCTGTGGTTGCAGCGGGAGCTGCCGCTTCGGTTGCGCATCTCAAGACGGATCAGGGCTTGCGGGATCTGCATCAAGAGCGCGCCGCAGTTCTAAAACTGCGCCTTAAGGGGATGGGCCTGCCCATCATTGATCACGGCAGCCATATTGTGCCTGTGATCGTAGGTGACCCTGTTCACACCAAGAAAATCTCGGATATGCTTTTGCGGGATTACGGGATTTATGTGCAGCCAATCAACTTCCCAACGGTTCCCCGTGGGACAGAGCGGTTGCGCTTTACCCCAAGCCCTGTGCATGACCACAAAATGATGGATGCTTTGGTGCATGCCATGGATCGCCTCTGGAGCCATTGTGCGCTGAATCGTGCCGAGTTGGCGGGTTAAGATACAATAAGTTTATCACCTATCCTAGCTTATGCTATTCTGTCATTGCGGAAGTGATGGGACCGATACGAATCGGCGCTGTGATATATGGGCAACGGAAAAGCAGTTTTGGCCAGAGACTGCATCCAAGGGCAGATTTAGCAGGGCGCCATATGGAGCATGATGAGACGGGGATGATGGGGGCATCAACAGAAGAATTGTACAGCGAATTGCTGATGGATGTGCCTTTGGGCGATCTGATGCGCGGTGAACGCGCAACCATGGGCAAATCGCTGCAGGATGTTGAGGTGGATTTGCGGATCCGTGCCTCGTATGTCGCCGCGATCGAAAACGCAGATTTAACGGTCTTTACCTCGCGTGGGTTTGTCGCGGGTTATGTCCGGTCATATGCGCGGTATCTGGGTCTTGACCCTGAATGGGTATTTTCGCGGTTTTGCGAGGAAACAGGGTTTTCAGGCGTTAGCGGGTTCTCTCCCGAGGTAGATCGCACCGCGCGCAGTCCGCAGAAAATTGAAATGCCCAAAGGCCAGATGGGAGGCCTGAAAGAAGACCGCCGTTTTTCCAAACGCCATGTTTTGTATGATATGGATGACGGGTTTTTCCCTCGGCTAGAGGCGGGCGCGCTTGGTTCGCTTTTTGTCTTGTCGGTGGTTTTGCTTGGGGTGGGATATGGTGCTTGGGTCTTGCTTAATGATTTTCAACGCGTCCAATTCGCGCCTGTTGCGGATACGCCCGTTGCGTTAACGGCGCTTGACCCGCTGCCTTTGCCGCAAAACGAGATCAGCGGTTTGGCCGGTGCAAGCCCAAGTTTGCCCGCCGAAGAAGATACGCGCGACAGCACAGCGATGGAGCGTCTTTATCGCCCCACTTTACTTGAGGCCCCTGTAATGGTGCCGCGTGACCGCGCCATCAGTACATTGAACCCCTCAACCACAGGGGCTTTTGCCCGCGATAACAGTCCCGTTTTGCGCCCCGATGATATCTCGCGCGCGATTGCCGCCGCAGGGCGCGCGCGCGCACCGACCGCCTCAACCAGCAATCCGCCTGTGACCCAAGAGCCGCGCGATCAGGTTGTCCTGTTCGCTGTGCGCCCCTCATGGATCAGGGTCACCATGACCGATGGCACCGTTCTTTTTGAGGGCACGTTAAATGCGGGTGACAGCTATACTGTTCCTGTCATGGATGAGATGCCTGTGCTGCGCGCAGGCAATTCAAGCGCTCTTTATTTTGCGCTGAACTCTGTCACCTTTGGCCCTGCGGGCGAAGGCAGCAGCGTGATCAAGGATGTTCCGATTTCTGCAGATGAGATTCAAACCCGCTATTCCATTGCAAATGCGGCCGCTGATCCGCAATTGCCTGAAGTGGTGCAATTAGTTCTCGAACGTCTCGCACAAGGCGAATAAATGGGGGCCTGTTCGCGCTCTGCGTGTCCAAGCATTGTGCAATCGGTGGCTAGGGCTTATCTTGCGCTGCAAAACGTCTTTGCGATGCGACAAGATAAAGGTCACTCTACCCATGTCTCATAATCCGATCCGCCCTTGGCGCAACATCGACCGCCGCAAAAGCCGTCAGATTCATGTGGGCTCTGTGCCAGTTGGGGGGGATGCACCGATTTCCGTGCAAACCATGACTAATACCCCCACCACCGACATTAAGGCGACCATCGCGCAGGTTCAGGCCTGTGCTGAGGCAGGCGCCGATATCGTGCGCGTCTCCGTGCCAGATGAGGCCAGTTCAAAGGCGCTAAAAGAGATTGTGCGCGAAAGCTCCGTGCCAATCGTTGCAGATATCCATTTCCACTATAAGCGCGGCATTGAGGCGGCAGAGGCGGGCGCGGCTTGTTTGCGCATCAATCCTGGCAACATTGGCGATGCAACCCGTGTGCGCGAGGTGATCAAGGCCGCCCGTGATCATAATTGCTCGATCCGTATTGGGGTGAATGCTGGCTCATTGGAAAAGCATCTGCTTGAGAAATATGGCGAACCTTGCCCTGAGGCGATGATTGAGTCAGGCCTCGACCACATTCGGATCTTGCAGGATAATGATTTTCACGAGTTCAAAATCTCGGTCAAAGCGTCCGATGTGTTTTTGGCAGCTGCGGCCTATCAAGGTCTTGCTGAGGCGACTGATGCCCCCATTCATCTGGGTATTACTGAGGCGGGCAGTTTGACCTCTGGCACGATCAAATCTGCAATTGGTTTGGGCAGTTTGCTATGGATGGGGATCGGTGACACGATCCGTGTCAGCCTTTCTGCCGATCCTGTGCAGGAGGTGAAGGTTGGCTATGAGATCCTCAAATCCTTGGGCCTGCGCCATCGTGGGGTGAATATCATTTCCTGCCCGTCTTGCGCGCGTCAGGGCTTTGACGTGATCAAAACAGTCGAGGCTTTGGAAAAGCGTCTAGAGCATATCAAAACCCCGATGAGCCTCTCTATTATCGGTTGTGTGGTCAATGGGCCGGGCGAGGCGTTGATGACTGATGTTGGCTTTACGGGGGGCGGTGCAGGGTCAGGCATGGTCTATCTTGCGGGCAAACAAAGCCACAAGCTGAACAATGACCAAATGATCGACCACATCGTGGAGCAGGTCGAGAAAAAGGCCACCCAACTTGAGGCGGCCCAGAAAACTGAAGCAGCGGAATAACCCCTTAGGGGATCAGACGCGCCACGTAGGGGGGCAGGGCAAAAGCGCTGCGATGCACCTCGGGGATATAATAATCGGTGCTGATCCCTGCCGCTTTGAACCGCGCCTCAAGGGTGGCAAGATCAACCTGCCTTGCGTCACTGTCACTGCCCCAGCCAAAGGCCATGGGGCCGCCCGCATAGGTCGGAATGCTGGCCAGATAGCAGCTGTAATCAGCGAATAGCGTCTTGAAGGCCCGCATTGTGTTCGTCAGCTCATCCCCTTGCAGGAACGGAACCCCGTTTTGCGTGACCAAAATACCGCCCTCCGCCAAACGTGCCTTGGCATGGCCGTAGAAATGATCGGTGAAGAGAACCTCACCTGGGCCAACGGGGTCGGTGCTGTCGATGATGATCACATCATAGACATCCGCGTTTTGTTTCATGAACACGGCACCATCATTGATCACCAGATCAAGGCGAGGGTCGTCAAAGGCGCCATCTGAAATCGCTGCCAGATATTTCTTCGAAAAATCCACCACGCCCGCATCAATCTCGACCATGGTCAACTGTTCGATGCTGTCATGTTTCAGCACCTCGCGCGCCATGCCGCCATCGCCGCCGCCCACGATCAGCACGCGCTTGGCGGTCCCATGGGCCAAAATCGGCACATGGGTCAGCATTTCATGATAGATGAAGTTATCCGCTTCGGTCACCTGCACCACGCCATCAAGTGTTAAGATGCGCCCAAAAGTAGGGTTTTCAAATACGCGCAGGCGTTGGTGATCTGTTTCGCTGTCGTAATGCATCTGCGCCACGCGTAAGGCTTGCCCGTGATCTTGGTGTAGACGCTCAACGCTCCAATCGCGCGTAGTTTCAGGATCGCTCATGGGCGGCCTCCTTTCGGGCAGTTTAGGGCAGTGGGAGGGGCGGGGTTTCACCTCTCCTGCAAGCGCAGTTATGCCGCGGCAATCGCCTCAGTCACCAGACCTTCCCCGCGCAGCAATTCTTTGACGCGCACATCTTGCGTGCCAAAGGCCGCTTTGAGCACATCCACCGCGCGCCATGGTTCAGCATCGCCGCACATAAAGACATCAAATGCGCCATAGCCAATCTCGGGCCAAGTATGCACCGAGATATGGCTTTCCGCCAAAACCGCCACACCCGACACGCCTTGGGGACTGAATTTATGGGTGTGAATGTGCAAAAGCGTTGCTCCACATTCGCGCACGCAGTCGCGAAATGCGGTTTGAATCCGCGCCTCATCATCAAGGCCATGGCCATTGACGACTTCGAGGATCAGATGCGTGCCCGCGAAAACGCGGCCATCGCGGCGAATGAAGTGATCATCGCGTATCTCATCGAACACGCTTCGGTCAGCCGAAAGGCTGTGAGTGTCTTCCGCATGGGCGCCTGTCTCCAGACCAGTCCCCAGTTGGAAGAGGCCGGCGCTAGACATAGCACGCCCCCTTCTTACCAGCAGATTGATGTGGTGGGCCCTTAGCGCCCCCCCGCTGATGGCAGCGAGGTTGGGATCGGCACCCGGTTCATAAGGGGGGCACCTAGTGCGTCATGTTTCCCATTTCAAGCAAAATCTTGGCATGTGTTCTGATTCTTTTTATTCGGCCACGAAATCGGCCTGTTTCGCCCCGCTCAGTCGCAAAAGCTGTTCGGGGGAGATGCCAAAAATATGGCGCGGCGTGCCTGCCGCCGCATAAACCAAATCAAAGGTCAAAAGCCGCGGATCAAACCATGTGCGCAAGGGGATCAGATGCCCCACAGGGGCCACGCCCCCGATTGCAAAGCCTGTCACGCGGCGAATCGCATCGGCATCTGCCCGCGCCAAAGTCCCCCTGATCAGCACTTCGGCGCGGCGGGGATCAACCTGATTGCCGCCTGCGGTGATAAATAGAACTAAATCGCCGCTCGCGACCTCGCGGAATATGATTGATTTCGCAATTTGATCGATTTGGCATTGCGCCGCGCGCGCCGCATCTTCTGCGGTGCGGGTGCCTTCGGCCATCTCAAGGATCACAAACTCTAGCCCTGCCGTTTCTAGGGCATGGGCCACGCGGGCAAGGCTTTTGCTCATGCGCATTCCCTTCTATCATCTGTCACAACCTTTGAGCGCAAACGCATTATAATAACAAGATGACCCAAAACGCCGCCCCCTTTGCCAATCGGATCACCCGTGCGCCCCTTGCCTACGACGGCGCCTTGGCTACGGGTCTGTTCGCAGACCTGCCCCAATTGAACGATCTTGCGCCTGAACTGCGTGAGGTCATTCATGGCGTTGCAGGATGTGCGCCCTATCTAGCGGGTCTCATTCGCCGCGAAGTCGATTTTCTGATCCCCGCCCTAAGCGCCGCGCCTGAGGCGGGTATGGAGGCAATTTTGGCAGAGGCGACCGCCTTGGGGGCAAGTGATCTTGATGCAGAGCTGCGTCGCCTCAAGCGCCGCGCCGCTATCCTTGTGGCTTTGGCCGATTGTGGCGGGGTTTGGGATTTGTTGACCACCACCGCCCTTTGGTCGCAATTCGCCGATGCCTGTGTGCAGGCAGCGCTGCGGGTTCATGTCGGGGCCGAGGCGCGGCGCGGGCGCATTCCGACCCAAACCGAGGAAGACGCGCTGCGCGATGGCGCAGGAATGGTGGCGCTTGCGATGGGAAAAATGGGGGCGGGGGAATTGAATTATTCCTCTGACATTGACCTGATCTGCCTGTTTGATGAGACAAGATTCGATGCAGCTGATGAGATGGAGGCGCGCACAGGGTTTGTGCGCGCAACCCGTCGCATCGCCGCAAGTTTGGGGGAAATCACATCCGAGGGTTATGTGTTCCGCACCGATCTTCGGCTGCGCCCTGATGCCTCTGTGACGCCCGTATGTATCTCAATGGCCGCGGCTGAACGCTATTACGAGGCGGAGGGACGAAATTGGGAGCGCGCCGCTTATATCAAGGCGCGCGCTGCCGCGGGCGATATTGCGGCAGGGAAGCGGTTTTTGAAGAGCCTAACCCCTTTTGTGTGGCGCAAGCATTTGGATTTTGCCGCCATCCGTGACACCCAAGACATGCGTCAGCGTATCCGCGACCATAAGGGCCTGCATGGGTTCAACCTTGAAGGACACAATATGAAACTGGGAGTGGGCGGCATTCGTGAGATTGAATTTTTTGCCCAGACCCGCCAATTGGTGGCGGGCGGCAGAGATCCCGATTTGCGGATGCGGCGCACGGTTGATGCTTTGGCAGCCTTGGCCGAGAAATCATGGGTTGACCCAGAGGTCACAGAGAGCCTGACCGCGCATTACATCGCGCATCGCGAGGTCGAGCATCGTCTGCAGATGATCCATGACGCGCAGACGCACATCTTACCCAAATCGCCCGAAGGGTTTGCACGGCTTGCAGCCTTTATGGGCGAGGGCGATGTCGTCGCATTTCGTGCCGAGCTTTTGGCGCGATTGCACACAGTTGATGACGCCTGCGAGCCGTTTTACAAACCGCAAAAGCAAGCCGAGATGGAACATGATGATGTTACCCTTACCCCCTCACAAATAAAGATTTTATCGCGTTGGCCTGGCTATTCGTGTTTGCGCGCATCGCGCGGGCGCGAGATTTTCGAACAGATCAAACCCGCCCTCTTGGCCAAGCTGATGAAATCCGCGAATCCAGATGAAAGTCTTTCAAGTTTTGACAGCTTTCTCAAGGGTTTGCCTGCGGGTGTTCAACTATTCTCTTTATTCCAGTCAAACCCGTCATTGATTGATCTTTTGACCGATATTTGCGCAACAGCGCCCGCGCTTTCCATATACTTATCGCGCAATGCTAAAGTTCTAGATGCGGTTCTCAGCGGTGGGTTCTTTGCGCCATGGCCCGCACGGGGCGAATTACTGCAATCTCTAAGCAGCGCCTTTCAAGGGCTTGATTATGAAGGACAGTTGGACGCTGCGCGCCGTTGGTTGAAAGAATGGCATTTCCGCGTTGGGGTGCATCACCTGCGCGGCCTGATTGAGGCCGAAGAAGCGGCCAAGCAATATACTGATTTGGCCGATGTGGTGATTGCCTGCTTCTGGCCTTTGGTCTGCGCAGAATTGGCCAAAAAAAATGGGTCCGCGCCGGGTCGTGGCGGGGTTGTTTTGGCCATGGGTAGCCTTGGGGCTGCGCGGCTGACGGCGGGGTCAGATTTGGATTTGATCGTCATTTATGATGCGGGCGGTGTTGAGATGACGGATGGCCCGCGTCCGTTGGACGCGCGGGGGTGGTTCTCGAAAGCCACAAAAATGCTGATCACCGCACTATCTGCACCGACCTCAGAGGGGCGGCTTTACGAGGTGGATATGCGTCTGCGGCCCTCAGGCCGCAAAGGGCCCGTTGCGACATCGTTGGAGGCCTTTAAGCATTATCAAATGAATGAGGCATGGGGGTGGGAGCATATGGCCCTTACCCGCGCGCGTGTCGTTGCGGGCGATGCAAGCCTTGGCGCAGATGTTGAAGCCACGCGGACGCAGGTGATCCAAACCCCGCGCAAGCCAAGCACTATCATCGCGGATTTGGCAGATATGCGCCAACGCCTTGCGGCGGCAGGGCGCAAGGGCAGCACCTTTGATGTTAAGGCGGGCATCGGTGGCATGCAGGATATTGATCTGATCGGGCAGGCGGGCGCGCTGATCGCGGGCAGCACAGCCCGTGTCACAGCGCGCCATTTGCGCGCAGCGGCCAAATGCGGTTGGCTGACCCAGTCCGAAGCGGATGCCTTATCTGCCGCGCATGCGCTATTTTCCCGTGCCGCTCAGGCTGCGCGCCTCTTGACGGACGCGCAGCTTGATCCAAGTGACATCGGGCAGGGCGGGCTAGAATTTCTTGTGCGCGCCACGGGCCATGCCGATCGCGCCAGTTTGGAAGCTGCGCTTGACGCTGGCCGAGCGGAATCTGTCGCAATTATCGCGGTCGCTTTGACGCGCAAGCGCTAGAACGGCCAAGGGCATATAGGATGCAGGAGTTTCGGTGTTATGAAGGGCGATATCTATGATCCAAAGGCGCTGATCCGTGAGGCCTATCGCATCCAAGGGATCACGCGGGGCGAATGCCGCACGATTTTCATGGATTGGGCATTGTCCATCACCGCGGATGACCCCAAAACCTATATCCGCCATCTACTTCAGCAATATGCAGCCGAAGATCAAGCGCACCCGATGAGCGAAACCCTGCGCGAGGCGCTTGAGCAAGCCCCGCGCGCTGTGCGCCGTGGGGGGCGCGCCGCAAGGGTGGGGCAATAACGTATTATTTGACGATTATGTCAGGTTTGCTCGCATGGGTGCCGCGCTCGCGATAGGGGGTGGTGTCATATTGCGCGCGATAGCATTTTGAAAAATGCGAGGGGGATGCAAAGCCACAGGCCAATGCCACATTGATTACGCTCATATCAGTTTGCATCAACAGATTGCGCGCTTTGGCAAGGCGCAATTCCATGTAATACCGCTTGGGACTGCGGTTAAGATAGCGGCGGAACAATCGCTCTAATTGACGCGTAGACATTCCGACCTCTTTGGCCAAACTGGCTGGGCTGATCGGGTCTTCGATATTATGCTCCATCATCCGAATAACTTGGCTTAGTTTCGGATGACGCACACCGATGCGGGTTGGAATTGACAGCCGCTGCGTGTCTTGGTCGGTGCGGATCGAGGTATAGATCAACTGATCCGCTACCAAATTCGCCAATTCCTCGCCGTGATCATTGGCGATGATTTTCAGCATCAAATCAATCGAGGCGGTGCCGCCTGCGGTGGTGATGCGGTTGCCATCAATCACAAAGACCGATTTTGTCAGGGTGACATCTTCGAATTCTTCGGAAAAGCTATCTTGATTTTCCCAATGGATCGTGGCGCGTTTGCCGTCCAACAGCCCCGCCTTGGCCAAAGTATAGCCCGCCGTGCAAAGCCCGCCCACAACCGAACCGCGCCGTGCCTCGCGCCGCAACCAGTTGAGAATGCGCTTGGTTGTGGCGGATTGCACATCAATCCCGCCGCAGAGCATGATTGTGTCTTCGCGGGTCAGCTCTTCGAGATCCATATCCAGCTTATAGCCGATCCCCGCAGAGCAATATGCAACCTCGCCCCCATCACCCGCCAATACCCATTCATAGAGCGTGCGTCCCGACATCCGATTGGCAATGCGCAAGGCTTCGACCGCAGAGGCAAAGCAGAGCATCGTAAAGCGATCCAACAGCACGAAAACATAGCGTTTCGCGGCGTCTGCATCGCGGGGGGTCGGTCTGCTCATCTCCAGAGTCCTTTGAACAAAGCCATAATCACTAAACATCGCACCGGGGCGCATATCGTAATGCAACCTTACGTCGTCGTTTATTTAGCGAAACCACCAAATTGCGCGCGCCGCAAGCCCCCCTTTTGATCCGCGGCTTACGAAATTGCCATTGGACGCGGGGGGCTTCCGCGTCTATAAGCAGGCCGTAATCGTAATTTTTATGGAAGACCGAAGGAGGCTCCCATGGGTGCTGAAGCCGCACAAACATGGACGAAATCTAGCTGGCGCATAAAGCCGCGCGTGCAGATGCCTGATTATCCTGATCAGGCGGCATTGGGCGCGGTTGAGGCGCAGCTTGGCAAATATCCTCCGTTGGTTTTTGCGGGCGAGGCGCGCCGCCTCAAAGCCGCGCTTGGCAAAGCGGCTCTTGGTGAGGCGTTTTTGCTGCAAGGGGGCGATTGCGCCGAAAGTTTTGCTGAATTCTCAGCAGATTCCATTCGCGACACGTTTAAAGTCATGCTGCAAATGGCGATGGTCTTGACCTATGGCGCCAAGGTTCCGGTGGTCAAAGTGGGCCGTATGGCAGGGCAATTCGCCAAGCCGCGCTCGGCACCGACCGAGGTGATCAACGGGGTCGAATTGCCGTCTTATCGCGGCGATATCATCAATGAGTTGGCCTTTACGCCCGAGGCGCGCATCCCTGACCCTGCCAAGATGTTGCAGGCCTATACGCAGGCCGCTGCCTCTTTGAACCTGTTGCGGGCTTTCTCAACGGGTGGTTTCGCAGATATTGAACGGGTGCATAGCTGGACCTTGGGCTTTACCGATCAGAATGACGTGTTGAGATACCGCGACATGGCCAATCATATCCAGGATAGCCTTGATTTCATGCGCGCGGCTGGGATCAGCCCACAGACCACACATGAATTGCACAGTGTTGACTTCTACACGAGCCATGAGGCGCTGCTGTTGGAATATGAGGAAGCCCTGTGTCGGATTGACTCGACCACCGGCAAGCCGATTGCAGGCTCGGGCCACATGATCTGGATTGGCGACCGCACCCGTCAGCCAGACGGCGCGCATGTTGAATTCTGTGCAGGGGTGCAAAACCCGATTGGTTTGAAATGCGGCCCAACCACCACCGAGGATGATCTGAAAATCCTGATGGAGAAGTTGAACCCAGAAAATGAGGCCGGCCGCCTGACATTGATTGCGCGCTTTGGTGCGGGCAAAGTTGGCGATCACTTGCCGCGCCTCGTGCGCACTGTGCAATCGCACGGGGCGAATGTGGTCTGGAGCTGTGACCCCATGCACGGCAACACGATCAAATCGGCCAGTGGGTTTAAGACGCGGCCCTTCGACTCGGTCTTGCGGGAGGTGCAAGAATTCTTTTCCATCCACCGCGCCGAAGGCACCATTCCAGGCGGGGTGCATTTCGAGATGACAGGCAAAGATGTCACCGAATGCACAGGCGGCGTGCGCGCTGTGACAGATGAGGATCTCTCAAGCCGCTATCACACGGCCTGTGATCCGCGCCTCAATGCCAGCCAGTCGCTTGAATTGGCCTTCTTGGTGGCGGAGGAATTATCCTCGACCCGCCGTGACGCAGCGAGTGAGGTCGCCGCGGGATAACACTCAAAGCCCCAAAAACAAGCGCGCGCCCAAGGTGACTTGTGGCGCGCTTTGGGTGGTTCGCGGCCAGTCTCGCGCAAACTGTTCTAATGCTGCCGCAACCGCGTGAAGGCCATGCGGTGATCAAGCGTTTTATCCTTTCGCGGCGCGGCATCACCAAAATAAATATTCCCCATTGTTTTCCTCTATCCTCAACGGGTTCGATGCGTCTGCTGCATACCCCTATGCGGCGGATCGAAGGTTTGTGTGCTTACGTGTGTTACCTAGGGCATAGTAACGGCAAATTTTCAAAAAATTCAGCCCGTATGACAAAAATTGGTCGATGGGGCATCGGCGCTGCTTTGGCTTGACCTCTGCAGTCTGATCCTCAAGATGCGCGCGTAAAGTAAAGATCGCCATAGAAAGACGCGCCTGATGTCTCAGACCGATTCAAAATCTCTGAACGCTGCCACACGCCGTGGGTTGCTGATCATTGTTTCTTCGCCTTCGGGTGCGGGGAAATCCACGTTGGCACGGCGTTTGATGGCATGGGACGGGTCGTTGCGGTTTTCAGTATCCGCCACCACGCGCGCGCCGCGCACAGGCGAGGTGGATGGGGAACATTACCATTTCCTTGATCGCGCCGGGTTTGAGCAAATGGTGGATGAGGGGGCAATGCTGGAACATGCGGAGGTGTTCGGCAATCTTTACGGCAGCCCGATGCCGCCCGTGCGCGCGGCCATTGACGCGGGGCGCGATGTTTTATTCGACATAGATTGGCAGGGGACGCAGCAAATCCGCAACTCTGCTCTGGGCGCGCATGCACTGTCGATTTTTATACTGCCCCCAAGCATCGCAGCCTTGCATGAGCGTCTGGTGACTCGCGCGCAAGATAATGCTGAAACGATTGCCAAACGGATGGCAAAATCTTGGGACGAGATCAGCCACTGGGATGGCTATGATTATGTTCTCGTCAATGATGATCTGGACGCGTGCTTTGACAATTTGACCACAATCATCACGGCCGAACGGATGCGCCGCATTCAGCAGCCAAGCCTTGCTGGGTTTCTGCGCGGTTTACAGAATGAATATGAGGGGATGCGCAACCCATGATTTACGCATTTGAGGGGCATCAGCCCGATATCGCCGCTGGTGCATGGGTTGCTGATGATGCCAATATCATCGGCAAGGTTGCCCTTGCCGCCGAAAGCAGCATTTGGTTTGGGGCCGCATTGCGCGGTGACAATGAACTGATTTCCATTGGCCCGCGCAGCAATTTGCAGGAAAATGTGATCTGCCACACAGACCCAGGTCTGCCCCTTAGTGTGGGCGAGGATTGCACCATTGGACATCGCGCGCTTTTGCATGGCTGCACCATCGGTGATGGTACATTGATTGGCATGGGCGCGATGGTGATGAACGGTGCGGTTGTTGGAAAGGGCTGCTTGATCGGGGCGGGGGCCTTGATCCCTGAAGGCAAAGTCATTCCTGATGGCAGTTTGGTGATGGGAATGCCTGGCCGTGTTATCCGCGCGCTAGACAAGGAGGCCCGCGCAGGGTTGATCCAATCGGCTACGGGCTATGTGGCCAAAGCCGCGCGGTTTCGCGCGGGCCTGCAGGCGTTATAACCGCGAACCCTGAAAGCTGATCTGCAAACGGGTGTCAGAGAGGCCGAGGGAAATCTCAGCCCCGATTTCAGCGGCTTCTTTAATAGTATCAGGAATTGTACCTCGCGCGGGCTTGGGGTGCTGTGACTGGCGCGGTTGAGCAGTGCCAGACCTGACAAGTCCTGCAAGATCCGTGGCCCACTTGCGCCGATTGTAAGTGGGCCGCGCTCTAACTGTGCGATTGTAACATGGCCCCCCATAGGAAGGGCCGCTTCGTCACAGGCGATTATCAAAAAGGCGCTTTTCACATGATGGCGCGGTAAATCCCCCGTCAAAAGCCAGTCAACTGTCAGGCGGCCCGCGCCATGCATCTGGCTCAGAATGTTGCGCGCTTCGCGTTCGGAGATATGCTGATCAGGCCGCGCCGCGCCATAGGCGATCCGGAAAAACCGCAACCGCGCCTCGGTATCACGCAGCGCATCGGCAATCAGGGCTATTGGCCATTCCGCTCATTTGCAGAAGCTCAACCCTATTTGACACGGCCCCCAAAGTGTTGCCCAAATCATGACAGAGCCGTGATGCAACCAGGCTGACAAATACTGTGAATTTGGGCTAAAGACGATTTGATCCATCAATGAGGCCTCGGATGACCGAAGAGTTGAATGCCCTGCTTGAGCCTGGAATGTTGGTGCGGAACCCTGCGCAACCCGATTGGGGGTTGGGCCAGGTGCAATCCAATATTGGCGGCAAGGTGACCGTCAATTTCGAGCATCAAGGCAAACAAGTGATCGACTCCCGTCATGTGACATTGCTGCCCGAATGGGGCGCTTAAGGGTTAGGTCTACTGGAATGATGGTTAACAATACCCTAATTCTGCATCACTAAGATCATATTTTGGAAAGGCGCACCGCGCTGTACAGATAACCGCATTCGCCCCAGAGGCCGCAAAATTGTGGCGCGAAAGGCACTGCCAAGACAGGAAAGTCCGCCTTATGGTGTCGCAAGAGCCGCATTTCGAGCTGCGATTGGCCTCAAGCCCAGAGGATATTCGCGCGGCACAGCGACTGCGCTATGAGGTATTTGTGGCGGAATTGGGTGCTGATGGGGCCTTGGTGGATCACGAGGCGCGGCTTGAGGCAGATCGCTTTGACCCGTTTTTTGATCATCTGATACTTCTGGATCACCGCCGCTCTGTGGGCGATCAAATTGTGGGCGTTTACCGCGTGATGCAGGCCCAAGGGGCCAAGGCCGCAGGGCAATTCTATTCCGAAGATGAATATGATCTCGCGCCGCTCAAGTCTTCGGGTCGGCGTTTGTTGGAATTGGGGCGGTCTTGCGTTCATGCCGATTATCGCGGCGGCACTGCGCTGATGCATTTATGGAATGGGTTGGCCGATTATATCGTCACCCATGAGATTGAAATTTTATTTGGCGTGGCGTCACTGCATGGCACCGATGTGGCCAACTTGGCTGCGCCCCTGTCGCTGCTGCATCACCGCCATCTTGCGCCTGAGGAGCTGCGCCCAACGGCGTGGGCGGCGGGCTATCAGGATATGAACCTCATTGCCGAAGACGCGCTTGACCGCACTGCTGCTACCCGCGCGCTGCCCGCATTAATCAAAGCCTATCTGCGTCTTGGCGGCGCGGTTGGGAAGGGGGCCTTTGTGGATCACGCCTTTAATTGCACGGATATTTGTTTGATCCTTGATACGGCCCTGATGCCGGAAAAACACCGCGCGCTCTATGCGCGGGGTCGGGGGGTATAGGTTAATGCGCTGGGATGGCGCCCCTCAGATCACGCCCGCACCTATGGGGGTTTTGGGTGTTCTGCGCGCCTGTCAGCGCGGGGCTGCGATCCTTCTGGTCATTGGGTTTGGGTTTTTGACCCTGCTTTTGTGCCGCGTGCCAGAGCGCGTCATAGCGGGGCCCTTGCGCCGCCCTGTAACCGCGCGGATCACACAAATCGTCTGCGTCTTTGTCTGTGTGATTTTAGGCCTCAAGGTGACGCGCCAAGGAAATTTGGCACATGGTGCGGGCGCGATTGTCGCCAATCATGTCTCTTGGCTAGATATTTTGCCGCTCAATGCAGGCGGGCCTGTGGTATTCGTGGCAAAATCCGAAGTGCGCGATTGGGCGGGTATTGGCATTTTGGCGCGCGGGGCAGGCACCTTGTTTATCGAGCGGCGGCGCATGGCTGCAAAAGATCAAAATCGCCTGTTGCATATGCGCCTTGCAGAAGGCGCCGAGCGTTTGGTGTTTTTCCCAGAAGGCACATCCACCGATGGGTTGCGAGTTTTACCATTCCGTTCAAGCCTGTTTGAGGCGTTTTTTGCGGCTGAGCTGCCACGGGATATGACGGTGCAGCCCGTCACCATCGCCTATCACGCCCCCGCAGGCGAAAGTCCCGCCTTTTATGGGTGGTGGGGGGATCAATCCTTTGGTGCGGGTCTCATGCGGGTGCTGTCTGTCCGTAAAAATGGCCATGCCGCTGTGATCTATCACGCACCATTGCGCGTCTCAGAGTTTGCATCGCGCAAGGCACTGGCGCAGGCGGCTGAAAAGGCCGTGCGTGCAGGGCTTCTGCGGGCCCTTAGCCCAGAGGGGACAGAAGTGTCTTAAGGGCTGCCACAGGGTCGTCTTTGCGCCAAATTTCTTCACCTATGGCGAAGAAATCCGTGATCGGCGCAAGCCGTTCGATATCTGCAAGTGTCAGCGCGCCTTCGGCCACGACTGGCAGTTCGATCATCTGGCTCCACCATGCAAAAAGACCATCTTCGGCGCGGCTACCATCACCAAGACTTGTGTCGCCAACGGGGCCGAAACTGATGTAATCCGCCCCCATTTCCCCTGCATTCATCCCATCATGCCGGGAATTGGCGCAGAAACAGCCAATGATTGCATCGCCGCCAAGATCCGCACGGGTTTTGCGTGCGCCGCGCGACCCATCCAAGAGATGTACGCCATCAAGGCCCAAGCGTTCTACCAGTTTGATATGTTCTGACATCACCAAAGGGATGTCGCGGGCATGGGAGATTTCGCGCAAGTGATCTGCCGCGCGCGAGAGGTCATCTTCATCGCGGCTTGCCAGAGACAGACGCAGGCAGGCGATAGGATAGGCATCCAAAACCGCCGCAAGCTGTGCGCCAAAGCCCGTCAGCTCAAAATTTGGCGGGGTAACAAGGTAAATCTGTGGAATATCCATGTCGGACATAGCGATGCCTCTTGTCAGTCTTTGTTTGTTCCTAATGGTTTGCTTTGCGTTCAGCAATGGGGCGCTTGGCAAGAATGTCGCCGCGCGCTATGGCAGGTTCATGAGTGACGATAGCCAAATTCCCCCAACCGCCCATCCAATACCCTGTTTCGTGCTTGTGCGCCCGCAGATGGGCGAGAATATTGGTGCGGCTGCGCGGGCGATGTGGAATTTCGGCCTGAACCATATGCGCCTTGTGGCCCCGCGCGATGGGTGGCCGAATGAACGCGCGGTGGCCTTGGCCAGTGGCGCCGCGGGCGTGGTGCTTGACCCTGCTTTGGTGGTGGAGACAACGCCCGAGGCGATTAGCGATTGCACGCATGTATTCGTGACCACCGCCCGTGAACGGGGCCTGACCAAACCGATCCTCAGCCCTGAGGCGGCTATGGCGCAGGCGCGGGCTGTCCATGCCGCGGGGGGCAAGGCTGCTGTGATCTTTGGCCCTGAGCGCGCAGGTTTGGAAAATGACGATATCGCGCGGGCTGATGCGATTATCACCGTGCCCGTGAACCCTGATTTTCCATCGCTCAATCTGGCGCAATCGGTGCTGCTATGCGCTTATGAATGGCGCCGCCAAACCACCGATGTGGTCGAGATACACATGGAATTTGCCCGCAGCGATTTTGCCACGGCAATTGAGGTGGAAAAACTGGCGGATCATTACGAAGAAAAGCTTGATGAAATGGGCTATTTCTTTCCCGAAACAAAGGCCTCCGGGATGAAGCTGGTTTTGCGCAATCTGTGGGGGCGTCTGCCCCTAACGCGGGCTGATGTTCAGCTGTTCCATGGCATTTTGCGACAGATGCAGCGTTGGCGTGATCGGACCTAGCGCCAAACTGCCGCGCATTCTTGCGAAGCCTTTGCCAAGGCGCTAGGTCTTTTACCAAATGAAGATCGAGAGGGGCCGCGCCATGAGCCGCAATATTTTCGAAGAGGTCGACCAATCAGGCAAACGGCGCTCTGAGGCGGGTAAAACAGGCCCGAACCCTTCGGGAATTTCCCGTGACACGGGCGCGGCGCGCACATGGATGCGGGCCTATTTGGCGGTTCTCTTTGTTATGGTTGCGGCAATGATTGCCATTGGTGGCATGACGCGCCTGACCGATTCAGGCTTGTCTATCGTAGAATGGGCGCCGATTTCCGGGGCAATCCCGCCGCTAAGTGATGACCAGTGGCAAGAGCAATTCACCGCCTATCAGCAGACAACGGAATACCAAGAGCAAAATCGCGGGATGTCGATGGCTGAGTTTAAGTATATTTTTTGGTGGGAATGGGGGCATCGGCAATGGGGGCGCGCAATCGGTCTTGTTTGGGCCCTCGGGTTTGCCGCGCTTGCGCTCTCTGGCAATCTGATCAAGGGGTGGGTGCCAAAAATCGTGGCGCTTGGTGCGCTTGGTGGTCTGCAAGGGGCCATCGGATGGTGGATGGTCTATTCTGGTCTTGCGCCTGGTATGTTTGATGTCGCCTCCTATCGGTTGGCGACACATTTGGGCGTTGCGTTTTTTATCCTTGCCCTTATCACATGGTTCATCTTGCACCTTAGCCGACCTGCGCCCGCGCTATTGGTGGCGCGGCGTGCAGGCGATAAGCGCCTTTTTGGTATGACCACGGGGCTTTTGCATCTCACCTTTTTGCAAGTCTTGGTCGGGGCCTTGGTCGCAGGGATTGATGCAGGGCGCAATTATATCGATTGGCCTTTGATGGCGGGCGGGTTCACCCCGCCTGATGTGTGGGCGATTGAACCTTGGTATCGCAATCTGTTCGAAAATGATGGCACCGTCCAATTCATCCATCGGATGCTAGGCTATCTGGTCTTTGCCTATGGGATTGCGATTTGGCTCAACGGGCGCAAATCGGGCAATGCGATGGTGCGCCAATCCTATGCGTGGATGGCGGTCATGCTGTTTGGGCAGGTGGTGATTGGGATTGTGACGGTGATGCATTCTGCACCGATTGCCCTTGGTTTGACCCATCAGCTTGGCGCTGTGGCCTTGGTCGTTTTGATTTTGCGCGCGCGGTTCCTTGCGATTTATCCGCCTGCGCAATCCTTGCGTGGGGCGGCGGCATGAGCGCGATGAAGGATCTCTTGGCGTATGCAGCGCAAACCGCCGCGCTTGAGCAGGTCGCAGGGCGGTTGCATTGGGATCAAGAAACGATGATGCCCAAAGGTGCAGCGGCACAGCGCGCCGAAGAAATCGCTGCGATGGAGGGTGTGCTTCACGCCCGCCGCACCGATCCTACACTTGGCGAACTGCTGGAAACCGCACAGGCTGAAACGGATTTTGAAGCATCCTCTTTACGGCTGATTTCGCGGTCTTATCAGCGTGCCACGAAAATCCCCGCGCGTTTGGCGGCGGAATTGGCGCGGACGGCCTCGCTGGCCCATGGGGTCTGGGCCAAGGCACGCGCCGAGGATGATGTTGCGGGGTTCCTGCCTGTTCTTGATCAACTGATCACCTTGCGCCGCGAAGAGGCTGCCTGTCTGTCGGGCGAGACGCGTGGTGTGGCCCTCTATGATGCCCTATTAAACGATTACGAACCCGAAATGCGTGCCACCGAAATCGCGGCCCTGTTTGATGCAATGCGCCCGCGCCTTGTGGCCTTGCGCGCGGCGATCCTTGAGAAACCGATGTCCGCGGCAATATCGGGTGATTTTGACGAGGCGGCGCAGCTTGCCCTGACGCGAGAGATTGCCTTGGCCTTTGGCTATGATCTCGACAAAGGGCGGATTGATCTTGCAGTTCACCCGTTTTCTTCCGGCTCAGGCAGTGACAGTCGCATCACCACGCGGGTTGCGCGGGATGATCCGTTTAATGCGCTTTATTCGACCATTCACGAAGTGGGCCATGCCTGCTACGAGCAAAATATTGACCCGCTCTATCACTTGACCGCATTGGGGCAGGGGGCCTCGATGGGGGTGCATGAAAGCCAAAGCCGCATTTACGAAAATCAGCTTGGTCGATCCCTGCCTTTTGTGACATGGCTTTATGGGCAGATGCAAACGGCCTTTGGTGTGCTGTCAACGGATAGCCCTGCCGCGCTTTATGCGTCGATCAATCGGGTTGCCAAAGGCTATATCCGCACCGAGGCCGATGAGGTGCAGTATAACCTGCACATCATGCTGCGGTTTGATCTTGAGCAGGCATTGATCAGTGGTGATCTGGCCGTGGGTGATCTTGAGGCGGCATGGAATGATCGCTTTATGGCTGATTTTGGTTTTGCCGTGGACAAACCAAGCCACGGGTTGATGCAAGATGTGCATTGGTCGGCGGGCCTGTTTGGATATTTCCCCACCTATGCGCTTGGCAATGTCTATGCGGGCTGCTTGATGCAGGTTTTGCGCTCGGATGTGCCGAATTTGGATGCAGAATTGGCAAAGGGCAATCCACGCCCTGCAACCGATTGGCTGCGCGAGAGATTGCAACGCCATGGCAGCCTTAAACCGCCGCGCCAGACGATTGAGGATTCAATCGGTGGGCCTGTCTCCCCAGAGCCACTGTTACGCTATCTTGAGGAAAAATTTGGCGCCCTTTACGGGCTTTAGCCCTGAGCGTGCAGCGCCCCTTTTTCTTCGGTGCTGCTGCCGTTAAACAAAAGAGCAGCAATAGGGAAAGTGCATCACGATGGCTGAAATTTTAGATCTTCCGCGTAATGAGCATGGCATTGCCGCCGTTATCGACGCGCTTGCGGGGCAATTTGGGGCGCGGCTTGCCACCAGTGCTGCCTTGCGCGAACAGCATGGCCACACCACCACATGGCTGCGCACCCAAGCGCCTGATGCTGTGGTTTTTGTGCAATCCACCGAGGAAGTCCAAGATGTCGTGCGCTTGTGCGCGCGTCATCATGTGCCTGTGATCCCCTTTGGGGCAGGCTCATCCCTTGAGGGGCATGTGAATGCATCCGCGGGGGGTATTTGCATTGATTTTAGTCAGATGAACCGCATTCTTCGGGTCAGCGCCGAGGATATGGATGTCGTGATTGAGCCAGGTGTCACGCGCAAGGCGTTGAACACCTATTTGCGCGACACGGGGCTGTTCTTTCCCGTGGATCCAGGGGCGGATGCAACGCTTGGCGGCATGGCGGCCACGGGGGCAAGCGGCACGAATGCCGTGCGCTACGGCACGATGAAGGAAAATATTCTTGGGCTTAAGGCGGTTTTGCCATCTGGGGAGATTGTGAAAACCGCCGGGCGGGCGCGAAAATCTTCGGCAGGTTATGATTTGACCCATCTGATGATCGGCTCTGAAGGCACGCTTGGCCTGATCAGTGAGTTAACTTTGCGTTTGCGGGGTATCCCTGCGGCCATTTCTGCGGCGACCTGCTCTTTCCCTTCGGTTGAGTCTGCCTGCGAATGTGTCATTGCGATTGTGCAATATGGATTGCCCGTGGCGCGCATTGAATTGCTGGACAAGCTGATGGTTGAGGCAGTCAATCGCCATTCCAAACTGTCCCTGCCAGAAACGCCGCTTTTACTGCTGGAATTTCATGGTAGTGAGACAGGCGTGGCTGAGGATGCGGCGAGTTTTGGCGAGATTGCAGCTGATTTTGGCGGCACGGGCTTTGCCGCAACCACCCTCGAGGAGGAGCGCAATCAACTGTGGCAAGCGCGCCATGATGCCTATTGGGCGGGTTTGGCCTTGCGCACCGGAGCGAAAGGGATTTCCACTGATATTTGCGTGCCCGTCAGCCGTCTGGCCGAAGCTGTAACAAAGGCACAGACGCGTGCGTCAGAATTGGGTATGATTGCCCCCGTTGTGGGCCATGTGGGCGATGGAAATTTCCATGTATTGATGCTGATCGACACGGACATCCCTGCCGAGGTTGAGATGGCTGAAGGGTTTGTTGCATGGCTCAATGATATGGCGATTGCGATGGAGGGCACCTGCACAGGTGAGCACGGCATCGGCCAAGGCAAAGCCGCCTATCTGATCCGCGAATTAGGGCCAGAGGCGATGGAGGTCATGGCCACAATCAAGCGTGGGATTGATCCGCAAAATATTTTCAATCCAGGAAAAATGGGATTGCCCAATTATGGCTGAACACCGACCCGATACCCACAATGTTCCGGCTGCTCATGAGGAACCGCATTTGTCGCAACGCTCAGGATGGCTGCGCGCGGCGGTGATGGGGGCGAATGATGGGATTTTGTCGACAGCTTCGTTGATCGTGGGGGTTGCTGCGGGCGGTGCGGATCAAGGAATGATCCTATTGTCAGGGATCGCGGGCATGGTCGCGGGGGCGATGTCGATGGCGGCGGGGGAATATGTTTCCGTCTCAAGCCAAGCCGATGTTGAGCGCGCCGATGTCGAGCGCGAAAAGCGCGAGTTGAAATTGAACCCCGCGGGCGAATTGGCCGAATTGGCTGCTATTTATCGTCAACGGGGCTTGTCTGAGCAGTTGGCCGATGAGGTGGCGCGCGAATTGACCCGAAAAGACGCGCTGAGCGCACATTTGCGCGATGAGATTGGGCTGACCGATCTTTCCCCACCCAAACCTGTTGAGGCAGGGGTCGTGTCTGCCGCGACATTTGCCGGCGGTGCTTTGGTGCCGTTGCTGATGGGGGTCGTGGCCCCGCATGATCAGGTAGAGATTTGGGTGGGGGCGGCCACATTGGCGGCCCTTGGCACGCTTGGTGCGCTTGGTGCGCAGGCCGGCGGCGCCCCCAAAGGGCGCGCCGCATTCCGTGTCATGTTCTGGGGTGTGTTGGCGATGGTGGCCACATCTCTAATTGGCCGCGCCGTGGGGTTGGCGATCTAGGCCTCACCTGCCGCCGCCAGAAGCCGCGCATTGCCGCCCGCCGCCGTGGTGTCAATGCAGATATGCCGCTCAAGGATCAGGCGCGGTTTTGGGTCGTGTTCACAAATCAGCGGGATCAAGGCGCCCCCGCGCGCAGCCAAAGCCGCGCGATAGGGGCGGGCCTCCTCGCGACTTGCCCATAAGATGACGGCATCAAACCCCGTGAGACTGCGCAGCATGTCAGCAGGAAGCCGCCCCTCAACCCCATGCGCCCCAATACCGGGCGCAATCGCAAGGGCAGTGCAGCCTGCCTCTGTGGCACGTTGGACCTGCAACATTGCAGCTTCCGCCGTTGGCCCAAGACAGAGAACCCGCCCGCGAGCATAGCGTGACAACAGGTTGGATTCACCTGTAGGCCCGGGCATTTCTTCTTGGGAAAGGGGCGTGTCATAGGGGCGCGCAAGTGCCGCAAGGGCGCGGGTCACTTTGGCCTCATCACACGGGGGAGCATCGACCATTGGGCCTTCTGCGGGAACATCAGGGGTTGTAAAGCGCGGCAAATAGTGCGGCCCGCCCGCCTTTGGCCCTGTGCCAGACAGACCCTCACCCCCAAAGGGCTGACTGCCCACGATGGCACCGATTTGGTTGCGGTTGATGTAGAGATTGCCAACCGTGATCTGGCTCGCCACTTCAGCGATGCGGTCATCAATGCGGCTGTGCATCCCAAAGGTCAGGCCATAGCCCTTGGCATTCACATCGGCCACTACCCGCGTTAGATCGCGGGCCTTATAGGTGGTAACATGCAAGACAGGGCCAAAGACTTCGCGCTCCAGATCGTTGATCCCGCCTGGCAATGAGATCAACGCAGGCCCCACATAATGCCCCGTGCTTGGCGGGGTGATCTGTTTAATCAAACGCCCCTGTGTCTGGGCCTTTTGGACATAGGCATTAATCTCTGCCGCTGCGCTTGCCGTGATCACGGGGGCTACATCGCAGGATATGTTCCATGGATGGGAGAGGGAGAGTTCCTCCATCGCGCCCTGCAACATCTGCAACAGACCCTCTGCGATATCTTCTTGCACATAAAGCAACCGTAGGGCCGAGCAACGCTGACCCGCCGATTGAAAGGCCGAGGCAACAATGTCGTGCACGGCCTGTTCGAGCAGGGCGGTGCTGTCCACGACCATTGCATTCAACCCGCCTGTCTCTGCAATCAAAGGGGCTGCGGGGTGCAGATGGGCCGCCATTGCGCGATTGATCCCCTGGGCGGTTGCCGTGGACCCCGTAAAGCACACGCCCGCAATACGCGCATCGCTGACAAGGGCCGCCCCAACCTTGGCCCCTTGCCCTGGCAGAAATTGCAGGGCGTGACGAGGCACGCCTGCGTTATGGAGCAATTCCACGGCCCGCGCACCGATGAGGGTGGTTGTCTCAGCGGGCTTTGCCAAAACGCCATTTCCCGCTGCAAGTGCTGCTGCAATTTGCCCTGTGAAAATGGCCAAGGGGAAATTCCATGGGCTTATACAGGTAAACACCCCGCGCGCGGGGTGCTGCAACTGTGGCGCATGGGCCGCGTAGTAGCGCAAGAAATCCACCGCTTCACGCAGTTCGGCCACTGCATCTGCGGGGCTTTTGCCCGCCTCGCGGCCGAGAAGCGCAAATAATTCGGCATGATGCGCTTCGTAAAGATTGGCGGCCCGCTCAAGGCAGGCGCGCCGCTCTGCGTCGGTTGCGTTCCAAGCCTGCGCAGATGTCAGCGCAGTCTCGATATCACCAGCGGAGGCCTCGGTAACACGGCCTACGATATCGGTGGGATCGGCAGGGCAGGTTTGGGTGATTTCATCGGCCCCTGTCGCAGCTTTGGCCAAAATGGGGCCTGCCTGCCACTGATGCGTCCGAAATGGCGCGCGCGCCGCGTCTAGCTCTGCCAAGGTTACAGGATCGCTGAGGTCAAACCCGCGTGAATTTGAGCGCTCAGGCGCAAACAGCGCGCTTGGGTGGCGCACGGCAAGATTTGGCCCTGCGCGCTCGAGCCGTTCAAAGGGGCAGGCTGCGACCACCTCAGGCGGCGTTTTTTCATCCATGATTTGGTTCACGAAGGAAGAATTCGCACCATTTTCCAACAAGCGGCGTACGAGATAGGCCAAAAGATCCCGATGCGCCCCCACGGGGGCATAGATGCGGCAGCGCGTGGCGTTGCCCTTAAGTACCAGATCATGCAGCGCCTCGCCCATGCCATGCAGGCGTTGGAATTCAAAAAGGGTGGGGTCTGTTGCCATTTCGATAATGGCCGCCACAGAATTGGCGTTATGGGTGGCAAATTGCGGATAGATGCGATCCGTCAGGCCAAGGAGCTTTTTGGCCAAACATAGATAGGCCACATCGGTGGCAGATTTTCTTGTATAAACAGGAAAGCCAGATAGCCCTTCAACCTGCGCCAATTTCACCTCGGTGTCCCAATAGGCGCCTTTGACCAGACGCAGCATGATTCTGCGGTCAAGCTTGGTGGCAAGCGCGTAGAGCCAGTCAATCACCGCACCTGCGCGCAGGCCATAGCCCTGCACCACAACGCCAAACCCGTCCCACCCTGCAAGGCGCGGATCAGCCAAGACTGCCTCAATCACATCGAGTGACAGATCGAGACGATTTGCTTCTTCGGCGTCAATGTTAAAGCCCATCCCGCCTTGATGCGCATCAAGGGCCAATTCCAAAAGGCGCGGCACAAGTTCCGACATAACACGTTCTTTTTGTGCCACCTCATAACGCGGGTGCAGCGCCGAGAGTTTGATCGAAATCCCAGGATTACTGCGGATATCCTTGGCACTGCAGCGCGGTGTGATCTTTGCAATAGCCAATTTGTAAGAGGCAAAAAAGGCATCCGCATCGGCCTTGGTCATCGCCGCTTCGCCCAACATATCATAGGAATAGCTATATCCCTTTGCCTCTTGCTTGGCGGCGCGGGCCATCGCGTCTGGCATGGTTTGACCCAGCACGAATTGCCGCCCCATCTCGCGCATGGCGCGGGCCACGGCGGTACGTATCACAGGTTCGCCCAAACGGCGCAAAGCCCCGCGCAACACGCGATCCATACCTTCGCCATCTTGCAAAACGCGCCCCGTCAGCATCAACGCCCAAGTGGATGCGTTCACAAGCGAGGAGGAGGATTTTCCCAAATGCTCGCCCCATGCTGAAGGGGCGATTTTATCTTCGATCAAAGCATCAATCGTGGTCGCGTCTGGCACCCGTAACAGCGCCTCTGCCAAACACATTAGCGCAATACCTTCGCGGGTCGAGAGGCCATATTCGGCCAAAAATACCTCCATCAGCCCTGCATCCGCGTCATTGCGGATGGAAGCGACCAAACGGCTTGCGCGCGCCTTGGAGGCTGTGCGCGTGGCCTGATCAGGGCCATGCGATTTTATAAGGCGGCCGAGAATGGCGCCCTCATCGGCTAAGTGATCGTGACGGATCGCATCGCGCAGCGCAGACAGGTCGGTCATATGAATACCACGGGTAAAATGAAGATGAACCACAATACGAATATATTGGCGGGAAATCCGCCTTGACTTTTTGGTTTAGCGGGAAAATAAATTGATTAAACAGGAAAAGGGTGGGTCTAATGGTATCAAAATCGCTAGAACGCGGGCAAATTGATGGTTTTGATCGGAAGATTCTCAAAGAAGTCTCGGGAGATGGCCGAATTTCCGTAACGGAATTGGCAGATCGCGTGGGGCTGTCAAAAAGCCCAACCCAAGTGCGCCTGCGCCGCCTTGAGCAGGAAGGCTATATTCGTGGCTATCGCGCGGAACTTGATCCCGTAAAGCTTGACCGCGAACATGTGGCTTTTGTTGAGGTGAAATTGTCCGACACGCGCGAGGCGGCATTAGCCGCCTTTAACAAAGCTTCCATTGCCGTGCCCGAAATCGAAGAATGCCACATGATCGCAGGGGCGTTTGATTATTTGGTCAAGGTGCGCTGCCGCGATATGGGCGCCTATCGCCGCGTGTTGGGCGAGGTAATATCAGCCTTGCCGAATGTGGCCTCAACCTCGACGCATGTGTCTATGCAGGCCATCAAAGACCGCGCTTTCTAAAGCTCGATTAGGGCCTGCGCGCAGCCTATGAGCGCGGCAAAATCATCTTCAACCACACTGACCCCGAATTGCACCATAAAGGGGCTAAAGCGGCCTTTATTCGAAAAGGCCTCTGCAAATCCGAATTGCATCAAATAGGGGGCAAGGGCGCGCGAGACGCCGCCAATCAGATAGACCCCACCAAAGGGCAGGTTCACCAAGGCCAGATCCCCTGCGACATTGCCCAGAACCTGTGCAACGAGCGCTGCCGTGGCGCGGGACCTGGCATCATTGTGCTCAAGCGCATCCATAATCTGTTGCGCGGGCTGATCAATCCCATGCAAAAAGGCGTGAACATGGCTGATCCCGCGCCCCGAGAGAACTTCCTCGACTGCGGCGAACTCATGCTTTTCGGCCAAGAATCGGGCAAGATCGCGGGTTTGCTCATCAGGGGTGGGCAGGGTGATGTGGCCCGATTCCGAAGGGGGCACAACGCGGCCCTGCGGCCCGTCAAACACGGCGGCGGCGTTAAACCCGGTGCCAAGCCCGATTACCAATTTCGCCGCATGGGCAGAGGCGGGATCATGTGGAAGGATCACACGCAATTCCGTATCGGCAATATGGCCAATCGCATAGCCTTGCGCCTGTAGATCATTGAGCACAGCCACGCTTGACGCGCCCGAGACATCAGCCAACATCGCGTGGTCAATATGCCAATCCAAATTGGTCATTTTGGCCACGCCATCGCGCACGGGGCCTGCGGCGGCCACGCAAATGCCCGAGAGCGCGCCAGAACTGAGGCCTGCCTGTTCCATGAACCGCGCCAATATTTCGCGCAAATCAGTGGCTTCTTTATTGGCAAAGCGGCGGATGCTGCCGCGGTCAATGACGCCCGCGCGCGCCAAAGCCACGCGGGTGTTGGTTCCGCCGATATCTGCGACCAAATCCAAATCGGGGGAAGATGTCATCCTGTCCTGCCTTATTCAGCCCGCGCGCCAGCCCTGTGCGAGCGCGTGATAGGACGCTTTTGGTCGTCTTTGCAAGCTATCGAAATCAACATAGACAAGGCCAAAGCGTTTTTCATACCCAAAGGCCCATTCGTAATTATCCATCAGCGACCATGCCATATAGCCTTTCAAAGGTGCGCCATCCTCAATCGCGCGCAAACAGGCGCGCATATGGGCATCAAGATAGGTTATGCGCGCGACATCTGGCTGATCGGGCGTATCCTCGTTGGCCATGCCGTTTTCGGTTACATAAAGCGGCAGGTCGCCCGTATAGGTTTTCGCCGTATGGGTCAGGAAATGATGCAACCCCTCGGGGTAAATTTCCCAACCCATTTGGGTTTTGGGCAATGGCCCCTCAACGCCTTGGTAGTTGGGCCAAATTCCGCATCCTGCGCTCAGGCGTTTGCAGGTGTAGTAATTCAAGCCCAACCAATCGAGCGGGGCGGTGATATGGGCAAAATCGTCTTGGTAATTCTGGGGAAGATGTTGCTCTAGCCCCTCAAGCACCAGATCGGGATAGCGGCCATGAAACAGACCAGAGAGGAAGAATTGGTTATAAATCGCATCGTAACGCGCGGTGGCGGCCTTTGATGCGGGGCTTGCATCGGCGGGTAGGGCGGCCTCAAAATTGCACACGGCACCCAGATTGCACATGCCACGCGCGCGCATCACCTCAATCGCGCGGCCATGCGAGGAGAGAACATGGTGCATAGCGCGGGCTGCGGCGCGAATATCGCGCAGACCGGGCGCATGATGTCCCTCGAAATGCGATAACCATGAGACGCACCATGGCTCGTTGATGGGGGCGACCGACCACAGCCTGTCGCCAAGGCGTGCCATCACAAGGTCGGTGTAATCGGCAAACCAGTTTGGCATATCGCCATTCACCCAACCGCCTTGATCCGCGAGGGCAGAGGGCAATTCCCAATGATACAGCGTGGCTGCAGGGCGCAGCCCCCGCGCCAACATCCCGTCAATCAAACGATCATAGAAATCCAAGCCCGCCTTATTCACCGCGCCGCGCCCCTCGGGCATGATCCGCGCCCATGACAGCGAAAAGCGATATATGTCAGCGCCAAGATCACGGATCAGGTCAAGGTCTTCCTCCCATCGGTTCAGGTGATCGCAGGCAAGCGCGCCATTTTCAGCGCGGGTGACGTTGTTGCCCGTTGCGGCGAATGTGTCCCAATGGGTCTGGCCCGCGCCACCCTGAGCGTGGCCTTCGATTTGATAGGCTGATGTGGCGACACCAAGCAGGAAATCTTGCGGAAAATCCGACCGCGCGGGAAGGGTGGGGGTGGTCATAGTGAGAGAACTCATTGCAATGCGGCAGCAGGGTTAAAGCAGGGCAGGCAGAGACAGGCGTTAGGGTGCAGGGCCAGTCGAGCGCCCGACCATCAATTCAGCCTCCCATAATTCATGCACAAAGGGCGCGTCAGGCTGTTTTATCCGTTCGATCAAAATTTCTGCACAGCGCCGCCCCGCCAAACGAATTGAACTGCGGGTTGCGGTAAATGCGGGGCCTTCGGCATCATTGTTGAGATAGGAAAGCACATCATCATGGGTGATGATCGAGACATCGCGGCCCAGTTGCAGCCCGCGCTCCCATGCCGCTTGGCGCACCCCAATGGCAGAAATCACTGATGACACCAAAAAGGCGGTGGGGCGGTTTTCACGGTCAAGCAACTGTGCGGCCGCGCGGTGGCCATAGCCTTCGGTCATGACATCGGCATACATCAGGCTTTCGTCAGGGGTGATGCTGCGCGCGCGCAGCGCCTCTTCATATCCACGGCGGCGGCGGGCGGCGAAATCCATCGCCTCTTGGCCATTGATCAGGGCAATGCGACTGTGCCCCAAATCCAACAAGAATTCGGTCGCACGGCGAAAGGCCCGCAAATTGGCAATGTCTAGCCAGTTATAGCCGCGCGCATCCCCTGTGCGGCCATGCACCAAGAACGGCAGCCCCAATTCTTGTAGCAGCGCAATGCGCGGGTCCTCTTGGCGGGGGCCTTGCACCATCACCCCATCAACCGAGCCATTCGCGGCCATCTGGCGATAGGCGCGTTCGGCGGCCCCCTCATGCACGATAGATAAAAGCAGGTCATAGCCTTCGCGGGCATAAACCTCGCCCGCACCTGCAAGAAAATCTGCGAAAATCGGGTTCACCATTTCGGTTTCGCCCGTATGCGTAATCACATGGCCAATGGTCATCGCGCGCCCTGTGGCTAAGCGGCGGGCGCGGGAATTGGGTTGATAATTCGCCGCACGCGCCGCAGCCTCGACACGGGCGCGGGTTTCAGGGTTCACCTCGGGATAGCCATTCAAGGCGCGGCTGACTGTGGTCTGAGACAGCCCAAGCGATGATGCCAATTCTTTTAAATTCATCGCCTCCCTCCTTCCTGTGTCGCGCATGGCGCCGGGTGGTTTCATCGTCTTGCGCGACAAGGTTACCTTCAAAGCGCTTTCAAATTTCTCCTCAGCTAGGCGAATTTTATGCGGCTTGTCAAAAATAAATTTTTAAAATTGCGGCGCGTTGCATGTGTGAAAAACAAAAGTAAAATCAAATATCTTGTAATTCTCTTGCCCTTTCAGGGTCTTGGGTCATTAAGGACATTTCTTTTCCAAAGCGCTTTGAAAAACTCTTGACGGAATCGCGGAATAGGTTTTGAAATGCGGGTTCTAAGCATCCTCACTCAGGGGGTGCGGTTCTGGGAGGTTACTTATGAAACGTTCGTTTTACGCAAGCGCCGCAGCCCTTGCGCTGTCCTCGGGGATGGCGATGGCTGACGCGCATGGTGGTTTGGTGTTCCCCGTGGGTGAGGGGGATTTCAATTGGGCCAGCTACGAGGCATTCGCAGCGGCGCATGATTTGATAGGTCAGACTGTCACGATTTCTGGCCCTTGGCTTTCGCCTGAGGCGGAACGCTTTGAAGCGCTTTTGGCCTATTTCGAGGCGGCAACAGGCGCGGATGCGACCTATACAGGGTCGGATAGCTTTGAGCAGCAAATCGTGATTGACGCTGAGGCAGGCTCTGCCCCCAATATCGCGGTTTTCCCTCAGCCTGGCCTTGCGGCCAATATGGCGGCCAATGGTCTATTGACCCCGCTCGGCGCGGATAATGCCGCATGGGTGTCTGAGAATTTTGCAGCAGGCCCATCATGGGTTGATTTGGGCACATATGCAGATCAATCGGGCGCGGATCAATTCTATGGCTTCTTCTTCAACGTCAACGTGAAGTCCTTGGTGTGGTATGTGCCTGAGAATTTCGAGGATGCAGGCTACGAAGTGCCAACAACCATGGAAGAGTTGATCGCACTTTCTGACCAGATCGTTGCCGATGGGGGCACACCTTGGTGTATTGGTCTGGGTTCTGGGGCCGCCACAGGCTGGCCTGCGACCGACTGGGTTGAAGACCTGATGCTGCGCACACAGACCCCTGATGTCTATGACGCATGGGTTGCCAATGAGATCCCATTCAATGACCCACGCGTGGTTGAGGCCATCGAAACCTTTGGTCAATTCGCACGCAATGACGCCTATGTGATGGGCGGCGCTGGCGCGGTTGCAACCACCGATTTCCGTGATAGCCCTGCGGGCTTGTTCCAGTCCCCTCCCGGCTGCTACATGCATCGTCAGGCAAGCTTCATTCCTGCCTTCTTCCCCGATAACACGGTTGTGGGCGAGGATGCAGATTTCTTCTACTTCCCTGCATTCGCGGAAAAAGACCTTGGTAGCCCAGTTTTGGGTGGTGGCACGTTGATGGCAATCACAGATCCATCTGACGCGACCATGGCCTTTATCGAGTTTCTCAAAACACCTGTCGCCCATGAGATCATGATGGCGCAGGGTGGCTTCTTGACGCCCCATTCTGGCGTTAGCTTGGCCACATATGAAACCGATACGCTGCGCGGTCAGGGGGAAATCCTGCTCAACGCAACGACCTTCCGTTTTGATGGTTCCGACCTGATGCCCGGCGCGATTGGCGCAGGCAGCTTCTGGACCGGTATGGTGGATTATGCAGGCGGCGCAGATGCGGCGGCTGTGGCAAACACCATTCAGCAAAGCTGGAACGCGATTAAATAAGATCGCGCTAGGTTTTGGATTAGCCTGCGTATAGCGGGCTGATCCTATTTTTGATTGCGCGGATTTTTCGTGCGCATTGGGGGACGGCACCCATGTCACCAATCATGCAAGCGGCATTGACCATCGTGATCGGGGTGGGGGGCTGCGTGGGTTATTTTTACCTCTCGAACCAAATTCTTGATCGCGTGCTGTTTCCTGCGCGCGGGGCAAATGCGGGGCGCAATATCAATCGCGCCAATGCGATACGCCCGTGGCTTTTTCTATTTCCCGCTATTTTCGCGCTTGCGCTTTATCTGGCGTATCCCGTCTTTGAAACACTGCGCCTATCCTTGACTGACCGTAGCCTTGGTGGCGCCTTTGTTGGGCTTGAGAATTACGCGCGCATGACGGATGACCCCAAGTTTTGGGAGGCGTTGCGCAACAATTTCCTGTGGCTTTTGATTGTGCCTGCGGCCTCGACTGCCTTTGGCTTGTTGGCGGCGCAGCTGACAGATCGGATCCGTTGGGGGAATATCGCGAAATCCCTGATCTTTATGCCGATGGCGATTTCATTTGTTGGCGCGGCGGTGATTTTCAAATTGGTCTATGATGCCCGCCCCGAGGATGTGGCACAGATCGGGATTCTTAACGCCGTTTATTTGCAGCTTTGCGGCGATAGCCCAATCACTTGGCTGACTGTGCCCTTTTGGAACAATATTTTTCTGATCATTGTTTTGATTTGGATTCAGACAGGCTTTGCCATGGTGATCCTATCCGCGGCTTTGCGCGGTATTCCTGAGGAAACCATTGAGGCCGCCATTGTGGACGGGGCAAACCCGTTTCAAATTTTCTTCAAAATCAAAGTGCCGCAAATCGCGGGCACGATTGTTGTGGTTTGGACGACCATTACGATCGTGGTTCTCAAGGTGTTCGACATCGTTTTTGCGATGACCAATGGACAATGGGAAACCCAAGTTTTGGCCAATTACATGTATGACAAACTGTTCCGCGCCAATGATTGGGGCGTGGGTTCGGCGGCCGCCATGGTGATCATGATCTTGGTGCTGCCGATCCTTGTGTGGAACGTCTATAACGCCAGACGGGAGATGCGCTGATGGATCATATTGCGGGGCGCAAATCGGGCCTATCATGGGCGGTGCATTTTTCGGCCTTAGCCCTTGTGATCGTATGGGTGCTGCCGACACTGGGGCTATTGGTGTCGTCCTTCCGCACAACGGATCAAATCCGCAGTTCGGGATGGTGGGCTGCGCTGTTTCCTGCGGTGCAAAACGAAACCTATCGCACCGCAGACCCTGACGAGGCGCGGGTGGATTTGGGCGATGGTATCTATCTCGTTTCTGGCAATATTTTTGTCGAGGGCGGGGCCGCCGCAAACCTTGATGAGATCGTCCGAGAGATCAGCGCGTGGGGCGCATCCTCGCGCGCGATTGATGCCTATCAACCCGATGAGGTCGCTGATCTGGGCGAGGGGGAAACCCTGACTGTCACGGCACGCGGCGATTATGAATGGCGCGGCACTGCGGATCAGATTGAGGGGCGCGGTGCGCGGATTTTCGTGACTGTTTCTGCGCCCCCTGATTTCACCCTTGGTAATTATCAAAATGTTCTGTTCGACCCTTCGAACCGCGAGGGAATGTCAAAGGCGTTTTTCAATACGCTGACGGTGACAATCCCTGCAACGATTATTCCCATTTTGATCGCGGCTTTTGCGGCCTATGCCTTGGCGTGGATGGAGTTTCCTGGGCGGGCGCTGCTGATTGCGGCTGTTGTGGGGTTGTTGGTTGTGCCGCTGCAATTGGCGCTGATCCCACTGCTGAAGCTGCATAATGATATCGGTATTGGCAAAGGCTATTTGGGGGTTTGGTTGGCGCATACGGGTTTTGGTCTGCCCTTGGCGATTTACCTTTTGCGCAATTACATGGTGGGCCTGCCGCGCGAGGTGATTGAAAACGCGCGCGTGGATGGCGCGACCGAGTTTCAAATTTTCACGCGCATCATCCTGCCGCTGAGTTTTCCGGCTTTGGCGTCCTTTGCGATTTTCCAATTTCTTTGGACATGGAATGACCTTTTGGTCGCGATGGTGTTCTTGATCGACAGCTCGGGCGAAACCACTGTGATGACGCGGCAATTGGTCGAAATGATGGGCACACGCGGCGGCGATTGGGAAATATTGGCAACCTCTGCCTTTGTATCCATCGCGGTGCCTTTGGCGGTTTTCTTTTCTTTACAACGTTACTTGGTGCGTGGCCTTTTAGCTGGCTCTGTAAAATGAGAGATATAAATGACAATCATGCCTGAAATTAACCCCAACGATATCCTTGGCATTGATAAGGATTGGTGGCGTGGTGCGGTGATCTATCAGATCTACCCGCGCAGCTATCAAGACAGCAATGATGATGGGATTGGCGATCTGGCGGGGATCATTCACCGCCTTGATCATATCGCAAGCCTTGGGGTGGATGCGATTTGGATCTCGCCATTCTTTAAATCCCCCATGCTTGATTTCGGCTATGATGTCTCCGATTACCGCGATGTCGACCCGATGTTCGGGACATTGGCTGATTTCGATGCGTTGATTGAAAAGGCGCATAATCTGGGCCTGAAGGTTCTGATTGATTTGGTGCTGTCGCACAGCTCGGATCAGCATCCTTGGTTTATCGAAAGCCGCGAAACCCGCGACAATCCAAAAGCGGATTGGTATGTGTGGGCCGATGCCAAGCCAGATGGCAGCCCCCCCAATAACTGGTTGTCAATTTTCGGCGGCAGCGCGTGGGAATGGTCGCCCGAGCGGATGCAATATTACCTGCATAATTTCCTTGTCGAGCAGCCAGATTTGAACCTGCATAACCCAGATGTGCAGGATGCGCTTTTGGATGTGTGCCGCTTTTGGTTGGATCGGGGGGTTGATGGGTTCCGCCTTGATACGATCAATTTCTATTTCCATGACAAGCTGCTGCGCGATAATCCCGCGCTTGCGCCAGAGCGGCGGAATTTCACCATCGCGCCTGAGGTGAACCCCTATAATTGGCAAGATCACCTTTATGACAAAAACCAACCCGAGAATTTGGATTTCTTGCGCCGTATGCGCGCGGTGATGGACGAATACCCTGCTGCCACCGCCGTAGGCGAGGTGGGTGATGCGCAATATGGCCTTGAGATACAGTCACAATACACCTCAGGCGGTGATAAGGTGCATATGTGCTATAGCTTTGACTTCCTCTCAGGAGAGACGCCAAGCGCGGAAACCGTGGGCGCGGTCATTGAAAAGCAAGAGGCCAGCATTGGCGATGGTTGGGCCTGTTGGGCCTTTTCCAACCATGATGTGGTGCGCCACCCAACCCGTTGGAATTTGGATGAGGCAGGGCAGCGCGTCTTTGCGGCGCTTTTGTTGTCGCTGCGCGGTTCAGTTTGCCTGTATCAGGGCGAGGAATTGGGGCTGACCGAGGCCTATGTCGCCTTTGAAGAATTGCAGGATCCCTATGGCATCCGCTTTTGGCCAAAATTCAAGGGCCGTGATGGCTGTCGCACGCCGATCCCATGGGTCAGCGACAATCACAATGGCGGGTTTAGCCAAAGCAAGCCATGGCTGCCTGTCGCGGTGGAGCATTTGCAGCGCTCGGTCGAGGCGCAGGCCCGCCTTGAAGATAGCACTTTGGCCTTCTATCGCCACATGATCACTTTGCGGAAATCTTTGCCCGAATTGGTCAAAGGGGAGTTTGAATTTGTCACCCATGCGCAAGATGTGGTCGCGTTCTGGCGCAGATATCAGGGGCGCGCGGTCTTTTGTGCGTTCAACCTCAGTGGCGAGATGCGCGAGCTGCCACTGCCTGCGGGTGCATATGACGATATTACCGCACCATTTCATGCAACTGTTGCAGCGGGCATGTTGACCTTGCCCGCCTATCAAGCATGGTTTGGCGCGCAGAACCGCTAAGGCGCGGCAAGGCTGTTCAAAAGGGGGGCTGAAGATGACCGATTTGAAGCTGAGTGCTGTGGAAAAGGCCTATGGGAAGGTCAAGGTGCTGTCTGACATTGATCTTGAGATCAAGACGGGCGAATTGGTTGTTTTCGTTGGCCCCTCTGGCTGTGGGAAATCCACGCTGTTGCGCATGATCGCGGGGCTAGAGCGGATCACGGGCGGCACGTTGGAAATTGACGGGATGCGCGTCAATGATATGCCGCCCTCACAACGTGGGATTGCGATGGTGTTCCAATCCTATGCGCTTTATCCGCATATGAGCGTCTATGATAATATGGCCTTTTCCCTGCGGATTGCAGGGCAGGGGAAAGAGGCCATCGACAAGGCCGTGCGTGCCGTTGCCGAGAAATTGCAGCTTGGCAGCTTGCTTGATCGCCTGCCCAAGGAATTGTCAGGCGGTCAGCGCCAGCGCGTGGCAATTGGCCGTGCCATCGTGCGCGACCCCAAAGTGTTCCTCTTTGATGAGCCTCTGTCGAACCTAGATGCGGCTTTGCGTGTGGCGACCCGTCTTGAAATTGCGCAGCTTAAAGAGGCGATGCCAGAAACCACCATGATCTATGTGACCCATGATCAGGTTGAAGCCATGACTTTGGCAAGCCGTATCGTGGTCTTGGCAGGGGGCGGTATTGCGCAGGTCGGTGCGCCGCTTGATCTCTACGAGCGGCCCAATTCCACATTCGTGGCGCGGTTTATCGGCAGCCCCGCGATGAACCTGCTCTCGGGCGAGGTGGTTGGCACAGGCAAAACCACCAAGATCCGCGCGGATCAAGGTGGCGGGATCATCACAGCCGCCATCCCGACCCAAAAGGGCGATGAAGGCATGAAGGTTGAGATCGGCATCCGCCCCGAAGATTTTGTCGCCGCAGAAGGGGATGACTTCGCCTTTGAGGGGCGTGTCGGCATCACCGAGGCGCTTGGCGAAGTGACGCTTCTCTATTTCGACAGCAAAAGCAGCACGGGCGATGATCCTGTGATTGCAAAACTTTCGGGGATTCACCCCTCAAAGCTGGGGCAAGTGCTGCGACTGGGTGCAGCACCTGAGAAAATTCACCTTTTCCACAAGGGAATTTCGCTGCTTTATCGTGGCGACAAGGTGTTTTTGCCGAATGTAGCCCCGCATTGAGTGCGATTTCCCTCTGGCATAGTTAGCGCTAACATATTATAGCAAGCCTCAGAAGATGGAGGTTTTTGTCTATGTCCCTGGATACCCGTATCGAAGCTGTCACCGCGCGGATTATTGCGCGCTCGCAAGGGCCGCGTAAGACCTATCTAGATCGGATGCGTGCAGCCGCCGCCGATGGCCCGCGCCGTGCGCATTTGACCTGTGGCAATCAGGCCCATGCTTATGCGGCGATGGAGGGGGACAAGGATCCTTTGGTGGCGGCACGCGCGCCAAATCTTGGGATTGTGACCGCCTATAACGATATGCTTTCCGCGCATAAGCCCTTTGAGAATTTCCCCGAACGGATCAAGGCCGCAGCGCGGGCCAACGGGGCCACGGCGCAGGTTGCGGGCGGTGTGCCTGCCATGTGCGATGGGGTCACCCAAGGGCAGGTGGGGATGGAGCTGAGCTTGTTCTCCCGCGATGTAATCGCCTTGGCTGCAGGTGTCGCGTTAAGCCATAACACCTTTGACGCGGCAATTTATTTGGGCGTTTGTGATAAAATCGTTCCAGGTTTGGTGATTTCAGCGGCAACATTTGGCTATTTGCCATCCATCTTTTTGCCTGCAGGGCCAATGACCAGTGGCCTACCCAATGATGAAAAGGCGAAGGTGCGCCAGAAATTCGCCGCAGGCGAGGTCGGGCGCGAGGAATTGATGAAGGCCGAGATGGCCTCTTATCACGGGCCAGGCACCTGCACCTTTTACGGCACGGCCAATTCCAACCAAATGCTTATGGAGTTTATGGGTCTGCATTTGCCAGGTGCTAGTTTCGTGAACCCGCATACGCCCTTGCGCGATGCGTTGACCGATGCAGGTGTTGCGCAGGTGGCCAAGATCACCGCGCTTGGGGATCAGTATCGCCCTGTTTGCGATATTCTGGATGAAAAGGCCTTTGTGAATGGTCTTGTGGGCTTGATGGCCACAGGCGGGTCGACCAATTTGGTCATCCATCTGGTCGCCATGGCCCGCGCGGCGGGTGTGATCCTAGAGCCGCAGGATTTCGCGGATATCTCTGCCGCAACGCCGCTGATGGCGCGGGTCTATCCCAATGGGTTGGCCGATGTGAACCATTTCCATGCCGCGGGTGGTTTGGGCTTTATGATTGGTGAATTGCTGGATGCGGGGTTGTTGCACCCCGACACCCAGACGGTGATGGGGCAGGGTTTGGCCCATTATACTCAAGAGCCAAAACTAAGCGACGGCGGGATGGTGTATCAGGCTGGGCCCAAGACCACGCTGAACGAAAAAATCCTGCGCCCTTCGAAGGATGCTTTCCAAAGCACAGGCGGGCTTGTGGCGCTTAAGGGCAATTTGGGCGAAGGCGTGATGAAGGTGTCTGCTGTCGCCCTTGAGCGTCAGATGATCGAGGCCCCCGCCGCAATTTTCCATGATCAAACCTCGGTCAAAGCGGCGTTTCAGTCAGGCGCATTGAACCGTGATGTTGTGGTCGTGGTGCGGTTCCAAGGGCCGAAGGCCAATGGGATGCCAGAATTGCACAACCTCACACCGATTTTGGCGGTCTTGCAGGATCGCGGCCATAAAGTGGCCTTGGTGACGGATGGCCGTATGTCGGGAGCATCGGGCAAAGTACCTGCCGCAATCCATATCAGCCCCGAGGCGCTGGATGGTGGTTTCCTTGCGCGGTTGCAGGAGGGGGATATGATCCGCGTGGATGCAGCCAAAGGTGTTCTTGAGGCTCTGGTGCCTGATCTGGCGGATCGCGCCGCTGTCACACCTGATCTTAGCGTCAATGTTCACGGGATTGGCCGTGAATTGTTTGAAATCTTCCGCGCCCATGCTGGCCCCGCTTCAAGTGGTGCTAGTGTTGTCGTGTGAAAAAGGAAAGGGGTCCCATGACACCGCAAGAGCAATCCAAATTCGCGCGTGGCCTTGCGGCCCACGCCCCTATCATTCCAGTTTTGGTGATCGAGGATATCACCCATGCGGTGCCTTTGGCCGGTGCCTTGGTTGCGGGCGGTCTGCCCGTGCTTGAGGTCACATTGCGCAGCGCGTGTGCATTGGATGCGATCGCCGCCATGTCCGAGGTTGAGGGGGGCATTGTGGGCGCAGGCACGATCTTGACACCTGCCGATATGAAGGCCGCAAAGGCCGCAGGAGCGCGTTTTGCGGTCAGTCCTGGCGCCACAGATCGCGTCTTGGTAGCGGCCGAAGATGAGGCGCTGCCGCTTCTTCCGGGGGCAGTCACCGCGTCTGAGGTGATGGCGCTTTATGAGCGGGGCTATGATATGCTCAAATTCTTCCCCGCCGAGGCGGTTGGGGGGGTGCCTGCGTTGAAATCCATCGGTGGGCCAATCCCGCAAGTGGCCTTTTGCCCCACGGGTGGGATCAGCCTTTCCAATGCGCAAAGCTATCTCAGCCTGTCCAATGTACTTTGCGCGGGCGGGTCTTGGGTTGCACCAAAGGCGGCTATGGCAGCGGGAGATTGGGAGACAATCACCAGCCTTGCACGCGAAGCGGCGGCATTGTCCCGTTAACCGGTGAATTGCGCCGCATCAAATGGCGGCAGGCTCGCTTGTTGGTTCGGGTTTAATTCTGCCCGAACCTGCGCATAGCTTTGCATAATATAGCGGCGCAGTTCATGGGGGCTTGTGTTGTGCCATTCGACCATCACCCAACCGCCGCTTTTGAGATAGGGGGCAGACACGGCCTTGCCTTGTTGGATCATTTTTTGCGCCTCTTGCGCAGATCTAGCGCGGATGGACACGCCCGTGCTGCCTTTGGTGTAAGCAGCAAACATCTTCTCTGCCACCTTCCAGACATACACGTCTGGGCCAAAGGGGTCTGCCAGACGTGCACCAGGCAGAGATTTGCAATGGCGCTCGACAAACTCTTCAAACATGGCTCTAAAAATGTGCAATTTCATATCAAATGCAAGGAATTTATGCGGCCCGTGTATCAGGTGCGAGTGGCGTTGACGGGGACGGGCCCGCGAAGAGTTATTTTCAATTCCAAAACAACCTGATAGGGCAGTGGCGCTAATTCTGGTGTGGCCGCCGTGCTGTGTCAGGCTCAGGGAGAGGGGCAATTTAAGCGATGGTTGAGATCAAGCTTCGCAATTCTATGACGCGCAAAATCGAGGTTTTCGCCCCGATTGATCTAACGAATCTGCGCCTCTATGTTTGCGGGCCAACTGTCTATGATCGCGCCCATCTGGGAAATGCCCGACCTGCAATTGTCTTTGATGTGATGTATCGGCTGCTTTGCCATGTCTACGGCAGAGATCATGTCACCTATGTGCGCAACTTCACTGATGTGGATGACAAGATCAACGCGAAGGCGCGTGAAACAGGGCGCGCGATTGGCGAGATCACCGAGGAAACTATCGGATGGTATCATGCGGATATGGATGCCATCGGCGTATGCCGCCCCACCCATGAGCCGCGTGCGACTGAATATATACCGCAGATGATCGCGATGATCGAAGATCTGATCGCCAAGGATCACGCTTATACGGCCGAGGGGCATGTGCTTTTTTCTGTTGCCTCTTATCCTGACTATGGCCGCCTGTCAGGGCGCACGGTCGAGGATATGATCGCAGGTGCGCGGGTTGAGGTGGCCCCATATAAGCGCGATGCGATGGATTTCGTGCTGTGGAAACCCTCGGGTGCGGACACACCCGGGTGGGACAGCCCATGGGGTTATGGCCGTCCGGGTTGGCACATTGAATGCTCAGCCATGAGCCAAGAATTGTTGGGGTCGCATTTCGATATCCATGGTGGCGGCAATGATCTGATGTTCCCGCATCATGAGAATGAAATCGCGCAAAGCTGCTGCGCCCATCAAGACGCGGGTTTTGCCAATATTTGGATGCATAATGAAATGCTTCAGGTCGAGGGTAAGAAAATGTCCAAATCCTTGGGCAATTTCTTCACTGTGCGCGATTTGCTGGATCAGGGCGTGCCGGGCGAGGTGATCCGCTTTGTGATGCTGTCCACGCATTATTCCAAGCCGATGGATTGGACAGCGAAGAAGACGGAAGAGGCCGAGAAAACGCTGCGCAAGTGGTATGCACAAGCCGCCGATGCGCCGCATGCCTCTGTGCCTGATGCAATACTTGTGGCCTTGTCTGACGATTTGAATACGCCTTTGGCAATTACGGCTTTGCATCAGATTTCGCACTCTAGAGATGGCGCATCCCTGCGGGCGGGCCTGTCGATTTTGGGTTTAGTATCTGACGGGATGCCTGATTGGGTGGCCACCCCTGATATTGATCTTTCGGCATTCGAGGCGCGGTTGTTGGCCGTGCGACAAGCCGCAGTTGAAACCAAAGATTTCGCGCCTGTTGATGCTCTAAAATCCGCCCTAACCGCTGCGGGAGTTGAGGTGCGCATGGGCAAGGAGGGGGTCGAGTTGGTCCCGACCGCGAATTTTGACCCTTCGAGGCTAGAGGGATTGTTATAATGACCCGTGAACGCCTCTATATCTACGACACCACCTTGCGGGATGGGCAGCAGACCCAAGGGGTACAATTTTCCACCCAAGACAAGCTGCGCATCGCGGCGATACTTGATGATCTGGGTGTGGATTACATCGAGGGCGGCTGGCCCGGCGCCAACCCCACCGATAGCGCCTTTTTCGAAGCGGCCCCTGATACCCGCGCGACCATGGCGGCCTTTGGCATGACCAAGCGCTTAGGCCGCTCTGCCGCGAATGATGATGTTCTGGCGGGCGTGATGAATGCGGGCACGGCTGCGGTTTGTCTGGTGGGCAAGACCCATGATTTCCATGTGACCGAAGCCCTTGGGATCAGCCTTGAGGAAAATATAGAGAATATTCGCGCCTCCATCGCCCATCTTGTGGCCGAAGGGCGCGAAGCCCTGTTTGATGCGGAACATTTCTTTGATGGCTACAAGGCTAATCCAGATTACGCATTGGCCGCGATCCATGCGGTGCATGAGGCGGGGGCGCGGTGGATCGTGCTCTGTGATACGAATGGCGGCACCTTGCCTGATAAGATTGGCCAGATCACGCGGGCGGTGATCGCCTCTGGCGTGGCGGGGGATCGGGTGGGAATACATACCCATAATGACACGGAAACCGCCGTTGCGGGCAGTTTGGCCGCAATAGATGCAGGCGCGCGCCACATTCAAGGCACGCTGAATGGTTTGGGCGAGCGCTGCGGCAACGCCAATCTGACGACGCTGATTGCAACCCTGCTTTTGAAAGAGCCCTATTGCAGCCAATATGAAATTGGCGTCAGCGAAGCGCGTTTAAAAAACCTGACCCGTGCCTCACGCTTGTTGGATGAAATTCTCAACCGCGTGCCACAGCGCCAAGCCCCTTATGTGGGCAGTTCCGCCTTTGCGCATAAGGCGGGGTTGCATGCTTCAGCGATCCTGAAAAACCCCGCCACTTATGAACATATCCTGCCCGAGTTGGTTGGGAATGCGCGGGTGATCCCGATGTCAAACCAAGCGGGGCAATCCAATCTGCGCCGCCGCCTGAGCGAGGCGGGGATCATGGTGGATGATGGTGACCCTGCTCTTGGTCAAATTCTAGAGGAGATCAAAGCGCGCGAGGCGGCGGGTTATTCCTATGACACCGCACAAGCAAGTTTCGAGTTGCTTGCGCGGCGCGCCCTTGGCCAGATGCCCCGATTTTTCGAGGTCAAACGCTATCGCGTGACTGTTGAGCGGCGCAAAAACAAATATGACAAGATGGTCAGTCTTTCTGAGGCGGTGGTGGTTGTGAAAATTGGCGATCAGAAAATGTTGTCTGTCTCTGAAAGCATGGACGAGACAGGATCAGATCGCGGGCCAGTGAATGCGCTCTCCAAAGCCTTGGCCAAGGATTTGGGGCCCTATCAGAGCTACATCGACACGATACGTCTGGTTGATTTCAAGGTGCGTATCACTCAAGGGGGTACCGAGGCGGTCACGCGTGTCATAATTGACAGCGAAGATGATACAGGGCGGCGTTGGTCTACTGTGGGCGTTTCTGCGAATATCGTGGATGCTAGTTTCGAGGCGCTTTTGGATGCGGTACATTGGAAATTGATCCAAGACGGGGCGCCTGCATCATGAGCCAAGATTTGGCGCGGCTTGCAGTCGTAGTCGAGCGTGGTGATCCCGAGCGGTTCTTGGCCGTGATGGCCGCCTCCCCCGATCTGCGCGCCCGTCTTTTTGCGATTTATGCTGTGAATTTGGAAATTGCGCGCGCACCCTATGCTTCGCCCGAGCCATTGGTTGCACAGATGCGCCTGCAATTTTGGGCCGATCTGGCTGAAGCGCTGCAGCAGGGGCGGGCCTTGCCCGCGCATGAATGGGCGGCCCCTTTGGCGGCCAGTTTGCCTGCGCGTGACGCGGGGCTTTTATCCGATCTAGTGGCGGCACGGATGCGCGACACCACCAAGGATGGCTTTGCGGATGAGGCCGCGTTCAGCGCCTATATCGAGGCAACTGGTGCAGGGCTTTTGTGGATGGCCGCGCGCAGTTTGGGGGCGCAGGACATGTTCGAGCCTGCCATTCGTGCGATTGGTTGGGCTATGGGGTTGGCCAATTATCTGCGTGCGATCCCCGCGCTTGAGGAAAAGGGGCACGCTCCTTTGCATGACGGTCGCCCGTCCACGGTGGCCCATTTGGCCCGAATGGGGCTTGGTAAATTGCGTGCGGCCCGAATAGAGCGCGGCCTGATCCCCGCCCATGTGACGCCCGCGCTTTACGCGGCATGGCTGGCAGAGCCTATTTTGAAAAAAGCGGCTGCACATCCTGACCTTGTAGCGCAAGGCGATCTTGAGCCATCAGAGGCCCGAAAGCGTCTGCGCCTTGCCTATGTTTCCATGACAGGGCGTTGGTAGGGTCAGTCGGCTGCCTCATCGGCGGACAGCAGCACAAGCCAGATCAAGGCGGCGCCTGCAAGGGTCAAAAATGGGATCATTGCGATATTGACCGCATTCCATCCTGCAAGGGTTGTTTCACCCAAAGACATCAGTACCCCTGATGACAGTGATGCAAGGGTGACGCACCCAAAGACCAGAAAATCATTTAACCCCTGCACGCGTCCCCGCTCATGCGCAGGATGGGCTTGGGTCAGCATGGCGGTTGCACCGATAAATCCGAAATTCCAACCAATGCCCAAAAGAGCAAGCGCGATGAAGAAATTCGTCAATTCAACGCCCATCAAGGCCACCACGCCTGCAAGCGCCAATAAGAACAGGCCAAGCGCCATAACCCGCACCGAGCCAAATCGCGCGATGACATGGCCTGTGAAAAACGAGGGGGCATACATCGCGATTACATGGGCTGACACGATATCTGCTGCGGTTCCGGTCGGAAACCCGCATCCGACCACGGCCAAAGGGGTCGATGTCATCATCAAATTCATCAACGCGTAGGAAACCATACCGCAGATAATCGCAACGGCGATTTTTGGGTCGCGCAGCAATTCGCGGCGGCTGCGGGCCTCCGGCACATCAGCGCTTGGGGCTTTTGGGGGCGGCGCATCGAGAAAGAAAAACAAGGTGACACCGATCAGATTGATCAAAACCACAGAGAGATAAGTGCCCAGAAATGGCACCACATTAGCATCGGACGTCAATTTGACCAATTGCGGCCCGATCAATGCCGAAAGAAGACCGCCCGCCATAACGTAGGATATGGCGCGCGGGCGGAAATCATCTGAGGCGCTATCGGCTGCGGCAAAGCGGTAAAATCCATGCGCCGACATATAAATACCCGTCAGATAGGAGCCGATTAAGAAGACCACAAAATTGTCGAAAAAGAGGCCCAAACTGCCAATGCCCGCCCCTAAGGCGCCGCCAAGCGCGCCGACAAAGAACCCAACTCGCCGTCCATATTTCTGCATCAGCGCCGACAACCAGGGTGCGGTGGTCATTGAGCCAAAGACGATCAAAGAAATCGGGATTGTGGCCAATGCAGGGCTTGGTGCGATCATCAACCCCGCAAGCCCGCCCACCACGAAGATCATTGGCATTTGCGCGCCAAGGACGGCCTGCGCAAGGATCAAAACGAAAACATTGCGTTTGGCGGCGCGATCATCAATTTGAGCAGTGGTCATGGGATATATTCAATCTTTGGCACGTATGGCCACAGGGCTAGGCCTTTCTGCGCATCAGATCTAGGGTGGAATACAAGAATTTGCTGAGACAGGTTGAACAATGGATCAGGCTTATCATATCAAAAACGAAAACTTGCTGTCTTATGGATTGGCGGCCTTGTGCCAGATTGAGCCTGCTTTTGCCCGTGTCGATCCTGCGCGGGTGAGTTTGCGATCAAGAGAGGCGGGGTTTGTCGCCCTAGCCAAGGCGATTATCTCGCAGCAGGTTTCAGTGGCCAGTGCTAATGCGATCACCGCGCGCCTCGCAGAGGCGGGAATGTTGCAGTCAGAAGCGGTTTTGGCAGCGTCTGAAGAAGATTTGCGCGCGCTTGGCCTCAGCCGTCAAAAGGCAGGGTATATGCGCGCTTTGGCCGAGGCGCGGATTGATTACGCGCGGCTGCACAGCCAAAGCACCGATGAGGTGGTGGTCGCATTGACCGCTGTCAAAGGGATTGGCCGCTGGACGGCGGAAATTTACGCGATGTTTGCCCTTGGGCATTCCGATGTCATCGCCGCGGGTGATTTGGCCCTACAAGAGGCAGCGCGCTTGTTGTTCGATCTGCCGCAGCGGCCAGATGAGCGGCGCTTGCGCGCCATCGCGGCGCCTTGGTCGCCGCATCGGGCCATTGCCGCGCGGGCGCTCTGGGGCTACTACCACATGGTCAAAGAACGTGAGGGGGTCGCATGACACGGGCATTGGATTACAAAAGCAGCGAGCCGCAGTCAGGCTATATAGCCCGCGCGGTGATTTTCGTGCATGGCTATGGTGCGAATGGGGCTGATCTTTTGGGATTGGCCGATCCGATGGCACCACATCTGCCTGACACGAGTTTTATCGCCCCCAATGCACCAGAGGCCTGTTCGGTCAATCCGATGGGCTATCAATGGTTCCCGATCCCGTGGATCGATGGCTCATCCGAGGAGGATGCACGCGTAGGGCTTACGCGGGCCTTTGATGATTTCAACGTGTTTTTGGAACAGGTGATGGTGGAGAACAACCTGACGGCGCGCGATGTGGCCTTGGTTGGGTTTTCGCAAGGCACGATGTTGAGCTTACATGTCGCGCCGCGCATGGAAGACAGCTTGCGCGCGGTAGTTGGGTTTTCGGGCCGTTTGTTGGAGCCAGAACGCCTGAAAGAGGAGGCGGAATGTCGTCCGCCCGTGTTGCTGATCCATGGCGATCAAGATGATGTTGTTCCCCCGCAAGCCTTGCCCGAGGCCGCAGAGGCGCTGCAGGATGCAGGCTGGCGCGAGGTCTATGCCCATATCATGCGGGGCACAGGGCATGGGATCGCGCCCGATGGGTTGCAGGTTTGTCTAGCATTTTTGCGCGATAAATTCGGTCTGGAAGATTAGACACGCGGTGTGGGTGCCTCCAGTGTCACAAAAGTGACGTTCAGTTTCGTTACCATTCGGATTGCGACCACATAGATGAAGGGGCTTGCCAGATTATAATGCCTATATATAGTGGGGCAAAAGCTGGAGCGGGGCTCCCGCTCTGGTGCTTGAGGCGCAGGCAAACAGAGCGAAGACGGAGTCACTAATGGACGGCGATTTCAGGACGGAATTTACGCGCGAACCCGCATCGCTAAAGCAACACCCTGCTTTGGTGCTGAACGCGGATTACCGCCCCCTTTCTTATTATCCTTTATCCCTATGGCCTTGGCAGGAAGCGGTCAAGGCGGTGTGGTTGGATAGGGTGGATATCGTGGCCGAGTATGACACCTTCGTTCATTCGCCGACGACCAAGATCAAAATCCCCTCTGTTGTTGTTCTCAAAGATTATGTCAAACCTCAAAAGCGCGTGGCCTTCACGCGCTTTAATCTTTTTTTGCGGGATCAATTTTCTTGCCAATATTGTGGCTCGCGCGGGGATTTGACCTTTGATCACGTTGTGCCGCGTGCGCGAGGTGGCATCACATCGTGGGAAAATGTGGTGGCGGCGTGTGGTCGGTGTAATTTGCGAAAAGGGGCCAAAAGCCTGCGTCAGGCGGGCATGAGCCTGCGCCAAGCCCCGCGCCAACCTGGGGCGGAAGAGTTGCGCAATCTGGGCCGAAAATTTCCACCCAATTATCTGCATGAGAGTTGGTTGGATTTCCTATATTGGGATGCAGAACTCGAAGCGTAAAAGGCCAAGATGGCGGAAGACCTTTTTTACCTCGCGTCTAAACTGATGCGTTTCGCTCTATATGTTGAGCTGTGGCCACATATGTTGGGGGCGCTTGGGGTGATGGCGCTGGTTGTCCGGTGGCGGCGTGCCGCGCTTTGGTTTTGGTATTCATCGCTTTGCTTTGTGGGGTTTGTGATGGCCGCGCCTGTGGATCGTTGGATTGCAGGGCCGCTTGAAGCGCGGTTTATGGCCAATCCTGATCTGACAGGGGCGCGCGGTGTTTTGCTGATGACAGGGGCCGAGAATACGGATCGCACTGCTAGCACGGGCCTAGTGAATACGGGCGAGGCGGCGGATCGTATTTTGGCGACCATTGCCTTGGCCCATGCCCTGCCGAATATGCCCGTCATTGTGGCAGGCGGGCAGGGGCGGCTTGATCTTCAAGGCCATTCTTTGAGTGAAGCTGAGGTCAGCGCAAGGGCCATTCGTGAGGCGGGCATTGCACCTGAGCGCCTCACCCTCGAATCGCAAAGTCGCAATTCGGCCGAGTCAGCGGTGAATGCCGCCGCGATTGCCCGTGAGGTCACCTCCGATTTGGCCAATCAGAATTGGATTATCGTGACATCGGCTATGCATATGCCGCGCGCGATCTCTAGCTTTTGCGCGGCGGGGTGGCGCAGTTTGATCCCCTATCCTGTGGATCATAGCCCGATGGCGGATCAGTGGTTTTCTGGGGAATATCGCGGTAAGGTCGCGGTTATGCGGCGCGCATTGCATGAGCGGGCTGGTGCTTTGGTCTATCGCTTTACGGGGCGCGCGGTGAGCGAAGATCAAACTTTCGCACTTGGCTGCGTGTTGACCCGTTGACGCGCTCCCGCGCGCGGTATAGGACGCTCTCCATAGAGCCCGAGTGGCGGAATTGGTAGACGCAGTGGATTCAAAATCCACCGCCTAACGGCTTGCCGGTTCGAGTCCGGCCTCGGGTACCAAGCTCTGTTTTTTCCCTTATCCCCAATGAGCAATGATCTGATCTGTCAGATCGGTCATGTCGCGTGCCATGATGTCGGGTTGCGGTACTTCCGCAAGAGGCAGGGGCGCATTGCCTGTGCGATGCAAAAATGCGCCCCGATAGCCGCAGGCCTGTGCGCCGATCGTATCCCAGATATGGCAGGCAATCATACACATCTGTGCAGGGGAAAGGTTCAGCGATGCGGCAAGGTGATTGTAAACTGCGGGGGCGGGTTTGAAGGCAGCGACCTCAGCCACGCTGAAATTTCCGTCAAAAAAGCGGTCAAGCCCTGCGCGAAACAGTGCTGATTCTGGGCCAAGGGGCGAGTTGGTCAGTGTGACCAATCGAAACCCCGCCGCACGCAAGCGCGTCAATCCTGCTTCAACATCCTTATGGGGCGGCATATGGATCAGAGCATGGCCAAGCGCCGAAATGTCATCCTTGTGAACACGGATGCCTTTCACTGTGGCCAACATTGTGAAGACCGCCATGCCCAGATCACCAAAGGGGCGATAGTGGCCCGCGAATGTCAGGGTTTGAGAATACAGGATCAATTCAGAAAACCAGACCCGCATCAACGCCGCATCGCCAAAGGCGCTTACAAACACAGGCTCAAGCGTTGTGAGGTCAAGCAATGTTTCATTGACGTCAAAGACGAGGGTCGGGCGGTATGTGGTTTGCATGGGGCCTCACAAAGGGGGTATTTGCGCAATCAGCCTAGCCCGTGATTTGCGCCATGTCGCCCAATCTTCTGGCGTATCAAGGTCTGTTGTCGCGCGGGTCCCGGGCAGGGGGACATGCACAACGCGCGCCCCATGTCGTTCCAGCACTGCGCGCGCGCCCTGATCGCCTATCACTTGTTCCAGTTCGGGCAGAAGATCGCGGGGAAAGACAATTGGATGTCCTGCGCGGCCTCTATTGTCGGCCGCACGCAAAATAGCATCTGGATGCATCTGTGCGAAGCTGAGCATCAGATACAGGTCATGCGCGGTCAGATCAGGCAGATCGGCCAACAGGATCATGACTGCGCACTCAAGCCCAGCAATTCCTGCTTTCAAACTGTCACTCATGTCGCGCCCTGCGGGCAGATGGATGATCTCAATATCCGTGAAATCTTGAATTTCTGCGGCGCGGTCTGTTTGACCCTCAGCCAAAACTACACGCACCGCTGATGCCCCCGCCTTGCGCGCGCGCGCCACCATCAGGCGCAGCAACGCTTGACCATTGACATCTTCCAATAACTTGTCGCGGCCCCGCATGCGGCTTGATCTGCCTGCCGCGAGAACCACGATTGCGGGCGCCTTATGCGTTATCGGATCAGCCAAGTTTGCAAATTTTGATCTGGGTGAGACGGTTATTCTCACGGGCCACCACCTCAAAGCGGAAGCCATGAAAGGAAAATGCCTGACCTATAACAGGAATTGTTTGCGCCTCATGAATCACCAACCCTGCCACAGTGTTGGCCTCTTCATCGGGAAGGCTCCAGTCTGTGGCGCGGTTGAAATCACGAATGGTCATCGCCCCATCAATCAAGAAATGCCCATCGGGGCCAGGTTTCAGTTGCGGCGCTTCATCCACATCGAATTCATCGGTGATTTCGCCCACAATTTCTTCAAGGATATCTTCAAGCGTGATTAAGCCGCGCAAAGCACCGTATTCGTCTACTACCAATGCAAAATGCGTTTTGCGGCGCAGGAATTGGCGCATCTGTTCGTCCAATGTGGTGGTGTCAGGTACGAAATAGGGTTTCATGGCCACATCAGTGATACGGAAATTCTCGATCCCCTTCGCGTTTTCACCGCGCGTCAGCCCATCCATGGCTCGCAGCAAATCCTTTGCATGGATCACGCCAATAATATTTTCTGTCTCCCCGCGATAGACAGGCAGGCGGGTATGGGGGGATTGCAAGGCTTGGCTCAAGATTTCTTCGGGCGTGGCATCGGCATTGATCATTTCGATCTTTGACCGATGCAACATGATTTCTTCAACCATCCGCTCGTGCAAATCGAGCGCGCCAAGCAAGCGGTCGCGATGTTCTTTTTCCACCGCCCCCTCGGAATGGCCGAGTGTGATCGCGCCTGCGATTTCCTCGCGCGCGGATAGGATTTTACTGTCAGGGTCGGTTTGCACGCCAAAGAGGCGCAAAACCCCGCGCACAAAAATCCGCACAGCGCCCACAATAGGCGAAAACAGGAAAATCACCACCGTAATCACAGGGGAGACGCGGGCGGCGGTCTTTTCGGCATTGGTGATGGCATAGGTTTTGGGCAGCACTTCGGCAAAGATCAAAACCAACAGGGTCATCACAAGCGTTGCAAGTGCCACGCCCGACTCCCCGAACATGCGCGTGAACAGGGCGGTCGCCAAAGAGGCGGCCAAGATATTAACGACATTATTGCCTAATAGAACCGATCCGATCAGCCGCTCGCTGTCTTCGGTCAAGCGCAAGGCGCGCTCAGCCCCCTTTGAGCCCCGATCCGCCTGCGCACGCAATTTCCCGCGCGAGGCTGCGGTCAATGCGGTTTCAGAACCTGAGAAAAACGCAGACAGCACCAATAGCCCTATAATCGAGGCGGCGCTTATCCAAAGGGCAGAATCAAATGAAATCGTTTCAGTCATGGGGCCTATCAATTTTCAGTCGGGGCAGATGTCTGATCCGCCAAAGGGTGATGTTCGAGCACAAGGGCTTTTAACCGCTCATCCAAGATATGGGTATAGATTTCGGTAGTTGCGATATCCGCGTGGCCCAAAAGGGCCTGAATACTGCGTAAATCTGCGCCACCAGCCAATAGATGGGTGGCAAAGGCATGGCGTATGCGATGCGGGGTTACAGAAAGTGGTGGCACACCTGCATCACGGGCAATTTCCTTGATTAGCGTGTAAAACCGCACCCGCGTCATGTGGCCTTCTTTGCTGCGACTGGGAAACAGGTAGCGCGAGGGTTTCGCAACCCTCTTTCGTGTTGCGACTTCTTCCAACTCATCGCGGCAGGAAAGCCAGGATTGCAGCGCCATACGCGCGGATTGCGTCAGCGGCAGCATCCGTTCTTTGCCGCCTTTGCCCTTGATCAAGATCAGCTTAGGGCCACCGCGCACGGCGGCTACGGGCAGGGTGACAAGCTCGCTCACCCGCATCCCTGTCGCGTATAAAATTTGCATCATGCAATGGTTGCGCAACCGATCATTGGCACTGCGCCCATGAATTTCAGCCTGTGCCAAAAGCCGATCCACGGCCTCATGGCTGAGGGTTTTGGGCAAAGATTTCTCGCGCGCTGGCCCCTTGATTTTGAGGCATGGGTTATCTGTGCGTAGGTCTTCCTCAAACAGAAATCGGCACATTTGTTTCAAAGCAGACAAGCGCCGCGCGCGCGTGGCGCGTGACAGTCCCCGAACCTCTAGATCGGCAAGATAGGTTTCGATCCCATCTCGCGTGACGCTAAGAAAATCTGCGCAGTGATTGGTGAAAAATGCCATTGCGTCGTCTAAATCACGGGCATAAGCCAAGAGCGTGTTTTGCGCTGCATTCAACTGGGCCGCCTGGGCCTCAAGGAATTGGGTTATCAATTTGTGATCTGTCATGATCCGGCGCCCTTATCCGTTTCTATCGGGCAAGAGATACAGCTGAAGTGCCGCGCGCCGCGCGCTGTCTTCTAGTCCCAAATACCGCAATACCCGCAAAGCATCTGAGAGATCGTCCAAATCTGCGCTATCCCCTGATAGGGTGAGGGCCGCTAGCAACAGCGCCTCTCCCGCGCGATTGCTCGCGATCAGGGAGGCATAGCGATCAGGCAGCACAATTTCGTCAAATCCCGCCGCAAGGGCCATAATCCGTGGGCTTGCCGTGGCGGGCAAATTTGGCGTCTGCCCGCGCGCCAAGGCAAAGGCCGCTGCCTCATCTGCGGATTGCGGCACGGCGCGCAGTGCAAGGCTTTCGTAATTGCTGGATAGGAGTTCGATTTTGCGAGCAAGGATAGCCGCCTCACCTACCAAAGGTTGGCGGCCAAGCGGGTCGGCGTAAAGCTGTGCGAAAGCGGGCAAAAGGCCCGTAGGGCTTAGCGCATCCACCACGCGGGCGAGGCTGCGGACAATGGCCGCGAAATCGCCCGCAAGGAGGCTTGCATCAAATTCCTGCACGGCTGCAACCCTCTCCCATATCCCGCCTGAGGCGGAAGGGCGGCGCGAGGTGGCAATGGCCAACCATTGACTGGGTTCTATCGCGCCTGCCCGCAACAGGCGTTCGGCGGCATCAAGCTGCGCGCGCCACCCCGCCTGCGGGGTGAGGTCTGCATGGGCAAAGGCCAAAGGAAGCCCAAGAGAGGAGGGGCGTTCGGCGATTGCCGCGCGCATCACATAGCGCAGCGGCGTTATATCGGGGTCTAGCGGCAAGGGCGGCTCCCCCTCGAACATTTCAGGATCAAGGAAGCGCGCGATCAAATTGGCCTCGTCTTGAGTGATGAACCCCAATGCGACTCCTGTGCCCATTGAGAGCGCAGCCGCTGACCAATCGCCAGAACGGGCCAAACAAAAAATCCGTGCAGGATATGTTGGTGCGATATCAGGGCTTGCGCGCATCGCGGCACAGGCGCGGTCTGCCTGCCCCAAAAGAAGCGAGACATCGAACCATCGTCGGAATACTTCGCCATCTTCTACGCCTGCGCGCTCGATCAATGCGCGGGCAGGCTCAAGGGCGCCGCGCGCCAAAAGCATATCAATGCGCGCCAAAAACAGATCATCTGCCGCCGCATCACTGCCCCCAAGTGGGGGGGCAAGCTCGGACAGGGCCAAGCGTTCGGTTAAATCCAAAATGGCGGGCGGCCCTGTCATCGGCAAGCGGCGAAAGAGGCCTGCAAGCTGTGAACTGTCGGATTGACCCCAAAGCCCACTGGGAAAGCCCGTGACCCGCGCAGGCAAAAGCCCCACGGCGTTGCGCGTGATCGGGCCTATGGGCATCACGCGGATATCCTGGGTCACAATTTGCGCGGCAATATCCGGGCTCTGCGGTGCAATCGTGTCAGAAAGCCATGTGGGCGCAACATCTTGCGGAGACATTTGCGGCGCTTGTGCAGCCAGTGGCAGAGCAGGCAAAAGGCAAATCAGACCTGCCACAAGTACCCAAAATATTTCGCCTCCTAGGTAGCGCATGATCCGTTACTCAAGCGGGATAGCGATTATGCTGCGCAATTCTACCGTCTTGGGCTGCATCAGGCCCGAATAGCCATATCCCAACAGTCCAACAGTAGTGAGTAGGATTAAAATCACCAATCCCATGAACAGCTTAACCATATTTTTCGTGCCCCTGCATTCTGCGCTTATCCTCGCGCGGTTGCTCGCTTGCGTGTCCGTCCCCCAACGCGTATTGCGTGGAACGATAGAAGATCTTGCGCCAATATAGGGGAGTTCGCGCAGAATTTCTTGAGGGAATTTTGCGAAATCTTTGTAAATGCATAAAGGATGCACAGGGTGAACGGGCAAACGCGGGCTGAAACCGCCTATAATTTGCACAAAACCGTGGTTTTGGTCGGGATGCCAGGCTCGGGCAAAACCGCTGTCGGGCGGGCTTTGTCGGCGCGGCTTGGAGTTGAGTTGCGCGATTCTGATACAGAAATTGTTGAAAGTGCACAGATGAGCATCGCCGAGATTTTCGAACGCTTTGGCGAGCCGTTTTTCCGTGACCGCGAAAGCAAGATCATAGAACGGCTTTTGACGGGCGCGCCTGCGATTCTCTCAACGGGCGGGGGGGCGTGGCTGTCGCCTGAAAACCGCGATTTGATTTCGGCACAAGCGGCGGTGTTGTGGTTGGATGTCGATATTGAACTTTTGTGGTCGCGTGTGCGCCACAAAACCACGCGGCCACTGCTGCATGGGCCAGATCCGCTGGGCAAGCTTGAGGACTTGATGGCTGCGCGCCGCTCTGCTTACGAGCAGGCTGAATTGCGCCTTGAAATTTCGCATGACTGGTCGATTGAGGATACGACCGACCATGTGCTGCGTTTGCTTCACGCGCATAATATCTTATCGGAGGTCGCAACATGACATCCACGGTGCGAGTAAATCTGGACAGTCGCAGTTATGATGTGGTGATCGGATCTGGTCTGATTGCGAAGGCGGCAACCCATCTCGCCCCTTTGTTGCGGCGTCCAAAAGTTTGGATCGTGACCGAAGATCGGGTGGCACCCCTGCATTTGGCCCATCTTGAGTCGGCCTTGACTGCGAGCGGGATTACCGCGCGCGCGCTGACCCTGCCTGCGGGCGAGGGCACAAAATCATGGAAATATCTGACGCATACTGTTGAATGGCTGCTGGATGAAAAGGTTGAGCGGGGCGATATCGTGATCGCGCTTGGCGGCGGTGTCATCGGGGATCTTGTTGGCTTTGCTGCTGCGATCTTGCGCCGTGGCGTGCGCTTTGTGCAGATGCCAAGCTCGCTTCTGGCGCAGGTCGATAGTTCTGTTGGCGGCAAAACGGGCATCAACACGCGGCATGGAAAGAACCTTGTTGGCGCCTTTCACCAACCAAGCCTTGTTTTGGCAGATATTGATTTTCTGTCCACTTTGGCCCCGCGTGACTTTCTGGCGGGATATGGTGAGGTGGTGAAATATGGCTTGCTTGGCGATGCCGTGTTTTTCGATTGGCTTGAGGAAAACGCCCTCTCCATGGCCTTAGGTGATCTGGCCTTGCGCGAAGAGGCGGTGCGCTGGTCGGTTCAGATGAAAGCCGATATCGTGGCCCGCGATGAGACAGAGGAGGGTGATCGAGCCTTGCTCAATCTTGGGCATACGTTCTGCCATGCGCTTGAGGCGGCCACGGGATATTCTGATCGCTTATTACATGGCGAAGGGGTGGCGATTGGGTGCGCCCTTGCGGCAGAATTATCCGCGCGTTTGGGATTGTGTCCGCAGGAAGAACCATCCCGCATTCGCGCGCATTTGGCCGAGATGAACATGAAGCGCGATTTGGCAGATATTGAGGGCGCATTGCCTGATGCAGACGCGCTGCTTGCGCTGATGGCGCAAGATAAAAAGGTGCTTGAGGGGCAGTTGCGCTTCATTTTGATGCACGGCATAGGCGCATCCTTTCTGACTTCGGATGTGCCGACTGATGCTGTTAAAAAACTTTTGAATGAGGCGCTTAGCGCGCGCGGTTAATCCTTACCGCGGTAGGGCTCGACATATTGCAGGGCCATATCCCATGGAAAGAAAATCCATGTATCTTGGCTAACACCTGTGATGAATGTGTCGACCATAGGCTCGCCCTTGGGTTTGGCATAGGTCGTGGCAAAATGCGCCTTGGGGTAAAGCTGCCGCACCAGTTCAAGGGTTTTGCCCGTATCGACCAGATCATCCACGATCAAGACGCCCTCACCATCCCCCATCATTTCGACATCGGGACTTTTGAGCACCTCTGCCTCGCGGCGCTGATCGGCTTTGCCGCCACCTGAATGGTAGGATTTGACGCTGATCGTATCCACTGTGCGGATATCCAATTCGCGCGCCACGATCATCGCGGGGGCCATGCCGCCGCGTGTAATGGCAACCACCGCCCGCCATGACCCATCAGGCCCTGGCCCGCGTTTGTCCAAGCGCCACGCAAGCGCGCGCGCATCGCGGTGCAATTGATCCCACGAGACATGAAAGCCTTTCTCATGTGGTAAACGATCCATGGCACTGTTTCTCCTTTGATCAACCAAGGGCAAGCTTGGCACCCATAAGTGCCAGAAGACCGCCAAATATACGCTCAATCACGGGTTTGAAACCCAAATAGGCACGCCTTGGCCCCGATAACGAGAAAATACGCGCGACAATCAGGTTCCAGCCTGCGTCATTTACAAAGATCATTCCCAACACCACCGCATAGACCCAGTGATCGGGATTGGCGGGCAAGAAGGTGAGGAAGATCGTTCCGAAAAACACGGCAGGTTTGGGATTGGCAAGCTGTGTGGCAATCCCAAGCCAGATCAATTTCGCCGCCGATTTTGGGGCCTCATCTGCAGGGATTGGCGTGACCTCGAAGGGTAGGGCGGCGCTGCGCCACACCATGAGAGCCAAGAAAAAAAGATATCCTGCCCCAACCAATTTTAACCCCAAAAGCACGGCCGGGGCGTGTTCAAACAGAATCGCAAGCCCAAAAATCGCGGCGATGGCCCACAGGCAGGCCCCAATGCCGAAACCAATGGCGAGGAAAACTGCGCGATCAAACCCATCGCGCGCTGCGCTGCGGGCCGCCAAAAGTGTTGTGGGGCCGGGGCTCATCGCGGCGGCTAGATGCACCAGATAAATCGCGAGAAAGGCCGCGACTGTCATTGCGCCCCTAGTCCTTGCGTCCCGTCACGACATCAATATCAGGTGCATCCACCGCTTTCATGCCCACCACGTGATATCCTGCATCAACGTGCAAATTCTCGCCCGTCACACCAGAAGCGAGATCAGACAGCAGATAAAGCGCGGATTTGCCCACATCTTCGATAGAGACATTGCGGCGCAGTGGCGAATTCAGCTCGTTCCACTTGAGGATATAGCGGAAATCGCCTATGCCGGAGGCGGCCAAGGTTTTGATCGGCCCTGCAGAGATCGCGTTCACGCGGATATTTTGTTTGCCCAGATCTTCGGCCAGATACATCACGGACGCTTCAAGCGCGGCCTTCGCGACCCCCATGACGTTGTAATGCGGCATCACCTGTTCCGCGCCATAATAGGTCAGCGTCAGCGCCGAACCGCCTTTGCTCATTAGCTTTTCGGCGCGCTGCATCACAGCGGTGAAAGAATAGACCGAAATATTCATCGTCATTTCGAAATTCGCGGCGCTTGTGTCCAAATAGCGGCCGCGCAACTCGTTTTTGTCAGAAAACCCAATGGCGTGAACGATGAAATCGAGACTGCCCCACTTGTCTTTGAGGGACTCAAAAACCGCGTCTAGGCTTTCATTATCGGTCACATCGCAAGGCAGAACCACATCGGAACCCAGTTCCGCCGCCAAAGGTTGCACCCGCTTGAGCAGTTGTTCGCCTTGATATGAAAACGCCAGTTCGGCGCCATGCTCTGCAAGGGCTTTTGCAATCCCCCACGCGATGGATTTGTCATTTGCAAGGCCCATAATCAGCCCGCGTTTGCCAGTCATAATCCCCATGCCGCCCTCAATCCTTGTCGCTATTGTTGGGTTAGAATGGGTTTAGACCTTTGGGGTCATGGCTTCAAGATGTCCTGTCAGTCTTGAAGGGGGGGCGTGTGCGCTCTAGATTTAACCGCGGCAGAAATGCCGCAATAATATAATAAATGAGGCATAGCATGACCGATCGCACAGGAATTTTCGCAGGAGATGACCCATTTGCCATTACGCGCGCATGGATGAAGGAGGCTGAGAAAAGCGAACTCAACGACCCGGATGCGATTGCCTTGGCCACAGTAGACGCGCATGGCCTGCCCAATGTGCGCATGGTTTTGCTGCGTCAAATCGAAGATGACGCCTTCGTCTTTTTCACAAATTACGACAGCAAAAAGGGCCAAGAGATCAGTGCAAGCGGCAAGGCGGCCTTTGTGCTGCATTGGAAATCCTTGCGCCGTCAGATCCGTGTGCGGGGTATGGTGACCCGTGAGGATGGGGCGCAGGCGAATGATTATTTCGCATCGCGCTCTCTGAAAAGTAGGCTTGGGGCATGGGCCTCGCGTCAATCACAGCCTTTGGACAGTCGCGCCTCTTTGATGGCGGATGTTGCAAAAATCACCATTGAGAAAGGCCCAAACCCACCGCGCCCACCATTTTGGGGCGGGTTTCGCATCAGACCTGTTGAGATTGAATTTTGGACCGATAGTGCATTTCGTTTGCATGATCGGTTTCGGTGGACGCGTGATCTAGAGGCGGATGCATCGGCTTGGAGAGTGCAGCGATTAAACCCTTAAATTGCGGGATCGGGTGACGTTGCTTGCTGAGAAACGCATCAACTGCTCAATCCAGAAATGCTCAAGTTGCTTACATTTAGGTGGTGATTTTGCATAAATCGACAAAAATTATATTTTTTAGATATAAATTTAATTTTTTCTTGCAGATATATTCGCTTCGGGCCAAACCCTTAGGCAGGGACGGATGGGCTTAGGCCCGAAGGCACAGGATGCACCACAATGACGGAATTCGATCGCATATAGGGGTGACGGTTCGTGGCAAAGTTAAATGGTTTGGTGCCACCAAGTTTACGGACTTATCCTAGCTGAATACTGTGGCCCAGACATTTCATTGCACGCGAATGTATTGAGAAATTTTGGCCAAAGCTCTACTGCAGAAAATTCATATGCCGAGGTGGTCGTGAATTACACAGACCGCGGTGCGCAAGCGCAGGAGGTGTTTTCACTGACACTGCCAAGCGAGCAAGAGATGGATTTTCACCCGCGTATTGATATACCGCACACAGATGCACCTTTTGTTGCGGCGCGGGTGAAATGGTTTGACAAGGCAAAGGGGTTTGGCTTTGCGAATGAATTTGGCATTTTCGATGACATATTTATCCATGTCGAGATTTCGCGCCGGTTTGGCTTCGCCGATCTGCAGCCGGGCGAGGCGCTTGCCGTTCGTATTGTCGATGGCCCGTGCGGCAAGATGGCCGTTAAGGTGCGCGCGTGAGATTATGTACAGCACGAAAATTTGGATTAGCACGGCGGCGGCCCTTGGGTTTGCTCTTAGCGCGATATCTGCGCAGGCAGCTTGCCGACCTGAAAGGGTCGAGATAAAAGGTGATTTTGGGACGGCACGCTTTACAGTGGAGATCGCGGACGAGCCGCAAGAACGCGCGGTTGGTTTGATGAACCGCCCCGCGATGCGGCGCATGGCGGGGATGTTATTCATCTACGAGCGTCCGCAGCCTGCCAGCTTTTGGATGGAAAACACACTGATCCCGCTCGATATGCTGTTTATCGATTCGCGCGGCCAGGTGGTTCATATCCATGAAAACGCGATTCCCCTTGATCGTACGCCAATCCAAGGCGGTGAAGAGACTCTCGCGGTGCTTGAGATCAATGGTGGCATGTCAGAAATGCTGAATTTGCAGGTCGGTGCGGTGATCCGCCACCCGCAAATGCCACAACAGGGCGCTTTGTGGCCCTGCGAAGTTCAATAGAAGCGCATGAGCGGTCTTTTCATCCGTGAAAAGAGGCGCTAAGAGGCACGCAGTCGGGGCGTGGCGCAGCCTGGTAGCGCGGCGGTTTTGGGTACCGTAGGTCGTAGGTTCGAATCCTATCGCCCCGACCACTTCCACAGAAGCAGATCATGATTTGACCCTTAGGTAGGGCATGATCGGCGTTTGGCGTGAATTTACCTCTAAAAGACATACTATATTTTCTAGGCAGATCTTGGGGCCGTGGTTGTTATTAACTGACCGCGTCACGATGCAGGTGGCCTGATCCATGGCTTTCGTTTCATGGTCTAACCTGTCATTCTGTAACAATTCTTTCACAAATTGAGGCCGTCGCAGGGGAATTGATGAATCACAATGCCCTTTGTGGTTTTGCAGTTTGGGCAGATTTCAAGACTGAAAATTTTGAAAATTTACAAAAAAACCGATTGACCTAATATGTGTCCCTACGTCAGGTTGTGGAGGCTGAGAGTATCACTACAATATCTAGTGGTCTTGGTGCGGGGCAGTTCCTCAACCTTTGTCATAGCGAACCTCTTTTGACGGTGCGGGCAAATTTGTTTGGTTGTGTAGGGCTGGTTCCGCAAAAAAAGACGGTCAGAGCGCGTAAGACGCTGGCAGGCCGCGTTAGTTGGAATAGGGCTAGTAACAAAAGAGGCAGCCATGAAAATTGAACGTAGGTTTACCCGCGACCGAGCAGATGTATACGCAGATCTCGAATTCACTCTCACATCCTCTGAAATTCGTAATCCAGACGGCACCATCGTTTTTAAACTAGACGAAGTAGAGGTTCCCAAATCGTGGAGCCAAGTTGCCTCGGATGTTATTGCACAGAAATATTTCCGCAAAGCCGGCGTTCCTGCACGGCTGAAGCCCGTTAAGGAAAAGGGCGTGCCTGATTTTCTGTGGCGCCATGTGGCCGATGACGAGGCCTTGGCCGACCTGCCGGAGGATCAGCGTATCGTGGGCGAAACATCGGCCAAGCAAGTGTTCCGTCGTTTGGCAGGGGCTTGGGCCTATTGGGGATGGAAGGGCGGCTATTTTTCGGACGAGGCCGATGCGCGCGCCTATTTCGAAGAAATGCAATTGATGCTCGCGCGCCAGATGGCCGCGCCAAATAGCCCGCAGTGGTTCAACACAGGCCTTCACTGGGCTTATGGCATTGATGGCCCAAGCCAAGGCCACCACTATGTTGATTACAAAACGGGTAAGCTGACCAAATCAGCCTCGGCCTATGAGCATCCCCAACCGCATGCTTGCTTCATCCAGTCCGTTGCGGACGATCTCGTGAATGAGGGCGGGATCATGGATCTCTGGGTGCGCGAAGCGCGCCTGTTCAAGTATGGCTCTGGCACAGGCACGAACTTTTCGATGCTCCGGGGCGAAGGTGAGAAATTATCAGGCGGCGGCAAATCCAGCGGTCTGATGGGCTTTTTGAAAATCGGTGACCGTGCGGCGGGCGCCATCAAGTCGGGCGGCACCACACGCCGCGCGGCAAAGATGGTGATCGTTGATGCAGACCACCCTGATATCGAAGCCTTCATCGATTGGAAGGTGATCGAAGAACAGAAGGTTGCTTCGCTTGTTGCGGGCTCGAAGATGCATGAGAAAATGCTCAACGGCCTCTTTGCCGCGGTGAAGGTTTGGGATGGCGATCTTGCTGATGCGAACGACCCTGCAAAAAACGGCGCGCTGAAGGATGCAATCCGCGCGGCGAAAAAGGTATCGATCCCTGAAACCTATATCAAGCGCGTCTTGGATTATGCGCGTCAGGGCTACACCTCGATTGAATTCCCAACCTACGACACAGATTGGGACAGCGAGGCTTATGCCAGCGTCTCGGGTCAGAATTCCAACAACTCTATCCGCGTGACGGATGATTTCCTTCAGGCGGTCAAGGATGATACGGAATGGCATCTGAAATCACGCGTGAACGGCAAACCCATCAAGACCCTGCAGGCCCGTGAACTGTGGGAAAAGGTTGGCCATGCTGCATGGGCCTGTGCCGATCCTGGCATCCAATTTCACGACACAGTCAACGCATGGCACACATGCCCTGTAGACGGTCCGATCCGTGGGTCGAACCCGTGTTCGGAATATATGTTCTTGGACGACACCGCGTGTAACCTTGCCTCGATGAACCTGCTGACCTTCTACAAGGATGGCAAGTTTGATGCTGATGGGTATTTGCACGCGACCCGCTTGTGGACATTGACCTTGGAAATCTCGGTGATGATGGCGCAGTTCCCCTCAAAGGAAATCGCGCAGCGCTCTTATGATTTCCGCACTTTGGGTCTGGGATATGCGAATATTGGCGGCCTGTTGATGAATATGGGCTTGGGCTATGACAGTGATGAGGGTCGCGCACTATGTGGTGCGTTGACGGCGCTGATGACGGGCGTGTCCTATGCAACATCTGCGGAAATCGCGTCTGAACTGGGGCCATTCTCAGGGTATAAGCGCAACGCGGATAATATGCTGCGTGTGATGCGCAACCACCGCCGCGCGGCCTACGGCGAGGTGGATGGTTATGAAGATGTCAACGTTACCCCGGTGCCGTTGGATCACACCAATTGCCCTGATGCGCGTCTGGTTGATCTGGCAAAACAAGCATGGGATGAAGCGCTGGAATTGGGCCAAAAGCATGGCTATCGCAACGCACAGGCCACTGTGATTGCGCCAACGGGCACAATCGGTCTGGTCATGGATTGCGACACCACAGGCATCGAGCCCGATTTCGCCTTGGTCAAGTTTAAGAAACTGGCCGGTGGTGGTTACTTCAAAATAATCAACCGCTCTGTGCCTGCAGCCTTGGAAAAACTGGGCTATTCTTCCTCCGAGATTGAAGAAATCATCGCCTATGCGGTCGGCCACGGCACGCTTGGCAATGCGCCCGGTATCAACCATACCGCCTTGGTGGGGCATGGTTTTGGTCAGGCAGAGTTGGACAAGGTCGAAGCGGCTTTGCCACAGGCCTTTGATATTCGCTTTGTGTTCAACCAGTGGACTTTGGGTGAGGAATTCTGCACCAAAACCTTGGGTATTCCACAGGCCAAGTTGAATGATCCTAGCTTCAATCTTCTGCAACATTTGGGCTTCTCGAAGAAGGACATCGAAGCCGCTAATGATCATGTTTGCGGCACGATGACCTTGGAGGGCGCACCTTTCCTGAAGGAAGAGCATTACAACGTGTTCGATTGCGCCAACCCATGCGGCAAGAAGGGCCAGCGTTACCTCTCGGTCAACAGCCATATCTACATGATGGCTGCGGCGCAGAGCTTTATCTCGGGCGCGATTTCTAAGACGATCAACATGCCAAACTCGGCAAAAATCGAAGATTGCCAAGAGGCCTATGAATTGAGCTGGTCTTTGGGGATCAAGGCAAATGCGCTTTACCGCGATGGGTCCAAGTTGAGCCAGCCTTTGGCAGCGGCCTTGGTCGAAGATGATGACGAGTCGGCAGAAATCCTTGAAAGCGGCAGCCCGCAGGAAAAAGCGGCTGTTTTGGCGGAAAAGGTGATCGAAAAGATCGTGATCAAGGAACTGGTCCGCGCCAAGCGCGAGAAACTCCCTGAGCGCCGTAAAGGTTACACCCAGAAGGCGATTGTGGGTGGTCACAAGGTCTATCTGCGCACAGGCGAATATGCTGATGGCGCGCTTGGCGAGATTTTTATCGATATGCACAAAGAGGGCGCAGGTTTCCGCGCAATGATGAACAATTTTGCCATTGCGGTGTCGGTCGGCCTACAATACGGCGTGCCGCTTGAAGAGTTCGTGGATGCCTTCACCTTCACAAAGTTCGAGCCTTCGGGCATGGTGCAGGGCAATGACTCAATCAAGAATGCAACTTCGATCCTTGACTACATCTTCCGCGAATTGGCAGTGTCCTACCTCGACCGCACCGATCTTGCCCATGTAAAGCCGGAAGGCGCAAGCTTTGACGATATGGGCCGCGGCGTCGAAGAAGGTGTCTCGAACGTAAAGGAACTGTCCGACAGCGCGGCATCAAAATCCTTAGAAGTGCTCAAACAGATCAGTTCAACAGGCTATTTGCGCAAGCGTGTTCCACAGGATTTGGTCGTGTTGCAGGGCGGTGTTTCTAGCCTTGCCGCTACGGCGGTCGGCCAATCTGGCGCGGTCGTGGCCGAGGCGGTGCAAGCCGCCGCTCTCACCACAGCCGCCGTTGAGATTGACGCGCGCACAAAGGCCAAGATGCAAGGCTATGAAGGTGAGGCCTGCGGGGAATGTGGTAACTATACCCTCGTGCGCAATGGCACATGCATGAAGTGCAACACCTGCGGCGGCACATCAGGCTGCAGCTAAGCACAGATTTTCCATCTCGCCTTGGTGATGGTCGTTTGCCCACGATCACGCATAGCTGGAGGGGAACACGGGGCGGGTGCGCTCGCCCCTGACGCGGATCAAGCCGCAGGCAAAAACAACGGGCGGTAAATAGAGTGAGCTTGGTCAGCGAAACTGGGGGTGCCATCGGCGCCCCCATTTTTTGCGGTTGTTGGTTTGTAACTGAATTGTAAAATGGTGTCGTAAAGTGAGTTAATGTCGTTTTTGAGGTATTTATCTAAGGGCTGCATTTTATTTTTAATCTATTTATTTCAGTGTTTTAAAATGTTTGCAAAAATAAGAGCTTGAGAATTTTAAGTCGATATAGAACGATAGCGACATAAATCGTCTGGGGTACTTTGCGCGCCTCGAAATAGAACGTCCGATAGGAGAGATCATATGAAATTCGTAAAACCGCTTGCCGCCGGCATTATTGGCGCTGCAGCGCTTGGGTTTTGGGGGCCTGCATCTGCCCAAGATTGTGGTTCATTGACCATTGCTGAAATGGATTGGGCATCAGCCGAATTGATGGCAAACGTTGACAAGATTATTCTGGAAGAAGGGTATGGGTGTGAGGTCGAGCTAATCCCGGGAGCGACCATGACAACGTTTGCCTCTATGAACGAGAAGGCTGAGCCAGATGTTGCGCCCGAGCTTTGGATCAATGCGGTTCGAGATCCTTTGGCCGCAGCTGTCGCTGAAGGCAGTTTACATTCGGTTGTTGAGGGTCCAATCACCCAACTAGGTGAAGGCTGGTGGGTGGATCCACAGTTCGTATCTGATTATCCCGAACTTGACACTGTAGAAAAAGTGCTACAGCACCCTGAGCTGTTTCCGTGGGCGGAGGATGAAAGCCTTGGCGCATTTATGGGTTGCCCTGCGGGTTGGGGATGTCAATTGTCGAATGCGAATTTATTCCGAGCGTTCGGAATGGAAGACCTCGGCTGGCACCTTGTTGACCCGGGATCTGCTGCGGGTCTCGACGGATCTATCGCGCGCGCGGTTGATCGGGGAGAATACTGGTTCGGTTATTATTGGGCGCCGACAGCCGTGATAGGAAAATATAACTTAACTCTGCTAGAATGGGAAACGCCCTGGGGTGGGTCAGAAAACTGGGATGGTTGTATTGTTAAGCCAGAGCAGGAATGTGCTGATCCTCAACCTTCCAGGTATACAGAGTCGGAGGTTCACACAGTGATAACGGATCGTTTGCAGCAGGAGGGTGGCATTGCTGTGGATTATCTAGCAAATCGGGTTTTTCCAGGTTCTGTGATGAACGCTATGCTGGTTTACATGACTGATAATCAGGCTACTGGCGAAGACGCGGCGTATGAGTTTCTGCTGACCCATGATGATGTATGGTCACAATGGGTGAGTGAAGAGGCGGCGAGCACGATCCGCGATGCACTCTGACAATAATTCGAACATTCGTTAACAAAAGCGGAGAGGTGACTGCCTCTCCGCTTTTTCAAATATATATAACTTAGGGTATAGCGCATGTGGGATTTTTTCCTTGAGTTTCCTTCTATTGGCAGGCGCGACTTAAGTGCTTTAAGACAAGGCATAGATGAGGGCTTTAGGTCTTTTTCTCGAAGCTACGGCGAAGCCATAGAAATTTTTTTTAGCCCTCTCCTGCATTTTCTCGTGTGGTTCGAAAAGCTTCTTTTGGCAACGCCTTGGCCGTTAATATTAATTGTTTTATGCGGTTTAGCTTGGGTAGGTTCCCGCTCAATGAAAATTACAGTGGGAACTTTTTTTGCTTTCATATTAATTGGCTACTTCGACATGTGGGAAGAAACCATGGCCACGCTTGCCATTATTTCGGTGGCCACTTTTGTATGCATAGTGATTGGCATTCCACTAGGAATTTTAATGTCGAAATCCGATCGAATTCAAAGTGTGATAACACCTGTTTTGGATATAATGCAGACAATCCCGTCGTTTGTTTATTTGATCCCCGTTGTGATGCTGCTTGGCATTGGCAAGGTTCCCGGTCTGATTGCGGTTTGCATTTATGCTATTCCCCCTATCGTGCGCCTAACAAATCTAGGCATCCGATTGGTGGATCGCGAGGTTCTAGAAGCGGCCGAGGCCTTTGGCGCAAGCCCGCGGCAGAAGCTATTTGATGTACAAATTCCCTTGGCTCTGCCAAATATTTTCGCAGGCGTGAACCAGACGATCATGATGGCGTTGGCCATGGTTGTGATTGCGTCAATGATTGGGGTGAGGGGTCTTGGTGTGCCCGTGTTGCGCGCGATTTCTAACCAGTATTTGGCCCTTGGTTTGATGAATGGTTTGGCCATTGTCGCGCTCGCCATCATTTTCGACCGCGTCAGCCAATCTTACGGCAAACGCCTACAGGCGCATCGTGAAGGCGGCGAGAAATGAACGATCCTAAAATTCAGATCAAAAACCTATACAAGATTTTTGGAAAATCCCCCCAAAAGGCGCTGAAATCTGTTCAGTCTGGCATGGGAAAGGATGCTTTGCGCGAAGCAACGGGTCATGTTTTGGGCGTGGATAATGTCTCGCTCGATATTGCGCCGCAAAATATTCAGGTTGTGATGGGGCTTTCAGGGTCGGGTAAATCTACCCTAATCCGCCATATCAACCGCCTGATAGAGCCGACCGCAGGTGAAATTTTGGTGGATGGTAAGAATGTTTTGGCCATGGACAAGGACGCTTTGCGCGATTTGCGGCGTTTCAAAATGTCGATGGTGTTTCAACATTTCGGCCTTTTCCCGCATCGCCGTGTGATTGAGAACGTCACTTATGGCTTGATCGTGCAAGGTATGGATGAGGCCGAGGCGGATAAGCGCGCGAGGCAATGGATTTCCCGTGTGGGGCTTGAGGGGTATGAAAACAATTACCCAGGTCAATTGTCTGGCGGTATGCGGCAGCGCGTGGGTCTTGCGCGCGGCTTGGCGACTGATGCCGATATCTTGCTAATGGACGAGGCGTTTTCCGCGCTCGATCCGTTGATCCGCTATGATATGCAATCCATTTTGATTGATCTGCAAAAGGAATTGCACAAGACGATTGTGTTCATCACACATGATTTGGACGAGGCGCTGCGCCTTGGCGACAATATCGCAATTCTACGCGATGGTCATTTGGTGCAGCAAGGCAGCGCGCAAGATATAGTGTTGCGCCCTGCGGATGATTACATTGAGGATTTCATCAAGGACATCAACCGCGCCCGCGTGATCAAATTGGGATCCATCATGCAACCTCTGGGTCGTGGAAAGTTGCCTGATTCCGCACCGCGTTTGGATGCTGACACGATTTTGCAAGACGCGTTGATGGTGGTAGCGCAATCCAACGGCAATACCGTGATTGTCGAGGAACAAGGTAAGCCCAAGGGTAAAATCACCACGCGGGCCGTCATCGAGGCGCTGCACGGTTAAGTAAAACAGGGACTATCGTTGGCGCTGGCTGTGCAATTGTCTCTGTTTTTGATCGCGATATCCGGTGGGGGTTGTACCGCGCATCAGCGATAACAGCCGCGATTTGGGGTAGTGATGCGCGAATTCATGCCGCCATGCGCCATGAAGTTGAATTTAACTAATCGTTCGTGCGGCATAGGCGGGCGCGTTTGTGGACCCCACCTCTTGCTGGTCCAACATTATCCCCTATCCGATTCGTGCCTATGTCCCCAAATTGATAAGCACTTAAAATTTAGATGGGAATATATAGGTCTGTCCATCCCGTGGACTGCGCGCGCAGCCACGTCCGTTGTCTTTTGGCATATTGGCGCGAGGCAATAATGGCGGCCTCTATGGCTGTCTCAAGCGAAATGTCACCACGGAGGTGGGCGATTAATTCGGGCGCGCCGATGGCTTTGGCGGCGCCTTGCACCTGAGCCCAATGGGGCAGGGCGGCCCGCGCCTCATCCAAAGCGCCCTCTTTTATCATGCTATGGAAACGGTGGGCGATGCGGTCATTGAGCCAATCTCGATCCGCTATGAGTTTGAACGCTGCCGCCTGATCCAAAGGCAAGAGGGGGGCAGGCGTTTCGGCCTGCCATCGCGAGAGGGGTTTACCTGTGGCGCGCCACACCTCCCAAGCGCGCTGAACGCGAGCGCGGTTTTGTAGGTCAATTTTTGCATAAATCATGGGGTCAGATTGTTCTAAATCGGCCAAGAGTGCGGCATGGCTCAGGCCATCGGCCGCGATGCGCACGGCCTGTTGCACGGGCGGGATTTCGGCCAAACCTTCGGTCAGCGCGCGAAAATAAAGTCCTGTGCCCCCCACGATAATGGGGCGCGGCCCTGTGCGCAGCAGCGGGGCCAAATCACGCAGCCATGCGCCCACGGAATAATCGCCCAAAAACGACACATGCCCATAGAGATGATGCGGCCATCTGTCCTCGTCCGCCGCACTGGGGCGGGCGGTCAAGAGGCGCCATCCGTCATAGACTTGTAGCGCGTCTGCATTGATGATTTGCCCGCCCCACTTTTCGGCCAAGGCAAGGGCAAGTGCAGATTTTCCACTAGCCGTAGCCCCTGCTATAAGGATCGGACGATCAGGCGCAATTTTTTTTGCGAATTCCAAATTAAGAGCGTCCAATGTCGTGCCTTTTTTCCTGATCTTTTGCTGCGCGCCTAGCAGTATCTGGTTTCGCTTGGGCGTGCTTTGGCATATTTAGTCACTAGGGCAAGCGCGGCCGTTGAAGTGATCGGCATTTTAGACGATGATGCGCTAAGCTCAATCACCCATTGGTGGCTTTGGCCCGATTTGCGGCCTGCCATCCGTTTGAACGAGGATATCATGGCCGCAAGCGAAGCCACCCCCAAAACGACCTATAAACGCGTTATGCTGAAAATTTCGGGCGAGGCCTTGATGGGCGATAAAGGCTTTGGCCTTAACCCTCCGACGGTTGAGCGGATCGCGCGGGAGGTGAAATCGGTGCATGATCTGGGGGTAGAGATTTGCATGGTAATTGGTGGCGGCAATATCTTTCGCGGCTTGCAAGGCAGCGCGCAGGGGATGGAGCGCACCACAGCCGATTATATGGGGATGCTCGCCACGGTGATGAACGCGCTTGCGATGCAAAGCGCGCTTGAGGGGCTTGGGGTCTTTACCCGCGTGATCTCGGCCATTCCCATGGATCAGGTTTGCGAGCCCTATATCCGCCGCCGCGCGGTGCGCCATTTGGAGAAAAAGCGCGTCTGTATTTTCGCGGCAGGCACAGGAAACCCCTATTTTACAACAGACACAGCTGCCACATTACGCGCCAATGAGATGCATTGTAATGCAATTTTTAAGGGCACTAAGGTGGACGGGGTCTATGATAAAGATCCCAAAAAACACGCCGATGCGAAACGCTTTGAAGAGATCAGCTATGATGAGGTTCTCGCACAGCATCTTGGCGTCATGGATGCCTCGGCCATCGCGCTTGCGCGCGAAAACGACACCCCTATCATTGTCTTTAGCCTTGATGAGCCAGGTGGATTCCGGGGGATTTTGTCGGGGCAGGGAACCTATACAAAGGTGCGCTAAAGCCATAGAAACAGGCAGCCCCGCAGGTTATATGGGGCCAAAGCGACCTGACAAGCGAGGAGTGAGGCAATGTCAGCAGATGAATTCGAACTTGATCTAGATGATCTGACCCGCCGTATGGAGGGCGCAATTTCCGCCCTAAAAACGGAATTCGCCTCTTTGCGCACAGGCCGCGCCTCCGCCACGATGCTAGAACCTGTTATGGTCGAGGCATATGGCCAGATGACCCCCGTCAATCAGGTGGGCACTGTGAACGTGCCCGAGCCGCGCATGGTCACAATCAATGTGTGGGACAAGGCAATGGTCGGCAAGGTGGAAAAGGCCATTCGTGAATCGGGCTTGGGTATTAATCCACAGGTCAACGGCACGATCATTATGCTGCCGATCCCTGAATTAAACGAAGAACGCCGCCGCGAATTGACCAAAGTTGCCGCGCAATATGCCGAACACGCCCGTGTGGCCGTGCGCAATTTGCGCCGTGACGGGATGGATCAGATCAAAAAAGCCAAATCAACGGGCCTCAGTGAAGATGAACAGAAATTCTGGGAGGCCGAAGTGCAACAGTTGACCGATAGTTTTATCGCCAAAGTTGACGCGGCGCTTGAGGGCAAGCAAGCCGAGATTATGCAGGTCTAGGCGAAGCAAAAAGGGGATACGCGGATGAGCCGAAGCAATCCTGCCCATGTCGCCATTATAATGGATGGCAATGGTCGTTGGGCAAAGATGCGCGGCCGCCCGCGTCTTGTTGGTCATCATGTGGGCGCTGCGCGGGTCAAGGAAATTGCGCGAGTCTGCCCCGATTTGGGTGTGAAATACCTGACGATTTTCGCCTTTTCGACCGAAAATTGGAAACGCACCCAGACCGAAGTTGCGGGCCTCATGCGACTGTTTCGGCGTTATCTGGCCAGCGAAACTACGGCTTTGATCAAGGCAGGAGTGCGGGTGCGTTTTATCGGGGATCGCGTGCGCCTTGAGCCGTCCTTGGTCGAGATGATGGATAATCTCGAATTGATGAGCGCTGAAAATGACAAGCTGCATTTGACTGTCGCCCTGAATTACGGCGGGCGAGATGAGGTGAGCCGCGCCGCCAAGCGTTTGGCCCATGATGTAGCAGCGGGAAAAATCAAACCCTCCGATATTGATGATGAAACCTTACCTAAATATCTCGACACCTATGTGTTGCCTGATCCTGATCTGGTTATCCGCACATCGGGCGAGGCGCGCATTTCAAACTTTCTTTTGTGGCAATCGGCCTATTCCGAATATGAATTCGTCAACACACTTTGGCCCGATTTTACCGCCCAAGAATTTGCAGAAATACTTGCCCGCTATGGCCTGCGCGACCGCCGTTTTGGTGGGGTCACTGCGTGAGCGATCAACCAAGCTTGTTTTCTGATTTCTGGCCGCGAATGATCACAGGGCTTTTGATGGCTGTGACGGGTCTCTATGCGGTTTGGTTGGGCGGCCCCATTTATGTTGCCATGATTTTCCTGATTGCAGGGATTTTGATCTGGGAATTGGCCGTCATGTTGGGCGCCTCGCTGATGTGCTCTGCGGGTCTTGGTGCAGGGATGATTGCCTGTCTTTATGTGGCCCATATTCTGCCACCTGCCTATACGCTGCCTACTTTGTTTTTGCCTGCCTTTCTTGGCCTTGTCTTGCTGCAAGAGCGGCCCGAGAAATATATGCCTTTCGCGCTGTTGATCAGCTTCGCCGCCTATGGCCTTTTGGCACATCGCGAGACCTTTGGCTTTGTCTGGATGACGTGGCTCGTTTTGGTTGTGGTAGTAACCGATATTGCGGGCTATCTCGTTGGCCGTCTTGTGGGCGGGCCGAAATTTTGGCCGCGTGTCAGCCCAAAGAAAACATGGTCTGGAACGATTGCAGGCTGGCTTGGCGCGGGCTGTGTTGGGGGTGCCTATATGACCCAAACTGAAGCAGGCGCGGGGATTATTGCAATCTCGGTCGCCTTGGCCTTTGCCAGCCAGATAGGCGATTTGGCGGAAAGCGCCATTAAGCGCCATGTTGGGGTCAAGGACAGCTCACGATTATTGCCTGGACATGGCGGTGTTTTCGATCGTTTTGATGGTATGATTGGCGCTGCGGCTTTGCTACTCTTGGTTGAAAGCTTGACAAGCTTCCCACCGCAATAAGGGAAAATTGCTGCGATGCGCCGTATCAGTATTTTTGGGGCCACTGGCTCCATTGGGCAAAATACCCTCGATTTAATCGCGCGCGCCCCTGATGCCTATAGGGTTGTCGCGCTTTCTGGTGGGGCCAATATCGACCAATTGGCGCATGATGCCATCGCGCATCGTGCTGAAATTGCCGTGACGGCCTATGAAGATCGGCTTCCTGATCTGAAAGCTGCACTTGCAGGTACGGGGGTTGAGGCCGCCGCAGGCGAGGCCGCGTTGATCGAGGCCGCATCGCGCCCTGCCGATTGGGTGATGTCGGCAATTGTAGGGGCGGCGGGCATCGCACCTGGATTTGCGGCGCTGGAACACGGGTCAACGCTGGCCTTGGCAAATAAGGAAAGCTTGGTCGCGGCGGGGCAGCTGCTTTTGGCAACGGCCGCATCCCATGGCGCGCGGATCTTGCCGGTAGACAGCGAACATTCCGCCGTATTTCAAGCCCTTGTTGGGGAAGATATCGTCGAAGTTGAACGTATTATCATCACGGCCTCTGGGGGCGGGTTGCGGCATTGGCCGCTTGAGAAACTCGCCCATGCCACACCCGAAGATGCGGGGGCGCATCCGAATTGGGATATGGGGCATCGGATTACAATTGACAGTGCGTCAATGTTTAATAAGGCACTAGAACTCATTGAAACGCGTGAATATTTTGGAATTTCGCCTGCTCAGATAGAGACGATCATCCATCCACAATCCTTGATCCATGCTTTAGTCGGATTTCGCGATGGTGCGTTGATGGCCCATCTTGGCTCGCCGGATATGCGCCATGCTATTGGCTATGCCTTATATTGGCCAAAGCGTCAGGATCTTCCTGTCGCGCGGCTTGATCTAGCGCAGATTGCGCAGTTGCAATTCGAGGCCCCAGATTTGGCGCGTTTTCCTGCCTTGCGCCTTGCCCGCGATGTGATGAGGATTCGCGGCGGTTCAGGGGCGGTTTTCAACGCCGCCAAGGAAGTTGCGCTGGACGCGTTTCTGGCGCGTGAGATTGGATTTATGGACATGACCGCGGTTGTCGAAGAAACGCTTGCTTCGCTTTCCAAGGAATTAACCCTGTCAAATCCACTTGAATCCCTTGCAGATGTTCTCTCGACGAACCATCTCGCTAGGGTGCGGGCGCGTTCAGTGATTTCTGCGCGGATCAAAAAGACATAAAATACAGGGCAAGTGATGGATTTTTTCCCCCAATTCGGCAGTTTTGCATTTACGATGTTGGCCTTTATTGCGGCGATTTCAATCATCGTAGCGATCCATGAATATGGTCATTACATTGTCGGGCGGTGGTCTGGTATCCGTGCTGATGTGTTTTCCATCGGGTTTGGGCCCGTCCTGCTATCACGCCAAGATCGACGTGGCACGCAATGGCAAATCGCGGCTTTGCCGTTTGGCGGTTATGTCAAATTCGCAGGGGATGCCAATGCGGCCTCTGTTGGGGCTGATGAGGCTGTCACGCCTGCGCGCAACACGATGCATGGCGCCCCCCTTTGGGCGCGCGCGGCAACAGTTGTGGCAGGCCCGCTGTTCAATTTCATCCTGTCCATTGCGATTTTCGCGGGCGTGGTCTTGGTCTCTGGCCAAGCAACCGAGGAGCCGCGCGTGGGGGCGCCGCGTGCCCTTCCGCTGAGTTATCAGTCGCTTGAGGCGGGTGATCTAATCCTTGCGCTTCAGGGGCAGGAAATCGAAAGTTTTTCGGCGCTTTTGCAAGTCGCCTCTGACCTGCCGCCTAGTCCGCGTGTGAGCTACGAAGTGCTTCGCGAAGATCGTGCCATTTTGGTTGAGGCATCGGCACCGCTGCCGCCTGTCGTTGATGGCGTTCAGCCGCAATCCGCCGCCATGGAGGCGGGATTGCGCGAGGGCGATGTAATCTTGGCCGTCAATGGCGCGGATATTTGGAGTTTTTCACAGCTGCGCGCGGCGGTTGATAAGGCCGAGGGTGCGCCGATTGATTTGACGCTTTGGCGTGCAAATGACACGCAAGAGGGGCAAGAAATCGCTGTGACCTTGTCGCCGCGGCGCACCGATTTGCCCGTGGCATCGGGCGGGTTTGAAACGCGCTATTTGATCGGCGTCACGGGGGGGGTGCTGTTCATTCCACAAACTGAGGCATTGGGCGCCTTGGCCGCGCTATACTATGGGGTGTCGCAAACAGGGTTCATCGTTACCTCATCACTATCGGGGCTTTGGCATATGATCACAGGGGCGATTTCGACGTGTAATCTGCAAGGCCCCGTGAGTATTGCTGAAACCTCAGGTGCCGCTGCCGCGCAAGGGATTGCGAGCTTTATCTGGCTGATTGCGGTTCTCTCCACCGCGGTTGGTTTGATGAACCTTTTCCCGATCCCTATTTTGGACGGTGGGCATTTGATGCTTTACGCCTTTGAGGCAGTTGCAGGGCGCAAACCGCCTGAAATGTTCATGCGTGTTTTTATGACGGTTGGGTTAACCCTGATCATGGGGTTGATGGTGTTTGCGGTGTTCAATGATGTTCTGCTCTGCCCCTAAGGCTGGCCGCTGAGTTCCCCTTAATTCGTCCCAATTCTGCCCAACTGTCTTGAGTATTCGCGGAATTGTGTTTCACATATTCGAGGATTAAGGGCTGATCAAATTTCTACAGTGTCAAGTGTCTTGTCCCAGCTATCTGTTGGCGATTCTTGGGGATAGTATTTTCGGCCCCAGTATCGTCGTTTTGGCTTTGCGTTTTGAGTTGATGCTTGCACTGATTGTGCAAAGCTAACACCGCAACGCCGAAAAGGGCGTAAGTTCCGCCCTTTCTTGCGCGCATTTTTTTGACATTGCCCCCCGTAATCGCTAGGGATGCTGTAGGATTTGCCAAAGCAAAAAAGGCGGGCGCAGAATGTCGCGTGAATCAAACAATCGCAAATATCTCAGCGGGCTGATAACAGCTTCGGTTTTGGCGATAGGTATGGCCCTATCAGGGCTTGCGGTTGCGCAGGATATTGCGCTGGACGCGATTGTGATTGACGGAAATAACCGTATTGAGGAGGCAACCATCCTCTCATACGCAGGCATCGAGCCAGGCGGCACAATTACAGCGGGCCAAGCCAATGACGCCTTGCGCCGTCTTCAGGATACAGGCCTGTTTGAAACGGTCGATTTGCGCCTAGAAGGCAACACTGTGTTTGTCGAGGTGCAAGAATACCCCACGATCAACGAGATCAGCATCGAAGGGAATAATCTTCTTGATGATGATGTCCTGTCAGGCTTGCTGACATCTCAGCCGCGCCGCGTCTACAGTCCCGCCATCGCCGAGGCCGATGCGCAGGCCATCTTGAATGCCTATCGCCAGACAGGCCGTCTGAGTGCAACGGTGACCCCGCAGATCATCCGCCGCAGCGACAACCGCGTTGATCTGGCGTTTGAAATCACAGAAGGCCGTGTGGTGGAAACCGAAAGCATCACTTTTGTCGGCAACCGCGCTTTTTCAGACCGCCGTTTGCGCCGCGTTCTGCAATCCACCCAAGCGGGGTTTTTCCGTACGATTATCAGCCGCGATACATTCGTGGCGGATAGACTGGCGTTTGATCAACAGCTTTTGACCGATTTCTACCGTGATCGAGGCTATGTTGATTTTGAAGTGCAATCTGTCACATCGGAACTTGCCCGTGCGCGGGACGGGTTCTTTGTGACTTTTAACATTTTTGAAGGACAAAGCTTTTCCTTCGGTGCATTAACCGCAAACAGCGATTTGCCCGAAGTGAATGTCGAAGAATTCCAAGCCGCAATTGACCTAGACGAGGGCGTAACCTATTCGCCGCGTCTGGTGGATCGCACGATTTCGCGGCTTGAAAATCTGGCGACTGAGCAGGGGTTGCGCTTCATCCGTGTTGAGCCGCGGATCACCCGAAATGACGAAGATCTCACCTTGGATGTGGAATTTGCCATTGTCCGCGGCCCGCGTATTTTCGTAGAGCGGATTGATATTGAGGGCAACGCAACCACGCTTGACCGCGTTGTGCGGCGTCAATTCGATATGGTCGAGGGGGATCCGTTTGATCCACGCGAAATTCGCCAAGCGGCGGAACGGATCCGTGCTCTGAATTTCTTCTCAAATGTTGACGTGAATGCGCGCGAAGGCATAGGTAGCGATCAGGTGATCGTGGATGTGAATGTCGAAGAAACGCCAACGGGCACGCTTGGCTTCTCTGTCAATTATTCGACCGATGTTGGCACAGGGCTTGCGGTTCAGTTTAACGAACACAATTGGCGCGGGCGGGGTCAGACAGTGGGTCTGTCCTTTGACACAACCTCTGGCTCGCGATCCTTGCGGGTGAATTTCATCGAACCTGCCTATTTGCGCCGTGATTTGGAATTGGCTCTGTCGGTTTTCAGCAGTTCGACCGACCAACAAAATTCGACCTATGACACCAACGAAGTGGGTGTCAGCGGTGCGCTGGAATTCCCTGTGAGTGAATATGGCCGTTTGCGCCCCTCCTTGCGGATCGCACAGCAAGAATTGACCAATGTTCCGACCACATCATCGGATATATTGCGGCGCGAAGCGGGCACCTTTGACGGGAGCTCGATCGGTTTCGGCTATATTTACGATACGCGAGGCGTAGGGCTTGATCCAACCTCAGGCGTATTGGTGCGCGCTAATGCCGAATTGGGGGGCTTGGGTAACGATCAATTACTGCGCACCAGCGCGCTTGTCCAGGGTGAAACAACGGCCTTCCGTGAAGAGGTCTCCTTGCGTGCTGCGTTCGAGCTTGGCTCGGTGAATATGCTCGATGGCAATAGCCGCGTTACGGATCGTTTCTTCCTCGGGTCGCGCCAAATGCGTGGTTTTGATGCGGGCGGGATCGGGCCTCGGGATCGCAATTCTGCGAACCAAGACGCGCTTGGCGGTAACCAATTCGCCGTTGCGCGTTTCGAAGCAGGCTTCCCCATTGGTGTGCCCGCCGAATATGGCATTTCAGGCGGCGTCTTTTATGACGTTGGCACGCTTTGGGGCTTGGATGACGTCTTGGGCACAGGTGGCAACCTAGTTGACGATGACAGCTATCTGCGCAGCACGATTGGGTTCTCAATCTTCTGGGATACGCAAATCGGCCCGCTGCGTTTTAACTTCTCGCGTCCTGTCTCGAATGAATCCTATGATCGCACCCGTAACTTTGACTTTACGGTTGAGGCGCGCTTCTGATGCCTTTGCGCGCTTGGCTGCGCGTGGGTGGATGTACCCTTGTGCTTGCCATGCATGGGGCAGGGGTTAGAGCGCAAGATATTACCGTTCAACCACCGCAAGCACCCGCACAAGTGTTGCTGATTGATCAAGATCGCCTGTTTTCTGGGTCGGTCTTTGGTCAGGCAGTCGCAGGAGTGATTGATCGCGTGGGGCGTGACCTTTCGGCACAGAACCGTGAGATTGAAGATGTCCTGACCCAAGAAGAACAACAGCTGACCGAATTGCGCAGAAGCGTCAGCATCGAGGACTTCCGCCTACGTGCCGCAGAATTTGACGCCCGCGTCGTTGAAATCCGCAGTGAGCAAGACGCGAAAAACCGCGCGCTTGGCGCCTATGCAGACGCGGCGCGCCAGCGGTTCCTTGGGATTATGGGGCCAATTCTTATTGATCTGGTGCAGCGCAGCGGGGCTGAGGTACTGATGGATCGCCGCGCTGTGATCTTTGCCCGAGATGATATTGATATCACCGATGAGGCGATTGCCGCGATTAATGCGGCGTTGGCAGATCGCATTGATGCGATCCTAGCCGAGTTACCTGAACCTCAGCTTTGAAGCGTGGTTTTGATGCGCCCGCGCAGCCCAAGGGGGCCCCTTCGCTTCGCGGGCGCTGTTTTTTCAGCGTTCTGGCAAGAGGCCACGCGGGCTGAAGCGTAAGACCAACAGCAGGATTAGGCCCATGGTCAAAAGGCGCATATGCGCGGCGGCATCCATAAGATGATCTTTCAGCCATCCTTCGGCCATGCCCGCAGTGATCCCCTGCAACAGCAACAGACCCAAAGGTTCCACCTGAATCCAGAACCACCAGATCAAGAAGCCGCCCAAGACCGCACCAATATTGTTGCCTGATCCACCCACAATCACCATCACCCAGATCAGGAAGGTAAAGCGCAGCGGTTGATAGGTGCTTGGCACAAGTTGGCTGTCCAACGTGGTCATCATTGCGCCTGCAAGGCCACAAACGGCCGAGCCAAGGATAAAAATCTGCAAATGCCGCGCCGTGACATTTTTTCCCATCGCGGCGGCAGAAACCTCGTTGTCGCGAATGGCGCGGATCATCCGCCCCCAAGGCGAGTTGAGCGCACGCTGTGTCAGCCAGATCAGAGCAATCAGAACGATTGAGAATAACACCGCATAGGCCAGCTTGACCGTGATGGAGGAGGCTGTGACAGGATCAGCGCCTAATCCTTGCATCGCGCCAACAAAGGCTTGGTTGGCTTGTAGGTCGACTTCGTAAGGCACAGGGCGGGGCAGGCCGATTACGTTTTTCACGCCACGCGCCAACCAATCTTCGTTCTTCAGGATGTAGATGATGATCTCAGCCACACCCAAAGTGGCAATCGCCAGATAATCCGACCGCAGACCAAGCGCGGTTTTCCCGATGATCCATGCAGCCCCTGCGGCAAGCAGCCCACCCACAGGCCATGCCAGGATGATGGGCAAACCAAGGCCCCCGATGTTGCCCGTCAGGGCAGGGTCAATGGCCTCAACCGTGGCCACGGCAGGGTCAAATACCGCGCGGAAGATGAAAAAGCCCGCAATTAACAAGCCCGCCATCGCAAGACCCCGCAACTTGTGGCCTTTCATCTTGCCCCATAGTGCAATCGCGGCGGCGATGGTTGCGCCGCCCATCAATAGTGCAAGTAAGATTTGCCATCCGCTTGTGGCCCCCCATGCCCCCTCAACAGGGTCAGAGGCCACCAAAACAGCCGCCAAGCCGCCAAGCGCGGTAAAGCCCATAACACCCACGTTAAAGAGGCCCGCATAGCCCCATTGGATATTCACACCAAGCGCCATGATGGCCGAGATCAGGCCCATGTTCAGAATAGACAGCGCCGTGTTCCATGATTGAACAAAGCCTGTGCCGATATAAAGCACAGCCACTAACGCAAAGAGAAATGCCGCCTTGCGATCCAGTGTCAGGTTCATACGGATTTTCCTTTCATGATTCCTGTGGGTTTAAACAGAAGCACGATCAGAAGGATCGTAAAGCTGACGGCAAATTTATAATCGGTCGATAGAAGCTGCAGCATTCCTTCGGGGCTCCAGCCTTCGGGGCCGATATATCCAACCACCTTGCGGAAGGCATAGGTGACTGCGATTTCGGAATAGGCTATCAGGAAGCCCCCCAAAATTGCCCCCAGAGGGTTGCCAAGCCCGCCCACAATCGCGGCGGCAAAAATGGGCAACAGCAGTTGGAAATAGGTGAAGGGCTTAAAGCTTTTGTCCAGGCCATACAGCACGCCCGCCGTGGTCGCCAAAGCCGCCACAATCAACCATGTGATCATCACAACGCGCTCAGGGTTGATGCCTGAGAGCAGCGCTAGATCTTCGTTGTCGGAAAACGCACGCATGGATTTTCCCGTGCGGGTTTTGTTCAAGAACCAAAACAGCGCTACCACCGTCAAAATTGCCACAATCACCGTGATGGCTTGGGTCGAACGGATGGCGAGCCCTTCATCAAGGCCTGTTATTTCTTTGAAGTCACGAGCAGAGATAAGAAACCTTGCCCCATCGGCGAAGTTTTGATCATCAACCCCGATGATAAAGCGCACGATCCCGTTCATTACGAACATCACGCCAATTGAGGCGATCACAAAGATCACAGGTTTGGCTTTGGTTTGGCGATAAAAGTGATAGACCATCTTATCCGTACCGACCACCAAGGCGGCCGTGGCGGCGATGCCAAGGGGCAGGGCGATGAGGGCGGTTGGCAAGGGCTCCGCCGTGAAGCCCAAAGATTGCAGGCCCCATGTGGCCATAATGGTGATCATCGTGCCAAAGGCCATCGTGTCACCATGCGCGAAATTGGAAAAGCGCAAGATGCCGTAAATCAACGTCACCCCAAGTGCGCCAAGCGCCAATTGCGCGCCGTAGGCCGTGGCAGGCACAATCACAAAATTCAACAAAGCGACAATTGCGTTTAGAAAATCCATTCCTCAACCCCCCAAGAAGGAGCGACGCACATCCGCATCTGCCAGAAGCTCTTTGCCCGTGCCTGTATGGGCATTGCGCCCTTGCACCAAAACAAAGCCCTTATCCGCGATTTCCAACGCCTGACGGGCGTTTTGTTCGACCATCAAAATGGGGATGCCCGTGCGGGAAACTTCGATGATGCGGTCAAATAACTCGTCCATAACAATGGGTGAGACACCTGCGGTCGGCTCATCCAACATCAACACTTTCGGCTTGGTCATCAGCGCGCGCCCCACGGCCACTTGTTGACGCTGACCCCCCGATAATTCACCCGCCGCTTGGCGGCGTTTGTCTTTTAGGATTGGAAAGAGGGTGTAGACCTGCTCCATCGTGTCGCGGAATTCATCACGGCGGATATAGGCGCCCATTTCCAAATTTTCTTCGACTGTCATAGAGGTGAAGATGTTATTGCTTTGCGGTACAAACCCCATCCCGCGCACGACGCGATCTTGTGGCGAAAGTGCGGTGATGTCATCCCCATCCAACACAACACGCCCCTCGCGCAGTGACAGCATGCCAAAGACCGCCTTCATGGCGGTCGATTTGCCCGCGCCATTAGGGCCCACGATGACGGCGATTTCGCCGCGCTCGACTGCGATGGTGCAGCTGTGCAGGATATCGGCCCCTTTGCCATATCCGCCCGTCATCGCCTCGCCGATCAAAAAGGGTGATGCCTCGCTCATGCCCCGATCTTGTCCCTATTTTTTAAACCTGTCCCAAGATAGGCCTCAATCACATCGTCATTGGCTTTGATCTCGTCCAATGTGCCTTCGGCCAAAACGCGCCCTTCGGCCATCACGATCACAGGGTCACAAAGCCGACCGATGAAATCCATGTCATGCTCAATTACGCAGAATGTATATCCGCGCTCTTTGTTCAGGCGGATGATTGCATCGCCGATAGTGTTCAGCAGCGTGCGGTTAACGCCTGCGCCCACCTCGTCCAAAAACACGATTTTTGCATCAACCATCATCGTGCGGCCTAGTTCCAGCAGCTTTTTTTGACCGCCAGAAATCGCGCCTGCCGGATGATCCGCGAGATGGGAAATGGTCAGAAACTCCAACACTTCATCTGCCTTGGCTTTCAGCGCGCGCTCTTCTTCAGCGATCCGTTTGCGGCCGAACCATGTGTTCCACAGGGTTTCACCCGATTGGCCGCTTGGCACCATCATCAGGTTCTCGCGGCAGCTCATGGATGAGAACTCATGCGCGATCTGAAATGTGCGCAGCAATCCCTTATCAAATAGCTCATGGGGCGGAAGGCCTGTAATATCCTCGCCGTCCATGACAACGCGGCCTGATGTAGGGGGCAAAACACCCGCAATCACATTAAACAGCGTGGTCTTTCCCGCGCCATTTGGGCCAACCAGACCCGTGATCGAGCCTGTTTCAATTTTCAGGCTTGCTCCATCCACGGCGTGAAAGCCGCCAAAATGTTTGTGCAGATTTTCGACAGTAATCATCGCTTGTCCCGCATCCTTTAAACGAAGCAGCCCGGAAATCACTCCGGGCTGCTCGTTGGTCTTGATTAGATCAACTTAACGGAAACGTGCTGTGGTGATCTCGCCACCAGAGATTTCGATCTCGCGATAGGCGCCCGCAGATTCACCTGGCTCAATCAATTCAACGGCAGAGGCACCAACATAGTCGATGTCTTCACCCGCAGCGATCAATTCCAAGGCCTTGCCCAATTCACCAGGCAGGATCGGTGTGCCAGGGGCGTTTGCGATATCCATGATCTTGCCTGCGTAATCGGCAGGGTTGCTTGAGCCTGCGGCCTGCATGGCCAACATGATCAATGCTGCTGCGTCATAGGATTCTTTTGCGAAAGGCTGGGTGCCATCGAACCCTGCTTCAGCGGCGAGGGTATCGAAAATCGATGCACCTTCGCTATCCGTGCCAGGGTGCTGGCCAAAGGAGCCATCAATCTCGCTACCAAAATTTGCAACGAGGGCGGAAGATACCATGCCGTCAGGGAAGACGAAGGTTTCAAATGCGCCAGAATCCAGCGCCGCGCGAATGATGCCCGAGCCGCCCTGATCCACATAGCCTGCAACGACCAATGCGTCACCGCCTGCAGCCGCCAAGGCGCCTACTTCTGCAGAGTAATCCGCACGGCCATCCTCGTGCGCTGCAACGAGAGTTACAGTGCCGCCAGCCGCTTCGAAAGCGGCGGCAAAGCTATCAGCCAAGCCTTGGCCGTAATCGTTGTTGGTGTAGGTTACCGCAACGGATTTGATGCCGCGATCCATGATCACCTCGGTCATCACAACACCCTGACGCGCGTCAGATGGGGCGGTGCGGAAGAACAGGCCGTTGTCTTCAACGGTGGTCAGCGCAGGCGATGTTGCCGATGGGGAAACCATGACCATGCCGTTTGGCACGGCTACGTTTTGCAGCATTGCGTTGGTTACGCCCGAGCAATCCGCGCCAACAATCCCGCTGACGCCATCAGATGTGATGAGGCGTTCTGCAACGGCAGTTGCAGCGGCCGCGTCAATACAAGTGCTGTCGCCACGCACGGAGACAACGGTTGCGCCGTTCAGGAAATTGCCGCTTGCGTTCACTTCGTTCATCGCCAATTCCGAGCCACCTGCCATATCTGGCGCAAGCGATTCAAGCGGGCCTGTAAAGCCCACGACGGTGCCTATCTTTACCTCTTGTGCGGTTGCCATGGACGCAAGCGCCAAGGATGCGGCCGAAGCCAGCAAAAGTTTTTTCATGAAGAACTCCCAAGTTGTTGTTATTACCCCAGATGGATAAGGATTAATGCTAGGTTACGGGGTTGGAAAGAGAAAACGACCCATAACGGCGGGGAATTGAACTGCATTTTCGCAAATTTTCGGATCATTCGCCTGTGGATGGTGTGAATTAAGCCCATTCGTATTACATTTTGCCGCAAAATGCCCCGCTAGACGATTTTTTTCCCGCGGACGGGAATAGGAAGATTCGCGCATAGCAGGCGAGGAAGACGTAAAAATGACGGAAGATGCCCCTAAGATTGCAATGCCAAGGCCAAGCTCGCCGATGGTTTTTGTGGATGCAGATGCCTGCCCCGTACGCGAAGAAGCCATTCGTGTGGCGCTGCGCCACAAGATTGGATTGCGCTTTGTTGCCAATCATTATTTGCGTCTGCCCGATCACCCGCTTTTGGCGATGCATCTTGTGGGGGACGGGTTTGATGCTGCTGATGATGCGATCATAGCCGGGCTTGAGGCGGGTGATATTGTGGTGACAGGCGATATTCTTTTGGCGGAACGCGCATTGAAATCAGGCGCGCAGCTGATTTCACCCAAAGGGGACGCATATACGATGGACACAATCGGCGCGCAGGTGGCAACGCGGGCGCTTATGGCCGATTTGCGAGCTGGCCTACCACAGGAGGGCGCCCCTTCTGGCCCGCGCCCCTTTGCCAAGGCGGATCGTTCGCGGTTTCTTGAGCGGTTCGACCTGATGCTGCGCTGCGCAAAATAGCAGTCGAAATCTGCTTGGGCTTTCCTTCGTCCCTGCCTTAAGATAGGGGACGGGTCTTAGAATTTTTACTTTGTCGAGATCATGAGCTTTACCCTCGCCATTATTGGTCGGCCCAATGTGGGCAAATCCACCTTGTTCAATCGTTTGGTGGGCAAGCGCCTTGCCTTGGTTGATGATCAACCCGGTGTCACCCGCGATCTGCGCGAAGGCACGGCGCGGCTTGGATCCATGCGGTTCACGGTGGTTGACACGGCGGGCCTTGAAGAGACCACAGATGACAGTCTACAAGGCCGTATGCGCCGCCTGACAGAGCGCGCGGTTGATATGGCGGATGCGTGCCTGTTTTTGATTGACGCGCGCACAGGCCTGACGCCTAGCGATCGTGCCTTTGCCGATCTGCTGCGCAAGCGCGGTGTCACAGTCCTTTTGGGCGCAAATAAATCCGAAGGACGGGCAGGGCAGGCAGGGTGGCTTGAGGCCTATGAGCTGGGGTTGGGCGAGCCCTTAGCCCTATCCGCTGAGCATGGCGAAGGTATGGGTGAATTGGCCGTGGCCCTTGCCCCGCTGATCGAGGCGAAGGAAGCCGAGGATTATAGCCCAGAAACCGATATCGAGCTTGATGAAGATGAAACTGACGAGGGGGGGCTGCGCGAATTAACGCTTGAGCGGCCTTTGCAAATAGCGGTTATCGGCCGCCCCAATGCAGGCAAATCCACCCTCATCAACCAAATCTTGGGGGAGGAGCGGTTACTCACTGGCCCCGAGGCAGGGATCACCCGTGATGCGATCTCTCTTCCAGTGACATGGGATGGGGTGCCGATGCGGATTTTCGACACGGCAGGGATGCGCAAACGCGCCCGCGTGCAGGAAAAATTGGAAAAGCTCTCCGTGGCCGATGGTCTGCGTGCTGTCAAATTTGCGGAAGTGGTCGTGGTTTTGCTGGACGCGGCCATTCCCTTTGAGGCGCAAGATTTGCGCATCGCTGACTTGGCCGAGCGCGAGGGGCGGGCGGTCGTGATTGCGGTAAACAAATGGGATATCGAGGATGAGAAGCAGGAAAAACTCAAATTCCTGCGGGATCGTCTTGAGAAATTATTGCCGCAAATCAGGGGCGTGTCGATGGTCACGGTTTCAGCCAAGACAGGCAAAGGGCTAGATCGCCTGCATGCGGCAATCATTAATGCCGTAACGATTTGGAACCGCCGTGTGCCAACGGCCACGCTGAACCGATGGTTGGGGGAAATGGTCGAGGCGCATCCACCGCCCGCACCATCAGGGCGGCGTATTCGCCTGCGCTATATGACCCAAGCCAAGGCCCGCCCGCCCTCGTTCGTTGTGATGTGTTCGATGCCAGAAAAGTTGCCTGAAAGTTATTCGCGCTACTTAGTCAATGGGCTGCGCGACAGTTTTGATATGCCAGGTGTGCCGATCCGTCTGTTCATGCGCAGCCAAGCGGATAAAAACCCCTACAAGGATCGCAAAAAATCCATTCCTTCGCGCCTAAGCAAACATGTGCGCAAGGGGGATACGAAAAAGAAATAAAAAATGGCGCGTCAGGGACAACCTTACGCGTCATTTTTGAAAATATCAAACAAAATCAGGCGTTTGCTTCGCGGATTTTATTTGCCGCCTCTTTGTCATAGCTGACATTTTGCCCGTCAAACATCGCGTCCAGTTCGCCTGAGAGTGTCATCTCAGTGATGATATCGCAGCCCCCTACGAATTCGCCCTTTACATAGAGTTGCGGGATCGTGGGCCAATCCGAGAAATCCTTGATCCCTTGGCGGATATTTTCATCTTCCAACACGTTCACATCGGCAAATTCAACGCCCATGTAATTCAAAACACCTGCCACGCGGCTAGAAAACCCGCATTGTGGCATGGATTTTGTGCCTTTCATGAACAAGACCACGTCATTTTTCGTAATCATCTCTTTGATCTGATCTTCTACGCTCATCTGGGTCTTCCTTTTAATCGGGCGCGCGGGTGGTGAGGGCAAGCGCATGCAATTCGCCCGCGCTGCCATCCATTTTGCCCTTGAGAGCGGCATAAACAGCACGTTGCTGCGCAACGCGGTTCATGCCCTTAAAGCTGGCATCAATCACTTGGGCGGTGAAATGCTGGCCATCATCACCCTCAACCGTGATCTGCGCTTCGGGAAAGGACGCGCGGATTAGGTCTTTGATGTCTTGTACTGTGATTGCCATATCTGCCCTCATGAATTCCGACCTGTTCCTTTTAATCTAAGCCTCCATTCGGCCCCAAACAAGAGGGCTGTTAGGGACACGTTTTGGATCAGTCAAACAGGCGTGACAGCGTGCCATCTGACAGGGCCCGAAGGGCATCAAGGCTTTCGCTAGAACCGCCTATAGTGATTTGGTCGCTGCCAAATTTGCCAACAGTGGTGATCTGAAGGCCCGCTTGGCCGGCAGCAACCATTAAGGCTTCGGCCTTATCGGTTGAGCAGGCGACCAAATAGCGCCCTTGATCTTCGCCAAACAAGGTGGCTGCATCGCTTGCGTCTAGTTTCACACCTGTGGAGGAGGATGCGGCCATTTCGAACGCGGCCAAGGCAAGCCCGCCATCCGAGAGGTCGTTACAAGCCGAAATCATTTTGCGATTGTCGAGAATGAATTGGCCCGCTTTGCGCTCTGCCTCAAGATCAACGGGGGGCGCATCGCCCTCAATGCGATGGAATACTTCTGCCAAAAGTGCAGATTGGCCCAAATGTCCCTGGGTTTCCCCGATCAAAAGCGCCCAGTGACCCTCGCGCGCAGTGCCGTTGATCAAATCGCGGTCAATATCCGCAATCAGGCCAACCGCCCCAATAGTGGGGGTGGGCAGGATCGCGCTGCCATCAGTTTCATTGTAAAGGCTGACATTGCCTGAAACGATCGGGGTTTCAAGCGCCAAACAAGCCGCGCCAATGCCCTTAATGGCACCCACGAATTGGCCCATGATTTCGGGTTTTTCAGGGTTGCCAAAATTTAAATTATCAGTGGTCGCAAGGGGTGTTGCACCTACAGAGATAAGGTTGCGATAGGCCTCAGCCACGGCCTGCTTGCCGCCCTCGAAGGGGTTCGCTTTGACGTAGCGCGGTGTCACATCCGAGGTAAACGCAAGCGCCTTATTCGTGCCTGCCACCCGCACAACGCCCGCCCCATAGCCGGGCGTGCGGATCGTATCAGCGCCCACTTGGGTGTCATATTGTTGATAGACCCAGCCGCGCCCGCAGTAATTGGGCGAAGACAAAAGCGCCTTTAACCCATCAATCGGGTCGATTTCTGGGATGAAATCCACCGCCTCAGCGACAGCGGTTTCGACCCAAGGGCGGTCGTATTCTGGTGCCGTAGAAGACAGTTTCGACAGCGGCAAATCCGCCTTGACCGCATTGCCGTGCATTATCACGAAGCGATCCTCGGCGATCGTTTCCCCAACAATGACAAAATCGAGATCCCATTTTTCAAAAATCGCGCGCGCCTCGGCCTCTTTTTCGGGGCGTAGCACCATCAACATGCGCTCTTGGCTCTCGGAGAGCATCATCTCATAGGCGGTCATATTAGGCTCGCGCTGCGGCACATATTCAAGTTGCAGCTTGATACCCAAGCCGCCCTTATCCCCCATCTCAACCGCAGAACAGGTCAGGCCAGCGGCGCCCATATCTTGAATTGAGATAACCGCGCCAGAGGCCATCAATTCAAGGCAGGCCTCAAGCAGGCGCTTTTCTGTGAAAGGGTCGCCAACCTGAACAGTTGGGCGCTTTTCCTCAATCGTGTCGTCAAACTCGGCGCTTGCCATTGTGGCCCCGCCAACCCCATCACGACCTGTTTTAGCGCCCAAATAGACGACAGGCATCCCCACGCCAGAGGCGGCGGAATAGAAAATCTTGTCCGTCTCAGCTATACCTGCGGCAAAGGCATTCACCAAGCAATTGCCATTGTATGCCGCGTCAAAGCGTAACTCGCCCCCCACAGTGGGCACGCCGAAACTATTGCCATAGCCGCCAACACCGCGCACAACTCCATGGATCAAAGAGCGTGTTTTGGGGTGATCTACCCCACCAAAGGAAAGTGCATTCATCGCCGCAATTGGACGCGCGCCCATAGTGAAAACATCGCGCAAAATCCCACCCATACCCGTGGCCGCGCCCTGATAGGGCTCGATATAGGAGGGGTGGTTGTGGCTTTCCATTTTGAATACGACCGCCTGATCATCACCAATATCGACAATGCCTGCATTTTCGCCTGGCCCGCAAATAACCTGCTGCCCTTCAGTCGGCAGAGTGCGCAACCATTTTTTCGAAGATTTATAAGAGCAATGTTCGTTCCACATGGCCGAAAAAATGCCAAGTTCCGTGAAATTCGGGGTACGGCCGATAATCTCGAGGATGCGCTCATATTCATCAGGCTTAAGGCCATGTGCAGCGATCAACTCGGGGGTAATTTCGGGTTCGGTCATGGGGTATAGTTCCTGTGGCGAGGCGCAATGGCGCGCAGACACCTGGTCTTTACGGCATCGGCGCGCGAGGGGAAAGGGGGGCGGGGCCCAGGTTTTGGAAGAACCACTTCCTGCACTTTGGCCAAAAAAAAGGCCGAGACAAGTCTCGGCCGAAGTCCAACAGGGAGGTAGTCATGACACTTTGTTAAAATGCCACCACTTTTGCCCAGATAATGACCACTTTACGAAATATCAAGAAAAATCCCGCCTTTGGAATGCAAACCGGTCATGCATGTGGCGCATACCACACAGGGTCATGGCCGAAATGTCACGCAGGATTTCAGACTATTTAGGCGTTTCCGTCTCGTTCTTTGCGGCGATGTGCGATGATTTCTTCGGTCACAAACTCGCGGAAGGCCTCGATCCGTTTGGATTGCCGCAGTTCTTCGGGATAGGCAAGAAAAACGGGCACATCATTGCTTTCCACACTATCCAAAACACGCACCAAGTTGGGAAAGTCTTGGGTCAGGTAATCAGGCAAGACCCCAATGCCAAGGTGATGGATGACGCCCTGCAGTACCCCAAAATAGTTATTCACAGTCAGAAAGCTGCCAATTTCATAGGACATCAGCTGACGCACCAAAAGCGCGCCTGAGGATACCTGTGCCGCCGTTGCATTTTGACTGATCAGGCGATGGTCGCGCAAATCCTCAAGCGTTTGCGGGACACCGTTTTGCTCTAGATATTGGGGCGATGCGTAGAGACGCATGCGGATATTCATCAATCGCTTGCGAATGAGATCCGCTTGGCTGGGTTCCTTCATTCGGATGGCGACATCGGCCTCGCGCATTGGTAAATCCAGAACCCGTTCTTCAAGCATCAAATCAATCTTGAGATTGGGATATTTTTCATAAAGCGCGGTCAGGCGGGGCGCCAACCACAGCGAGCCAAAGCCAATGGTGGTGGTCACGCGCAATTCGCCAAATACCTCTTCTTCGCTGTCGCGAATGCGGGCGGCGGCGGCCTCAAGACGCTTTGCCATGTGAAGCGTGGCGTCAAACAACAATTCGCCTTGTTCGGTCAGGATCAAGCCGCGCGCGTGACGATGAAACAGGGTTGTGTTCAATTCGTCTTCAAGGGATCGAATTTGACGTGACACGGCCGATTGGCTGAGATGCAGCACATCCCCCGCATGGGTCAAACTGCCTGCATCCGCCACGGCTTGAAAGATCCGTAAACGATCCCAATCCATTGAATTCATCCTGCGCCCATATCCAAGTATATGGACAATAAAGGTTTTCTTTTGTTCCTTAAAGAGAGATCGTCATATTTGTGTAAATTTCACGCGCTAGTGCCATTTTTTTGCCACTGCGTGATGTTTCTGCGTTCTGGGCTAATAGTCTTTGTCGAGCAGGCCAAGCCCGCGCAGATAAATCCCGATCCCTGCCTCAAGCAAGTCTTCGGCGGGGAAGGGGGCATTGCCGCCATCGCGTTCGCGTGCAAAGAGTTCAACAACCCCGTGGCTCATGGCCCAGATATGGGCGGTAAACATGGACGCAGGTGGGCGTCTGTCGGCGGGCAATTGTGCGCTCAGCGCCTCGGTGGCCCGTTCCAAAATCGCGCGGGATCTTTCTGATGCACGTGCCAAATCAGGATTGGCATTGGCCTTAAGGCCGCTTTCAAACATGGCCAGATAATGACCAGGATAAGATTGTGCAAAATGCAGATAAGCGCGCCCTGTGGCCTCAAATGCGGCGAGTGGTGCAGATTTGCTGTAGAACGCGGCCTCCATCGCCTCACGAAAAATCGCGTGACCTTGCAAGGCCGCCTCGGTGATCAATTCTTTACGGCCTTGAAAATGGCGATACACGGCGGAAGGGGTCACGTCCGCATCCTTGGCCGCCTCAGCCAAAGTGAAACCTGCAGGGCCTTTTTCGGTAATCAACCGCAAAGCGGCCTCAACCAACGCTTGACGCAAATTGCCATGATGATAGCCCTGTTTACGCATTGTCCCTTTTATCTTTCCAAACCTCAGGCCTGCCAGTTATGGCAGGATAGTGGACGGACGCAAGGTTGGGTTTTTTCTGGATAATCATACTGGCTGAGTATCTGTCGGATCACCGCCAAACGCGCGCGGCGCTTGTCATCGGCACGGATCAGATGCCACGGCGCTGTGGCGGTATGGGTGCGGGTCAAAGTTTCGCGGATCGCGACGTTTTATTCGTGCCATTTCGCAAGACCATCGACATCGATACGAGACAGTTTCCAATGTTTGAGTGGGTCATTCTCAAGCGCCAAAAAGCGGCGCAGTTATTGGCAGTGTCTAGATTGAGCAAGATTTTTGCAAGGCTGATCCCAACCTCAAGCAGCATATCTTTGAACCGCGGGGCTTTGGCAAAAAAAGCTTCGCGTTACGCAGTCGTGCAAAAGCCAAACACATGTTCCACCATGCCGCGATTATACCATGTTCGATTAAAGAGACGAATTTGCCCGCGGCTTGGCAGATTTTGGATTTAGCGCTGAAAATACCATTGCCCCGCCTCGGTCTCGTTGGGTTACGACAAGGCTATAATTAGTACCGCCTGGGGGTTTAAGTTTTCCATGGCGCGCACAATCGTGCCGCCCCTTCCCGCAGCATCGCGCCTCTCGAAAATAATGCTAATTTGTTGACCTGTTTCGCGCTCCCATGCGTGAAATTTCGCCAGTTCGATTTGTAATGCGTCCATTTCGGCCCTGTAGAGACTATTCTGCATCCGAGCGCCATAGGGGTAGTCGGATCAAGAATATTGGAATTCTCGGCCGTCTTTAGGGCCGCGCGGATTGCCTAGGCCGCATCGTCTTCAAAATAGCGAGTAATTGCGCCATCAAATGGCTTTCTATCAATCATGACCAATTCCCCAGTCCAGTCTGGGTTGAATATCGGGGCGCATCATGCGCCCGTCTATTACTGCCGCAGATCGGTGCTGTCTTGACCAATGCGTGCCATATCAAAGGGTGTGGTCAAATAGATTTCCGAAATCCAATTGCCGAACAAAAGATGGGCATGACTGCGCCAGCGGTTCAAGGGCCTTTGGTTTGGATCATCGTGGGGAAAGTAATTGACGGGTAGGGCGATACTGGCCCCGTTCACCTGAACATTGGCCAGATCACGATGGTATTCCTCGGCCAAGGTGGTGCTGTCATATTCAAGATGATTGAACATATAGAGCGCGCGGTGTGCGCTATCTTCGACCAAGGCGGGGCCAACTTCGGGGCTGTTGAGCAAGACGGGCAGGCCCGCTGCCTCAATCTCGGGGCGGCGCGTCTCCGTCCAACGGCTGACTGGCATTACCAAATCATCAGAGAACCCCCGCAAATAGGGGCTTTCCGATTGCAGATTGCTATGCCGATAGCAACCGAATTGCTTGGCGGGCAGCATGTGTTTTTTGACGCCGTGGAAATAATTGATCATCGCCATCCCGCCCCAGCAAATGCCAAAAGTGGAATGCACATTGCTTTGCGTCCATTCGAAGATTTCGCACAGCTCGGACCAATAGGTCACATCTTCGAAATCCAGATGCTCAATCGGCGCGCCTGTGATGATCAGACCATCAAATTTTTGGTCGCGCACATCGCGAAATGGTTGATAAAATTCGGCCATATGTTCCGCGGTGGTGTTCTTGGTTTCATGTTCGCTCATGCGGATCAGCGAGAATTCTGTCTGTAAGGGCGATGCGCCAATCAGGCGGGCAAATTGTGTCTCGGTCTGAATTTTCTTGGGCATCAGGTTCAAAAGCCCAATTTTTAATGGCCGAATATCTTGGCTTTCTGCCGCGCTGCGCCCCATGACCATCACCCCCTCATTCCGAAGGATGGAGAATGCAGGTAGGCTGGTTGGCAGGGTTATCGGCATTTGGTGATCCGTATCTTCAACGCGAAAAGCGGATTTAGGCTATCTCGCCGCGCGCCTCAAGGGCTGTCGCGATCAAATCAATCACATCTTGTGCATCAGACACACGCGCTACATCCTCGGCGTTGATGCGCAGGCCCCAGTTTTTCGCCATATCGCGATAAAGCGGTGCGCGATGATGCAAGGCTGCCGCATATGTGTTGCGGATAAAGTCATCTGGATTAACCGCATCGGGCGACAGACCCGTTTCAGCCAGATACTCAGTCCATCGCGCATTCAGAACTTGCGGCTGGTAATACATGGGCTTTGGCGCACGGGTGAAACGGCGGATCAATTCCTCGGTATGATCCTCGCTGCCCTCAATCCAGATCATCAGGCAATTTTGCGCAAGTGTGCGCATCACCTCGTCTTGCGGGTCGTTGGGGTCAACCACTTCACAAATAGAGCCGCCCGTGTCGCAGACAAAATTGGCATATCCATAAAGATCACGCGCGCGGCTGATAAAGCTGGGCGTGTCTAAAAGGGCGTTGATCTCAGCGCGCCGATGCAGCGCCTGACGGCGCATATATTCTTCAAACCCGACCCCACCTTTCGCAGGATCGCCAGGTTTTCCGAGGAAGGTAGAGAGCGGCGTGAGGTTGTTAAACGTGATGTTCGAGCCGATATAAATCGAATCCGACTTCAGCAAATCTGCCAGAAACGGCACTTGCATCGCCTGACGTTTGAGATTGTCGACAATATGCTCGCCCATGTAGGCGGTGCCGATTCGGTAATCGATGGAATAGTGGAACCAATCACCTGCATCACGCAGCAAATTGGCAAGCCGTGTCTTGCCAAGGCCTGACATCCCAAAAAAAAGAACCTGTTTTTGCGCCGCTCCACGCCAATCGCTTGCGGATTTATAAAGCATTTCCATAGGGCCTGCCGCCTTTGCCAAAGCCTTGTTTTGGAAGGTCTATCCCGAAAACCTGCTAAATTCCAATGGCGATTTTGGGGCGACCTTAAAAGCGATGGCTCAGGCGGATCGTGGTGCGTCTTGCCCGGTTCCCGCTGAACCGCACAAAGGGCGTGGTTCCAAGCCCCTTTGTTGTGTCGTCAAATCCCACCTTCGATAGGGCAAACCCGATTGCAGCGCTGCCGCGCATTTATTCGGCCCCAAGGGTGAATATACGCAGGCCATCAATGCCAATGCACAGACTGCACAAAAGTGAATAAACGGGTGCAAGCAACCAACGCTTACGGGTCATGATGGGCGTCCCTCCTGTAATGATCTGGCTTGGTGATAATTAAGCGAAAGTACACCCTTATTGTATATATAAAAATGCCTAAAATATTATATTCAGCTCTTCGCGCCTCTGTGGTGTTCTAGCCGAGCTGCGCCTGTAATATTCAGGTAATTCGCCCCGAAAATAAGGGCTGCCCCCAAAAGCACCATTGGGTCAAGGGGTTCGGCATAGAGCATGACCCCGATCAGTGCGATCACAGGCAGCCGCACAAAATCCAGTGGCATCACCACCGAGGCGGGCGCGACACTGAGGGCTGATGTCAGGCATAAATGCGCCACAAGCCCTGCAAAGCCGATCAAAACAATCCACGCCACATTGCCTCCTGTGGGCAAGGCCATATTCCCATCTGCAAGGCTGCAGACCAACCCCAGGACCAGTTGCATGATCGTGAGATAAAACATGATGCAGGTTATGGTTTGGCTCTGCGTTAGGCGTTTGGTGAAAATCGCTGTGCTGGCAAAACAAAGCGCCGCCGCCGCGGCAATGATCATCCCGGCAGAGGGGGGCGCCACCCAAGGGCGCACGACAAGTAAGATGCCGATGAACCCCACAGCCGCGACAAACACCTTGAGCCGCGTCAAGCGCTCGCTCAGAAACAGGGCAGCTAAAAGCATGACCCAGAGCGGCGAGGTGAATTCAAGCGCGAAGACCTGCGCAAGTGGGATGACAGTGATTGCGTAAAACCACAGGTTTTGCCCCGCAAAATGAAATATATTGCGCCCGATATGCATCGGCAGCTTGTCGCGTTTGACATCGCCCCATTTTCCAAAGGCCGTGGCGAGGATCGCAACAACCACCACTCCCACAGCCGAGCGATAGGTCATGATCTCGAATGTGTCCAATTCAAAGGAGACAGCGCGCCCTGCGATGGCCATAAGGGTAAAGGCGACAATTGCCCCCGTCATCCAGAGCGCCGCCAATGCGGGGCGCTGTTGGTTTGCTTGGCTCATCTTTGAACGCTCTCTCAGGAAGGCGCCCCAAAAACGCGCCAAGGAATGAAGGTAGCTAAAATCACAGGCTTGGCAAGATGGCGGTGTTACAGCCCCTTGGTCTTGGCCTCTTGCCACAAGGCTTCCATCTCTTCGAGATTGGACTGATCTGCGCTGCGACCATCAGCTTGAAGTTCGTTTTCTATATAATTGAAACGGCGCGTGAATTTTTCATTCGCCTTACGCAAAGCGGTTTCAGGGTCAACCTTGAGATGGCGCGCCAGATTGGCCATCACAAACAGCAAATCCCCCATTTCTTCGGCGATTTTCTCTGGGGGAAGGGTCGCGCACGCCTCGGCCAATTCGGCGGATTCTTCGGCGATTTTATCGATCACCTGATCAATCTGGGGCCAATCAAACCCCACGCGCGCGGCCCGCTTCTGTAGTTTTTCCGCCCGCATCAAGGCGGGCAAGCCGAGTGCGACATCGGCCAAAACCTCCATTTTAGCATGGGCGGCGCGCTCGCGGGCTTTGATCTTTTCCCAATCTTCGACCTGTTGGTCTGCGGATTTGTCGCGATTTCCTGCGCCAAACACATGCGGGTGGCGCGTGACCATCTTGTCGGAAATGTCGCGCAGGACATCGTCAAAGGTAAAATATCCCGCTTCTTCCGCCATTTGCGCGTGATAGACCGATTGCAGAACCAGATCCCCCAATTCGCCGCGCAATTCATCCCATGCACGGCGTGAGATTGCATCGGCCACCTCGTAGGCCTCTTCAATGGTGTAGGGGGCAATGCTGTCGAAATCTTGCTCGATATCCCAAGGGCAGCCTGCCTGTGGGTCGCGCAAGGCGCGCATGATTTCCAGAAGGCGAGCCACAGATCCGCCGCCATTTTCAATCAGATCACGATCATACATGGTGCATCCCTTTATTTGGTTTCGGGCGCAAGGGCGCGAAACCGGCGTTTGTGGTAAATCATTGGGTCGGTCTGATCTGATAGGGTCACGGCGCGCACCACGCCGAAAATCACGTGATGCGTCCCGATGCTGTCTGATTTCAAAATGTTGCAATCAAAGGCGGCCAAAACATCAGAGAAAACAGGCGCGCCCGTGGCAAGCGGGGCATAGGCCACTCCGTCAAACCGCGCAGGCCCCGTGAGGCCATGCCGGCCTGCAAAAATTTCTGCTATTTTATCAAATCCTTGGCCGAGGATATTGATACAAAATGCACCATTTTCCAGAATGACAGGTAGCGATGTTGAATTGGCATGAACGCAAATCAACATGGTTGGGCCATCGGCTTGGATGTCTGGGTCTGCAGAAACAGAACTCATGGCCGAGACAGTCAAGCCACCCAAACCCGCAACACCATCGGTGGTGACCACGCAGACGGAATTCGCGCAAAGGCTCATCGCGTCAATAAAATCTTGGCGCAATTTATCAGTCTGCTCAGTCATCTGCCCATCCTTTTTGATCTTTGGGGTAGATCTAGTCGAAATTCACCCTTGAGGCCAGTCGCCACGGCGGGTTTGGCTTGAGTTTTTGCCAGTCATAGAACAGAAAAGGTCAGTGACTGTAAGAGAGAGGCGCAAAATGGCGCTCGGAGATGCCAAAAGCCAAATTGATCTTGCTGTTACGGCGGGATCGTTCAAAGGGCTCGCGTTTGAGAATGCGTTTTCTGGGGTGCCTTCGTTTTTGCGCCGCAAACTGTCCAAAGACCTATCAGGCGTGGATCTGGCAATTACAGGCATTCCCTTTGATCAGGCGGTAACGCATCGCGCAGGCACCCGATTTGGCCCGCGTGCCATCCGCGCCGCCTCAAGTTTGCAACCTTTTGATCCGCCCTTCGGGTGGGATGGTTTCTCGCCGCTTGAGGAATTTGCGATTGCCGATTACGGCGATATGGCACTGGATTATGCGCAACCCGCGCAGACGCCCGCCGCAATTGAGGTCCATATCGCTGGGATTTTGGCCCAAGGGGCCAATGTAATCAGCTTGGGCGGGGATCATTCGATCACCCTGCCGATTTTGCGGGCCCATGTGGCCAAATTCGGGCCCTTGGCGCTGCTGCAATTTGATGCCCATACCGACACTTGGTCTGATGATGACCCTGCGCGGGTGGATCATGGAACCTTCTGCTACAAGGCGGTTAAGGAAGGTTTGATTGACGTTGAGCGGTCAATCCATGTGGGTATTCGCACAGTGGTAGACGAGAATCTGGGCATCGAGATCATCAGTGCCCAAGATGTGGCGTGGCGCGGTGTGGCGGATGTGATTTCAGCGATCCGCACGCGGCTTGGTGATGGTCCTGCCTATCTTTCCTTTGATATTGATGCGCTTGATCCGGCCTATGCCCCCGGAACAGGCACGCCCGTCTGGGGGGGGCTCAGTAGCCGTGAGGTGGCCTTGATCCTGCGCGGATTGGCGGGGATCAACCTGATCGGCGGTGATGTGGTTGAGGTTTCACCTCCCTATGACACGGGCGAGATCACGGCGGTGGCCGCCGCCCATGTTGCGCTAGAGCTGATTTGCCTTTGGGGTTGGCCGAAACGGTCGCGCGGATGACAGAACATCCGCGAAAATTAAAGCGCTATCAGGTCGCGCGTGATATCACCTACGCAACCTCGGCGCAGACCCAAATGGGGCGTACGGTGATCCGTATATTGGAAAATACGACAGGGCGCCTGTCCCTGATCCGCCGTGCCGAAGGCTATGAGGCTCAAGTGGCCGCAGGCCATGATTTTTGGCAGGTGATATGCGACCTTTATGGCCTTAGGACTAATTATCACGGGGCAGGGCTAGAGGGCATCCCCGAGGCAGGGCCACTGATTTTGATTGCGAACCATCCGTTTGGCATTTTGGATGGGCTGATTATGGGGCATATCCTATCGCAGCGCCGCAAAGGGGATTTCCGCATTCTCGCGCATCAAATTTTTCGCAAGGCCCCGGATCTTGAGCGGATAATTCTGCCCGTTTCCTTTGATGAAACCAAAGAGGCAGTTGCGCAAAACATCACCACACGCAAGGCCGCGTTTTCCTATTTGGATCAAGGAGGCGCGATTGGCATTTTTCCTGGCGGAACAGTTTCGACTGCGGCCAAGCTTTTTGGTGTTCCGATGGATCCAGATTGGCGGGTCTTTACCGCGCGTATGATCGCGCGTTCAGGCGCAACCGTTATCCCAATTTTCTTTGAAGGGCAGAATTCGCGTCTTTTCCAGATCATGAGCCATATCCATGTCACCTTGCGCATGGGGTTGTTAATCCGTGAATTTCGCAAACGGATCAAAGTGCCGCTTGAGGTAACAGTGGGCAGGCCAATTTCGCGGCGAGATATGGCAGCTCATCTGGACAATCCGCCCGCGTTGATGGATTTTCTACGCAGCGAAACCTATCGCTTGAGCCAAACGCCGATTGACCCACGCATGCGCGGGTTTGAATTTGATCAAAAGCGTCTCGCCAAGCGGCATGAAAGGCAGGAAGATGGCGGTCGGCATATTTGACTCAGGCCTTGGCGGGCTGACAGTGTTGGATGCGGTCACGCGGCGATTGCCCGATTTGCCGTTGGTGTATTTTGGCGATAACGCGAACGCGCCCTATGGGGTACGCGATGGGGAAGATATTTACCAATTGACAACGCGAGGGGTGCGATGCCTGTTTGATCAAGGCTGTGATCTGGTGATTTTGGCCTGTAACACCGCCTCTGCGGCAGCGTTGCGGCGCATGCAGGAGGGGTGGGTTCCCAAAGACAAGCGCGTCCTTGGCGTGTTTGTGCCTTTGATCGAGGCATTGACCGAGCGGCAATGGGGGGATAACTCGCCCCCCCGTGAAGTCGCGGTTAAGCATGTGGCGCTTTTTGCCACGCCTGCAACTGTCTCAAGCCGCGCGTTTCAACGTGAATTGGCCTTTCGTGCCATTGGTGTTGATGTTGAGGCACAGCCTTGTGGGGGCTTGGTGGATGCGATTGAGATGGGCGATATGATCTTGGCCGAGGCGATGGTTCGCAGCCATGTTGAGGCGCTGTTGCGCCGTATGCCGCACCCCGAAGCGGCCATTTTGGGCTGCACCCATTACCCACTGGTTGAGGAGCATTTCCGCAACGCTCTTGGGCCTGATGTGGCAGTATACAGTCAGCCAAATCTGGTTGCCGAAAGTCTAGCCGATTATCTGACTCGCCGCCCCGAAATGGCAGGTGAAAGACCAGTGACGAAGTTTTTGACAACGGGCGACCCGCAAAAAGTATCGAATAAGGCAACACAGTTTTTGCGCCGCAAGATTGCCTTTGAACAGTCAGAGCTTCCTGATGCATGAAAGAGATGGAATGACAAAGAATATCGCAATCCTGGGGGCCTCTGGATATACGGGCGCGGAATTGGTGCGGCTGATCCGTGGGCATGGGGGCATGCGCATCGTAGCCCTGTCAGGCGAGCGCAAGGCGGGCATGGCGATGGGGGATGTGTTTCCCTTTTTGCGCCACTTAGATTTGCCCGTTCTTCAGAAGATCGAAGAAATTGATTTCGCAAATATTGATCTGGCCTTTTGTGCGCTGCCCCATGCGACCTCGCAGGCGGCGATCAAAGGCCTGCCTCGCGATTTGAAAATTGTCGATCTCTCTGCGGATTTTCGTCTGCGCGACCCTGCGGCCTATGAAAAATGGTATGGCCAACCCCATGCCGCCCCAGAGTTGCAGAGCGAAGCCGTCTATGGCTTGACCGAATTTTACCGCGCCCAAATATCAGCGGCGCGGCTTGTTGCGGGCACAGGCTGCAACGCGGCTACTGGGCAATATGCCCTGCGGCCTTTGATTTCGGCAGGGCTGATTGATCTTGATGAGATAATCATCAACATGGTGGTTGGGGTGTCGGGGGCAGGGCGCAGCCTAAAAGAAAACTTGCTTCATGCTGAGCTATCTGAAGGCGCCAACCCCTATGGGGTGGGCGGCACACATCGCCATTTGGGAGAATTTGATCAAGAATTCTCACGCCTCGCGGGGCGCAAGGTTGAGGTGCAATTTACCCCCCATCTTGCCCCGTTCAACCGCGGGATCTTGGCCTCGATCTATGTCAAAGGCGAGGCTGAGGCGATTTACGACACACTGACTGCAACCTATGGGCCCGAGCCTTTCGTGCATGTGCTACCCTTTGGTGCAGTCCCGTCAACGCATGATGTGCGAGGCTCCAACCATGCCTATATAGGGGTGGCAAAGGATCGGCGCGCGAGTCGCGCGATTGTCTTTGCGGCGCTTGATAACCTGTGCAAAGGGTCATCGGGCCAAGCGTTGCAAAACGCTAATCTGATGCTTGGGTTTGACGAAAAGCAAGGGTTAGAAAACCTCGCGCTTTTCCCATGACCTCGCGTGACGGCGTGATAGAACGATAGGTGTAAGACAATGCAAACATTGAAAAAAAGACGCCGTATTCAGATTGTTATGCTGGCCGTGTTTTTCCTTGGCGGTATGGCGGTGCTTGTTGGGTATGGGTTTCGCGATGGCATCAATTTCTTCATGCCGCCCGCCGAAGTGGCCGAAAACCCGCCCGCACCGAATAAAATCTTCCGCATCGGTGGCTTAGTGGAGGAGGGGACGTTGCGCCGTGGCCAAGGGGCGACCATCACCTTTAACGTCACCGATGGGGCGGCCTCTATCCCTGTCGCTTACACGGGTGTACTGCCAGATTTGTTTGGCGAGCGCGAAGGTATGGTCGGCACGGGCCGCCTGATCGATGGCGTTTTCGAGGCAACTGAAATCCTCGCCCGCCATGACGAGACCTATATGCCCGAAGAGGTGATCGACGCTCTTAAGGAACAGGGTGTGTACGTTGCGCCCGAGAGTTAAGGCGCATACGCCTCACTCCCACTCAATCGTTCCCGGCGGTTTTGAGGTGATGTCATAGGTCACGCGGTTGATGCCCTTGACCTCATTAATGATACGGGTTGCGGTTTCGCCCAAGAAGTCATGGCTAAAGGGGTAATAATCCGCTGTCATCCCATCAACTGATGTCACTGCGCGCAAGGCGCAGGCGTAGTCATAGGTACGGCCATCGCCCATGACACCCACCGTACGCACGGGTAGGATGGCGACAAAGGCCTGCCAAATCTCGTCATAGAGCCCATGTTTGCGGATTTGGTCGATATAGACCGCATCGGCCTTGCGCAGGATCTCAAGCTTTTCGCGGGTGATCTCGCCTGGGCAACGGATCGCAAGACCAGGCCCGGGGAAGGGGTGACGACCGATGAAATGCGCAGGCAGGCCCAATTCATGCCCCAAGGCACGCACTTCGTCTTTGAACAATTCGCGCAGCGGTTCGACCAGTTTTAGACCCATTTTTTCGGGCAGTCCGCCCACATTGTGATGACTTTTGATCGTGACGCTTGGCCCACCAGAAAAGCTCACGCTTTCAATGACATCAGGGTAAAGCGTGCCCTGCGCCAAAAAGGCGGCGCCTTCGATCTCATCGGCATATTTCTGGAACACATCAATAAATAATTTTCCGATGGTTTTGCGCTTGACCTCTGGGTCGCTGACCCCTTCGAGCGCACCAAGGAACATATCCTGTTCTTGCGCGTGGATCGTGGACAGGTTCATGTGGTCGCGGAACATAGTGACCACTTCCTCAGCCTCGTCCATGCGCAGCAGGCCATGATCGACAAAGACGCAAGTTAACTGATCGCCAATGGCCTCATGGATCAGGGCCGCCGCGACCGAGCTATCAACCCCGCCCGACAGCCCACAAATCACCTTTGCATCGCCGACCTGTTCGCGTATGGCGGCGACCGCTTGTTCACGATATCCCGCCATTGTCCAATCGCCTCGGAAGCCTGCAATGGAGAGGAAGTTCTTGTAAAGCTGCGCGCCATTTGGGGTGTGATGCACCTCGGGGTGGAATTGCACAGCGTAGAACTGGCGGTTCACATCTGCGGTGATCGCAAAAGGCGCACCCGGGGATGTACCAAGCACCTCGAACCCATCGGCAATTTTGCTGACATGGTCACCGTGGCTCATCCAAACCTGTTCGCGGCCATCTTCTGCGCTGAACCATCCGTCCACAAAATCTGATTGCGCGGCGGTTTTGGTCACATAGGCGCGTCCAAACTCGGCGGTGGCGTGTTCGCCTGCCTCAACCTTGCCACCCAGATCCTGCATCATCACCTGCTGGCCATAGCAGATGCCCATGATCGGCACGCCCAGATTATACACGGCGCGCGGCGGGCGTGGGGATCCTTCGCGCATCACCGAATCTGGTCCGCCTGAGAAAATCACCGCCTTAGGGTCGAATTCGTTTAAAAACGAGGCATCGATATTTTGATAGGGGTGAATTTCGCAATACACATTTTGCTCACGCAAGCGGCGGGCAATCAGTTGCGTCACTTGGCTACCGAAATCAATGATCAGAAGCCGCTCATGGGATTGGGCAATCGGTTCTATCGTCATATGCCTCGCATAGGCGAGGCTTTGAGCGCGCGCAAGAGCGCGAATGTCGCTTTCCCCTCACAAACGGCGCAAATCACCATCGCCCCCATTGTTTCGCAAGATAAAAGCGGCAACACACCTGCCCCGCAATTTTTGCGGGATTGAAATTTATGTCACTTCGAGAGGGCAAAATCATGAGCGAAGCAGCAGCAGATCGACGTAGGGGCAGAGGGGGTGGCGGAGCCGCCCGCCGTGCGGAGCGCAGTGCACCCAAACTTGAAGCGGCGAAATATATCGAACGCAAAATCCCCAATCTCGAAATCCTTTCGGATGAGGCGCTGGAGATCATCGAAGCCAATGCGGAAAAGGTTCTCGAAGAGATCGGTGTCAATTTCGTTGAAAACCCTGAGGCGCTTAAGCGGTGGAAGGATGTGGGGGCCGATGTTAACGGCGAGCGTGTGCGCTTTCCAAAAGGATTGCTGCGCAGCTTGATTAAAACTGCGCCGTCTTCGTTTATCCAACACGCCCGCAACCCTGAGCGCAGTGTTGAGATCGGCGGCAAATCTTTGGTGCTTGCCCCTGTTTATGGCCCTCCCTTTGTTTGGGACAGTATTGGTGGCCGCCGTTATGCGACTATGGCTGATTTTCAGAAATTCGTGAAACTGGGCTATATGTCGAAATGGCTGCACCATTCGGGTGGCACAGTGTGCGAGCCAACGGATATTCCCGTCAATAAGCGTCATTTCGATATGCTGTACGCGCACATGAGCCTTAGCGATAAGCCCTTTATGGGGTCGGTCACCGAACCATCACGGGCGCAAGATTCGGTTGATATGTGCAAAATCTTGTTCGGCGAAGACTTCGCGACAAACAACACGGTCATGACATCGCTGATCAATATCAATTCTCCGCTGACATTCGATGCAACTATGATGGGCGCATTGGAGGTCTATGCCGCGAGCAATCAGGCCTGCATCGTCTCGCCCTTTATCGTGGGGGGAGCGATGGCGCCTGTTTCGGTTATGGGCACGCTGACCCAGGTGTTGGCCGAGGTGATGGTGGCTGTCGCCTATAGTCAAATAATCCGCAAAGGCGCGCCTGTGATATTCGGCGCGTTTGTGACTTCCATTGATATGAATTCAGGGGCGCCCACATTTGGCACGCCAGAGGCGTCACAAATTACCTATGGCGCAGGTCAATTGGCGCGGCGTTTGAACTTGCCTTACCGCTCGGCGGGTTCATTTAATGGCTCGAAATTGCCCGATGCGCAGGCGGCCTATGAGACATCAAATTCGCTGAATATGGGTTTGCTGTCAGGCGTGAATTTCATGCTGCATGCCTGCGGTTGGCTTGAGGGTGGCTTGGCCGCAAGCCCCGAGAAATTCGTCCTTGATGCTGATCAGCTTGGTGTGTTGCACCATCTGGCGGCGGGCGTGCCGATTGATCAGAATGCCCAAGCGATGGATGCATTGCGCGAAGTTGGCCCTGGAGGGCATTTCTTGGGCTGTGCGCATACACAGGCGAATTTCAAAACCGCTTTCTGGAAAACTAATGTGCTTGATTACAAGCCTTATGAAACATGGATGGATGAAGGCAGCCGTGACAGCGTGGCCTTGGCGGCTGCGCGGGTAGACAAAATGCTGTCTGAATATGTCCAGCCCGCGCTTGACCTTGCGATTGACGAGGCCCTCAAGGCCTATATCGCGAAGCGCAAATCTGAGATGCCAGACGCCTTTATCTGAGCTTCAAGGTCAGGTGATCTTTCGCCGCCCCACGCCACAAGCTTGGGGCGGTTTTCTTTTGCGACACTTGCATCTGTGCTTTTGCGCTGTGCCAGTTGGATCAGCGCGGAAAGGGTCTTGATATGTCGGGTGGGCGAGTAATGTGCAGGCCCGCTCAAGCGCGCAGTATTGAGGGCTTCTGCGTGCGCCAAAAGATCTCGGCTTGATTGGCGCAAGGGTTTTTGGCCTGTGGCAGCAAAGCGCGCCGCACGCACAAGCGAGAGGGCGGCGCATATCTTGGAGGGTGGTCATCAAATCAACCAAGGCGAGGGGAGGGGTCTTTCTTTGGTAAAGATTTACTCCCCAAGAATGCACGCATATATCAAAGGCTTGCAGAATTCCCCAATTTGAATTGCAACGCCTTTTGGAATTTTATCAAACCCCGCACGGGTTAGCGCCCGCAATAATCGAGTGAGGCAACGTAATTTGCGGGGTTACAATCGTGCCGCAAAGAAATTAAATTACCCCTGAAACGTCACGGAGTCAGACCCATGCGCGACCTTAAATTGCCCGAGCAGCGTCACCCCGAAAAGGCGCATCGCCCCGATCAGGCACAGCCGAAAAAACCCTCTTGGATTCGGGTTAAGGCCCCTGTTGGTGAAGGCTATACGGCCACGCATAAAATCATGCGCGAGCACAACTTGACCACCGTTTGCGAGGAGGCGGGTTGCCCCAATGTCGGCGAATGTTGGAGCCAAGGTCACGCCACGATGATGATCATGGGCGAGGTTTGCACCCGTGCTTGCACCTTTTGCAATATTGCAACCGGTAAGCCGCCCGAGGCTTTGGATGTGTTTGAACCGGGCCGCGTGGCCGATGCCGTCAAGAAACTTGGTCTGAACCACGTTGTCATCACTTCGGTTGACCGCGATGACATTGAGGATGGCGGGGCAGAACACTTTGCCCAAACCATTCGCGCTATTCGCCGTCAATCATCTGATACGACCATCGAGATCTTAACCCCCGATTTTTTGAAATGCGACCCAAGTGTTTTGGAAATCGTGGTGCGTGCAAAGCCCGATGTGTTCAATCATAACCTCGAAACTGTGCCGGGTCTTTACTCTGAGGTGCGCCCTGGCGCGCGCTATTTCCATAGCCTGCGCCTGCTGCAGCGGGTCAAGGAGATGGATCCAACCATGTTCACCAAATCTGGTATCATGGTTGGCCTTGGGGAAGACCGCCAATCCGTGTTGCAGGTGATGGATGACATGCGGGCCGCCGATATCGACTTTTTGACCATTGGCCAATATCTGCAGCCAACCCCGAAACATCACGCGGTGGATCGTTTTGTGACGCCCGAGGAATTCAAGGCCTATGAAAAGGCGGCCTTTGGCAAAGGGTTCTTGATGGTTTCGGCCACGCCTTTGACGCGGTCTAGCTATCATGCAGGGGATGATTTTGCCCGCCTCAAAGCGGCGCGTTTGGCAAAATTAGGCGCTTAAGGCAATTCTTTGAGATATTGCGCAATTGCGGCCCGATCATCGGGCTGCAGTATGGCCATGTTTCGGATCACATCGACCATATGACCGCCTGCGCTGTCAAAGCTTGGGGTAAAGCCGTCATTGAGATAGGCCGCGATCTCATCCTTCGACCATGTCAATTCGTCTGGGGTGAGGGGGGGGATGCGCCCCTGTCCCGAAGGGTTTGGCGCACCTCTAAGCCACGCGCCATGATCCACTGCGCCAAGTGCGCCGCGGGGTGTGTGGCATTCACCGCAATGCGCGAGGGCCTCAACCAGATAACGGCCCCGCAGGGCTTCGTCACTCAAGGGGGCCGTGACCGCATATCCTTGCTCAAGGTAGAGGGCCTGCCAGAAGAATAGGGCGGGGCGGATGTTGAAGGGAAAGGTCAGATCATGGTCGCGCGACAGGCTTGGGTCGGCGGGCAGGCTTTGCAGATAGCCATATAGATCAGCCATATCTTGGGGGTCAGCCAAACGATAAGCTGTGTAAGGAAAGGCAGGATAAAGGGGCAAACCATTCGGCCCGCGGCCATGTTGCATAGCGCTTAGGAACTGCGCCATTGTCCAACTGCCTATGCCTGCATTCGCATCAGCGCTGATATTTGGCGCGTAAAATGTGCCAAATTCCGTTTCAAAGGCGCGCCCACCTGTCAAGATTAACCTCGCCTCACCCTTGGCCCCGTTTGCAGCGTGGCATGAGGCACATCCCCCCGCCCAAAACACACGCGCGCCATTCTCTAGATTGGGGTCAGCTAGGACCGCCATGGTGCTTGCCGTGATTGGGCTGCGCGGAAAGACCGCCCATATCAAAAGAAACCCGCCAAAAGCGGCCAAACTGGCGCTGAGGATCAGTTTCTTCCACATGGGCGGCCCGTATCCTGTGTTTTATTGGGGCTGGCGATAGGCATCGTGGCAGGCGCCGCAGCTGCCCCCCACAGGGCCAAGCGCCGCTTGCATCGCCTCAAGACCATTGCCGGCTGCGGCCTGTAACCCTGTCGCGGCTGTGCCAAAGGCCGCCCATTTTGCAAGAAAATCATCCTGATTTTCCCAAATGGCAGGCAAGGCGCGATTGGTCGTTGCGGCCATCATGTCGCTACCTTCGGGCCAGTTAAAGGCTTGGTTCAATTGCGAAATTGCCGCCAGATTATCTGCAGCAATTTGTGCCTGTGCAGCATCATATTCTACTGTGCCGCGCGCCATACTGCCCAAGACCCCAATATTCAGCGCCATAATCTTGAACTGCCCCTGACGCGCACCAATCGCCCCTTCATTGGCAAAAGCAGGCAGGCACGCCACAGCAAGAGCTGCAGCCAGTAGGGTGGATTTGATCGTGAAACTTGCAGAAAACGTCATGTGAAACCCTCCGTTTCATGCGGGATTGTTAATCGGTCGTCCCAAATGACCCGTCCAGCATCAGGTCACCACCAGCAGTATCGCAACATCCAAGCACGAATGGCACGAAATTTATATGCTAATTTTGCACACGACCTGTGCCATAGCGCGCTAAGGTCACAAGATTGTGGGAGACATAGCCCCCCCTCAGCGCGGGGGTAAGGTTAGGGCATCGGGCCAAAACCCCAATCGCTCGGTAATAAAGACTGCAAATACAATCGCGAAAATCACGAATAGGCGCTTCACCTGCTGCGCCGATGGCGGGTTTCGCGCCCATTTGGCCGCCCGCATCAACCATATTGGCCCCATCTTACACCCCCAAGACCGATTTAGCCCCGGTCATATGGGGACAGATCGCCTTGGCTGCAATTGGCTTAGGTGAACCGCACGGCGCCAATATAGGGCAAATTGCGATTTCGTTGCGCGTAATCAATGCCATAGCCCACAACAAAATGATCGGGAATTTCGAACCCCGTCCATGTGGCGCTGATGTCCACCTCGCGGCGCACGGGTTTATCCAAAAGAGCGATGGTTTCCAACCGCTTTGGATCGCGCGATTTTAACAGCGACAGAACATGGCTCAGGGTAAACCCCGTATCCACGATATCCTCGACAACCAACACATCGCGCCCCCCTATTTCGCCGCGCAAATCCTTGAGAATTCGCACCTCCCGCGAGGAGGTCATTTCATTCCCGTAGGAAGACGCCTCTAAGAAATCGACTTCAACAGGCAAATTCAATTCGCGCAACAGATCCGCAATAAACATAAAAGATCCGCGCAAAAGCCCCACAACCACTAGTTTATCGGTATCCTCAAATCGCGCTTCAATCTCGCGTGCCAGTTCCTCAATCCGCGCGGCAATGGCCTTGGCCGAGATTAAAACGTCAATTTCATAGGGGCGATCTGTCATTTTCTTGCGCTCATTACCTTGAATTCCGCCGCCATATCTAAGACATCACAAGGTGCAAAGAAAGATGAAAGGCTGTCTATGCCCTCCCATTCCGAGACGCGCACGCTGCCCTATCGCGCCCATGAGATCTATGATCTTGTGGCGGATGTGGCGCGCTATCCTGAATTCATCCCTTGGGCCGTGGCCGCACGCGTGCGCAGTCTGACAGATCAGGGCGACCATCGCGAAATGTTAGCGGATTTAATCGTGGGTTTTAAGATGTTTCGCGAAAAATTTGGCAGCCGCGTGCGTCTGTTCGATGCAGAAATGCGGATTGAAACTGCCTATATTGACGGGCCTTTTCACCACATGATTTCCAACTGGCGCATGCGCGATTTGCCCGAGGTCGGGTGCGAGGTCAGCTTTGATGTGGATTTCGAATTCAAAAACCGCTTGCTGCAAGGGGCGGCAGGCATGTTTTTCCATGAGGCGATGACGCGGATTGTGCGCGCCTTCGAGGCCCGCGCAGAGGCGTTATATGGGAAAAAATAAAAAGCGGGCCTGACAGCCCGCTTTCATGTCGTCAGGTAAATCCCTGATTTAGCTGCTCATATCATAGGCGCGTTCGCCATGGACGCTGAGATCAAGGCCATTTACTTCGGTCTCTGCATCCACGCGCAGCGGCGTGATCGTGCCAACCAGTTTTACAAGGACCACGGTCAAGACGATGGTGTACGCTCCCACCGCCGCCAAGGCACCAAGCTGCGCCACCCATGCACCCTCTCCAAAGACGGCGATCATAATGGTGCCGAAAATCCCGCCCACACCATGCACAGCGAAGACATCCAGTGTGTCGTCAATCTTGACCTTGTTGCGGATCAAATTCACCGCCTCTTGACAAATAATGCCCGCAATTGTCCCGATGATCAGCGCCGCCACAGGCCCGACAAAGCCAGAGGCAGGGGTGATGGAGGCCAAACCTGCAATCGTGCCCGTGACGACACCCACAAGCGAGGTCTTGCCGTATTTGACGCGCTCCCAGAGCCCCCAGCTGAGTGAGGCTGCTGCGGCAGAAATATGCGTAACCGTCAGCGCCATTGCCGCGCCGCCATCCGCCGCAAGCTGACTGCCGCCATTAAAGCCGAACCAACCCACCCACAGCATCGCAGCCCCGATCATCACAAAGCCCGGATTGTGGGGGGGCGTGGTTTGATTTTTCCGTGCGCCCAAGAAAACTGCTATCACCAAAGCCGCAAGGCCTGCGGTTTCATGCACCACAATCCCGCCCGCGAAATCGCGCACGCCTGTCTCGCCAAAGATGCCACCATCCGACATCATGCCGCCGCCCCAGATCCAATGCACGACAGGCGAATAAACGATCAGCATCCAAAGCGCAGAAAACAGTAGCACAAAGCCGAATCCAACCCGTTCCACATAGGCGCCCACAATCAAGGCGGGGGTGATAATCGCAAAGGTCATTTGGAACGCAAAAAACAGGATTTCGGGCAGGCTGTCAGACAGGCTATCTGCGGTGACCCCGTTGAGAAATGCCTTGTCCAATCCGCCCCAAAATCCCGAGGTGCCAGATCCAAAGGCGATGGAGTAGCCAAAAGCGAGCCATAAAATCGACATCAAACAGGCGATTGCGTAGCAATGCATAAACACGCTGAGCACGTTGCGCGCACGCACCAACCCCCCATAGAAAAGCGCCAAGCCTGGCAAGGTCATGAACAGAACCAACGCCGTGGCGACTATGATCCACGCTGTATCGGCAGCATTCATTGCATCGTCCCTTCTTTTTTCATTTGCCCGCCTCAAAGCGGGATTCATCTGACGAAAAAAGAGGCAAGCTGTGGATTAGGCGATGAAATCTTGGTCAATCTTCAAATTGGCGCGAAATTAATGCGCAAATTACACGCTATGCTTAAATTTTAATCGCTTTGAGAAATGGCGTGGTGCAGCAGGCGCACGGCGTAATCGCGCGCGGCGATGCGCACATTCGCGCGTCCAAGCGCACCAAAATCAACTTGCTCAAGCGCCACACCCGCAGGGCTTGCAAGGCCAAAGCAAACGCGGCCCTCAGGTTTATGTGCGCTGCCCCCTGGCCCGGCGATGCCTGTAATCGACACGGCCATCTCGACCCCCGCACGGGTTTTGGCCCCAAGGGCCATTTCACGCGCAACCTCGTTTGAAACCGCGCCAAACGCCGCAAGCGTCTCAGGCGAGACACCGAGAAGGTCAATTTTGGCCTGATTGGAATAGGTGACAAAGCCGCGTTCAAATACGGCGCTTGATCCTGCAACATCGGTAAGCGCGGCACTGACCATTCCGCCCGTGCAGCTTTCGGCTGTGGCGATGCGCAGCCCCTTGTCTCGGGCCGTCTGGATGATATCTGCGCTTAAATCAGCCATAGATGCGCGATAGCGGCCAGAATTGCGACCACAAGCGCGGCAAGCCAGCCTGCAATCACATCATCCATCATCACCCAAACCCCGCCGCGCTTGGCATCTGCCCAAGCCACGGGTGCGGGTTTCCAAATGTCGAAAAGACGAAACGCGATAAAGGCAGTCAGTATGCCTGGCCACAGCGCCAAGATAGAGACATCCGCGAAGATCGCCCCATAAGAGACGGGCCAAAGCGCGATCCATTGTCCTGCGACCTCGTCAATCACGAATTCCGAAGGGTCATCTTCGGCGCCACTGCGGATTTCTGTTTCAATCGCCCATGATCCAAGGGCAAAGACGGCGATTGTCGCCGTGGCAAGCAGCCAAAACCCGCCCAATTCATGCAAGGCCCATGCAAGCGGCAGCGCGGCCAAGCTGCCCCATGTGCCAGGGGCAGGGCGCAGGCGACCCACGCCAAAAACAGTTGCAATCCAATATGTCATGGTTTCACCAATGTGACTGTGGCTATCGCGGCGATCCCTTCCTTGCGGCCTGTAAAGCCCAGTTTCTCGGTTGTTGTGGCTTTGACCGATACGCGATCTTGGTCGATGCTCAGCAGTTCTGACAAACGCGCACGCATCGCGGCTGAGACGGGCCCGATCTTAGGGGTCTCGCACATGAAGGTCAGATCAACATTACTGATCCCATAGCCACGCGATGCTGCCAGTTTGACCGCATGAATGAGGAAAATGTCGCTTGGCGCGCCTTTCCATTGCGGGTCGGATGGCGGGAAATGGGTGCCAATATCCCCTTCGGCCAAGGCCCCGTAAATCGCATCTGTTACAGTGTGCAACCCGACATCCGCGTCCGAATGCCCTTTGAGCGCGCGATCATGCGGGATTTTTACCCCGCAGAGGATTACGTGATCCCCCGCGCAAAAGGCATGAACATCAAAGCCATTACCAATCCGAATATCCATTGCGCTGCTTGCCCCTATGACATGGCCCGCGCGGATAAAATCCGCAGCTGTGGTCAGTTTAAAATTTTGTTCATCCCCCGCAACCACCCTAATTTTAACTCCATGTGCAAGGGCAATGGCGACATCATCAGCGGCGTCTTCCCCTGCGGCGGCATAGGCTTGTGAAATGGTGGAATAGTGAAAGGCTTGTGGCGTTTGTGCGCGAAATAACCCGTCTCGCGATTGAATTTGTGAAACGTGACCTTCCCCCGCACGCCACAGAGCATCGGTCATGGGCAGGGCGGGTGCGGTGGCAAAACAGCCGGTTTCGCGCAGCGCGGCAATCACATCTTGCACGATGCGGGCCGCCACGAAGGGGCGCGCGGCATCATGGATCAAGATATGGGCGGTTTTATCGCTCACAGCAGCCAAACCCGCCTGCACCGAGGCGCTGCGCGTGGCCCCGCCAAAGGCGAGCGTAATTCGCTTCGCATCCGTCCCAAGCGCCTCACGGGCGAGCGCCTCATCATCGGGGTGAATAACCACGATGGTCTGCGCGAAATCCGCAGCATCCCAGAGCGCCCGAACGGCGCGGCGCAAAACGGGGACGCCCCCCAAACTGCGATATTGTTTGGGCAAACCGCCGCCTGCGCGCGTGCCCCGACCCGCGGCCACAACCAGCGCCACGAGCGGTGCAGCCGTCAAAGAGTGTGCGGTGTGGGATGGGCCAGATTTATCCATAGATCAGGTGATAGGGGCTAAGCCTATGACGCACAATACGGATCAGCGCTCTGCATATTTTTTGGTCGTGGTGATTAAATATTGTGCATTTGTGTAAATTGCCCCAGTATAAGGTCGCGTTTCTTTTGATCTCCCGCCCCAAAGCAGATTAGGCCAAACCCATCTGCACAAAGAATAGGCAGCTCAGCGCACATGCCCATCCAACTTGGCGATATCAGTCTTGACCCGCCCGTCTTTCTGGCCCCGATGGCGGGGATCACCGATTTGCCTTATCGTAAATTGGTTGCGTCTTTCGGCGCGGGGTTGGTCGTCTCAGAGATGGTTGCAAGCCAAGATATGGTCAATGCTAAGCCCGCCGCCCGCGCGAAGGCCGAGCTTGGGTTCGGCATTGTGGCCTCAGCCGTTCAATTGGCTGGCCGCGATCCCCATTGGATGGGGGAAGCCGCCCGCATGGCAGAGGCCGAAGGGGCAAACATCATTGATATCAACATGGGCTGCCCTGCGAAAAAGGTCACATCTGGCTCAGGTCCGGGGGCCTGTGGGGCGGCCTTGCTGCGCGATCTGTCTCATGCCCGCGCCGTGCTTGAGGTGGTGACACGTGCGGTTGCTGTTCCCGTCACCCTAAAGATGCGCCTTGGGTGGGATGATGCGTGCGAAAACGCACCGCAGGTCGCCCGTATGGCCCAAGATTTGGGTATTGCCATGCTGACCGTGCACGGCCGCACGCGGGCACAGTTCTATAAGGGCCATGCCAATTGGCAGGCCATTCGGACCTTTCGTGAGGCGGTTGATATTCCGCTGATCGCCAATGGCGATATCGTGGATGCGCAAACCGCCACGCTGGCGATGGCGCAATCGGGGGCAAATGGCGTCATGGTGGGGCGCGGTGCGCAAGGGCGGCCTTGGGTGCTGCGCGATATCGCGGTGGGTCTATCCGGAAAGACGCGCGCTGATGCCCCCAAAGGCGCGGCCCTTTATCAGATAATCGCGCGCCATTACGAGGATATGCTGTCCTTCTATGGCAAAACATTGGGGGCAAAGGTCGCCCGCAAGCATCTGGGTTGGTATCTGGATGCGGCTGGGGTCGGGGATGCGCCACGCCGTGCCGTGTTGACCACGGATGACCCCGAAGAGGTTTTGCGCCTGCTGCGTCCGGCCCTAACCGATGAACATTCACAAACGGACTGCGCCGCATGAGCCCTGTAATTTCTGACATGATCTGGTCATCCTTGCCGATCCCCGCGCTGATTATTGACGGGCGCGATTTGATCCTATCGGTCAATCCTGCTGCTGAGACATTTCTTAACGCCTCCGAGCGCAGTTTGACAGGCAACCCTGTCTGGGATCGCGTCTTTGTAGATGCCCCGATGGAGGAGGCTTTGGCCCGCGTGCGTCAAGGTCAATCCGCGCTTTTTGTGGGCGGTGTGGATGTTGGCACAGGATCCAAAAAACCTGTCTCCTGTGATGTGCAGCTTGCCCCTGTGAGCGAGGGGGGCGATCAGGTAATGATGCTGCTTGAAAGCCGCGAATTGGCTGGGCGGCTTGATCGGGGCTTGGTCAGTAAATCCGCCGCGCGGTCAGCCATTGGTATGGCCGAGATGTTGGCGCATGAGATCAAAAACCCGCTTGCGGGGATCACGGGTGCGGCGCAATTGATTTCGATGAATGCCAGCGGCGAAGATCGTGAGTTGACCGATCTCATCGTAGAGGAAACGCGGCGTATTGTGAAATTGCTTGAGCAGGTCGAAGAATTCGGGAATCTACGCCCGCCTGAATGTAAGGCGGTTAATATCCACGATATCCTTGATCGCGCGCGCAAATCTGCGGCGGTGGGGTTTGCTGCGCATATGCGTATTTTGGATCAATATGACCCATCTTTGCCGCCGACTTGGGTGGACTCGGATCAGATTTTGCAAGTGTTCTTGAACCTGCTGAAAAACGCCGCCGAAGCGGGCCGTGAAGGTGGCACAATCACCATTCGCAGTTTTTACGAGGCGGGCTTGCGACTGCGCAAACGTGATGGCAGCGCCGCATCTATGCCCCTGCAGGTCGAGATCATTGACGATGGCCCAGGCATTGCGCCCGAGCGTCAAAGCGAAATTTTTGAACCCTTTGTATCGGGTCGCGAAAACGGCACGGGGCTTGGCCTTGCCTTGGTTTCTAAAATCATTTCCGACCACGATGGCTGGATCGCGCTCGACAGCGTGCCGGGCCGAACTGTGTTTCGGATATCTTTGCCAATCGCGCCGCGCGGCGTATGAGTAGGAGTTGAGACGATGGATGGCACCGTTCTGGTTGCAGATGATGACCGCACAATTCGCACTGTATTAACGCAGGCGTTGACGCGGGCAGGGTGCAAGGTTCACGCAACCTCTAGCTTGATAACGCTGATGCGATGGGTTGAGGAGGGCAAGGGTGATCTGGTGATTTCTGATGTGGTCATGCCAGATGGCAACGGCCTTGAGACATTGCCGAAGATCACGGAAACGCGCCCCGGCCTGCCGGTTATCATCATATCGGCCCAAAACACTATCATGACGGCGATCCAAGCCACCGAAAAAGATGCCTATGATTATTTGCCGAAACCCTTTGACTTGCCAGATTTGATGAAACGCGCGGCCCGCGCGCTGGATCAAAAGCGGCGGGCGGCAGTTGCGCCGCCCTCGCGGGATGCCGGCGTTGATGGCGAGGCGCGCGCCACTGTCGCGCAACATGACCTGCCGCTTGTAGGGCGCACGGCTGCAATGCAGGCGCTTTATCGATTGGTTGCGCGGGTTATGAACACCGATCTGCCCGTTCTAATTTCTGGCGAAAGCGGCACGGGCAAAAGCCTGATTGCGCGGGCGATCCATGATTTCTCAGACCGCCGCACGTTGCCTTTTGTTGTGGCAAGCGCCGATGATCTGGAAGGAGTCGATGGCCCCTCCACGCTGCTTGCGCGGGCTAAGGGCGGCTCGATCCTATTTGATGAGGTGTCTGATCTCAGCGATGAGGCGCAGGCCCGTATCGTGCGTCTGCTTGACACGATGCGCGAGAATGATGCCCGTGTGATGGCTACAAGCCAGCGCGATCTATCCGAAAAAATGGACGCAGGCGATTTTCGCCAAGATTTGTTCTACCGCCTTGGGGGCGTGTCAATTTCTGTGCCATCCTTGCGCGAAAGGGTGGATGATATCGCGCTCTTGGCCGAGCATTTCTTGATTCGAGCTGAACGCGATGGCATGCCCTTGCGCCGCTTGTCCGATAATACGGTGGAATTGATGCGCGCCTATTCATGGCCGGGAAATGTGCGGCAATTGGAAAACACCATTCGCCGTTTGGTGGTCACAGGGCAAGGCGAAGATATCGCGCGTGCCGAATTGCAAACTGTGCTTGGCAATCAGCCCGCGATGGGGCCATTGACGGGCGGCGGCGATGGGGATCGTTTATCCGCCTCTGTGGCCAAGTATTTGCTGCGTTATTTTGATCTACACGGCCGTGTCTTGCCGCCCCCAGGCTTGCACGCACGGATCCTGCGCGAAGTGGAAACGCCACTTTTGGAAATCGCGCTTGAGGCCACGGGCGGCAATCAGGCGAAATGCGCCGATTTGCTCGGTATCAATCGAAATACCCTCCGAAAGAAAGTCTCTGATCTCGATATCCGCGTGACACGGCGGCGTAAATTGATGTAAACCCGCCACAGGGCGTGACATATGGGCGACATATAGCGCGCGTCAGGCGAAATTTGTGGCCCCGTTTCTGGGCCGCGTAAAAGACAGGCGGGGCAGGTGGCAAAGCCATCAAATGATAAGGCGATATCGGCTTGGCGTCGATTGATCCTGTTACAAAGCACCAAACGCTTGCGCAATGCAGGCACATTGGGGCTTGTAACACTAGGGCCTGTTTTGGCGCTTTTGACCTTTTTGGTGCTTGGCCCGCTTGGCGATTTAGCCTCTTCGCCTGCATTGCGCCTCATCTTGTTGGCAGATTTGGTCTACATTCTTGTGATCGCCTCGCTTGTGGCGCGCCAAGTGGTGCGGATGATCGCAGCACGGCGCAGCCGCTCGCAAGGATCGCGATTGCACATGCGCCTGACGGGTGTGTTTGCGATTGTTGCACTTTTGCCGACTATTTTGGTCGCGGTTTTTGCAACCATCACCCTGAACATGGGACTTGAAGGATGGTTTTCGACCCGCGTTTCGGGCGCGCTTGGCAATTCGGTGGATGCGGCCATTGCCTATCAACAAGAACATCGCACGGATTTAGACGAAGATGCGCGCGCCCTTGCGGCCTTTTTGGATAGCGCTGCACGCAATGACGGGGCTGCCACGGATGGCGACCTTCGTCGCCTTTTGGGGCAAGGGCAGGGCCTTATCCAGCGTGGTCTGCGCGAGGCTTATGTGATCAACGCAACGGGCGAAATTCGTGCGCGCGGGGAACGCTCGTATTTATTTGATTATGATCAACCTAGTGATCCTGATCTTATCCGCGCGGCTGAGGGTGAGGTGGTGTTGATCGAAGATCGCGCCCAAAACGAATTCCGCGCTCTGCTGAAGCTATCGCAATATCTTGACCGCCATCTCTATGTTAGCCGCGAGGTGGATGGGCAGATTATGTCGTTGCTTGATGAAACCCAACAAACTGTGCAGCTTTACAGACAATTGGAAAATGAGCGCGGGCGCGTTTTATTCGAATTTGGCCTGCTCTATATTGGCTTTGCGCTGATTGTGATCATGGCGGCAATTTGGTTGGGGCTGTGGTTTGCCGAACGTCTGTCGCGTCCTGTGGGGCGGTTGGCCGCCGCCGCCGAGCGGATCGGTGAAGGTGATCTTGAGGCGCGGGTACCTGAGGAAAAAAGCGGCGATGAAATCGCAATGCTTGGCCGCGTGTTTAATCAGATGACCGTGCAACTTAAGGCGCAGCGCGATCGCTTGGTTGAACAAAATGACCGAACCGAGGGGCAAAGACGCCTTTTTGATAGTGTGCTTGGGTCGGTCACGGCTGGCGTGATTGGCGTCACGGCAGAGTGCGATGTTGAGTTTATCAACCGCTCTGCACAGCGGTTATTGAGCCTGTCTGAGGATGAATCGCACCATCACGGTGCCTTGGCGGCGCTTGTGCCAGAATTTGCTGATCTGCCCTCGCGCTTGCAGAAACGGGGCAGCGACACGTTGCAAGAGGAATTGCGCCTGACTCGCAATGGGGCGCAAGAGACGCTTTTGGTGCGCATCGCGGTACGGGGGCGCAGTGATGGCGCGGTCGAGGGATATGTGGTTGCGTTTGATGATGTTAGCGATTTGGTCGCGGCACAGCGCATGGCCGCATGGGGCGATGTCGCGCGGCGCATTGCACATGAGATCAAAAATCCACTCACCCCCATTCGTTTGTCAGCGGAACGCGCCGCCCGTAAATTCACCAAGATTTTGCCCGAAGAAGACGGCCAAAGCCTGAAAGAGTTGACCGATGTGATCGTACGCCAGACCAATGATCTGGCCTATATTGTGGATGAGTTCTCCCGCTTCGCCCGTATGCCTGAACCAAGCCGCCGCCGTGAGGATATCGCCAAGCTGTTGGAGGGGATTGTGATCCTTCAACGCGCAGGTCAGCCTGAGGTTGAGATCATCCTTACGAAGCCTGAAGGCGAGATTTGGGCCGAGATTGACGCAACCATGATCGGGCAAGCCTTTACCAATTTGATCAAAAACGCGGGTGAGGCCATCGAAACATATTGCGAGAAACATCCACAAACGTCCCATCACGGCGAGATCCGTGTGGCTTTGGCAGTCGAGAATGGTGCAGCGCAGTCCGTGCTAAAAATCACAATCAGCGACAATGGAATAGGCCTGCCCGAAGATCGCGCGCGCCTCTTTGAGCCCTATGTCACTACCCGTGAAAAGGGAACGGGGCTTGGCTTGTCGATTGTGAAGAAAATAATCGAAGAACATGGCGCAAGCCTAGAATTGAGAGATGCGCCGCCATATGGGGATGGCGCGCATCAAGGAGCGCAGGCGGTGATCCACCTGCCGTTAATGATTGGCTAAATGAGGGGTATTCATGGCTGATATACTTGTTGTCGATGATGAGCGTGATATCCGCGAATTGGTTTGCGATATTCTGCAGGATGAAGGGTTTTCCACGCGTATGGCGGAAAATTCCGATGAATGCATGGCGCAATTGCAGCAAGAGCTGCCCGCACTGATCATCCTCGATATTTGGCTTAAAGACAGCCATATGGATGGGATTGATATCCTAAAAACGGTCAAACGCGATATGCCCGAAGTGCCCGTGGTCATCATTTCAGGTCATGGGAATATCGAAATCGCGGTTGCTGCGATCAAACAGGGGGCTTATGATTTTATTGAAAAGCCCTTTAATATTGATCAGCTTTTGGTGGTCATTCGCCGCGCCATGGAAACGTCCAAACTGCGTCGAGAGAACTCGGCGTTGAAACGTGGCGAGACGCGGGTTGGCGAAATGCTTGGGCAATCTGCCACCTTCCGCAATCTCAAATCAAAATTGGACAAGGTCACGAAATCCAATGGTCGCGTGATGCTGACAGGCCCTGCGGGCAGCGGCAAGGAGATGGCCGCGCGCTATATTCATGCGCATTCCAACCGCTCGGACGGGCCTTTTGTCACTGTGGCATGTGCCGCGATTGCACCTGATCAGATGGAAGTGGTGCTGTTTGGCCGCGAAAGCCCCGAACGGGGGGTTGAGCAGGGGTTACTTGAGCAGGCAAATGACGGTGTTTTGCTGCTTGATGAAGTGGCGGATATGCCCCTTGGCACGCAGTCGAAAATCTTGCGGGTCTTGGTTGATCAGGCGTTTACCCGCGTTGGCGGTGCTTCAAAGGTGCATGTGGATTTGCGGGTGATTTCCTCAACCACAAAACATCTGCCAAATGAAATTTCCGAAGGTTGCTTCCGCGAGGAGCTGTATCACCGCCTCAATGTCGTGCCGATTGAGGTGCCAAGCCTTGAAGCGCGCAGCGAGGATATCCCCATCTTGGCCGAGTATTTCATCGAGATGTTTCACCGCGAGCAAGGTCTGGCTTTGCGCAAAATTGCCGATGATGCGATGGCAACTTTGCAAACCATGCGCTGGCCAGGCAATGTGCGCCAATTGCGCAACTTGATCGAGCGCATCTTGATCTTGGGCGAAGGGACAGGCCCGATCAGCTTGGATGATCTACCCATGAGTGATGAGGGAAAATCAGGCACCAGTGAGGCCAGCCTCTCACCCGGTTTGACCATGCTGCCCTTGCGCGAGGCGCGTGAGTTGTTCGAACGGCAATATCTGATGGCCCAGATCAACCGCTTTGGCGGCAATATCAGCCGAACTGCGGGCTTTGTCGGGATGGAGCGCAGCGCGCTGCATCGCAAACTGAAATCGCTAGGCGTGGTGACATCTAGCAAGACTCAAACAGGCGAAGAGGTGGAGTGAATCATGGCCACGCGGGTGGGTATTGGCAATTGACCCCGTGCTGGGTTTCTGCCAATCCTGATCCCCTTGAAGGCGTATTGAACGTTATCGCGTAAGGATACGGGAAAGATGAAAGTCATCATTTGTGGCGCGGGCCAAGTTGGTTGGCAAATTGCGCGACACCTTTCAGGCGAAAGCAACGATGTGACAGTGGTGGATAATAACCCCGAATTAGTGCGCCGTGCAACTGATACATTGGATGTTCAGGGGCTAACGGGTTTTGCCAGCCACCCCGATGTGCTTGAGCGCGCAGGTGCACGCGATGCTGATATGGTCATCGCGGCAACCTATTCTGACGAGGTGAATATGGTCACCTGTCAGGTGGCGCACTCAGTCTTTGGGGTCCCGCGCAAGATTGCGCGATTGCGCGCGCAATCCTACCTCAAAGCAGATTATTCCGATCTCTATCGCAGGGATCACCTGCCCATTGATGTGGTGATTTCCCCAGAGCGCGAGGTGGCCGAGGCCGCGTTGCGCCGTCTGTCACAGCCCGCAAGTTTTGAATCCGAGGTGTTCCTAAGCGGTAAGGTGCAGCTGCTTGGCATTCAGCTTGAGGATGACAGTCCCGTCTTGGAAACCCCGTTGCGTCAGTTGACGGAATTGTTCTCGACCTTGCGCGCGATGGTCGTTGGGGTGCGCCGCGACGGCACGCTCTTTGCCCCCGAACCCCGCGATCAGCTTTTTGCTGGGGATCAGATCTACGTCTTCACCCACACCGATGATGCAGCCCGCACCCTTGAGATTTTTGGTAAAACGCAATCGCGCCCAGAACGTGTTGTGATCATTGGTGGGGGCAATGTGGGTCTTGCTGTAGCGCGCAAATTGGAAACTGCTGCACATCGTCCGCGCGTGCGTCTGATCGAGGCCAATCGCGCCCGTGCTGAACGGGCAGCGGATTCGTTGGAACGCTCTATAGTGCTTTATGGCGATGGCATGGATATCGAGATCCTGCGCGAGGCGGGGATTGATAAATCAGACGCCGTTCTTTGCGTTACGGATGACGATAAATCCAACCTTCTCGCCTCTGTGCGCGCCAAGGCCGAAGGGGCAGGGATGGCGATTGCACTTGTGAATGATCCTACTATGGTGCCGATGATGGGGCCATTGGACATTGATGCCTATGTCAACCCGCGTGCAACCACAGTGTCGAGCATCCTGCGCCATATCCGCCATGGCCGTGTGCAAGGGGTCTATTCAATAGGTGATGCCGAGGCCGAGATCATCGAGGCCGAAGTGATGTCGACCTCGCCGCTTGCGGGTAAGCAAATCCGCGATATCGAATTCCCCGAGGGCGTTTTGGTTGGGGCGCTGCTGAAAGCGGGGGATGTGATCCGCCCTGCAGGCTCGACCCGTTTGGATGAGGGCGATATTATCGTGATGTTCGCCTTGTCGAAAGATGTGCCTGCGGTCGAGGCCCTGTTGCAAGTCTCGGTCGATTTCTTTTAGGCAGCCGCCGCTGCGGCCCGCCCGTCTAGTCAGCCCGTGAAGTCAGTATGAGCATTGGTCAAAGCATCGCTAAACTGCCGCTTTTCGTGATCCTCATCGGGATTTCGGCAGGGGCGATGTTATTGCCCTCAATCGTGGCTTTGGGGCAAGACGATATGCCAACAAGCCGCGTCTTCTTTTATAGCGCGATTTTATTCTTCATCTTGGCAATGCTTCTTGGGTTTGTAACCACCAGTTCCGCGCGGGTGCAAACGGGGTGGACACAGCTGATCACCTTGCTTTTGGCCTATCTGCTTTTGCCGCTGATCTTGGCCTTTCCCATGGATGCCTCCATGAAGGATGCCCGCTTTTTCACCTGCTATATCGATATGGTTTCGAGCCTGACTACGACAGGCGCCAGTTTCTTTGATGCAGAACGCCTCAGCGACCCGTTGGTGATGTGGCGCGCGACTGTGGCGTGGTTTGGCGGTTTCTTAATCTGGCTCTCCGCGATTGCGATTTTGGCACCGCTGAATTTGGGCGGCTATGAGGTGACATCCGAGGCGCAGGTGCAGGGGCTTCAGACCCGATCAGCGGGGCAGATGCGCGCCGCTACGCCAGAGCAGCGCCTTGTAAAACATGCACGCCGCTTGGCCCCGACCTATATCGCCTTGACGATTGTCTTGTGGGTTTTGTTGATAATCACGGGTTCGGAAAGCTTGCCCGCTCTGATCCATGCAATGTCAACCTTGTCTACATCGGGGATCAGTTTAAATGGTCAAATCGGCTCTGTTGGGGCCGAGGCGATGGTTTTGATCTTCTTTATATTCGCTCTGTCACGCCGCAGCTTTACCCATGCGTTGAACCGCGAATACCCGCGCCGCATGTTAAAAGATCGTGAAGTGCGTCTGGCCTTGGCTGCGATTGTGATCGTGCCTGCGCTGTTGTTCCTGCGCCATTGGTCTGGTGCCGTTGAGACGGAAACAGCGCGGTTTTCAGATGCGGTGGCATCCCTATGGGGGGGCATATTCACCGTGGCCTCTTTCCTGACCACAACGGGCTTTGTCAGCCAAGGCTGGGATGCCGCAAGCCAATGGTCGGGCATCGATGCGCCGGGTATGGTGTTGATCGGTCTGGCCCTGATGGGGGGTGGGGTTGCGACCACGGCGGGTGGGGTGAAATTGCTGCGGGTTTACGCGCTCTATAAGCACGGGTTGCGAGAGGTCGAGAAACTGATCCACCCGCATTCCGTTGCGGGCGCAGGCCGCTTGGGGCGGCGTATCCGCCGTGAGGGGGCCTATATCGCATGGGTGTTTTTCATGCTTTTGACCCTCTCCATGGCGCTGTTCATGTGTCTTTTGGCGGCCACGGGTCTCGATTTTGAGACAGCCATGATTTTGACCATCTCTGCGCTCACCACCACAGGGCCTTTGGCCGCTGTTGGGGGTGAAACGGCGATCAGCTTTACGGGTCTGAATGACCTTGCCAAAATGTTATTGGCCTTTGCGATGATTGTGGGGCGGATGGAGACATTGGTGCTGGTCGCATTGATCTCGCCACAGTTCTGGCGCGGTTAATATATATTTTTTCACGTTTTATTTTGGCAGTTTGGAATCGGGGTTTAATTTTCCCAAAATTATCTTCATACTTTAAGCAATCTGACAGTGTTTGGAGCCAACCAAACAACACAACGATAAGGCGAAACTAAAATGGCCGACACGAAAACAAACTTGCAGGATTCTTTCCTGAACCATGTGCGTAAGGCAAAAGTGCCTGTGACAATTTTCTTGATTAACGGGGTGAAGCTGCAAGGCGTCATCACTTGGTTCGATAATTTCTGCGTGCTTCTGCGCCGCGATGGCCAGTCGCAGCTTGTCTATAAGCATGCGATCTCCACGATTATGCCCGCGCAACCAATCAGTCTCTATGAAGGCGAAGAGTGACGCTAAATAAGGGCCGTGATGAAGGTCTGACCAAGGGCGCGGATATGCGCGCCTTTGTTCTTCACCCCGACATCCTGAGCTATAAAAGTCGTCCCGAATCCACCGCAGCCCTTGAGGAGGCGGTGTCGCTTGCCACGGCGCTGCCTGATATTGAGGTGGCCCTGTCTCAGGTGGTGCGTCTGCCTGCGGCCAAGCCAGGGCGTTTGTTTGGCACTGGCAAATTGGCGGAGTTGAAAGATCAAATCAAAGACCATGATGTGGGTCTTGTGTTGATCAATGGCGCAGTTACGCCCGTGCAGCAGCGCAATTTGGAAAAAGATTGGGGGGTCAAGCTGCTGGATCGCACAGGCCTGATCCTTGAGATTTTTGCAGCCCGCGCCGCCACCCGCGAGGGGGTATTACAGGTCGACTTGGCGGCCCTGTCGTATCAGCGCACCCGCCTTGTGCGCGCATGGACGCATCTCGAACGTCAGCGGGGTGGCTTGGGGTTCGTGGGCGGCCCAGGAGAAACCCAGATTGAGGCAGACCGCCGTGCCATTGACGCGCAAATGGTGCGCCTGAAGCGGCAATTGGAAAAAGTGGTCAAAACCCGATCTTTGCATCGCGCGGCGCGCGCCAAAGTGCCTTATCCCGTTGTGGCCTTGGTGGGATATACCAATGCGGGGAAATCCACGCTGTTCAATCGCGCGACGGGTGCGGATGTTTTGGCGCAAGATATGCTTTTTGCCACGCTTGATCCGACCATGCGCGCCATTCATTTGGCTGATGGGTCAGAGGTGATCTTGTCCGATACGGTTGGCTTTATATCGGATTTGCCGACCCAATTGGTGGCGGCCTTTCGTGCCACCTTGGAGGAGGTTTTGGGCGCGGATCTTATTTTGCATATGCGCGACATTTCGCACCCGCAAACCGAGGAACAGGCCGCCGAAGTGCATTTGATCCTTGAGCAATTGGGGGTGTCCAAGGATGTGCCGCAGATCGAAGTGTGGAATAAGATCGACCGACTTGGCCCTGAGGCGCAGGACAGTTTGCGCGTGTTAGCCGCGCGGCGCGCTGATGTTGTCGCGATGTGTGCTTTGACAGGTGAGGGCATAGATCACCTGCACCGCATGATCGCCGCGCAACTGGCCCCGCCAAGGATCACTGAAACCCTGCATCTGCCCCATTCCGCAGGCCGCGCGCGCGCATGGCTGTTTGAGCAGGGTGTGGTGCGGGCAGAGCGGGTTGATGATCAGGGTCAACATTTCACAGTTGAATGGACAGAAACCCAAAGCGTGCGGTTTTTAAAACTTTAGCGCGGTATCAAGGTTGTGATCCCAAGGTTTCCTGCGCGCGCAAGGGTTGGGTCAAGGCTCATGGGAAGGTATTCGCCGCGCCGCCAGAGTTGGGATAAGTCGTCATAATTAGGGCTTAACGGATGGCCCGATTGGCCCGTAGAAATGATAAAGACACTGCTGTCGAGATCAGCAAAGTCATACACCCCGCGATAGCCTGCCGCATGGCGATTTTCGTAAGGGGCATCCCCCTCCCATGAAATTGCCCCACGCATCAAGCTATGCGGCCCGCCCGATGTGGATTGGCTAATATTCACAATCCATGAAAAAAGATCGGTTTGACCCAAGACGGGGTGACGATGCACCGCCTCATGTGCCGCACCCCACCGCCAACTGTCCAAATTTGCGCCATATGTCTCGCGCAATTCCAGCAAGGCATCGTCAAGCGCGGCCTCTGCGATTTCGGGGCAGGTCTCAACGCGCGATGTGGTGCGTAGATCACACCAGACTACAGCGCCATCGATGTCACGGAACACGCGCTCAATGAAAATTGGCTCAACGGCATAAAATTGATCGGCCAAGGGGCCGATATCGTCACGGATCAGCCGCTGTTGTAGCGCTCGCATCCACGCGATGTAAATCAGGGGCTCGGGCATATTTTCGTTCATATTGCCGTCCCAGTCCGCCAAGCGCTCCAAGGCGCGGGCGCGCATCCGCTCGGGCGTGCCTTCGGGTGCGGTTGTGCTTGTGAACCACAACTCCGCCCCAACCAAAGGAAGAATATTAACAGCCGCAGCAGAGACGGGATCAAGCTGCGCTTCGATAAAACTATCACGCGTATGCACCTCGCGCATTTGCATGAGGCGCTGCCAGCGCAACACTCGCTGCGTATCGCCCCAGTTGTAGCTCAAATGATCTGGAAAGGCGCGATCTATCGTTTTGTTGTTGGTGTTGCCTACGATGCCACCCTCTGGGTTCACAAAGACTGGGTTGGCCTCAGCGGGCATCATGCCGCGCCATCGGTTTTGGTCAAGCCATCCTTGCGCAGGGATGCGGCCCTGACCAATCATCTCTGGATTGCGGCGGGGTTGGCGACCAATGACCTGCAGCGCAATATTGCCTGCACTATCAGCCAAAGTCAGGTTTTGTGAGGGCGCGATGTGACCGCGCGTGGCGCGAATAGCCGACTCCACGGATTGCGCACGCATCAAGGCAAGCCCCGCTTGCAAACTAGTATTGCGGGGGTTGAGCGCCGTCCATGCCAAAGCCATGACATGGTTTTCAGGCGTGACCGTTCCCAAATCCCAATGGGTTGCAGGAATGACAGGGCCATTTCGGCTATTGCGCAGGGTGATGGTTACAGGCGCACTATCGGCGACCTGAATGATTTCTTGGCGCGTCTCAAAGGGGATAAATTCCGCCCCTGCGCGGTAGAGCGTGGGGGCATTTGGATCAAGCTCTTCAACAAAGAGATCCATATCATCGATATAGGCCGCGGTCATGCCCCATGCCAAACGGTCAGAGCGCCCTACAACCACAATGGGCATGCCGGGAATGGTTGCTCCAATCACACCACCTGAGGCCAGTTCAAGTCGCGCCAGATACCAAATCGACGGGGCGCTTAACCCCAAATGGGGGTCATTTGCCAGAAGGGTCGCGCCGCTTGTTGCGCGAAATGGTGCTGCGGACCATGCATTGGACGCCCCCGCAAGACCGCGGGGCACTAAAGGATATAGCGGGTCCTCGATGCGGGGCGTGGTTGTGACTTGAGCAAAATCACTGGGATCGGCGTTGAATAGGCTTGCATATTGGGGCAGGGCGGCAATGCCCGCACCCGGAGCATCGGGCAGCAAATCGCGAATGCGTTCAGGGCGATCTAGGGCCAAAATCGCGCGGGCCCGTAAGACATCGCTTTGCGCTTGGTCACTTAAGGTGAGGGCCATCAACATCGAGATTGCGATACTGTCTTGCGGTCGCCATGGGGCGATATCGGGTTCAAACAAGAACAATTCGGGCGCACCACGCCCTAAGGCCTCGCGCGCGATTTGATCCAACCACCCATTAACCCCTGCGGCATAGGCCTCGAGATCGTTGCGGGCGGCGGCCGAGTAATTGGCGTAGGATGCTTCCGCATAGGCCTCGAGATCAAGGCGGCGCATAAGGTCATCGCTGCGTAGGCTGCGGTCTCCGAATATTTCAGAAAGGCGGCCCTGTGCCGTGCGGCGCAAAACCAACATCTGCCACAGCCTGTCTTGCGCATGCGCAACGCCGAGGCCGTAAAACACATTTTGGTCAGTAGTTCCAAAAATATGCGGGATTGCCCCTTGGGCGCGTACGATCTCGGCACCGTTTTCCAAGCCCGCCATGCGCCAAGTGGCGTTATATTGAGGGAGGGATCGCGCGGCAAACCAAAAGGCAACCGTGGCTGCAACCACAACCAAAAAGATCACTACTGAAGTGATCCGCACAAACCAACGCAGCAGCGATCCCATGGCCCCGTCAGTTACGGTATGATACGCGAGTAGTGGGTGCCTTCAAGCGTGGCACCAGCAATCAGCCCCGCCTGACCAAACACCACCGCAATCACGGGATTGGTCAGAGTGTTGCTGTCGATGCCCAAAGACACACCGCTTGCGTTAAAGGCATAGCGCACATCGGCGCCGACCGCCCAACCAGGCGAGCTACGGAACGAGCTTAGCGCTTCTTCGGTCATGAAAAACAGCGCATGTGCATATTGCTGCGCACCGATTTGAAATCCGAAAGATCCACTGATCGCGTTATAATAATCAACCGTTGCGCCATTGATGCGCAATGCACCGCGCCCGTAAGATGCGCCGAAGCCAAAGCCAGCCTCGGTGACCAATGGCATGATCAGAACACCGGCCGCGTTAAAGGCCAGTTCCTCCGTTCCTGAAATTTCTTGGAACATGAATTCCTGCGCGCTGTCCACGCGTGCATCCAGACGCTGCGAGGCTTGCGAATTCACCCCATTGCCGCATGCCGCCAAGAGCGGCACCGCTGTCCCGCCAAGTACGAAATTGCGGCGGGTCAGAATTTGGGGCGAATGAGATTGTTTTGTTTCACTGCTCATATGTGACCTCATTCCCTGTAATGTCTCTGCCCATCTTTTACGGGGTTGCGCGGGCTTTGTCATGACCAAAGCGGCGCAATTTTATCAAATGACGCAGGTTTGAGGTGTTTTTGCCTAGCCCTGTAGGATGGCCGCAACCCTTGGGGCGAAATAGGTCAGCACACCATCACAGCCTGCGCGGCGGAAACACATCAGGCTTTCAAGCATGACTTTCTCGCCGTCTATCCACCCTTGCGCGGCGGCGGCCTCGATCATCGCGTATTCGCCTGAGACCTGATAGGCATAGGTCGGCGCGCCAAAGCGGTCTTTGACCGCGCGCGCAATGTCGAGATAGGGCTGGCCTGGTTTCACCATAACCATATCCGCCCCTTCCATCAAATCGCGCTCAACGCAGGCCAAGGCCTCGTTGCGATTGGCGGGATCAATTTGATAGGTTTTTTTATCGCCTTTCAGCGCACCAGACGCACCTACCGCATCACGAAATGGCCCGTAATAGCTTGAGGCGAATTTGGCCGCATAGGACATAATCGTCACATTGCGGTGGTTTGCCCCTTCAAGCGCGTTGCGAATGGCGCGGATGCGGCCATCCATCATATCCGATGGCCCCAAGATATCTGCGCCAGCCTCGGCCTGCGCTAATGCCATTTTCACCAATGCCTCAACGGTTTCGTCATTGATGATTTCACCATCGCGCACATAGCCGTCATGCCCGTTGATATTATAAGGATCGAGGGCAATATCGGTCATGACTGCAATATTAGGGGCGGTCTTTTTAATGGCGGAAATGGCGCGATTGGTCAGGTTTTTAGGGTTCCATGCCTCGGCGCAGTCCTCGGTTTTAAGCGGGGGATCTGTATAGGGGAACAGGCAGATCGCGGGAATGCCAAGCGCCTCGGCCTCCTGCGCGGCTTTGACCACCAAATCAAGCGACAAACGATTGACCCCAGGCATGGAGGCGACAGGTTCGCAAACCCCTTCGCCATCGCGCAAAAACACGGGCCAAATGAGATCATTGACGCTTAATTCCACCTCGCGGGTCAGATTGCGCAAAGCGGCGCTTGCGCGGGTGCGGCGATGACGGGCGAGGGGAAACGGGGCTTGGGTCACGCTGATCTCCTTGATCCTATCTGTCTCAAATTTCTGACAGGTCACAGGAGATTTCTCAAGGCTAGAAAAGGCCATAATTGCCGCGTAGAAGGGGGCGGGGTGCGAAAAACGGGGCCAAGAAAATCAGTGCAGTTTCTCGATCATATCATCACGGTTTTGGATTTCTCCGCTTTTGAGGCGGTGTGGTATTGGGTGTTGTTTGCGCTTTTGTGGTCACATTGGACACAAACCACGCTTGGTGTGCCCTTTGCAATGATCCGCTGTGCCGAATTGGGGGATGAAACTGCGCGAAGCGATGCGCTGCAATTGGCCGAGATCACCGCGCGTTATCTGCGCGGCCTAGATGCACAGCTTGGGCCAATCTTGATGACGCTTTTAGGGTTGATCTTGGGCTTTCTGGCTGCGCTTGGCTTTTATTATGACAGCCCCTTGGCGCAGTCGGTGTTCTTTCTTGTGATCCCCGCCGTAGGTGTCGGCTATTTGCGCAATCGTTTGGCGCAGGCTTGGCCGCAGATCCCGCCACAGGATCAGATCCGCGCATTGATGCGCCACCGCCGCCGTTTGCAATTCCTTGGCAGCGTGTTGATTTTTTTCACGGCGATTTGGGGCGTGTTTTTCCTTCAACGTGTGCCGCAATCACCGCTTTGATCTTGACACGCGGGGCTGCCCCTTTACCTGACGCTTCCATGTCACACGCAAAACCCCAACCCGCCCATATTCGCGCCTCTGGCGTGCCCGAAGGATATGACGCGCAGATGATCCTGCGCGAATTTGAGCGCGCGGGGTCTGATGAGACAATGGTGCTGCATATTGCGCGCGATGACAAACGTGCTGAAAGCATTGCCGCTGCGCTGCAATTCTTTGCCCCTGATCTGACCCTGCTGCGCTTTCCCGGCTGGGATTGTTTGCCCTATGACCGCATCTCCCCCAATGCCGAGATTTCAGCGCGGCGCATGGCGACCTTGGCGCGGTTGGTGCAGGGCGGGGTTGGGCCTGCGGTTGTTTTAACCACGCTCAATGCGGCCACGCAATTTTTGCCCCCGCGCGATTTGCTGCGTGAGGCGGCCTTTCACGCCACTGTGGGTCAGCGCATAGACGAAGACGCCTTGCGCGCCTTTTTGGTGCGCATGGGGTTCACGCAAACCCCCACTGTCACCGAGGCGGGGGATTATGCCCTGCGCGGCGGGATTATTGACATTTGGCCTGCGGGAACGCCGCAACCCTATCGGCTTGACCTTTTTGGAGATGTTCTTGATGGGCTGCGCAGTTTTGACCCTGTAACGCAGCGCAGTCTTGAAACCCTGACCCATTTATCGCTTTCGCCCGTCTCCGAGGTTGTGATGGACGAGGCCGCAATCACGCGGTTTCGACAGAATTACCGCATCGAATTTGGGGCTGCGGGAAATGATGATCCGCTCTATGAGGCGGTCAGTGCGGGGCGTAAATACCAAGGCGTGGAACATTGGCTGCCCTATTTTTACCCCAAGCTTGAGACTTTGTTTGATTATCTGCCCGATGCCGTGGTCACGATGGATGACCAGACCGTGCCGCAGCACGCCGCACGATGGGAGACGATCAGCGATCAATATGACACGCGCAAAACGGCATTGACGCAAAAGGGGCGGTTGGACAGCGTCTATAAACCTGTGCCGCCTGACTTGCTCTATCTTGACGAGACGCGGTTTGCCGCCGCCTTGGCGCCGCATCGGGTTTTGCATTTCTCACCGCTGCCTGCCGCCACTGGCCCGAATGTGATTGATGCAGGCGGGCGTGTTGGGCGCAATTTCGCGCCTGAACGGCAGCAAGAGAATATCAATATATTTGAGGCGCTTTGCGATCATATCCGCGATATGCGCCAATCGCCCGCGGTGATTTTGGCCTCTTGGTCAGAAGGGGCGCGGCAACGCCTGATGCAGATTTTGACCGATCAAGGCTTGTCTGGTTTGGTCAAGCTTGATCATTTCACGCCTGATCTGCCCAAAGGCAGCATCTCTTGCGTGATCTGGCCGCTTGAGGAGGGGTTTACCGCCTCCGATCTAGCTGTGATCTCAGAGCAAGATGTGTTGGGCGACCGGCTGATCCGTCCCCGCCGCAAAACCAAACGTGCCGAGAATTACCTGACCGAGGCGCAAAGCCTTTCAGCGGGTGATCTGGTGGTGCATGTTGATCACGGCATCGGGCGGTTTAAGGGGCTTGAAACCATCACCGCCGCAGGCGCCCCGCATGAATGTTTGGCCCTTGAATATGCAGGCGGGGATCGTTTGTTCTTGCCCGTTGAGAATATCGAACTTCTCAGTCGCTATGGCCATGATGAGGGTCTGCTTGATAAACTTGGCGGTGGCGCATGGCAGGCGAAAAAGGCGCGGATGAAGGAACGCATCCGCCTGATTGCGGATAAGCTTATTCGGATCGCCGCAGAACGCGAATTGCGCCAAGCGCCGATTTTGGGCACGCCTGACGATATGTGGGAGAATTTCTGCGCCCGCTTCCCCTATGAGGAAACCGAGGATCAGCTGTCTGCCATCGCGGATGTGGTGGAAGATTTGGCCCGTGGGCGCCCCATGGATCGCTTGATCGTGGGCGATGTTGGGTTTGGCAAAACCGAAGTGGCCATGCGTGCGGCCTTTATTGCGGCGGCCTCTGGCCTGCAGGTGGCGGTGATCGCCCCCACCACGCTGCTTGCGCGTCAACACGCCCGCACCTTTGCCGAGCGGTTTCGTGGTTTCCCACTAAAAGTTGCTCAATTGTCTCGTTTTGTTTCCGCGAAAGAAGCCGCAGAAACCCGCGCAGGTTTGGCAGATGGGACAGTTGATATTGTCATTGGCACCCACGCGCTCTTGGCCAAAGGGGTGCGCTTTGCCAATCTTGGGCTTTTGGTGATTGATGAAGAACAACGCTTTGGCGTGAACCACAAAGAGCGGCTCAAAGAATTCCGCTCTGAGGTGCATGTGCTAATCCTTTCGGCCACGCCTATTCCTCGCACCCTGCAAATGTCGCTTTCTGGCGTACGTGACCTTAGCCTGATTGGAACGCCGCCTGTCGATCGGTTGGCCATTCGGTCTTATGTTAGCGAATTTGACGCGGCCACCATCCGCGAGGCGCTGTTACGCGAACATTATCGCGGTGGTCAGTCCTTTTATGTTGTGCCGCGCATTGAAGATTTGCCCGAGATTGAAACCTTTCTTCGTGATCATGTGCCAGAGGTCAGTTTCGTGGTGGCGCATGGCCAGATGGCGGCAGGTGATCTTGATGATCGCATGAACGCGTTTTATGATGGCAAATATGATGTTCTTTTGGCTACAACGATCATTGAATCGGGGATTGATATCCCGACTGCCAATACGATGGTCATTCATCGCGCGGATATGTTTGGTCTGGCGCAGCTTTATCAGATCAGAGGCCGTGTCGGGCGCGCGAAAACCCGCGCCTATGCCTATCTGACGACCAAGCCCCGCGGGAAATTGACCCCCGCCGCTGAAAAACGCCTCAGGGTTTTGGGCAGCCTTGATAGCCTTGGTGCGGGCTTTACCATCGCATCCCAAGACCTCGATATTCGCGGTGCGGGTAATATCGTGGGTGAGGAACAATCGGGCCATGTCCGCGAGGTGGGGTTCGAGCTGTATCAATCCATGTTGGAGGAGGCGATTGCCGCAATCCGCTCTGGTGCGGCCGAAAGCACCGTCAGTGATGGGCAATGGTCGCCGCAGATCAATTTGGGCGTGCCCGTGATGATCCCCGAGGTCTATATCCCCGATTTAGATGTGCGGCTTGGCCTCTATCGCCGCCTGTCGCGATTGGAAAGCAAGGTCGATCTCGAAGGGTTTGCGGCTGAGATGATTGACCGCTTCGGCCCGCTGCCGCGCGAAGTGAATACGCTGCTTTTGGTTATGCGTATCAAGGCCATGTGCAAACGCGCCCATATCGCCAAGATGGATGCAGGGCCCAAAGGGGCGACTTTGCAATTCCACAATAACAAATTCCCGAACCCTGCAGGCCTTGTTGCCTTTGTCGAAAATCAACGCGGGCTGGCCAAGATCAAGGACAATAAGATCGTCATTCGCCGTGACTGGGCCAAGGATGCCGATAAGATCAAAGGTGCCTTCGCAATTGCCCGCGATCTGGCCGAACAGGCAAGGGGCTAGCTTGCCTGTTCGGATCTCGGCATCATTTTCATCATCCCCGCGGCGATTGCGGCAAAAATCAGCACGAATGAGATCAGGGGCAGGGGCGTGCCGTCAAAAAACTGGCCCACAATTGCTCCCAAAACTGCCCCGCCGATGGTTGCTATGGCACCCATCACCGAACTGGCCGTGCCCGCGATATGGCCCAAGGGCTCTAGCGCGAGGGCATTTAGATTGCCCAAGGTAAAGGCCGCAGTGGCAAAGATTGTCAGCGTCCATGCAATATATAGGGCGAAGCCCTGTCCGGCCTCAAAGATCAGACCAAAGGCGAACAGCGCGATGCTGCTGTTGAAAAGCAGCACAAATAACGCGCCCCGCACCATCGCGCGCATGCCAAATCGCATAACCATCTTGCCGTTGATCGGCCCTGAGGGGGCAGCCATCAATGCAATCGCACAAAACCAGAATGGAAATTCAGCGCCGCGTCCAAAGCTGAGATCAAACACCTGCTGAATGGAAGAAATCACCCCAAACAGGGCCCCGAATATACAGGTTTGCACAAGAATGGAGAGCTGCATTTGGCGCATGCCAAGGGCGGTCGAAATGGCAGATTTGAGGGCTGCAAGATTTGGCTTTTGCCGTCGCTCGGGCGGTAGGGTTTCAGGTTGGCGTAGACCCAGCCATGAGACCGATAAAAGGATGAAGGCCAAAAAGGCTACGAAGATCGCCCGCCAGCCAAAGCCTGCGATAATCGCCGCGCCGATTAACGGGGCGATTGCGGGGAAAATGGTAAAAACCAACATGGCATAGGACACAATCTGCGCCATCGCACGGCCCTGATAAAGGTCGCGCATCATTGCCAAAGTCACAACACGCGGGCCCGCCGCACCGATGCCCTGCAAAACGCGGGCCGCTAATACAAGCTCGAGCGAAGGGGCATAATGGGCCAATATCGCCCCAAGCGCGTAGAACCCTGCGCCGAGATAAATCACAGGCTTGCGTCCCAAAGCGTCTGAAATTGGGCCAGCGATGAAAATTCCGATTCCCATGCCAAAGATAAATGAGGTCAGGATCAATTGCGCGCGGTTGATGTCATCTGGCGAAAGCTCGGCCGCGATTTGGGGCAGGGCGGGCAGCATGGCATCCATCGAAAAGGCGATGGTTGCAAAGAGCACCCCCATCATCGCTGTAAATTCAAGCTTTGATGGGGATTTTGAGGCAGGGGTCATTCGGGGGCCGTTTCTTGGACTTGTTGGTTCAGCTCATCAATCACATTGAGCCAGAAATCGCTAGGCTGTGCGCCGGTAACAACGTGTTGATTGGCGATAATAAAACAGGGCACCCCCGTCACCCCACGGGTGCGGGCATGTTGGTCGCGTGCGGTGATGTCGGCCTGATCCGCATCACCCGCTAAGAGGCGCGCGATCATTGCGCGGTCAAGACCGATCTCGCTTGCGATGCCCTCTAGAACATCTGCGGCACCGATATCGCGGTGGCTGATGAAATAGGCCTTGAAAATTGCCACCGCAGCCGCGGTTTGGCGCCCCTCTAGCCCCGCCCAATGGATGAGGCGGTGCGCGTTTAATGTATTGGGCGTGCGGGGGATGGCCGCAAAATCTATCGACAAACCCGCTTTTTCGGCATGTTCCAGAACGGGGGCATAGGCGGTGGCGGCATTGGCCCGCCCGCCAAATTTTGTCTCAAGATAGGTGGCACGATCCATCCCTTGGGGCGGCATATCGGGGTTCAATTGGAACGGATACCATTCGACCACAAAGGGGTGGTCTGCGCGCTGTTCCATTGCGCGGGCAAGGTTTGTCCAACCAATATAGCACCACGGGCAAATCGGATCGGATAGGATGTCGAGTTTGATGCTCATAGGGCTGTCCAACCGCCATCAACGGATACGGTTGTTCCTGTGATCTGATCGGCGACGGCGCTGCACAGAAACGCAACTGTGCCGCCCAATTGTTCGACTGTGGCGAATTCTTTGGAAGGTTGGCGGGCCAACATCACATCCCGCACAACTTGGTCACGGCTCATATTATGCGTTTTCATTTGATCGGGGATTTGGGCCTCGACCAACGGCGTCAAGACATAGCCCGGGCAAATGGCGTTTGCTGTGATGGGGTCTTCGGCGGTTTCAAGGGCGGTCACCTTGGTCAGGCCAACGACCCCGTGCTTTGCCGCCACATAGGCTGATTTATAGGGTGAGGCGGTTAATCCATGCGCCGAGGCGATATTGACCACGCGCCCCCAACCCGCCTTGCGCATCATCGGCAGCGCCACAGCCGTGGTATGAAACGCGGAGGAGAGATTGATCGCGATGATCGCGTCCCATTTTTCGGGTGCGAAGCCCTCAATCGGGGCTACATGTTGAATGCCTGCATTGTTAACAAGAATATCACATCGCCCTGCCGCCTCAATCAGGGCGCGGCATTGATCGGGCTTCGACATATCTGCCGCGATATAGCGCGCGCTGATGCCATGACGTTTGCCTAAATCAGCCGCCAGATCATGGTCTTCGGGGCGGTCCGTAAAGGAATTGAGAACAACATCCGCGCCCGCCTGCGCCAGTATCTCAGCCACGCCCAGCCCAATTCCCGAATTTGAACCCGTGATAACAGCGGTTTTTCCTGAATGATCAGTCTGCAATGCCATGGTAAGAATCTCCTGCGGCTCGAATATGGGGGAGGGGGCCTAGACCTGCTGCCGCAGAGAAAACCCCAAAAAAAACGCCGGCACAAGGCCGGCGCAAGTTATTGAGGCAGGTTTCATACAGGCAAGAAACCTATCGAGCAGTGCCTTATGTATAACCATGTTTGCGGTAGAGTTCCAAGAGAAAAGTTTGCGCTTCTTGCGCCAAGCCCCTAACATTGTTCCTATAATTAAAAAGAAAACGGGGATTGTTTTCAAAATGGCACGAGTTTGTTTCAGACGTTTGGGGGTATGGGTGGGGGCCGCGATTGTCGCTGTGTCAACCGCACATGCCGAACCGCAACATGGCATTGCTATGTATGGCGAGCCTGCCCTCCCACCAGATTTTGTGCATTTGCCCTATGCAAATCCAGATGCGCCGACAGGCGGGCGGATCGTGACAGGCGAGGTAGGGGGCTTTGACAGCCTCAACCCGCATATCCGTTTGGGCAGCACGCCATGGCAATTGCGGTTCTTGGCTTATGAATCGCTTTTGATCCGCTCTTGGGACGAACCGTTCACGCTTTATGGCCTGTTGGCCGAATCGGTTGAGGTTGATCCTGCGGGATTTTGGGTTGAGTTCACGCTTAACCCTGCGGCGCGATTCTCGGATAACAGCACTGTCACAATGGAAGATTTGGTTTGGTCATACGAGACTTTGGGCACCGAAGGGCATCCGCGCTATCTGAATGCGTGGCAGAATGTCGAAACAATCGAGGCGCTTGATGAGCGCCGCTTGCGGATCACGTTCAAGGAAGCTGATCGTGAAATGGCGCTGATCATGGGCCTGCGCCCCATTTTGAAAAAGGCGCAATGGGACGGGCAAGATTTTCAAGCCTCAGGTTTGGATGTGATCCCCATCGCTTCGGCCCCTTACGTGGTTGATGATTTCGAGGCAGGGCGATTTGTATCCTTACGCCGTAATCCTGATTATTGGGGGGCGGACTTGCCCGTGCGCCGTGGCACCAATGTGATTGATGAAATCCGCTTGGAATTCTTTGCCGATGGCAATGCGATGTTTGAGGCGTTCAAAGCGGGTATCGTGACGACAATGCGCGAAACCAATGCCGCAAATTGGGCTGAAAATTATCAATTCCCCCGCGTGCAATCGGGCGAGGTTATTCTTTCCGAAGTGCCGCATCAGCGCCCCTCTGGAATGAATGGGTTGGTGATGAACACGCGCCGCGCGGCATTTTCCGATTGGCGCGTCCGCGAGGCGATGATCCAAGCCTTTAATTTCGAATATATCAATCTCACCTTGAATGGCGGGGTCGAGCCGCGGATTACCTCTTATTTCTCAAACTCGCCCTTGGGCATGCGCGATGGGGCGGCTACGGGCCGTGTGGCCGAGTTCCTTGCGCCGTTTGAGGCGGATTTGCTGCAAGGGGCGCTTGACGGCTATGCCCTGCCACAAACCGATGGCACCGAGGCCAATCGCGCAGGCATTCGCCGCGCAATGGCCCTGCTTGAGGAGGCAGGATATCGCGTTGAAAATGGGGTAATGCAGACGCCTGAAGGGGCGCCTTTTACCTTTGATATTCTACTCTCCCAAGGGTCGACCGAGATGCAATCCATCGTGAATATCTATGTCGAGGCTTTGGCACGGCTTGGGATTGTTCCCACAGTCACCACTGTTGACAGCGCACAATATCGCGAACGGATTGATAACTTTGACTTTGATATGACCGATATCACCCGCGGTCTGTCGCTAAGCCCGGGCAATGAGCAGCGGCTTTATTGGGGCTGTGATTTGGCGGAAACCACAGGATCACGCAATTTGATGGGGGCCTGCCATCCTGCGATTGAGGCGATGATTGGCCAAATGTTGACCTCGGCAAGCCAAGAGGATTACCGCGCGGCTGTCCACGCCTTGGATCGCGTGCTGATGAGCGAGCGTTATGTGATCCCGTTTTGGTATTCACCAATCAGCCGCTTGGCGCATAATGCAGAGCTGAAATTCCCCGGCTACATCCCGATTTATGGCGATTGGATCGGATGGCAGCCCGATGTCTGGTGGGTAGAGCCGCAATAAAGAAAAAGGGCGGTCGGAAGGCCGCCCTTTTTTAGTGTATTAGGCTGATGCGGTCGCGGCTCTATTCCGCGGTCTTGGACGCGGCCATAGCCTCGACTGCTTTTTTTGCATCCTTGCCATTAGGGTAGACAAGCCCCGCGGAAATGATCAGCTTTGCTGCGTCCTCGACGGTCATATCCAGTTCAATCGTGTCCTTGCGAGGCACAAAGAGCAAAAAGCCTGATGTCGGATTTGGTGTGGTGGGCAAAAACACGGAAATCAGATCATCGCCGAGCTTTTCGGCCACTTCGCCCTTGGCCTTGGTCGAGACAAAGGCGATGGCCCAGATACCTTTGCGCGGATATTCGACCATGCAGGCACGGTCAAAATTCTGCTCGCCTTGTGCCAAAACAGTTTCGACAATCTGTTTCAGCCCTGAATAGACAGAGCGCACAAGCGGGATCGACAAAACCAAACTTTCGGCCCAACGGATCAACGAGCGGCCAATGAGGCCCTTGGCAATCCAGCCAACAATCACCGCAAAAACGAGGAAGGTCGCCACGCCAAGGCCGCGAATATCAACCTGAAGGCCCGTATAATGTTGGATCAAAAGCAGCGGGTTATAGCGGCCTGGAATAAAGGGCAAAACCCAACTGTCGATCCAGCCGATCAGCGTCCAGACCAACCAAATGGTCACCGCAATCGGGGCAATGACCACCACGCCTGTAAAGAAATTATTGCGTAGGGCGGCCAAGATGCCGCGGCGTGGGGGTTTGGGATTTTCGGGCAATTGCATGATGCGGGGGCGCGTTGGGGAACCGTTAAACCTGTCTCGATCAGATGTAAGGGGGTTTCGTTAACCTTACAAGAGGCAAGGGCGGTGGGGTCGTCAGGGTTCCATTGCCATGGCCAGCGCAATCTGCGCGCCAAGGCGCGCATTGTTACGGATCAAGGCAATATTGGCTGCAAGACTTGCCCCTTGGGTGGCCTCTAGAATTTCAGCGAGAAGAAAGGGGGTCAGTGCCTTTGCGGTGATGTTTTGTGCATCGGCCTTGCGCACCGCATTTTCGATCACAGGCGCAAGGGTTTCGGCGGCGATTTCATCCGCCTGAGGGATTGGGTTTGTAACCAATTGCCCGCCATTTAGCCCCAATGTCCCGCGCATCAGATGGGCGCGGGCGATCTCTTGGGGGTTGTTCATTTGCAGGGGCGCGCGAATGCCACTGTCGCGTGACCAAAAGGCAGGGATCATCTCTTGGCCATAGGCAATGACAGGCACGCCCAGTGTTTCGAGCGTTTCAAATGTTTTGGGCAAGTCCAAAATGGCCTTTGCCCCCGCACAGACCACCGTCACAGGCGTTTCGGCCAGTTCTGGCAAATCGGCAGAGATGTCAAAACTGTGCTCCGCCCCGCGATGCACGCCCCCAATGCCCCCCGTGGCAAACACGCGAATGCCCGCAAGATGGGCGCAGATCATGGTTGCGGCCACTGTGGTGCCACCTGTTTGGCCAAGAACACGCGCCGCCGCCAAATCAGCCCGCGAAAGTTTCGCGGCCCCCTTGACTTGCGCAAGGTTGCGCAGCTCTGCTTCGGAAAGCCCAATTTTAATTTCCCCCTGAACCACTGCGATTGTGGCGGGCACCGCACCCTGATCTCGAATTTCGGCCTCAACGGCCTGTGCGGTTTCAAAATTGGCAGGGTAGGGCATGCCATGGGTGATGATGGCGCTTTCAAGGGCAACTACAGCGCCGCCTATCTTTAGGGAATGTGCAACATCTGGGGCGATGGTGAGGGGAAGCATGCTTAATCCTTTCCCGCCACATAAGCGGCGGCTTCGTTGAGTGCAAAAATTTGCGCCTCTTGACGCAATGCACCACCGGTTTCGGCGGCGATATGGGCGGCCATGAACCGATCCCCTGCACCTGTCGCGCGGGCGGCGGTGACCTGTGGTGGCGTGCCCGTCACTGTTTCAGCGCCCGCCTTGGCGTCTACAGTCAGGCCCGCACCATCGGTCACGATCACGCGCGCCGCCCCCGCCGCGATCAGCGCATCTGCGGCCTCTGTGGCCGAGAGGTCAGGCGCTTGCCCTGCAATCAAACAGGCCTCACGGCGATTAACATAAAGGCTTGCCATTGGGTGATGCAAAAGCGGGCAAAGACGCGTGGCCTTGCCGGGTGATGCGGGCGCAATGCGTAAATCCGCCGCCTGAAACGCAGGGGCATCCGCGATATAAGCCAAAAGCGCCTCGGTCAAATTGCCATCAAGCGCTACTACGCCTTGATAGGGGGCCGCGGCATCCCCCAAGGGGCCATGCTCTAGGGGGGCTAGTATCTGCGCGCCTGCGGCCTCAAGGCCATGTGCATCGGCGATGGCAGCCATCACTTGGCCTTGCGCCTCAATCGCCATGTAGTGGTCGGTCGGCCATTCAGGGCTGCGAAAAACATGGTCGCAATTCATGCCGCGCTTTTCGCAAAAGGCCAGCAAATCCGCGCCTTCGGCATCACGCCCGATCATGGTCAGCAAAACGGGCTGCCTCCCATAGGTGGCAAGCCCGATGGCAATATTCAACGCCACCCCCCCAGGAATGCGCGTAATACGCCCCGCAACATCATCGCCAAGGGCCATTGCTGTATCTGTGCGACCAATCACGTCCCACAGAACCGATCCGATGCAGATAATGCTGTTCTTTGTCATGGCTGCGTCTCTATCCCGCCTATGGGCCTACGTCTATGCCCCAGCAGTGCTGTTGCAGATGGCCCTTGCGGGCAGGGGGAAAATGCCCTAAAGCGCGCCTGTCCGAAAGGGCAATTCACAGGCGAGGGCGGGTCGCATAGGGGAGACATCCCTATCGATCCACCGGTTGGGGCACGGCCCCTGATCCCTCGCTCAGGCGCAAACCGGAAAGGAAACTATTATGGCGCTTCCTGATTTTTCTTTGCGTCAGCTTTTGGAAGCTGGCGTTCACTTTGGTCACCAGACCCATCGTTGGAACCCTCGCATGGCCCCGTATATCTACGGCGACCGCAATGGGATTCACATTCTTGACCTGACCCAGACTGTTGACCTGCTTGAGCAGGCTTTGGTTGCTGTGCGCGAAACTGTCGCCAAAGGTGGCAGCATCTTGTTCGTAGGCACCAAGCGTCAGGCACAGCGCCCCATTGCCGAAGCGGCAGAGCGTTGCGCACAGTATTACATGAACCACCGTTGGTTGGGCGGCACGCTGACCAACTGGCAGACTGTTTCCAACTCGATCAAGCGTTTGAACGAGATTGATGAAGCGATGCAAAATGGTATTGAGGGCCTGACCAAGAAAGAGCGTCTTGGCATGGAACGCGATCAGGCGAAGCTGCAAGCCTCGCTTGGCGGTATCCGCGAAATGGGCGGCCTGCCTGATCTGATCTTTGTGATTGACGTCAACAAAGAAGACCTCGCCATTGCCGAAGCCAACAAGCTGGGCATTCCTGTTGTGGCGGTTGTTGACAGCAACTGTTCGCCCGCAGGCGTGGATTACGTCATTCCTGGAAATGATGACGCGGCGCGTGCCATCAGCCTTTACTGTGATCTGATCTCGCGCGCAGCCCTTGATGGGATGAGCGCGCAGATGGATGCAGCTGGCGTTGATCTTGGCGCAATGGAAGAGACTGTCGAAGAAACCTTGGCCGAAGCAGCACCTGCTGAAGAAGCCGCAGAAGACGCTTCTGCCTAGGGGGTTCTAAGTGTGGCGGGGAAGCGCGCCTTTCCCGCTCGACTGACATATCTGTGACATATCGGCGGGGCATATCCCCGCCTGTCTTACAAATCAGGAGATTCTCACCATGGCAATTACTGCTGCAATGGTAAAAGACCTGCGCGAAGCAACTGGCGCAGGCATGATGGACGCAAAAAAAGCGCTGACCGAAACCGATGGCGATTTTGACGCCGCGATTGACTGGTTGCGCACCAAAGGTTTGGCGAAAGCAGCCAAGAAATCTGGTCGCACTGCGGCCGAAGGTTTGGTTGCTGTTGCTGTTTCAAATGGCAGCGCGGTTGCGGTTGAAGTGAACTCGGAAACCGATTTCGTAGCGAAAAACGCTGAATTCCAATCCATGGTTGCAGGCATCGCACAAGCGGCGCTTGGCGTGGATGATGTGGATGCGTTGAAAGCTGCGGATATGGGCGGCAAGCCTGTTGAAACCGTGATCACCGATGCGATTGCGAAAATCGGTGAAAACATGGCGCTGCGCCGCATGGCAAAATTGTCAGGCCAGACGGTTGTGTCTTATGTGCACAACGCCGCGGCTGATGGCATGGGCAAGATCGGCGTTCTTGTCGCGTTCAATGGCACCGATGAAGGTTTTGCCCGTCAGGTGGCGATGCATGTTGCAGCGGTGAACCCTGCATCCTTGTCTGCGGATGATCTGGATCCTGCGATTGTGGAAAAAGAGCGTCAGGTGCAGATCGACATCGCGCGTGAATCTGGCAAGCCAGAGGCCGTCATCGAGAAGATGATCGAAGGCCGTATGCAGAAATTCCTCTCCGAAGTGACCTTGGTGAACCAAGCCTTCGTCATTAACCCAGACTTGACTGTCGCGGCTGCAGCGAAAGAAGCGGGTGTTGAGCTGACAGGGTTTGTGCGCCTTGAGGTTGGTGAAGGCATTGTGGTTGAGAAAGAAGATTTCGCCGCAGAAGTTGCTAAGGCCGTTCAAGGCTAACTCCGCACCAAATTGCGAAACAATGAAGGGCAAGGGGGCAACCCCTGCCTTTTTTTCTTGTTAAATGAAAACGGCGTCACTCAGGGACATGAATGACGCCGCCAACAGCCCGCTTTTTATTTGGGGACGCGGGACTGACAGGTTGCTCTAGGTACAACCTGTATGTGCCTGCGGGGGACACCGCGCGACACATAGCGTTATTATATTCAATTTAAGAACATTCGACACTGAGGAATTCCTCAGGGCTGACAATGGTCACGCAACTGTGAGATAGGTTAATAATTGGTTAATAAAATTGTTCTGCGATCAATTTCAAATAAAAATTTGATTTAAAACCAGTGCCTTAGCGGCAGCTTGTGCAGTTGTGTCAGCCTGTAGCACATCTCGTGCGCCGCGTAGATGTTTCTCAACCGTTGTTACATTTATCTCCATGGCAAAGGCTATCTCGCGCATGGTGCGCCACTTGATTACCAATTCCAACGCTTCGCGCTGTCGTTCCGTTAGGATTCGCAAATGTGGCGATACGGGCAGTGCAGTGGCGCATAGGTGGAACAGATGACAATAGGCAAAGATAATTTCACGGTGTTCATCCCATATCTCGATAAGAGCCTCTTGGGTCATATGTTCTGCGCCGATCAATCTGAATTCCGCATTTGCCGCATGGTGGCGCTGATGACAGATGCGTCCAAGGTTCTGCACCAGTGTTGGACATGGCCCATTTGACGATAGGACAGACGCGATAGAGATTTTCGCCAACATAGCCCGCAATCAACGTTTTTGGGCAGTTGTGCAGGATACGGTTTTCATGCGCGTGACCCGTTTTGCCAAATTCAGCAGCAATCGGGTTGGTGGCATATATGAAACAGCGAAAGCCGTAAGACGTCAGCATCTCTTGATGAAGTGCGACCAAGCTCTCGGCATCAGCGTAGGCTAAGTAACGCGCAGTTCGTGCATCAACCATAACACCCCCCAAGTTTAGCGAATTGAATGTATCTGCGCGGGGGGATGGCTGTCGAGCGAATATTATTTCTTCGTAAAATTATGTGGTTGCGATACTTTATTGAAGTAATCGTCCAGGTTTCAGCACCACAATATTTAACATAATCATGATTATCGGATAAACGGATGGGCGCAAATACCCGCACCCACATGGTTAGCCAAGTGCATATCCAGCGCCGCGCACAGTGCGGATTGGGTCACCCTCGCCCCCCCCGCGTAGCGCCTTGCGCAGACGGCCCACATGAACATCGACTGTGCGACTGTCGACATAGATATCGCGGCCCCATACGCGGTCGAGCAATTGTTCACGGCTCCAGACGCGACCAGGACGTTCCATAAACGCGGTCAGCAACCGAAACTCAGTCGGCCCAAGATTGATCTGTACCTCACCACGGAATGCGCGATGTGCACTGGTGTCGAGTTTGATATCCTCATATTCTAATGTCTCCCCCACCGAAGATGGCCGCGTGCGGCGCAACTGGCTTCGGGTGCGGGCCAAAAGCTCGGCCAAAGAATAAGGTTTCGTGACATAATCATCTGCGCCCGTCTCGAGGCCGCGGATTTTATCCACTTCCTCGGATCTCGCAGAGAGCATGATCACGGGGATCCGCGCCGTTTGGGTGCCCGACTTTAACTGACGGCACACCTCGATGCCTGACACATTGGGCAGCATCCAATCCAAAATAATCAAATCGGGCGGTGTTTCGCGCGCGATAAGCAATGCCTCATCACCGCTATCGGCGGTCAGAACATCAAACCCTTCGGCAGCAATATTATAGGCCAAAACCTCGCGCTGTGCGGGTTCGTCTTCGACAACCAAAATTACGGGGGAATGTGCCATGTCACTCTACTTTTGGGGTTGGTTTACGACTTATTAGAGGCTTCGGAGATCAAATCTTGCTTGGGGCGGATATCCTCAGGCAGTGCGCCCGTTACGAGATAGACTACCTGCTCGGCAATCGAGGTGACATGATCCCCCATACGCTCAATATTTTTTGCCATAAAATGCAAATGCATACAGGCCGTAATTGATCTTGGATCCTCCATCATAAAAGTTAGATATTCGCGGAAAAGTGCGGAATAAATCTGATCAATTTCAATATCGCGCTCGCGCACATCTTCGGCCAAGCCCAGATCACGTTGGATATAGGCATCAAGCACATCTTTGAGCATCAGCTCCACCTCCCGCGCCATTCGGCGCAGTGAGGCAGTTGCGTCCTCAATTGGGGGCTGTGCCATCACCGCATGGCTGCGCTTGGCGATGTTTTTCGAATAATCCCCAATCCGTTCCAAATTGGTCGAGACGCGGAAAACAGAGAGCACAGTGCGCAAATCGGACGCTGTAGGCGACCGCAATGCCAAAATGCGCGCGGCTTCTTCGTTCACTTGGGTTTCCAAGGCATCAATAGCTGCGTCCCCTGCCCGCACCAGATCGGCCAGTTCAAGGTCACGCGTATCCAAAGCCAAGACCGATTTATGGATCGAGTCCTCTACCAACCCGCCCATCTTCATGATCCCCGCCTGAATGCTTTCTAGGTCGCGGTCAAATGAGGAAACGATGTGTTCATTCGTGTTCATGGCAGTCCTTCCAAGCCGAGAATTAACCGATACGGCCCGTGATATAGCTTTCGGTGCGCGAGTCTTCGGGATTGGTAAAAATTTTTGAGGTGTAGTCAAATTCAACCAAGTTTCCTAGGTGGAAAAACGCGGTCTTTTGGCTGATGCGTGCGGCCTGCTGCATCGAGTGGGTTACGATCACCACCGAATAATTGCTGCGCAGCTCGTCAATCAGTTCTTCCACCTGCGCGGTCGCGATTGGGTCAAGCGCTGAACATGGTTCGTCCATCAGCAAAATCTCGGGGTTGGTGGCCACAGCTCGCCCGATACAAAGGCGCTGCTGCTGCCCGCCCGACAGACCCGTTCCTGGGTCATCAAGGCGGTCTTTCACCTCATCCCACAGGGCCGCACGGCGCAAACTTTTTTCAACGATCTCGTCTAGATCAGCCTTACTTCGGGCCAAGCCGTGAATGCGCGGGCCATAGGCCACGTTTTCGTAAATGGATTTTGGGAACGGGTTTGGTTTTTGGAACACCATCCCCACCTTGGCGCGTAATTGCACAGGGTCAACGCGGCGGTCGTAAATATCCTCGCCATCAATGCGAATATCGCCTTCAATGCGCGCAATCGAGATCGTGTCATTCATGCGGTTCAAACAGCGCAGAAAGGTCGATTTCCCACAGCCTGACGGGCCAATAAAGGCGGTCACGGTTTTATCGAGAATGTCGACATTCACGTCCTTAATCGCATGGGTGTCGCCATAATAGACCTGCACATTGCGCGCGGCGATCTTGATGGCATCCTCGCCTGCAATACGGGTGTCGAGTTGCATATTATTCACTTTCGTCTCCATGACTTACCACCTCCGCTCGAATTTACGGCGCAGGATAATGGCGAGGAAGTTCAACAAAAACAGAAGGGCCAGCATCACGATAATCGCGGATTGTGCCAAACCTTCGCGCACAGGCGCATCTTCATTTTGTGCTAAAAGGTAAACAACCGTTGGCATGGATTGTGCCTGTTCCAACAGACCCCCGCTAAAGGGTGAGGATAGCAGATCCGCGCCCGTTGATACAGACAGACCAATCAGCAGCAATGGTGCGGTTTCCCCAAGGGCCTGTGCGATACCGATAATCGTGCCCGTCAGAATGCCTGGCGCGGCGAGGGGCAGAATATGGTGGAACATGGCCTGCACCTTCGAGGCCCCTACCCCAAGTGCTGCTTCGCGGATTGAAGGCGGCACCGCCTTGAGGGCCGCGCGGGTCGCGATCACAATTGTGGGCAGTGTCATCAAAGACAGAACAAATCCACCGAGCAAGGCCGTGCCCCGAATGGAGGCCATAATGCCAAGATCCGTCAGCGCGAATAAAATAGCAGCCCCAAGGATACCGAACACGATGGATGGCACCGCCGCAAGGTTGGCAATGTTGATCTCGATAAAATCGGTGAATTTGTTTTTGGGCGCGAATTCCTCAAGATAAATTGAGGCTGCTACACCAAAAATCAGCGAGAACACCAAGACCACCAGCATCATATAGAGCGAGCCCATCAAGGCAGGGCCAATCCCCGTGATTTCGCCGTTTTGCGAGTAAAGATTGGTAAAGAATTTCCAATGGAAATGGCGATTGATGATGTTGGCCTCAACCATTGCATCCGCCATGGCCAGATGACCCAATTCAAAACCAGGTGGCATATCGGCTTGACCGCGACCTTGCAATTCACCCGCGAGATAGCGGGTGAGTGAGATTGCAACAGGCACACCTGTGAACTCAGTTTCGCCGACCAGATTGGGGTTAGCCACAAGGTAATCACGCGTGTCGCGGCGATTGGCGGCATAGATCATCGAGGCCAAGGCCGCATCATCAAATTCTGCAGGTTGGCGCATCAGACCTGCGGCATCGAGTAAGGCGGATTGCAAGCCAGTTTGTGTCAAAGCTACGGCGGCAGCAGGCATGGCGTCAGCCGTCACCCCATCGGCAATGGCCTGAACCTGTGACGCGGCAGATGCAAAGCCCGTACCAGAGAGGGCCGTAGTCGCGGCCTCAAGCGCTGTGTTTGCGGCCGCGATATCATCGCCCTCAAGGGCTGATTGTGCCCCGCGCAAGGCGCTGCCAGCTTGGCCAAAGATACGGGCGACATCACCGCCTACGACAGCACCCCTTCGCAGATCTGACAAAGGCACGCCCGCTCCATCGATAAGACCCGCTTGGCTCAAAATTTCCTCCGCGCGGTCAGCATAACGCGCGGTAACAGTGGCCATGACGTCAATCCCTGCGGCCTCAATTGTGGATTTGAGGGAGTTTGCGTAAATCCCACGCTCAAACCCCGAGCGCAGGCTTACATCAGCGATTTCCTCTGGCGTGACCGCCCCCCCGTTTTCATTCAGAATTGCAGGGTCGTAGTAGAGTTCAATCTCGGCTTGATATTGCCAGAGTGCAGGGATGCCGCGCGAGACGATTGACCATAAAAGCACACAAAGGAAAAACAAAACCAATGTGATGGCCGATATGCCAAGAATGCGCAGCGCGAGACCCTTTTGGTGGCGCTTTTGCACCTGCTCTGAGCGGGCATATAGCGACTGCAGCTTGCGGTTTGGCAGATCAGAGGGGTTGGACAACTCAGTCATCAGTCATACTGCTCCCGATATTTGGCAACAATCTGCTGTGCGAGAAGGTTCAACCCCAGCGTAACGAAGAAGAGCGTGAACGCCAGCGCGAAAACCGCCAGAACATCAATCGAGTCGAACCCTGACCCCTCACCTGTGAGGACGGCCACGATGCGGGTTGTCACAGTCACAACCGCCCCGAATGGGTTTGGTTCCAACCCTGTGACCGAAGACAGCGCGCCCGCGGCGAGAACCACAATCATGGTTTCTCCGATGGCGCGGGACGCGGCCAAAACAATGGCGCCCACAATCCCAGGTAAGGCGGCAGGCAAGATCACCTTAACAACCGTTTCAGCAGGTGTCGCGCCAAGTCCGAGTGAACCATCGCGCATGGCCTGGGGCACAGCGTTGATCACGTCATCCGACAAAGACGATACGAACGGCACCAACATCATCCCCATCACCACGCCAGCAGTTAGGACAGAGACGGTGTTTGGCATAATCGTTGATCCCACCACCGCCTGCAAAAATGGGCCGACCGTAACTAGAGCAAAGATGCCGTAAACGATAGTCGGGATACCAGCAAGGACCTCAAGCGCTGGTTTAATTATGGAGCGTACCGCTCTTGGGGCGAACTCTGACAGGTAGATGGCCGCAGACAGACCTAAGGGAACCGCCACCAGTAGCGCAACAAAAGCGATATAGAGAGTGCCCCAGATCAAGGGCAAGAAACCAAGCGCCGATATATAGGTGCCATCTGGCCCCTCAGGTACGCCCGCAACATCTCCCGCGGGCCCCCATTCTAAGCCAAATAGGAAATTTAAAATCCCATATTCCTTAAAAAAGGCCAAAGTTGGAAAAGTGATGGCGGATAAGATGCCAACTGTCGTCAAAACGGCGATCATCGATGCAAAGACCAAAAATCCAAGGATCCAACGCTCGACCGCGGTGCGCGCACGGAAATCGCGGCTGATCAACTTTAGCCCATATAGAAAGCCGCAGATGGACAATAGGATTGCGCAAACGCGCCCTATAACTTCAATAATCGCGTTGAAACTGCGCAGGCGCAAGGCGGTATCTAGCAACCTCTGTGATACGCTTGAACCGATAACCTGCCCGTCATCGCGCAGTCGTTGCGCAAAGGTGGCGAAATCCACGCGCCAACGTTCAATATCGGATTCTGTGGCTTTGCCGTTGGCGATATAGCCATCAATTGCAATCGCCAGGCCTTTCACATTTGCCACAAACAGATCGCGCTGTGCAGCAAGGCGGACGTCTATCTCTTCCTGCGGCAAGCCAATGGTAGTGTCAGCGGAAAGCTGTAATTCAGGTGCATTTGGATTAATGATTGAGGCGGTGTAGCGGTTTGAAGCAACGCCTGATCCCATTGACCATAAGATAATGAAAATCAATGCTGGGACAAATGTAGCGAGGGCCACATGCGTGCCATGTTGTTTCGGAAGCGAATGCAGGCTCGACTCAACCCCGTTTGCGACAGAAATCGCGCGGGCGCGCCCGAAAAAAAAGCCCACAATCGCAAGAACAGCGATAAGGGCTAAAACAAGCGAAATGCTGATGGTCGGGGGCATTTGGTCGTCCGCTCTGCTCTTGTAAATTTTGCCCTTTTGGGCGGGGTGGATCTGGGCGGCAGAACCGCCCAGACCAAATTTAGAAAATCGTCAGATATTAGAGACCTGCAACCATTGCTTGGGTCGCTGCCAACTCTGGGTCAGGAACAAGGCCGTATTCAGCCAATGGGCCACCAGAGCCTGCGATTTCATCAGAGATGAAGAACTCAACATATTCCTTCAAACCTGGGATGACGCCGATATGCTCTTGCTTGACGTAGAACTGTAGAGGGCGCGATACTGGGTACTCTCCTGATGCGATTGCGTCAACAGTGGGGGTAACGCCAGACATGGTCGCAACCTGAAGACGATCGGTGTTGTTTTCATAGAAAGACAAACCAAATACGCCGAGACCCGTTGGGGTGCTGTCTAGGTTGGCAAGCGTCTGTGTATAATCGCCTTCGATGTCAACCGAACGGCCATCGGTGCGCAAGGCCATGCAGGCCTCTTCAACTGCATCTTCGTCCATGCCCATGCCGGCCATTGCTTCTGCTGCGCCAGTTTCTTCACAACCTGCGAGGATCACTTTTTCTTCGAAAACTTCGCGTGTGCCGTGATTCGTACCAGGAACGAACATGTTGATTTCCTGCGAGGGAAAATCACCATTCACGTCAGACCAGTTATTGTTTGGGTTGGCAACCATTGCGCCATCAACCGGCAGTTCAGCGGCAATCGCCAAGTAAATGTCCGCAGGTGTGAAGGCGAAAGACGGGCCGTTGATGTCGGATGCGAATACGATGCCGTCATATCCAATACGAACTTCGATCGGGGTAACACCGTTGCTAGCACATACTTCGCGCTCAGAGTCTTTCATCAAGCTGGAAGAGTTCGCGATATCGATTGTACCTTCGCCAACACCTTCGCATAGCATGCGGCGACCAGTTGACGAACCGCCACCCTCAACTACGGGGGTTGCGAAGTCAGTTTCGGCGCCAAACGCTTCGGCAACGATATTCGCGTAAGGCAGAACAGTGGATGAACCTGCAATGCTAACATTGTTACGGCTTTGGGCTGCCGCGCCTGTAGCGGACAGTGCCGCCAGTGCAAGGGCGGAAACGGTCAATTTTGTGAAAGACATTCTTCTGTCACTCCAATTGGTTTTCGGGTTGGCAGAACGGGCATCATGCCGCGCTCTTGCTGGGTTCCCTATGCGTGGTTCGATAAGCTTTTGTGACAGAAACGTAACAGTTATATGACAATGCTATCGGATCGCGCGAATTTTGTGAAAATTCTGCGAAATTTAGAAATTTTAAATATTACTTAAGGAAAACGACGAATTCTCGTGGTCATTCGCTGGGAAGAATCACGGAAAAGCAGCTGCCTTTCCCCTGTTCTGAAGTGATTTTCAATCGCCCGCGATGGCGTTGGACAATATGTTTCACAATCGCAAGGCCCAATCCCGTCCCCCCCATGCCGCGACTGCGGTGATTGTCCACGCGATAGAATCGCTCTGTCAGGCGCGGAATGTGCAACGGATCAATTCCCTCCCCCTGATCGATGACATCGACACATAAAAGTCTGCCCTTAAGGCTACCCTGTCCTGTCTCGTGGCGCATTTTGATTGTAACAACCTTATTTTTTCCGCCATATTTAAGGGCGTTTTCAATAAGGTTGCGAAAAACCTGTGTCAGTTGATCGCTGTCGCCGCGCAATTCCGTGCTGACATCATCGGGGCGCTGTATCAACACCTGACAGCCGCTTTCTTCGACCAAGGGGCGCAAGGCCGCCTGCACGCGCGAGACAACATGCATCACGTCAATCACTTGATCGGGGCGTTGCCGCTGTTGTGATTCAACCCGTGACAGCGACAAAAGATCCCCTATCAGGCGGTTCATCCGCTGCGCTTCATCTTGCATGATCTGCAAGAAACGCGATTGGGCTGCGGGGTCTTTGGCGGCAGGCCCGCGCAGTGTTTCGATAAACCCAAGAATTGCCGTAAGCGGGCTGCGCAATTCGTGGCTGACATTGGCCACAAAATCGCGGCGCATTTCTTCAACCTCGGTCAGATGTGTGACATCTTCGAAATGCAAGACAATACCAAGTTTTGCTTCGGGCAAGGCCGTGATGCGCACGATAAACCGCTCTGCCCCTGCAGTGCTGGTATGGATAAATTCCGCCTCGGATGAGACCCCAGATTGCAAAACCTGTTCAATCGCCTGTGCCAATGTGGGCTGGCGAAACAGCGTTACATAAGAGCGGCCTTGCGCCCAAGTGCCAAACATGGTCTCGGCTTCTTCGTTTTGTTCGAGCAAAATACCATTCGGCCCCAAGCGCACCATTGGGTCAGGCACGCAGTCGAACATGGCTGTCACAATTGCCTCAAAGGAATGGTTGTTGCTCATTTTCTAGGCCTTTTTGGGGGCATGAGGGACGAATCAATTCGCCCCTAGCTTCGCCAAGTTTCGGAAAATGTCGACCGCCCCTTTTTTGTGCTTTTTAATTCTAATTTGTTGCATCTGTAATGATTTTGCTGCGGATAATGGATAGGACGTCAGGGGTTTAATGGCCCAATTGAGAGTGTGAGAAGATGTCATCGGCTTCGAATAATGACACGGCATTGCGCGAAATTCGCAATTTGGTTTTGGTGGATGTCCCACCAAATCTTGCCTCTCGTTTGCCGCGCATGGTGGTTGATGCCGCGGAAGCGGTTATGGCGGTAAATATTGAAAAAATGCCCGAAATTTTGGTCAGTGAGCGCCCTGATATGGTGATCTCGCCCTTGATCGGCCCGAAATTTGACGCGATAGAGTTGTTCAACTGCGCAAGTCCCCATTTCGGGGGCGTTTGGTGGTCATTTTCGATAAGCTAGGTGACCCCTCTTTGATCCGACAAGAACTGGAAAATCAGGCCTTGGGGTTCAAGGTTAGTCTGTTGGTTCTGGGCGATAAGGACAGGTAGATCAGGCTCTAAACCGCCGACAGTGCCACCGTGAAGTCGGTCTTGAGTTGCGTCACATCTTCAATCCCGACTGACAGGCGCAAAAAGCCTTCGCTGATGCCAAGGGCCGCGCGCGCCTCAGTCGTCAAGGCGCGGTGACTGCTCGAGGCGGGATGGCTTAGGGAACAGGCCACATCTCCCAATGTGGGCGCAAAGGCGATATTGGGGGCCGCTTGCACAAAACGATTGGCCGCATCGCGACCGCCTTCAATCTCAAACGACAGCATATTGCCCCCCTGCCCCTCAAATAGCGCCATGGCGCGGATGTGATCAGGGTGATCGGGACGCGTTGGATAAAGCACCCGCTTTACCTTTGGGTGATGGGCCAAAAATTCGGCCAAGGCGGCTGCATTTTCCTGTGCCCGCGCATAGCGCAGATCAAAGGTAAACAGACCCCGTTCGGCCAGCCAACATTCATAGGGCGCAGGCGTCATGCCCGTTGTGACCGCAAAATCATAGATCGCTTTACGATGGTCTGGGTTTTTTGCGGCTACATAGCCTAAGGTCACATCGGCATGGCCTGCCAAAAGTTTGGTCACGGAATGGATGATGATATCTGCCCCGACATGATAACTGCGCATCATTGCGGGCGTAGTAAAGGTATTGTCCAAGACCATGATTAAACCATGTTGGGCGCAAATCTCGGCAATGCCTGCCATATCGGCCACACGCAAGGTGGGGTTTGAGAGGGCTTCAACCAGAATTAATTTCGTGTTGGGGCGAAGGGCGCGTTTGAGGCTAGGCGCATCGGTTGGATCAAATTGGCCCGTCTCAATTCCAAAACGCGGAAGGTCTTGTGACATCAACCGCAATGAGCGGCCATAAAGCTGGTCAGCGCCGATCATGTGTTCGCCCGCCTTCAAAAGCCCCAGAAGTGCAGCGGTGATTGCTGCCATGCCTGACCCTGTGATCAAACCGCCCTCTGCGCCTTCTAGCGCATCAATACGCGCGGCCAATGCCGCAGCGTTAGGATGACCTTCACGCGCATAGGTATAGCCCGCCAATTGCCCGCTATATTGCGCGTCCAGCTGGTCAGGGCTGCCTGCGGCATAGACCACGGATTGGTGCAAAGGCGTGGCCACTGGCCGTGCCGCGCCAATATCCATGGCTTGGCGGCGAATGATCTGACTGGTGGTTTTGGGATCGTTACTCATGCGCGGGTCGTCCCGTTTCCTTTGACGATATATTTGAATGAGGTCAGTTGCTCTGCGCCTACGGGCCCGCGGGCGTGCATTTTGCCCGTGGCGATACCGATTTCAGCGCCCATTCCAAATTCCCCACCATCGGCGAATTGGGTTGAGGCGTTGACCATCACAATTGCGCTGTCGACATTTGCGACAAAAACCTGTGCGGCCTCAGGGTTTTCCGTCAGGATCGCGTCCGTATGGCCAGAACCAAATTGGGCGATGTGATCCATCGCGGCAGACAGCGACTTAACGGTCTTTGCCGCGATAATCATATCCAAGAATTCTTTGCCAAAATCGTCTGCTGCGGCGCGCTTTGTGCCCGCTATATCGGCTAAGGCACCATCGGCGCGCACCTCAACACCTGCGGCCAGAAGTGCGGCAATGATGGGTTCCGCATGTGTTTTAATAAGGTCTTGATGGATCAGCAAACATTCAGCAGCCCCACAAATACCCGTGCGGCGGGTTTTTGCATTCAACACCACGCGAAGCGCCTTGTCCAAATCAGCATCCTTGTCGATATAGATATGGCAGATGCCCTCAAGATGGGCAAAGACAGGCACTCGGGCCTCAGCCTGCACTAAACCGACCAAGGCCTTGCCGCCGCGTGGCACAATCACGTCGATCTGTCCTTGTGCATTCAGCATGGCGCTGACAACCGTGCGATCCCGTGTTGGCACGATTTGCACTGCCTCTGCGGGCAGGCCCGCCTCGATGATACCACACACAATCGCGGCATGGATGGCGCGGGAGGAATGAAAGCTTTCCGATCCTCCCCGCAATATCACGGCATTACCAGATTTCAGGCATAGCGCGGCCGCATCTGCGGTGACATTGGGGCGGCTTTCATAGATTACACCAACCACGCCAAGCGGAGTGCGCACGCGGGCGATATGTAACCCTGTGGGCCTGTCCCATTCTGCAATCGTAGCGCCAATTGGATCAGGCTGTTCTGCAATCGCCCGCAGGCCGCCCACGATGTCACGCAGCCGATCCTCAGTCAGGTTGAGGCGATCCATCATCGCCGCTGTTAGGCCTTTCTCACGCCCGTAATCCAGATCTTGCGCATTCGCGGCCAGAATATCTGCTCGAGATTCCCATACATAATTCGCCGCGCCAATCAGAGCTGCATGTTTGCGTTCCGCCGATGCCGTGGCCAGCGCGCGCGCCGCAGTTTTCGCTCCCGCGCATAGGCCGTTCATCAAACCTGTGATATCCTCTGCCACCGGCGCAGACCTCCCTTATAAGGCTATGTCATCACGATGCACCAAGGCCGCGCGCCCTGGATAGCCAAGCAATTCTTCAATCTGATCAGAATGATGGCCCGCAATAATCTTGGTTTCATCGGCACTATAGCGCGACAGGCCAATCCCGATATGCGCGCCATCTTGACCAAGCAACTCGACAGGGTCGCCGCGTAAGAAACTGCCTGAGACCTTATACACCCCAGCAGGCAGAAGAGATTTCCCCAAATTGAGCGCGCGCAACGCGCCTGCGTCCAAGGTCAGGCTACCTTTGGGCTTCATTCCCAAAATCCAACGCTTGCGCGCATCTTGGGGGTCGAGTGTCGGAATAAACCATGTCACTCGTGCGCCACGCTCAATCGCCGCAAGGGGCGCACTCACCGCTCCTTGGGCAATCGCCATGGCGCATCCTGCACTCATGGCATTGCGCGCGGCAATTAGTTTGGTTTTCATGCCACCCTTCGAAAGACCCGTTCCCGCATCGCCTGCCATCGCTTCGATCTCAGGGGTGATGTCATGGATTACAGGAAAATGCGTGGCGTTTGGATCTTGGGATGGGTTGGCGGAATAAAGCCCATCAACATCTGACAGCAAGATACATTGATCCGCACCCGCCATGGCCGCCACATTCGCCGCCAGACGATCATTGTCGCCATAGCGGATTTCATCAGTAGCAATAGTGTCGTTTTCATTGACGATGGGAACGGCGCTCTGTGCCAAGAGCGTTGCAAAGGTTGCACGCGTGTTCAAATAGCGCCGCCGATCTTCACTATCATCCAGGGTCAGTAGGATTTGTGCGGCTGTGATTCCATGCGGGGCGAGATATTCTTCATAGGCGCGGGCCAAACGGATTTGCCCCACCGCGGCGGCGGCCTGCGCTTCGTCAAGGGAGAGCATTTTGGCGCCAAATCCAAGCACACCGCGACCAAGCGCGATTGAGCCAGAGGAGACCACGATGACATCCGTGCCGCGGTTGCGCAGCCTAGCAATATCCGCTGTCAAATCCTGAAGCCATGCCTCGCGCAAGTGGCCCGATACACGATCGACCAATAGGGCCGAGCCGATTTTCACCACCAATCGCCGCGCCTGTGCCAGTTGCGGCACCGCCTGCTGGGTCTGTGTTATGGCCGCCACGCTTCGTCTTCCTTTGCGTCCAACTTCTTTTGACGCAGATTGCTGTCATCAATACCCGCGCGCATGACGCGTAATACCTCGGTCACGCCTGTTTTTGCGACCCCTGACATCAACATGACTTTACCGCCAATCTCCTTTTGCAGGGCCTGGCGTTTTTCGGCGATTTCCTCATCGCTGAGCGCGTCGATTTTATTGAGAACTGTAACACGGGGCTTATCACACAGCGCGTCTGAATAGGCCTCTAGCTCGGTCACAATGGTTTCATAATCACCTACAACATCCTCGGATGTGCCATCAATCAGGTGCAACAAGATCGCGCAGCGTTCAATATGACCCAAGAACAGATCACCAAGCCCCCTGCCTTCTGAAGCGCCTTCGATCAAGCCCGGAATATCGGCAACCACAAATTCGACCCCATCGACCCCAACAACACCCAAATTCGGGTGCAGCGTGGTAAAGGGATAATCTGCGATTTTCGGGCGAGCATTGGATGTTGCTGCGAGAAATGTCGATTTACCCGCATTTGGCAGACCCAAAAGGCCCGCATCTGCAATCAGTTTGAGGCGCAGCCAAATGGTGCGCTCGACCGCCTCTTGGCCTGGATTTGCGCGGCGGGGGGCCTGATTGGTGGCGGATTTAAAATGTAAATTTCCAAAACCACCATTACCACCCTTGGCCAGCAGCACGCGCTGGCCAACCTCGGTCAGATCGGAGATGACGGTTTCCATGTCTTCGTCAAGGATTTCTGTACCCGCAGGCACGCGTAAAATGATCTCGTCACCATCTTTGCCTGTACGCTGACGCCCCATGCCAGGCTGCCCGTTTTTGGCAAAGAAATGCTGCTGATACCGAAAATCAATCAGGGTATTGAGCCCATCAACCGCAACCGCCCAGACATCACCGCCGCGCCCACCATCGCCGCCATCAGGGCCGCCATATTCAATGAATTTTTCGCGGCGAAAACTGACGCAGCCAGAGCCGCCCGCGCCCGAGCGGATATAAACTTTGGCAAGATCAAGGAATTTCATAAGTCACCTTTCGCGGGCAGCTTTTGGCGCTCCCTTGCCAAATTCGGAATGTCTGAGACCTGCCTTAGCGCCTTAGATCAGTTTTTTCAAATATGTCCATGTGGGCAATGCCGCGCGGCGCGCGACTGAATAGCTTTCTGCATCGCCCAAATATTCAAAGCCTGCATTCACCAAAACACGCGCAGAGCGAGGGTTGTCCTGAAAGACGCTTGCGAAAATTGTGTCATTTGCCAGCGGATTGGCAGCAATGAGGGCGCGCACAACTTCAGAGGCGATGCCCGTGTTCCACATTGCGGGGGCCACCCAATAGCGGATTTCCGACTGCGCGCGATCCATTTGGTGCAATTCGATCACGCCAACCAATTCCGCCCCATCTGAAGGGCTGGCATCAATGGCCCAAATCACATCTTGAGATTGATCCGCCAAGGCGCGTTCAATCATGGCTTCGACTGCCCCAGGCGGCAGCGGATGCGGGATATTGGGCGTCATCTCGGCCACACGCTTGTCGGATGCGTAAAGCGACATCAACCCTGTATCCGCCATGCTTAAGGGGCGCAGCTGAAAGCGTTCTGTCGTGATGACAGATTGCGTGGTGATTTTGTCTTGCTTCATGAACGCACCTACTGCCCCACTTTAGGGCCCAAACCAACGGAAAAAGGGCCGGCAGAAACGCCGGCCCCTTTTCGAAAACATCGCGAAAAGCGTGGCGTTACTCAGCAGCTTCTGCTTTCGGTAACACGGAGATAAATGTGCGGCCCTTAAAGCCCTTGCGGAACCTGACATTGCCATCGGCGGTTGCGAAGATTGTGTGATCTTTGCCAATGCCGACACCTTCACCCGGCCACCATTTTGTACCGCGCTGACGGCAGATGATGTTACCTGGAATTACGGCTTCGCCACCGAATTTCTTAATGCCAAGGCGGCGACCAGCACTGTCGCGACCGTTGCGGGACGAGCCACCTGCTTTTTTATGTGCCATGTGTCTCTCTCCTTATGCCTTGTCCGCTTTCGCGGCTTTGGGTTTCGCAGGGGCCTTTTTAGGAGCTGCGGCTTTCTTTTCAGCAGCATCCTTCTTCGGGGCTGCTTTCTTGGCAGGGGCCTTTTTAGGTGCGTCTGCCTTTACAACCTCTGCCTTTGCGGCCGCAGGCTTTTTTGCAACTACTTTTGCAGGCTTCTCTGCCGCATCTGCTGCTTTTGATGTTGCTGCCTTTTTCGCAGGGGCCTTTGTGGGGGTTGATGCAGCCAGGGCCGCCATTTCAGCCGCAGAAACAGAACCCGCACCAACAGCCGCCTTCACACCAGATTTATCCGCACCAGAGGCAAGGATGTCTGTCACGCGTAACAAGGTCAGTTGCTGACGATGGCCCTTCGTACGTTTCGAGCCGTGCTTACGGCGACGCTTAACAAAGTGGATCAGCTTTTCGCCTTTGATCTGGTCGATCACAGTGGCCTGAACGGCAGCACCAGACACAAGCGGCGCACCAAGAACTGGCTTGTCGCCGCCGACCATCAGAATTTCGTTGAATTGAACGGTTTCACCCGCTGCAGCAGCAAGTTTCTCTACACGCAGAACGTCACCCGCCTGCACTTTATACTGTTTTCCGCCTGTCTTAAGGACCGCGAACATGGGTCTTTCCTTTCCAGTTCCGCGCCGTGTGGCCCCCGCCTTAGGGTGTTCGTGCAAGCGTTTGATTCACCTGCGCCTCTGGCTGCGCACCCAATTTTTAGGGCGTTCATAACAATAATCAGAAACCGCCCGAGTCACCTCGCGCGGCCTGCGTGCTGCGTATGCCCCAAAAGGCGTTTGGCTGTCAAGGTGAAGTCAGGGGTAAATCACGGCAAGTGGGGCCCTGCATTGAAGGGCACAAAAAATCTTGCAAGCAGCAGGCCACACCCCCTTGCGCGCCCTGCCGCCTGCCGCTATGCCCCCACCACCCTGACCCAAAGTGCGGAGAGGTGCCGGAGTGGTCGAACGGGGCGGTCTCGAAAACCGTTGTGGGGGTGACTCCACCCAGGGTTCGAATCCCTGTCTCTCCGCCATATTCTGGCACAACCAATCCACGTCCTACTCAAATGCTGCTGGCTTTTGTCGGGCTTTGCCGTTATGGGCCTGCGAAACTCTCCCCCTTTGCGGATAAGGAATTCCGATGGAACTGCGTAATATCGCGATTATCGCCCATGTTGACCATGGCAAAACAACCCTTGTTGATGAGCTGCTCAAGCAATCGGGCGCCTTCCGCGAGAACCAAGCCGTGGCTGAGCGCGCGATGGACAGCAATGACCTAGAGCGCGAGCGTGGGATCACCATTCTAGCCAAGGCCACTAGCGTGGAATGGAATGGCGCGCGGATTAATATTGTAGACACCCCGGGCCACGCCGATTTCGGCGGCGAGGTGGAGCGCATTTTGAGCATGGTGGATGGAGTGGTCTTGTTGGTGGATGCCGCAGAAGGACCAATGCCACAGACGAAATTCGTAACATCAAAGGCACTGGCGCTCGGCCTTTGCCCCATCGTTGTGCTGAACAAGGTGGATAAGCCAGATGCCGAGCCTGATCGCGCCTTGAACGAATGTTTTGATCTCTTCGCTTCGCTCGGTGCAAGTGATGAGCAGCTTGATTTTCCACATCTCTACGCATCAGGGCGCTCTGGTTGGGCTGATACATCGCTGGAAGGGCCGCGCAAGGATTTGACGGCACTGTTTGAATTGGTGATGCGTCATGTTCCTTCCCCGCGTCAGATTACAGAACGCGGCGCGCCGTTTCGGATGTTGGCCACAACGCTCGGCTCTGACCCGTTTATTGGGCGCATCCTGACAGGGCGCGTTGAGAGCGGCACGCTAAAGCCAAATGAAACCGTCAAGGCCCTGTCGCGAGATGGCACCCAGATCGAGACTTTTCGTGTGAGCAAAATCTTGGCCTTTCGTGGCTTGGGTCAGCAACCCATCGATGCGGCTGAAGCGGGCGATATTGTGACCCTTGCAGGTATGACCAAGGCCACTGTAGCAGATACAATCTGCGCGCCCCAAGTCACCGAGGCGATCCCTGCGCAACCGATTGACCCACCTACCATTACGGTGACATTCGGTATCAATGACAGCCCCATGGCAGGCCGAGATGGCAAAAAAGTGCAAAGCCGCGTGATCCGTGAGCGCCTGATGAAAGAAGCGGAATCGAATGTGGCCATCAAGGTCACTGATACACCCGGCGGCGAGGCCTTTGAGGTTGCAGGGCGCGGCGAATTGCAGATGGGTGTTTTGATCGAGAACATGCGCCGCGAGGGGTTTGAACTGTCTATTTCCCGCCCGCAAGTTTTGTTCCGTGATAACGGCGGCCAACGCCTAGAACCCATCGAAGAAGTAACTGTCGATGTGGATGATGAATATGCAGGGGCGGTGATTGAAAAAATAACGGGCTCCCGCAAGGGCGATCTGGTCGAGATGAAGCAGAGTGGCGGCAAGACCCGTATAGTGGCACATGTGCCATCGCGTGGTTTGATTGGCTATCACGGGGAATTCTTGACGGATACGCGCGGAACAGGCGTGCTGAACCGCGTCTTCTACGAATGGGCACCCCATAAAGGGCCAATTCCAGGTCGGCGCGCAGGCGTTTTGATCTCGATGGAAGATGGCGAGGCCGTGGCCTATGCCCTGTGGAACCTTGAAGAGCGCGGCCGCATGTTCATTGGCCCGCAGGAAAAGGTCTATCAAGGCATGATCATTGGTGAACATAGTCGCGACAATGATCTAGAAGTGAACCCGCTCAAGGGTAAGAAATTGACCAACGTGCGTGCCTCTGGCTCTGACGAAGCGGTGCGCCTGACTCCGCATATTCAATTCAGCCTGGAAGAGGCTATCGCCTATGTCGATGATGATGAACTGGTTGAGGTAACGCCAAATTCGATCCGTCTGCGCAAGCGCTTCCTTGATCCGCATGAGCGTAAGCGCCAATCGCGCGCGGCAAGCTGACAAAGAAAAAAGCCCGCCATTTTGGCGGGCTTTTCTTTATTCGGTTTTGCCAGTCGGCAAAAGTTGATCCATGCTGATTGAGGGCTGTGCGCATCCCGCTTCGCCCACGACCTTTGCTGGCACCCCCGCAACTGTGGTGCAATCAGGCACCTCGTGGAGGACAACAGAACCGGCAGCAATGCGCGAGCAATGACCAACACGGATATTGCCCAAAACTTTGGCTCCTGCGCCGATCAACACGCCATCCCCAATTTTTGGATGCCGATCTTCTTCCTCTTTGCCCGTGCCGCCCAGGGTCACGGAATGCAGCATCGACACATTGTCGCCAACCACCGCTGTTTCACCGATCACGATCGAATGAGCATGGTCGATCATAATCCCCTGCCCGATCCGCGCATTTGGGTGGATATCCACGCCGAATAGCTCAGACGTGCGCATTTGAATAAAATATGCAAAATCGCGCCGTCCTTGCTGCCACAGCCAATGCCCTAAACGATAGGCCTGCACCGCTTGAAACCCCTTGAAGTAGAGAAGCGGTTGGATAAAGCGATGGCAGGCAGGGTCACGATCCGTCACCGCGACAATATCTGCCCGGGCTGCCGCCCCAAGGGTTGGGTCACTGTAATAGGCGTCATCGGCGATCTCACGCAGGATTTGTTCGGTCATCTCACTTGAGGCCAGTTTCTGCGACATCCGATAGGCCAGGGCCGCCTCCAGCGATTTATGGTGTAGGACGCAGCCATGGATCACACCACCTAGCAGCGGCTCGGCCACAATAGCTTCCTCCGCCTCACGTAAGATGCGATCCCACACAGGATCCAGCTTAGATGGTTTTGGGTATGTCTGGGCCATATTCTGCCTCCATCATGCCAATTCAATCGACCGATATAGCAGATGTAGCATATTTGAAAACCCAATGCGCTTTCAAAATTGGGGGCGGGCAACGGCCGATTAGTTAATCACCCCTCGCATCCCCGCGAAGGCACAAATATCTAAGGGATTCTTACCCCCCAATTATTTTGCCGCCTGCTCCCTGTCTCAACCGATTTCGCGCAATGCTTGGACGCTTGCAGGCTGGGGCTGTTTCCGCGTCATATCTCCTAGGGAATTTGAAATCTCCGACGCCTCCGTGATTGGCGGCGAAAGGTTAGACACCCGCTATGCCAATGGCACTGTGCCGTCTTCAAATGGCTCGATCTCCACTTTGTTAGCCCCGACGTGATCTGCGGCAAAACGGCTTCCGCTGCCACGGGTGGGAATGCCTGTCGCTTGGTCTTGCGCCGAGCTCAATTTCCAGAATTGGCCCGCGCGTCCGCCTCAATCTCACGCCAGTGGGCAACATTTCGGTTATGCTCGGCCAATGTTTCGGCAAAGGCATGGCCGCCCGTGCCATCGGCCACGAAAAAGATGTAATTCGTGTCGTCAGGGTTCAACGCCGCTTCAATAGAAGCACGCCCTGGATTGGCAATCGGCGTTGGTGGCAATCCGTCAATTTGATATGTATTCCAGGGGGTTACACGGTCAAGTTCACTGCGCCGTAAACCGCGCCCCAAAACGCCTTGTCCCTCTGTAACGCCGTAGATCACAGTCGGGTCAGTCTGTAAACGCATTCCCTGCCGCAAACGATTGGTAAAAACACTGGCAACAACCCCACGCTCTTCGGCCTGCCCCGTTTCTTTCTCGATGATCGAGGCCAAGATCAACGCCTCTTGCGGCGTGCTGATCGGTAGGTTTTCCGCGCGATTAGCCCACGCCTCAATCAAAATGGCCTCTTGGCGGGCTTGCAGCTGAACCAACAACTCCGCCCGCTCCATGCCGCGCGTGGCCTCGTAGGTGTCTGGGGCCAATAACCCTTCGGCAGGGATCTCCGCCACCTCACCGGTTAGAAATTCTGCCGATTTCAGCCCTTCAACAATCTGCCACGATGTCAATCCCTCTGGGATCGAAACGCGATAGGCAATACTAGCGCCGCTTTCGGTGATCTCACTGTAAATCGTTGGGATTTCCGCATCATAGGCAAATTCAGCCAATACAATGACCTCGCCTTTGCCAGGCACACGCTCAACTAGACGCTGCTCACCCGTGCCATCTATGCGCAGAACATAGGTTGCGACATATCGATAAACGGGGGCGGCGTTTTGGGTGATTACACCCAAAATCTCCTCCATTGAGGCGTGCGCAGGAATTTCGAAAGATCCTGCGCGAATGGCGCCAGCCATGTCGCTATATTCTGCCCCCAAACGAAAAATCGTAGGATGCGTCATAGCCCCCGCTTCGGCCAAACTCGCGGCTACTTGCGACAGCCCCGCACCGCGCGGCACCTCGAAAAAGATTGGCCCCTCAAGCGGCCCTTCCTTGGTGAATTCCTGCTGACCCCACCCGATCGCGCCAGCCACGGTGATACACAGCACAATCAGCAGGCTGAACGCATTCGCAGCCACGCTTTTCCACATATGTTAGACTTTCCCCATAATCAGACAGGCATTTGTCCCACCAAAGCCAAAGGAATTGCTCTGCACCACATTAATCTCACCCTTAACAGCCTGATTGGCGCAGAGATTGATGGCCGTTTCTGCTGCAGGGGTATCAAGGTTGATCGTGGGGGGTACAATTTGGTCGCGAATGGCCAAGATTGAGAAAATCGCCTCAATCGCGCCCGCCGCGCCCAATAAATGCCCTGTAGCGGATTTTGTTGAGGACATCAGCAGATTTTTTGCATGATCCCCCATCAACCGCTCTACCGCGCCCAATTCAATCGTATCGGCCATGGTCGAGGTGCCGTGCGCATTGACGTAATCCACATCTGATGGCTGTAGCCCTGCGCGCTTTAGCGCAGCACGCATCGCGCGCTCGGCCCCTTCATGGTCTGGTGGCGGGGCGGTGATGTGATGTGCATCACCGGACAGGCCATAGCCCAAAATCTCGGCATAGATTTTCGCGCCGCGCGTTTTTGCATGTTCATATTCTTCCAACACAACCACGCCAGCGCCTTCGCCCATGACAAACCCGTCACTGTCGCTATCCCATGGACGGCTTGCTTTTTGGGGTTCATCCCCGCGCTTGGTCGACAGCGCTTTACACGCGTTGAAGCCCGCAATGCCAATTTCACAAATCGGGCTTTCTGCGCCGCCTGCAATCATCACATCGGCATCGCCCCATTGGATTAGACGCGCTGCGTCCCCAATGGCATGTGCGCCCGTGGAACAGGCCGTCACAACCGCATGGTTCGGCCCACGGAAGCCATATTTGATCGACACTTGCCCAGAAATCAGATTGATCAGCGCACCTGGTACAAAGAAAGGCGACACGCGGCGCGGTCCTTTTTCCTTCAGCGTGATGGATGTTTCCGCAATCGAGGCCAAGCCACCAATGCCCGACCCAATCAAGACACCTGTGCGCTCAAGCGCATCGCGATCTTCGGGCTCCCATCCTGCGTCTTTGATGGCCTGCTCGGCCGCCGCAACGCCATAGAGAATAAATTCATCCACTTTGCGCTGTTCTTTCGGCTCCATATAAACATCAGGGTTAAATGTCCCATCCGACCCATCACCGCGCTTCACTTCGCAGGCATAGGTTGTTGCCAGACCGCTTGCGTCAAAGCGGGTGATTGTTCCCGCTCCCGATTGGCCTGCCAAAAGCCGCGACCACGTCTCCTCCACCCCTGTGGCCAGAGGTGTCACTAGTCCCAATCCTGTCACAACAACGCGCCGCATCTCCACTGCCCTTCTCTCGTTTCGCGAAAGCTTGCACGTTGATAGCCTAGGGGTGCCAAGATGGGCAATCCCTCTCGCTGAAATCCGGAGGATTCCCTTGTCATTTTGGCGCAAAAAAAACGGCACCGCCGCAACGATGCCGTTTTCAAAACCTTTCCCTCAGCCACCGTGCGGACCTTTAGGGAATGACTTATTGTGCGTCAGTGATGAACTTGACCGCATCGCCAAAAGTCTGGATCGTTTCCGCCGCATCATCGGGGATTTCAATGCCAAATTCTTCCTCGAACGCCATTACCAACTCGACCGTATCGAGCGAATCCGCGCCCAGATCGTCAATGAAAGACGCGTTTTCAGTCACTTTGTCTTCATCTACGCTCAGATGCTCGACAACAATTTTTTTCACGCGACCTGCGATATCGCTCATGTTCTTTCCTCATCCGTTTCGTGCGTGGGTTTATCCCCTGCACTGTTTAACTGGGCCAATTTGGGCCGCTTAATCCCAATTCTGACCGACTCAACCTGAGCAGTGACAGAACCAGAGCCGCCGAAAAGCAAAACCTTTCGGCGAAAATCAGCGCCGCTATAACATGTTTACGAAATAAGGCAATGCCTCAATCTGACCATAACAGCACAACTGTTAAAGCATCGCCATGCCGCCATTCACATGCAACGTGGCCCCGGTAACATATCCTGCTTCATTTGATGCCAGATACAGCACCGCTGCCGCAATCTCCTCGGGTGTTCCCATCCGCCCTGCAGGGATTTTGACATTGATGGCCGCTTTTTGATCCTCATTCAGCTTATCTGTCATCGGTGTTGCGATGAAACCTGGCGCAACACAGTTGACCGTCACGCCACGGCTTGCGACCTCATGGGCAAGGCTTTTTGACATACCCACCATGCCCGCTTTAGCGGCCGCATAATTCCCCTGCCCTGGGTTGCCCGTTGCCCCCACGATAGAGCTGATGTTGATGATCCGACCCCACCGCGATTTCATCATACCGCGCAACGCGCCGCGGCACAGCCGCATGGTTGAGGTCAAATTAACCTCCAGCACCTGCGCCCATTCCTCGTCTGACATCCGCATGAATAAATTGTCCCGCGTGATGCCCGCATTGTTGACCAAAATATCCATGGCTCCCATGGTCTCGACCGCCTGTTTCGACAATGCTTCAACCGCCTCAGCATCAGACAGATTGCAGGGAATAACATAGGTCCGCGCACCCAGTTCGGCGGCCAAGGCTTCAAGTGGCTCAACCCGTGTGCCAGACAGGGCAACCACCGCCCCCGCGCCATGTAACGCGCGGGCGATATCCGCACCAATTCCCCCAGATGCGCCCGTCACAAGCGCAGATTTTCCCGTCAAATCAAACATAAAGCTCGTCCTTATACCTTAAGTGCGGCAATGTCCGCGGCCGTTCCGATTGCTTTTGTCTCCAAATCGCGCGCAATGCGCTTGACCATGCCAGACAGCACCTTGCCCGCGCCAACCTCCCACGCTTCGGTCACATCATTTTGCGCCATCCACGTCACGGATTCACGCCACCGCACGCGGCCCGTGACCTGTGTGATCAGATTATCGCGGATCAGCGCGGGGTCATCGCTTGGCGCCGCCAACACATTGCCGATCAGTGGCACAACAGGCGCGTTCATCGCGACACTGGCCAAGGCCTCCGCCATCGCGTCTGCGGCAGGTTGCATCAATGCGCAATGAAAGGGTGCAGAGACAGGCAGCATCACCGCGCGTTTGGCCCCGCGTGCTTTAGCAAGCTCTACGGCGCGCTCTACCGCCGCCGTATGACCCGAAATTACAACTTGGGCGGGGTCATTGTCATTTGCCGCTTGGCAAACATCCCCTTCAGCCGCGTCTAAGGCCAAGTCCGCAATCGTATCAAAATCGAGGCCCAAGATTGCGGCCATCGCGCCCTGCCCTTTTGGCGTGGCCTTTTGCATCGCATCGCCACGAATGCGCAACAACTTGGCGGTATCCGCGACCGACAGGCTGCCTGCCGCACAAAGCGCGGAATATTCGCCCAAAGAATGGCCCGCTACAAAATTTGCGTGATCTTTAAGGGCAAACCCTTCGGCCTCTAGGGCGCGCACTGCCGCCATTGAGGTTGCCATTAATGCAGGTTGCGCATTGGTGGTCAGGGTCAACTCGTCCTGATCACCCTCCCAAATCATATGCGACAGGCTTTGCCCCAGTGCTTCATCCACTTCCTCAAACACCGCGCGCGCCGCGGCATAGGTTTCAGCCAAATCACGGCCCATTCCGATGGACTGCGCCCCTTGGCCTGGAAAGATAAAAGCACGGCTCATATTGCGTCCCCCACTTGTTTGCCTTGGCCTTATGGCTAAAAGATATAGAGGGGAAGGGCAATTCATAACCGCAATTTTGCCCTGTTTTTACCGTGCGCCCGCTACAGCTTGCACGCTCCGTTGATCTGTGTATAAGGCGAGTGACTTTCGCCTAATATAACCGCAACGGCGTGATCCCTCGTGACTGATGGGGCGAAAGTGGAACACATCGGTCTTTGAAACGCGCCCGAACAGTATCGGAGTTCGCATGCCCCTTTACGAGCATGTTATGATCTCGCGTCAGGACCTGTCCAACGCGCAGGCTGAAGGTTTGATCGAGCATTTCAGCACCGTCCTCAAGGACAATGGTGGTTCCGTGGTAGATACCGAATATTGGGGTATCAAGACCATGGCCTACAAAATTAACAAAAACCGCAAAGGCCATTATGCTTTCTTGCGCAGCGATGCCCCATCGGCCGCTGTGCATGAAATGGAGCGCTTGATGCGCTTGCATGATGACGTGATGCGCGTCTTGACCATCAAGGTTGACGCCCACAAAGAAGGCCCTTCGGCTCAAATGCAGAAACGCGAAGAACGCGGCGAACGCCGCGAGCGCCATTAATTTAAGGGAAGGATAGAATCATGGCAGCAAAACCGTTTTTCCGCCGCCGCAAGTCCGACCCGTTTGACGGGGATGACGCGCCAAAGATCGATTATAAAGATGTGCGCTTGCTTCAGCGTTACATTTCTGAGCGTGGCAAGATCGTGCCTGCACGCATCACTGCCGTATCCGCAAAAAACCAGCGCAAGCTGGCACAGGCCATCAAGCGCGCTCGTTTCCTCGCGCTGTTGCCCTATGCAGTGAAGTAAGGAGAAACCGATATGGATGTGATCCTTCTTGAACGCGTGGCCAAACTTGGCCAGATGGGCGATGTCGTTTCGGTCAAAGATGGCTATGCACGCAACTATCTCTTGCCACAGCGCAAGGCGATGCGTGCAAATGACAACAACCTCAAGGCCTTCGAAGCGCAAAAAGCACAGCTTGAGGCGCGTAACCTTGAGACTAAGAAAGAAGCAGAGGATTTGGCAGCCCGTTTGGGTGGTCAGCAATTCGTTGTGATCCGCTCAGCCTCTGATTCTGGTGCGCTTTATGGCTCCGTCACCACCCGTGACGCGGCTGATGCTGCCACCGATGCAGGTTTCAGTATTGATCGTAAGCAGGTTGCCCTGACTGCGCCAATCAAAGAGCTTGGTCTTCACGTGGTATCTGTCGTGCTGCACCCTGAGGTCGATTTAACCATCACTCTCAACGTGGCACGTTCGACCGAAGAGGCCGAATTGCAAGCCTCTGGTAAGTCTATTCAAGAACTGGCCGCCGAAGAAGAAGCCGCTGCAGAATTCGAAATTGCAGAGCTTTTTGACGATATCGGCGCAGCTCAGCTTGACGATGACGAACAAGCCGCCGCCCCTGCTTCCGCAGCAGAGGAAGCAGCCGATGGTGAAGAAAACGCATAAGCGTTTCCGTATAGCCAAAGCAAAAGAAAATCGCGCCCAAAACGGGGCGCGGTTTTTTCGTTTACAACTTTAGCTTGGATCAATTTGTCCAAGTCTCCAATTCCAAATTGGCGGGGCAGCTTTGCCCATTATATGTCCCAAGCCAAACATCAACACGCCCGTTGAGCGCCGATGGCCCGTAGACATTGATCAAAGGATCAAGGTTGCCGTTGCTGTCATCATCAAACAGCCATGTACCATCTGCGGTATTCACCAAAATCACCGTGTCGCAGCTCGAATTTACCTGCAATTCCAAACGATACCCCCACATCTGGCTGAGGTTGAACGAAAATTGTGGTGCAGGCGTGAACCATCCATGACCCGGCAAACCACAACCAGAAATCTCGCCACTGCCATAGGCTGATGCTGAGAAGTTGGTGGGTGAATATAGCTGCGGTCCGTTCAAATCATAGCTTGGCCCCGTTAGGCCGATCGTGGGGCAATTGCCTGAATTGTTGGGCGCGGCAGTGCTGGCGGTCCATGTTTCAAATTCAATCGTGGCCGAACAATTTGATCCCAAGGTTCCAACCCATACATCCACCTGCCCATTCAGCGCATCGCTGCCCGAAATACGCAGCATCGGATCAAGATTGCCATTGCTGTCATCGTCAAAATACCAAATGCCGTTGGCAGAATTCACAAGTAGTGTAGCATCGCAGCCGCTATTCACTTGAACCTCAAGATCATAACCCTGCATCCCAGACAAGTTCAGCGTATATTGCGGGCTTGCCGAGACCGATCCTTCACCGGATATGCCGCAATTGCTGAGCATCGTACCGCCCGTTGCCATGGTCGAATAGCTTTGCGGCGAATAGAGTTGATCCCCCGTAAAGCTTAGATAGGTGCCACTTTTGGCAAAGGTCGGACAGGCGGCCGCCGTGACCACAGACATGAACAGCACGGCACAGGCTGATATTAAAACGCGTAGCATGGCTTAAGTCCCTCAGTTTTTATGGTATATCCCCAAGTCGGGCAAGGCACGCGCGACCTGTAGGCCCCATCCCTCCCGTCATAAGATTAAGCCGAAATCGCCAAAATACCATAAAAAAAGCCCCCAATCGTAATTGGGGGCCTTTCGTAAAGCTGCGATAAGTCCTTCGAAGATTATTCTTCGTCCAAAGCCTCAACGGCTTTTTCAAGCTTGGCTTTGGTAGTTTCAACATCCTTCACTTCAGCCTGCTCAAAGATATAGTCAACGACCTTATCCTCGAACAATGGCGCGCGAATCTGCTGCTGCGCTTGTTGATTTTTCTGGATGAAGTCAAAGAAGGCGCGCTCCTGACCAGGGTATTGACGCGCTTGGTTCATGACCGCTTGAGTGAATTCCGCATCGGTCACCTGAACCTCGTTCTTCTGACCCAATTCCGCCAGAAGCAAGCCCAGTTTCACGCGACGATCAGCCAATTTCGTGTGTTCTTTGGTTGGCTTGATATCACCATGATCATGGCCCTGATGCTCAGGGTTTTCTTCATGCCAGAGCTGATGCGCGATCTGCGCGGCTTCTGCCTCGACAAGGCTTGGGGGCAGATCAAACTTCACTTGTTTGTCCAACTGATCGAGCAAAGCGCGCTTTGTGATCTGGCGCGCGGCACCCGCATATTCGGCCTTCAAACGTTCGGACACTTGACCCTTCAGGGCCTCAAGGCTTTCTGCGCCGTATTTCTTGGCAAGCTCCTCATCAATCGCCGCAGGAACAGGCTTTTTGACCTCTTTGATCGTGCAATCAAAGATCGCCGCTTTCCCTGCCAAATGCTCAGCACCATACTCCTCAGGGAAGGAGACAGAAACCTGTTTTTCTTCGCCCGCTTTCACGCCGATCAACTGATCTTCGAACCCGGGAATAAAGCTATTTGAGCCCAAAACCAGTGGGTAATCTTCGGCGCTGCCTCCTTCAAAGGCCTCACCATCGACCTTGCCTGCGAAATCAAAGACAACCTGATCATCTTTGGCAGCTTTGCCTTTTTTGGTCGCAAAGTTTTGCGCTGTCTCAGCCAGCTTCGCCAGTGTCTTCTCAATCTCTTTGTCTGATGCAGGCACAATCATGCGCTCAAGCTTCAGCTTCTTAAAATCAACATCTGGGATTTCTGGTAGACGCTCATAGGACATCGAGACGATGACATCATCGCCTTCTTTCCAATCCTCGTTCACCATCTTGACCTCAGGTTGCATCGCAGGGCGGTCGCCAGATTTTTCAAGGTGGTTTTGCATTGCGCCATCAACGGCCTCTTGCATCGCTTCGCCCATTACACGTGGGCCGAACTGCTTCTTCAAAAGCGCCATCGGCACTTTCCCTTTGCGAAAGCCTTTCATCTCAATCTCAGGCTGCGCTTCGGCCAGTTTCTCATTGACCTTGGCTTCTAGTTCCGCACCCGTGATGGTGATATCGTAGGCGCGCTTTAGGCCTTCGTTCAGGGTTTCCGTGACGTTCATCTGCTTTCCTCGCAATCGTAAACGGTGGTCACCCAAAGGCGACCTGCAAAAAGATAATTTGCGCCTTACTATTGACAGGCAGAGGGGCGTTCAACCCCGAAATGGGGACCAAGTGGCGCTTGGCCCCTGCATTCACATAATTTAGGGCAAAATAACCCGTGGTTCAGCCATGCCTTTAATCTCAAGACGCGCGTGATAGAGCAATCCTTGCTGCGCATCTGGTGTCGTCATCCCCTCCTTTGCAGAGGTGATGTAAAGGTCTTGTAGATCGGGCCCACCAAACGCGGGGCAACTAGAATGCCGCCCGTCAAGCGTTACCACGCGCTCCAGCCTGCCATCTGGTGCATATCGCGCTACACGGCCCCTACCCCATTGCGCATTCCAAAGATAGCCTTCGGCATCCACCACAGACCCGTCAGGGTTCAAATCCTCTCCCCGCAGGTCGAGGAAAACCGAAATCGGACCATCGGGCCATCCATCGGCATTTAGGCCGACCTGCATGATCTGCTGATCTGGAGTCGAGCAGAAATAGGCGATCTTTCCATCGGGCGAAAAGCAAATGGAATTGGGTATGGTCACGGCGGCAAATAATCTGCGCAACTCGCCATTATAATAGCGATAAATTGCGCCTTTCTCCTCTTCAAACTTCTTTCCCATCGTGCCGATCCAGAACCCACCCTGATGATCCGCGCGACCATCATTTGAGCGTGTCATGGGGTCGTTTGCCTCAAGATCACATAGCGGCGTAGACGCACCTGTGTCCAAATCGAACACAAATAGCGCGCGTTCAGAGGCAATGACGATACGGTTCTCATCCACCCATCCCGCCGCCGAAACCAAATCTGGGAACTCCCATTCGCTAACAGCACCATCCTTGAGCACAAAAAGGGTTTTGTTCATGATATCGAACCACAACAATTCCCCACGCAAAGGGTGCCATAAAGGCCCCTCACCTAGGAAATTTTGCCGTGTCGTAATCGCGCTTGCCTGCACACCCATGATCAAACCTCACTTGACCAATTCAATGGGCAATAGACCCTCAGGCATGTTCTGATAGCACACAGGCCGCAAAAAGCGGCGGATGGCCAAAGAGCCGACTGATGTAGCCCCAAAATTTGTAGACGCAGGATAAGGCCCACCATGCACCATGGTATCGCAGACCTCGACCCCGGTGGGGAAGCCATTAGCTAAAACGCGGCCTGCTTTGCGCTCAAGGATAGGTAAAAATGCGCGTGCCTCTGCAAGATCGCCGTTATCCACATGCAACGTGCAGGTCAACTGCCCCTCAAGGCTGAGGGCAATTTGGCGCATCTCGGCAAGATTACGGACGCGCACAACCATCCCCATTGGGCCAAACACTTCGTGACCAAGCGCATCATTGGCCAACCAATCTGCACCGCTCACCTCGTACAGGTAGGGGGCTGCATCGCGGTTGCCGCACATGGTTCCCAAAACCTCACGCACCGCGTTTTGTTCGCCGATGGTCTTGACCCCTTTGCGATAAGCCTCGGCAATGCCTATCGTTAGCATCACCTGCGGCGTGATTGCAGTAAGGGCCTCGCTTGCGGCGGCGACAAATGCATCAGCCTCGGCCCCATCAATCACTACGGCGATACCTGGATTGGTGCAAAACTGTCCTACGCCCATGGTCAGCGAGCCCGCCCAAGCCGTGCCAATCGCCGCGCCACGCGCTGTCATCGCGGCAGGCATCAAAAACATCGGGTTTACGCTGCCCAATTCGCCAAAAAATGGAATTGGCGTTGGGCGCGCTGAGCACAGATCAAACAAGGCACGCCCGCCTTTGAGCGAACCCGTAAAGCCAACAGCACTGATCAATGGATGTTGTACAAGCGCGCCTCCCACCTCATAGGCCCCGCCATGGATCATGTTGAACACGCCCTCAGGCATCTCGCAGGCGCGGATCGCGGCCAAGATAGCCTCAGCGATGATTTCAGCCGTTCCTGGATGCGCCTCATGCGCCTTGACCACCACGGGGCAGCCTGCCGCCAAGGCGCTGGCCGTATCGCCCCCCGCCGTTGAAAAGGCGAGTGGGAAATTCGAGGCGCCAAACACGGCCACGGGGCCAACAGGCCGCTGCATCATGCGCAAATCAGGGCGCGGCAAGGGCGCGCGATCAGGCAGGGCTGCATCATGGCGTAAATCAAGATAGTCGTCTTTCAGGATATGCGCCGCAAACATCCGCAACTGGCCCGTGGTGCGACCGCGCTCCCCCTCAAGGCGCGCGGCAGGCAGGCCGGTTTCGCGCGTCCCAATATCGGTGATCATCTCGCCGCGCGATTCAATCTCATCCGCGATTTTGTTGAGAAAGGCAGCGCGCGCAGCGCGGGATGTGGCGCTATAATCCCAAAATGCAGTTTCAGCGGCCTGAACGGCCTTATCCACCAAAGCGGTGCTGCCCTTTGAAACCGCGTGACCCTGACCATCCACAGGGGCCGAGGTAAACTGCCCCTCCCCTGCATGCCAGTGGCCTGCAATCAAATGCTGCCCATGCGGGTGAAATTTTCGCTCAGATCCCATAATGCGCTCCCTTATCATTGGTTGTTGGCGCTATCGTTAAAGACCTGTAAGCCATGCTGCAAGGGAGGGGCGTCAGGGTTTGCGGGAATTTGTCGCGCAAGCCTGACTTGAAATCAGATCAATCAACGCCAAAACTAGCCTCGTGACGGCGTCAATTTTAGTCATTCGTGCCAATAATGACTGACAAGGGAGTAAGTGATTTGACGCATAAAATCGGACTGGCCCCTCCTGTAACTTTTCAGTGCCTCTCAAGAAAGTTGGCCACGTACAGATCAATGTCAAGTTGCACACCAAACACCACCATACCGCCGCGCTCAGGACGCCGTTCTAATAATTTGACAGAGCCTAAATCTTAGTGCCTCATGCGATAAACTATTGATAATGAAGCCAGGAACACGCGATGCTCAACAAAAAGTTCCATCGGTTTGCTTTAGCTGTCATTTTTTGCTCAATGGCTTCTGCATCGCATACACAAGATTTATCCGAAGAGTTTAGAGGCGATCGCGAGCTAACACAGAATGTGCAATCGCAATTAAACAACCTCGGTTTTGACGCCGGTGTAGCTGATGGATTGTGGGGTCGCCGCACTGAAGGCGCGATTGACGCTCTATTTAATCAGTATGCAAATCCTGGCGAACAAAACTCTGTCCAAACATTGCTTGCGCTAATGCAGGAGGTTGAGGAAAGTTGGTTTGGTGACCCATTCTATGATCAAACTCAGCTTATCACTCCACCCAATACCTTAAACACGCGCAAAATATTTACGAGCGATATACGTGGCTCCAATCACGATTGCCCTGAATGCACAGGCATCGTGTCAATGGTACTGGGGGCCGGCGATTTTGATAATGACAACATCGATGAAGTGATAGTGGGTCAACATATTGTTGACCTTGCGAACAACGGTTTAGCCGTCGAGCAGAACTCCCGGCTCTTGATTTTGGACCTGTCTGATCAGCCGGGCGTAGTTACCGAGCTTGAGTTCGCGAATGGCCCTCATAACCTAGCCGGGGTACACGAAAGGGAAGCCGTCATAGCAGACTTCAATGGTGACGGAATAGACGACTTTTTTATCGCCGATCATGGTTTGGATCGAAATCCGTTTCCTGGCGCTCAAAACATGCTCGTACTATCCAGCCCTATCGGCCCAATCGATGTAACCGCGACGAATATCCCTCAAATAGATGACATGTCTCACGGGGCTGATGGGGGCGATATTGATAATGACGGAGACATAGATATCGTCGTCTCCACGCATAGGTCTTCAAATCAGTACGAACCCTATGTGCTTCTGAATAATGGGCAGGGCGTTTTTGAAAAACGCGAACTCGCCGATTATATCACTAACCCAAACCTCATACATCTCTACCGAAACAGAGCATATAACCAGTACTCAAGCTTCCGGTTGATTGATCTAAACAATGACGATGCCCCTGAGTTACTTTTGCTTCGCTGCGACCAACAACAAAACAATGCGAACACTGTCAGTCACATCCTATGGAACAAAGGCAACGGAACTTTCGACGGCGGCACTCCAACCGATTTGCCCACAAATAGATGGGATTACTACACCTTCACGAATGATGCTGATGGCATTGATTTAGATGGCAACGGCCTGGTAGACCTTATACTCACACAATCCACTCGCGATGGAATGTGGCAAGGCCATTTCTTGCAAATCTTAATGCAAACAGACCCCGGTGTGTTTGTCGATCAAACTGCATCACGCATGTGGAACCAAGGATACAGAACGCCTCAGAACAACATTGCATTCGCAGATGAAACGGAGGTTATGGACTTAGATGGCGATGGAGATTTCGATTTAGTAACCCGCTCGCTAAGTCCGGCAATGCGGTCGCAGAATCTTGATGATGCGATTGCCCAAATAGCTATCAACGTAGGAAATGGCGTTTTTCGTCCACTCGACCCTCGATGGGTTTCGGGCGGCAGAGACTACAACTTCCGTGGGCCTATAGCGGGGAATTTTGGACCACTAGGCGAACCGGCAGTGATCAGCCACGATCTTCACGGCAGATACAATCAGCAGCCACATCAAACATGGGGCGCCAATTTCTATCTTCATACCCTTCGATAAATCAGATGTAATTCTTCTAACGGAGAGTGTTTGTTATCCAAACCTCGAGAGCCACGCGCGCGTGGGACGCGCAACAAAAAAGGTGGATAAAAGGGTGGATGCCTTGGCCCTTAAAGCAGCCAAAATAACGATATAAATATATTTTTTACCATGATTTGGTGCGGGTGGAGGGACTTGAACCCCCACGCCTTGCGGCGCCAGAACCTAAATCTGGTGCGTCTACCAATTTCGCCACACCCGCAACGGCGCTGTCCTTAGCAGAGGCTTTTGCGGAGTGCGAGGGGGAAAATTACCCTTTTTGCAATTTCTCAAAGGCCGCATCGCCCCGCACCAAAGGCTGCGCTACAATTTCGCCTTATTTCTGATGTTACCTCACCACAGAGGCAAAAGCGGGCAAAGACCCGCGTCAAATGCGAGCAAAACAAATGACAATTCCCGTTAGCCCTGCTCTGCTTATGGGGTTGCGCGATTTGGTGCAAAGCCCAATTGACACAAAGCCCGCGCTAGAGACGCAGCTCATCATGGCAGGTTTGCCCATTCTCACCCTTGAGGGGGCCTTGCCCGCAGAACATCTCTATGTGGGGGATCGTGTCATCACCAGTATTGGCGCCCTGCCCCTTCAGACACTAATGCCTGTGCATATCGCGCAACCCCTGCGCGTGGTGCATCTTGGGGCCTATGCGCTTGGCTCTGACCAGACGCAGCCTTGTGATCTCTTTCCCAGTCAATGGATAAAAACGCGCCAAGGTGACATGGCATTTGCGCGGGATTTAATCGGGTAGCGGGGCGTCAGGTATCGCAATCTGTCACAGGCGCGCTTGTTGGCTTTACATTTTACGGATGATGTCCAGATTTTTGTTTTTGGGGTTGATCGTACAGGCGGCCCATTGGGTCAATCAGGCCACAGCCTAAAGTCAAAGTTTTCAAACTGATTAAATTTTGTGCGCAGCGCACAAATATGTTGCAACTACTCAAGTTTCCCATGAGAGAGAGCAGCGCGAGCGGGTAATCAGATTGCCCCCCCCCGTACAAAATGGTGTCAGAAGTGCGGAAAGCACGCAGCAAGGCGAGGGCCACATGAAAAAAATTGAAGCGATCATCAAACCGTTCAAGCTTGATGAAGTGAAAGAAGCGCTTCAGGAAATCGGCATTCAGGGTTTGTCGGTGACCGAAATCAAAGGGTTTGGCCGTCAAAAAGGGCATACAGAGCTTTATCGCGGCGCGGAATATGTGGTTGATTTCTTGCCTAAAGTGAAAATCGAAGTTGTCCTTTCCGATGAAATGGTCGATGGCGCGATTGAGGCAATTGTTGACGCGGCAAAGACTGATAAGATTGGCGACGGCAAGGTTTTTGTCTCTACCATCGAGCAAGCGATCCGCATCCGCACAGGCGAGTCTGGTGAAGACGCGCTTTGAGGCATTAGGCCGAAATATCCAGGGTCGCTTTGACCCTATCTCACTCCCCATAGACCATAATGTAAGGGAAGGTCACGATGAGCAAAGACAACGTTCTTAAACTGATAAAAGACGAAGACATCGCATACGTCGACATTCGTTTCACAGACCCGCGCGGTAAGATGCAGCACGTTACCGTAATGTCTGATCTGGTTGATGAAGATTTCCTCGATGAAGGCTTCATGTTTGACGGCTCCTCGATTTCTGGTTGGAAAGGCATCGAAGCCTCCGACATGAAGTTGATGGTAGACACAGACAGCGCCTATATTGATCCATTCTACGCAGAGAAAACCCTGTGCGTGCATTGTAACGTGGTCGAGCCTGACACAGGCGAGCCTTACGAGCGTGACCCACGCGGCACCGCCGTGAAGGCAGAGGCCTATCTGAAATCCACAGGTATTGGCGATGTGGCCTATTTCGGCCCAGAGGCCGAATTCTTCATCTTTGATGACGTGCGTTACTCGGTCGCCCCAAACAAAGTGGGCTACGAAATCGACGCAGTCGCAGCCGCATGGAACACCGATGCTGAGTTCGAGATGGGCAATATGGGCCATCGCGCGGGCCACAAGGGCGGCTACTTCCCTGTGAACCCAATTGACGAAGCTCAAGACCTGCGTTCTGAAATGCTGTCGACCATGAAATCCATTGGGATGAAAGTGGACAAGCATCACCACGAAGTGGCGACCTGTCAGCATGAATTGGGCCTGATTTTCGGGACATTGACCGAACAGGGCGACAACATCCTGAAATATAAATACATCATCCAGAACGTGGCCCATGCCTATGGCAAAACAGCCACCTTCATGCCCAAGCCTATGGCAGGCGATAACGGCACCGGGATGCATGTGAACATGTCGATCTGGAAAGATGGCAAGCCCGTGTTCGCAGGCGACAAATACGCGGATCTGTCAGATGAGGCGCTTTACTTCATCGGTGGCATCCTCAAGCACGCCAAAGCGTTGAACGCGTTCACCAACCCATCGACCAACAGCTATAAGCGTCTGATCCCCGGCTTCGAAGCCCCCGTTCTGCGCGCTTATTCTGCACGGAACCGTTCGGGCTGCGTGCGTATTCCATGGACAGAAAGCCCCAAAGCCAAGCGCGTTGAGGCCCGCTTCCCTGATCCATCCGCGAACCCCTACTTGGCCTTCGCGGCCTTGTTGATGGCGGGTCTGGACGGCATTCAGAACAAAATCCACCCAGGTGAGCCTTCTGACAAAGATCTGTATGATCTGCCCCCAGAAGAATTGGCCGAAATCCCAACTGTTTGCGCATCCTTGCGCGAGGCTTTGGAAGAGCTGGAAAAAGATCACGACTTCCTGCTCAAAGGCGATGTGTTCACGAAGGATCAAATCGATGCCTATGCCGCGCTTAAGTGGCAGGAGGTTTATGCCTTTGAACACACCCCACACCCTGTGGAATACAAGATGTATTTCTCCTGCTAAGCAGCAGAAATCGAATAAAAAAGGCGCAAGCATTGCTTGCGCCTTTTTTATTCAGAACCGCATGAACCGCCGCATAAGACCAGTAGTCTGGCGCAGACGGCGCTCAGTCGCGCGGGCCTGTGCAGGATCACCGCGCGCGCCCCGCCGCGCGACATGGTCGGTTGCATTATTCGCCCCACGCGAAACCATCCGCCTTATCACCATACGGATCAGTGCCGAAATAAGGTTGCTCATCTCACCCTCAATCGCAGCCCCTAAAACAAGACCCGCAGAAAGCGGGCCATGTGAGATGATACCAGGATATTGGGGCAAAATTAGGGCGCGTCATCCTCGAACAAGGCGCCATCCTCATCTGTGTCATCCATATCGAAGGGAAGACCGCCCTCCTCCTCCTCTGGGGCTTCTGCGCCCTCCTCAGACAGGTTCAAGCCGCGCGGGCGATTGTCGAGTAGCCCTGCATCGCGCAATTCCTTCACGCCCGGCAAATCGCGGGCAGATTCCAAACCGAAATGATCCAAAAACGCAGGCGTTACCACGAATGTGACGGGCCGGCCCGGCGTCATCTTGCGGCGACCAAATTTGATCCATTCCATTTCAATCAATTGATCAATCGTGCCCCGATTGACAGAAACGCCGCGGATTTCTTCAATCTCGGCGCGTGTCACAGGTTGATGATAGGCCACGATTGCCAAGGTTTCGATTGCCGCGCGCGACAGTTTCCGTGTCTCGACCGTTTCTCGGCTCATCAGAAAGCCCAGATCAGCACTGGTGCGCATCGCCCATGCATCACCCACTTTGACCACATTCACACCGCGCCCCTCATAGCGGCGGCGCAGCAATTGCAAGGCTTCAGCAGGATCACAACCATGCGGAAGGCGTGCTTCCATCTCGCGGATTGAGACAGGCTCGGCACTGGCAAAAAGCAAGGCCTCAATCATGCGTTCCTGTTCCGCCAAAGGGGGCGCTTGAAACAGGCTCTTCTCAGGTGTGTTTGAGGGTGCTTGAGCAGGTGTTTCGGGGGAAGTTTCAGGTGTATCCGCCACGCCGCTCATCTTTCATCATCCCTTCGTTTCACTTCAATTGGCGCGAATGTTTCCTCTTGGCGAATGACCAATTTTCCCGCCTTTACCAATTCCAAACTCGCCGCAAATGTGGCCGCGGTGGCAGAGCGGCGTTTCTTAGGATCCATGCCCCACCCATCGGGCAGATAGGTCAAGATATCGGTCCACTCGCCCGCATATCCGATCAGGCCGCGCATCCGCTCTAAGGCTTGCTCCATTGTGAAGACGCTGTCGCGATCCATCACAAACGGGCGGAAATCATCACGGGTTCTAATCCGCGCATAGCCTTGCATCAAATCTAGAAGGTTTGCGGTGTATTTGACCTTGCGGGCATGGGTGACCGCCTCGGGAATACCGCGAACAAAACGATCCCGCCCCAAACGATCCCGCGCCATCAACTTGGCCGCGCATTCGCGCATGGCGCTTAACCGCTCCAACTGAAAGGCCAAATGCGCCGCCAATTCTTCGCCTGACGGGCCTTCTTCTTCGGGACCAGGCGGCAATAAGAGCCGTGATTTGAGATAGGCTAACCACGCGGCCATAACCAAGTAATCCGCTGCTAATTCAATCCGTAATTTGCGCGCTTCTTCCACAAAGGCCAAATATTGTTCGGCCAATTGCAAAACCGATATTTTACGCAAATCCACCTTTTGCGTGCGGGACAATGTCAGCAACAGGTCAAGCGGTCCCTCAAAGCCATCGACATCGATAATCAACGCCTCAGATGCGCGGCGTTCGGCCACGCTATCCCATTCACCGGGATCGGCGAGAAGATTGTCATTTGCCGCCTCAGGTGGCAGCGCAGGTGTATCGCTCATATTGGGCCTTTTTCGCTTAGGCTGCGAAGTTCGGCATCTATCGCATATAAGTCAAGCGATGTCGCGGATTTGCGGGCCAAAAGTGCCGCCTGCGCGCGTTTTGCCGCGATCCCATCCAACTGTCCAGCATGGCCAACGACCTCCTCCATTTCGCGCAGCATGCCATTGCTATGTAAGATTACATCACAGCCCGCTGCGAGGGCCTTTGTGCTGCGCTCAGCCAAACTTCCACCAAGCGCCCCCATCGAGATATCATCGGTCATCATCAAACCTTGATATCCGATATCCTCACGGATCATCCGCATCAAAACGGGGGACAAGGTTGCAGGTAAGTCGGGGTCGAATGCCTCGTATATGATATGCGCACTCATCCCCATTGGCAGATCAATCAGGGGTGTAAAAGCCGCGAAATCAACCGCCTCCAATTCACTGCGTGCGGCGCTGACACGGGGACAGGTTAGATGGCTATCCACCTGACCAAGCCCATATCCCGGCAGGTGTTTCAAGATCGGGGCCACGCCCGCATCCATCAATCCTTGCGCATAGGCACAGGCAAAGGCTGCAACTGTGTTAGGCTCAAACCCGTAAAGACGATTTTTCAACACCGCATGAGTTTCAGGCCTCGCGACATCTGCCAAAGGGGCGCAATTGACGTCAAGCCCCACGGCGCGCATCTCAAGCCCGATATAGGCCGCGCGCAAATATAAGGCGCGTGCAGCCGAGTGCGGGTCACGGCCTGCGATCATATCAAGGGGCGGTGTCCACTGCCGCCAATGCGGTGGTCCCATGCGCTGAACGCGGCCGCCTTCCTGGTCAATCAAAATCGGCGCATCCCACCCCACACAATCGCGCAAGCTATCGGTCAATACCCGTAGTTGCTCAGGGCTATCGATGTTGCGCGCAAAAAGGATAAACCCCCAAGGGTTGGCCATACGAAAAAACTGCGCCTCATCCGCCGCCAAACTTAAGCCCTGCAGGCCAAGGATTGTGGCAGAATAAGGGGTAGACATAACCGTGTCTTTCTCTACCGGATGGTCGTAGGGATGCAGGCCTGACCCAAAGCCAAAAGCGCTGTGCAAAAGCGGCGCGCATCATCCACCCCGTTAAACCCCGCCACGCGGAGACGGAAGAATTCCTGACCGCCCGAATTGGCCGCCATAATCACGCGACCGCGCCCTTCGAAAAAGCCATCATATTGCACCGCAAGCCGATCCCATTCGCGCCGCGCCGCATCGGGGCTGTCAAAGGCGCCAAGCTGCACAACCATGTCTCCCGCGGCAAGGGTCAAATGGTCAACTTCAATGGTGTTATCAAGCCTGGCCTCAGTGGGCACCTGCGCAAGGCTCGGATCCATTGTAACGGGTCTAGGCGTTGGAATTAGTGATAAGGCCACGCCCGCAACCGAGGCAGGAATTCTTTCGATCTCAGGCGTAAGATCAGGCTCACCTGTAATCGGGCTTTCCCCCAAGGCCTCTGCCAAAAGCGCTGTGATTAAATCTTCGGTCGCCTGCGGCACATCCACGACAGTCGGCGCAGGCGGCACGATCAATTCAAAACTGTCAGGGGCGATAATGTCTAATTCAGGGACGGCTTGGGGCATTTCGGCCTCAGGCGTTACCAAAAGGGTTACATCCTCGATCAAGTCAACAGGCGCCGGCGCGAGGATGATTTGCGAGGCCGCAAGCCCCGCCTCACGCCCCGCGGCGATCTCATTCACGGCAAGGCCCAAGTGATCCGCCTTAACCCCGCCTGGGTCATCCGGCGGCACGCGAAACGGCTCGAGTGGTGCGGCAAGCACGGGCACGCCGAGGGTTTGCCGCTTCAGCGTCTCATACCCCCAATAGCCCCCAAGCGCCACCATGGCGACCGACATCAGCCCCATGACCTCGAGACCCAACTTGCGCAAGGACTGCGGGCGCTCTACCTCAGCAAGGCTCGCGGTGATCTGATCGGCGGAGGCCTGAGGGTCGGTTTCCGCCATTGCGTTGAGAGAGGCACAACCCTGTTTCGACATGTGTGGCGCGCGCGCGTCTGGTGGATCAAACCTTTGCGGCGGATTGGCAAAAAGACGCGCAGGATCAACCGCCATCCGCCCAACTGGCTGTCTGGCACGCGCAAAGTTTGCTATGCGCTGAAACGGTCTTTGCGCTGGAGGTTCTTTTTCATAAGCCGCCATGCCTGCCCTCTTCCGCCGTGATGCCCTTTGTTTTATAGGCTTATGTCACGGCACTATCCTGCTCTGCCTCTGGTCTGCGGGGGGTGAAGACGTTTCTCGCCTTACATTTTATCCGCAGGTGTTACCCCTAAGATACCAAGACCGTTGGAAATAACAACGGCTACTGCATCAATAAGGGCCAATTTTGCCGAAGTTGTGGCTAAATCATCTTCTTGCAAAAAGCGCAGATGGGGTGCGGCATTGCCCTTATTCCACAGTGCGTGGAATTCAGCAGCCAGATCATAGAGGAAGAATGCAATGCGATGTGGCTCGTGCGATTGTGCCGCGATCTCGACCACACGCGGCCATTCTGCGAGTTTCGCCACAAGCGCGAATTCGGCGGGATCGTTGATCGCGTCCAGATTTTTGTGATCTATCGCAACGCCTAATTCACCCGCCTTGCGCAGCACCGATTGAATGCGGGCATGGGCGTATTGGACATAGAACACGGGGTTATCCTTGGATTGCTCCAAAACCTTGTCGATATCAAAATCCAAAGGCGCATCGTTCTTGCGGGTCAGCATTATAAAGCGCGTGACATCGCGCCCGACCGCCTCGACCACATCGGATAGCATGACGAAAGTGCCTGCGCGCTTTGACATCTTAAACGGCTCGCCACCTTTGAATAGGCGCACCAATTGCGTCAGCTTAATATCAAGTGGCACCTTGTTTTCAGACAGCGCCGACACGGCGGCCTTCATCCGTTTGACATAGCCGCCATGATCGGCGCCGAAGACATCAATCAACTCATCATAGCCACGGGTCACTTTATCGTAATGATAGGCGATGTCAGGGGCAAAATATGTCCATGCACCATCCGATTTCATAATCGGGCGATCCACATCATCGCCATGCTCAGTGGATTTGAATAAGGTTTGTTCGCGCGGCTCCCAATCCTCTGGGGATTTGCCCTTTGGTGGCTCTAATACACCGCGATAAATAAGGCCCTTACCCTTGAGGTCTTCGATCGCGGCTTCAATCCGTCCCGTCCCATAGAGGGATTTTTCACTAAAGAAGTGATCCATTTTTACGCCAAGACTGTCGAGATCAGCCTCAATCAGCTGCATCATGGCCGCGATTGCGAAATCACGCACGGGGGCAAGCCATTCCCCCTCGGGGCGACCAAGATAAGCATCCCCAACTTCGGATTTCAGGGCCCGCCCCACATCGATCAGATAATCACCCGGATAGGTGCCATCCTCAAAGGACACGGCCTGACCATGCGCCTCGAGATAGCGCAAATACACCGAACGCGCCAAAACATCGACCTGCGCACCGCCATCATTGATGTAATATTCGCGGGTGACGTTATATCCTGCGTAATCCAACAGGCTTGCCAAAGCATCACCAAAGACTGCGCCGCGCGTATGCCCCACATGCAAGGGCCCTGTGGGGTTGGCCGACACATATTCGATATTCACCTTGCTACCCTGCCCGATATTCACGCGGCCATAGGCGCCGCGTGCCTGCCCAATGCCGCACAGCATCTCGCGCCATGTCAGGGCAGAGAGGCGAAGGTTTAGGAAGCCCGGCCCCGCGACATCGGCGGTTTCAATCCGCGGGTCGGCCATCAGGATTGGGGCCAACGCATCGGCAATATCACGCGGCTTAAGCCCTGCAGGTTTTGCCAGAACCATGGCCGCATTTGTTGCCATATCCCCATGAGCGGCATCGCGCGGAGGTTCAACCGCGACATTAGCGAAATCAAGCCCTGCGGGCAATGTGCCTGCAGCCTCCATCTGACCCAAAGCGTTAATCACCAAGGCGCGAATATCGGCAAAAAGCATCATGTTTTATCATCCTGATTGTCTTGCGCCCTGCTCTATCAGGTTGCAGAGCAAGGTCAATGCCACAAGGCCCTTAGAATACGGCCCCCAGACCCAAGTCTCGATTAAAGATACGCCGATGGGTTTGCAGCGCGAACCGATCCGTCATGCCCGCGATATAATCGCAAACCAACCGCGCAAGCGTGGTGTCATCTTGCGCTGCGCGCACTTCGGCCTGCCATTGGCGGGGCAGTTGGTCAGGGTGGGCCATCATGTGCGGGAATAAATCATTCAATACATCCGTGACGATTGCGCGTGTCTCGATTACGCGCGGCGCACGATACATGCGTGTGAACAAAAACGCGCGCACCTCTTTGAGATCGGAGAAAACTTGTTCCGAAAACTGCACCGTAGCGCGTCCTGCGTAACTGATATCTTGCGGCAAAGTAGGATTAAGTGCGCCAAGGGCGGCGGTGGCATAGGCAATCACATCCTCAACCAACAACCCAAAAAAGCGGCGCAGTGCCTCGTGCCTGCGGCGGGTTGGGTCAAGATTGGGATAGGCCTCATCCACCTCGCCAAAACACGGCCCCACAAGTGGCAGCGCCATAATATCAGCTACCTCAAATAGCCCTGCTCGCAGCCCGTCATGCAGATCATGGTGATTATAGGCGATATCATCCGCAATTGCAGCAATCTGCGCCTCAAGGCTGGCATAGGTGGCCAATTCTAGATCATGGCGCGCGTTATACTCGGCCAGGGCCCAAGGATACGGGGCGGCCACGGGCCCATTATGTTTAGCAATCCCCTCAAGGCTTTCCCATGTCAGGTTTAGCCCGTCAAAATCGGCATAATGGCGTTCGAGATTGGTGACGATGCGAATGGCCTGCGCATTATGATCGAACCCGCCATGGGGCGCCATCAAATCGCACAGTGCATCCTCGCCCGTATGGCCAAAGGGCGTGTGGCCTAGATCATGGGCCAGCGCAATCGCCTCGGTTAAATCCTCGTTCACCCCAAGGGCGCGGGCAATCGTGCGGGCCACTTGCGCCACCTCGATCGAGTGGGTCAGACGTGTGCGAAAATAATCGCCCTCATGCTCAACAAAAACTTGGGTTTTATGCTTGAGCCGCCGAAAACTTGAGGCGTGGATGATGCGGTCGCGGTCGCGCTGAAAGCAGGACCTGTGCCCACTTTCCGCCTCGGGGTATAGCCTGCCGCGACTGTCGCTCGGATTGCAGGCATAGTTTGCGCGCATGATCCCTATCCTTGCCGTTTCAATTTGGCGGTCTTATATTGGAAAACACACTGTTCTAACAGCCCGCAATCACAGCAATTTTTGCCCAAACGAGATGGCGATGGATTTGAACCTACCCCCCAAAGTAACCCCCCGCGCCTTTGCGCGTCTGGCTGAAATTAATGCAGATACGCCTGCACCAAAGGCGCTGCGCGTGGCCGTTGAGGGGGGCGGGTGTTCTGGCTTTCAATATGATATTCGGCTTGATGATCCCGCCGAAGGTGATCTGATCTTGGAAGATGCAGGCCAGAGGGTTGTGGTTGATGAAACCTCGCTGCCGTTTCTGGCCAATGCCGTGATTGATTTTTCCGAGGAATTGATCGGCGCGCGCTTTGTGATCGACAATCCAAACGCCGCGTCATCCTGCGGCTGTGGGATTAGCTTTTCTCTTTAACCTATTGATTACAAAGGCCTGCGCTTATGAAAATTGCCACGTTCAACATCAATGGGATCAAAGCGCGCATTGATGCCCTGCCGCAATGGTTGGATGAGGCGGCGCCTGACGTAGCGCTATTGCAAGAGATCAAATCGGTTGACGAGGCCTTCCCCCACCAGATTTTCGAGGAACGGGGCTATAACATTGAAACCCATGGTCAAAAAAGTTTCAACGGCGTGGCCATTCTGTCGAAATACCCGCTCGAAGATGTGATCCGCGGCCTGCCAGGAGACGCGGAGGATGAGCAAGCACGGTGGATTGAGGCCACAGTGGTTGGTCAAAAGGCGCTGCGGCTTTGCGGGCTTTATCTGCCCAATGGCAATCCCTGCCCCGGCCCGAAATATGATTATAAATTGGCGTGGATGGCACGGATGCAGGCGCGGGTTGCGGAACTTTTGGCGGAAGAAACCCCCGTTTTGTTTGCGGGGGATTACAATATCATCCCACAAGACGAAGATGCCGCCCGCCCCGATGCATGGCGCGAGGATGCATTGGCGCGTCAAACCAGCCGCGAGGCGTTTCGCAAAATCGTGAACCTTGGCCTGACGGATGCGTTTCGCGCGCGGGTGGAAGGTGGTGACAATTATTCTTTTTGGGATTATCAAGCTGGTGCTTGGAACCGCAATGATGGGATCCGCATTGATCACATTTTGCTTTGCCCCTACGCGGCTGATCTTTTGCAAGATGTTGGAATAGATCGTGAAATCCGAGCGTGTGAGAAGCCATCAGATCACGTGCCTGTTTGGGTTGAATTGGCCGCCTGATTTCTAACGCCTCGCGATTTAGCCTATTCGCGGCATTTGCCCCCCCAATTTGGTCGAATTTAAGCACCTCAGCCGTCATTTGGCGTTCTAGGTTTGGTGCAAGGTAAAGATCATCTCAACTGGAGGTATGGATGTCTGAAACAGCGCGGGTCGTAATTATCGGGGGTGGTGTTGTGGGGGCATCGGTTCTCTACCACCTTGCCAAAGCGGGTTGGACAGATAGCCTTTTGATCGAACGGTCTGAACTGACCTCGGGCAGCACATGGCATGCAGCGGGCGGGTGCCACACCATCAACGGTGATCCGAATGTTGCCAAACTTCAGAAATACACGATTGATCTTTATAAAGAAATTGAAGAGCTGTCAGGTCAGGCCACAGGCTTTCACATGACAGGTGGGGTCATGCTAGCCTCCACGCCTGAGCGGTTTGATTGGTTGAAATCCATTTCCGCCAAAGGGCGCTATCAGGGCATTGAAACTGAAGTTATCACCCCCGAAGAGGCGCATGAGCTGATGCCACTTCTTGATCCGTGTCAGTTTACGGGCGCTTTGCGCACCGTTGTTGATGGGCATCTCGACCCCTCTGGCGTGACCTATGCCTATGCCAAATCTGCCAAAGTTCTTGGGGCCAGCTATCAGACCCACCGCATGGTGACGGGCATCGTGCGAGCTCGCGACGGTGGTTGGATCGTGCAAACCGATAAAGGCGATATTGCCTGCGAGCATGTGGTGAATGCAGGCGGGCTTTGGGCGCGTGAAGTGGGGCGCATGGTTGGATTGGAACTGCCCATCTTGGCGATGGAGCATATGTATCTCATCACCGAAGACATGCCAGAAGTGGCCGAGATCAACGCAAAAACAGGCCGCGAAGTGATCCATGCGGTCGATTTCGATGGCGAGCTGTATTTGCGCCAAGAACGTGGCGGGATGTTGATGGGCACCTATGAGAAGGCTTGTGTTCCATGGTCGACCCGCAACACGCCGTGGGAATTTGGGCATGAATTGCTGCAACCCGATATTGATCGGATCGCGCCAAGCCTTGAGGTGGGGTTTGAACATTTCCCCGCCTTTGCGAATGCAGGCATCAAACAGATCATCAATGGCCCCTTCACCTTTGCCCCCGATGGCAATCCGCTGATCGGGCCTATTCGCGGGTTCGAGGGGATGTGGTCAGCCTGCGGGGTGATGGCGGGCTTCAGCCAAGGGGGCGGTGTCGGTCTGGCGCTGGCCAATTGGATCACCCAGGGGGATCCTGGGTTTGACGTGTGGGCCATGGATGTTGCGCGCTATGGCGATTGGACAACCCTCAGCTACACCAACCCAAAAGTGCAAGAAAACTATTCGCGGCGGTTCTCGATCAAATTCCCGAACGAGGAATTGCAGGCTGCCCGCCCGCATAAGACAACGCCAATTTATGACCGCATGGTCGGGCTTGGCGCGCAGATGGGCGAAGCTTGGGGGCTTGAAGTGCCGCTTTGGTTTGCGCCCGAAGGTGTGCGGGATCAATTCTCATGGCGGCGTTCAAGTGATTTTGAGCATGTTGGGGGCGAGGCGCGCAACCTGCGCGAGACTGCGGGACTGTTGGAAATCTCCGGCTATTCCAAATTTCGGATCGCGGGCGCGGATGCGGGCGCGTTTCTTGACCGCGTTTTGGCCTGTGCCTTGCCCAAACCTGGTCGGATGACTTTGGCACCGATGCTGAAGGAAAATGGCAAGCTGCAAGGTGATCTCACCTGCGCCTGCCTAGACACCGAGACTTACATGCTGTTTGGCTCTGGCATGGCAGAAAATTTTTATGCCCGTTGGTTCGAGTCCCAAAAATTGGGCACCGAAGACGCTACCATTGAGGTAATCGGTTTGAGCCTTTGCGGGCTGCATATTGCAGGGCCAAAGGCGCGCGACATCCTTGCGCAAATTGCCCCAGATGTGGCCGAAATGCGGTTCATGGATTTTAAGAAAATGGATGTGGCCATGGCACCCGCCTATGTTGGGCGGGTCAGCTTCACGGGCGATTTGGGCTATGAGATTTGGATGCGCCCCGAATTCCAGCGCCAAATTTTTGAGGCCTTATTGCGGGTTGGGGCGGATCACGGGTTGCGTCCTATCGGGCTACGGGCGCTCAATTCTTTGCGTTTGGAAAAGAACTTTGGCGGATGGGCCCGCGAATATCGGCCCGTCTATGGTCCGCTTGAGGCCTGTCTTGATCGATTTGTTGCCTATAATAAACCCGCTGATTTTATCGGCAAAGCTGCAGCCTTGGCCGAACGTGAAACGGGCGGAACCTTGCGCTTGATGAGTTTCGCGATTGACGCACAAGATGCCGATGTAATCGGGGATGAGCCGATTGATTTTCGAGGAAAAACCATCGGCTGGGTCACATCTGGTGGCTACGCCCATGCCGGCGCCACATCGGTTGCCATGGGATATGTTCCAAAGGAATATGCCGATCAAACGGATGGCTTCACCATCGAGGTTTTGGGCCATACCCTCACGGCCTCACCCCTGCCCCAGCCCCTGTTTGATCCAGAGGCGCAGGTGATGCGCGCGCCTTAATAAGCGCGCCATTCGTCAAACGCGGGATTTTGGCGACTGCTCCTTTGGCCAAATGGCCACCATCGCCACGCTGATCGTTGCATCGGTGCGTCGGGTATGCGGGCATAGTACTTCTCACGCGCGCCAAAATAGAAACTCACCACCGCCCCCAAAAGCCACCAAAGCGGTTCGGGGATGGTCGCCAAACCTGTCATGCGCGCGGCGAAAGCCGCCCTAATGGCTTAGGATCTGGTTTGAAATCGCCCGAACCGAATGCATGGGTACGCCCTCCCTGCGCTGCGGTTAATGACGGGGAGGGTCTATCAGGCTGTGATTAAACAGGCTTAACGACTCAACGATAGGCATGCAGGCGGCCATCTGCGCTGACCACATAGAGCGTGTCATTGACTACGATGGGTTGGCTTGCCGCCCCGCTGCGCAAGGCAAGTCTACCATCAAGCGCCGCGCCTGTTTCGGGATCAAAACGCAGAATTTCCCCATCGCCCGTGGCCAAGATCAAATGACCACCCGCCAAAATCGGCCCGTAATAGGTGAACACGGCCTTGCGGCGGCGTTCGCGGCGGGCCTCATAAAGGGGCAGCTCGGTTTCCCAAATCATCTCACCAGTCGTTTGATTAAGACGGATCAACGCATTGCGATCAGATACGAAAAATACGGAATTCCCCGCAACGATCAGACCCGAATAGGCCCCTTCTGTCGCTGTCCAAAGACGCTCGCCCGATCCCGCATCGATAGAGACAACGCGGCCAGACAGGTTGCCCACATATAACCTGCCCCCCGCCACAACGGGGTCAGAGGTGATATCATTGATATAATTATAGGCCACACCGATCCGCTCGCCCGCGATGGCACCCGACCAGACCCGCACGCCTGATTGGCGCAGAACACCGGTTAACTCGCCTGACCCAAAGGGAAACACGACCAAGCGCGACGTCAGCGCGGGGGATGGGCTGCCTGACAAGACCGTAGCAGCCCCAGTTGCGGGGATTTCCCACCGCACACGCCCTGTCGCCGCATCCACGGCATAGGCCTGATCATCCCGGCCCGTCACATAAACAACACCGCCCGCAATCGTTGGTGCGCCAAGCGATGCCCCAAGACGTTGGCGCCATGAAATAGCACCGCTTGACGCGTCAATAGCCAGCAATTCACCATAGCCTGTGGATGCAAAAATCTGATCACCTGCGGCGCCAATCCCGCCGCCAGAGACACCGCCATCGCGTTCGCTTGCAGGGGTCAAATCAGTGCGCCAAATTACCGACCCCTCAGGCGAGGTCGCCTGAAGCCCTGCATCACTGTCAAGCGTGATAATCGCACCATTTGTGAAAATCGGATCAGCTGTCAGGCGGGTGCGTCTGCCATTGCCTTGGCCAATGTCCGTTGACCACAGCAGGCTTGCTGATTGCGAGAACCCAAGTGCAGGGATCGCATTGGCGGCATTCGCACCGCGCAATGGCCAGTTGGTCAAACTTTGCGCTGTTGGTTGCGCGAAAGGCACGACAGCCACATCCGCCGCTTCAGCGGTCGCATCCAACCCTTCCTCACTTTGCAGGCTTTGCGCCAGAGGCACGCGTGTCCCGAACCGTTCACCTTGCAAGATAGGCTCGCGCTCACAGCCCGCCAGAAGGGCCAAAGCGATGAGGCTTACACCGCAGAGCCGCGCCACAGGTTTTGCGAAAGAAACAGTGCTGTCCATGAAACCTGTCCCTTTATTCAGATGACGCGCTTTGGCCAGTGATCGTAGCGCCACTTTGCAGTGCGAAAATCAAGGAGCTAATCCGCTGGCGCTGTGACAGAGTCACAACGGATTGTTCCACCAAGGTCTCGAGTGCGGCAATCGCCCCCTCTTTATCGCCCAACTTTAGGAGTTCCAGCGCTTGCACTTCACGCGCGATGCCTGCGAAAGGCGCGCCATCCTCTGCCAAACGCGCCAATGTTGCATCCACCAATCCCTGGTCCTCCACGGGGGCAAGGATATGGGCACGCAAGAGTGCCAAATCGCGGTAACGTGGCAAGAGATCGGGTGCATCTGCAATCGCGCGCAGCGCAGCCGCAGCGGCCACTGGATCGCTCTCGCTGAGATCTGAGGCGCGAATGAAAGCCAAAAGCACCTCTTGATTGCTTCGACTTGGGGTGATCTCAGCGAAGGCCGCAGCGCGGGCATCGGCATCGGGCAGATCAAGGGCGGCAATCACCGCGTCCCCAAAATCACGCGCCGCCGCAAGATCACGATTTGTGCTGATCTCTCGATAGGTCGCTGCCCCCACCAATGCAACAACAGCCAAGACGCCAATCCAGCCCCACCTTTTTAGCGCGCGAAACAGCTGATCGCGGCGCAATTCTTCGGTGACTTCATCAATGAAACTATCGCTTTGGCTCATGCTGTGCCGTTCTCTCTTTGAAATCAAAACTCACACGCCTCACTTAACGCGAAGCACAGAGCTTTGCCAAGTGCAACCGCACCCAAACAGCGTATTCGCAACCGATGGTCAAATTCTGTCACAAAATAAAAACTAAACCATTCCGTTCATTCTTGCGGACGTAGGTATAAAAGACTAATCTGAACGTAACAGTTTACTCGTATGAGACAGTTAGCGTTACCTTACGAAACGCAGAACACAAAAGATCAGCGGGCGTGATCAGGTCATATATCCGCCCCGAAAAGAGGTTTTTAATGCGCATTTTTCCAGTCATCACGGCCCTTTTGGTCTGCGTGGCGCTCTATGTGCTGATTTTTCAGCGCGATGCCTTGATAGGGCGCGACAGTGAAAGCCCTGCGGCGGCTGAGGCCGCGCAAATGGAAAGCGGCACATTTGGGGATGCGATGCGCGTGGTGATTTTGCCAAGCCGCGCTGAAGTTATTTCCGATGCCGTGCGCCTTCGCGGGCGATCCGAGGCCGCGCGCTTTGTTGAGATTCGCGCAGAAACCTCAGGTCGGATCATTTCTGACCCGATCAAGGCGGGCCAATCCGTGGCCGCAAGTGATATTCTGTGCCAAATCGATGAAGGCACCCGCGCCGCAGCTCTAGCCGAGGCTGAGGCCGCGCGCAGCACCGCTGAGGCGCAACTTGCAGCCGCGCAAATTGACGCCAATGCCGCAACCCGCCTGAGTGAAAGCGGCTTTGCCTCTGAAACACGCGCGGCCAGTGCCTCGGCCGCTCTCAGCAGTGCTGAGGCCGCTTTGCGCTCTGCCGAGGCTGCCATTGACCGCGCCGCCGAAGAATTGGCCCGCATAGAAATTCGCGCCCCCTTCAACGGACTTTTGGACAGCGACACTGCGGAACTTGGCACATTGATGCAGCCTGGCGCGTTATGCGCCACGGTAATTGATCTTGATCCAATCAAATTCGTGGGATTTCTGCCCGAGGCTGAATTGGCACGCATCAGTATCGGCCAAACGGCGACAACACGGCTTGTCGATGGAAGTGAGGTTGACGGTATTGTGCGATTTGTTGCGCGTTCCGCTGATCCGCAAACCCGCACCTTCCGCGTTGAGATTGAGGCAGAAAACCCCGATCTCAGCATTGGGGATGGCCAAAGTGCCGATATCGCCATTGCAACCGAAGGGACAGCCGCTCATTTGGTACCAAGTTCTGCGCTGACTTTGGATGATCAGGGCGATTTGGGGCTGCGCATTGTGACCGAAGGCAATCTTGTTGCATTTTATCCCGTCACCCTTCTGCGCGACACGCCTGATGGGGCCTTGGTCACAGGGCTGCCTGATCAGGTCGACATCATCATCGTAGGGCAGGAATTTGTTTCAAAGGGGGGGCAGGTCATGCCTGTCTCGATCCATGACATTCCCACAGGCCAAAACGCCATGATTGATGCAGCGCGATCCACGCTTGGAGGGGCACAATGACCGGGATCATCGACTGGGCCGCCGCCCGTGCGCGGATGGTCGTGGCCTTTATCGTTCTGTCGCTGACGGTTGGCGCCGCCGCCTATGTAGGACTGCCGAAAGAGGGCGAACCTGACATTGATATTCCGGGTTTGTTTGTTTCTGTCCCCTTCCCCGGCATTTCCGCCGAAGACAGCGAGCGTCAATTGGTGCGTCCGATGGAGGCCGAGTTTCAAGATATCGATGGCTTGAAATCCATCAACTCCACCGCCGCCGAAGGCTATGCGGGGATCTTTATCGAGTTTGAATTTGGATGGGATAAATCCGCAACCATTGCCGATGTGCGCGATGCCATGAACCGCGCTGAGACGCAATTCCCGCAAGGGGCGGAGAACTATTCCATCAATGAAATCAATTTTTCGGAATTTCCAATCATCATCGTGGCTCTGTCTGGCAACGCGCCCGAGCGCACATTGATCCGCCTTGCACAGGATTTGCAAACACGGCTTGAGGGGTTGTCGCCTATTTTGGAGGCGGGGATTGCAGGCGCGCGCGATGAGATGTTGGAGGTCCTGATCGACCCGCTCTCGCTAGAGGCCTATAACGTCACGGCGCAGGAATTGATTTCAGCCGTTGTGAACAACAACCAACTGATCGCGGCAGGCGTGGTCGACACCCCAACGGGCGCCTTGTCTGTGCGCATTCCATCCTCGTTTGAAAATCCGCAGGATGTTTATGATTTGCCCGTCAAGGTAAATGGTGATCGCGTTGTGACCTTGGGGGATTTGGCGCAAATTCGCCTCACCTATGAGGATCGCACAGGCGTTGCGCGCTTTAACGGAAACCCAACGATTGCGTTGCAGGTGGTGAAACGCCAAGGGTTCAACATTATCGACACAGCCGAATTGGTGCGCCAAGAAGTGGCCGCCTTCGAGGCGGAATGGCCCGAAGAATTGCGCGCCGCCGTTCATATCACCACCTCTTTGGATCAATCCAAGACTGTGGCCTCGATGGTGGCACAGCTTGAAGGGTCAGTTTTGACCGCAATCGCGCTTGTGATGATCGTTGTTCTTGCCACGCTTGGCACAAGATCGGCGCTTCTTGTGGGCTTTGCCATCCCCACCTCATTCTTATTGTGCTTTATCTTTTTGGGCATAATGGGCATCGCGGTTTCAAATATCGTGATGTTCGGCCTGATCTTGGCTGTGGGGATGCTTGTTGATGGCGCGATAGTTGTGGTTGAATATGCCGACAAACGCCTTGCTGAGGGCGCGCGCCCCATGCAGTCCTATACAGATGCCGCAAAGCGGATGTTCTGGCCCGTTATATCTTCGACAGCGACCACGCTTTGCGCGTTTCTGCCGATGTTATTCTGGCCTGGGGTTCCGGGTCAATTTATGGGGATGCTCCCCGTCACTTTGATCTTTGTTCTGTCCGCCTCCCTGATTGTGGCGCTGGTCTATCTGCCCGTGATGGGGGGCGTTGCCGCTCGTCTGTCGCGCAGCGCGGATCACTTTGGTGTGCTATTGATGCGCCTTGTACCAAGTCGCGCCATTCGCATCGCCATTGCGGTTGTGGTGGGGTTTACCCTGTTTCAATCCGCCTTGATGGTTATGCGTGGTGGTGGTGCGGGGCCAGACACCCCCGCCCTACTTGCGATCCTGCCGGGCGTTTTGGCTTTTTCGATCACAGGTTTGGCCATGTCGGTTGTCATGGGCACATTGATCCCCCCGCGCGTGGTGGAACGGGTTGAGGGCGGGTATAAGCGTACAAGATTGGGGCTGCTGATCCGGCTTTTGGTCGGCAACCCGATCGCCCCAGTCCTGACCATCGTTGCGGTTTTCGGCTTAGTTGTCGTGACCTTCAGCTATTACGGGGCCAACAATAATGGCGTGGATTTCTTCGTGGAAACTGAGCCTGAAAACGCAATTGTCTATGTGCGTGCGCGCGGCAACCTTTCGGTTGAGGAAAAAGATGCCCTGGTAGCACAAGTCGAGGCGCGGGTGCTTGGGTTTGAGGGCGTGCGCGATGTCTTCGCCTTTTCGGGCGATGGTGGATTGAATAACAACACAGGCGGCACAAGTGCCCCTGAGGACACAATTGGTCAGGTTCAGATCGAACTGACCCCCTGGGGGACGAGGGCAAACGGTAATATTATTCTTGATGCGATTCAGGCGGAATTAGACACCATTCCCGGCATCCATACCGAGATATTCGAACAGGCCCGTGGCCCTGCCAGCGGCAAGCCGATTGATCTGGAACTGACAGGCGATGATTGGGCGCAGCTTCAGCAAGCCACGGCAGACGTTCATGCCTATTTCGAGAGCCTCGAGGGGCTGACCCTGATCGAAGATACCCTGCCCCTTCCAGGAATTGATTGGCAGATCAATGTCGATGTCGAGGCCGCAGGCCGCTATGGCGCGAACGTGGCCACAGTGGGAGCTATGGTGCAACTGGTCACGCGCGGGATTTTGCTTGATCGGATGCGCGTGCCAACATCGGATGATGAGATTGAAATTCGCGTGCGCTTCCCAGAAGATGCCCGCGTCTTATCGACCCTTGAAACCTTGCGCGTGCGCACCGCAGATGGGTTGGTGCCGCTGTCAAATTTCGTGACATGGGAACCCGTGCGCCGTTTGGCCGAGATCAAACGCCTTAATCAATCGCGCTTATTCCAAGTGAAGGCCGATGTTATCTCGGGCCTTATGCGGGTCACTATGGGTGATCGTGAATTGGGATTTCTGCGCAACGCGGCGCCTGAACACACCAATAAACCTGCTGAATTCAGCATAGATGGACGCGACTATGTACTTCATTCCTTGGCCGAAGGCGTGACCCGCGCCGAGTTTGACGATGCGCTGAGCGGCGATGTTACTCTCACGGCTATCACCGCAAATGAACGGATTTCCCTTATCACCGCCGCATTGGAAACAGACACGATTTTGCCCGATGGCGTGAATTGGCAATGGGGCGGCGACCAAGCCGAGCAAGCCGAAAGTCAGGCCTTCTTATCTAAGGCCTTTGCGGCCTCATTAGGCTTAATGTTCATTATCCTGCTGGCGCAGTTCAATTCGTTTTACAATTCGGTTCTGGTGCTCCTGGCGGTTGTATTGTCGACCGCAGGGGTGTTGATCGGGCTGTTGACCATGGGGCAAAGCTTTTCGATCATCATGACGGGCACGGGCATTGTCGCCTTGGCGGGGATTGTGGTGAACAATAACATTGTTCTTATTGATACCTATCAAGAATATAGCCGCTATTTGGCCCCGATTGAGGCCATCATCCGCACAGTCGAGGCGCGTATTCGCCCTGTTCTTTTGACCACCATCACCACGATGGCGGGGCTTGCGCCGATGATGTTTGGCATCAGCCTCGATTTCGCAAATGGCGGTTACACGATTGATAGCCCGACTGCCCTATGGTGGAAAAACCTTGCCACGGCAGTGGTCTTCGGATTGGGCATTGCCACAATTCTGACCTTGGCATTCACGCCATCGCTTTTGGCGGTGCGCGTCTGGTGGAATGAGATCTTAGGCTGGATTGCGCAGGCCTTGGCGCGCATTGGCGCGGCGCGCTTGTCACAGCGCACTCAAGATTACGCCTTGGCGCGCGCGGCGTTGGAAACGGCAAACCCCCTCATCTTGTGGGATGATCAAACAGCCGAAGATCAAAAGATGAAACCTGCAGGCCCGACCGTTCACGCCGCACAGTAAAGACAATCGCGCCCCTTACTGGGGGGCTCGTTCCTGTTCACTCATCTGCCGCGCCCACATGGCCGCATAACGGCCACCTGCGGCAACCAAATCTTCATGGCGCCCCCGTTCCACAACAACGCCCTTTTCCAGCACCATGATCAAATCAGCATCCACCACAGTCGACAGGCGATGCGCGATCATTATCACGCTGCGCCCTTGACCAAGCGCGCGCAATTGGCCCTGAATCTCGCGCTCGGTTTCGGTATCAAGTGCCGATGTCGCCTCATCCAGCAAAAGGATGGGTGGGTCTTTCAACATGGTGCGCGCAATCCCCACGCGCTGCTTTTCACCACCAGAGAGCTTTAACCCCCGCTCACCCACGATTGCCTCATAGCCTTCGGGCAGGCTTTCGATGAAATCATGGATTTTCGCGGATTTTGCAGCGGCCTCAACCTCGGCACGGGTGGCATCGGGTCGGCCATAGGCGATGTTATAGAAAATCGTATCATTGAACAATACCGTGTCCTGCGGCACCACGCCAATGGCATCATGCAGCGAGCTTTGCGTCACCTTGGCGATATCTTGCCCGTCAATCACAATCTGGCCCTTCTGGGGATCGTAAAAGCGGAACAACAAGCGCCCAATAGTGGATTTTCCCGACCCAGACGGCCCAACCAGTGCCACGCTTTGACCCGCTTGAAGGGTGAAATCCACCCCGTGCAAAATCGCGCGCGTGCTTTCATATGAAAAATCAATGGCGCGGAATTCGACCTTGCCACGGCTGACTTTCAGCTCTTGCGCGTCAGTGGCATCATGCACATCCGCGGGCTGCTCAAGCAAAGTGAATAATTCGCCCATATCAACCAAAGCCTGTCGAATTTCGCGATAGACTGTGCCCAAAAAATTCAATGGCATGGTGATTTGGATCATAAACGCATTGACCATGACGAAATCGCCAACAGTCAAATCACCCCTCTCAACCCCGAGGGCGGCCATAATCATCACGATCACGAGACCCGTGGTGATGATCAATGATTGGCCGAAGTTTAAAAACCCGAGTGAGTAACTGGTCTTGATCGCGGCCTCTTCATAGCCCGCCATCGCGCGATCATAGCGCTGTGCCTCACGCTCTTCGGCGTTGAAATATTTGACGGTTTCAAAATTCAAAAGACTGTCGACCGCCTTTTGATTGGCATCGGTGTCCTGATCATTCATTTGGCGGCGAATTTTCACACGCCATTCTGTCACCTTAAAGGTAAACACAACATAGAGCGCGATTGTGATAATCAGAACTGCCAAATAGCTGATGTCAAACACCGTGGCGAGGATTATGCCCGTCAGCAATAGCTCTAGGATCAGGGGCCCAATTGAGAACAGTAAAAACCGCAACAGGAAATCTACGCCCTTCACCCCGCGCTCGATGATACGGCTTAGCCCCCCTGTGCGCCGCGTGATGTGAAACCGCATCGATAAGGCGTGAATGTGGCGAAAGGTTTCAATCGCGATCATGCGCAGGGCGCGTTGCCCAACACGGGCAAAGATCACATCGCGCAATTGCTGAAAGCCTACATTGCCCGCGCGCGCGACCCCATAGGCAACAGTCAAGCCAACCGCCCCAAGGCCAAGGACCCAAGCGGGGCTTGGCGCATCGCCCCCAAGGGCGTCAACAGCGGCCTTATAGGCAAATGGCCCCGCAACTGCCACCAATTTGGCAATCACCAATGAAGCAAGAGCGAAGACAACCCGATATTTCACCCATCGCATCTTTTTGGGCCAGAGATAGGGCCCCACCTTGCGCAAGGTGATCATGCTAGAGGCGCGACTTTCAGGATCAATCGCTGGCGCGTTGGTATTTGGTGCGGTCATTATCTGGAGACTCGGATTTGGTCAGGTGACCCAAACGTAAAGAAGCGGGGCGCTGAAGACCAGAGCCCCGCTTGACCTATTCCGCCCCTGCTCCGCGACCTATTGAGCAGGGATGGTGAAGACCTGACCTGGATAAATCAGATCGGGATCCCGAATTTGATCGCGGTTGGCATTGAAAATCTGAACATAGTCAAAGCCAGACCCCAGCATATTTTCGGCAATTCCCCAAAGCGTAAAGCCGCGTTCAACCATTACCACACGAATTGCGTTTTGCGCGTCACCTTCGGCATCCGCAATCTCAGCCGCGGCCTCGCGGACAAAGCGGGTTTCAGACCGCGCGATCACTGTGCCATCCGCAGCCATTTGATCCACGCGCAGATCATAGGCCCCTGCGGCAACGTTGGAGACATCGGCGCGCCATGTGCCATCCTTGGCGCCTGTCACCTCAGCCACAAGGGCGTTGTTGAGGTAAATACGCAAGGCAGCACTACTATCGGCACGCCCCGCGATTTGCACATCCCCTGCACTGGAATAGCTTACAGTATCAATGCTGAGGGCAACGTCATCCGTGCTGCCACCTTGCACCAGTGAGACACCCTCTCCGTCTGATTGCAGAACTATGGGCGTTGTGGTGCTTTGGGTAACTGTTTGCGTCTCGCTTGCAGCCTCTGCAACGATAATAGGCGCGGCAATCGGGGCCACGACCAAGGTTTGTGCGGCGGCCACCCGCGCACCTGTCTCATCGGTCGCTTCGACCGACAAAAGACGCGGACTGTCCGAAGGGGCCAGTTTTGACAAGAGCACGAAATTGCCCACACGATCCGCATTGGCATCTGCGTTATCGACCCCATCAAGCAAGAGATAAATCTCGGCATTTGGCATTGCGCTACCTGCAATCACGGTCATGCCATCGGGCGAGACACGGATAACATCCAAAACAGGCGCGGTCGTGACCACAGCCTCAACGACATCGGCCCCCCCCCCCGCCGTAGAAGGTGTTTCAACAGCAGAGGTTTCCTCTGTGGCCTCTGAACTGGTTTCTTCCGCAGCCGCTTCTTCTGCGGTCTCTGGCGCTGCTGTGCCGCTTACTGTTTCAGTAGCAGAGGTTTCCTCAATGGCCTCTGCACTGGCTTCTTCCGCAGCCGCTTCTTCTGTGAGTTCTGAAATGGCTTCCTCCACAGCCGCTTCCTCTGCGGGCTCTGACGCTGCTGTGCCGCTCGCGGTTTCAGCAGCAGGGGTTTCCTCTGTGGCCTCTGAACTGGCTTCCTCTACAGCTACTTCCTCTGCCGGCTCTGGCGCAGCTGTGCCGCTTGTGGCGTCATCTGCCGCGGCGGGCACCTCTGCTGCGGCCTCTTCACCAGCGCGGTCTTCGTTCACCACTTGCCAGCCCAAAAAACCAAAAGCGGCGATGGCAAGGGCAATAATGCCCATCCCAACACCCGACAAGCCGCCCGCCATTTTTGACCCGTTTGCCATATTCCCTACTTTCATGATCGCACCGCGTTGCGGGCGTATAGATGTATCCCCATTCCCAAGGAACTGGGTAGATATTGCACCAGCCTTGGCAACGTCCGCAAGATGTTGCGAAACCTATCTGTCATAAAACTCTGTTACACTAACATCGCCGCAACAGTTGAGCCCTCTGACAAAGCCGGCTATCACAGAACTAACCCAATATGCAAAAACCAAAGGATAGGCCCATTGCGCGATTTTTCAGTTTGTGTCTTTTGTGGCGCGCGGGATGGGGTAGATCCCCTGTATGCAAAAGCCGCACATGACTTGGGCCAGGGGATTGCTGAGGCTGGAATGCGCCTCGTTTATGGGGCGGGCGATGTTGGGCTGATGGGGCATATCGCCCGCGCGGCGCAGGAGGCAGGTGGTGACACGTTTGGGGTCATCCCAACCCATCTAATGGACCGCGAGGTTGGCAAACGCGACCTGACGCGCTTCGTTATCACCGAAACCATGCATGAGCGCAAGAAGGTGATGTTCATGAATTGCGATGCGGTCGTTATGATGCCGGGCGGGGCTGGCAGCTTGGACGAGTTTTTTGAAGTGCTGACATGGCGGCAATTGGGCCTCCATGACAAGCCCATTATCCTTATGAATACTGCAGGTTATTGGGATCGTCTCGCCGATCTTTTGCAGCATATGGTCACAAATGGCTTTGCAGATGCTAGCCTTTTGGGCTTTATTGAATCGGCAGAGACGCCTGCCGGTATCTTAGCGCGGCTTAGCGCCTATCGCCCGGCCTGAGAGCGGATGGCCCCCACCGAATAAATTGCAAGTCCTGACCAAATCATTAGAAACGCAATTGTGTGCCAAAGGGTCATAGCTTCGCCAAAAATGAAAACAGCAACGCTGAATTGTATTGTGGGATTAAGATATTGAACTAAACCGATTGTCGATAGTGCAGTACGTTTCGAAGCATAAGAAAAAAGTATCATCGGAATAGCCGTTAGTGGCCCCGATATTATCAATAAAATCAATTCTGTAAGGTCTGAAGGAAAGCTGCTTTTGGTAAAATAGAGCCATGCCAAGTACGCCGTAGCGATTGGCATGAGTAGTGATACCTCTGCTGTCACCGAAACTACGGGTCCAGCAATTACGTGACGTTTGATTAAGCCATAAAAACCGAAGCTGAATGCCAAAACTAATGAAATCCAGGGAGCGACACCCAAGCCTAGGGTTAGTTGCACAACCGCAAGTCCAGCCAACAATACAGCGATCTTCTTATAGTTGGTAAACGGCTCTTTTAAAACAAATGCTCCAAGTGCTACAGCCACCAGTGGAAATATATAAAAACCGAGCGAACTTTGCATCAGATGGCCAAGATTAACCGAAACGATAAAAAAATACCAATTTGTTGAAACTAAAACTGCAGCAGCAAATATTTGTAACAACGAACGTTTTTTAGAAAACACGGCGCGCAATTCGCCGAGGCGGGATTGGATCGTTAAAACTATACCAAAACAAACAGCTGACCATATGGTGCGGTGCGCAAGGACTTCTGAGGAAGGAATGTCCGACAGTAATTTATAGTAAAGCGCGGAGAACCCCCAAATCACGCAGGCCCCCACCATCGCCAAAACGCCTTTGTTGGCTTCTGTCATGCGGCGTCGCCTTCGGTCCCATGCTTGCCCTCGTATGAGAGGGGGGATTTGGGGGGAGGTCAAGGGTGGCTTTCTTGATAGATGATCCCGGCTGCATGAAGCCCAATTGGAAAAGAAAAAACCCCCCGCTTTCGCGAGAGGTTCTGTTCCGTCCAGCGTAGTTTGCGCAGGGCTTAGCCCATGCGAGAGGCCACATTTTCCCAATTTACGAGATTGTTTAGGAAATTGTCCAAATATGCGGGGCGCTTGTTGCGGTAGTCGATGTAATAGGAATGTTCCCAAACATCGCAGCCCAAAAGGGCCGTTTGACCAAAGCACAGCGGGTTCACGCCGTTTTCGGTCTTGGTGACCTTTAGGCTGCCGTCTTTGTCCTGCACCAACCAACACCAGCCAGAGCCGAACTGGCCCGCGCCTGCAGCGGCGAAATCGGCCTTGAACTGATCAACCGAGCCAAAGCTGTCAACCAATCCTTTTTCCAATTCCAATGGCATTGCCGATGAACCTGGCCCCATCATTTCCCAGAACTGCACATGGTTCCAATGCTGGCTTGCATTGTTGAAGATGCCGTTTTGGGCCACAGCGCCTGCCTGATAGGTTCCTGTAATGATCTCTTCGACAGATTTGCCTTCCCATTCAGTGCCTGCAATCAGCTTATTGCCATTATCGACATAGGCCTTGTGGTGCAGGTCGTGGTGGAATTCCAATGTTTCGGCCGACATCCCCTTTGCGGCAAGCGCATCATGGGCATAGGGCAGGTCAGGAAGTGTAAAAGCCATGGGTTTATCCCCTCGTCTTGCGGTTTCAATTTCTAGACCACAGATGGAGGGCATAGCCCCCAAAGGTCAAGGGGGGCAGATCAGAAATAACCTACCTCGCCGCCTTTTGCGCCAGAGACGCGTAGCAGGTCATGGACATATTGTTTGACCGAACGAAACGCAAAAAGCTGCGCTGTCTTTGGGTCGGTCAGCCAAACCGCGGCTGCGGCCTGGGCCACGCGACTGCGGCGCAATTCACCGACCCCAAGACTGTCGGGATGAAAATCTGTTGGCATCAATTTGGCCAAACAATCGCGCAATGCGCCCGCTGTTGGTGCGGTGATCTCAAACACCGCGCGCGCATCGGACATATCCAGCGCCAGATGATGCAGCTTGGCCAATTTCTTGTCCAACGTGGCCACATGGGCCGCGCATTCCGCATAGGGGCAGAGGATCATCACCTCGTCATGTGACATCCATGCGATCCCATAGGCGCCCTTCTCAAGGATTGCGCGCGGGGCGGGCATGGCAAGGCCTGTGATGGCCTTGACCGCTGTCGCCACTGTTTTCTGGGACAGATCTGCGCGCAAGGTGATCATCCCTTGCAGCGGCAGTTCGCTGACGCTGACATAAGGTGTTAGGGTGCTGAGATCAGACATTTTGCTTCTCCCCCTCGGGATCAAAGAAGATGGTCGAACAAATCCGTGCCTTGATCTGACCACCCTTACCATCGGTGAGATTCACCACCTCGCCCATGCGATCAGGGCCATTATGAATCAGCGCCATTGCGATCCCGCGTTTTAGGGTTGGTGAATAATAGGTCGATGTCACTCGCCCTTGGACATTGTTCTGACCATTGGCGTTTTTGCCTGCGCGGATCACATAGGCACCATCTGGCAGAACCCCACCATCCAGCGCCTCAAGACCGACCAATTTCCACCGATCAGGATTATCCATGAAACTCCGCGCCTGTGCGCGTTTGCCCAAATAATCCTCTTTCTTTTTGGAAATCGCCCAATCAAGGCCCAAATCCTGTGGGATGACCGTGCCATCGGTTTCATCCCCGATCATGATAAAGCCCTTTTCCGCCCGCATGACATGCAGCCCTTCGGTGCCATAGGGGGTGATGTTCCATTCTGCGCCCGCCTCAATCAGGCTTTTCCAGAAATCCAATCCCTGACTTGCAGGGACAGCGATTTCAAAGGACAGCTCACCCGAGAAGGAAATACGGAACACCCGCGCCTCAAACCCGCCGATTTTCGCATCTGTCCACGCCATAAAGGGCAGTGCTTCTGCCGACAAATCCGTATCAGAGCCGAGCTTTTCCAAAAGCTTACGCGCATTTGGGCCAACCACGGCCACCTGTGCCCATCTTTCGGTCACATTGGCCGTGTATACCTTAAAGTCCCACCATTCGCATTGCAGCCAATCTTCCATGTGCGCGTGGATGTGATCAGCCCCGCCTGTGGTGGTATGCACGAGGAACGTCTCTTCATCGAGACGCGCCACAACGCCGTCATCCATCAAAAAGCCGTTCTCATTGCACATAAGACCATAACGGCAGCGGCCCGGTTTCAGGGTGCTCATCATATTGGTGTAGAGCATATCCATGAACCGCCCCGCATCAGGCCCTTTGACGATGATCTTGCCCAAGGTCGATGCATCAAGCAGACCAAGCGAGCCGCGGGTGGCATTGATCTCGCGGGTCACGGCTGCGTGGCGATCTTCGCCCGCCCGTGGATAGCAATAGGGGCGCCGCCACTGACCCACTGGCTCAAAATCGGCGCCATGTTCAACGTGCCAGTCAAAGATCGGGGTGCGGCGCAGCGGTTGGAACACCGCACCACGCGCCTCGCCTGCGATGGCCCCCATGGAAATGGGCGTATAGGGTGGGCGGAAGGTGGTGGTTCCCACAGCAGGGATTTGCGCCTGAAGCGCATCAGCAAGCACCGCAAGGCCATTGATATTGCTGAGCTTTCCTTGATCAGTCGCCATGCCCAATGTGGTGTAGCGTTTGGTATGCTCAACGCTTTCATAACCCTCGCGCGCGGCCAACTGAACGTCAGACACTTTTACATCGTTTTGGAAATCAAGCCACATTTTTGCGCGTTTCTGAATGGGTGCGCGGGCGGGCATGATCCAAATCGGGGCCAAGGCCCCCAATTCAGGCTCCACCACTTTGGGCAGGCGCGATTTCACCGCTTGGCCCGTGGCGGCCGCAACAGCCGCCTGCGCGGATTTCAAAGACGCAGCTGCGGTGGAATGCCCGTCTGCCGCCCCCGCAACGAAAACAAACCCTTCGCCATCATGGCTGAGCGGCGGGCGCGCGGGATCGGGACGGAAGCAGGCCTGTGCCTCATCCCAAATCAGCTTGCCACCGCAATGTGACCACAGATGCACCACAGGCGACCATCCGCCCGACATGCCGACCGCATCACAGGCGATGACCTCGCCCGTGCTGCCATCGCTGTCTTGCGCGCAGATTTTTACGCCCGTGACACGCTTGCCCCCTTGCGCCTCTGCAATGGCTATCCCCTGCTTGATCGCAATCCCCGCAGAACGGGCGGCTTCAATCAAATCGCCTGTCGCATCGGGGCGTGGGTCGATAACAGCTGCAACCTCAAGACCCGCCTCTTTGGCGACCAAAGCACTGCGATAGCCATCATCATTATTGGTGGCAATCACGATACGCTTGCCCGCAGCCACGCCATAATTGACGAGGTAATCGCGCAAGGCGCTCGCCAACATCACGCCCGGAATATCATTGCCTGCAAAAGACAGCGGGCGTTCGATTGCACCTGTCGCGGTGATGATGCGTGCGGCGCGAATACGCCACAACCGATGACGGGGGGCATCAACGCTCGGCGCGTGATCCGTCACGCGCTCATAGGCCAAGGCATAGCCGTGATCATAGACCCCTGCCCCCATGGTGCGGGTGCGCAAGGTGACATTCTTCATCTTACCAAGGGCGGCCAATGTTGCGGTGATCCATTCATCCGCAGATTTACCGCCCAATTCGATCCCATCGACAGGGGCGCGGCCACCCCAATGGGCGGTTTGTTCAACCAAAAGCACCCGCTTGCCTTGCTTGCCTGCGTCCAACGCAGCTTGAAGCCCTGCAATACCGCCGCCGATAATCAGCAGATCAACATTGGCGTAGAAATGCTCGTAACGATCTGCATCGCGATCTTTGGGGGCTTTGCCCAAACCCGCGGATTGACGGATAATGGGTTCAAACACATGCTTCCAAAACGGGCGCGGGTGAATGAATGTCTTGTAATAAAAGCCCGCAGGCAAGAACCGCGCGAGGTAATTGTTCACCACGCCGATATCGTTCTCAAGGCTCGGCCAGTGGTTTTGGCTTTGCGCCTCAAGCCCCTCGAACAATTCGGTAGTGGTCACGCGTTGGTTTGGCTCAAACCGCGCATCACGGCCCAAACCGACAAGTGCGTTTGGTTCTTCCGCGCCCGAGGCCACAATACCGCGCGGGCGGTGATATTTGAACGAGCGGCCCACCAACATCTGGTCTTCCGCCAAAAGCGCAGAGGCCAGTGTATCCCCTGCAAGCCCGCGCATTTTTTGGCCGTTAAATTCAAAAGCAACCGTTCGGGCCTTATCGATCAGACGGCCGCCTTGAGGCAAACGATGGCTCATGTCAGGCTCCAATCAGAGCGTTTTGCCTGTATCTTTGCAATAATCTCTTTTGGGTGTTCGGGCGTTTGTGCGCTATAGGTTCCAAACACCTCTAGGGTCGCGGTGCAGCGCGCCGCCAAGAACCATTTGCCACAGCCATATGTGTGCCGCCAGCGTTCAAAATGCACGCCCTTTTGGTTGTGCCGCATGAACAAATAGCCTTCAAAATCCTCATCCGAAGATCCAGGGCCAAAGCGTTTGAGATGCGCCTCACCCCCAGGAGAAAGTTCAGTCTCATCGGCGGAGACACCGCAATAAGGGCAGGTCAAAAGCAGCATAGCTGAACCTCGCTTTGGTAAATCTTAAACATGAAGGCAGGCATCAATGCGCCACCCCTGCGGCCACGCTTTCATCAATAAAGCGACCCTCGCGGAAGCGGTTCAGGCCAAACTCATCGGCTAAAGGTGAATGTCCTTTGGCCATGAGTTCCGCCATCGCCCAACCTGATCCGGGGATAGCCTTGAACCCGCCCGTGCCCCAACCGCAGTTGATAAAGCAATTCTCTACAGGGGTTTTAGAGATAATCGGGGAACGATCCCCCGTCATATCAACAATCCCCCCCCATTGGCGCAGCATTTTGAGGCGCGAAATCATCGGGAATGTCTCGACCAAGGCGCGCACCGTCTCCTCGATATGCTGGAAGGAGCCGCGCTGCGTATAGTTGTTATAGCCATCTGCGCCGCCGCCAATGACCATTTCACCTTTGTCGGATTGGCTCATATAGCCATGCACCGTGTTGGCCATAACCACCACATCCATGCAGGGCTTAATAGGTTCAGACACCAGCGCCTGCAGCGCAACCGATTCTATGGGCAAACGGAAACCCGCCATATCGGCCACATGGCTGGAATGACCCGCCACCACGATGCCCAATTTGTTGCAGCCAATCCGACCTTTGGTGGTTTCAATCGCGCTGACTGCGCCATTTTCGCGGTGGATGGCTGTGACTTCGCATTGTTGGATGATGTCCATCCCCATCGCTGAACAGGCCCGCGCATAGCCCCAAGCCACCGCATCGTGACGCGCTGTGCCGCCGCGCGCCTGCCACAGACCGCCCAAAACAGGATAACGCGGCCCCTCAAGATGGATGATCGGGCAAAGTTCTTTTACCTCGCGCGGGGTGATGAAGCGGGTCTCAACGCCCTGCAGCGAATTTGCATGTGCCGTGCGCAAATAGCCGCGCTTTTCATGCTCTGTCTGCGCCAACATGATCACGCCGCGCGGGCTGAACATGATATTGTAGTTTAAATCTTGGCTCAGGGTTTCATAAAGGCTGCGGGATTTCTCATAGATCGCAGCAGAGGGATCTTGCAGGTAGTTAGAGCGAATGATCGTGGTATTGCGCCCCGTGTTCCCGCCGCCGAGCCAGCCCTTCTCGATCACCGCAACATTGGTGATGCCGTGGTTTTTTCCCAAGTAGTAGGCCGTAGCCAAACCATGGCCGCCTGCGCCGATTATGATCGCGTCATAATGAGCCTTTGGTGTTGGGTTGCGCCATGCGCGTTCCCAACCTTGGTGATATCCCAATGCCTCTTTGACGATGGCAAAAACAGAATAGTGGCGCATGGCAAAAGACACTCCTGAAAACTTGCCTCTGTTTGGCCCTGTTCGGGACGCAAAAGGATACTGCGGGCGGCATATTTGCGCGCAAAAACGACCAGATGCAACGCGCGATTCTTGCATTTCTTGCCGCGCTTCGCGGGCCTGCGCAAGATGGTCGCGGCTTTGTGTCACGATTATCCTTTTGATCTGCGGGCCAAGGGCTTACATCTTAGCCGTGGCGAGATTTCGCGGGAGAATAGGCTTGATGGTTTTCTGGATCGCAACTGCTGCAATTTCTGTGGCAGCTATCTTGATTTTGCTGCGTGCTTTTCTGCGCGGCGTATCCGAGATAACCCCAACCGAAGCCTATGATGTGCAGGTCTATAAAGACCAATTGCAGGAACTTGAGCGCGATGAAGCGCGTGGTGTGTTATCGCCACAAGATGCAGAACGCGCCGGTGCCGAAGTTTCGCGCCGCCTGATTGAGGCAGATCGCGCCTTGCATGCGGCCCAAGAGGCGGAGACGGGCCTTGCCAATGGCAAGATTCTGATCCCTGTGGGTTTGGTCACAATGCTGGCTTTTGCGGTCTTGGTTTATGCGCAATTGGGGGCGCCCAATTATCCGGACATGCCGATTGCAACCCGCATTGAGCGGATCGAAGAAAATCGCGCCACCCGCCCCTCACAGGCCGAGGCGGTGGCTGAGGCTTCGGTTTCGGCCCGTCCCGCCATCCCCGCAAACCCCGAGCTTGAGGCCTTGGTTGAACGTCTGCGCGCAATTATGGCCGAGCGGCGCGATGACCAAACCGGATGGCGCCTTTTGGCAGAAAACGAGTTGCGCCTTGGAAATTTCGAGGCCGCCGTTGCCGCACAAGCACAACTCGTAGGCCTTCTTGACCCACAAACCCCCGAGGGCGCAGCCGTGAGGGCCAATCTGGCGGAAATGATGATTTTGGCGGCAGGTGGGTATGTTTCGCCCGAAGCAGAGGCCGTGTTGAACGACACCATCGCGCAAGAACCGCGCAATGGAACCGCGCGCTATTACATGGGCCTCATGTATGCCCAGGGGGGCCGCCCTGATCGGGCCTATACAATCTGGCGCACTCTTTTGGCCGAAAGCACGCCTGATGCGCCATGGCTTGAACCCATCCGCTTGCAGATTGAAGAAGTGGCCTTCCTTGCCGGTGATCCCATCAATGTGGATGACCTGCCTCAACCCCGCCGTGAAGACGCCCCTCTTCGCGGCCCCGATGCCGCGCAAATGGAAGCCGCAGGTCAAATGAGCGCCGAAGATCGCGCTGCAATGATTGAAGGCATGGTTGGCAATTTATCGGCCCGTTTGGCCAATGAGGGTGGCACTGTTGAAGAATATGCACAGCTGATTACGGCCTTGGGGGTTTTGGGTCGCCTTGATGAGGCGCGCACAATTCTGGCTGAGGCGCGCGCAAATTTTGCGGGCCAAGACGGCGCTGCGGCAGTGTTGGACAATGCCGAGGCAGGCCTGCCCCAATGACCGAGGGTTTTGTCGACCTTCACGACTTTGCAGCGGCCACCGCGCCGCCTGCCGCGATTTTGGGTTTGGATTTTGGCACCAAAACCATTGGCATTGCCATCAGTGATTTATTCCAAAGCGTTGCAACCCCGTTGGTCACAATCAAGCGCGAGAAATTCACTCAAGACGCCGCAGAATTGGCAAAACTGGTGGCGGCACGGGATATTCGCGGCCTCATCCTTGGCCTGCCCCGCAATATGGATGGCAGCGAAGGCCCCCGCGCCCAATCAACCCGCGCTTTTTTGCGCAATATTGGCCGATTTGAGGGGCTGTCGCATTTGCCTGCCGCGTTTTGGGATGAAAGATTATCCACTGTGGCCGCCGAAAGGGCGCTTTTAGAGGCGGATACGTCCCGAAAACGTCGCGCCGAGGTGATTGATGCGGTCGCCGCAAGCTATATATTGCAAGGATCACTGGATCGCATGCGGGTGATCCGCAGCGCAGAATAGAGGCAGGGCAGGCAATGGTGGATGAGGTTTGGTCGCGCGAAGAAATCGCTTCGCCTTGCATAAAAATCTGCCTTGTTCATCCGACCGAACGGATTTGCACAGGTTGCTATCGCACGATTGATGAAATCAGCACATGGGGCCGCAAGTCACCCGAAGAACGCGCTGACATCATGAAGGCCCTGCCAAGCCGCGCAAGTCTTTTGAGCAAGCGCCGTGGCGGGCGCGCGGCACGGGTGCCGAACTAGGCAGGCTCACGCATCATCTGCATCGCGCGCGCAATCACCTTGGGGCTTGCATCGGCTGTTTGTGCCTCGGTCGACAAAATACGCCGCCATGCGCGTGCGCCAGGCTGCCCCGCAAATAGCCCCAAGATATGACGCGTCACATGATGCAACCGCCCGCCTTGCGCGATATGGCGCTCGGCATAGGGGATCATCGCCTCGGCCACCTCATGCGCCGACAGCACTGTGCGCGGGTCATCAAAAATCACTGCATCCGCGTGGCCCAAGATCACATATGGGCTATGATAGGCCGCGCGCCCAACCATCACCCCATCAAGACCATCCCTAAGGTGGGATGCGACCGCGTCTAGATCCTCAACACCGCCATTGATTGATAGATGCAGGTTCGGAAATTCTTCCTTCATGCGCCGCACCAAGGCGTAATCAAGCGGCGGGATGGTGCGGTTTTCCTTGGGGCTTAGCCCCTCAAGCCACGCTTTGCGTGCGTGAATTGTCAGACGCCTGACCCCTGCCTGTGCCATCTGTTTCAAAAATGCGGGCAAAATCTCGGCGGGGTTTTGATCATCCACCCCGATGCGGCATTTCACAGTCACCTCGACAGTCGCAGCATCCTGCATGGCCCGCACGCAATCCGCAACAAGCTGTGGGGTCTTCATCAAAACCGCCCCAAAACACCCTGATTGCACCCGATCAGACGGGCACCCCACGTTGAGATTGATCTCATCATACCCATAGGGCGCAGCAATTTTCACCGCCTGCGCCAATTCAGCAGGATCAGAGCCCCCCAATTGCAGCGCAACGGGATGCTCGGCTGCATCATAGGTCAAATGCCGTGAAGCCTCCCCATTCACCAAAGCGGCGGAGGTCACCATTTCGGTATAAAGCAAAGCGTGACGCGACATCAAACGATGGAAATAACGACAATGCCGATCCGTCCAATCCATCATGGGCGCCACGCTGAGGCGGGCATTGTGGGTGAGGGTCTGGGTCACATCATTACCGCGTTGGTGGTGGGGCCTACCAATATGCGGGGTTTTGCAAGGCAGGCGCGCAGGTTGCGGGGCCTTCTAGCGGTAAAATCGGGGCCTTTGTCAAGGATTGTGCAATCCACCCTTGCGGTTGGCTTAACGGGTAAGGTGCGGACAAAACCACAGGGTCAATGGCCGCAAAGCCTGTTTTTCCGTAAAACGCAGGGTCACCGTATGTGACCACAATATCGCCCGCCAGCTGCGACAGGGCGTAAGCAATCAACCCCTGCCCCACGCCCTGCCCCTGATGGTTTGGTAGAACCGCCAGAGGAGAAAGCAGGAACACGATCCTGCTTGTCTGCGGAAAATCGAGCCGCGTGAAAATCACCGCGCCCACGCACCGATCACCCTTATGGGCCATAAAGGCTGCAATGTCATTTTCTGGGGTGGTTGTAATCAAATCAGCGGCGAGTGCCGATACAAATTCCCCCTCCGCCGCCCCTTCTGAGGCGGTAAAGCTTTCCAAAAACACATCCGCAAAGGCGGCGGGATCAGGATTTATGGCACGGCTATACTGCATGTCCGGCAGAGTTAGCATCGGGCATTGTGAACTCAAGCCAAAATGCGACTTTGCCCTCTGGGCTTGGCAAGTTCGGCTTTTCCCCTTAATACCCGCCCGGACAGCATTGAGGCGCATTCGCCACTCGCGGCCAAAATCAACGGTTGATCACGCTGATCGGACATGACCCCGCCTTAGCACCCCAAGGCCGGCAAGGGACTAGATTTGATGATATCTCTCGCGCATTACCGCCATGAATGGACGCATAATATCCGTGGCGATCTTTTGTCAGGATTGGTTGTAGCCTTGGCCCTGATCCCTGAGGCAATCGCCTTTTCCATCATTGCGGGTGTTGACCCAAAAGTAGGCCTTTACGCCAGTTTCTCGATCGCTGTGATTTGCGCAATCACAGGCGGGCGGCCTGGCATGATTTCGGCCGCCACCGCGGCAACCGCCGTTTTGATGGTGACATTGGTGCGCGATCACGGGCTGCAATATCTCTTGGCGGCCACCGTTTTGGCGGGCCTTTTGCAAATCATGGCGGGTCTTTTACGGCTTGGCTATGTGATGCGCTTTGTTTCAAAATCCGTCATGACGGGCTTTGTGAACGCCTTGGCCATTTTGATCTTCATGGCGCAATTGCCCGAACTTGACCCGCGCAATGTGCCGATTTTGACCTATCCCTTGGTCGCGGCGGGGCTAGCGATCATCTATCTATTTCCGCGCCTGACGCGGGCTGTTCCATCACCCCTTGTCACGATCATCGTGTTGACGGCGCTATGTGTCTTCATGGGGTGGGATGTGCGCACTGTAGGCGATATGGGGCAATTGCCTGACACGCTGCCCGTATTTTTGATCCCCGTTATCCCGCTGACATTTGAGACATTGCAGATCATTTTCCCGTATTCACTCGCAGTCGCGGTTGTCGGCCTGTTGGAAAGCCTAATGACCCAGCAGATTGTGGACGACCTAACCGACACAGCATCAGATCGCAATCAAGAATGCATCGGCCAAGGTCTGGCCAATTCTGCCACGGGGTTCATCGGCGGGATGGCAGGCTGCGCGATGATTGGGCAGTCTATTATCAATGTGAAATCGGGCGGACGCGGGCGACTTTCGACCTTTGTTGCGGGGATCTTTTTGTTGATCCTCTGCGTCTCGCTTGGCGATATCGTGGCGATTATCCCCATGCCTGCATTGGTCGCGATTATGATCATGGTGTCGATTGGCACATTTTCATGGTCATCCATCACCAATTTGCGCGACCATCCCCGCTCGTCCTCCATCGTGATGTTGGCGACTGTGTTTTTCGTGATTTACACGCATAACCTTGCGATTGGCGTTTTGGTTGGCGTGCTTCTGTCTGGAATTTTCTTTGCGTGGAAAATTTCGCAGCTCTTTCGCGTCACATCCACCATCACCGCCGATGGCCGCCATCGCAAATATCGGATTGAAGGCCAGCTTTTCTTCGCCTCCTCCGAAGATTTCATGAAGGCCTTTGATTTCCGCGAAGCGTTGGATTGTGTCACCATTGATCTTAGCCATGCCCATATCTGGGATATTTCATCCGTAGCGGCCTTAGATATGGCAATTTTGAAATTCCGCCGTGAGGGCGCAGAGGTCGAGGTTATCGGCCTAAACGAGGCCTCAGAAACCATCGTTGATAAACTTGCCATTCATGACAAGCCTGGCGCTTTGGATGCCCTGACGGGCCATTAAGGGGATTGTGTGATGACCGATAAACCAAACCTTATGGCGCTTGTGGATGCCTCGGCCTATTCCGAAAGCCTGTGCCATTACGCAGCATGGATGGCGGGGCACAACGCGTGGAAGGTCAAGCTCTATCATATAATGGGTCGCCGCTCGGCATATCATCCCGGGGATTATAGCGGCGCAATTCGCCTTGGTGCGCGCAGCCGCCTTTTAGCCGAGCTGTCACAAATGGACGAAGCCCGCGCGAAATTGGCCCAAGAACAAGGCCGCGCTGTGCTAGAGGATGCCGCCGCCCTGATCAACGCCGAGGGTGTTGAGGTCGAAACTCGCCTGCGGCAGGGGGATCTTGTCGATACGGTGGCTGACAAAGAACAAGCGGCTGAAATGATCATGATTGGCAAACGTGGCGAGGCGGCAAGCCACGCCATGGCGCATCTGGGGTCAAATCTTGAACGGATTTTGCGCAGCGCGCATCGCCCCGTTTTCATCGCCAATCGCAGCTTTGCCCCTATTTCAAAACTCTTGATCGCATTTGATGGTGGGGCTTCAGCCACAAAGTCGGTCGATTATGTGGCCACTTTGCCTACGTTTTCAAAGCTTGGTGCCACTTTGGTTTTTGCGGGAACACCAAGCGCCGAACAAACCAAGGCGCTTGAGGTGGCAAAAAATCGACTGATCGAGGCAGGCATGGCCGCTGACATCTTGATCGAGCCGGCCGAACCCGAGCAACTGCTTGCGCGTCTGTGTGACAGTGACAGCACCAGTGGCGCCGCCCATGATCTCTTGGTGATGGGGGCCTATGGCCACAGCCGTGTGCGCCAATTGATGATCGGCTCAACCACCACGCAGATGATCCAATCCTGCAAAGCCCCCGTTCTCGTCATGCGGTAACGCCCGCCTCACAAGGGTGTGAGGGAAAGAAATAAGACTAGGCGAGCGCGGGATTCTTCGTCAAAACCGCTGAAACGCCGTCGAATGGGGCCTAGGGGACCACAATGAAAAAAAGCGCAATAGCCGCATTTTTGGTGGTGCTGATTGCCTCAGGGTTGTGGGCTTTGTCCGCGCTTGATTTATCCCTTGAGGGGCTGCGCGGGTTTGTGGGTGGCGCGCAAACGTGGCGCGAGCAAAATGCAGGGCTTTTGTGGAGCCTCTATTTCCTGATCTATGTGGCGGTTACCGCGCTGTCTTTGCCCTTGGCGGTTTGGATGACCTTGGGGGCTGGCGCGATTTTTGGCTTTTGGTCGGCGCTGTTGATGGTGTCCTTTGCCGCATCCCTTGGGGCGACCTTAGCCTTTCTCACCGCCCGCTATCTTGCGCGGGATTGGGTCATGGCCCGTTTTGGCGCGCGGCTTGAGAGCGTCAATCGCGGGCTTGCGCGCGATGGGACGTATTATCTCTTTACCTTGCGCCTTGTCCCGATCGTGCCTTTTTTCGTGGTTAATCTGGTGATGGGCCTGTCGCCAATGAACGCCTTGACCTTTTACTGGGTAAGCCAAGCAGGGATGCTTGCGGGAACGGCCGTTTATGTGAACGCAGGCACGCAATTGGCATCTATCACAGCCGTTTCTGATATCTTATCGCCCACCCTGATTGGATCCTTTGCGGCGCTTGGCCTTTTTCCATGGATCACAAAATTTGCTATTGCACGCATCAAACGCTATCGCGCCTATCGCCCCTATACCCGCCCTGCCCGTTTTGATCGCAATCTGATCGTGATTGGCGCAGGCGCGGCTGGACTTGTTTCGGCCTATATCGCCGCTGCGGTCAAGGCCAAGGTCACCTTGGTTGAGGCAAGCGAAATGGGGGGGGATTGTCTCAATTTTGGCTGCGTCCCCTCAAAGGCATTGGTCAAATCTGCCAAGCGCGCCCATGAAATTGCCCATGCGGAGGAATACGGCCTCATCGCAGCGCCCCACAAGGTGGATTTCCCGCGCATCATGGCCCGCATTCATAAGGTGATTGAAACCATCGCTCCCCATGACAGCGTAGAGCGCTACAAGGGTTTGGGGGTTGAAGTGATACAGGGCTATGCCCGCATCCGTGACCCTTGGCATGTTGAGATCACGCGAAATGATGGCAGCGCCACGACCTTATCCACCCGCGCAATTATCGTGGCCACTGGCGCAGCCCCGACCATCCCCCCCATCACCGGCCTGTCCGATGTGCCCTATCTGACCTCTGACACACTGTGGTCAGAGATGAAAACCCGTGAAACCGCCCCACAATCCGTGGTGGTTTTAGGGGGTGGACCGATTGGCTGCGAATTGGCGCAAAGTTTCGCACGGCTTGGGGTTCAGGTCACACAAATCGAACGCGCGCCGCGGCTTTTGGCGCGCGAGGATGAGGAGGTCAGCGCCGCCCTTCAGGCCGCGGTAGAGGGTGATGGGGTTGCCGTCAAAACAGGCTACACGGCGCAATCAGTGAGCCGTGCGGGTGATCAGATTGCCTTGGAAATCGAAGGGCCAGAGGGCCGTGAGATGATCATGGCCGATGATCTTTTGGTGGCAGTCGGGCGCAGCCCGCGCCTGACGGGGTTTGGCCTTGAGGAATTAGGGATTGTCACAGATCGCAAGGTCGACACGAACGACTATTTGCAAACCCTTTTCCCCAACATCCTCGCAGCAGGCGATGTCGCAGGCCCTTATCAATTCACCCATACGGCAAGCCACGAGGCCTATTACGCCGCCGTAAACGCGCTGTTTGGGGATATTAAGCGCAGCAAAGCCGATTATCGCACCATTCCCTTTGCGATTTTTACCGATCCCGAAATTGCCCGCGTTGGCCTGTCCGAAGCCGAGGCCCGCACCAAGGGCGAGGCCTATGAGGTCACGCGCTATGATCTCGATGATCTTGACCGCGCGATTGCCGATGGCACCACAAAGGGGTTTGTAAAGGTACTGACCGCAAAAGGTAGTGACCGCATTCTTGGGGCCACGATTATCGGGGCCGAGGCGGGAAATCTCTTGGCCGAATTCACCTTGGCCATGAAACACGGGCTTGGGCTGAACAAAATCTTGAACACCATTCACATTTATCCAACCCTCGCAGAGGCGAATAAACATGTCGCTGGGAATTGGCGCAAAGCACGCGTGAACCCCCGCGCCCTTTCGCTGCTGCAGCGGTTTCACGACTGGAGGCTGGGAAAATGATCGATGCCCGCCTATTACCCCTGCAACGTCGCCTGACCCGACCCTTTGCCGAAGCCTTGCATAAGGCCGGTATCAGTGCAGATCAGATCAGTTTGTTTGGCTTTGCTCTGGGGCTGTGCGCCCTGCCTGCACTTGCCATGGGGCACTTTGGGTTGGGTCTTATGTTCATCCTGCTCAACCGCCTTTGTGACGGGTTGGATGGGGCTGTGGCGCGGATCGCGGGGCCAACAGATCGGGGCGCGTTTTTGGATATCGCGCTTGATTTTCTCTTTTACGCCAGCATCCCAATTGGGTTTGCGCTCTTCGACCCGGCCCGTAACGCCCTGCCTGCTGCGCTCCTATTGGCCAGTTTCATTGGCACGGGCGTTTCATTTATGGCTTATGCGGTGATTGCCGCCAAACGCGGATTGCACTCTTCAGCCTTCCCGCAAAAAGGGTTCTATTATTTGGGCGGCCTGACCGAAGGTGCCGAAACAATTGCCGCATTTGTGATCTTTTGCCTTTTCCCCATGGCCTTCCCCGCCCTTGCGTTTATTTTTGCGGCGGCCTGCGCAATTACAACACTCACCCGCCTCATCGCGGCATGGGTGGCTTTTTCACCGAACACGTGATGAGAGAGAGACCTCATGATCAAACGCCTTTTGCCGATACTGGCCCTGATGATGGCCACACAAACCCAAGCGCAAACATGGCAAGACACAGTGGATGCCGCGCGCGGGCAGACTGTGTATTGGCATGCATGGGGCGGTGATCCGCGTACGAACAGCTATATTGATTGGGTCGATGCGCAGATGCAGGCCCGCTTTGGTATCGCGGTCGAGCATGTGCCGCTGACCGACACGGCCGAGGCCGTGACAAGGGTTCTCTCAGAACGTGCCGCAGGTCAGAACACGGGTGGCGCGGTTGATCTGATCTGGATCAACGGGCCAAATTTTCTGGCGATGAAAGAGCAAGATTTGCTGTTTGGCCCTTTTGTTAAGCGCCTGCCAAATGCGCGCTTTGTTGACCTTTCGCCTGATGCGCCTGCATCGGTTGATTTTACCGTTCCCGTTGATGGGCTAGAGGCCCCATGGCGCTTGGCCAAATTCGTGTTCATCCATGACAGCGCCCGCGCCCCGAACCCGCCACAATCTATGGGCGAATTGCTCGATTGGGCGCGTGACAATCCCGGCCGCTTTACCCATCCCGACCCTGCCAATTTCATGGGGGCCAGTTTTCTGAAACAGGCTTTGATCAGTTTGGTTGATACCCCCGCTATCCTTCAAAACCCTGTGAGCGAAGCGGATTATACCGACCTCACCGCCCCCCTTTGGGCATGGTATGATGCCTTGCGCCCCTTGATGTGGCGTGGCGGTGAAACATTCCCTGAAAACGAGTCGATCCAAGCGCGCCTTTTGAACGATGGCGAAATCGATATCACCATGTCGTTTGACCCAAGCTATGTGGCAGCGGCCATCAATTTGGGGCTTTTGCCCGACACGGTCCGCGTTTTCGTGCCCGAGGGGGGGACGCTTGGAAATATCAGTTTTATGGCGATCCCCTATAACGCGGCCCATGTTGAGGGGGCGCAGGTGGTGGCAGATTTCCTGCTATCGCCCGAAGCGCAGGCGCATATGCAAAATATCGACAATCTCGGCGCATTTTCCGTGCTTGACCCCGCGCTGATGGATGCCGAAGCGGCAGCGTTTTTTGCAGACCTTCCACAAAGCCCCGCCTTGCCCAAATTGGCCGATCTTGGGCCAACCTTACTTGAACCCCATGCCAGCTGGATGACCGCCATCGCCGAAGATTGGGCGGCGCGCTACGCACGCTGATGGGGCGTGGCGCATCTATCGGTGTGTTCAGCGCGGCGGCGGCCTTGGTCTTGGTCCCGATTATCGCGGGCTTTGCCATTGGCCTTGCGGCCAGTTTGGGCGTTTTCCCCGCGATTGGCGCAGATCATCTGACATTTGCGCCCTATCACCGCTTGATGGCGGTGCCTGAGTTTTGGGGCGCGCTTGGTCTGTCGCTGCAAACAGGGGGGGTGGCCACGGCCCTGTCGCTGTTGTTTGCGCTGATCTTCGTGACACAAGGCGGCGGGGAAAGCCGTATCTTAGCCCCGCTATTGGCCATTCCCCATGCCGCAATCGCCCTTGGCCTTGCATTCTTAATTGCGCCTTCGGGCTGGATAATGCGCGCGCTTGCGCCCCTTTTGGGCTTTCACCGCCCCCCAGATCTCGCCTTGGTGAATGATCCTGCGGGTTTTGCGCTGATCCTTGGCTTGGTGATCAAGGAAACCCCGTTTTTGGTCATCGCTATCGCCAGTGCCATGGCGCAATTGCCCGTGACCCGCACCCGCCAGATCGGGGCAAGCCTTGGCTATGGCACGCTGCGAATTTGGGCGCTGCTGATCTTGCCGCAGCTTTACCCGCTGATCCGAATGCCTGTGATGGTGGTTTTGGCTTACGGGCTATCTGTGGTGGATATGGCCTTGATCTTGGGGCCGAATGCGCCGCCGACCTTCGCCGTCTTGATCACGCGCCTGTTCATCGCGCCTGATTTGACGCTGCTTTTGCCCGCATTTGCGGGGGCTATGGTTCAAATCGCACTGATTGCCTTGGCCTGCCTCGGCCTATGGTTATGTGAGCGCGGCTTTATGCGACTTGCCAAGGCAGAGGCGCGCATGGGGCGGCGCGGCGGGACGCGGATACCCCTATCATGGATCAGGCCCCTGCCGCGCGGGATCATGGGGTTGGGTCTGATCGGCGTTGCGGGATTGCTTTTGTGGTCGATCACATGGCGGTGGGTTTGGCCTGATGTTTTTCCACAATCCCTATCCCTCGGGGCATGGCAAGGCGGCGATTGGCGCGCTCCCCTTCAAACAAGCCTTAAGATCGCAGTGATCAGTCTGATAATCGCGACACCGCTTGCGCTTCTGACACTCGAGGCGGTGGATCATTTGCCCAACAAATTGGCGAAGCCTATCCTTTTGCCACTGATCTACACCCCGCTGGTGATGCCCCAAATTGGGTTTCTTTATGGTGTGAATCTTGCCGCGCTGAAACTTGGCATCACGGCAGGGGTTGCGCCCGTGATTTGGGCGCATCTTTTGTTCGTTTACCCCTATATTTTGCTGATGCTGCATGATCCGTGGCGCGCAATGGATCGCAGGGTGTTAAAGATGGCAGCCGCACTTGGTGCAGGGCCGTGGCGGCAGTTTTTCGCGTTAAAACTTCCCTTGATGCTTCGGGCCATCATGGTGGCCATCGCGGTTGGTTTTGCCGTTTCGATTGCGCAATATCTGCCTACTCTCTTTATAGGCGGCGGCAGGGTCACTACAATCACCACTGAGGCGGTCACGCTCGCCTCAGGCGGGGATCGAAGGATCACAGGGGTTTATGGCAGCTTACAGGCCACATTGCCACTTTTGGTCTATCTAATCGCCTTCTTGACCCCGCGCTATGTTTGGCGCAACAGACGCGCGATGCAAGCGAGGGTGACATGAGCCTAAAAATCACAGAGCTGAGCCTCAGCATTGGGGATCGGAGGCTCTTTCAGCCCCTCAGCCTGATTGTTGCGCGTGGTGAGGTTGCCACGATCATGGGGCCATCTGGCATCGGAAAATCCACCCTTTTGACGGCAATAGCAGGCCATCTTGACCCATCCGTCACGGCGACTGGTCATATGACCCTTGAGGGGCAAGACCTAGCCCCACTCGCCCCCGAAACACGCGGGGTGGGCATGATTTTTCAAGATCCGTGCCTTTTTCCCCATCTCAGCCTTGGTAACAATCTTGCCTTTGGTCTGCGGCCAAGCGCCGACCGCGCTGCGCGCCGCGCAGGCATAGAGGCAGCCCTTGAGACAGCGGGCCTTGCGGGCCTCTATGAGGCAGACCCCGACACCCTTTCAGGCGGCCAAAAATCCCGTGCCAGCCTGATGCGTAGCCTCTTGGCAGAGCCACGCGCGCTGTTGATGGACGAGCCTTTTTCGGCCTTGGACATGGAATTGCGAGAAGAGATGCGCCGCTTTGTTTTTGCACATATCCGCGCGCGCAATATTCCTGCGGTTATGGTCACACATGACCCCGCGGATGCAGAGGCCGCGAACGGCCCCTGCTGTCAGTTACAGCGAGATTAGATCGCGTCTAGCTCTGCCTTAAGGTCGCCCATCTCGGCGCCCCCTGACATCAAGCGGCGCATTTCTTTATCACCAATCTCCGCGGCGGTGCCCGCGCCAATCGATTTGCCAAGCGCAAGGAAGGTGTAGCGATCCCCCACCAGACGCGAATGGATTTCGTTGTGGGTGATGAAAATAATCGCAATGTCCCCGCGCGCGCGCACGCGTTTGACTGTTTTCAAAACACCCATCTGCTGACGCTGACCAAGGGCCGATGTCGGTTCATCCAAAATCAAAACCTTAGCCCCGAAATAAATCGCGCGTGCAATCGCCAAAGTCTGACGCTGACCGCCTGACATTGTGCCAACCGCCTGCGTGGGGTCAGAGAAATCAATTCCGATCTTGAGCATCTCATCATGCGCAATCTGGTTCATCTCGTTCATGCGCAAGCTGCCAAGAGGCCCAGTTAATTCACGCCCCATAAAGAAATTACGGGTCACGCTCATCAACGGGTTCAAAGCCAAATCCTGATACACTGTGCCAATGCCAGCCGCAGACGCATCCCGTGGTGAGCGGAAGGTGACAGGTTTGCCTTCGATATAGATTTTGCCTTCGGTGGGTTGGTGAACACCTGCAAGGGTTTTGATCAGGGTCGACTTACCTGCGCCGTTATCCCCCAAAAGGCAATGCACCTCGCCCGGAAAGACCTCAAGATCAACGCCACCAAGGGCTGTGAAAGGACCAAAGCGTTTGACCAGATTTTCTACGCGAAGATAGGGTTCAGCCATGGTTAAATCCCTCCTGTGATACGCTTGCGGATACGCTCATTGGCGAAAACCGCAGCGAGCAAGATACCGCCAAGGAAAACGCGGAACCATGCGCCATCGATTGCAGGGATGAAAAACACTGCATTCGCCACAAGGCCAACGGTAATCGCCCCAAAAACCACGCCAAGGACCGAACCAAACCCGCCCGTCATCAGCGTGCCCCCCACAACCGCGATGGCAATCGCGAACAATTCCATCAAATTGCCTTTTGCGGCATCTGATGTGTTGGTGTCGTAGACTTGGCATGCTGCGAACATCGTGGCGCAAAAGGCGGTGAACATGAACAGGCCCACTTTCACCTTATCAACTGGAACACCATTGGCGCGCGCGGCCTCTTTGTTGTCGCCTGTCGCGTAAATCCAGTTGCCGATTTGCGTGCGGCTGAGCACAAAATAGGCCACGCACACAATCACAATCCACCAGAAAAATCGCGCGTCAAACCCGTGAACCCATTGTTCACCGTTGCGGTTAAGATTGCCACCAAGCGCGAACCAAAAATCATAGAACCACCCGAAAACCTCGCCGCCCATGATGTCGGCGAACCAGCTTTCCAGTTTGAAATCTTGTAGACCCGAGATTTGGGTCGATTGGTTGATCAGACGGAAGCAAACTTCGGTAACCCCGCGCAAGAAAAACAAAAACGCCAAAGTCACAATGAAACTCGATAGGCCAGATCGCACAACGATCATGCCAATCACCCAACCGATCCCCAATGTCATCGCTAGGGTGATGAAAAAGGCGGCGGCAGGTGTTGCTTCGCCCAAACCAAAGGGCAAGCCCCATTTCAGCATCATCGCCATAGACATGCCTGCAAAGCCAATCATCGAACCAATCGACAGGTCAAATTCGCCTGCAATCATTAAAACAGCGGCCCCGGTGGCAATGATCCCATATTGGGCAATAATCGCGATGTTATTCTTCAGACCCAAGGGGTTAAACGCCTTACCATCTGAAGCAATAGCCAAGGCCACGATGATGATAATCATCACCACGAATGAGCCGATCTCGGGACGGCGTAAGAGTTTTTGCAAGGCAGTTTCTTGTTGAAGCCTGTTCGCTTCGTTTAGATCGGCCATATCTCACATCCTGTTTTTTATCTGGATTTTGAGGTTAAAAACAGGCGGGAAATCCCGCCTGTTTCAAGTCTAGACTGATCACAAAACTTAGCGATCGATGCCTGCAAGTGCGGAAACCGATGCTGCGTTCGATGCATCTACAAAGCCTGGGCCAGATGGGATGTTCGCACCAGGCAACAGGCCTGCGCCTGTGTTGTACAGGTGCAAGACGATCACAGGCATATAGCCCTGCAGACGCTGCTGCTGGTCGATGGTGAAGGCCGCATCACCTGCCTGGATCATGTCCATCACGCCAGGAGAAAGGTCAAAACATGCCAAGTGCACGTCTGCGCCAACTTCCTGAATTGCGCGGTTTGCCGCTTCACAGACATGTGGGCCAACGGCCAATACGCCATCAATCGATTCATCCGCCTGCAGCGCCGCTGCCGTGCGAGTTTCGATCTGTGCGGGGTCGTTTGACACGTCAATCATATTCAGATCGCCGCCGACACCTTCGAAGTAGCCGGTGCAACGATCTACAAGCGCGGTGTTGAACGCTTCTTGGTTCAAGCAAAGCCCGTTGGTCACGCCTTCTGCTGCAGCGCGCTCACCTGCTTTTTGACCCGCCAAACGCTCTGGCTGACCCACATGCATCAGCGCACCAAGCTCTGCGGATGACTCAAGACCTGAGTTCATGGTAATCACGGGAATGCCGTCCGCAACAGCGGACCGGATTGCTCCACCAAGCGCGTCTGCGTCAGGCAGCGATACGATGATGCCATCGGGCTGCGTTGCGGCTGCGGCTTCGATTAACTGCGCCATTGCAGCCATGTCGCCCGATACGTCAAAGTTATATTCCAGGGTCGCGCCTACAGCCTCGGCTGCATCACGGCCACCCTTTTCCACAACAGGCCAGAACGGGTCTGTGCCCTGCGTGTGGGTGATCATAACATAACGTTCAGCATGTGCCGCACCTGCCATCAAAGCAGCTGCTGCAGCGGTGATAATGAGTTTCTTCATGGTCTTCCTCCCAAGTTGTATGCTCCAAAGAGCTGTTATTCTGCGCTTATGGCAGAATTCTTTGAAACACCTTTGCGCGCGTCCTCATGCTTGGCCCCTCCTCACGGCACCAATGCATGAGCAGGCGCAGGTGCCTGTCCATCATACCCGCCCCAAACTGATTGATCAAAATGAATAACAGAACCTGTCATCATTCCGCTATCGTCGGACGCCATCCATAAGACTGCTTTTGCCACCTCCACTGGGTCAAGCAATCTTCCGAAAGGTAATTCCTTTGCGGCGCGATCAAGTGCGCCTGCGTCTCCTGTCTCCGCCTCTTGCAAGGCGCGTTCACCATCGGAATTCATCCATCCGATATCCAATTGGTTCACCCGCACCCCATTGCGCATCAGCGCAAACCCCGCGTGGCGGCTCAGCGTAGCAAGCGCGCCCTTTGATACTGCGTAAGGCGCAAGAAACGGCTGTCCCACCCTCGAAGATGCCGATCCAATGTTCACGATGGTGCCTTTGACACCAACCTTTTGCATTAGCAATGCGGCGTCTTGCATCAAGAAAAACGGCGCACGGGTGTTGACCGCAATCATTTTATCAAAAAGAGCGCCGTTGGTGTTCAGCAGATTTCCACGATCAGTCATGCCTGCCGCATTAACCAAAATATCCACGCGACCAAAATGCGCGTTAGCAGCAGGAATAATACCACGCACGGCATCTAAATCGGCCAAATCCGCGCTCACAAAGTGACATTGGGTGTCAAATTCATCCGCGATAAGATCACAAATACGCCGACCTCTAGCAACGTTACGGCCCACCACAATGAGGCCTTCTACATCCGCCTCTGCAAATACGCGAGCGATTGCTGCCCCAAGACCTTGAGTGGCGCCAGTTATAACAGCAATTTTACCAACTAAACTACTCACAAGAGCGAGCTCCGCGTCGAACTAGAATTTTGCAGCGCTTTGGTAGCGCTAACTGAATACTTGCACAAGCAATAATAAAGAAAAACCGAAAATATTTTAAGCAAAGCTTCAATACACCTATTCGAATTAAAAATCATTATATTTCAACGTTGTATCCAGATTTAGAAAATAATTCTGCGAGCACTCTGCGTCCAAGTGACGCCATTTCTCGAGGCGAATTCAGTTTGGGATCCTGCTCTGCCTCCACAACAAACCAGCCCTCGTAACCGACGCCTTCCAGTGCGGCGATAATGCTAGCGAAATTAAGATCCCCATCGCCTGGTACAGTAAAGGCACCCATAACCACCGCATCTAGGAAACTAATTCTAGTTCTATCAATTTTTTCCACTACCTCTTTGCGGATATCCTTCGTGTGGACGTGAGAGATCCGTGTATGATGATTGTCGATTACGCGTAAATTATCGCCGCCTGCGAAGGCCATATGCCCAGCATCAAACAGCAGCGGCACGGAGGAATGCTTCATAAACAAATCAAGCTCCGTTTCGGTTTCAACCACAGCGGCCATGTGATGATGATAACAAATTGGCATCCCTTGAGCGGCGCACCAATCGGCGAAATCGGACATTTTACGCCCGTATGTGGCCATCTCGGCCTCACTGATCACAGGCTTTTGCGCCAAGGGCACTTCGCGTTTTCCCTGAACAGAACGCGCAGTTTCGCCATATACAATGCAGGGAGCATCGGCATCTTTGAAGAACGCCAACTGTGCTGCGATGCGATCTTTTTCGCGCTCGACATCACCATCAAGCAATTCGCCCGAAAACCACCCGCCACAGACAGACACGCGATAGCGATCCAAAATTGGGCCCAGAACCGTCATGTCCATCGGAAAGCGGCGGCCTGTTTCCATTCCGCTAAACCCTGCCTCAGAGGCTTGAGCCAGACATTCCTCTAGGCTGACATCATCTGATAACTCAGGCAGATCGTCATTCCACCATGCTATCGGGGCAATACCCAATTTGGCCTTCAACATGAAGTTTATACTCCAACCCTCTGTTTTTTACGGAATTCTTCTTGTCCCTGGCGGGCAACTTGAACGCTTTTACGGGGGCTGACTTCAGGCACACCCACATACCAATCCGCGCCACCATCTGTCCAAGTATAGGCATCAGAAGAAATTGAAATCACGGTTGTCGCATCGGTGGTCTGCGCCCATTCCATCGCTGCCTCTAGATCGGCAAGGCTTTCACAATGGCGCGCATAGGCCCCCATGGCCTCAGCATGTTTTGCAAAATCAACATGGCGAACATTGGCAGGGTCTTTCACGCGGCAATCCTTGAGCAGGTTGTTAAACCCTGCCCCGCCCGTATTGGTCTGCAAACGATTGATTACCGCATAACCGCCATTGTCGCAGACGATAACGATCATCTTATGGCCTGAAATCACCGACGAATGGATGTCCGAATTCATCATCATATAAGACCCATCCCCGACCATGACGATGGGTGTGCCTTTGCTACCTGCCATCGCCATCGCGTGGCCCCAGCCCCCTGCAACCTCATAGCCCATGCAAGAATAGCCGAATTCGCAATCATAGGTATGTGGTGCCTTGCAGCGCCAATTTTTGATCGTTTCACCAGGCAATCCACCTGCGGCTGTCACCATCACATCTTCGGGGCGCGCCATGCGGTTCACAACACCGATGACCTGCGCATAGGATGGCACGGCCTGATTTGTCGGGGCTTGGCCCTTGTCCAAGAAATCATTCCACTCGGCATACCATTTTTGCGCCTGAATCATAAGGGCAGACGGGGCAGACCAATCCCCCAATTGCGCATCAATTTCGGTGATCGCCTCAAGCGCATCCCCCACAACGGCCTGTGCGCGGTGCTTTTGCGCATCAAACCGCGCCGCGTTAATATTGATAAACCGCGCATCCTTTGGGAACGTTGTCCATGACCCTGTGGTGAAATCCTGCAAACGGGTGCCAATGGCAATCACCACATCCGCCGTTTCCGCCAATTGCCGCGCGGCCTCAGTGCCTTCAATCCCCATTGGGCCTGCATAGGCAGGGTTGTCATGCACAACGCCGCCCTTGCCTGCAATGGTTTCAGCCATTGGGATACCACGGCGCTTAGCGAAATCTGCCACCGCGGCCTCGGCCCCAGAATAGCGCACCCCACCCCCTGCAATAATGAAGGGGTTTTTCGCGGTTTTCAGAATGTCGACCGCCGCCTCAACCTGATCGCGCGAAGGGCGTGGGCGGGCGATTGTCCAAACTTTCCGCTCGAAAAAAGCCTCTGGATAATCATAGGCCAATTCCTGCGTATCTTGGGGTAGACCAAGGAAGGCCGGCCCACAATCCGCAGGGTCAAGCATCGTAGCCACAGCCGCAGGAAAAGATTGGATGATCTGCGCAGGATGGGTGATCCGATCCCAATAGCGCGTCACAGCACGGAAACTGTCGTTCACCGTGATGCTTGGATCCCCGAAATGCTCGACCTGCTGCAACACAGGATCGGGCAAGCGGTTCACGTAAGTGTCACCTGACAATAACAACACGGGCAAGCGGTTGGCATGCGCAACACCCGCAGCCGTGACCATATTCGTGGCACCTGGCCCGACTGATGATGTCGCGACCATAATCTGACGGCGTTTTTTTGCTTTGGCATATGCAATCGCAGCCAAGGCCATGGATTGCTCATTCTGCCCGCGCCATGTTGGAAGCCGATCTTGAACGCGCTCTAGCGCCTCGGCCAAGCAGGTTACATTGCCATGGCCGAAAATCCCGAACACCCCTGCAAACAGCGGCACCTCCTCGCCATCAATGATGGTGAATTGATTAACCATGTAGCGCACGATTGCCTGCGCCATAGTTAGACGCACAGTGCCGTTTGCACTTGCTCGGTTACTCATACCAGCACCCCTTCCCTGGTCTAGATTCGTCTTCATACAAAATGTATATTGACAAATTATTTTTTATGCAACGATCATTGCAGGAACTTTTTTGACGCTGTAATAGTGACGCTGAAAGACTATGCGCTTGCTTAAAGTTTGGGCGCAGGTTTCCCCCAAATCCCGGCCACAGTCACGGAGAGGCTAGAAATGAAAGTAAATAAAATCAAAGCCTTATGGCAAGGGGATCAGCCCGCGTTGAACGGTTGGTGTTCAATCGGCTCTAGCTTTACCGCAGAGATCATGGCGGCGCAGGGTTTTGACAGTATCACCGTTGATATGCAGCATGGCGCGTTGGATTATGGCATGGCTTTGCCCATGGTGCAGGCCTTGCGCAATGCAGGCCCCACCATCATGGCCCGCGTGCCATGGCGTGACCCCAGTTGGATCATGAAGGCCTTGGATATGGGCGTTGAGGGGATCATCTGCCCCATGGTGAATTCCCGCGCCGAAGCAGAAGAATTCGTCAGCTATCTGCGCTACCCCCCGCATGGGCAGCGCAGCTATGGCCCGACCCGCGCGGTGATCGCAGACCCCAGTTACAATGTAAAAGCCGCGAATGCGCAGGTTTTGGCCATTGCAATGATCGAAACCGCGGCGGGCATGGAGCATCTTGAGGAGATCGCAGCCACACCTGGCCTAGACGGTATCTATGTTGGCCCTGCTGATCTGACCCTCGGCACCCAAGCGGGGCGTTTGCCGCCTGGGTTTGACCGTGAAGAACCCGAGATGATCACGATGATTCAGGAAATCGCTGCCGTATGTCGTAAGAACAAGATCGCCGCCTGCCTGCATTGCGGCAGCCCTGCCTATGCCGCCCGCGCCATTGAGTGGGGTTACCGCCTGACCACTGTTGGGGGCGATGTGCGCTTTTTGGCGCAATCAGCCCGCGCGGCAGTCACGGGCTGGCATGAGGTTGTGGGGCGCGCCGGTGGTTCCGACAGCAGCAGTGCCGGCAAAGGGGGCTATTGATGACACGGCTCTTGGTGGCGGGGGCGCTGCACCCGACTGGTGAGGCACTGCTTGAGCGGCTCAAAACGCAGGGGGTGGATGTCACCTATGTGACCGATCCCGTACCTACGGCCTATCTGCCCTATCTGCCGCAGGCGGATGCGCTTGTGCTGCGCACACAACCCCTTACAGCTGAGATGATTGCAACCGCACCAGACCTGAAAATCGTCTCGCGCCACGGCGTGGGATATGACGCGGTGGATGTGGATGCGCTGTCGGCACGCGGGATTGGCTTGGCCATTGTGGGGGATGTGAATTCGTTCTCCGTGGCCGAGCAGGCCATGATGATGATGCTTGCAGGCGCGAAACAGGCGCTAGAAGCGCATATCGCCACGCGCGGCAGCGAAGGATTCAATTGGAACTGGCGTAATCTTCTACGCGCACGCGAGGTGTATAACAAACACCTGTTGATCATCGGCTACGGCCGCATCGGGCGGCGTTTGGCAAAAATGGCCGATGGGTTTGGTATGCATATTTCCGCCTATGACCCCTATCTTTCCCAAATGGGCGCATGGCCCGAAGGGGCCGCGCAAGAAGTGACAGATTTATCCGCAGCCTTGGCTGAGGCCGACTTCGTCTCGGTGCATGTCCCCGCAGCCAAAGGCGCGCTGTTGGATCGCGATGCATTTACAAAAATGAAACGGGGAGTTGTGATCTGCAACACGGCGCGCGGTGGCGTTGTCGATGAAGCGGCCCTGTTGGCGGCGCTCAAGGATGGCACGGTGGCTGCGGCAGGGTTGGATGTGTTCCAATCAGAACCCCCTGCCCTTGATAACCCGCTTTTCTCGGATCCGCGGGTGATCCTGTCGCCCCATATTGGCGGGCTGTCCAATGAGGCGGCTGAACGTATGGCCTGCGCCTGCGTGGAAAACGCGCTGAACTTTATCGAAGGCAGGATTGATCCTGCGCTCATTGTCAATCACGAGGCAATCAATGGCAGCTAAACCGAAACTTCGCATTGGCTTGATTGGATCGGGCTTTATGGGCAAAGCGCATGTGTTTGGCTTTGCCACCGCTGCGCGGGTGTTTGATTTGCCCTATGAGGTGGAATTACACACGCTGGCCGATGTCACGCTTGCGGGGGCTCAGGCCGCGGCGGCTGGGTTTGGCTTTGCCCATGCCACGGATCGGTGGCAGGATTTAATCGAAAACCCCGATATAGATGTGGTCGATATCACCGCGCCAAATGCGTTGCACAAAGAAATGGCCATGGCCGCGATTGCGGCGGGCAAGCATGTCTATTGCGAAAAGCCCTTGGCCCCCTTGGCGCCTGACGCAGAGGAGATGGCCACTGCGGCAGAGGCGGCAGGGATCAAAACCCAAGTTGGGTTCAATTACCTGTGCAACCCTATCATGACGCTGGCCCGCGAGATGATTGCGGGCGGCGAATTGGGCGACATTCGCAGCTATCGCGGCGTGCATGCCGAGGATTATATGCGTGATGCAAGCGCGCCCTATTCCTTCCGTCATGATCCTGCGGGCGGCGGGGCCTTGGCCGATATTGGCAGCCATGCCTTGGCCACGGCGGAATATCTGTTGGGGCCCATTACCCGCATTATGGGGGATTGCGTCACCATGATTGACCACCGCAAGGATGCCGCGGGATCCACCCGCAAGATCGAGGTCGATGATGTCGGGCGTGCCTTTTTGCGGTTTGAGAATGGCGCAACAGGGTCGATTGAGGCCAATTGGGTCGCCACGGGCCGCAAGATGCAGCATGATTTCGAGGTCTATGGCAGCAAAGGCGCGCTCATCTTTACGGGCGAGCGGTTCAACGAACTGCATTTCTACAACACTGATGACGCAACAGGCCGTCAAGGGTTTCGCAAAATCGAGGCCAGCCCAGATCACCCGCCCTATGGGCAATTCTGTGTCGCACCGGGCCATCAGATTGGCTTTAACGACCTCAAGGCGATTGAGATCGCAGGCTATCTTGATGCCATCGCAGATCGCGCGCCTGAACCTTTTAACTTCCGTGCGGGATTGCGCATTCAATATCTGGTTGAAACCATCCAAGCCTCGGCCAAATCCGAGACGTGGATCGCGACAGTCTGATCGGGGGCGTGATGGACAACAACACCCCCCTCACCGATGCCCCGCCGCCTGATACCTATGAGGGGTTCATTCGCCTAATCCATGAACGTCACGGCGCGATGAGCAACACCTATCAGGCCATCGCGCTCTATCTGACGCAGAACCCCAATGATGTGGCGGTGCGCTCGGTCAATGCGATTGCCGAAAGCTGCGGGGTGCATGCCTCGAGTTTCGTGCGCTTTGCGCAGGCCTTGGGGTATAAAGGGTTTCGGGATGTGCAGGCCCTGTTCCAACAACGCCTAGAGACGGCTGCGCCTGGATTTGGGGCGCGGGTGCAATCCTTGCGTGATGGCATGGCCGCGCGCGATGATATCTCGGAAATCGGGTTCCTGCGCGAGATGATCGTGCAAGACATTGCTTCGCTCGAAGGTCTGGTTGATGAGATTTCAGGCGTTGATATGGCCGCCGCCGCCAAGCTGATGGAGCGGGCCGAAACCATTTATTTGGTCGGACAAAATCGTTCTTCGCCCGTGGTTTTGCTGATGCGCTATCTGCTGACCATGATTGGCAAACGCTGCATCCTTCTGGATGCCAGCGGCGGCCTTGCCACCCATATGGCGCGCAGTATGGGGCCGCGGGACGTGCTGTTTGCTGTATCCTTTCGCTACTACGCCAATGAGGTTGTGCAGATTGTCGATCAGGCCGCCTCAGTGGGGCATGATGTGATTGCCATTTCCGACACGACCCTATCGCCCCTCGCAAAATCGGCAAAGATCCTGTTCGCCGTGCCTGAATACCAGCAAAGCCTCTCGCGCTCCTTGGCCGCGCCCATGTGCGTGGCGCAGGCTTTGGTCGTGGCGACAGCGGCGCGCTTACAAAAGGGGGCAGAGGCACCGCTGATCCCCCATGTAACCCAAAAAGACACTTGAACCCCGACTTCTAAAGGAAAGATCCGCAATGAGCGTGAAAAAAGACCTTGATGTCATCACAATTGGCCGCGCTTCGGTTGACCTTTACGGCGCCCAAATCGGTGGCCGCTTGGAGGATATGCGCAGCTTTGACAAATATATTGGCGGCTCACCCACCAATATGGCCGCAGGCACAGCGCGTTTGGGGCTGAAATCTGGCCTTATCACGGGTGTGGGTGACGAGCATATGGGGCGCTTTATTCGTGAAGAACTGACCCGCGAAGGGGTCAATATCGAGGGCATCAAAGTCGATCTCGATCGCCTGACCGCATTGGTGCTGTTGGGGATCCGTGATCAAGAACGCTTTCCCTTGATTTTTTACCGCGAGAATTGCGCCGATATGGGGCTGTGCGAAGACGATATCGACCCCGCCTATATCGCGCGCGCCCGCGCAGTTGTGGCAACAGGCACGCATCTCAGCCACCCGCAGACCGAAGCCGCGGTATTGAAAGCCTTGCGCTTAGCCCGCGAGGGAGGTGCCCGCACCGCCCTTGATATTGATTATCGCCCGAACCTCTGGGGCGTGGCAGGGCATGGCGATGGTGAAAGCCGCTTTGTGGAAAGCGCGGCCGTTACGGCCAAACTGCAATCAACCTTGCATCTCTTTGACCTAATCGTGGGCACAGAGGAAGAATTTCACATTGCAGGCGGCAGCACCGATACGCTAACGGCGCTGCGGGCCGTGCGAGCAGTCAGTGGTGCCACATTGGTGTGCAAACGCGGGGCCGCAGGGGCCGTGGCAATCACAGGCGAGATCCCTGCAAGCCTTGATGACGGGATCGCAGGTCAGGGTTTTCCGATTGAGGTGTTCAACGTGCTTGGCGCGGGGGACGGGTTTATGTCAGGCCTTATCAAAGGGTGGCTTGATTGCCCCGCGGGTGAGATTGATTGGGCGACCGCACTAAAATACGCCAATGCCTGCGGCGCATTTGCAGTGTCTCGTCATGGCTGCACCCCCGCCTATCCGTCATGTGAGGAACTGCAATTCTTCCTTGCACGCGGGATCACGCGGCCCGACTTGCGCAATGACGGGCCGTTAGAGCAGGTTCATTGGGCCACCAATCGGGGGCCAGATTTACCCGATATGCACATCTTTGCTTTTGACCATCGTACGCAACTTGAAGAGATGGAGGGGGCAAACCCCGCCAAGATTGATGCGTTCAAAGAGCTATGCCTTCAGGCGGCGCGCGTTGTGGCGGATGATCGGGCGGGATATGGCATTTTATGCGACAACCGATTGGGTCGCTCTGCCTTGCAAGCGGCATCTGACAGCCCGCTTTGGATTGGCCGCCCTGTGGAATGGCCGGGCTCCTGCCCCTTGGTGCTTGAACCTGAACTTGGCCCTGATTTCGGCGGGCTTAAGGAGTGGCCGCGCAATCACGTGGTGAAATGCCTGTGCTTTTGCCATCCCCAAGATGACGATGCACTGTGGGGAAACCAGATCGACACCGTCAGCCGCCTCTTTGCGGCGACCCGCCGCAATGGGTTGGAATTCTTGCTTGAGGTAATCTCTTCAAAACGCGGCGCAGTAGATCAGACAACCACCCCCGCCGTGATCCAACGCTTTTACGATACAGGCATCTTTCCCGATTGGTGGAAATTGGAACCCTTTGCCGATGACGCCTCATGGGGCGCTGTGACCCAAACAATCACAGCAAACGATGAACATACGCGGGGTATTTTGGTTTTGGGCCTTGATGCCCCAGCCGATGATTTGGCCGCAAGTTTCGCCTTCGCCGCCCGTCAGCCCTTGGTCAAAGGGTTTGCAGTGGGGCGCACAATTTTTGGCGATGCAGCCCGCGCGTGGCTTACGGGGCAAATCAGCGATGCGCAGGCAATTTCGCAAATGGCAGATCGCTATCGCAGCCTTTCGGCGCTGTGGGATCAGGCCCGAAAAGGGTGAGAGATGGCGGCGCATAAAACCCTTGCTGATCCCATTTTCAACCCGCTGTGGCGGCGGGTGGCCTTGACCATATTTCTCTACCTCTGGACAGGGGTCGAGATTTGGAACCAAACCTATGGGTGGGCCGCATTCATCGCGGCCATCGCGGTCTATTGCGGATGGAATTTCTTTGTCCTGTGGGAAGATGTCTCACGCAAGGAGTAAGGGCGGCAAATGTGCCGCCCCCTTGGTTTCTTAGATTGATCCAGCTTCGACCATGTAATTATTTGCGGTGCACATGGCAGCATCGTCAGAGGCCAAGAACAAAACCATCCGCGCGAGATAAACGGGTTCGATCTCATCGGGCAGACATTGACGATCAAGCGCCTCTTTCAAGGCCTCAGGCGTCACCCAAAGCTGTTTTTGCCGCTCTGTCATCACCCAGCCCGGAACGACCGTATTTACCCGAATGCGGTGATCCCCCAAATCGCGTGCCATTGTGCGGGTCAGGCCGTGCACGGCCGATTTGGAACTGGTATAGGCGGGCATATCGCCGCTGGCCTGCATCCAAGAGTTGGACCCAAAATTGATGATCGAGCCACCACCCGCCTCAATCATCGCGGGCGCTACGGCCTGAATGGCGAAAAACATATGACGCAGGTTCGTTGCATATCGCTCGTCCCAATAATCTGGTTCGACTGTCCGCCAATCATGACGATCATCACGGGCGGCGTTATTCACCAAAACATGTGCAGGCCCGCAGGCCTCGGCCAATTTTTTGAAGGCTGTTCGCAATGCCGAAATATCGCGCAGGTCACATTGCTCGAAATGCACAGTATCGCCCAATTCGGCGGCCAAGGCCGCACCGCCCTTGGCATCAATATCGACAAAACCAACGCGGCTGCCTTGCGCCGCAAAAGCCTTGACGATTTCCGCGCCAATCCCAGATGCACCGCCCGTAACAAAGACGGATTTATCCTTTAGGCTCGGATATATGGCGAATTGTGATTGATCAATTTGACCCATGGGTCTGCCCCTCCTTTGGCAATGCCTCTTTTCGCGCAAAACCTAACCGCTGCCCCTTTGGGCGGCAAGGCGCAAAGCGGTTAATCGTGGAAAGGATTGACAGAAATGAGTGGCAATGGTTGCATCTGTAAAGGCGTGCATAAGGGAGGATGCCCGTGAACAAGATCACCCGAGATTACAGCCTGCTTGGCGCATCTGCGGTCGAGGCAGAGGAAAAGGGTCTGGCTGCTGCGCAGTGGTATCACTCGGATATCCCGCGCGAGGATATGCGCCGCCTGATGCAGCGCAAAGATGGACCTGCCATTCGTGATACGATCCTTTATTTCGCGGTCTTGATCGCCTTTGCCACGGGCGGGATCATGCTGTGGGGGTCATGGTGGTCAGCGCCATTTTGGGTGATCTATGCCACATTTTACACCGCAGGCGCAGATAGCCGCTGGCACGAGGCAGGTCATCGCACGGCGTTCGTGACCCCTTGGATGAATGCCGTGGTCTATCACATCGCTTGCTTCATGCTGTTCCGTAATCCCGTCTTGTGGCGATGGAGCCATTCCCGCCACCACACCGACACGATCATCGTGGGCCGTGATCCCGAAATTATAACCATGCGCCCGCCGCAAATATTTAAGGTTCTATGGCTCTTTATTGGCAGCCATACATGGGATGGGTTCAAGGCCACGTTCCGCCACGCCCTTTATGGGCTGAACAATGAAGAACGCAGTTTCACCCCTGACCGCTATTGGAAAAAAGCGCAGGTGATTGCGCAGATTTGGCTTGCGATCTGCGCCGTGGTTTTGGCATTGGTGCCGATCACGGGGTCGATCTTGCCGTTGATGTTGGTGGGCGTTGGCCCTGCCCTCTTGGGCTCATGGCATCTGATCATGACGGGCTTACTACAGCATACAGGCATGGCCGATAACGTGCTGGATCACCGTCTCAATTCCCGTAGCGTTTACATGAACCCCATCAGCCGTTTCATCTATTGGAACATGAATTACCATGTCGAACATCATATGTTCCCCATGGTGCCCTATCACAATCTGCCCGCCCTGCATGAGGTGATCAAACATGATCTGCCGCCTGCAAATCGTGGCTTTGTCGATGGGCTGCGCGAGGTGGCGCATGCGCTGAAAATGCAGTTGAGTGACCCCGAATATCGGATTGAGAAAACCTTACCCCCAACCGCAAAACCCTATCAGGCGCATCTGCACGATCTGGAGGTTTAGGGTTTCAGCGCGCGCAAAATGGGGCGGGTCAGTGCGACCAAGGCTTCCTCGGTTTGGCCAAGGATTTTAATACGGTCAAATTCAGCGGGCTGCTCTGACATCACATGCGACAAGGCCGCACCAAACCCCATGCGCAATTCGGTTCCGATGTTGAATTTACAAATCTTAGACATGCGCGCCAAATCTTGACGCTCTGACACAGGCACGCCTGAGCCGCCATGAATAACCAGTGGAATGTCACAAAGCGCCTCAATCGCAGCAAGGCGGTTGCGATCCAGACCTTGGTGCTTTTCTTGTTGCAAATGCACATTACCGATGGAAATCGCCATTGCATCTATGCCCGCTTCTTGGGCAAATCGGGCAGCCCCCTCAGGGTCTGTGCCCCGCGATTTTGCCCCATCCGCATAGCCGACATACCCAATCTCACCTTCACACGAGACACCCGCCGCATGGGCCATCTCGGCGATTTCGGCGGTGCGGGCAATGTTTTGCGACAGGGGCAACGCCGAGCCATCAAACATCACCGAGGAAAACCCTGCCGCTATTGCTGCGGCGCAATCCTCAAGTGATGTGCCGTGATCCAAATGACTGACCACGGGCACCGAAACGCTTTCGGCCAATTCACCAAACATCGCCCCCCAAACCGAAATCGGCATATGCGCCCGCGCGCCCGGGCCCGCCTGCAAAATGATGGGCAGCCCTTCTAATTCAGCGGCGCGCGTATAGGCGCGCGCGTCTTCCCACCCCAAACAGACCACCCCTGCCACCGCATAACCTTGGGCCAAGGCAGGGGTCAGGACATCGATGAGGGTCGCGCGGGTCATTTAAACTTGGCCACCATATCCAAAATGCCCGGGATCGTGTGGATCTGTTCGGCATGGGTTGGTTGGAAATATTGTTTGAGCGAGCGTTGGCTCAGCCCGCCTAGAATGGTGAAGTAATACATCTCATAGCCCGGCAGCGCGGCGCAAGGGTGATAGCCACTATCAAGCAAAATGGTCGAGCCATCCATGATATGATAGGCTTCGCCCACCTCATTATCGACCCGTTGCAACATTTGCACACCCGACCCGTAATTCGGGCGGAAGCGGAAATTATAGGTTTCATCGTGACGGGTTTCGATGATCTCGCCCGCGTCATCTGTTCTATCCGTGTCATGTTTGTGACTAGGAAAGCCTGACCATCCCCCTGCCCCTACAGTGAACAATTCCGAAACCAAGAGCCGCCCCACCTTATCCGCGTATTTAGTGCCGAGGATATGTTTGATCTTGCGATGCGTTTTGGTCTCATCCGATCCGTATTGGATCACATCTAATTCTGCTTCGCGCACATCAAACGGCTCCAATACCTTGTCATATTTGGCCCCCGCAATGAAGGTTTCGGTCGTGTCACTAACACATGTAATCCGCACCCGCGCGCCCACGGGAACATAAACCCCCTCAGGTTCGCCATCCCAAACATCGACCCCGCGATTGCCAAGGCGGGGATAGGACGCGCCATCGACATCCACATCAACACTGCCCGTAGCGGGCACGATGCAGGTCTCATATCCCGCAACCTGATAGTCGAACACCTCGCCCTTTTTCAGCTTAACGATGTTGAAATAATTCAGCGGCACCAAATCGTGATCTACGTCAACGATGGGTTTATTTTGGTTGTCATGGGGTGGGATATGCATCGTGCCCCTCCTTTACTGATGAATTACAATGAATTGGGATAGGGTCGCGCGGTCGGGCATGGCCCCCGCACAACCTGGATGCGAGACGGTGATGGCCGCAGCAGCGGCACCTTGATCCACGGCATCGGCAAGGCTTGCACCATTGGCCAAGGCCGCAAGGGTTGCGGCCATAAAGCTATCCCCCGCCCCAACAGGCTTGAGCGGCGTGGCGGGATAGGTACCTGTGCGAAATTCCTGATCCCCCGTCATGGTGATCGCGCCTTCGGCCCCCATTTTGTAAATTACCAATTTGCCCCGCGCGGCCAAGCCCCGTGCCGCGTCAAGACCGCGCTCATAGGCGCCTGCCATAAATCCGAATTCCTCGTCATTGCCGACAATCATCGCCGATGCGTCTGCCGCACGGGTCAGAACATCGGCTGCAACTTCGGGCGAGGGCCAAGAATAAGGCCGATAATCAATATCAAATATAATCGGCACACCCGCTTTTTCAGCCAAAGCAAAAGCGGCAAAGGTGGCACTGCGCGAAGGTTCCGCTGCGAAAACCGTGCCTGCGGTGACAAGCGCGCCAAAGCGGCCATAGTCAATATCGGAAACATCCTCAGGTGTGACCTGAAAATCGACTGCATTGTTGCGATAGATGCAGACCTGAAAATCCTCCATCACCGATTCATAAACCGCCAAGGAGGAGCGGTATTCCCCCGCTAGAGTGCGGATATGCCCCACATCCACGCCATACTGGATCAGCTTGTTTCGGATAAACCGCCCCACCGTGTCATCGCTGAGCGAAGTCACAAGCGCGGCTTTCATCCCCAATTTACAGAGGCCTGCACAAATATTCGCAGACGACCCGCCAAGATCGGCCCGAAAATTTTCGCCGAATTCGGCCTTTACCCCAATCGGATCGGCATAGAGATCCATGCCCGCGCGGCCAAAAACCACGAAACTGCCTTTTGCGATCCCATTGTGTAATTGCGCAGATACTTTGGACACTGACCCCCGCCCCTCATTCGTGACCTTGCTTGCACTGCAATCGTGCTTGCATGACTATGCGTTCAAAGCTACTTCTTTTGCAACCGCTTGCAAGTGCATTTCACGAGGGGGCCGCCATGTCAGAAATTGGGATTGGAATTATCGGAGGCGGCTATATGGGCAAGGCCCATGCCGTGGCCATGTCCGCCGTTGGTGCTGTGTTTAACACCACATTGCGGCCCCGTTTGGAAATGGTCTGCGCGAGCAGCACAAAAAGCGCAGAAACCTATCGCGCCGCATATGGTTTTGCCCGCGCGACCGATGATTGGCGCGTGTTGGTCAATGATCCAAAGGTGGAGGCCATTATCATCGCCTCGCCGCAAATCACACATCACGACATCGCGCTTGCGGCATTCGCGGCGAAAAAACCTGTTTTATGCGAAAAACCCCTTGGCGCTTCTTTAGCGGAAAGTCAGGCTATGGTCGCCGCGGCAGAGGCCGCAGGTGTCGCCAATATGGTTGGCTTCAACTATATCCGCACCCCTGCCAGCCAATATGCCCGCGCGCTGATTGCACAGGGGGCAATTGGCCAAATCACATGGTTTCGCGGCGAACATACCGAGGATTTTTTGGCCGATTCAAACCTGCCCGCAAATTGGCGCACATCGGGAATGGCGAATGGCACAATGGGAGATCTGGCCCCGCATATCATCAACGCAAGCCTTGCGCTGATGGGGCCTATTGCATCGGTCATGGGGGTTTATGAAACCGTCCACAAATCACGGCCCGAGGGCGTGGTGACAAATGACGATCATGCGCAGTTCATGTGTCGCTTTGAAAACGGGGCCATGGGGCAAATCTATGCTTCGCGCATCGCAACTGGCCGCAAAATGGGCTATGCTTACGAAATCACAGGCACCAAAGGCGCCATTCGATTTGATCAGGAAGATCAAAACGCGCTCTGGCTCTATGAGATGACAGGGCCAGAGGCCACGCGCGGCTATCGCAAGATTTTAACGGGGCCTGCGCATCCCGATTATCTGCCCTTTTGCCAAGGGCCAGGTCATGGGACGGGCTATCAAGACCAAATCATCATCGAAGCCCGTGATTTTCTGCGCGCGATTGAAACGGGCGAGGCGATTTGGCCCACCTTCCGCGATGGTCACGATGTGAACCGCGTGATTGCTGCCGTAATCGCCTCAAGCGATCAAGGCGCGTGGTGCGATATTTCATCTGTTTAAACGAGGGCATAACCCATTATGACAATCGAAATCGGCAATGCGCCCTGCTCTTGGGGTGTTGAATTTGCAAATGACCCCCGCAATCCAACATGGCGCAAAGTCCTGCAGGATTGCGCCGAGGCGGGCTATCGCGGGATTGAACTGGGGCCTGTTGGCTTTATGCCCGAAGATCCCACAATTTTGGGCGAGGCGCTGGATGAATTTGGCCTCACCTTGATTGGCGGCGTGATTTTCCGTCCATATCATGACCCTGACGCATGGGAAGATGTGCTCGATGCCACGCATCGCACCGCCCGCGCCCTCAAGGCACATGGGGCCAAGCATCTGGTGATTATCGACAGTATCTCACCGCGCCGCGCCCCTACTGCGGGCCGCGCTGATGAGGCGGTGCAGATGGATAAGGCCGAATGGACTGGTTTTCGCGACCGCATCGTAGAAAGCGCGCGGATTGGCGCCGAAGACTATGGCCTAACGGTTGGCATCCACGCTCATGCAGCTGGATTTATGGATTTTGAACCTGAATTGATCCGCCTGCTTGATGAGGTTGATGAGGGCCTTTTGAAAATCTGCTTTGACACGGGCCATCACTCCTATGCGGGGTTTGATCCTGTGGCCTTCATGCAAAAATATGTCAGTCGCATTTCCTATATGCATTTCAAGGATATAGACCCCAAGGTTAAGGCGGATGTGATTGCCAATCGCACAGGGTTTTATGAGGCCTGCGGACAGGGGATTTTCTGCAACCTTGGCCAAGGCGATGTAGATTTTGAGGCGGTGCGCAAGGTTCTTTTGGATGCAAATTTTGAAGGCTGGTGCACAGTCGAGCAAGATTGCGACCCAACCCTAGATGTGCGCCCCATTGATGACGCACGCGCCAACCGCGCCTATCTGCAATCCATTGGTTTTTAAGCGAAAAGAGATCAAATCATGACAAAACTGAAATGGGGTCTTATCGGTGGTGGCGAAGGCAGCCAGATCGGCCCTGCACATCGCTTAGGCGCACAGGCGGACGGGTATTTTGACTTTGTGGCAGGCGCTTTGGATCACCGCGCAGATGTGGGTCGCGCCTATGCACAGCGTCTGGGAATTGCCGCTGATCGCGCCTATGGCGATTGGCACGAGATGTTGGCAGGGGAAAGCGCCCGCGAGGATCGCGTTGATCTTGTGACTGTGGCCACGCCAAATTCCACGCATTTTGAAATCACCAAAGCCTTTCTTGAGGCAGGTTTCAACGTTCTTTGCGAAAAGCCCATGACGGTGACAGTCGAAGAAGGCGAAGAAATCATAAAAATCGCCCGCGCGACTGGCCGTATTTGCGCGGTGAATTATTGCTATTCCGCCTATCCGATGATCCGTCAGGCGCGCGCCATGGTGCGCGCGGGCGAATTGGGCAACATTCGATTGGTCGTCACCAATTTCAGTCATGGCCATCACGGCGATGCGGAAGATGCCGATAACCCACGGGTGCGGTGGCGCTATGACCCTGCGATGGCGGGTGTTTCTGGGCAGTTTGCTGATTGTGGGATCCATGCGCTGCATATGGCAGGGTTTATTTGTGATGATCACGTCACCACATTGTCCGCTGACTTCGCCTCAACAATTTCATCGCGCGTGCTGGAAGATGACGCGATGGTGAATTTCCGAATGTCCAAGGGCACTGTCGGGCGGCTCTGGACATCTTCGGTTGCGATTGGCCGCCAACACGGGTTCGACATTCAGGTCTTTGGCGAAAAAGGTGGGTTAAGATGGGCGTCAGAGCAGCCCAATCAATTGATCTATACCCGCACAGGCGGGCGCACGGAGATCATCGAAAAGGGCGAAGGGGGCTTGCATGACGAGGCCACCCGCCTCAGCCGTGTCGCCATTGCACATCCCGAAGGGTTTCCCTTGGCTGTGGCCAATATTTACTGCGATCTGGCCGATGCCATTCGCGGTCAGGCCCGTGATGGGTTGCCAACGGCAGAAGATGGATGTCGCTCGCTGGCGGCTGTTTATGCGGCGGTGGCCTCAGCCAAGGATCACGGCGCGTGGCAGGAGGCCCGCCCGCCCATGTTCAGGGGTTAAGCGCACGCAAACTTGCGCGTTCTACCAAATGACAGGGAAACATCTGTGCCTCAGCCTGCGGGCTGGGGTATTCACTCAGGCGCACGACAAGCGACAGCGCCGCCCCCACAATCGCCTCAATCGGCTGCGCAATCGTAGTGAGGCGAATATTAGGCCACGCGGCCATTGCCATATCATTCAGCCCCAATATGCCAATATCATCAGGGCAGCGTAGACCTGCCGCGCCAATCGCGGCCATGGCGCCTATGGATAGAATATCATCGCCACAAAAATAAACCTCGGCAGGCCCCACTGACAGTTCGGCGGACATCGCCGCCTGCCCCGCCTCGAACCGATAGGCGGGCACAAAGCACGCGCGGCAGCTAAGCCCTGCCTCTGCAAGGGCCGCGCGGAAACCCGCCAAACGATCTTGGGTTGAGGTGGCCCCTTCTGGCCCACCCAGAAACCCGATCTCGCGATAGCCGCGTGCGATTAATGTCTCGCCCGCCAAACGGCCTGCAGCGTGGTTATCAATGCCCACAACATTGACCCGCGCCTGCGGATCATGGCGACCAAAGGCGTGAACCACAGGAACGCCCTCTTCATAGAATTGCTCGACCAAACCAGCGGGCAAGGTGGATGAGGCCACCACCACCCCATCGACCGAATATTGCCGCAGCATTGCTGCGGCTTGTTCAATATCGCTCACATCGCTGAGATTAACCAAAAGTGGCCGCAATCCCATCTGCTGCAAGCCACGGGTGAACTGATCGAAAATCTCGAGAAAGACGGGGTTCTGGAAATTATTCGCAACCAAGCCGATCAGCTTACTGCGTCCAGTGGTCAGGGATGAGGCCAAGGCGTTCGGGCGATAGCCAAGGGCAGCAGCGGCGGCCTCGACCCGCGCGCGCATCGCAGGCGAAACAGATGCACCATCGGTAAAGGCGCGCGACACGGCAGAGGGTGAAACCCCCGCCTTTGCCGCAACATCCCTAAGCGTGATTTTCGCCTTGCGCATCAAACCCGTCCCATCTCCGCATTTGACTATGACCCAGAGCGGGGAAGCGCGGCAATCACAAAGCGCGACTTACGAGGACACGACCGCCTCAATCTCGGGGCGGGTTGGCATTGCCGGCGCCGTGCCTTGGCGGGTGACAGACAGGCTTGCGGTCGCGCAAGCAAAGCGCAACGCGGCCTCAATCCTCTGCCCTTCGGCAAGCGCCACAGCAAAGCCGCCATTGAACGCATCCCCCGCGCCCGTTGTCTCGACCACCGCGCCGCAATTAAAGGCGGGTTGGTGCAGGGTTTGCTGCCCATCATGGTAAAGGGCGCCTTGCTCACCCAAGGTGATCACCGCCGCCTTGGCACCAAGATTAAGCAGTTTTTGCGCGGCCAATTGCGCGCTTTCAGGGGTGGTCACCTTTACCCCTGTCAACTGCTCCGCCTCAATTTCATTGGGCGTCACATAATCACAAAGGCCCAAGATATCCCGCCCCAATTCTTGCGCAGGTGCGGGGTTTAAGATCGTAAGCGCCCCTGCGGATTTCGCCATGCTCAACCCATGTTTTGCGGCGGACAAGGGTTGTTCCAATTGGGTCATGAAAACCCTTGCCGCGTTGATGACGCCGGCGCACGCCTCAAGATCAGCAACCGCAATCTCTGCCGCCGCACCGGGGCTGACGATAATCGCGTTATTGCCGCTGCCCTCTTCGATAAAGATGTACGCAGCTCCAGTGTAACTTTCGGGATGGTGGCTGACATGGGGGGTCACGCCGCACTCGACCCAAAGATCAAGAGCCATCTTGGCAAAATCATCTTGGCCAAGCCGCGTGATCATATGCACGTCCCCGCCTGCCTTGGCCGCCGCGACCGATTGATTCGACCCTTTGCCACCTGGCCCCAACACAAAACGCGACCCAATCAGCGTCTCGCCCATCACGGGCTGACGCGGCGCGGTATAGGCAGTATCTGCCACAAACACGCCCAAAATCACAATCGCCTTAGACATCCATTTCCCCTATGCGTCAGGGCCAATCACGCCTTTGCGCAACATGAAGCAGCCATAAAAGCGCCGCTCGCCCGTTTGGATTACAGCATAGCTTCGCCGCGCCATATCATAAAAGGCAAATCGCTCAATGCTGATCATGGGCCGCTCCGCCGCCTCGGCGGCGTTGATTTTTTGCTGCACCTCGGTTTGAACGGCGGGGACGGTGTCGGGCTCGCCCACGATTTCCATACGGCCTGCAAAATCATCAACAAATGTATCAAGGGGCATAACCGAAAGAACCGCCTCGATCGCCTCAGCAGCGGTGAGGTTATCCATGCGCAAAAGATTGCCGTAAACCGTAGCGCGGGCAACCGAGTCAGATGGAAAATTCGTGTCGGCAATGATCAGCACATCGCCATGCCCCATCATGCGCAGAACATGCAAAACATCCGCATTGAGCCTTGGATCAATTCCTTTCAGCATGATACCTCCCTTTTTCTCGAATAATGATGATCACACGCGTTCTTTGGTAGATTTATCGAAAATATGCAGTTGATCGGGATCAGCCGTCATCGTGATCGCTTGACCCACCTTGAAATCGCGCCGCTCGCGCGAGATCAGTGTAAAATCCTGCCCTGTGGTATCGCGCAGCATCACATGGGTCTCTGAACCTGTTGGCTCGATCACTGAAATCGTTCCAGAAATCCCCTTATCCGCGATTTGCAATGCCTCCGGGCGGATTCCGATGATGACCTCTTGGCTTTCGGTAACGCCCGTCCCTTTTGGCAAGGCAACCACCGCATTACTGATCTGCGCCGCCAGAGATCGCCCAGATTTGACTACCTGCCCTTCAAAGAAATTCATCGAAGGGCTGCCAATAAAGCCCGCAACAAAGACGTTGCGCGGTCGGTCGTACAGCTCAAGTGGGGTGCCTATTTGTTCGATATAGCCGCCCTGCATGACCACAATCTTATCGGCCATAGTCATCGCTTCGATTTGGTCGTGGGTCACATAAACGGTGGTTGTTTGTAGCCTTTGGTGCAATTCCCGAATTTCGGTGCGCATTTGCACGCGCAATTTCGCATCAAGGTTTGAAAGTGGCTCATCAAACAAAAACACCTGCGGATCACGGACGATTGCGCGCCCCATAGCAACGCGCTGGCGCTGCCCGCCTGATAATGCACGGGGATAGCGATCAAGGTAGGGGGTCAGACCCAAAATCTCGGCCGCGTGATCGACGCGGCTGTTGACCTCGGCCTTATCCATGCCGCGCATCCGCAGCGAAAAGGCCATATTCGCACGCACTGTCTTGTGAGGATAAAGTGCATAATTTTGGAACACCATAGCAATATCGCGCTCAGCCGGTGGCAAATTATTCACAATACGATCACCAATTTGGACTGTACCACCCGTTATACCCTCAAGACCTGCGATCATACGCAAAAGAGTTGATTTACCACAACCAGACGGGCCAACTAAAACAACAAACTCACCGTGTTCGATGTCAAAATCCAAACCATGCAAAACCATTACATCACTGTAGGACTTTATCAGCGATCGTATTTCTAACCCTGCCATGCTCATATTCCTTAAGTCGGTCGGACTTTGACAACTAAATCGAAAGTCTTTCTCTGTCTATTCCAGATGCATACTAACATGTTAGAATCTTGACAGAATGATTGCTGGCTGGAAAGGTAATATCGCTAGCAATTAAAAAATATTCAAACGTTAGACTCAGCTAGCGCCAAAACTTCATAAGTTGATCGAAGATATCTGGGAGGATAAATCGTGAAAGTTGAAATGTATAAAGCTATTATGGCTGCACAGATGAGCCGCCGTAATATGCTCAAAGGTGCAGCCAGCGTCGGCGCAATTGCCGCCGTGGGTGGCGCTGGTGCATTGACAGCACCTAAAGTTGCGAACGCAGGAGGTCATGGTGACGTCCGCGCTCAAATTCTACAAATTCCGGGGGTAGGAATGGGCTCACCCACCGATGCAGACTGGCAGCGCGTTGGGGAGTTATGCCTTGGTCCGGTCCGAGAGAATGTTGCGGAAGGTGAGTTTGAAGGAGTTGAACTTACATTCCTTGGCCTCAACAATCAAAACCTTCACAATTTCTTGTTCCGAGGCTTCTTAAAGCCATGGGAGGCTTACACTGGGGCCAAAATCAACTGGATCGACCTTGCACAGGCAGACTATAACCCCCGCTTGCAGCAGGCTATTGCAACAGGCACTGTCGACTTCGATATTATCGAAATGGGCGCCCCGTTTGAGGGCGACACCGCAGGCAAAGGTCTGTTGGATGAAATGCCAGAATGGGTAAAAGACCAGATTGAGGCTGATGATTTAGTCGGTTATTTGCAGCCGCCAGTTGGAACTTGGGACGGCAAAACCTACCGTATCACTATTGACGGTGATTGCCATACTTTCTGCTATCGTAAGGATTACTTTGGCGATGGCGCAATTGGTGGGGCCGAAGTACCACGCACTTGGCAACAGGTTAACCAAGTGACCAAGGATTTGGTCGGCAAGACTGACCCGATGACTGGTCTGCCTGCGCATGGTTATCTTGATCCGCTGAAAGGGTGGGGTGGTTTTGGCTTCTACTTTATTGCCAACCGCGCAGCTGCCTATGCCAAGCACCCAAATGACCCAGCGTGGCTGTTTGATCCAGACACCATGGCCCCACGGGTGAACAATCCAGCATGGGTTCAGGCCATCCAAGACGTGATGGATTTGATCGAGACACCAGGTGCATACCCTGCAGATCAGATCAATGCTGACCCAGGGACGACAGGCTTCCAGCAATTCTTGGCTGGCACAGGTTCGATGCTAATGTGGTGGGGTGATATCGGCTCCAACGCACGCACATCAGATACGTCCGTAGTCGGTGACGTTGTGGGCTTTGGCATTAATCCAGGCTCAGACCGGGTTTACAACTCGCAGACCGGTCAATGGGAAGACACCTATAACGAGGCGCCCAACATGGCCTATTTGGGCTGGGGCATCTATGTCACCAAAAACGTGCAGGGTGATGACCTTAAGCGTAAAGCTGCTTGGTCTGCGGCGGCACATCTTGGCGGCAAAGATATATCGTTGTGGATGTCCGCATATCCATCGGGCTTCCAGCCATATCGTAACTCGCACTTCCAATATGACGAATGGGAAGCAGCGGGCTATGACCGCGATTATGTTGAGGATTATCTGGGCTCGAACGCAGATAGCTACAACCACCCCAACGCGGCAATTGAACCGCGTATCCCTGGTATCTTCCAATACTACTCGGTGGCGGAAGATGAACTGGCCAAAGGGTTTGCTGGCCAATACGGATCGGCGCAAGAGACCGCCGATGCGATTGCCGCTGCCTGGGAAGGCATTACCGATCAAATCGGTAGAGACACCCAAATCAGCCTCTATAGAGCATCTCTCGGGCTATAAGGCCATAAATGCACTGTGGCCGATCATTCAGGGTCGGCCACAAATTTTTTAATCCATTTACAGAATAAATCGGGCGATAGGCATGGAAGACGGCGACAGGCTTCACGTGGTGACGGCGGATCACATTTCGGATCAACGCCGCCGTTTGGGAAAAACCCTTGTCTGGGGATCAGCCGCGCTGATGGCCTTGATCTTTGTCCTACAGACCCTTGATGGAATTGGCACGCTGACCATCGGGTTTGAAAATTGGCGGCCCTCTCTCTATGCGTATCTATTCTGGTCAACCTGCCTTTGCGTGTCGCAGGTTCTGATCCGCGGCGAACATGGCAAGCGCACTTTGTTCGTCCTGCCCGCCGCGTTATTCGTGATCTCTATGGTGGTGTTCCCGCTGCTCTTTGGGTTGGTCATTGCCTTTTCAGATTGGAACCTCTCATCGCCTGATGGTCGGCAATTTAATGGCATCGACAATCTGCGGCAGATGGCGGGGGATCCGTTCTACTGGAACGCGATGCGCAACATGGTTTGGTATACGGCCGCTATTGTTGTCGAATATGCGATTGCCTTTGGCCTTGCGCTGTTGCTGAACGGACAAATTCGGGCACGAAAATTCTTTCGTGTGGCCTTCCTTCTGCCATTAATGCTGTCCCCAGTTGCAGTTAGCTGGATGATCGGCAAATCCATGTTGGAAATTCGCTTCGGCCCGATTTCGCGTTTCATGCGCTATATCGCCTCTGAGCCTTCAGCCGACCTGCCTGCCCCGCTGTTTTGGATTGGCTCCTATATCAGCGATATTGGACAATGGTTGGGATGGGCAAGCCCGTCCTTCTTCGGCTCTGCGGGGATTGCGCGCGCGATGATCATGATGATGGACGCGTGGACGTTCATTCCCTTCATGATGATCATGATCCTTGCAGGGCTTCAGGCAATCCCCCGCGAATTGTTCGAAGCGGCCGAGGTCGATGGCGCCTCGAAATGGCGACAATTCTGGGAGGTGACCTTCCCCTTGATGTTGCCCGTTTCCATCACTGCTATTTTGATCCGCATTATCTTTAAATTGAAATTGGCGGATATCATCATCAATATCACTTCGGGCGGGCCTGGTGGCGCGACCGATAGTGTAACCAGCTTTATTTTCCGAGAATATCGTGACCGATCTAATGTGGGATATGGCACGCTTTTGGCGATTGTTTATTTGGTTGTGATCGTGATTGCGATGACAATCCTGATGAAACTGGCAGATCGCTGGATGAAACCGAGGTATTAAAATGTCGGCGCAGATTTTCAAAGACAGCGACACTGACCGCAAATTTCGTCCCGTTTGGTATCTCTCGCGCGGGCTGATCTATGGCGTGTTGATCCTTTGGGCCATTGTGTGTCTGTTTCCAATTTTTTGGACAGCCACAACGGCCTTTAAGACCGCGCCTGATGTGATGCAGGGCAATATCATCCCTTGGATAGATTTCACGCCCAATTGGTTGGGGTGGAGGTCGCTTGGCCTGTCACCTGACACGATTGGAAATGAATCCACTGTGCGCGAGGAATTTCTAAAGCGTTTTTGGAATTCGACCGTAGTCTCTGTCACCGCTTCACTCTTCGCGGTAGTCTTGGGCAGTTGCGCCGCCTATGGCCTGTCGCGGTTTAGCTATAAATTTGGATTCATGCGCAATTCGGATATCTCGTTTTTCTTCCTCAGCCAGTTGATCCTACCGCCTGTGGTTTTGGCCCTGCCCTTTTTGGTTTTGTATAAATCGCTTGATCTTCTCGACACGCGGATTGGGTTGATCTTTCTTTATACTCTGACGGTTTTGCCTATTGTCATTTGGATCATGCGGGATCAGTTCAGCTCGATCCCAACCGAGTTGGAAGAAGCCGCCTTGGTTGATGGTTTGTCGATCTGGGGGGCCTTTAGCACCATCGTGATGCCAATCGCCTTGCCCGGTATGGTGGCCGCGTTCATCTTATCGCTGGTGCTGACATGGAACGAATATTTCTTTGCTGCGCTTCTGACCTCATCCGCAGCAAAGACCTTACCCGTGATGGTGGCGTCACAAACGGGGTCACAAGGCATTTCATGGTGGTCTATGGCGGCGCTTTCCTTTGCGGCGATTGTGCCCTTGATCATTATCGGGATCATCCTTGAGCGATACATCATCAAAGGCATGGCAGCGGGAGCGGTGAAATAATGCTGAAGGGCATTGATCAGCGCCTCTCTGCTGAAATCATTTATGCGCTGATGCAAATGGGGCATGGGGATGATCTGGTGATCTGCGACATTAACCACCCCGCCGTGACAATCGCAAAAGAGACAACATATGGCAGTCTGTTGGATATGGCGGGGTGCGATATTTCGACCGCCACGCGCACCATTCTGTCCCTCATGCCGCTTGATAGCTTTGTCCCTGCCCCCGTTAGGCGGATGCAAGTTGTGGGCGACCCAAATGGTGTGGTTCCCATTTTCGACAAGATGCAGAAGGTTCTTGATGCCTCGAATGGCGCGCCTGTATCGGTCGAGGCCTTGGAGCGATTTGCCTTCTACGAGGCCGCAAAGCGGGCCTTTTGCATCATTCGTACCGCCGATAGCGGGCCTTACGGCTGCTTTATCCTGAAAAAAGGTGTTGTGGATTTAGCACCGCTATAGCGAGCGGCGGGGGTGTTACCTCAGGCGCTTGCGCATCTCAGCCATGATCAAGGAAACCCCTTTCGCGCCAAGCTCTGGTGTGGCCTGAGTCGCGCTGGACGTATACCATACGGTGTTTTCCGCCATGCGCGCAGCCTCGACCACATCAGGCGCAAGTGCCATCATCAGGGCGGTTTCCCCCGCACCCGCATGATCAAAGGGATAATGCGCCGTAACCTCAGGCCCCATAAGCGGGTGAATTTTGATCCAGTTGAACGGATCACTGCCCGTGGCATGGTCGGCATAGTAATCTGCCATAGCATTATCCCCCCACCACCCTTCGCCACGCGTCTCTTGCAGATACCGAAACAAGGCGCGCCGCGCCGCGAATTTAAAAGCCAGATCGGTTGGCATACCTGCGGTGAAATTTTCTGATTGGTGATGGATAATACCGTGAATATTGCGAAACCCGATGCGCAAAAGCGCGACAAACATATCCTCCGCCAGTACCGCAATCTTGGATGCATCAATATCCATACTGCCAGTGCCCTCTGGCCCCGCAACCGCATAGCTGGCCGCGCCATAGGCAAAGGGCGGCAGGATCACCAGATCCATCTCCGCCTCAAGACGCGTGAGGATCTCTGTAACCGCCAAGAGATCCATCCCAACGGCCATATGTTCGCCGTGATATTCCATAACCCCAAGCGCCAAGGCGACAGGCGTTTTTTCGGCAATCGCGTGCCGAATTTGATGGGGCAACATCCGCTCAAACCGCATTATTGCCCCCCAGATAGGCTATGCGCTACGCCACGGCTGTCTTCATATAATTGGCGGAACAGCTCATAGTGACGGGCGTGCGCCACGCTACGGTTGGGCGCCACTTCGTGGGTGGCAGGGTTCCATCTGCTGATATCCTCAGGCTGCGCAGCCCCAATGGCGCAGGCGGCAAGGAATGCATCTCCAAATGACGCACCGATAGTCTTTTCACAGAGTATCTGCGGGATATTCCCGAAATCGGAGGTTGCCTGTAACCACAGCGGGTTTTTCGTGCCGCCCCCAACCGCCAAACAGCGTTCAGGCGCATGGTCAATCTCGCGATAGGTTTCGATGACATGGGCGGTTCCCATCGCGATCCCCTCAATCAAGGCGCGATAGATATCACCACGGCTATGGGTCAGGTTCAGGCCAAAAATCGCCCCTTTTGCCAGCGGGTCATGGATCGGCGTCCTTTCGCCCGAAAAATAAGGCAAGACCAAAACGCCATTGGCCCCAACAGAAGAGGCTGCCGCCTCCTTTGCCAACGCGCCAAAGGCCGTGTCCTTGGGCAGGTCAGCGGCAAACCTGTCGCGGAACCAATGGGTCAGCGTGCCCGATGTGGCAAGGCCCGCCATTGAAGCGTGGCTGTCGGGCCAAAGCCATGGTGCATACCACAGTCGTGCGTCACTCACCCGTTCTGCGGTGCGCTGTATGATAAAGATGGTCGAGCCATACATCATCATCATATCACCCGCCTCTTGCACCCCGACACTCAGCGCCTCGGCGGCGGCATCAATTGTGCCTGCCGTGACGGGGGTGCCAACGACCAATCCCGTCTGCGCTGCGGCCTGTTGAGTCACCCGCCCTGCAATCTCACTTGACCATAAAAGGCGGGGCAAACGCCGCGTTTCGATGATTTGATCGCTTAAGGATTGCGTCCAGTCCTGCGTAGTTACATCGTAGAGCGGGCTGAAATTTGCGGCCGTGTAGTGATCAATGACATATTCCCCCGTCAGGCGATGCACGAGAAACGAAGTCGAGGTTAGGATTTTCGCGGTTGCCGCAAAAAGATCGGGATGCGTCTCTTTCAGCCATAGAATTTTCGGCCCTACAGATTGCGAGGTCAGCGCGTTGCCGCAGCGCGCCAGGATCTGATCTTTGCCAATCTCTGCATTAAGGCGGTCAATTTGCGCGGTAGCGCGGGTATCCACTCCATAAAGCACCCCATTCATCAAAGGCGTGCCTGAGGCACCCACGGGCAGCATACAGGGACCGATGGCTGAGGTGGCGATGCTGGCAATCTCATGCGGATCAATCCCAGACTGGGCAAGCAGCGCCTTGGTGACAGCAACGAAATCACCCCACCAATCTTCCTCTGCGCGATGCTCGGCCCAGCCTGCGCGTGGCACGATCATCTCATGTCTAACAGCGGCCTGCGCCAAGATCTGACCTACCTGATTGGTCAAAACACCTTTTGTCTCATAGGTGCCAATGTCTACGCCAAGAAATACGGCCATAGCCCAAGCCCCCCGTTAATCGCGGTTGAGATTGAAATCTGGGCCAATTTGCGCAAGCCCTGTTTCAAGAAGCTGCGAAAGATCCTGTAAATCACTGAGCGCGCAAACCTCGAGACTGGAATGGGTGTAGCGACACGGAAAGCCCAAATCGATTGCGGCAACACCCTGCCCCATCTGCTGAATATAGGACAGGTCGGTCAACACCCCGACCTGCGCGCTGCGCTGAATGGGCAGATTGGCCACTTTGGCAGCGCCTTCGAACAGGGCAACCATCTTTGGATTCGGGATCACGCCATTGAGGGTGCCCCGGCCATGAAAGGAATAGAGTGACATTCCAGGGCCACCGCCCAAAACCATGTCTCCCCGATCCGCCATGTCAGGTGTGTCGCAGGCCAGCATCAGATCCAATTGAATGGCAATATCAGGCTGCAGAATTTGTGCAGCAGACATTGCACCACGCAAATTGAATTCTTCTTGAACCGAAAAGACGATGGCAACAGGCGGCCCTGATTTGCGCGCCTTAAGCCGCGCGGCCAGATCCAGAAGAACGGCACAGCCCGCGCGATCATCAACGGCCGTGCCCGCAATGCGGCCATTCGCCAATTCGATCACATTGGGCCGATAGACCACGGGCGTGCCGATTTGCACTCCTGCGGCCTCTGCCTCGGCCTTGCTTGTGAAGCCTGCATCGATGCAGATCTGCGGCGTGGTCAAAACCTGATATTTCTCATCAGGGGCGGTTGCGTGATGCGATTTATTGGCAATCACAGCATCAATATCCCGTCCCTCCCCGATGCAGAGGCGCACCGCCTGAGAGGCTTGTGCGCGCTCTGGCACGCCGCCCATGCGCTCAACCCTGATGCTGCCATCGCCTTCGATTTTACGCACAAAGAACCCAAGCTGATCCATATGCGCAAAAACCATCAGTGATGGCGCCGCAGGATCGCCTGAAAACCGCGCAATGAGATTGCCGAGCCTGTCGGTTTCATGCGCAATACCCATTTGCGACAGTCGCGCCGCAATGGCGCGGCGCACCCGATCCTCATGGCCAGACAGGCCCACGATCTGCATCAGATCAATAAGATCTTTTTTTAATTGCCTGTTCATCTGATTGCTCGCACCCGATCCATGAAATCCTTAGCCCGATCAGGATCAACTGCGTTCCAAGTGTGCCCATCCACCTTAAGCGCCGATCCGATAATACAGCCATCCGCGACCCGCATGACATCAGCCACAGTTTCGTGCTTAACGCCTGTATTAGCCAGAACGGGCGCATCGGGCAAAGCTGCCTTAACGCTTTCCAGATCCTCCATTTTTGCGGCCTCGCCTGTAATGGTGCCAGAGACTAAAACCGCATCAGGGATAGAAGAGAACACGGCGCTGCGCGCACGATCAGCGATCGAGCGCTGATCAAGGCTATAGGCAAATTCAGCGCTGATATTGAAAAACTTTGCAACATCGCCCGCGCCAACACGCGCGCCATAGCGATAGGCCGCCCCCGCATCAGGCGCCCAAACCCCCATATCCGAGGCATAGGTGCCCGTGAAAATCTCACGCACAAAACGCGCGCCCGTTGCTACGGCCAAGGCAAGGCTTGCCTTGGGATCCCACAGAACATTCACGCCAAAAGGCACCGTGATCTCATCATGCAGCCTACCGATGACATAGGCCATGGTCGCGGTCGAGGCGGTATCTACATCCAATTCATAGGGGCGATCATTCTCATTTCCAAACATCACTGCATCAACGCCTGCGGCCTGCAAGGCCTGTAAATCTTTCCTGCAGCCTGCAATCAACCCCTCAATACCTGCCTCTACATTGTAGAGAGGCGCACCTGGCAGGGCGCCGAAATGAACCATGGCGATGACAGGTTTTTTATCGCCAAAAATAGCTTTGAATTTCTGCACGATACTCTCCCATGCGAGACTTGCGCGAGACATAGCCTAACGTGAAACCATCTTGCATCCAAGGCAAAACATACTAGCATGTTAGTTAAACTTCAGAGGGCGCATGATGATGAAATTTCGCAATTGGGATCGCCTTGGAAATGGCGGGCTGCGGCTAAGCGAGCTTGGGTTTGGCGCGGCCCCTTTGGGCAATCTTTATCGCGCAATTTCCAAAGAAGATGCTCAACAAACCCTACAAGATGCGTGGGGTGCAGGGTTGCGGTATTTCGATACTGCGCCGCTTTATGGGCTTGGCTTATCTGAGACGCGGATCAATCATTTTCTGCGGGGCAAACCGCGAGAGGATTACGTGATCTCGACCAAAGTTGGGCGGCTGATGCAGGTCACATCCCCCGAGGCGCGGGACGGGTTTGGGAAATGGTTTGATGTGCCCGCGCGGCGCGAGGTGTTTGATTACAGCTATGATGGCGTGATGCGCTCTTTTGAGGCCTCGCTCGAGCGGTTGGGAATAGACCGCATTGATGTGCTTTATGTGCATGATCTTGACCTCTTCACCCACAAAACCGATGCCTTACTTGAGGAAAAGCGCGCCGCATTCATGGGGGGTGGCTTGGCCGCGCTAACCGCGTTGCGTGATCAAGGGGTGATCACCGCCTTTGGTGCAGGCCTGAATGAATGGCAAGCGTCACAATGGCTGGCCGAGCGTGGCGATTTCGATATCTTCCTTCTTGCGGGCCGCTACACGCTGCTTGAGCAAGAAGCGCTTGAAACCTTTCTACCCCTCTGCGCGGAGCGTGGAATTGGGATTGTCATTGGCGGCCCCTATAATTCGGGCATTTTGGCGACAGGCGCGCGCGAGGGGGCGTATTTCAATTATGACCCTGCGCCGCAACACATCTTGGACAAGGTCGCAGCGATTGAGGCAGTTTGTGCCGCGCATGATGTGCGCATTGTCGATGCCGCCTTTCGGTTTCCGCTGATGCATCCATCGGTGATCTCAGTGATCCCAGGTGGGCAAAGCCCTGCAGAAATGGCCAGCAATCTGCGCGCAGCACAGGCACAAATCCCGCCGGCCCTTTGGTCTGATCTCAAATCCGCAGGATTGATGCGCCAAGACGCACCGACCGCCTAAATTCGCAATGGGGAAACAAATGATTCAAATTGATGCCCACCAACATTTCTGGAACCCTGCCCGTGGCGATTATGGATGGATGGATCCCGCCAATGCCACGCTCTATCGCCCTTATGGCCCAGATGATTTACGCCCGCATCTGTCGCGTCATAGTATTGATAAAACCGTTTTGGTGCAGGCCGCTCCAACAGTGGAGGAAAGCGCCTACATGTTGGGCCTTGCCGATGCCACGCCCTTTGTTGCGGGGGTTGTGGGGTGGATTAATTTTGAAAACCCAGACGATGAGGCAATCTTAGCGCAGTTTGCACAGCATCCCAAATTCGTGGGCGTGCGCCCGATGATCCAAGATATTGAAGATGATAACTGGATGCTGCGTGCAGATATCGCATGGGCCTACAAAGCCATTGCCAAACATGATCTGTGCTTTGACGCGCTTGGATTTCCGCGACATTTGGCGAATTTCCACACCATCTTAACCCGCCACAGCGAAATGCGCTGCGTGATTGATCACTGCATGAAGCCGCAAATCCACGCGCATAGTGCCGAGACGTTTCAGGTTTGGGCCGATGGCATGGCCGCATTAGCGCGTGACACCAAGGCCTATTTGAAATTTTCGGCCCTTGTGACCGAGGCAAATGAAGGTTGGACAATCGAAGACCTCCGCCCCTATGCGGATCATGTCTTTGCCTGTTTCGGCGCAGATCGTATCATGTGGGGATCAGATTGGCCCGTCTGCCGCCTGCGGGCAGAATATGACGCATGGCGCCATGCGGCGGAGGAGCTGACAAAAACCTTAAGCGCAGAAGAACGGGCACGGGTCTTTGGTGGAACGGCGGCCGAAGCCTATCGCTTGGTGCTATAGGCCAAAGGCGTGGCGCAGTTGCACAGGGGTAATATTGGGCCGCGCCTCAATCGGGGTTGAGACATGAAGGGCCGCCGCCCCTTGGGCAAAGGCGGCAGCCTCTGCCAAATCCGTACCGCGCGCAATCTCAGCGGCAAGCGCCCCCACGAAAGCATCCCCTGCCCCATGGGTGGAGATGACAGGGACGCGATGCGCCTTGGCCCCAAAACGGGTGCCGTCCCGCGCTTGCGCGATATAGCCATCCGCGCCCAGTGTAATGATCACCGCACGCCCTTCGGTCGCAAGCTGCGTTAAGGCTGCTTCAGGATCGGGCAGGCCATACGGTAGCCCCGCCTGCATTGCGGCCTCTAGGCGATTAACCACCAAAATATTCGCCCGCCCAACCATCAACGCATCACGCGCCAAGGCGGGGGCCGCATTCCAGATGACGATGACATCCTGCGGCAAACGCGCCAACAGCGCGTGATTTTCCGCAACAGGAATTTCATTTTGCAGCACGACCACATTGGGGGGCGGATCAAGTTGCGCCTGTTGCGCGTTGATTTGGCGGTTCACGCCCGAGACGACTACAGCACCATAACTGCCATCATTTTGCACGATGGCCACGCTCATGCCCGAGGCCCCATCACAGGTGGCGAGCATGGAGGTATCGACATCTGCGCGCGCAAGTTCGGCGCGCAAAGGCTGCGCAAAATCATCCGTGCCAACCACGCCGATCATGGCAACCTTGCCCCCCATGCGAGCGGCTGAAACCGCCTGATTGCCGCCTTTGCCGCCAAAACGATAGGCCACATCTTGGCCCATCATCGTCTCGTCTGGGGCAGGCAAAGCGGGGGCATTGACAATCACATCTAGATGCAGCGCCCCCATCACAAGGATATCAGCGCCCATTGGGGCTCACTCCGCCATAAAGGCGCTCTGCGATAAGGCGCTGGGTGAGTGCCGCGTTTTGCTTCTGCAACAGTTCCGACAACTCAGAACTTTCGGCGAGTTCTGCGGCAATAGCGCGCAACCGCTCGATAATCAGGATATTTGTACGCCCCTCTTCAATCGGGTTCAGGCCCGAATGGTCAGGAAAGGTGTCGAAATAAATGACTCCATCATACCCCATGCGATGCAATTGCACGAACAGCTCGACTGTCGCCACGGGATGCACAGTGCCCGCCATCAAGCCATCATCGCGCTTGCCATAGCCATCATTCAGGTGAACCCCCAAAATCTTGGCATGGCGCTGCGCCAGATAGGCCACATGCGCGGGCATCTCATTTGCATATAGAACATGGGCAAAATCCACCGTCACGCCCAAATTCTCGGCCCCTACATCGCGAATGGCCAATAATGTCGTGGCCATATCGGGCATCAGCGCAAACGCGCGGGGCTCATTGGGTTTATATTCGATGGCAATTTGTACATCGCGGTTATGACCACTGACCTCGGCCAAAGCTTCAAGAGTGTCGCCCCAAAGACGCGCATAATCGGCCTGCAGCGCATAGTCGAACCCGTCTTGCCCCATCCATAGGGTCATAACGCCGCCGCTCATTTCCGCCAAAGTATCGAGACCCTGTTTGGTCAAATCAATGGCTTTGCGCCGTGTGGCGGGATCTGGGTTGGTAAATGCCCCAATGGCAAAAGCAGGGTCAGAGTAATAGCGCATCGCAAGGCCGTTTAACCCCAACCCATGGTCGCGCAACATATCGCCAATCTCACACGCGGGACGGCCTTCAAAATGATCGGGATAGTTCAAATCCGCCGCATCCATCCCCTCAACACGGGCAGCGGCGGCAATCATGCCCGCAATACCGCGCCCCTCGGCCATTGGTTTGAATGCATTCAGACGCGCGGCATAGCGGGGTTTATTCGCGGGATAGGACATATACTGACTTTCAACTGGGGTCGAACAATTCTGGATGGGTCTTCTCAAGTGGGATCAAAGAATTCATCAATTGGCCCAAATGGGCGCACATTGCGTTGCGTGCCGTTTGCGGATCCCGCGCGGCAATCGCATCCACCAGATCGCAATGCTCTTGGAATGTCTCCGCCACCCGCCCTGGCATGGGTAAAATCAATTGCCGTGCACGATCCACATGAACCCACCCCGTTTTGGCAATGGTCGATAATTGCTTGAACCCCGTAAAGCCGATGATGAGATCATGCATTTCGCCATCTAGCCGATAAAACTCGGCAAAATCGCCATCCTCAACCATCACTTTTTGCAGGCGTAGATTGCGGCGCAATTCAGTGATCTGCTCGTCAATGATGATCTCGGCCAAAAGCTCAGCGCAGGCCAGTTCGATACTTTTACGCAAAAACGCACCTTCGCGAATTTCTTCCATCGAGAACCGCGCAACAAATGTTCCAGATTGCGGCACAACATCCACCAAGCCCTCGTTAGAGAGGCGAGCGATTGCCTCGGCCACAGGCGACCGCGACACGCCAAGCGTGGCGCAAATATCCTGCTTGCGCAGCGCCTCGCCCGGTTTGTAACGCAAGGTCAAAATGGCCTCGCGCAAGGCGGCATAGGCGCGCCGCGCCAAATTCCCTTCATAGGCATCCAAAGACCGCAGTGTTACGTCACTGCTTCGCGTGGGATCTAATGGAGAATTCTTTTGCATCGTGCCAATCAATCTTGATAATTCTAGAATGTTAGTATTATTTTTGTTGAAATTTCAAGATCGCAAACGTTCAACCAATGATAATCCCTATGCCCGCATGGGGGACGATATGAATATCAATTGCGGTGACATAATCCGCGGCGACGTCAGCCTTGCTGATAATGAGCAAGAGATTTACCGCGAAATCCTACGCGTGGCCTCGGGCGGCTCCACAAAAGCCAGGAATTGGGGTTTGGAGTGGTCGAATTCGTGCCATGGCAAGTGGGGCCGGTGATGTAATCGGATCAAAGCGTGAGCTTGCGATCCAGGTGCACATATCCACCATCTACGAACATCCACTGCCCCGTGGTATGACCCGACCGCGCAGAGAGCAAAAACACCACCATTGCGGCGATTTCCGCGCTTTCGGTCATGCGGCGCGACAGGGGGATTGCCGCTTCGATTTTACCGCGCATTCCATCTGGATCAGACAAGCCCGACAGCCAGTTTTGATACATGGGCGTCATCACCTCGGCGGGCAAAACTGCATTCACGCGGACACCATCTTGGGCCAGCTCCGCCGCCCATTCCCGCGTCAAACCCAAAACTCCCGCCTTTGCGGCCACATAAGCCGATGTGCCGCCCTGCCCTGTCACAGCGGTTTTTGAGGCCACATTAACCACCACGCCGCGGCTTGCACGCAAGTCATGATGCAGGTGATGCATCAAAGTGTAATATTGCACGAGGTTCAAATTGAGCGAGGCCCGAAACGCATCAGGCCCTGCATCTAGCCCCACACCATCATTCAGGCCTGCATTATTCACAAGCCCGTAAATCGTGCCGACTTCAGCGCGAATATCGCGCAGTGCCGCATCACAGGCGGCATCATCGGTCAAATCAAGGGAAACAGATTTCGCAATTTGCGCCACCTTGCAGGGGTTTTTGTCGATCACAAAGACCTTGGCCCCTTCGGTCACCAGATCCATTACAATCGCCTCGCCAATCCCAGATGACCCGCCTGTCACGATGCAGGGTTTCCCCTTTAATCCAAAATCCATAATCCGCCCCCTATTTATCCTTTACATGGCCCCCAGTTTCAAAGGGGCCAACACCCATCCCAATCCCCTTGCTTGTGCGCATACTTTCGGCAATCCTACCGGCGCAACTAATAGGATGGAGCGGGCCAGATGTTTGTAAGATGCGCCTTTTTTAAGGGTAAAATCAAGGATGGCATGGAGGCGGACTTTCACAGCCATTGGCGCGAAAATCTTGTGCCACTTTGGTCGGCCTTTCCCAATCTGCGAGAGCTGCGTGTGATGCGTGAAGTGGAAAGTGATGACCCCGACAGCCCATTCCCGCTTGTGATGGCGATGAAATTCAAAACCCGCGATGACATCGAAGAGGCACTAAATTCCCCAACAAGATGGCAAAGCAAAGAAGTGTCAAGGCGGCTGTTCGAAATGTTTGACGGCCACGTCATCCACACGGTCTTTGCCGCGGATCAATTTGATCCGATGTGAGCAGGTCACCAAACATTGGGGTGGTAGCATCGTAATATAATTTTAAAGGGGTATTCAAATGACAGAACTTAAAGGTGGCTGCTTATGTGGATCTGTTCGCTTTACTTGTAAATCTGATCCAATTGCGTCTTACGCCTGTCACTGCCGATTTTGTCAACGTAGTTTGGGAACCGCATATCGTGCTGCAATGTCCTTCAACCTAGATGATGTTCAATTTAACGGTGGCGAGCTAAAAAAATACACCTACACCAGCAAAGAGCATGGTCGAGAATTATACATTCATTTTTGTCCAACATGCTCAACCCAAGTTACTGCAACAACTGAACGCTTCCCTGAACGAAGGGTGATGATGATAGGAACGCTAGACGATCCAAGCCAAATCATTGTTAATACACATATGTTTGCTGATGAAAGTTTTCACTGGGTGTCCGCACATGATGACGACATCATTTATGCAAAACATCGGTTGAATGAAGACGGTTCAGCTGCTGAACCAATCTAAACACAGTATTATAACAACAAAGTTGAAAGGTTGATCCAATGTCAAAAGTTGTGTGTATCGTGACCTACAAAGAGATCATTGATGAAGAAAAGTTAGCTGCCTATGCGGCTATCGCACCAGCTACCGTACAAAAATATGGTGGTCACTTTTTGGCGCGCGGTTATCCAGTGGCACTGAGAGAAAGCGGGCAACAAGAGCGTACTGTTGTATGCGTATGGGAAAGCCTCGACGTCGCTTTACAGTGGTATGAAAGCTCAGAATATCAGGAATGTTTAGATGTTTTAGGGGACGGTGCAGTACGAGATATTAAGTTCCTTGATCACATCTAATAGATAAACGAGTTTTTCAACCCATAAAGTTAAGGACATTAGTCTTGCCCTTTCTGCCAGTTGGGTAATGGATCAAATCCCAATTGCAGCAAGACATGTGGGACATCTACGAACACCCAATTTTCAACAAGAAGGCTATCTTCCCGCCGCCACCAATCGCAGACCCGCATAAAGACCCTTTCATTTGTAGGACCTTGCCCCAGGAATGGTTTTACATTGATACCAGTCAGAGATGGCCAACCACCTGAACACGTGTAATTTCCGTCTCCATATCTTGTGAAATGCTTGGTCAAACCATTGCCCTTGGAACCGCCAGACCATCCGTCAAATTGCGATTCAAACGGAACCTGAAAAGATGCAAATTCTTCGATACCGACAAAGCTGCCGAATGCGCCTGGACCGTACCACATCATGTTCTCGTGCCAGTAGGGCCGCCAGGCTTCATCCTTCGTCGCCAACCTAGCCAGCATATCTGTCACGATCTCATAACTGCGTTGGTCCTCGGCTGGATCGGTAGCGTCCATGAGGACGCCATCCCTGCTCGCCGGTCCTTGGATTAGCCCTGTGTAGCCGCGCTTGAGGCCCGGCCCCATAGGCAGTGGCCACTGATTGCAGGCGATCATCAATTCCGGAATGTCGAGGTAAATATAGCTCTCGACCACCTTGCCTTCTTCAACGCGGTGAAACTCGCCATAGCGAAGATAGCTTAGTGTGCCGGTTGCCTTGATGCCGATCCAGTCTTTGGCAAACCTTCCGATATAGTAGCCTGTTGAACTGATCCAGTCCTGTCCTTCAAACTGGCCGGCCATGAAAATGTCGTCCCGCCTGTAAAGTCCGTCAAAAGACTGCTGCAACGGACACAGGAACATGTCGAGGTATGCGTCTGCCCCCTGCAGTTCGTTGAAAGGGTGGACAACATTGATGTTGGCGTCCGCGGCGAAGAACGCACCAATTGCGTCAGAAAAATAGTTTGGATGCCTTAGCGCCTCTGCGTATCGTAGGTAGAGTGAACGATCCCGTGATGACATGATATTTCCTTTTGAATGCTTCGATGTGGTGAGTCCTGTTACTTGTCCATTAAAGGAGGCTTCCAGTTCTGTGGTGACGATAAATAAATAGCCACTAATAACTATGCCCAGACTTAGATGATACGCTCAGGATTTATCAATCTCATGTTGCTGTGAATGTATGTGCAGGCTGTCAGTAGCCGAGATCCATACCAGCGACATACCAATCACATCTGACTTGGCCAACCGCAGCTGAGACCAGTAAGCCTCTAGTTTAGCAGCAGCAATATTTGCATGAACCTTAGCCTTTTGATGAGATTTAGTACGCAATCCTTGGACAATCCGATGATAAGTGTAGTGATCTCGTAAATCAGTCGGTACTCGGCGGGAGAAGTAATAATAGCCGTTACGAACGAAAGTATGGGGGATAGTTTTGGTCATAAATTTGGTCAGTACTCATACACGGCATTACTAGTGCCAGACTAAATAAGTGAGTAATAACTGATGCTTATGGGAAATAGGATACTGCTAGTATGGCAGTATATGGCGGACAGACAGGGATTCGAACCCTGGAGACGGTTTCCCGCCTACACGCGTTCCAGGCGTGCGCCTTCGACCACTCGGCCACCTGTCCTTTAAGTGATCTCCTACAGGACATCTATCCCCTTGTGCAACCCGTGAATTTAAACCCCTGTAGAGAGTTGCTAACGTAGCACAGATTTAAGCAAACCCAATACTAACGCGGCGGTTTTGGCGGCCTTTATTTTCAATTTTGAGGACCTCTAATTTGCCAATCTCACCTGTGCGCGCGACATGGGTGCCGCCGCAAGGTTGCAGGTCGATTTGCGCCGCGCCCTCGCCGATTTGCACAAGACGAATGCGGCCCGCGCCGCGCGGGGGTTTAACCGATAGGGTTTTGACCATCTCAGGCTTTGCGTCCAATTCCGTCTCAGTGATCCAATGCTGTTTTACGGGTAGGTTGCGATCCACCAATGCGTTAAGCTGACCTTGCAAGATCATACGCTCGGGCAAACTATCGGGAATGTCGAAATCAAGCCGCCCGCGTTCTGCGCCAATTGCCCCACCTGTTACGCCAAAGGGCAACACAACTGACAAAAGATGCAATGCGGTGTGCATCCGCATATGGTTAAAGCGTCGCGCCCAATCAAGACGCTGCTCAACGACTGTGCCAGATTTAGGCAACGCCACAGGTTCGGCGGGCAATAGCACAACATCCCCACCATCGCCCTTCATCGTGGTGGCAATGGCGATGCGCCCGCCCTCGTAATCCAACCAACCACTATCGCCGGGTTGACCGCCCCCTTGGGCATAGAAGATGGTTTGATCTACGATGATCCCGCCTGCGTCTGTCAGCCCCTTAACTGTGGCGGGCGCAGTTTTGCGATAGGCATCTTCCAGAAATAAAAGCTCACTCATACCAGCACTCATGACTTAGGGGCGGCCAGCGCCTCTGGGTTGCGCAGCCACAAATCACGCTGTGCGAATGGGATTTCGACACCTACCTCGCGGAACCTGCGCAGCAGTTCAAGGTTCATCTCAGATTTCACGGACAATAGGAAATTTACATCCCGCAGGATCGCGCGAATTTCAAATTCCAACGCATCCGCCCCAAAATTCACCATCAAGATGGTTGGTTTTGGTTTCAGGATCACCATCGGATGCGCCTCGGCCACCTCCGTCATGATTTTCATCACAAGCTGTGGATCGCTGTCATAGGCTACACCAACGGGCAAAATCAGGCGGCCCGTGTCGGAGGAGTGGGTCATATTAGTGACCACCCCCGCAATTAGATCCGCATTCGGTACAATCAAATCGGAACGATCAAAGGTTTCGATGCGGGTCGAGCGCACCGAGATCTCGCGCACATAGCCCATCTGACCATTCACTTCGATCCAATCGCCCTCTTTGAACGGGCGTTCGATCAACAGAATGATCCCTGAGACGAAATTGGACACGATTGTTTGCAGGCCAAAACCAATACCGACTGACAGCGCACCTGCCACAATCGCGAGGGACGAAAGGTCAATCCCTGCCGAGGTGATGGCAAAAAGCGCAGCCAAGAAAATGCCGACATAGCCGGTTCCCGCCAAAATCGCGCTTTGGCCGCCTTGGTCGATTTGGGTTTTTGGCAGAAGGTTATAGCGCAGGGTGCTTTGAAGCGCGCGGGTCGCTGTATAGCCAATCGCGAACACAACCGCGAAAATCAGGAAATTGCGCGGCGAAATCGTTACTCCGCCAATTGTGAAGCCCGAGACAATTTGCGCCCAAACGTCAGATAATTGCGCTGGCCGTACGCCCCAAATCAAAGCAAAAGCGGGTAAAGAGGCCAAGACCAAGATAAACCCGATCAAAGTCGGAGTAAGTGCCTCGTCCAACCCGTCGTCTCGGCGGGTTAAGGCACCATATACATCGGTCACCACCCGTTGCAAAATGCCTAAAACGGCCAGCAAAGATAGGCTGAACAACATTGGCAAAAGAAAGAATGATCCTGCCGTGAAATATCCGACCCCCGCCAAAATCGGCCCCAACAGACCAAGCGCCATGACCGCGAAGGACAGGGCTCCTGTCATACGCAGCATCAAGGGGCGCACGCCATCAATCTGCGCTGAATTTTTAACATGCAAGGCCAAGAGGCGGCCCAACTGCCACATCATAAAACCCGTCAAGACCACGATTGGAAAACTGATCACCAGTCGGTCTGCAGAGGTGAAATTCTCGGTTTGCGCAACTTGACCCACCAAAAGCCACAGACCTACAATCGCCCCCAATACCCGAGCTAAGCGACGACCTGTTGCGCGTGTCGCCTCGTCCAGGCGCAGAAGGGGGCGGTTGGCCTCATTGAAGGGGAAAACGTGCCGCCCAAGCCATATCGCCGCCATAAAGCTAAGCGCCATCGGGGCGGCCATTTGCACCAAAACAGCCGCGCGAAACCCAACCATCCCAGAGACTTGCAGCGCATAGGCCAAGGCCCATACCCCAAAAACGGGCATGGCATGATGCAAAAGTGACAACCCAAACAGGGCAAGCCGCGCTGAGGGGGTAGGGCTTGAGCTGTGATGCGTTTGCATCCACCGCCCCACGAACCCCCTGCCACGGGTCAACAGAACAAGCCCCACAATGACAAACATCGCCACAAGCGGCAGGTTCGCCCCAAGGTCGGATATCTGGGCAGACGCAAGTGAGTAGGAAATGACCTCCTGCCCGACGGCAAAAGCAAAACCAAGCAGCGTCGTAATCGCGCTCGGCCAATTGGCCGGGTTAATCGGGGCGGGTTCAAGCTGCAACAAGGCGCCTGCCTGACGGGTGGCGATTTGCGCATCAATCTCGCCAATGAGGCCTTGCGCCTCGCGATAGGCCGCCTCTGCGCGCCGCGCAGGAGCTTCGGCATCAGTGAGACGTTGGGTCAAATCTGCACGCTCTGCCGCAATTGCCGCAGGCTGGACATCTCCCTCGGCAGGTACAGGGCCAAGGGCTGCAATCTGCTCGCGCAATGTTGCGATACGACTGGCATTCATGTCTTGCGCGTCTAAAAACACCTTGCGCCATGTAACGATTTCGGCTCGTACCGCCTCGAACATTGAGGTCGAGGCGCGATCTCCATCAATCATCACCTGCGCGCGTGCGCTGAGTTGTGACCATGCGGTATAATCAGGCGGGTCTTGTGCCAGAACCTCTGCTGTGAGGCTGAGCCATAAAACTGCGAACGCCATCAAAAGACGCGTCAGGACAAAACGGGATCGTTCCATTAACATCATTACTCAAATACCACGGGCGAATTCGCCGCACCGCAATCCAGCCATGCGGGCACAGGAAGGCCCTTTTCACGCAAGAATTCAGGGTTGTATAGCTTAGATTGATAGCGGGTGCCGTAATCGCACAGAATAGTGACGATAGTGTGGCCCCGCCCCATCTCGCGCGCCATCTGAACTGCGCCTGCGATATTCACCCCTGACGAGCCGCCAAGGCACAAGCCCTCAGTGCTGAGCAGATCAAACACTATGGGCAGCGCCTCTTGATCCGAGATGCGATAGGCGCAATCGGGCGTAAACCCCTCTAAATTCGCGGTAATGCGCCCCTGCCCGATCCCTTCGGTGATCGAGGATCCTGGCGCATCGAAGGTTCCATTGGTGTAAAAGCTGTAAAGCCCGGCCCCTTCTGGATCAGCCAGACCGATCCGCACGCCTTTTGGTTGCAGCGCGGTGCCAACTCCCGCCAATGTGCCGCCTGAGCCAACCGAGCAGATGAACCCAGACACCTTGCCTGCGGTCTGTTCCCAAATCTCTGGTCCCGTTGTTTCAACATGCGCTTGACGATTGGCAGTATTGTCAAACTGATTGGCCCAAATCGCGCCATTGGGTTCGGATTTTGCAAGTTCAGCCGCCAAACGCCCCGAATATCGCACATAATTGTTGGGATTTTTGTAGGGCGCTGCTGGCACTTGCACCAATTCGGCGCCGGCCAAATGCAGCATATCTTTCTTTTCTTGGCTTTGTGTTTCAGGGATCACGATCACGGTGCGAAAGCCAAGCGAGGCCCCGACAAGCGCAAGACCAATGCCCGTATTGCCTGCCGTGCCCTCAACAATCGTGCCGCCTGGTTTAAGATCACCGCGCGCAATGGCATCGCGGATAATGTAAAGCGCAGCGCGATCCTTTACCGACTGACCGGGATTCATGAACTCCGCTTTGCCCAAAATCTCGCAACCTGTCTCATCGCTGACTTTGTTCAGCCGGATCAGGGGCGTATTGCCAATCGCAGCAGAAAGATTGGAATAAATGGTCACAGCGCGCCCCTTTTTGGCAGAATTCTTTGCTTTCTCAAGGGATAGGTGGGATGGGGCGATAACTCAAGGGGCATTGGCGCTATTGTGAGGGCCAGCCCCGCTCGGCACGCATGCGATCAAGCGCCATCAAAGACAGCAAAAGCGGCGCATTGCTCAGGCGCGCCTCCCGCACCAGGAGAAAGGCTTCGTCAAAGGGCAAGGTAAAGGCGCGAATATCCTCGCCGTCTGCGAAAAGACCATGGGTGCTGTCATGGTCCTGCGCCAAATCGGCAATCCCGATATAGGAGACTAGGATTTGCGCAACAGCCCCTTGGCTGGGGTAATAGCGCCCAATGAGATGAAGCGCTTGCAGCGCAACCCCTGCTTCCTCGCGCGTTTCGCGTTTTGCGGTCTGCGCATAGCTTTCACCCTCGTCACATATGCCTGCCACCGTCTCGAGCAACCACGGGTTTGGATCACCCTGTACCACTGCAGCAGGGCGAAATTGTTCGACCAAAAGCACCAAGTCCCGCATTGGATCATAGGGTAGCACGGTCACAGCTTCGCCAAGATCAAGGATTAAACGCCCCGCATGATCAGACAGGCTACCATCAAACCGTCGATAGGAGGCCGCAATGTCTATTAGATTAAAAAAACCATTATAAACAATATTTTGATGAACGATATTCATGTAACGATCTTGGGTGTCGCCAGCGGGAGGATGATCGCACGCACGCAGATGCGCCTGCGCCCGTGCGCGAATAATCGGCAGGCGCGCGGCAACGGCCTTGGCCGTTTCAATGCCAAATGACGACATGATGTCTTGTGCGGCCAAACGCGTTAGCGCACCATGCGCCGCAGCCCAAGTTGAGGGGTCAAATCCTGTACCCTTTGAACCAGTCCCACCTTCAGGTGGCAGATAAATCTGCAGCGGCCGCGCATCATGGGATATGATTGTACGTGTATAACCAAACACATACTCATAGAAATCAAGCCGTGCGAGCTCGCCCGCATCCAACCCTTGCAGAATTTCTATCTCGCAGTCCGCCCCATCCTCAGGCCAGATCATAGGATAATGCTGTCCCGCAACCATCGCCACACGATAGCCAGAAAGACAGGCAGATGGCATCTTGCCCCCTGCCCGTCCTAAAACAATTTTGAGGATATCAGGATCACGCAGCGTGCCGTAAAGCGCGAGAGCAGTCATACCATCCCTCAGCTCGGCTTTCGCACCGTTATTTGGGTCACATCACAATTGCGGAAATGAAAGGTTGCGGCACAAGAGGTCAGATAGAAATTCCACATCCTGCGGAAGCGATCATCAAACCCAAGGGCGGCCACCTCATCCCAACGTTCGTTAAAGGTGTCATACCAACGCCTCAAGGTCTGGCTGTAACTTTCGCCAAATTCGATCGACCCCGCCACCTCAAGCCCTGCTTTTTGCAATTCTTCGCGCAAGACAACGGGCGATGGCAGCATACCACCGGGAAAGATATATTTCTGAATGAAATCGACCGTGTTGCGATAAATCTGCCACCGGCGATGCTGCACAGTGATGATTTGCAATGTGGCCCGCTTGCCAGGTTTCAGGCGATCTCGCAGCGTTTTGAAATAGACGGGCCAATACTTCTCGCCAACTGCCTCAAACATCTCAATGGAGGCGATCCCATCATAAAGTCCAGTTTCATCGCGGTAATCTTGCATCTTGATCTCAACCTGATCGGCGAGACCCGCGCGGGCGATCCGATCAACCGCGTAATCATGCTGCTCGCGCGAAATGGTCAGGCCCGTGACCTTAAGACCCCGCTCGCGCGCGGCATATTCGGCAAACCCACCCCAGCCGCATCCGATTTCCAAAACATGATCCCCAGGCTGTGCGCCCATTTGATCTACCATCGAGGCGTATTTGGCGATCTGTGCGGCCTCAAGGCTTTCTTGGCCTGTTTGGAACAGGGCCGAAGAATAGGTCATCGTGTCATCAAGCCACAATTTGTAGAAATCATTGCCCAAATCATAGTGATAGGAGATGTTTTTGCGCGCCTGAGATTTGGAATTGCTTTGCAACCAAAAGCGGAACCGTTCGTAGGCACGGGCGATTTTGAGCCCCAAAAAACCATCGTAAATATCATCATTGCCCGCATGAACCAGATCAAGAAAGGCTTGAAGGTCGGGGGTTGACCACCACCCATCCAAATAGGCCTCGCAAAAGCCAAGATCCCCTTCGCGGATCAGGCGCGCAAATACATCCACATTGTGAATATGAATTTTGGCAACGGGCCCCTGTCCAGCACCTTCCGCGCGGAAGGTGCGACCATCGGGCAGAGCCAAGTCCAAACGGCCATTTTTCATGTCGACAGATTTGGCAAAAACCGCCTCAAAATAGCGCGGTAGGTTCGTTTCACCTTTGGTGGTTGTTTTTATTGTCATCATTCCCCCTGACATTGTCTGCCAGTTTCGCCTTAAACCTGTGTAGGCTCAAGCGAATTCATCTCATCTTAGCATGTGTTAAGAATTTCGCTCGCCATATGCGGCAAGTGCCCGCGCGCGCCCCTCGGCAAGATCTACAATGGGGCGGGTCGGATAGCTCATTTTGGGCTGCAAATCCCACGACCGCGGTGCAGCTTCGAAGAAATCAAGCGCGGTTTGCGGTGCGGGGTTGGACAGTTCGGCAATCCAGCGCACCCGATACCGCCCGTGCTTGTCGAATTTTTCGCCTTGGGTTTCGGGATTAAAGATGCGGAAATAAGGTGCCGCATCAGGGCCAGATCCTGCAACCCATTGCCATCCCATCGCATTTGCGGCGGGATCCCAATCAATCAGGCAATCGGCAAACCAGTCCAGCCCGATCTTCCAGTGGCACATCATGTGTTTGGTCAGATAGGATCCCACCAACATCCGCGCGCGGTTGTGCATGCGCCCCGTCACATAGAGTTCGCGCATCGCAGCATCGATCACCTGAATTCCCGTCCGCCCCTGTTTCCAAGTCATAACGTGCGGGGTGTTAGGGTCAGTGGCCCATGGAAAACTGTCCCATTCTGGGCGCCAATTCTCAGTCGCAATCTGGGGCGAGTGATAAAGAAGATGATAGGCAAATTCGCGCCAGACCAATTCTTTGACAAAATGCTCTGCCCCCACCTCACCATGGCGGTGCGCCTCCCATCCCATGTGCCAAATCTCGCGCGGGCTGATTTCGCCAAGCGAGAGATGTTCGGACAGGGTCGAACAGGCGTCTTGATCAAGAAAATCGCGCTCGTCTTTGTATGAACCAACCTTGTGCTCTAGAAATTGCGCAAGACGGATTTGAGCGGCCTCAGCCCCGATTTGCGCATAGCGCGCCAGAACTGCCGCGCCGCGGCGCATCTGCGGCGCCAGGTTCAGATCATCTGCCGATAGGCTGTCAAGCGCGAGATCCACCCCGCGCAAGGTCGGCACAGGCAAGGGGCGCGCCACATCACGTCCCATCACCGCGCGCCAATACGGGGTATAGACCCGATAAAACCCGCCCTGTCCTGTCTGAACCTCCCATGGCTCGAACAGGAGATGGCCATTATGGCTTTGCGCTACAATGCCTTGATCGCGCAACGCGGTCTTGATGGCGCTGTCCCGCGCGCGGGAATCGGGATCATAGAGCCTGTTCCAATGCACTGCCTTGGCACCTGTCATGGTCAAAATATCGGCTAAGACAGCTTCAGCCGCCCCTTTGCGGATTATCAGATCAAGACCGTGCGCGCGATAAGCGCCGGCCAAGGCGCGCAATCCCATTTCATACCGCCAACGGGGGGCCGCGCCCATCTGTTCAATGCTGTCATCTAAAATCACAACGGGGATCACAGGCCCCATAGTGGTGGCTGCCGAAAGCGCGGGGTTATCGCTGAGGCGCAAATCACGGCGGATCCAATATAGCACAGGCGCGTCTGTCATGGCCCCTCTTTTTTATCTTTGGCCTCTGGCCTAATCGGCCTTGGCACTTCCTGTTTTGGGGCGGCGCCACGATGGTCAACCCGCTCTGTTGAAATCAACCTAGTACGGCATCTAGCGGGTCAAGGTATGGGAAGTAAAATCTTGGCTCACAAACTGCTTAATACTTTTGCACTTGCCCCATCCTAGATCGCGAATTTTGCGAATCCTCTTGCGCGATGGTTTGCTTCATCCTAGCGTCCGTTGCAATTTTTCTCTCAACTTAAAGGATTGGGATTGCTGCTCATGACCAAGAAAATGCTCTCTAGCACTGTAGCACTGATGGCGATGTCTACCGTGGCCTTCGCCCAAGATAGCGAATTGACAGTGTTCGATTATTCGGGCTTTGAAGAGCCTGGCTACCACCAACCCTATATCGATCAACATGGCGCAAGCCCAAGCTTTGTGTTCTTCGGGGATGAGGATGAAGCGTTTCAGCGTCTGGTCTCTGGGTTCAAATCCGATGTGACCCATATCTGCGCAGGCTCCGTGCCGCGCTGGCAAGAGTCGGGGATCATCGAACCATGGGATCAGAACCGCATCGCGGCCTTTGACAATCTTGATTCCAGTCTCGTGGGCCAAGATGTGCTTGCGGGCACGTCCGAATTGTTCTTCTTGCCCACCGATTACGGTACAACCGCAATAACGTACAATAACGAGGAAGTGACCGCCGAACAGGTAGCCTCCTTGCAGGTCTTCACAGACCCTGCCTTTGCGGGTCGTTTGGCGATTCCTGACAATGTCGATGATGCCTACGCGCTAGCCTATCTCGCCACAGGCGTGACCGATTGGTCAAAAGCGACAGATGGCGAGTTCGAGGCCGCCACCGAATGGCTGCGCGGTATTCACGAAAACCTGCGCACCTATTGGACAGACCCCGCAGAATTGGGTCAGCTGATGGCATCGGGCGAAGTTTTAGTGGCTTGGGCATGGAATGAGGTGCCTGTGGCATTGGCCGATGAAGGCTTCCCAGTTGGGTTTGAGCGTAACACGGTCGAGGGCACATCGGTATGGCTCTGCGGCTATGTGAACATGGTTGATGCACCAGGGTCAGAGGATAAGGCCTATGACTTTGTCAACGCGATGCAGTCCGAGGTTTCGGCCCAGCCCCTGCTTGATGGCGGCTTTGGCACCGCCAATAGCGCAGCCCTTGCATCGCTTGGCGCAGCAACGCTCGAGGCCAATGGTCTGGGCGAAGTGACCGTGCCCGTTCTGGCACAGCTGCCCATCAGCAACGACCGCCGCGAAGCACAAGCCGAGGCCTTTGTGCGGATAAAAGCAGGCTTCTGATTGGGTTCGGAAGGTAAAAAGAGACGAGCGCCCAAAAGGGCGCTCGTTTTGTGTTTGGGGCATGATTGACTGCGACTAAACCAATTTAATGTCGCGCTCTTTTTTCTTTCTAGTGAGCAACTGACTTAGACGACTTTCCCAGCTGTTGTATTCAAAAATTTTATCAAAAGACGCGTCTGTGCTCCTAGAAAGTCCAAACCATCCCGCTTTGAAGCTTCTTGTCATTTGAATTTTGATACCACTCCCTTCCCATCCGCCCCAACAGCACCTATACTCAATCTGCTCTCTTCGGGGGCTATGGACATAAACGCGCTCGTAATAAGCGGATCGGACCCGGGGGCGGTACCCGGCGGCTCCACCATACCCCGTCATTTGCGGATCTTGGGGCCGAAATAGGATTGACGAACGTCTAAAGGGGTTAGCTTTGTCTCGGTGAGATACCACCGTTATCGGTTCAAATCGTACAGTTGCAAATGACAACCGTGCTCCGGCAATGGCTCTGGCTGCATAAGCAGTTCGGGTCGCCGAAACTAAGCCCTTGCGCCTAGCCGCGTAAGGCGGGGTCCGCAGGCACCTGGCAACAGAAGCCTGCACTTCCCCCGCCCCGATTGCCACCTACCACGCGAAAAATATTTGCTTACAGATGCAAGTAAAAGTGATCCAATCCCCTACCCCCACCGAATAAGGGTAAAGACAGGGCTTGGAAAGATCAGATGAGCATCGTTGATTTTCTAAATTTCGCGGCGGGCGGGATTACCATTGCCCTTGGCGCGCTTGGGTGGTTGGCCACGCGTTGGACGATGAACGTGTTGGATATGCGTGCAGGCCCTACCAATATGGCCTACACCGAAGTGTCTGCCGCCTCGGGATGTTTGTTTGTAGGCCTCGGGCTGGGCGCGATCTTGATCAATGACCCATTGGCATGGGTTGTGATGGGTTTGGCCTATGCGGGGGCGGCACTAGGTCGGGTCACCTCGATTTTCCGCGACAAAGCATGGTCGCGGCAAAGCCTGACCTTTTTTGGCTGTGAGGCGGGATTGGCCGCGTGGTTGATAATCGCAAATAGCTGAAAGGCGGGCCAAAACCGCGCTTTCTTTCCGTTCCGAATCTTCTATGCTTGCGGCTGCAGATGCAGCAAAGGCAATAATGATGAGTTCGAGTTCCGACGCCTCTATCCCTTATGGTCGCTTGATGCATCATGCGATGCGCAAATTGATCCAGACTGTGCTAGAGGACGTCGCGGATAACGGCCTGCCGGGGAAACATCATTTCTTCATTACCTTCACCACGGGCCACCCTGATGTAAAAATGGCCGATTGGCTGCGCGAGCGCTATGACGCAGAAATGACCATTGTGATCCAGCATTGGTTTGACGCGCTTGAGGTGGATGAGGACGGGTTTTCCATCGTTCTTAATTTTGGCGACAACCCCGAAGCGCTGCGCGTGCCCTTTGACGCTGTTGTCACCTTCGTTGATCCTTCGGTCGAATTTGGTCTGCGGTTTGAATCGGTTGAGGTTGACGATGACAGCCCCGATCCAAGCGCCCCAAAGGACGATGATCCCGCCACCGACACTGCCCCTGCGCCCAAACTAAAGGGGGACAAAGCGCAAGGAGAAGTGGTGTCTCTGGATCGGTTCAGAAAAAATACCTGAAATTTGTGGGACACCCACATGTTCGACGTAAATAAGTTACAATAAACCTGCATCGGATGCAGTATGAAAAAAGATCTGCGCTTATTCCTTTCTCAGATTGTGTCTAAACCCCATCAGGTTGTGGCATTGGCTCCCTCATCGGCGGCACTGTGCCAAGAGATGGTTGCAGGTCTTGATCCCAGTAAAGGCCCGGTGATTGAACTGGGTCCGGGCACGGGCAATATCACCCGCGCCATTTTGGGCCGTGGCATTCCCCCTCATATGCTGCATTCGGTTGAGATGAACCTCAGCTTTTGCACCCATATGCGCAAGTATTTTGTAGGGGTGAATGTTCATCACATGAGCGCCTGCGATCTCGACCGCTTAGGCCTTAAAAACGTGCAGGCGGTGATCTCAGGCCTACCCTTACTGTCGATGCCCATCGGGGTGCAGCGCAATATTCTCAAAGGCAGTTTCAACAGCCTCGCGACCGAAGGCAGCTTTGTGCAATTTACCTATGGACCAAACCCTTCAGTGCATGCCGATCTGCTTAAAAAGATGGCACTGTCATGGACACGCAGCGATAAGATCTGGCTAAACCTACCCCCTGCCCGCGTCTATCGTTTTACCAGGCATGTACACTAAATTCCCCGTTGCGATTGGACGGCGCAGGCTCTATTTGGTATGCAACAGCATACTGGAGGATGCTTCATGACCCAAACCCGCACTGAATCCGATAGTTTTGGCCCGTTAGAGGTTCCCTTCGACCGCTATTGGGGGGCGCAGACACAGCGCAGCCTGATGAACTTCCCCATTGGGTGGGAGAAGCAGCCCGTTGCTATCGTGCGCGCCCTTGGAGTGATCAAGCGCGCTTGCGCCGCGGCAAATAAAGCCAGCGGCAAACTGCCTGCGGAATTGGCCGATGCCATGATCACTGCCGCGCAAGAGGTGATCGATGGCAAGCTTGATGATCATTTCCCCCTTGTGGTGTGGCAAACAGGCTCTGGCACGCAATCCAATATGAACGCCAATGAGGTGATCTCGAACCGCGCGATTGAAATTTTGGGCGGTGTGATTGGATCAAAAACCCCCGTTCATCCAAATGATCACTGCAATATGGGGCAATCGTCCAACGATACCTTCCCCACCGCTATGCATATCGCCGCCGCAATGACCGCGCGCGATGTGTTGCTGCCAGGCCTGGAAAAACTAGCCAGCGCCCTCGAGGCGAAGGCAAAAGAATTCAAGGACATCATCAAGATTGGGCGCACCCATACCCAAGATGCAACCCCGCTGACCTTGGGTCAAGAATTCTCGGGCTATGCGCAGCAAATCCGCAATGGGATTGCGCGCATCGAAATGGCCCTGCCAGGCATTTACGAGTTGGCACAGGGTGGCACGGCGGTCGGAACTGGCCTGAACACAGATAAAGGCTGGGACACCACCGTTGCAGTAAATATAGCGCGGATCACGGGCCTGCCGTTCATTACCGCACCAAATAAATTCGAAGCCTTGGCCGCGCATGATGCGATGGTGTTTATGTCTGGCGCGATTAAAACAACGGCGATGGCCGCCTATAAGATCGCCAATGACATGCGCTTCTTGGGATCTGGCCCGCGGTCGGGCCTTGGGGAATTGATCCTACCCGAAAATGAACCAGGCAGCTCAATCATGCCCGGTAAAGTAAACCCAACACAGGCTGAGGCAATGACGCAGGTTTGTGCGCATATCTTGGGCAATGATGCTGCGATTTCCTTTGCAGGTAGCCAAGGCCATTTTGAATTGAACGTCTATAACCCAATGATGGCTTATAACCTGCTGCAATCAATGCAGCTGTTGGGGAATGCTGCTGATAGCTTTACCGAGCGCATGCTGAAAGACACACGGGCCAATGTAGAGCGGATCGAAAAGCTGATGCGCGAAAGCCTTATGTTGGTTACGGCACTTGCTCCCACAATCGGTTATGACAATGCCACCAAAGTTGCGAAAACCGCTCATAAGAATGGCACTACCCTACGCGAAGAAGCCATCAATTTAGGCTTTGTCGATGGCGAAACCTTTGACCGCGTGGTGCGGCCCGAGGATATGATTGGCCCGAAAGGCTAATCACTGCTGCATTTTCATCACGGATGATGGGGTGCCTCTTGCAGGCACCCCATTTTTCTTGCCAAATCACCCGTAAAACCGCCAGATATCCACCTTGCAAAGAGTGACGAGTATGAGCCAGATCATCGATCTACGCCGCGCGCGTAAGGAAAAACAAAACATAAAGAGCCGCGAACAGGCATCTGAAAATGCTACAAAATTTGGAAAATCAAAGGCCGAGAAATTACTCGCCGCCACGCGTGAGGCGCGTCTACGTGAAGTGTTGGATCAGCATAAACTGACCCCCAATTCAGAATATGATGCAGAATGACTGACCGCCCCAAAAAACGCTCCCTCACCTTGCGCGGGCATCGCAGCTCTGTCTCATTGGAGGATCCATTTTGGGAGGAATTTTGCGCCATTGCCGCCGCGCGCGGGCAATCGGTGAACGCCCTTGCCGCAGAAATAGACGAGGCCCGTGGATTATCCTCGGGCCTTGCGACGGCGATGAGGTTATTTGTCCTTAAGGAATTGCGCGCTCATAGAGACGCGCGGTAAATCTTATCAATATTTGCCCCAAGTGCCGCGTTAAATTCGGCGTCAGATTGCTCGGCGTTCAAGCCTTCGGTCAGGGCGCGGCTGAAGCTTGCAATCATTTTTGGGTTTTGCGACAGGCGCGCACAGGCGTCATCCGTGCTATAGCCCCCCGATAGGGCCACCACCCGCAAGACACGGGGGTGATCGGCCAGACCGTCATAAAGCCCCGCCTGATTTGGAATGGTCAGCTTGAGCATCACCTCATGGCCAACGACCAGTTGATCCAAATGTCGGGCAATCGCATCGCACAATAGGGTTTCAGCCTCGGATTTAGTATCCGCGTGGATATTCACTTCAGGCTCAATAATCGGCACCAACCCTGCTGCGCAGACCTCGGCCGCAAGATCAAATTGCTGCTCCACGACCGACTCGATGCCGCGAGCATTGGCGGCATGAATGACCGAGCGCTCCTTGGTGCCAAAGACGCCAAAGGCGCGCGCATCTGACAAGAGCGCCGCTAGGCCCGAAATCGGCTTAAGAATCTGCACATCATCACGCGTCTCTTCCAAGCCTTTGTCGATTTTCAAAAACGGAACAATGCCCTTATCGCGCCACAGAAGTTCTGGCACAGACGTGCCGTCAATCGTGTCGCGCATGGTGCGCTCGAACAGGATCGCGCCTAGAATTTTCTCGGCGGTGAAATCGTACGCCATAATGATCCGTGCGCGCATCTCATGCATCAGCGCAAACATTTCCGCCTCGCTGCTATAGGCATCTTCCGTGATGCCATAAAGCGCAAGCGCCTTTGGGGTGGAGCCGCCCGATTGATCCAAAGCGGCGATAAAGCCTTCGTCCGTCATGATGCGCGTGCGCATGTCTTGGAACATATCAAACATCGTAAAACCGCCTTTTTCTAGCTGCGCCATTTGGTTGCATACGCCAATAAAACAAGGCTGCATAGGGGGCATGGGTAATGTTATCGCTACCGTTAGCGCTGCGTGATATTTAGCCAAATCCCATTGGCGGAGAGCAAGGTGAGATGGGCCACAGAGCGCGGTAGGGCGCGCCCAACGATCAAGTCGAACCAATAGGCGCGGGCCAGCATGGCCAAGAGCACCACTCCCTCAACCATTGCAAATCCCGCGCCTGTGCAGATGCGCGGCTCCGCCAAAAACGGCTGATACGGCCCCCGCGCGCGCATTTTCCCATCGGGTGGGGTCAAACCCATCAGGATTGTCCACAGCCGTGTATAGCGGTGGATATGAAAGGGCGAGATCACCAATTGCGCCCCGCGTTTTGTCACGCGATCTCGAAACCGCCCCCACGCATTTCCGCACGCACCAACTCAGACCACGCCAGAACCTCAGTTCGCGTTTCGCACGCCTGCCCCTCAATCACCGTATCCACGCGCTATGGGTGGCTGCCATACGCGCTGATCTGGATCACATGGCCTGAGAGTCGGGGCCGTTTCGCGGCCTCGCTCCAGTACCTTTCGCGCACCGGCGCGCGGCGGCGCGGGGTCAAACTCTGGCACAAAGAAAACCGCCCTGCGGCGCACGATATGACTCACCCCATCCATGCGGCTAGAATATCGCTGAAGGAGTGGGAATTGTTATATGAAAAAGAAACCTTTAGCCGAGCGCGCCAAGGGCGGGGAAATTCTCTAAGAGCCAAAAAGAAAAGGCAGAAAACGCGCCTGTCAAAAGGGCAAGACCCACGATGATCAAAAGGGTCCCCATCAGACGCTCGATCAGCTTCATATGGCGTTTGATCCGCGCCATGACCCCCATCGCGCGCTCAAGAAACAGCGCGCTCAGCAGGAAAGGTATGCCCAAGCCGGCGGCGTATACCCCAAGTAAGATTGTGCCACGCGCAAGGCTGGCTTCATTCGCGGCTAAGGTCAGGATCACCCCAAGCTGCGGGCCAATGCACGGCGTCCAGCCAAAGGCAAAAGCCAAGCCCAAAACATAGGCCCCAAGCGCAGATCCGCCCCGATCGCCCGCGTCAAGCCGTGCTTCGCGATCCAACATTGGGATACGGAAAACCTGTAGAAAATGAAGGCCAAAAAAGATGATCACCGCGCCTGAGATACGGGACAAAAGAATTTGGTTTTGTAGAAAAAACTGACCAAAAATCGAGGCGGTAAAGCCTAAGAAGAGAAAGACAGTCGAAAGGCCCAGAACAAAAAACAAGGCCACGAGAACCGCACGATTGCGTCCCTGCCCCTTGGCCTCGTCTAGGCTGATCCCGCCCATATAGGCCAGATAGGGTGGAACAATTGGCAACACACAGGGGCTGAGAAAACTCAGCACCCCCGCGGTCAGTGCCACAAGGATCGCGGGCAAAAGCGATGCGTCATATAGATCGATTCCGAACATAAGTTTGGCTTTAGGGTATTTTTGGCCCTGCGTCACCTATGGCCGGTCTGCGCATGAGATCACATTCTTGTGGACAGCAGGCAGGCCTGCGCGCTAAGCCACACCCCATGCAAGACCATATCCCATATGAGATTGAAATTGATGCACGCGATTTACGCTGCCCGCTGCCTGTTTTGCGTCTGCAAAAAGCGATACGGGCGGCCCAGATCGGCGTGGTGGTCAAGCTATGTGCCACCGATGCTATGGCCCAGATTGATGTGCCGCATTTTTGCGCCAGGGCGGGACACGCCCTGATCTCATCTCACCAAGAGAATAGCACCTATACGTTTTTTGTGGAAAAACGTGGTTAAGTGAAAACCGTAAACGCGCGCGGGTCCCAACTGACGCGGGCGCGCGCGCCGACCTCAAGGACTGGGCGGCCTACCACATTGCGCATAGAAATCCGAACATGGCGCGCAGCCCCATCAAGGCGCAAGTCATAATAGGTCATATCGCCATAATAGACGACCTCATCCACCATACCTTCGGCTGTGCGGGCGGATTTGGGATCATCGTCAAAAAGGATCGAAAGGGTTTCAGGGCGCAGCCCAATCGAAACGGCCCCGGTAGCCCCTGACCCGACCACTTGCTCGGGGGCAATCTCAGCGCGGCCAAGCCCAGCAATATCCACAGAAAAACCGCCTGAATGTTCCAAACTGCCCTCAAGGAAATTCATCATTCCGATGAATTCCCCCACCCTGCGGCTGACGGGGCGGCGATAGAGGCGTTCGGGATCATCCAATTGCGCGATCTCTCCCTCGAACATCACCGCGATGCGATCAGACATCACCAAAGCCTCTTCTTGGTCATGGGTCACTAAGATAAAGGTAATCCCCACTTCGCGTTGCAGTTTGATCAATTCAACCTGCATGACTTCACGCATTTTTTTGTCCAAGGCCGAAAGCGGCTCATCGAGAAGCAACACCTTCGGCTTTAGGATCAAGGCACGGGCCAATGCGACGCGCTGCCTTTGCCCGCCCGAAAGCGCATGTGCCGCGCGCGCGCCATAGCCCCCAAGGCCCACCATTTCCAATGCCTGCCCCACGGCGCAGGTCTTATCCGCTGCAGACATCCCCGATTTTCGCAAGCCAAAGGCCACGTTATGCTCGACATTCAAATGCGGGAAAATCGCATAGGATTGAAACACCATATTGGTCGGGCGATGGTTCGGGGCCACCCCCTCCATATTCTTGCCGCCAAGCATGATGGCGCCTGAAGAGATATCCTCGAACCCTGCAATCGCGCGCAAAAGCGTGGTCTTGCCGCAACCTGATGGTCCAAGCAGTGAGAAGAACTCACCCTGCCCGATTTCGGCCGTGATGCCCCGCAGCGCGTGATAATCGCCGTAATATTTATGGACATTCTCCAGACGGATAATTGGCTCTTGCTTGGTCATAAAAACCCTCCAACATCGCGCTTGCCTGTACGGCGCAGGCCACGGCGGCGGAAATATTCGGCAGTGATCAATAGGATAATCGACAACGCCACCAGCAATGTGCCAAGCGCCATGATGACAGGAACCCGCGCAGGAAAGCGCAGCAAACCCCAGACATAAACGGGCAAGGTAGGCTCATTGCCAGACAAGAAGAAGGCGATAATAAATTCGTCCAGACTGATCGTAAAGCAGATCAAAAGGGATGCAATGATGCCAGGTGCGACAAGCGGCAAGGTTACAAGGCGAAACGTGCTGAGCGGTGTTTCACCCAAATCCACAGCCGCTTCTTCTAGGCTTTTGTCCATATTGGCAAAGCTGCCTTGCAGGATCGCAATTGAAAACGGGGTACAGATCAAAACATGGCCTGCAATCACCGACCAAATCCCCGTGGACAGCCCCGCTTGGATCAACACCACCAATAAGGACACTGCCACAATGATTTCGGGCAGAACCAAAGGTAACATGACAAACCCCACAACTCCCCCTTTGGCAGGAAAATCATACCGCGTGGCCGCGCGTGCAGCGAACAGGCCCAAACAGGTCGATAAGACCGCAACCGAGACCGCGATAAATACGGAATTGCGCGTGGCCTCAACCAATGCCTTGGTGGTGAAAACTTCGATGAACCAGCCGAAGGTAAAGCCCTGCAACGGGAAGGCTATGACCGTGCCCGAGTTAAAGGCAAATAATGGCAATAGCACAATGGGTGCGTATAGAAACACCAAATAAAGGACCACGTAGATCTTAAGACTTTGCCCCTTCATTTCGACTTGCCCCCGCGTGTCCACCGCAATGTACCAAGGATCATCAAAAGAGAGACAAACCCCACCATCAACATTGCCAAAACCGATAAGGTCGCCCCCATCGGCGCGTTATTTAAGCGCATGAATTGTGTTTGGATCATATTCGCAATCATTGTGCCATCTGATCCGCCCACAAGACGTGGGGTGACGTAATCGCCGATTGTTGGAATAAACACGATCAAAACGGCGGCCAAAACACCCGGCATCGCAAGGGGCAATGTGACACGCAAAAATACCATCACACGATTTTCCCCCAAATCGCGCCCCGCCTCATGCAACGAACGATCTATTTTCTCAAGGCTGACGAAAATCGGCAAAATCGCAAATGGTGCATAAGCATGCGCCAAGGTGATCACCACGGAATTGGCCGAATAGAGGATCCAGGCTAAAGGCTCGTCTATCACTCCAAGGCCCACCAATGTGCCATTCACAGGCCCATCATAGGCCAAGATCACCCGCCACAAAAACACGCGGATCAGGTAGCTTGTCCAAAACGGAATTGTGATCAAAAACAGCCACAAGGATTTGCGTTCTGGGGCCACATAAAAAGACACGAAATAGGCCACGGGAAAGGCCAATACGACAGTGATGACCGTCACCGATAATGATATGCGCAAAGAGCGCGACAACAATTCCATATAGAGTGGGTCTGTGAAGGCCTCGCGGTAATTCGACAGGGTGAAGCTGCGATCAATCGTCATGAAATCCTGCGTCCAGAAGGAAAACAAAACAATCGCCGCCAAAGGGGCCGCCAGCAGCAAAACTGCATAAATGAATGGGGGCGCGATCAGAACCATTCCTTTGGTCTCATCGCGGCGCAGGAACCTTCCCAGATCAAAGGATCGGGCCATTCATATCCCCCAAATTCGCCCCTAACCAGGGGTTCTTAGCATTCGACCTTTAGAAGAAATCAATCTTTGCGCAAGGGATTCGATGCGTGATGGCGCAAGATCGGGCGCTTGCGCGAACATTCCTCACAGTCGTGCCGCACAATTGCCCGCGCCTAGGCCCTTGCACCAACGCAGGCAAGCCTGTAGCCCCTTTTTTACCAACACTGACAGGCCGATGATACTATCTATGCCCCAATCCGCACGCGCCCACCTTGATAAGGTCAAAACCTATCTAATCAATTTGGATCGCGCGCCTGCGCGCTTGGCCAAACTTGACGCGCGGCTTCGGGCGATTGAGCTGCCCTATCAGCGGATCGCGGCGGTGGATGGCAAAATGCTCCAGTTTCCGCATCCTGATTTCAGCGATTTGGCCTATCGTTTGCTGCATGGCCGCAGACGCGCGCCCGCTGAGGTTGGTTGTTACTTCAGCCATATCAAGGCGTTGCGCGAATTTCTGAACAGTGATGCAGATCACGCGCTAATCTTAGAAGATGACATAACCTTTGAGCCAGATTTTATGGACATGATGCAGGCGGCAGTCGCGCGCGCGGACGAATGGGATATTCTGCGCCTCTCCACTGTGAACACAGGCCGCGCCATTCCCTACAGCGGGCTTAGTGGGCGCTATCGTCTGGCCGTAGCCCTGACCCGAGAAAAAGGTGCAGGTGCCTATATGATCAATCGGCCTGCGGCGAAATGGTTGGTCCGGCAACTGCCCATGCGTTTGGCCTATGACATCGTATTTGACCTCGAATATCTTGCAGGGCTGCGAGCTGTTTTCGTCAAACCCCTCCCCTGCGCGCAAATTACCGGAGAGGTGACGCAAATCCAAAATCAAGGACCTGATTTCAAATTACCCAAATGGCGGTATTTGACGGTTTTGCCCTATCGCGCATGGCTGGAAATCTCTCGCTTGATTATTCGGCTTTTACAACTACTCCGTGTATGGGGAAGTAGCCTTTTACGATAAAATAATCTCAGTAAATGGCAACTTTGATATAAAATCTTTGCATCATATATTTTTTCTGGTATGCCTAAACTCAACCTTAAGCTGTTTGCTGTCATCCATAACTTAACAAACATGACGGATGCTATCATTACCCTACAGCGCGCAATCCAACTTGATCGCGCTCATAGTAGGGACCGATCAAAAACACAAAGAAAAAGGCCACCAAAACGGGTGGCCTTTCTGTGAGCTTGAAGATTGCTGATCCAGATTAACGCTTCGAGAACTGGAAGCTGCGGCGCGCTTTGCGCTTACCGAATTTCTTACGCTCCACAACGCGGCTGTCGCGGGTCAGGAAGCCTGCCGCCTTCAGCGCGCCGCGCAAGGAGGGATCATAAAGCTGCAGCGCCTTAGAGATGCCATGCTTCACCGCGCCGGCCTGACCTGACAAGCCACCGCCTTTGACAGTTGCCATCACATCAAACTGATCTTCTACGCCTGCCACAGAGAAAGGCTGACGCAGGATCATCTGCAAAACAGGACGGGCAAAGTATGTTTTGATTTCTTTGCCGTTCACGGTGACCTTGCCAGAGCCTGGCTTGATCCAGACGCGGGCAACCGCATCTTTTCGCTTACCCGTTGCATAAGAGCGGCCAAGCGCATCGCGCACAGGCTCGCGGGGGGATGCATCCAAGGAAATGGATGTCGCACCTGTGGCGGGGGCAGAGCCCTCAGCCACGGCGCCTTTCAGCTCATCGAGCGAAGAGAGTGTCTCGGCCATGGTTTAGCTCCGCGTGTTCTTTTTGTTCATGGACTTTACATCCAGAACTGTGGGGTTTTGTGCCTCATGCGGGTGCGCTGCACCTGCATAGACGCGCAGATTAGTCATCTGGCGGCGCGACAGTGGGCCACCAGGAAGCATGCGCTTGACCGCCTGCATCACAACGCGCTCAGGATGCGCACCTTCTAGGATCTGGCCAGTGGTGCGGCTCTTGATCCCACCGGGATAGCCTGTGTGCCAATAGTTTGGCTTGTTGCGCTTGTTGCCAGTCACCTGCACTTTTTCAGCGTTGATGACGATGACATTGTCGCCCATATCCATATGGGGCGTGAAGGACGGCTTGTGCTTGCCGCGCAGCCGCATGGCGATGATCGAGGCAAGACGACCGAGAACAACGCCCTCAGCGTCAATCACGATCCATGACTTGTCGATATCCGCAGGAGTTGCGGTAAAGGTTTTCATGTATACGTTCCTTGGTCTTAAATTTTGACCGAAAAAAGAGGCCGCCTGTGCGACCCCCGTTAAAGATGGCAGGCTTATGCGGCAGAGACGGGGTAAGGTCAAGCCTTTTTAGCGCGCCTAAATTATGATTAATTACTGAAAATCAATTACTTGGTTATGGGGTTATATTTTACCCCACAATTTCTTTCTCCAAAACCCGCAAAACTGCCTCTGCCGCGCGGGCCTTTGGGTCGCGATCCCCTGCCCCAAGCCGCGCCATCGTCACTTCGGCGGCTTGGATTTGATCGTTGCGCGCGGTCTGATCGCTCACCAACGGCTTAAGCGCCGCCAAAACAGGCGCAGGTTCAAAGTCCTTCCCCAAAAATTCGGGGATATGGCGGGTTTCGCTGACCAAATTGACCAAAGTGACCGTGTCAATTTTCAACATCCACCGCATCAAAACTCGTGACAGCGGCGCCATATCATAAGCAATCACCATCGGGGTTTTTGCGGCAGCCAATTCCAAGGACACTGTCCCCGAAGCCGCAAGCGCCAGATCCGCCGCCCCAAAAACGCAGGATTTTTGATGTGGATAGTCCGCGCCCGCGGCACGCGGGTCGAGCAGGTGCGCCCTTGGCCCAAGATCCCAAGCGGCCATCATCTGCGCGACATCATCGGCAATGGCGGGGGCCGCAGGCAAAACGAGATGGGCGCGTGGATGCGCATGCAAGAACCCGCGCGCAACCTGCCCTAATCGGGGGCCAAGCCGCACAATTTCGCCCCGCCGCGAACCAGGCAGCAGCAAGAGCAAGGGATCCCCTGCCCCAACACCAAGGCCCGCGCGATAGGCGCTGCAGTCCTCGGGCGCGGCTTGCGGCATCTGCGCGACTGGATGCCCCACGAAATCACAGCCCATCCCCACAGCCTGCATCAATGGCGGCTCAAACGGAAACAGCGCCAGCACATGGTCAACAAAGCGTGCCATTTTACGCGCACGCCCCGCCCGCCATGCCCAGACAGTTGGGGCGACATAATGGATCACAGGAAGCTTTGCTGCGCGTTTCTTCACCTGCTTTGCCACGCGCAAGCAAAAATCAGGGCTATCAATGGTGATGAGCGCATCAATCTGCCCCTCAATCACCGCATTGGCCGCCTGGTCGCGGCGCTTGAACAAATGCCGAAGGCGCGGCAGAACCTCGGCCAGCCCCATGACCGACAGATCAGACATGGGAAAGAGGCTGTTTAGCCCTTCGGCCTGCATCAACGGGCCACCAATGCCAGAGAATTCAATGTCAGAACGCGCGGCCTTCAACCCCGCCATCAGGCTGGCCCCAAGCGCATCGCCCGAAGGTTCGCCCGCAATGAGAAACAGTTTCACGGCGCGGCCCATAGGGTGATGCCCGCCGATGCCGCGCGGGCGAGAACCTCGGCCCGCTCAAGGATCAGCGCGCCACCCGCCTGCACCACCAAGCCCGACAGCCCCGCCTTTTGCATCATCGCAATCGTCTGCGGGCCAATTCCGGGCATATCAACGCGCAAATCCTGCCCTGCCTTAGGGCGCTTCATCAGAACACCCCCCGAATTGGGGCAGGTCTGCGCCACGAATTCTAGCATCGCATCTGTGCCAGGTAGGGTTTCAATCGCAAGAACTTGGCCCTTTGCAACCACGGCACCTTGGCCGACATCTAGGGGCGCAAGCGCCGCCAAAACGGCGGCAGCGCGATGTGCATCGGCGTGCAAAGCCGCGCTGACCTCGCCCACCATAACGCCCTCGGACGCCAAAAGATCGGGGCGGATGTTATGTGGGGCGCAAATGGTGAATCCCTGCTCCTCCAACAGCGCGATCACGGCGCGCAACAGCCCGTCATCCCCCTGCTGCAAGGCCGCCATAAGGCGCGGCATCAGAGCGGCTGTGCCCGCATCAAGCGCAGTGGGGTCAAACACGGGGCGGCGCATTGCGCCTGCAAGGCACAGTTCCGTCACGCCCTCGGATTTTAGACGCGCAAACAGGGAGGCCAATTGCTCAAACCGCGCCTCAATCTGCTGCGGTGCGCGGGCATCCACGGGCGTGCCGTGGAAGGTGACCAATATCGCGTCCCCCGCCTCAAGCAGCGATTGCGGAAGGGCACCCCCACCTGCCAAGATTGCGCGTTTTGGCATGATCCCCCCGTTCAACCCGGCGTTAAGAATGACCGATCCGAGCCTTTTAGCACAAAATCCACCACATCCCGCACATATTGGGAATTTGGTGCCTCTTCTGATAGACGGCGCGCGCGTTCCTGAAATGCACCCTCGCCTTGCGCTAAGGCCTGATAGGCGGCGCGCAACGCATTGATATCTTCCTTGGCCACGCCGCGGCGTTTTAGGCCCACCAAATTCAGACCATCCAAGGCACCGCGCGGGCCTTGCACAAGGCCATAGGGAATAACATCATTGGTCACCATCGTGACCGCGCCGATGATGGCCCCACGCCCGATGCGCACAAATTGGTGGATGCCCGAAAGCCCGCCGATGATCACGCCATCCTCAATGATGCAATGGCCTGCAATAGCGGATTGGTTGGCCACCACAACATGGTTGCCCACGATTGCGTCATGGCCAACATGCGCGCCTGTCATAAAGAGATTATCATCACCAACACGGGTGACCCCGCCCCCGCCATCTGTGCCCGTATTCATGGTCACACCTTCGCGGATACGGTTGCGTTTGCCTACAATCAGCTGCGTCTTTTCACCCGCATATTTCAAATCCTGCGGAATATCGCCGATATTCGCGAAGGGGAAAATCACGGTTTCTGCGCCAATTTCAGTCAATCCTGTGACCACGGCGTGGGATTTAAGCACCACCCCCTCATGCAAGGTCACCTCAGGGCCAACATGGCAAAACGGGCCAATATGACAGCCCGCAGCGATATTTGCCCCGCTTTCAACGACAGCCGATGGATGGATCGAGGCCGAAGGATCAATCGCCATTACGCCGCCCCACCCGTGGCACCCTCAAGATCCATCATCGCGGTAAATTCAGCCTCGGCTGCCATTTCCCCCTCGACAGTGGCCTGCCCCTTAAAGCGCCAAACCTTACCACCGGGTTTGCCGCGTGTGGTTTCGATTTTCAACTCGAGCACATCGCCCGGCACAACCTTGCGGCGGAATTTGCAGGCATCGATACCCATGAAATACACAAGCAAATTGCGATCAGCCATATCCATAGCGGCCCCAACCATCACCGCGGCGGTTTGCGCCATCGCCTCAATGATTGTGACGCCGGGCATAATAGGGGCGGATGGGAAGTGACCCTGAAAATGAGGCTCATTAAAGGTGACATTCTTGATGCCCGTGGCCGAGTGATACCCTTCGATATCGCGCACGCGGTCAATCAATAAAAAAGGATAGCGATGCGGAATAATCCGCTGGATCAGATGAATATCTGCCTCTTTCGGCGTCTCGCCCGTCATTTTGGTCTTCCTTTATCAAATTCCGCCTTGCGTGGGTGGGAAGATCACATCCCCCCGCGGCCTTGCATCCCTAGCACTTTGGCGCCCCTTGGGGCAAGCCTGCGCAAGCGGCCTTAGCGCCCTTCAAATGTGGGTTTGCGCTTATCGTTAAAGGCCAAAACACCTTCCTTGAAATCGCGCGTGCGGCTGAGCGCGCCTTGATGCGCGGCTTCTTGCAACATTTGCGCCTCAAGCCCCTGTTGCGCAGAGGCGCGCAGTGCAGATTTTATCTTGCTATAGGCCTGTGTGGGGCCGCTGGCCAAATGTGCGGAGCGGGCGCGCCATGTGGCGTCAAATTCGGCCTCACTGGTGGTCTGCCAAATCATCCCCATTGCTTCGGCCTCCCGCGCGGTGACAGGCTCGCCAAAAAGTGCTGCCCCCATGGCACGGGCCTGCCCCACGAGGCGGGGCAAAACCCAAGTTGCCCCCGCATCAGGCATGAGGCCGATTTGTGCAAAAGCTTGGATAAATCGTGCATTTTCGGCGGCAATGACGACATCACAGATCAAGGCAAGGCTTGCACCCGCCCCCGCCGCCACGCCATTGACCGCCGCAATCACAGGGATCGGGCAATCGGCAATCGCCGAGATCAGCGGCATGTATTCATCCCGCAAAACCCGCTCAAGATTGAGATCAGCCACACGGCCCGCATCGCCCAGATCCTGTCCCGCGCAAAAGGCGCGACCTGCGCCTGTGATCACCAAAACCCGCGCAGAGGCCCCCGCCTGCCCTATCGCATAGGTCAATTCGGCCCGCATCTGCGTGTCGAGCGCATTTAAGACATCGGGTCGATTGAGCGTAATCACCGCAATGCCATCATCCAATTCATAGAGAATCCGCTCATAGTTCATGATCGCCTCAATCTGGGTTTGGAAGTCTCAACTTTATTTGTCGCCAAGAATACGCGCAAGCGTGGCCTGCTCTTCCGGGGTTAGCTCTGCTTCGGTAGGGTTAGTGCTGCGCACCCGCGTGCGGATAAAGGCAAAGGCCACACCAAAGCCCAACAAAAGCAAGGCAGGTCCTGCCAGCCAAAGCGCTAGATTACTGCCCGACATAGGCGGGCGCATCAGCACATATTCACCATATCGATCCACCACTTCTGCGATGACCTGCTCGTTGCTATCGCCCATCATGATCCGTTCGCGCACAAAAATGCGCAGATCGCGGGCGACTATTGCGTTGCTTTCGTCAATCGATTCATTGCGACACACCACGCAGCGCAGATCGGCTGAAATCTCACGCGCCCGCGCCTCAAAGGAAGGATCAGGCAAAACCTCATCGGGCTGCACAGCAAGCGCGGGGGTCGAGATCAACCACAATGCGGCAAGCGCAGCTTTTGCGAAGGCCCGCGTCATTCTGCAGGTACCCCAACAGCAGCACGATCCCGCGCGGCCCCCGCCGCGACACGGTAGCGGCGATCAGTCAGGCTTAAAGCGCCGCCAAGCGCCATGATAATCGCGCCCCCCCAAATCCAATTTGCAAAGGGTTTGATCCATGTGCGCACGGCCCACCCCCCATCCAATTGGGGATCGCCAAGCACCACATAAACATCACGGGTAAAGCCACTATCAATCCCTGCCTCTGTAGTGGGCATGCGCGCCACGGGGTATATCCGTTTTTCAGGGGTCAAAACATCCACGATATGCCCGTCTTTCGCGACTTCGACAAAGGCCATGGTCGAGATATAATTCGGCCCCCGCACCTCCCGCACATCGCGCACCGTCAAATGATAAGCGGCCACATCGAATTCTTCACCAATTTGCGCCACTCGGATATCTTCGATTTGATAGGTGACCAAAGCCCCCACACCAATAAAGGTGATGCCAAGCCCTGCATGGGCGAAGGCCTTGCCCCAATCGGCGCGCGGAAGGCGTGTCAGACGGATAAATTTTGCAGCAATCTCACGCCCCTGCCCTGTGCGCTGCCACAAATCAACGGTAGCCCCTGCAACCAGCCAGACCCCAAGCGCAAGGCTAATTAACCCCGCCAAAGAGCGCCCCGTTCCAAGCGCATAAAACAAACCCAAAAGCGCGATGGTTAGAAGGGCCACGCCACTCATCAGACGCATGGCACGGCCAAGCAGTGCGCGTTTCCACGGCAACACCGCGCCAATGGGCAAGGCCACCGCAATGGCAAAGGCAAATGGCGTGAAAGCCGCATTAAAAAAGGGTGGCCCCACCGAAACAGTGCGGCCCCAGAACATCTCTGCAACCAAGGGCCAGATTGTGCCGATAAACACGACAAAGGATGACACCGCGAGAAGAAGGTTATTCAAGACCAAACCGCTTTCGCGGCTCACGGTTGAAAAGACACCTTTGGCCTCCATCGCCCCTGCTCGGAAAGCATAGAGTGTAAAGGCCCCGCCCATGAAAACGGCCAAGATCATCAGGATAAACATCCCGCGCTCTGGATCATTGGCAAAGGCGTGAACCGAAGTGATGATGCCCGAACGCACGATGAATGTGCCGATTAGCGAGAAACCGAAGGCCAAAATCGCCAAGAGAATTGTCCAACTTTTCAGCGCCTCGCGTTTTTCCACCACAATGGCCGAATGCAGAAGGGCGGCCGCAATTAACCACGGCATGAAAGAGGCGTTTTCAACAGGATCCCAGAACCAGAACCCACCCCATCCAAGCTCGTAATAAGCCCACCAAGACCCAAGTCCGATTCCGATGGTCAGAAAAACCCACGCGGCCAATGTCCAAGGGCGCACCCATCTGGCCCATGCGGCATCAACGCGCCCTTCAATCAAGGCGGCCACCGCGAACGAAAACGCCATGCTGAGGCCGACATAGCCCAAGTATAAAAACGGCGGGTGGAAGGCGAGACCAGGATCTTGCAGAAGCGGATTCAAATCTTGGCCATTAAAGGGCGGCAATTCGAGCCGCAAAAACGGGTTCGATGTAAACAAAATGAAGGCGTAAAACGCAATCCCCACCGAAGATTGCACAGCCAAAACGCGCGCTCGCAGGCGGGGGGGTAAATTTCCACCGAACCAAGCAGCTGAAGCCCCAAATAGTGCCAAAATCAAAACCCAAAGAAGAAGTGAGCCTTCATGATTGCCCCAGACACCGCTGATTTTATAGAGCAGTGGCTTATCCGTATGGGAATTAGCAACAACCAAATTCAGCGAAAAATCAGAGGTCACAAAGGCATAAGTCAGTGCGGCAAAGGAAATCGCCACAAGCGCGAATTGCCAACTTGCTGCGGGGCCAGCAACCGCCATCCATGCGCTCCAATTTTTATGTGCGCCAATCATTGGCACAATCATTTGAAACACAGCCACGGCAAAGGCCAAAACCAAAGCAAAATGGCCAAATTCAACGATCATCTCTGCCCTCCTTCATCACAACGCGGCCCGCATGATCCAGATTTTGCCGTCCGTCCGCGGCAAACAGTAACGACAAAGCCGACCGCATCCAAGGGGTTGGGGCGAAAGAGCCGCACCCCTGATCAAAGCGCCGTAATAAACGAGGCGACATCTAAGCGCCCGGTCAGTGCCGTTAAGACGCCGCGCATCACGTCGCGCCCCTCCCACGCGCCCATTTGGCTGGTAAAACTTTTGGCAAAAGCGGTGCCAACACTATCGCCACGTAAGGTTGCTTTACGCTTGGGACTGCCCCCATTTCGGTCACTTTGGCGTGGATCGAATGGCCCTTTTCACCAAAATATCCAAAAAGCTGACGGGAAAGGCACGGTCTTCATAAGGCGCAAGACCAATTTTCTTAGCGCGCAACACAAAGGCATCATGCATTTTAAACCCTACGCTGCCCACCTCGGCCAGACCCGACAGATCTCCCTTCACATCGGAGAAGAACACCGGCACGCCTTGCACGGGGAAAGTCTCGGTCATGATTTGAAGGGTGATGGTTTTGCGCGTTCCCGTTGCGCCTGCAATCAGCCCGTAGCGATTAGCGTATTTCAGAAAGGCTGCCGCGCCGTGGCATAATTCGCTCCGCCGCCACCGATAAAAATGGCCTCATCCGACATATTTAATACCAAAATTTTGCAGCCCTGCTAACACAATGCATTCGTAACGCTTTTCTCCCAGTATGATTTGCAATGATGCTGATGCTTGTGTGTTTTGTATCCTCTCCTTGGGTGTTGGCGTCATTGTTCTCCCTGTGGACTGGCCGCGTCACGCATCTCTCATGGCACGGCTTTTTTGTGTCCCAGCGACGCGCCGCAAAAATCTTAGTTTCAGAAAAAACCCCTGTTGACGGAATAAAAATCCTGAAATAGCGTTTACGACAGTAAGTCGGCTAGTCCGGCAGGGAGCAACAATTCAGTCGCAAAGACTGGACAAAAAAGAGCCTTGTTTTGAGGCTCTTTTTTGTTGGGAACGCGCGGCATCGAAAACATGGCAATTCTGCCCCACGCATGGGAATTTAATTTGTATCGAGCCACACCCGCCGACAAGCCTGCTAGGCGTTGTTGGCGCGTGGGTCTTCTGACACGTGAGGATATTATGATCCGATTTTTACGTCACCTTTTGCACACGGTTCTGGCTCTGGCGCTTTCCGGGGGCATTGCCCCAAAGGCCATCGCCCAAGACACTGAAACCTTTGGCGCATGGACGAAATTTTGCAACGGCGAGGGCGATGCACAAACCTGTCTGATTTCGCAAGTTCTGCAAGATACGGATGGTAATAACGTGGCCGAGGTCAGCATTGCCGATGTCATCGATGGCGGCGATACAGTTGGCGCGATCAGCATTGCAACGCCGCTTGATACGCTGCTTTTACCGGGTGTTAGGTTCAAGGTCGATGAATTCGATGAGAACCGCTTGCCGTTCAATTTCTGCCAACCCGGTGGATGTGTGGTGCAAATCGGGCTGACCCAAGACAATATTGACGTCTTCATAGGGGCTACGGCCGCTGCTGTCACCATCGTGCCAGTCGCAACGCCCGATACAGAGGTTGCCCTAACACTATCTTTTGAAGGGTTCACCACAGCCTTTACCAGCCTTCAGCCTGAATAAACCCCAAAAAGCTGTATCCCGCTCAGGGCGCTGCTTTTAGCGCCAAAACCGCGTTCAACCCTCCAAAAGCAAAGGCGTTAGAGAGAACTGCATCAACCTTGGCCTCTCGAGCCTCGTTGGGAACAACATCAAGGGCGCATTCAGGGTCGGGTTCTTCATAGCCGATGGTGGGCGCAATCACCCCATCCCGCAGCGCCATGATACAGGCCAAAAGCTCAACCGCGCCTGTGCCGCCAATCAAATGCCCGTGCATCGATTTCGTGGACGAGACCATCAGATCATCGGCGTGATGCCCAAAGACATCCGCGACAGCAGCACATTCCACCTTGTCATTAACCGCCGTGCCCGTGCCATGCGCATTAATATAGCAAATATCCTCAGGGTTCAGCCGCGCATCTTTGAGCGCGCCTGAAATTGCGCGCCCTGCCCCTTGCTTGGAAGGCATGACAATATCCGCCGCGTCCGATGTCATGGCGAATCCCACGACTTCGGCCAAAATCTCGGCGCCACGCCGTTTCGCGTGATCATATTCTTCGAACACAAACACCGCGGCCCCTTCGCCCTGCACCATCCCATTGCGGTTGGCCGAAAACGGGCGGCAGGCATCTTTGGACATGACCCGTAAACCTTCCCAGGCTTTCACCCCACCAAAGGACAACATCGCCTCGGACCCGCCCGTGACCATCACGTCACAGGCCCCACCGCGGATCAATTGAAAGGCCAAACCCATCGCATGGTTTGACGAGGCACAGGCCGTGGCGACCGAAAAGGACGGCCCCTTAAGGTTCCATTCCATCGACACATGACTGGCTGCGGCATTGTTCATCAGCTTGGGAACCACAAAGGGGTGAACGCGATTTTTCCCCTCTTCATACACAGTGCGATAATTCTCGTCCCATGTATTAACACCGCCCCCTGCCGTGCCTAGAACCACGCCCGCCCGCGTGGCCGCCTCGCCCCCAAAGACAAGGCCAGAATGATCCAAAGCTTGATGCGCGGCAATCAAAGTGAATTGGGTAAAGCGGTCATAAAGCGCGATTTGCTGGCGATTGAACAGCGCCTCAGGAACGTAGCCTGTCACCTGCGCCCCAATTTTGACGGACAGCCGATCCACATCGCGCAAATCAAGCGGGCCAATCCCGCATTTGCCTTCGCGCATCGCCACCAAGGTGGTCGGCACATCATGCCCTAATGCGTTGATCGTGCCCTGACCCGTGATAACAACACGTCTCATCAGTACTGCTCGGCCACGAGTTTTTCCACCGCAGCCACAATCGCCGCAACCGATGAGATGTCAAAATCGCTTTTGTCAGGCTCATTGGCGTTGAAGGGCACCTGAATGTCGAATTCTTCTTCGATAGCAAAGATCGCTTCGACCAACCCTAACGAGTCGATCCCCAAATCTTCGAGTGTTTTTTTAGGCGAGACATCGCTTGTCTCAAGCACCGCTTGTTCTGCAATGATCTTGATGATCCGCTCAGAAACATCTCCAGACATAAAACCTTGCCTCCATCAGCATATCCAAAGGCCTAGCCTTTCGGATTGATCAATTTCTTCTCAAGCGCCGCCACGGTTTTTGCAAGACGCGGCAATCGCCTAAGCGCCTTATACATCTCGATATGTGTCTCTATTTTGACAGCTGGGCTGCCCATCACCATTCTACCCGATGGAAGGCTAGAATAAATCTTGGTGGCTCCTGCAGCGACCACATCAGAGCCGATCTCGATATTATCGGAGACACCACATTGCCCGCCCAAAACCACGCGATCGCCCACACTACAAGATCCGGCAAACCCGACCTGCCCGCAGAGCAGGCAATCGCGACCAATGCGGCAATTGTGGCCTATATGAACTAAATTATCGATCTTCGTGCCTGATCCGATTTCCGTATTGGCCACTGTACCGCGGTCAATCGCAGCGCCTGCGCCAATTTCGACATCATCACCGATGACGACACGCCCCAAGGAATGAATGCGCGCCCAAGATTGCGGGGTCTGCGCCGCGTCTGATTTACCTAAAGATTGGCGGGCAATTTCGACTTGGGATTTTTCTGGGGTAACGAAAGAGAATCCATCCCCCCCAATCACCGCATTGGGTTGAATGATCACACGATCCCCAATTTGCACATGATGCGCAATGCGCACACCCGCATGGATCAACGCATCAGCACCAATTTCCGCGCCTTCGGCAATGCTGACATGCGGGGCGATGCGGGCACGTGGCCCTATGATGACACCCGCCCCGATCACCACAAAAGGCCCGATGGCGGCATCCGCACCAATTTGGGCGCTTGGGTCAATGACAGCGCTGAGGTGGATCCCCACTGTGATCTGCGGCCCTTGATCCATTAGGGCTGTTACACCCGCCATCGCATAGCGCGGGCGGGCAATTAAAATCGCCGCCTCTAATCCAAGAGCCTGCCAATCCGTGCCCTCGGCAACAATCGCGGCCTTGGCCTGTCCTTTGGCCAAATCAGGAAGATATTTTTTTGACATCGCCAACGCCAGATGATCAGCTGCTGCCGCGGCGGGCTCGGACAGGCGAGAGACGACCAATCCAACCGCGCCTTCGGCCTTTGCGCCCAATTCTTTGGCGATATGCTCAATGCTACTGCCAGCCATGTGAGATGCGCCTTACTCCTGCTACGGCCCGACCAAGGGGCCACTCTTGCCTTTAACTTGAGATCGCCGCAACGGAAACCCCCGCCGCTTCTAGCGCCTGCCACAAATCGGCATTGCGCCCATAAATATCGGCGCGATGCCGCAGTCGCCCATCGGGATCCACGAAGGATGTCCAATAGACTAAATGCACGGGGATCGGTGTTTCAAGCCGCACAGTTGTTTCGCGACCCGTTGCAAGGATGCGCGCGAAATAGACTTCGGGATTGTCCACTTGAGGGGCAAGAAGATGATAGGCGAAATCAAACGGATCTTGCAGCCGCACGCAGCCATGGCTATAAGCCCGCGTCTCGCGCGCGAAGAGGTTTTTTGCAGGTGTGTCATGCAGGTAAATGTTCCACGGATTCGGGAACATGAATTTCACCAACCCCAAGGCATTGCTGCTCGACGGGGCTTGGCGAAGTGTGTAGGGGAATGTGCTTGCCGTATATTGGGTGAAATCCACCTGCGCGCGATCGACAACTTGCCCCCCGCTCCACAATTCCAACTGACTTTGCGCAGTGGGGTCTTCTTGCAATTGCGGCAAATATTCGCGTGTGATGATTGAACGGGGCACCGTCCAACTGGGGTTAATAACCATATATTCCATTACGTCCGAGAATTCGGGCGTGTGACGGAGTGGATCGGGGTCACCAACAACCGAACGGGTTGAGAACGTAACGACATCTTGATCCACCACAGTAGTATGGAAGTCAGGGATATTGACCAAGACATGGCGCTCACCACGGTCAAAATTCATCCAACGTTGCCGCTCCATTGCCAAGATCACATCTTTGAGACGCGTTTCGGCATCGACATTGATAGCGGCCAATGTATTGGCGCCAACAATTCCATCTTGGGTTAACCCGTTATCCGCTTGAAAGCGCATCACCGACCCGACCAGTCTATCGTCGAACATGGGTGGCGCGAGCGCTTCGGTCACCGTTTGCGCATCATTTGCGTTTGATAGGGTCACAGATGCGGAACTGGGCTCTTCGGGGAGATATCCCATCGCTTGCAGCCGCGTGATCAAGGCCGCGACAGCGGGCCCTTGGTCGCCCAACTCCAGTCTTTCGGCCACCACAGGCGCCCCCCATCCGCCCGCTTCAACCACGCGTGCCAAATCAAACATTGCGCGCTGAAGGCGGACGTATTGCGGATGCTGTGGTGTCAAATTTGACAAATATATCATAGGATTATCAGCCGCAGCGTAACCTGATAGCAAGGCCTCACTACTTTGGCGTGGCGTAGTTTTATGGATGCCTTCGGCCAAGGTTGCAGGCTCTAGCACCCCTGCGCTGATATCTTGTGAATAGTCCAGATAGGTCAAAGCCGCGCGCAATTCGGTTGCAATATCTGTCCCTGTTGTAAAAGCCGCGCGTAAACCTGCGATGTCATAAGTCGCGCGCGGCAGGCCGTGATCGCCTGATGCCTCAAGGGCCGCAAGCAGCGCAGCACGCCTCATTTCAAATTCTGGCCCGTCGCCCGTCCAAATTGGTGCAAAGTCGCGTGCGGCATAAAAGGCGAATACCTCAGGATGGTTTGCAAAGCCGGCCGCCATCGCCTCGCGCGCGGCGACATCCTGCCAGAACTGCACCGATGATGCCGGTGAAGTGACCACCGTGGCAGGCAGGCTTTGCGCGACAGCAGCGCCTGCAATGATCACGCCTAAGCCCATCCCAGTCACCAACTCAACCCAAAAACCAGTTCTTTCGAAACCCACGATAATACCTATTTTCAAACGAACCCCTACGCCAAATATGGGGAAGAAGGCCCGCGGCGTCCATGTCCAATCGCGGCGGAACGATCGGTCGCGCGTCGCACCTATGCAGCGTTGCGACAGATGTTTTTTAACCTTCTCATGGGTCTGATGGCCGCCATTAGGCGAAACAAGTATCGGAGCAGATGAATTTTTACTTGTAAACAGAGCATTACACCGAATGGCAAATTTCCGCCGAATCGAAAGACCCCGCCCGCTAAGAGGTTAATCAATGCTTTCACAATCATTTCACCTGTGTCATATTTCGTGAAACAACGTGCGAATAAAAACCGCCCGCTGCCATTCACGCTGGATCCGTCCAGCTCAGGGACCGAGGCACCCGTAGTAAGTGTAGTGGTAATCAGGGCAGAAGCATGGGGACTGGAATGAGATTGATTAGCCGTAGGGGCTTATTGCGGGCATTTGCTGCGACTACGATCGCGGCTGCACCTGTATCGGCCAACGCCTTTGGGATTTTGCGCGGCGCAGGCGATTTTCGCAAATTGCGCATGCACAATGGCCGCACTGGCGAAACGCTGGATATGATTTACTGGATTGACGGCGACTATATTCGCCCCTCGATTGAAGAAATCAGCTACTTCATGCGCGATTGGCGCCAGAATGAGGTGCATGCGATTGACCCGCGCACCCTCGACATAATGGCGGCCTCTCATAACCTGTTGGATACAAACGAACCTTATCTGTTGTTGTCTGGCTATCGCTCGCCTGCAACCAACGCTACGCTGCGTCAACGCTCGTCAGGTGTTGCGCGCAACTCACTCCATATGCTTGGCGAGGCGGCAGATTTGCGCCTCACTTCCCGCAGCGTCAGTCAGATTGCCCGGGCTGCGGAAAGCTGCGCCGCGGGTGGGGTTGGGCGGTATTCGCGCTCAAACTTTGTGCATATGGATTGCGGCGATGTCCGCCATTGGGGCGGGTAAGTCAGTCGATATTCGGCTCAATTCGGCATAAGGCGCGCTTTTTTCCCGCGTAACGTCTTTGTGTGCCTTGAAATTCTCACTGGATAATTTGCGCGGCGCACCCACATTATGGCTCAGACCCCGAAAGAGTGAGCCGTTTCTCATGCCAAAATATCAAAAGACGCCGCAGGCCATCGCGGCGCTGACGCCCGAGCAATACCAAATAACCCAAGAAAATGGCACCGAGCGCCCCTTTACGGGGGCCTATACCGATTTAGAGGCGCGCGGGATTTATGTGGATATCGTATCTGGCGAGCCGCTGTTTTTATCGAATGACAAATTTCATTCTGGATGTGGCTGGCCCTCATTCACAAAACCCGTCAGCGATGAAATGGTGGTCGAAAAGCGCGACCTCAGCCATGGAATGGCGCGTGTTGAGGTGCGTTCAAAATATGGCGACAGCCATTTGGGCCACGTTTTTCCCGATGGTCCGCGGGATCGCGGGGGCTTGCGCTATTGTATCAATTCGGCCGCTTTACGTTTCATTCCCGAAGCAGATATGGAAGTCGAAGGGTATGGCGATTATCTGATGATGTTGGAGGCATAAACAATGGTGCAAAAACGGGCGGTTTTAGCAGGTGGATGCTTTTGGGGGATGCAACAATTGATCCGCCGCATGGATGGGGTGATTGCGACCCGTGTTGGCTATTCGGGGGGCGATGTTCAAAATGCCACCTATCGCAACCATGGCACCCATGCCGAGGCGATTGAAATTTTCTTTGATCCCGAGCGCTTAACCTATCGCGATCTGTTGGCGTTTTTCTTTAAAATTCATGATCCCACCACGTTGAACCGTCAGGGAAATGATATTGGGATGTCTTATCGGTCTGCGGTCTTTTATGTTGATGAGGCACAACGCGAAACCGCGATAGAGGTTATCGCAGATGTGAACGCCTCGGGGCTTTGGCCTGGAAAGGTTGTGACTGAGTTGGCGCCGGCAGGCCCGTTTTGGGAGGCAGAACCTGAACATCAAGATTATCTTGAGCGCCTTCCCAATGGGTATACCTGTCATTTCCCGCGCCCCGATTGGATCTTGCCAAAGCGAGCCTGAAACGCCACTGAATAAACCAAAAAATGGGCCAAATCTCTGGCCCATTTTTGCATTCTGGATGTCCATCAAGTTTAAAAAACTTCCCAAACCACACTGCCCGTGCTGGCCTCACGTTGCAGATATGGGCGTTGCGGTGTGGGGATGAACTCGGACTTTTCTGGCGCATTTTTCGTATCATTATCCTACATCTTAGGGGGTGCAGGATCGGCCATAACATCTGATCCATTGAGCAATGTCGCGCGGGCGGCCTTACCCCAATCTTGCGATTTTTGATCTTTTGCCGAGCCTAATTTTTATGTGCGCGCGCCATAAGGCAGGGCGTGACGCCCTTCTGGTGCCGCCATATCTGCGCGGGGCTGAACCTTTGCTTGACCCTTTACCGCGGCATTCCCCTGCCCAGTTAAATGAAAACCACTAAGCGCCATGATCAAATCCTCCGCGCGCGCCCACAAGGTTACCGCTGCGGCGCAAAAGCGCCTTGTCGTGACGCGCCCCTTCCTTGACAATCACCGCCCGCCACGGCCAGCCTAGGCTGACAACTTCGTGACCCTTGGGAGGCATCCTATGGCAGACCCGATCTTGCAGCCGTTTCAACTGAAACATCTGACCTTGCGCAATCGGGTCATGATCACCAGCCACGAGCCTGCTTATAGCGAGGATGGCCTGCCCACCGATGCCTATCGTGCCTATCATGTGGAACGCGCCCGTGCTGGCATTGCACTGACCATGACGGCAGGCTCTGCCGTGGTCAGCCGCGACAGCCCGCCCGCCTTTGGCAATCTCTTGGCCTATCGGGACGAGATCATCCCTCATATGGCCCGTCTTGCCCGCGAGGTGCATGATGAAGGCGCAGCTGTGATGATCCAATTAACCCATTTGGGACGGCGCACGCGGTGGGACACAGGCGATTGGCTGCCTGTCCTCTCGCCAAGTGCGCTGCGCGAACCTGCACATCGCGCCTATCCCAAAGTGCTTGAGGATTGGGATATCGCGCGGATCATCAGCGATTATGCAGATGCGGCCGAACGAATGAAGGATGCAGGGCTAGACGGGATCGAATTGGAATCCTATGGCCATTTGATGGATGCGTTTTGGTCGCCCCGCCTCAATTACCTAGACGGGCGATACGGGGCCGAAACGCTTGAGACGCGCATGGCCTTTTCGATGGATGTCTTGCGCACCATCCGTGCCCGCGTTGGGGATGATTTCATTGTCGGCGTCCGTTTCGTGGCCGATGAAGATATCAAGGGCGGTATTTCTGCCATCGAAGGCCAAGAGATTGCCCGCCACCTGCGCGACAGCGGGATGGTCGATTTCCTAAACGTCATTCGCGGCAATATCGACACCGATGCAAGCCTGACCCGTGTGATCCCGTTGCAGGGCATGGCCTCGGCCCCGCATCTGAATTTTGCGGGCGAGTTACGCGCTCAAACGGGCATCCCGATCTTTCACGCCGCGCGTATTCCCGATTTATCGACCGCGCGCCACGCCATTGCAGCGGGCAAGTTGGATATGGTGGGGATGACGCGGGCGCATATTGCCGACCCGCATATCATGGCAAAACTTCTCGAAGGGCGCGAGGAGGATATTCGCCCCTGCGTAGGCGCAAATTACTGTATCGACCGGATCTATCAGGGCGAAAAAGCACTCTGTTTGCATAACCCTTCAACAGGGCGGGAATTAAGCCAACCGCATAAGATTGCCCAAACGGACACCCCGGCTCGTGTCACCATTATCGGTGCGGGCCCTGCGGGCCTTGAGGCCGCTCGGGTTGCGGCCACGCGCGGGCATCAGGTGCATATCCTTGAGGCCGCCCCGCAGGCAGGCGGACAAATTCGCCTCACCGCGCAATCGCCCCGCCGCCGCGAGATGCTGGCGATCACCGAATGGCGGGTCGCACAATGTGAAAAGCTAGGCGTGCGCCTGCAATATAACACCTATGCTGAACCCGAAGATGTTTTGACGACTGCGCCCGATGTGGTGATTGTAGCGACAGGCGGCATTGCCCGCGGAGGGGGGTTAGAAACAGGCAGCGACCTGATCTGCAGCGCATGGGATATTTTATCAGGCGATGTCAAACCCGAAGGCGATATGCTGATCTTCGATGAGGCGGGCGATCACGCAGGGTTACAGGCCGCAGAATTTGCAGCCCCCCATGCCCGAAGCATTGAGATCGTCACCCGCGACCGCGCAATCGCGCCCGAGGTTATGGGCATGAACCTCACCCCCTATATTCGTGCGCTACAACAGTCAGGCGCGCAGATGACCATCACATGGTATCTCAGCCATATAACGCGCACAGGCAATCGCCTGACCGCGCATTTAATCAGTGACTATAGCGACAAAATCGAAACCCGCGAGGTGGATCAGGTCGTGGTCAATCAAGGAACGACGCCGCTTGATGAGCTTTATTTTGCGCTCAAACCACATTCGCGCAATTTGGGCGAGATGGATTACCATGCCTTTCTTGCGGGGCAGTCCCAAAAGATTATCAAAAATTCAGACGGGCAGTTTGACCTCTACCGCATTGGTGATGCAGTTTCACCGCGCAACACCCATGCCGCGATTTATGACGGGTTGCGCCTTGCGCGCAGCCTCTAAGGAAAGAGACCTAAAATGACCCGCTACCCGCCGCTAGACGACAGCCATTGGCCCGCTGAAATCGCGGATATGCAAGCGGGGTTTGCGGGCCGGCTGAATGTCTATCGGGTGATGGCGCATCACCCTTCATTATTACGGGCTTGGGCAGATTTGCGTGATCATGTGGTAGTCAAAACCGCACTTGGCGCCGAATTGAGCGAGGTGGTGATTCTGCGTGCCGCGCATTGGATGGGCTCTGATTATGAATGGGCGCATCATGTCAGCCGCGCGCGCGCCCTTGGATTTGAAGATCACCGCATCGCACGTCTCGCGGGCCCAATTGACGAGATCACAGGTCAGGATCAAACCATCGCCCGCGCAGTCGATGCCCTGATGAGCGCGCGCTGCATTCCCCACCAAATGCAGGGGCCGCTTGAAGCGGAAATTGGCAAAGAGGGCATTTTTGATTTGATTGCCACAGTGGGCTTTTACAGCACGCTTGGCTTTATGCTCAATTCCTTCCCCCCACCTCTGGATGAGCAAATCGCGCGCGAGCTGCGCGTAACTCCGTTT
>WVSR01000002.1 GCA_015689775.1 Rhodobacterales bacterium LSUCC0387
CGCGCACCTCTTGCAGGCTTGCCAGCAGAACGCCAAAAAGCGCTGTATCAGCCTCAATTTGTGCTGCCTTGACTGGATCCCAAAACAGGGACGTTTCAATATCGGGCGCGCGTCGTACTCGCTCGATGTAACCGTCCGAGAGACTGATACTTCCGCCAATGGCGCCCTCCTCGAGTCCAACGATCACGTTCGGATCGGCAATTAGAGTGCTGACCGCTTTTGTGCTGCGGGCAACAAGAATACGATCAAGTATTTCTATGGCAATCCGGAGCCATTCCGTGAGGAGCTGATGAGGATCGTGCTGAGATAATGTCAAGGCTGGCATGAAATGGGCCTTTTTAGAAACCAGCGTATGTGGCCGCTCGGGATATCCACGCCTTGGTTTTGCAACACACCGAAGACCTTGAAGCCCAATTTAGCGTAGAACTGCTTTGCTTCGTCATTGGACGTATCAAGCCATACGCTATGGCACCCCATCGACTTGGCGCGCGCAAGGGCATCTGCCACGAGTGCACTACCGTAACCTTGCCTGCGGAGTTCTGGTGCGACCCAAAGCACTTTGATCAATAGCCATCCATAACTTGTTGATCCAGCCAAGCCCGCCACAAGGGCGCCGTCAGAACTTGTGACCGACAATGTGATCGCCTCATTCCTGCTCTGGGGAACGCTCTGCTGCAAATCTGCTAGAAGCGCTGTTTCAATTTCTGCGGCGATCTTTACGCCTGCTACTTTGATCGGTCGAAGCGACACGGTTCAGGCCAACCATTTTGCATAGTCGCTTACAAGTAAGTGGGTCGGTGCAACATCCTCATCAATGTTTGCAAATCGCCCGATCGGTTCCCGGAAGATGTTGTCGGTTTCGTCGTCATTGACGGTTGAAACCTCTCCAATCAATACATCTCCACCCTCGCCCCAGAAAGCATGCCAGTCACCTGGCATAAGCGTAACACTTTCACCGGGGGCCAATTTGAGTTTTTGCCCCGCAGCATAATCGACCCTTATGCCATCGCAAAATACGGTGCCGCCTTTGTCTTCCGCAAAGTTTCCATGATCGTCCGAGCCAAAGAGTTCAACAATTAGATCGGCGCCGCCGCGGTTGATGATATCCTCGGCTTTAATTATGTGGGTGTGCATGGGTGAAAGTTGATCCTGCCTGGAGATCAGTAGCTTTTCCGCATAGCACATACCCCCACCACGATGCAGATCCTCAAGCCGCCCATTTCTTAGCGTGAAAAGGAAGAGGCCCATTTCGACAAAGTTACCTGCGCCATAATCCGTGATATCCCAGCCACAGCGAGCATTGATCACATTTTGTGCGGGCTCTTTTTGTTCAATGAAGGTTTCAGGTGACCAATATGCAAAAGGCGGTAGCGTGAATCCGTACTTCTTTATGAGTTCATCGGCTTCCGCCATGATGTTGTTGATGGTGGAGCGTTTCATTGGATTTTATTTCTTCCAGTTTGCGTTAGCTTGGGCACTGCGATCCGTTATTGGCTTTACTGGCGGAGGGGGAGGTAAAAGATCGCGAATATCACAAAATGGGTAAGTAGGATCGTGCTCAATAGCCTCTGCATATCCGTCATGCCCGCATTGAGCCGCACGAAATTTTCCCAATAGCTGCGCCCTTTCCAAAAATCTTTGGGGATCTTGAGTGGCATGGCATAAAATCGCTGAACGTTTAATTTCCTGGTGTGCAGTTGTGTCAATGTAGTGGGTTGGGTTGGTGGCAACACCCATCATAGTATCTAGCCACGCAACCGGTGCGCGAAACGATGCCGCCGTACGCGCGGCCTCAGCAACAGCTCTGTGGTCGGCATGATAGTCTTGTGGGTGATGTGCCAATATTAAATCGGGTGATATGTGAGAAAAGGCACTCCCAATTAGAGACGACAAATTTGCGCAGTCGTCTAATCCACCGTCGGGCAGGCCTAGAAAGTGAACTTCAGCTCTTAGTTTCTTAGCCCCTGCCTTGGCCTCATCGACGCGCAATGCGCTAAGGGTTTTGGCGGGCAGTGCCCCGCCTTTGTCGCCATTGCTCGCAATGATAATGTGAACCCCAATATCCATTTGAGAGTATGCGGCTATTAGCCCGCCGGCGTATATTTCCGCGTCATCAGGGTGGGCGGTTACAACTGCGACCCGGGTTTTCATGATGCCTCAAGAATTTCAATCACCATCGCGGCTGTCCATGTGAAGGAGCCGCCGCCGCATGGCTCCCCATTCATCGGGCCATAATACTCTGCAAAACCACTTTTGTTGATTAATTTTAGGCAGTCTTGTTTGATCCGCGCCGCCATATCTGTCTCACCAGCAATTAACAGACCGTCTGCAATCATATAATTGACAATCAACCAAACGGGCCCGCGCCAATATCTTAGGGGTTCGAACTGTGGCTCTTGTGGCGGGTGGCTTGGCACTAAATAGGAGCAGTTTTCGGAGATGGTATCAATCCTCTGTACGAGCGATTGAGCGCGGCTATCTGGTATTGGTGCAAATGCCGTTAATATACCTCCAATCGAGGGACTGTCTACTAATGCGCCAACGGCCCTGTCAAAGCAAAGATACTGGCAATGCTCCTCAGACCAGAGGCTCTCCAATGCAGCAATTCCCTTGCTAGCCATTGAGCGCGACTGTGCAGCAATCTCTTCTTCACCTAATTCATCTGCAAGTTTAGCGAGATCCACACAAGCTCGAATTAGGATAGCATTGAAGCCGGGGTCGACCATTTGAAACGGCGAGGCATCATGGAGTTTTGTATTGTCCCATCCCAGCGTACGGAACCTCTGAACGAGCCAAATGTACCGCTTATATTGCTCGTCAGTCGGACGATGATCGGGATTTGCATGGTTTGTGTCGCGCCTTTTGAATGGGCTCACGCCCTCGGTTGGAACGCGCTCGAAGGCTTTGTCCCAATCTACTGAATTATCGCGACCGCTTTCCCAAGGATGGATTATTGCCACAAGGCCAGTCCGCTGTGGGTCACGATTTGCAAAAAACCATTTGTGCCATGCATGGATGCGCGGCAGCAGTGCATGGGCCTTATCAGTCGCAAGCTTCCTATCTTTTGCGCGCTCGAATATTCGTAAGGCCGCGAAGCCAGCAACAGGGGGTTGCGTGATCCCTGAGGTTGGTACCGTTTGATTTGTAGCCCAGACCTCAGGTCCTGGAAAATAACCATCATCCATCTCATGGAAGATTATGTGCGGCACCATGCCATCAGTCCACTGATGGGCAAAAAGCGTCTCAAGCTCTGTCCAGGCACGGGCTTCGTCAAAATGAGCAAAGCCAAGCGCGCTTAGCGCGCTGTCCCAATTCCACTGAAACGGATAAAGCCCTTGAGTTGGCACTGTATAACTGCCGCGATCGTTTTTGATCATTACGGCTTTAGCTTGATCGATTGTTTGTTGTTTCATCTAGGGATCTCACTACAGTGCTAACGCAGTTTCGGGATCAAACCACCGGATACGATTAGCTTGAGGGGCTAAAGTTATTATCTGACCTGTTTTCAAAGATGTATCGCTGTCCATAACGACCCGGAAGAGGTGACCCTCAACGGTGCAGGTTACAAGTAAATGAGCGCCCAAAGGCTCTACTATTTTTACCGTGGCGCATATTCCGTTGTCTGCAGACTTCAGATCCTCAGGACGGACTGCAAATTCTAGTATGTCGATTTTAGTCTCGGGACCAGTAAACTTTGCTCCCGCAACAGACCATTTCGTACCCGAACGCGATGCTGGCAAGAAGTTCATTGGTGGATTACCGATGAAGCTCGCAACAAATTTGGCTGAGGGATTGCGATAAACTTGGATTGGCGTGTCCGCTTGGATAATTTTACCTTGGTGCATGACGCTAATGCGATCAGCCATACTCATGGCCTCAACCTGGTCATGGGTTACATAAATTGCAGTTGTTTTGCTCTCTGCCAAAACGCCTTTTAATTCGGCACGCATTTCCATCCGCAACAATGCGTCCAAGTTGGACAATGGTTCATCCATCAATATTACGTCAGGCTCCATTGCCAGTGCGCGTGCAACAGCAACCCGTTGTCTTTGTCCGCCGGATAGCTCCCCTGAATACCGAGATAAAAGCATTTCAATGTGCATTAATTCGGCAACTTTTTCGACACGCTGGCGCACGACCTCATTGGGGAGCTTCTTCATACGAAGTCCAAATCCAATATTCTCAAATACGGTCAGGTGCGGGAACACCGCATAATTTTGGAACACCATAGCGATGCCCCGATCCTTTGGCGCTAGATGATCAATCCGCTTGCCACCAATCCAAACCTCGCCTGAGCTTGCTGTCTCTAGGCCTGCTATTATCCGAAGAAGTGTGGACTTCCCGCAGCCTGACGCGCCTAGAAGAACCATGAATTCCTGATCAGCGATCGTGAGGTTGATATCACTGAGCGCCTCATATGCCCCGAAGTTCTTGGCTACATTTTTGATTTCAATTTCAGCCATTCAACGTTTTCCTATTTGTCTGCGCCCTAACGGTTCGCGATACCCCACATGGCAAACAAATATTTGCGCACGGCGAAGATGAAAATGAGTGCGGGCATCACCAAGATGAACCCGCCTGCGAACTTTAAATGCAACGGTGAGGTGCCTAAATTTTGGAGCAAGAAAGCCGTCAATGTTCGGTTTTCAATAGTAAGCACTGCGGCGGCGAAAACTTCGTTCCAAGAAATGACGAAGGCGAATATTGCTGAGGCTGTGATGCCTGGTAAAATAAGTGGTAAGACCACCTTCCGAAACGCTGAAAGCCTAGTGCATCCAAGTGTCCAAGCGGCTTCCTCCAATTCTAGCGGGATGCCTGAAAACAATGAAAAAGTGATCAAAACCGAGAATGGAATGGCAAGCGTTGTATGTACCAACGACAAACCAAAAGTTGTGTCATCAAGGCCCGTTTGAATGAACATTACTGCCAATGGCAGAGCGAGTAATGGTAAAGGAAATGCGCGGGTTAGTAGGATCAATAGCCTGAATAAATTTTTGCCCACGAAGTCAAATCGCGACAGCGCATATCCTGCCGGGGCGCCAATCAAGATCGACATAGTCATTGTTAATAAAGCTACCGTGATTGAATTTTTCAAAGCAGTAATCATTCCAGAAAATTCAGCAAAAAAATGCAAACTTCCGAAGTCAAATTCGGGAAAGAATGATTTTGGGAAGCTGTTCACGGTTTCGGGTGATGAGAGTGTGTTAATTAGCAGAAAATAAATTGGCACGATCACCCACGCGCACAATAGAACCACTGATGAAACATAGACCAGCTTTGCGCCGCTCCCAACAGGCCTTGCACCATTGTTTGATGAGGTTTCGCTCATATCGAGGCACCTTTGGGTACGCGCAGAACGCGAAGGATGACCATCGTAAAGGCAATTGATATGCCAAGAATGATCAACGCTATCGCGGCTGCCGCCCCGGAGTTTAGTAAGTCAAATTGGTATGCGTAAGTCTCGCCCATGAGAACCGGAAACAACGTTCCTCCAAGCGCAGCGACTACCGCAAAAATTTCAAATGCTAAGATTACCCGTAAGACCAGCGCGGTTTGCAAGCTTGGCCTTAGGAGAGGAAAGGTTATCCGGATGAATTGTTTCCACTTGGACGCGCCGAATACGTCTGCTGCCTCGTAGTATTCCTTTGGAATTAGGCCAATCCCTGCCACGAGAATGACTAACATTATCGCTGTTGCGCGCCAAATTTCAGCAAGGGCGATGGCTGTAAACACGATCACTGGGCTCTGGTAGCTGAGTAGGTTCATTGGGCGCTCGATTAGTCCGAGACCACTTAGCATTGAGTTCAAGAAGCCGGATTGTTCAAATATTGCGAGCCAAATAATCCCTGCGGCGAGATCAGATATCCCGAGGGGTATTGTCCAAACGTATAAGATTAAGTCACGCCCCTTGTTCATTCGACTGACCATAGTCGCCATTAACAGGGCCAACGATAACTGGATTGGTACCACTGCTACTGCAAGCAGCAGTGTATTTCTAAGTGAAATTGGGAACTTCCAATAACTGATAACGTCCTGAAAATTACTGAGGGTCCAGGCACCACTATCCCCTTGAAATGCTTGCTGAGAAACCAACACAAATGGATAAATAAAAAAAGCCAACAAAAATATGACGACTGGCGAAATCAGAAAATAGGGCAATATACGACTGCTCATCGGCTGCTCCATTTATGGGCCAGATCTTATTTAAATTATTAGGGTTAAAGTCTGTTCGAGCCAATACGGCTCGAACAGACCTCTGCCTCACTTGGGAGGTTTATTCGACGGGGCAGGCCCCATCGGATGGTGCGTCAGGCGCCCAGCATGGGGCACCGGTATCGTTCATAATTGCAGCGAGGGTTGTCTTCTGATCATCGAGAACCGCACGAATGTCTTGGCCGCCTAAGATTATGCGCTCGAAGGAGTCGACGAAGACGCGATTGAAATCACCCCCACGATCGCCAAGGCCAGCTGGCAAGAGGCCAGGATTTGCATCTGCTGACCCACTCATGGCAGCAATCGCATTGCCTGCCGCCTGAACAGATGGTGGCAAGTCATCAGGAAGCTCAACATCTACGACTGGGAAAAAGTTTGTAGTGCGGAGTGTGGCAATCTGAGTTTCTGGTTCCAACATGTAGCTTACCAGTGCGCGCGCCTCATCAATGTTCGGTGCGGTGGCTGGGATTGCAACACCGGCCAGAACTGGCATGAAGCCGCGCCCAGTTGGGCCAGCTGGTGCTGGGAATGCGATGAAGTCGTCAGGGCGTTCGTTGAAGGCATTTGCTAGGCGAGATGTGTGATCGAACACAATCCAAGCATCTCCAGAGAGCAATTGCTCTTGCATAAACGAGAAGTTTGTCGACGCGGGGTTTGTGTGCTCCCACAAGCGAGCAAAGGTTTCCCAAGCGTTCACCGCGGCGTCAGACGCAAACGTGCGAACTACGCCATCAGTGAATGAGGGATACAAGTATCCTTGGAAGAAGCGGTGCTTAAGTCCATCCGGGCCAGCTGGAAATCCAAATTTTGCCTCGCCTGTCGCCTCATGTACATTTGCCGCCCACTCGATCAATTGGTCGTAGGTGAGGGCGTTAATGTCCGCGTCAGCTGGCAAGTATTGCAGAGCCTCGCGATTGGCTGCCATGATATAGCTGGCCTGCATCCAGGGGATGTACTGCATGGTATCGGTGCCAAGCATTGCTAGGTTGTTGAAAGTGTCACTCGCGGAGGCCACTCCCAGATCAGATAGATCAACCAAGTTTTCAGGATCCATTGCCGCATAGTCACCGTGGAGTGCCCCTAACACCCCAATCGAACCCGAGCCGGCAGACAGCTCAGCGTTAAGACGTGTGATCCAAGGACCCCCGTCATTGGGTTGATAATCAACACCGCCACTGAAGCCTGCAAGAACTTGTTCTCTCATTGCTTGGGCTTCTTCGACTGGTTTGGCCTGTGTCGACCAAAACAAGACTTCGCCTTGCGCAGCATATGCTGTGCAAGTGAATGCAATAGCAGAGACTGCTGTTACTAATTTTGACTTAACTGTCATGGTTCCTCCCAAAGTGTCATTAAAAGGGTCTGTCGCCCTTTGCGTGATGTGCCGTTTGCCGAAACTGCTACCAATTGGTGACGAATCGCGACAATGCTTTACCTTGATATAACGTTATAGCATATGTCAATTATTTTTGGCTAGATACTTGTGAATGAAACTAGTTTATTATTGTTTTTTAATGTAAAAACAGTTTATGATCTCATCATAGAAAGATATAACGTTGTACTTTGAGATAGTGTAAAATGGTTCAAAAGCCGACTCTTGAGACCGTTGCAAAGCTCGCTGGGGTGTCCATCCCAACGGTTAGCCAGGCATTGCGAGGCACCGGTAGAATTTCAGAAGAAACCCGTCGTAAAGTTGTCTCAGCGGCGCAACAATTACATTACCTGACGGATCAGAAAGCTGCGTCCATGCGGTCTGGAGAAAATCGCGAAGTCGGCTTTGTCATCAACCAATTGTCCAACCCATTCAACGCGGAGGTTATAAGCGGTGTGGTCGATTTGTTGGAGGCAGAAGGTTATCTAGTGTCCATACTCGACACTAGGGATGACGCCAACCGTCAGCGCCAGCAGCTAGAGTCGTTCATCAGGCACGGTAGAGGTGGGTTATTGTGGGTGCCAACAGTTGGCACTGACGATACAACCTACAGCTTGCTGAGAGCCCATAGGGTTCCCACGGTGACATTTTTGAGAAATGTCAGCCCTTCGTTTGATCACGTGGGTATTCGCAATGCAGAGGCAACCTACCAGGCCACTCAACACCTAATAAATCTGGGGCACAAAACGGTTGCATATTTGGGTGGCACTCAAATGACACTTGTGAGGCGGGATCGTATTTCAGGTTATCAGAAGTGCCTCAGTGACAATAGCCTCTGTAGACCCCTTGTTTGGGACTCGGAAGATACCAGACTGGAGGGCCTTAATTCTATGAATACTTTGCTAAAGGCCCATCCAGAGATTTCGGCCATCGTTTGTAATGGTGACATGGTCGCCTTGGGGGCCTGCTTGGCATTGCAAAGGATAGGCCTCGTTCCAGGGCGCGAAGTGTCTGTTGTCGGCTTCGATGACATCCAGGACGCGGAGGCCGCGACCCCTAGGTTAACTACAATGGCGGTGTCGCCAGTGAAATTAGGTCGTAAGTTGGCACAAGTCCTTCTGGCGAGAATAAGAGAGCCTGATATGCCCGTTACCGTTTCGGAAGTATCGGCTGAATTGCTGATACGAGAGACAACTGGGCCATCTCAGAACGCTGTCGCCAGTTAGTGAATTGCGGGGTTAAAAGACCTTTACGTGAGTGTCACTCAACTCGATTATTGACATAAAAACGGTAGGGCAAAGACTGCTACTGGTATCAGGACCGATAGACCCAGAGCGTAATGCACAATTTTCTCCGTTTTATTTTTCCAACCCTGGGAAGCGCTGTGTTGCCTCTTGCGTTGCGGTCCTTGGTCATGGCTTGGCTTGTTATCGACCAAGATGATTGGCGGGAAGCCGATCTTTCACAAGTTGCACCCAGAATTCAACACCAATGGGTATAAGCGCGTCGTTGAAGTCATAGGTGTCGGAATGCAACGGCTGCCCGTGCGTGCCGTTGAGGCCGTTTCCAAGGAGAAGAAGACAGCCAGGCACCTCTTGGCAGAAATGTGCAAAATCTTCTGAAAAACTCATGGGATCTCGATCGCCGATAGTGTCGCAACCTGCTGCCTTTCCAGTACGAATGACAGCTTGTGTCGGAGTTTCCGAATTTACTGTCTCAATGAACTCGGTCCGAAAATCGACTGATACGTTAACCCCATGGGCAGCTGCGATACCATCTGAGATCTGCCGCATGTAGGTTTCGATAGCTGTCCGATCTTCTGTGCAGCGTGCTCGCACATCACCTTTCAAGATGGCTTGACCTGGTAAGACATTACGCTTGCCGTCTGTAATGAATTCAGTGACCGAGACCACTGCTCCAGCCCCTGGTGCAATTTTGCGTGATATTATGGATTGCAGCGCTTGTACAATCTCTGAGCCAACGGTGATGGTGTCGCGGCCAACTTGTGGCATAGATGCGTGGCCGCCTTGTCCATGAATATGGATTTCGAACAGGCTCTCAGAAGAACACATCAATCCAACGCGAGTTGATACCTGACCCAAGGGCGCTCCCGGAAGGTTGTGGATCGCGTAGACTTCTTCAATTGGAAAACGTTGTAAAACGCCCTCATCTAACATCGCTCGAGCACCAAGGCCATTTTCTTCATTAGGCTGAAATAAAAAGATTACAGTCCCATCAAAGTTTGGATCAGCAGAGAGCCGATGCGCCGCTCCAAGGAGCATGGTTGTGTGACCGTCATGGCCACAGGCATGCATTACGCCTGAGGTCTCCGAGACGTATCCATGAGTGCTTTTTTCCAAAATTGGCAATGCATCCATGTCTGCACGAAGGCCTATAGCGTGATTGCCAGAACCGGATCGTAGCACTCCAACCACGCCTGCGCCTTCGTACACCTCGAGACCAAAATCACGCAAAAGGCCGGCTATCGTTGCTTTGGTCTTGGTTTCTTGGAAGCCCAATTCAGGCGATTTGTGCAAGTTTTGACGCAGTTGTGCCAAATTCAGTTCTAGATGTCTCACGCACATTTTCCTTTCGGCACAAGCAATCGCTGAAACAACATAAAGTTACTCATGCATGCATTGGATGTTGCTTGCTAGCTTCCGGGTTAGAGCCCACCGCAATCATGCTGGATGCCATTTGCCGCCGGAAACAGTTCCCACTGGTGTCAACAAGCTATCGTGGCTCACGATTTCACCTGTTACATCTGCCAAATCGACAGTGCCTGGCGTTAGTCGAATTACGCTAGCCTCAGGTTGAGCATTTTTTCCCAAATGGCCAAGATCTGGCCGGCTAAGAACTTTAGCAGGAGCAATACTCGCCGCAGCAATGACATCTTCGACTGACCAGCCGAGCGCTAGGAATTTGGTCATAACGTTAAGATTGTCATGTGCCGGACCGTTAATGCAAAATGCATGAATGTCTGACGAGATTACATCAGGCCGAAACCCAGCGGCATCCATTTTTCGCGCGGTATCCCACGAAAATGACCCCATGCCATGGGCGATATCAAAAATTACACCACGCTCCCGAGCTGCCAAAACAGCATCTCTCACGCGGCCGTCACCATGGCAGGGTGCATTGGGGAAGGGTCGGAAGCAATGAGTTAGGACATCTCCTTTGCGTAGACGCGCTACAACGTCTGAATAAGAAGGAGGCGGTTCGTCGATGTGCACCATTAACGGCAAGCCTGTTCGATCGGCCACATCCTGCGCCACGTCCAGAGGAGCGATACCGGATGGCCCAGAAGCGTGAGCCCCTATTCGAACTTTTATGCCAACGATGACGCCTGGGTGGGCGGAGGCTACCGCGGCAGCTTCACGTGCAGCCATCAGGCGCATATCGTGGCTTTCACCGACCATAATCGTGCCGCCAAAGCCGTATATCCCTGCGAAGGATACATGGAGATAGGCTAGGATACGCACCCTGGATTGCTCAATCACATGCTCTCTAAAGCCTGTAAAATTTCCTGGGCCAGCACTGCCTGCATCCACGAGTGTGGTACAAGCAGATTTATCCGCAAAGTTTTCAGGCTTAACTCCAAGAGAAGTGCCGCCCCAATAAACATGTACGTGCAGGTCGATCATGCCTGGGGTTACGATGCTTCCCTTGCAATCAATAACTTGAGCGCCATCTGGTTCTGGCACGTCGAGGCCCAATATTTTATCTTTGCCGAGGACTAGGTCAGCGACCCGGTCAATACCATTAGCGGGGTCAATTACTCGGCCACCGCGTAATACAACCGACCCTGTCATAGCGGTTTGTAGGCGATTGCTTCGATTTCGACAGCGATGTCGATCATCAATCGCGACTCCGCTGTTGAACGGGCGGGAGGATCTGATGGGAAATGCTTTCCATAAGCTTCATTGAAAGCAGAAAAGTCATCTCTGTCCCTCAACCACACTGTCGTTTTCACCACGTCGGCTAGCGTACACCCAGCGAGGGCTAATGCCTTAGCCACATTTGCCAGTACTTGGTCAGTTTCAGGTCCGATCCCGCCTGGAACGATAGCCCCATCCTCACCCACGGGCACCTGACCAGAGACAAAAACGAAATCTCCAGCACGTACAGCGGGCGACAGCGGCACATGGGAGGAGCCTAAGGTTTGCTTTTTAGTCATTTTAGAGCCTTCCTATTTTATTTGGGTGGTTTTTGACGGTTTAACCTGAGTACAACGCAAGCCATTTAACTAAAGATCAAGTGACGCAGCCTCGAGCTGCTACAATCTCTTCCCCTTCTATTTTTTTATCACGCAACAGTGTGATACGATCCATCATGTTAGTGACTACACAAGCGTGATTGGGAATGATGCGCACACGCTGGCCCACGGATAGTTGGTGGGGCGTTTTAGAAAGCATTATTCCATGCTCTTCTGACAATGCGTGGATCGTAAGATTAGGATGTTCAGCGACATAGCCATAGCCATCCATACCCAACAAATCAGAGGTTAAAACTTTTGAGCCTGCATCAATAATTGCTCTAGTTTCAGTCGGTGTTGAAATAACAGTAGCTAGAACGGTAAGTGCACAATCTTCCCATGTGGCAGTTCCTCGAGTGACAAGTGATCGATCGTTGTAAATGTACGTTCCCGGACGATACTCAGTTGCAACGGACACCTGATCCGCCTTCCACATACCAGGGGTTCCACCAGTAGATATTGTATCAACTTGAAGCCCTGCGTTGAGGCAAGCGCGCTGGGCATCTGTCAGCCACTGTTGAACCTCTCTTTCCCTGTCAGTAGGTGGATAGGTCATCAAGCCGCCAAACATTAATCCAGCTGTTTTGTCGATGCGCTGCGCAATCTCGCAAGCTGCTTCAGGCGTTTGGACACCACAACGCCCCGCACCGGTGTCACACTCAACAAGGACCCTTAGCGGAGCTGTGTTAGAAAAAGTTGCTGATAAGCCTTTAATTACAGTGAGATTGTCTGCGACTACTGTTACTTTAATCTTACTAGCCAAACGATTTAGTCGATCGAGTTTTGATGTGCTAAGAATATTGTATGTTATGAGAATGTCATCCAGACCAGCGTTTACCATTACCTCGGCTTCACTGATTTTCTGGCATGTTATGCCCACTGCACCCGCTTTGATTTGAGCCTTCGCGAGGCCTGGCAATTTATGAGTTTTAATGTGAGGTCTAACGGCTATTTGCGCTTTATTTGCAAAGCTCTGAAACCGATCAATATTTCGTTCCGCAATATCTAAGTCTATGAGGACGGAGGGAGTATCGAGTGTCGCATACATAGTTGAGGGCAGATCATCCAACATCCGAAACTCTTTCAATGTTCGTCATTCATTATTGTCTTCAATGCCCGTTCCATGGCGGTCGAAGCGGCGGCGCGAACGCCGCCGCTCATATTTCTTAATCCTGCATATAAAGTTGAGAATTTGCTGCCCCGAGCTCCGACTTCATCAAGTTGAGGAGTTCGGTTGCCTTGGCGTCGAGGTTGTTTGCGATGTGCTGTTCAAATGCCGGTTGAGCGGCATCGACAAACTCCTGCCGAGTTTCGTCGTTTAGTGCGGTGACGGTCATGGTCTGCATCAATCCGGCCAAACCACGGTCAGATGCCTCGATTATGCGTGCCAACCCGCGGCTGGCGGCCACACACTCTTCCGCAGCCAAGCGCATGGTTGCCTGCTGCGCAGGTGTGAGACCCTCATACATCGCTCGGTTCACCAAGAACGTGTATGGCGAAAACAGGTGGTTTGTCAGTGTCATGTACTGCTGAACTTCATTGAAGTTCGAGAACGAAATAATTGGGATGGGGTTCATCTGCCCATCAATTACGCCGGTTTGGAGGCCAGAATATACTTCGCCCCAGGCCAGTGGGTAAGCTTCAGCACCGAGTGCTTGAATAATGACCTGGTGAGAAGGAAGGGTCATCGTACGGATACGTACGCCTTCCATGTCATCCAGTGACGCGATTTCTTGTTTGGAATTGGTAATGGCAAAGAAACCGCCGGTATCTGGGAAACCAAGAACGACGACGTCGCCGAGCGTTTCTTCGATATCCGCAGCCAAGGCTTGGCCAAAGGCGCCATCAAACACATGATATGTCGCCGCGTTGTTGGCAAATGCGAATGGCATGTTCAACACGTCAATCCGCGGGTAATAGCTCGCCATGGCGCCCGTTGAGGAAAGTGTCGCGTGGATAATGCCGTCACGAACTTGCTGCACGTGCTCAGATGCGTTGCCGAGTTGGTTATTGCCAAAAATTTCGACGTTAATTTCTCCGTTTGTTGCTGATTCCATGATATTGCTGAATACGCCTGCACAGGCGTGCTGCGGGTTATCAAAAACGTCAGGGTTATTGTCTGTTCCAAATCTTAGTGTTTGTTCGGCATTAGCCGTAGCTGCCACTGCGCAAAGCGCAAGTGTTGCCGTCATTGTACGAAGTTTGGTCATCCTAGATCCTCCTTGGTTGGTTTAGTTTAGTTTGCAAACCCGAAAGCACGAGGCAGGGCTAGCGCGACGTCTTCCATAAAGGCGAACGCAAATAGGACTGCGATTTGCGCCAGCAGGAATGGGAAAAGCTTGATGGAAATCCGTTCAACTGTTTCGCCTGTCACCGATGACAAGACGAACAGACATGCCCCGACCGGCGGTGTCATTAGTGAGATGTTTAGGGCTAGGACAAAGATTATTCCTGCGTGAATTGGCTCTAGACCTATGCTTGCAGTCAGCGGCGTAAGAACTGGAGCCAGCAGAATTAGAATTGCTGTAATGTCCATAATCATACCTACCACTAAGAGTAGCGCAACGATTATTGCGATAATGACATACGGGTTCTCACTAAGGTTTAGCACGGCCTGTGCGACAGCCTGCGGAATACGCTCAAAGGTCAGCCAAAAGCCTAAGATGTTTGCAAAGGCGATAATGACGAAAATTACACCCGTAATCCGCGCCGTACGGATAAGCATTTGATAGAGATCTCGCCATATCAACGTCCGGTATATGACCGCTCCAAGAAACAGGGCATATGCCACCGCAATGGATGCGGCCTCGGTAGGGGTTACGATGCCACCCAATATGCCGCCAAGAATAATTACGGGCATGAATAGGGCGGTTAGCGAATGTTTGAAAGTTGCCCAAATTTCCGCAAAAGTGGCGCCACGTTCTGCGACGGGCAAGTTCTCTCGCTTCCCTCCGATGACAATAATGCCCATGCAGACCACGGCTATCGCCAAGCCAGGTAAGATACCTGCCGCGAAAAGTCCTGCGATGGAAACACCCATCAGTGACCCGTAAATTACCATTAAGCCAGAAGGAGGGATTGTGGGTCCTATAATCGACCCTGCTGCCGTAACCGCACACGCATAGTCACGGCGATAGCCGGCCTTAACCATTGCGGGAACTAATGTTCGCCCGAATGCTGCTGCATCTGCCGTTGCCGACCCAGTCAGACCAGCAAAAAATACGGAGGCAAGCATATTGGAGTGAGCCAATCCACCCCTAAAGCGCCCGACTAAGGCCTGCGCGAAGCCAACGAGGCGCTGTGTAATGCCAACCGCATTCATAATCTCACCGGCAAGTATGAAAAAAGGCATAGCTAAAAATGGAAAAAGATCGAGCCCGGCGAAAATCCGCGACGGTGAAATGGCGAGGAAGGATGTCCCACCTAGTGTGATCAATCCAACTACACCAGCGGCTCCAATGACAAAGCCGATGGGCATTCCAATTAAAATCAGTCCGACGAAAACGACAGCTACAATCATGTCAAACTTTCTTCTTGCTTGACCCTGTCTGCATGCGTTCCCAGATCGCGCAGAAGTGTCAGAAACATTTGAACTGAGGCCAACAATGCGGCCGCTGGTACGGCAGTGAAGAAGGGGCCCATACTCGCCCCAAAGATCATGGCCTCTCTACCGAAGCCGCCTGCTGCGAATGGGACACCTGTGACAAAAAGATAGATAAACAATGCGAGCGTGACTAAGTCGGCAAAGATCAGCAATCCGCGACGGATACCTATAGGCAGTCGTCCAACGAAACTCATAAGGCCTATATGATCGCGGCGAGCAATTCCTGCAGAGATCGCAAGAAGTGCAGCCCAAATCATTAGGTATCGCGCAAATGCTTCAGGCCAGTCGAGTTGCCAACGGAAATAGTAGCGATCAACTACACCTAGCCAAACATCTAGAACCAGCAACGCCATTAAAATGGCTAATATGAGCTCTACCACACGGTTAATCCGGTCGCTCCATAAAGCCGCAAACTCCGATCCTGGATAATCTTTTTCGGGCGGTGCGTCTGTCACTCAGTTCTCCGTGATCGGCTCTGGCAAAAAGAATCGTTAGAATTCAACCGTAACACGAAATTTATTTTTGGATAGTAAAACTATTTCTTTTGCAATTTTGTGGCCATTAAGTAATTTTGCTACGTATTTTATTAGTTCAGTACACGTAGAGGCCGCCATGTATTGGGAGAAGATGACATCAGCTGCAATTGATGGGGTGGAACGAAGCACACCAGTTATTTTGAACTTGGCGGCCATAGAGCAGCATGGTCCTCATCTGCCTGTCGATACTGACGTAGTCATCGGGTCTCATTTCTTGTCGAAGCTTGATCAGGATGATCCAGGGGCCCAACTAATTCTCCCGACGGTGAAAGTAGGATGCTCGGCGCATCATCTTGATTTTTACGGAACTTTAAGTGTGCCCCATCGAGTGATGCTGGAATATGTTGTTTCAATTTTAAATTCGGTCTGTGGCGCTGGGTTTAGGAATATTCTTTTGTTCAATTCGCACGGTGGCAACCAGGCTATTGGTCAGGTCATCTTAGAGGATTTCGGGGCAGCCCACCCAGAGTGTCGAATTGCATTAGTGACGTGGTGGACTTTGGCCCGGGATGCACTCTTTGAAGTCAGCAAGACTGGACAGTTTGGGACAGGCCATGCATGTGAATTTGAGACGTCCTTGATGATGGCCGCGGGAGCGGTTGCGCCAAGTATCGATTTGCCGGCGGGGGAGTTCTTTGTCAAAAGTCACGCCTGGGCCGACAGCTCAATGCTTCATAAAAGTGGCGGCACACTCTATCGCTCAATGCACAGCATTTCCGGTGGTAGTGGTGTCGTGGGCCAGCCTGACGCCGCAAGCGTTGAGCAGGGAAACAAGATAACAGAGGAGGTAGTGAGGCGTTTGAAAACAGTTGTTAAGGACCTCGGCCAGTTTGCCCCATAGAAACAGATCCCAGCGATGCAGGCTCTAAAAGTCAACTGATCATCGCCGCTTACCGAGTTGCTTATCTTGTCGCGAACGCCTGATTTCGTTTGCCCATCCTGAGGCGATTGTAAGTTTGATGAATGAGAATTGTGGACCTAGGTCCACTTAAACGCCAACGCGCACAACTGACGAAAGCCGTGCATCATGACGAAACGTACTCCACCGATCTCCTCATCAGGCAAATCTAAATTACCGAGCCGTGGTTCTGGTAACTTGCTGGATATCTTGCGCAGCTCGGTGCCTGATTTGAACAACGGCGAAGCGAAGGTAGCGCGTATCATTTTGGCAAACACTGAATGGGTCTCACACGCATCAATAAAGGCAGTGGCGGATAGGGCTGCCGTTTCAGAACCAACTGTCTTACGTATGTGCCGTCGAATTGGCCTAGAAGGCTTTAAAGCTCTAAAGCATCGTCTCGCTCAAGATTTAATTCTGACTCAGGTATTAAACACGCCGCACGTGGAGGGCGGTGATGCATTCCCCAGTGAATTGGTTAAGGTGATGCTTGACGCATCAATGGGAGCATTGCGCGGCGCCGCGCAGGCAACTGACGTCAAAGTGTTGGATAAGGCTGCCGACGCGGTCGTTAAATCACGGATCACTTACTGCATTGGCGTGGGCGGGACATCAAGTGTGTTGTGTGAAGAACTCGAAAACCGCATGTTTCGACTTGGTCTTCCCGTCCAATCAATCCTAGATTCCTATCGTCAACGAATGGCAGCAGCCGTGGCGAAGAAGGGCGATCTGTTCGTTGCTATTTCGTCTACCGGCGTTCCCGCGCCAGTAGTGCAATCTATCGAATTGGCTCGATCGAACGGGGCAATGACGTTAGCGATTACGCAAGTTGAAAGTCCCCTGGCCAAGGTGAGCGAAATTGTCTTGCCGGTCGAATTTTTCAACGATCACACCTTTTTTATGCTGCCTGCACAGACACGCTATGCACAGCTTTTTACGATTGATTGCTTGATGGGAACAATCGCAGCGCGGATGCCCGATGCCGCTGCTAATTTACAGTCAATCCGCAACACCCTGCGGGCTCTTCACGGCACTATTCGGCACCAACCAATTGGCGATTAGTTTGTTGTGTTAATTTCGCCATTTAAGCTATTCGAACGCACCGGTCTCGGCATGCCGCGCCTCAATGGCTTCCATGTAAGCGCGTCCCCGCTTTCCTGCTTTTTGAAAACTTTTGTATGCCAATATCCGTAACACTGATTGAACACCTGAATAGCTGTCAAAAAGGTAAGGAGATTCAACTGGGCATGTAAGTGTCCATCGCGCAAATGCTGGCACGACACGCGCCGAGGGATCTGTGAGTAATAGGATTGGGACACCACGATCATGGAGAGCCTCCATTTCACTTTTTAACGAGCTAAGGATACGGCGCAAACCAATAACCAAAACAACATCTTCACTAGTCAGGTCCGCAGTACTCTCAGTGATAGTTTCGCCTGGTCCAGGCGAAATGCGCGTTCCACTTCGAAATTGTAGAAATTGATTGCGAGCATAGCTGGCTAGAAAATGGCTGTTGCGAAATCCCATGAACACTAAGCTGCGCGCGGCAATCAAGGCTTCGGCCATCTCGTCAATTTCAGATGGTACCAAGCTGTTGAGGGCTTGGGCAAGATTGCGCGTTTCCGCCTCTAAAAAGTCTGACAGAAAATCGTTGCCTCCCGTGCTAGTGGCCGGTCCTGTTTGAAACAACGGCGAACCCCAGCTGCGAGCCTCACGTGCGGCGAGCCGCAGTTCTTCATAGCTAGAAAATTGGGCACGCCTCACGAAGCGTGTGATTGTGGCCTTGGACACGTTGGCGCGTTCAGCCAACTCAGAGGCTGAGTAAAGTCCTAGTTCACCTGGGGCATCAAGGATGACATCGGCCACCCTTTTTTCTTGTTTGCTGAAGTCCTGATAAATCCTGTGCAGTGTGTCCACGATTGTACTATTCGAACCAGGTTCGCTTGTTTTTTTGTGGTTTTTTGTCACTCAGCTCACCGCGCAATTTATGAAAATTATTTTTCATAGATCTTGATTTTATGAAATTTTTATATCATCCTCAACTTTGAATTCAAAGAGCCTAAGATAAATTTTAGCGTCCGTCGCGAAGTATTAATGTGGGAGCAGGATGCGTTCTGGGCTTTTCATCGCCCATCTTGAGGGGAGCTTTGACAGTGCGCTTTACTAACACTCTTGGCCTACAGAAAGACAACGAACTCTTGCTCAATTCTATGGCAAGAAAGGAGGCCGTATATGGGCCGGAACAATCGGCAGTGTTAAACGATGACGCCTTTGCTATTGCCAAGTCCACTATTTCTGCCTGGCCTGGATATGTGCCGACCCCTTTAATCCCGCTAAAGTCACTTGCTGCCAAAGCACATGTTGAGAGCATACATTATAAGGATGAGGGCCCGCGTTTTGGTCTGGGTAGTTTCAAGGCGCTAGGTGGAGCCTATGCCGTTTCACAGTTGTTGCGTCGTGAAATCGCAAGGATCAAGGGCATTGAAATGCCCAAAATTAGTGCGCTTTTAGACGGTACACATAGTGATTTGATATCTCAGGTGACTGTGTGCTGCGCGACAGATGGCAACCACGGTCGTTCTGTCGCCTGGGGTGCGCAGACATTTGGCTGCAAGTGTGTAATCTTAATCCACTCGACAGTCAGCGAAGGCCGCAAGCATGCTATCGAGGCCTATGGGGCCACTGTAATCCGCACCAAGGGCAATTACGATGACAGCGTGCGTGAGGCTCAAGAGTCAGCTACACGAGAGGGATGGTTTGTTGTCTCTGATACCTCGTACCCCGGCTACACAGATATACCAAAGGACGTGATGCAGGGTTACGAACTAATGGCCGCCGAAGCCTGTGACCAATTGGAAGCTGCGCCTACACATATTTTTTTACAAACTGGCGTTGGCGGTATGGCGGCAGCAGTGGCTGCCTACACCAAGCGCAGATATGGCAATGATCGGCCAGTGATTGTGTTGGCGGATCCTGATCAGTCTGCTTGTTGGCTTGAATCCATAAGACACGGAATTCCTACTCCAGTGCATGGCGACTTAGATACTTTAATGGCGGGCCTAGCCTGTGGTGAAATTAGTGTGATCGCTTGGGACATCCTGCGTCAAACTGCCGATGCCGTAATGTCAGTTACGGATGATGACGCAGTAATGATGATGCAGGTCTTGGCTAATCCGACCGCAGATGACTTACCAATCGTTGCCGGAGAGTCGGCCGTGGCGGGCTTGGCTGCACTGATGGCAGCTGCGGATCATTCCCAAGCGCGCAGAAAATTGAGTTTGGATGCTAATTCTAGAGTTCTCATATTTGGCACCGAAAGTGATACGGATCCAGATCTATACGTAAAATTGATCGGGCGCAGTGCTGATGAAGTTCGGAAAATCACATGAACGTTCAGATCAACTTAGACCGCTTGATGGGCCGTATTTTTGCCTTGGGTGAAATTGGTGCGCTCCAGGGTGGCGGTGTGAAACGTCTTGCTCTGAGTGATGAGGACAGGGCAGGGCGTGACCTTGTCATTCAGTGGATGGAAGAGGCAGGCCTACAAATTACCACTGATGTTATTGGCAACACTTGGGGCGTGCGCGCAGGCTCTGAAGATGCAGCGCCCGTGATCATTGGGTCTCACATCGACACTGTCGCAACTGGAGGTTTGTATGATGGGGCATTAGGCGTTTTAGCCGGGCTTGAAATTATTCAGGCCTTGAATGACGCGGGGGCAGTGACCCGTCTGCCAGTGGGAGTTGCTTTTTTCACAAATGAAGAGGGCGCGCGGTTTGCCCCCGACATGATGGGTTCGGGCGTTGCACAGGGCGCGCTGGATTTGGATGAAATGCTGTCAGTTCAGGGAATTGATGGCAAAACGGTAGGGGAAGAGCTTCTACGTATTGGTTATGCAGGCAAAGCCTCAGTGCTCGCTCTGCGTCCCCACTGCTTCCTGGAACTGCATATTGAACAAGGGCCAGTTCTTGAAGCTGAAAGTTTGGCCATTGGTGCGGTGACAGGGGTGCAGGGTATTTCTTGGGCAGAATATGTAATTGAAGGGCAGTCCTGCCACGCGGGCACTACGCCGATGGTAATGCGACATGATGCGGGGCTGGTTGCTGCACAAATTGCCGTTGAAGCACGCGCCATTGCAAATGATTTTGGGTCGCCTCAAGTGGCCACCGTTGGCATGTTTGACGTGTCACCTGGTCTGGTAAATGTCGTGCCTGAGCGTGCAGTATTGACCGTTGATTTGCGCAACACTTGTGATGAGACGCTCAAAAAAGCTGAGGAGCGCCTCAATCGAGCGGCTGAAGATTTCGCTGTGGCACAAGGGTGTAAAGTTCATCGTCGTAGTCTTGCCAGGTTTGCACCTGTTGAATTTGATTTAGGTCTTGTCGGTGAGATTGAATCTCATGCAAAGTCTTTGGGTTATTCAGTGCGCCTAATGCCCTCTGGTGCAGGTCATGATGCACAGATGTTCTCGCCAAATTGCCCCACCGCTATGGTCTTTGTGCCTTCGAAAGACGGATTAAGCCACAACATCAATGAATTTACAGCTCCGGAGCATATTGCTCCCGGTGTTGATGTGCTGCTGAGAGTTGTATTAGGCCAGGCCGAATTGGCCTCTAAATGAGAGTAAAAAATGAAGCGTGAATATATGGCTGCAGCGGCCCAATTGGGGCCAATAGCTAAGGATGAACCGCGCAGTTCGGCTGTGTCTCGAATGGTTTCGTTGCTACATGAAGCAAAAGCGCGCGGCGTTGAAGTGGTAGTGTTTCCAGAATTGGCGCTGACCACATTTTTTCCGAGATGGTACACTGAGGATGATGCTGAGTTGGATGCATGGTTTGAAACTCAGATGCCGAATTCTGATGTGCAGCCTTTATTTGACGCAGCCGCAAAACTTAATATTGGTTTTTACCTAGGCTATGCCGAGTTGGTTGTGCAAAATGGGAAAAAGCAACGGTTCAACACATCAATAATTGTTGACGGTTCTGGGAAGATTGTCGGGAAATACCGTAAAATCCATTTGCCTGGCCATTTTGAACATGAACCCTGGCGACCATTTCAACATCTCGAAAAGTGTTACTTTGAAAAAGGAGACTTAGGATTTCCGGTTTTTGATGCTTTTGGTGGAAAAGTCGGTATGTGTATATGCAATGACCGGCGCTGGCCAGAGACGTTCAGGGTCATGGGTTTGCGAGGAGCAGAGTTAGTCATGCTCGGCTACAACACGCCGCGACATTATCCGCTTGCTCCAGAGCACGATCACTTACAAGATTTTCATAATCATTTGTGCATGCAGGCGAGTGCTTATGCAAATGGTTGCTGGGTTATCGGGACTGCAAAAGCAGGATTAGAGGAAAACTGCGATTTGATCGGTGGTAGCTGCATAATTGCTCCAACAGGCGAAATTGTGGCCAAAGCACAGGGCGCCGGTGATGAACTGGTAATCGCCAAGATCAATTTGGATCGTTGTAAAGAACTGCGCGAGAACGTTTTCAACTTTTCACTTCACCGACAACCGAACGAATACACAGATATTTGTGCGCCAAAGTAGGGTTGCTTCGGCTCATTCTGTAACAGTGAAACGTTAGGGCATGGACTGACCCTAGATTAGTCCGCCCTGTGCCGCAGCTTACTTGCCGCGCCGTGGTCAAGTATAACGGAGGCACATGGACGTTAATTCGACGACGTTAACACGTTTGCTTTCTCACCTTTGGATAACCGGTGTAATCTCGAAATGGCCCATCTCAAGAATTGGATCGAATGCCGCATCAAGCTGTTCGAAAGTCTCGGCCTCAAGGATCATGTAGTTGGTATGTTCCAGACGATTTGAATAGTGACCGTGAACTTTGATCCCATGATCTTTCACGTTTGCTAGCGTATCTCGAAATAGTGGAAATTTTTCGGGGTGATGGGCCTGACACGTGGAGTAGTCGTGGGTTAGTTTTACAACAAATAGCATTGCGCGTTCCTTAATACGTTGATTCTGATAACAGTAATGTGTTCAAGGCAGCATTTTTCTCATTGCCTCCTCGCCACACGTTACTGGTCTGTCTGATTGGCGCCTAAAGGATGCCAGCTATCTTCGTGATTGAACGCATGTCGACTTCGACGCTGCTGATTAACTGCGCATAATCCGTGTTGCCCGCTAGTGCATCATAGGTTCGCTCAATGGCAGACATGTCAGGATATGTTACGCCAAGCATATACGTTCCGAGATCAGATCCAGTGAGGACCTGGCCCATGCGCATAGTTTGAGCCCCTGATGCTTTAAAAACTGATGCTGTCTTATTCAACAATCCAAGCATATCGGCCTCGTCTAAAGCCCCACGACGGGCGCGGGTCAGCATCAAGTATTTGGGCATAGGCTCCAGCTTTGGTTCAAACTCAATCGGCTTGCCCCGAAACAAGTTCCGTGAAAACGGAGCCACTGCGTGGTTGTTAATCATTCGTGAGTATGTAGATGATTGTGGGATCATATTCATGACCCCTTCAAACCCAGTGAGGTCATCAAAGAACTGGACGAACACTAAGGCTCCGGGATGACGGCCTGAAATTACGCTGCCGTATGTGACACGCACCGCGCCATTTTCTCGGCACTCTTGAGCGAAGTGCGCCATTTCTTCTAGCGCGCCCTGCCTACTAACAGCGGGGCAATTAGCAGCTGTGATGGCAATAAATTTGGGTATCGACATGATGAATCCTCCAGGGCTTGAAATGCCTTATCGCGGCACGACACAGTTTGAAGTTGACCACTGACCGCGCAGCAATCTAGTCTATAGGTTGAAGTGGTTTAGGGGGTCGCAATGTTGGATATGAATATCGTTGAAAAAGAAATGTGTCCGATAGGGCTCGCCGGTCACCTACTCGTTGATAGATGGGTTCCCATAATACTCAGGGATATTGCTCTGTTTGATCGACGTGGCTTCAACGAAATATTAAAAAAAAATCGCGAAGGAATTTCGTCTGCATCTCTTGCAAATCGACTTCAATACATGGTGCAGTTGGAGTTGCTACACGTAGAAAAATCAAAGAAGCATGCGCAGAAGAAACTTTACTTTCTGTCTGAAGCAGGGATCGCTTTCGTGCCCATTCTATTCCACCTAGCCAGCTGGACATCCCAATTTCGTGATCCTGCGCCTGATGTTGTAGAGCTGACCCAACCATTTCACAGCGGTCGAAAAGATTTACAGGAGAAATTGATCCGGAAATTGCACAAAATTCATATTCACAAGAGTTTTGATCCTGAACCTATGTGGTGGTTGGCAGATGAGTTGGAAAAATTAGAGATTTAAGTTTTGTCAAAATGTGGCTCTCAGTTAACGTCTTAGAGTTGCGTGTGTTTAACGTTTGATCTTACCCACACAATCACTCTCGTGGTTTTAGCCCCAGCGATGATTAGTCTTCGGCTTTTGTGAGAATTGTAATAACTGGATCAATTGGTAGTGGCGCTCACTCAGAGTGCGATGTGAGGCCGTTTTGCGAACTGCGTCCAGTGAGTAATCGGGACGTCCTGAACTATCTATTCAAATAGTCAAAGCTCAGGGTGCGACCCAAGTCCCTGACCAGTTATCGCTACGGCTAAAGCGCGCTCGACGATGGTTTTGACCAAGATGCAACGCATCAATGCATGATAGTTCTAACCGCAACACGGCAAAAGATGCTGGGTCGGCATTTTTCAAATAATCCAGTGCTGTTGGAATAGGTTTGCCCGGTGGTGGGCTTATTCCGTAAGATAAGCGTGACACTTCGGGGACCTTCTCCCATATCTCTTCTGCGTCATCGCCCGTCAGGACGTTGACTTCTGCCTCGAGCCGCATCTGCAAATCGGCTGATGGATCCCATATGTGGAGTGCCGCATAGGGTGTGATAGTCACGTCCGCTACCTTTCTGGATTGTAAATCGGTATGTATATCCAGAGTGGCCGAACCTCGATCAGCTGCTCGTAACACGACCGTCCGCGCCTGTGGCTTTCCCTCTTTATTTACAGTTGCCAAGGTGGGGTGCCGCGCTGGGGCATGGCGGTCGTGGACACCGCGTATCAGGCGCCTCCAAGTTTCAGCGTATAACTGAGACAGATCATGCGCCCATGAATGAGGATCTGAGTTCATTTATAGATCTCGCGACGATCAGAAAATGTACGTACGCGTCTCCGCCAAGCAAGGTAACTGCCACGCTTCAAATTTTTACGCATCAATGCCTTTACCTGATCTGGTTCAAGTCCATGCAAGCCGCGGATCTGATCGAAGGTCGCATGATCACTCAGCGCCATTTCGATAATTTCGCTGACCAGTGCAGGGTTAATATTTTTATTTTTCATAGGAGTGGAGGTGTTTTTCTCGGGCAGTAAGTCAAGTCACGAACAAAGTTCAATATAGCGCAGAAAGCATAGCATAAGGGGAGACTTCGCTGATTTGGCGCCTAATTTTTCTCTTGTGGCTGGTAAAATTGGGCCAAGTCATAAGTACGAAAACGCCAATACTCAAAAGGCGAGGCCGCCTTGGTTGGGCCTCGCCTTCGTTTAATCATTGGTTGCATCATGTATTTATTAAATAGGGGTCGCCCCTGTTTCCATGCGAATAATTTTTCCGTCTTTGAGCATGCAAACCAGCATAACCGCTTCTTTTGTGTCGTCGGGATACGAATTGAAATTATGTGAGACCATAATTTCACTATTTTCGTAAACACATCGAGACGAATTGGTTACGAACTTTGGGTTTTCCATCATCGTAGAGAACATCGGCCCCCACTCACTTTTGGTGAGTTTTCTACCCGATTTGTGAAATACAATTTCCGCGTCTTCATGAATGAGCTCAATATAGCCCTCGAAATCTCGGGCCTCGATGACTTTTTTTAGTTTTTGGTATAGAGACATTTCTATTCCCCCCACATTCCTGCGAATTCGTATACAACTGCACGCTTTCCACCGACACACCAAGCATCATGATTGGGCGAAATGGCATATGCGTCACCCGCTGTGTAGGTGGCCTCGGAGCCGTCGTCGCAAACACAATGAATAGTACCTTCAACTATGACACCAGTATGCGTAGCTTTGCAGCTAGGCGTACCAACAAGTGGCTTAATGTCCTTTGACCATTTCCACTCTGGTGCAAGCGTCAACTTCATCACGCGCTGACCGAGTACGTTCACGGCCTCCATACGCGCATTGGGCATGTCCTTGGCTTCGTCTGCCTGGGACGCAAAACTTTTCACTTCGATGGGCATATTTTTGGTCCTTATTTTGTAGTTAGTCGAGATATTTGGGATAAACTGAGGCAAATCAGCACTGGCATATTTGCTTCAATTAGCTCTGCGTCACTTAGTGAAAGACTCTCCACTCATGGGTGTCACCACGGTTGTTTCCAAGATAGCGCCTGCGGCGGCTCTTTTGGCTTTAAGTTCCTCGTGGCCGCCAAAAGCCTTCAAAGCTTCGGGGGAGTCAAAATCGATTATAACGGTTAACTTATTGTCGTTATCTTTTTCGGTGCCTGCGAAAATGAGCTTTCCTCCAAGGGCATTTAGTGCGGCCTCATTCTCATGAAACATGTCTTTCCATGGCTTAAAGCCACGAGCCAAATCCTGCGTAAGTTTTACAATCATGACGGGCTTACTTTCTCTGGGAGTTATTCACCATGACCTCTGTGGGGCAGGGCGTTAACTTATTGGGGTAAGATTTTAGTTGGCTGGGACTACGTGGTACATTTGCTGCCCTGTGCTCAGCATACCGGTGACTGTGCCAATGAATTTTTGGTCAACATACGGTTCATACTTCCCGCTGCCGGCAGTCAATGACCCAATGTATTCCATTCTTGGTGTGATCTCGCCAAAGAATATGGCTAAATCTCCGTCGGGATCCATCATGCTACAAACGCCCACACCACCAACTGGCTGTCCATTGGTTGTGAGTGCAACAGACTGAGTGCACTCCGCAGTGACGAGTGATGGAAATCCCTCAGGTGCGGCAGACCAATCCCACAGATCAGTAGAGGATGCCATCATGATTGAACCGGTGGTGCCTTCGATTATTGCCATCGTTGATGGCGCATTTGCAAGGCCAACCATGTTCCATAGACCTGCATGTCCGTCTGCTAATAAGGGGCTGGTGCTGCATGCCAAAAAAAGTGCCGCCCATTTTGATGAATTGCGCATGTTTTGAACTCCTATAATTGAAGGCTTAAGTTAACTTTCTGTTGATATGCCAAGGTCAGAGCGTCTCAATGACCTCCCCATTGGCAATCAGAACACTCCCAAATTCGGTGATTGTGCCGACAAATGATTGGAAGTTTTTCCAGCTTTGTCCTGCGGCAAGGTGCTGGTCTATTCCCTCGTCCATCACGTAGACTTCGTTGATAGAATAGAGAACCCGATTGGTCGTGCCCTGACTGGGGTCAGCGATGTTTACAAGCTCATTTGCTTTCGACACGTAATAGTGAACGAGCTGTATTTTGCTATCGTCGTAGCTATGCGTTTCTCGCATCCAAGTGGCATGATCTGATATTGCGGTTTCAACTTTATCTGCCGCATCTAACGGTACCGACAGGGCAAAATTGAAAGTTCGTTGCTTCAGTTTAACGTTCATGTTTTCTCCTACGTGGGCTTGGCTGTTGATAGATATTATCCACCGGCGAAAACTTCACTTCAGCGGCTGAGCTTGTATCAGCAGGATATCTTTTCCCGACAATTCCCGATCACGCTTGCACCCACCCAACCAGCAATCTAGTCTAAAGTTTGAAGCGGTTTCGTTAAAGAGGTTGGGGGATGATTGAGCTGGATGCAGCGGAAGCATTTCGCGGTGCACAAAATACAGTTCGAATAGTTGGTCACCGAGGCGCTCGCGGCGTACTCCCCGAAAATTCGATGATTGGCTTTGAGTTTGCCATTAATACCGGGGTAAAGCTGCTTGAATTTGATGTTGTCATGACTGCGGATTTCGTACCCGTCATTACGCACAATCACAGGCTCCATGCGCCGACATTCCGAGGGCTAAATGGTCATTTTATCAAGGAAGAACTGCGCTTCTCAGACCTGACTTGGGATGAAGTGCGTCAATATGAAATTGGATGGATTGATGGATCTACTGCTTATGGTCAGCGGTTCGCTGACCAATCGCAGGTTGACGATGTCCATGTGCCAAAACTTGAAGACTTACTCACATTAGTTTCGCATCCCCGGTATTCAGATACTTACTTAATGCTAGAAATTAAGTCTGATCCCCAATTTGTTTCTGATCCCATATACCGCGAGCGCTTGGTTACGGAAGTCGTCAAGGTTGTTCGTAGGACTGATCTGTCCAAGAGAACGGTACTCCATAGTTTTGATTGGGACTTGTTGAAGGCTTGTCAGGCATATGCCCCGGACTTGCCCACTTCATTTTTGACATACTTAAATCCGCCGCAGACGCATTATGGTGAGGATTCCTCTCGAGCGGTTTCACCGGAATTTACCGGGCGTGAAGAGACAATCCCCCAGCTGGTAAAAGACGCGGGTGGCAAGCTTTGGTGTCCTTATTTTGAGGATGTAAGTCAGGATATCATTGATGAGGCAAAGAAACTTGGCCTGATAGTGGCCGTTTGGACGGTGAATGAGGCGGCTGACATCAAGCGAATGTTAGGGTTTGGGGTCGATGCCATTGTGACTGATTATCCTGGTCGAGTTCAGCGGCTAATCGCAGACCACGGCTACCGATTTGCCACACCAACCCGCAGCAATGCTGGGCTGGAAGCCTCTAAGCAGGCCAGCTGATCTTTTAAATTCTGGAAAGGCGCCAAGTTGGGTTCAGCGCTGCAGCGGCCAGAAAGTTGTTTGTTTCGACCCCAGCGAACATTCCGTCCCGTTCTACTAAGACGGTCCGCCAATTACGTGCAGCCGCTCCAAGAATATCAGTGTGAAGTGTATCCCCGCACATCACTATTCTGGAGGGGGGTACATTGGGCTCCGACGATGTGGACATTGCGCGCTCACTAGTCGAACAAAAAGAAACGATCAGAGATCTGGAGCAAGAGTTGGAAAAGCAACATTTGATCCGTTTAAGTGACGGGCAAACCGCGTCGATAGAGACGAGTGCAATCCATATAGATCTTCTGAGGTCTGTGACGACGCTGAATTCATCATTTGCAACTCTAGCGTATCCGCTCTTAACGGAGACTGGTGAACTGTTAGAAAGCCGTCTATCAAGCGTTTAGTTGATAGTTTTGTGAATTTTATTCCAAATTTAATCACTGCTGCGCACGCACGAGCTTCCCAGGCTATCACTAACTAGTTCACGGATCTCGCTGAATTGCGTGCTCAATGCGCTTGCCTAAGTTCATTGCAATTTGAGTGCCAAATGCCACGCAGTATTTGTGATTTTCTGCGACAACCGCCGGGAGGTGTGTCGCATTCATTAGGGCCCTGTCGATCCCTGCGAGGCCAGCCCCGCCTCCCGTGAGGACTAGGCCGTGCTCCTGAATGTCTCCAGCCAAATCAGGCGGTGTTTGCTCCAGAAGGAGCATCACGGCCTCGCAGATGCTGCTCACCAACGGCCGCAGCGCCTCGGCAATGTCTGCCTGCGTGACCTCGATTTCTTGGGGAAGGCCACTGACGCCGTGGCGACCCCGAACGCTCGTCTTACGTCCAACGCCGTCATTGGGCGGGACGGCTGTGCCGATCTCAAATTTCAGCATCTCACAAGTGGCTAAGCCGACATTGAGATTATATTTCTTTTTGATGAATGCGGCTATCGCCGCGTCAAAGTGGTCCCCACCAACTCGGATCGACTGCGCGACGACAATGCCCCCGAGAGACAGCACCGCAACCTCGGTCGTGCCGCCGCCGATGTCCACGATCATGGAGCCCGTAGGTTCCAGAACCGGCATTCCGGCGCCCAGTGCGGCCGCCATCGGCTCCTCGACAAGGCCGACACGGCGGCCGCCAGCGGCCTCAACGGACGCCTTGATTGCGCGCTTCTCCACCGGCGTGGCGCCATATGGCACGCACACAAATACGACTGGCTTTCGAAACGCAAAATTATTCAGCACTTTTTTAAAGAATGCAGAAATCATGTCCTGCGCCGCGTCGAAATCCGCAATCACGCCGTCAGACAGGGGGCGGATTGCCAATATACTCTCCGGCGTCTTGCCCAGCATGAGTTTGGCGTCATCCCCGACGGCTAGGAGGCGCTTCTGACCATTTTTTACCTGGTAGGCGATTACCGACGGCTCATCTAAGACGACGCCATTCTTGTTGTCGACGATGACAATGTTGGCCGTGCCGAGGTCAATGCTAATTTCATAAGCCAACAATTCGTCCTCACTATTACATTCCTGGCCTTTTGATGACGCAGGCTAGTGGCCGACTGCGTTGCCCCTGAAATTCCAACGGGCTCCAGTCCTCATTTTTTCATTCCACCAAATTCACAAAAATATCAAATGCAATCAATGTTTTTTTCTTGGCTACAGCATTTATCTAAGCACTTTCCTAGAAGCTGTGCTCCGACCTCTCAAGGTATCGCGCCAAAATTGTGGTCGTGCGCCATCCGCCTCCAGAGGTCGTCGTCAACAATTCACAAATCTGGGATGGTGCTGACTTGGATCGTGTGTTTGGCACTGCGGCTTGAGATGCTAATACCAGTTTTTGGATTTTCAATTGGGTATGTCAGCTCAACATATCCGGTTGGTCTACCACAAGCTGGTTCCATATGGTTTGGAAGTGAAGCCATCCAATGTACTCGCTGCCGACGTGCTCTCGGCTGTATCGAGCACGCTCATCAGGAATTCGGATTGGCGTAATCCCGCTTGCGGCAATATCGAGCTGCTGTTTGCAGCAGCGCTCAAGTGCGATAAACCAGAAGGCCGCACTTTCGATGGAGTGGCGCGAGGCAGTCAAAAGGCCGTGGTTTTGATGGAGCGCCGCCTTAACCCCTTTGAATGCTTTTGCGACATCTGAGCCAGCATGGGTCTCAACTGCAACTGCTCCAGCCTGTTCCCCAACGACAACGTGATCCTCAAAGAATGCACACGCGTCCTGAGTGATCGGATCGATTGGGCGCCCCGTAGCGCACCAAGCGGTCCCATAGGTGGTATGGGCATGGCACATCGCGATAATATCAGGGTGCTGATCATGTACGTTAGCATGCAGTACAAACCCGGCTCGGTTAACTGCGTATTCGCCTTCGATTACAGTGCCGTTGTGATCCACAAGTATAAGATTGGATAACCTCACTTTACTAAAGTGAATGCACATGGGGTTTGTCCAATACAGCTCAGGGTTTTCTGGGTCGCGGACTGTTAAGTGACCGGCAAAGCCGTAATCAAAACCTTGTTGAGCAAATGCACGACAGGCTGCTACGAGGCGTTGTTTGCGGTGTTCGCGTTCTGCTTCAACGGTTTCATATTTTGGCTCTTGTGGAAATATTAAGCCGTCCTGTTCTGGTTGATAGATGGATTTTCGTTTGCCGAGATCGAGCATTTGGTATCCTTTGTGTGGAAGGCGCTTACAGCTACCTTATTTGTTGTGTGCTATAAGCGCGGCCAGTGTGCTTTCCTTCGCTCTGTGTATATGGTCGCGCATTTGAACTTCGGCCAAATCACCTTTGCCTGACTGGATGTGCTCCAAGATCACGTGATGATCTTTCCAAGTGGATTTGATAAACTTTTCATCGCTTAGAACGCGTCCCATGAAGCGTTCCACGTGATGCCAATTAGCGTTTAGAGATTGCGTAACTACAGTGTTGCCCGCCCATTGATAAATCATTCTGTGGAAGGCTGCATCTGCCGCGATTAGGTCAAAGCTATCTGCGTTCTCCACCGCAGACTTTCCTAATTTCATAATTTCTTCTGCTTCTGCGTCTGCATTGTCTGGCTTACGGTCGGCCGCTAGTTTTGCGACTGAGGGCTCAACGATTAATCTAAACTCGTAGATATTTACGAAATACTGAGGATCGATTGGGGCAACTATGACCCCTCGTTTCCCGTTGTCATGTAACAGGCCGTTGGCTTTTAGGATTGCAATGGCGCTGTTCACGGGTTGTCGTGACACGTTCAATTGTTCAGCCAACTGGTCTTGGTTCAGTCGCTCACCGGGCCCCAGTTCCCCAGACGTGATTGCGGCAAGAAGGCTGTCATATGTCTCTTCGACCAATGATTTTTTGTAACGTATCGAGCGCATCAGATCTCATCACCTTTTGAATGATGCAGGATAGCATTTTGTTTGATGTTGACAAGACTTTGTATTTTGTATTTCGTATACGAAATTCGAAATCCTGGAATCAAGTATGAAAATTTTTTTCTTTTTGGCGCAAAAGTGCACTTCTTCAGGTGTAGTGCCGGCACTATGGGCGCATTACGAGGTAAAAAATCACGCATCTTTCTACTTCGTAAAAATAATTTTTTTCTTAATTAATGTAATAATAATAGAAAAATATACAGATTTTCTTAAAAAAATAGGCACAAAGAGAAAAAATGAAGAAAATTATTTACAAAAAAATTTTTTACAATAACGTGAGGGCGCTGACTCGAGAATCGAGGGGCCCAAATGGGTGGAAGCGATGCTTGAGGTCAGGTTTGGCCGGACGGCCACTCTTAAAAAGGGAGAGACTAAATGTTTTATAAACCTAAACAGGCGATCCACACGCCTATTAGTCGCCGCAAGTTTCTTGAGTTGGGCGGTGCGGGAGCTACCATGCTTGGAGCAGGATCTCTGGCGGTAGGCTTGAATTCCACCATAATGAGCACACGGGTTCAAGCGGCCTCATCTGAAGAAGCAAAATGGCGTCAATACGCCGGTTCGAAACTGGTTTTTCTTTCAGAAAATACCCCACCATCGTTTGCGATCCGCGAAAATATCCAGTCGTTCTATGAGAAAACTGGCATTGAAGTAGAGATCCTGACGGATGACTTGCCCGTTGTTCAGCAAAAAGCTGGGATTGATCTGCGCTCCGGCAAATCCGACTACACATTGAATTATGTGCAGGACAAACCAATCGGCGCGCCATTCGCTGATTTCTATGTCGATTTGAGCACCATGTTTGGCGACGACACCCTTCCACAAGATCCCGAGGGATATGGGGACGGCGCTTGGTTTGAAAACTTCCTGTCAGCATGTGGACGTTTCTATGCCGAAGATAAGATTATTGCCCTTCCGTATGATGCGGCCGTTGCATGTACTTTCTACCGGCAGGACCTCTTTGAGGCTCACACAAAGGACTTTGAGGCCGAGTATGGCTATCGTTTGGAGTTCAACGAAGAGACCACATGGAAGCAGGTCCTCGATATCGCTAAGTTCTTTAAGGCGATTAAGGAAGGCGGCGCGGACGTGCCATACGGCTACGCGCAGCATCAGGGCTCGTTTGCTTGGACCACTCAGCTTGATATTCAGCGCATGATGTTCTCGCATGGGCAGTGGATTGACTTCCCAATCGACGACAAGCTGGGCTCCAAACGTCCCGGACCCACCAACTGGGGCGACGAACAGTCAGTTCTGATGTTGGAAAAATTTAAAGAGCTCGGCGATGCCTCTCACCCAGACAACCTGGCTAACGGCACATTGGAGCTGAATACTGTTTACCAGTCTGGCAACATCGCAATGCAAGTCCAATATCATGAATTTGCTGCGTCGGTGGAAAACCCAGAGACCTCAGTCGCATCTGGTGGACGTACTGCCTACGCGCCATGTCCAAAGGGTGATGCGGATTGGAACCTGACTGGTGGTCCGCTCGTTAATGGCACTAACTGTGGCATCGGTGGCATTGGCATTAATGCTAACGCCTCAGAAGATATGCAGCGTGCTGCGTATCTTTTCGCAATTTGGTCGACCAGCAACCAGATCCAGTACGATGTTTTGGCAGGCCTAGGCGGTACCCCGACTAGAAAGTCTGTTTTGGAGCGCGAAGATGTTAAGGCGGCCCAGCAACGGCCAACAAACATGCCAAATGCTCTTACCTTTGACGCTGTATACAATCACGGCATCAAGGATCCACACTTTGTATTGGGGCCAAAAATTCCTGAGGCAAACGAGTATCACTCCATCTTAGCTTCAGAAACCCAGCAAATGCTATCTGGCCAAAAATCGCCTGCAGAGACTGCGGCAGCGATGAAAGAACAGTTCGATTTCTTGAATGATGTCTGATCTTTAAAAGCGAGGTTCAGCGGATCCTTTTTCTGCCGCTGAACCTACCTCCAAGGAAAAGCAGAACCACTTCGGAGCGTCACTCATGACTGATGTCACAAATTTCGAAAATAAATCTATGCTGTCTGGTGCCGCCCAATTATTCAGAGCTAGGGAACACTCAATCGAAGTCGAGGCCAGACCTCTCACAGATGCTCTGCCTGAGCCAACGATTTTTAACCCTCCGGCGCCAAAGCGTTACTACCTTTACCTAATGGCGCCAGCGATTGCGGTTCTCGCATTTATATCCCTGTATCCATTCTTCTGGCTCATTGTTATGTCGCTGCAATCTGTCGACATTGGGAGCTCAGAGTGGGTTGGCTTCCGTAATTACGCTCGCTTATTGAAAGACCCTAACTTTTTAAGCGGATGGGGTTTGCTTCTTAAATACAGCGCGATGTGTCTGTTCATGCAGTTGGCTATCGGTTTGATGCTGGCGGTGATTGTGAATAACCACCGCTACGAAAAATACCTAGTAACTGCTCTTTTGATGCCAATGATGATGGCGCCAGCAGTGGCAGGCCTACTCTGGCTATTCCTATATAATGGTACTTTTGGATGGTATCACTGGATCCTCCAAAGCCTGGGTATCCTCGATAGTGCATCAATCTTGGCAAGCCAATCGACATCAATGTACGCGATTGTCTTTGTGGATGTTTGGCAATGGACTCCATTAATCACTTTGATTGCACTTGCAGGGCTTAAAAAGGTTCCTCGTGATCAACTTGAGGCCAACATGGTGGATGGCGCATCACCAATCCGGAACTTTTTCGCCATTACTTTGCCCAACCTTTATCCAGTGCTCCTGATCGCTATCCTATTACGCTTCATGGATAATTTCCGCTTCATCGACCACATTCTGGTGCTCACTGGTGGGGGTCCTGGAAATTCCACCAAGATCCTCCCGGTTTATCTTTTTGAAGTTGCATTCAAGTTCTTCAAATTGGGCCGAGGAGCCGCAATCGCCCTTACTTTGCTCATCGTAACCATAGTACTCGGCATGATTTTGGTGCGCGTATTCGACAAACCGCAATCGGAAAGGAAATAATTATGGCCTCGCAAGACGTCGTTCACTACGATACGCCATTACAAAAAGCGCTGCGTGTTTCTGCTGCGTTGTTCCTGGCCGTGTACCTGATTTGGACGCTCCTCCCTTTTGTCATCATGTTTGTTTCGTCCTTCAAAGACTTGTTGGAGGCGTTCAACCTGCCTGACGTAGGAGACTGGTCGGGTGTCGGTATTTTTTTCGAATTCACTCCGACGTTTGAGCACTATTCAAGCCTGTTCTCCGAGGGTAATTTTGGGCGCTACATGGCAAATAGTCTAATCGCAGCGGGTGGCTCTGCGATTGTGTCAGTGGTGTTCGGATCTTTGGCTGCGTACAGTCTCAGCCGAGTAGAGTTTCGTGGAAAGAAAGACCTCTTCTTTTGGATTATTTCTACGCGAATGGCGCCGGTTGTCGCCGTCATGGTGCCACTCTATTCGATCTTTCGCACACTTGATCTGGTCGGAACTCTTCCGGGTTTGATCCTTGCCTACACAACATTCAACCTCCCATTCGCAATTTGGATTTTGAAGGGCTTTTTTGACAACGTTCCATATGCGATCGAAGAGTCTCAGATGGTTGATGGAAGCACACGCTTCCAAGCATTTTGGTCGATTGTACCATTAGTGGCCCCTGGCATCGGCGCCTTTGTAGTCCTCTGCATTTTGTTCGCGTGGAATGATTTTCTCTTCGCCGCGATTATTGGGTCAGGTGGTGCAAAAACTTTGCCGGTAGCAACGCGCGAGCTGGTTCAACCTCAAAATATTCAGTGGGGCTCAATTATGGCCGCGGGGGTCGTGACAACCGCACCCATGATGCTGCTCGGCTTGGTTATTCGCAAATATCTTGTCACTGGCCTCACCATGGGCGCTGTGAAGGAATGATTGGTTTGTAGGGCATGAAGGATTTTCAGAGCCGTCACATTGGGAGGCTATTATGGCTACAGTAACGCTTAAAAACGTTTGGAAATATTACGGTGAAACGCCGGCGGTGAAGGACCTCAACATTACCTGTCCAGATGGAAGTTTTGTTTCAATCTTAGGCCCGTCTGGATGTGGAAAATCATCGACAATGCGTATGCTTGCGGGGCTTGAGCATATCTCTGCTGGAGACGTTTTGTTTGATGAAGAGCGTATTAACGATCTGGCTCCAAAAGATCGCGACGTGGCAATGGTCTTTGAAAACTATGCGCTCTACCCGCACAAGTCGGTTTTTGAGAATATGGCAAATCCATTGCGACTTCGTAAGATGGACGACAGTACCATCAAGGATCGCGTTGAGGCTGCGGGGAAGCTTCTCGAGATTGATCACTTGATGGAGCGGCGGCCTCACGAACTATCGGGTGGTCAGAAGCAGCGAGTTGCAATTGGTCGCGCAATTGTACGTGAGCCGAAACTCTTCCTCTTCGATGAGCCGATCGCCCACCTCGACGCCAAGCTGCGCGCTCACATGCGAGGTGAAATCAAGCACCTCCAAAAGTCACTGGGTACGACAATGATTTACGTAACCCACGATCAACTCGAGGCGCTGTCAATGGCTGACTATATCGCGGTCATGCATGACGGAGAGCTGCAGCAGTGGGGTACCCCCAGCGAGATTTATAACCATCCCGTTAATGCTTGGGTGGCTGGTTTCGTTGGTGAGCCGGCAATGAACTTCTTAACCTGCGACCTTCAAGGCAATGGGGATAAGGTGCACCTTAGCCACAAAAATTTCGAAATTCCGCTGCTCTCCGAGCAAATAAAACGCCTCAATGGCGCTCGCAAGGCGAAGCAAGCGCGCATGGGCGTACGACCTGATGCGCTGAGCATTTCGATGACCGATCCGGGCGAACCCAGCATCAAAGGCAAGATTTTTGTTAATGAATTGCTGGGGGGCGACATGCTTGTGGAAGTGGAGTTGGAAGATGCGCGAATTCGCGTGAAAACAACTCCTGAGTTCAACGGCAAACCGGGCGATAGCTGCCACCTCACTGTAAATCGCGACAAGTGGCACGTCTTCGACTCAGGTGATGGGCACGCCTATTTCTGAGGGGGATTGATCGGTGAGCGTCAGTGGATACCAGTTCGAGTTGCAAGGTTTTGTGCGCGATAACATTTCGAGCTCAGGCCATGCTGCCGTGGTTGAAGCCTATCACGCAGTGCGAGAGATCCCTTATTTCTCAAGTGGGGACAGGTCTCCGTATGCCGCCCTCAAAGCGAGGAGGGGGGCATGCACTGCTAAACACATAATCCTTCGTGATGCTCTTCGAATTGTGGGATTTGATGCAGTGATTGAGCTAGTCGACTGTGACTTTGCCGCAGGAGTTCCCCCGCATAGCTCAATGCCCCAAGACCTCCTCGATCAAGTTAATGCTGGAAATATTCGCGACATTCACTGCTGGGTTCGAACTCGAGGAGATACACCACAATTGCTCGATGCTACATGGCCATCCGGATTAGCGGTCTATGGGTTCTCAACAAACAGTGGATGGACTGGGACAGGTGACACCTACCCAGCGGTGGATTGCGTTCAATCGATCACCGTCAGTGAAGACGTTTTGACCGAGAAACAAAGACTACTGGATGATTTCTCGGATCAAGAAAAAAAGCGGCGCAAGAAATTTTTAGGCGCGTTGTCGTCATGGCTAGACAGCCATTCGGTCTCTGTGGGAGGAAAAAATGAAAGCTAAACGTGCATTTGTCGGAATTGATGCGGGCACAACTGGCTGCACTGTAATGATCTTCAGTGAGCGTGGGGACGCCTTGGGTCATGGCTACAAGGAATATGATTGTCAGTCGCCGAAGGCTGGGTGGATTGAGCAGGACCTTGAGGCTGTTTGGGGCGGTATATGTCAGGCCTCACGTCAGGCAGCCGCTCAGGCAGATTTGCCACCAGACGCATATGTGTCTCTTGGCCTCTCAAGTCAGCGTGGAACGTTTGCGCTCCTGGATGAGCACAAAAAGCCACTGATGAATTCAATTGTCTGGAACTGTGGGAGGGCTCTCAAATGTGAGGAGAAGCTCGCAAATGAATTTCCGGGTGAGGGAGAGCATCAAGAACACACCGGCATGCAAATAAGCCCCCTCTGGTCTGCAGCAAAAATTATTTGGCTGAGAGAAAATGCCCCAGAACTCTTCGAGAAAACTCGTTGGTTCGCGAATGGCCAAGAATATTTTCTGTATCGGATGGGGGGAGAGGATTGGTCTACCGACCCGGCCTCCCTCACGCTTAACGGCATGATGGATATTGAAAAACTTGATTGGTCTGATCGCATTCTCAAAGTGTGTGGCATCGACCGTGATCGCCTTCCTCCCGTAGGTATTCCATCAGGTCAAGTCGGCAGGCTATCCAAGGAAGCGGCTGAACAGATGGGCCTCCCGGAGGGTTTGATACTGTGCCGTGGCGCCGGTGATCAGCAGTGTGCTGCCATTGGTGCCGGTGTAATTAAGCAAGGAATGGCTGAATTCACCGTGGGTACCGCTGGTGTGATGGTGGCCCATATCGACAGCCTCCAACGTATCGAAGGCAAAAATCTTTGGTGGGGCGGGCACGGTGTGCCTGGAGCATGGGACATTGAAGGGGGCGCCTTCAGCTTGGGCGCGTGTCTCCGCTGGTGGCGCGACCACTTGGGCCGCAATGAGCTTGATGAAGCGGCTAAAAGGGGAAAGAGCGTCTACAGCGTAATGGTGAACGAGGCCGAAACTTCGAAGCCTGGCGCGAATGGGGTATTGTTTCACTCCTTTATGGCTAGCCAAGTCACGCCCTATTACGACGCAGTTTCTCGCGGAGGCTTCCTTGGGCTAGGCCTATATCATCAGCGTGCAGACCTGATCCGGGGCCTACTAGAAGGATGCGCAAACGAAATGCGTATGGTTTTCGACTCATTCCAAAGCGACGTGGACGGCGGGATTACGGATTTCCGGTTGACCGGCGGCGGTACAAAGTCGGACGGCTTTGTGCAGATAATGACTGATATAATCGGCGTGCCAACCACTGTCTTAAAAGAGCGCGAGTGTACAGTTCTTGGTGCGGCAATCCTGGGTGCATTTGGCGCCGGCGCCTTCGCTTCTATCGACGAAGCGGTGGACTCTATGGTGCAGGTTGAGAGCACTTTTGACCCAAATCAACAACTTCGGGGCCTCTATGAGGACCAGCATCAAGTCTATCGCGGCTTCTATGAGGCCGTCGCCCATTCGGGGCAGTACCAAGCCCTGAGTGACTTTGTTTCTAAGCATCTGTGACGCAATAGGGAGATTAGTAAAATGGCAATGCCTGGAATGCGAGGAATGGAACACATCGGCTTCACCGTGCCGGACATCGATGAAGCTTGTGATTTTTTCGAAAAAGTCCTTGGTGCGGAGGTTCTTTACACCGCTGCGAAAGATTTTAAGGGCGAGGGTTCTTGGATGTCGGAGCACCTACGGGTGGATGACCGGTGCGTAATCAAAGAGTTTCGATATGTCCGATGTGGAAACGGGACCAATTTGGAGATTTTTCAGTACGAAGCCCCAGACCAAGTTAAAATTCCGCCCAAAAATAGTGACATAGGCGGTCACCATTTGGCGTTCTATGTCGATGATATGGACGCTGCCATAGATTTCCTAAAGGCGAACAATGTGGAAATACTCGGTGAGCCAACCTCTTATACCGATGGCCCAAACCTTGGGCTGACCTGGTGTTATTTCATGGCCCCATGGGGCATGCAGCTTGAGATTGTGTCAGCTCCCAAGGGAACAGTGTTCGACAACGAGGCGAAGGCCGCTGGAAGATCAAGGCTGTTTCATCCTGCAAAAGTCGACGAAACCAAAATTTGACTGCGGGAGGCGCCGGCTCTTGCCGGCGCCGCACAGCGTTTAGGAGTGTTAAAATGCCGCTAGTATCGATGGGGCCTATGTTGAGGCGCGCGAGATCCGAAGGCTTTGGGGTCGCCGCATATAACATGATAGATTACAACAGCGCCCGATCCATAGTGGATGGTGCCGCAGAACTTAACGCGCCAGTGATTGTCCAGGTATCTGTTAAAACGGTTAAGTATTGGGGGGCCAAGGCAGTCGGAGCGTGGGTTGCAACGATGGCCAGAGATGTGGACACCCCAGTCGCGCTGCACCTCGATCACTGCACTGATGTCGATGTCATAAAGATGTGTATCGACGCCGGTTGGACAGCCGTGATGTTTGACGGATCGTCACTACCTTTTAACCAGAACCTCCAAAAATCCAAGCAAGTATACGAACTCACACAGTCTGCCGGCGTGGGTCTCGAGGCTGAAATTGGTGCTATCGGTGGCGTTGAGGACGATAAAGTTGTTAGCGATGAGGCCGCAATGTTGGCAGACCTCACTGAGTGCATTGAGTTTTGCCGAGAGCTTCCAAATCTTGATGTTTTTGCGCCCGCAATAGGCACGGCACATGGTTTCTATAGGGGAGAGGCAAAAATTGATTTTGGCTTACTTCAGAGCATCTCCGAGGCAGTAAACGTGCCGATAGCCCTTCATGGTGGGACAGGGCTAACCCCGGATCAGTTCCATAAGTGTATTAGCTTGGGTGCAGCAAAAGTTAACATCTCCACTGGCCATAAAAAGTTGTTCATCGATGGATTTTGTGAGGTGAAGGCGACGTCTCCATCTCTGGGTGAGCCGATACCTTATGTGGAGGCTCAGTATCAGACTATGAAGGACGACGTGAAAGGATCGATCAAACTATTCGGCTCCAACGGCAGGGCCTCAGGAGCACATCAATGAGTGAAAGTCCAATGCAAGCACTCATTTTCGACTGTGATGGCGTCTTAGTTGATACTGAGCGCGATGGTCACCGGGTCGCCTTCAACATGGCCTTTAAGGAACTTAGTATCGATGCGCATTGGGATATTGAGCGTTATGGCGACTTACTAACGACGGGCGGTGGCAAAGAAAGACTGCGCCGTCATTTCGATGAAGTGGGCTGGCCTGTTGCCCGTGAGGACCAGCGCGATCAGATGGTTATCGACCTACATAAAGTGAAGACAGGGTTTTTCCTGAACATAATCGAAAGTGGGGCTTTAACACTGCGTGATGGCGTTGCTCGAATGATAGACGCCGCGTTCGAAGCGGGGTTAAAGGTTGCTGTGTGCTCAACCTCTAACGAACGAGCCGTCGCTACACTGGTTTGGAAACTTTTGGGTGACAAAAGATCATCCAGAATACAAATCTTTGCTGGTGATGTAGTTAAGCACAAAAAGCCAGACCCAGCGATATATCACTTGGCCGCAACAACGTTGTCAGTGGATCCCACGAAATGTGTCGTAGTTGAGGATAGCCATATTGGTCTCAGCGCCGCGAAGGCGGCTGGAATGAACTGTATAGTAACAATCTCAGCTTACACAGCTTCCGAGAACTTCGACGCCGCTGATCACGTGGTTTCAAATCTAGACCAGGGCGTCGACCTCCAACTTTGTGAACAATTAGTGAAATATCGAAAGGAGACGGCATGACTTTGACCGTTATTGCGACATTGAAGGCCAAGGCCGGGAAAGAGGCTGAGCTCGAGGGTGTGCTTGCCTCATTGGTTGCGCCAACGAGGTTGGAAGAAGGTTGCAACAAATATGAGATGCATCGCTCACACGATGAGCAAGGCCTGTTTATGTTTGTTGAGGACTGGGAGACACGGCCTCATTGGAATGATCACATGGAAAGCGACCACTTAACCGCTTTTGCTGCTCGCCAAGAAGAACTCTGTGACAGTTGGACCCTATTTACTGGTGAAGAGGTTTGAGGAGAATTTCGATGAAACTAAAATTTTACGCTCATGCGAGCTTTCGCTTAGAGCATGAGGGTTTGTCGGTAGTGACTGATCCATATACCCCCTCACTCGCGGGATTTGACCCGATATCGGAGCCTGCTGATATCGTGATAATGAGCTCCGCAACTGATGATTTTCACTGTGACGCTAGCCATGTCGGCGGTAATCCTACTGTAGTGAATGCACTTGAAGTTTCAGACAGTGGATTGGAAGTCGGGGGATTATTTATAACGTCATATCCCGCGATGGAGAGCATGACCTATGATTTCCAAAAATACTTCCAAAGAGATCCAGATGCCAACGCGCTCTACCATTTTGAGATTGGCGGTGTCCGTGTTCTTCACATGGGCGACATAGGTAATGCAGTAGCGCCTGAGCACATTGAAAATCTAGCCGGGAAGGTTGATCTATTGTTAGCACTCACGGGTGAGCACGCGACAATTTCCTTGGATGATTTGGATGACTTTATTTCGCGAATAAAGCCTAAGGCTGTCATTCCCATGCACTACTTCAGTGAGAAGGGTGTTCTAGACATTGAGCCGGTTACTACATTCACGGACCGTATCTCTCCTGAACGCGTAACGTGGATTGAGGGTTCGGAGATGGATTTAGACATTTCGGGTCTTTCACACTCAGAAAATCCTCACGTGTTTGTTTTAGAGCAATCGCGATAAGAAATTACAGCGGTTCTCTGTTGCGCTCGGCCACTCTTCCTCCCATCCTCCTGGCCGGGCGCATAAATTCAATGGTTCACACCGATTTGAGTGGAACGTTTGTACGCCACTGTTCAAAATTGAGCTAACAATTTTCAGCCGCGGTCGTGCCGATAATATGCCTCCAAGGCTTCTGCCGTGGCTTTTAATTTCTGGGTGTGACTATCATCACTCCCAAAAATCAGCCCGACGTACAACATATTGATAAGAAACAGCTGGCTCATGCGGCCCTCTAGGAAGTCGCCATAGAGTGGGACGCTAGGGGTGTTGGAGTTCCAGGTTAGAAGGGTGCGCGCGGCTGACTTTCCTACCAAGGAGTGCGGTTCGCTTGTGATGGCGATTGTCGAGGCCCCATTTTTGCGGGCAAGCGTCAGAGCGTTTCCGACGTCAGCTGTCGTGCCGGTGTGTGAAATGCCGATCATCAAGCTGTTTTTGCTCATATTAGCTGCCGCAACGATTTGATTGTAGCCGTCATCATATGACTTGGCATCCACTCCGGCTTTTGTGAATAGGTGCGCCGCCTCCATGCAGATTGCGGCTGCTCCGCCGACCCCTATCAAAACAACTTGGTCACAACTTCTAAGGTCTCCAACGCATTGTTCGAGAAGCTGTTCGTCGAGTAGTTTTTGCGTACCCAAGATACTGTTTGAAAGCAAAACTGATAATTTTGCACTCAAGGTTATGAGGGGATCATTTCTGTCTAGCTCGCTGGGAATGTTAACAACACTGTTCCGGTCCACGCCCCCAGAAGCTTCCGCGAGAGCTAACTTTAAATCTGGGTAGCCTGAGTACCCCAAGGCACGGCTAAACCGGCTCACCGTCGCGTCGCTCACGCCCAGTGTCTTTGCGAATTCTGTTATCGATTGCTGCAGCTTGTCGGTAGAGTGACGCCTTAGGTAATCTGCTACAACCTTCTCAGACTTGCGGAGATCGGCGTACTGAGCCTGGATACGGTCAAGTAGATCGCTATTCTTGTCCAACTTTTTCTCCTAGTTTTCGCATGATCGCAGCTTTCACACTTAGCTTATGCTAATTTGCGAATGCAGGAAAGACATTCCCCACATTTCTTGAAAATATTTATCACAAATAAAATAACTACAAACAATTGATATTATTAACTAAATTGACGGTTTTCTGACAGTTGTGAAAATTTCGTACAAAAAATTTTCTGAAAATTCTTAAAATATGTAGAAAATTTTCTCGACAATAGTTTTTGAAGATGCTACCGATTCACTCAAGCAAAAGCACGGAATTCCTCAGTTTTGAAGTGGATCTAAGGGTATGGCAAAGAAATCGTCAGCGTCAAACGCTTACTCAAGAGAATTTTTGGAAAAAATTTTCCGCACAGCGCATAAGATACGGGTTTTTGAGACTGAAGGCATAAAACTTTATCGCCAGGGTTTGATCCGTGGATACTTCCATCCGTACCTTGGGCAGGAGGGGATTGCCACGGGCGTCTGTGCGGCTCTCTCCGAGGGCGACTACATCGCGTCAACTCACCGAGGTCATGGCCACTGCATCGCTTGGGGTGCGGACGTTAAAAAAATGGTCGCCGAGCTACTCCAGAAAGATACTGGCTATTGCAAGGGCTACGGTGGATCAATGCACATCGCTGACATTTCGGTTGGTAATTTGGGCGCCAACGGAATTGTTGGGGCAGGGACACCGCTTGGCGTCGGTGCAGCACTCGCGAACCAGATAAGGGGCTCGGACGCCGTCACGGTGACATTTAGCACCGATGGCGCAACCAATAACGGGACGTTTCTCGAAAGCCTTAACTTAGCAGCCATCTGGAACCTGAATTATGTGTTGGTAGTGGAAAACAACCAATACGCAGTGTCCACACCGATTGAGGAATCCACGCGTGAGCCGGACTTGTACAAGCGCGGCTTGGGCATCGGAGTTGAGAGCCACCAGGTGGACGGAAACGATCCGCTGGCCGTCTATGAGATCATGCGTCAAGCCGTTGAGACTTGCCGGAAAGGTAAGGGGCCGGTGCTCATCGAGGCAAAGACGTTCCGGCACATGGGTCATCACGTAAATGACCCCGGGAAATACATGCCTGAGGATCGCTTGACCTACTACAAGCAGCGCGACCCAGTCGATCGTGCCCGCAAGGCACTTAAAGATATGTCCGACATTTCAGATGGTGAAATTGATGCCATTGAGGCTGAAATTGCGGCCGAATTTGAGGCTGCTGTCGAGTTTTCAAAAAATAGTGGCGAAGTTTCTATCGAAGATTTCCGCGCATTCGCGGCCGACTATTGAGCTTAGGTTAGGTGGGAGAAGTAAAGTGTCTCAAAGAGAGTTGATGTATCGCGAAGCGCTGCGCGAAGCGATTGATGAAGAAATGGCCCGCAATGACCTGGTGTTCATCATTGGCGAGGGTATCGCGGAGCGGGGCGGTTCCTACAAGGTAACTGAGGGTCTACTCGATAAGTATGGTTCCCTGCGCGTGCGTGACACACCAATCGCAGAAGCGGGAATGATCGGCGTTGGTGTAGGGGCCGCAATTGCTGGCGCCCGTCCAATTGTTGAAATCTTATACGTAGATTTTGCGATGCTGGGCATGGACATGATCGTCAACCAAGCCGCTAAGTTTCGATTAATGACTGGTGGCGATGGCCGCGTGCCCTTCGTCATGAGAACACAGGGCGGTACGGGTGGTGGTGTTGCAGCTCAGCACTCTCAATCGCTTGAAGCTCTCTTTTATCACATTCCCGGTTTGAAAGTTGTAATGCCATCCACTCCTGCGGATGCGAAGGGTCTTCTGAAGTATGCCATGCGCCAGGACGATCCAGTTATGTTCCTGGAGCATAAGCACCTCTACATGACTAAAGGGATGGTCCCCGACGGTGAGCACATCATCGAGTTTGGGAAAGGCGACATCAAACGCAGCGGGACTGACGTCACTCTCATTGCGTGGTCCAATATGATCCCGCGATCCCTAGAAGCCGCTGCTGAATTGGCGGAGCAGGGCATATCAGTCGAAGTGATTGATCCGCGCACGTTGGTGCCACTCGATCGCGAAATGATATTGCAATCCGTTTCCAAGACGAAGCGCGCGGTTATTGTTCAAGAAGCCAATCGCCGCGGGGGTATCGCGTCGGACATTGCCTCAATCATTCAGGAAGAGGCGTTTTGGGACTTAGACGCACCGGTTGAAATCGTTGCCGGCTTGGACATTCCAGTTCCCTTTAACCTCACGCTCGAGGCGGCAAGTGTGCCGCAGAAGCCCGATATCGTTGCCGCAGTAAAGCGTTGCATTCACCAGGACAATTATTCCGCCGCTGCAGAATAGGAGACGGATAGATGACGCTGCATATTCTCGAAAAGTTGGCGGCAACTAATCAAGACTGTGAGATTTGGTGGGACTCATCCCCGTTGGTCTATGAAAAGTGGAAGCACGAAACCCTTTCAAAAGCTCCTGAAGGAAAGCGTTCTGAATGGGAAGAGCAACTCCGGCGTCTACTCAATGCAGACACCATCAACACAACTGGTCAAATGGTGTTTGGCGGCGTGACGACAAACCCACCGCTGTCGCTTCAGGCGCTCCAGGCTGAGCCAGATTTTTGGACCAAACAAATCCGCGCCATAGCCAAGGCTAATCCCGGGGCTGGGGTTGAGGAAGTCTATTGGCTCACTTACCTGGACGTTGCGCGTAAGGGTGCTGAAATGATCTTGCCGGTATATGAGGCGAGTGCCGGTCGCCGGGGTTTTGTTTCGGGTCAGGTCGACCCAAGGTTTGTGACAGACTACGATCGCATGCTCGAACAGGGTCTAGAGTTGTCCCGCCAGAGCCCCAATATGATGGTTAAAATTCCTGGGTCTGCTGAGGGTTACCGAGTAATTGAAGAGCTCACGGCTCTCGGTATCTCAACAAATAATACGACGTCGTTCACGGTCGCTCAGTATGTGGAGTGCATGGACGCAGTGTCACGTGGGCTGTCTAGAGCAAATGCTGCCGGTATTGATTTAAGTAAGTGGCGCTCCGTTATCACGCACATGTCTTCGCGACTTGGAAATTTGGGTGACCTTAGTGCTCAGGCTGCAATTCGTGGCATCGAGTTGACGCCGGAGGAGATCCAACTTGGAGAGCTTGCGGTACTGAAACGTGCGTATCGCTATGGTAAAGAAACTGGCCATCCATCGAAAATGTTGCAGTGTTCAATGCGCGTATTCGACGACGGACCTGGAGGCACGGCGTCCAGCTGGCATGTTGAGAAATTGGCAGGTGGTGACTTTGTTTATACCTGCCCCCCATCCTACATATCGCAGCTTATGAATGCCGAGGATCGTATGCAGCCCTTTGACAGCGAGGCTATCAACGAAGACGCTCCCGATAGGTTAATTCAGAAGTTACGCAAGCTGCCGTATTTTCGTCAGGCTTACGATTTTGGTGGAATGCTGCCGAAGGAATTTTCTCAATTTGGTGCGTTTGCTGCCACTGCGACTGAGTTCGCGGCTGCAACCAGAAAAACTGTAGATTTTGTTGCGAATGCTCTCGAAGAGACGTCGTCGCGCGCGGCTTGAGGAATTTAGATATGGCTGAAGCGATTTTGGTCCCCCAGGTGGGGCAGGACTTGACAGAGGCAACTGTCGTGGAATTGCACGTCAAGGTTGGTGACAAGGTTGCCAAAGGTGATTTGGTTGCTGTGGTAGAATCCGAGAAGGCAAGCTTTGAAGTCGAAGCCTTTGCCGAGGGATTTGTTATAAACCTGCCATATAGTGTTGGGGATGTGGCCACCGTACTCGAGCCGCTCATGCATCTTGGGGCAGAAGGTGAAACCGTTGCGCCGACAGCTTCAGCAAGCGCGAGCGAGCCCGCAACGTCTTCTGTGGTTGATGTGCAATCAAGTGTATCCGAGTTGAAAACCAACTCTAAGAAGAGCTCCATGGCCGTCGACGGCCCTCTGAGAGCGTCACCCGCAGCTAGAAAGCGCGTATTTGAAGCGGGTCAAATGCTTAGTCAGTTTCGGGGATCTGGCCCATTGGGTGCGATTGTCTTGCGGGACGTTGAGGCCCAACTCTCAACTGTCGCGGCGCAAACCGCAGGGGCGCAGTCCGTGCCTGGCTTGAAAAATCTTAAGTCTGGTCACGGCGATCCGATTATATTCATTCATGGCTTTGGATCCGATCTCTCATCTTGGCGCCCGACGGTTGGCCAATTGGGCCTGGAAAATCCCATGTACGCATTGGATTTACCGGGACATGGATCTTGTTGGGATCTAAAAGCCAAGAGCTTTGACGAGTTGGTGGATTACGTGGCGCAAACAATTTCACCGCTGGGTGGTAGTTTGCACTTGGTCGGCCACTCGCTCGGTGCGGCAGTGGCCGTGGCACTGTCTGAGCGTGGAAGTATCGACATTCGTTCCATGAGCCTTCTGTCTCCGGCGGGTATGGGTGCAGGCATAAACGCCCAATTTATCGATGGATTTTTGGGTGCCAAGTCAGAGGCTGCACTCAAAACGTGGATGCAAAGCCTTGTACGCGATCCAGACGATATGGCGCCCGTCTTAGTGCGTGCTACCCTGAAGGCCCGTAGTGAAGCGGACTTGGTAGGCAGCCAACAGGAACTTGCGCGAGGCCTGTTTGAAAATGGCACTCAGCTTTTTTCAATCGTGAATGGCTTGCGGCGCTTTAACGGCGCGGCATCTGTTGTGATCGGTACTGATGACGCAATCGTCCAGTCCAGTGATGTCATTGCCAGGACGCCGCCACACGCGGCCTTGTATAAGCTTTCAGGCATAGGACATCTCCCACAGATTGAGTGTCCGTCTTTGGTCAACACTATCGTAGCTAGAACAGTGAAGTCAGCCAGTTAAGTGTCTCTATGGCGAGGGCGTGAGCCCTGTCCAAGTATCCAAAAGGGGAATGAAATGCGTGACCTCCGTGGGGTTAGCCATAGTGACATGGCTAACGCAGTTAGGTTTTTGTCTGCAGATGCCGTTGAGCGTGCCGGCTCCGGTCACCCGGGTATGCCGATGGGGATGGCAGACGTGGCCACCGTACTGTTCTCAAAAGTCTTAAAATTTGATGCAAAATGTCCGGAGTGGCCAGATCGAGATCGCTTCGTGCTGTCAGCTGGCCACGGCTCGATGTTGTTGTATTCGCTCCTACACCTTTGTGACTTTCCGTGGTGGGACTTGAGCGCAATTAAATCCTTTCGCCAATTAGGCTCCATCGCAGCTGGCCACCCCGAATATGGTCACGGCCCAGGTATCGAGACCACGACGGGACCGCTTGGCCAGGGTATAGCGACGGCAGTTGGCATGGCGCTTGCGGAGGAAATGGATCGAGCCCGGTTTGGTGAAGACTTGGTGAGCCACTATACCTACGTGATTGCTGGCGATGGTTGCTTAATGGAAGGCATTTCTCAGGAAGCAATAACACTGGCAGGTCACTTGGGTCTGAGCCGCCTCGTTGTGTTATATGACGACAACCAAATTACGATTGATGGATCCACTTCACTAGCGACGTCAGAGGACCAGCACAAAAGATTTGAGGCCGCTGGATGGGACACGTTTGAGGTTGATGGGCACGATCCAGAGGCAGTCGAAGAGAGTATGCTCCTGGCGAAAGCCTCTAACCGGCCTGCAATGGTCGTTTGTAAGACCCGCATTGGCTTTGGAGCCCCTTCAAAGTCGGGGAGTGCAAAAAGCCATGGCTCCCCGTTAGGGAGCGATGAAATATCAGGAGCGCGCTTAGCGTGTAACTGGCCCCACTCGCCATTTGAAATTCCTGATGATATCCGGGAAGCCTGGCGCCTGATTGGTGCTAGGGGCGGAGCTGATCGGATGGATTGGGAATTGCGTTTGAATTCAGCGCCATCCCAACAGAGGGCACTATTCAATGACCATCAGGCGCGCCGTTTCCCAGTTGGATGGGATGACGCTCTTCTTACGTACAAGTGTCAGGTGTCCCAAAAGGCGTCTGCCACTTCAACTCGGAAAGCCAGCGGAGCCGCGCTAGAGGTCCTCACCAATTACATTCCCAATCTCATTGGCGGATCTGCCGACCTAACGGGCTCCGTCAATACCCTCACCTCCAGCACCGTCGCGATAGCAGCCGATGACTTCACCGGGCGCTATATTCACTACGGCGTCAGGGAGCATGCAATGGCTGCGGTGATGAATGGCCTGTCTCTCCACGGAGGGTATTTCCCGTACGCCGGTACCTTTCTCGTTTTTGCTAATTATTTTCATCCAGCACTGCGCCTCGCATGCTTGATGAAGCTGCCGATGGTTCACGTGTTGACACATGACTCGATTGGCCTCGGAGAGGATGGCCCCACCCACCAGCCAGTTGAAACCCTCGCCATTTTGCGTGCGACGCCTGATCTTGTTTTACTCCGGCCAGCTGACGCGGTTGAAACGGCCGAGGCCTGGGATATAGCGTTGAAGCGTACAGAGGGGCCGACTGCGCTGGTACTGTCACGGCAAGATCTCCCTATCCTAAGGCTTGAGGTTGATGGCCAAAATAAGTCTTCAACCGGGGGCTACGTCCTCTCCGAGGCTGCCTGCGGAGAGAGATTGGTTTCCCTGATAGCCACTGGCTCTGAAGTGTCCATTGCCTGTGAGGCTCGCGAAATCCTAGAGGCCGAAGGCATACCTACAGCTGTTATATCATTGCCATCTTTTGAGCTATTTCGGGCTACTGAGGCCAAGTTCCAGAGAGATGTTCTCGGGGATGATGGCGTATTGAAAATCGGTATCGAAGCGGCGCTCGAATTTGGTTGGCGTGAGTTTCTAGGGGGCCATGGGGCATTTGTCGGTATGACGGGATACGGCGCATCCGCGCCAGCTAACGATTTATACAAGCACTTTGGTATCACCGCACAGGCTGTCTGTGAGCGTGTCAGAGGCCTTCTCAGCGGTAGATCATGAAATGAATGAAAAGGGCACGGTCATCTTCGATTTGGACGGCACGTTGGTGGACAGCGCCCCTGACTTGGCGAATTCACTAAATGTAGTCCTCGAAGAATACGGACGGAGCAGGCTCAGCGAGTGTGAAGTGCGCAACATGATTGGTCACGGCGTCGGCGAGTTGGTGCGCGCCGCCCTGTCAAGTGATAATAATTTCTCTCAAGAGCCACTCATCGAAACAGCAATTGTCCGCTTCAGGTGCCTGTATTCTAGAAACTTGTCAAAACACAGCACGGTGTATCCCAACACTGCCTCCACGCTGGCAATATTGAAGCAGGAGGGTTGGCGGCTAGTTGTGTGCACCAACAAAATTGAGGGAAGTGCTCGAAAGGTTTTGAGAGAGTTTCAGCTACTTGATTTCTTTGACGACGTTGTTGGCCCTGACACCTACGGCGTGTCAAAGCCAAATCCCGAACATCTTCAAAAATGTGTCTCTGACAAGTGGGCAAGTTTGCCCACAATTATGGTTGGAGACTCTGAAGTAGACTGCGCTGCGGCAAAGGCTGCTGGATTTCCAATGGCTCTAGTTGACTGGGGCTATAACAAGGGGCGTTTGTCAGAATTGGAGCCCAATTTCGTACTCAGTGACATTCGGGAAATACACCAGATCTTAGATAAGATCAGCAGCAATTAATCCAAATGAACTCCAATCTTGAAGGGGAATAAGTCGATGACTGCAAATTACAAATCAGAACTTAGCGCCGCAAAGGAACGTCTGGGGGCTCTAGGTAAGGCTGCGCCAGACATGATGCAGGGATTTGGTCGCCTCGCGAAGGCAGCGACCGCTGATGGCACTTTCTCTGTCGCGCAGAAAGAACTCATCGCAACGGCAATTGCCGTCGTGAAGGGGTGTCACGACTGTATTTTGTATCATGTGGACGCGGCAAAGCGTAATGGCGCCACCGAGGATCAGCTTGCGGAAGTTCTCACAGTGGCAGTGGAAATGGGAGGTGGCCCGGCCCTGATGTATTCAGGCAAGGCTCTGGAAGCTTACCGGGCAATGTGAAACCCCCAAACAAAATTCATTTCAAGTTGGTTCAAATGCGCTCAACTTTAATAATTGGCAATTGGAAGATGAACGGCAAAAGCCGTAATCTTGCCGAGGTGGACAAGTTATTGGATGGCTTGAACGGTCAGTCCTGCGATCTGGTGTTATGTCCACCAGCTACATTGATTGCTCAAATGGCTGCGGCCGTTAAGGGTTCGCCAATCCAGGTTGGGGGGCAGGACTGCCACTGGAATTCAATGGGACCCCACACCGGCGACATATCGCCGGAAATGATTGCCGATGCAGGGGGAGAGTATGTTATTTTGGGCCACTCTGAGCGCAGATCTGACCACGGCGAGTCTGACCCCATGGTCAATGCCAAATGTGTTGCTGCTTTGGCGGCAGGGCTGACTTGCATCGTCTGCGTCGGGGAGACAAAAGCAGACAGAACCGCTGAGAACACTCTTAGTGTCATAGAAAAGCAGCTCCACGCCTCAATTCCTGTAAATGTTCAGTTGTCGAAGCTTGTAGTTGCCTATGAGCCGGTTTGGGCCATTGGTACTGGCTTAACACCGACCATTTCAGAAATTAGTGATGTGCACACATTCATGAGACGTAAGCTGACAGAACGCTTTGGGGATGAAGCTTGCTCTGTTCCCTTGGCTTATGGTGGGTCGGTCAACGCGGATAATGCGTCTGAAATCCTGGCCCAGCCCAATGTATCTGGCGTCTTGGTGGGTGGAGCTTCACTGCGCGCGGAAGACTTTTTGAAGATTGTCTCATGTGCTGCTTAATGATCTGGCAGCCCCTAACAAATACCAGAAATATCGATCAAAACTTGGCCAACACAATCTTTCCCCTCGTTGAGCCGCTCTCTAATAAAATGTGAGCCTCCAAAAGGTTCACTGCATTTATGCGCCCTAGGTTGTTTGTTATTGTTGATTTAATGGTTCCCGCGTCAATTAGGGCCGCAACTTCATTGAGAATTTCGCCCTGACGTTGCATGTCAGCAGTCTCAAACATTGGACGTGTGAACATAAACTCCCAGTGGATAGAAATAGCCTTGGACTTGAAGGGAACTACGTCAAAAACGTCTGGTCCATCGATCAGGCCATATCGACCTTGGGGTGTCATCATTGATACCACCTCCTCAGCATACATTTGTGAGTGAGTAGTCGAATAGACGAAGTCAACATTTCTGAAGCCTAGTTCGAGCATTTGCGGAGCCAGCTCTTTAGAGTGATCAATTACGTAATCCGCTCCAAGTTCCTTGGCCCAGGCCTTTGTTTCAGGGCGCGAGGCAGTGGCAATGATTGTCACATCAGAAAGGCAGCGAGCCAGCTGGATGGCTATTGAACCCACGCCGCCAGCACCCCCAATGACTAATAATGTGTCGCTGCCACCTGGGACTGGCTTGTTGATATCCAATCTCTCGAACAGCATTTCATAGGCGGTTAGTGTTGTTAAGGGCATCGCGGCTGCAGCTGCCGCCGTAATAGAAGTTGGCATCCGACCGACAATTCGCTCATCTACCAAATGAAATTCGCAGTTTGTACCGGGTCGGTTCAGGGTGCCGGCGTAGTATACGCGGTCCCCAATGTTAAAGTTCCTGACCTGGGCCCCGACGCCGATAACTGTGCCCGCGGCGTCCCAGCCAAGTATTTGAGGTCCACCAACTGCGGAGTTGCCTCGCTTGCGCATTTTGGTGTCCACTGGATTGACGGAGATGGCCTCTACTTCGACCAGTAGATCATGGCCATATGCAATTGGTTTTTCTAACTCAAAATCCAACAAGGCATCGGGCCGGTCGACTGCTCCCGGTTCAATTAAGCCAACTGCTTTCATTTACATACCCGATGCCCTGAAGATTTTAAGATAGTTCTGGCTCAAGCGGTGTGGTGCACATCCTGCAGGCCATAGACTGGAGTTGCGAGGCCCTCCATTCGTGCCTTGATCTGAAGGCTTAGGTACAGAGAGTAGTGGCGCGATTGGTGCAGGTTTCCTCCGTGCATCCACAGGCTGCCAACTTGTGTCGGCTTCCACATGTTTCTCTCTTCACCTTCCCAGGGCCCTGGATCTTTGGTGGTGTCAGAGCCCAAGCCCCATACCTTGCCGAGCTTGTCTGCAACGCCTTGCCCCATCAGGTCGGCGACCCAACCATTCATGGAGTTGTAGCCTGTAGCGTAAACAATTACGTCGGCTTGAAGTTCCGATCCATCTTCAAGCTTTACGCCGCTTGAGGTGACTTCAGACACTTGGCCTCTCTTCAGCTTTATCTCACCGTCGATGATTAGCTGGCTCGCGCCAATGTCTATGTAGTAGCCAGACCCCCTGCGGAGGTACTTCATAAAGAGCCCGGAGCTGTCATCACCCCAATCTAACCAGAACCCAGCTTTCTCGAGACCCTTGTAAAAGTCAGCGTCGCGTTTTTTCATTTCTTCGTATAGAGGTATCTGGAACTCGTGCAGAATAGCGTACGGGATTGATGCAAAAATCATGTCCGCTTTCTCGGTGGTGACACCGTTTGCCACGGCTTCCTCAGAATATAAACTGCTTAGCCCCACATCCATTAGCGTGTCCGAGCGCACTATGTGTGTCGACGATCTTTGTACCATTGTCACGTCCACTCCAGCCTCCCAAAGGGCCGCACAAATATCGTGAGCAGAGTTGTTGGATCCCACTACGACTGCCTTCTTGCCTTTGTAAGCATCCGGGCCGGGGTGCTGCGATGAGTGATGCTGGTCGCCGTTGAAGGTATCCATTCCCGGGAAGGAGGGCATTCGCGCCTTGCCCGACATTCCAGTAGCCATTACCAGTTGCTTCGGCTTGAGGACTACTTCCTCACCATTGCGGTCCACCACAATGTGCCATTCTCCGAGTTTCTCATCATAATTGGCGGATTTTGCTGTGGCCTTCGTCCAGTAGTTCAGCTCCATGACCTTGGTGTACATTTCCAGCCAGTCCCCAATTTTATCTTTTGGAGAGAATACAGGCCAGTTGTCGGGAAACTTGATGTAGGGGAGGTGGTCATACCAGACCGGATCGTGCAGGCAGAGAGACTTGTACCGCTTTCGCCAGCTGTCCCCCGCGCGCTCGTTTTTCTCTAAGATAATAGTTGGGACGCCTAGCTGCCTCAGGCGCGCTCCTAGCGCGATCCCGCCCTGTCCGCCGCCAACGATGACGCAATACGGCTGAGTTTTATAGCCCAGATCCTCGATTTCTTTGTTGCGTTCTTCCAGCCATGTCGCACGGTCTTTTCCTGCGCCGTGCTTGGCGCCCATACGCCGATTGTCACCGCTTGGCTCTTCGTGTCCCTTCAATTCAGTCATGGCGGTCAGGAGCGTCCAAATTTTGCCGGCTTTGATCCTGATTAATCCATTACCTCGTGCGGATTCAGTTTCAAATGTGATCCACGCGGTGGTCACATCTCCCTCCACCGTTGGCACTTCTCCCTCAGCTACTTTCCAATTTGAGGGCCTGGTTGCCTTGAGTTGGTGGTGGAGCATTTCTTCGATTTGCCCACGCCCCTCCATGGTTTTGATGTTCCAAGTAAAGGTCACCAAATCTCGCCAATAGGTATCATCAGCGAACATGCTCGTGGCCTTGTCTATTTCATGACCCGCTAAATATGCGCCGAATTCATCAAGAAAATTTTGGACTTCTTGAGTGGTTGAAGTGTCAAGCATCGCATTTTTCCTAGTCTGAGCTCACTCTAATATGAGTGGGGCGGTGTGGATTTGGGTTTGCTTCCCTCACTTACGTTATTGGTTTCATCGCATGCATGAAGGAAATTTCTTTGAAACGCTTGCACGAGTATACGAGTCGGTCAAGAAATTTTGAAAAAAATTTTCATATAAGTTAAAAAAATTTCTACGTTTGTTTATTATTTTCATATACGCTCTGCACGTGGATTTACTCCTTTTGAATGCGTTGCAAACGGCCCCCAATCCGTGAACTTCCCGCTCACTATTACCTCATGTCCAGGGCCAGCAGTGGTTCTGGACCAGACCCGGCTCAACGTCGCGATATCCCTCACAGCTTGCCCACCGTTAGATAAACGCTAACTATTACTACAACTAGTGTAGAAGAGAGGCGTGCCGGATGATCTCTAAGGCAATTAAAATTTCAGTGTCTGCTGCAGTCGTGGCCGCTGTTCCCAGTCTCGCGAAAGCCCAATCCGGCCTCGCTGACGCCTTTTGCCAGGCCTACATGCCCGTCGTGGAGCAGTCTCTCTACATGCGCGACCAGGGCATCCCGATTGGTGTGTCGAAGGACATGGCCGACTCCGCATTCGACACCAATCGTGAGTTGTGGCTGTGGCTAAATCAGGCAATAGACCTTGCATATCAGGACCCCGGTCTCGTCCGCGCGGCCATTAGCGACGGGCGCATGATGCAGAGCTGCATCGCCTCCGTTCGCGGATATTGAGGGCTGGCCGATGAAGTTTTCCTTCTCAGCGCTGTTAACTTTTGCCCTTATCACATTCGCGGGGCCGGCCGCGGCGGCCTGCGGCGCCGGAGAGTTCTCCGTATTCTCCTGCTCTATTGCCTCCAACGGCAACCGGCTCGAGGTGTGCCGATCGGATACTTGGCTGGGATACAGCTACGGCCCCGCAAAGGGCAGCCCTGACCTCGAGCTGTCGGCAGATATCTACACTGACTTCCGACCGTGGCTTGACGGCGACGCTGTGCGCGAGGACATATTCCGCTTCCGCAATGGCGACTACCGCTACGACGTCATCAGCGGCCTGACGGCCTCGGGCAATGACGATATCGCCTATGGCCGTGTGGACGTCTACCAGAACCAGGACCGGATCGCGTCTCTCGAATGCAACCCGTCCTCTCTGATGACCCAGTCGTCGGCCCTTTATGAAGAGCTGGACGGACTGGCGCTCTGCTGGAATGACAGCCTCGACCGCTGGGCAGAGTGCCCCGAGGCGGAGCCCGAGCCCGAAGTGGGGTCTGTGCCCGGAAAGCCACCACTACCAAGCGCAGGTAACAACCCGGTCCCGGGCAAAGTCCCGCAGCCACAGGCCCCCAGTAACCAGCCCTCCCCGCCAGTGGACGCGGGCGGCGACACTTTGGACACGGTGACTGGAACCCGCTGGACGCTCTACGGCACGCCGTCCTGTGGGATTGGTGGAGAGGTGACCGACTACCAGCGCTTCCTGCCAACGGAGTACTACAACGTCATCACGGGCACTGAGTATCACGCCGACGACATGCGCGTGGAATACTTCCGAGTAGACGAAGCCAGCCGACGCTTCGAGGCAAGCTATTCCACTTGGGTTGCGATGGCCCCGGCTCACCCCTGGACAATCATAGAATATGTGGGCGTGCTCCAGGCGGACGGCTCCATGGAGCTCTCGACCGTGATACAGCAGGCCGACTTTGACACCGTCAACGACCTTGTCCCGCGCTACGACACGACGCGCGAGGAGGAGACGCTGTGGCCCTGCGACAACCTCCCCGAGGCGTCGGCCGGATCCGAGGGCGCGACACGCGTACTTGTCCAAGTGCCCGACGGACTGGACCCCGACGCTCATGACAGCTGCGACGCAGTATTCAGTGCGGCGTTCGCGGGGTTGGACGTGCCAATCATGACCGTATTCGAGCAAGTGGACGGGACATGGTATGCCGAGAACTTCCACACGGCCCACTGCGAGGAAAACAGCCCGAACATGTGCCCCTTCATGGGGGGGGAGTGGACCCAGAACCCCCGCGAAGTCTCGTCAAACCCGCTCGTACTGGAGATCACCAACGACGGCTGCACGAGCAGCTACGAGTTCATTCTCCAGGGGCGCTCGGGCGTCGCAAACGGCTCGAGCCGGGGCGACTGCGCGTTTGTGGGTGAGCCCTTCACCTACGCCGTAATCGACTGCGCGCAGTGAACAACCGCGCCCGCCCCGTGAGTGAGAGGGCGGGCGCGAGGGTCTGCTAAGAGCCAAAACGTCCCACGTGTCTTGCCCTAGAGGATAAAACACAAGCCACTGAATTCATTATGAATATAGGCGTCTTGCGCGCGCGGCTGTGTCGTTGAAAAATTTTCAGGATTTCTAAATTCCTGATAAGGTCACTTTTGAGCCTATGTGTCGGAAGAATTGTAAACTTCAAATACTGAGGCCGTATCGTGGGTTTCAGGTAAAGTTTTTGAAGCAGCCTCATACATTGACTTTACGACCTCAAACATAGGGGCTGTTACTTCAAGTCGAGCAAGATCGTCACCTATAATCGATAAGTCTTTTTCAAACATTTTGAGAGTTGCGGTTGGAGGCTCGTACTTTCCAGAAATCATTAAAGGCATTCTTAATTCTAACATTTTTGAATTACCGGCACCGTTGCTCAACATGTTATAAGTTACCTCCTGATCGAGCCCCAATGCATTTGAGTAATTCAATACTTCGGCCGCGGCGACGTTGTGCAAAGCGACAGCGTGATTGGCAACAAATTTTAGTTTCGTTCCCATGCCAAAAGCTCCTGCCCTGATAACGCTTTTGGTAAAAAGTGAAATGTAAGGCAACGCATGCTCAATCGCCTTATCGTCACCGGAAGCCATCATAAGAATATCGCGTTCAGCTGCTTGCGCACCAGTACCACTCACTGGGCAATCTAAAAGAGTGATGCCATCAGACGATAAACATTCGAAAGCCTCCAATTTATCGGCCAAGGAGAACGTACCCGTTTCAAGAACAACGGACCCAGAGGGTAAGAACCTTCGTAAATCTTCGCAAACACTGTGAAGAACGCTTGGGGAAATAAGTGATAACACGATGAGATCGCACTCCTGAAGCCAATCTCCTAGGTTTGAATAACTTGTCCCGCCTAGTGCACTTAGGCGCTCTCTAGCCGCAGTCGCAGGGTCGCAGCCCATTACTGACACGCCCGCGGATATGAGGTTTTTACTATAGGCTGAGCCCATAATTCCTAAGCCAATAATTCCAACTTTTTTCATTCAAAACCTCGATCAGATTTTTCTTACTGAACTCTTAATTGATAGGTCGCAGGAACCCACTTGAAGCTATCTCCAATTCTTTGAACATGTCCTAGGCTTGGAAACGGCATGTGGTGCCCTAACACTAAAACGCCGCTATCTGCCGCTCCATTCAAGACTTTATTACGGGTGGTTACTGCTTCATCTTTAACATCGTCAAAACCTACTAAGCTGTTGGGATGCTCCACTGAAAAAACATAGTGATTGGCGACATCTCCCCAGATTAATAATTCATGGTTATCACTTCGGATCCTGTACATCATGTGACCCACTGTGTGGCCATATGCTGCTTCCGCCGTAACGCCATTCACGACCTCATCGCCATCGTTGAGAAACCTAATTTGGTCCTCCAAGGGAGATAAAAATTTTAGGAACAGGTCTCTATTTTCTGCCCTTTGTTCAGGTATCCTTTCACCGGATTGCCAGCCATAAAATTCCCTGTGGCCCATCATAATTTGAGCGTTGGGAAATGAAAGTTCTCCATCTTCGTAGAGGCCGCCAATGTGGTCAGGATGAGCGTGGGTTAGAAGGATTATATCAATATCCGTTGGCTGATAGCCTGCTTGCATCAGCCTTTCTTTCAGAAAACCAGCGCCCATTTTCCGGCCAAGACTTCCAAAGCCAGTATCTACTAAGATAAGCTTATGGCCAGTATTTATGACCACGGGAACGAAGTTGTTTTCTAATTTTTCTGAAGACAGGTTGGCACATTTAGCAATTTTATCGATTTCTGCATCACTCTCGTTCAACAAGAACGGGGGACTAATTCCTAAACGAACAGATCCATCCAAAATTGCCGTCACCTCAAACTCACCCAAAACAAAACGATGGATGGGAAAGTTTAGCGGGCCTAACATTTCTTTAGGCATTTATGCTCTCCTCTATTTTGATCAAATATCTATTTAATAGCCATTAATTTCGTATATATCTATTGTAGAATTAGTGTAAACTTAGTCTGCAAAAATGGGGAATTTATTATGTCTTACCCTAGAAGACGTCTGATATTTTCAGCTGCAAATTCAGCAATGCGTCGGTTAGACTCTTTGGTAACACCAGCGACATGAGGTGTTAAGATTACATTGTTTAGACCAGAAAACAGCTGCCCTACTTCTTTTGTAATCGGTTCTTGATCTACCGTATCGATAGCCGCTCCTGCTATTTGACCTGATCGGAGTGCATCAGCACAATCAGCTTCGTTTACGATCCCACCACGCGCAGAGTTAATCAAGATGGAGGTTGTTTTCATTCTATTAAATTTTTCGGAATTTATTAGATTGATTGTTTCTGGCAACTTTGGGCAATGGAGAGAAATAACATCTGCATTTTCCACTAAGAAATCTAAATCCACTCTTTTTGCAAATGACCACGCTGGATTATCAGCTGCCATCACAGCATCGTAGGCTATTACTTCCATATCCATTGCAGCGGCTTTTTTTGCCAAGACTTGGCCAATTGATCCAAAGCCAATAATGCCCATGATTTTTCCCGCTAGCTCTCCAGAGCCAGCATATTTTGGTCTATTCCAAGTCCCTTGAACGACTTCGCCCGTCGCAAAAAAAGTTTGGCCCCTAAACAGTATCATTGCTGAAGCGATCACGTATTCAGCTACTGACACCGCGTTAGCGCCGACCGATGGGCAGACCTCGATGCCTCGGGACTTGCATGCTTCTAGATCAATGTTGTCAAGCCCGACACCCATCCTGGCCACCATTTTCAGCGATGGCGCATATTCAAGAAGATCTTCATCTACGATAGTAGCGTTGCGTACGATTATCGCTTTTGCCGTTTCTAAAAAGCTTTTTAATTCGTTTCTTTTTTTCCAAAGATCAGGATCCCAATGGCTATCAAATTCAGTTAGAATTTGTGTTGCGACGTCATTATCCATAAATTCACTAATCACTACGTCAACCATCACAAAAACTCTCTCTCTTTGTTGTAAGGGTGCTCCATCCCATACCCGTGCACCGCGCGATACCCGTCATATCTCTTCTCAAAAAACTCCATAACGATCCAGAAGAGCAGAAACACGAAAGGAGTGATCAAGCAAAATTTTGCCAGCAATGGCATCGGATACTGCATTAACCCTGCACCTATCGCACCGACCGCGCAAAACAGCGTAAAGTAGCCGGAAGTTTTGTGATATGCTTCAAAAATTCTTCGTCTGACCGTACGGCTATAGTGATCTCCATGGTGCGTACTAGGGTCTTCCGGGTCTGCTTTGTTGTAATATTTACCGCCGTGGGTGCCGCGCAGCATCCCTGCTAAAAGCTGAATGACACCTAAAGCAACAGTCATAACTCCAAGTATCGAATGTACCGATCCACTAAATCCTTGAGAAACAACAAGAGCGACCGTGACACCTGCAAGTGACATCAAAACCGCAAACGACAAGCCATATTTGTGCACACTAAACCACCACCACTCAATGTGTTTGATGTGGACCTGCCGCCTAAGTCCATACAATGTTGGTTTGGGCTTTCCATAACGTATTATCGTTATGAATGTGGGTACTAAAACGAGCCAAATTGTAACCATAAGGATCGCGTGATAATTCCAATGAATATCTATGGTTCGTCCTAAAAAGCTTAGATAAACTTCATCTTTTATGTGTGGCATTGGCTCGAACATAACCAGCTACTCCCAGATCTTATTAAGGCGTAATAATATAATTTTGATGCACATCAGGGACAATATTCTAGGATGTAGAGCCCTGCATTATAGTCCGTCACGTAAGCAAGACCTTCCTTTGAAACCCAAATATCTGTCGATTGAATAACATTCACTCGATTTGGACGGGTATCCATCAACTTATTTGGTTGAGGAGGAACGAAAGCCGCTACCTCGTTTGGGCGATATTCATTTGAAATATCGTAAACCCGCACGCCAGCATTTTGTTGCGTAGCAAAAATTAACTGGTCACTAACCAAACCATCCGGTCGGTTCTCATAAATGTTATGGGGACCAAAATGAGCGCCCTTATTTACGTAATCAGAGTCACTTGGAATTGGTACAGTCGAGATACTAACTGGGTTGGATAAATCCCGTATATCAAATAACCAAATGTGCTTTATCCCATCGGCACAGTTATCCAACACAGCTTCGTCTGCGACCACCAAAAGATTCCGATCAGGAAGAGGTAATGCGTTATGCGTTCCGCCCCCGAATGGTGGCGACCAATTCCGATGGGTTAACAAACTTGGTTTTGCCCGATCCTTTACATCCATTATAACGAGGCCACCGTCTCTCCACGCTCCATACGCGACATCACCGTGAATGATTGCGTGATGCAGGCCTGCGCGAGCTTGGTCATCAGAAAATGTTTCTCCTGCTCCAACATTCATTCCGGGCAACCAATAGCGACCAACCATTTTAGGAGCAGTAGGGTCTGACATGTCGATCGTCACAAAAATATAGTCAGTAAAACCATCAAGCAAAACAGAAGCATAAGCCCACTGACCGCCGGTGTACCAAACACGATGCACACCTCCGCCTTCGACGTCCATAAATCCTATTTTTCTAGGGTTTGCGGGGTTTGAAATATCATAGACAGCGAGCCCGGCAGTCCAATTCCTGTCTCTAGAAGGGGAGTCAGCGGTACCGACTTTCCTACCTAGCTTGCCTTTGTAATACTCTTCTTCATTCTGGAACTCTTCAGAGGCAAACATATTTTTTGCATTGATCACCAACAACAAATTTTCGTGGCTCTGCAAATGAATATTCCACGTATTTGGCGGCGCAGGTACGTATGCAACAGGTTTAGGTTTTCGCGGATCAGTACAGTCAATCACGCTAAAACCATTCGAAAACATATGGCCTACGATAGCATGTCGTTTGTTGACCATAACTTGTACACCGTCTGGGCGCCCACCTTGATCAGAGTACCCGATCAAATTCATGTTGTAAGCGTAATCAGGTGTTGGCAAATCTTGGCTCACTGTTATTCCTTTCAATGCAGATCAGGGTAGAGGGATTTCAGTGACAAATTTAGGGATTTGATAGCCTCGCTGAACAGCTGGTCTATCTGCTATTCTGACATACCAATCCTTTACATTTTTAAATTGATTAAGTTCGATTTTCTGCCAGTCAAAGCGAGAAATCCACGGCCAAATGGCCATGTCTGTTATTGAATATTCTCCTGCCCCTGCTCCAGCAACAAACTTGCGACCTTCAAGTTTGCGATCCAGGACTGAGTACAATCTCAACGCTTCAGTGGTATAGCGCTCCTCCGAGTATTCAGATTTACCCGGGTTATACTTAACAAAATGGTGCACTTGCCCAAGCATCGGACCAATGCCTCCCATTTGCCACATCAACCACTCAATGGCTTCCCATTTGTGTTCCCCATGTGGGATAAATCTCTTATATTTTTCAGATAGATAAAGCATTATCGAGCCAGACTCCATCATTGTAACACCGGTATCGTGGTCTACGATTGCAGGGATACGATTATTCGGAGAAATTTTTAGAAAATCTGGCGCGAATTGCTCTTTGTTCGAAATATCGATTGAGTGCACTTTGTAAGGAACACCCAACTCTTCCAACAAAATCGATACTTTGCGGCCATTCGGGGTTGTCCAAGTGTATAAATCAATCATTCTTCAATCCTCTGATAAAAAAGTTGCATTTACAGAATGTAGATGTTTCTTCATGGCCAGTTGAGCGCCTTTGCGGTCCCTGGCTTCTAGTGCGCTAACTATATCGTCGTGCTCATCAAATGAATGGTAGTCAGGCGAAGGGCGGCCATCGGGCAATTTAAGCTTCGACCACACAACGGCGACGCGCACATCGTTAACAATCCTATGCATCTCAATAAGCAATGGATTTTCAGATGCAAATGCGATCACTTCATGGAAACGAGCATCCAATTCTTCGTATTGCGACCAACAGCTCACATCTCTCATCGCCTTTGAGAGTCGACGAGCCTCATCAATATCCCTTTGAGACCCATGGATAGCTGCAAAGCCTGCTAATTCAGGCTCTAATGCTAGGCGAGCCATCATAGCGTGATGAGGGCTCGTAGTGTTAAACAATTGATCTAATTTGAACGAGTATTTGGGCAGACCTATGCTGGACGCCAAATAAGTTCCTCGCCCTACTTTTCTGTCTAGTATTCCATACGCCTCAAGAAGCAACATTGATTGTCGCAAATCACCACGTGATAGCCCCAGCACCTTGGCCAGGTCTCTTTCAGACGGCAACTTATCCCCCGGCTGTAAGCCAGAGCTCTCGATCCAGGCTTGTATTGTTTCACTTCTTTCAGAATTGATTTTTACATCCATTATTGGTTAACCATTGGGACAAGTTAAGTGTGGAATTGGAGGTAAGTGGATTTAAGCTCCCGCCCAAATATTTTCCTTTACTTTAAAAACACATAAAATACACTCAGTCACAAAGAATGATTCCGCAAGAAGAAAAATTATTGGTTAACCATTGTGGATCGATTTTGATGATTGCAAATAGGCACCCCATCATATGAGCAACAGATCAAGTGTTAAATTTTCAAAAGATTATCCCGTTCCTGAAGACATGAAGGCTTGGGTTCTTGGGGACCCAGATGAGCTAAAACTCGTCACAAAAAAAGTACCTCTTCCGGGGCGCGCAGAGGCATTGGTTAGGATTGATGCGGTGGCCATTTGCGCGACGGATTTAGAGGTAATTTCTTACGGTACGCCGGCTATTTTTGAGGGTGGTGCGCCATTCAACAAAAATTTCACGCCGGGGCATGAATACATGGGCACTATAGTTGGTCTCGGCCAAGGCGTAGACGAATTTGAAATAGGCGATCGGGTTACCGTTGAGATCCACGCCGGTTGCGGGCAATGCAAGCGTTGCAGAATGGGAATGTATACTTCGTGCCACAACTATGGCCTTAATTACGGCGATGTAAATAAGGGGCACCGCGCAAACGGATTCACAACCAACGGTGGGTTTGCCGAATATGCCGTGAATAACATTAATACGATGATCAAAGTGCCGAATGAAATGAATGATGCCGAAGCTACACTGGTCGTGACGGCAGGCACATCAATGTATGGGTTAACGGAACTCGGTGGCTTAGTTGCGGGTGAGAGCGTCGTAGTTATTGGGCCGGGTCCAATTGGGTTATTGGCAGTTGCCGTAGCAAAATCTCTTGGCGCTAGCCCGGTTGTTTTGGTCGGGACTCGCGAAAACCGAAACAGTATTGGATTAGATTTGGGTGCAGATTTTGCGATTGATGCGCGTAAGGGAGATGTTGTTGAGCGCGTCAAAGAGTTAGTGGGTCCAAAAGGTGCGGATTATGTAATCGACTGCGCCGGCAACGAAGATACAGTCAATCAAGCAATTCACATGACGAACCGTGGCGGTAAAGTGTGTCTTGCGGCATTTCCCAAGAAGCCGGTGCAGTTTGACCTGGGCTACTTGGCCGTAAATAACATTTATCTCTATGGGATCAGGGGCGAAGGTAGATCTGCTACTCACCGCGCAATGGCGTTCATGGCGGAAAAACGCTTCGATGCTGCAAGAGTTCACACCCATACCTTTCGAATGAACGCCCTACCCGAGGCGTTACGATACGCTAGAGAGCGAGTTGATGATGCAATCAAAGTAGTGGTTGTGAACAACAGCTCTGAACTGTCAGTCTCTGCCCAAACCCAATAGGAAACAAAATGAATAAGGCAGTTAGAGGAATTTACGCTGCGGCTGTTTCTCCCTTCAACAAGGACGGAGCATTGGATGCGAAAAAGCTTGTAAACTATTGTGAATACTTGGTCACCAAAGGAGGCTGCGACGGGGTGGCTCCAACTGGGACAACGGGCGAAGGCAATTCAATTTCATTTATACAAAAACTTAAGATTGCAGAGGCCTTTGCTGACGCTAAATTTGAGCCTTCGAGAGTGATTTTTGGAACGGGTTCTTGCGCTTCGCAAGATGCTGTAGACCTGTCTAAAGCCATGATTGATGCAGGTTTCCCTAACGTTCTCGTTTTACCACCTTTCTATTATAAGAATCCCTCTAATGATGGCCTATATGCTTACTATTCTGAGCTTATTGAAGGTGTAGGAAACGAGAACCTGAGGGTCTACATTTACCATTTCCCGCAGATGTCTATGACGCCAATACCGGTCGATGTGGTGGTTAAACTAAGAAACGATTACGGCCCCATATTTGCGGGTCTAAAAGACTCGAGTGGAGATATTAGCCAAGCATTGGCATTTGCTTCTGCCACTGGAGGCGTGAAAAATGGCTTTGATGTTTACCCTTCGAGCGAAGCGCTTTTGTTTCAAGGTTTAGAGGGGGGTTGCGCCGGGATAATTTCAGGATCGACCAATGCGTTTGGAAATTATGTTCAGCGAGCTTTGAAAGACGGACCGGATAGCAAATCTTTTGAATTGGTTAAAGCTGCTAGAGCAGTTGCATCAAAATACCCGTTAATGGCTGCCATGAAACAAGTCGAAGCTTGGCGCAGCAATGATGACACCTGGACGGAAATGGCCGCTCCGCTTGTAAAGCTAGACAGTGAGCAGAAAAATAGTCTTAAATCAGACATGGATAACTTATCAAAACTTGCTGCTGGTATTGAATAATCATCTGAACAAAAAAATAATGAAGGCAGGAAACATAGCTAAAATCGAGCTAAAAACTAAAAATTAAATGTAACATTAGAAATTTTTTCATAATGGGAGGAAAATATGAAAAAACTAATGCGCACCGGAGCCACAGCTGCTCTTGCTCTGTCTGTGAGCACGCCTGTCTTCGCAGAGGATATAACGCTCAGGATAGGTTCTGGGCACCCGCCAGGCGTTGTTTACGCAGGTTTGATGATTAACTATTTCCAAGCCGAGCTTAAGGAGCGTGTAGAGGCGCGGACAGACCACACTGTTAACTTTGTTGAAGGTTACTCGGGATCTATAGCCAAGGTTAATGAAGTTCTAGAAGCTGTACAGGATGGCATTCTGGATATTGGTGGTTTCTGTTTCTGCTTCGAGCCTTCCAACTTACCGCTTCATGCATTCCAGGTGATGATGCCATTCGGCACCATGGACCCAGAAATGTCGTTGGATATTGCACAAGAGGTTTATGCCGAGGTCCCTTACCTGAGCGATGTTTTCGAAGACAACTTCAATCAGGTTTTACTCAGCAGAATTGCTGATGGCGGATATAATTTGGGTACATCTTTCCCTTGGGACGATCTGTCCGACTTGCAGGGGCAAAAAATTGCCGGTGCTGGCCTGAACCTAAACTGGTTAAGACTGGCCGGTGTATCTGAAGTTCAGTCATCTTTGGCAACTGCGTACACGGAAATGACTACGAATGTGTATGAAGGCTGGATCATGTTCCCGTCTGCTTGGGTCAACTTGAAGCTTTACGAGCCTGGCCCCTACTACAGTTTGATCGGGTTTGGTTCTATGACATGGCATGGGATGACCATGAACCAAGACACCTACAATTCGTTACCGGATGACTTCAAAGAAATCTTGCTCGAAGTTGCTGCAGACTTTGAAGAACAAACCGGTAGCGTGAATGCGTCTGAGTATGACCGCTTAGTCGGCGAGCTGCGGGAACTAATCACAGTGACCGAAATATCTCCCGAAGTTCGCAGAGCTTGGGCAGAAAGCTTGGCTGATTGGCCGCAATCTCTTGCGGATGATTTGAACGGTCAAGGCCTTCCAGCGACTCAGGTGCTGAACTTGGTACTAGATCGTGCGGAAGCTCACGGATACGAGTGGCCAGTTCGTTACGTTGTAGAGTAATACAAGAAAAAGAAACGAGCGCCCCAACTTTTTGGGGCGCTCAAACTTTATCTTCTAGAAGGCTTAACTGATATGTTTCTTGTTCGTTTGAGCGATAAGCTCACAAGAACACTTATGGTTCTAGGAGCAGGTTGGGCATTCGTCCTATGTTTCTTGATATTATTTGATATTATCATGCGAGCCATAAATATGCCAATTTCAGGCACTAAGGAAATCGTGGCTAACTCGGTCGTGATGATTGTGTTTTTGCAAATTGGATTTGCTATCCGTAGTGGCGCCATGCTTAGGGCTGATTTTATCGTAACAGCCTTACCCAAATCTTTTCAAAAGATACTGTTGTTCATTGCTTTAGCTTTGGGTGCAGTTTTATTTTTCTTTTTAATGAAAGCTGGAATAAAATTAGGGGTAAGGTCGTTTGTAAATGGCGAGTTTGATGGGGAAGGGGCACTGCGCGTACCCGTATGGCCAACTCGCTGGATGGTGGTTTTTGGGGCGGGCCTAGCAGGCATAAATTACTTGATCCTTTCAATCGTAGAACTTTTTGATCTTCGTATAGACCCAGTGGAGCTTTAACGTGTTCGATTTTGGAACTGCAGGCATTATTATTGGCCTTCTTATGGCAATGGTCCTATTGGGCGTCCACGTCGCGGTGTCTTTAGGTATTACGAGTCTAGTGGGTGTTTACCTGGTGACTGGAAAAATTGCCATCGTTGAGGCAACTATCGGCTCCACCGCAACAGAAGCTCTTCGCGATTTTACGTTTGCAGTGATACCATTATTCATGCTGATGGGTGAGTTTATTGGACGCTCCGGTGCGATTACCGATATCTACGTTGCAATAAACCGAGGGCTGCGAAAGATCCCCGCGAGATTGGCAATCGCGACAGTTCTAGGAAACACGGTGTTCTCCTTTGTCACTGGTGTATCTATCGCCTCAGCTGCAGCATTCAGTCGAATTGCTTACCCCGAAATGAAGGCGCATGGATATAACCGTGGGTTCTCGCTTGGTGCAATTGCGGGGTCAAGCTGTCTTGGTATGCTGATCCCGCCTTCGGTTCTTATGATTGTCTGGGGTATCCTCACAGAACAATCAATTGGTAAGATATTTCTTGCAGGGGTTCTGCCGGGAATACTACTGGCCGTTTTGTTCATTCTTTACATCGTTGTTAGAGCTTTCATTTCTCCTAATTTAGTGGGGGGTATTTCGTATGACGGTAAAGACGATCCAATCCGAGTTTCAGACGGCTTTGACAGCAGCGCAGTCGACCTAAAGCCATACGATCTTGTGATTTCAATGCTTGGTGTTTTTGGCATCATTGGAGCAGTTTTAGGCGGGATTTGGTTCGGTCTTTTCACACCCACAGAAGGAGCTGGCGCAGGGGCAGCTCTTGCTCTAATTCTTGCTTATATTAAAGGCATGCGCTGGCGTGGATTTATAGATTCAATATATGCGGTGGGTAAAACAGCTGCACCAATTATGATCCTTCTTCTCTGCGCAGCGCTTTATTCCAGAACACTGGCTATGACTGGTGTAACAAATGCTATTCGTGAATTCTTTGTGTCTTCTGGATTAGAGCCATTTATTGTTCTGTCTCTAATTATTTTAATTTGGTTCATTTTGGGAATGATAATTGACAGTATTTCAATAATGCTACTGACAGTTCCTATCCTAGAACCTGTGGCTCTAGCGTTTGGATATGATCAATTGGCTTTTGCAATTGTTGGTATAATTGCGATTGAAGCTGGTTTGCTTACGCCGCCTTTTGGCCTTCTTGTTTACACTGTAAAAGCAGCCATCAACGACGACGATGTTGGTGTTCAGAACATATTCTACTCGTCCATTCCTTACTGGTTTGTAATGCTTTTTGCAGTCGCGATCATTATCTCTTTTCCTTGGATAGCCAATTGGCTGCCTAACCTCTTAATGTAGGGAGAAATCACCTTGCCTGCTTATTGGATTGCTCGATCAAAGATAAACAACCCTGTTGAATACAAGAAATACACTGATTTGGTTCCAGCTATAATTGCAAAATATCAAGGTAAAGTTCTCGCCCGTGGTGGGGAATACGAAATCATGGAAGGTCCAGAATATTTCCATCGTTTTGTTGTAATCGAATTTCCCAACATGGAGTTGGCGACAGCATGTTTTAAATCAGATGAATACAATGATGCAGCGGCGTTCCGCAGAAATAGTGGTGCGGGAGAAGTACAAACTGTAATAGTCGAGAGCGGTGAGGCCACTAAGTAGGGAGAATTAAATGGAACGTCGAATAATAATAAAAAAACATGGCGATCCCGATGTCATGCAATCCGATGGATTTGAATTAAGCGCTCCCTTGGAGGGAGAAGTGCAAATCAAACATACTGCCGTTGGACTGAACTACATGGACGTGTACCAAAGGTCTGGGTACTATCCTATGAGCCTACCCACACCACTTGGTTTGGAAGCCGCTGGAGAAATTGTTGCTCTGGGTGAAGGTGTCAAAAACCTAAAAATTGGAGATCGAGTTGTCTATGGTGGCTTACTAGGGGCCTATGCGACAGCCAGGAATGCTCCAGCATCTCGTGTTGTAAAAATTCCAAGTGATATTTCCGATGAGATCGCTGCCGCGGCTTTGATGAAAGGCATGACAGTCGAATATCTGATGGAAAGGACCTACAAGGTTCAACCTGGTCAAAAAGTTTTATTTTTTGCTGCATCCGGCGGAGTAGGGCAAATTGCAGGCCAATGGGGAAAACACCTTGGCGCAGAAATGATAGGCGTTACGTCTGGGCCAAAAAATTGTACCCGCGCGCTTGAGTTAGGCTACGCACATGCTCTCGACCGAAACTCGGATGATATAATTGAACGAGTGAAACAAATAACAAACGGCAAAGGCGTTCCGGTTGTTTATGACAGTGTAGGTAAAGCGACGTACGAGCAATCGCTACGTAGCTTAGCTACATATGGAGTTTTTGTTTCTTTTGGCGCAACTACCGGTGAGGCCCCTGCAGTAGCACCAAGTGTTTTACAACACGGTGGCTCACTGTACTTTACTCGGCCTACGCTTGCCAACTACGTTGCAGCGCGAACGGATCTAGAACACTCGGCGAACAGGGTCTTTGAAATGATCCAGAGCGGTAAAATAACGATCAATATCGATCAAAAATATCCGTTGGAAGATATTGTTGGTGCGCACCAACAACTCGAAACCGGCACTAGTACGGGATCAACAGTATTAATTCCCTGAGAATTGATAATGATACAACTAAAGAGCAGCAACATAGCGTTTGCGAGTGCAGGAATTGCCGTTACGTTGATATGTTACGGTACTCTTGTCCAAGACGGGGGATTGATTTGGAAAGCTGCTGGATTTGGTGTGGGCTCCTTGGGGCTGTTTTCTACTCGTGCAACCCCTGAAATCGTTACGGCTTTTGGAATATTCTTAGTGGCACTTGCTCTGGGCATTGTCCCCGCTGAGAAGGTTTTTTCAGGGTTTGTTTCCGGTGGTTTTTGGCTTTTAGTTTCAGGCATCATCCTTGGGACAGCAATTACATCAACTGGGCTCGCAGACGAGGTATCAAAACGCCTAATTTTATATACTGGGCAGTCATATCCAAAAGCGTTAATTGCTGTCGCAATATGTGGCATGGTGCTAGGGTTTTTGGTGCCATCAACAATGCCAAGGATCGTAGTTATTATCCCAATAGCTCTCGCTCTTGCATCACGCTTCGGCCTTGATGAAGGTGCGAAAGGTACGATAGGTCTGATAGCAACATCAGCATTAGCAACATTGCTGCCGACTTACACAATTCTAACTGCTAATCTACCGACAATTGTCCACGTAGGCGCAATCGATCAGGTATATGGGATTCACACCACCTATTCTGAGTATTTTATATATCAGCTGCCAGTTAACATCCTGAGATTGGGTGTTATAGTTATGTACATGCTGTGGTTTACAAAAGATGTTAGGCCTAGCGTAAAATATTTTGATCCATCCAGCTCAAAACTGACAAAAAAACAACTTCATCTCCTGATTATTTTGGTGTGTGCGATCAGCTTTTGGGCGACAGATTTCATTCACCATATTCCACCAGCTTGGATATCTCTTGTTGCAGCTACAGTTGTGATTTGGCCGCGCTTTGGAATGCTTTCATCAACAGCAATGAAAGAAAAAATTGACCTTACCCCAGCAATTTTTTTAGCCTCAATAATAACTGTCGTCACAGTCGCAACTGAAGCAGGGTTAGATCACTTAGTATCTGATTTTATATTGCGAATACTGCCTGATCAAAACGGTGGCCTTGCGGCGATTTTCTCGGTATTCGGCGTTTCATTTGTTCTGTCTCACTTGACCACAGCTCCCGCTGCACCGGCGGTACTCGTACCATTGGCCCAAAATCTGTCAGAAGCGACGGGTCTCTCAATGAACACTACTTTAATGACACAGATTATCGGAATCTCAACGCCTGCTATCCCCTACCAGGCTCCACCGTTGATTATTGCAATGTCTCTTTCCAAGGTGCCTAACTTGGTTTTCTTGAAAATTTGTATGCTGCTATCGCTCGTGGTTATGATGTTTGGTCTACCAATTACTTATGCCTGGTGGAGCATCATAACGCCGTGAGTTCATCTATGATTAAACTCAAACGAACAGCAACATTGATTAGTTTATTTCACGTAACCATTTTTCAATTGGATCACCGCTCGAGATATTAGAATTCACTAGACCATCAATCATGAATGTTGGCGAGGAGTGGATCCCATTTTGCCTTGAGTACTTGGTGTGTCGTTTTATTTCAGCGTCAATTTCTAGAGATTGAAAATCGTCTGCCAGCGACAAGTCAGTTATTTTTTCGATTTTTTCAATTAGCTGCATTGGGGTCTCGAACAACAATGGCCCAGTCCGATGCTCATGTAGTTCGAATTCTTCTTTGTTAGCGAATATTGCGCCCATAACTGCTTTTGCCGCAGATTTGCCATTTTTCTGCATCGATGCACCTAAAATAACCCGACAAAGTATTCCAGAAAATACATGCCAGGGCTGAGAGTGTAACCATATCCTTAAAGCGATATTTTCTGATCGCTCTTCTGATAAAAAATCATCAAGTTTGAAAAAAGTGCGAGCAGAAAATGGGCATGTTGGTTCCAAAAATATTTCGAATAACTTTTTTCCATTTCCCCACACCAATGGCTCAAAAGGGCTTCGTGCTATCACAGCGGACATTACTCTTACTCCGTGATCATTTATGTTGGCGACAATTTTGTAAGTGGACTACGTCTTTCTATTAGGCCTGCGTCTTTAAGCTAACGGGGACCATCACTCGCGCGATCATTCCCATTATCACTGTTAGCCGAATTACTTTCCGGTTCAGCAATATCAATTGCGATCCAGATCTCAAAAAATTTTACCGATATAGCAATTAGACCCAACTGAAAAAATAAGTTTCTTTCCAATACCTGAGTGGGGCAGTGGCACGAATAGAACCAATTTTTATATGCCCTCCACAATTTCGCGCATTGCTGTGAGGAATTGTGCGACTTCGGTTTCGGTGTTGTAGTGGCACATCGAGACGCGCACGGCGGCGTCTAGGCCCAAAGGGGAGAGCACGTTGCCTGAATAGTGATCCGCCTTGCGGGTATGGGTGCGGATGCCGCGTTCGCGCAGTTTGGCGACAATATCGGGCGCGGCTTGGCCTTTGACGGTTAAACAAACCAGACCCTCGCGTGCGGGGTTCTCTAGGCCGCCGATGATGTCGACCTCCGCCATATCCTTGAGGCCTTTGATGTTGCCAATGCCGTTGATCATGGTGTCGGTAAGACGTTTTTCATGGGCGTGGATTGCCTCGCCTGCCGCCACAACCCGCGCGCGTGGGTCGGTCTGATCCGAGACTTCGCCGCCCAGCCAGACGAAATAATCCACCACATCGGAAAAGGTCACATAGGCGCCTGTATCACGGGTGCCGAATTCCCATGGGTTTCCCGGCGCATCAATCAGATGTTCATGTTTGATCGCATGCAGCCTGTCACTGACCCAAGCCACGCCATAGCCATGACGCGAGAAGACCTTATAGGGCGAAATGACATAGCCATCGACATCATAGCTCTCGATATCAAGCCTGCCATGCGCGGCGTGCTGGATGCCATCAACGATGATGATGCAATCAGGCGCAATTTTACGGATTTCGGCCGCAATCGCGCCCACATCCACCCCCATGCCCGTGACGGGCGAGGTGTGCAAGATCGTGGCCACGCGGGTATCTGGGGTGATTTCGGGGCGATAGGCTTCGGGGCCGACTGTGCCCTTGGCGTCGTCATGTGCGACAAGGATATGGGGCTTGCCCGCCACTTCAGCCCAATGGGCAGCGGCACTGCGCGACGCGGGATGTTCCAACGTGCTGCCCAAAACGCGACCTGCGCCCGTGCCCACAATCGCGGTTCGGATCAAGCGAAACAGCAATTCTGTGCCGCTTTCACCCACGAAAAACTGCCCCTTCGGCGCGTTGAAAAACAGCCGCATATCGGCTTTTGCTTTGTCGATCAGTGCCACAAGGGCATGCGCGGCAGGGTTGTCACGGCCTTGATTGTCGGGGATGGCGGCGAATTTGGCCGAAGTTCCGACCACAGAATTCAGCGTCAATGCACCGCCTGCATTCTCGAAAAACACCCGAGGCCCTTCAAAGGGGCAGGTGTCCACATGGGCGAAGCGACCGCGAATTTCATCTAACAAACCCGATTTTTCACTCAGCATTTGACCATTTCTTTCTACACAGTAAGGTTGCGCCTCTTAGGGCAGGGGGCGATAAAGCGTCCAAGTCAGCGCGCCTATAGGAGTGAGGAAATCGCGAATGAGCAACCCCCTTTTTGACGCTTTATTGGCCCCCCATCGGGGCAAGGAGAGCAGCTTTCTGATCTTGCCTGACGGATCAGAAATGTCACATAGCGCATTCCTTGGTTTGGCCAATCAAATGGCCCATGCTTTGCGTGCTGCAGATGTGGGAGTGGGGGACCGGGTTGCGGTGCATGTTGAGAAAACCGCGCCTGCTTTGGCGCTCTATGCGGCTTGTATCACGGCGGGTGCTGTGTTTTTGCCACTGAACACCGCCTATACGCCCGCCGAGTTATCTTATTTCATCACCGATGCTGACGCTGCGCTTGTGGTCTGTGATCCGTCAGAAGTCGCCGCATTGATCCCAATCGCCGAAACCTGCAAGGCGGCAATCCTGACCTTGGATGCGTCAGGGGAGGGCAGTTTGACCACCGCAGCGGGGCAGCATCCCACGGATTTCAAGCCTGTGCCGCGCGGGCAAGATAATCTCGCGGCGCTTCTTTATACTTCGGGGACGACGGGCCGCTCAAAGGGGGCAATGATGACCCATGAGAACCTACTGTCAAACGCGAGCGCCTTGGCCGAGGAGTGGCGCTTTACAGGGGATGATGTGCTGCTGCACGCTTTGCCGATATTCCATTCGCATGGGCTTTTTGTGGCTTGCAATGTCAGCTTGTTGGCACGCAATGCGATGATCTTTCTGCCAAAATTTGACCAAGAGGCAATTTTGCAACTCTTGCCGCGCGCCACCACGATGATGGGTGTGCCGACCTTCTACACGCGGCTGTTGGAGGATGCGCGCTTCACCCGTGACTTGGTCGCGCATATGCGGCTCTTTGTGTCTGGCTCTGCACCGCTTTTGGCCGAAACTCATTTGGCCTTCGAGGGCCGTACGGGTCACCGCATTCTTGAAAGATATGGGATGACTGAGACGAATATGAACACCTCAAACCCCTATGAGGGGGATCGGCGCGCAGGAACGGTTGGTTTCCCTCTGAAGGGAGTGGAAGTGCGTGTCTGTGATCCTGAGACGCGCGCAGAATTGCCCATGGGCGAGATCGGGATGCTTCATGTGCGCGGGCCAAATGTATTTTGTGGCTATTGGAACATGCCTGAAAAAACCCGTGAAGAACTGCTTGAAGATGGTTTTTTTATCACGGGCGATTTGGCCAAGATTGACGCGGATGGCTATGTCACCATCGTTGGGCGGGGTAAGGATTTGATCATCTCGGGCGGGTTTAACATTTATCCAAAAGAGATTGAGATGTTCCTCGATGCGCAGTCAGGAGTAAAGGAAAGCGCTGTCATTGGTGCGCCGCACCCTGATTTTGGTGAAAGCGTGGTGGCGGTTTTGGTGCCTGAGGCAGAAGACAGTATTGATTTGGATGCAATCCTTGCTGCGGCCAAGGTGGAACTTGCAGGGTTCAAGCGTCCTCGTCATTTTGCCATTGTCGAGGCCTTGCCGCGCAACACAATGGGTAAAGTTCAAAAAGCCAAGATGCGCAAAACCTATGCAGATGTGTTTCAAGCTTAGACAGGTGGGGTCGGGCGGCGTTGCAGATCTGCGCGCCGCTCACGTGCGAAGACATAAAGGCCTGATCCCACGATAATCGCGATACCCAACCAAGTTAGGCTGTCTGGGAAATCTTGGAACAGGACATACCCTACCGCTACAGATCCCGCGATTTCGAGATATTGAAGCGGCGCGATTGTGGCTGTGGGTGCCAGTTTTAGGGCGACTGACAGCAAGAGATGAGAAATAGTGGCCAGGATACCCACGGCCAATAAGGCCATCATGGCAAATTGATTGGGCCAAACAGGATCTAACCATGGGTTGTTCGTGCCCTCAAACCCAACAATGAGGGGTAGGATTAACAGGGATGCCCCCAATGCAGTATATGCCTGAAGCGCGATTGGATGTTGGCGGTCTGACATTGTGCGCGTGAGGATCATATAAGCGGCAAATGTCACAGCCGTTCCAAGGGGGAGTAACGCCACAAACCCCAATTCCTGAAAGCTTGGTTGGATCACAAAAAGCGCACCGATAAACCCAATGACACAGGCAATTATACGGCGCGGGCCGACCTGCTCGCCCAACAAAAGCCCCCCCATGAGGGTCAGGATAAAGGGCTCGACAAAGAAGATGGCCATGGCGTTTGCAATTGGCATGTATCGAATGGCCGAGAAAAAGCAAAATGTTGCCAAAAGCAGCATCAAGCCGCGCATCAGATGCCCCACAACATCGCGCGCCGTGGGGCGCATGGCGACCCCCATCATAATCGCCAAGGGGATCAAGATCACAACTTGAACCCCGAAGCGCGCCGCAACAATTTGCAGCACGGGCACCTCATTAGGGGTGAGCTTGGCCATCCCGTCCATAATTGGGGCGGTGATGCAAAAGCCGATCATAAAAAGAATACCCAAAACAGGCTTATCTGCGGTGCTGCGCATGCTATGATCCATCGTGATACTGGCCCCATCAAACAGGGGCGTATGCTGCATCACTGGCACGATCATACGGTTTTGGGAATGATAATTTGCGGGCGCTGGTTTAGGCCATGACCTTATTGAGATCATCATCGCGTAAGGGGGCTTGGCGATGGGCAGGCGTCGCAAATACTATCAATCCCATCACATCTTCTCCACGATCTTGGCGAATAGGGGCTTCGGTGATCTTCGGCGGGGCAAAACCCGCTTGCGCAAGAAGATCAGTGATATAGCTCTGTGAATGTGTGAAACGGCGTGATGTCATTAGGCGCACGGGCGCATCACCTGCCTCGACTGTGAAACAAAGACGCCCTTCGGGCAAAAGCGCATCGGCGCACCATCCGATTACCTGTTCCAAAGCACCGATATAATTGAACACATCCGCCGCTACGATCAGGTCATAGCTTGGGCCGATAAGTGCCAATTCTGTGATGTCGCATTTGTCTAGCCTGTCGTAACAGCCCTTTTCCTCGGCCTCGGACAACATGGCCGCAGAAAGGTCATATCCAACAAGCTGCGCCGCAATTGGGCGCAACAGAACCCCCATGAGGCCCGTGCCGCATCCCAAATCCAGTGCAGCATTGGCGTGGCGAAGGCCTGCGCGCGACAACTCTTCGGCAATCAATTCTGGTGCGCGATACCCAAGCCCCTCGCGCAGTGATCTCTCAAAGCGCGGCGCATATTGATCAAATAATGTCTCGACAAAGGCCGCGGGCATGCGGTCGGTGATGGGGTCAGCCCGCGCGATAAGATCGCATTTCATTGCTGCACCAAAAGGATCGCTTGGGTCGAGGCTCATCGCCTTACGCCAAGCTGCAATGGCCAAATCTGCTTCGCCTGTGGCCTCGTGATATTCACCCAAACGATACCACCCAGCCGCCCAATAAGGGGAGAGCTCAAGCGCGGAATTCAACGCCTCGACTGCGCCTGCAGCATCGCCTAAATGCGCGAGGGTCTCCGCAAAAGCTGCGCGCCTATCTGCCGCCGTATCGCCAGAGGAAAAGGTGTTAAACCCCATGATTTTGTAACTTTAAACCTTGGCCTAACGCCCTTATTGCGTCCCTGGCCATGAAACTACGGCTGAGGCCCATAGCGTAGTCGCAGATATGTCCGGACTGTCTTGCAGTCAAGCACCTTAACACATCAAATCAACGCATCGCTGTGGCGTTCAATTTTTGGCGTAATCTTTGGATCAAGTACCTTGCACGCAGATGCGATTAATTATTCACGACATGCTGGCGTCACGGATCATTTGAAAGCCCGTATAACCGTTATTTGCTATATCTTCGCAACGGGCGCTGTAAACATCTAGCCCGCCAGCATACGGCATGAACACACGTGGTTTTCCGGGAATATTAGCTCCCAAATACCAAGAGTGGTTTGCCTTCGGTAGCAGGGTATTACTCGCAACTGTATTCACGTGTTCTGTCCATTGAAGCATCGCTTCTTCAAGAACCTCAATGGATCGAATTTTGTTAGATTCAGCGAAATGTAATAAGTCAGAAATCCAATTCACATTTTGCTCAATTGATCTTGGCATATTGGTTAAGACAGAAGGGCTGCCTGGCCCAGTGACAATGAACATATTTGGAAAATGAGCCACGCCGACACCTAGGTAGGTTTTTGGTCCTTCGCACCACGCGTCACACAGCCTAAGGCCCTTTTTTCCGACTATGTCCATATTAAGAAGTGCACCGGACATCGCATCAAAGCCAGTAGCAAATACTATGATATCGGCTTCAATCTTTGTACCGTCTTCAAGAACCATACCGTGCTTGTCTAATTTCGAAATCGGGTTTTCACGAACATCAACAAGATGAACATTCTTGCGATTATAGGTTTCGAAATAATTTGTATCTATTGGGGGACGCTTTGTCGCGAAAGGGTGATCGGACGGCAATAACTTTTTGGCGGTGTCTTGGTTCCCGACAATTTCAAATATCTTTGAGCGTATAAAATCGGACATGATTTTATTTGATCGCTCGTTGAATAGAATGTCCTGAAAACTTTCGCGGAACCGAAGGCCTCCTATCTCCCAGGCTTGTTCTAAAATCTCGATGCGTTCGTTTTCGGGTGTTTCAATTAGGTTCCGTGGAGGAGCTGTCCATGGATGGCCATGCCGGGATGATAGCATCTGAGCCTTTACATGGTTTCGTTCTTTTGTGAATTTTGAATGAAAATCGGAGTGCAGTGGAGCATTTCGAGCCGGAACACTGTAATTTGGAGTGCGCTGTAAGACAGTTAGCTTCTGCGCCTCTTGTGCAATAACTGGAATTGCCTGAATTCCGGTTGAGCCTGTGCCAATAATTGCTACCGATTTGTTGTGAAAATCTACGCCATCATGAGGCCATTGACCCGTATGGTATATTTGGCCTTCAAATTCTTGTGAGCCATCAAAATCGGGAGTGTTTGTTGAGGACAAGCAACCCACCGCCGATACCAAATATTTTGCTTCAATGAGAAAGCCACTATTGCACTGTATTTGCCAGCATGCCGTGTCTTCATTCCACACAGCTGTTTTGACGCGTTGATCAAGATAAATGTCATGTCGCAAATGCAATTTATCTGCACAAAAATTCAGATAGGAAAGTATCTCAGCTTGGCCCGGATATCGCTCTGACCATCTCCATTCGTTTAGAATTTCGTCCGAAAAATAATAACAATATGTGTGGCTTTCTGAGTCACACCGAGCGCCCGGGTATCGGTTCCAGTACCAGGTGCCTCCAACACCAGCACCAGCCTCAACAATAGCGGCTTTCAAATGCAATTTGTCTCGCAATAAATGAAGCTGATATAGGCCGGAAAATCCAGCGCCGATGATGATGGCATCAAGCTGTAATTTCGATCCGTTAGCTACGGGGTGTTGATCAATCGATGTGTTCGCCATTGTCTTTTTAAACATTAGTGTTTCAGAATTTCCTCTAGGAGCTAGTACTGTAACGTGACTATTCTAGTCTGGACAGAGCCAAGGCAGTTGTTGCGTTTGGGTAGAAGTTTTTGAGCTGTTCGGGAGGTGAATTATGAGAGAGATAGTGATTGGCGGCGCCCAAATGGGCGCCATTCAAAAAGCCGATACTAGAGAAGCTGTCGTGGATCGGATGATTGTTTTGCTTGATCAAGCAAAAGAAGCGGGCTGCGATCTGGTCGTATATCCCGAACTGGCTCTTACAACTTTTTTCCCGCGCTGGTTTATGGATGACCAATCAGATGTTGATTTTTGGTTTGAAAATGAAATGCCTAATGCTGCAACAGCACCACTTTTCGCAGCAGCGAAGAAAGCTCAGATAGCGATAAGTTTTGGATACGCGGAACGAACTCAAGATGGGCATTACTACAATACTTCCATGCTCACTGATCGAGATGCGAACATAATTGGTACGTATAGAAAGGTGCATTTGCCGGGGCATTCGGATTATGATCCCGAGCGTTCATTCCAGCATCTTGAAAAACGCTATTTTGAGCCTGGCAATCTTGGATTTCCAGTGTGGAAAAATTTGAATGCAAGAATGGGGATGTGTATCTGTAATGATCGTCGTTGGCCCGAAGTATATCGTGAAATGGGTTTGCAAGGTGTCGAGCTGGTGATGCTTGGGTACAATACTCCGACTGTGAATAGTCAGTTATCTGATGAAGGTATTGAGCAAAGGCTTTATCACTCTGAACTTTCTATGACTGCAGGCGCTTATCAAAATGCGACTTGGGTGGTCGGTGTTGCAAAAGCCGGTTTGGAGGACGGACACCCTCTAATGGCAGGATCAATAATCGTAGATCCTAATGGTTATGTTGTTGCGAGAGCCTCCTCTGAGGTCGATGAACTTGTTGTTCACGCTTGTGATATGGATGCTTGTACCTTTGGTAAAACAACAATTTTTGACTTTGGCCGACATCGTCGTATCGAACATTATCAACGGATAGGCACACAAGCGGGTGTAGTTATAAATGACTGATCAAAAGCATGGCACGCTCAGAATAAGTAGTCTCAGTTTGAAAAGACGTTGCGTTGGTTTGGACGGCTGATGACGATATACTGATTTTGGAGCGGTCAAAATGGCTGAAAAGATTAACAGACATTCGCGTGGCGTATTTGTCATTTCTGTTACACCATTCTCGAAAAACGGAGCGCTTGATTTAGAAAGCGTTGACCGATTGATCGAGTTTTACATCGAATGTGGTGTAACCGGCATGACCATTCTCGGTATAATGGGCGAAGCGCAAAAACTATCAGCGCAAGATGCCATACAGTTCTCCAAGCATGTTTTGGATCGTGTTGCAGGTCGAATTCCAGTTGTGGTTGGCGTATCTGGCGCTGGTTTGGGTAATCTATCAGACCTGACTAAATGCGTCATGGATGATGGGGCTGCGGGGGTAATGGTAGCTCCCATGCCTGGTCTTGTGCACGAGGTGAAACTAAAAAACTACTTCGGTGAAGTTTGTAAGGCTCTAGGGGATGATGTCCCGATTTGCCTGCAAGACTACCCACAGACAACAGGCGTTAACTTTAGTGTAGAAACAATCCTCGATTTAACTCGCACTTATGCACAAATCGTTATGCTAAAACATGAAGATTGGCCTGGATTAAATAAACTATCACAGGTTCGCGCTCAAAGTGGCACTGATCACATGCCGAGATTGTCTATTCTAACGGGAAATGCCGCTTTATTTCTTCCCCAAGAACTTCAGCGTGGAGCTGATGGAGCAATGACAGGTTTTGCCTACCCTGAAATGTTAGTCAACGTGGTAAACCGGCATCAAGAAGGTGACATAGATGCAGCTGAAAACCTCTTTGATGCTTACTTGCCGTTAGTTCGCTATGAACACCAGATTGGTATCGGCTTAGCCATTCGCAAAGAGATATTATACCGTCGAGGTGTAATTAAAAGCCCTACAGTAAGAGCTCCTGGCCCTGCGCTCACCGATATCGATCACGCCGAGCTAACGCGTTTAATCGAGCGCCTGAATGTAAGATTGTCTGACCTGCAGTAAAATATTTTCAATGTAATGAGGTTTGGAGAAAACGGTGCAGCATGATTTGGTGATAAAAGGCGGGAAAGTTGTTACCGCATCGGAATCCTTCTTTGCTGATATTGGCGTGTCGGGTGGTAAGATTGCCACTTTGGGGATTGATCTGTTAGGTGATGAGGTCATTGATGCTACCAATAAACTGGTAATGCCAGGCGGAATTGAAGCGCATTGCCACATCGCTCAAGAGAGCGGCATGGGCTTAATGACTGCTGATGATTATCAAACTGGATCAATTTCAGCGGCGTTTGGAGGAAATTCCTGCTTCGTACCGTTTGCAGCTCAAAAAGTAGGGCAGAGTGTTGCTGAAACGCTTTCTACCTATGATGGTAGGGCTTCAACAAAATCAGTTATCGACTACTCTTATCATCTCATACTTACCGATCCGAATTCAGATGTTCTGGCAGAGCTTCCAGGTGTCTTTGAGAGGGGGATCACTTCCTTCAAAATTTTCATGACTTATGCGACTCGAGTGAGTGATGCGCAAATACTTGATATTATGACCGTGGCACGACGCTATGGGGGCCTTACCATGGTCCACGCTGAAAATCATGACATGCTCACCTGGATGTCCTCTGCTTTAGTGGAAAACGGCTACACCGATCCCAAATTTCACGCTCCATCGCGCCCAGCTATAGCTGAAGAAGAAGCAATCAATCGGGTAATAAGTTTAGCCAAGCTCACAAATGCCCCGTTGATGATTGTTCATGTTTCGACACCGAAAGGCGCCGCCTTGGTTGCTGAAGCAAGATCTGAGGGTGCATACATCTTTGGTGAAACTTGTCCGCACTACCTATTATTGACGCGAAATGATCTAGATCGTTCAGACAAGGAAGGCGCAAAGTACATTTGTTCGCCGCCACTTCGCGACGAAAATACGCAATCAATTTTGTGGCGTCATGTGGCTGCTGGAACGTTTAGCGTTGTGTCATCTGACCACGCCCCTTACCGGTTTGATGATACGGGTAAGTTTGCTAATGGGCCGGACGTTGACTTCCGTAAAATAGCTAACGGAATGCCAGGTATTGAGATGCGACTGCCCATTCTGTTTTCAGAGGGTGTGTTGAAGGGCAGAATTAATCTTAATCAGTTCGTAGCTTTATCATCAACTAATGCGGCTCGATTGTATGGCATGCATCCGTTCAAAGGAACAATGTCCATTGGTGCAGATGCTGACATCGCGATATGGGATCCAAACCTCACGAAGGTGGCTGGTGAGACGCATGATTATGTGAATTATAATCCATTTGAAGGGATGGAGGTTACAGGTTGGCCAGTGACTGTTCTTACAAGGGGTCAGAAGATTGTTGAGAACGATAAGCTGATAGCTAATCCAGGTGATGGAGAATTCGTCAAACGGGGTCGTACCGATTTGTCGGGCTTAACCGGAACGCATTTGCCAGAAACTGATCCAACATACAATTTTGGAGCAAATATTATTACATGAATGGTCCGATATTAGTAATTAATCCAAATTCTAATGAATTGGTTACCGATGGCATAAGGGATGCGCTGACGGAATTTAATCTGCCCAAAAGGCCCGCAATTGAGTGTGTCACTTTGAAGGAGGGACCGTTTGGAATCGAAAGTCAGTTGGATTCTGATAGTGTAATTATCCCGTTAGTTAATTTGGTACAGTCCCGAGCGGATGCGGGGGCTTTTGTTATAGCTTGTTATTCAGATCCAGGTCTTCACGCTTGCCGGTCAATTACCCAAAAGCCTGTTTTTGGAATTCAAGAAAGTGGAGTGTTAAGTGCATTAGCTCGCGCGGACCGCTTCGGAGTTATCGCAATCTCAGATGCCTCTATACAACGTCATTGGCGAGTTATGGCACGGATGCAAGTTCTTGATCGGCTGGCCGGTGAATTGCCATTGAATATGAGCGTTGATGAAAGCGCACGGGGCACTAAAACGCTGGAAAAACTCGTGAATGTAGGCGGACTTCTGAAAAAACAGGGCGCTGAGGTGCTTGTTTTGGGCTGTGCTGGGATGGCAACGCACCGAAAAAAGCTAGAAGAGGCGCTTGGGATACCTGTGATTGATCCAACTCAAGCAGCTGTGACATTGGCTATGGGAGTTTTGCTCTCAAACACATAAGCAACTTTACAATCCATAAGTGGTCATCCGCGATCGTCTTAAGAAAATTGTGATTTTGTTAGTAAGACAAGTGATTAATATAGTTTGGTGAAGCACTATGATTTCTCACGGCTATCCCTGTTGGTTGATTAACCAACTATGCCAGCTACGACGGCCGTGCGTTGTTGATTCTAGACTTAAAACTTTGTGATGTGTCTTTGGAAGCTAGTAATCTGATAAATATAAGAAAAGTGGTGAAACTTGGCTAGTAAAATTGGGATTGTGTGGGCAAATCAATCCGCATCCTTAAAAAGTATCTTTTTGATGATTGCATCCACTTTCTTTGCTGCGACGATGCATGTTCTTGTAAGGATTAATACTGAAGAATTACACGCTTTTGAGGTTGCTTTTTTCAGGAGCCTCTTTGGGTTTATCGTGATTTTACCAATGATAATTCGATCACGTTTTAAGTTTCTAAAGACGACTAAGTTACGGTTACACCTTGTCCGTGGTCTGTTAAACACAACTTCGATGCTAATGTTCTTTTCCAGTTTAGGATTGATTACTTTAGCTCGCGTTAACTCGCTAAGTTTCACAGCCCCAATCTTTTTGGCAATATTAAGCGTGATCTTCTTGGGTGAGCGCTTTCGGATTTATCGTTGGATGGCAATCGTCATGGGTTTCATAGGAATGCTCATCATTCTTCGCCCAGGTTGGTTGGAAATTGACACTGGTTCGATATTGGTACTTGCGTCAGCTTTTTTTTGGGCTGGATCAATGCTATTTATTAAAATCTTATCAAAAACTGATGATAGCTTGACCATAGTTTCTTGGATGGGCGTCACCACGATTATTTTATCGTTCATTCCAGCTCTGCTGGTTTGGAAAACCCCAGATTTTAATCAACTTGTTTGGTTAGTGGTGATTGGATGCTTGGGATCTGCCACGCAGCTTACCCTTAGCCAAGCATTTAAGGAAGTGGACCCAACCGTATTGATGCCCTTTGACTATGTTAAGTTAATTTGGGGAATTGTATTCGGGTTTTGGCTCTTTGGCGAAGTCCCGGATGTTTTTACTTGGATAGGCGGAACTATAATTTTTGTCTCAGGAGTGTTCATTGCTATGAGAGAAAAGAAAAGTAACGCGAAGCCCGTACAAGCGTCGACCTCAGTGGTCTAATATTGGCTATCCAAAAATTGTAAACAAAGGTGGTCGCTTGGAATGATTTAGGAATAAATATTTTTCTTTGGACTGTGGTGTTTAATCAGTCATGTTGGGGTCAGCATAGATAGTAGCCATCAGTTAAAGTTTAGGGAATAACGCTTGCAGCAATGAAGCGTAGGCATACCGCCGCCAGAAACAGTCCGAAAGCCATTTCAAGATGGCGACGCGTAAGTCGATGGGCCAAAATCACGCCGAAGTGTGTAGTCATTAGCGATGTTGGAATGGTCAAGGCCAGGGTTGCAAGCGATACGAAGCCGACCGCGTCGGGCGGAAGATCGTTGTGCCCCCAGCCTGCTGCCATGTAGCCAAGAGTTCCGGGAATGGCGATCAAGACCCCAACACCTGCTGATGTGGAAATAGCACGATGAATGGGCATGTTATGCAAGGTCAGGATTAGGGTCGATACAGCTCCGCCGCCGATCCCCATCAACGCTGAGATAAGCCCGATCCCCGCCCCATAAGCGCTCAACGAAGCCTTGTTTGGAAGTGCGTCACGTAGTTTCCAACCCGACCCTCCCGACAAGAGTTTAAAAGCATTTATTGCAGCCACGCATGCAAATACTAGTTGGAAAACATATGGTCCGGCATTGCGGGCTATCAGTGACCCGATTAAGACGCCGATTAAGATAGGCAGTGCCCAAATTCGTAGAAGATCCGTGTCGACAGTCCCGCGCCGGAAATGACCCAGCGATGAACTGATAGATGTCGGGATAATAACGGCAAGCGATGTGCCGACAGCCATTGGCATCGCCAGTTCTGGAGCATGACCTAACGTTTTGAAGACTTCGAAAAAGACTGGTACGGATATCGCTCCCCCACCAATACCGAACAGGCCCGCTAGAAATCCAACCAAGGCTCCGGCCATCGCCAATGTAGCAATCAACGGCAGGAGCGTCGCTGGATCAAATAGCGTGCTCACTTTCTGGCTGCGCGACGGCTAACGCTGGCGCCGTCAAAACCACCTAATCCTGACGCGATCGCGTCGGCATAGCAAGCGGCCGACGAACGCGCAGTGGGAAGTTCGCGTCCCATGGTTTCGGCCAGTTGCAATGCAAGACCAAGGTCCTTGGCAAGACCCGCCACGTCGAACGTGGCTGTCTGGTCCCTGCCTGAAAGTGTGTCGATCACGACTTGCCCGCGATTTTTGAGCACCGCCGGCCCTGCTGAGCTATCTGCAATCACACTAATCGCCAAATCATCCGGCACCCCAGCACCGTGAAGTAGCGCGAGGCTTTCTCCCAATGTCTGCCAGTAGATTGCCAAGGGCAAGTTGATTGCAAGTTTCATTCGCGCAGCGTTACTCACATTGCCCATATCAGCAACGCGCCGGCAAAGCTGACCGAGAATAGGTTGCGCCCGCACCATTGCAGCTGGCGACCCACCTGCCATGCCGAGTAATTGTCCTTTGAGAGCCGGCGCAACTGTTCCGCCCACAGGGCAATGGACAAAATCGGCACCTGCCGTACGCGCCGTTTCGGCAAGCTCCTCTGCCTCATCAGGAAGCAGTGTCGACATCTCGATGATTAATCGCCCCGCAAGTCCCAAAGCTAAAAGCTCATCCAATACGTCCCGTGCTGCCGAGCCACCTGTCAGTGACATAATGATCGCGTCGCAAGTAGCGATACCGCCAAGGTCGCTTTCAGCGGCTCCGGCGGCAACGGCTTCTGCTGCGCGAGCAATGTTGCGGTTCCAGACCTTTACCTTGTAGCCTGTCTCGATTAGGCGCCGGGCGAAAGCGGTGCCCATTCGGCCTGTTCCGGCAACTCCGATCACCTGGGCCATGGTCATACCTCCGTCCTGATTGGCTGTGGTGGCATTTCAGCGCTCTTGGTCCTCAGGTCAGCCTGCCTTTGGGCCAATCCGTACCTGCATAGGCTCTACGCCATCCATGCTGCAGTCCAGCACATCTCCCGTAACCACTGCGCCCACACCAGCGGGCGTCCCCGTCATGATTATGTCACCCGCCATCAAACGATGCTGCTCGGAGAGTTTAGAGATGATCTCATCGACCTTCCAGATCATGAGAGATATGTCGGCATCTTGCCGGACCTGACCATTCACCTTTAGGCGTACATGCCCCATAGTCAGGACGCCGCTATCGCTGGCCCGAGTTATCGGACCAACTGGGGCAGAATGGTCAAAGCCCTTCGTTACTTCCCACGGCAGACCTTTTTCCAATGCTTCGGCCTGATGATCGCGGCGGGTCATGTCGAGGCCAACAGCATAACCATAAATATGATCAGATGCCTCGGCGACCGGAATGTTATAGCCGCCCGATTTTAATGCCACCACCAGCTCGCACTCGAAATGGAAATTGTTGGTAAATACCGGATAGGGAATTTCTCCACCATTTTTCACAATCGCGTCTGCAGGTTTCATGAAAATGACTGGTGGGTCCCGCTCATCGGCATTCATCTCGATGATGTGGGCCGTGTAGTTTTTGCCAATGCAGTAAATGCGCCGAACTGGGAATAATTCATCTGTCCCGGAGATGTCGAGATGCGCTTGCGGCGGTGGGGTTAAGGCGTAGGTCATTATGGAAGGCTCCTTGGTGGCGCGGTCCTGACGCGGGCCGGGAAGATTCACTCTTTTTATGATCTCGCGCTTGAGTGAGCAGATCAAGATATAAAATGATAAACGAACAACAAAAATATATTTTCTCGCAATGAGTAGCGAATCATATATCCTTTTGCTTGCGACTTACAACCCATCGGATAACGGGGCAGAAGTCAGCATAAAAGGGAGGAAACAATGATGAACAAGTTCAAAATGACCCGTCGAAGCTTCGGCCTTATGACGGCAGGTGGAGCGGCAAGCTTTATCCTAGGCGCGCCGGCGATCGTTCGGGCGCAGACGGCAGTGACCTTTGCCGTGCCGAACCCCTCTGCTCTTACTTGGCTGCCCTATTGGGTCGCCGTGGGCGAGGGGTATTTCGCAGAGGAAGGTTTGGATCTTCGTCTCGAAGCTGTTGATGGCTCTTCGTCGGTTCTGCAGGCGATGAGCGCTGGACAGGCTCACATCGGTGCACCTGGACCAGGGCCAACACTGGGCGCGCGTTCGCGGGGAGTGGATGTGAAGTTCCTATATAACCTATATCCAAAATCTGTGTTCGGCCTACTGGTCAAGGATGACAGCGCCTATCAATCGCCAGCAGACCTAAAGGGGTCAATAATAGGCGTAGGGACAGCGGACGGGGCGGAAGTCTCCTTCACCTCGGCGATCATGACAGATCTCGGTCTGTCTGAGGGTGCGGATTTCACCTACCTGCCAGTCGGCGACGGCGGGACCGCAGCAGTGGCCTTCTTGCGTGATGATGTGAACGCATACGCGGGCGCCGTTTCGGATGCTGCAATTCTGGCATCGCGCGGCCTGAACCTTCGCGAGATCACTCCTGAGGCATACCTGGGCTTCTTTGGAAACGGAATCGCGATGCTCGAAAGCCAAATGGCTGCCATGCCAGATCTTGCCCCCAAGTTTGGCAAGGCATTGGTGCGCGGAATGCGCTTCGCCTCAGATGCGGCCAACAAGGAAAAGGCGCTAGCTCATTGTGCAGCGGGCAACCCGCAAGAGGGTGAGCAGGACTATGCCGCCTCTCTGTTTGACGGCGTGCTCAACCGGATGACCCCGACTAACGCATTTATGGGTCAGGGTTACGGCTTCCAGCCGGCTGAACATTGGCAGGCGATACATGACAGTGCCGTTTCATCGGGGGCGCTTTCTGCGCCGCTGCCCGATCTGTCGGCTGTATACACGAATGATTTCGTGGCTGGCTGGAACGCCTGATGTCCATGGCAGAGCCCCGCAATTTGACCGCCAACTCGGCTGTACCGACGCGACCGGTTTACGAGATTGCGCGACTGTCGAAGACATATGCCCGCAACAGCCTGACGGCCCTCACCGATGTCAACCTTACGCTCTACGAGGGTGAATTCGTATCAGTGGTCGGCTCTTCTGGCTGCGGGAAATCGACATTGCTCAAGATCATGGCGGGGCTCTTGCCGCCCACCAAAGGCCGAGTAGTTTTAGAAGGAAAGCCCGTATCAGGCCCGCGTGCTGATATCGGCATAATGTTTCAGCAGGCGACGCTGCTACCATGGAAAACAACGGTAGAAAACATCGTGCTCCCCATCCAGATACGCGAAGGGCGCGTAGCTGCAAAGGCCGCAATTCCGCGCGCGATGGACTTGCTCGAGCTTGTCGGCCTTGGGGAATTCGCCCATGTCTATCCTGGCGAATTGTCTGGCGGGATGGCTCAGCGGGCATCTATTTGTCGGATGCTGATCGCAAATCCCGCAGTACTACTTCTAGACGAACCATTCAGCGCTCTTGATGAACTTACACGGGATTTCATGAACATGGAGCTGCAGCGCATTTGCGCCGAGCAAAATCGTACCGCATTCCTTGTTACGCATTCGTTGGCGGAAGCGGTGATTTTATCGGACCGCATTCTTGTGATGAAACCTCGTCCTGGCCGGATCGTCGAAGAAATCCTGATCGACCTTCCACGTCCACGCACCCTTGAAATGGTCAACACCGCCCATTTTGGCGAGATTGTTAGTCATATCCGTGACCTTTTGGGTAAGGAAGCATTTCAATGAACATCACGCCTGAGGATAATGAAGATACCGTCTGGGTCGAAAGGGAGGCGTTCATAGACCGTATTCCGCGGTGGGTCGCAATGCTTGGCCTGGCTGTTTTGGTCATTGGCATTTGGCATCTAGCGACCGAACAAATGGGATGGGTATCACCAATCATTCTGCCTTCGCCTGGTGAAACGCTATCCGATCTAATGGGCGTGGGCTTGAACCTATTGAATAGGGGATACATGCTAGGTGCACTCTGGACCACGACCCGAACCGTGTTTTGGGCATTTCTGATTGCTGCAGGGATTGGTTTTTCATTGGGCGTGTTGGTAGGCGAAACCCGTTTCGGCGAAAAGGCCGTAATGCCCTACCTGGTTGCCATCGACACGATGCCTAAGGTTGCCTTCGCCCCGCTTTTTATTGCGTGGCTTGGTTTTGATATCGCCTCGAAGGTGGCGCTTGCAACCTTCATCGCCACATTTCCGATTGTGGTTTCGACCGCTGCTGGCCTTTATGCTGCATCGGAGAACGAGCGCATGCTGTTCAAATCGATCGGTGCCAGCCGATGGCAGACGCTTGTGCGACTAAAGCTACCCAATGCGCTGCCCTTTATATTTACCGGCCTAAAGATCGCTGCTGTGGGCGTGATGGCAGGTGCAATAACTGGCGAGTTTCTTGGTGGAGGCCAGGGTTTCGGTGCATTGATTCGCGAATCTGCAAGCATGTTGGATACGCCGCGCGTCTTTTCGTTGATCTTGTACCTGTCTTTGTTGGGTTTGGCCCTTTTCTTCACGGTGGCTTGGGTGCAGAAGCGTCTCGTTTTTTGGAATAAGGGCGATAGGCCCGGTGGTGTGACGTAATGAATGTTCTAGACAAGCCAGCAAACGACCCAAAGAATCTATCGGATAAGGCCCACGAACAAATCCGCCGTGATATTCTGGTCGGTGCTTTGTTTCCTGGTGATAAGCTGCTGATCGAAGCGATGTCTGAACGATACGGCATTGGTATAGCCCCAGTGCGCGAGGCGCTGAACCGGCTTTCGTCGGAGGGGCTGGTCGAGCGTAAGAGCCAGCGGGGCTTTTTCGTGACCGAGATCTCAATGGCCACCCTCGAAGAACTGGTAAAAACCCGCATCTGGCTCGAAACGCTTGGGCTCCGTGAGGCGATGAAGCATTCGACTGAGGAATGGGAGGAACAGCTGGTTATCGCCTACCATCGGCTGGCCCGCACGAACCGGCGCATACCTCCCGAGGCAGAGAATGATTTGTCTGAGGAATGGGAATTGCGGCACAAGGAATTCCACATGCTACTTCTCGATCGGTGTGGCTCAAGTTGGTTGTTGGGTTTTTGCTCGACCATGATGGATCAAGCGGTACGCTATCGGAATCTGTCGATGAACTTGCATCCAAACCTTTTGCGCCGCGAAGGGGCCGCAGCCGAGCATGAAGCGCTTTTGAATGCCGTGCTTGAGCATGATACGACACTTGCCTGCCAACTCCTTGTCGAGCACTACACGGTCACCTTGGAGGGGCTGCGGTCTTTGCTAACTTGAAAATTTATAATTTGTGAGCAGGAGTTTTTATGGGAGTAGATTTTGATAGCGACTTGGGGAAGCTCCAACGTTCGATGGCTGAGAGCATCGCAGGGACTAATCGACGCAATGCAATTTTGAGTGAGTTACAAATTGAGCCCGGCGATACCATCATTGATGTCGGTTGTGGTGCTGGTCATCTATTAACACATCTGGCAAAAGCAGTCGGCGGCGATGGAACAGTTTATGGTTTAGACCCTAGCAAAGCACAGATTGACCAAGCTAATCTGCGTTGCTCAGAATTTGAAAATGTTAAGCTAATTGAAAGAAATGCAGATAACAGCCAATTGCCGAATGATTGCTGTCATTACGCAACTTCAACACAAGCCCTAGAATATATCCCTGACGTTGACCCAGCTTTAGATGAAATTACACGCATTCTTCAGTCAGGAGGTGCATTCGTTAACGTTTCCATACTTTGGGACCATTTTAAATTCTATGGTGCAGACCAGCGATTGAATGAAAAAATTCACGATTCATTTAGAGCACATTGTAGCCATCAAATGCTGCCAATGGAGCTACCTGGCAAGCTTGAGCGCCGTGGCTTTAAATACATAAAAGACAAATCATTAGCGTTTGTCATTACTAGAAGAGATAGAAACTCACCAGCCCGATACACAGAAGATGTAATGGCAAACTTTGCGTTAACTCAGGGCATATCGAAAGAAGAGGTTTCGGATTGGAAATCTCAGCTTGAAAAAGCTGAGCAGGAAGGTCGGTTTGGCTTTACAAGTTTCCCAGTTATGACGAGTGGCTATTTGGGCTGACATTAATCTTCAAGCTCATCACTACGCCAATTAAGCCGCAATATAAATCGCACTACACCCGCCTCGAGCATAACGCGCTTGCACAAGTGAGCAAGCACGCAGCTGAGAGTGCTTCGGTCAGTGCTATTTTGATCAACTTGCTTATCAACTCTATCAACCCTATCAACTGGAGTGGACAAGGTTGATAGGGTTGACGGCTTGCTCGAGTGCTCCACTCAACACTGCGGCCCATCAGAACCGCATCTCCACCCCGAAGACTGCACTTGAACGGCGTGAGCTGCCGACCTTGTCCACGGCAAAGCGGAAGTCGATGTTGCGAAGGCCGTCGTTCGAGTGGGCGGTGTAGCCCACCTCACCACCGCTACCGCAGTTTTCTGTGCGGCGTGTCGCCATGGTTCGCTCGCAGATCAGACGCGGCGAGAATGACAGTGAGGCATTAGTGTTGGCTGTAGGGCTATTTTGGATGGCGTATATAACCTCTGGACGGAGCGTCACGTTAGCAATTGATACCGAGCCTGCATTGAGGCTGAGGGTATCATCCACCAAGCCGTAAGCTCTGCCCGTGAAAAAGACCGTGCCAATCTGGGTCTTGCCATAATTAACGGCCAGTTCAGGACGGAACTCATAATCCGTGTAGTCATATGAACCCGAAACGGAAGCTCCTACTGTGACTGTCTCGCTGCGGTAATCGCTTTCCAGTGCCAGCGTGCCATTGCTCATGTCCAGCTCACTATGGCCCACACCAAGTGACAAATAGGCGTCTGTGAAGAGCGTCTCTGCCAATCGATGTGCGATATACCCCCCCACATTCAATCCAAGGCGGGTCTGGTCGCCTGCAAACGTCCCGTTGATATCGCTTTCGGACGCTTCAGCCCCCACATAGTAACCAAGCAATGTGCCATCGGCGACCATATGCTCCCACGCCACACGAGCAGACAGCGTGGCTGTGGTGTTATCCGTATCCAGATCATGCTGAATATCGAAATCGCTGAAGAACAGACGGCGATAAGCGCCACTGTGACGTATTAGGCTTGCAGTGGCTGTTCCTCTGGTGCTGAGCGTTCCTGCATCAGCGGAGGCCACGCCATCTATCTCCAATGGCGCTGAGCGTGTGGAGAGCGTTGGAAGGCTGCCGTCCGCCCCTCTCAGACGCCCTCTGACATCACTCATCATCCGTGCTGAGGCGTTCAGGCTGCTTCTGACAGCCCGCATCATGTCATCCACCAGGACTGTGCGGATGGCTGTCTCATTGGCAGCAAAATCAAGTGCAGGCGAATTGGTCTGCACTACAGTAAACGTGGCACTACTCGCAGTTATGGCGTTATCGGAGCTATCCTCAACCGTTGCCCCTATCGCCACATAAACCGTCTGCTCCGAACTGAAATCACCCGTTGGGTTAATTGTAATCACATTGCCGCTGACGGTCGCATCAAAGGCGATGTTAGAGCCGCTGGAGTTCGTGTCCTTCAAGGTAATCAGTGCATCCACATTTGTGTCTGACAAAGCACTGTCATCAAGCAGCCGAACCGCTTCGTTGAAGGTAATCGTGATATTTGCATCTGCAGCTACACCCGTGGCACCGTCCGCAGGGCTGAACGTCAGGGTGGGGGCGATGAATTCTCTAATCGGGGTGCCGGAAACAAACCAGGCCTTGGTATTAATGTTAAGTGGATAGGCTGCCTGCATAGCTGTAGCGCTGCCCGAGAACAAATTCCAATCCGCCCCGTCAGGGATATTCGAAACATCCCAGCCCCGAATATCTTGGCTAAAATCGGGCGCATCACGAAACATCTGTCCAAGCGAGGTTGCTGATGTAACGTCCCAAGCACTAATGTCTTGATTGAAGCTCGTAGCCTGCCAAAACATCCAAAAGAAATCAGTATTATTACTTACGTCCCACCTACCAATGTCAGCGTTAAAGACATTAGCATTATAAAACATTGCTTTAAAATAGGTGCCTGAGCTTACATCCCAACTGCCTATGTCTGCATTGAAAGCTCTAGCTTTGTAAAACATTAAATAAAAGTTTGTTACGCTGCTCACATTCCACGCGCTGATGTCGCCATTGAAGGTCGTCCGGTCCTTGAAAGCAGAATCCATGTCAGTAACTTGAGACGTGTCCCAATTTGGCATCGTTCCAAATCCTGAACTTGCACCGTAACTGGTACAAAGACCTGTAACCGGTTGCTCAGCCAGACAATTAGTTATCGCTGTCGAGAAAGTTGCATCCGTCAGTGGAGTTTGAGCCATTGCGGGAATGCTGAACTGGGCTGCGAAAACCAAACTTAATAAAAAAAGTCCAATAAATCTCATGTCAGTCTCAGCTTAAAGCTTGAAGAGACCGACTTAGATCAATCCAAAATTGGAGTTACACGCATAACCTAAATACTATGGGTCATATTAAGCAACACAAAACGGGAGCAATGCGCGCGCGTAGTAAGGTGGCTCGCCGTCGACGTCAAATTACATCCAAATTCTCTGGATGATTTGCCAGGGTGGTCTATTTGCAAAAATTTTTATTCTGAAAACATCGCCATTTATTCGCCAAAGCGCAATGCAATGTGGGGACGGGTGTCAGGTTTAAAAATTCCAGACTTCGTCAAGCCATTGAGAATATTTATCTATTTTTGGTGATGTGGCAGCCCGTAGGGGAATCGAACCCCTCTTTCCAGGTTGAAAACCTGGCGTCCTAACCGATAGACGAACGGGCCACGCTTAGTGTGCGCGGTTCTTAGGAAATGTGCGGCGGAGGCGCAAGAGGATTCTGTATTACTTTACGCTAATTTTTTATTTTCATAAATTGATCTAGGTCCAGCTTAGCTTGCTTAGACATCTGTCCATGCCGCATCTTCAAGGCGCAGTTGTACTTTGCTGCGGCCCTGCCAATGGTTCAATTCCAGCCGCCCTGCAATGTGCATGTTGCGTCCTGATCGCTGTGCTTCTTGTAAAGTGGGGCCAAGCGGGCCCTCCATAGCACCAAAAGCAATGCCGTCTATTTTAGCTGGACCGCCATCGGTGGCAGTGAATTTTAAATGAGTTTCACCCACTGGTTTTGAGAAGGTGATTTTCACATTTGGAAATGCAAAACGTGGAGCAGGTGCAGAGGCACCGAATGGTCCTGCTTGGTCCAACAGTTCTATTAATTCCGGTGTGGCTCCCGAGGGTAGGATGACAGCATCGACCTGTAAATCTTGATGCGTGGTGAGACCTGAACCTTGACGAGCTAGAAGATCTGACAAACGTGCCATCGCGGGTTCAAGTTGTGCGCGATCAAGACTTAGACCTGCAGCCATTTTGTGCCCGCCGCCTTTTTCAATCAGGCCCTCTGCCGCCAACTTTTGTATGGCTGCGCCTAGGTCAATACCCGCAACTGAGCGACCAGATCCCTTACCTGCATTCCCGTCAAAACCGATGACAATGGCTGGGCGGTTCGATGCTTCTTTTAGACGGCTTGCAACAATGCCTACCACACCAGCGTGCCATCCATCGTTTGCAGCCCAGACTAGCGGTGCATCTAAACCGCGTGCTTCCGCTTGCGCAAAAGCTGCATTACGTACTGCAGCCTCGATTTCGCGGCGGTCTGTGTTGAGGCTTTCGAGCTTGGTTGCTATCGCTTGGACCTTATGTGGTTCAGTCTCGCACAAAAGTTTTGTACCAAGATCGGCCTCTCCAATACGTCCTCCTGCATTGATACGTGGGCCGAGGACGAATCCTAAATGATAGGCGCTCGGAGTACGATCAAGACGAGCTACATCGCATAGCGCCACAATTCCTGGACGCGCACGTCTTGCCATAACAGCTAATCCTTGACGTACAAATGCGCGATTTACCCCAATTAATGGCGCTACGTCAGCCACTGTAGCAAGGGCAACTAGATCGAGCATTGCCATTAGATCAGGGCCGATTTTGTCATGAACTTTTCGTAGCTCGCGGTTCATTTCTACTAATACTAAAAATACAACAGCAGCCGCACAAAGATGACCCAATTCTCCAGTTTCATCTTGGCGGTTTGGGTTTACAACGGCAACACATTCAGGCAATTCAGCACCACCCAAATGGTGATCGAGGACCACCACATCGCAGTCAGCTGCTGCGATTGGCTCATGTGATAGGGTCCCACAATCAACACAGATGATAAGATCATGTGCAGCGCCCAGCTCCTGCATTGCAGGAATGTTTGGGCCATAGCCTTCGTCAATTCTATCAGGCACATATATGGTCGCGTCATGTCCCAGTTGACGTAGCCAGTCTATCAAAAGTGCGGCGGAGCTGCCGCCATCAACATCATAATCTGCAAAAATTGCGATCTTTTGACGTGTTGTGGCGGCGGTCAAGATACGTGCTGCGGCCTTATTCATATCCCGCAAATTGCGTGGGTCAGGTAGCAGGTCGCGAAGTGTAGGGTTCAAAAAACTTGTGGCCTTCTCAGGCAATACTCCGCGCTGTGCCAAAAGCATGGCCACAGGTTGGGGAAGTTGTGCTTCGCGCGTGATTACGGTCGCGTGGCGCTCCAGTTCAGCTGCAGGAGCGATCCATCTTTTGCCCGTAAGCGACACCTCTACTTCAAGGCAGATATTCGCGTTCAAATCATCTGTCATAACAGACTTCGCGGTATGAGCTCCGTGTGTTTTGCAGTGTGAGTCATTCAGCGGCCCGTGGGATGACGGTAGCTCATACGGCGGATTGAGCCCGTTTTGGAACGCATTAAGACCGTTTCTGTTGTCAGCCAACCTGGTTCTCTTTTAATGCCGGAAAGGATTGATCCTGAGGTCACACCTGTGGCAGCGAAGATTACATCCTCGGTTACCATTTCATCGCGTGTATAGACACGTTCAAAATTAGTAATACCGGCTTTGGAAGCACGAGCACGTTCATCCTCATTTCGGAACAGCAGTCGTCCCCACATTTGTCCACCCATGCATTTCAAGGCGGCCGCAGCAAGAACTCCTTCGGGAGCGCCACCTTGGCCCATATACATATCAATACCTGTCAGATTGGCCTCGGCGGTATGGATGACGCCCGCTACATCGCCGTCGGTAATCAAACGGATCGAGGCGCCTGTACTGCGAATTTCCGCAATTATCGCCTCATGGCGGGGGCGCTCAAGTACACATACTGTGATGTCGTTTGGGCTGCATCCGCGCGCTGTGGAAAGGGCGGCGACACGTTCCGCAGGAGACATATCCAGGTTGAGGATGCCTTCAGGGTAGCCAGGCCCAATTGCAAGCTTATCCATATAAGTATCAGGCGCGTGAAGCATAGATCCACGTGGCCCCATCGCAATCACAGTCAAGGCGTTTGGCATGTCCTTTGCGGTCAGCGTAGTCCCTTCAAGCGGATCGAGCGCGATATCCACGGCAGGGCCAGTTCCCGTGCCAACCTCTTCGCCGATATACAACATCGGGGCTTCGTCTCGCTCGCCCTCACCAATCACAACCACACCTTGGATATCAAGCAGGTTCAACTGCTCGCGCATGGCGTTTACAGCGGCTTGGTCGGCGGCCTTTTCGTCACCGCGGCCAATGAGATCTGCAGAAGCAATTGCCGCTGCTTCAGAGACCCTTGCCAATCCCAGGGAGAGCAAGCGATCATTGAAATCGGATTTTTGCGACATGAGCGCTGTAGCCTTTCTTTCAGACGTCTTCGATGCGCAAGGCAACTGGGGCGCTCATTAATACGCCCGTCTGCGGCAGGGCTGCAAGTGCCTCTTGCAGTGCGGGCTGAGCAGCTTTGTGAGTTACTATTAATACGGGCGCAGCCTCGTCGGGGTGATCATATTGACGCATTCGATCAATTGAAATGCCATTATCTCCCAAGACTGTGGCAATTTTTGCCAAAGCGCCAGGTTTGTCGTTGAGGGTCATGCGAATATAGTAACGCGCAGCCGAGGCCGCCGATGCGGGCGGTGTGGCTTTCAGCGTATCCGCGCGTTGGCCAAATGTAGAAACCCGTATGTTGCGCGCGATATCGCAAATATCTGACAGTACCGCACTTGCGGTTGGTCCTTCACCCGCACCCGCACCGCGCAGCACGATTTGGCCAACATGGTCTCCTTCCACCACCACCATATTCGTGCCTCCCTCAAGCTGCCCTAAGGGCGAGGAAGCAGGAACCAGGCAGGGGCTCATCCGCTGTTCTAAGCCTCGCCCTGTCATACGCGCCACTCCGAGAAGTTTAATCTTGAACCCAAGATCAGCAGCGCGATTGATGTCTTCGATGGTGACGGCGCCAATGCCTTCGAGGCTTATACCGCTAAAATCAACTTTCGTGCCAAAAGCGACAGAGGACAAAAGCGCCAATTTATGTCCCGCATCAATACCGCCGACATCAAGCTGTGGGTCGGCCTCTAAATAGCCAAGGCCATCAGCCTCGGCAAAAGCTTCCTCATAGGTGAGGCCTGCATTGCCCATACGCGTGAGGATGTAATTGCAGGTTCCGTTCATCACGCCCATTATCCGGGTGATCTGGTTGCCGGCCAACCCTTCGGCCAAAGATTTGATGATTGGGATGCCCCCCGCCACTGCAGCCTCAAAGCGCAGGACAAGGTTATTATCCTCTGCCGCTTCGGCCAGTTCCTGTCCATGCAACGCCAAAAGCGCCTTGTTGGCTGTGACAACATCTTTGCCTGCGGCAATTGCTGCCTCGGTCGAGGTCTTTGCGGGGCCATCCGAGCCGCCCATCAATTCAACAAATACATCCACATCATCGCGCTTGGCCATCGCAACCGGATCATCCTCCCATGCGTATTTCGCCAAATTCACGCCGCGATCTTTGTCACGGCTGCGTGCGCTTACGGCAGAAATGGTAACCTTGCGTCCTGTGCGAGCCTCGATCAGTGCGCCATTTTTCTGAATCATTTTGATGACACCTGTGCCAACCGTGCCAAGACCTGCGATTGCAAGACGCAAAGGGCGTTCCATGATGCCGAACCTCCAATAGCTGTGCGTATCGCGCACATTATTAAGTTGAGACCCTGTTAGCTCCTTCGAATAAAAGGTGCAACGCAGGCAGAACAACTATTCCTCAAGCACTAATTAATGGGCTCATTTGCCAAAGCCGCTGCGCGGCGGCGCAGATCTTCCGCGCGGTCAGCTAATTCCCCAACGGTTGCTTCAGGGATGCTTAGTGTTTCTGCACTGGCAGGACTGCGCGTCTCCTCGATCTCAAGCGCGCTAATCGGCAAAAGCGCGGGATAGCTTGCATTGCGCACTTGTTTGCGAGCGCTGTCCTGAGTGCTGCAGGCAGACAAAACGAAGGGCAAGACTAACAAAAATGACGTGACATATCGCATAGCTCTGCGATAGCGCGCCAATTGGTTTGGGTCTAGCCTTGTTTGCGCATTCGAGCCCAGCTAACTTGGCAAATTGGCGTTTTTTGTATTTAGAGTGACGCAGGAAATACGAAAGCGCTTTTTAAATGGTCTTAGGCTTGGCGCAATTAAAAAAGGATTTTGCGCCATGGAAGACAAAGTCTTGCAATCAACTGCGATCCGTCAGAACCCTTATCGTGGGGTAGGTCTGCCTAATCTGCTAGGTTTTCCCAGTGATGATGCAAGCCCTGTAAAAGCTCTCTTGGAACACTGTCCCGCTTATGTGCCCACGCCTCTTTTGGTGCGTGACGATTTGGCAAAAACTGCCGGCACAGCCGCGTTTTTCGTCAAAGACGAGCGTGGGCGTATGGGGCTCGGAAGTTTTAAAGCCTTGGGAGCGGCCTATGTCATTGCCCGCGTTGCGCGTGCAGCCATGGAAGACGGAGCCACTGATTTCAGCACGGCCCTCAAGGATCGCGCATTTATCGCCGCGAGTGCAGGCAATCATGGCCTGTCTGTTGCTGCAGGGGCGCGGGTCTTTGGCGCGCGTGCAATAATTTATCTGTCTGACACTGTGCCTGAGGCTTTTGCCGATCGCCTCCGTGCGCAAGGGGCGGAGCCGCGCCGTGCGGGTGCCATCTATGAGGAAAGCATGGCCGCGGCCGAGGCCGCCGCAGCGGCAGGAGAAGGCACGCTTCTGCCGGATAGCACATGGGAGGGTGAGATGACCCAAGGCTATTTGGTGATGGAAGGGTATTTGCAAATTGGGGAAGAAATGGTCGAAGCGATGGACAGCCCACCAACGCATATTTTCTTGCAAGCGGGTGTGGGTGGGATGGCAGGAGCCTTGGCTGCCCATGCCCGCGCTACATGGGGGCAGTCACCACAGATTATTGTGGTTGAGCCTGATGCAGCTCCCGCCCTTCAAAATGCGATTGCTGCAGGTCATGTGGTCGACAGCAAAGGCCCTGTCTCAATCATGGGGCGGCTTGACTGTAAAACTGCCTCGCTTGTGGCGTTAGCGGGGTTGGCGCGCGATGCGGATCAGTTTTTGACGATCTCAGATGGCCAAGCGGCCTCTGGAGTGGCGCGATTGACCGAAGCGGGGCTTGCCTCCACGCCATCGGGTGCAGCGGGCGTAATTGCAGCGGCTTATCTTGGCTATGACTTTCCACCCGATGCGCGGGTTCTCTGTGTTCTTAGCGAAGGACCAGAGGATGTCTGATCTGTTCCCGCCCGCTGAGTATCACCGCCGTCACAGCGCGATTCAGGCCCGCCTACAGACCGCAGCCCTAGATGCAATTTTGCTGACCCAAGCGGCGGATATTTTCTATGTCACAGGCTTTCTCACGCGCTTTTGGGAGAGTCCCGCACGACCGTGGTTTGTGCTGATCCCCGCCACAGGCGTTCCAATAGCCGTGATCCCCGAGATCGGGGCTTATCTCATGGGGAAATCGGTGATCACAGATATCCGGACATGGCCCGCACCGCGCCCCGAAGATGATGGGATCAGTCTGCTGGCTGAGGCATTATGTGATGTCACACCCAAAAACGGAAAGATCGGCGTAGCGATGGGCCTAGAGACGCAGCTGCGGATGCCTTTGGGGGATTTCTTTGCGCTGCAAACCCGTCTCGCCTCCCGCAGTTTTGTGGATGCAACAGATATCATGCACCGCACTCGTGAGATAAAATCGGCGCTTGAGATTGAAAAACTGAGCGCTGCCTGCGCCATTGGCAATCGCGCCTTTGCCCGCGTTGATGAAATTGCCCGCGGCGGCACGCCCTTAGACGCGGTGTTTCGCGCCTTTCAAATCCTGCTGCTCGAGGAGGGGGCTGATTGGGTGTCCTACGTCGCAGGGGGGGCCGGCGAGGGAGGCTATGGTGATGTAATTTCACCTGCCGCACCAACACCGCTGCGCAATGGCGATATTTTGATGTTGGATACGGGCGCGGTGAAAGACGGCTATTTTTGCGATTTCGACCGAAATTTTGCCATCGGAACCCCAAGCCCTGACGCTGCCCGTGGGCATCAGATTTTACAAGATGCGATTTATGCCGTGATGGAAGTGATCGAACCAAATATACGCGCCTCAGACTTGCACGCGATGTTGTGCCGCGAAATTGCAGCGCGTGGTGGCACGCCTTGTGGCGGGCGGTTAGGGCATGGGTTGGGGGTGACGCTCACCGAATGGCCATCACTCACGCCGCAAGACCAGACAGTGCTGCACGCAGGTATGGTTCTCACGCTTGAGCCATCTGTTGATCTGGGGCAGGGGCGGATCCTAGTTGCCGAAGAAAATATTGTTTTGACGGAAAACGGGGCAGAGTTTTTAACAAACCCCGCCCCGCGAGACATTGCAATTTTATGATTTCTATCAGATGCTTGGATAGATCGGGAAGCGCTGGCACAGCGTCTTGACCTCAGCGGCAACTTTCGCCTCTACGGCGCTATTGCCGTCCTCACCATTTGCGGCCAAACCATCGACTACCTCAACGATCCAATCCGCGACTTGGCGGAATTCAGTCTCGGTGAAGCCACGGGTTGTAGCCGCAGGCGTTCCCAAACGCACGCCTGAAGTTATCATTGGCTTTTCTGTGTCAAACGGAATGCCGTTTTTGTTGCAGGTGATATTGGCACGGCCAAGCGCCTTTTCGGTGGCGTTGCCTTTTACGCCTTTGGGGCGGAGGTCAACCAGCATCAAATGCGTATCTGTGCCGCCTGTGACGATATCTAACCCGCCCTTCATCAGCTGATCCGCCAGCGCTTTGGCATTGGCAATCACTTGGGTTTGATAGGCCTTGAATTCAGGGCGCAGCGCCTCACCAAAAGCTACGGCCTTGGCGGCGATAACGTGCATCAGCGGCCCGCCTTGAATGCCCGGGAAGATTGCCGAATTGACCTTCTTGGCGATATCTTCGTGATTGGTCAGGATCATCCCACCGCGTGGCCCACGCAGGGTTTTATGCGTGGTGGTGGTGGCAACATGTGCGTGTGGGAAAGGTGAAGGGTAGTGGCCCGATGCTACGAGACCTGCGAAATGCGCCATGTCGACCAAAAGATAGGCCCCGACACTGTCAGAAATCTCACGCATTTTTGCAAAATCAATGACACGCGGAATGGCCGAGCCGCCCGCGATCAGCATTTTGGGTTTGTGTTCAGCCGCAAGTTCGGCAATCGCGTCATAGTCGATTTCCAAGTCCTGCTTGCGCACGCCGTATTGAACAGCGTTAAACCATTTTCCTGATTGGTTTGGCTTGGCGCCATGCGTCAAGTGGCCGCCTGCATCAAGGCTCATGCCCAAGATGGTTTCGCCGGGCGTCAAAAGGGCTGTAAAAACCCCTTGGTTCGCTTGGCTCCCTGAATTGGGCTGCACATTGGCAAAGCTACAGTCGAACAATTTGCAGGCCCGCTCGATCGCAAGGTTTTCTGCGATATCGACATAATCGCAGCCACCATAATACCGCCGACCTGGATAACCTTCGGCATATTTATTGGTCATGACCGAGCCTTGCGCAGCCATCACCGCCGCTGAGACGATGTTCTCGGATGCAATCAATTCGATCTCTTCGCTTTGACGACTAAATTCTTTGGTAATCGCGCCAAAGATTTCAGGGTCACGAGTGCTGAGGGCTTCGGTGAAAAATCCATCGTCACGGTGGGGCGCAGTCATAGTTAGGGCTCCTTACATCGGGGGCGCGTTTTGTTGAGTCACGCTCGGGCGCTGTCTATCGCGTGGGGTTTAGGGCAGAACAGCCCATTGGAAAAGGGCGAAAGCGGCAATTTGACAGAGAGTCGCGCCCTGTTGCTCCGCAAGGCGGACAAAATTGCACTGTTTTGCGGGGTATTGTGTTTCGGCATGGCACAGAACAGGATGGCACTACCCCTGTTTCGCAAAGGTCGCGAAGATGAGCAAACATTTGAAAATAGCCTTTTTGGCCTCGCGGGCGCGGATGGCGCAGGCAGCCCTAGAGGAATTAAGCGCGGCTTATGGCCAAACAGCACCTCAGGAGGCCGATGTTATTGTGGCGCTTGGCGGGGATGGATTTATGCTGTCGACCTTGTACGAAACCCAACCGCTGGATCGTCCTGTCTATGGAATGAACCGTGGCACGGTTGGCTTTTTGATGAATGAATATTCTGCCGATGGTTTGATGACCCGCCTGATCTCGGCGGAAGAGGCCCAGATCAATCCGTTGCGGATGAAGGCGCGGTGCACAACAGGTGAAACAATCGAGGCCTTGGCCATCAATGAGGTTAGTTTGCTTCGCACAGGACCCCAAGCCGCCAAATTGCGCATCCATGTTGACGGAAAGCTGCGCATGCAGGAATTGGTCTGCGATGGCGCGCTGTTAAGCACGCCTGCAGGCTCGACCGCGTACAACTATTCTGCGCATGGCCCAATTTTGCCAATCGGCGCCGATGTTTTGGCGATGACCGCCGTGGCCGCGTTTCGTCCGCGCAGGTGGCGGGGGGCGCTGCTCAATAAATCATCCAACGTGATCTTCGAAGTGGTTGATCCTGATCACCGCCCTGTGATGGCAGATGCCGACAGCGTTTCTGTGAACAACGTCACCCAGGTAGAGATCTCAAGCGCGCAAGATGTGACCCATCGTATCCTGTTCGATCCAGGTCATGGTTTGGAAGAGCGGCTACTTCGTGAGCAATTCGTGTAATTCAAACGGACTTTGCCCTTTCCTGGATGATAGTTTAACGTTAAACTAATTGTGCAGAGCGGCCTATTGGGGCTATCTGGCGACCATAGCCGATTGGGAATAGATCATGACTGAAGAAAGCAACGACAGTTTGCGCCAGCGTGCGCTTGCCTATCATGCAGGCCCAAAACCAGGAAAATTGGAGGTGCGCGCGACTAAGCCTTTGGCAAATGGGCGCGACCTGTCGTTGGCCTATAGCCCTGGTGTTGCTGAAGCCTGCCTTGAGATCAAAGCAGACCCCGCCCATGCCGAAAGCTATACAGGACGCGGTAACCTTGTTGCAGTGGTGACCAATGGCACGGCGGTTCTAGGCCTTGGCAATATTGGCGCACTTGCCTCGAAGCCGGTGATGGAAGGGAAGGCGGTTCTCTTCAAGAAATTCGCAGGCATTAACTGCTTTGATATTGAATTGAACGAAAGCGATCCCGAGAAACTGGCGGATATTGTGTGCGCGCTTGAGCCAACCTTTGGCGCAATCAATCTCGAGGATATCAAAGCGCCCGACTGCTTTATCGTAGAAAAACTGTGCCGCGAGCGGATGAATATTCCCGTTTTCCATGATGACCAACATGGAACGGCGATTGTCGTGGGCGCGGCCGCAACGAACGCGCTGCGTCTTGCGGGGAAATCCTTCGGCGATATCAAGGTCGTGTCTACAGGCGGCGGTGCGGCGGGGATTGCCTGCCTTAATATGCTGCTGAAACTGGGCCTCAAGCGTAAGAATGTTTGGCTCTGCGATTTGGATGGTCTGGTGTATCGGGGTCGCGAGGCGGGAATGACTCCGCAAAAAGCCGAATATGCGCAAGGGGATAGCCCCGCCACCTTGGATGATGTGATCGAGGGGGCGGATTTGTTCCTTGGCCTTTCTGGCCCGGGTGTTTTGACGCGCGAGATGGTTGCGCGCATGGCGGATCGTCCTGTGGTCTTTGCCTTAGCGAACCCGAACCCAGAAATCACCCCTGATGATGTGCGCGCGGTCAAGCCTGACGCAATCATTGCCACCGGACGGTCAGATTTTCCTAATCAAGTAAATAATGTTCTGTGCTTTCCGTTCATTTTCCGCGGCGCCTTGGATGTCGGAGCAAGCGAAATCAATGATGCGATGCAAATTGCCTGTATCGAAGGTATCGCCGCCTTAGCGCGCGCCACAACCAGTGCTGAAGCTGCCGCGGCCTATAAGGGCGAGCAGCTGACCTTTGGCCCTGACTATCTGATCCCCAAGCCATTCGACCCGCGCCTGATGGGTGTGGTGGCCAGTGCAGTAGCTGAGGCTGCTATGAGTTCAGGGGTTGCGAAGCGGCCCATAGATGACATCGCCGCCTATCGCGCCAAACTTAATCAGGCGGTGTTCCGCTCTGCGCTCATCATGCGCCCTGTCTTTGCCGCAGCAGCCACCACGACACGCCGTATTGCTTTTGCAGAAGGCGAGGATGAGCGCGTTTTGCGTGCGGCCCAAGCCATGCTTGAGGAGACCACAGACACACCCATTCTCATCGGTCGCCCCGATGTGATCGAAATGCGGGCCGAGCGGGCAGGCCTGACCATCCGTCCGCGTGTGGATTTCGAAATCGTAAACCCTGAAAATGACCCGCGCTATCGTGATTATTGGGGCAGCTATCACAGCGTGATGGAACGTCACGGGGTGACCCCTGATTTGGCCCGTGCGATTATGCGCACCAACACCACCGCCATCGGCGCGGTCATGGTGTATCGCGAGGAGGCGGACAGCTTGATCTGCGGTACCTTCGGCCAGTATTTGTGGCACTTGAAATATATCAGCCAGCTTTTGGCCCTTGACGGTTTGCATCCCGTTGGGGCGCTGTCCTTGATGATTTTGGAAGATGGGCCGCTCTATATCGCTGATACGCATATTCACGCGCAGCCCACACCAGAACAAATCGCAGAGACCGTGATTGCCACAGCCCGTCATGTGCGCCGCTTCGGCATTGCTCCAAAAATCGCGCTGTGTTCAGGCAGTCAATTTGGCAATCTCGACAGTGATAGCGGGCGGCGGATGCGAGCGGCGCTTGATATTCTAGATGCAATGGCGCTTGATTTTGCCTATGAGGGCGAAATGCATATCGACAGCGCGCTTGATCCCGAATTGCGCGCCCGAATTTTCCCTAATTCGCGCTTTGAGGGGCAGGCCAACGCGCTTGTCTTTGCCAATACAGATGCCGCTGGGGCGGCAAGGAATATTCTCAAGATGAAGGCAGGTGGGCTTGAGGTTGGACCGATTCTTATGGGGATGGGCAATCGCGCGCATATTGTAACCCCCTCGATAACTGCACGGGGGCTTTTGAATATTTCCGCCCTCGCGGGCACGCCGGTCGCCACCTATGGCTGACAGGCGCACTGCCGCGCCTTGGCCATGGATGGTGCGCAACAGTGCCAGAAACATCAGCGCAGTTGCCTTAAGCGCCGAGATTATCAGTGTGGGAAACGCCCAGATAAGTACGGCAGAGGCAACAGCCGAAACAACCATGATAACAGTGGTGAAACTGTTATCTACTTCGCCTTCAACCACCTCGCGTGCGATGCGTCCTATAAGGTGCAGGCGATAGGTGGCATGGCGCGTGATGTAGCGGCTTGTGTCTTCGTTTAAGGACATGGTCATGGAGGAGGCTCCTGTTGAATATCCCCGACTTAACTTTCCCGCCGTGAAAACAAAGTGGTGCATGGCCGTAGTTTTCGCGTCTGCGTCAAAGTCACCTTCTTGCGCAAGCTATGTCTGAAGGGATAGAAAATTGCGCAAGCAAAGGGAGGCCCGGATGAGCTATCAAAAGATTTATGAGTATGCCCGCTCCAACCCTGAAGGGTTTTGGATGGAGGCTTCTTCCGCCATTGATTGGGATGTTGAACCATCCCGCGCGCTGTCTGATGAAAAAGCGCCTCTTTATGAATGGTTTGCAGATGGTCAACTGAATGGCTGTTGGAACGCGGTGGATCGCCATGTCGCTGCAGGCTACGGGGATCGCACCGCGATCATCTATGACAGCCCCATCACCAGCACAGTTCAGAAAATTTCCTATGCGGAATTGCAAGAACGTGTCGCGCTTCTGGCGGGCGGCCTTCAGGCCAAAGGTGTGACCAAAGGGGATCGTGTCATCATCTACATGCCTATGGTGCCACAGGCGGTTGAGGCGATGCTTGCTTGCGCGCGCATTGGTGCGGTGCATTCAGTGGTCTTTGGCGGCTTTGCTGCGGCTGAATTGGCAGTGCGCATTGATGATGCGCAGCCCAAATGTATTATTGCCGCCTCCTGTGGTATCGAGCCTGGACGCGTGGTGCGTTATAAACCGCTTTTGGATGCGGCCATCGAGGCGGCCGCGCATAAGCCAGAATTTTGCGTGATTTTTCAGCGCGAACAAGAAGTAGCAAGCTTGACCGATGGGCGCGATGTCGAATGGTATGGCTTCCAACATGGGGTTGCGCCTGCGCCTTGTGTGCCCGTTGAGGGCAACCATCCCGCCTATATTCTCTATACCTCTGGCACAACGGGCCAGCCAAAGGGGGTCGTACGCCATACGGGCGGCCATCTGGTCGCGTTAAATTGGTCAATGCGCAATCTCTATGACATGAACCCCGGCGAGGTATTTTGGGCCGCTTCTGATGTGGGTTGGGTCGTAGGGCATTCCTATATTTGCTACGCGCCTCTGACCTTTGGCTGCACAACAATCGTGTTTGAAGGCAAACCCATCGGCACGCCTGATGCGGGTACGTTCTGGCGGGTGATTCACGAGCATAAGGTCAAATGCCTGTTTACAGCCCCAACAGCCTTCCGCGCGATCAAGCGCGAAGACCCAGAAGGCAGCTTTATTGGAAAATATGATATCTCAAGTCTTGAATCGCTGTTCTTGGCGGGTGAGCGCGCCGACCCTGACACAATCCAATGGGCGCAGGCAAAGCTTGGTGTTCCTGTGATTGACCATTGGTGGCAAACCGAAACGGGTTGGGCCATTTGTGGCAACCCATTGGGTATTGAGAAAATACCTGTCAAAATTGGTAGCCCCTCGGTACCAATGCCCGGGTATGATGTGCAAATTTTGGACGAGGGCGGGCATGAACTGCCCGCGGGTGAATTGGGTGCGATTGCGATTAAATTGCCGTTGCCGCCTGCAACCTTACCTACGTTGTGGAATGCCGAGGCCCGCTTCCGCAAATCCTATCTTGAGCATTTCAAAGGCTATTACGAGACGGGTGACGCGGGATATAAGGATGAGGATGGTTATCTTTATATCATGGCACGCACGGATGATGTGATCAACGTTGCGGGTCATCGCCTGTCCACAGGTGGGATGGAGGAGGTCCTCGCCTCTCACCCTGATGTGGCTGAATGCGCGGTGATCGGCGTGGCAGATGATCTCAAAGGGCAAATGCCTATCGGATTTTTATGTCTCAACAAAGGGGCGACAAAAGATGCGGCAGATGTCGTGTCTGAATGCGTGAAACTTGTGCGTGAGAAAATCGGTCCCGTTGCTGCGTTCAAACTGGCCGTTGTGGTGGAACGCCTACCCAAAACTCGTTCGGGCAAGATTTTGCGTGGGACAATGGTAAAAATTGCCGATGGCGAAAGCTACAAAATGCCTGCCACCATTGATGATCCCACAATTTTAGACGAGGTCGCTGTGGCCTTAAAAACTTTGGGCTACCCCAAAGCATAAGGCGGGTCTGGAGAGACAGTACTAAAGGCGGGCCTTTTGGCCCGCTTTTTCTTTCGCCTTGCGTGCATCGGTTCGTCAGGACAGATTGAGGGAACGCAATGCAAGGAGTGCGGATCATGCCCCATACCAAGACACCAGACCCCGCATTGATGGCTGCTGCCGCAAAAATCCGTCCGCGCGCCTATGCCCCTTATTCGGGCTTTGCGGTCGGTGCTGCGCTACGTGGGGCGGATGGGCAGATATACCAAGGGGTGAATGTCGAGAACGCGGCTTATCCGCAAGGCACCTGCGCTGAGGCAGGTGCAATTTCAGCCATGCTCGCCGCAGGCTGTAGCGAGATCCTAGAGGTTGCGGTAATCGCAGATAGCCCCGTTCCTGTCGCCCCTTGTGGGGGGTGTCGCCAAAAATTGCGGGAATTCAGCAAAGATGAGGTATTGATCACCATGGCCACCACGCGCGGCGCGGGTCAGGCAATCATGAGCATGGCGGAAATCCTGCCTGGCGCCTTCGTGAAATCGGCGATGGAATAGGGCGGATCATGGCTGAGCCGCGTAGCATCTTGGCAAAATTGCGGGAGGGTCAAACCCTGACCGAATTTGAGATGTTTGCCTTTGCCGAAGGTTTGGCGGATGGCACTGTCAGCGATGCACAGGCAGGGGCCTTTGCGATGGCCGTGTGTTTGCGCGGCCTCAGCCTCGAGAACCGCACGCATTTGACCCATGGGATGCTAGAAAGTGGCACAGTTTTGGGTTGGTCGCTGGATGGCCCTGTCATTGACAAACATTCCACAGGCGGGGTGGGCGATTGTGTGTCGCTAATCCTTGCACCTGCCTTAGCGGCCTGTGGGGCTTATGTGCCGATGATTTCAGGGCGTGGCTTGGGACATACGGGCGGCACCTTGGATAAGCTTTCGGCGATTTCGGGCTTGCAGATTGATGTTCCCATTGAGGATTTGCAACGCATTGTGGGGCAGGTGGGCTGTGCGATTGTCAGCGCCAATGCCGATATCGCCCCCGCGGATCGGAGGCTCTATGGGTTGCGTGATATCACCGCCACTGTGCCCAGCATCGATTTGATCACGGCTTCAATCTTGTCCAAGAAATTGGCGGCAGGGCTAGAGGCCTTGGTCTTAGACGTCAAATGCGGCTCGGGTGCGTTCATGCAAACCCCGCAAGAGGCAGTGCAACTGGCCCAATCCTTGGTGGATACAGCGCAAAGCGCAGGCTGTAAAACCACGGCCCTTGTCACCGATATGAACCAACCGCTTGCGTGCGCAGCGGGCAATGCCTTGGAAATGATGGAGGTGATGGAGGCGCTGTGCGGCCCAAATCTCGACAGTGATCTGACCCGCTTAACTATCAGCCTTGGGGGAGAGGCTCTGGTGCAAGCGGGGCTTGCAGTTGATGCTGCAGCGGGTGAAATGGCGATCAGAAACGCGCTGACCCAAGGTCACGCTGCCGAGGTTTTTGGCCGTATGGTCGCGGCTCAAGGAGGTGCATTGGATTTCGTTGCGCGTTGGCGAGATCGTTTGCCCGCAGCGCCCTATGTGGTGGATATTTTCCCACAAAAGACAGGCTATATCCGTGCAATTGACGCCCGCGCCTTGGGCGAGGTTGTGGTGCATCTTGGTGGGGGGCGCCTACAGGCAGAGGATCAGATCGACAAGCGCGTTGGCCTTTCTGACATTCAGCGGATTGGTGATTTGGTGGACCCCGCAACACCGCTTTTGCGCCTTCATGCGCGCGACCCTGAGATTGCCAAACATATGGGTGCGATCGTATTGGACGCGTTCACCTTTTCTGAAGAAAGGCCGCAACGCCCTACCTTGATCCACGAAAGGATCGGCTGAATGGGGCGTGGATTTTTGGTGGTGATGGATTCTGTTGGTATCGGGGGGGCGTCTGACGCAGACCGATATTTCAACGCTGGCCATCCCGATACAGGCGCGAATACTGTGGGCCATATCGCGCAGACGCAGGCGTTGAGATTGCCTAATTTAGATCGTTTGGGCCTTGGGGCTGCTTTGCATCTGGCAAGCGGCATCTGCCCTGCACCCCTGACCACCGGCGCGCCGAATGCCATCTGGGGTGTGGCCGAAGAATGCGCTAACGGTAAAGACACGCCATCAGGCCATTGGGAACTAACAGGCTGCGCCTTGCCCTGGAATTGGCATTATTTTCCCTCTACGATCCCAAGTTTCCCTGAGGATTTGATCGGAGAGGTTCAATCTATCGCAGGTGTTGGGCGGATTTTGGGCAATTGCCACGACTCTGGCACCGAGATCATTGAACGCCTTGGGGCGCAACATCTGCAAACGGGATATCCGATCTGCTACACCTCGGCTGATAGTGTTTTTCAGATTGCGGCGCATGAACAGGTCTTTGGGCTAGAGCGTCTCTACGACCTATGCGAAAGGCTCGCGCCGCAGCTTCATGCGATGCGCGTGGGGCGGGTGATCGCGCGTCCCTTCACAGGGCGCCTAGGCGCGTTTAAGCGCACTGAAAACCGCCGCGATTACGCGATGGTGCCGCCCAACCCAACCCTGTTGGATCACGCGTCCGAGGCAGGGCGCGCGGTCATTGCCATAGGAAAAATCAGCGATATCTTCGCCCATCGCGGCATCACGGAAAGCCATAAAGGGAATGATGCTCGCTTGATGGAGCATCTCGCCCGTGCTGTTGATTGCGCCCCTGATGGTAGTCTTACGGTCGCGAATTTTGTTGAGTTTGATGCTCGTTTTGGTCATCGCCGCGATGTGGCGGGTTATGCGGGTGCGCTGGAATGGTTTGACACGGCGATTGCGCCGATTATCGCTGCGCTGCGGGCAGGTGACATGCTTATTTTAACGGCAGATCATGGCAATGATCCCACATGGGTGGGCACGGATCACACCCGTGAACGTGTCCCATTTTTAGTGGCCGCCCCTGACCACGCGCCACAAGGTCTTGGGCTTCGAGCCTTTGCCGATATTGGTGCAAGTCTTGCCGCTCATTTGGGGCTTGCCCCCCTTCAGATTGGAACCCGCGCCTTATGAGCCAGATCGACAGCCAAATCATCTATGCCGCTATGACCTTTGTCGCTGCTCTACTTGGGGTGCGTCTGGCTGCGCGGGTCTTGTCGCAGGGGGGGATCTCATGGGGTATGGCCACCTTATTTGCCATCGTGGTCACCGCGCTTGGATATTATTTCTAGGGGGATGGGATGTCAGATATGGCCTGCGTCAAAAAGGTTGAATTGCACCTTCATCTTGAGGGGGCGGCACAGCCCGATTTTATTCGTCAGATTGCATTCGAAAAAAAGGTAGATTTATCTGGTATTTTTACCACTCAAGGCGGCTACGATATACAAGACTTTGTCCATTTTTTGCGCGTCTATGAGGCGGCAACATCTGTTCTCACCACCCCTGAGGATTACGCGCGGCTGACGCGGTCTGTGCTTGAGGCATCGGCGCGTCATGGGGTGGTATATTGCGAGACCTTCTTGTCCCCTGATTTTTGTGGCGGCGGGGATATTGGCGCTTGGCGCGATTACCTCTCTGCAATGACCGAAGCCGCAGATGCCGCCGAGCGGGATTTTGGGATCACGATGCGGGGCGTGATTACGGCGGTTCGTCATTTTGGGCCAGATCAGGCGAAACGGGCCGCGCGCTGTGCTGCGGAAACCGCGGGTCGCATGATTTGCGGCTTTGGAATGGCGGGGGACGAAAAGATTGGTTATGTGCGCGATTTTTCTTGGAGCTTTGATTGCGCGGCCGAGGCAGGTTTGCCGTTTAGCATTCATGCTGGCGAATGGGGGGGGACGCAATCGGTGCGCGAGACTTTAGATGCCTATAATCCCCCCCGTATTGGACATGGTGTCGAGGCGATCAGCGATCCTGACTTGGTTGCGCGGCTTGCAGATACAGGCGTTGTTTTGGAGTGCTGCCCCGTGTCAAATGTCTTTCTTGGAGTTTTCCCAAATTGGAAAAGTCATCCCCTTGCGCGGCTGCGCGAGGCTGGGGTGAAGGTGACTGTGTCAACCGATGATCCGCCCTTTTTCCATACCAACATGAGCCGCGAATATGAGGCGTTGGAACAGCATTTTGGGTGGGGTGAGCCAGAATTTATTGAAATAAACCAAACCGCGCTTGCAGCGGCCTTTTGTGATGAGAAAACCCGCGCGCGCGTTGCGAAACGGCTTGAAGGCTAGGGGGGTAAGACTATGCCTGAATTTGATACGCTGACCATCGTGACCCATCCGCTTGTGCAGCATAAGCTGAGCTTGATGCGGGACAAAACCTGCGCCTCTCAAGATTTTGCGCGTCTTTTGACCGAAATTTCGATGCTGATGGCCTATGAGGTCACCCGCAATTTAGCGGTCACCACCACCGCCGTTGAAACACCGCTTGAGGTGATGGATGCCCCTACACTCGCAGGGAAAAAACTGGCTTTAATTTCGATTTTGCGCGCGGGCAACGGAATGCTTGAGGGGATGCGCGCCGTGATCCCCGCCGCGCGGGTTGGGTTTGTCGGGCTTTACCGCAATGAGGAAACCCTTGAGCCGGTGGATTACTATCTCAACCTACCCTCCCACCTATCCCAACGTCATGTCATCGCCCTTGATCCGATGTTGGCAACGGGCAATTCCGCGGCAGCGGCGGTGGATAAAATTAAATCAGAAGGGGCCGGTGATATCAGTCTGATGACATTGCTAGCCGCACCTGAGGGCGTCAGGGCATTCGCAGCTCGCCATCCCGATGTGCCAATTTTCACGGCATCCTTGGATCGTGGCTTGAACGAAAAGGGCTATATCCTTCCAGGTCTGGGAGATGCGGGGGATCGGATATTCGCGACCAAGTAAAGAGTGCTTCGATTTGAGATGCGTGGCTTTTGTTGGCCATTTCTGAAGCAATGCTTTAACACGGATTGCTGTATTGATCTAGCGAGCAGCCGGGTTCTTCTCGGTGCATGTTCGGTGACCTAATCAATTGGAGCAGATTTCCTGTAGGGCAACCCATCTGGTATCATTTAATAAGGGCGTGTTTGGCGTAGCACGAAGGGGGTCTGCCTCGATCAGGCTTAGGGTTTCCTCGCCTGAAATATCTAATGCATAGGCGTAAGGCTGCGAGGAAATCTCTGCCTGAGCGAATTGCAATAAAAGTGCCTCATCGGTCACCTCTGTTGGTGTTTCGGTTAACAGACTGGCTGCGCGCGCAGCCAGATGAGCGTCGCTGATCTGGCCTGAAGTCAACAGTCGAAATGTAGCCCACAAACCCGCCTCTTGCAGCAGTGTATGGGTGGGGTTGCTATCAACCAAGCGGATATATTCCGACAATAAAAACCCTGCCAAAACATCAGGGCTTTGGTAATCTTCAACCACGGATCGGTTCAGCACGATCAAATCGCCGGGCAAATGCAGGCTTGCGGGCAGGCCATCGCGCAGAACCACAAGGCGCGGCACGATCGGTGTGGCGATGAACACCCGCCGCGCAAGGGCTGCAAGCGCGGCTTGCCCTGCGGTTTGATTGCAGCTTGGCCCCGTCAGTTGGATCATCTCTGTGAGAATGTCCTGACCGATTTCGCGCTTTTTTGCATCAGGCAAAAGATGCACTGTCTGGCGCACCAAGGCATCAGGCAACCAGAACAGGCCCAAGCCCAGAACCACCGCTGCGGTTGTTGACGCCAGAATGCCCCGCAACCGCCCAGGATGGGGGCGATTGCGGTCAATCATACTGCGTAGCTTTTCGACTGCGGCGATCATGTCCTCATCTGCGATTTCTATGCTTTCGTCACTGCCCTCCACGGGCACATAGAGGGCGGGCAGCTCGCCGGGATTAACGCGGATCACGGCAGCCAGTGACCAATGGGTGAGGGCGGTTTCTGAAAGAGTCGAAATGATCAAAGATGTGTTGCCCAAATTGATCAACACTTCGCGGCGTTGGCTGTCTCCAACATCGCGCCAAAGGCCTATTGCCTCTAGCTTTTGATATTCCTCTAACGCGGTCAAGCAATGCCCTCGCGCTTATGCATCGCGAAACCCGTCATCTTTGCCCACGGTTGGCGCAGGCATCAGATCATAGGGATGCGCCCAATTGGGTTGGTGGGCTAAACGGGTTAACCATGCCGAAATAGCAGGATAATCGGTGCGAGTGAAATTGAAATTTTCGGGGTAATAGAGATAGCCTGCGCAGGCGATATCCGCCGCTGAGACACTGTCGCAGGCAATCCAGTCGCGGGTGCTCAGCACACCTTCAAGAACGGAGAGTGCCGCCTGCATCCGCCCTGTCAAATACCCAATAACGCCAGCATCGCGTTTGTCCGCGGGTGCGAAATTAATCAAGAACCGCAAAGGCCCCGCAGTGCCTGAAACCTTTTGATTGTCGAACAAAATCCACCGTAAGATTTCTTGGCGGTCTGCTGCACTCGCCCCTGCAAGTTTGCCTGTTTCATCCATAACCCAAGTTTGGATCAACCCTGATTGGGTCAGGATTTTGCCTCCCGCATTAAGCACGGGAACTTCACCCATTGGGTTTATTGCGCGAAACTCTGCCCCGCGTGCCTCGCCATTGAAAAAATCAACAAAACGGGGATGCCAAGGCACGCCTGCCAGAGTGAGGCACAGCGCGGCTTTATAGGCATTTCCAGATTCCCCAAAACAATAGAGGGTGTTGGTCACGGCTCGGTTTCCTTATGTTACGTCATTCTTGTGGGTCTTGATCCGATTTTCGGTCTGCCAGCATTTGCGCAACCAAATTAATTTGACTTTGCAAATCACGAATGGCTTGGCCTAATTCGGCATATTGTGCCTGCATATCGTGCAATCTTTCACGCCCAACTTCTAGGCTTCTTTCAAGTTGTGTCACTTGATTGTCGCCTAGTGCGTAAAGGTCAAGCAATTGTCTTATTGCCTCTAGGCTAAAGCCAAAGCGTTTGCCCCGCAAAATCAGTTTAAGGCGCGCTTGGTCGCCGCGGGAATAAAGCCGCTTTTGTCCCACACGTAAGGGGGCCAACAGTTCCTTGCTTTCGTAGAACCGAAGACTGCGCGCCGTCACTTGAAACTGCGCGCACATCTCGCCGATGGTGCGAAAATCGGCCTCACGCTGTAGGGCGTCTGATGGCATTTTGGGCTTCCTCAGCTGATCCATGATTTGATCCCAGCATATCATAGAATTGCCATCTATGTAATTTGCGCATTGCCGTGGGCGCACGCTGCGCGTTACATGGAGGCAGATAATTAACCCCAATTTGTTGGATTACGGCCGTGCCCCACGACCAGTCGGATATCCTCCATGTCGCGCAAAGTTTAATCACGCAACTGCCCTATGCGGTGGCGTTGCAGATAAACATTGTCGCCTTTGGATCTGGGGCTGCGGCGATGAAGATGAGGGTTCTGCCTGATCTCTGTGATGCTGGGGGCGTGCTGCATGAAGGTGCACTCACGGCGCTGATGGACACCTGTGCAGGCTCGGCGGTGATGGCGCATGACAGCGAACCCCTTGCTACGGTGACCCTAGATCTGCGCCTTGATTTGATAAGCTGGATTGCAAAGGGCACAGTTCTCGCCAAGGCGGAATGCTATGCCATCAAGGGAAATGTGGCCTTCGTCACTGTGGTGGCCACCGATCAAGAGACAGGCGCGCTTTTGGCCAAAGCCAGCGGAAGTTTCACGGTCGAATATGGGCCAGAGGGCAAGGGTGGCTTGGAGACGGTCAACCTGCAAACAAGGCAGGGCTGATGCAGCAGATATTGAAACAGCTGCCATATGCGCGGTTTTTGGGGCTAGAGGGCCAAGATGGCGGGGTGATCAAATTGCCCTATCGCGGGTTTTTGATTGGCAATCCAATTTTGCCTGCGCTGCATGGCGGGGTTACAGCATCGGTGCTGCAGATCGCGGCCCAAATCCATGTAATGGATGCGCTATCCATCCCGCTGACAACCCCGCCTAAGTTGATTGATTTCACGGTGGATTATTTGCGCCGTGGCTTGCCCGAAGATGGATTTGCCAAGGCGCAGATGACCCGCGCGGGGCGCCGTTTTGCCTCGGTCTCGGTCACGATGTGGCAAGGTGATCCAGACGCCCCCATTGCCGCGGCGCATGGCCATTTTTCTTTGGTGACAGCCCCATGATGGATCATACCATCCCTTTGACCCATGCGCGCGTGTTGCGCATCGCCGTGCCTGTGGTTCTGTCAAACATCACAGTGCCGCTTCTGGGTTTGGTGGACACGGGCGTTGTCGGCCAATTGGGCGATGCGGCTATGATCGGCGCGGTGGGTTTGGGCGCGATATCCATGACCACAGTGTTTTGGATTTTTGGGTTCTTGCGCATGGGCACTGTTGGTTTGGCCGCACAGGCCCATGGGGCAGGGGATCAGGCAGAAATCTCAGCCTTGCTGTCGCGCGTTTTGATGATTGGTGTGGTAGCAGGTGTGGTTATGATCCTGCTGCAATCGGTAATTTTCGCAGCCGTTTTTGCTATAGCCCCCGCAAGTGATGCGGTCGAAGCCTTGGCGCGCGATTACATGGCAATCCGCATTTGGTCTGCCCCCGCTGCAATCGCGATTTATGGCATCACGGGGTGGTTGATTGCTGCTGAACGCACAGGCTCCGTATTCGTTTTGCAGCTCTGGATGAACGGGTTAAACATCCTGCTGTCAGTGGGGTTTGTTTTGGGCTTGGGCTATGATGTCGATGGTGTGGCTGCCGCGACCGCGATTGCAGAGTGGTTGGGGCTGGCGCTTGGGCTCTATCTGTGTCGGGCGGGATTTTCGCAGGCGGCATGGTGCGATTGGCCGCGTGTCTTTGATCGCGGGCGGCTTTTGCACATGGCGCAGGTCAACACCGATATTTTAATCCGTTCTGTCTTTCTGATGGCAGGCTTTACCTCATTCATCTACATCGGCTCAGATTTCGGGGATACGACCCTAGCCTCTAATCAAATTCTCATGCAATTTATCCATATTACTGCCTATGGGTTGGACGGGTTTGCCTTTGCTGCCGAAAGTCTTGTTGGAAAATCCTTAGGGGCCAAAAACCGTGCCGCCTTGCGCCGCAGCGCCATGATGACGGCGCTTTGGTCAGGCGCTGTGGCTGTGCTAATGGCCGCTGCTTTTTGGGCGTTTGGGGGCGATATCATTGATATTCTCACCACTGCGCCCAAAGTGCGGATTGAGGCGCGTGATTACCTGTTCTGGATGGTGCTTGCACCGCTTGTTGGGTTTCAGGCATGGATTTTGGACGGGATTTTCATTGGGGCAACCCGCACCCGTGATATGCGCAATATGATGGCCTTGTCTTTCGCTGGCTATGTCATGTTGTGCCTGACGCTGATCCCCGCCTATGGAAATCATGGGTTATGGGGTGCATTATTGGGGATGTTTATCCTGCGCGGTCTCAGCCTTGGGGCGCGCTATCCCGCACTTGAGCGAAGCGCGACCTAGAGCAGGGCGAGTATATTCTCGGGCGGGCGGCCAATCGCGGCGGCAGTTTCACTGATCAAAACGGGTCGTTCAATTAGGCGTGGATCATTGGCCATCGCGGCCATGATTGCGACCTCATCCGTCAAATCCACCCCCGTTTCACGGGCCTCTTTTGCGCGGATCAGATCACGAGCAGGGCGACCCAATTTTGCAATTACTGCGGCCAGTTCGGCATGGGTGGGTGCGGCGTCCAAATAGGCACGCGTTTCAAACTCTGCGCCCCGCTTTGTCAGCAATACCAAAGCCTGACGTGATTTCGAGCAGCGTGGATTATGCCAGAGGGTCAAAGCCATGCGTCAACTCCTGTGCCGATGGCAGATTGCAAACTGTGATGGCCATCCTGCGCAAGAGCGGCGTCAAGACTTTGAAGGATATCTGCAACCAAACCCATACCCCCATAAACAAGCCCTGTGTAAAGCTGCACCAAATGCGCGCCCGCCTTGATCTTGGCATAGGCTTGGTCAGCATTTGCAACGCCACCCACACCAATCAGGGCAATCTTGCCGCCTGTTTGTTGCGATAGCCGCGCCAGAACTCGAGTGGAACGCTCGAACAATGGCTGACCTGATAGACCCCCTGTTTCGTGCCGATGGCGCCCGCGCAGTCCCTCGCGTGAAATGGTGGTATTGGTGGCAATGATCCCTGAGAGCTGCATCCGCAGGGCAAGCTCTGCAATTGCGTCAATCTCGTCATTGCTAAGGTCAGGTGCAATTTTGACGAAGAGCGGCACGGGACGGGCGAGATCAAAATTCGCATCCATAACACCTTGCAACAAGAGCTCAAGCTGGTCTGCGGCTTGTAGGTCGCGCAGGTTCTCGGTATTTGGCGATGAGATGTTGATGGTAGCAAAATCAATTAGCCCTCCGCAGTGGGCCAAGACCAAGGCATAATCCGCCGCGCGATCCGTGCTGGTTTTATTTGCACCCAAATTCAAACCCAAGGGAATGCGATGGGGGCGGTCGGCCAGACGCTTAGAAGCAGCCTCCATGCCCTCATTGTTAAAGCCAAAACGGTTGATCACCGCACGATCGCGTGGCAGACGAAACACGCGCGGTTGCGGATTTCCTGGTTGGGGCTGCGGCGTGATCGCCCCCACCTCGATAAATCCCAACCCCGTTTCCATTAAGGGGGCAATTGCGGTGGCATTTTTATCAAAGCCCGCCGCAAGGCCAAGCGGGTTTGGGAAATTCATCCCAGCCATAGTTATTGCCAAACGTGGGGTGGTAATCGGCCCTATTCGGGGGGCAAGCCCCATGTTCAGCGCAGTTAGCGCAAGACCATGTGCCCGTTCAGGAGAGATAAGGCGCAAGGCAGCGAGAGCAGCTTTATCAAACATCAAGTGTCCTAATCTTTAATCAACCGTTTAAATTGGGCAGGATATGAAAACCATTTTGTAACTTCAATTCGTGATGCCACAAAATCCCGCGCAAGGGCAGTTTTGAATACAAATGAGGGAAAAGGCCCCCCCCGCGCGACACCTCCCAACGCAGCGCGTCGCCAAATATACCGGCTTCATAGGCTATGAGCACCAATCCGCTAATACCCGAAAAATGTTTGGCCAAGGTTTCCTCGACCTGTGCCGCGGTGGAGAAATGGATGTACCCATCGGCCTTATCAACGGGCGCGCCCAATGTTTCTTTTTGTGCGCAAAGATCTCGCCATTCTATTGCTTGAAGGATTTTAAATATAAGCATTTTCTGTAAATTTCGTCGGTTTAGAATGTTACTATCGTAATACTGCTAAAACTTAGATTAGTAAGTCTGTATCAGTTGTTTTCGTAAAACGAACTAGTTTTTGTTTCGATAAGCTTCACGCTTACTTGCGTCCAAACTAACTGTGTGACTTTATGAACAGCAATGTAAGTTTGAGATCGAAGTTAATGAAGCCCTCAAAAAAGGTAGCTTTAATCGGATGTGGTGGAACGATTTCCACTCGCGCTTCTCACGCTTTTGATGTTTTAGATTACCCTGAAATTGGGCATAAGCTTACTGCAAATGAGATGGTTTCCGAATTACAACCATTCGTAGATTTTGCTGATTTAGAGCCGATCGCTTTTCGAGAAGTTGGATCAAGCAAGATTGGTCCAACAGATTGGTTGGAGCTAGCGCGCTTAGTAAGAAATATATTTGATGAGAAACCTGAATTAACGGGGATAGTCATACTTCATGGAACTGCAACATTAGAAGAAACGGCTTTTTTTCTCGATCTGACAGTTGAAATAGATCGCCCGGTTGTCCTTGTAGGCGCTCAGCGACCGCTAGGAGCCGTAGGTAGTGATGCATTGTCCAACGCTGTAGCGGCAATTCGAACGGCCACCGATGAGAAGGTACGTTCGATGGGGGTTTTGATTGTTTTTAACGATGAAATTCATAGTGCCCGCGATGTTGCTAAGGGCTCTACTTATCGCCTAAATGCGTTTTCTTCGGGAGCTTATGGCGCATTAGGTGTTGTAGATCCAGATGGGGTGCGGGTCAGACGAGCGCCGCTTCGTAGTGATGTCAAATTCTCCATTTCTCACCTTTCTGCCCTACCTCGGGTGGATGTGCTTTATGCTGTTGCTGGGGGTGATGAAACAATTGCACGTGCTTGTATAAAAGCTGGTGCCCGTGGTTTAGTTTCTGCGGGTTTTGCCCCGGGTATGACATCTCCATTAGAATGGAAAGAATTACTGAGGGCGGTTTCTAAAGGTATCCCGGTTGTACAATGTAGCCGAGTCGCTTCTGGTAGGATCGCGCGAAGGTTACATTTGAAAAAATTCAGTATTATTTCTGGAGAAAACTTGTCAGCTCACAAGGCGCGAATTTTGCTTATGGTGGGACTGACCGTTACTGATGAGACTGAAGCGTTGCAAAACTATTTTGATCAGATGTGAAATGAAACTGAGGGCTCATAATCGTTATGACTATATCCCCTTGCCAGATCGGCAGGATTACACCTGGCCGGAAGGGAAAAGATTAGCTTTCTGTTTATGCAATAACTTGGAAGTATTTTCCTATCGAGACGGTATCGGATCTGATAGTGCGGTTTTAAATGCTCCTCAGACACATCGTAATTACGCGTGGCGTGACTACGGAAATAGAGTTGGTCAATGGTATCTCTTTGACTTGCTCGACGATTTTTCAATTCCTGCATCGCATAATTCAAATTCCGCGCTTTTCAGGCGTCACCCGCAACTGCTGGATAGGATAAAACGGAGGGGTGATGAAATAGTTGCTCATGGCCGTTCTAACGGTGAACGACAAGACGTCTTGGATGAACCAAACGAACGTAAATTGATACAGGAAGCTACCGAAGAGCTTATTGAACTGATTGGTTACCAACCAAAAGGGTGGATGGGGCCGTATTTCGCGCAAAGCGAAGTAACATTAGATTTGCTGCAAGAAGCTGGATATTGCTTCAATTTGGATTGGCCCGCAGATGATCAGCCATTTTGGATGCGTACACGTAATGGTCGTATTATGTCTGTGCCATACTCAATTGAATTGAATGACTCACCCTCGATGGTTTTTCGGCAAGAGAGCGCAATGTCGTTTGAAAGGATGATCCAAGACCAATTCGATGAAATGATGTACCTATCCCAAAAACGGCCTCTTGTTTTCACATTAATTACTCACCCATTTGTCTTTGGTCATCCGTATAGGCTCAGAGCATTGCGCCGTGCTTTGACGCATATAATGAAGCGCCGAGACGATCTTTGGATTACAACCGTTGGAGGCGTTTACGATTATTGCGCTAGTCTCGAAAAGGGCATTTTGCCTGGGAGTTGAGGCACTTTCTCTAATCGTGTCAAAAAGTGCGGCTGTTCGAAAAAGGCAAATGTATCCCTCGCCATTGAGATTACGGACTGTTTGAATCCGTTTTACGTTGCGCATCACGCACCAACGCGGCAAAGCGGTAAATGCCGTGAACCATTTTTGTATACGGCGTAAGTAGAAAGAACGCGAGGACTGCTCCGAGATGGGTCGCCAAAGCCAGCGGCATCCAGGCGGTCTGACCAACGATATATAAAACGATTCCGCTGGCAGCTACAAAGCCCAAGAGCGCAATAAAACCGAATTCCCCATTGCGCGCTGCCATTGAACCTAAATTAGGATCAGCTTTAAGTTTGAGGCGAAATAACCAAACAGCGCCCCATGTTAGCATCAGGCCGCCAGGGACACCCAGAAGTTTGGGCAACGAGAACAAACCGTATGGCGCTGACAGGTCAAAGGCGTAGTGGAGAATGGTTCCTGAGGAGGTGCTCGCAAAACACAGCAGGAACCCATATAAAACTAATTGATGGGCAACGCGCCTCGCTTGGGTGAAGCGGTCTTCGTCTTCAAAATTACAGCCCTCGCCATGCCCACCAGCCAGGTTGTGCATATTAGCAGCAGCGCGAAGAGCGTCGTGAAGATGACTTAGTTCAATGCGCGTACCGTCCACAGCCAGCCAATACCGACGCAAACTTACTATGAGACTGGCAAGTGGTAACACGAAGGCAGGTGCAAATATTACAACCATTAGGTCGTGAGACATAAACGCGTAAAACCCTTCTCCGTTACCTCGCCCTAGCCATTGGGTCAAAACGAACAAAGCAGCAAAACAAAGACTGGTGGCAAGAGCGATGGCCATCCCATTTTTTTGAAAATGGGTTGCGACAAAACGCGGATACGCAAAAGCTTCCCAGCTGTCTTGCCTGACCTCTGCTAGAGCGGCTGGTAGGTTTAGGTCGAACTCATGAGGAGCCGTGTACTGGCACGCGTAGTAACAGCCACGGCAATTGTGACAGAGATTTGCCAATTGTATGATGTCTCCATCAGAAAACTCTCGATTGCTATGGAGCGAAGGGAAAACTGAGCAGTAGCCTTCACAGTAGCGGCATGCATTGCAAATCTCAGACTGCCGGCGCGCTTCTTCCTTCGTATCAATTAGCATACTTTGCAGCCTCTTTCCCGGCGATGCGTCCGAAAACGGTACCGATAGTCATTCCAAACCCTGCTAAATATCCTTGACCCAGAATGGATCCGGCCATTGTTTCACCCGCAGCCCAAAGGTTGCTTACCGGGCGATTGCCAACGCTACATTGCGCGTTCTCATCGACCTTCAATCCCAGGTACGTGAATGTGACTCCGGTGCGTAGCGAGTAACCATAAAAAGGTGCTTCTATAATGGGCCGTGCCCAGTTGGTTTTTGGTGGTTTAAGGCCAGATGTGCTTACACCATCCAGCTCTGTAGGGCGAAAGCCGCTAGTATCACCACAGCTTGCATTGAATTTGTCTACCGTAGCTCGCAGCTTTTGAGCTGGTAGATCCATTTTTATTGCTAAATCCTCAATTGTGTCCGCTTTAATTGGTGGGAAGACGGACGGCATGAACAGTTCAAGTGACTCAGCATCGATGATTGCATAGCCTATTTGCTCAGGCTGAGCGGCGATCAATCGACCCCATATAGCATAACGTTTGGGCCATACGTCTTCGCCTTCATCATAGAACCGTTCTGCATCCTTATTGACCACAATCGAGAATGGCACACAATCAAGCCGCGTGACGATGCCACCATCATATTTTGGCGAGCGTCCGTCTATAGCTACCGCATGGCATTGTGTCGGATCTCCCACTTGCTCTAATCCCTGGCGGAGCAAATCGTCTAGAACTACACCACGATTATAGGGCGTGCCTCGTATTAGAAAATTCTTGGCAGCAGGGCCCCAGGCACGTGCAAGCCAATCGGTATCTGCTTGAAATCCGCCTGATGCGACCACAACTGCCTTTGGCGATAGTCGGAAAGATTGCTCGCGCTGAATGTAGTCGAGATAGAGGACCTCGCCGTCATCGACCTCAAGATGTGTGACGCTTGCATCGTATTTGACATCTACTCCCAAATTTTCAGCTGTACGGTAATACGCATTGATCAGAGCTTTCCCGCCACCGAGAAAGAAAGCGTTTGTACGGGCAAGGGACAACGTGCCTGATAGAGATGGCTGAAATCTTACGCCGTGTCTCTCCATCCATGGCATACATTCCTCGGATTGGCGAATAACCATTCGTGCAAGGCCTTGGTCGGTTTCGCCGTTAGTAACCTTCATTAGATCGTTAAAATATTCATCTTCGCTATAGCTTTCGATTAGAGGCCCTAATGGCTCGGAATGCATGCATCGAAAATTACGCGTATGACGAGAGTTTCCCCCGCGGTAGGCCTTTGGTGCAGCCTCTAGAATTAGAACCGTTGCACCAGCCTCAGCGGCAGTAATCGCAGAACACAGTGCTGCATTTCCACCGCCAATCACGACAATGTCGTAGGACTCTGACGCTCTGATAATCTTCAATTTACACCTTTTGGACAATTAAGGATTTGAAAACAGCTTGTTTGATCTATCGTCAAACCGGTTAGTAAGGGACAACCAATCAAAGTGCATTTATACTGAACTTCAGTATCGATAATTGTTTTTTATTAAGTTCCATTCAATGGCCATACTTAGATGCAGTTTCAAGCATAGCATGTATAACTTCCGGCTTCGGTTTCGGAGATTTTGGGTAGGCAGTTCTACTATGTGATAGGTTTAGGCCAAACAAAGCCTCAGCCATAGCATATGTAAGCGGTCCTGGGTTTATAACTGGGACAGGTAGCGCCTCAGCCAAATGCATGTGGGCTTGGTGCATGGTGGTTGAGCCTAAGACTATGACATCAGCTCCGTCAGTTTCGATGCATTGTAGTGCAAGTTCCGTAAGAGCTGGGAAGATGTCAGATTCTTTTCCGGTTAATAGGCTTTGGTTATTTGGCGTCATATTTAATGCTCTGATTGACGCGCAGGCATGGGCTATACCAAGCTCATCGAGCGTCTTCGTATAGAGGTGCTTCCAGTGCGGCCAAAGTGCAATAATTGAGAAACGTTTTCCCAGCATCATCGCCATTAGAAGCGAGGCTCGCCCGGGGCCAATAACTGGTATAGTCAATTCAGACCTCAGGGCCGCCATCCCACTGTCACTCATCGTGTCAATGCATACTGCGTCAAATCCCCGTTTTTCTGCTTCTAGACCAGCCTCTAAAACTCCTATCTCGGCGAGCGCCATATCTGAGGCGCTTACGTAATTTTGTGGCGCTACCTTAACGGATTCAAACGTAAAAGATATGTCTGGACCTAATTTTACAGCATTCAGCTGTTCTTCTCTCTGACTGCGATTTTCTGGCGTCATAGGAAATGGAACAATTACAAGAACAGATTTCATTTTAGCACTCCAAACGCAGTGATTTTATTGTGATTTTTTTAATTTTAAGTAACATTAAATCCAAATTTTTGAAAGGCTACACCTATGAAGCATTTGTTGAATTTTGCCGAGTTTCTTGCACAGGTTTCAGTTCCAGATGATGTTTTAAATAAAACGGCATTGATCTTTTGTGACAGTATTGGCGCCATAGTCGGAGGAGCGGAGGAGCTAGAAGTTCGTTCGTTAACGGAAAAGTATTCGTCCCGATCTGATGGCCCTGCCATAATTATCGGTTCAAAAAGTTTAACTGACATAAAAGTTGCTGCTTTTTTGAATGGCACTGCCGGTACGACCCTTGAAATGGATGAGGGTAATCAATTTTGTAAAGGCCACCCCGCAATGCATGTCATTCCAGCGGCACTAGCGGAGGCTTCGGTTCAAAAAGTATCTGGAAAAAAGCTGCTTACAGCAATTGCGCTGGGGTATGAGGCTGCAGCGCGAGTTGGAATTGCAACGTCTTTACGGCCGGCAATGCATCCGCATGGTACTTGGGGTGCAATTGGGGCAGCAGTGGCGGTGATGCATCTAAGAGATGCCAGCGCAACACAAGTTTATGAAGTTATGAATATTGCGGCAAACCTTGGCCTTACAACCTCGCGAAAAACGATGTTGGAAGGTGGGACAGTTCGAAATGTATTCGCTGGTATTTCAAACAAGATGGGTTTGATTGCCGCAGATCTAGTAGAAGTAGGATATTCAGGTGATCGCAACGGGGTAGGGCATGTTTTTGGATCTGTCGCCTCTGATAGTTTTGATGACAGTGCACTTTCAGATCAACTTGGGGAACGTTGGGAAGTGATGAGAAACTATTTCAAAATGCACTCCTGTTGCCGTTATAATCATGCAGCGTTGGATGTGATTGAAGCTTTGCAGGTTAAGCATCCCAGCATGTCGACTTCTGAGATCAAAAAAGTGGAAGTATTCACCTACGGATTGGCAGTAGAGCTAAATGATCCTGCACCGCGAAATGTTTTGGCGGCCAAGTTTTCTGTTCCATTTGCGGTAGCCACCACGCTCATTAATGGGTCAAGCGGAGTAGACAGCTTCACCATCGATAAAGTCAGTGATGCGTTGATCACAAGTTTGGCATCCAAAGTAAGAGTTTTTGAAGATAAAGTTATGAGTGCACAGCTGCCCCACAAACGACCCGCGAAGGTAAAAGTCTACCTGAAGGATGAACGCATTTTGGAGGCCAGTACTGAAACCAATCGCGGCGATTGGGCCGACCCCTATAGCATTGAGGATATCAAATCTAAGTATCATTCGCTTACCAAGCGTTCCTGGAGTCTAGAGCAGTCTGATGGCGTTTGGAATGCAATAATGCGGCTTGAAAAAGCGGAAGATTTGTCAGAGCTTTTTGATGCTCTGTAGAGTTACTCAATATTGATCGGCATCTTATTAATCTGATGAATATTTCTTTTCCGCTGCGTCATATTCAAACTTTGCAACCAATCTCTGACGTTCTGCAAAATCAGAAAGGCTATCGATAACCTCGCTTACATCGCCTGTTTCTTTAAGTGACCTGAGAACATTGCTCATCGCACGCATTGCCGCTTGCAAAGGAGTATTTGCATAAAGGACTATTGAGTAGCCCAGGTCAAAGAGATCTTTTTGGTTTATCAGAGGCGTTTTGCCACCCACGACCATATTAGCTACCTGAGGTGCAGATAGTCGTTTCGTGATCTCTTTAAGTTCCCCCATCGTCTGCGGAGCCTCAACAAAAGTCATATCAGCTCCAGCCTCAAGGAACGCTTCTGCGCGATCTAGCGCACTATCAAGTCCCTCGATAGACCTCGCATCGGTACGAGCGATAACCATAGTATTCGGGTCATTTCTGACATCGCAAACTGCTTTGATTTTATTCACCGCTTCGTTGAGTGGTATGACAGATTTCCCTTCAAAATGCCCACATTTTTTAGGAAAAACCTGATCTTCCAATTGTACTGCGAAAGCTCCAGCACGTTCGATAACACGCATTGTGCGTTGCGCGTTTAAAGCATTTCCAAACCCAGTATCTATATCGACAATTAATGGCTTATCGGTAATCTCAGAAATCGCTGAAGTTGTGGAAGCAAGCTCTGTGAGGGTTACCAGTCCTATGTCGGGTGCTCCGAGATAAGTATTAGCAATACCAGCGCCTGTCACATAAATAGCTTCGAACCCAGTGTCTTCAATTATCCTTGCAGTCAGAGCGTTTCCAGCGCCTGGCACGATGAGAGCACTGCGTGACATGCATAGTTCACGAAATTCTCTGCGTCGCTGCTCCAAAGTCTTCTGATCTCTAAGATTACTCACCTAATTTCTCCTTGAACCATTCTGTCGCAAGCCCCGCACGGATTGTTGGACCGCTTTTTACGAGTTCCATAATTTATAGGTTGATATTTAATTCTCTCGTGAGTCATGCTTCGTGTTGTAAACCTTCGAAAGGAGCGAAAATTTGGCTGAACTTGTACTTACCGGTGGGAATGTTTGGCTCGACCAAAAAGGAACAGTGGCGGCTGATATTGTAATCTCCGAAGGCAAAATAAGTGCGATCGTAGCACCTGGAACTGGGGATGCGGAAGAAGTTATCAACGTAACTGGCACTACGATATTGCCAGGCGCGATCGACGCACACATTCATCTCGGGCATGGTAATGACATTTCCCGTCCGAGGACGCCTAGCGATGCAATGACTGAAACCGCTGCAGCCGCGTGTGGCGGGGTCACATGTTTTATTCCTTATATAATGAGCTCAGAACCATATACTCCAGTTTTTGACGAACTTAAATCCGTTACTGAAGCTGGGGCGAGAATTGATTTTGGATTTCATTTTGTCATTGCCACGGAGGCACAGCTTTCAGAAGTGCCATTTCTTTGCCGTAAAGGATCACCCACCGCTAAACTATTTATGAATATCCGTGGTGACGAAGGCGCCCGCTTAGGTTTGCCAGGCACAGATGATGGATTTATGTATCGGCTTTTAGAAACTCTTGCTGCCGAGAACGGCATGTTGTGCCCCCATCCAGAAAATATTGAGGTTGCGTGGGTTTTAAGAGACCGTGTGATGAACGGAGAAGGTCCTGACAACAATAATTTGGCAGCTTGGAATGCCACACGACCTCCATTTGTAGAGGCCGAGGCATTATCGCGCGCTTCCTATTTCGGGAAAATTACGGGCTCAAAAGTGCACGGTGTGCATACATCGTCTGCAGCTGCTCTTGACGCTGCAGTCATGCAGCGAAATGCAGGCTCCGATGTGTCAATTGAAACATGTATACAATACCTGCTTCATGATGTTGATAGTGATATCGGTGCCCTTGGTAAGGTCAATCCTCCCCTGAGAACGGCGAGTGATCGAGAGGCGCTTTGGGCGGGTATCGTTAATGGTCATATTGATACTATTGCGACTGATCATATTCACCGCCCAGTAGCCTCTAAACAGGGTGGAATATGGAAGGCGCAACCAGGATTTCCTGGCCTTGATACTTTTATACCGGCTTTGTTGACGGCGGCAAAAGAGCGTTCAATTTCGATTGATAGAATCTTGCCACTTATTAGCCGAAACCCAGCGCGCAGGATGGGTCTTAAGAATAAAGGTCGTATTGAAGTGGGTGCTGATGCGGATTTCGCGATTGTAGATATGAACGCTAATTGGAAGGTTAGTAACGACACGTTAGCCTCTGATGCTGGGTATTCCACGTTGGAAGGGCAAACAATGACCGTTAAAGTTATACATACATTGTCTCGTGGAGTGTTCGTACTTAGAGATGGTGACTTGACTGACAATAGTGTGGGGCAGGGGCGCTACGTTTCCCGCAATCTAACTCGCTGATCACCGTTACCTAAGCCGAGCTCGCACGGCATAAAGGCGTCCATTTAGGGCAGCATCGTTCAAAAGAAGTGTTGCATCTCCAGTTGGATATTGGCCTATACCGATTTCCTTTTCGATTTCGAAACGGCTTGATATCCAACTTTTTAGTTTGCAAGCCTCAATTGGGGTAAACGGCCCTTGGTTTGGAATTTGAGCTTTAGACTCTTTGTCGCGCCATAGTTTGCCATATTGGGAAGCCATATTTCGGCTACTTATTACCAAATGACCGTCTTTTTTAAGTACACGGGCCACTTCATCTAATAATCTCTCGGGATCCGGCAAATGCTCAAGGGTTTGCGGAATGACTACTAAGTCTATGGTACGATTTTCATGCAAAAGACGTCCGTCGGGCATTAGTTCAAATGAGACGTTATCAAGCGCTATCCCCTCTTGAAGCAAGCGCTCTCGAATGAACGTCAAGTTGTGAGTCGAAAGTTCCGCTACTGAAAGGTTGCATTTATTCCCTAAGATTTTACAAAGTGCTGTTGTTGATGTTCCTCCCCAAGGCATGACTTCAAGCGCCTGACCATCGCGAATGGTTGGCAGCAGACTGTGTTCGACACTCTGGGCCTCACCTTGTCTGTTTGAAACATATACATTCGCCAGGGGAGATTTGGCCCATACTGAGTACCCTCTAAAATCTGCAATCTGAGCTAATGACCAATTTCCAGGGTTCCATTCAGCGAACGGGTTAACGTTGTTAGTAATCTTGAAATATGGATAGTCGTCGGCAGGTATGACTGGGTAAATCGCGTTTAACGGACGATCAAAGTGTTCCCATGAAAAAACCTCATTCACTGGGCGGCGTGGTGCTTTGATAACTGGTGCGCTACTCTTAGCTTTTCCGATTGCTAGTGCACCTTGAATTTCAAAATTTTTAGGAACTTTGAGAAAACTTCGTAATTCATTCTGATCGCCAATCCCTGCGTTCCATATGCATTGATAGCCGCGCAAATGTGCTGACAGCATCATATGGTAGCAAGCGCCTGCTACCGACTGAACAATAGAAAAATTTCCATGAGTCCAGCCTTTTTGAAAGGACAGGTATATCAAGGCGCCGCAATATTCAAAATGATGATTTCCACCGGAAATTTCCCTCGCGTGTTTCTTTCGCTCTGGGTCTGCTACAACAATGAAATGCCAATTTTGTTGATTGCAAGAAGATGGTGCTTGAAGGCCGTCTGCAATAATTTCCTCTAGTTCCGTGGGATTAATTGAAGAGCCATCAAAGTCGCGACATGAATATCGCTCAGCTAGTCTTTGTAAAATCTCTGTAAAATGTGGATGTTTGCGATTTTTGTCTCGTGTTTCGTTGGGGTCACTTAATGTCAATTTTAGCTCCCAGTTTACTGCAGTTTGCGAGGGTTTTAGTTCCTGCAAATACCTGTCGGCGACAAATTCTATAGGTTAACGAAGTTAACATTTCAGCATGCTAGAGATGTTCTTGACAGACTTAAACTGAGTAATTTCTAGAAGAGAGTTCCAAAGATCATTGCGGGTGCTCTCATCTAATTTGCGTGCCGTATTTTCCAAGAATTTTTGTCTTATTAAATTAGCCTCGACCGGTCTGCTCGCGGTTCCCATGACATCATGTATGGTTATGTCCGTCACACTCCAGTCTTTCCTCTTAACTCTAACATGCGCAGGAAAAACATTGGGGAAACCTGAGTTTTTCATTGGTGTCCACTCAATTTTTTTTGCTAATTCAATTACTGGCTTGGAAGGCTTTTTCTCAAATGAATTAACGTCAATTTTTCCTGTTTTGAGTAGTGACGCTATACAATATGGCAAAGCCCATTTTGCATCATAGCCGGACAAAGGGTTCTGTTTTCTGCCCCATGGTTGACAAATTAGAGGGGCTTGCGCGTCTGCCACTTGTAGATCGATCTTATCCACGTCACGCGCAGTCAAGCCATCCTGCATTAGCTGTTCTATCGCCTCCAAAAAGGGGTGAATATAGTGACAACAGGGATATAGTTTAAAAGCAGCATTTTGACTGTGCCAAACTTTGCCCAGATCTCCCAACTGATCCAATAAAGTTCCTGAAGTTCTAGCAAATGATTTCATAACCCCTAGGGGGTTTTCGAGAATTCCAGGCGGGCCCGTCATGCCCGATTTACTCAGCTGTACAGCTTTTATTCCAATATGGGCGGCCCAACCTGGGTTCAAAGCCTTGACGCTTGAACCATTTTCTAAAAACGCAAGAAGGCCTGATGCTTGTGACCCGGCGATTCCGATAGCATTTTCAGTTACTTCTTGGCTTAAGCCATGTAGCCGACAAGTTATCGCTGCAGTTGCGATCGGACCCGCGATAGATGTCACCTGAAAACCATTTTTCTGGAACATGCCAGGGGCAGCTAGGCCAATTCGTATCATTATTTCGTATGCTAAAATATACGCTATTAGCATTTCAGCCCCGGTACAATTTGCGTCCTCTGCAGCGGCTAAAGCTGATGGTGCGGCAACCGCGCTTCCGTGGATTACCGAGCTTGTATGCGTGTCATCATACTCAAGAGAATGGATTAACATCCCATTTAGTAATGCAGCGTCGGCTGGTGACGAACTATGGCCACCGATACATGTTGCTGATCCGCCTTTGTCTACAGAGCTATACCATCTGTTTTGCATGGTTCCTGCAGAAGCCGCTAATCCTACCCCAATGGCGTCTGCAAAATGCAATTTAGCAGACTCGATGACGTGCGTTGGAATGTCATTTTCTTTCACAGCGGTAGTGAAATTTGTGATTAAATGAGCTGCAGACATCATTGCATGTTGATTTCGTGCATTGCGCGCAATCCAGCGTTGCGACCCAGTACCAGCGCTGTGATTAACCCGTTTCCAGAAGCATAACCCATAGCTCCCTTGGCCCCGCTTATCCCTGCCGCGGCACCTCCACCAGCGAACAGGTTTTTAATACTACTGCCGTCTTTACGCATTACACGTGCATGATTATCGACCTTCAGGCCACCTTGAGTATGAAATAGTCCAGGCTTCACCTGGACGATGGCATAAGGTGCTTGTAGAGGTGCCATTTCAAACTTTTTACGACCATACAAATCATTTTCACTGCCTGTTGCCGCGTTGTTGTAAGCTCTAATGGTTTTTTCGAGTGACTTGGTCGGTAGGTTGGCTTTTTCGGCTAAACCTTCGAGAGAGTCCGACCATTTGACCGCCCCCATGTTCGACATTTCGGCATATTCCTCTTCAGCCAAGGCAATTGCGTGTATTCGCTTGTCGTATATTGCCCAAGCAAATTCGCCTTGTTTGCGCACTTGTGCCGCGAATCCTGAGTAGCCATCGTCTTCGTTGCCAAACCGTTGACCGTTATTGCCAACCAAAACCCCACCCTTTTCGATTGTCGTCCAGCTCAGCAATTGGCCTTGCGGGTAGGCGACGGCAGCATATCCTTGGTAGGCTGCCATGTTGCCGAGATCTGCCCCAAGAGATTGACCCCATTCAATGGCATCACCAGTGCTACCGGGTGCCCCAAAATACTCTACGTTAGCAATTTCCGGACAAAATCGTTGGACCAGCTCACGGTTTGCAGCAAAACCATTCGTCGCCAGTAGGACCTTTTCAGAGAAGATATCTACTCCCGCAACCACGGCTCCAATCACGTCTCCATCTTTATTTGTCAGAAGCTGCTCTGCCGCATTACCTACCGCTAGGGGAATATCACGTTCTTCCACAAATTTAAGCAAGTCATCTACCAAGTCTTGCCCGCGCCGCGACTTTGGTGCGTGCAATCTTTCGACTGAGTGTCCAATATGGCGATAGTCGGTGATTAGCTCCATTCGAGCGCCCAAATCATCAATCAGCCATTCGCACAAACGGCCGCATTCATGCGCTATAAGTGACGTAATATTGTTGGCATCATGATCGCCCGCGACTGCTGTGAGATCAGATATCATCTGTTCAGGGCTGTCTTTTATGCCTGCGGCAACTTGAAAACGTGATCCAGCTCCTGGGATTGAACCCGTAGATAATGATGAGTTACCCCCCGGTGTTGCACGCTTTTCAATAATAGCTACGTTTCCGCCCGCGTCATGAGCAGATATGGCTGCTGCGAGCCCACATGCACCCGCACCGATGACTAAAAGATCCAAATGGTCACTCATCTTTTGTCATCCACGCGACATTTTCTTTCCAACCCTTTGCAAGGACTTCTGGTTCTAATTCCAGTATCTTTTCTAGATATGCGAACATATTGGGGTATGGATCAGAGACGATATCTTTTATTTTTTGACGTATTTCGTCTGGAGTGAATGGAAGATCTGGACCGCCTCGAGCGCTCATCACTTCGTGCGTCAACGTCCGCCCGTCTTTCAGTGTCCAAGTTACTCGCGTGGGGCGATCGTTGGGCCATTCGGGAATTGGCTCGTAAGGTGACGTAGAGACTCTATGCCTCAATGAAACTACACTTGGCTCCGATAAGACTTCTGCCGAAAATGCCGCAAATCCGCCCTCGCGTTTTACAGCGGATGCCGCGGCGATATGTTGGATGGAGAACTTCCCAGCAATAGTCGTGGTAGGATCTGGATTATCCATAACACGAGCTTTTTCATGCGTCTCAAGATGAATGGTTTGTATTTCTGACGGATCCGCTTGCTCGGCCAATTTAAGGTTAGCTTCAATCGTTGCATGGCCGTATTGGCAGCATGCAAAAACTTTATGGTATCCGTCAGATATGGCCCAACTTTGGCCTAACTCTGAACATAATTCATCTGCATTAGGTTTGGCGCCAAATGCGTCAGCATAAACATCGTGTAGTGCCGTTGGCAAACCAACTATGCCGTGACTGGCCCAGTCTACTGAACGCAAAGCGGTTTGCGCTGCTATCCCTGGCCAGATATTTCGGCACAGAGAGCCCAAGATTGGATGCGTGTATGGGCCAGGAACAACCATGGTTGCTGCACTAGAAATAGCTCCAACGGTTATGCTCTGTTCAGTGCGGCGGAGAGCACAAACTGCTGCCGCCGCTCCCACTGCGGCGAGTGAGCCATGTGGATGCAGTACCAGATTAGGAAACGTAAAAGCCCGGGCCACACGGGCAACAGTTTCATAGCCAAGAACAAGAGCCCTGAGTAGGTCTTCAGTTGTGTGGTTTTCAGCTTCTGCTTCGGCTAGCAAAGCAGGCAAACAATAAATGCCTGCATGGCATATGACGCGTCGATATCCTTCATCAAGCTCAGCCCAGTCTGACGCACATCCGTTCGCGAGAGCAGCAGAATAGCGATCTATTTTTTGCCCTTTTCCGTTGAAAAGCGTTGCTTCTGGTTTTCCCGCACTTGCGGCGACGCCTTCTTGTAAAGATTGAAGTTCAGGTTCGTCGCGTGCTGCAACCATCGCCCCAATATCGTCAGAAAGAACCAATGAGGCTCGCTTTTGAACTGGAACGGGGATATCCTTCCAGTCTGTTGTTGATGTGAAAGCTACTAATTTCTCTAAAGCACTCGCTACAGATTTAGCATGCATTTCACACCTCCGTTTCAATGAGACTAATTATTTCGGAGGAAGTGTGAACGTCCGCATATTTAGCATTCATGTCCCACAGGTTCACTGCATGCGAAGTTGGTGACCGGTCGTAAACAGCATCGTCAGGTACTAATACTTTAAAATTGTAAGCGAAAGCATCAGTTACAGAACTCCTTATGCATCCGCTCGTGGTGCAACCTGTCACAACAAGAGTATCTACATTAAGATCGATTAAGTGGCTAACCAAAGGCGTGCCGAAGAATGCGCTTGGATGTTTTTTGGGTAATAGTATGTCGCCCGAAATTGGTGCAATTCCTTCAACAAATTCGTAGCCTTTTGCGTCAATTCCCATGATTGATGGAATTTTCTCGGCTAGTCGCCCTCCATCAGTAGCTAGATTTTTTGGCGCAACGTGAGGGTATAAAATTGGAAACCCCCTATTTCGAAAAAGTGATACCAGCCGTTTGATATTCTCAACAGCGCTCCATCCTACATCACCGCAGGATGTTGGATACTCTTTAATAGCCTGCCAATAGGGTTTTGGCGTCGTTCCAATTGTGCGGTACTGAACATCGATAATCAGCAGGGCAGGGCGTTTTCCTATGCTTCCTTGCCCCCCAAAACCTGCTTCTTTGTAACGCTTTTTTTCATCGTCGGTGATTACTTGGTCCCAGGCTGCCATTGCACGCACTCCAAATTATTATAATAGGACTTAAGGCGAAGTTGACGGAACCGATTACATCATGTCAAGTCACACACTTGCGGATGACATCTCGCTTGAAGAAAAAATTAAAACTGATTGATCCAAGACGATCACGATTAAGCAATGGAAGTTGTTGATATGAACAATGAGCAACAGATTAATTTGGTTTTAAGATATTTTTCCGCGGTTGATAGAGAGGATAGTGATGCTCTTTTAGGTACGCTGACCAGTGATTGCTTATTTACGGTCGAAACACACGGAGTGCGATTGCGAGGACACGATGCAATAGAAGGTATGTTCCGCAGGTTATGGAATAGCCATGCTGCGGTTTTACATCATGAGTTTGAGTTCGTTTCAGATGCAGAGTCAAACCGCATTGCTGCGCGCTTTCAAGTGGATAACACCGAACACGATGGAAGCCACACATTGAAGTCAAACTGTAACTTTTTTGAGGTGCGGGAGGATAGGTTCTGCGCTGTTGCCGTGTATATGACAGGTGAAAATACGTTGGAATCCGCTCAATGACTTCAGGTGATTTGACTAAACTTTCTTAATCTTATTTTCATGCTTTAGACCATAAAAATTTAGTTAGTTTAGGTAACTTTTTAACCGATCAGTGCGCCTTGATAATTGAAACGCACGATTTGCGTTATAGTGGCAAGGCTGAAATATTGGAGCTGTTCAGAAGTCGCTGGGAAAATTCAAAAATAAGTGCAGTACATCATGAATTTAAATACATTGTTGATGTCCCCGCTAAGTGCATCGTGACAACATTCAAGGTCACTTACTCTGGGCCTGAAGCCCCGCCTGTTAAGTCAAACGCTAATATTTTTCAGATCCAAAACGGCTTGATATCAACAATTCAAATTTACATGGCTGGTGCGAACACAGTCCAATCGTAAGCTCAAGTATGTGAGAGTAGTTCCATTACTTCTTCGGTGCTACGTACTTTACCAAACAAACGTTGAAAGTTGCGCATCGTATTGAGGTGGAGGTCCTTGTGTGTCGTCGCGCAAGCATCTTCCACGATGGTGACATCGTAACCTCTATCAGCAGCTTCCCGCGCAGTCGTTTCGACGCACATATTGGTCGAAACGCCAGTTACAAACAGAGCGTTGCACCCAAGCGTTCTTAAAAGATGATCTATCCCTGTAGATGCAAATGCACCAATGGTGGTTTTTCTCACGATGTGATCATTTGGGGCTGGTTTTAGTTCATCTATAATTTCATGAGATCGCGACCCTATGAAATTTTTCATGTCTAGAAATAATTCACGCATGTGAACGGGAGCATCTCTGCAATCGGGCATCGCTGCGCCGATTGTGATGTAGATAATATGGCCGCTGGCTTTCCGAATGGTGTCTATTAGGCGTAAATTGTTTGGAATTACCAATTCATGAATGCGTTGAAAGCGCCAATCTGTAATTGTTAAACCTTCGCTTGTCATGCGCTGCGCTAGTGGTCCATCTCGATGCCCAGTCGCATATTGCATATCTACAATAAGCAACGCCGACTTCGTTGGTTCAATAGAACGCACATTGTTGTACGCTTGAATATAATCGGCAGTCTCGAGAACATCGGTCATGTCTGATCTCCAATTTTTTCTAGTGTGACGGGAAATAGTTGCTCTAGAGCGCTCCAGTCATCTAATTCCAAGAGGTGGTATATTGAAAAAGTAAAAGCCTCACCCGCATCCAATTCAGGTGGAGTAATCGGAAATGCCAGATTGCCTCCAGTGGCCGACCTTCCAAGAAAACCGAAATGCAACAATTGTTGTCTGAAAGTCGCCAAAACTAACTTAGCTTTTTCAGAATTTTCAGCGATACATTCACAGAGCAGAAAAATTTCTCGCGGCAAATTAACTGGAGGATCAGGCCAATCTGTTACTCCGTCAATGCCGTAGTGCCGTATATTCAAACTCCACTCGCCGAATGGAATGAGTTCCCTGACAACCTCTTCAACTCTATTTATGATATTTTTACTCTGCTTTATGAAATTGATGTCTGCATTTCCTGCGAGCATGACTGCCCGACTTCCCAGTTTTCGTGCGCCTTCTATTTTTATCCGGGGCTTGTCAGCGGCTTGCCAAGTTGCGCCTGATATTTTCACGCGCCTTTCGTCGATGGCTTCATATTTTGCATGTTTGAGGCATGCACGGCCCTCGGGTTCATGGATAAAGTAGGGATCAGATTGTTCGTAAAGTGCGTGGGCGGCTACCGATGTCGGAGTTGCGTGCATGGTTTCATTCATACTCTCGACCACAAAACTGTCGCCGTCGAAAGTGGCTAGCATTGCATCACGCCCACCAGGTTCACAGCACAATGATGTACACTCAAGAATTTTCGCCATATGCACTGCGACGCCGGTGGGGAAGCCTAACATCTTTGGTACCACTGCAAATGGTGCTGTATCGCATGCTCTTCCAGCTAAAATGACGTCTGCTCCTAACTTTAATGCGCGTTCGAACGGTCCCATACCTGCTTGGCCGACAATTACTTCTGTTTGTTTGAGTGTGTTTTCATCCAAGTCAATTGGACCAATGGGCGTAAGTTTTTGATTTACTAGTGAGCGTTCAACTAGATCATGTGGGATAACGGAGCGGATAATACCGAGTTTAAAATGGAGTTTATCTTCGACGGCAATTTCTTTCAAAATTTTAAGCACCACGTCTAGATGAACGTCTGCGCCTGCAGTCCCTGCGCTTCCGATTAATAAGGGAACGCCCAGCTGTTGCGCTCCATTAAGAATCAACCGCATATCGGAACGCACTAAATCTTCGGGAGCTGCAATTTTATTGGTTGCTAAGTATGTTGGTCCTGGATCAACAGATCCCATGTCTGCCGCGATAACATGTGGTTTGGATTTGATCCCGCGTTCAAAGCTTTTCTTTGGAATTCCAAAGCCAAGTTGTCCTGAAGCAGATAATATCCTTAATGGACCGTGGTTCTGTTCCCGTAATTTAAGCAGCCGTTCAAGCGCGCTCATATTAAAAGCCCCAAAAGTGGTCCATGCTGTTGACTGCCGTACACATCACGGTCACCTGGTGAACCGGCTATAATCTCACGCCTAAGGACTATCTTTATGGCTAAAGCAGTTTGATATGGAATGATTTCTACGTCAGCGATTTTACAGCCATACCTCTGGCAAACAGAATTTGGCGTTAGTGATGACAGGCCTAGAACAAATTCTTCATCAGTATCAAACAAAACATCTATTGTTAGCAGTGTGGGGCCTGCGTTTTTTGAACGGATAATTTTGGCGACATCTGCCAAACTCCTTTTCATGTCCACCCCCACAAGTGTCTCACATGATTTGATACTTCGCCCGCAGTGGCTTTCCATATCCCGTCTATATTCATTAAGTTTTGAAGCGCCATTTTAAGATACCTAATCCTATGTGGCTGTCCTATCACCCAGGGGTGCAGAGATAAAACGAATGAACGGCCGCCTTCTTTTGCGAGGCTGATTGCAGCTTCATTAACTAAATCGGGATACCTGTCGTTTGGCACTTTACGCAGCCATAGCGCCGTAACATCATCCCATTCCATTTGGTTCGGTATAGATAGGATAGGAGGTTTCGTAGTCATCGGATATGGTTGATCATCATTCGGCCAATCAAGGATGTATTGATATCCCGCGTGGCTTAATAAATGCGGGGTCCTATCGCTTTCACCACTGTCTGGGCCCAACCAGCCGATCGGCTTTATGCCTAAAACTCTTTTAAATGTGTCAGTGGTACGAGTTATTGCCGCGCGTTCTTCTTCTTCATTCATCGCTGAAGACAGCATTCGTGTCTGTGCTTCACCGTGTGCCACAAATTCATATCCTCGGCCTCGGAATTCATTAACAAGTTCAGGGTAACGCAATAACGCCAATGAATTTGCAGCTACTGAGACCCTCATTCTGAAAGCGTCGAGTAATTTAAGAATTCGGAAAACGCCTACTCTGTTGCCATATTCTCTTTGAGTAAATGGTCTATATTCTGGGAAGTAGAAGCCATATTCCCCCGTAAATCTATTGTCCCTTATCGCTTGATCAGGTGGCTGCAACTCCCAATATTCCAAGTGTAGAAGGACTGTGACTGCAAGTTTTTTGTTGCACGGCCAGTCAAGAGGCGGCCTACCCGTGATAGGTGAAAACTCGTAAATATCATGATCCATTCCTCTACGGGGATTTGTCATGATGCTTCTCTAGCTTTGTGCCATGCGATGTGATCAGCACAATTTCCTAGGTACCAATCAGCAATTTCATCACCAGTGGCGATCCAAACTTTGTCATGCTCTTTGATGTACTCTAACAACCGTGCGAGATGCCCGATACGATGTGGTTGGCCCATCATGTACGGATGCAAAGCAAGGCATAAAACTTGCCCACCTTCGTCGTACAATGTATCGAAAGCGTCTTTAGCAAATGTGTAATAATCTAACGCCTCAAATTGCTGGCGATGTAAGATTGAGTCATTGTAATCCATTGAATACGGAATTGTGATCAAAGAGCCCGTTCTGACCCTTAGGGGAAGGGGCTGGTCATCATGGTGCCAATCGCAGTAATAAGTGATCCCGGCGTCAGCGATGAGATCAGGCGTGTTCAGCGTGTAGGATGCCGCTGGTGAGAACCAGCCGCGTAGTTTTTTTCCGGTGAGTTCACCGTACAAAGTGACTGCTTCTTCAATTTCCGCTCTTTCCTCATATTCTGACATGTCCCAATGGTAACGGGTATTATACATCCCATGGCACATGATGGACCAGTTTCGTACTTCCATAGCCTTGAAAATCTCAGGGTAATGGACCCAATTTGCCATTGATAATGAGACTGTTGCCCGTATTTCCAAACGGTCAAAAAGGTCAAACATGCGCCAAATTCCAACCCGGTTTCCGTAGTCTCTTGTGCCATATCCAATTATGTCTGGGTGCTTCATTCGCGGCCATGGGTCTCGCTTTTTGGACGGTCTCGGTAAGAATTCATAGTGCTCTACATTTGGCACTACCCAGATGGCTATTTTTGCATCATTTGGCCATTTAAGTTGCGGCCTTTCGGATATTGGAGAAAAAGGAGCTCTGTCTGCCGGATCGAAGTCGAACTCACGCAACATGCCTCTACTCCCTAAGCAAAATTGATTATAGTTGACGCTAATGAGTATTCACTGTCAAACAATCTAATCCGCTGCATCCAACGCCCACAGCGAAGGCAGATATTAGGGTGACGCTACAATAATAACTTTACGAGGATGATATCCAAAACCTAGATTTTACTAGTCGCTATGGGAAGTGGATTGTACTAGCCGGGGTGTGGCTGATTTATTTTTGCTTTGGCATTAATATCGCCTCAATGGCCCCGTTGATCGCTCCGATAAGCGAAGAGTTGGGGGTCGGCTTTTCAAGTATGGGGCTGATACTTGGCGCGTGGCCACTTACTTACATCATTGCTTCGATACCATCAGGGATTTTGCTTGATCGGTTTGGTGCGCGTAGAATGCTTTTCGTGGCTGCCTTGATAATGGCGGCGTCGATGATTGCGCGTAGTGCTGCAGTTAATTCAACGCAAATGTTTTTTGCTGTTTCAATCTTGGGGTTTGGTGGACCACTAATTTCTGTCGGCGCCCCTAAGGTCATCGCTGGGTGTTTTCAGGGCCCATCTCGTGCAAGCGCGATGGGGGTATATGTAACTGGTCCATACCTTGGAGGATTGGTTTCTCTGTCTCTTATGAACAGTGTTGTGATGGTTTTTGTGGATCAAAACTGGCGCGCTGCAATCTTCATTTTTGCTCTATTCACGTTGATGAGTGGCATGCTTTGGCTAGTCACCACAAATCTTAAAGGTGTAAAAGTAGCCGAGGATGCAGATGGTAAAAAATTTAATTTACTGGCTTTCTTTGAATTGATCGATTTACGTCCTGTGCAACTTATTTTGCTAATGAGCGTGGGAATATTCTTTATTAATCACTCATTGAACAATTGGCTGCCAGAAATACTGGTCGGTCGTGGCCTTGATCGAGTGACAGCCGGATATTGGGCGTCAATTCCGTCGATCGTAGGTATTCTAGGCGCACTAATAATCCCTCGGTTAGCTGTTCCAAAGTATCGTTTGTACGTAATGGCAGGTTTATTTTTAGCTACCTTTGTAGCCAGCCTATTGTTGCAGACCGACGCTGGTCCGTTGATGTTTTTGGGGTTATGCGTTCAAGGATTGGCTCGTGGATCTATGATGACCGTTGCCATACTCATACTTATGGAAACGCCAAAAGTACCCGCTGACCGCCTTGGGTTGGCGGGAGGGTTGTTTTTTACTGTTGCTGAAATTGGGGGTGTATTAGGACCTGTTTCATTCGGCATATTGTCTGATTTGACTGGCTCGTTCGCTCCTTCACTCGCATTAGTGACCACGATAAGCGCAATCCTAATGGGGATACTTATCGCATTGCATCGTGTCACTCTGAGAGATTATCAATGATGCTATTCTGTGTATGAGTAGGCGTGTTCTGACTTTTCAGGCTGCTTGAACAAGCTCGTAAATCAATAAAAGCAGCAGGGGTTTATCTTAGGGGACTATTGACAACGCTGTGATGCGCTCCACACTATTCGTGTGTTCTGGATGGAGGTGCTTCGACTTTGAATCCGATCGATTGATTGGATTTCTTACTAAAAAGTATTCTACCATTTGATAACCGAAAGTTAACGCGGAGTAATCCGCAGAAGTTAAACGAAACAAAAGCTTGGCTATAGAAAGTCAGGATACTCAGGGAGAAGTTTTGTCATGAATATGATTAGGCTTATTGGTGTTGCGGCGCTTACATCGGTTGTTTCGACAAGTGCGTTTGCAGACGTCACTTTGCGTTGGGGCCACTATTTGGGGGATTCCCCCTTCTTGCAGGCGGAAAAGGATTTCGCAGCAGCAGTGACAGAACGCACTGAAGGGCGTGTAAATATTGAAGTCACTTATGCCGGTGGTCTTGGCGGCGGTGCTGAGTTGCTCACATTGGCTGGAAGAGGCGCAATTGATATGGCTTCAGTTGTCCCCGGCTATTATCCTGATCAACTGCTCTTCTGGAAAACTTACCAGCTCCCATTCACGTGGGGATCGCCGCGCCAGGTGATGGAAATTGCAGCTTCTGCCTATGAGGCACTTCCGCAGTTTAGAAGTGAACTAGACAGTTTCGGCGTGACATTTCTTTTCCAACAGCCCCTGGGTTCGTACTACATGACCGGTCCGGATGCTAATTGCGATAATGTTGCGGGCCTAGAGGGTAAAAAAATCCGTTCTTTCGGTTCGGACATTCCATTGGCTCATGAAGCTATAGGTGCTGTTCCAGTAAGCATCGGTGTTGGTGATATTTACGAGGCGTTGCAGCGCGGTTCGCTCGACTATTCCTTCATCAACCGAGGCAACATTTTAGCTAACCGTCTCTACGAACCTGGAACCTACAGCTGTGGACCAGTTATGTCGATTTCAGGGCATTTGATTGTAATCAATAGTGACAAGTGGGCTGAAATTTCTCCGGAAGACCAAGCCGTAATGCTAGAAGAGGCTCGGATTGCTGGTTCAAATTACATTGACAATATTGAAGCAGCTGAAGCCGCGGCTGGAGAACAAATTGAAGCAAATGGCGGTGTGATTGTCCCATTCCCTGCGGATGAGTTCGCAGCATGGCAAGCAGCTGCACCTAATTTCCTTAACCGTTGGGCCGAGGACATGGCGTCTCGTGGCCAAGGCGATGCTGCCGCGGAAGTCGTTGCCTATTTCAACGAACAAATCGGTGGGTAATACCTGTAAAACGTTGGTTATGGCGGAATTCTTTTCGCCATAACCTGAATTTCGTGAGCGTGGAAAATTTAATTGCAACTTCTTTTGAAAATTTCTGAACGCCTAGCATTGATAGTCCTGATGATAGGAGGGGTCGGCATGATTATGTCGACCTTTTTAGGTGTGGCAGATGTCGTGGGTACACAAGTGTTAAACGTGCCTGTTCCTGGACCCAGAGAGCTAACTGAAAGCACCATGGTTTTGATAGTATTTGGTGCTTTGACATTTGCACAGATCCGCCGCGCTCACATCAGAGTAGAGATAGCCTACCTCGCGGTCGGCCCACGGTTTCGCGCAGTGATGGATGTTGTGACTGACCTTGCAGCTATTATTTTCTTCTCTCTGATAGCTTGGCAGGGCTTTTTAGAAGCTCAATACTCTATGAAGATTGGCGAGGCGACTTCTGGTTTAATACGTTTTCCACTTTGGCCTGCGAGGTTCACTTTGGTGGCGGGCGCATCTTTAATAATTTTGCGGCTTGTCCTGGATTTGATTATCGATTGCGGCAGGGTTAGATCGGGCGCACCACAGCTAAAACCATCAGTCTGACGCAGACAACTAACAACTTAGGTAAGGCAAATAAAAGAATGTTGGACACGGGGACCACCGGAATTATCGTCGGCATTTTGCTTTTTTTTATGCTTACGTTTGGTGTCCACATCGGCGTGGCACTTGGGCTTTCCGGAGTGGTTGGAATATTCCTAGCAATAAACCCTCAGGCCTCGTTTGCTCAAGTTGCTACGATACCATTTTCCACCACCAACTCTTTCACTCTAGCTGTTATCCCGCTGTTCATTCTAATGGGAGCGCTGGCAAGCCAAGCTGGACTCACCACTGATTTATACCGTGCTGCCTATCGATGGCTTGGCCGGATCTCGGGTGGTTTGGCGATGGCTACAACATTAGCGTCTGCAATATTTGGAGCTGCTTGCGGCTCAACCATTGTGAACGCAGCGGTTTTCACAAAAATGGCAATGCCCGAAATGACCAAATTTGGTTATGATAAGCGCATATCTGCCGGTTGTATCGCCGCATCCGGAACGTTAGCCTCCCTTATTCCACCATCAGTTTTGATGATTGTTTACGCAGTAATTACAGAGCAGTCAGTGGCTCGGTTGCTGATTGCCGGTTTGATACCTGGGATCATGTCAGCAGCTATTTACATGATTGGGATTTATTTTATTGCACGGCTTTACCCAAAGTTATGTCCAATTCCGGATGAGCGTTTCACATTAAGAGAGAAAATAAGCTCACTGAAGGGTGTGTGGGGTATAATGGCCTTATTCACATTGGTAATCGGTGGAATTTACCTTGGGTTTTTTGTGCCGACCTACGCGGGTGCTGTAGGAGCATTTGGTGCCTTTATGATTGTGTTACTCAAAGGCCGAATGAATAGCCGTTCTTTAGTTGAAACTTTTAAGGATGCTGGCATTACTACGTCGACTATCTTCATTGTGGTTATTGGTGGAATTATATTTGCTAGGTTTTTAACCTACACAGGATTAGTTCGTGATGTGTCCGACTGGATGCTCGCCATGGAACTAGCCCCTCTGACGTACATGCTCGTTTTCGCAGGATTATATCTCATTTTGGGGATGCTTATTGATCCCATTGCAATCATGGTTATGACCCTTCCAATTATGTTTCCGGTCATGACGAGCGTGGGTTATGATCCAATTTGGCTGGGTGTAATTTCTATCAAATTGGCTGAAATAAGCCTGATTACCCCACCAGTTGGTCTAAATGCGTATGTTGTACGAAGTTCGTCACCGGTACCTTTGACACTCGAGCAAGTTTTTGCGGGTATCACACCCTTCCTGGTGATGGATGTGTTAACTCTTGCGCTGTTAATAGCATTTCCATCGATAGTAACGTTTTTGCCAAATTTGATGAATTGATCAGCGCCTCATAGCGTTGGTCAATGTACGCCTGAAGCTATTACGATTTAGCAATTAACTTGCGGTAGTTTTGGACTTTCCTGCGATGAACCCCAGCACAGAAGCTGAAAGCAAGCCATTGCCGGACAAATATCCACTATCGCCTGCTCCAGATACGCCGCATGCTGCCCCGCCCGCGGCATGTAGGTTCTGAAAGCATCCACCTGAGGTGTGACGCACCAATGCTGTTGCAGGGTCAACATCTAATCCGCCCTGTGTATGGAATAGAGCACCGGTAACCTTAACAGCGTGAAAAGATGGCATAAGTTTCGCATTACTCCATTCTCTGCCGAAGCGATCGGTGCCGCCATATGGGATGTCTAAAATGTTACTTTCTAGACTGCCGCTTGGTAGGTTGCATTTGGTTTCCAGCTCTGCAGTTGTGCTTGCGGAAACAATCGCTCCTTGCGCTTCTGCGTCTTTAAAATCGGAAAATTGCCGAGCAATTTTTGCGATTTTACTGTCAAAAATAGTCCAAGCTATACCTTCGGGTTGGGATAGGACTGCGCGTGCTGCTTCAGAATATCCTTGCGCTTCATTCCAAAAGCGCTGTCCAGTAATATTTACCTGAAATCCACCCTGCATAATTACTGCCCAGGTAATTAAAATGCCATGCGGAAAAGCAACGTTACCGTGACCTTGATACGCTGATAAGTGTTTTGTTGAGGCCCCTAATTCTTGCCCCCAAATCACTGCATCGCCCTGATTTCCACTGTGACCAAACCACAAACCACGATCTATTTCTGGCATGTGTTTAGAGACCATCGTGCGATTTCCTCCGAAGCCGTTGCAAGCTAATATGACTCGGTCGGCTGAAACGGTTTCGAAAGTTCCATCTGGCAAACGCAAACGGGCACCAAAAACCGTTTTATCAAGGGCATATAGAGCGTCTGCGCGCCTTTGGCATATCAAGGGGATCTCAAGTTGTTCTATGCGCGCGCGTAAGCTGTTGACTAGTTCTACACCTGACCGGCTGGGTAAGCCGTGCATCCGCCTTTCAGAGTGCCCAGGGTAGTCAAAGTCTTCCACCAACGAAAATGGCAAGTCATGTTGTTCAATCAGCCACTCAATGACCTTGGCTGATCCTTCTGACAGCACACGTTCGAGTTCGAAATCGTTTTCCTTTTTCGCTTTTTTTCGAATGTCATTTGCAAAAATTTTAGGATTGTCATTAATTCCCGCTTTTTTTTGGAGTTTTGTTCCTGCGGCGGGTATTAAGCCTGCGCTTAGGGCAGTAGAGCCTGATGGGACTGAATCGGCCTCTATTATAAGTACGTCTTGGCCCTCTTCATATGCAGAAAGTGCAGCAATCATGCCGCAAGCGCCCGCTCCGATTATCAACGTTTCTATATGTATATCGTAGTTATCAAGAGGTACTTCAATCACCGGGTATGTCCTTGAATTTTTCGTCCAGCGCTAACATTTCTTGTAGCCCAATAATGTCATTCAGTTCTGTAAAATTGTACATACGATCTTTATATGCCTGGGTAGAGCCTGTCCTCGAAAGAGTTACATAGTATTCTCTTGCTGTTTTTGCCAAAGCTCGGACTATCCCGCCGGGAAAGATTACTATATCGAAACCCATTTCTTCGAGCTCATCTGAGGAAAATTCAGGTGTTCTGCCGCCTTCTACTACGTTTGCAACCAACGGCGCACGTCCACCTAGACGCTTTGTAATTGTATTAAGTTGTTCTTTGGTGTTCGGCGCTTCCACAAAAATTACGTCAGCACCGGCCTCTAGATACAAAGTGGCTCGGTCTAAAGCTGCCGTTAGCCCCTCAACAGCGATTGCATCTGTCCGCGCTATTACAAGCGTATCTTTTGATCGTGCGTCAACCATCGACGAGATTTTTGCTACCATTTCTCCTGGTGATATGAGGGACTTGTTTGAAAGATGCCCGCACTTTTTGGGAAAGATTTGGTCTTCTACTTGTAAAGCCGCGGCTCCGGCGCGTTCATAGTTCAACATTGTCCGCCGAGCATTCAAAGGATTTCCAAACCCGGTATCTGCGTCCACTATTACCGGCAAGCTTGTTTTGTCTGAAATTAGCGCCAAAGTCTCGGCCATTTCGGTTGCTGTTGTTAAGCCAAAATCCGGTTGTCCTAAGCGTGTGTAAGCAACAGCCGCTCCAGACAGGTATAGCGTCTCGAACCCACATTGAGCGGCTATGGTTGCACTAAGTGCATCGAAAACTCCTGGCGCAATCAGGATCTCTTTTTTGGTTAGCCGTTGCCGTAAGGTCATTCGATTTTTTTAATAAGACTAAGGGCGTCCGCACAACTCAACACCTCTGAAACGGTGCTAAGAGATGTCACGGTGGCATCGTGAACCTGAGAGTTAAACGCTGCACATCCGTCAGATAGCAAGATTGTGTGGATGTCGCGAAGGTGCGCGTCTCTTACAGTGCTGGCCACACCACCGTTTGTGACAATGCCCCCTATGATGAGTGTGTTGATATCTTGGTGGTTTAAAATATATTCTAACCTGGTTTGGTAGAATGCCGAGTAGTTCACCTTCTCAATTGTGAAATCCGCTGGCGCTAGTTCATTTACTAAATCATGGCCGAAGCTTCCCGGTGCAAAATCACCTTTACCCAAGAATGGCCGTAATTTTTTTAAATGAGGGGCAATAAGAGGTTCGCCACCTCTACCCGGCACTAATGTGAATTGTGCAGAGATATATGTTCCGCCTGCATTTATCAGTGCGTCTCTTATAGGTTTAATCATCTCCGGTAATTTTAAAATTGCGTCTGCCGACTGATTGGCGCGCCCGTAAGCACCATCAGCGTGTAAAAAATCATTTTGTAAATCGATAGTAAGAAGTGCTGTTTTACTCGGATTCATAATTTTGACCTTTCAATTAGGGTATTACCATAATCGTCAATACGGCCGACAAGCTCTGGTTCGATAAGAACTGTGGTGTCTGGCTGTTCGAGTATGGCTGGTCCTGGAATTATGGCTCCAACTGGCAATGCCAGCCTGTCATATATGTTAGTATCATACCACTGATCGCCAAAGTGCACCGAGCGCGTCCCTTTAAATGCTTGTTTAATCGCACCCCCCTTGGGTGCTAAGGTCGCCAAGTCAAAGCGAGGTCGTTTCCCGGTTACAGACGTTCTAATATTGATTATTCGTCTCACACCATTTTCAAGCAAGCGGCCGAAGGTTTTTTTATACTCGAGATCAAATGCATTACTAATCTGGTCTAGTGATGGTACCGCTACGACTTGATTATTTACATTAATATAGATGGGAACATTTACCGTATGTGTTTGACCTTGATACGCCATATCGAAGGTGAAAGATGTAACCCTGCTTTCAAAGTTAGTGCCTGCCGCATCAAGAGCTCGGTGTCCTTCACGGACATGATTTTGTAAGTATTCAAAAATTACTGTAGGATCTGTGTCATTCACTCCTGAATTAATGGTTTGAACAAAATCCTGACGCATGTCCGCGATCACACAGCCCATTGCAGACGTAACTCCTGGATACCGCGGTACAATAGCTTTTGCTAAACCTACCTCGTCCAACATTGCACACGCGTGTAATGCTCCACCCCCTCCAAACGGCATAAATGCAAACCGTTTGGGATCAAACCCACGTTCAATAGAAACCAATCTTAAGGCACCTGCCATTCGGCTATTAGCAACACGCAAAATAGCCTCTGCTGCTTCGATGGCAGAAAGGCCTAATGGGTCTCCAACATGCGTTTCGATTGCCTTTGATGCGGCAAATACATCAAGCTTTTCAATTTTACCACCGATTGGGTTTTCTGGATCAATTCTGCCTAACACAACATTTGCGTCTGTTACTGTTGGTCGTGTATTGCCTTGTCCATAAGCGACTGGGCCAGGGGTTGAGCCTGCGCTTTCAGGCCCAATATTTAAAAGTCCGCCTTTGTCTACCCATGCGATTGATCCACCACCGGCGCCAATGGTTGTGATCTCTATCATAGGTGAACGCACGACCATTCCAAAGTCGATTGAGGTTTGCGAAGATAACATGCTTTGGTTGTTTGCAATTAGTGAGACATCAAATGATGTCCCGCCCATGTCACCCGTTATTATGTCTGGTAAGCCTGCTGCTTCAGCAATGTAGCCAGCTGCAATTACGCCAGCTGCGGGCCCAGACAGTGCGGTCCTGATTGGAAGTTTCGCGGCGGTATCCACTCCCATAACGCCACCATTTGACTGAACGATTAGAAATTCGCCTGAAAAACCACCTGTGTTTAAAGCCTTTTCAAGCCGATTTAGATATCCAGACACCTCTGGTTGCAAATACGCGTTCAGGGCTGTGGTCGAAAACCGTTCAAATTCTCTAATTTCAGGCAGTATCTCGGAGGAAGACGCCACATGTGAGTTGGGCCAAATCTCCCGCACAGCTGCTACCGCTCTGTCTTCGTTCTCACTATTAGCGTAGGAATTAGCAAATAGTATTGATATCGCGCTACACCCCAAGTCCAGCAACTCTTGAGCTGCTTTCCGCACCGAAGGCAAATCTACGGGTGTCCTGATAGTTCCATCGGCCAAGGTTCTCTCAGAAACTTCTAACCGACAATTACGTTCAGCGATTGGAATAAAATTGCCTCGCAACCCCCAGGTTTTAGGACGATCGCGCCGCCGCATTTCTAACACATCTCGCATGCCTTGCGTGGTAATGACGCCAATTTTCGCGCCTTTACGTTCCAATAACGCATTTGTACCAGCAGTGGTGCCGTGTACTACCACAGATAGGTCGCTGAAATTATTAACTAGCGAACGTATTCCACTGAGGAAACCATCCGATTGATCCGGACGTGAGGTTGGGACTTTGGTGACTTCAGCAGTGCCAGTTTTCTCGTTGAGCGCGAATATGTCAGTGAATGTACCCCCAACGTCGACGCCGATTATGATCTCAGTCATATAGTGACCTCCTGCCAGGCGGAGCCATAATCTTCGGTGGCCTTCTCTGCAGTGATGTATCCTGCTGCAACATCCCGCGCCACGTTTTCTGGGGGCCTTTTCGAGGGTGTTCCATAGCCACCACCACCCGGAGTGTCCAAGCGCACAGACTGACCCTGCTTGAGATTTATGCCTACCATTTTGGAGGTCATTGGTGGGTTTTGCCAGCCACCGTCTTGTTCATAACTAAATACATTTAAAGCTGCATTCCCGCCGCCAACTACACCGGAAGGGGCGTATTTTCCCCGTTCGCCAAAAAGAAAGGCTTTGGCTCCATTCTCTTCTAGAACCTCAATCTCGTAGGTCGCGCCAAGTCCCCCGCGATACATTCCTGAGCCCGCGCTGTCCGTTCTAAGAGCCCATTTCCGGAACATAACGGGGTACGCCGCTTCGAGAATTTCCAAAGGTGGGATCGTAGCTGTGGAAATAGGAGCATTACCATGGTTGAGGCCATCGCTTTCATTTGATCCCCCATGCCCTCCGCCGTAGAAACTAAACATCACCCATGGTTGACCATTTTTGCGCTTGCCGGATATCGATAAAGCATTGATCGTGCCGTAGGCGTTTGCGACGACGCGCTCTGGCGCGGCCTGAGCGGCCGCTTGGAAAATTACATCAATCATCCGTAAAATCGTCTCCGTGTAGCCGCCTACAGGCGCTGGAAATGGAGCTGAAAGCAGTGAGCCTTCTGGAATTAAGATATTAATTGGTCGCATAACCCCTGAGTTTGCAGGCAGATTAGGAAACATATGTTTTATCGCAACATAAGCTGTTGCTATCGCAGTCGGGAGGGCGATGTTCACAGGCCCCGCACAGCGGGCAGCAGTTCCTTCGAAATTTAAAGACATAGTGTCATTTTTAATTTCGAGGCACACTTTTATCGGTAAAGAAGTGTCAGAGACGCCATCATTATCTAGATAATCAATCGCTTCCCAGCGCCCATCTGGAAGTTCTTTGAGCTCCTCGCGCATTAAAATTTCGGCGCGATCTTGAAGCGCATTCAAAGCGGATTTAACCGTGTCGGGTCCGTACTCGGAAAGTAGTTCATCTAATCTTTTTACACCGAGATCTAAGGCGCCTAATTGGCCATTTAGATCGCCTTGTGCTGACTGTGGGAGCCGTGTGTTGCGCATTAAGATATCAATAATATCAGTCTGGAGCTCTCCTGCTTTTACCAATTTGACTGGTGGTAGTATGAATGCTTCTTGAAACGCATCTGTTGCTTCAGGATTATAATTCCCAGGGATTGCACCTCCAAGGTCATGCCAATGCCCAACTGATGCAAGATAACAAAATAGTTCTCCATTATTGAAATAAGGCCGTACCAATCGCATGTCATTTAGGTGGGTCCCACCGAGGTGCGCATCATTGAAAATATAGATATCGCCGTCCTTCAAATTGCCATCCTTGGAGGCCTTTTCGATAACGCTCTTCACGGCAAACGACATCACGCCTACGAAGATGGGGAGACCCGATTTCCCCTGTACCAAAGTGTCTCCCGATTGAGGATGATAAAGGCCGTGTGAAGCATCATGTGCCTCCGCAATAATTGGATTAAAGGCCGCTCGAAAGAGCGTTGCATCCATTTCATCGGCTATTTGCTCCATCCGTCCCGCGAGAACAGCAAGTGTTATGGGATCTATATCTTGGGTCATTTTTTTATTTTTTCCTCACCAATATCGTTCCAAACATCCTGCTTAGAAATCACGCCCCGAGTGACTTCAAATCGGTCGATAAAACGAATTCCCTCGAAGGGCTCGCCGTCAAGCCATTCTCCAGATAGCGTGCCCCGGCAATAAACTACAGCTTCATCGCCGGGTGATTGAAATGCTTCGAAACCGTCATATTTTTTTACAACATAACGATATCGTTTGGATGCCCAGTTAACTAGGTCCTCTAATCGATGCATTGGCTGAGTGCCGGGAAACGTCATTGAGAACTTCTCATCGAGGTACTCTTCGGCAGCTGCTATATCGCGTTGTTCCATAAGCTTTAGAAATTGACTTACAATTTCGCGTGGGTCTGGGAGCGCTGGTGCTGGTGATCTGTGAGAGCGGCCGCGCATGTATTCAGATCGAAGCATCTCATGTACCATCACAGTAACTGCATCCGGGCTCGCAGGCACAACAATTCTAACTGCATCCGTTAATGCCTCACAAATCCTTGTTTTTTCGCTCTCGGAATACCCCTCAATTAAATGAACTTCGACAATCGGCATGATAAAAACCTTTGTAGTTTGGTGAAGAAGAAGTCGCTTAGTGCAGATTACTCAACTGAAGACCATAATTGGCGCTGATTATTGAAATCACTCAGGCCCATCTCCATCGTGAATTGATACATATCAGAACGGTACCAAACCTCGATGTAATGTAGCGGACCGTCAGTTTCATTTCCTAGAAGGCGTCGTAATTTCAGAACTGGCGCGTCTTCTGGCAACATTAGGTTCTGTGCGATAAAAGGGTTTGCTGCCTCGCATGAGATAGTTTGGCGCGCCCACTCAGTGGTGAACCCGCCTTCCTCTATCAGCTGATAAACTGGTTTTTTGGACAATTCTTCCTTAGTCCAGGATTTCCCAACTTTTTCAGGGCTATAGCTGAGAACGTACGAAAATGGATCATTCTGATAGTAGCGCTTCCGATGAATTTGTTGTGCGTACTGAGAATTTGGTAAAGCCAAATGTTGTGCAATGCTGGGTGGTGGTTTTACTAAATCGACGGACAAAACTTCCACAGTGGTTGTAGCCGCAATCTTGCGTAGACTGTCCATTAATGCAGTGAAACCATCATTATTTGGCAGATTTGACGCAAGATATGTAACGACAGTTCCGCTTCCTCGATGTCTTTCGACAAGCCCCTGCTGAGCAAGTTCATTCAGGGCACGCTTAACGGTTATCCTTGATACATCTAAGTCTTTCGCAAGCTTCCCCTCGCTTGGGAATTTAAATCCGTCAGCCAGACTTCCTGAAATAATTCTATGCTTAAAATCTAAAAAAATTTGATGGTATAACGGTGTCGGGCTTTTCGTATCAACATGCCCCGAGAACAATCCTGTCATGAATAGGCCTCGTCATCAATTATAGCGTTGCTGCTCTGACTAAAGCCTAAAGGAAGCCCTGCATCAGCGATGAACCCATAAATAGATGAACCTGAAATTTGTTCCGCTAATTTCTTTCGAACCTCAATAAGCTCCGGCAAGTTAATTCCAGTTTCGTAGCCCATTGAGTGCAACATGAAGACCAAATCTTCCGTCACGATATTGCCACTTGCTCCGGGCGCAAAAGGGCATCCGCCTAAGCCTCCAAGAGAAGCATCGATGGTTGTGATCCCGCAATCCAACGCTGCTAAAGCGTTAGCCAAGCCAAGTCCGCGTGTGTTGTGCAGGTGCACGCCAGTTATATTTGCCGGTCCAATAGCTTTTTGTACTGCTTTTAAATGATTTTTGACCATTTTAGGGTCAGCGTACCCAGTAGTGTCTGATAAGCCAATTTCATCGGCCCCTGCGATCATCAAACGTTCGGCCAGGTCAACAACGGTTTTTTGAGGTACATTTCCATCAATTGTGCAGCCGAATGCAGTGGCAATGCCAATTTCTATGTGTGCACGAGTTTCACTCGGTTGATCGTCTACGAGCTCCCTTATCTGTTTAACCTCGTCGATCATTTGCTCATGGGTACGATTAACGTTGCGCAACGAATGGGTTTCGCTTGCTGATACTGGTATTGATAGTTTGTGAACGCCGGCTGCCACAGCTGCTTTCGCTCCATGCAGGTTGGGCACCAAAGCAGCGACCTTCAATCCAGGAATAGTTAATGCAAATTCCACTAGCGCGGGTGTGTCTTGCATTTGAGGTAATCGTTTAAAGCTTACGAATGAGCCAACTTCAATTTCTGGTACTCCCGCAGCCGCTTCAGAAGCAATCCATTGCTTTTTGGTTTCCAAATCTACCAAAAAATCGAGGCTTTGAACGCCATCGCGTGGGCCAACTTCGCTGACAGTTATCATTGCGGGTTCACTTTAAAATTGACATAATGGTATATCCTTATACCAAATGTAATAAAAGTAAACAGATCGGTGAGAAAATGGCGCAGTTGGATGGCATTCGTGTAGTTGAATTTTCGCACATGGTAATGGGGCCAACTGTCGGCATGATTTTAGCTGATTTGGGTGCTGACGTTGTCAAGATTGAGCCTGTAGGAGGTGATAAAACCCGGCGGTTGCCAGGTTCTGGCGCAGGTTATTTCGCGATGTATAATCGTAATAAGCAGAGTATCACGGTTGATTTGAAATCGGAAAAAGGCTTAAGCGTGGTGCGCTCGCTTATTGCTGACGCCGATATTTTGGTTGAAAATTTTCGTGATGGGGCTCTCGATAAGCTTGGCCTGGGTTATAAAGAGGTACGTGAAATCAACCCGAGTATCATTTATCAATCTTGCAAGGGTTTCTTGTCGGGGCCGTATGAAAGCCGAACAGCACTAGATGAAGTGGCCCAAATGATGGGGGGGCTGGCTTACATGACCGGCCCGAAAGGACGGCCGCTCAGAGCTGGAGCTTCGGTCATAGATGTCACAGGCGCTTTATTTGGCGTCATTGGCATTCTGTCCGCGCTGGTCGCTAGGAAGGACAGCGGGAAGGGCGCGAACATTCGTGCATCTTTGTATGAAACTACGGCCTTTTTAGTTGGGCAGCATATCGCTCAAGGAGCCGTAACAGGCACAGAGGCTCCTCCAATGCCCGAACGGATTTCAGCTTGGGCTGTGTACGATGTTTTCGAAACGCTTGACAGTCAAATGTTCGTTGCTGTTGTGAGCGACGGGCAATGGAAGTCTCTCTGCAGAGCATTCGCATTGAGGGATTGGGAAAGCGATAACGAGTTGGCTACCAATGCAGGCCGGGTGGCGAATAGGGGCGTTATAATACCACAACTTCGTGAAATATTTCGGACCCTGGATAGTGAAGCTTTGGGCGCTCGCTTAGAGGCGACTGGTCTTCCATACGCACCAATTCGGAAACCAGATGATCTTTTGAGCGATCCTCATTTAAACGCTCATGGTTTGCTGCCGATAGAACTTCCTGATGGTAAACAGATTAAGTTACCCGCGCTACCTTTGGAAATAGATGGTGTTCGACCTCAGGTTCGGCTGAACCCGCCCAGAGTAGGGGCGGACAATCACAAGATTTATTCGAAACTGGGTTTTATCCCACCGTCAGATGAGTAGATTTTCAAAATGGGGCAAACTCTTTACCAAAAGCTTAAAAAACTTCACGAAGTGCGCCAGTTTGATGATGGCTCATCGTTGATACTAATTGATCGAATTATGCTGCATGAACGCACTGGCTCGGTTGCATTATCCAATATGCTGTCTGAGAATCGAAATATTGCCGCACCAAAGACTGTTTTTTCAACTATTGATCACATTGTAGATACCAAGCCTGGTCGCCCGGATATCTCTAGAATGCCGGGTGGCATGGTATTTATTGATGAAATGCATCGCGTTTCTAAAGCCTTTGGTATCCGTTTGTATGGTGCTGATGATGATCGACAAGGTATTGTGCACGTAATCGCTCCAGAGCAGGGAATAGCTCTGCCGGGCATAACCATCGTTTGTCCGGACAGTCATACATGCACACTCGGCGCAATGGGGGCCTTGGCGTGGGGCATAGGTTCAACCGACTGCGAGCACGCTTTAGCAACGAGAACACTTAGGATTCCGCAGTTCAAACAAATGCGTATCCGGCTAACGGGGAAAAAGCCAAAATGGCTTACGTCTAAGGATGTAGTTATAAATTTAATAAGTCGGTTTGGCGCTGATTTTGCAACAGGTTTTGTAATCGAATTCGCAGGATCAGTAGTTGAGGAAATGGAAATTGAGGAACGCTTAACTCTTTGCAATATGGGTGTAGAGTTTGCTGCATTCACGGCAATCATAGCGCCAGATCACAAGACTATTGAGTACGCTCGGGGACGGCCATTTGCTCCCAAAGGTGAGGATGCATTAATTGCAGAAGCGCATTGGGCATCATTGGTTAGTGACATAAATGCGTCATTCGATGTTGATCTTGAAGTAGATGTTTCGGAAATTGCACCGATGATAACTTGGGGTACCAGTCCCGAGCATGCTATCTCCGTTGATGAGGTTCTGCCCGATCAACGTTCGGATCTTGCGGATGTATTTAAATATGTTGGTTTAAGGCCTCATGAGCCAATTCGTGGACAGCGTATAGATGGTGCATTTATTGGATCCTGTACCAATAGCAGGTTGAGCGATCTTCGACGCGCTGCAAGCATACTGAAAGGTCGAAAAGTTAAGTCTGAAATTAGAGCAATTTGCGCTCCTGGCTCTAAAGAAGTTAAGATATCCGCCGAAGCGGAAGGCTTGGATAAAATCTTTCTAGAAGCAGGGTTCGAATGGCATGAAGCTGGATGTGCATTTTGTTTCTACGCTGGTGGTGAGACCTTCTCGCCAGGGTCTCGCGTCATCTCCTCGACCAATCGGAATTTTGAAGGACGTCAAGGACCAGGAGTTTGCACACACATCGCCAGCCCTGAGACTGTTGCTTGGAGTGCAGTAAACGGACAGATCAGTGATGTGCGTGAGGCATACGAATGAAGCCTTTTACAAACCATATTGGCGTTGCCCTTCCATTATTGGCGGATAACCTTAACACTGATGTGATCATTCCGTCACGCGAGATGAAACGGGTTTCAAAGGTTGGACTGGCAAATGGTCTCTTTGCCAATATTCGCTATTCAGATGGCAATCGAAAACCTGACCCTGAATTCCTTCTAAACCATCCAAATTATCATACTGCGTCTATACTAATTCTGGGTAGAAATGCAGGATGTGGTTCGTCGAGGGAGCATGCCGTTTGGGCGCTTGCAGACTATGGATTTAGGGTCGTATTAGCGGAAAGCTTTGCATCAATTTTTTATAATAATTGCGTTGCTAATGGCGTACTACCAATTACTCTCGATCGCTCATCGATAGAAGCTATCGCTGACTGGGTGAGAATTGATCCTACCTCACATCATTTGTCAGCGAACCTTGAAAAATGTACCCTTGAGACAGTTGATAACAGTTTTGAGTTTGTGATCACTCCTTTGGCGCGCCGAATGCTTTTAAATGGTTTGGCACCAATAGATCTCACACTTGAGGATAAGGTTTTGATTGACTGTTTTATTGCGGAAGATATGCGGGAGCGTCAGTGGCTTTACAGTGTTAGCGACTGAGGCATTAGGCTGTTTTCGTGAAATCAAGTTAAACTGGTTCCTGCTGTGTGTCTTTATTGGTTACAGAATATGACTTGCTTGACCTCTAATGTCGGGTCAAATATCTGTCACTCAGTTGAGCGGGTATGGTGTAATGGTAGCGCCCTAGCCTTCCAAGCTAGTCGTGCGGGTTCGATTCCCGCTACCCGCTCCATAAAATCCCCTTAGCCCGTTGATGTGTAATGGTTTTTAGCTAGGCTGATAGATTCTGTTTGAAGTGAGTCTGTCAGTGTCATCAGCAGTCTCTTGAACGTTAAGAGCGTAGTTCACGAGCCATGCCTAACCAAGCCCGCGTCATGACAATGTATAGTTTATTGTTAGCTCTAAGTTGCTAAATGGCGCTTAGACTTTGATAGACGTAGCAGAATGCTATGGTCACCATTAGTAACTAATTTCATACATTTGATCGCAAAGGGAAAATGAACGATGCCTAAAACCCCTGACACATTGAGGTCATCTCGTTGGTTTGCCCCAGATGATTTACGAAGCTTTGGTCATCGGTCTCGAATGATGCAGCTGGGTTATGCAGAAGAAGAATTCCGAGGGAAACCGATTATTGGTGTTTTAAACACTTGGTCAGAGATCAACTCTTGTCACGGGCATTTTCCTGAGCGCGCCAAGGAAGTTAAGCGCGGTGTGAACCAAGCGGGTGGGTTCCCTATAGAGATGCCAGTTCTCAGTTTGGATGAACAATTTACAAAACCGAGTTCTATGCTCTATCGCAACATGCTGGCAATGGAGACTGAAGAGGTTATCCGCTCTCACCCTTTTGATGGGGTTATATTGATGGGTGGATGCGATAAGACGACGCCTGCTCTGATTATGGGAGCGCTTAGCGCTGGAGTACCATTCATCTATTTACCTGCGGGACCAATGCTACGCGGCAACTACGCCGGAGAGATCCTAGGTTCTGGTTCTGATGCTTGGAAATATTGGGACGAACGGCGCGCTGGCAATATCAGCGATGAGCAGTGGCGGGGTGTGCAAGGAGGAATTGCTCGTTCGCATGGCGTCTGTATGACGATGGGCACGGCATCCACGATGACGATCATAGCAGATTCTATGGGGCTGACGCTTCCGGGAGCCTCCTCAATTCCGGCCGTTGATGCCAATCATTCGCGCATGGCGAGCGCTTGTGGCCGGAGGATCGTAGAAATGGTTTGGGAAGATGTCTCTATGCAAGACATTGTCACCTCGGCCAGTGTAAAGAACGCCGCCATCGTCGCCATGGCCACCGGCTGTTCCACTAATGCAGTGGTACACCTCATCGCTATGGGCCGCCGTGCGGGGGTAGAACTGACGCTCGACGACCTCGACGCGTTGGGGCGTACTGTTCCATTGCTCGCCAATGTTCGACCGTCAGGAAAGGACTACCTGATGGAGGATTTCTATTACGCCGGAGGGTTGCTTGCCATGATCAAGCAGATCGCAGACCGGCTCGACACATCCACTGTTTCGGTCAACGGTCGAACGCTGGCTGATAATATTGTAGATGCTCAGGTCTACAACGATGACGTTATCCGCCCGTTGTCCAACCCGGTCTACCATGAGGGGTCGCTAGCAGTTTTGCGTGGAAACCTCTGTCCGTCGGGTGCGGTAATTAAACCAGCCGCTTGCGATCCGAAATATCATATTCATGAAGGGCCGGCACTGGTCTTTGACAGCTATGCCAAGATGAAAACGGCGATTGACGACGAAGATCTTGACGTTACGCCTGATCATGTTCTGGTCTTGCGTAATGCCGGGCCACAGGGTGGACCAGGTTTTCCGGAATGGGGGATGTTGCCGATCCCAAAAGTGCTTATAAAGCAGGGTCATCGCGACATGCTGCGCATTTCAGATGCGCGGATGTCTGGGACATCTTACGGCGCCTGTGTTCTTCATGTTGCTCCTGAAAGTTTTGTTGGTGGACCGCTGGCTCTATTAAAGACTGGCGACATTGTCCGAATGGACCTGCCGAACCGGTCGCTCGATATGATAGTAGATGACGCGGAACTAGAGCGCCGCAAAGCCGCCTGGATTCCTCCCGAACCTCGCTTCCAACGCGGCTGGGGTTGGATGTTCTCAAAACATGTGGGGCAAGCCGACACCGGCTGCGATTTTGACTATCTGACAAGCGATCACGGTCAAACTGCGGGTGAGCCTGATATATTCTAATGGAGTAAAATCTCGACCCTGCGCATTGTGTTATCTCTGTTCAAAGGATGTCCCTCTGAAATGAGGCCAGAGATTATATTTGCGAAGTTTGGCCAACACTCAATTGCAAGTATTTATGGCTACTAACGGTTGAACCAAAGGAATTTCCCTATGAGCAATCATCCACTGACACAGAAAATAAAACAAAAACTCGAACAGGTTTCTGTTGCTACATTGGCAACTGCACTTTTCAAGCGTGGTTTGCGCCACCAAACTATCCAGGATGTGCGGCCTCTATCGCCAAAAGGTAAGAATATGGTAGGCCCTGCCTTCACTTTGCGCTTTATACCTGCGCGAGAAGATCGCAATCAGCTGGCTGAGCTTAGTAATACGGATCACCCTCAGCGAGTCGCTATCGAAACTTGTCCGCTTGGACATGTTTTGGTGATAGACAGCAGGAAATCGGCGCTTGCCGCTAGTGCTGGAGACATTTTGATTACTCGTTTGATGATGCGCGGCGGTGCAGGTGTGGTGACTGACGGCGGTTTGCGTGATGCTATGAATATCTCTGAACTCGATATACCAGCCTATCATAACCGCCCCTCTTCGCCCACGAGCCTAGTGACGAACGAGGCAATAGCGATAAACGAACCTATTGGTTGTGGCGATGCACCGGTCTTTCCCGGTGATATCATAGTCGGCGACGATGACAGTGTCATAGTTATTCCAGCCCATCTGGTTGAAGAAGTCGCAGACGAAGCCGTTGAAATGACCGCGTACGAAGATTTTGTAATTGAGCAAGTACAAAATGGTGCCACGATTATTGGTCTGTATCCCGCAACCAAGGAAGAAAACCTCGATAAATTTGCCAAATGGCGTGAGGTAAACAATCGTTAAATGAGCAAAAATAGCGTTACTTAGAGATAGCAACTCGAATAGCTTAGAAAAGGAACTTCAAGTCACGCACTTTAAATTTATTGGCAGACCATTTGCCTTGTGTTTTGGTGGCATTGCTATTTACGAATTTAATGACGGAGACCCAAAATGACTGGGCCTGAGAATGTGAAATTGATTATATTTGATTGTTTTGGAACAGTTGTTGATTGGCGTGGAAGCATTATTGAGGACTTGTCTAAGTGGGGCGAACAAAAAGGCCTATCAATTGACTGGGCGCTGTTAGCAGATCTTTGGCGCGGCAGCTACGAGCCGCAAATGGGGCGCGTAAGATCAGGGGAAATTCCTTGGACTAATTTGGATGACCTGCATTTTGAAAGTCTTCAGGCTGTGCTATCAGAACTACACGCACCTGAGCTTGATCAGCTAGATTTAATGTATATCAACCGTGTTTGGCATCGTTTAAATCCTTGGCCAGACGCAGTTGAGGGGTTGGAACGCTTGAAGCGTAAGTTTGTGATTGGCCCATTATCTAATGCTAATGTTTCCCTTCTTGTTAACATGGCCAAATTTGCGAATTTGCCCTGGGATCATGCCTTTTCCTGCGAGTTATATAAGCATTATAAACCTGACCCCGAGACATACTTGGGAGTGTGCCGGATGATGTATCTGGATCCTGAACAGGTGATGTTATGTGCTGCGCATAATTATGACCTTGTTGCTGCACGTGAATGTGGACTGAGGACGGCATTCATCCCAAGGTCTACCGAGTATGGTCCCGGGCAGAAGACGGATCTAACGGCCGAGCAAGAGTGGGATGTTATTGCGCCTGACTTAATTGAGTTTGCAACTGAGATGGGCGCCTAGAAATATAAGGCTCAATTAAACTTTAATTGAAACTTGTATGCGCTGCCATCTTGTATGAAAGTGGCTCAAGTATTCCGCTCGCAAAGGTAAAAATATGAAGAATGCAGTAGTCATCGGTGGTACGGGCGGGATAGGCGCCGGTATTGTGCGCGTGCTATTGCGAGAGGGTTGGCATGTCCTGGCCACAGGTCTTGATGAGCGCGAGATCGATGCTTTCTCAGTTGCTGTGCCTAGCGTGGAAACCGCTGTATTAGATGTCACCGACCAAGGTCAGGTCACTGAATTTTTCAACCGGTTTGAAACTCTGGATGCCCTTGTTAATTGTGCCGGCGTTTTGTTTCGCGGTGCAGAATACGAAATGGACGTTTTCACCAAGGTCATCGAGATCAACCTCACTGGTACAATGCGTACTTGTTTAGCAGCTCATGAGTTGCTCGCTAGATCCAAAGGTACAATTGTTAACACCGCCTCGATGCTAAGTACGTTCGGCGGACCACTTGTGCCAGCTTATTCAGCTTCAAAAGGCGGCGTTTCCCAGTTGACCAAGGCTTTGGCCGGAAAATGGGCCGCCGATGGAATTCGCGTAAACGCGATTGCACCTGGATGGATTGAAACAGAAATGACAGCTGCCTTGCGCGAAGATCCAGAGCGCAATGGACCAATCTTGGCTCGCACGCCAATGGGGCGTTGGGGCAAACCTGATGAAATTGGAGAGCTTGTAGCGTGGCTACTATCGCATCGCGCGGGCTTTGTAACCGGTGCTATCTACCCTGTAGATGGCGGATACAGTGCAATGTGAGATAATATGCCCCTACAAAAAACTGACCAAGATCCAATGACCCCATATCAGCTTCCTTTTCCAAAAGATGCCTTGGAAGAGATAGTAGTGCCTAATGCTATTCCAGATGATGAAAGGATCTGGGTTCCGCAGGCTCCCAATGTATGGTTTCGTCCGCTGTGTTTGAATCGTTCTCAGGGTTATTGGATGAACCTTCTGAAGGTGAAAAAATCAGGTGTTCTATCGCGCCATCGACACCCTCAAGCAGTACATGGTTGGGTTCTTAAAGGACGGTGGTATTACCTTGAGCACGATTGGGAGGCGACCGAAGGCTCGTATGTGTATGAACCTCCTGGTGAAACTCACACTTTGGTAGTTCCCGAAGGGGTCGAAGAAATGATCACCTTTTTCCAAGTTAATGGCGTTATGTGCTATGTTGATCCTTATGGTGAGATTTTGGGCTACGAAGATGTTTTTACAAAGATTGACTTATGCCGCACGCATTATGAGAAAGTTGGGCTTGGAGCAGATTACGTTGATCAATTCATTAGATGACGTGTAGACACAACTTTTGCATAGATTTTTAGTAAGAGAATTGTCGTGGACACTCATGTCTACTTAGCAATCATCTTTGCTGCTGTGCTTCATGCGGGTTGGAACGCTGCTTTAAAAGCAAATTCAGACCGGGCGACAAACGTGCTTATTCTGTCCGTTGTTCAGGGAAGTATTGCACTTCCTCTTCTAGCATTTTTGCCGCAGCCATCAGTTAGTTCTTTGCCATTGATATTGGCCGCGTCATTTCTTCACTGCGGGTACAAAATTTTCCTTATGAAAGCATATGATTACGCTGATTTGAACCAAGTTTATCCATTGGCGCGCGGTCTTGCTCCTGTAATTGTAACGATAGTTTCAATTTTATTTTTTAGCGCACAATTTGGTGTTTCTACGATTGCATCAATAGCTATGATTTCTATTGGAATAATTGTGCTCGGCATCACTAAGGCGCATAATAAAAAAATGTCACCACTCGCATGGTTTTTTACCTGCGGGACTGCCGCATTTATAGCCAGTTATACCGTTGTTGACGGCATCGGCGTGCGTCTTTCAGAAGCACCATCTGCGTATGTGATTTATCTTTTCCTTGGCGATGCTATTGCAACGACCTTCTATTTTGGCGTTACAAGAAGTACAGATTTTCTGTTTCACGCGATGTCTTCCTGGAGGTCAGGATTTTTTTCAGGGATATTATCCTTGGGTGCATATTGGATCGCGGTATGGGCTTTTACTAAAGCGCCAATTGCTGTTGTTGCCTCATTGCGTGAAACCAGCATTCTATTCGCAGTGTTGATCGGCACTATTTTCCTTAAAGAGCCCATGACAAACTTGCGTTGGGCCTCGATCGGTTTGATAGCCATTGGTGCTATCGCAATAAAAATTTAGCTTTGTGGTAACGTCCCAGCATTTGACGATAAAGCAAAAAGAATTTTTAGGTTCCGAACAATTAATGGGAGTAGATTGAACTCTACTGGGCTTGTTTGGCTGGCTATGTCGCTTTATTCACGTATTTGTAGAGTGAGGACGCGAGCGACCATGACGACCGAAGCCAACACGACCAAGGTGTTACCGCCTACAAAAGCCGTAAATGCCACTGAGGAGCGTGCGCGTTCTAAAAAGATCGGGTCGCTGCGTGCTCTTTTGCCCTTCCTTGTTGCTTATCGTGTCTGGATCATTGGCGCAGGTCTTGCGCTTGTAACCACTGCGCTCGTCGCGCTAGTGATGCCTTTGGCGGTGCGCCGTGTAATAGATGGATTTGAAACAGACACGGCCGCTCTTCTCGACAGCTATTTTCTGGCGGCTTTGGTGATCGCTGGCCTTTTAGCCCTAGGAACGGGCGCGCGTTATTACCTTGTGACACGATTGGGTGAGCGTGTGATTGCCGATATTCGCAAGGCAGTGTTTTTCCGCATGATCTCGATGAGCCCAAGTTTTTATGAGAAGGTCATGACGGGTGAGGTGCTTAGCCGTATCACCACGGACACTACGCTTTTGCTCAGTGTGATTTCTTCTTCGGTGTCTGTAGCCCTTCGCAATGCGCTGATTTTAATGGGCGGCTTGGTGATGATGGTTGTCACATCGCCCAAGCTGACGGGGATGGTTTTGTTGCTTGTGCCTGCGATTATCGTCCCGATTGTGGTTTTGGGGCGCAAGCTGCGCGTGTTGTCGCGTGAAAACCAAGATTGGATTGCGCAAAGTTCTGGCGCAGCATCTGAGGCGCTTTTGGCCGCTCAAACTGTGCAGGCCTTTACTCATGAGCGAGCCTCTTCCAATGATTTTTCCAACGTTACAGAGGCCAGTTTCAACAGTGCCAAGCGCCGCATTTCAACCCGTGCCTTTATGACAGTGATTGTGATCTTCCTAGTTTTTGCGGGGATTGTGGGGGTACTTTGGGTGGGAGCGCGGGATGTTCGCGCAGACGCAATGAGCATCGGCGCGCTGATCCAGTTTTTGATCTATGCAATTATGGTCGCAGGCGCGGTGGGTGCGCTGTCTGAGATTTGGGGCGAATTGCAGCGCGCCGCTGGTGCGACCGAGCGGTTGGTAGAACTTGTCTACGCTGAGGACGCAGTCACCGACCCCGTCCGCCCTGTGTCCCTGGCACATGGGGGCAAGGGCGATATCGTGTTTGACGGCGTGGGTTTTGCCTATCCGACCCGCTCAGAAACTGCGGCGCTCAAAGATGTGAGCTTCACCATTAAATCGGGTGAGACAGTGGCGCTTGTCGGGCCATCAGGCGCAGGTAAATCCACGATCTTCCAATTGCTGCAACGCTTCTATGATCCGCAAAAAGGCAAGATCACCCTTGATGGGGTCAATCTGCGCGATATGCGCCGTGAGGGGTTCCGCGCGGCTATGGCGCTGGTGCCGCAAGACCCTGTGATTTTCGCGGCATCTGCGCGAGACAATATTCGCTTTGGCCGCCCTGATGCCACCGATGCCGAGGTTGAGGCCGCCGCCCGCGCCGCCGCAGCGCATGATTTTCTTGCCGCTCTACCCGAAGGCTATGACAGCTATGTAGGCGAGCGGGGGATCATGCTGTCAGGGGGGCAAAAACAGCGTATTGCCATTGCCCGCGCCATTTTGCGCGATGCACCCATCCTGCTGCTAGACGAAGCTACCAGTGCGCTTGACGCTGAAAGTGAACGTTTGGTGCAGCGCGCGGTCGCAGATCTGAGTGCCGAACGCACGACCTTGATTGTTGCGCATCGACTGGCAACTGTGAAAAAGGCCGACCGCATTTTGGTCTTTGATGCAGGGCAGATTGTCGCCGAAGGTAGTCATGATGCGCTTGTCGCGGATGGCGGGCTTTATGCACGTCTGGCACGGTTGCAATTCACGGATGGAATTGCTGCCGAATAATCACTGTGAGCTTGCGAAAACGCGTTTTATTCTTCATTCTCACGCGAAGCCTGACGTGCGACGGCGTGCATCGTGACCGCAGGACCATTTGGGAGAATGATGGGGGAGGCAAGGCGATGCTGCCTTTTGCGAATAATCTAGATGTGCGCAAAATTGAGATAGATCATCCGTGGCCTGTGGCTGCGCCTGCGCAAAGTATTTATGAATTGCTTAGTGAAGTTGCCGTGCGCCATCCCGCGCGGCCTGCGGTCACCTTTCAACTGTTTTCAGATCCCGACGCAAAAGCAGAGACATTGGATTGGCAAAGCCTCAGGGCGGAGGTGACTCAACTGGCCAATCTGTTTGCGCGACTTGGCATTGGCGCTGAGGATGCGGTGGCCTTTGTACTGCCCAATAGCACCGAAACAGTCTTGACGCTGCTGGCGGGGATGGTTGCAGGCGTTGTGGTTCCCATAAATCCGCTGCTTGAGCCTGACCAAATTGCAAGCATCTTGCGCGAAACGAAAGCGCGGCTTGTGGTCACTTTGGCGCCATTTCCCAAGACGGATCTTGCACAAAAGACCGCCGCCGCCGTGGCCATGGCCCCCGAAGTTGAAACCGTATTGGAGGTTGATCTTCTGCGCTATCTGACGGGGATCAAGCGGGTGATCGCGCCCTTGCTGCGGCCCAAGTTAAAGGTCACGCATCAGGCCCGCGTGTTGTCGTTGCGCGCGGAAATGGCGGGCGAGACGGCTGATCTGTTGCGCCACCCAGATCAGGGGAGAGATCGTATCGCTGCCTGTTTTCATACAGGCGGCACAACCGGCATGCCCAAAGTGGCGCAGCACAGCTATTCGGGCATGATCTATAATGGTTGGGTGGGTCACAGTCTGTTGTTTACAGAAACCGATACGGTGCTCTGCCCGCTGCCTCTGTTTCATGTTTTTGCAAGCCATGTGATCCTTATGGGGGGACTGTGTTCAGGCGCCCACACGGTCTTTCCGACCCCGCAAGGATATCGCGGAGCAGGGGTGTTCGATAATTTCTGGAAATTGGTCGAACGCTGGCAGGTCACATTCTTGATCACGGTGCCAACCGCGCTTGCGGTGTTGATGCAACGGCCTGTAGATGCGGATATCTCCTCTGTGAAAACCGCTTTCTCAGGATCAGCTCCCCTGCCATTGGAATTGTTTCGCCGGTTTGAGGGCGCAACGGGCGTCAGCCTTGTCGAAGGATATGGCCTGACCGAGGCTACTTGTCTTGTCTCCTGCAACCCAGTTGAAGGTGAGAAAAAGGTTGGGTCTGTTGGCATCCCCTTTCCGCATTGTAACGTGATCATCCTCAAAGATACGCCCGAAGGCCTCACAGAATGTGCCATTGATGAGATCGGCGAGATTTGCGTGGCAAGCCCCGGCGTGACGGAGCAGGGTATTTACAAAGACGCTACAAAATCGGCGGCGCAAATGTATGAGGGCCAATATTTGCGCACGGGCGATTTGGGGCGGTTTGATGCGGACGGGTATCTCTGGATCACGGGCAGGGCGAAGGATTTGATTAATCGCGGTGGTCACAACATCGATCCTGCAATTATTGAGGAGGCTTTGGCCACTCATCCGTCAGTGGCAATGGCAGCGGCCATTGGCCAGCCTGATCCAATCGCCGGCGAACTGCCCTGCGCCTATGTGGAATTAGTTGAAGGGGCAGATGTGACCGTGGATGCCTTAATGGAACATGCCCGCATCCATGTTACCGAACGTGCTGCAGCGCCCAAATATGTCGAAATTTTACCTGAATTACCGAAAACTGCCGTAGGTAAAACCTTTAAGCCTGCTTTACGCAAACTCGCGATTGCTCGCGTATTAGACGCAAACCTTGCTGAGGCGGGTTTTGCGGCCCGTGTTGTATCAGTGCGCGATGATATAAAATTTGGTCTAATTGTTTGTTTGAATAGTAATATTGATGAGGAGGAAGCAATGCTATCGCAGGTTATGGATAGGTTTTCATTGAAGTGGGAGTATCGACCTTAGCCTCAACTGATCTTAGAATTATTGACCAAATGATTATAAATTTTGTATTTTAAAAATTACAGCATCTTGATCCCGTATACTTCCGATGCCGTGCCGCTAAACAATGACTGTCTCTCCTCGTTTGAATAGTCATTGGTAGCGGTGTCGAACCCTGAAAAAATAGTGTTGAAATCTCCGCACAAGCCGTCCACCGGGAAGTTTGACGCAAACATAGATCTGTCAGGCGAGAAAATATCAATTGCCCTTCTGATGATGTCGCGATTGTCAGCTAGGGACCAAGGCTTTCCTGGAACACCTAATCCTGAAATTTTGATAAATGTTTGGGGAATTTGCGCAAAATCTTTTAGCGCTTCGTACCATCCAGCCAAACCCTCGGCGGATCTATCAGAAGGAAGTCCAGTGTGATTGAGTATAATTGGCACTTCTGGAGCCATATCTGCCATCGATTTTACTTCACACAAGTGCCACCACGGGGTCTGTAAATCGAACATCAGGTTTGATTTTGCTAAGGCTTTGTAACCGGCCTTGAAATATGGGTCTGTCATACCGCCCGGTGGTCCTCCTGGAGATGCATTGAACCGTGGTTTATGTCGTACAGATTTGACAATTGGCAGATTGGCTAAAGTAGAAAGAACCTCATCTAAATCGTTTTTGTCCAACCATGCTTGAGCGACATGCGCGGCTGGTTTTCCTGCACTATCTGCAACTTTTTGCATCCAAATTGCTTCGCCAGTTGGGTCCGCGGGATCCCATTCTCCCTCCATTGTTACATTCGCAACAATCTCCCAATCTGCTGATACTAAATCGTATTCTTCATGCATGAACCTTGTGCGGATACTGGAGTAATCACCATATCTAAATGGGATTAGGGGCTCGTCGCGGAGCCAAGGATGGTAATTTAAGTCTGGATCCCAAAAGTGATGATGAGCGTCGATGATTTTCATATTTCGCTCCCGACAAAGACAAATCAGCAGAAAATTGGGTTATTGTAGATAATTAAATTACGGCATTAACGTCTCTTGTGCGCAGTAATAAACGAAAAGCTTGAAGCGTCGCGCTGGCAGAGGCAACGCCTTTACCGGCAATATCAAAAGCAGTGCCGTGCGCAGGGGTGACGATTGGTATTGGCAAACCGCCTGCAACGGTTACTCCACGCTCAAACCCCATCAATTTCATCGCGATTTGCCCTTGGTCGTGATACATTGTAACCACAGCATCCACTTCGTGGTTCTGCGCTTTTAAAAACACAGTGTCAGAGGGCCAAGGCCCAGTGACTTTCATCTGACTTTGTTGGTAATTCTGAATTACGGGCCCAATTACATCAATCTCTTCGCGCCCAAATTTTCCATTGTCGCCTGCATGGGGATTGAGTGCTGCAACCGCTATGTGAGGGTATTCAATTCCGAAGCGTTTGAGAGTTAAAGCGGCTAAATCAATGGCTCGGCTGATTGATAACTCATTTATATTGCGGGCCACCTCGCCCAAGCTTATGTGGCTTGTGACCCTGGTGGTCATGATGTCGTCCAAGACATTTATTTCAGAGTGATGGCCAGAAAACCCTATATACTTGGCAATAAATTGATGCTCGTCTTGTTCTTCCATGCCTGCGAGTGTCAACGCTGCCTTATTGAAAGGTGCGAATAAAATACCATCGATAAGACCACTTTTAGCAAGATTTAAGGCGGTTTCCAGGCTGCGTAATGAAGATCTTCCGCTTGCTAAACAAATATTGGCCACTTCAATTTCTTCAGGTTCACAGGTCTGTAAGTTGAGGTGTGCAACTCCTTCAAAACTGGAAATTTCTGAACGGGGTATTGTATTTAAAACTACATCTTTTCTGGCTTGCTTCGCGCCTTGTTTCCAAACATGAGCATCACCGACAAGAAGGATATTCGCCGCTTCTTTTACATCTGCTTCTTGTAATAGTTTCGCGATAAGCTCAGGCCCAATACCGGATGGATCTCCTGGAATAATAGCAATTCTTGGCTTCATTGGATGCTTCACTTTCAAAAGTCCTCTATCATATCCGTAGAGTTTAAAATCGTGTTGGAGAAATCATCGATCATGGACATTTGGGGGCTAGAAATGGATGACAAATATCACCTGCATTAGCTCATTCTCCAGTCCAATTAGGGCGTCTTTTTGCCTTAAACGCTCGAACGCCTTCTTGAAAATCTGAACTCCCATAACAGAGCTCGATCAAGTCCTCGCCGCTAGGTAAATTTGCAGTCCTTAAACGTTGAAGTGCTTTTTTACTTGCCGTGATGGTAAGGGGCGCCACAGAGCACAGCTTTTCAATCAATTCATCGCTCGCACTGTCCATTTCTTGGGGGGAGACTATGCGGGCTAGAAATCCGGTTCCGGCAAGCTCTTCGGCAGTCACTAGTTCTGCTAAAAACAACATTCGCTTTGAAACGGGTTCGCCAATAAGACTGATCATATTGGCATAGTTTCGCATAGAGAGGCAGTTTCCCAGTGTTCTAGATATCGGAACACCAAACCGGGCGCCTGTAGCAGCTAGTCTCAAGTCGCATGATGCTGCAATATTTAGGCCACCACCAATCGCCAGGTCGTCAATCACTGCCAGAGTAGGTGCCGGAATCGACAGGAATTCATTGAGTATTCGGTCCATTTTTTTTTCATACTCAACGCCATGCTCACCGCGATCAAAATCAGAGAATTGATGTATGTCGGTACCTGCGACGAAGGCTTTACCACCCACACCACGTAAAACTATTGCTCTTAGCCCTGACATTGTTTTTAGACGAAGACTTATTTTTTCAAAGTCATTGTACATCTTCCAAGTCATCGAATTCATTGCTTCCGGTCGATCAAACCAAATTCGAGCAACAGATCCCTCAACTTGCATATGTACCTTTCCGCTACTCACTCAAAAGCTCCTTCTGCGCGTAATTTGTCAGTATCTAATCCTAGTTCAATTGCTAGTTCATGAGTATGCTCCCCCAGCAGAGGCGGAGGTAGACGTACTTGTTGTGGGGTGCCTTGCAACTTTACTGGGAAGCCCAAAGATTTTATTCGGCCTTCAACGGGGTGATTGATTTCCAGAACCATGTTGCGTTCCAATGTATGATCAGCACTTAACACTTGCTCAAAGTTGTTAATTGGGCCTGCTGGAACACCGTAGTTTAAAAACTTTGTGACCCAAAACCCTACATTTTGTTCACTGAAAATAGGTTTGAGTTCGGCTTCCAATTGGCTGCGGTTGGCGACCCGATCCATGTTAGTCACAAAGCGCGGATCTTCTTTTATTTCCGGGCGGTTAATCACATCACAAAATAGTTCCCATAATTTTTGGTTTGCAGCGCCCACAACAAACATACCATCGCTTGCCATGAATGCTTGGTAGGGCGCGCTCATACGATTTGCGGTACCGAGTGGCTGGGGCGATCTGCCTGTGGCCCAAAATTCGGTGGTTTCCCAGATCGATAGAGATAGTGCTGCCTCAAAAAGAGAAGCGTCAATATATTGACCCGTACCAGATTTTGTGCGGCCAATTACTGCGCTTAGAATGCCATAAACGCAGAATAGGCCTGCTCCCAAATCGCCAACAGAAACGCCAGACTTTACTGGTCCCATATCGGGGTGCCCCATGGCGCTCATAACGCCAGACATCGCTTGTGCCATAAGGTCGAAACCTGGACGCTGAGACCAAGGCCCAGTTTGTCCAAAACCAGATATGCTTGCATAAATCAGTTTAGGGTTAATTTCTTTGAGAGATTGATAGTCTATGCCCAGCCTCTTTGTGACACCTGGTCGATAGTTTTCAACCAGCACGTCAGCTGTTTTAACGAGCTCCATGAACATGGTCATGCCTCCAGAGCTCTTTAGATTTAAGACGACTGATTTTTTATTCCGGTTCAACGCAAAAAAACCGGGACTGTCATTCCCTTTCATCCGAAAGCCCATTGCCGCTCGGGTCTGATCACCTTTTGGCGGCTCAACTTTTATAACATCTGCTCCCATATCTCCGAGCATCATGCAACAGAATGGCCCAGCCATCACCTGTGTCAGGTCAATTATTCTCAATCCTGTTAGTGGTAAGTTTGACGTGCTTGTTTGGCTGGGCATATCTGTATCAGTTCTTTGATGTCGCAATTTGTTTGCAATATGAGAGACTATAAATTGGCTAGGTCGAAGCTTCTTATCCCGAAGGTTAAGCAAATTTGGTTAGATTAAGCTATGATTTATCAAGCTCATGTTAGCTTTTCTAATGTCAGGAAAGTGTCATTTTCTACAAAACTGGAGCTATTATGAAAGACCATTCGAAATTACCTCAAATTGGATTTGTCGGGCTTGGAATAATGGGCGCCCCAATGGTGAGGCGCCTTCTGTCGCGTGGCTTTAAAGTGACTGTATGGAACTTAGAGCCGGAACGGGCTTTAGAGGTATTGCCGAATGGAGCAATTTGGGCAGACACCCCAGCAGAAGTGCGCGAGTGCAGTGACATCCTTGCAATGTGTGTTCTTAACACTGAAGCAGTTGAAAACTGTTGCTTTGGTCCTTTAGGCTTTGCCAAATCAGATGGTGGCGCCGACCTGATTATAGATTTCTCAACTGTGCCACGCGACGACACTGTGAGAATTGCTGGCAGAATGGCTGAACATGGAGTTGCTTGGATTGACGCGCCCGTTTCAGGAGGTCCTGATCCAGCAGAGACTGGAACTTTAACGGCTATGCTAGGCGGTGTGCAGGCCGATTTTGAACGAGTAATTCCGATACTTGATGCTCTAACAAAGACCTCAACTTTATTGGGTCCATTGGGTGCTGGTCAAATTGCTAAAACTTTAAATCAGGCGATTGTTGGAACGAATTATGTACTAATGGCAGAGGTTTTGACATTGGCGCGATCAGCGCAGCTTGATCCCAAGCTTTTGCCAGAAGCATTAGCGGGTGGCATGGCGGATTCTCAAATTTTGCAACGGATCTACAAGCAGATGGTTTCTCAAGATTTTGATCCCCCTAAGGCTTACGCAAGACAGTTAGCCAAAGACATGACCGCTCTTGCCGTCTTTATGCAGGCTATTAATGGCGGACTACCGCTTATTGATAAATCTATAGAAATCTACACATCCTACGCAAATGACGGGAACGACTTTTCTGACTCTGCTGCAATCAGTGAGTACTATTTAAAAAAATATATATAATATAAATTAATTATTAGTTTTTTAATCATCTTGATCATCTTGATCATCTTGATCATCTGGTCATTCTATTAGTCGCGTGCGAAATGTGCACTTTTGCAAGCTCAGAGCCAATTGGATTACACACAATAACTCGGGCGTTTGTCGTATTAATGATCATATGATTTTGATGGTGCTGCAGGGGAGGATTGAACTCCCGACCTCTCCCTTACCAAGGGAGTGCTCTACCACTGAGCTACTGCAGCGCACGTGTGGCGCGTGCATTAGACGCAATCGCAGACCCATGCAAGACCAAAGCAAATGAAAATTCGTACCAACGCCCAATTCCTTTTGATGGCTGCGGACTTACACAGGAAATTTTGCCAATTTCGATTTGCATCGCGCTAGACGCGAATTGTCCGCTTCGCTATGAGGGGCGGTATGAAGCAACCATCAAACCCGCCGAAAAGATCGAATTCTGGTCAACGGAGCGCGCAAGACATTCGCACTGAGCGGTTGAAAGCAGCGCTTAAGGCCAATTTGGCCCGCCGCAAGGCGCAGGCCCGCAAAAGGCGTGCGGAAGATGGCGAAAATGGCGCGGGCCCGTCATCTTGACGCGACCTTAGCAAAGCAAAAGAGGCAGCATCCGTGGACAGTATTATCGTTAAAGGAAATGGCCCGCTTTCGGGCGAGGTTCCCATCGCGGGCGCAAAGAACACCTGCCTAAAGCTTATGTGTGCGGCCCTCCTATCGGATGAACCTTTGACATTGACCAATGTGCCGCGCCTTTCTGATGTGGCGACATTGGGCAGTTTGTTGGAAAGCTTGGGCTGCGAAGTGGCCCGTTTGGCCGATGGCCGCGCGATGATGATCTCGTCCGCTGCTGTGAACAATTTGACCGCGCATTACGATATCGTGCGCAAGCTACGCGCCTCTTTCAACGTGCTTGGGCCATTGGTGGGTCGTTTTGGTGAGGCGGTTGTCTCGCTTCCAGGGGGCTGTGCAATTGGGGCGCGCAAGGTGGATTTGCATTTGACCGCGCTTGAGGCTTTGGGGGCCGAAATCGACCTGCGTGAGGGTTATGTTCACGCGACGGCAAAAAATGGCCTTAAAGGTGCTGAGATCAGCTTTCCCTTTGTCTCCGTGGGTGCCACGGAAAATGCCCTTTGCGCGGCGGTTTTGGCCAAAGGCACCACCGTTCTACGAAATGCCGCGCGCGAGCCCGATACCGTGGCATTGGCGCATTGTTTGCAAGGCATGGGCGCAGATATCGAAGGCGCGGGCACGGACACCATCGTTATTCGTGGCGTGGATCGTCTGCATGCAACAACGCATCGTGTGATCGCAGATCGTATTGAGCTGGGCACCTACATGATTGCCCCTGCAATTGCAGGCGGCAGCGTGGAATTGATCGGCGGCAGCCGTGCTATTGTGGCGGCCTTGGCCGATAAGTTAGAAGAAGCAGGGGTCGAGATTGCCGAAACCAATCGCGGCTTACGCGTCAGCCATAAAATGGGACGCGTGAGTGCCGTGGATGTGACAACCGCACCATTCCCTGGGTTTCCAACCGATTTGCAGGCGCAAATGATGGCGCTGATGTGCACCGCTGACGGGGTCGCTACATTGGAGGAAACCATCTTTGAGAACCGCTTCATGCATGCGCCTGAATTGATCCGCATGGGTGCCAAAATTGATGTGCATGGCGGAACGGCCAAGGTGACCGGTGTGGTGCAATTGCGTGGTGCACCCGTGATGGCTACGGATTTGCGTGCCTCGGTAAGTTTGATCCTCGCGGGGCTTGCTGCCGAGGGGGAAACCTGTGTGAACCGCGTGTATCACCTCGATCGTGGCTATGAGCGGGTAGAAGAAAAGCTCAGCAGCCTTGGCGCAAATATTGAACGGGTGGCAGAGCATGGCTGATGCCCGATTTGAGGATGGCGCAGAAGCGCCCTTGGCGCTTGCCGCCGCAGATGCAGAGGATGTGAAAATCCTGTCTGCGCTTGCGCAAGATGCCATCCTCACTGTGGCTGATATCAAATATACCCGCGCCAAACGTCAGGTGGTTGTGCTTCTCAATCGCTTTCGTTGGGAAAATGGGGCGCGCGTCAGCCCGCCTGAGCGGGTGCGCAGCTTGCTGATTGTGGATGACGTGCTGAGCGTTGCCGCGCAAGGCATCAGCCCGCAGGCGCGCGATGTGGTGTTATCGCTGCTTTTGGTCGCGTGGCAGGCGGGCGAAGATGGCATGGGGCTTATCACCCTCACTTTCGCAGGCGATGGCGCCTTGGCGCTTGAGGTTGAGGCAATCAATCTTGCAATACTCGATGTGACCAAGCCCTATCAGGCCCCTTCGGGTAAAACCCCCTCGCACCCGTGACGCTTTCGCGTCTTGAGCGCGCGGCCAACACAAGGTAAGCCCCTCCTATTCTGACGGAGACGGGTATGCCTATTTTTCTGAACACGGATACGGCGGATTTTGAGGCGGCGTTTGAAGCGCTTCTTGGAATGAAGCGCGAGGATAGCCCTGATGTAGATGCGGTGGTTGCCGATATCATTGCACAGGTGCGACGTGATGGCGATGCAGCATTGATTGCCTTCGGCGAGAAATTTGATCGTGTCCGTCTGACGCCAGAGCAGTTGATCTTTTCTGAGGCCGAGATTGATGCGGCGATTGCCACCGTGCCCTTTGCAGAGCGCGCGGCACTTGAATTGGCCGCCACGCGCATACGTGCCTATCATGCCCGCCAATTGCCCGAAGATGCTGCTTGGCAAGACGAATTTGGTGCCAAACTTGGGTGGCGATGGAGTCCTATTTCACGCGCGGGTCTTTATGTGCCGGGCGGGCTGGCCAGTTATCCCTCATCCGTCTTGATGAATGCAATCCCCGCCGCTGTGGCAGGAGTTGGTCATTTGTCGATGGTGGTGCCCACGCCCGATGGCAAGGTTAACCCTCTTGTTCTGCTGGCGGCGCATCTTGCAGGGGTGCATCGCATTTACCGCATGGGTGGTGCGCAGGCGATTGCAGCCTTGGCTTATGGCACCGAAACCGTGCTGCCCGTGGATAAGATCACGGGGCCCGGAAATGCCTACGTCGCTGCCGCAAAACGCCGTGTCTTTGGCAAGGTTGGCATTGATATGATCGCAGGCCCGTCTGAGATTTTGGTGATCGCAGATCGTGACAATGACCCCGATTGGATCGCACTGGATCTTATGTCGCAAGCGGAACATGACGAAAGCGCGCAATCCATTCTGATCACGGATGATGCAGAATTTGGCCGCGCTGTTGCGGATGCAGTAGACAGGCGCCTCGAAACCCTGGAGCGGCGGACCATTGCAGGGGCCAGTTGGCGTGATTTTGGCGCAGTCATCGTAACGCGTGATTTGGATGAAGCGGCCGCGCTCTCCAACCGCATTGCGCCTGAACACCTTGAGCTCTGCGTGGCGCAGGCCGAAACCTATGCCGATAAGATCACCCATGCAGGTGCTATTTTCGTGGGTGCGTGGACGCCCGAGGCGATTGGCGACTACATCGGGGGGCCAAACCATGTGCTGCCGACAGCGCGCTCTGCGCGGTTCTCAAGCGGGCTATCGGTGCTTGATTTCATGAAGCGTTCGACCATGGCGCAAATGACACCTGCTGCCCTTCGGGCCATTGGTCCGGCTGCCGCAACATTGGCCGAATCCGAAAGCCTCGAGGCGCATGGCCTATCCGTTTTGGCGCGGCTTGCGCGGATCAATCAGGGAGATGGTGAGTGACAATGCACATTACCGATATTCAGATTGACACCTCGAATATGCCTGCGCCAACCCCTGAGATTGAACAGGAACGGCGCGTAGCGATTTTTGATCTGCTCGAAGAAAACAGTTTTGTTTTGCCCGCGCGTGATGGGCGCACACCGCCCGATGGCCCCTATCATTTGGCCTTAGCCATTCGCGACAAACGTCTGGTCTTTTCTGTTACCACCAAAGAGATGGAGTTGGCCGCCGAATTCCACCTTTCACTTTCGCCATTTCGTCAGGTGGTAAAAGATTACTGGCAGATTTGTGAGAGCTATTATTCTGCGGTGAAAAAACTACCGGCGGCTCAAATTGAGGCGATTGATATGGCGAGGCGCGGTATTCACAATGAAGGTGCGCGTATTTTGCAAGAACGGCTTGAAGGCAAAGCCGAGATTGATACTGATACCGCGCGCCGCCTCTTTACCCTGATCTGCGTGCTGCATTTCGGGAATTGATCTGGTGGGCAAACAATTTCCATCTTCAGTTCTGTTTTGTTGCGATCATAACGCAACCCGCTCACCCATGGCGGAAGGGCTGATGAAGAAATATTACGGCCACCGCGCCTATGTTCAATCTGCAGGTGTGCACCATGAATTGGAAATAGATGGTTTTGCCGTTTCTGTTTCCGCCGAGATCGGTGTTGCCCTCGAGCGTCATCGTGTGCGCTCTTTTGATGAAATGGCAGAATGGGGTGATGATCTTTCAGGATTTGATTTGATAGTGGCGCTCTCGCCCGCCAGTCAACGCCGTGCGCTTGATCTGACGCGTCACGCCCATTTGGACGTTGAATATTGGCCTATTATTGATCCAACGGGGTTGGGCGAAACGCGCGAGGCGAAATTGGATGCCTATCGCCAAGCCCGTGATCAAATCAACAAACGCATTCTAGATCGTTTTGGCCCCCCAGATGCGGGGCTAGAACAGGAGGGGGACTGATGGATCCGATCAATCGGTATTACGCCGCGTTCAATGCGGGCGATATGGAGGCAATGCTTGATTGCCTCAGCGAAGACGTGGCGCATCATGTCAATGAGGGGCAGGTGCGCATGGGCAAAGCGGCCTTTGCTGAATTCTGCGCCCATATGAACCGCTGCTATAAAGAACATCTCTCCGATATTGTGGTGATGCAGAATGAGGCAGGCAATCGTGTTGCCGCCGAATTTATCGTAAACGGCACCTATCTAGCCACGGATGCAGGATTGCCTGAGGCGTGCGGACAGAAATATATCCTGCCAGCGGGCAGTTTCTTTTCAGTTGAGGACGGCAAGATCACCCGTGTTGTGACCTATTACAACCTCGCTGATTGGATCGCTCAGGTTTCCGCATGAACCTTGCCTATCGCATCTATCTTGGGGCTGAGATTGCCGCAATTGTTCCCGATCTGGCACGGCTGCGCATTACTGTCTTTCGTGACTGGCCCTATCTTTATGATGGGGATTTAGCCTATGAGACGGGCTATCTCGCCCGCTATGCGCAAAAGGGGGCGATTGTGATTGCGGCCTATGATGGAGCGCAAATGGTTGGCGCGGCCACCGGGATGCCTTTGCTTCAGCATGATGGTGATTTCTCTGGTGCCTTGACCGCCCGTGATATCGCCGCAGAAGATGTGTTTTACTGCGCTGAATCAGTTCTACTGCAGAATTATCGCGGGCAGGGGGCAGGGCATATATTTTTCGATGCGCGTGAGGAAGTAGCCCGTGCACAAGGCAAAGCTTATAGTGCCTTTTGCGCTGTGGTGCGCTCCGCAGATCATCCGATGGCCCCAAAGGACTATCTCCCGCTTGATGGTTTTTGGAAAAAGCGTGGCTATCAGATTTTGGATGGAGCCTTTGCAGAGTTTTCATGGCTTGATATTGGGGATGCCGAAAAAACCCAGAAGCGCCTGCAATTTTGGATCAAACAGCTATGAAATGTGCCGCCGCTGCCTATCCGCTCGACCCGCTGACACGTTTCGCTGATTTTCATGCGAAGATCAGCGCATGGGTCGCTGAGGCCGCAGACGACGGCGCAGAGATTGCGATTTTTCCAGAATATGGCGCGATGGAATTGGCCCATCTTGCAGGACCATCCGTTGCGGCCGATCTTGAAGGCAGCCTGCGCGCGGTCAGTGATATTTGGCCTGAGGCTGATGCTCTCTTCGCGCGGCTTGCGGTACAGTATGGCCTCACCCTCTTGGCACCATCTGCGCCGATTTTTGACCAGGAGTATGGGTTGCGGCCCGTCAATCGCGCCTGCATTTATGGGGCGCAGGGGCGGATTGGGCATCAAGACAAGCAGATCATGACCCGCTTTGAGCGTGAGATTTGGCATGTGCAATCGGGCGGGCCTTTGCAGGTCTTTGCCTTTGACGATCTTCGGCTGGGTGTCTTGATCTGCTATGATGCGGAGTTCCCACTTTTGGCGCGCGCCTTGGTTGAGGCGGGGGTTGATCTGCTTCTGGTGCCATCTTGCACGGATAGCGGTGCAGGATATTGGCGGGTGCGGGTGGGGGCGATGGCCCGCGCACTTGAGGGGCAATGTGCGGTTTTGCAATCGCCTATAGTCGGACAGGCGGCATGGTCGCCCGCGGTGGACGAAAACCATGGCGCGGCCGCGATTTATGGCCCTGCTGAAGCGGGCTTTTGTAACAATGGCGTGTTTGCCGAAGGTGTTATGAACAAACCAGGATGGGTGATGGCCGATATTGACCTTGGTCGGCTACGAGATTTGCGCGAAAACGGCACTGTTTTAACCAACCGTGATTGGCCCGAGAGCGCCGCGCGCTCAGCGCTTGTGCCGTAGGTGAAAGATTTACCTTGAAAATCCGCTCCTTTGGGCGCATCTACCGCGGCGAAACTGCCATTTGGGGCAGTGAGAAAGCTAAGGAGAGACCATGGCCAAGGAAGAGATGCTCGAATTCCCCGGTGTCGTGAAGGAACTCTTGCCAAATGCGACATTCAGGGTCGAGCTCGAAAACGGCCATGAGATCATCGCACATACGGCAGGCAAGATGCGCAAAAACCGCATCCGCGTTCTGGCAGGCGACAAGGTGCAGGTTGAGATGACCCCCTATGACCTGACCAAGGGCCGTATAAATTACCGCTTTAAGTGATCTGTTTTGCGCTTGATTTTGGGATCAGCAAGCCCGCGCAGGCGGGAGTTACTGGCGGCGTTGGGGATCACACCTGACGACATCGCCCCGCCTGAAATTGATGAAGCCCCGCAAAAGGGGGAGCATCCGCGTGGCTATGTCACCCGTATTGCGCGCGAAAAGGTTACCGCTGTGCTATCTGCGCCCGAGGATATCGTCCTATGTGCAGATACGACCGTCTTTACGGGGCGGCGGATCTTGGGCAAGCCTGAGGATGCCGTTGAGGCCGAAGCGTTTTTGCGCCTTTTGTCGGGCCGCCGTCATCGTGTCATAACTGCATTGGCCGCCCGCAAAGGGGATCGCGTGATCGAGCGCGTAGTTGAAAGCCGCGTGAAGATGAAATCTCTCAGCGATGCAGAAATCGCGGCCTATCTGGCCACGGGCGATTGGCAAGGCAAGGCAGGGGGATATGCCATCCAAGGCCCTGCTGGCGCATTTATTCCGTGGATTTCGGGCAGCTATCCCGCAATTATGGGCCTTCCCTTGGTCGAAACAGCCTGTGCCTTGGCGGCCTTGGGCTATCCCGTTTGGAGGCAGGGATGAAGGGCTGCGTCATAGCATTGGATGAGGTTGCCGGGCGCAAGGCAGCGGCATTGATAGTTGACGGCCGCCTGCAGGATATCCGTATAGACCCCTCCGAAAATGACCCAAGCCCTGAGATTGGCGAGATTTACCGCGCCAAGGTGGCCCGGGCCATGGGCGGGCAGGGCGGTATCATGGTCACCCTTCCGGATGGGCAGTCGGGATTTCTGCGTGGAGTCAAAGGCCTTCAGCAAGGGGCAAGCGTAATTGTTCAGGTCATGGGCTATGCCGAAGGGGAGAAGGCTGCGCCTGTGACCACAAGGCTGTTGTTCAAAAGCCGCTACGCCATTGTCACGCCCGCGGCGGCAGGGTTTAACATCGCCCGCTCGATCCGTGATGACAAAGATCGCGATTACCTGTTGGAGCTGGCCCATGAGGCGATGGAGGGCGCGCCTGAAGATTTTGGCGTGATCATTCGCTCGGCCAGTACCGAGGCGGCAGATGAAGATATTCTTGAGGATGTCAGTGCCATGCGCGCCTTGGCTGAGGCCGTGGTGGCCGATGTAGATGGCGCCCCCGAATTGCTGGTTGCAGCCCCCACATCCCACGAAGTCGCGTGGCGCGATTGGACAGGCCCGATGCCAGATGAGGTGGTGAAAAGCCCCACCGCATTTGCCGATCTCGGCGTGGAGGAGGCAGTTGATGCAATCCTCTCCCCGCGCGTGGAATTGGGCGGTGGAGCGTGGGCCATGTTTGAACCCACCGCTGCGCTTGTGGCGGTTGATGTGAACACGGGCGGGGATTTATCGCTTGCGGCGGGGCTTAAGGCCAATTTGGCTTTGGTGCATGAATTGCCGCGCCAATTGCGTCTGCGCGGGTTATCAGGGCAGATTACGATGGATTTGGCCCCGATGCCTAAAAAAGACCGCCGTCTCTTTGAAGACAAATTGCGCAGTGCCTTGCGCGCCGATGCGACCGACACGGTGCTTGCAGGATGGACGCCGCTTGGCCATTTTGAATTGCAGCGCAAACGTGACCGCGTGCCGTTGCACGAGATATGGCCGTCATGAGCTGTCCGATTTGTCAAAAAGAAACAGTCACGGCCTATCGCCCATTTTGCTCGCGTCGCTGTGCTGATGTGGATCTTGCGCGATGGTTCAACGGCTCATATGCCGTGCCGTCAAATGACCCCGAAGATGTCGAAGAAGCTCTAGATCAAACAGCCCGCGCCAAAGCATTTGGCCGCAATGGCGATGGCGAAGATGACGCAGGGCCGCTGCAATAGAAAAAACGTGATAATTTTGCGCGAACCCTATGGACAGCCCCCCACGAAGGCCCTAGAACGCCTCCACCTTGATGGTGTTCTGCCATCTCCCGTGCCCGGGTAGCTCAGGGGTAGAGCAGTGGATTGAAAATCCTCGTGTCGGTGGTTCGATTCCGCCCCCGGGCACCATTTTACAAATAAAATCAAATACTTAGGTTGGTGCCATACACGCTAAGCGTGTAAATTTCAAAAACACACCAAAAACACACTTTTCGCTTTGCTAGTCTGATCCGGGTTGCATTCGTCAGCTACTCAAATAAATCGAGCTCCTCATCGATAGCCGCCAGCGTCGAGATGCGCTGACTGACCGCTTCGGGGTTGCGGCCCAGATAAGCCACGGCGATCAGCCGCAAGACGGATAGCATCGTCGCATGTGTAGGAAGCGCGCCGTAGCTGGCAACGTGGCACGGTAGAACAACCTCGGAGAACCGCTCCGCCTGTGGGGCATAGGCGTGATCGGTCAGCGTGATGACGCGCATCCGCGTGGTGCGCGCATGGGCAAGCAGGGGGCGCAACACCTTTGGGCGTGGCTCAAAAGTCAAGAGGACCAACGCATCACGGGGGCCTGTCATCGACAACTCATTTGCCCAGGTATGTCCCTGTCCCTGCAACTCATGAACACCGTGCCGTAGCCGCGCAAACAGCGACCGACCCAACCGAGCCAGCCCCTGTTCATCGCCAAAACCGACAAACCAGACGCGGGGTGCTTCTTCCAGAACTTGAGAGATGTCCGGCAGCAGATCCGAGCGCAACTCCTCAAAGGTGCGGGTCAGATTGCGCAGCTCCAGTTCAAGGTGATCGGAGATGGTTCGCCCAAATGTCGCAGGCTCGGGAATCGTTTCCACGTCTGAATAAGGTTCCCGCCGATTGCGCTCTTCGCGGGCTTGCAGGCGGACCTCTTCAAAGTCGGCATAGCCCAAACTGCGGAAAAAACGGGCAGTTGTCGCCTTGGACACTCCGGCCTTCGCCGCAAGTTCCGTCGCCGTGTGCGTTTCAACAAGGCTCTGATTCTGCAACAAAACATGTGCGATCTTCTTTTCGCTCGACGTCAGGCGCGCAGAACGTTCCTGAATTCTGAGGATTAGTCTTGAGGCCATGGAAAACGATTTCTCTTGACGTTTGGAACACCTGTTTCATGATAGTGAAACAATGAAACACATGAAATGAGCAAAATGTCGACCTCCAAGACCATCCGCGAAAAGATATGGACGAAACTAAAGGACGTGGCGAGGCCAGACACCCGGTTTCACATGAACTTTGCTGAAGTCATCCCCGATTTTGAAGGCTCGGAAGCCGCAACCGACCGCGTCGTCCAGAGCGAGGCTTACCAGAACAGCCGCTTTGCCTTTATCACACCTGACAATTGCCTTGCCGATCTACGGCGCCGGATGATCGAGGATGGCAAGCCCTTTGTCATGTCCACCTATGGGATATACCGTGGCTTTCTCTACCTTGACCCAACCACGGTGCCCGAAGGAGCTGCTCTCTATGCCTCCTGGCTTGATGGTATGGAGCATTTCGGCGTCCCGATCACGCTTGAAGAGATCGCGCAGAAAGGGCGGTTTGATTATCTGGTGACTGGGGCATCGGCGGTATCGGTCAACGGTGTCCGTTTTGGAAAAGGCCACGGCTTCTTTGATCTCGAATGGGGCATGTTCACCGATCTTGGCCTTGTGGGTGAACATACGCCAGTTCATGCCGTCGTCCATGATGTGCAGCTTGTCGAAGAGCAATTGCAGCCCTCTGAGACCGATATTCTGGTTGATACCATCCTGACGCCGAACAAAACGCATGTGGTCGAACGCCGGGCCAAGCGGCCGCGTGGTGTGAAATGGCCATTGCTCGAACCCAAACAGATTTCTGAAACCCCGCCCTTGCAAGAGCTTCAGCGCCTTCAAGGCCTCGCATGATCACCCAAACAAAGGAGAACCTTCTCATGACACTCAGACTGAACCGCCGCCGTTTCCTTGGTACAGCCGCTGCAAGCGCTGCAGCGACTTCGCTGCCGCTTCGGGCCAGTGCAGCCACACCTTTCACCATGCAGGCGGCCTGGATCAATGATGCCGAATTCGCAGGCTACTTCATTGGCATCGACAAAGGCTACTATGCCGGAGAAGGGTTGGACCTGACCTATCTGTCCGGCGGCCCCGACGTGATCCCCGAAAGCACCATCATTGCAGGCCGCGCCGATCTGGCGCTGACCACGCCCGACACCACGATCAAGGCGATTGCCGAGCAGGGAGCGCCTTTCAAGATCATCGGCGCGCAATATCAGAAGAACCCGATTGGCATCGTGTCGCTTGTGTCGAACCCGATCAACGAACCCAAGGATCTGATCGGCAGGACGCTGGCCGTGCCACCGGTCAACGTGATTTCGGTAAACGCAATGCTGGCGCTGAACGGGATCGACCCATCGCAGGTCAATATCGTACCTTACGCCTATGACCCGACGCCACTCATTCAGGGCGAGATTGACGCCAGCCTCGATTTCACCACCAACGTTCCCTACACGATCAGTCAACAGGGTGTCGAAGCAACATCGTTCCTGCTCTACGATTTCGGCTTCACGATCTACAATGATACCGTCGTTGTGACAGAGGAAACGCTTGCCACCAAGCGTGCCGAACTTGTGTCGTGGCTGCGCGCTTCGCGCAAGGGTTGGGACGAGAATTTCAAGGATCCAAACCTCTGGCCGCCGAAATGGGCTGATACGTGGTTCGCAGGGACAGGCCGCACCATCGAAAACGAGATCTTTTTCAACAATGCCCAGCAGCCGCTGATGGAAAGCCCCGCAGGTTATATGGCGATGACCGAAGAGGGTATCGAAGCCAACCTGCGTGCGTTGTCCGAAGTGGGCATCAACGGCACGCGCGACATGTTCGACACCAGCCTGCTTGAGGAGATTTGATGTCGGCCCCGGACGGGATTTCCCTTTCCGGGGTCTGCAAGACCTTTAGGGGGCGGGGCAAGATTGTCGAAGCACTGCGCGACGTGACCCTGTCCTGCCCCAATGGATCCTTTACCGCGATCATTGGTCCGTCGGGCTGTGGCAAGTCGACGGTCATGCGCATCGCGCTTGGCCTTGAGTCGGCGGATTCCGGTGAGGTGCAGATCGCAGGCACCGTCCCGATGCAGGCGGCAAAAGCCGGCAAGACTGGCGTGGCATTTCAGGATGCCGCGCTGCTGCCGTGGCGCAGTGTGCGGCGCAACATTGAGGTGCCTCTCGAGGTCTTGGGGCGGTCCGCTGCTACCGTGACGGCCCATATCCAGAACATGATCAACCTTGTTGGTCTGAAGGGCTACGAAAACGCGCTGCCCGGTGAGTTGTCCGGCGGCATGCGCCAACGAGTCGCCATAGCGCGAGCGCTGGTAACGCATCCTCAAATCCTGTTCATGGATGAACCTTTTGGCGCGCTCGACCAGATTTTGCGGCGGCAGATGAACCTTGAATTACAACGCATCTGGACGGAAACCGGGTCAACGGCACTATTGGTGACACACGGTATCGACGAAGCGGTGTTTCTCGCGGACCGGGTGGTGGTGATGCATGCGAACCCGGGGCGGATCGTGGATGTCATCGACATCGGATTCGACCGCCCGCGGGCACCTGCCTTGTTTTCCGACACTGCATTCCACAAGGTCTGCGACCATATTGCGGAGGTGCTGCATGGCGGTTGAGAACTCCGGGCGATGGCGCGGGCTTCGCACGGCAGCGGTCTTGCTGGCGATCTGGGAAATCGTCGGGCGGCTTGATCTGGTGGCGGGCGGCGCTTTGCCCGGCATATCCGAGATCCTGATCCGGCTCTGGGTCGATTGGGGCGACTACCCCCGCCATATCTGGGCGACGCTCTATGCCTCGACAATCGGGTTCGTCATCGGCAATGCGCTTGGCATCGGCGCGGGGGTGATTTTCGCTTTGTCTCCGACGACGCTGCGGCTGTTTCGCGGGGTGAACATCGCGGCTTTCGCGCTGCCACCCATCGCCATCGCACCCATACTTGTTCTGACACTGTCCGGCATGGCACCGCGCATCGCGCTTGCCGCGCTTGGTGTGTATTTCGTGACTATGACCGCGACCGTGATCGGGCTCAGTCAGGCCGACAGCCGGGCCACGGACGTAATCCGTGCCTATGGCGGCACCCGCTGGGATATTCTGCGCCGCGTGCAGTTTCGAGGCGCTCTGCCCTCGATCCTAGCAGGCCTTCGCGTGGCCGCACCCAATGCGGTGCTGGGCGCGATCCTGGCCGAGTTTGGCGGCGGTGGCCGCTGGGGACTTGGCGCATATCTTCTAGGCTCGCTGGGGCGCGGAGAGCCGGACAGGCTCTGGGGCATTGGTCTGGTTGCCACTGTGATTGCTGGACTGTCGTACGCGGTATTCGCCCTGCTGGCCAATCGCACCATTGGCGCGACCCGCGCGGTGACGCTGAACACAGCCGTGCCCGATGCCACCCCTCTTGTCACGCATCCTGCCAAGCAGATCGCATTGACACTGGTCACAATTGCGCTGCCCTTTCTGGTCTGGTGGACCTTTATCAAGGTCACGGGCGTGCCCGACTTGATCTCCAAAACCCCTTTGGGCGTTGTGGACTACATATTCTTTGGCCCCACCGCAGAAAGTGCCCAGAAGCGACTATTGGCCGCTTTGGCCGAAACCCTGCCAATCACCTTTTTAGGGATGGCCGCGGGGTTGGGTTTTGCCTTCCTGCTGGCGATCTCATCGCGGCTTTTCCCCCGAGCCATCGAGGCTTTCATGCCCGTGGCTCTGGTGACGCAAACCATGCCGCTGGTGGCCCTGACGCCGCTGCTGGTTCTGATCCTTGGGCGGGGCACAACGCTGACGCTTTGGGTGACCATCTCGGTGACGTTCTTCCCTGCTTTCGTGACGCTGGCACAGGGTCTTGCCCTTGTTCCGCGCAGCGCAGAGGATCTGCCACGCGCCTATGGTGCGGGACGCTGGACCGAGATGCGTATGGTTACCATCCCGGCCTCGCTGCCTTACCTGTTTGCGGCGACACGACTGACCGTGCCGCGCGCCCTTCTCGGTGTGATGATTGCGGAGTGGCTGGCGACCGGTAAGGGCCTCGGCAATCTACTCAATCAATCGCGCGGGTTTCTCGACTACGGCATGATCTGGACGGTGGCTGCGGTGTCAGTCCTGCTGTCGGTCCTGTTTTATCAGGCCGTCGTGATCGTGGAACGGCGCGTATTGCGGCGGCTTGGCATGGCAACAGCGGAGTGAACCAATGAGCGATCTGGAAACCCGAATTGCGCAAGGCCGTGGAGATGCCCCCGCCGATCTGGTCCTGAGGGGTGGAATTGTTTGGGATCTGGTAACCGACACTATGATCGAAGGCGATGTGGCCATCTGCGGCGACACCATTGTCGGGATCGGCGCAGACTACCAAGCCACGGCCGTAATCGATGTGACCGGCCAAACGTTGGTGCCCGGCTTCATCGACACACATCTGCACATCGAATCCTCGCTGGTCACACCCTTTGAATTTGATCGCTGCGTGACGCCTCTTGGCGTGACCACCGCCATTTGCGACCCGCATGAGATCGCCAATGTGATCGGCCCCGAGGGCATCCGCTATTTCCAGCAGGCCAGCGCGCATACGCTGATGGATATCCGCGTGCAGCTTTCGTCCTGCGTGCCTTCGACGGATATGGAAACCGCCGGTGCCTGGATCGAGGCCGAAGACCTTGTGCCGCTCATGGGCCATCCCTCCGGCATCGGGCTGGCCGAATTCATGAATTTCCCCGGTGTGATCCACCGCGACCGCGCCGCCATGGCCAAGCTGCGGCTGTTTCAGGGCGGCCATATAGACGGCCATTGCCCGCTTCTGTCGGGCCGCGACCTGAATGCCTATGCCAGTGCTGGGATCCGCACCGAACACGAGGCGACAAGCGCCGAAGAGGCGCTGGAGAAGCTGCAAAAGGGGTTGCGGGTCTTGATCCGCGAAGGCTCGGTCTCCAAGGATCTGCATGCCCTGCAACCGCTGGTGACGCCGACAACCGCGCCCTACATGTGCCTGTGCACCGATGACCGCAATCCGCTGGATATTGGGGAAGAGGGACATCTGAACTTCATGATCGCGGAGCTGATCCGCCTTGGTACACCACCACTGGCCGCGTATCGCGCCGCGTCCCTATCAGGGGCCGAGGCGTTTGGCCTGAAGGACCGCGGCCAGCTTGCGCCGGGGCGGCGGGCGGATATCGTAGTGCTGTCGGACATTGAGACTTGTGCCGTGGAAAAGGTGTTTGCCGGAGGCACACATGTGACCGACACCGCTTTTGCCGCGCGCCAGACCCTCCCGCCCGTGGGTCGACACTCGGTCAAAGCGCCGCAATTGCGGCCTGAAAACTTTCGCGCCAAGGCTAATCGGCAAGAGACCGATGTGATCGGGATCATCGAAGGCAAGATCATTACCGAGCATTTGCACGAAATCGTGCCGATTAAAGATGGCGACAAACACCCCGATCCGGCCCGCGATCTGGTGCGCATCGCGGTGGTGGAACGGCATGGCAAGAATGGCAATATCGCCACTGGCTTTGTCAAAGGCTTTGGCCTGAAGGCTGGGGCCATCGCCTCAACCGTCTGTCATGACCACCACAACATCGCCTGTGTAGGAGTGGATTACGCGGATATGGCGTTGGCCGCCAACCGGCTGTCCGAGATCGAGGGCGGCTTTGTCGTGGCCCGCGATGGCAAGGTGCTTGCCGAACTTGCCTTGCCCGTGGGCGGGTTGATGAGCCTTGACCCGTTTGAGCAAGTCCAGCGTGATCTCGAGAAGCTTCGCAGCGCAGCCTTTTCGCTGGGGGTGACGCTGAAAGAACCGTTCCTGCAACTAGCCTTTCTGGCCCTGCCGGTGATCCCGGCACTGAAAATCACGGATCGGGGCATTGTCGATGTGATGAAGTTTGAACTGCTCAGCTAGCCCGTGGCCGTTTTGAGCGAGTGCGCTGCTGCATTCCGGCGGTTACCAATCTTTACTGGTTGAATGTCGATTTGGTAGCTTTTGCAACAAGAACGACCGTTAGTCCTGAAGCAAGTACCAACGGGATAGCCGCTGCTGACCAGTTATACGAGTTATACGCGACAACGGCGCCTATCAAAGGTGGGCCCAGGAATTGGCCAATTGCCGAGCCTTGCATTAGCATCCCGTTCGCAATGCCCAGAGACTCTTTTTGTCCGTTGGCCGCTGAGGCAAATAATGTCGCAGGTATTGTACCGGCAACGAACGAAAAAATCAGAACACTTGCTAAGATCAATATGGGGCTGTCAAAAGGGTCAGAAAAGAAATACGCGCAGGTGATGGCCATAGTGGCTCCACTCCCTGCGACAAGTTTGAATGGACACCAACCTGCACCTAACAATGCGCCTCCAAAAATATTTCCGGGTATGTTTACTGTGACAACAACTGCAGTTGCGATGGATGCTTGTAGAATGGATATTCCCATGTCGGAAGTTAGGAAGCTCGGCAACCATACCATCACAGTTATCCACTGGAACGCATAAGCACCGAATGCAATGGAAAGGCCCCAGTTGGAGGGGCGTATTAGGATAATCCTTATCTTTTTAAAAGGAATTTTCTCCTCGTAGTTACTAGTTTTGGGAAATGTCCTGAGTATAAGCAGGCCACTAATCGCAATAATGCCTGCAAGACTGATCCACACAACGCGCCAATCATAAAATTGTAACAGTACGGCAGACAGACAAACCCCTGTCGCAAAGCCGATGGGCATAAAACTGCTCCAGATGCCCATAGCAAAAGGGCGATCTGCATTACTTGCAAGCCTACTAACAACGCCAGGCGCTGCAGTGGCGATGGCAATAAAGCCCAGTCCTTCTATTGCACGGCTTGCCAGTAATGTCCCAAACCCGTTTGAAAGTGCTCCTGATACACCACCTATTGTCAGGCAAAATATGCCCAGCCCGATGCTGGTCCGCTGACTGATGCGGTCGCTTGTGATGCCAAGAGCCAGCGCAGCCACCATCCCGACGATGCTGAACATCGAAACAACAAGCCCACCACTGCCAAGACTAAGTGAGAGTTCTTCCCTAATCTGGAGAAGGGCGGGCGGGACTTTACCGATATGAGCTGCGGCTAATATCCCTAGGTAAACCGCAAATCCGACCGTCGGCCAGGATGTCTGAAATTGTGATTTCCTATCAACTAGGGACATGGCTTTGTTTCATAGGTGGACCTCTATGCACGAGCTTACGGTAGCCTCTCAATTGGGAAAGACGCGGCCTTCCATTATTTTTCGGGCGGTCCGCGTTAACCCGCAGGAGATTAAGTTACCTTCTGCGTCTCGCCTCAATAAAACCTCAGCCTTGCCTGTGGGATGCTCGACCGCAAAATGTGTTTGATCTGGCTCCACAGAGGATGCGAGGCCTGCAATTGCGCTGCCTTTTGTCAAGGCAGCGATTGCGACCGTAACAGCGGCAAAGACCCCCAGCGATTTGTGAACGCGATGCGGAATCCACGACCGCGTCATCACCAGTCCGCCGTCGCGCGATTCTGAGGCAAGGACCATCTTGGGCACAGATTTCTTGCTCACGTCACCAAGGTTCATCAGTGGACCAGCCGCCAGACGGATCGCCTCTATCCTTGTGCCAAGCGCGGTATCGGCTTCAAGTTCGGCGGGCGCCTCGTGTCCGGTGATCCCGAAATCTGTCGCTCGCATCACAACACATGGCATGCCATTGTCGATCAGCGTGCAGGGGAGTCCGTTGATCTCGTCCTGAGACGCACCGGTCGGTAAGAGAGTGCCGGTCATGGAACCCGCAAGATTGTCAAAGAAGAGTGCAACGGGTGCGTGCTGGCCGGGAACACCGTCGATATCGGCACCGCCTGAATAGCTTACCTTTCTGTTGGGCGTCTGGACTGTTGCTTGAGCAATTTCGCCCGTGTTGACCATGTGGATCCGTAGGTCTGTGGTTACTTCTTGCGCTGGGACCAATCCGAGTTCAATCGCTGCAGGTCCGACGGCGGCAAGGATGTTACCACAGGCCTGCGCGTCCGACACCAGCGGTTGATCCACAAAAATCTGAAGAAAGAGATAATCCACATCCGCATCATCACGCGAGGACACCGACAGAATCGCTACCTTTGAAGTAAGAGGATCGCCTCCGCCCAGCCCGTCGATCTGGCGCGGGTCAGGGCTACCCATCAGGTCAAGCAGCAGCGCATCGCGTGCCGCCGGATCTTCGGGAAGGTCTTCGCGAAGGAACACCGCGCCTTTAGATGTACCGCCTCTCATCCAGAGACAAGGAATTCCGTCAGACAAACTTCAGGCCTTTCTCGGTCAGCCGCTCGCGCATCTGATACATATCCAGACCGAGCTCGCCAGCTGCAAGGCGCTGGCGCTTTTCCTCTTCTGCCGCGGTGCGTTCGTTGGCAGCGGCAAGGACGGTTTCGGCCTCTTCACGCCGTACCACGCACACCCCATCGTCATCGGCGACGATAATATCGCCGGCGTTGATGGCCTGCCCGGCGCAGACAATTGGCACGTTGACTGAACCGAGGGTCTCTTTCACCGTGCCCTGCGCGGAAATAGCCTTGGACCAGACCGGAAAGCCCATCTCGGTCAGATCTGCGACGTCTCGGACGCCTGCGTCGATCACGAGACCGCGACAACCGCGTGCTAGCGCCGAGGTCGCCAGAAGATCACCAAAATAGCCGTCCGTGCAGGGTGATGTTGGGGCAAGCATAAGGATATCGCCCTCGTGCAACTGTTCGATCGCGACGTGGATCATCCAATTGTCACCTGGTGGGGCGCTTATCGTCACTGCAGACCCTGCAATCCGCGCGCCCGGATAGATTGGCCGCATGTAGGTTTGCAGGCAGCCGCTGCGCCCTTGCGCTTCGTGGACCGTAGCCACGCCCGCCCGTCCAAGCGCATCGATCACCGCCTGATCGGCGCGGGGGATGTTCTGTACAACGACGCCCATGATCTTATCCTTGTGCCCGCAGTGAATGCTCGCCTAGCGCCGTATTCGCATAAGCTACAGATGCCTTGATACCACCCAGCGGGAAGATGTGAATGCCTGCGATCAGCCCGCCTTCACCTTTGCCGCAGCCGTCAACCAAATCGTTCAGCGCCTCGGTTGGCTCGAACGGCATGGCAAGTTTGGTTAGATCGAGCGCGCGTTTCTTGAGCACCGACAATGATGGGCCCACGCCGCAGGCGATGGCAAATTTGATCAAAGTATTCAGCTTGGTTGGCCCTGCCACACCCACATGGATCGGCAGATCGACACCCGCGGCATGCATGGACTGCGCCCATGCCAGCACTGGCTTGGCATCAAAAGCGAACTGGGTGACCATGGCCAAGTCAGCGTCAGTGCGCCGGGCAAAGTCGGCTTTCCAACGTGCGGCCTCATCAACTAGCTTCGTCGAGCCGTCTGGGTCAATGTCCTTGTTGCCTTCGGGATGGCCTGCCACATGCAGCCGCTTCAAGCCATGCGCGTCAAAGAGGCCGCTTTCCAGAAGTTGCATGGCCGAATGGAAATCACCCAACGGACTGCGCGGACTTCCGGCGAGGACCAGTGCTTCTCTGACATCCGCTTCGGCACGGTAGCGGGTGAGCCAGTCGTCAAAGGTTGCGCGGTTGGGAATGATCCGCGCGGGAAAATGCGGCATGGGTTCAAAGCCTTCATCCCGCAGGCGCTTTGCAGTAGCGACCATATCCTCGATCGGGGTGCCTTCGATGTGGGCGATGTACACGCGGGTGCCGGGGGGGAGCAGAGCACCGAAATCGTCGACCTTGGCGGCGGTGCGGGGCATTACCTCGATGGAATAGCCATCCAGCATCGCACGCGCGGCGCTGCTGAGCCTGTTCTGACTTCCGAAAGGCAGTATGCTCATATTGTTACCTCGCGTCCTTGACCGGCGGTGTGCCGTGGGTGTGAAAGGTATCGATGGTTTTGAGGCCCCAGGCCTGTCCTTTCTTGCGCTCGGCCTCGGTCCAGACGACTGGTTCGTGATCGGGGGCAAGGATTAGGCGCGCGCCGGCGTTAGCCAGTTCGACGCGATTGCCAGCAGGCTCCCAGACATAAAGAAAGAACGTCCCCTGTATAGCATGTTTGTGTGGGCCGGTCTCGATATGAACACCATTTTCTAGGAAGATATCAGCGGCGCGCAGGATATCCTCGCGCTGGTCAGTGGCATAGGTGATGTGATGTAAGCGGCCTGTGCCGCGTCCATGTTCTTCAGTACAAGCCAGATCATAGGTTTTGTTGTTTACGGTGAACCAGCAGCCGCCAATGCGCCCGTTATCGAGTTGAATCATCTCGGTAACGCGAGAACCCAGGCAGGTTTCCATGAAATTGCGGAAAACGGTGACATCTTCTGCGAGAAGGTTCAGGTGATCGAGTCTGCGCGGACAGGCGCCCTGAGCGTGGAATTTCGACGCCATATTCTTAAGCGCCGGTTTGTCCGCTTGGTCTGGTTCGGCACGGCGGGTGTTATAGTAGATTTCGAAGATGTGCCCGAATGGGTCTTCGAACCGGAAGGCTCGTTCATGTCCAGCGTCGCCATCACTCCAGCCGTGCACCTTGTAGCCAGCATCAGTAATCGCCTTTGCACGCCTTTCTAGCGCTTCAGAGCTACTTGCGCGATAGCCGATGTGTCCAACGCCTGTTGTTTGATGTCGCGTCAGTTTAAGCGAGTGGAATTCATAGTCGTCCCACGCGCGTAAATACGCACTTTCACCCTCAAGAAGTGACAACTTAAGCCCGTAGACCCGAGTAAAAAATTTGAGACTTTCGTCAAATTTGTCGGTGTAGACTTCGACATGGCCCAGGTGAGCGATATCGGACATTAGCGTCCTCCTTACAGTTCGTCGACAGTACGGGGGAAAACCGATTCAAAGCCCTCGGCGTATTTGCAGTCGCGACCTCCCGCTTGACCGCCTGAGTTCCGTTTGAAGTGATTTGCACGTTGCTGGGCAACGCGAGTGTAATATTCCCACAAATGCACCTGACCGTTCATGCATTCCATTGCGGCGCGCTTTTTTTCCCAGACAGGCGTGATGTCGAGGAAGGTATCCGGTTTCCAACCCATCTGCTCGGTCTGATGCGGCTCAAAAAGATAGAGCTGCGGCGCTCCCAGCACTTTTTGGTCCGGGTTGTGGCCCCAGGCTTGCGCAATCATTCTTGCTTCGAGCGCAATCTGCGTAGTGTACATATGGTCGGTGTTGTAAGGATCGTATTTCGAGTGGCTAAGCATGAAGCTGGGCTGGACATCTCGGATCACATCAACAAGGCGATATTTGGCCTCTTCCGATAGATTCAAAGGATAGTCGCCCAGATCGAAACATTCCAGTCTAACAGCGCCCAGAACCGACGCTGCCGCTTCGGCCTCGGAGCGGCGAATGGCTTTCACCGCGTCAAGAGACTTACCTTCTTTCCAGAGGCGGGCGCTTTCACCACGTTCTCCAAAACTGAGGCAGATGACAGTGACATCGACTCCCTTTTCAGCGTGCAAAGCGATTGCGCCACCACAGCGCCATACGAAGTCCGCAGCATGGGCTGAGATTACAAGCGCGGTCTTCTTGGTCATGAAATTCCCCTAGAAAAGCGCCTCCGCCACCTTTTCAGCAACGGACATCATCGAAACGTTTATCGCACAATTGTATACATTTGGTCAATCGCAGTGTATACATTTGTCCAGTAGTATCGGAGACTGAGAGGATAAATGTCGAAAACCTTGACGGAACATGCGCTCATTGTATTGCGCCAGAAAATAATGAGTGGAACATTGGTCGGTGGTCGGCGGCTGTACGAGGTTGCGCTAGCTGAGGAGTTACAGATCTCTAGGACACCGATCCGCGCAGCTTTGTCTAAGTTGGCCGAAGAAGGTCTTTTAGACCGGATTCACGGTGGTGGTTTTGTAGTGCGCCGGTTCGATTTGCGTGATGTTACGGATACCATTGAATTGCGCGGTGTCCTTGAGGGCACAGCTGCGCGCTTTGCTGCTGAAAGGGGATGCGATGCGGAGTTGTTGCAGGGTGCTTGGCATGCCGTGCAAAAAATTGATGTTGTCCTGTCTGATAATAACATTGATATGTCTTTGTATTCGAAGTGGAATACAATCTTTCATGATCATTTGCGCGATGCCTCGGGTAGCAAAGCATTGATACGTGAGTTGATCCGAGTTACTTCCTTGCCGTTTGCTGCTCCCTCCGCCTTTTTAGATGATGGGTCCCAGCAGGCGCGGTTTCGGGCGGGGCTTGTGGTAGCAAACGAGCAGCATCGGGCAATCCTTGAGGCGATTGAGGCGCGTCAGAGCGGGCGGGCCGAATCTGTGATGCGCGAGCATGCGCGTGCTGCCCATCGGAATGTGAAATTTCTATCGACAGATGTTGCTGCATTGCGTGAAGGTAGTGCTCCTCTGGCAATAGTTTCTGGCTAAGTTGTTGTGGCAGCTTATAAATCCCTTCAGCTTTCTGCCGTGAATACACAAAGTACAAAAATGACTTGTCTTTAAAGTACATAACGCTACTCATGTATACATTATCACCTAGGAGAACTTTCTATGAGCAATAGCCTTACTTCAGCCATCGCAGCAGCTGGGAATCCTGTATCAATGCTGCGAAATTCCAAAATTGGTATGTACGTATACCCTGTTGTTGCTCCGGAATTCTCTAACTGGCGTGCCGAACAGGAGGCATGGCGGAAAAGCGCAGTGTTTTTCGACCAAACTCATCATATGGATGAATTGATTGTAGAGGGACCTCAGGCAACTGAATTCTTGTCTCATCACGGGATCAATAGTTTTTCTAATTTTAGCTTGAACCGTGCCAAACATTATGTGCCGGTTACACCGAATGGCCACGTTATTGGTGACCATATCATTTTTCGCGAGCGTGAAGACAAATATGTTTTGGTGGGCCGTGCACCAACTTCTAATTGGCTGATGTTTGCCGCCGCATATGGAAAATGGAATGTTCGCTTGCGTTACGACCCGAGATCGCCGTCGCGCCCTGAAGGTGAACGCGTGATGCGCGAGCACTACCGTTTTCAGATCCAGGGGCCTGACGCACCCGCGATCTTTGAGAAAATGAACGGTGGACCAATCCCTGATATCAAGTTCTTCCACGTGGATGAGATCAACATTGGTTCCAGAAAGGTCCAGGCTCTGCGACACGGCATGTCAGGTGCGCCTGGCCTCGAAGTCTGGGGCCCCTATAAGGACAAAGATTACATACAGTCGACAATACTTCAGGCGGCACGTGACGCCGGAGTGAATCTTGTCCAGTGCGGGAGCCGTGCATACTCGACTAATACACTAGAGTCTGGCTGGATCCCCTCACCACTGCCTGGAATCTACACCGGTGATGGTATGCTTTCTGACTATCGTGACTGGCTGGGCGCAGATAGCTATGAGGCCGCAGGAGCGATTGGTGGATCCTTTGTGTCAGAAAACATTGAAGACTATTACGTCAACCCATTCGAACTTGGCTATGATTTTTATATCGGATGGAAAAAAGACGGCTTCGTTGGCAAAGCTGCCTTAGAAACAATGAAAGGCAGCGCGTCCAACCGTAAAAAGGTGACGTTCGAGTGGAATCGCGATGATGTGTTGAAGGTGATTGCTTCGGCATTTGAGCAGGGCACGCCGTACAAGTGGATCGACTTCCCGCAGCCGAATTATGCCTCGTCCAGCGCTGATATGGTCTGCGATGAGAGTGGAAAAATGCTAGGAATGTCGATGTTTAATGGCTACAGTTTCAACGAACGCTGCGTACTTAGCCTTGGTGTTGTAGATCAGTCAGTGCAGGTGGGTGACGTGTTGACGTTGAAGTGGGGTGAGCCAGAGCCAACCGGTAAGACGTCGACTGAGGCTCATAAACAGGCAGAGATCCGTGTGCGTGTCTCGCCAACACCCTATGCCCAAGAGGCACGCGAGAACTACGCAGATAGCTGGCGGACAAAAGCCGCTCCTGCTCAGTGAGAATGATTTGGGGCCAATGATGGCCCCAATTCCGCTTTCGTCATTTTTCTAGGGAGGAAGACAAATGAGACTAACGACTTTGACCGCAGGATTTTCCATGGCTGCACTAATCGGGACAATCTCTGCTGCAGACGAGCTGAAGTTTGCAAACTTCACGCCGCCTTTCCATACAGTTAACGCCAGCGTCATCGAAACGATGAACGATATGTTGAGCGAGGCCACCAATGGTGAGGTAACAGTTCGCGGTTATCATGGTGGAGAACTGGGCGCTGGTCCAGTCGAGCAGTATGTCCGCGTTGTGCAAGGGGTAGCTGATGTGGCCTGGGGTCTTCCCGGATATACATCGTCACAGTTCGACACGACAATGATTGTGGAACTACCGAATGCAATTGCTATCGAAGCGCCCGGTTATGAAGCACTTATCAATGCTTATGATGAGCATCTTGCCGATGAATTTCCTGGCACTGTACCTGTTGCTCTTTGGACCTCGGAGCCGAACGTTTTTATTATGCGTGATCACGAAATACGCACACCAGCTGATGTGGCGGGTCTAAAGTTGCGTGTCGCTGGTGCTACCGCAGCGCAAGTGGTGGAGGCTCTAGGGGGCACGCCTGTACAGATGCCGATAAATCAGGTTTATAATGCCTTAGAGACCGGCTTAATTGATGGCGTGATCACTGGCTCATCAACCTTGAACGACTTCAAACTAGACGAAGTTGCCAATAGTTACACGTTTGGCGCCAACCTTGGCCGGCTGTCATTTTATGCTGTGATGAATGAAGGAGTTTACAACGGTTTGAGTGCCGAAGCAAAAGCTGCACTCGACATCATGGCACTTTCAAAGTCTGCAGAAGATGCGTGGAATGCGACCTCAGATGATGGTGTCGCACAGGCCCGAGCCTCCGGCGATAACGTTTTTATTGATCTGACTGAAGACGAGGCTGCCGCCTTTGCTGAAGCTGTATCAGGTGTTGTAAATGCCTACGTCGCTGAAGTGGGGGGTGAAGCTGCACTAGCAGCAATGCGCGGCGAGTAATGTTGTTTTTAAGAAAAATTGCGGACGGGCTGATTAGCCTGTCCGCTTCCGCCGGCGGCTTCTGCTTGTTGGGGCTAGTCGGTGTTATTTTGGTCGACGTGGTCGGCCGTGCATTGAGTTCCCCGCTCTTTGGCAGTCAAGACCTAATTAATATGGGAATGGCAATTTTGGTTTTTGGAGGTATGGCGCTTTGCGATCGCAATGGCGGGCACATTGCCGTAGATTTGCTTGAGCCCAGGTATCCTCCAAGCGTTAATCGGTTAATTGACATTGTGGCGGCTTTCTTGGGCGCCGTAATTTTTGTTATGATAGCCTACACCTTACATGAGTCTGCGAAACTGAGTCAGATGCTGAACATGTCCACGAACTTGCTGCGCCTGCCGCGCGCATGGTTTCAATGGGGTGTATCGGTGCTTTCGATTATAACTGCTTTGGGCATGGCCCTGCGTGGGTTGGAACTGGCCCTCTGTAGCAAAGACGTGCGCAAGGACACACGATGAGTGACGGTATAATCGGTCTTTTTGGTATCGTAGTGCTACTTGCGCTTTTACTGGTTCGTATCCCTGTAGCTTTTGCAATGTTTGTTGTTGGTTTTATGGGGCTGTGGATCGTGGACGGCCTACATGTTGCAACCGGCCTGCTAGCCTCTGAGACCTTTACGCTAGCGTCCAAGCCGGAGCTGGTAGTGATCCCTTTGTTTATCTTAATGGGAAACGTGGCTTCGGCCACTGGGATGAGCCGCCAGCTGTATGATGCCGCTTACGCTATGATTGGCCATGTTCGTGGAGGTCTTGCTTCTGCGACAATCATTGGATGTGGTGGCTTTGCAGCATTATCGGGTTCATCAGTTGCTTCCGCGTTGACCATGGGCAAGGTGAGCCTGAAAGAAATGGAGCGGTTCAACTACGATCCTCGTCTTTCTACAGGCAGTGTTGCAGCAGGTGGTACATTAGGGATCTTGATCCCGCCATCAACCGGTTTTGTGATTTATGCGATCCTGACTGAACAGAGTATTGGTCGCTTGTTCATGGCAGGTGTTATGCCTGGCATCTTACTTTTGACGCTCTTCGTTCTAACAGTGTCAGTGCTTTGCGCTGTTCGCCCTGAATATGGTCCGCGTGGCCCCAAGACAACATTAATCGAAAAGCGGCGTGCGATAACTGGCGCATTCCCCATTCTTCTTCTAGTTTTAGTGACGATTGGTGGCATTTATAGAGGTATTTTTTCGCCGGAAGAAGCTGCGGGCGTGGGTGCTGGTTTAGCGGTTGTCTATGGATTTGCCACTCGTAGTCTTGGGGTCAAAGTTCTAATGGTAGCGGTACAAGATAGCGTTGTAACTAGCGCAACTGTTATGCTTATTCTGATTGCGGCGCATTTGCTAAACCCGTTTTTCGCTCTAACCCACATCACCGAGATTGTAGGCAACTTCCTTTCCTATCTTGATCTTGGAATGATTGGCACACTCTTATTCATCTTGTTCGTGTATTTGGTTCTAGGTTGTTTTCTTGAAGGCTTTGCCATGCTCGTACTGACCTTGCCGATTTTCTTTCCAGTTGTGCTTGAAATGGGGATCGACCCAATCTGGTTTGGAGTTTTGGTTGTGCTAACGCTTGAAATGGGGCTCATCTCGCCACCTGTTGGCATCAACGTCTTTATAGTTAAATCAGTGGCCACTTCTGTACCACTAGGTCAGATTTTCCGCGGTGTGATCCCATTCTGGTTTGCGATGATTTTGGCCTTAGCAATTCTGATTGCGTTTCCACAAATATCTCTCGAACTTCCAAATTCGATGTTTAACTGACGGCCTTGGCGGGAAGAACGGTTTTTATGTCCTGAAGTTGGTTTTTCACCACCATATTTTGGCTTTAACTGCGGTCGTATTTAAAGCTCACTTGACCTATATTGCGTCTGTTAACGGTGTTTCCGTTGGGCCCATCAAGCCCGCTGTCTACTTACCCACTCTAAAAGGGCAGGCCGACATAGTTCTCCGCCAGATCTTTTCGAGCTGTGTCTGATTGCGCCAGATGTAACATCGCTGCTTTTCGCATCTGGCCTGCAAAACTGTCTTCACCATCAAATTGATGCAGCATTGTGGTAAGTTGCCATGAGAACCGCATTGACTTCCAAATGCGGGTCATTGCGCGACCGGAATAGGCGTCGATGCCGCTGTCGTCGCCCTTTTGTACAGCGTATATCAAAGCTTGATGTAGGTAAAAAACGTCGGATACTGCAAGGTTCAGACCCTTCGCGCCTGTCGGAGGTACGATATGTGCTGCATCACCTACAAGGAATAGACGTCCCCATCGCAGTGGCTCAGACACAAATGATCTTAGAGGGGCTATGGATTTTTCGATTGAGGGACCAGTTTCCATCGTTTTCACAACATCACTGGGCAGGCAGGCAAACAAGCGTGTCCAAAAAGCATCATCGCTCCAATCCTCGACCTTGTCGGTCAAAGGCACCTGAACATAATAGCGACTGAGGTTCTCGTTTCGCATTGAGGCCAGTGCAAAACCGGAGGATGAGTTTGCGTAGATCAGCTCCTCGTGCGCAGGGCGAGTTCGAGACAGTATACCAAGCCAGCCAAAGGGGTAGACACGCTCAAACTCTTTCCGTTTGGCATCGGGGATTGTACGGCGGCTGACGCCATGAAAACCATCACAGCCGGCGATATAATCGCAAGAAAGCTGCTTAGTGTTGCCGTCATGCGTGAATGTAATTTTAGGCGTGGCGCTGTCAGCGTTATTAATCACAACGTCCGACACCTCATGCAGGATTGTAGTGCCCATCACGTCCTGTGCGGCATAAAGATCACGGGTGACCTCGGTCTGACCGTATACGGTCACCGTCTTGCCTGTCAGCTCGGCAAAATTGATCCGCACCATTAAGTCATCATCGCTGAACCAGCATCCTTCATGGGGATGGCCTTCGCGGTGTAGGCGGTCTGCAACGCCGGCTTCTTCCAACATTGTCACAGTGCCGCTTTCCAGCACACCAGCGCGGATGCGAGCCAGTACCCGTTCGCGGCTGGTGCGTTCAAGAATGACGGTGTCTACACCTGAGCGGTTCAGCAATTGCGACAACAAAAGACCTGACGGCCCGCCGCCGATGATCGCAACTTGAGTTTTTAGCGATAAAGTTTCCATATTTTGCCCTCTCAGTTTAAGGCTGCTGAAATACGGTCCCTAACCGTCGTCGCCGATTTGTCTGATCTTTTGACATAAGCCTTTTGCTATCAAAGTCGCGCTTCCAGTTGCCATCGCCATCTGTGGTAGCACCATCCATTCTAGCATCCATGCGGCGCCGGATCGTTCTTGTTCATGGACAAGGCTATGATGCATCGCGGAAAGCTGTGTAGCGTTGAACCGAGCAAGGGTGATAAGCAATTCGGCGAGTACTGGATTTGATTTGTGTGGCATTGCAGATGACCCACCGCCACCAGACAATGCGATCGCGTCCACGCCTTGCTGCGCCATCAGCGCGATGTCCTGTCCCATCTTGCCCAGTGCACCAGTGATCTGCGAGAGAAGAGATGCAAAACCGGCAATTTGGCTACGATCACTGTGCCAAACTCCAGTTTCAGTGAGCTTGAGCGCCTTGGCCATTTCCTCAGCAATAGCGTCCCCTTTGCCCTTAAAGGCATCGCGAGTGCCCACCGCGCCACCGAGTTGTAGTCGGGCAATCTGCGAACTTGTATCGGTGAGATTGGCTAGCGCTGCCCGGAGAGGAGAACGCCAAGTGGCGATACGTTCTGCTGCTTTTACGGGTAATGCCGCCTGCATTCGCGTCCGAGCTATTAATCGATTGCAGCCATAATCTGCTGTAAGTCCGTCAAGCTGATTAAGCAACTTGCTGATGCGGTCCGTCAAAAGGTTAGTCGTCGCAGCAAGCGTAATAGATAGGGCAGTGTCTAGCACATCTTGCGATGTGGCTCCTGCGTGGATCGCCTCTGCACAGTCTGGGGCAGCCGCACGCATTTGTTTCACGAAGTTGGGGATTGGTAGCCCGTCAATGGCGGTTGCTCGGGCCAATTGCAGGATATCGAGCGGTGCTTGCTCGATGCGAATGGTGGCTTTTTGGCCTAAACCGGCTGCTACCAACCCATGTGCCTCGAGCGCCTGTGCCAAAGCTATTTCGAACTTACGGTAATGCATGATCTGAACTTCTGCCGACCAGAGTGTTTGAAGGTCTGGGTCAGAAAAGAGGCCGCCAAGCCACGGATGGTCAAAGATTGATATCATGCCAAGAGAGCCATCTGCTCACTTATGAGCCGCGCGACGGTGCCAGGTGCTTCGATCGCCGGGATATGCCCAACACCATTGATTACATGGTAAATTGCTCCTGTAATCTGGTCGGCTAAGGCTGCGACAACCTCTGGCGTTGTTGCCTTATCTTCGGATCCCGCAAGGCAAACCGTCCTACAACTGATAGACGCAGCTTCAGACGCTAGATCGGCATCTCGAATTGCTGCGCAGACAGATGCATAGCCCTGCACGGGCGTGCGCGCCAGCATCATCCTATAACCAGCAATCTGAACCGTTTCCTTTTGCCGGAATTTACTGGAGAACCACCGCTCAAGCACACCATCAGCCATTGCATCAAGTCCTAGTTCGTTAACCGTACTGATCCTGTCGGCCCACATTTCTGATGTACCAATTTTGTATCCTGTGTTGCTAAGCAGGAGTCCTGCGGTCAAGTCAGGGCGGGCGGCGGATAGTGCCATCGCAATCATTCCGCCCACTGACACACCACAGACCAACGCTCGTGTCAGACCTAAGGAATCCATCAAAGTGGAAAGGTCCGCGGCATGGTCGAAAATGGTGACAGCACCCTTTTCACTCAGGCCGTGGCCGGATTTGTCATATTGCAATGTTGAAGTGCCTTCCGGAAGGCGCGCAACAACATCATCCCAAATGCGGAAGTCGGTCCCAAGTGAATTTGCGAAAACGACGGGTATGCCGCCATTGCCGGATCTAAAACGAAAGTGTAACACGCGTCCGTTTACGTTAGTGAACTTAGCCATTGGCTTGCGCGACCTCTTTTCTTAGCCCAAGAATTGCCCGAGCTTGCTGCCAAGTGGCGACTGGACGTTCGTAGGTCTGGCAAAGATCAACAACGCGTTTCACCAATGCTGCATTTGACGGGGCAAGCTTTTCGCGATCGAGGCGGACGTTGTCCTCCAAGCCTGTGCGCGCATGACCACCTGATGAGACGGCCCATTCGTTCAGTGTAAGCTGATGTGCACCGATTCCCGCAGCACACCATGGGGCGTCGTCCCCAAACAACCGCTTTACTGTCTTCACGTAGTAATCAAAGACATCGCGGTCCACCGGCATAGCATTCTTAACGCCCATTACGAATTGCACATAGGGTGTGTCTATGATCTGGCCCTGAGCGTGCATCATAGCCGCTTGATGGATGTGGCTAAGGTCAAAGGCTTCAACCTCAGGCTTGATGCCGTAAGTTCGCATTTCCGACGCCAGCCAATCGACTAGATCAGGAGGGTTCTCGTACACTCGAGTGGGAAAGTTGTTTGATCCTACCGACAGTGAGGCCATGTCAGGTGACAGTGGAAGCATTCCACCGCGCGTTTTGCCGGCGCCAGACCTTCCACCGGTAGACAGCTGGATGATCATACCGGGGCAGTGTTTCTCAACCCCTTCTTTTAGAGCTGCAAATTTCTCGGGGTCTGAGGAAGGGGTTTGGTCATCATTACGTACATGGGCATGCATAATCGCCGCACCTGCCTCGAAGGCTTCATGCGTACTTTCAATTTGCTCTGCCACTGTAATCGGCACAGCGGGGTTGTTCGCTTTAGTAGGTAGAGATCCGGTGATTGCGATACAGATAATGCAAGGTTTAGACATCGAAAAACACCGTTTCATGATCACCCTGTAGGTGGATTGTATGAACATAACCATTGTCGGTTTTTTCGGCTACAAGTGTTGCAGCACGCTCCCCAGCAATAGCAAAGACTGGATCAGCCGCGTTGTCGTTTTCAGGGAAGTAAACTCGCGTAATCAGCGCCATGTTTATTCCGCGAGCAGCAATCCAGAGAAGAATATGCGGTGTTTGGCCGGTAGGCGCGCCTGGCATAAGCGTTTTGAAGATTGCTTCACCGGTTTCGGCGTCGGTCGGCTGGCGCCCCCAATGGTTAAAGCCTTCGGTCGGGCCGAATGAGCCTTCTGGACCGGGCTGCCAGGCTTCGATCATCGCATCAGTCATTGGTTCCCCAGCAGCGTCAATGACACGCAGACATAGAGTGATCCGCTTGCCGGCGGGGTTGCCCGTAATCATCGTGTTGCCGAGGTCTTTGCCGCCATACATGCCTTCAAGTCCAGCAAAAGTGGGCACGCAGCCTATATGTACGTAAGGTCCAGCGGTCTGCGACGCAGATTCTTTGAAGTTTGCCATCACAATCCCTCCATCTTGTTTTCAAAGAGTGTCTGATTGCGGCCACGAAGCACTATGTCGAAACGGTAAGCGCGAATGTCCATCGGGATCGTGTTCGACATATCCAGTCGTGCAACCAGTGTGTTGATGGCTTGGGTTGAAGGTATCGACTGAACAATTGGACAGAGCGCGATGTGAGGGTCGCCTTCGAAATACATTTGGGTGATCAAGCGCTGTGCAAATCCATCGCCGAAAACCGAAAAATGGATGTGTGCTGGACGCCAGTCATTGCCACCATTGGGCCAGGGGTAGGGGCCTGGCTGAATGGTTTGGAAGCTATAGCTCCCATCCTCCCCAGAGATGCAACGCCCACAGCCCCCAAAGTTTGGATCAAGCGGTGCAGTGTAGCCATCTTTTTTGTGCCTATAGCGACCGCCTGCGTTAGCTTGCCAGACTTCGATCAATTTTCCAGGTAACGGGCGGCGATCTTCGTCTATCAGTTTGCCATGCACAATGATGCGCGGGCCGATGGCAGCTTCCCCAGGATTTGCGTAGTTCAGGATCAAATTGTCATCCAACGCCCCAAGCATGTTATGGCCAAATGTTGGCCCAGTCATCTCAGTTTCAGTCGGATCATAGTGGAGAAGCGCATGGGCTGGCGAACGCAAGATTGAACTGCGATAGTCTGGTGCTAGTGGTGCGGGGTGCCAGTCCAAATCACGAGCAGAAATTAATCCTGTCATATCACTTCCCCTTTAATGCGGATGATCTGTGTCGTAGTGGCATCTGGTGGATCATGGACGCTCTTCCATTTCGCTGAAGGTCTGTTTTGTGAGTTTGATGGCATGGTTTGCCTTCGGCACTCCTGCGTAGATCGCCACATGTAGAAATGCTTGCATTATATCTTCTTTGGAAGCGCCAGTGCGCGCCGTAGCGCGGATATGCATTGGTATTTCCTCGAAGTTTCCGGTTGCAGCCAGTAGAGCAAGCGTTAGCATCGAGCGCTCACGATAGCTGATTGTCTCATCGGCCCAGACTGTGCCCCATGCACTCTCGGTGATTAATGTTTGAAATGGTTCGTCAAAGGCTGTTTTTGCCGCTTCGGCACGGTCGACATGAGCGTCGCCCAGAACTGAGCGACGTGCCTGCATGCCTTTTTGGTGACGCTCGGACAACATTATTCTCCATAATAAGTTCAACCTTGTCCCATTATATATCATTATTTTGCTTTTTATATTGATTTTATCGGCACATAATATACCAAATATGTTATGAATTGGGATCAGCATCTAAATCTTCGGCACGTTCGAACCTTCCTTGAAATTGCTCGTGCCGAAAGCGTGTCGCTGGCAGCGGAGAGGTTAAGGATCACTCAGCCAGCGGTGTCACGCAGCCTGAAAGAGTTGGAGCAGATGCTTGGCGTGCGACTGTTCGATCGCGTCGGCCGGCGGCTTAGACTAAATGAGGCCGGGCGTGTATTTCAGGGCCATGCAAGCGCGTCGATCACCGAGCTCATGCGAGGAGCAGAACGCCTTACAGTTGATGGCGAACTAACGACACGTTTATCAATTGGGGTTTTACCGACGGCTGCGACGGATCTGCTTCCTCGAGCAGCTCTGGCATTCCGAAAGGAAATGCCACATGTGCGCTTGCAAATTCAATCAGGGCCAAACTGGCTTCTTTTCAATCAGTTGCGAGACGGGCAAGTTGATCTGGTGGTTGGAAGAATGCCAGAGCGAGACACTCGAACAGGTGTTACCTTCCAGCAACTCTACATAGAGGATGTTGTCCTCGTCTGCCGTCCCGGCCATCCCATACTACTCGAGCCAGTACCGGAGCAGAAGGTCGAGGGCTATACGTTAATCTTACCTCCGCAGGGTGCGGTTATTTCTCAAACGGTCGAGCGATACCTCTCCAGTATTGGTTTGCCGGAGATACGTGCAGCCTATGAGACTGTTGCACTTCCAGTGGGGCGTAAGCTTGTTCGTCTCTCGGATGCGCTGTGGTTCATCTCACATGGAGTGGTTGCCGACGAATTGAAAGAAGGAACGCTGGTTGCTGTGGCATTGTCTTCACCTTTGCTTTCCGGCCCTGTTGGATTCAGCGTAGCAAGAGGAGCGCCAATCAATGTTGAGCGCAGTGTCTTCGCCGAATGCCTGCAATTTGCTGCATCTAAGCAATAGTCAACAAGTGCCCATAATTTGCTGTGCGCTAAAAAAGTGATCAATATTCTCGGTTGGAACAAAGCGCACAACACATGGCGTCTCAGACATTAATATTTGGAGTGCTTCCAGAGAGCTCTAAGATAAATTGTGGAAATAATCTATTTTAGCAGTCATTTGCTTGGCATTCCTTTTGGCCGCATGAGCCGTTTTTGCGCAACAATTCTAAAGGGCGCATTTGCTGCGCCATAGCCGTCGTAATGATCGATACGTTGAACAATTTCAAAGAATAAAGCACCCGCAAAAGGCTTACCATAAAGCTGGTAGAATGCGCCATCTTGATCCTCGTCGTAAAGGATGTTGAGCGCTTTCATTCGCGTTAAATTTTCATGTTTAATTGAAAAACGAGCCTGTAGATCGTGGTAGTAATTCTCGGTCATTTCTAACGATTCAAAGCCACGCTCTTGCATGCCTACTGCAGTTTTAAAAATGTCTTCTGTTCTCAAGGCTACATGTTGCACAGCACCTGTAAAGCGCTCTGCCAAAAATCTGCCTGCTACAGTTCTGTGAGTCTCTGCACCATTAAGGGTTATTCTAATCGAGCCATTTTTTGCTTTAATTGCTTGGCTCCTGACGAGTCCGTCAGGATCGATAACATCCACCATGGGCGCTCGATCCATGTCAAAAATGGAAGTGTAGAACAATGACCAGCTGAGCATTTCATCATAGCTCATAGTTTCTGCCAAGTGATCAATTTGCGTCAGCCCAGCCTGATTTTCGATGTTGTTCTCAACTGGGACAAATTCGACATCCCACACATTTGATAATCCGCTATCTTTATCAATAAAATGCATGACGCTGCCCGCAACATTATGAATTGCAGGGATGTCCAACTCACCCGAAGCGACCTGTTGTGTGAAAGGTTTCGCCGCCAGCGCTTGCGCTCGTTTTATAGTGTCGGATGCGTTGTTCACTAATACGCCAATGTCGCAAATGCTCGTACCATTTGCTACGAAAGATGAATGGCTAAAGCCGGTTTTTTCAGTATTTAACAGAATGCGGATTTCACCTTGCTGCCAGAGCTCAAGTTTTTTTGAAACGTGGTTTCCTACATGTGAAAAGCCCATTGACTTTAATTGGTGGCATAGCGCCTCAGCTTCATTTCCATCAGTTCCGAATTCAATGAATGCGACCCCTTGTACTTCTACCCTTGGCGGTAAATTGGGCATTGGGACAGTGATGTCGGGTTCGCTTTTGCGAACATCATCCATGAGTGCCACTAAAGAACGGTAGCCATCTCTTGCTAATCCTTTCGGTAGCCCACCGCGGAATTGGTCATTAAATATTTCCAGACTTATTGGTCCGTTATACCCAGTTGCCATGACGGCTCGCATGAAGTCAGTTACAGCAAGGTCTCCTTCACCGGGCATGTTTCTAAAATGCCGAGACCAGTAGAAAAGGTCCATTTCAATTAAAGGCGCGTCTGCTAACTGAACAAAAAATATTTTATCGCCGGGAATACTGCGGATCGTATTAGGGTCTATTTTTCTTGCCAAGGAATGAAAGCTGTCAAGGATCACGCCGATATTAGGATGGTCTGCGCGTCTCACAATCTCCCAAGCATCACGGTGATCGTACACATGCCTACCCCATGCTAAGGCTTCATAGCCCACGCGAATGTTGTAAGTTGCAGCTAGTTCCCCAAGATCTTGGAAATCTGCGGCGGCGCGATCAATTCCACCTAGCCCATCTGGGCGGGTAGAGGAGCAGAACAAAATCAAATCCGTGCCTAATTCTTGCATCGTGTCGAATTTGTACCGTGCTCTATCAAACGCTTTTTGGCGTGCTTCTCCAGTGAGCCCCTCAAAATCTCTAAATGGCTGAAAGAGCGTTATTTCAAGGCCATGATCACGGATCATGTCCCCAATCTCGCGCGGCGTCCCACTATCTGCAACAAAATCTTGTTCGAAAATCTCTATGCCCTTGAAGCCTGCTGCGGCGATAGCTTCAAGCTTTTCTCTTAGGTTGCCAGATATAGAAACTGTCGCGATAGAAGTCTTCATGCCATATCTCCATTGGGTATGAGGTCTGATCGAACGCGACTTTCATCAAGGGGCAGATTAGCAAAATGTGCCCACGCACGTACTCTTTGATAGAAGAACAATTCATATCCAGAAATAACGTCCAATCCCTTCGTTTCTGCATTTTGAAGGAACTCAGTATTTATAGGGGTGTAATGAGCGATATTGTCACCAATAGGGCCAAGATGAAGATCGATTTTGTTGACCATGAACACTTCCCCAGGGAGCTGTGAGCCTCACTTGGCGCCTCTAGCGTTGTGTTCATCATTTATATTCCATCACTTAACGTCAAATATTTATATAATCGTATCATTAACATGATGTTACTTTGATGAGCGGTACCAAGGCCCGTCTTTTACTGCTCGTTCCAACTGTCGTTGAAAATGACCTATTGTGTCTTCTGCAAAACGCGAGAGCACGCGGCCTTTTTTACGAGCGACATATGATTTGATAGGGACATCGGGGACCAGTGGCCGTCGCACCAATCCGGGCATATATACCTCAGCCACCGAAAACTCATCAATAACTGCCACCCCCAAACCGTGTCTGACTAGGCTAACAACGGTTTGAGCAAAGCGTCCGCGCATTGCATGATTAATCTCAATACCAGCCTGTAGAAAAGGTTTAGCCAATAGCGCTCCATATGGATCATTCGGATCGACGCCGATCACAGGCTCCTTAGCAAGGTCCAAGGCTGAAATACTCTTATTCTTGGACAGCCTGTGGCCTTCGGGCATAATGGCTACTAGCCGCCCCTCTGCGATCTCTTCATTATCAATTGCTGCATTTTCTACAGGTGAGCTCATAATGACAAATTCTCCTCTTTCAAGAAGAAGGTAATCAACTGTCTCCTCAATTTTTAGAACATTCATGTCGACAAATAAGTCGCCATACATGCCCCTTACGTTCTGCAAAACTCGTGCAGCGATAAATTGTGCGATTGAAGGTGCAGTAGCGAATGATAGCCTTACATCTTCGCCACACTTAAGTGAGCTGACTGCAGCATTTAGGCTTTCAACTTGCCGGTATACTTCTCGCACCTGATCAAATACGCGACTTGCTTCAACTGATGGTATGAACACGCCAGCTTTTCGCTCAAATAATCGTATTCCAAGCGTTTCTTCAGCATGCTTTACAAGCCGGCTAATCCCTGGGGCGGAAACATTTAAGAGCCCTGCTGCTCCTGAAATCGTGCCCGTTAGCATAACAGCACGTATCACTTCAATTTGTCGTAAGGTCAAGTCGTGCATTCGCAAAGCTCCCTACCTTTACGACCACTATAAGATCTTTGTGGAACGGAAGTCAGCAGAGTTTCACCATTCAAAATGTATATGAGTTTCGGGGTCAAAGTGAGAAGATTGGGTTTTTAAAAAACAAAACGGAATATTAAAGTTTTTATGAAAAAACCATGGTTCGGCACAGGCTTAATCCTGCCTCCGCAACTACTTTTCTGAATAACTCATTTTAAGCTTCGCTGAATGTCTCTTAATTCATAATTCCGGCTTCCATTGGGATGATGGGAGACCAACGGGCTATTCCATAACTTTTGCCATAGCTATTGTGTTCCCACGCATCCGCGATACACTTTTAAGGCGAGTATATTGTAGTTCTTGGGAGGGATGACATGACGCCGTTTATGAAAAGCCTTATCGCACGTCCATGCTATACAGTGGGCCCTAAGGCTACACTTTCGGAAATCATCACGTTGTTGGCAGAGCATAATATTGGTGCCGTTGTCGTAGAAAATGGCTCTGGTCGGGTCCATGGTATCATTTCTGAGCGCGACATTGTGAGACACCTTGCAACTGAACAAGACCTTGGTGGTTGGATTGCTCGGGATATCATGACAAAGAAAGTTGCTACGGTTACCACTGAGGCTTTGTCATCAGAGATGATGCAAGTGATGGCTGATAATAATTGCCGCCACCTGCCAATTCTTCAAGATGGGATGCTAGTGGGTGTAGTTTCAAATAAAGATGTGATGAACCGCACGCTTCAGAAGTATCAGGATGAGGCTGAAGCCATGAGGGCGTTCATTAATTCCTGATTATTGCGGATTATTTCATCATCCGCTCATGCACAGCTTGCATCCCACGATCTACCATGTCGCTTACCTCAGCAGCATGGTGATGCAATGCAGCCACTAGCTCTGGATCGCTCGATGTTTGGGTCACTGCAATGCCATTTTCTACGACTTCGATCTCGGTTTCGATATTCTCACCACGCATGAAGAATACATCTAGCGTTGGGCTTTGAATGATGACTTGTGGATCGTCCCCTGCCTCAACACGAGCAATCATGCCAGTTACATGGCTCACCAAAGAATTGAATGTATCTGGGTCACTGGTGGTGGTTATTGAGTAGATCCCATTCTCAAGATTGCTCACCTCACGATCAATTAAGGTGAAGTTACGAAACAGAGTTTGCATCTCCGCAGTCTCAGCGTCTGTCGTGTTAGTCCCCCGTAGCCCTGGCATGTTATGCTCTTCATGCCCCATACCATGGCCACCGTGCTGCGCATGAAGCCTGTCGTGCCTTGTCATCATCTGTGCTTCCACGACGTACGCACCTATAGCTAGAGTGCCGAGGGCCGCCATACCTGCGAAAAGGTGGCGTTTATTCATGGGATAGGCCTTTCTATACTTTGACGACACTAAATCAGCGTGGCTTACTTCATGCAAGCCTACTGATCCCCGCATGAGTATCAGATACACCAGTGTTGACAGTTCGTTGTTGTCGACAAATTGCAACAGTCCGTGGTGCTGGGCCTTATCTATGGCAGCGTCCTGTTCTTTCCGCACGGTGTTCGGGTGCTTGCGGCCTACTTATTCGGCTGGCGAAGCATCCTCTACCTTCTGCCGATCAGCGCGGTCTACGCGGGCCTAGGCAGCGATCCTGGCATTACGGTTGATGAACGTCTTCTCGCGTCGGGTAGTCTTGTAGACTGCGTCCTGACCTTTGAGGTGTTCAGCCGCTTTTATTTTATCGAGCGGGAATACCTGTCTGTCTCAATGGATTGGAAAACCTTGATCCTCGCCGGCGCTTTTCGCGCTCTAATCAACGCAATCCTTCACTACACCTTAGATGTCACAGATATGCGTGCCTCTGGTGTTATTTTTGTCGGAGATGTTGATGGGTTTGCAGTAGTGCTCGTAGTGTCAGTGCTCGTCTTCAGATTGCTTCGTGAGATCTCGTGAGCTATCTAGGTAACATATCGTAATTAAATTGTGTTTCGAAGTTGGGTTATGTCTATTGATCGTGAAGTGCATTGGTCTCGAGTTTATGCGACCAAGGCTGACGAAAAGCTTAGTTGGTATCAAGACAACCCACTGCTCTCCCTTAAGTTGATTGAAGGGTCGGGCATTGGAAAGCATTCGTCTGTAATTGATGTTGGTAGCGGAACGTCTACCTTGGCTCGCTATCTAATAGAGCAGGGCGTTGGAACAATAACGGTTTTAGACATTGCGCTTGAGGCTCTAGACAGAGGTAAATCATCTCTTGGCGATAGCTCTGCGCAGGTAAAGTGGGTTAAAGCCGACATTACAAGCTGGACGCCACCGAAACATACTTTTGATCTTTGGCATGACCGCGCTGTGTTTCATTTTCTAACCGAAAGTTCAGATCAAACTGCATATATTCTTTGTTTAAATGCGGGTTTGAAGGTTGGTGGTCATGCAATCATTGCCACTTTTGCGCCTGATGGCCCTGATAAATGCAGTAGTCTTCCTATCGTGAAGTATGACCCAGAAGAGCTCGCATTGTTGCTGGGCCCAAACTTAAGGTTGATCAGATATGAATTCGACCTTCACGAAACACCTTGGGGAAGCAGTCAGTCATTTCAATACAGCCTGTTTCAAAAGGTAAACTAATAATACATCACAGAACGGTGAGTCAACTTTTGTTCCTTAAGTGTTGTGCACGGGTATAGTTTTTCTTACCCTTACGAAATGACGATTATACGCATTTCAGTTTTGGCATTTTTAGTTCTGTCGGGGACGTTATTTGCTGTAGTGGCAGATGCGCATACGTTAATGGCAGAACAGCACATCACTGTTGCTGAAATGGATGGACATCACGATGTCGCATGCTGTGACGAGATCAAACATTCTGCTTCAACCTGCTCAGTGTTTATGGCTGTCCTAGCGCCCACCCACACCTTACAGATTGTTGCGCAGCAAGCGTCTATTGTCTTTATGACAGATACCATCTTGCCAAATGGTTTCATCTTGCCACGGCTCAGGACGCCACCACGAGGATGAAGCTGGTCATTCAAGGGCGGATACGTTTCGCCTTCATGACGCAGGTAAAAATTTTCCAGTGGTAATGGCGATAGGTCCACTCTCCCTAAGTCTTGGGTGACTTGAAATATCGCTTGGTCTTGATCAAATAGGACACAATCAGAAATGAAACGAGCATTAATTCTTGGTGCGGTGGCTGCAGGCGTTGCGGCTGTTGGTTATTTTGTCATGGGCATCACTCAGCCCGCGCAAGCAGTGACCTTACAGGCCGAAAATCCGATGGTCGTCTTGCAAGGCAGCCAAATTTATCAGAATAACTGTGCGTCTTGTCACGGTGCCAATCTGGAGGGTCAACCCAACTGGCGCCAACGAGATGCAGAAGGGCGTGTGCCCGCGCCTCCGCATAACGAAGATGGCCACACATGGCATCACGATAGTCTTACGCTATATGGTTTAACCAAATACGGCGTCGCAGCTCTTATTAATGACCCAAGCTACCAGTCAAACATGCCCGCTTATGAGGACATTTTGACGGATGAAGAGATCATCGCGGTGCTGAGTTACATCAAATCTACTTGGCCAGAACACATTAAGGCCATGCATGACGAAATGGAGCGACAACGATGAAACAGGTCTTTTTTGCATCCCTTGTGGTTCTGGGAAGTTACGCTGCTGCATTCGCGCATTCTGAATCCGAAAAGACGACACCCGCTGATGCCTCGCGTGTCACTGCGGTTGAGCAAATTGAAATACGATTTGACGACCCGATGCGCGTGACGGCCGTTTCACTTGTGGGTCCGAATGGCGATACCGCCCTTGAGCGTCAGACAGGCCTAGATCCCACGACTGAATTTGTCGCCACCCCTGAAGACGCGCTTAAGCCTGGCACTTATGAGGTCGAATGGAGAGGGCTGTCTAGTGATGGTCATCCTATGGAGGGTAGCTTTTCTTTTGAGGTGGTTGAGTGATGCCTGACGGCATCATTGCGATCGCAATTGCGCTCAAGGCTGTCAATTACGCAATGAGCCTTTTGTGTTTGGGAGGGCCGCTATTTTTAACGGCTTTCCCTAATGCCGATAGCAAGATCAGGAAAGTGGCCAAGGATGTCGCTATTCTATGCGCGGTAGCCCTTCCAGTTCTTGTTGCCTTACGGATCGGTGTCCGTTCGGCCCGTATTTCTGGGACCGGACTTGAGGGGATGCTTGACCCAATCATGCTTCAGATTGTTTGGGAAAGTCCTTTGGGAAGCTTTGCGATGCTTCAGGTTATTGGGTGCGGCATCATTCTGGCCTCAATTGCCTTGCGACACTCATGGCTTTTAATGGGTTTGATTGGGGCAACAATTATTGCATCGTCATTCGCAACAATAGGTCACTCTCTGGGAGAACCTCGCTATCTCCTTGCGCCGCTCATCGTTGTCCATATCTTGGCAGGGGCATTTTGGGTGGCAAGTTTAGCACCCTTATATCGCGCTTCTCATGAGGCCAATGGAGTTGTGGTCCTGCATCGATTTGGCGTTCTGGCAGGTCTGACTGTGCCAGTGCTGGTTATAGTCGGACTGGCATTTGCGTGGTGCATGCTAGGGTCATTGTCGCCTTTATTCACGACAGACTATGGCGTGACACTCTTTGCCAAACTTGTCTTGGTTGCAGGGCTTTTAAGTTTAGCAGCGCTCAACAAGTTCAGATTAGTCCCAGCAATGGTTCAGTCGGCGCAAGGTGCGGGCAAGAAGCTTCGGCGATCCATCGCTTTTGAAGCTATTACCATCGGGGCCATTCTCATTGTGACCGCTGTGCTAACCGGCGTCACAACGCCCCCGGTGAACTTGTAGGCCGCTTTCGGTTCGCGCCAGTTCATGGCGCATCGTTTTGGTTATTTGGTATACTAAAGTATATGAAAGTATTCATTTTGCTAAATTAAAACAATGCAATACATTCTCGATATGGGGAGGTATTTCGCATGTTTTCTAATGATGAAGCAACTTTGGTTTTGCAGTTTTGTAGTCAGCTAACATCTGGAAAAGAAATGGATCCAGAGGCGTTTGGTATAAACAAGCAGTGGCTTGAGCGACAGGGTAATCAGATCAGTGTGACCGAAACCGGGCGGGCACTTTATGCGTCTTTGAAAGATCAATCTTTTACGCGTTCTGCATTGAACGGTTTCTAGCGTGGTTCTTTAACCTTAGGATCAATGATGGTGCCATAACCCAGATCCAATGGCTCTATCCTAAGGCTTCGTCTTCAGAGCTTTTGACGATCGTTGCGGCTTGGGCATAAGTATCAAGCAAAGGAAGATTAGTATGAAAACGTTATTGGATCTGATATCAGCTCATCCCGGAGCCTCGCGGGCAATTGGTGCGCCAGGCCGTGAATGGATGACATACGACGGTCTCAGAAAATTATCAAAAGATGTGAATAGTTCGCTGAGAAAAGCGGGTATCGGATCATTTGATCGTGTGGCAATTGTGCTTCCTAATGGCCCAGAGATGGCAGCTGCGTTTGTGACTATTGCTCAATCTGCTACTACCGCTCCTTTGAACCCTGCTTATCGCGAGGAAGAATTTGCGTTTTATCTCGAAGATTTAAAAGCGCGCGCGCTTGTGGTTGAAGCTGGATATGATGGTCCCGCGCGTGCCGTGGCAGAACGTTTCAACATGATGGTTTTTGAGTTAACATCTTTAGAACCTGCAGGTAATTTTACCCTCTCAACGAACGTGACGGGCGAAGCTACGGCGGCTGTGCCAGGCGCTAATGACATTGCTCTTATACTTCATACCTCCGGCACCACATCACGGCCTAAAATTGTGCCGTTACTTCAATCAAATGTTGTTGCATCTGCTCAGAACATTAAAAAGTCTTTGGCTCTCACCGAAGGCGACTGCTGTCTAAATGTTATGCCGCTGTTTCACATTCACGGCTTAGTTGCTGCTGTTAGCGCGTCTCTCGCCGCTGGCTCCTCAATCAGCTGCGCGCCAGGCTTCGATGCGTTAAAGTTTTATGGCTGGCTCGAGGAGGTCGATCCGTCTTGGTACACGGCGGTGCCGACGATGCACCAAGCAATTCTTGCACGAGCGCCCCGTAACCAGGCGGTTATTGAGAAGTCTCGTCTACGTTTCTTGCGTTCTTCGTCATCATCGCTGCCAGGTCCAGTAATGGTGCAGCTTGCAGAAACGTTTGGTGCGCCAGTTGTAGAGGCTTACGGGATGACCGAGGCTGCTCACCAAATGTGCTGTAACCCGATCGAACCAGGTAGACAGAAACCAGGCGCTGTAGGATTGCCAGCAGGGCCAGAAGTACGCATTGCACACGAAACAGAAAATCGTTTGATTAATGGTCTCGGTGAAGTCGCCATCTCGGGGCCAAATGTAACGCCTGGTTACGAAGCAAACCCGGAAGCCAATGAAAAGAACTTTTTTGAAGCAGACGGAAAACGTTGGTTCCGTACAGGTGATCAGGGCATGTTCGATGAAGACGGTTATCTGAGCCTCACTGGCCGCCTGAAGGAAATCATAAACCGAGGTGGCGAAAAAATAAGTCCGTTGGAAGTGGACGGCATATTGTCGGATCATCCCAGTGTCGCCCAATGCGTAACGTTTGCTATCCCTCACGACAAGTTGGGGGAAGAGGTCGGCGCAGCTGTCGTATTGAAGGAAGGGCAAGTTGCCACAGATGCTCAGCTCCGTGAGTTTTTAGCTGCGCGCTTGGCAGCGTTTAAGGTCCCGCGGACAGTTCTTATCTTGGATGAAATCCCAAAAGGTGCCACCGGGAAACTTCAGCGTATTGGGTTGGCTGAAAAACTGGGTCTTGCATAGAGGTATTTCTTTGAAAATTTGTATTTTTGGTGCGGGCGCAATTGGCGGCTATATGGCGGTAAAGTTAGCTCGAGTTGGAGCTAACGTTAGCCTTGTCGCGCGCGGTCCACATTTAAAGGCCATGCAACAGAACGGGCTAACTCTGATCGAGGAGAGCGGTCAAACAACGGTAGAGGTCAATGCGTCTGAAAACCCCGAGGCGCTGGGGGTCCAAGATTATGTGGTCGTCACGCTTAAAGCACATTCTGTGCCTCCAGTCGTATCCAAGATGGTCCCACTTATTGGGGATGGAACTACGGTTGTATCAGGCGTCAATGGAGTGCCGTGGTGGTACTTTCACAAGATTGGTGGGCCTCTAGAAGGTACGCGTCTTGCGTCCGTGGATCCCGGAGATGCCCAATGGAATGCGTTTGGGCCAGATAGCGTGTTGGGGTGCGTTGTTTACCCTGCTGCTGAAGTTGTTGAGCCAGGTGTGATTAAACACATCGAGGGTAACCGATTTTCCTTGGGCGAACCTGACGGGTCCAAGTCAGAGCGCGCCATGGCATTATCGGCCGCTTTGTCCGAAGCGGGGTTAAAGGCTCCGGTACGCCCGAAGTTGCGAGACGAGATTTGGGTTAAGCTTTGGGGTAATCTGTCATTCAACCCAATTTCAGCGCTCACACATGCTACTTTGGATGTATTATGCACGGACGCAGGGACTAGAGAGGTTGCCCGAAACATGATGCTCGAGGCGCAACAAATCGCTGAGGCGCTTGGTGTAAAGTTTCCAATTGATGTCGATCGTCGTATTGATGGCGGAGCCGCAGTAGGCGTACACAGAACCTCCATGTTGCAAGACTTAGATCTGGGACGTCCCATGGAAATAGATGCCTTAGTTTCATCGGTGCAAGAACTAGGAAAGGTTACCGGTATACCCACCCCAACCATCGATACGGTGCTGGCTCTGATCCGACTAAGAGCCCGCAGTGCTGGGCTTTACAACTGACCTTTCAGTCGGGCGCAGATTTTCTTTTAATTTCGATTGTTGGATGTTCAACAAGCAGGTAAATGCGGTGGGAATTCGTTTTCGTGCCGACAATTTCATTCATTCTTATAATAGGCGGTCTGCTATGCCCTTTGAGAGCAAATTATTTTCACCCGTGACTGTGCGCGGCCTCACATTGCGCAATCGTATCGTGCTCTCGCCGCTGTGTATGTACTCCGCAAAGAATGGCTTGGCCTCTGATTTTCACGCGTCCCACTTGTCTGCGTTTGCGCGTGGCGGGGTGGGATTGGTGTTTACCGAGGCGACCGCGGTCGAGCCGTGCGGACGGATCACGCCCAAATGTTTGGGAATTTGGAACGATACGCAGTTGGAGGCGTTCAAACCCATCACACGGTTCATCACTGAGATGGGCGCGGTGCCTGCGATCCAGTTGGCCCATGCAGGGCGCAAGGCCAGTAGTGCCCCCCCATGGGGGGGCGGTAAGCCTGTAGCGACCGATGATGCGTCATGGGGCGAGGGGGGGTGGCAAACGGTTGCGCCCTCTGGGCTGCCTTTGGCTGATGGGTGGCCAAGCCCCAAAGTGTTGAGTGTGGATGAGATCGCGGGGCTGATCGCGGCTTTTTCCGATGCTGCCAAGCGCGCGCTTGCCGCAGGGTTCAAGGTGATCGAAATTCACGGCGCGCATGGGTATTTGATCCATAGCTTTTTGTCGCCCGCCACCAATCAACGCAATGATTCCTATGGTGGGGATCTAGGGGGACGGATGCGATTTGCCTTGGAGGTCAGCCGCGCGGTGCGCGCAGTTTGGCCTGAGGATCTTCCCCTCTTTTTCCGAATTTCTGCGGTAGATGCTGGGGGATGGTCGCTTGAGGATTCCGTCACGCTTGCCAAGGCGCTTAAGGCGATTGGGGTCGATGTGATCGATTGCTCATCGGGTGGGATTGCGGGCGCGCCCGCCTTCCGCGCCAGTGATGATGGGCGGCCTTTGCCTGCAGGCGGTCAGCGGCCTCTGGGATTTCAGGTGCCTTATGCCGAGGCGATGGAGCGCGAAGCAGGTATTGCTGCCATGGCGGTTGGACGGATCGTGGACGGGCAGCAGGCAGAGGATATCCTGCAAGAGGAACGCGCCAGTTTCATCGCCTTGGGGCGGGAATTGATGCATGATCCTTTTTGGCCCCTTCACGCCGCTGAAGCGCTCGGCGAAGTGGATGCGTTTTCGCTATGGCCCGAGCAATATCGGTGGGCCATTGTGCGCCGTGCTGAGCTTGGGCAATATCAGGCGGGCTAACTTAAGCTCTGCTGTCAAAAAGGCCAGAAGCCAAAATTACCCCTGTGGCTACCAAAATTACACCGGTCAATTTGATCAGTGTAACAGTCTCGCCCAGAAACAGCGCACCCCCGATCAAGGCGAGAACGGGGGTTAACGCGCCAAAGGCAGCGGTTTGCGCCGCCCCCAATTGGCGCACGGCGATAGAGTAGAGAACCAATGCCAATACTGCGATCAAAACACCCTGAAGTACAGCCATGACTAGAAAATCGTGCAGACTTACTTCCGCAAAACTGACATTCCCTGAGAGGGCCAGAAATGGCGCCACGGTGAGGGTTCCCCAGAAGAGCCCAATCACCAAACCATGCAGAGGCGTGAACCCGCTTTGTTTGAAATAGACTGCATAAATCGCCCACAGGAACGAGCCAGATAAAAATAGGATATGTCCTCGCCAAGCGCCATCTACGCTGCTATGTATGACTTGCCAAAGTCCCACCATTAAAGCGCCGATAAAGATCACAATTAGGCCGATATAACGTGGCCTCGAAGGACGCTCTCCCGCCATAAACACCATAACGATAGCCGTCCAAAACGGTAGCATTCCTGGTGCTAAGACCCCCGCATCGGAGGCTGGCGCAAAGAACAACCCCATTGAGATTATGTAGGGGAAAAGCGCACTAGCCCCAAGCCCTAGCATGATTGCGCCTGTCACGCTTTGCCCGTACGGTACCACACCTAATTTCAGCATAAGTGGGATCGTGATCAAAAATCCTGTGCCAAGGCGTAGAAGCAAAACCTCCTCTACTGTAAAATTCGTGCTGACGGCAAACCGCGTGCCGACCAGAAACACGGCCCATATCGTGACCGTCGCCAAAGCGGCGAAAAGACCTTTGAGAGGAAGGGTCATGGGGCGTGTCATCCATTATTGCGAAGAGTTTGCGCATGAAGGCTGCGCGCATTTGACCATCGCGCGGATTGTGGCCCAAATGCAAGGGGCGGGTTGCATAGCGGCTATGCGCCAATCACCGCTTGACTTCTTTCTTCAGATGCACGAGGTGCAAGACCTGCACCCGCGTCATCGCGTGAGAGAGTTGTGCCCGACAAAAGGGCCGAGCGGGGCATCACCACTCAGTATCCCAACACGCAGGGTTCCTGATACAGCGATAGGGTGGCGGGAAGGCCAATGTCGTTGTGAACCCGAAACGGCTGCCCGTATTTTGGCGGCCAAGTGGCTCTGCGCGCGCTTTGCATAGGGCCTTGTGAAAAGGATATCTCTTTGTTTGATTTCGATATGCTGGGACTTGAGCCCACATTGAAAGCGGCTTTGAAGGCCGCAAACCTGTCTGAACCCACCCCGATCCAGAACCAAGCCATTCCTTTGGCCCTGGAAGGGCATGACATTATGGGTCTGGCGCAAACAGGCACAGGTAAGACGCTGGCCTTCGGTTTGCCATTGATTAACCGTCTGTTGGGCAAGCAGGGTAAGCCTGAGCCAAAAACTGTCAAGGCTCTGGTGCTTGCGCCGACGCGTGAATTGGTGAACCAAATCGCAGATAGCCTCAAGCCTCTGACGGCAGGGTCCAAATTGCGGGTTCATTCTGTGGTGGGGGGGCAATCTATCCCCAAGCAGATCAACCTTCTTGCGCGCGGCACTGATATTTTGGTGGCAACACCGGGTCGCTTGATTGACTTGCTCAATCGTCGCGCGGTTGATCTCAGCCAAACGCGCCATCTGGTTTTGGACGAGGCCGATCAAATGCTTGATCTGGGCTTTATCCATGCGCTGCGCCAAATCGCGTCGCATTTGGCAACCCCGCGTCAAACGATGCTGTTCTCGGCCACCATGCCCAAGCAGATGGAAGAATTGTCGAGCGCCTATTTGAACAATCCGCGCCGTGTTCAAGTTGCCCCTCCGGGAAAAGTGGCAGATAAGATCACGCAATCGTTGCATTTTGTTTCTAAGAGCGACAAACCCACAAAGCTACGCGAGATCCTGAGCCGTGATTTGGACGCACTGACGCTTGTTTTTGCGCGCACAAAACACGGTGCGGAAAAGCTTATGAAAGGCTTGGTTGAGGATGGCTACAAGGCCGCATCGATCCACGGCAACAAAAGCCAAGGTCAGCGCGATCGTGCCATCAAACAATTCCGCGCGGGTGAGATCACTGTGTTGGTCGCAACAGATGTTGCGGCCCGTGGCATCGATATCCCGGGTGTGGCTTATGTGGTCAACTATGACTTGCCAGATGTGCCTGAGAATTACGTCCATCGTATTGGCCGCACGGCCCGCGCAGGGCGTGAGGGAGAGGCAATTGCCTTTTGCGCCGCTGATGAAATGGATTTGCTGCGCCAAGTGCAAAAGCTAATGAAACTCGAAATCCCCGTGGCCAGCGGCAGCGCGCCTGACTACGCCGAGCAAGGTGGTGGTCGTCCCCATCGCGGTGGTCCTCGCCGCGGCTTTAAGCCAAAGGCCAATGCAGGGCATGGCGCGGCGGATGGAAAACCGCGTCATCGCCGCCGCGGCAAGCCCGCTCACGGGCCACGCCAAAAGGCAGCATAATCTTCCGGAAAAGGGGGCCATGCGCCCCCTTTTTCTTTGCACCCCCGCCCTTCGGGGTTTAGCAAAAGTACCAAAGTGTTTCGTGGGAGGGGACAAGATGGTGGTGCGCGTGGCGGTCATTGGCGCGGGCGTGATGGGGGCGGATCATGCAAAGATCATCGCCCAAGATGTGCCGAATGCCTGTTTGCAACTTGTCTGCGACATGGATGGCGCGCGGGCGCGCGCCGTGGCTGATGCGACAAGTGCGGTTGATTGCACAGATGACCCCGAAGCCGCGCTGTTGCGCGAAGATATTGATGCGGTGATTGTCGCCTCGCCCGATTTTACTCATGCACCTTACACAAAGATGTTGATTGCACGCGGCAAGCGGGTTTTATGCGAGAAACCGCTAAGCCAGAAGATTGACGAATGTTTGGATGTGATGGCCGCTGAACAGGCGACAGGGGCGCCCCATATCATGGTTGGCTTCATGCGCCGCTATGATCGCGCCTATTTGGATATGCGCGAAGCCCTTACCAAAGGTGTGTTGGGGCGGGCTTTGATGATGCATAATTTCCACCGCAACCTCGCCACGCCTTATCCCAGTTTCACGGGGGCCATGGCGATTACCAATTCCGCGCCGCATGAGTTTGACATCGCGCGGCATCTTTTGGGGGTGGAGGTGACCACGATCACTGCCCATCAGCCTAAGCGCAGCGATGATGTTGTGGCGCCCGTGGTGATGGTTCTGGAAACCGATGATGATCAATTGATCACAGTCGAGGTCAACAACAACGCCGCCTACGGATATGATGTGCGCGCAGAATTGGTCGGCGAGCTTGGCAGTATCTCAACCAATAAAGTGGCGCATTCCCGCCTTGATGCGCGACTGAGTTCGGCGATCCGCTATGACGAGGATTGGCGCGGACATTACCATGATGCCTATGTCGCCCAAAATCGAGATTTCATGGGATTTGTGCAAACGGGTATTTTGCCAGAAGCGGCTGCCAGCACATGGGATGGCTATGCCGCCGCCCTTGTTGCAGATACAGGCGTGCGTGCCTTGCACTCAGGCGTCAAAGAGCGGGTTGAAATGATCAAAAAACCCGCTTTTTACGCTTAGGCCCGTTCCATCAAATCGCGGGTCATGGCCGCGTGATTTGCCAAGAGTTTGCGCATATCCATGCTGACCAACTGCCCCTCTTCAACAATAACCTTGCCGTTGATGATGGTGTAATTGGTTTTACCCGAGCCGCAGAACAACAGACCTGCAAGGAGATCCCATTGCGCGCCTGCAAAATCGATGCCGCGTGTATCAAAGGCGGCAAGATCGGCGGCATAGCCCTTGGCAAGCACCCCAATATCATCGCGGCCTAGAACAGACGCGCCGCCACGGGTTGCCACCGCCAAAGCCTCGCGCGCGGTCATCGCATCGCCCCCTTTCATAACGCGCTGCAGCAGCATGGCTTGGCGCGCCTCATTGAGCATGTGGCCGCTGTCGTTGGAGGCCGAGCCATCAACCCCAAGCCCCACCTTAACCCCTGCATCCAGACAGTGACGGACGGGTGCAATGCCACTGGCCAACCGCATATTCGAGCAGGGGCAATGCGCAATGCCTGTGCCTGTTCGTGCGAAAAGGTTGATCTCGCCCTCATCCAATTGAACGCAATGGGCGTGCCAAACATCGTGGCCTGTCCAGCCAACCGCCTCGATATATTCACCGGGGCGCATCCCAAAGGTCGCAAGGCTATAGTCGATATCCTCGACATTCTCGGCAAGATGCGTGTGCATCCCGACCCCGTAGTTGCGCGCCATAGTGGCGGTTTCGCGCATCAAATCCATGCTGACGGAGAAAGGCGAACACGGTGCCAAAGCCACCCGCCGCATCGCATAGCGGCTGGCGTCATGATGGGTTTCGATCAGGCGTTGGCAATCGGCCAGAATGGCGGGTTCGGCTTCGGTCAGACGATCTGGGGGAAGCCCCCCTTTGCTTTCGCCAATGCTCATCGAGCCGCGTGTGCCGTGAAAGCGTAAACCAATATCTTCGGCAGCGGCAAAGCTATCTTCAAGCCGCGCGCCATTGGGATAGAGATACAGATGGTCGGAGGAGGTTGTGCAGCCCGTCATCGCCAATTCTGCCATGGCCAAGGCCCCTGACCAATAAATATGATCTGGCCCGATATGGCACCAGATGGGGTAAAGGGTCTGCAACCAACCAAAAAGCGGTGCGTTTTGCGCTGCGGGCACGGCGCGGGTGAGGTTTTGGAACATATGGTGATGGGTGTTCACCATCCCGGGGATCACCACATGACCGCGCATATCAATCACGCGATCTGCGCTTTGCGGCAAATCCGCGGTTTTTCCAACCGCCTCGATCACCCCGCCGCGTGCGAACAGCGCGCCATCGGTGATCTCATCGCCATAGGGCGCATCTGGGCGCGCCTCCATCGTGCACAGAAGATCTGCGTGTTTGATCAAAAGCGTCTCTTGCGCCATGGGAGCCGTCCTGTTGGTTATCCTGCAAGTCTGCATCATATACGGGCATTTGCGTGCAAGTTAAGCGTTTTGGCTGCGGGCGGCGCGACAAAATTCTTGCCAAACGCGAAAACCCTCGCTTTCATTGTTGTTAACACAGCCGCTCAGGTCTCTACGCCGCATCGACGCCTGAGGATGTGACGGCACATGACGGGGTAAAGCGGCAGGTTAAATTCTCGATGGAGGTTTCGTTTCTTCTGAATGGAGAGGCCGTGCAGGTCTCGACCCATCCCACTGCGACATTGCTCGATTGGCTGCGCGAAGCGCGGGGTCTGACCGGCACAAAGGAAGGGTGCAACGAGGGCGATTGTGGGGCTTGCAGCGTGGTGGTTCAGGATATTGACGGGGTTCGCGCCGTTAATGCCTGCATTCTGTTTTTGCCCCAGATTGATGGCAAAGCCATTCGCACCGTTGAGGGTATTGGTTCTGACACGCTGCACCCTGTCCAAGAGGCCATGATCACGCATCACGGGTCGCAATGCGGCTTTTGCACGCCCGGTTTTATTGCTTCGATGGTCGCAGGCCATGCCAATGGGCGCCGTGATCACGACACGGTTTTGGCGGGCAATTTGTGCCGTTGCACAGGCTATGCCCCGATCATCCGCGCGGCACAAGCGGCTGAAGATGGCGTGCAAACCGCATGGCTTGCGCGCGATGCAGCATGGGTGGCCACAGCACAAAAAAGCATCCATGCCCCGCAAAACAGCGATGAATTGGCAACGCTTTATGCTGCAAAACCTGACGCGTTATTGATTGCGGGGGCTACCGATATCGGCCTTTGGGTCAACAAACAGTTGCGCGATTTTGACGAGGTGATTTTTATCAACCAATGCGCTGATCTGGCTGATGTGCAGTTGGGCGAAGATGAAATTCGCTTGGGCACAATGGTTAGCATGGCGCGGGTGCATCAGGTGATGGCGCAGTATCACCCCAGCTATGCCGAGATGATCCGCCGCTATGGGTCAGAGCAGGTCAGAAACGCCGCCACAATCGGCGGGAATATTGCGAACGGCTCGCCCATTGGGGATAACCCGCCCGCATTGATTGCGCTTGGCGCGCGGCTGCATTTGCGCAAGGGCGATGCGCGGCGTGCGATTGCGATTGAAGATTTCTTTATCGACTACGGCCACCAAGACCGCGCAAGCGGGGAATTTGTCGAAGCGGTTACGTTGCCGAAATCTGCGCCTGATTTGCGGTGTTTCAAACTGTCAAAACGCTTTGATCAGGATATTTCCGCCGTTTGCGGTGCGTTCAATGTCGTGGTCAAAAATGGTATTGTTCAAGACGCGCGTCTGGCCTTTGGCGGTATGGCAGGAACGCCCAAACTGGCCCGCGCGGCAATGGCCGCGTTGATCGACCAACCTTGGGGCGAGGCCACAATCGCGGCTGCTGCCGCAGCCTTAGTTGATGATTTCACGCCGCTCTCTGATATGCGGGCATCAGCCGCCTATCGCATGGCAGCGGCGCAAGGCATGATGTGGCGCTATTACGCCGAACGCCAAGGCACACCCGTATCCGTGCTAGAGGTGACCCCATGAGCGTTCACGCCCCCATGGCCCATGACAGCGCGCGCCTACACGTGACGGGGGCCGCGCGCTATGTCGATGATATTCCAACCCCGCAGGGCTGCTTGCATCTGGCCTTTGCCCTGTCGTCCGTGGCGCGTGGGGTTATCCGCGGGCTTGATCTTACCGCTATGAAGGCTGCACCAGGCGTGGTCGCGGTGCTTGTTGCCGCTGATCTGCCCTTTGCCAATGATGTCAGCCCTTCGGTGCATGACGAACCTTTATTGGCGACAGATCGGGTGCATTACATGGGGCAGCCCGTGGCCTTGGTTGTGGCAGATACTCACCTTGCGGCGCGCAAAGCTGCGCGGCTTTTGCAGATTGAGATTGAGGCAGAGCCACCGATCCTCAGCATTGAGGATGCACTGGCCGCGGAGAGTTATTTTGAAGATGGCCCGCGTGTTTGGGCCAAGGGGAACACAACAGCCGCCCTCAATCAGGCAAAGCGCCGCCTGCAAGGTGAAATCACCATGGGCGGGCAAGAGCATTTCTATCTCGAAGGTCATGCCGCCTTGGCCCTGCCACAAGAGGGCGGGGATATGGTGATCCACAGCTCGACCCAACACCCGACTGAGATACAGCACAAAGTGGCCGATGCTTTGGGCCTGCCCATGCATGGGGTGCGGGTGGAGTGTCGGCGTATGGGGGGTGGCTTTGGCGGCAAGGAAAGCCAAGGCAATGCATTGGCCGTGGCCTGTGCAGTGGCCGCGCGCCTAACAGGGCGCGCCTGCAAAATGCGCTATGATCGCGATGATGACATGATCATCACGGGCAAACGGCATGATTTTCGTATTGCCTATGATGTGGGCTTTGATGATCAAGGCCAGATCGAAGCGGTGCGGTTCACGCAGATCACGCGGGGCGGTTGGGCGCAGGATTTAACCGCACCCGTGGCGGACCGCGCTATGTTGCACGCCGATAACGCCTATCTTTTGCCCCATGCGGAAATCACTTCGCTGCGGTTAAAGACCAATATGCAATCGGCTACGGCCTTTCGCGGGTTTGGGGGGCCGCAGGGCATTTTGGGGATTGAACGGGTGATGGATCATATCGCCCATGATTTGGGCCTTGATCCCGCCCTTGTGCGGCGCAGAAATTACTACGCTGCCCCAAAGAGCGCCGCGCGTGCGGGGCTTGCGAACACCACCCCCTACGGGATGGAGGTGCGCGATTTTCTGCTGCATGAGATGACAGATCAACTGCTGTCTGAGTGCGATTACGCGGCGCGGCGTGCAGAAATTGCCGCGTGGAATGAAACCTCGCCCATCCTGAAACGCGGCATTGCATTTTCCCCCGTGAAATTCGGAATTTCTTTCACCCTCACCCATCTCAATCAGGCGGGTGCGTTGGTTCATGTGTATCAAGATGGGTCAATTATGATGAACCATGGCGGCACGGAAATGGGGCAGGGCCTATTCCAAAAATTGGCCCAAGTGGCGGCAAGCCGTTTTGGGGTCGGGGTGGATCAGGTAAAGATCACCGCGACCGACACGGCCAAGGTTCCTAATACTTCGGCCACCGCGGCCTCATCGGGCAGTGATCTGAACGGGATGGCAGTTCTGGCCGCTTGTGATGCCATTCGCACCCGCATGGCCGAGTTTCTGGGCCAAGGGGCAGAGGTGCGGTTTGCCGATGGCCGTGTCATGTGGGGCGACCAAAATATCAGCTTCGCCGAGGCTGTGGCGGCCTGTTATCAGGCGCGTGTTGGGCTTTCGGCCACGGGATTTTACAAAACCCCCGATTTGTCATGGGATCGCGCCACAGGGCAGGGCAGGCCCTTCTTTTATTTTGCGCATGGTGCCGCCGTGAGTGAGGTGGTCATTGACCGATTGACGGGCGAGAACCGTATATTGCGCGCCGATATTTTGCATGATGTGGGCGCATCGCTGAACCCCGCGCTTGATCGCGGGCAGGTTGAGGGCGGCTATGTCCAAGGCGCGGGATGGCTTATGACTGAGGAATTGGTGTGGGATGATCGGGGCCATTTGCGCACACATGCGCCATCCACCTATAAAATTCCTGCCTGTTCAGATCGGCCCGCCATTTTTAACGTGGCGCTTGTGGATGGTGAAAACCCCGAAGCCACGATTTATCGCTCAAAGGCGGTGGGTGAGCCGCCCTTTATGCTGGGCATATCCGCCTTTCTGGCTGTGTCAGACGCAATTGCGGCCTGTGGTGGGGGCTATCCAAATCTGGATGCACCTGCAACGCCTGAACGTATTTTGCGCGCCATCCAAGGCTTGCAACCATGAGCCTTGATTTGGCATATTTGCGCGCTTGTGCGGCACGGGGGCCGTTTGTGCGGATTTTGATCACGCGCACGGCGGGGTCTGTCCCGCGCGAGGCTGGCACCTCCATGATCGTTTGGGCCGAAGGTCAAGAGGGCACAATCGGCGGGGGGCGTCTTGAATGGGAGGCTGTGGCAGAGGCCCGCGCGATGCTGCCGCAGGGCGGGATCGCGGTGCGGAACTATCCCCTTGGGCCAAATTTGGGTCAATGCTGCGGTGGGTTTGTCAGCGTGGTGTTCGAGGTCTTTGCGCAAGATATTCCTGACCGTTTGCCCTATGCGCGGTCGCTTGGGCCAAACGCGCGTTGGGACGCGAAAATCGCGCGCACAGCCGAGCGTCTGCATCCATCCCACAGCCCTGCCGTTGTTGGGGATTGGCTGATCGAAACTGGGCCTGCCGCGCCGCATCAGATTTGGATCTGGGGGGCGGGTCATGTTGGGCGGGCCTTGGTGGGTATGCTTGCGCCTTTGCCTGATCTGGCCTTGACTTGGGTGGATATCGCGCAGTCTCGATTTCCCGAGTTCATCCCCCCCAATGTCACGCCATTGATCGCGCAGAACCCGCAAGGGCTGGTGCGCCACGCGCCAAAGGCGGCTGATCATATCATCGTGACCCATAGCCATTCCCTTGATCTCGAACTGTGCCATGCCCTGCTTGGTCATGAGTTTGGCAGCGCAGGATTAATCGGGTCAGCCACAAAATGGGCGCGGTTTAAAGGCAGATTATCGGCGCTTGGCCATAGCAGCGCACAAATTTCGCGCATATCCTGCCCAATAGGGGATATATCCTTGGGCAAACACCCGCAGGCCATTGCCTTGGGGGTTGCCACAGCCTTGCTGTCTAGGGCAGAACAGGCAGCACATAAAAACACGGGGGCAATGTGAAGCTTCTTGAATTGCAGGGACTGACCAAAGCCTATCCGGGCGTCATCGCGAATAGCGATGTCAGCTTTGATATCGACAAGGGCCAGATCCACGCCGTGCTTGGCGAAAATGGTGCAGGCAAGTCGACCTTGGTCAAGACCATCTATGGTCTTGTGCGCCCCGATAAGGGGCAGATGCTGCTTGAAGGCGCGCCCTTTGCCCCTACTGACCCGCGTTCTGCGCGCGCCGCAGGCGTGGCGATGGTGTTTCAGCATTTCTCGCTGTTTGACGCGATGAGCGTGGCTGAGAACATTGCGCTTGGTATGGAAAACCCACCCAAGACGCAAGACCTCGCAACGCAAATCCAGGCCGCATCGGAAAATTATGGGCTGCCTTTATCGCCCGATCGGATTGTCGGCGATTTATCAGCGGGCGAGCGGCAGCGGGTCGAGATCATTCGCTGTTTGCTACAAAATCCCAAGCTTTTGATCATGGATGAGCCAACCAGCGTCCTGACCCCGCAGGAGGTCGATATCCTGTTTGGCACATTGCGTCTCTTGGCGTCTGAAGGGACATCAATCCTTTATATTTCGCACAAGCTTCAGGAAATCCGCGCCCTGTGCGAGCACGCCACGGTTTTGCGCCAAGGCAAGGTTGTGGGCACCTTTGATCCACGCGAAATGAGCAACCGTGACATGGCCGAGATGATGGTGGGCAAGACCCTTACCACGCCAAAGCGCGCGGCAGTAACGACTGGGCAGCCCTTATTGCAAGTGTCGGGCCTGAGCGCGCCTTCGCCGCATCAATTCGGAACAAGCCTAAAAGAGATCAGCTTTACCCTTCACGCGGGCGAGGTCTTGGGGATCGGCGGTGTTGCGGGTAACGGTCAGGATGAATTGGTCGCAGCCCTGTCAGGCGAGATTCGCACAAGTGATGATATGATCCTATTAGAGGATCAGGGAATTGGTGCCGATGGGCCAAATGCCCGCCGCGCCCTTGGCCTTTGTGCCGCGCCAGAGGAGCGTAATGGCCACGCCGCCGCCCCCGATATGAGCCTTGTGGAAAACGCGCTGATGACTGCGAAAACCCGGCTTTCCTTGTTGAAAAAAGGGTTTATTGATTGGCCGCGCAGCCGTGCCTTCGCCCAAGAGGTGATCGCGCGTTTCGATGTGCGCACCCCAAGCCCCGAAACCGCCGCGCGTGCGCTGTCGGGCGGAAATTTGCAGAAATTCGTTATCGGGCGCGAGATCATCCAAAACCCGCGCGTTTTGGTGATCAACCAACCCACATGGGGCGTTGACGCTGCGGCCGCAGCGGCGATTCGTCAGGCCTTGCTAGACTTGGCGAGTGCAGGATCAGCCGTGCTTGTGATCTCACAAGACCTTGAGGAAGTGTTGGAAATCACTGACCGTTTCGCGGCGTTGAACGAAGGCACCTTGTCGCAAGCGGTGCCAACAGCGGGGCTGACCATGGAGAAAATCGGTTTGATGCTCGGTGGCGCGCATGATCTGGAGGTGGCCCATGCTTAGGCTTGAGAAACGGCCACAGCCCTCGCGTGCTTGGACATACGGCGCGCCTGTCTTGGCCGTGATTTTGACCATTATTTTTGGCATGGGGCTTTTTGCGATTTTGGGCAAAGATCCATTGATCGCGATCAAGACGATTTTCTGGGATCCAATCTTTGGCCCCTTTGCGCATTTCTATCGACCAGAGATTGTCAAGAAAGCTGCCCCTTTGGTTCTGATCGCCGTGGGGCTGTCTTTTGGGTTTCGGGCGGGAATTTGGAATATTGGTGCCGAAGGTCAGTATATCATCGGCGCAATTTGTGGGGCAGGGGTTGCGTTGGCCTTCTACCCGATGGAGGCGCGCTGGTTGATCTTTCCACTGATGATTGTTGTGGGGCTTGTGGGGGGGCTTCTTTGGGCGATGATCCCCGCGATTTTGCGGGTGGTGTTCAAGACCAACGAAATCCTTGTGTCGCTGATGCTGGTCTATGTTGCCGAGGTGTTGATCAAGGCGTTTTCTATTGGCCTTTTGCGCAACCCCGAGGGGTTTGGCATGCCTGGTAGCCGCAATTTGCGGCAATACCCATCGGCCGCCAATTTGGATTTGATTCCCAACACAGGCTTTCATTGGGGGGCTTTAGCGGCGCTCATGGCCGTGGTGGCGGCCTATATCCTATTCACCCGACATCAGTTTGGCTTCAATGTGCGTCTTGCAGGGCAAAGCCCGCGGGCGGCGGGATTTGCGGGGGTCAATGCAAATCGCCTCGTGATCTTATGTATGGGGATTTCGGGCGCGCTTGCGGGGCTTGCCGGATTGTTTGAGGTGGCAGGGCCATCGGGGCAGATACTTGGGTCTTTCCCCGCTTTTTACGGGTTTACCGCAATCATCGTGGCCTTCTTGGGGCGTTTGCATCCTGTGGGAATTCTCTTTGCGGGGCTGATCATGGCGCTGACCTATATCGGTGGACAGGCCGCTGAGGCACAGTTGAACCTGCCTGCGGCGGCAATTCTGACCTTTCAGGGCATGCTGCTCTTTTGCCTGTTGGCTGTGGATGTGCTGACCAATTATCGCTTCAAATTTGGCCAACGGGAGGCGCGCTGATGGATATCAATCCGATCCTGCTTTTGGCCGCGCTGATGGTGGCCTCAACGCCGATCTTACTTGCGGCAATCGGTGAATTGGTGGTCGAGCGCGCGGGGGTGCTGAACCTTGGGGTTGAGGGGATGATGATTGTCGGCGCGGTCTGCGGCTATATTGCGGGCCATTCAAGCGGCAACCCTTATTTCGGCTTTGTGGGGGCGGCCTGTGCGGGTGCAGTCGTTTCCTTGGTCTTTGCCGTCTTGACCCAATTTCTTTTGACCAATCAGGTCGCCACAGGTTTGGGCCTGACGATGTTCGGCTTGGGCCTGTCATCGCTGATCGGGCAAGATGCGGTTGGATCACCTGATTTGACCGTGGCGAAGCTCTCTTTCCCCATTTTGTCTGATATTCCGGTTTTGGGGCCGATCCTGTTTCGCCATGATCTTATGGTCTATCTTAGCATTGTCATTGTGGCGGGGGTTTGGGCGTTTTTGAAATATAGCCGTGCGGGACTGATCCTGCGCGCTGTGGGTGAGAACCACGAAGCCGCGCATGCGCTGGGGTATAATGTGCGCCGTGTCCGGGTTTTTGCGATTCTATTTGGTGGGGCCTGCGCAGGGCTAGCAGGCGCCTATATCAGCCTTGTCCGCGTGCCCCAATGGATTGACGGGATCACAGCAGGCGCAGGCTGGATTGCTTTGGCCATTGTGGTTTTTGCATCGTGGAAGCCATGGCGCTTGATTGCAGGTGCCTATCTTTTTGGCGGTGTCACTGTTCTTCAGCTCAATTTGCAAGCAGAAGGCTTGAAAATTCCTGTCGAATATCTCTCAATGGCTCCATACCTTGCAACCATCATCGTCCTAGTGATGATACGCGCGGGACGGGCGCCTGCCTCATTGGGCAAACCCTTTCACCCCTCGTCTTGAGGGTTTCAGCAATGACCAGAGCCTGGCCTCTGGTAAAACCGGGAGAGTAATTATGAAACGCAGAACACTACTTGCGACTGGCGCAGGAGCTGCCCTCGCCGCAGCAATGGGGATGCCCGCGCGCGCGCAGGACAAGACCAAAGTTGGATTTATCTATGTTGGCCCGATCAATGATGGCGGCTGGACACAGCACCACCATCATTCCGCAATGGAAATGGTCGAGCACTTTGGCGACGCAGTTGAATTTGTCTATCAAGAGAGCGTCCCAGAAGGCCCCGATGCCGAGCGTGCGATCACCCAAATGGCTTTGGGTGGTGCGGATATTATCTTTACCACATCCTTCGGCTTTATGGATCCAACCGTAAACGTGGCTACGAATTTCCCTGATGTGAAGTTCGAACACGCAACGGGCTATAAGCAGGCGGATAACGTGTCTGTCTATTCCGCGCGCTTCTATGAAGGTCGCGCAATCCAAGGCACATTGGCGGGTCGTGTCACCACCACCAACAAGATTGGCTATATCGCGTCTGTGCCAATTCCTGAGGTGATCCGTGGCATTAACTCGGCCTATATCCACGCCAAAAAGGTCAACCCTGATGTGGAATTCAAGATCATCTGGATCTTTGAATGGCTGAACCCTGCGAAAGAAGCAGATGCGGCCAAGGCATTGATTGAACAGGGCTGCGACGTTGTTCTGCAGCACACCGACTCGACCGCGCCGCATCAGGCCGCGCGTGAGGCAGGTGGCGTTTACACCTTTGGTCAGGCGGCAGATATGGCGGAATATGGCCCGATGCCCCGTATTTCTTCGATCATCGACAACTGGGCGCCCTATTACATTGACCGCGTGCAGGCAGTGATTGATGGCACATGGTCATCCGTGAACACATGGGATGGCATCAGCACAGGCATGGTTGGCATTGGCGAGATTTCCGATGTTGTGCCCGCAGAAGTAAAGGCCGAGGCTGAGGCTATGCGCGATGCAATTGCTGCAGGCGAATATCATCCGTTCACAGGGCCGATCAACAAGCAAGACGGCAGCCCATGGTTGGCTGAGGGCGAAACCGCGTCCGATGGCGACCTTGCTAGTATGTTCTTCTATGTCGAAGGGGTCGAGGGCGATATCCCGTCCTGATCCCAACCCTTATTGGGCGTGAAAGTGGGCGCATCTGCGCCCACTTTTTCTTTGCGGTGGGTTATAGTGCCTGATCCCCCTTTAGGCGTAGAAGCGCCACCAATGCAGCATCGCGGCGCGCGCGCAAATCTGCGCCGCCCATGCTGGCTAGTTCCGCTTCGACACCTGCAACCAATTCTGCCTTGAGCGCCTCGGTCAGTTTGGGATGACCAAGGTCTTTCCAACGCGCCTCTTGCGTGGGGCCAAGGTGGTCAAGATAAGCGCGATAGCCGCCCTCGCTACCGCCCAAGTGATAGGTGAGATGTGGCCCCACAAAGGCCCATCTCAGACCCGGCCCATTGGCAATGGCGCGGTCAATATCAGCCACATCAGCAATCCCTTCAGCCACAAGATTGACCGCTTCGCGATAGAGTGCTGCGGTCAGGCGGTTGGCGATATGGCCTAGTGCCTCGCGCTTTGCGCGGATCGGCACGCGATGCAGCGCATGATAGTGCGCTTCGGCTTGATCCATGGCTTCGGGTGCGGTGAGGTGGCCTGCAACCAGCTCGACCATCGGTATCAGATGCGGCGGGTTCATTGGATGCGCTACCAAGATGCGCTCAGGGTGTTTGGCGCGCTGCTGTAGATCACTGGCCATGAGTGACGAGGTGCTTGAAGCAATCACGACCTCAGGCCCGACCTGAGCCTCGATTCGGCGGATCACCTCATGCTTGACCGCGATACGCTCTGGCGCATTTTCTTGGACAAATCTGGCCCCTTTGAGAGCCGCATAATCTGGGCTGACATCAGGCGCAGTCGGCTGATGGGCCAATCCCAATTCTGCGAGGTTTGGCCATGCATGGGCCAAAAAGGCCGAAAGATGCTGACTGCAGTCAGGATCGGGATCGATAATTACCACTTTATAACCCAATGATGACGCTAAAGCGGCCCAACTCAGACCGATCAATCCACCCCCAACAATCCCAATTTGGTCTAAATTCGACATATATGACGCCTTTTAGGTATTTTTATTGTGTGTTAACAATTTCAAATACTTGCATTACACAATCCCCAATATAAAATAATGATACCTTAACCCCCCACGACATCTAGTAGTCATTGACTGTTGCGCGTGGATTTGATTCCATATCACTGCCCATAAGGAGTAATTAATCATGAAAAAACTATCTGTTGCACTTTGCATCACAGCGCTTGTTGCCCTGTCGGCGTGCTCTTCGCAGCCCGTTGCAGCGCCAATCGAAGCGCCTGCGGCAAACAAAGTTCCAGGCTGAGGCTTGCCTCGGATTTCCCCATCACCTGCCACGCGCAGGTGATGGGGCATCTTTCAGTTACCCATTCATCGCGCGGGTGAGTTCTGAAATCTCTACAGCGCGATGTTCCTTGATCGAAATTTGTGCAGCCATTCCCATAATGACGGCCATGTAGCCATCATTCAGGCTGACTTCGGGTGCTTGGCTCTTACCGCGCACCAAATCCAAGAATTTCTTATGCTGATAAAAGGTTGATCCATTATGGTCGCCTGCGGCCAATAGGGTTGGGTCGACAGGGATGTCGCAGGCGATAGGCCCTTTGGGCGCGCGTGGGCTTTCAATTAATTGCGGGATTGGGGCCTCGCCCAAATGATCGGGCCAGAACCGGCCGGGGCCGGGCACATAGGCCTCAATCTTGCCCTTGGGGCCAGTGGCGCAGACCTCTTCTTGATAGCGGCTGCCTTCAGCGAACATGCACAGTTCGAGCAGCGCCCGCGTGCCATTGGCGAAATCCACGATGACAAACCCATTATCGAGGATATCTGGCGTCTCGCCGTCATAGGCCTCGTCTAGGTGGTTCACATCCATCCCACCCGAGGCCAACACCCGCAGGGGTTCCGATTTAAGGGCGAGGCGCATCAGGTCAAAGAAATGGCAGCATTTCTCAACAAATGTCCCGCCCGTATAGCGGTTGAAGCGGTTCCAATCGCCCACTTTTTCAAGGAAAGGAAAGCGATGTTCGCGCAAAGACAGCATCTTGATCCCCCCCGTGGCACCTTCGGCGGCCTCCAGGAAGGCGGTGATTGGCGGCATATAACGATATTCCATCGCAACCCAAATAGGTGCGGGATAGTTGTCACGGATCTCGCGCAGGCTGTCTTGTTGCGCGAGATCCGTAAAGAGCGGCTTCTCCACGAGGACGGGCAGGGGGCGATGTTTGGCGAGATATGTTAACTGCTCGACATGGCGGAAATTTGGGCTGGAGATCAGGTAACAGTCGAGATCGGGATGGGCCACCAGTGCCTCAAGACTATCGTAAAGAGTGGCCTTTGGTGCAAGGGCCAGTGATTTCGCAGCCATGCCTGCATCGGGCTCGAATATCGCTGCCACCTCCGCCCCGTCTAGCAGGGCGATATTTTGCAGATGTTCTTGGCCCATCATACCGCAACCGATGATGCCGTAGCGTGTGATTTGAGACATTTGTCCTCTCTACTTTAGACGCTGCACATAATGTGCGCGCGCGTGGTCAATCCAAGTCCGGGAATATTCAATGATGCCCCGACCGTCTGCATGGCTGTAACGCTCGACAAAGGGGGCGGGGTTTGTGGCAGGGCGCGCGAACTCGGGCGGCACCCAATCAGGGATGGGGGCGATGCTGACATAATCTTCAGCTTGAAGGATCCGCAGGCCCAATTGCACACGATAGGTCAGATACAACGAATCAGACAGCTTTTCGACCTCCAATCGGCCCGCAGCTCCGTCTAGCCAGATCTCCTCCACCGCCACTGGCAGAGAATTGAGGAACCTCAAACGGCGGATTCGCGTGGCATGCGTGGCTGTACCAAAACTGGGCAGATCGGCGGGTTTCGCAAGATAGTCCATCGCCAAAACCCGCGCGCTTGGCAGCCCGCCGCCTGTGCGAAGTTCGAGGCGAAACATTGAATAGATCGAACTGATCTGCGCGCTTGATTGCACATAATTTCCAGAACCCTGCACGCGGCGCAAAAGACCTTTTTTCTCTAGGATATCTAGGGATTTTCGCAATGTACGCACCGTGGTTTGATACTGCGCAGCCAGCGCGCGTTCGGGCGGCAGGCGGCTGCCATCGGGCAGGCGGCCCGCTGCGATTTCACGGATCAAGACCTCGCTTAATTGTATGTAAAGCGGCAGCGCCGATGAGGCGGGTCTGCGGTCGATTTGATCGCGCATCGAAGTCGCCTTTCGAAAAAATTGATACACTATTGATCCAATTTAAGGACACTGCTAATTTTGGGGAAAGTCAAGCGGCAGTGACGACGATCAGATCATCGCGCCGCAGGGAGGGGAGAAGGAATTTGAGCGTGGTTCCCATCACATCTGCCGATCTTGATGCCGCTGAAGTGTCGTGGTTTGCTGCGCTTTGCTCGGATGATTATCAATTCTTGGGCGTGCCAGATGGGGCGTTGCGCTCATCTTTTGCGCATTGCTCGGATATTGTGAAAACCGCTGAAAGCCACGGCTTTCGCAATGTGCTGTGCCCCTCGTCCTATCAGGTGGGACAAGATACGCTAAGTTTCGTTGCGGGCTGTGCGCCGATCACCTCCAAGATCAACCTGCTGGCGGCTGTGCGCTGTGGCGAGATGCAGCCCATTATGTTGGCGCGCACCATCGCGACACTCGATCATATGCTGGAGGGCCGCCTCACTGTGAACATCATCTCCTCGGATTTTCCCGGTGAGGTGGCCGACAGTTCATTTCGCTATCAGCGTTCGCGCGAGGCTGTGGAAATCCTGAAACAGGCATGGACGCAGGACGAGATCAATTACAAAGGCGAAGTTTATAACTTTGAAGGCCTGACCACCGACCCCGCGCGCCCCTTTCAAAAGGGCGGGCCGCTGCTGTATTTCGGAGGCTACTCGCCTGATGCGCTTGAGCTTTGCGGTCAGCATTGTGATGTCTATCTTATGTGGCCTGAGCGCGAGGAAGAGTTGCGTGGACGGATGCAGGCGGTCAATGCCGTGGCCGAACGTTATAACCGCACGCTTGATTACGGTCTGCGCGTCCATGTGATTGTGCGCGACACCGAGGCCGAAGCGCGTGAATACGCCGAATATATCGTCTCGAAACTTGATAAGGATCAGGGGGACGCGATCCGCAATCGCGCGCTTGATGCCAAATCCCTTGGGGTGAGCCATCAGTCGAAAAACCGCGAGATTGCGGATGATGCGGGTTATATCGAACCCCATCTCTGGACGGGTGTTGGCCGCGCGCGGTCTGGCTGTGGGGCGGCGCTTGTTGGCTCTACCGATCAGGTTTTGTCGCGGCTTGAGGACTACCAGAAAATAGGCATCCGCGCCTTTATTCTTTCGGGGTATCCGCACAAAGACGAGGCAGAGCATTTCGGCACCCGCGTGTTGCCACAGATGAAAACTTGCTCTTTGCCCCATGAATATGGCCGCGTGCCCGCTACGTTGCCGAATACACCCCTAGGCGGAGGCGTTCGCAAATGACCAAAACACCCCCGACAATGCCCCGCGTCCAAATCGCCGAGGGCCTGAGTTTTAGCCGTCTTGTCTATGGGATGTGGCGGCTTGGCGATGACACGGATACCTCCACCGATCATGTCATCGCAAAAATCGAAACCTGCCTTGCCCAAGGGATCACAACCTTTGATCAGGCGGATATTTATGGTGCTTACACCGCCGAGGCCATTTTGGGTGCAGCATTGCGCGTGCGGCCCGATCTGCGCGCCAAAATGGAAATCGTAACAAAATGCGATATCGTGGCCCCGATTGGCCGCTATTCTGAAGCGCCTGTAAAATATTATGACACATCCGCAGTTCATATCACGCAATCTGTTGACACCTCTTTGCGCGAGATGGGGATTGATCAGATTGATCTGTTACTCATCCACCGTCCTGATCCGCTGATGGATCATCACGAAACGGGGTCCTGCCTTGATCGATTGATCAAAGCGGGCAAGATCCGCGCAGCGGGCGTGTCGAATTTCCGCCCTTGGGACTGGGAGTTGCTTCAATCCGCAATGAGCGCGAAATTGGTGATCAACCAGGTTGAGCTGTCGCTGTCCCATATCGCGCCCTTCACAAACGGGGATTTGAGTTTCCATCAACGATACGCACAGCCCGTCATGGCATGGTCACCCTTGGGGGGAGGTGCGCTGATGACGGCGAGCCAGGGGCTGTTGGCCGCGCGGCTTGATGCGATTGCGGCAGAGCAGGGGGTGGATCGTGCGGCTGTTGCCGTGGCGTTCCTCTTGTCCCATCCTTCGGTAATCTTGCCTGTGCTTGGGACAAATTCGTTACCGCGTATTGCCACCATTTCAGACGCGTTGCGCGTGCGTCTTGATCGGCGCGATTGGTTCTCGCTTTATGAGGCTGCGCTTGGTCATGAGGTCGCGTGATGGATCAGAAGATGCGCCACCACCCGCTCAGCAGCTTCGTGCCGAACCCGGCAAATCCGAGCGCATTTCGTACGGCGCTTGGGTGTTTTGCAACGGGTGTGACGATTGTCACAGTGGCAAGCAATGAGGGGCCCGTGGCCATCACGGCAAATAGTTTTACATCCGTGTCTCTCCATCCTGCATTGGTGCTGTGGTCAATTGATCGTGCTTCGCGCCGTTATCCCTTCTTTGGCGTAGCCCCAGCCTATGCCATCCATGTTTTAGCGGCGGATCAAGAAGATCTATGCTGGCGTATTGCGCGCGATGCGAAGGGACTCGGGCCTGATGATTTTGATACAAACGCCGAAGGTGTGCCCGTGCTGCATGACTGTCTTGCGCGGTTTGAATGCACAGCTTGGGCCAATTACGCCGGCGGTGATCATGACATCATGGTCGGCCAAGTGCAGCGTGCGGGTTATCGCGACTCGGGTGGTGCGCTTGGATTTTTCCGTGGCAAGCTTGGCACTTTCACCGTGAGGGAGGCTGAGCCCGCTTAACCAAAATACCCCGATAAAAAGGGGGAGACTGAGACGACCAAAACCAACGGTAATGTTTAAGGGAGGAATTACATGACCGCTAAGTTCACCAGCACTGCAATTGCAGCACTTATGGTTGCAAGCGCAGCCCCCGCTTTCGCGGACGAAATTACGTTTCTGTGCTATCAAGATGGCAATGAATGCGATGTGATCGGGGAAATGTTGCCCGCGTTCACCACAGCGACAGGCCATACTGTCAACATGGAAACCGTTGCTTATGACGTGATCCGTGATCAGTTAGAAAATCAGTTGCAAACGGATGCGGCCCCCGATGTCGCGCGCGTGACCAATCTGGGCGGCTTGAACCAGTATTACCTTGATCTCGCACCCTATGTGGACCGTGGCGCATGGGAAGCGGCCTATGGCGCAACCCTGCCGTGGTTCCGCGCTCCAGGTGCAGGGGATGACGGGATTTATGGGTGGATGACACAGCTCACTGTGACAGGCCCTTACGTCAATGTCTCGCTCTTTGAAGATGCAGGCGTAGATATGCCGGGTGATGGCGCAACATGGGATGATTGGGCAACGGCCTTGGCTGAAGTTCAATCCGCGACAGGCGTCACTGCAGGCTTGGCCATGGATCGCACCGCGCACCGCATGGCGGGCCCTGCGTTTTCCTATGGAGCGAAGTTCTTTGACGATGCAGGCAACCCGATACTTGTGGATGAAGGCTTCCGCGACTTTGCAGAAACCTTTGTGGGTTGGCACGCCTCTGGCCTGATGCCTATCGAAGGTTGGCCTGCGGGTGAAGGCACGCAATACCGCAACGCAGCGCCCCTGTTCCAATCGGGCGAAGCTGTGATGCATATGTCGGGTTCGTGGATGATCAATTCCTACTCGGGAAACATCACCGATTTCGAATGGCGTGCGGTTCCGGCGCCATGTGGCGTGGGTGGCTGTGGCGCAATGCCGGGTGGTGCTGCGATTGCTGCGTTTAAATCGACCGATGCCCCCGAAGCGGCCGCGGCTTTTATTGATTTCCTCGCATCTGAGGAAAATGCAGCCCGCTTTGCATCGGCAACTCGCAACATCACAGCACATCAGGGGCTGCAGGCTTCGGGTGTTGATTATGGTGACGCATCGCCGGCGGTTGCGGCTGCACTGTCTGTATTTGCTGCAAACGCTGGCAAAGCAGCAGATACCACACCACAGGCTTACACTTTCCAAGGTTACGCCAAGAATTTCGTAATCTATGGTGTTGTGCCTGACTACCTGACCAAAGCGATCACAGGCGAAATGAGCCTTGATGATGCTTTGGCAGCGATTGATGCGGATGTCGCCGCACAAATCGCCCAGTAAGTGAACCAAAGGACGACCCTGCAATGATTGACGCCTTCATCGCCGCATTTGCAGGGTCGCCTTGGCCACTTTATCTGGCCCTATACTTGGCTGTGGGGTGGGTTTTGATCCGCCCCACAGGCCCGACCATGGGGCAATTGGCCTCAATCATGGGATGGCCGATTGAGATGACACAGCGCCTCGCAGGCGCGACAGGTCTGCCCTATTTGTTCCTTTTGCCCAATATGTTTGTCTTTGGCCTGTTCACCTTTGCTCCGATGTTTATCAATTTGGGTTTCGCGGTGACAGAGGGCCAATCCATTCTCTTCGATGAACGCGTCTTTGCGGGTCTTGACAACCTGCGCCGTCTTGTGGCCGAGACGCAGATTGACACGGGCGCCGCCAACCTAGAGGATGATAAATTTTTCTCTGCCGTTTACGACACAGCGATTTTCGTGATTTTCCAAGTGCCCGTTATGATCCTTGTAGCGCTTTTATCTGCGCTTGCGCTGAACCGCCAAATCATTGCGCGAGGCTTATGGCGCGCGGTGTTTTTCTACCCTGTGATGCTGTCGCCCGTGGTGGTAGGTTTTTTGTGGAGCTTGATCCTCAAGCGTCAAGGCGTATTGAGTCAGAGCTTGATCGTGTGGGGCTGGATTGAGGAGCCAATCCAATGGCTGACCGATCCGTCATGGACGATGTTTTGGTCTGTCTTTGTCTACACTTGGGCGCATCTTGGATTCTATATGCTGATCCTGCTTGCAGGGCTACAGGCAATCCCGCGCGATGTTTATGAGGCCGCTGAAATGGACGGCACATCCGCCTTTCGGCAATTGACCCGCATCACCATCCCGTTGCTCGCGCCGACCCTGTTGGTGGTCACAGTTCTGTCACTGATCAAAGCCTTTCAGGCCTTTGAAGAGCTTTATGCCATGTCGGTGCGGTGGTCCTCGCTTGTGGCCTATATTTTTGAAACATCGGGTCTGCGGGGACAGGCCACAGCCAATGGTCTGGGGGTTGCGGCGATGGCATCGTTGATTGTGGCTGCGGTTTTGATCGTGCTGTCGTTGTTGCAAGTTTGGCTCTCATCGCGAGGGGCACGGCAATGAGCGGGGCATGGGCATTTCTGACCCGCAAGGCAGGCGGGCCACGCGCGAATTGGTTGGATTACCTCACCTATGCCTATCTCTTGCTTGGTGTGGTTGTGATCCTTATGCCTGTGCTATGGTTGGGATTGAATTCGTTGAAATCTTCAGCGCAGTTGGAGCGCCAAGACCTATCGCTTTTGCCTGCTCGCTATGAACAGGTGGCGCGCGCCACAGTCACAGGGCCAGAGGGCAAGCGTATTTTCTACATCAGTGATCTGCCCTATTGGGTTTTGGATTGGTCGGATCTGCCCGATGCGCAAAAGGCACGACACGATTTATCCGCCTTCTTGGCAGGGTATAAGGGTGATGCGCTTTACGCTTTAAGGGCGCATCTGGGGCTTTTGCCTGAGATGACGCGCGACTTGGTTGCGCGGGAAAACCTCCCTGATTGGATTTTGCGCTATGTGTCCATGTCGGCGCAGGCTCGCAGCGAATATGATGTTGCGGCCATCATCGCGGGGCTTGCCCCCGAAGATCAAAGGCTTTTGTCGGAATTTCTATCGCTTGATCCTTATGAGCCGTCGGCCATTTCTGTTCAGATTTTGGCCCGCGCCCCTGATCCAGTTACAGGCGTTGAGACACTGTTTGGGGTATCGCGCATCAATCCCACACGCGACACAACGCCCGCGCGCTATGTTGATAACCGCAGCGCGGAGGTGGTGCAGCTTTCCACCGCCACCATTCGCACAGAACGCAGCTTTGCCCCCAGTTGGGAAAACTATACTGATCCCCTTTTAGGGCGTGCCTTTGGCGTAAATGTGAATTTTGCGACCTGCTTTACCAATTCGGTTTTGGTCACGGCGATTGCTACGGCCCTGACGTTGTTGATCAATTCGATGGCGGCCTTTGCGCTAGCGAAATATAAATTCCGTGGTCAAGTTTTGTTCTTCGTGATCATCTTGGCCACGCTGATGGTGCCCCCCACCATCACGCTTGTGGGCTTGTTCAAGGCAATCAATGCCACGGGTCTGTCAGGGTCGATCTGGGGCGTTATCATTCCAGGGGCGGCCACTCCAACGGGCGTGTTTTTGCTTCGCCAATATATGCTGTCAATCCCCGATGAGTTGATCGAGGCCGCGCGCATGGATGCGGCGAGCGAATGGAAGGTCTATTGGCGCATCATTTTGCCTTTGGCCTTGCCCGCGATTGCGGCTTTAGCGATCCTATCGGTGATCTGGCGTTGGAATGATCTGATCTTGCCGATGGTGGCCATCGCGACCACCAAAGAAGCCTATACAATTCAACTTTGCCTGCTTGAATTCCGTGGCGAGCATCTCAGCCAAGAGCATTTCCGCCTCGCTATGACCATTGTCAGCCTTTTGCCTGCAACCTTGGTCTTTGTGTTCTTGCAAAAATACATCACCACGGGCATTGCCAATACGGGATTGAAATAGTGAGTGACCTACAGCTGAAATCAGTGATCAAGCGCTACGGCTCGGTCGAAGTGATCCATGGCATTGATCTTGAGATCAAGTCAGGCGAGTTTTGCGTTTTTGTTGGCCCATCTGGCTGCGGAAAATCCACGCTGCTGCGGATGATTTCTGGGCTTGAGGGGATCACGGGCGGAGATGTCGTGATTGATGGGACCGTAGTCAACCATGTGCCTGCAGCACAGCGCGAATTGGCAATGGTGTTTCAATCCTATGCGCTTTACCCACATATGTCTGTGCGCGGAAACCTGTCTTTCGGGCTTGAGAACCTTAAAATGCCGAAAGCTGAAATTTCCCGCCGCGTGGAAGAGGCTGCGCGTATGCTGCGCATTGAGGATTATTTGACCCGCCGCCCCGGCCAATTGTCAGGGGGACAGCGTCAGCGGGTTGCTATTGGCCGCGCGGTTGTGCGCGAGCCAAAGATTTTCCTTTTTGATGAGCCGCTGTCCAATCTTGATGCTGAGCTGCGCGTGACCATGCGCCGCGAGATTGGCAATCTGCATCGCCGCCTTGGGAATACGATGATCTATGTGACCCATGATCAGGTCGAGGCGATGACGATGGCCGATAAAATCGCGGTTTTGCGCGCTGGCAGGCTTGAACAATTCGGAACTCCGTTAGAGCTGTTCAACAATCCCGATAACCGCTTCGTTGCGGGCTTTATCGGGTCGCCTGCGATGAATTTCCTGAAGGGCGAAATCGCCAAAGGGGGGGTGGCTTTGGCCGCAGGGGGACATATTGCCCTTGGGCCGCGTAGCGGTGTTGGGCAAGGCGATGCAATCGAACTGGGCATCCGCCCACGCGATATCACCATCACCAAAACAGGCGGCGTGAAGGGCGAAGTGGCCGAAGTCGAGCAATTGGGCAGCGAAAGCTATATTTTTGTCACCCTGCCTTCAGGTGAGCCGCTGGTAATCCACCAAGCGGGCCAGACTGATATCGCCACTGGCCAAACAGTTGCGGTCAAACTTGCCCCAGGGGCCGTTCATATCTTCCGTGCCGATACGGGGCGTGTGTGTCGGTGAACCTTCGCGGCATTAACATCCTATTTGGCCTTCAGCGCAATGGGCCAGGTTTGTTGATGGCGCTTTTGGTGGCGATGGCCGCGCAATTCTTGTCGGATCATTACGGCGCGCCTGTGATGCTGATGGCGATTTTGCTGGGCATCCCATTTCATTTCCTCTCGCAAGAGCCGCGCATGGCCGCTGGCATCCAATTCGCGGGCCGCACTGTCTTGCGCCTTGGGGTGGCGCTGCTCGGTATTCGGATCAGCGCGCAACTGTTGGAGGGCATCGGCGTGGCCGAAGCTGTCATTCTGGCCATGGCTGTTGTCACCACGATCGGCGCGGGAATTTGGCTGGCCCCGCGTTTTGGAAGATCGAGCTATTTTGGGTTTCTTGCCGGTGGCTCTGTTGCAATTTGCGGTGCCTCTGCGGCGCTCGCCATTTCAGCCTTATTGCCAAAACGGCATGTGGCCGAAGATGATGTCACCTTCACTGTGGTGGGGGTGACGGTTCTCTCGAGCATTGCGATGATCATCTATCCGATGATCTCCACCTCGCTTGGTCTGTCGACCCATATGGCGGGGATATTCTTGGGTGGCACCATTCACGATGTGGCCCAAGTCGTGGGGGCGGGATATTCCATTTCCGATGAAACGGGGGATCTCTCCACCTTGGTCAAATTGTTTCGCGTGATGATGTTGGCCCCGGTGATCATGGTAGCGTCTTTAATCCTACGCAAAGCACATCTTGAGGCGGGTGAGTGCGGGAAAGCACCACCGCTCATCCCTATGTTTGTGGCGGGATTTATTATACTAGCCGTTCTTGGCACGATGCAGATTGTCCCTCCAGAGATCACAGATGGCGTAAATCTTGTCTCGCGCAGTTGCCTCGTGGTGGCCGTTGCGGCCGTTGGAATGAAAACCTCATTGCAGGCTTTTGCGTCAGTTGGGCGCAGCGCCTTGGCATTGTTGATCACCTTAACGCTGCTGATCGCGGCTTTGGTTGCCATTGGCCTCGCTGTCTTGGCTTAGGCCGGACTTGCCGTCAGAATCTGATTCTCAGTTCCTACAGACTGTCCGTGCATCTTGCGCGATGCCACCAACAGATTGTGACGAAAATCGCGCCACTGTGGGCCGATTTGCAGACCCGTATTTTGGAGCGCACCTTGTTCATGCCGATTTCAAAGGCGGCGTGATCAGCCAATATCTTCGCGCGCAACCGATAGGGTTTTGAGGATGGCATAGACCGCCCGCCCTTCGTCCAAGCCTAATAGATGAGCCGAGCGGCGGGTGACACGGGCCAAGATCCGCCCCAATTTCGTGTCGACTGCGACCAAAACGGCGGGGCCATCGCCGCTGCGTATGCTGTGAATTGTGCCCTCGATGACATTCAGCGCCGAAATGCCTTGTGGTTTTTGTGTGGCTAAAATCACTTCATGCGCGGCAATACGCAGTTGTAATTTTCGTCCCAAGTCGCCGCTCAGGCGTGGCACAAAAAGCGCCAAATCTGTGTTACGCAATTCGCTGACCCCATCCTCGTGATGCGCCGTCAGCGTGGCCTCAATAACGGCTCCCGCTTCGCGTGATCCTGCAGGCAGGCTATGTGGGTCAGAAAAGACCTCGCTTGGGCGCCCGTGCGCCTGTATCCGCCCCGCCTCAATCATGATCACTTCTGTTGCTAATCGCGCAACCTCGGTGGGGGCGTGGCTGACATAAAGAATGGGAATGTCCATTTCATCGCGTAGGCGTTCAAAATAAGGCAGAATTTCTTGCTTGCGCGCCTCATCAAGGGCTGCCAATGGCTCGTCCGCTAGAAGGATACGGGGGGCCGCCAACAACGCGCGCCCGATTGCCACGCGTTGCTTTTCGCCGCCTGATAGCATCGCAGGTCGCCGCTGGAGCAAGGCCCCGAGCCCCAACATCTCGACAATATCCGTGAAATCCGGGGTAGGGCGTGCGCCGCGATAGCGCATCCCATAACGGAGATTTTGCGCAACGCTCAGATGCGGAAAGAGGCGCGCCTCTTGAAAAATATACCCTGCTTGGCGCTGATGCGCGGCAAGGTTTACGCCGCGCGCAGGGTCAAATAGATCCATATCCCCCACGCGGATATAGCCGTCATCAGGTGTGATAAGACCCGCGACCGCATTGATCACGGTGGTTTTGCCCGCGCCCGAGCGGCCAAAAAGGGCCGTGATCCCGCGGGCGGCTTGGAAGTTGAGATCAAGTGAAAACGCACCGATCTGGTGACGAAGCTTCAGATCAAGCATCGCGTCCCCCGATACGATTGGACAAAGCCCGCGCCAGAATTTCCGACAAAACGAGAGCAAGAATGGCGATGAAGATCGACACGGCGACTAAGATCAGTGCGCCCTGTTCCCCGTCTGGTTGCTGTAAAAATGTGTAAATCGCCGAAGGGATTGTGCGGGTTTGATTTGGTATATTCGAAACGAAGGTGATGGTTGCGCCAAATTCCCCCATGGCCTTTGCAAACCCCAAAATCGCGCCAGCCAGAACCCCTGGCAGGCTCAGAGGCAAGGTCAGCGTGGCAAAGACAGCCCAAGGGGGCGCGCCTAGGCTGCGGGCTGCATCCTCAAGTTTGGGGTCAACTGCCTCAAGGGATAGGCGCATCGCGCGCACCATCAGCGGAAAGGCCATTACCGCCGCTGCAAGGGCTGCCCCTGTCCAATGAAACGCAAAGCCCAGATCGAATGCGGCCAAGGCTTGCCCCACGGGGGCCTGCGCGCCAAAGGCCAAAAGCAGCACATATCCCGTCACCACAGGCGGCAAGATCAGCGGTAGATGAACCGCTGCATTCAATATTTGCTTTCCGAAAAAGTTGCAGCGCGCCAATAGGTAGGCAACCAACAGCGCCAAAGGTAGGCTGGCCAATGTGGCCCAAAAACTGACCTTTAGGGACAGCGCGATTGCGGCCCATTCTGCGGGGCCGAGAAGATCACTCATTTCTCGGCCTCCACCAGTGTCTCAAATCCGTTCGCTGTGAAAATCATCGCTGCGTCATGCCCGCGCAGATACGCGAGAAATGCTGCGGCTGCAGGTCGTATTTCCGCGCCAAGCGCGGCAACAGGGTAGCGGATTGGGTCGTGACTGTCTGCGGGGAAGGTACCAATGATATGCACCCGCCTGCTGATCATAGCATCGCTGCGATAGACCACCCCAAGGGGGGTTGCCCCCGCCGCAACTTGGGCAAGGGCGCTACGCACATTGTCGAATTGCGCGACCCGATCCGCAACTGTGTCCCAAAGGCCGAGATAGCTAAGCGCGGCGCGACCATAAATCCCTGCAGGCACGGCATCAACAAAGGCCATGGCCAGATAACCGCCTTCCAGCAAATCGGCCAAATTGATCTCTGGCGTAATAATCTGATCCGATTGATCCCGACCTTCGCCATGCGCCACAAGAACCAGTTGATTGCCCAAGAGATCAAACCGAGCATCGGGCGCAATCAATCTAGCTTGGGCGATGCGATCCATCCAGTCGGTATTGGCTGAGATAAAAATATCGGCAGGCGCACCCTGTTCAATCTGGCGGGTCAACGTAGAGGATCCTGCATAAACCATGCTGACCTCATAATCGCTTGCGGCCTCAAATTGCTGTTCGATGGCATCAAGGGCCGTTGCAAGGCTAGAGGCCGCGAACACCAATATCTCTTCAGCCCGAGTCAAGGTCGGGCTAAGGCAAAGCATCAGGGCCAAAAACATAGGACGGATAAGGGCGTTCATAAGGGCAGAGTTTCCGCGACCAATGCCGCTTGTGCAAGGGTCTTATGCGCTCTTGATTACCTCTGCCAAATAGTCACGCCACCTTAGGCGGGTGATGCCAAAGGTGGTTTAAGTTTTGTGACACTCAAGGCGACTGTTGAGGGGGCGTGTCGCAGGCGTGGGATAATCCCGTTTGGAGATGGGGGTGATGGTCACCTGATCGCCACTTTGTGCGAAAATTTCAGCGGCGAAATCGGCCCAAGAGAGATCAGGGGTGCTGCTCAAATGGTAAATCCGTGCCAATTCAGGCTGCTGACACAGGATAGCCCCCATTTGCAGCAGCGCCGCGGCATTGGTGTGTGCAGGCGTGGGGCCACCAATTCGATCGTTGACAATGGATAGCGCAGTGCGGCCCTGCGCCAACCGCAACATGGATTTGATGAAATTTCCGCCACGCCCCGTGATTGTTTCATGGGTTTGTTACCTTTCTGTTGCGTGGTCGTAACGCAGATGGGGCAAGTGGAGCGTCGTAATCTGTTTTACCCAAGGGGGATACCTGATGAACCTGCGCATGCTTTTGGCCACAACAGGCCTTGTTTTGCTTGCGGGGCCTGCACTGGCCCAAGATATGAATTTTAACCGTATCGCGTCTTTTCCAGTTGCCGCGAATACGCCCGATGCCGAAGAAACCTCGGCCGAGATTATCGCGGCCACGGGCGATGGCATGACATTGGTCTATTCCGACAGCCCTGCAGGCGTGATCGGTTTTATCGACATCACCGATCCTGCGAACCCTGTTGCCGCAGGCGTATTCGCGCTGCCAAATGGCGAGCCAACAGCCGTATCCACGCTTGAAAACACAGTGTTTGTTGCGGAAAACACATCGGAAAGCTTCACCAACCCGTCCGGCGTTTTGCATGCGATTGATGCGGGAAGCCGCGAAGTGCTTGCCTCTTGTGATTTGGGCGGGCAGCCCGACAGCACGGCTGTTGCCCCAGATGGCAGCTTCATCACTGTTGCGATTGAGAACGAGCGGGACGAGGATCTGGGCGATGGCCGCGTACCGCAAATGCCTGCGGGTCATTTGGTGATCCAACCATTAAGTGAAAATGGCATGATGGATTGCGCGGCGCAGATCCGTGTTGATCTGACAGGCCTTGCTGATATTGCCCCAGAAGACCCTGAACCAGAATTCGTTGATGTGAACGCCAATGGCGACATCGTTGTGACGATGCAGGAAAACAATCACATGGTAGTGGTCTCTGCCGCGGGTGAGGTGCTCAGCCATTTCTCGGCGGGTGAGGTTACGCTGAGCGGCGTGGACACCCAAGAAGAGGGTGCGCTGATCTTTGATCAGACCATCACAGTCCCGCGTGAGCCTGATGGGGTGCAGTGGATCGATACAGCCCATTTCGCGATTGCAAATGAAGGCGACATGGATGGTGGCAGCCGCGGCTTTACCGTGTTCAACCGCGATGGCACCGAAGTTTTTGAGGCAGGCGCGGCTTTTGAATCCGCGATTATAGAAATCGGCCATTACCCCGAAGAGCGCTCTGGCAACAAAGGTGTCGAGCCTGAAGGGATGGAATTTGCAACATTCGGCGGTGTGCCCATGATGTTCCTATTGGCCGAACGCTCCTCGGTGTTTGGCGTCTATGATATGTCGAACCCTGCTCAGCCTGCATTGGCACAGCTTCTGCCCTCTGGAATTTCCCCTGAGGGTGCGATTGCGATCCCCTCGCGCAATATTTTGGCCACGGCCAATGAATATGACGCGCGGGGCGATGGCGGCGCACCTGCCCATGTGATGATCTATGAATATCAAAACGGCCCTGCCGTATATCCGCATCTGACGAGCGCAGGTATGGATGAGTTGACAGGGTGGGGTGCGATCTCAGGTCAGGTCATGGCTGAAGATGGCACACTCTATGCGGTGTCTGACAGCTTCTATGCCATGCAGCCAACCATCTTCCATATTGATGTTAGCCAATCCCCTGCGCGCATTGTCGATGCAATTCGCGTCACCCGCGAAGGTCAGCCTGCGCAGTTGATGGATATGGAAGGCATTGCGCTTGATGGTGAGGGCGGTTTCTGGGTCGCTTCAGAAGGGCGCAGCGACCGCTTGGTGCCTCACGCGATCTATCACATTGGGGCCGATGGCGCGATTGAGGATTATATCGCCCTCCCGAATGAATTGCTGGCCGTGGAGCAGCGTTTCGGGTTTGAGGGGATCACCCATGTTGACGATATGCTGTATATGGCTGTGCAGCGTGAATGGCGCGATGATCCTGAAAACCATGTTAAGGTTCTGGGCTATAACCTAGAAACCGAAGAGTGGAGCGTGGCGCATTACCCGCTGACTGAAGCATCTACGGGTTGGGTTGGTCTCTCGGAAATTGTCGCGCATGATGATTACCTCTATTTTATCGAGCGTGACAATCAACTGGGTGAGGCAGCGGTGACCAAACTGATAACCCGCGTCTTTATGGATCAAATGGCAGGGATGGTCGCGCTAGGCGAAACCCCACCCGTTCTGACCAAAGAGATTGTTGTCGATCTGTTGCCTTATCTGATCTCAACAGGCGGCTTTGTCTTGGACAAGGTCGAAGGTCTGGCAATCGCCGAAGATGGCAAAATGTGGGTGTCCACCGACAATGATGGTGTGGACGACCATTCTGGCGAAACAATGCTGTTCGCGATCTCGGCCCAGTAACCATCGGTGGTTTGAACTGAGCGAAAAACGCCCCTCGCAAAGAGATTTGCGGGGGGTTTTCTTATGCCAAATTTTGGCTTTCGATATGATGAAACCGCCCCATCTCATCCTCACCCATAAGGGCCAATGAGGCGACCACTAAAGGCTGCGGTATCACAGGCGCGAAATGCGCCTGCAGGCGGGACACCAGATCATTGGCCTCGGATTGTGGCAGGTGTCCTGACAAGGTTAGATGAAAGCGGAATTCCTCCATCACATAGGGATAGCCCCATGTGATCAACATCTCCTCCTGACGGGGGGTGAGGTTGGCAGATCTGCGCTTCGCCAATTCCGCCTCGGATGCAGGCGCGCGAAACGGATCCAACCCTTTGACCATCGTTGCAGCCAGCTCTTGGAGCGCCGGATTATGACTTGCCGGGACAGCGGCGACAAAGCCCCCCAAACGGCCGATTTCCAAAACGGGGATTTCAACCCGCGATGTTGCTTTGCACAATTCACGGAACCTTGCCGCAAGGTCATTGGCGCTTTGAAACTTGGCCAGTTTGAAAGGTGGCTTGATCGTTGCATGAAATCCGTATTTGCGGGGGGTGTCGGTGATCTGCGCGATGGGCCGCGATAGGCCCGCAAGCTCGGGATGCGAGCGCACAGCGCCTTGGCGGCTGCACCAGCCCAACCAATCCACACCAAGGCGATAAAACCCGCCATCGGGCAGAAAATATACTGCGTATCGGCTATAGTCAGACATTCCGCGTCCCCTTTTGGCTTGGGGTCGGCCTAGGATCTGCATTCTGATTTGGCAATGATTAATTAAATCGCAGGGTTAATTCCGCTGCAAGGCATGCGCTATGGTCGCCCCTAATTCGTAAAAGGCCCCGCGCAATTTACCAAATTCCGTTACCGATTTTTGTCTTGGAGGCATCGGCCAGAGGTTACGGTTTTGTTGCAAAAGGGCCTGCGCGGCCGCTGTCCCAAATACGGTTCCGGGGCCTATCCCGCGTCCCGAATAGCCAAACACAGCCGCACCATTTGGACCGATCTCCAAGACTTTGGGAATATGGTCGCCCGTCATGGCGATGCGCCCTTGCCAGATATGGCTAAAGCCTTGACCTGTCAGTTGCGGGAAGGTTTGCGCCAATTTGCGCGCTGCCCATGCGTGATGCGTGCCGCCCCCAAGCCGCCCTTCAACATTGCCAATCGCGCCCAAAATCAGGCGCCCTGCCGCATCCATGCGAAAGGAACTCATGACCATTGCCGTGTCCCACGCTCCTTCACCGCCCGCTAGAATTTTGGTGCGTAAGCTCTGCGGCAGGGGTGTTGTGGCAAATTGGCTATAACACACGGGGATGAAGCTGGGCCTGTAACTGGAAAATCCGGTCATGTGATAGGCATTGGTGGCAATCAATGCGGACTGTGCGGTGATCTCGCGCCCTGCGGCGCGCGCCACCCAAGCGCGGCCCTGATAGGTTAAATCTTCAACTATGAAGGGGGCAAAGATCTGTGCCCCTGCCGCTTGGGCAGCGCGGGCAAGCCCGCGTGCGTAAGTCAGAGGTTGAATCGTGCCGGCACGCGGATCAAACAGCGCGCCCGCAAAGTTAGGGCTGCCTGTACGTGCGGCGGTTTCCTCGGCATCAAGCAGTTGCAAGGGCGCGCCATATTGGTTGCCTTGGCGATGGCGGGTTTTCAGATCATTCAACCCCGCCGCGTTATGGGCAAGGTGCAAGGTGCCGTTCCGCGTGGCTTCGCAGGCGATATTCTCGCGCGCGATCAGGTCAAAGACGCGGGCAGGGGCCGCGCCAAGCGTATCAATCAGCGCTTCACCCGTTTTGAGGCCGAGGGTTTTGATGATCTCCTGCGGCGGCAACCACAGGCCTGCGTTCACAAGGCCCACATTGCGCCCCGATCCGCCGTGGCCGATCTCTTGCGCCTCAAGAAGCGCGACCTTGGCACCCATGCGTGCGGCCTCTAATGCCGCAGAAAGGCCAGTGAAGCCGCCCCCGATGATCAAGAGATCAACCGCGCTTGGTAAAGCGTCAGCGCTGTCGGCTGTCACCTGCTCGCGCGCGGTGCTGTGCCACAGATTGCCCTTTGATCCAAAAGCCCCAGACGCCTGCATCGGCGCGCCCCTTTGTGATTAGAAAAACGCCTGAAGCCCTGTTTGCGCGCGCCCCAAAATCAGGGCATGCACGTCATGTGTGCCTTCGTAGGTGTTGACCGTCTCAAGGTTTTGCGCGTGCCGCATCACATGATACTCGGCCATGATCCCATTGCCGCCATGCATATCCCGTGCATCGCGCGCTACGGCCAAGGCTTTGCCGCAATTGTTGCGTTTGATCAGGCTGATCAATTCGGGCGCACAGCTGCCCTCATCCATCATGCGACCTGCACGCAAAGCCCCTTGCAGGCCAAGCGCGATTTCCGTCTGCATATCGGCCAGCTTTTTCTGAAACAGCTGTGTTTGCGCAAGAGGGCGGTCGAATTGCCGGCGGTCGAGCCCATATTGGCGGGCGCGATGCCAGCAATCTTCGGCGGCACCCATCACCCCCCACGCAATGCCATAGCGCGCGCGGTTGAGGCAGCCAAACGGCCCTTTCAGCCCCTCGACATTTGGCAAAAGCGCATCTTCTGGCACGGCAACCTGATCCATCACGATCTCGCCCGTGACCGAAGCTCGCAAGGAAAGTTTGCCCTCAATCTTGGGCGCAGACAGGCCCTTCATCCCTTTCTCAAGGATAAAGCCGCGGATCTTGCCGCCATGGGCCTCCGATTTTGCCCAAACGATAAAGACATCCGCGATTGGCGCGTTGGAAATCCACATCTTTGCGCCGTTCAACACATAGCCATCTGCGGTTTTCGTGGCCGTGGTTTTCATCCCTGCGGGGTCAGAGCCCGCTTCGGGTTCGGTCAAACCAAAGCAGCCAATAAGCGCGCCGCTGATCAGTTTGGGCAAATATTTTTGTTTTTGTGCCTCTGACCCGTAAGCATGGATCGGGTAGATCACAAGGCTTGATTGCACGGACATCATCGAACGATATCCAGAATCGACCCGCTCGACAGCGCGGGCGATTAAGCCATAGCTGACATAGCTTGCGCCAATGCCGCCATAGGTTTCGGGCACAGTTACGCCCAAAAGGCCCATTTCTCCCATCATGGGAAATAGTTCAGGCGCAGTGGTTTCGTTCAAATAAGCTTCGGTGACGCGGGGGGCGAGGTGGTCTTGGGCAAACGCCTCGGCGCTTTCGGAAATCATCACTTCCTCAGGCGCAAGCTGCGCCGCCAGATGAAAGGGATCGGCCCACTCAAAAGCCGCGAGAGCAGGGCCTGATTTTGCGCTGTGACCATCTGGCATCGTTACGTCCTCCAAAGCAAAAAACATATGGCCGACATTGCCGCGAAGCGCGGCAAGGTTCAACCCATGCGCACCCGCCCAATAAGGGCAGAAAGCGCAAAGAACAGGGCGGCGGCACAGACAATGCTTGGCCCTGTGGGGGTGTCATAGGCGAATGATCCCCAAAGTCCAAGCGCCACCGATACCACCCCAATCAGCGAGGCCAAAATGGCCATCCCTTCCGGGTTGCGGGCCAAGGGCCGTGCCGCTGAAGCGGGAATGAGCATCAATGCAATGATCAACAGCGCCCCCACCACCTTGATGGCCACAGCCACGCTGATGGCAAGGGCAAGGGTCAGCAGCATATTCTCACGCCGTGGCGCAATGCCACTGGCATGGGCCAATTCAGGCGACAGCGTCACAGTCAACAGCGCCTGCCAACGGCTGAGGATCAGCACCAAAACCACCGCCGCACCAAGCCAGATCACCGCCAAATCAGCACGACTAACCGCCAGAATGTCACCAAAAAGATAGGCTGATAAATCAGCACGCACCCCTTTGGTCAGGCTTACGGCTACAAGGCCAATAGCAAGCGCCGCATGGGCGAAGGTGCCAAGCAAGCTGTCAAGACCGAGTGAGCGTTCAGATAGGCTTGTCACCATCAAAGCCACGATCAGGCAGATCACCAGAACCCCTGTGAAAATCGACAGGTTCAACGCAAGCGAGATGGCAACCCCCAACAGCGCGGCATGGGCCGTGGCATCGCCAAAATAGGCCATGCGCCGCCAAACCAGAAAACAGCCCAAAACACCCGCAACCACAGCGACCCCGACCCCCGCAAGAGCGGCGCGGATCATGAAATCATCAAGCATCATTGCACCTTTTCGGGGCTGTGGTCGTGGCTGTGCGCATGGCCGTGATCGTGATCGTGATCATGGCTGTGGCTATGTTCATGCCGATACAGGGCCAATGCCCCATGCGTGCCCGTTCCAAAAAGCGCGCGATATTCAGGCGCGCTTGCAACTGTTTCGGGGCGGCCTTCGCAGCAGATATGCCCGTTGAGGCAAATCACCCGATCCGAGGCACTCATCACAACGTGCAATTCATGGCTGACCATCAAAACCGCACAACCCACCTCGCGCCGCAGATCCTCGATTTGGGTGTAGAAGGCGGCAGATCCCGGTTGATCCAGCCCTTGTGTGGCTTCGTCCAAAATCAGCAATGTTGGGCGGTCAAGAATGGCGCGGGCCAAAAGGACACGCTGAAATTGCCCCCCTGACAATTCGGTCATCTGCCGCGCGCCCAAATCGGGCAAACCCGCTTGATGCAAGGCGGTTGCAATTTCTGCAGGGCTGTGACGGCGCGGCATCGACAAAAACCGCGCCACAGTCACAGGCAGGCTGCGGTCAATGTGCAGCTTTTGCGGCACATAGCCGATCCGCAAATTCTCGGCCCTTGTGATTATGCCCCGCTCAGGCTGCAACGCCCCAATCAAGGCGCGCAAAAGCGAGGTTTTCCCCGATCCGTTCGGCCCCACGATTGTAACGATTTCACCAAGGTCAATTTCAAAATTCACATGATCCAACACCACGCGCCCCGCTTGGCTCAGGCGCAGATTTTGGGTTTGGATCAGGGGCAGTTTTGTAGGTGCGTTCATGGCCGTGCCTCGCGGCAGGCGGGGCAGAGCCCTTCCAATTCGACCGAACTGCGTTCAACCGCGAAGCCCAAATTTTTTGCCTCGCTCACCAGCCCCAATTCGGCCTCAGGCCTGCCCGTTTCTGCAACCATATCGCAGTTGCGACAAATCATGAAGGCAGGCATATGCGCCCCCTCATTGGGCAGGGTGCAAGCGATATAGGCATTGAGACGCTCAATGCGATGCGCGAAGCCATGGCTGACCAGAAAATCGAGCGCGCGATAGGCCACAGGGGGTTGGGCATTCTGCCCCTCAGCCGATAGTCGCGCCAAAATATCATAGGCCCCAAGGGCGCGATGCTCCTCAAGTAGGATTTCCAAGACACGTTTGCGCTGCGCTGTCAGGCGCAGGCCTTCGGCGGCGCATCGTGCCTCGGCGGTGGCAAGCGCCGAGGCGATGCAGCCTTGATGGTCGTGGTCGTGGAATTGGTTTTGCGACATTGGCGCGCATAACCTTTCATATTGCCGATTTTCGGTATTGATATGTTATAACATATCTACTAACTCTGACATCGTTCTAATCATGAGGGTGCGCGGATGTCTATGAGATTCTTACTTGGCACAGGTGTGATTTGCGCCTTTTCAGCGGCAACGCCGTCTGCGGCGGTTGCAGAGGTGCCGAGGGTTGTAACAGATATCGCCCCCGTGCATTCGCTTGTGGCACAGGTCATGGCGGGGGTTGGTGTGCCTGATTTGTTGATCGACCAAGCCACAAGTCCGCATCACTTTGCGTTGCGCCCCTCTCAGGCGCGCGCGCTGCAAGAGGCTGATTTGGTGATCTGGATTGGGGCTGGCCTGTCACCCGCCTTGTCGGGGGCGATTGCTGATCTTGCAAGGGCGGGTAAAGAGATGGCGCTTTTGTCGGTGCCGCAGACGGATCTCCTGCCCATTCGCGAAGATGTGCGTTTTGAGGCGCATCGCCACGATGATCACGATGATCACGGCCATGATGACCAAGGTCACGATGATCATGACGACCACGGGCATGACGATCACGAAGATGAGGGTCACGAAGACCATGCCCACGATGGCGCGATTGATCCCCATGCGTGGCTTGACCCTGACAATGCCGCCCTATGGCTGACAGCGATTGCCGAGGAATTGGCGGCGGCAGACCCCGACCATGCACAGACATACCTCAGAAATGCGACAAACGCCGCGCGGCAGGTGGAAGATCTCGCGGATCAAATCGAGGCGGATTTTGCGGCAACGCCGCCGCCCGCCTTCATCGTGTTCCACGATGCTTATCAGTATTTTGAAGACGCGTTTGATATTTCCGCGCAAGGGGCCATTAGCCTGTCAGATGCAAGCGCCCCTTCGGCGGCGCGCCTGTCTGAAATTCGCACGATTGTGGTCGAGCAGGGGGTCGAATGCCTGTTTGCAGAGCCGCAATTTGACCCAGATATCCTGAGCGCCGTGGCCGACGCGGCCCCTGTTTCAATCGCGGTGATTGACCCATATGGCGGGCATATCCCCACGGGTGTCGATTTCTACCCCGCGCTTTTGCAGGATTTGGCGACAGGTATTTCGGGCTGCAAGGGCTAATGGCCTAGCGCAGGCCAAGCCGCTTTTTGAGGCTGCGCTTCCAGCGGAACATCAGATGCACGCGCCGCGCATGGCGCAAATCGGCTGCGGTGACAGCGGGGCGCTTGGTTGCCGCAATGCGGCGCAAGATCGTCAGGCTGCCTGCGCGCGCCTCAATTTTGAAATCCGGGTTATGGGCGAGGAATGTGTCAATCGCCCATCCCACGCCGGGGAATGCCGCGCCGTGATCATGCAGGGCAATAACGCCACCTTTGGTGACGCAATCGGCCCATTGCAAATCAACAGTGACGTAATAGTGACGATGGTCGCCATCAATGAAAACGAAATCAAACATCTGCCCTGATGCGCGAGCAGGATCGATGAAATCTTGGGTCACTCCTTTCCAAAAGGTGACCAGATTGGGGTCAATCCCCGCCGATATCAGGTTGCGGGTGATGATATTTTCTTGATCGGGGTAATAGGTCAGCGGATCAATCACAAAAAAATCTGGGCGGGCATCGGGCGCGTATTGCCCCATCATCTCTTTCAATGTGCCGCCCGCCGCGGTGCCAATTTCCAGATGCGCTCCCGAAAATGCAGAATTTTTTAAGGTTTCCATTAAAAGTGCGCGCTCTTCTGCGGTGCATTCGGATTCAAGCGTGGTCGCGCTAGGTCTGGCCATCGTGATATTTCCCCGTAAATCTTGTCTGCGGCATTGCGCGAATATGGCAACAAGTCAAGCGTGCCACCCTTGCAGCCCCTGTCCCGCAAGACTAAGACTCTTGTTAACACTTAAATGATACAGTGCCAAAACAGCAATTAACCCCAGTTGAGGATGCACCATGAAAGATCCGATTGATACCTACATGAACACGCTTGTGCCTATGGTAGTAGAGCAAACCTCGCGCGGGGAGCGGGCCTATGATATTTTCTCGCGCCTGCTGAAGGAACGGATCATTTTTATCTCTGGCCCAATCCATGACGGCATGTCGAGCCTGATCGTGGCGCAACTTTTGCACCTTGAGGCCGAAAACCCCTCAAAAGAGATTTCGATGTATATCAACAGCCCTGGTGGCGTGGTGACATCTGGCCTGTCGATCTATGACACCATGCAATATATCAAACCAAAGGTCTCGACTTTGGTGGTGGGGCAGGCGGCCTCGATGGGGTCACTTTTGCTAACCGCAGGCGAGGCGGGCATGCGTTTTTCCCTGCCCAATAGCCGCATCATGGTGCACCAGCCCTCAGGCGGGTATCAGGGGCAGGCGACCGATATCATGATCCATGCGCAAGAGACGCAAAAGCTGAAAGATCGCTTGAACCAGATCTATGTGAAACATACGGGCCAGAAATTCGAAAAAGTGGTCGAGGCGCTTGAGCGCGACAATTTCATGGATGCCGAACAAGCCAAGGCATGGGGTCTGATTGACCGGATCGTGGAAAGCCGCGCAGCCTTGGAAGAGAAATAAGAATGGCACGGTTGGAGCAGATATGCCTCGCCTGATGCAATTTGGCGTTGTGGTGGCGGTTTTGCTGTTCTACGCTGTTAGCCAAACATGAAACAGGTGCAGACAGCTTGCGGCAGGGGCCGTTCCTGCCGAACCGTTCGAAGGTGATTGAGATGGCAGATTCCGCCAGTGGCGACTCAAAAAATACGCTTTACTGCTCGTTTTGCGGCAAAAGCCAACACGAGGTTCGGAAGCTTATTGCAGGCCCGACAGTGTTCATTTGTGATGAATGCGTTGAGCTGTGTATGGATATCATTCGTGAGGAGACGAAATCCTCAGGTTTGAAATCCACAGATGGCGTGCCAAGCCCGCGCGATATTTGCGCCGTTCTCGATGACTATGTGATCGGCCAAGAGCATGCAAAGCGCGTGTTGTCTGTTGCAGTTCACAATCACTACAAACGCCTGAACCATTCTGACAAATCTGAGATCGAATTGGCGAAGTCCAATATCTTGCTGATCGGCCCGACCGGCTGCGGCAAGACCTTGCTTGCGCAAACCTTGGCGCGGATATTGGACGTGCCGTTCACAATGGCTGATGCGACCACCCTGACTGAAGCGGGTTATGTAGGTGAGGATGTCGAAAACATCATTCTCAAGCTGTTGCAGGCATCTGAATATAACGTGGATCGTGCGCAGCGCGGCATCGTGTATATTGACGAGGTCGATAAAATCACCCGTAAATCTGACAATCCGTCCATCACCCGTGATGTATCGGGCGAGGGGGTGCAGCAAGCCCTTCTAAAAATCATGGAAGGTACTGTTGCAAGCGTTCCGCCCCAAGGTGGCCGTAAACACCCGCAGCAGGAATTTTTGCAGGTCGACACTACCAACATTCTGTTTATCTGCGGTGGCGCTTTTGCGGGTCTTGAAAAAATTATCGCGCAGCGCGGCAAAGGGTCGGCCATCGGCTTCGGGGCTGATGTCAAGGACAATGACAGCCGCGGTGTCGGTGAAATGTTCAAGGAACTTGAGCCAGAAGATCTGTTGAAATTCGGTTTGATCCCCGAATTTGTGGGCCGGTTGCCCGTAATCGCAACGCTGACTGATCTTGATGAGGCGGCTTTGGTCACGATTTTGACCGAACCGAAGAACGCGCTTGTGAAACAGTATCAGCGTCTGTTTGAACTGGAAGATGTCAAGCTGAAATTCGCCGATGACGCCCTTAGTGCAATCGCCAAACGTGCGATTGCGCGTAAGACGGGCGCACGCGGCCTGCGTTCAATCATGGAAGACATTCTTCTCGACACCATGTTTGAATTGCCAGGCGCGGAGGGTGTGTTGGAGGTTGTCGTAAATGACGAGGCGGTGACGTCAGACGTTCAGCCCTTGATGATCTATGCAGATCGCAAAAAGGAAGAGGTCGCTTCCTCGGCGGGCTAAGGTCTAGCGCATCCAATACCCTGCATTGTGCAGTGTGTTTTGATAAACCGCTCCTTTCGGGGCAGGGTTTTTGATCAAACAAGGCTGGCGCCTCACGCCCTTTGCTCCGATAAATCAGCTTTTTGAAGGGTACGTAGGCATTGAGAACCTTTCTGTACTTCTGGGGCGCTGTGATCGCTTCTAAGGCCTCAACCACGGCATCGCTTTCCCGCGCATACAGCAACGGGATCAACCGGTAGTGGCAGGAACGGCTACCATCAAGATATCCCTGTGGCAGGGCCTCTGCCCCCCGCCAAAGAAATGAATAACCAAGGGAAACGTCACTTGATCAAGCCACGGATCAAGCGACTAGCAGGCCAGTTCGGGCAAGTCGCGGTCGCGGATTTTATAGGCATATTCCGCAAACCGCACCCCGAATTGCCGGGCCGAGTGATAATAGAAAAATCCCACATTGAAATGCGGGTAATGGCGCCAATAGTCGGGCGGATATTCTGGGTCGGCCGTAATCGCCGAATCAAGGTCGAACACCCCATAGAGCGCTCCCCAGATGCCCGCATAATCGGGCCCGTAAAGGGCCAAGCCAGGCCAAGTGCCGCTGACCTGCAGAGAGGGAGAGGGGCGGCTGAAATCAAAAGGTAAATCGCGCAACAGATCCCTGACCGGAGGGTCATTGATGCGCGGGTCTCTTGGCCAAAGCGGCCCTGGCTGTGGTTCGGCCACATAGAGCTTGCCTGAAAAACGGCGGGAATATGCACGTACAGACAACGCAAACAGCGCCGCCTAATATTGCCACCGCCCCGCTTGAGCAATGATGACGATGTCAAAATTCTGCTTAGACGAAGAGTACGTTGGCGATGTTTGTGCTTTGTCCATGTGTCCCGTAAATCTTTGGACATGTCATGCTTAGGCCCGTTTCCTTGCGCTGTCATGGGGCAAATTACAACGCTGCCCTTGGCAAGCCCGTTTCACACTGCGATAGAGCGCCACGAAGCACGACATAAGGGCAGGGGCAGATGGCTGCGATCATTTTCGACCTAGACGGCACGCTGATTGATGCGGCGCCCGATATTTGCTTTACCGCCAATACAGTCTTGGCTGAGGAGGGTGCAGCCCCCATCAGCCTTGAAGAAACCAAATCTTTTATCGGCAATGGCGCGCGCGTCTTTGTCGAGCGGATGTCTAAGCTGCGCAACCTGCCTGAGGCAGGGTTTGAGGCGCGCCACCGCCGATTTCAACAGGTCTATGTCGAGGCGCATGATAACACCGTAATTTATGAGGGCGCAGTGGCTGCGCTTGATGATTTGCGCGCGGCGGGGCATCGTTTGGGCCTGTGCACCAATAAACCGCTGCTGCCCACGCAATCGGTTTTGGCGCATTTCGATCTGGGTGGTTATTTCGACTATGTCATCGCAGGCGATAGCCTGCCGCAACGCAAACCAGACCCTACCCCTTTGCAGGCCGTGATTGTGGCGCTTGGGGTTTCGCCTGTGATCTATGTGGGCGATAGCATGACCGATGCGCTGACCGCCAAATCGGCAGGCGTGCCGTTTCTGCTTTATACGGAAGGCTACAATCATGGCCGCTTAGCGGAGATGGAGCGCGCGGCAACTTTCAGCCATCACCTCGATATGGTCTCGAAAATTCAAGCGATTTTGGCCCGTGAGGCCTAAAGCAAACCACTAGTTCCATGAGGGGGGAATGGTGGGCGACCCTGGAATCGAACCAGGCATGGGTCTCCCCGGCGGAGTTACAGTCCGCTGCCGCACCTTGCAGCACGTCGCCCGACGCGAGAGGCGGGATAGCCGTCACGGGCCTCAGGGTCAAGGGTAAATGCGCGCTTTTGGCTTGCAGTTTTTCGCGCGGAGTGATCAAGGTCAGCGATGGCAAAAAAACCAACATGGGTGGTGGAAAAGGAACGCGGCGCTAAGGTGGCTGCGGCAGCTACGATTTGGCTTTTTGGACTGCATGCGGTGCGAGATGCGCTGATGAACCCCGCGCGGCAGAAATTGCGCCTGATTGTCACCAAAAACGCGCATGACAAATTGGCCGATGCGATTGCCGTGGCCGTGATTGAGCCAGAATTAGTGGATCCGCGCAAATTCAACGCGCCGCTTGATCCGCAATCTGTCCATCAAGGTGCTGCCCTCGAGGTTAGGGCGCTCGATTGGGGCAGTCTCGCTGATCTGGCTTTGTCGGATGGTCACGGGCCTGCGCGGCTTTTGCTGCTCGATCGGGTCACAGACCCTCATAATGTCGGTGCAATCCTACGCTCGGCCGAAGTTTTCGGCGCGCGTGCGGTGATCGCCCCCGCCCGCCATGCCGCGCCCGAGACAGGCGCGCTTGCCAAAACGGCCTCGGGCGCGTTGGAGCGGCAACCCTATCTGCGGGTCAAAAACCTTGGTGATGCGATAGAAGAACTTAAGGCGATGGGGTATATCTGCCTCGGCCTTGCGGGCGAGGCTGAAGATGAGATTGACAGCATCGCAGATCAATATCGGGATCGCCCCCTTGCCTTGGTTCTCGGGGCTGAGGGGCCAGGATTACGGGAACGCACCCGTGAACTATGCGACCATTTGGTCAAAATCCCCTTTTTGGGCGAATTTGGATCGCTCAATGTCTCAAATGCGGCGGCAGTCTCTCTATATGCGGTAAGAGCAAAGCCGTAATGAGGAGGGGGTGCCAATGCCCCATGATCGCAAAATTGCCACCTGCTGCTATTGTGGGCGGCGCACGGTTCTGGAACTAACCGCGCGGGGTGGGCATGAACTGGCCTGTGGATCATGTGGCGCGCCTTTGCATGAGATGAAGGCGCTGAAACCCCCAAGCGGGTCAGCGAAATATGCGCCGCCAAAACCGCGCCCTGCTGCGGAATTTGGCCAAGGTCGCAAGAAATCCGCTCAGAAGAAAAAGAAGAAGCTTTGGGAAAAGGCATTTGGCGAGATTTTTGATCTGGTCGAGGACATCATCGACTGATCTCACAAATTCATGGACAGGACTTTTTCGCGCGCTGTGCATGCATATTTATGTCGTATGCCAACATGACTTCGGAACGCCATGTTTGGCAATGTTACTGTCCCTCGTTCCGTGACTTATCGTCTGCGCGCCTTTGGCCCGCAGGCGTTTTTTCAGCGGTTTGCTTTCTCGGCAATCCCGCCTTGACTTGTGCGGCGCTCAAGCTCGGCAAGGACGTCTGACAAAGCGATATCGCGCGCGGCAATCATGACCATCAAGTGATATATAACATCAGCCGCCTCGCGCGTCAGCGCCGCCTTGTCGCCTTTGACAGCCTCGATAATGGCCTCAACAGCCTCTTCGCCGAATTTCTCGGCGGCTTTTTCGGGGCCTTTGGACAGAAGTTTTGCTGTCCAACTGCTTTCGGGATCGGCGCCTTTGCGGGTCTCGATCGTTTGTGCCAATTGGGTTAGAATATCGCTCATGTCAGCCTCATTGGGATGCCTGCCTTCGCCATATGCGCCTTGGCTTCGCCAATCGTATAGGTTCCAAAATGAAAAATCGAGGCGGCTAAAACCGCACTTGCCTTGCCGATGGTCACCCCTTCGACCAAGTGATCCAAATTCCCCACCCCGCCTGAGGCAATCACGGGCACATTCACCGCGTCAGAAACCGCGCGGGTCAGGGGCAGGTTAAAGCCCGATTTAGTGCCGTCCCGATCCATCGAGGTCAGCAAAATCTCGCCTGCGCCTTTTTGGGTGACCAGTTTTGCGAATTCCACCGCATCAATCCCCGTGGGTTTGCGCCCGCCATGGGTGAAAATCTCCCATTTCCCGGGACTGACGGTTTTGGCGTCAATGGCCACGACAATACATTGGCTGCCGAATTTATCGGCGGCGCGGGCCACCACATCGGGGTCAGCCACAGCGGCAGAATTAAAGCTGACTTTATCGGCGCCTGCCAGAAGCAGATTGCGGACATCTTCCACTGTGCGCACCCCACCCCCGATGGTCAATGGCATAAAACATTGCTCGGCGGTGCGGGTGGCCAGATCATACATGGTGCCGCGGTTTTCATGCGTGGCATGGATGTCTAGGAAACACAGCTCATCCGCACCAGCCGCATCATAAGCGCGGGCCTGTTCGACTGGGTCGCCTGCGTCAATCAAATCCACAAAATTCACACCCTTAACCACGCGGCCATCAGCCACGTCCAAGCAGGGAATGATCCGTGTCTTAAGCATTACGCGCCCTCACGCAACGCGGCTAAGGCCGCCGTCAGATCAAGCGCGCCGTCATATAGCGCGCGGCCCGAAATCGCGCCTGCAATCACGCCTGTGTCGCGCAATGCGATGAGATCGGCGATTGATGACACACCGCCTGAAGCAATTACGGGCAGTGTAGTTGCGCGCGCCAAGGCTTCGGTAGCCTCAATATTTGGGCCAGCCATGGCCCCATCGCGATTGATGTCGGTGTAGATAATCGCTGCCACACCTGCATCCTGAAAGGATTTGGCCAGATCGGTCATCATGATATCGGTTTCTTCAGCCCAACCACGGGTGGCCACACGGCCCTCGCGGGCGTCCAAACCCACAGCGATTTGATTGGGAAATTGCCGTGCGGCTTCGCGCACCAAATCGGGGTTTTCCACGGCAACGGTGCCAAGAATGACCCGCGATATTCCGCGCGTAAGCCACATCTCGATCGTGGCCATGTCGCGGATGCCTCCGCCAAGCTGAGTTGGCACATTGACCTCCGCCAATATCGCCTCAACCGCAGAGCCATTGATGGGCGTGCCTGCAAAAGCCCCGTTAAGATCAACCAAATGCAGATATTCACACCCCGCATCCACAAAGGCGCGCGCCTGCGCGGCAGGGTCGTCATTGAACACAGTCGCCTGTTTCATTTCGCCTTTGTAAAGGCGCACAGCCTGTCCATCTTTGAGGTCAATCGCGGGATAAAGGATCATCTTATCTTTGGTCTTCCTAAGCGAGGTTACGGCGCCCAATCGAGAAAATTTGCAATCAGGCGCAAGCCCGCCTCTTGACTTTTTTCTGGGTGGAACTGCGTACCGATCATATTGGCATGGCCCACAATTGCGGTGACATCGCCGCCATAGTCACAATGGGCCAGACGATGGGCGGGGTCGCGCATCTCCATATGATAGGAATGCACGAAATAGGCATGCGCGCCTGTGATGATGCCTTCTAAAACGGGGTGGGGTTGGTCGATGACCAGATCATTCCACCCCATATGCGGCACTTTGAGGGCGAGATCATTGGGTGTGATCTTGCGCACATCCGCCGCGACCCAACCAAAGCCTGCGACTGTTTCATATTCATGGCCCTCATTGGCCAACATCTGCATTCCCACGCAAATGCCCAGAAAGGGAATTGCACGTTTGGTGACCGCCTCGACAATCGCCTCCTCCAACCCATCAATCGCCGCAAGACCACGGCGGCAGGCGGGAAAGGCCCCATCACCTGGCAAGACGATGCGACTGGCTGCTGCTACATCCTCGGGACGGTTGGTCACACGCACAGCACCCTGGCCTGTTTCGTGCGCCATGCGTTGAAAGGCTTTTTCCGCCGAATGCAGATTGCCGCTGTCGTAATCAATGAGAACGGTGGTCACAGCGATTACAGCTTGCCCTTGGTTGAGGGGATTGCACCTGCACGGCGGGGGTCTTCTTCCACCGCCTCGCGCAGCGCACGCGCAAAGGCCTTAAAGGCCGCCTCTGCGATGTGGTGGCTGTTGACCCCGTCAAGCTTTGCAATGTTTAGCGTGATCCCCCCATGGGTGGAGAGCGCCTGAAAAAATTCGCGCACAAGCTCGGTGTCGAATGTGCCGATTTTGGGCGCTGTCATGCTCACATCCCAGACCAGAAAAGGGCGGCCCGATAAATCCAGTGCAGCGCGCACTAACGCATCATCCATCGGCAAGAGGCAGGCGCCATAGCGGCGAATACCCGCTTTATCGCCAACCGCCTCGGCAATCGCCTGACCAAGCGCGATTCCGCTATCCTCGACTGTGTGGTGGTCATCAATGTGTAAATCACCCTGAGCGCGCAATTTGATATCAATCATCGAATGGCGCGCCAGTTGTTCAACCATGTGATCAAAAAAACCGACCCCTGTTTTCACATCATAGGCACCTGTGCCATCGAGATTGATATCAACCTCAATGGATGTCTCGGTCGTGCTGCGGCTGATCTTTGCGCGGCGCATGGGGCATATCCTTATAGTGTGCTGTATCACAGGGGGCTTATAGGCGGATGTGGCTTTCGTGCCAAGCCCACCAATGCGCGGGGCTAATTCCCGCGATGTGTCACTTCTGACACGCAAATTTTGGGCAGATGTGTCCTTTTATGCCCATTGGTTCGGGGCTCTCTGAAAACCAGCGTGAAATTTATATTTGATCCCTTCCTTTATTAACTTAATTAGATCTCTATAACACCGTTAATTGTCTAGGGAGGACATCGGATGAAACATACGCATAAACTGGCCTTTGCTTTGGCCCTGCTTGCAAGCCCCGTTGCGGCGCAAGAGCAGCTTTCCATCGCCACAGGCGGCACAGGCGGCGTTTACTATCCCATGGGGGGTGGTTTGGCTGAGGTGATCAACAACTACGTCAATGGGTATTCTGCAACTGCCGAAGTGACTGGCGCATCGGTCGAAAATATGGGCCTCGTTGCGACAGGTGACGCGGATCTGGCGATTGGTTTGGCCGATACTGTGTTTCAGGCGCAATCTGGCACAGGTCGCTTTGACGGCCAACAGCTCGAGATGATCCGCGGTGTTGCGGTTCTTTACGCAAACCTTGTGCAAATCGTGACCTTGGCTGATAGCGGCATTACCACGCTTGACGATTTGGTGGGCAAGCGCGTGTCTGTTGGTGCGCCTGGTTCGGGTACAGAGGTGAACGCAGAGGCTATTTTGACCGCCAATGGCATTTCGTATGATGATATTGACGAACAGCGCCTGAACTTCAACGAAACCGCAGATGCATTGGCCAATGGCGATATTGATGCAGGTTTCTTCTCGGTCGGTGCACCAACTTCGTCCATTTTGAACCTTTCCACTACCAATTCGATCCGTATGATTGCGCTCAGCCCAGAAGAGATTGCTGCGGCGCAAGCGGCTGATCCGATTTTCGCCAGCGCAGAGTTGGCAGGCGGCCTTTACGAGGGAGTAGATGCGCCCGTGGCAGGTTTGGGTATTCCAAACGTCTTGGTGGCGTCCTCGGAGATGAGCGAAGACACGGTTTACGAAATCACCAAGGCGATGTTCGAAAATATTGCAGATCTGCGCGCTGTGCATCCCGCGGCGAACCAAACCGAGATCAGCTTCACTTTGTCGGCTTCTCCGATCCCGCTGCATCCCGGTGCAATTCGGTATTACGAAGAAACAGGAGCAACAATTCCTGACCGTATGCGCCCCTAATGTTGGCAGGCAATGCTGAGGGGTGGCGCGTCTGCGCCGCCCCTTTTTTCTCTTTGATCGCTGGGGCGGCGCTATTCCTTTTTCCGCAAACCAGTCGTGCTACCTCGCTTGAGGTGAGTTTGGCCGAGACTGGCAAGGTATTGGCCGAAATTGACCTGTCTGATCGCGCAGAATGGTGCGTGTTGTGGCGGCATTCCGTCAAAGGGTTTGAAGTGCAAGATTGCTACGAGATGCAGAACGGTCAAATGGTTCTTGTCTGGTCGCATCTGCCAGATTTTGCCGCGGGTCTTGACCATATTATCGGTCGGGGTCGACAAATCTCGGACGGGCAGGGCGGTTATATCATTGAAGACATCAACGAGCCTGTCGCTGGTAATGCCTATATCTTGCGGCCTGGTTCCATGGCGGTGGATCATCGTATCCAAGCGGGCGCGACTGAAATCTCGCTTTCGCGCATGGCAGAACATCAGCGGGTGCGCATTGCGCTGATTCCGTAACGTATAAAAGGATTTGGGGTATGGCAGATCAAATCGACATCACGGATATCGGCCCAAAAGATGCGGCTGAACCGAAATTGATCCTGCGCTTGATTGCGGTGGTGGGCATCGCGTTGTCGCTGTTTCAGCTTTACGCTGCAGGGGTTCAACCTTTGGGGCTGTTTTATCAGCGGCCCATCCATTTGGGTTTCATTTTGGTTCTGTGTTTCTTGATCTATCCGCCTCGTGGTCGCGCCAAGGGGCGCAGTCCATTGGAATATGTGATTGACGGGCTTCTCATTCTGGCCTCCATCTCGGTTGGGGCTTGGGTGCCTGTAAATATTGACACAATCGCAAATCAAATCTTCCCCCGCGATATTGATGTTGCAATGGGGGTTTTGACCGTTCTCTTGGTGCTTGAGGCTGCGCGCCGCGCAGTAGGTTGGGTGATGACGCTGATTGCGGGCGTGTTCTTGCTCTACGCCTTCGCAGGATCGCGCGGCGAATTGCCGTTTTTGGCGGATTTCATGCCAGGCATCCTGAACCACCGCGGTTACTCCTTGGATCGGCTGGCCAGCCAGATGACATTGGGCGCCGAAGGGATTTATGGCATCCCCTTGGGTGTGGCTGCGACATTCATTTTTGTTTTTGTTCTCTTTGGCGCTTTCCTTGAGGTTACGGGCGCAGGCAAATTTTTCATTGATTTGGCCTATGCCACAACAGGCCGCCAACGCGGCGGGCCTGCCAAGGCAGCGGTTGTCGCCTCGGCGGGGATGGGGTCAATCTCAGGCTCGGCCATCGCCAATGTGGTGACAACTGGGGCCTTTACCATCCCGCTAATGAAAAAACTGGGCTATCGCCCTGCCCAAGCGGGCGGGGTTGAGGCTGCGGCCTCAACGGGTGGGCAGATCATGCCGCCCTTGATGGGGGCAGGCGCATTTTTGATGAGTGAATTCACACAGTTGCCCTATGTTCACATTGTCTTGGTCTCGATTTTCCCTGCCTTTCTCTATTTTGGGGCCGTCTATCTGCTTGTGCATATCGCGGCCGTCAAACAGGGGATGCGCGGTTTGACTGCGGCGGAACTTCCAAGCGTGCGCCAAGTGATGCGTGAGGGGTGGCATTTTATCTTTCCGCTTGTGGCGCTCATCTTTTTATTGGTGGCAGGCTATTCGCCGATGCGGGTCGGGTTCTATGCGATTGTGGCGGTGATGGCCGCGGCCGCTGCGCGCGCGCTTTGGACATTTTCGAGGGACGCACCCAGTGTCGGGGGCTTTGTCGCCCTGTGCAAACGTGGTGGGGCCTTGACGCTAGAGGCGCTTGAACTCGGGGCGCGTAATGCGGTTGCTGTTTCAGTCGCCTGCGCCGTGGCAGGGGTGATTGTGGGCGTTGTTGGGCTAACAGGATTGGGGCTGAAATTCTCGGCCATGATGTTGGCCTTCTCAGGTGGCAATCTGTTTTTGGCCTTGATCCTTGTGATCTTGGCCTCCTTGATCCTTGGGATGGGCCTGCCTGTCACCGCGGCCTATATCGTTTTGATTATCCTGGTCGGTCCCGCCTTAACCACAGAGTTTGGTGTGCCGCTGTTGATCGCGCATTTGGTTGTGTTTTGGTATAGCCAAGACAGCAACGTCACACCGCCTGTCGCTTTGGCAGGGTTTGCGGGTGCGGCCATTGCAGGATCAAAACCGATGGAGACCAGTTTTCAGGCCTGGAAATATGCCAAGGGTCTGTATCTGATCCCGCTGTTCATGGTCTATAATGAGGAAATCGTGCTTGGTGGCCCGCTCCATATGGTGATTTTTGCAGGCGTCTTGGCGGTTGCGGGGATTGTCGCCTTTGCTGCTGTTCTAGAGGGTTTCCTCTTTACCACGATGGCGCTTTGGCATCGCGCGGCGCTTGTTCCTGCAATTGTTGCAGTGTTCTGGTCATCGGCCATGGTTGAGGCGCTCGGTCTTGTCTCAATTCTTGCGCTGTTGGCTTTGAACTGGTGGCAAGCCAAGCAGCACCCCTATCAGGCGAACGCCTAAACGTGCGGGCCTGATCGGAACACAAGAAAAAACCCTCTCGAAACCGAGAGGGTTTTTTCTGGTATCTTCAATTTTGAAGATTGGAGCGGGCGATGAGATTCGAACTCACGACCCTTACCTTGGCAAGGTAATGCTCTACCCCTGAGCTACGCCCGCTCTGTGAGGAGGGGTTCTATGACCATGGATCAGGGTTTGCAAGGGGGAAATTCCACAAAGCGCGGGTTTTTTGCGCCATTCGCCAAGCAATATTTTGCTCTGATTTTAGGGTTAAAAACCCCGGCCCGGATGCGTTATGGCCGCAGGGCATGGAATGTGCTGATCCGCGACGCTCAGTAACTGACCTCGAAATTGTCGAGGCCATAGAATTCATTGTTTGTACCTTCGTTCGAATTATTTGCCCTGGCAAAGGTCGCCTCAGGCGGTGGGTTGTCCATGGTCAGTTAAACCCGCGTGATTGCATCCTTTCAATAAGGATCGCCGCCAATATTGTCGCCGATACGCACTGTTTCATATCGCGCGGTAAACCCTGATGGCGGATCGCCAGCACCAAGGGCGGCAATGTTGAGCTCATCGCTATCGGCGGGGCGGCTTTGCGAGTTGAGGTGAGCGATCAACTCATCATTTAGATAGAAGAAGGCCGTTTCCAAATCCACAGTGTCGCCTGAGGCCACGTCAAAGGAGAAAGTCACCTGTTCGGTGCCTTCTGGAATCTCAAGTGTGCGGGTCATGGTTTCGTCTGTAGACATCACCAACAGCTAGCCAAATTCGCCCATATCCATCACCGTGCCACCCGTCCATCCTGCACGATCCCCGCCTGAGAACCAGTGAGATGCTAAGATATTTTGCTTCTGTGCGGATGTCCCCATCTTTTCTGATGCGATATTTTGCGCCAAAGTGTTGACGCCACCTGCTACTGCCGCGGCGGCCGTTACACCAACGCCAGTGAGTGCGCCCGACAGGACGACATAATCCACGGTCACTGCGCCAGTTTCATCCCGTAAAAAACGGGTAATCCTCTCCCCATGTTTCATGTTGCTCTCTAAACTATGCCCCTGATGATGGCTAATTGCTTGGAAAGGCCAAATTCTGGCAAAACTGGTTAATTTCCGTTGAGTATTTTATGATTTTTGAACGATTGGCGTGATGTTGCGGCACTATCCAAAGCGCCGCAACAATCTCTTAGGCCTCAAACTCAATCAGCAGGTCTTTTGCATCAATCTGGGCGCCGGGGGTGACATGCACAGATTTGATTCGACCATTGCGTTCCGCGTGCAGGCCTGTTTCCATTTTCATCGCCTCAATGTTCAGCAAAAGATCGCCTGCCTTGACCTCGGCCCCGTTTGAAATGGCGATTGAGGCCACAACCCCCGGCATAGGCGCGCCGATATGGGCAGGGTTGCCACCTTCGGCCTTGGCACGTTTGGTGCTGGTTGCAGCGGCTTTGCGGTTCGGCACGCGGATCGTGCGGGGTTGGCCGTTTAATTCAAAGAAGACTTTGGCCTCGCCTTCTTCGTTTGTGTCTCCGACTGCTTGCAACTGCACAATCAGCGTCACACCTGGGTCAATTTCGACTTCGATTTGCTCGCCCACATCCATCCCATAGAAAAAGGTTTTTGTGGGCAAGGTGCGCACGGGGCCGTAATCGGCGTGACGCATCGCGTAATCGGTAAAGACCTTGGGATACATCAGATAGCCGTTGAGGTCTTCATCATCGACCGCCTCATCAAGTGTGGCTTCTAACTCCTTGCGCCTGGCTTCTAGGTCAACGGGCGGCAGGTGCTTGCCGGGTCGTTCGAAATTCGGCGCCTCGCCTTTTAGAATCTTTGCCACAATTGCAGGGGGGAAGCCACCATGGGGTTGACCCAAATTGCCGCGCATCATGTCGATCACGCTATCGGGGAATGAGACGTCTTTCTGTGGGTCTTCCACATCGGCACGGCTCAGACCTTGGGACACCATCATCAGGGCCATATCCCCGACCACTTTGGAGGACGGGGTCACTTTGACAATATCGCCGAACATTTGGTTCACATCTGCATACATCTGCGCCACTTCGTGCCAGCGTTCTTCAAGGCCGATGGAGCGCGCCTGTGCCTTGAGATTGGTGAATTGGCCACCTGGCATTTCGTGCAAATATACCTCGGATGCAGGGGCCTGCAGCCCCGATTCAAAGGCCAAATAATGAGCGCGCACCGCCTCCCAGTAATCTGAAATCTCACGGATTGCCGCGATGTCCAGACCTGTGTCGCGTTCGGTAAAGCGCAAGGATTCCACAATCGTGCCGAGTGTCGCTTGGCTGGTATTGCCCGACAGGGCATCCATGGCGCAATCGACCGCATCAACACCTGCCGCACTGGCCGCCAGAATGGTGCCAGAGGCAACACCTGCCGTGTCATGGGTATGGAAATGGATGGGCAGATCAACTGCATCTTTCAAGGCAGGGATTAGCACCGATGCCGCGGCAGGCGTTAACAATCCCGCCATATCCTTGAGGCCCAAAACATGCGCCCCTGCGGCCTCAAGCGCGCGGGCCATATCGACATAATATGTGACGTCATATTTAGCCCGATTGGGGTCAAGGATGTTGCCCGTGTAGCAAATCGTGCCTTCACAGATTTTGCCAGTTTCACCGACCGCATCCATGGCCACGCGCATATTCTCAACCCAGTTGAGGCTATCAAAGACGCGAAAGACATCGACACCTGATTGCGCCGCTTGTTTGACGAAACTTTGCACCACATTGTCAGGGTAATTCGTATAGCCCACACCATTCGAAGCGCGCAAAAGCATCTGTGTCATGATGTTGGGCATTTTTGCACGGATATCGCGTAGGCGCTGCCATGGGCATTCCTGCAAGAAACGATAGGCCACATCGAATGTTGCCCCGCCCCAACATTCTACGCTGAACAGCTGCGGCAGTTTCTCGGCATAGGCAGGGGCCACTTGGATCATATCATGCGAGCGCATCCGTGTCGCTAGTAGCGATTGGTGGCCATCGCGCATGGTCGTGTCGGTGATCAAAAGCCGCGTTTGATCTTTCATCCATTTGGCGACCTCAAGCGGGCCTTCACGCTCAAGCAGCTGCCTTGTGCCATCGGTGACGGGATCGGTTCCCACACGCGGCGCGCGCGGTGGTTTAAGATCAGCCGCAGGGCGGGGGCGGCCAAACGTTTCAGGATGCCCGTTCACCGTAATATCCGCGATATAGCGTAAGATTTTGGTCGCGCGGTCGCGGCGCGGCGCAAAGTCAAACAGTTCGAGCGTGGTGTCGATGAATTTCGTTGTATATTCGTAATTCAAAAATGTTGGGTGCTTGAGAAGGTTTTCGACAAAGGCGATATTGGTAGACACCCCGCGAATACGAAATTCGCGCAAGGCCCGATCCATGCGTGCAATCGCAGCCTCGGGCGTGGGGGCCCATGCCGTCACCTTTTCCAAGAGGCTGTCGTAATAGCGCGTAATGACCGCGCCCGAATAGGCTGTGCCCCCGTCAAGGCGGATGCCCATCCCTGTCGCACCGCGATAGGCGGTGATGCGGCCATAATCAGGAATGAAGTTATTGGTCGGGTCTTCGGTTGTCACGCGGCACTGAATGGCATGGCCCGAAAGCGTGACCTCATCTTGCGCCGCCACGCCTGTGGCCTCCAGCAGGGTTTTGCCTTCGGCAATCAAAATCTGGGCGCGCACGATATCAATGCCCGTGACCTCCTCGGTCACTGTATGCTCCACCTGCACGCGCGGGTTTACTTCGATGAAGTAGAAATTCCCGCTTTCCATATCCATCAGGAATTCGACAGTGCCCGCGCATTCATAGCCCACATGGGCCGCAATCTTGTGGCCAAGTTTGCAAATCTCGCTGCGCTGCGCCTCGGTCAGATAGGGGGCAGGGGCGCGTTCCACGACCTTTTGGTTGCGGCGTTGTACCGAACAATCGCGTTCAAAGAGATGATAGATATTGCCATGGCTGTCGCCCAAGATCTGCACCTCGACATGGCGCGCGCGGGTGATCATCTTTTCAAGATACCCCTCGCCATTGCCAAAGGCGGCTTCTGCCTCGCGGCGGCCTTCGCGGATTTTTGTTTCAAGTTCGTCTTCGCCAAGGACTGGGCGCATCCCGCGCCCGCCGCCGCCCCATGAGGCCTTCAGCATCAACGGATATCCAATTTCGCGCGCCGCCTCGCGCGCGCGCTCCATGTCATCGCTCAAAACCTCGGAGGCGGGGATCACGGGCACCCCTGCGGCAATCGCAACCTGCCGCGCGCTGGCCTTGTCACCCAAGGCACGCATCGTGTCCGCTTTGGGGCCGATAAAGGTGATACCTGCCGCTGCACAAGCCTCTACAAAATCGGGGTTCTCGGATAAAAGCCCGTAGCCAGGGTGGATGGCATCAGCTCCCGCCATCTTGGCCACGCGAATAATTTCAGGGATCGACAGATAGGCCGCAACAGGCCCCAAACCTTCGCCCACCTTATAAGCCTCGTCTGCCTTAAAGCGGTGCAGCGACAGCTTATCTTCCTCGGCATAGATCGCCACGGTGCGTTTTCCCAACTCATTGGCCGCGCGCATGATGCGGATCGCAATTTCACCGCGGTTGGCGATCAGGATTTTCTTGAATTCGGGCATATCATGTCCTTGGGCTGTCAAAACGGGGGGAGGGGCCAGGAAACACAGGTCGCGCGGTTCGGCCACCTGTCACAAAACTTTTTATGAACTGTTCTAACGTCATCGCTGCGCAGCAGCATTAACCGCAGCGTGGCAAGAGTCAATCAGCCGTGGAAATGGGGTTTTGTCCTTTTGATGTGTAATTATTGAGCAGATCGTTCTCGATGTGGCTGCTGCGAAATGGCGCGGTCATTTTCAGACGGATGAAGAAATCTACATCAATAACGCGGTAAGCCACGCCCGTGGCACGCGCTGCGGTTTCAACCTGAAATTCGGTTGGGTCTTCACGCCCGTCCGTGTCGACCAAGACCACCATGGGCGCGCGATCCAAGATGGCGCCGTAAAATAAGGCCTGTTGCAAACTGTCGAGGGACGAGCGGCGATCATCCAGCCCGATTTCAATGGCATGTATATCTCTGACGCAATCCACCCGCACATAATGGGCGCTGTCGTTCAAGCTATAGGGCAGGCGTAATTCGGCCTCGCCGCCAAGCAGTATCGCGCAAATAATTGGGATCAGGTCAGCCTTGGTCATGGAGGCCATGTTGACATTTATTAACAGACACGGCGAGGGCAATTGCCCGCTTTGGTTAAAGGGTGAACAGCCGCGCAGGCAGGTCAGCAAAGCGGCGCGCGCCAATCTGCGCCATGTTTGAAATCATATCTTTGCGCAGAAGGTCAACCAAATGATCAGGTCCATCCTCGCCAAGCGCGCCAAGCGCGTAATGCCACGCACGACCCATCATGACGAAATCCGCGCCAAGGGCCAAGGCGCGCAAAATGTCCAATCCGCCCTCAATCCCGCTATCAAAAATGAGGGGCAGGGTGGTGGCGGGGCGAATGGCGCGCAGGGCGTCAAGCGCCGCAGGCGCACCATCAAACTGACGCCCCGCATGGTTCGACACCCAAATCGCATCAGCCAGATCATCTTTCTGGGCTTGGACGGCAATTTCGGGTTCCATCACGCCCTTCAGGATCAAGGCGCCCTGCCATTCCTGCCGTAAAATGCGCAGATACTCCCAATCGGGGGCGGCGCGCAGCAGGTAACCAATATGCGCGGTCGAGGGCAGGGTGCCGCCCGTCAGTTCCTTGGGCGCATATCCATCCATTAGCCGCATTCGTGGCATCCCTTGCCGCAATGTGCCAAATGCCCAAGACGGGCAGCGCGCTACCTGTAGCGCAAGGCGTGGCGTGAGGCGCGGGGGCTGTGTCAGCCCGCCCCGCGTCTGCCTTTCGCGGCGGCTTGCGGCAGGCACATCCACAGTCAGCACAAGCGTATGAAACCCTGCCGCTTTTGCGCGCGCAAGCATATCGCGCCGAATGCCCGCATCGCGCGGCGGATACATCTGAAACCATCCTTGATTGCCGATATGATCTGCCACCTCTTCGGGGGTGCGGGTGGCCACAGTCGAGAGGCAGTAGGGCATGTCCGCCCGCGCGGCAGATGCCGCCAAAATTCGCTCTGCATCGGGCCAGACAAGGCCGGACATCCCCACGGGTGAGATGCCAAAGGGCTGGGGATAGTCCCGAGCCAAGAGGCGGCAGGACAGATCAGGAGTAATTTCCCCGCGCAAGGCTGCAGGCTGCATCAAGACCGCATCAAGCGCGGCACGATTGCGCCGCAACAGGGTCTCGCAGCCTGTAGCGCTGTCTAGATATTCCCACACGAAATGCGGGATCCGCGCGCGGGCACGCGATTTGAGATCGCTCAGGGCGGGATAGCGGCCGTGGAACTGTGTCATGGCGGCGATCCTGTTCGCAAAATTTAGCCCTTGTAAACCCTGCCATAAGGTTTTGCGAACAATTACAGAACATATCTTTTCGAGCCGGGTGAAAATCGCTATGGTTCCGCTCATGAGCAGTTCTGAAAATAACACCCTTGCCGCTACCGCTCCCCTGTCGCAGAGGGCTGCTGCCCTGCGGCCCATGCCCTATTTGGATGGCTTGAACCCAGAGCAGCGCAAGGCCGTAGAAACCTTGGACGGCCCTGTGTTGATGTTGGCGGGCGCAGGCACGGGAAAAACCCGCGCCCTGACCGCGCGGATTGCACATTTGATTTCCACAGGCCGCGCCACGCCGCGCAGTATTTTAGCTGTAACCTTCACCAACAAAGCCGCGCGCGAGATGCGCGAACGCGTCAGCGCCGCGCTTGGCCACCCGACCGAAGGCATGGCGTGGCTTGGTACGTTCCATTCGATCTGCGTCAAACTTTTGCGCCGCCATGCCGAATTGGTTGGGCTGAAATCCAATTTCACGATTTTGGACACAGATGATCAAATCCGCCTGCTGAAACAATTGATTGAGGCCGAGGGCATTGATGCCAAGCGGTGGCCGCCACGGATGTTGGCGGGGATCATTGATCATTGGAAAAACCGCGCATGGCGTCCCGATACGCTGCCCGCCGCAGAAAGCGGGGCCTTTAATGGCAAAGGGCCAAAGCTTTATGCGCTCTATCAACAACGGCTTGCCGCGTTGAATGCCTGCGATTTTGGCGATTTACTGTTGCATATGGTGGCCATCTTTCAGGCGCATGAAGATGTGTTGCAGCAATATCAGCGCCAGTTTGGCTATATCTTGGTCGATGAATATCAAGATACCAACGTGGCGCAGTATTTGTGGTTGCGCCTCTTGGCGCAGGGGCATTCCAGTATTTGCGTAGTGGGCGATGATGACCAATCTATCTACGGATGGCGTGGGGCCGAGGTGGGGAATATTTTGCGCTTCGAGGCGGATTTCAAAGGCACGACCGTGATCCGCCTTGAGCAGAATTACCGCTCGACTGGCCATATCCTAAAAGCCGCCTCTGCGGTGATTGCGGGCAATTCTCATCGTCTTGGCAAGGAGTTGTGGACAGAAGGCGAGGACGGCGCGCCTGTGCGTCTGATCGGCCACTGGGATGGCGAGGAGGAGGCCCGCTGGATCGGCGAGGAGGTCGAGGCGCTTGGCATCGGCACGCGCGGATTGCGTACGATTGGCCCAGAAGAAATCGCCATTCTCGTGCGCGCTTCGCATCAGATGCGCGCCTTTGAGGATCGTTTCCTCACCATTGGCCTACCTTATCGCGTCATCGGTGGCCCGCGCTTTTACGAACGGTTGGAAGTTCGTGATGCCATGGCCTATTTCCGCCTCGTCACAAGTCCTCAGGATGATCTCGCCTTTGAGCGGATCGTGAACACCCCCAAGCGCGGGCTTGGTGACAAGGCGCAAGCCACTATCTATGACATTTCGCGCCAAAAGGGTATTAGCCTTTTGCAAGGGGCGGCAATGGCGGTGGAGAGCGGCGCAATTGGTGGCAAGGGGGGCAAGGAATTGGCCCGTTTCGTGCTGCAGATCGCCCATTGGCGCAATTTATTGCGCGAGGGAGTTCTTGCAGGCCCTGTCACCGATGATTTGATCGAGCGCGAAAATACTCAAGGTCTTAGCCATATCGAATTGGCCGAAACGATTTTGGAGGAATCGGGCTATACCGCGATGTGGCAAAACGACAAAACCCCCGAGGCCCCAGGGCGGCTCGAGAACCTCAAGGAATTGGTCAAGGCGCTTGAGCAATTCGAAAACCTGCAAGGCTTTCTCGAACATGTCAGCCTGATCATGGACAATGAGCAAGACGATGATCAGGCCAAGGTCACCTTGATGACCTTGCACGCGGCCAAGGGTCTGGAATATCCCGCAGTGTTTTTGCCGGGTTGGGAAGACGGCCTTTTCCCAAGTCAGCGTGCGATGGATGAAGAAGGGATCAAAGGATTAGAGGAGGAGCGCCGCTTGGCCTACGTGGGTATCACACGGGCTGAGGAGCTTTGCACAATTTCCTTTGCTGGAAATCGCCGTGTTTATGGCCAATGGCAAAACCAGATGCCCTCGCGCTTTATTGATGAATTGCCTGAAGCCCATGTCGAGATTTTAACCCCGCCGGGCCTTTATGGCCATCAAAGCCACGGAATGGGGCAGTCTGCGTCACCCGTTTCTCAAATGCAGATCGCCTCGAAGCTGCCAGATCGCGCAGCGCAGGCAGATGCCTATAATTCACCCGGTTGGCGGCGCTTGCAGACGCGGCAGGGGGAATATGGCCTCAGCCAACCCCGCGAAAGCAAGCGCGCGGGTTTTGACGAGGCGGCAACAGTTCTTTTTGGTCTGGGCGAGCGCGTCTTTCACCAAAAATTTGGCTATGGGGCGATCACCGCGATTGAGGGTGACAAGCTTGATGTGGCTTTTGACAAGGCAGGAGTGAAAAAAGTGGTCGCGCGCTTTGTTGTTGCGGCTGAGAGAGCAGGCGATCTGCCCTGTTAAGCTCAGCTGACCTCAGCATTTTGAAAACAAAAAAGCGGTGATGCCAAGGGAGGAGGAGGCATCACCGCTTCTTTTTTTAACCGCACCCCCAAGGGAGGAGAAAGAGGGCGCAGTTGTGGCGGCATGGACCCTGGGGGAGGAGCGGATCCTTGCCGTGATACGGCCCCAAGAGAGGAGGAGGGGCGCGTCCTTGCGGGTCTTTTGACCCATGTTCTTGCGAGAACCACTAAGGGAGGAAGAAGTGGTTCCCGCTAAATCCCGCGCTTCAAGGGAGGCGGTGAAGCGAGAGATGTTCCGTATTTTAGGCGTGACGCCCGTAAGCAGCCTCAAGGGCGATGTTACGCAGGTTGCTACGTGCGACGCCCAAATCGGCCAGCTCACGGTCGCTCAGGCTATTCAGTTCATCAAATGTGCGCTGATAGACGCGGCCGGCTTTGATCGCTGCGGTCAGGTAGGATTTTATTTCCCCCAGACGTTCGAAAAAGCTCAAGCTCGGTGCGTGGCGTGTGGCAAGATAGGCCATTTCAGTATTCCTTAGTTCATATTCATAACCGCTCGCACTTTTGGGTTATCCAAAGCGCTTGGGTTCCAAGCCATGTTGACCTGACACAGATGAATGTAAGTATATGCTGCGATTGCACAATGGCTCTTCTTGTCAATTCTGCTATGCAGCAAGTGCATAGCAAATACTGACCTATTTAATAATTTTGTCACTTTCGTGGTTCTCACCTATTTATCAGCAAAAGAGGGGGTTGCAGCCGCGCATGAGCCGCGCGACATAGAGGCAAAAGAGCCAAAAACGTGGAGTTGTCACTCAATGTCGGACAGAAAGTCGCAGATCTCTCGCGCAGAAGTCGAGTCATTTTTGGCACAGTTTGCCCTGCCAGACGGCGAAAATCTGATTTCGCGCGATATGGTTCGGGCGTTGCGAGTCGAAGATGGCCGCATCACATTCATTATTGAAGCAGAAACGCCGCAGGTGGCGCGAGATTTTGAGGGGTTTCGTGCCGCGTTGCAACAGGCCCTCGAGGCGCAGGCGGGGGTGAGCGCCGTTTCGATTGCCCTGACCGCACCCACGCAGGCGCCGCAACAAGCGCCGCACTCTGCGAAACCTGCGCCCGATGGGCCCCCAAGTCTGAAAATCGGGGGCCATGCTAAGCCGCAATCGGAGCTGATGAACCCCAAGGGGGTTGCACGGATCATCGCGATTGGTTCGGGCAAGGGGGGTGTTGGGAAATCGACATTATCCTCCAACCTTGCCGTGGCCCTTGCGCGGCAGGGGCGCAAAGTGGGCCTGTTGGATGCCGATATCTATGGGCCCTCGCAACCGCGCATGATGGGTTTGACCAAGCGCCCCGCTTCGCCTGATGGCAAAACTATCCTGCCTTTGCACAATCACGGCGTAACATTCATGTCGATCGGTTTGATGTTGCCTGAAGAAAAGGCGGTGGTCTGGCGCGGGCCAATGTTGATGGGCGCATTGCAGCAAATGATGACCCAAGTTGAGTGGGGCGAATTGGATATTCTTTTGGTCGACCTGCCGCCTGGAACGGGGGATGTGGCGATGACGCTGTGCCAGCGCTCAAAGCTCACAGGTGCTATTGTTGTCTCCACCCCGCAAGATTTGGCTCTTCTGGATGCGCGCAAGGCGCTTGATATGTTTGCCACCCTCAAGACCCCCGTTTTGGGTCTTGTCGAGAATATGTCGGGCTTTGTTTGCCCCGGATGTGGGCATGAGGCACACATCTTCGGGCAGGGCGGAGTGGCGGCTGAGGCCGAAAAGATGGGCGTGCCGTTCTTGGCTGCTTTGCCGATCTCGCTTGAAACACGCTTGGCGGGAGATGCAGGCACACCGATTGCCGCCAGCGAGGGTGCAGCCGCTGAGGCCTATGCACAATTGGCCGCCCGTCTTGTGGCGGGTGGTATGGCATAATCACCTAAAAACCAAAGGTGATTCGTGCGATTGGGCGCAAAAATGTGTTGATTTTGTAAGATCTGGCGCGGTTGGACAGAAATTTTCCCATTTCGCCCCAGATCGCGGGCTGTCACAAAAAATCAAGATATTGTGGTTGTGACTTTCTAAACCACCCCATGCAGGGGTGGTTTTTCCATTTTGGCACGAGATGCTGAGATCTCCCGCCCCTCATGAGCATATTTTGGGAAAAATTCCCTAAAAAAGGGATTGATTGGGAAATATTTCCATGAGACAAAGATGGCACAGCAAAAGAGACGCGCCCAGAACCTGAAACAGGCGGGTGCAAATAATAAAAGAACTCTTGGCAGGTGTTCATACAGGCATCTCAATTGCTGAAGCGCCGTTGCGTAAGTGAGCAGACCATCCCCCCAGATGTGTTGCGCAATCGGCCCCCGATGACGGGATGAGGGCGGCGGATCGGGCATAAAACTGTCTAGGTCCGCCGTTGTCGTTTCACAGGACGGGAAAGTTTGAAGATGTGATGGGGAAACGGCCATTGGGGCCATAACGAGGGCAGGGCAGTGGAGCGCAGGTTTCAGGGCGAGAGCCTGAACAAGGTGGACGGAAAGGGCCGAATTTCGATTCCGGTCAAGTTTCGCCGTGTGCTTGCTAATTCCGATGCCAAGGCCACGGCAGGCGCGTCTCCGCGTCTTTATATTGCCTATGGCGACAAATCGAAAAATTACCTTGAATGTCTCTCCGGTGATGCCTTCGACCAAATTGACGCGATGATCCGCCGCGCGCCTTTGGGCACGCCTGCGCGCCGCGCCTTGGAATTTCTTTATTATCAGAAATGTGATGAAACCACCGTGGATGACACGGGCCGTTTGGTGCTCCCTCAGGCCGCGCGCGACAAGATCGCGCTTGCCGACGAGGCGCTTTTCCAAGGCATGGGCGACAAGTTTCACATCCTCAATCCAAGCGATGCAAAAGACGCTGACGCGCAAATTGCTGCGTTGATCGACAGTCTTGCCCAAGGTGACGAGTTCTTTGATCCGCTGTCCCTTGTGGCTGGTGATGTTGGAGCGATGGGTCATGACGGGGGCGTATGATCATGGCGGCGGCCAAACTCAACGAACCCGCAAGGGCAGAGGTGCCGCATATCCCTGTTCTATTGGATCGGATCTTGACCGAGATCGCACCCGTGTGTGGGGACTGGCTCGATGGAACTTTCGGCGCTGGTGGCTACGCCCGTGGCTTGCTTGATCGGGGGGCGGCATCGGTGATTGGTGTTGACCGCGATCCTTTGGCGCTTGAGATGGCCGAAGATTGGCGCGCCCAGTATGGTGACCGTTTTAAATTGGTTGCAGGCGAGTTTGGCGATCTTGATGATCATGCCCGTTCTGTGGGCTATGATGCGCTTGATGGCGTTGTGCTTGATCTGGGCGTTTCGTCCATGCAGCTTGATTTGGCCGAACGTGGTTTTTCGTTCATGCGCGATGGCCCACTTGATATGCGCATGAGCCAAGCAGGGACGTCCGCCGAAGATCTGGTGAATGAGGCTACCGAGGCGCATTTGGCGGATATTTTGTATCATTATGGCGAAGAACGAGCCGCACGACGCATTTCGCGCGCGATTGTCGCGGCCCGCAAGGGAGCGCGCATCACCACCACTGCCGCCCTCGCCAAAATTGTTGAGGGCTGCCTGCCCCGCCCCAAGCCCAATCAAAGCCACCCCGCAACGCGCAGCTTTCAGGCCTTGCGCATCGCGGTGAATGATGAATTAGGCCAATTGGTAAAGGGCCTCTTGGCGGCGGAACGTATCTTGCGTGAGGGCGGCATTTTGGCGGTTGTCACCTTTCACTCATTGGAAGATCGAGTGGTCAAACGCTTTATGCAATTGCGCAGTGATACGGGCGGCGGCGGGTCGCGTCACGCACCAGAGCGCGCGCGCCAGACCCCCAGCTTCCTGCAAAATACCCGCAAGGCCATCGCATCGAGCCCCGAGGAAGCGGCACAGAACCCCCGTGCGCGCTCGGCCAAGTTGCGGTTGGCTGTGCGCAGTGGGGCGATCGCCCCCGCCCCCCTTGATTTTAGTGCTTTGGGCCTGCCCCCGTTAGAGGTGACATAATGCGCGCTTTGATGTCCTTATTCACAGCAATTGCCGTTATTGGCCTTGGATTTTGGGCCTATCAGCAAAATATCCTAACACAGCTAGCCGAGCGCGAAGTGGCGCGTCTAGAGGCTGAGATTTCCGCCCATCACGAACGGCTTGCCATTTTGCGGTCCGAATGGGCCTTTCTCAACCGTCCCGATCGCTTGCGCGCGTTGGTCGATATGAATTTTGATCGTTTGGGATTGTTGCCGATGCGGCCTGATCAGTTTGCCACCATTCATGAGGTGTCTTTCCCTGATCCTCTGGCTGCGCTGACGGAGGCTAGCCTTGTGTTGGAAGAGGCCGTGCAGGAGGATCAACCATGAGCGGTCAACGCATCCCTTTGCGCCCGTTGTCACGGGTGATTGAAGCGCGCAAAAAGGGCGAAAACCCTGACTATATCGAGCGCGAAAACCTGCGCCAACGCCACGAAGCCGAGCGAGACAAATTGCGCCTGCGGGCCGAGGGCCGGATTCTGGTCGTGGCATTGTGCTTTTTGCTTGGCTTTGGCGCGGTTGGCGTGCGCATGGGCGCCTTGGCCGCCTCCGAGCCGCAGGAGCCTGGTGTGACGTCTGTTGCAAGCGCCATTCAGACCGCGCGCGCGGATATTGTCGATCGGCAGGGGCGAATTTTAGCTACCAATCTTTTGACCAATGCGCTTTACGCCCACCCCCATGAGATGGTCGACCCGCTTGCCGCCGCTGAAGGTTTGGTCGAAATCTTCCCTGAAATGGATTATGACCGCTTGGTCGCGCAATTGACCTCTGAGCGCCGCTTCCTTTGGCTGCGCCGCTCCATCAGCCCCGAGCAGGAACAAGCGGTGCATGATCTGGGCGAGCCTGGCTTGCTCTTTGGCCCGCGCGAAATTCGGCTTTACCCCAATGGCGCGATTGCAGCGCATATTTTGGGCGGCGCGGGGTTCGGGCAAGAGGCCGTGAATGCCGCAGAAATCGTAGGTGTTGCGGGGCTTGAGGCGCAGTTTGATGCAGAATTGCGCGATCCAGCCCGTGCGCATACGCCGCTGCGCTTATCGATGGATTTGGCCATCCAATCCGCCACCGAGGAAGTTCTCGCGTCTGGCATGGGGTTGATGAATGCGCGTGGCGCTTCGGCGGTGTTGATGGATGCCCATACGGGCGAGGTGATTTCACTTGCAAGTCTTCCTGATTTTGACCCCAATGCGCGGCCCCGCCAGCTGACATCAGGCAATGACCCGAGCCAAAGCCCGCTCTTTAACCGCGCGGTGCAGGGCGTATATGAGCTTGGGTCTGTGTTCAAAATTTTCACCATGGCTCAGGCCTTGGAATTGGACATGGTGACGCCTGAGACCTCAATCGACACAACAAGCCCTTTACGGATTGCAGGGTTTAATATCCGTGACTTCCACAATTATGGGCCACGCCAAACCGCGACCGAAGTGATTGTGCATTCCTCAAACATCGGTACGGCGCGTATTGCTGATGAGATCGGGCCAGATCGCCAACGCCTGTTCCTCCAAGATCTGGGTTTGCTCGAAGCAACCCCCATTGAGATTGTCGAGGCCTCAACGGGCCGCCCGATGATCCCCGCAAGATGGGAACGCCTGTCAACCATGACTGTATCCTACGGGCACGGCCTGTCGATATCGCCTTTGCATTTGGCGGCGGGCTTTGCCGCGATGGTCAATGGTGGCACGCGGGTTGCGCCGACATTGATCACACAGCGGGGCGCGCCGCAGACGGCCGCGCGCATCATTTCCGAAGACACCTCGGCACAAATCCGTGCCATGATGCGCGCCGTGGTCGATGGCGGTACAGCCAGCCTTGCCGAAGTCGAAGGCTATGAGATGGGCGGGAAAACGGGCACAGCCGATAAACCCAACCCATCGGGCGGATATTATGAGGATCGCGTGATTGCGACTTTCGCAGGGGCCTTTCCAATGAGTGACCCGCAATATGTGATTGTCGTCACCTTGGACGAACCTGAAATTGTCGCCCTTGGTGAGACGCGCCGCACAGCGGGCTGGACGTCTGCGCCAGTTGCGGCAGAAATCCTGCGCCGCGTTGGCCCTTTGCTGAATCTGCAACCGCGTGGTGCAGCAGAGATTGCGCAAAGTGGGGTTTCTCGGCTATCGAGCCGTATCGAGTGATTTTGCCAAACTGACCAAAGGATTAACCCATGCCTGCGTCCCATCGCGATGAGACAATCCGCCTTTCATCGCTTGGTTTGACCCCAACGCGGGGTGGGGATGTGGCGGTGACGGGTTTGTGTCTTGATAGCCGCAGGATCAAACATGGCGAGGTCTTCGCAGCCCTTGCAGGCAGCCATGCCCATGGGGCCAGTTATGCGCAAGCGGTTCTTGCCGCGGGGGCTTCTGCGATTTTAACCGACCCTGGGGGCGCGAAGATCATTGGTGATATCGCCGCTGACCACAATGCCAGCCTGATTGTCGTGGCCGAGCCGCGCGCGGCATTGGCGCAGGCTGCCGCCCTTTGGTTTGGCGCGCAGCCTGACACCATGGTCGCAGTGACAGGCACCAATGGGAAAACCAGTGTCGCAAGCTTTACCCGCCAGATTTGGAACGCCTTAGGTTTCGATGCGGTTAATATCGGCACCACGGGCGTAGAGGGCAGTTTTGCCGCCGCAGGCACCCACACAACGCCCGATCCTTTGACCTTGCACGCCTTATTGCGCGATATGGCCCATGCGGGTGTAACCCATGCCGCGATGGAGGCCTCGTCACACGGGCTTGATCAATATCGCCTTGACGGCGTGCGCTTGGCCGCGGCGGGTTTTACCAATTTTACCCAAGATCATCTGGACTATCACGGCAAGATGGAGGCCTATTTTGAGGCCAAAGCGCGCCTCTTTAGCCAAGTGTTGGACGAAAATGGCACTGTAGTGGTCAATCTTGATGATCCCAAAGGTGCAGCCATTGCCGCCATCGCCGAGGCGCGGGAGATCGAAGTGATCACTGTGGGCGAGGATGCGCCAAACGCGCGCCTGCGTATCACTGCGCGGCGCTTGGATGAACGGGGTCAGGATTTGCTCTTCACATGGCAAGATGATCCTTATCGCGTGCGGCTGTCCCTCATTGGCGGGTTTCAGGCCATGAATGTCTTGGTCGCGGTGGGTTTGGTGATTGCGGCGGGGGCAGCACCTGATGCAGTTTTTGCAACGCTGCCGCGCCTGCAAGGCGTGCGCGGGCGAATGCAGCTTGCAGCAACCCGTGCCAATGGCGCGCCCATTTTTGTGGATTATGCGCATACGCCTGATGCGTTGCGCACGGCGCTTTTGGCGCTCAGGCCTCATGTCATGGGGCGGCTTCATGTGGTCTTTGGCGCAGGCGGGGATCGCGACCGCGCTAAGCGCCCTTTGATGGGGGCCGCCGCCGCCGCCCATGCAGATTGCATCACTGTAACCGATGACAACCCCCGCAGCGAAGACCCCGCGACTATTCGCGCCGCCATTCTTGAGGCCTGCCCACAAGCCCGAGAGGTCGGCGATCGCGCCGAGGCGATTTTGCGCGCTGTGGCCGATTTGGCGCCGGGCGATGCACTTTTGATTGCAGGTAAGGGCCATGAAACAGGGCAGATTGTCGGCGATGTCACCTATCCGTTCGTTGATCTCGAACAGGCAAGCCTTGCGGTTAGCGCATTGGAGGGTCAGCAATGAGCGCGCTTTGGACATCAGCTGAGATTGCCGCCGCCACCAATGGCCGTGCAGACGGGCCAGATTTTGACATCATAGGCATCTCGATTGACACCCGCAGTCTGATGGCGGGGGATTTCTTTGTGGCATTGTCGGCCGCCCGCGATGGCCATGATTTCGTAACGGATGCCTTGGCCAAGGGTGCCGCAGGCGCGATGGTCAGCCGCATTCCTGACGGTGTTGCAGAAGACGCGCCCCTGATTATTGTAGAGGATGTGCAAACCGCGCTTGAGGATTTGGGACGCGCAGGGCGCGCGCGAATGACGGGGCAGGTGGTTGCCATTACGGGGTCGGTTGGCAAAACCACCAGTAAAGAAATGATGCGCGCAGCACTTGCGCCCTTGGGGCGGGTGCATGCTTCGGTTGCTTCTTATAACAATCATTGGGGCGTGCCTTTGACCTTGGCGCGGATGCCGCGCGAGACGGATTTCGCGGTTATTGAAATCGGTATGAATTCGCCTGAAGAAATTGCACCCTTGGCGCGCATGGTGCGGCCCCATTTGGCCATTGTAACCACCGTTGCCGCAGCCCATCTTGAGGCATTTGGCAGTCTTGAGGCGATCGCCTATGAAAAGGCGAGCATCTATGAGGGGCTTGAGATAGGCGGGATCGCATTAGTTAATGCTGATGTAGAGACCAGCGCTATTTTGCAACACAAAGCAACCTCCTGTGCTGCCCGCGTCATTTGTTTCGGCCAGGCTGAAACCGCTGAGGCGCGCTTGGCTTTTGTCGAGATTATTGAGGATCGTACCATTGTCTCGATGGTTGTTGACGAAGAAACACATCTTTTCAAGCTGAACACTGCAGGCCGACATTTGGCGCTGAATGCGGTGGCCGTTATGGCCAGTGTTGCTGTAATGGGCGGGGATATGGCACTTGCGGCTCTTGGTTTGTCTGACTGGCAAGCGGTAACAGGGCGTGGCACGCGTGAGCGTTTGACCCTGTCAAATCGCAATGCCAATGCAGGTGAGATCGAAATGATTGACGATGCCTATAATGCCAATCCCGCCTCTATCGCAGCCGCCCTTGATGTTTTGGCTGCTGCAGAGGCGCGCCGCCGTGTGGCGGTTTTGGGCGATATGTTGGAATTGGGCGCACAAGGCCCCGCGATGCACGCAGAATTGGTTGATCTTCCGAGTATCGCCAAGATCGACCGCATTCATACGGTGGGCGGCTTGATGGAACATTTGCACGAAGCCCTGCCAAGCGACAAGCGCGGGCTGCATTGCGAAACCGCTGATGAGATGGCGCGCGCCCTGCCCAAAACCCTAGAGGAGGGCGATATCGTCCTTCTGAAAGCTTCAAACAGCGTAAAACTTGCGCGTGTGGTTGACGCATTGCGCAATCTCGGGCAATTCGTTGGGGAACGCTAACGGGAGAACCGCCATATGTTGTATTGGCTCAGCGAATTGTCAGATGGCGGCGACCTCTTTAACCTTTTCCGCTACATCACCTTCCGTGCAGGGGCCGCGTTTTTCACGGCGCTGATTTTTGGCTTTATCTTTGGCCGCCCGCTGATCAACGCGCTGCGCCGCCGGTATGCCGAGGGACAACCCATTCGCGAAGATGGGCCTGCGCATCATATCTCAACCAAGGCAGGCACGCCCACAATGGGGGGCTTGCTGATCCTTGCGGCGCTCACCCTGTCCACGCTGCTTTGGGCACGGCTTGATAATGGCTTTGTCTGGATTGTCTTGGGGGTGACTGTGGCCTTCGGTCTGGTCGGTCTTGCCGATGATTGGGCCAAGGTCAGCCGCCAAACCACGGTAGGGCTTTCGGGCAAATTGCGCTTGGCGCTTGGCTTTGTGATCGCGGCTGTCGCCAGCATCGCGGCCTCATTTTTGCACCCTGATGATCTGATGCTGCAACTGGCCGTGCCTGTATTCAAAGATGTGCTGATCAATCTGGGCTATGTCTTTATCCCCTTTACCATGATCGTGATTGTGGGCAGCGCCAATGCAGTCAACCTGACCGATGGTTTGGATGGCTTGGCCATCATGCCCGTGATGATCGCCGCAGCCTCGCTTGGCGTGATTGCCTATGCGGTGGGGCGGGTCGATTTCACAGAATATCTTGATGTGCATTACGTGCCTGGAACGGGCGAATTGCTTGTGTTTTGTGCGGGCCTTATTGGCGGCGGTCTGGGGTTTTTGTGGTATAATGCCCCGCCCGCGGCCGTGTTTATGGGGGATACGGGCTCGCTCGCCTTGGGCGGCGCCTTGGGCGCTATTGCCGTTGCCACAAAGCACGAAATCGTTTTAGCCATCGTAGGCGGCTTGTTCGTGGCCGAAGCGATGAGCGTGATCATCCAAGTTCTCTATTTCAAACGCACAGGCAAGCGCGTGTTCTTGATGGCCCCAATCCACCATCATTTTGAGAAAAAGGGCTGGGCTGAGCCGCAAGTGGTGATCCGCTTTTGGATCATTTCACTCATCCTTGCGCTCATTGGCCTTGCGACATTGAAACTGCGCTAACAAAGCAAGGAGCGGTCAGATGATCCCAGTTACTGGGTTTTCAGGTCAAAAAATCGCTGTTTTGGGATTGGGCCGTTCGGGTCTTGCGTCGGCGCGGGCGCTGCAGGCGGGTGGAGCTATCCCGCTTGTTTGGGATGATGGGCAAGCGGCGCGTGCGCGCGCTGCGGCGGATGGGTTCAGGGTCACTGATCTAACCAAGGCGGGCGCTTTTGAGGACGTGTCACGCCTGATCACCTCGCCTGGTGTCCCAAATCTATACCCTGCGCCGCATCCTGCAATTTTGGCCGCCTATCGCGCCAATGTGCCTGTTGATAATGATGTGGGCCTGTTTTTCGCGGCCCTTGGTCAACGGGATTGGGCGCAATTTGACCGCCCCCCGCGCGTTGTCGCGGTGACGGGGTCAAACGGAAAATCGACCACCTCGGCGCTGATTGCTCATATTTTGGATGGTGCAGGCGTATCTGTGCAGCTTGCGGGCAATATTGGGCGCGGCGTTTTGGATATTAATCCGCCCGAAGATGGGGCGGTGGTGGTGTTGGAATTATCCTCCTACCAAACCGAGCTTGCCCGCGCCCTGACGCCCGATATCGCGGTCTTTACCAATCTGTCGGCTGATCATTTGGATCGTCATGGTGGCATGGGTGGCTATTATGCGGCCAAGCGCAGGCTGTTTGCCGAAGGCGGCCCAGATCGCGCTGTGATTGGGATTGACGAGGTTGAAGGGCTGTCTTTGTCCAATCAACTGACCCAAGGGGCAGGGGATGATCGGGTGATCCGCATCTCGTCTGGGCAGAAATTAAACGGAACCAATTGGGATGTCTTTGCCCGTAAAGGCTGGCTGTCGGAATGGCGTAAGGGGCGTCAGGTTGCCTCGATCGATTTGCGTGATATCGCGGGGCTTGCGGGCGCGCACAACCATCAGAACGCCTGCGCGGCCTATGCGGTGGCGCGGGCGCTTGGCCTTGCGCCGCGCATCATCGAAGATGCGTTGCATTCCTTCAAAGGCTTGCAGCATCGCAGTCAGGTTTTGGGCGAGTTGCGGGGTGTGCGTTTTGTCAATGACAGCAAAGCCACCAATGCAGATGCTGCCGCCAAGGCACTTGCTGCCTATCCTGCCATCCGTTGGATTTGTGGTGGGCTCGAGAAAGAAGGCGGGCTTGATGTGGTGAAGCCGCATTTCGGCTCGGTCAAGAAGGCCTATGTCATCGGGCGTGAGGCTGCAAAATTTGCCCTGAATTTGGGGGATCTGCCCAAAGAGATTTGCACTGATATGGCCACCGCCGTGGCCCGCGCCGTGGCCGAGGCCGAGCCGGGTGATGTGGTTTTGCTGGCCCCAGCCGCCGCTAGTTTTGATCAATACGACAATTTTGAGAGGCGTGGCGATGATTTCGCCGCCCAAGTTAAGCAAGTTCTTGTACAATCTTAGGGCCGATGCGGCTTTTTCTGGCTTTCGGGAATAAATTTCGCTAATTTGCGTATGAGACCCGAAAAATCGGGCGATTGAGGCAGTATCGGGCGGTATATCCCATGACAGAAATGGCGCATGGCACGGTTATTGTGCAATCAGGCGAAGCGGTTTTGCCCCGTTGGTGGCGCACCGTTGATCGCGGTACAATAGGCTGCGTTTTTGCGCTTTTTGCGATTGGCCTGTTATTGGGCTTTGCGGCATCGCCACCTTTGGCCGAACGCAATGGTTATCCCCCCTTTCACTATGTGACGCGTCAAGCCTTTTTTGGGGGCGCGGCGATGATTGGGATGACGCTTGTTTCAATGCTGCCGCCGCTAACGCTACGCCGCTTTGCAGTGTTGGGGTTTGGTGCCGCGTTCCTATCCCTTTTGGCATTGCCGATTTTTGGCACCGATTTTGGACAAGGCGCTGTGCGGTGGTATTCGCTTGGCTTCGCTTCAGTGCAGCCATCCGAATTTCTAAAACCCTTTTACATCGTCACGGTTGCTTGGATGGTCGCCGCAAGCCAAGAATTGGCGGGCCCACCAGGCAAGCGCCTGTCCTTTGGATTGACCATTCTAATTGTCGGGATTTTGGTGATGCAGCCTGATTTCGGTCAGGCAGCCCTCGTTTTGATGGGGTGGTGCGTGATCTATTTCGTTGCAGGCGCGCCCATTATTCTCATGGTCAGCGTTGTGGCCCTTGCAGGGGTGGGGGGCATCTTCGCCTATCATGCCTCCGAGCATTTCGCGCGCCGTATTGATGGGTTCCTCAGCGCCGAAGTGGCCCCGAATACCCAACTTGCCTATGCCGCCAATGCAATCCGTGAAGGTGGGTTTTTTGGCGCAGGCTTGGGCGAGGGTGCCGTGAAATGGACGCTGCCTGACGCGCATACCGATTTCATTATCGCGGTCGCTGCTGAAGAATATGGTGTGATCCTTGTTTTGATCATCATCGCCCTCTTCGCTGCAATCGCCTTTCGTAGTTTCCTGCGTTTGCTCAAAGAACGCGACCCGTTCATCCGTCTTGCAGGCACGGGTCTTGTGACCATGTTCGCCCTGCAGGCCTTTATCAATACGGGCGTTGCGGTGCGGCTTTTGCCTGCCAAGGGCATGACCTTGCCTTTTGTGTCCTATGGCGGATCGTCTATCTTTGCAACAGGTCTTGCGATGGGGATGATTTTGGCCTTTACCCGTGCGCGGCCGCAGGGTGATTTGGCCGATATCTTTAGCAAACGGGGGCGTTGATCCGATGGGGACTGGAGGCGCGCGTCACGCAATGATTGCGGCAGGGGGAACGGGGGGGCATATGTTCCCCGCCCAAGCTTTGGCCGAGGCCTTGGTGCGGCGGGGGTGGCAGGTGACGCTTTCGACAGATGCGCGCGGCGCGCGCTATGCGGGAGGATTTCCCCATGTGGTGTCTGTGCAAACAGTGGCCGCGGCCACATTCGCCCAAGGGGGGGCAACCGAAAAAATCAAAGCGTCCATTAAAATCTTGGTGGGTATTTTATCGGCCTTGATGCTGCAGCGCCGTATTCAGCCCAATATTGTAATAGGCTTTGGTGGCTATCCCACCATCCCCGCATTGGCTGCGGCGTGGATTGCGCGGCGTCCGCGGGCCTTACATGAGCAAAATGGCGTGCTTGGTCGCGTCAACCATCTGTTTGCGCGGCGAGTGGATCGGTTGGCCTGTGGCACATGGCCTACGCGCGTGCCTGAGGGCACTCAAGCGGATCACATCGGCAACCCTGTTCGGGCTGCGGTGATAGCGCGCGCAGGCGCCGTTTATACCCCGCCCGGCGATTGGCCCCTGTCGCTTGTGATCATCGGTGGCAGCCAAGGCGCGCGCATCCTGTCTGAAGTGGTGCCAAATGCGGTGGCAAAACTGCCCAAAGGGATTTTGGCACGCTTGCGCGTGGCCCAACAGGCTCGCCCCGAGGATATTGATCGCGTCATTCGGGCCTATGATTACCTGGGTGTCTCCGCTGAGGTGCAGCGGTTTTTCGATGACATCCCCCGCCGGATCGCCGAGGCGCAATTAGTGATCAGCCGCGCAGGTGCGTCCTCGGTCGCGGATATCTCTGTCATTGGACGGCCTGCGATTTTCATCCCCTTTGCCGCCGCCACCGCAGATCATCAAACCGCCAATGCCCGCCCGATGGCTGCGGCAGGGGCAAGCCTTACGATTGCGGAACATGAGCTGAACGCCGATAGCCTGTCAGAAGCCATGCTTGAGGTTTTGTCCGATCCCGCAAAGGCCCAAGCCATGGCAAACGCCGCGCTTGCGCAATCTGTGCCAGATGCCACTGATCGTCTTGTTGCGATGGTCGAGGAAATTGCAGGGAAAGGAAGATCATGAACGCCGCCGCCACAAAACTGCCCACCCAGCTCGGACCAATCCATTTCACAGGCATTGGCGGCATTGGCATGTCGGGCATTGCTGAGGTGCTTTTGAACCACGGCTATACGGTGCAGGGCTCTGACCTAAAGGAAAGCAAGATCACTGAACGGCTTGCGACACTGGGCGCGCGAATTTTTATCGGGCAGGCAGCAGAAAATTTGGATGGGGCAGAAGTGGTTGTGATCTCCTCCGCCATCAAACCGGGCAATCCTGAATTTGATGCAGCGCGCGCGCGTGGCTTGCCGATGGTGCGCCGCGCCGAGATGTTGGCAGAACTGATGCGCCTGCACTCGAATGTGGCGATTGCGGGCACGCATGGCAAAACTACCACCACGACTCTCGTGGCGACCCTGCTGGATGCGGGTGGCATTGACCCCACCGTGATCAATGGCGGCATCATCCACGCCTATGGCTCAAACGCCCGCGTGGGCCAAGGCGAATGGATGGTGGTCGAGGCGGACGAGTCTGACGGCACCTTTAACCGCCTGCCTGCTACCATCGCCATCGTCACCAATATCGACTCCGAACATATGGAACATTGGGGAACGATCGAAAACCTGCGCCAAGGGTTCTGCGATTTTGTCTCGAATATCCCCTTTTACGGGCTCGCGGTCTGTTGCACCGACCATGCTGAGGTGCAGGCGCTTGTTGGGCGCGTCACCGATCGCCGCGTAGTGACTTACGGCTTCAACGCTCAGGCCGATGTGCGCGCGGTGGGTCTGTATTACGCCAAAGGTGTCGCGCATTTCGACATCGTGTTGCGGGGCGAGGATAGGGTGATCGCGGGCTGCACTCTGCCGATGCCCGGCGATCACAATGTCTCAAACGCGCTGGCCGCCGTGGCCGTGGCGCGCCATCTGGGCATGAATTCGGATGAAATCCGCGCAGCCCTTGCAGGGTTCAAGGGAGTCAACCGCCGCTTCACCAACTTGGGCGAGGTGGATGGTATCACCATCATCGATGATTACGGCCACCACCCCGTGGAAATCGCGGCCGTTCTGCGCGCCGCCCGTCAGGCGAGTGAGGGGCGCGTTATCGCCGTGCATCAACCCCACCGCTACACCCGCCTGTCCTCTTTGTTTGACGATTTTTGCAGCTGCTTTAACGATGCCGATGTGGTGGGCATTGCCGAAGTTTACGCCGCCGGCGAGGCGCCGATTGCGGGCGCATCCCGCGATGATCTGGTCGCAGGCCTAACTCGCCACGGCCATCGCAACGCGCATGCAGTCAACAGTGAAGATGCGCTTGAAGCCCTCGTGCGCGCCGAGGCTAAATCAGGCGATATTGTGGTCTGTCTGGGCGCAGGCACCATCAGCGCATGGGCGCATGGTCTGGTGGGGCGGTTGGAGAAATAGCCCCCACAAAACCCGCCCAAAGCCGGTTTAGTCGCGCACGACCCGCCCCTCGTTCTTCAATCATGCGGCTGGCGCGGCAGTGACGCTTCTATCCCTCGGGCCGTGCGCGACAAAACCCTGACGGGGACGCAAACCTCTACCTCTCTCCCAAAACCCTTGCGCGTGGGAATCCCAACCGTTACTTCCCCGATATGACCCAAAGCCTTCCAACCCCCCGTGGCAGCTTGACCCCAGATCGCCCTTTGGCGGATCTGACTTGGCTGCGCGTGGGTGGGCCTGCGGATTATCTGTTTCAGCCTGCTGATCTTGATGATTTGCAGGGCTTCCTTGCCGCGCTTGACCCTGCCATTCCCGTTTTTCCCATTGGGGTCGGCTCTAACCTTATCATCCGCGATGGGGGGATGCGCGGTGTTGTGATCCGTTTGGGGCGAGGGTTTAACGATATTCGCATCGAAGGGGATCAGATCATTGCGGGGGCGGCGGCGCTTGATGCCCATGTCGCGCGGCGCGCGGGCGAGGCGGGGTTAGACCTGACCTTTCTGCGCACCATCCCCGGCACCATCGGCGGGGCCTGCCGCATGAATGCAGGCTGCTATGGCGCCTATGTGGCGGATCATCTGATTGCGGCCCGCGCGGTGACGCGGGCGGGCAGGGTGGTCACGCTTGCCCCTGATGATTTCCAATTCGCCTATCGCCAGACGGGGCTTGACCCGGATCTGATCTTGATCGAGGCGGGGTTCACCGCGACGCGCGCCGCCCCTGATGATCTGGCCGCCAAGATGGACGACCAACTGGCCCGCCGTGATGCAAGCCAACCCACCAAAGACCGCACGGCAGGATCCACCTTTCGCAACCCTGCGGGGTTTTCCTCGACTGGGCGCGCGGATGACAGCCACGAGATGAAAGCGTGGAAGCTGATCGAAGAAGCAGGTCTGCGCGGGCATCGTCTGGGCGGCGCGGTGATGAATGAGAAGCATCCCAACTTCCTGACCAATGCAGGCGGGGCCACCGCCAAAGAATTGGAAGATTTGGGCGAATATGTGCGAAAAAAGGTTTTCCAAAACAGCGGATTGCAGCTAGAATGGGAAATTATGCGCGTGGGTGATCCGTAAAGGGTCAAAAGCGCGCCAATAACAGCCCGCCGCATAGATGCGGGCAACGCGGTGGCCAAGGGGCGCAAAGACCCTGAAGGCCGATTGAGGCAAGAGGCAAGATTTGGGCGGTTCTGCTGCAAAAGCATCCCCCCGTATTGCGTTATTGATGGGTGGCCCCTCGGCAGAGCGCGAGGTGTCTCTTTCATCGGGGCGCGAATGTGCCAAGGCACTGGCGGGCGAAGGCTATGATGTGATCGAGGTCGATGCAGGCCCCGATTTGGCTATGCGCCTGTCTGAAATTTCCCCTGATGTGGTGTTCAACGCGCTTCATGGCCGCTTTGGCGAAGATGGCGTGGTGCAAGGCATGTTGGAATGGATGCGTCTGCCTTACACCCATTCGGGCGTTTTGGCCTCTGCGCTTGCCATGGATAAGCAGCGCACCAAGGATGTGTTGCGCGCCGCAAACCTGCCCGTTATGGACAGCCAGATCGTGGCGCGGGACGATGTCGCGCGCGCCCATGTGATGCAGCCGCCCTATGTCGTGAAGCCTAATAATGAGGGCAGTTCGGTCGGCGTGTATCTGGTGATGGACGGGGCCAATAGCCCCCCCGTGCTTGGCCCAGAGATGCCAGATCAGGTGATGGTGGAAACCTATGCGCCCGGTCGTGAATTGACCACCACGGTGATGGGGGATCGCGCCCTTGGCGTAACCGAGATCATCACGACAGGGTGGTATGATTACGATGCCAAATACAAACCGGGCGGGTCGCGTCATGTGATCCCTGCCGATATTCCCGACGAGATTACCCAAGCCTGCCTTGATATGGCGATTGCCGCGCATCGCGCGCTGGGTCTGCGTGGGCTGTCACGCAGCGATTTCCGTTGGGACGATACGCGCGGCTTAGAGGGTTTGGTGATGCTTGAGGTCAATACACAGCCCGGCATGACCCCAACCTCACTGGCGCCCGAGCAGGCGCAGGCCGCAGGGATCAGTTTCGGCGCTCTGTGTCGTTGGATGGTGGAGGATGCCTCATGCGACCGCTAGGCCCCGCGCAGCGCCCAAGCGCACCGCAACATGGTGCAAGCGCCCCAAGCCCGCGCCAAAAGCGCGACCCCGCCCCATCGGTGATGGCCTATCGGTTTCAGCGCCTTTGGCTGACGCCTGTCTTTCGCGTCTTTATGCGCTATGGTCTGCCTTTGATCATCATTGTGGGGGGCAGCGCCGCCTATCTGTCGAACCCGCGCAATATGGATCAGCTGACCGCGCAGGTGGAAGATCTGCGCCGCACCATTGAGGCGCGCCCAGAATTTCGGGTGACGCTGTTGTCAGTGAATGGTGCAAGCCAAGCTTTAGCGGATGAAATCCGAGGGCGTTTGTCGCTTGATTTCCCGCTATCATCCTTTGATCTCGATTTGCCGCAGATGAAGGCGCAGATCGAAGAAATGCCCGCAGTGCGCAATGCGCAATTGCGCATTACGGCAGATGAGGTCTTGCAATTGGATATTGAGGAGCGGCTGCCTGAATTGATCTGGCAAACCCGCGAGGCGTTTTTGCTGATTGATGGAGCTGGTGTGGTCATCGCTGATTTGATCAGCCGACCCATTTCGCAGGCCTTGCCTTTGATCGGCGGGGAAGGGGCGGATCTTGCCGCGCGCGAGGCTTTGAACCTAGTGCGCATCGCGGCCCCTTTGGCAGATCAGTTGCGTGGTTTCGTGCGTGTGGGCGAGCGGCGGTGGGATGTCATCCTTTCCGATGAGCGCAAGATTATGCTGCCTGAGGAAAATGCCAGTTTTGTCTTGGATCGTGTGATCGCCTTGGATCAGGCGCAGGATATCCTAAGCCGGGATATCCTCAGCATAGATATGCGTAGGCCAGATCGGCCCACATTACGCCTCAGCGCAGGGGCCAAAGATAATTTTGAAATGTTGCGTGGTCAGTTGGTGGTGAGTGGAGAACGGCAGGGATGATGAATAATCTGTATCATATGCAGCGCGCAATGCGCGCCAAACGCCAAGAGGCGCTTAAGCGCGGTGTCATGGCGGTTTTGGATGTGGGCAGTTACAAAATCTCCTGCCTCGTGCTGCGGTTTGATGAGACGGGCATGGCCTATTCCACAGATCGCCAAGCGGCCCTTGCGGGGCAGTCAGCCTTTCGGGTGATTGGCATGGGCACAACGCGTTCGCGCGGTGTGCGTTTTGGAGAGATCGACACGGCTCAAGAAACTGAACGCGCCATTCGCACCGCTGTTCAGACCGCGCAAAAAATGGCCCATACCCGCGTGGATCACGTGATGGTGGCTTTTGCAGGGGCGCGTCCGCGCTCCTATGGCATGGCGGGTGAGGCGATTGTTCAAGACAAGACAGTGCAGGATGATGATGTGGCCCGCGCCTTGGCCAGTTGTGATTTGCCTGATTTGGGCGAAGGGCGCGAGGTTTTGCATGCGCAGCCTGTCAATTTCTCATTGGATCATCGCACAGGCCTGTCCGACCCCCGTGGTCAAGTCGGCGAACTTCTGGCGGTGGATATGCATCTTCTGTCGGTCGAGGCCAATGCCATCGAGGCCCTGCTGTACTGCGTGAAGCGCTGTGATTTGGAACTCGCAGGTCTGGCCTCCTCGCCCTATGTGGCGGGGGTGTCGAGCCTTGTCGAGGACGAACAGGAATTGGGCGCGGCTTGTGTGGATATGGGCGGCGGTGCCACGGGCCTGTCTATTTTCATGAAAAAGCACATGATCTACGCTGATACCGTGCGCATGGGCGGGGATCATGTCACCTCGGATATTTCGCAGGCGTTGCAAATTCCCATGACTCATGCCGAGCGGATCAAGACCCGTTTTGGGGGGCTTGTTGCCACGGGCATGGATGATCGTGAAATGATCGAATTGCAGGGCAATACAGGCGATTGGAATTACGACCGCCGTCATGTCAGCCGTGCGGAATTGATCGGCGTGATGCGCCCGCGCGTTGAAGAAATCCTCGAAGAGGTGCGCGCACGGCTTGATGCGGCAGGGTTTGATCATCTGCCCAGTCAGCGCATTGTTTTGACAGGTGGGGGCAGTCAGGTGCCGGGCCTAGATGGTTTGGCCTCACGCATTTTGGGCAATCAGGTGCGGCTTGGCCGCCCGATGCGGGTGCAAGGCTTGCCGCAATCGGCCTGTGGCCCCGCGTTCTCAACATCGGTTGGTCTGTCGCTGTTTGCGGCCTATCCGCAAGATGAGTGGTGGGATTTCGACATTCCTGCTGAAAGCTATCCAGCCCGCTCGCTGAAGCGCGCGGTGCGTTGGTTCCGCGACAATTGGTGAGAAACCGCCCCGCTTGCCGCGTCAAACCCTAGCGAAATTGCCCCCTCGCACCACAGAATGCGGGGGGTGACGGCAAGATCACGCCGAAGGTCACAGATTAGCCACTCTATTTTGTGGTAAATTTGCAATTTTCTGATGACGCGGCGCAGATTTATCGTTACTGTGATCCAAAAGAAACACGAGGCAGTCAAACCCCAAGATATCTGGCGCAAGATCAGATCAGGGACGACAAAACAGGTGGACCGAGCAGATGACCTTGAACCTTTCCATGCCCGACACAGGGACAGAGCTAAAACCACGGATCACCGTTTTCGGTGTGGGTGGCGCAGGCGGCAATGCCGTGAACAACATGATTGAGCAGGCCCTCGATGGCTGCGAATTCGTTGTCGCGAATACCGATGCCCAAGCCTTGCAGCAATCCAAAGCACAGCAGCGTATCCAAATCGGTGCGCGCGTGACCGAGGGCCTTGGGGCAGGGGCGCGCCCTTCTGTTGGAGCAAGCGCGGCAGAAGAATCTATCGAAGAGATCGTAGATCAATTGGCAGGCTCACATATGTGCTTCATCACCGCGGGCATGGGCGGTGGCACTGGCACGGGTGCGGCGCCAATTATCGCGCAAGCGGCGCGTGAACTGGGCGTTTTGACAGTGGGTGTAGTGACAAAACCCTTCCAATTCGAAGGTGCCAAGCGGATGCGTCAAGCCGAAGAGGGCATTGAGCAGCTGCAGAAGGTTGTTGATACGCTGATCATCATTCCAAACCAAAACCTGTTCCGTTTGGCCAATGAGAAAACCACCTTCACCGAAGCCTTCGCGATGGCGGATGATGTTCTCTATCAGGGGGTCAAAGGCGTGACGGATCTGATGGTGCGTCCTGGCCTGATCAACCTTGACTTCGCGGATGTGCGCGCCGTCATGAACGAGATGGGCAAGGCCATGATGGGCACAGGTGAAGCCGAAGGCGAAACGCGCGCCATTCAGGCTGCTGAAAAGGCCATCGCCAACCCGCTCTTGGATGAAATTAGCCTCAAAGGTGCAAAAGGCGTCTTGATCAATATCACGGGCGGCTTTGATCTAACCCTGTTTGAATTGGACGAGGCCGCAAACCGCATTCGTGAAGAGGTTGACCCTGACGCCAATATCATCGTGGGCTCGACCCTTGATACCTCGATGGAAGGTCGGATGCGTGTGTCTGTTGTGGCAACAGGTATCGATGTTTCTGAAATGCAACTTTATCAACCAGAGCGCAGCTATACAGCCGCGCCTCAGCCTGTTGCAGAAGTTGTCGAAGACCAGCTAGCACCTGCCGAAGAAGTCGCAGCAGATCAATCGCCTGAGCCGTTTTTGTTCGATGATCTTGAGCGTGACGTTGCCGCTGAGCCCGCCCCGATGATGGAGGCGGATCACAACGAGGTTCCCGCGCCTGTGTATGACAGCGCGATGAGCAGCCCCGCCCCTGTCGCGGCTGACCCTGAGCCTGTTTACGAACAAGAAGCGGCCAGCTTTACCGCCCCGATGCGTCCTGCAGCAGGCACGCCAAGCCCGCAGGCCTTGGATCGTCTGAAAAATGCAATCGCAACGCATAATGCAACGACAGCCCGCCCAACCGCGCAGCGCCCCGCATTGGCGGAGAAACCCGCAGCGCCCCGCCGTGCCTTTGGGATTAATTCGCTGCTTGAGCGGATGACGGGTCAAAGCAACACAGACTCCCCCGTGACTCGCAGTCGCCCTGACCTCAGCGCGCAGCATCAGCCGATGATGGAGGATGACGCAGTCGACCCAGAGCAGGAGCGCATCGAAGTCCCTGCTTTCCTGCGCCGCCAAGCGAATTAAATCTTCGAAAATATGACAGCGAAAAGGCCGATCTTGCATCGGCCTTTTTCGTTTCTAGTCAAATGATTAGATGAGTATCCTGTGGTCTTTGGCAAGATTCTGCCGATGCGTTTTTGCATTGTTGCAGAGAGTCACAAAGCTTGAATTGTCTCGCCCCCGCTCAGTTTGTATCACAGGCTTGCGGTCAGATGGGGTGGCCGCATTGGGGGCGCCCACGATTGTGGGCACAGGACGACAGAAAGGTTTGCTGTGCAAGCAACGCTAAAAAAATCTGCAAGTTTCAAAGGTGTAGGCCTTCATGGGGGAAAGCCTGTTACTTTGACCATCCATCCAAGCGTGGCCGATAGCGGCATTTGGTTCAATCGGGTGGACGTGCGAGATGCGGATCCGCTGATCCCCGCGCGCTATGATGCGGTTCCAGAAAGCCGCCTTTGCACTAAAATCTCCAACGCTGATGGGGTTTCCGTCTCGACCATTGAACATTTGATGGCGGCACTTGCTGGCTGCGGTATCCACAATGCGCGTGTCGATATTGATGCCGAGGAAGTGCCCATTTTGGATGGCTCGGCGGTTGAATTTGTGCGCGGCCTTCTTGCCGCGGGTATCGCGCCGCAAGATCGCCCCATCTATGCGATTGAAATCCTGAAGAAAGTGACTGTGCGTGATGGCGACAGCGAGGCATCGCTTGCGCCTGCCTCGCATCTGACAATGGCCTTTTCGATTGATTTCCCTGATCCCGCGATTGGGGTGCAGCATCGCCACGCGGATTTGGCCAATGGGCGTTTCGTTCGCGAACTCTGTGACAGCCGCACATTCTGCCGCCAATCCGATGTTGAGGCGATGTGGAACGCAGGTCTGGCCCTTGGTGGATCCTATGACAACGCTGTGGTCGTGGATGGTGATGATGTGCTGTCCCCCGGTGGTTTCCGTCATGCGGATGAGGCTGTGCGCCACAAGATGCTTGATGCTCTTGGTGATTTGGCCTTGGCAGGCAACCCGATCCTTGGCCATTACGAAGGCGTGCGTGCAGGGCATATGTTAACGAATAGCTTGCTGCGTGCGCTTTTTACGACGCCTGATGCGATGCGTTTGGTGCAATGTGACGCCCAGACGGCTGCCCGTTTGCCCGGTATGGGGGTCGGCCAACATGATTTGGCGCATGTTGCCTGAGGCAATCTGACGTTTTGCCCTTCCGATTATTGTGCTAACACCCTAGGAATAAGATACCCAAGATTTGGGGTTGGGCGGATTTCTACAGGGTAGATAGATGAACGACACGTCACGCGCGCATGGATTTTCACGAAAGCTTGTGCTTGGTCTGTTGATCCTGTCGCTTGGGGTGACGGCCTGCGGTCCGCGCGCCGATGGTGAGCCACGCCGTGGTCTATTTGGCCCGCGTGTGGTGGAACAGCCCCTTGACGCCCTCACTGCTGTAGAGATTTACAACCGCGCCGAGTTTGAGCTTGAAAACAACGGTGATCCAGAGGCAGCAGCGCCTCTGTTCCTAGAGGTTGAACGCCTGCATCCCTATTCGGAATGGGCCAAGCGCGGGTTGATCATGGCCGCATTCAGCCATCACGAAGCGCGTCAATACGAAGAGGCACGGATTGCAGCACAGCGCTTTATCGAATTTTATCCTGCCGATGATGATGCCGCCTATGCGCAATATCTCTTGGCGTTGAGCTATTATGATGAAATCGAACAGGTGGGCCGTGACCAAGGTTTGACATTTCAAGCCCTGCAAGCCTTGCGCGAGGTGATCGAGCTTTACCCTGATAGTGAGTTCGCCAATTCCGCCGCGCTGAAATTCGATTTGGCCTTCGACCATTTGGCGGCAAAAGAAATGGAAATTGGCCGCTACTATCTAGAACGCCAACATTACATGGCGGCAATTAACCGCTTTCGTGTGGTTGTCGAAGAGTTCCAAACAACATCGCATACGCCTGAAGCACTGATGCGATTGGTTGAGGCCTATCTTTCTTTGGGTCTCACGGATGAGGCGCAAACCGCGGGGGCGATATTGGGCTATAACTTCCAATCTTCGCCCTTCTACGAAGATGCCTATCGCCAATTGCAGGGGCAGGGCCTCGAGCCTGAACCGCAAGGTGAAGGTTGGTTGCGCGGCATTTGGAACAACACGATCCGTGGGGCGTGGCTTTAGGTCACTGAACGGGGGCATGGTCGATGCTGCGGCATCTCGAAATTCGCGATCTTCTGTTGATTGATCATCTCAGCCTTGAGTTTCAGGCGGGGTTGAATGTTTTGACGGGGGAAACAGGCGCAGGCAAATCCATTCTTCTTGATGCGCTTGGCTTTGTCCTGGGCTGGCGGGGCCGCGCCGATTTGGTGCGCCAAGGTGCAGAGCAGGGCGAGGTATCCGCCGTATTTGATCTGCCCACGGATCACCCTGTTCAGGCAATTTTGGCTGAGGCGGGCCTGCCTGCGGACCCCGAATTGATCTTGCGCCGCATCAACACCCAAGATGGGCGCAAGACCGCATGGGTGAATGATCGCCGCGCCAGCGGTGATGTTCTGCGCGCCCTGTCAGATGTTTTGGTCGAATTGCATGGCCAACATGATGATCGCGGTCTGCTTGACCCGCGCGGACATCGTGCGCTGCTAGATGAGTTTGGCAGCCATGGCGAAGATTTGGTGGCCTTAGCCAACTTATGGCGCACCCGCAGTAAGGCTGCATCGGCCCATAAATCGGCGCTAGATGATCTGGAAAAAATTCGCGCTGAGGAAGATTTCCTGCGCCACGCTGTGGCCGAGTTCGAAACCCTTGCCCCCTTAGCGGGTGAGGAACATGCGCTTGATGGCAAGCGCCGCCTCATGCAAGGGGCCGAGCGTTTGCGTGAAGATGTGGCGCGGCTTGTCGCCACTTTGTCGGATCAGGGGGCGGAGGGTCAGATCGGCGATGCGCTGCGCCTTTTGGCTGGCTTGTCGGATCGCAGCGATGGCGCCTTGGACGACGCACTGGCCGCCTTAGAGCGCGCCAATCTCGAATTGGGCGAAGCACAGCGGGTGGTGGGCGATTTCGCAGATTGTTTGATTTTCAATCCGCAGGATTTGGAAGAAACAGAAGATCGTCTTTTTGCCTTGCGCGCTTTGGCCCGCAAACATGGCGTTCTATGTGATGCCTTGCCAGAGATGTGGCAGGATTTGCAAACCCGCCTGAGCGCGATTGAAGGGGGGGATGCGCATTTGGCTGCCCTTGCCGCTGCCGAGGCCGCCGCAGATCAGGCCTATCACGCGGCAGCCGCTGCCTTGCGCAGCAAACGTGAGGCTGCGGCGCGCGCCCTTGATGCGGCGATGGCGGGGGAATTGGCCCCGTTGAAAATGGAACGCGCGGTCTTCACCACCGCGCTTACCGATGCACCCGCAGGGCCAGAGGGGATTGATGCCGTGACCTTCACTGTGGCCACCAATCCTGGCGCGCCTGCAGGGCCCTTGAACAAGATCGCCTCGGGCGGGGAATTGTCGCGGTTCCTCTTAGCGTTAAAGGTGTGCCTCACGCGACAAGTATCTGATATAACAATGATTTTTGATGAAATCGACCGCGGTGTTGGTGGGGCGACCGCCGATGCCGTAGGGCGCCGTTTGGCCGCGTTGGCGCAAGGGGGGCAGGTCTTGGTTGTGACCCACAGCCCGCAGGTTGCGGCCCTTGGCGCGCATCATTGGCGCGTGTCAAAGGCGGTTGAAAATGAGATCACACTCAGCACCGTGACACCGCTTGATGCCGATGCCCGTGTCGATGAGATTGCGCGCATGATTTCTGGGGATGTCATTACAGATGCCGCGCGCGAGGCGGCGCGTGCCTTGGTGTTCCAAGCCCAGCTTTAGCGCGCTGCCCGCGCGCCAAGCCCCGCGCGCATCAAGATTTGGCGCACAGGTTTCATCGAGTAGAAACTGTTCAGCGCCTTCATCCGCAAATCGCGCAAGCCTTGATCATCGGCCATCGAGGCGCGATTGAGCGTATCCACCCCCGCCACGCGGGCGGCAATCTCGGCATGGCGTGCGCGTTCATATTTTTGCAACATGGCAGCCTCACCCAATCGGTCAGGCGCGGCCTTGGCCAGATCAAGCAGGGACGCCATATCGGCAAGGCTCATATTGAGGCCCTGCGCGCCAATCGGGGGAACCACATGCGCGGCCTCGGCCACCAAGGCCAGACGCTCGCCTGTCAGGCGATGCGCCACTTGCGAAATGATCGGCCAGATCGTGCGCTGTGAAATCAGACGCAACGGCCCATAAAGATCGGCAGAGCGCGTGCGCATCTCATCCTCAAACGCGGATTGAGGCAGGGCATAGAGGCGTTCTGCCTCTGGCCCGCGCTCCATCCAAACCACAGCTGAGGAGGGTTTGCCTTCGTAATCAGGCAACGGCACAAGGGTAAATGGCCCGCCCGAGCGATGCACCTCGGTCGAGATATTTTCGTGCGGGTGGTCATGGCTGACAGCAAAGGCTAAGGCCTTTTGGCCATAGCGCAAGGTCGTCACAGGGATGCCCGCCGCCTTGCGCATGGGCGAATTGCGCCCGTCTGCGGCAATCATCAAACGGGCCCGCACACGGGTGCCATCGGTGAGGGTGACGCGCGCCTCTGCGCTGCGTGTGAGCGAGGATTTTGTTCCAACGCCCGCCCGAAAAGTGACATGATCCAATTCAGCGATCCGTGCCAAACCTTCACGGCGCAACAGCCAATTGGGCAGGTTCCACCCAAATGGCAAATCCGAGATATCGCTTGAGTTGAAATCATGCGCGCTGCGCGCCACGGCCTCGATCCCGCCCGCGTCCACGATACGCATAATCTGCAAGGGCATCGCATGCGGTGCAAAATGCCGCCACAGCCCCGCCTGATCGAGAAAGTCGCGCGAGGGCTGCAAGAACGCGGTGCTGCGCAGATCGGAACCTTCTGCATCGCGGGTCGTGACCGGCGCGCTTGGGTCAACGCAAAGAACGGAAAAACCTGCTGCACCAAAGGCAGAGGCGGCAATCAGCCCTGCAATGCCACCACCCGAAATCAGAATATCCGTATCGATCATATCGCTCATAGTCTATTAAATAGGCTGCGCTCTGCCGCGCGTCCAAGCGTCATTTTCGCGCGGCCCATCGTGCCGCACGCGGATCCATCACCCGCCACCACAGTCAGCACAACCAGCGCAAACAGCCCAAATGGGCCTCTTGCGAAGACCTCAAGCCTCAAAAGCCCAAAAGGCAGCAGCGTTGCACCTGCGAATAGAACAATGGGCGGAAGTTTCATTCCCGCAAAACCCCGTCTGTGATCTGGCCAAATCAAGTAAGGAAAACTTACCCGGACGGGCCAATCATTGCAAAGCCTTTGCAATGCCTCGCGCGACATATTAGGGGAAGAAGAGTAAGGTAAAAGGCGGTTTTTGAACGAATGTCATTTTTCAAGAAAATGAAAGAGCGGCTCTTTAAGTCTTCGTCTAAGATTGACGAAGGTTTAGAGGCTTTGGTGGCTGAAGGCGCCACTGACGATATGGCCCCTGAGACAGTAAGAGAAACTGCCGAAGCAGCCAAAAGTCTACGTGAGGTGCATAAGGAGCCAGAACCAGAGCCTACTCCAGAACTAGACGCAGAGCCAGAGCAAAGCCAAGATCCTGAGGGTGCCCCTGAGGATGCTGCGGAACCTGCCGCGGTGGAAGAACCGCAGCCTCAACCTTTAGCCCGCCCCGCGATTGAGGGCGCGAAGGCAGAGGCGGCGAAAGCTCCTAAACCGGTGCCCGAACCCGCGTCCGAGCCTGCGCCGAAGCCAAGCCTGCTACGCCGCTTGGTCGGGGGGGGCGCTGCACCCGTTGCCAAGCGCGTGATTGATGATGAGATGATCGAGGAATTGGAAGAAATCCTCATCAGTGCGGATTTGGGGGTGGAAACCGCCCTTGCGCTCTCGTCAAATCTGGCCTCCAAACATTTTGGCCGCCGTATGAGCGTGGCCGAGATCAAAGCGGCGCTTGCCCGCGATGTGGCCCGCGTTATGGAAGGCGTGGCCAAGCCGATGCCAATTTATCCCAAACGGCCGCAGGTGGTTTTGGTGGTTGGTGTGAACGGGTCTGGCAAGACCACAACGATCGGTAAATTGGCCAGTCAATTCAAAGCTGCAGGGAAATCCGTGGTCATTGCTGCCTGCGATACATTCCGTGCGGCGGCGGTTGAGCAATTGGAGATTTGGGGTAATCGCGCGGGCGTGCCTGTCCTGCGCGCTGAAACGGGCGGCGATCCCGCGGCCTTGGCCTTTGATGCAATGACGCGGGCCGAAGCCGATGGGGCCGATTTGCTGCTTATTGATACGGCGGGGCGGTTGCAGAACCGCGCGGATTTGATGGAAGAATTGGCCAAAATCGTGCGGGTGATCCGTAAAAAAGACCCTGATGCACCGCATAACACGCTCTTGGTTCTCGATGCGAACACGGGCCAAAACTCGCTGATACAGGTCGAGGAATTTCGCAAGATCTCGGATGTCAGCGGGCTGATCATGACCAAGCTCGATGGCACGGCCAAGGGCGGTATTCTTGTGGCGTTGGCTGATAAATTTGGCCTGCCCATTCACGCCATTGGTTTGGGTGAGCAGATTGACGACCTTGCCGCCTTTGATCCCGAAGAATTTGCAAACGCGCTTATGGGGTTGGAGAGCAATGCGTAACAGGGTGGAGGGTCGCCCTTGGGGGATCTGATCATCGCCCTTGAGGGCACGGCAGCGGGCGAACAATTGGCCATGATCTTGGCCTTATGCGCGGCGCTGCTGCATGCGGTATTTGGCGCGTTGCAAAAGGGGCGTCATGATCCCCTGTTGTCACGCGGTGCGATTGATGCGGCGATGGTGGTTTTGGTAGGGCCTGTTGCCCTGTTCATCGTGCCATGGCCCGAGCCGCATATGTGGCCGATTTTTGCGGGCATGTTCATCATCCATGCAGGCTATAAATGGGCGGTGCTATCGGCCTATCGGCGTGGCGCTTATACGGTGGTTTATCCCGTGATGCGCGGCACAGGCCCGCTCTTTACTGTGATCGGGGCGGGTATCTTGTTTGGCGAGGTCTTTACCCTTGGCCAATGGATCGGGGTGGGCGTTTTGATCACGGGGCTTTATGGGCTTGCCGCCTATAATATCGCCACGGTGACGATTGACCGCGAAACGCTGATTTCTGCCTTGGGATTTGCAGTGCTGACAGGGTTATTTGTGGCGCTTTATACCAATTATGATGCCTACGGCATTCGCGCCACCGCCGATCCTTTTACCTTTCTGGCATGGTTTTTCTTCATTGATGGCTTTGCCATGCCTGGTTTTGCCTATGTGGCGTGGCGGCGTATGGCCAACCCGCCTGCGCTCTCAGGTTTGGCTTTGCGCGGGGTCATCGGGGCCTTGGTGGCATTCGGGTCTTTCGGGTCGGTCATGTTGGCCACGCGCCTTGACCATGTGGGCGAGGCGGCCGTGCTGCGCGAGACATCCACAGTGTTTGCCGCGCTGATTGGCTGGATTTTCCTCAAAGAAACCGTTGGCCCGCGGCGTTTGGCCCTTATGGGGTTGATTGCAGCGGGCGCAGTGATAGTTGAGGCAGCAAGCTAGAAAGGAACAGACCCATGCAAAAAGGAAAACCCATTGCGCCATGGTTGAAAACCACGCTAGAGCTTGGGCCTGTTCTGGGATTTTTCGTGCTGTATTTGTGGATCAAGGATCAGACCTTCACCATTGCGGGGGTGGAGTATTCTGGGTTCATCATGGCGACCGCGCTTTTCATCCCTGTGATTGGCGCGGCGATCGCGGCCCTATGGTATCTGACAGGGCATATCTCGCGCATGCAGATTTTCACGTTGGTTATGGTCGTGTTCTTTGGGGGGCTGACCATCTGGTTCAATGACGAGCGGTTTTTCAAGATGAAAACTACGCTTGTTTACGCAGTATTTGCGGCCTTGCTGGGGGTTGGCCTTCTGCGCGGGCAAAGCTGGCTGAAGCTGTTGATGGGTGAATTTCTCAAGATGCAGGATGAAGGTTGGATGATCATCACCCGCCGTTTGACAGCCGTTTTCGCCGCGATGGCGGTTGCCAATGAGATCGTCTGGCGCAATTTTTCGGAACAGTTTTGGGTAACCTTTGAAACCTTCGCGCTGCCGGCCTTTTTGTTCGTGGCCTTCATGGCGCAGGCAAAGGTGATTGAGCGCTTCAGCGAGCCTTTGGACGAGGTTTAAACCCGCTCAGTTTGGCCGTCTCATCATCGCGCGTGGGGGGCGCAGATTTTTTGGGCGGCGCTTTGCGCAGCTTTCCCGTTTTGGTGCCAGTTTTGGCCTTCGCGTGCCCCTCAACCCGCACCTCTAGGCCCAGTTGATCCGCCAAGAAGCGCGGTTTGATCTCTTCAACCTCGCCCGCTTTGAGTTCGCCCAAGCGAAACGGGCCATAAGAGATGCGGATAAGGCGGTTCACCTCAAAGCCAATCGCCTCCATCGCACGGCGAATTTCGCGGTTCTTTCCCTCGCGCAGGCCAATGGTGAGCCATGCATTAGCCCCTTGTTGGCGATCCAGTGATACCGTCATGGGTAGAAACGTCTCTCCATCGATGCTCAGGCCCCTGCGTAGAGGGGCAAAGGCCTCGTCATTGGGTTTTCCTTTAATGCGCACGCGATATTTGCGAAGCCACCCAGTGGAGGGCAATTCAAGTTTGCGCTTTAGGCCGCCATCATTTGTCAATAAAAGCAGACCTTCGGAATTCAGGTCGAGCCGCCCCACTGACATCACCCGTGGTAGCGTATCTGGCAAAGCGTCAAAGACGGTCTTGCGCCCCTTTTCATCCGCGGCGCTTGTGATCAGCCCAGTAGGTTTGTGATAGAGCCACACGCGCGGCGCTGCGATCTCGGGCAGGGGGACGTTGTCCACCTCAATACGATCTTGTGGGGTCACATTCAGGGCGGGGCTGTCGATGACTTTGTCATTCACGCTGATGCGGCCCTCGGCAATCATCCGCTCTGCTTCGCGGCGCGAGGCAATCCCTGCGCGTGACAGGCGTTTGGCGATCCGCTCGCCCAGTGGTGTGCTTGTGTTCATGTGCCCTCCCTAAGGGTTTGGCTTCTGCTTGGAAAGAGGCAGAAACTCAGGCATGAGGGGAATATGAACGAATTTCGCAGCCATATGCCCCGCGCGCTTGATCTGGCGCGACAGGCCGCCTTGCATGGTGAGGTGCCTGTTGGCGCCGTGATCATCAAGGATGGCGTAATGATCGCCGAGGCCCGCAACGAGATGCGCTCGCGTCATGACCCGACCGCCCATGCTGAGATGCTCGCCATTCGTGCCGCTTGCGCCGCATTGGGGCAGGAACGCCTCACAGGCTGCGATATTTGGGTCAGTCTTGAGCCTTGTCCTGCCTGTGCAGGGGCCATTGCCGCAGCGCGCCTCTCGCGCCTTTATTATGCGGCCTCTGATCCGAAATCGGGCGGCGTGGCGCAGGGACCATGTGTGTTTGACCACCCCCAATCGCATTGGAAGCCTGAGATATATTCTGGCATGATGGAGAATGAGGCAGCAGCAATCTTGCGCGAGTTCTTTGCGGCCAAGCGAGACGGGTGATGGCTGACAGAATATGCGCGGAGGGCCTATAAGCCGGATTCTGTCTTGCCCCTTGCGGGGCATGGATGACCATTCCTCTGGGCGATCTGTTGCCAGATCACTCTAGCTGCCAACCCGGATCGCACGGGGCAGAAGCGGCCCTGAAAGGTTGCCCTTTCCAACGATCCCTATTTGGCATTGCTCCCGGTGGGGCTTGCCGTGCCGCCCGTGTCGCCACGCGCGCGGTGGGCTCTTACCCCACCGTTTCACCTTTTCCCAAGGCCGAAGTCTTGGGTAGTTTCATTTCTGTGGCGCTTTCCGTCAGATTACTCTGCCTAGGCGTTACCTAGCACCGTTGCCTCTTGGAGTCCGGACTTTCCTCGAACATTGCTGCCCGCAGTCATCCGGCCCTCCGCGCAAGAGGCGCTTTAGGTTACGCGGCCCGTGTGGTCAACGCCAAAGCGTGCCGCCAAATCAGCCGCAATCGCGCAATCCCATCCGTCAAGCGGGGTGGCCTTTGCCAAAGCATGGGAGCGATACCTACGCCGCAGCGTGTCGCGCATGAGGTCAAGATCATCCACATGATAACCGATTTTCGCGCAATCCCTCATAAAGCGCAGAGAGTCTATCGTCAAAGCCCTGTGCGGCTTTGGCATAATGGCTAGGCCTTCGTGCGCAAGCCGTGCCCAGTCAAATCGCAGGCCTGGATCAATCTTGCGCCCTGCGGCCACATCAGAATGGCCGATAACACCTTCGGGCGGGATGTTCCAGCGGGCCATGATCCCGCGCAGCAGATCACTTAGGCAGGCCATTTGTGGCTCGGAAAACGGGCTAAAGCCGCAATTGTCCAATTCAATCCCGATAGAATGGGAATTTACGTCCACGTTCCCGCGCCAAGCCCCTGCGCCCGCATGCCATGCCCGCATCGCCTCATCCACCAAAGCGTGGCATGCGCCGTCACGCCCAATAAGATAATGCGCTGAAACCTCACGTGAGGGGTCGCAGAGCGCGCGCGCTGCCCCTTCGCAATCCTCCATCGCGGTATAATGGATCACGATCAAAGAGGGGGTTGCCCCCTCGCGCCTTGGCCCGAAATTCGGGCTTTGGCGAGGCCGGGTCATTGGGTCGGACGCACGGCTTGGGCCGCCGCGCGATAGGGTGCAGAGACGCATACACCCCCCCTATTCCTAGGGCCACAAGCAACGCCCCCAACGCGCAGTTTGTCCCGCAAATTTGCGGAATGCCCGACCTTAAACCCCATCACTGCCTCATAAGCTTTTTGCATATTTATGCAGAAAGCTTACCACCATTTATTGGGTTTGGCTACAAATCCCGCGGCAGTTTCCAGCACATAGGCGGTGTTGAGCAAATCACCCTCTTCAAAGGGGCGGCCGATCAATTGCAGACCTAAGGGCAGGCCCGCACTGCTCAACCCTGTAGGCAGGGCCACACCTGGTAGGCCCGCAAGGTTCACGGTAACTGTGAACACATCGTTGAGATACATCTCAACAGGATCAGCCACCTTTTTACCCAACTCAAACGCGGCCGATGGTGTGGCGGGTGTGAGAATTGCATCAACGCCTGCGGCAAATACCTCCTCAAAGTCGCGTTTGATCAGACTGCGCACACGGCGCGCGCGATTGTAATAGGCATCGTAAAACCCTGCTGATAGCACATAGGTGCCGATCATGATGCGCCGCTTTACCTCGGCGCCAAATCCTTCGGCGCGGGTTTTCTCGTAGAGTTCAGTGATGCCGTCCCCTTGGGACAGCTCCGCGCGATAGCCAAAGCGCACCCCATCATAGCGCGCAAGGTTTGATGAGGCCTCGGCTGGCGCGATCACGTAATAGGCGGGCAGGGCGTATTTTGTATGCGGCAGCGAGATGTCGCGCAGTTCCGCACCTGCATCTTTCAGCATCGCGGCGCCATCGGCCCAAAGTTTCTCAATCTCTTCGGGCATTCCATCGACCCGATATTCGCGCGGAATGCCGATGGTTTTGCCCCTAATGTCACCCGTCAGAAGCGCCTCGAAATCGGGAACGGGCAGATCGGCGGATGTGCTGTCTTTGGGGTCATGCCCCATCATCGCGGCCCCCATAATTGCCGCGTCCCGCACCGTTTTGGTCATTGGTCCTGCTTGATCAAGGCTAGAGGCAAAGGCCACAATTCCCCACCGCGAGCAGCGCCCATAGGTGGGTTTCAGACCCACTGTGCCTGTGAAAGCGGCGGGTTGGCGGATCGACCCGCCCGTATCTGTGCCAGTGGCCCCAAGGCAGAGGTCAGCCGCAACAGCAGCGGCCGATCCCCCAGAAGACCCCCCAGGCGTCAGGTTTTGATCGCTGCCGTTTGCGCGCCACGGGTTGACCGCGGGCCCGTAAACAGAGGTTTCGTTGGACGACCCCATGGCAAACTCATCCATATTGAGTTTACCCAACATAACCGCGCCTGCATCGCGCAATCGCGCTGAGACCGTGGATTCATATGCAGGCCGAAAACCTGACAGAATTTTTGAGGCGGCTTGGCTCTCTACGCCTTCGGTGCAGAATAGGTCTTTTATCCCAATGGGAACGCCGCAGAGGGCGGGCGCCTCGCCCGATTTGATCCGCTGATCTGCGGCCTCGGCGCGGGCAAGCGCGAGATCGGGGGTGTTATGGACAAAGGTGCCAAGCGCGCTGCTGTCCTCAATCGTGCTGAGGCAGGCATTGGTCAATTCAACGGCTGTGGTCTCGCCACGGCGCAGGGCATCGCGCGCCTCAGCAATGGTCAATTTGTTCAGATCAGACATCACTCAACCACCTTTGGCACAGCAAAAAACCCTTCACGCGCATCAGGCGCGTTCGACAGAACCTTGGATTGTTGATTGCCATCCGTCACCTCATCTACACGCGCCTTAAGGCGCTGTGGCGCGACTGATGTCATCGGCTCAATATCGCTGACATCCAGTTCTGAGAGTTGCTCAATAAAGCCCAAGATCGCGTTGAATTCGGACGCTAGGCTTGGCAATTCGGCAGGGTCAACCTTGATGCGGGCAAGTTTCGCCACGCGGGCTGCGGTTTCGGTGTCAATTGACATCGTAATATCCCTTCTGTTCTGTCAGGCGCGGGTTTAGCGGGGCAGGGGCAGCACTGCAAGCGGCCACGCGCAGAAAACCCGATAGGTAAATCGATCACTTGGCGGGTCGTCATCTGCCTGTCACAGTGTCACGCCATAGCCGTGGTCGGTAGTATAGGTGCGCCAGCATGAGCGAAAATCAACACCCCCCCAGTCTGAGCGCACTTTTCGCGGTTTTTGCGCGCATCGGGGTTTTGTCCTTTGGCGGGCCTGCTGCGCAAATTGCGTTGATGCACCGTGAATTGGTCGAGCAGCGCAATTGGTTGAACGAACGACTATTTCTTGCGGCACTGTCCTTCACCATGCTTTTGCCGGGGCCAGAGGCCATGCAACTGGCCACCTATGCAGGATGGCGCTTGCGCGGCACCTTGGGGGGATTGATCGGTGGGGGGCTTTTCGTCTTACCGGGTGCTGTGATCATCATGGCCTTAAGCGCGCTTTATGTGGGCTTTGGCCAGCTGCCGCTTATGGCGGCGCTCTTCTTGGGCATCAAGGCAGCAGTGATTGTGATTGTCATCCAAGCCTTTTTGAACCTGTCAAAGCGCGCCTTACAGGGCGGCGTTGCCCTGTGGATCGCGGGACTGGCATTTACGGCGCTGTTTGTATTTGATCTGCCCTTTCCCATGGTGATCGCAGGGGCGGCGCTGATTGGCTATTTGGGTTGGATCACGCCGATTGCGGCGGCGGCAGACCCGCCGCAACGGCGCCCGTCCAACAGCCTTGCCCATCTGGCGATCTGGGGCGGGTTGTGGGCCGCGCCCTTGGGGCTTTTATATCTGATAGCGCCTGAGGGGCTCTTATTGGAGGTTGGGCTTTTTTTCTCGAAACTGGCGCTTGTGACCTTTGGCGGGGCTTATGCGGTCTTGGCCTATATGGTGCAGCAAGTTGTCGGGGATTTTGGATGGCTCACCATAGGGCAGATGATGGATGCGTTGGGCTTGGCTGAAACCACGCCTGGGCCTCTGATATTGGTGACGCAATTTGTGGGCTTTCTTGCGGGGTTTGGCGTCTATGGGTGGGCAGGCGCGGTCAGTGCCGCGCTTTTGACTCTTTGGGTGACTTTCTTACCCTGCTTCTTGTGGATATTCCTATTCGCGCCACAAGTGGATCGCTTGGTTGCATGGCCCAAGCTGCAGGCCGCGCTTGATGGGGTTATGGCTGCAGTTGTTGGGGTTATTGCAAATTTGTCTGTGTGGTTCGCGCTGCATGTCTGGTTCGAAACGGTCACGCGCGACAGCGGGCTGTGGCTGCCTGATTGGGCGAGCCTTGATTTGGCCGCCGTGATCTTGACCCTTCTCGCTGCAATCTTAGTGCTGTGGCAAAAGATGGGTCTGATCCGCGTTCTTGTGATTATGGCGGGGGCGGGCGTGCTCATTTCCCCGTTTTTCGGTTGACACCTGCCGCCCCGTCAGTAAAAGCGCCCAAATAGAATAATCTCGCGCGCGGATTCTCGCGCCTGTTAAAGCCGTTCAAGGAGCAACGCCATGGCGAAGCCGACCACGATTAAAATCCGCCTGAACTCCACGGCGGGCACAGGCCACTTCTATGTGACCAAGAAAAACGCACGCACAATGACCGAGAAAATGACAGCGCGCAAATACGACCCAGTCGTGCGCAAGCATGTCGAATACAAAGAAGGCAAGATCAAATAAGATCTGGCTCTTTCGGGTATCTATAAAGTAGCCGCGCCTGATTGCGCGGCTTTTTTATTGGCGTGACACCGCAATGAAAAAGGGGCCGCAATGTTCATGCGGCCCTTCATTTTGGTTATCTGCCCTGCAGGCCTATTCGCGGTTGCCCAAGAATTGTAGCAGGAACATGAACATATTGATAAAGTCGAGATAGAGACGCAACGCCCCCATAATCGCGGATTTGTTCAGCCATTCCTGATCGCCATGCACAGCATGGTCGATATACTCTTGTTTGATGGACTGGGTGTCATAGGCGGTCAGACCTGCGAAGATCAGTACGCCTAAGATGGTGATTGCGAAATGGATCGCGGGTGAGCCCAAGAAAATATTGATGATCGAGGCCACAATCAGGCCGATCACACCCATCATCAAGAATGTGCCCCAGCCGCTGAGATCCTTTTTGGTGGTGTACCCATATAGGCTAAGCCCTGCAAAGGCGATCGCGGTGGTCAGGAAGGTCTGTGTAATTGACACGCCTGTGAACACCGCAAAGATCCACGAGATGGAGATGCCCATCACGGCGGCGAAGGCATAGAAGAACAACTGAGCTGCTGCGGCAGACAGGCGGTTCACCGCCGCGCCAAAGGCGAATACCATGATCAGCGGCGCGAACATGGCAATCCAGCCAAGGATATTGGGTTGCATTGTGATCGGGTCGCGGAACAGGGCGTTTAGCGCAGGGTTGCTACCGATTGCCCAAGCAGCGCCTGCGGTCATGACCATGCCGACGGACATGGTGCTGTAGACCTTGTTCATGTGGGCGCGCAAGCCCTGATCAATTTGCGCTGCATTGGCCGAGGCCGCCGCCGAACGCATCGTTTGATATGGTGCCATTGATCCCTCCTACAGAGATGGCTGTGACGATCAAGAAAGGGTGGCAAAGCCGACCCTTGGGGTCGCAGGCGGCACTCTGCCGCCCGTCCTACCCCTTAATATTGGCAATAAGGACTATTTTTTCAAGTGAAAGCTATACAAAATACAGTCTAAGGTTTGATAGTTTTTTGCTATCAAGCGGGCCCGTGATAGGTATCAAAGCGTCTTTGCAATTTCGATCACCAATTTGCCTGTGGACTTACGTGATCTAAGCGCGTCAAGTGCAGCAGGCAGGGCGTCAAATGAGTATGTTGCACCAATGTGAGGCTTGAGACCGCCTTGCGCATAAAGGTCAAAAACCTGCTCGAGTGAGTGCTTCAAGGCCTCTGGATTAAAGCGCAGATACCCTCCCCAATAAAGGCCCATCACATCAAGATTTTTGACAAGCAGATGATTGGCGGGGATTTGCGGGACGCTGCCGCTGGCAAAGCCGATGGTTAAAATCCGCCCTTCGGGCCGCATGGCGCGAAATCCTGCCTCAAATCCCGCGCCGCCAACCGCATCATAAAGCACATCAACACCGCCAAGGGCGCGCAATTGGTCGCGCAGATCGGGGGCGTCTGCGTCAATCACATGATCTGCCCCAGCGCGTTTTGCAATTTCAAGCTTGGCTTGCCCGCGCGCCGCCGCAATGATCTTGGCCCCAAGGCTTGCACCGATTTCCACCGCGGTCAGGCCTACCCCACCTGACGCACCTAACACGGCAAGTGTTTCCCCCGCAGCCAAACGCGCACGCCGTGTCAGTGCCAGATGCGAGGTGCCATAGGCGATCAAAAATCCTGCGGCCTCGGTTAAAGACATTTGATCTGGCAGGCGCACGGCGCGCCGTGCGGGAAAGCATCCATATTCTGCCAAACCGCCTTGGCCCGCATAAACGGCCACAGGATCCCCCACCGCGTGGTTTGTCACCCCACTCCCAAGCGCATCCACCACGCCGGCCAATTCCAACCCCATCACGAAGGGCGGGGTCGGGGTATCTTGGTATTTCCCCTCAATCATAAGTAGATCGGCAAAATTTAGACCACAGGCTGCAATGCGCACCCTGATCTCGCCTTGGTTTGGGCGTGGCATCGTAAGATCACGGATTTTTGGCACGGTGTTAAAAGCGCTTAACTCCCATGCTTGCATGCCAAAATCCTTTCCCGAACATCCAAGCCTCTGATCTTGCATAGTTAAGACATCGCGCCAAGCCGTCAAAGTGACGCGCGCTTTTTCGCTAGGAAAAATTCGCCTTATGCGGTATCATGGGCTTCCGAACGCAGGTTGTGTGACCGGCTTTGGCGCGTGGAATATCAAGTCAGCCTTCCCCTTCTTGACCGATATTCGTTGCGTCCTATCTTGCTCTCGGTGCCGCATGGGTTGAGTGATGTCTTGCGAAATCGCTTGGCTTTTGTGGTCGTTTGTTGCCAAACACCAATCGCAGTCGCAGGAGTAACCAAGTGACACATCCCGTAGACATTCATGTCGGCAAGCGCGTTCGTCATCGCCGTTGGATGGTGGGTATGACCCAGCAACAGCTCGCGGCCCATGTTGGGATCAAATTCCAGCAGATCCAAAAATACGAAACGGGCATGAATCGCATCAGCGCCTCGCGCCTGTGGGATATTGCGGCAACGCTTGGCGTGCCTGTGCAATATCTCTTTGAGGGATTGGACAAAGCCAACACCTCCGCCGCACATCAGCCCGATGATCTTTTGGCGGATAAGGAAGCGTTGGATTTGATCCGCTCTTATTACGCGATCCCAGAAAATCAGCGCCGCCGTTTGTTTGACTTGGCGCGAGTTCTGTCGGACGCGGCCGCTTGACCTAGGGCGGTTTTGCGTGGCACTGCGCGGGGGTGGGGCAGAAGGCCCTGCTGCCACCAGTGAGATGAAAGCATGACCGCGACCCGCAATTTTCCCAATGTTACCGATGTCGAGGCGGCCGAGCTGATTGCCCTGGCCCATGATCTGGCGGATGCTGCGCGAAAAGTGACCCTAGCCTGTTTTCGCCAAGCGGGGCTCTCAACCGAAAATAAGGCAAGCGCGGGCTTCGATCCCGTGACCGTAGCCGACCGCGAGGCCGAGGCAGCGATGCGCGCCTTAATCGAGGCGCGCCGCCCCCACGATGCTATTTTGGGCGAGGAATTTTGCGCAAAATCAGGACAATCGGGCCTGACATGGGTGCTAGACCCGATTGACGGCACGCGTGGTTTTATGACGGGCACGCCCAGTTGGGGTGTGTTGATTGCCTTGTTAAATGAGACAGGCCCAATTTTCGGCGTCATTGATCAACCCTATATCGGCGAGCGTTTTATCGGCGGTCTGGGGCAAAATTCCCTGACTGGCCCGCAAGGTGAGAGGATCTTGCGGACAAGCGCGCGCAAAACTTTGGCCGAGGCGCGGCTCTTTTCGACCTTTCCAGAAATCGGCACGATGTCCGAGCGTCTGGCCTTCGAGGCGGTACGCGATCAGGTGCTTTTGACTCGCTATGGGATGGATTGCTACGCCTATGGCTTGGTCGCCTTGGGTCAGGCCGATTTGGTGATTGAAGCGGGTCTGCAATCCTATGACATCGCCGCACCGATTGCGGTGATCGAGGCAGCGGGGGGAATTGTCACCAATTGGCAAGGAGGCCCTGCCCATCAGGGGGGGCAGGTCTTGGCTGCTGCCAATCGCGATTTACATCAGGCGGCATTGGTGCTTTTGTCTGGGCAATCTTGATCCTTTGTGGGGTGCGTCATGCGTAAATCTCTCTTTCTTGGTCTTGTGGTTGCGGCCCTTGCGGCCTGCGCACCAAACGCGCCGCAAAACTGGCCAGATCAAGATGGTCGTCTCTCCCTGCGCCAATCCTCGGAAATTGGGCGTGTGGGCACTTATTTGGCCATTGCGCGCGCGGATGCGGGGCTGACCATTCCGCTGCGCCATTCTCCGAAATTGCAGGGCGTTGCCGCCGCGCGTGCGGTTGATCTCGCCTCGGGTGGGCTTGCCCCCTTCTCGGATCGAATTGCGCAAGCGGGCTATTCTGCCTGTTTCAGTGCCGAGGCTGTGGCGCGTGATGCGGCCGATTTGCGCACGGGCGTAGATCAAATGTTGGCAGACCCTGCAGCCCGCACAGCGATCCTATCCGCAAGCCCAAGCGAGTTTGGCTTTCTGCGCAATGGGGCAGAGCAAATCTTGATCCTTGCGCGCCCCTGCTAAGGGCCTCAGGCGCGTGGGCCTAGGATACGGATCACGGTTTTCCATTGGCTGATTGCGATCCCGCACAAGATAAACCCAAGCGCCACAAAAAAGCGCAAAGGCATATCTTCTGACAGGATCAGCCACCCAAAGAATACGGACCACAGCGGCACTTGATAATTAACCAAGGTCATAAACACAGCGCCCGCACTGCGGATCACCGAAACCCGCAACAGCGCGGCAAGCGCGGTGGGAAAGAGGCCAAGAGCGATGATTGCCCTGCCCGAACGAAGACCCTGCCATTGGGGCAGACCTTCAACGATCAGCATCGGAGGCAGGATCAAGACCGCCCCAACGGCAAGGGTCGTTCCCGCAAGGCTGATGGGGTCAACCGCAGGGCAGGTGCGCGTCATCACCGAGGACACGGCGTAGGAAATGGTCGCGGCCAAACAGGCAAGGGGGGCCAAAACCTCCCATCCTTGTGAGGTACCCATCTGAAACGCTGCGCCAAGGTTTGGGCCAACCAAAGTCAGCGCGCCAAAGAAGCCCACAGTCACGCCAATCACGCGGCGGAGATCCATTTTTTCATCACTAAAAATATGCGCCAAAGGCAGCACGAACAGGGGCAGCGCAGCCATGGAAATACCTGCAAAGGCCGAAGGCACATATTGCTGGCCCCACGAAACCAGTGAGAAGGGCAGCGCGGAATTGAACGCACCGATGATCAGAATATATGACCATGCGGCGCGGGTGGGCAGGGGGCGGCGAAGGGCCACCATCAATCCTAGCAAGGCCAAAGCCCCCAATGTGGCGCGCGCAGCCGCAACAGTGAGCGGGCCATAGCCCTCAAGCGCGATAGAGACAACCATAAATGTGCCGCCCCAGATCACGCCAAGCGCAGCGATCGAGCCCCAATTAGAGGCACTGGGTCTCTTGGACATACGGATTTCGGTCATGATATTCTGCTCCTGCCAAGTCAGGTTCTGCCGCCTTCAGGGGGCATGTGCAATGGGGCGACAGAAAAAAGGCCCGTCTTTGCGGACGGGCCTTTGAGCGGTTGGGCTGAAAAGCGACTTAGTTCTTCGCTTTATCCACCATCTTCCCTGCTGAAATCCAAGGCATCATGCCGCGCAGTTTTTCGCCCACTTCTTCGATCTGGTGTGCATCATTGATGCGGCGCGTGCCTTTGAAAAAGGGCTGGCCCACGGTGTTTTCGGTCATGAAGTCACGAACGAATTTACCTGTCTGAATATCGGTCAGAACCTCTTTCATCCGCGCCTTCGTTTCATCGTACGGCAGGATGCGGGGGCCAGAGACATATTCGCCATATTCGGCCGTGTTCGAGATCGAGTAGTTCATATTCGCGATGCCGCCTTCGTAGATCAGGTCAACGATCAGCTTCACCTCGTGCAGACATTCGAAATAGGCCATCTCAGGGGCGTAGCCCGCTTCGACCAAAGTCTCAAAGCCCATGCGGATTAACTCAACCAAGCCACCGCACAAAACGGCCTGTTCGCCGAAGAGGTCGGTTTCGCACTCTTCTTTGAAATTGGTTTCGATGATGCCCGAACGGCCACCGCCAATGGCGGAGCAATAGGACAAGCCGATTTCCAAGGCTTTGCCGCTTGCGTCATTGTGAACGGCCACAAGGCAAGGCACGCCGCCGCCTTTGGTGTATTCGCCGCGCACTGTGTGGCCTGGGCCTTTAGGGGCCATCATGATCACATCAACTCCGGCCTTTGGCTCGATGAGACCGAAATGCACGTTCAGGCCATGGGCAAAGGCAATCGCCGCGCCTTCGCGCAGATTGTCATGCACATATTTCTTATAGGTTTCGGCCTGCAATTCATCGGGCATGGTGAACATGATCAGGTCACACCAAGCGGCGGCTTCTACGATCCCCATAACCTTGAGGCCTTCGCCCTCTGCCTTCTTCGCAGAAGGAGAACCTTCTCGCAGGGCCACAACAACATTCTTCGCCCCGCTGTCGCGCAGGTTCAGCGCGTGCGCATGGCCTTGGCTGCCATAGCCCAAGATGGCAACTTTTTTGTCTTTGATTAGGTTCACATCGCAATCGCGATCGTAATAGACGCGCATCGGCTTTCTCCTTGCTAGCTGCAAATTACATCTGCCGTTGGTATAAGCGCAGTTTTCTACGAAGTACGGACGGATATTTGATTATTTTGACTATTATGTGATAAGATCATTCGTTATTGTATATTTTTGGAGTATTTCATGCTCGATGATCTAGATCGCCGCATTTTGCGCCATCTGCAGTCTGACCCTGATCAACCTGTGGCGCGGGTGGCCAAAGCGGCGGGCGTGCCTGTAGCTACATGCTATAAACGGCTTGATCGCATGCAAGCGATGGGCGCGTTGCGCGGGACGCGCGCAGTGATTGATTGGCGGGCGCTTGGCTATGCGGTTCAGGTGTCGTTGCGGATTTCACTGGATAAAACAGATCCGCGCGCCTTTGATGAATTTATCGCCGCCGCGCGTGCGGTGCCCGAGGTGACCGAAATTCAAACATTCTTGGGCCGTGTTGATGTGCGGCTTGAGGTGATTGCGCGCACCATGCCGCATTACCAAGAAATTTACCGCGACCGCATTCTAAGCCTGCCGCATATCGCGGATATCGAGGCCCTGATGCATGTCGCGGCAATCAAAGACAGCGAAAGCTTACCCCTATGATTGATCTTGACCCGCTTGACCGCCAAATTATGCGCGCTTTGCAAGAGGACGCTACGCAAAAGGCTGCCGAGATCGGACGGCGCTTTGGCCTAAGCCAACCCGCAGCATGGCGGCGCATCAAGCGCCTGTCTGATGCAGGAGTGATCACCACCCGCCGTCTTGATCTTGATGCTGAAAAGCTAGGCTTTGGTGTGACAGTGTTTCTGGGCGTGAAATTGGCCACCAAGGGGCGCGTAAGCCTTGAGGATTTCGAGCGTGCGGTGACCGCTATCCCTGAGGTGCAATTGGTGCAGCATGTTCTGGGCCTGTATGATTACAGGCTGCGCATTATTGCCCGCGATCTGCCAGATTTTGAGCGGGTTCTGCGCCGCCGTATCATGACCTTGCCTGGGGTTGGGAATTTCGAGGCGAATGTGCTGTTGTCAGAGGAACGCCGCCCTGGCCCGTTGGGATAAGCGCACTAAATTTCCGCTATGCCTAAAATGAAACGCAAATCAGACCTTCCTCAAAAAACCTGTGCCACCTGTGGCCGTCCTTTCGTGTGGCGGCGCAAATGGGCCAAGGATTGGGAAGAGGTGCGCTATTGTTCGGACAAATGCCGGGTGGCGCGCAACTCGGTCAAAGCGTAATTTACCTTCCCTTGAAAATTGGTCTGTTTATTTTACCAGATCGCTTGCTTCTCATCTGATTTTTGGCTAACGCCAGGGAAGGGACGCGGGCTGCTTTTGTGCAGCATGAAGAGAGGAGACCCCGCAAATGACCAAACGTGTAGAGCGTGCCGGCCTGCAAGTGGCGCAGGTTTTGGCGGATTTCATCGAGACTCGGGCCTTGGCTGGCACTGGCGTGACCGCTGATGCGTTTTGGACAGGGTTCTCTGATCTTTTGCATGGCAAGGCGAATAAAAACCGCGCCCTTTTGCAAAAGCGTGAAGATTTGCAGCGTCAGATTGATGAATGGCATATTGCACGCCGTGTTCAGCCCCATGATGGCGATGCCTATCAGGCCTTTTTGCGTGAGATCGGGTATCTCTTGCCTGAGGGAGAAGATTTCCAGATCGACACAGATCGCGTTGACCCTGAGATTGCCACAGTGGCAGGCCCGCAATTGGTGGTGCCCATTACCAATGCGCGCTTTGCCTTGAACGCGGCCAATGCGCGTTGGGGCAGCTTCTATGATGCGCTTTATGGCACTGATGCTTTGGGCAGCCCGTCCCCCAAAGGCGGCTATGATCGCGGTCGTGGATCGCGCGTTGTGGCGCGCGCGCGGGTCTTCCTTGATGACAGCTTCCCCATTGAAGGGGCAAGCCATGCCGATATCCGCCGCTATAGCGTGGATAAGGGGCAGTTGATGATGGATGATAAGCCCCTCGCAGATCCTGCGCAGTTCAAGGGCTATATGGGCAATCCAAAGGCGCCTGATACCATCCTGTTGTGCAACAACGGCCTGCATGTTGAATTGGTCTTTGACCGCGCCCATCCGATTGGCAGCCGTGACCAAGCCTTGCTTGCGGATATCCGTTTGGAATCTGCAGTTTCAGCTATCATGGATTGCGAAGATTCGGTGGCCTGCGTCGATGCCGAGGATAAGGTTTTGGCCTATGCCAATTGGCTTGGTTTGATGCAGGGCGATCTGGAGGAAAGCTTTGAGAAGGGCGGGCGAACAATGACCCGTCGCTTGGCCGCCGATAAAACCTTTACCGCGCCCGATGACAGCACTTTTGACGTGAAAGGCCGCGCTTTGATGCTGGTGCGCAATGTGGGGCATTTGATGACCAACCCTGCGATCTTGCTCAAAGATGGCAGCGAGGCCTACGAGGGTATGATGGATGCGATGATCACCGCATTGATCGCCATACATGACCTGAAGAAAGTGGATGGTCTGCGCAACAGCCATGCAGGGTCAGTCTATGTGGTGAAGCCCAAGATGCACGGGCCTGAGGAAGTTGCCTTTGCAGACGAGATTTTCACCCATGTTGAGGGCGTTTTGGGTCTGAAACCCAATACGGTCAAACTGGGAGTTATGGACGAAGAGCGCCGCACCTCGGTTAACCTCAAGGAATGTATCCGTGCAGCCAAGCATCGCTTGTGCTTTATCAACACAGGCTTCCTTGATCGCACGGGTGATGAAATTCACACCTCCATGGAGGCAGGGCCATTCAGCCGCAAGGATTTCATCAAGCGCAAATCATGGATCACCGCTTATGAAAATCAGAATGTGGATATCGGCTTGGAATGCGGGTTGCGTGGGCGCGCGCAGATCGGCAAGGGGATGTGGGCAATGCCCGATGCGATGGCCGCGATGCTTGAGCAAAAGATTGAGCATCCGCGTGCAGGCGCAAATTGTGCTTGGGTTCCAAGCCCGACTGCCGCGACCCTGCACGCCACCCATTATCACCGCGTTAATGTGGCCGCGGTGCAGGAGAAACTGGCCGCAGGTGGTCGCCGTGCCTATGTGACGGGTCTGTTGGATATTCCAATGGCCAGCTATCGCCGTTGGTCAAAAGACCAGATTACCCGTGAATTGGACAACAACGCCCAAGGGATTTTGGGTTATGTTGTGCGTTGGGTAGATCAGGGTGTTGGCTGCTCGAAAGTGCCAGACATCAACAATGTGGGCTTAATGGAAGACCGCGCTACCTGTCGCATCAGCGCACAGCATATCGCGAATTGGCTGCATCATGGTGTCGTCGGCGAGGATCAGGTCATGGCCGCGATGCGCCGTATGGCCGAGGTGGTTGATGGCCAAAATGCAGGCGACCCTGCCTATAGCCCAATGGCGCCCGGGTTTAACGGCATCGCCTTTGCGGCGGCCTGTGATCTGGTCTTCAAGGGCCGTGTGCAACCCTCTGGTTATACAGAGCCAGTTTTGCACGCTCGCCGTCTAGAATGGAAAGTGGCCTAACGCGACCAGATTTTATCGGTTTATATCTGCTCCCCGTGCCCGTCTGATCGCAGGTGCGGGAGTTATTCTGTCGTATAATATGCGTAAAAAGGGGGCACTAGCCTCCCAAAACAAGAGCGTGTTCACTTTCGATAGCCGTAAGCGTCTTTTGTGGGCAATGCTACCTCTGCTTGGCAGGCCTAACCCTCTGTATTTTTCTTTGATAAGTAAGGGGCGGCATGCCGGGCAACCATTGTCGATTTCAACCTCGAAGAGGATCGTCTCGCCTTTCAATTAGACGGGCTGTCGGTAATAGAGGCTTTGAGCCTCGCGCGCGAAGAAACGGATTTGATTTTGAACTACGGCGTAGGCTCGGTCATTTTGGAGGGGCAGGCTTAGGCAGAATTGACAGAAGACCATTTCCTCTTTGTTTGAACGTGCTAATTGATTGCTTGGGGGCGGCCCCAAGATCAAGTCAAGAGGGACAGGACCAAGATGATCACACTCGATCAGTCACGCACAATCATTTCTGCAACCCAGGCCAAAGGCCGTGAGATGGGGCTTAAGCCCCTTTCGGTCGTGGTTCTCGATGCAGGCGGCAATATTCAAGCCTTTGAGCGCGCGGATGGCGCAAGCCCAGGTCGCTTTGAGATTGCGCGTGCCAAGGCCTATGGTGCGGTGATGTTGGGCATGGGCGGCAAGGCGCAAATGGCCCGGGCCGAAGCGCAGGCCTATTTCGTCAACGCGGTCAACGGGGCCTTTGGGGGCCTTGTCGTGCCTGTGCCCGGTGGTGTTCTGGTCAAGCGGGATGGCGTTGTGATCGGCGCGGTTGGGGTTACGGGTGACACATCCGATAATGATAGTGATGCGGCTGTTGCGGGTATTGCCGCGGCTCGGCTTGACGCAGAGCCATGAGTGTTGATGCCCCATCAGGATGGCGCCTGATTTCCTCAGGATCGGCCTTTGAAGCAGACATCGGATATAGTCGGGCAGTCGTGCAAGGTGATTGGATTGTCGTGTCGGGAACCGTGGGATTTGATTGCAGGGCCATGCAAATTGACGCTGATATCGCGGCTCAAGCCGAGTAATCTTTTGTCAATATCGATAGAGCCCTGCGGGCAGGTGGTGCGCCCATGTCTGATGTGGTGCGGTTCGCCCTGCAGCCACAATGTTTGTGGGCGGTCTGCAAGACCCGCGCATGAAGATGGAGATTAAGGTAACGGCCTATCTTGGCTAAAACTGAGGATAAAATTATCGAAAGCAGCCCCGCTAAATTCTTGCGGCGGGTTGGTCGAAGGCCTATAGATTTGAAGAACAGATTTTTCCTAATGGCGTCCCCAAAAGCCTGAAGGAGAGGATATCATGGCCCGCCCGTTCATTGGAATTATTGGAAATTTTCATCTGATTAATGATCAATACCCCGCGCATACAGTGGGGGCTATGGATTGTTGTGCTGTGTCAGATGTCGCCAAATGCACGCCCTTGGCCATTCCTGCCAATCCAAATTTCGTCAATTGCGAAGACCTGCTCGAGGTTTGTGATGGGTTTTTGTTCACAGGCGGTCGTCCAAATATTCATCCTGAGGAATATGGCGAAGAAGAAACAGAGGCGCATGGGACCTTTGACCGTAACCGTGATGCGTTAACACTCCCGCTCATCCGTGCGGCGGTCGAGCGGGGCTTGCCGATCCTTGGCGTTTGCCGTGGGTTCCAAGAGGTGAACGTGGCCATGGGGGGCAGTCTTTACCCCGAAATCCGCGATTTACCTGGACGGATGAACCACCGCATGCCTCCCGATGGCACCTTGGAACAGAAATTCGCACCGCGTCATGTCGTGCGCTTCACGCAAGGCGGGCCGTTTCAGCGTCTCTATAACAGCGCCGAAGTGACCACCAATAGCCTGCATGGTCAGGGGTTAAAGACCTTAGGCCGCGATGTGGTGGTTGATGGATGGGCCGCCGATGACACGCCTGAGGCCATCTATATCAAAGGCGCGCGGGGGTTTACCCTCTCGGTGCAATGGCATCCTGAATATCGCGCCGTAGAAGACCCCGTCTCGCGCCCATTATACGAGGCCTTTGGCCGCGCAGCCCATGCATGGCGGGCCGATGGTAAGCCGATGCCAGTCGCGGGTGTGGCCTAATCAAGATCACCCAAGATATGGCCTAAAAACCATGACAGATCGTGAGTCTGGTGATGGATGTGGTCACTTGGCCCTTCATGACTGCCCTTTTCGTCAATCAAGATCGTTCGCAGACCCAATTCATGCGGCACGGCCAGATTGCGCAGGTCATCCTCGAACATTGCCGCGCGCGTTGGGCTGAGCCCGTCTTTGCCAAATATCATTGCAAATGCATCTGGGTCTGGCTTGGGACGGTAATTGGCGTCCTCGACTCCGTAAATAGCGTCAAATAGGCCCGACAAACCCCGATGCTGCAAAACATTGCGGGCATAATCAGCGGTGCCATTGGTGTAGACAATACGCCGCCCCTTCAGACGCGTGATACGTTCCGCCAAAATTGGGTCTGGTTTGAGGATGCTGAAATCTATCTCATGCACCTCCTCCAAATAAGGGTAGGGCGAGATATTATGCTGCGCCATCAGCCCCGCCAAGGTTGTGCCATGGGCGCGCCAATAGGTGTGACGGATACGATCCGCCTCCTGCGCATCGACATTCAAGGCGCGCATGACGAAATCAGAAATGCGGATATTAATCTGATCAAACAGCGCCATTGAGGCGGGGTAAAGCGTGTGATCGAGATCGAACACCCATGTGTCGACATGTTGGAAGTCTGCGTGTTTCATGATCGCTACACTAGCCTGAGGTGCTTTTGCTTGCCAAGAGGGGCGGGGCTGCTTAGCTTTGGCAGCGTTAGGAATTTGAAAGACCCCCACTCGATGCACAGCAAGCCACAACAAAAAGATGCCTATGATATGATTTTGGATGCCATAGATGGCGGCATCTATCGCCCTGGATCGCGTTTGGTGGAATCGGAATTGGCCGAGCGGTTCGGTGTCAGCCGCACACCCGTGCGCGAAGCGTTGCAGCGGTTGGAAACCCAAAGCCTGCTGACCCGCGATGGACGCAGTTTGATTGTAGCTTCATTGGATCACGCGCAGATGGCCGAACTCTACGCCGTGCGCACCGAGTTGGAGGCCTTGGCAGCCCGGTTGGCCGCGCAACATGCCGCGACAGAGGAGGTGCACGTCTTGCGTGAAATGGCGCAGGCGGATCGTAAATTGTTGAACGATCCTCAGGCTCTAAGCCGCGCAAACCGTAGGTTTCATAAGCAACTCCATCTCGCCAGCCACAATCGCTATTTAGTGCAGCAATTGGATCTTGTGCATCGCTCAATGGCGCTGATGGCCACCACATCCTTAGCCTCAAAGGGCCGGGGCGAAAAAGCCTTGGACGAGCATGATGATATCGTGAACGCCATTGCTGCGCGTGATGGGGGGGCAGCGGCCGATGCATTGCGACGGCATTTATCAATTGCCTTTGAGGTGCGCCTCAAGGAAGAGGCCGGCGCAGTCAGCTAGGTTTGCGCGTCACACAAGTCATGTCAAAGAACCCACGCTTTTCAACTTTGGCTTGTTGTCATTGCTTCTGCAAATCGCTCGAACAGATAATAGCTGTCTTGTGGCCCAGGGCTTGCTTCGGGGTGGTGCTGAACAGAAAAGATTGGGCGATCCTTGACGCGGATGCCGCAATTTGACCCGTCAAACAAGCTAACATGGGTTTCCAAAACATTATCAGGAAGGGTTTGGCTATCGACAGTGAACCCGTGGTTCATAGAGGTGATTTCGACCCTGCCAGTTTCTAAATCTTTGACAGGGTGGTTTGCGCCATGATGCCCGTGGTTCATTTTCACAGTTTTCGCCCCAAGTGCCAAAGCCAGCATTTGGTGGCCAAGGCAGATCCCAAAAACGGGCAGGTCTTTTTCCAAAATTGCGCGGATCATCGGCACGGCATATTCCCCTGTTGCGGCAGGGTCGCCTGGCCCGTTCGACAGAAATACACCATCGGGGTTTTGCGCAAGGATTTCTTCGGCGGTGGTGCTTGAGGGCATTACAGTGACATCACATCCCGCGCTTGCGAGACAGCGCAGGATGTTGCGCTTGGCGCCGTAATCAATCGCCACCACTTTGGGGCCAGTGCCCGTGGGCTTGTTATAGCCCTCAGGCCATGACCAGCGCATCTCGTCCCAACGATAGGATTGCGCACAGGTCACATCGCGAGCGAGGTCGAGCCCCTCCAGACCCTGCCATGCGCGCGCCTCTTTCAGCATCGCCTCAATATTGAAATTTCCCTCGGGATCATGGGCCAAGCAGACATGCGGCGCGCCTTGTTGGCGGATCGCGCGCGTGAGGCGGCGGGTGTCGACACCGCCCATTCCGATGCGACCACGCGCGGACAGCCATGTGGTCAGTTGCTGCTCCATCCGCCAATTGGAGGGCTCGGTCGGATTCCATTTCACGATCATCCCCGCCGCGACTGGATCGACGGTCTCGTCATCCTCGGCGGTGATGCCCGTGTTGCCAATATGCGGGAAGGTGAAGGTGACGACCTGCCCAGCATAGGAGGGGTCGGTCATAATCTCTTGATAGCCCGTCATCGCGGTATTGAAGCACAGCTCGGCAACGGTTTGGCCTGTGGCGCCAAAACCCTTGCCGTAGAATACGGTTCCATCAGCCAAAACAAGACATGCAGTGGGGCGTTCAGTCATGGCGCTGCTCCGATTACGGCGATGTTGAAATTCGCGGCAACCTAAGTGTCCAAGCGTGCAGGGTCAAGCACCTTGCGACACCAAGTTGCGACCACCAACTCTCCCCCTATTTCAAAGGTTGTTGCGCGGCAAAAAATGCCTTAAACGGGCGATCTGGTGCGGGTCAGATGACCCGTTGCAATCTGGGGACAAGACCATGAGTTTGCGAGAGCGTATCACCAACGGCCTAAAAGACGCGATGCGTGAAAAGCATGCGGCACGTTTATCAACCCTGCGCTTGATTAATGCGGCGATCAAGGATCAAGACATCGCCGCGCGGAGCGCAGGTAAGACCGAAGGCGTAGATGAAGGTGAGATTCTTGCCATCCTTGCCAAAATGGTGAAGCAGCGGATCGACAGCGCCAAGGTCTATGAAGAGGGCGGGCGCCTTGAATTGGCCGAAAAAGAGCGTGCAGAGATCAAAGTGATCGAAGGGTTCTTGCCGCGCCAACTGTCCGAGACGGAAATCGCCGCAGCGATTGATGCCGCGATTGACCAGACAGGGGCCAGCAGCATTCGCGACATGGGCCGTGTGATGGGGGCGCTGAAAGCGGCCTATGCCGGGCAGATGGATTTTGGTGCCGCAGGGGCGCTGATCAAGGAACGGTTGGCTTAAACCGCCCCTCACCTTTAGGCCTTTGTCTGTGCCAAGGCCTCTTCCAGTGCGAATTTCAGCTTGACCCTTTCGCTGGGCGTCAGAAACGCGCCAAGCTCTATTTCGCGTGTTGCCTTGTCACCGCGTAAGGTCAGGTAATTGGGCACAGGCCCACCCGTTTTATGCAAGGTCAGCCGCACCCAATAGGGGTTTGCTTCCCAGATTTTTGTTTCTTTGCGCGGCTCTTTGCGTTCAACTCGCATGTGATTGGGCCACAATGTCAGTGTTTCTGCGATTTCCTTGTCGTGCCATGAGCGTTTCAGCGCTGCCCAAATCGCCCAAATGGCCGCCAGTAGAAACGGCAGCAGCGCCCAGAACACCGCCGTGCCCAGAATGCCGAAAAGCGGCAGGGCAATTAATACGGCGGTTGCACCGACAAACCAAACGAACCCTTCAGGTGTCAGTGATTTATGCGGCGTAATCCGCATCAGCATGTGAGGTGCGCCGCGATCAGCATGAGCAAAGGCCCCGAATTTCTCCGGGGCCTTCTCGATTTGCGGCGTCTCGATATGAAACGGCATATTTTCTCTCAATTGTTCAAAAAGCGGCCAGATTAGTGGCTTGGCTGTTTGTCCCACATTTCGGGTGTGGGCAGTTCCTCGAACGTGTGCTCGGGCGGTGGGTTTGGCAACGTCCATTCCAAGGTGTCGGCATGCTCGCCCCAATAGGCAGGTTCGCTCAGTTTGCGGCCTGCAAGTAGGGTGTAGGCGACAATGCCAAGGAAGAAGAGGAAGGACGCGAATGCGATAAACGCACCGATTGAGCTGATGTAGTTCCATGTTGCAAATGCATCAGGATAATCGATGTAGCGGCGTGGCATGCCCTGACGACCCAAGAAGTGCTGTGGGAAGAAGGTCAGGTTTGTGCCGATGAAGAACAGCCAGAAATGCAGCTTGCCGGCCCATTCAGGGTATTGGCGACCTGACATTTTGCCAATCCAGTAGTAGATGCCTGCGAAGATACCGAATACAGCACCTAAGCTCATCACGTAGTGGAAGTGCGCTACTACGTAGTAGGTGTCGTGATAGGCACGGTCAACGCCTGCTTGGCTGAGCACAATCCCAGTTACACCGCCAACGGTGAAGAGGAAGATAAAGCCAATCGCAAACAGCATTGGTGCCTCAAAGGTTATCGAACCTTGCCACATCGTTGCAATCCACGAGAAGATTTTGACGCCTGTTGGCACCGCAATTACCATGGTTGCGACCATGAAATAGGCCTGCTGGTTCAGCGTCATGCCTGTTGTATACATGTGGTGTGCCCACACAACAAAGCCCAAGCCACCAATCGCGATCAACGCCCAAACCATCGGCAGATAGCCAAAGACGGGCTTCCGCGAGAAGGTCGAGATCACATGGCTGACAATGCCAAATGCGGGGAGGATCACGATGTAAACTTCTGGGTGGCCGAAGAACCAGAAGATGTGTTGGAACAACAGTGGATCGCCGCCGCCTGCCACGTCAAAGAAAGTTGTGCCAAAATTACGGTCAGTGAGCAGCATGGTGATTGCGCCCGCCAAAACGGGTAACGACAAAAGCAGTAACCAAGCTGTCACGAATATCGACCATGCAAACAAAGGCACTTTGAATAGGCTCATGCCAGGTGCACGCATGTTGAGGAAGGTTGTGATGATATTAATCGAGCCCAAGATTGAGCTTGCACCAGACACGTGAACCGCGAAAATCGCGAAATCTACAGCGCGACTCGTAGGAGCGTCTTGCCATGATATGGGCGGATAGAAGGTCCAACCTGGGCCGGCACCACCATCTACAAATACGGAACAGAAGGCCAAACATGTGCCTGCAACATACAGCCAGTAGGACAAGTTATTGAGGCGAGGGAACGCCATATCAGGCGCGCCAATCATGAGCGGCATGAAAAAGTTACCAAAACCACCGAAGAGTGCTGGAATGACGACAAAGAACATCATCAAAACGCCATGGCCCGTGATTAACACGTTCCACAATTGTCCATCAGGAGTACATTCACCAGCGGCCGCTTGGCTCAACACACGCGCGCCTTCGACACACATATACTGAACGCCAGGTTCCATCAGCTCGAGGCGCATGTAAACGGTAAAAGCAACCGATACGAGGCCTACCAAACCCGCCGTGACAATGTAAAGAATCCCAATATCTTTATGGTTTGTGGACATGAACCAGCGGGTAAAGAAGCCCGGCCGTTCGTGATCATGTCCAGAAATGGCTGCATCGGCCATGTCTGTCTCCTGTTCATAATTGTGAGGGGCAGGGGTCTGGCCACCCGTCCCTATGACGTTCCATTGGCTCCCTTCTAATGCTCCCACCGCGCGTGATCAATTGCGATCACACGTTTAGGGTGGGAAAAATTGCCTCATGTCAGATCGGCAAGTTTCGCGCCGAAATCTTACGAAAACGAAAAAAGGGGCGGGTGCGTTCATCTTTAGGCGATAGATGGGTCAGCCAGATCCGCGTCCTGCGTTGGCCCAAAGCGCCGTTCGAATTCTTGGCGCAAAGCGACATCAAGGTCATTCATACTGACGGGCAGGCCCAAATCCACAAGGCTTGTCACCCCGTGATCGCGGATCCCACAAGGCACGATTCCCTCAAAATGGCTCAGGTCAGGGTCATGATTGATGGAGATGCCGTGGAAGCACACCCATCTGCGCAAGCGGATCCCAATGGCTGCAATCTTATCCTCACGCGGGCGGCCATCGGGCAGTGCGGCTTTGTCGGGCCGCGCAATCCAGACTCCAACGCGCCCCTCACGAATTTCCCCACGCAAGTTAAAGCTTGCCAGCGTGTCAATCACCCAATTTTCTAGGTCTTCGACAAACCGGCGCACATCGCGGCCACGTTTGTTGAGATCCAACATGACGTAGATAACCCGCTGACCTGGGCCATGATACGTATATTGCCCCCCGCGGCGTGCCTCGTAGACAGGAAAGCGATCAGGGTCAGTTAAATCGTCGGGCTGGGCCGAAGTGCCTGCGGTGTAAATTGGTGGATGCTCCAACAGCCAAATCGCCTCGGCTGCATCCCCCGTAGAAATTCTTGCGATACGAGCCTCCATAACGCGGAGTGCGTACTCATAATCAGTAAGATTATCTGATATTATCCAATCAACCAATGTCAGGCTCTTTAAGTTAATAATTTCTTTGCGATGTTGTATGCGGGAGATGGGAGGCACTGTCATCCCTTTTCAGTCACAACTCTTATGGCAGATAGCAAGTAGGCGTTTCATACTAAACAGAAAAATCAGCTTGGCCAAAATCCATAATTTTAACCCTTGAGCACGGCGCTTGCTTGGTCTAGAGAACACAGGGTTATGCGTCAGACAGTGCGGTCGTGGCGGAATTGGTAGACGCGCAGCGTTGAGGTCGCTGTGGGGTAACTCCCGTGGAAGTTCGAGTCTTCTCGACCGCACCATTCTCTTCATAATTTACCTGAAGATCGCACTGCAATCATCTGATAAAACTTAATAATCTTAAAGATTTTTGCTCAAATTTTGTCGGAATGTTAACTGACACGAAGACTGAACCGTTTCTCCGCATGTACCAGTTTGACGTCTATTTCTGCTACTCCCGTCGAGTTCAGCAAGACCTGCTAAAGCATAAATCGCGCCCTTGCATCGTTAGCTTTATTGTGTAAAAAAACTGGTCGTTTGGGCGCAGCGAATTACAGTGCCCGTAACAGCAGTCAACAACACCTCTGTGGCGCGGCTGGTACAAAGTCAACAAAACGACGCCTGTCAAAAGACGGACTCGCGCAAATGGCGTAACATTAGACTAAGACAAAATCAGGCCGCGCGATCTAGATTGAAGGCGTCATGCAGGGCCTGCACCGCCAATTCCAGATATTTACGATCCACAAGAACAGAAACTTTGATCTCGGATGTGGTGATAACTTTGATATTGATGCCTTCATCGCGCAAAGTCGCAAACATCTTCGCGGCCACGCCTGCATGGCTGCGCATCCCGATCCCCACGATTGAGACTTTGCAAACATCGCTGTCGATCAGCAATTCGGAAAAGCCGATTTCGTTGCGGGCTTTCGCCTCCTCAAGGGCCTTGTCAGCGCGTTTGACCTGATCAATCGGCAGCGAGAAGGTCATATCGGTTTTGCCTTCTTCCGAGATATTTTGTACGATCATGTCGACATTGACCGCGGCCTCGGCGAGGGGGCCGAAAATAGCGGCTGCAATGCCCGGGCGGTCTTCGACCTCCGTCAGGGTCATCTTTGCCTCATCGCGCGAATAGGCCACGCCCGCCACAGCTTTGCTTTCCACGATTTCCTCCTCGTCACAGACCAATGTGCCCGCGCTGTCATCCATTTCTTCAAAACTCGACAAAACCCGTAAACGCACCTTGTAGCGCATCGCCAGTTCAACCGAGCGCGTTTGCAGAACCTTCGCACCGAGGCTTGCAAGTTCAAGCATCTCTTCAAAAGAGATTTTCTCAAGTTTGCGCGCCTTGTTGGTGATGCGCGGGTCGGTCGTATAGATCCCGTCAACATCTGTGTAGATATCGCAACGCTCTGCCTCAAAAGCAGCGGCAAAGGCCACGGCCGTCGTGTCTGACCCGCCACGGCCCAATGTGGTAATGCGCCCTTCAGGGCTGATGCCTTGGAACCCCGCAACCACGGCGACTTTCATGCCTTCGCCAAATTTGGCCATGATGTTATCGGTTAGGATTTCTTCAATCCGCGCACTGGCATGGGCAGAGGTGGTTTTGACGGGCACCTGCCATCCTTGCCATGACCGCGCAGGGATATCCATTTCTTGCAAGGTCAGGGCCATCAGGCCCGCCGTGACATTCTCGCCCGAGGAGACGACCGCATCATGTTCGCGCGCGTCATAGAGCGGCGATGTTTCGCCCACATATCCCACAAGTTTGTTGGTTTCGCCCGACATGGCCGAGACAATTACGATCACATCATACCCATTGGCCACCTCGCGCCCCACACGTTTGGCGGCGCGGCGGATGCGATCAAGGGTGGCCACTGATGTGCCCCCGAATTTCATGACCAAAAGCGGCATAGCAGTTCTCAATTACAAGGTTGAGCCGAGGCTTTACGCGCCAACCAAGGCGGGCGCAAGTGGAAGCTCTATTCCACCGTTACCGATTTCGCCAGATTGCGTGGCTGATCCACATCGGTGCCTTTGGCAATCGCGCAGTAATACGCCAACAGCTGCGCTGGCAGGGCGTAAAGGATCGGTGCGCTGAGCAGTGTGGCGGCAGGCAGAGTCAGTGTGGCGGCGGTTCCCTCGGCGGCGGCTCTGCGGCCTGCCTCATCGGTGATCAGGGTCACTCGGCCGAGGCGCGCCATAACTTCCTGCATGTTTGAGATAGTTTTATCAAACAAGGCATCATGGGGAGAGAATACCACCACAGGAAGGCTGCCATCAATCAAGGCAATCGGGCCATGTTTTAGCTCACCTGAAGCATAAGCTTCGGCGTGTATATAACTGATTTCTTTTAATTTCAATGCGGCCTCTAGGGCTGTAGCATACATCACGCCACGGCCCAGGAACAGTGCGGATTTCGCATCGCTCAACCCTTTGGCTAGATCTTCAATCTCGCCCTCCATCTCCAGAACTTGGCGCATTTGATTAGGCAGTTTTTCCAAGGATTGGATGTGATACTGCACCTCATTGGCGGAGAGGGCGCCGCGCTGCGCTGCAGCCTGCACCGCCATCAGCGCTAGAATGGTCAATTGGTTCACATAGGCCTTGGTTGAGGCCACTGAGACTTCAATCCCCGCGAGAATGGCTAAAGCCAGATCACTTTCGCGGGCGATGGAGGATGTACCAACATTCACAAGGCTTGCGACCATGTCAGCCCGCCCGCGCATATACCGCAGTGCCGCCAGTGTGTCGGCCGTCTCACCGGATTGACTCACGAAAAGCGCAAGGGTGCGGGGCGCCACGGGCGGCTCACGATATCGGAATTCCGATGCGATATCGACGTCGCAGGGCATCCCTGCTACCTGTTCAAACCAATATTTTGCGGTCAGGCAGGAATAATATCCTGTTCCACAAGCCACCATCACAACGCGGTCAAATTGGGTGAAATCTAATGCTTCGGGAAAGGTGGGCGCGCCTTTGGGGGCATAGCGCCCCAAGGCCTCGCTCATTGTTTGGGGCTGCTCATGGATTTCTTTCGCCATGAAATGCTTGTATCCCGCCTTGTCGATCACGGCGGCGCCTTGTTCGATGCGGCTCTTGCCACGGCTGACAGAGTGGCCCGCCTCATCAAAAATCTTGATGCTGCTGCGGGTCAGAATGGCCCAATCGCCCTCTGCAAGATAGGTGATTTCATGGGTAAGGGGGCCAAGCGCGATTGCGTCCGAACCGATATAGCTTTCACCATCGCCATGCCCGATGGCCAAGGGCGATCCTTTGCGCGCGGCGATCAACAGATCATCCTCGCCCTCAAACAAGAAGCAGAGTGCAAAAGCGCCTTTGAGGCGTGATAATGTTTTTCTAGCAGCCTCAGCAGGGCTAAGACCTTGGGCAAGGTAATGCGCGCAGAGCTGCGAAACGGTTTCCGTATCGGTTTCGCTTTCAAAATTGCGGTCTTTTAATTCAGCGCGCAATTCACGAAAATTCTCGATAATGCCATTATGCACCACCGCAACCTGCCCTGATTTATGCGGATGCGCATTGGTCACAGTCGGCGCGCCATGCGTGGCCCAGCGGGTATGGCCGATGCCAGATTTACCTGCCAAAGGGTTATGCACCAATTCATCTGACAGGTTCACAAGCTTACCCACTGCGCGGCGGCGATCAAGAGCACCATTTTGCACAGTCGCAATGCCTGCGCTGTCATAGCCGCGATATTCCAGACGTTTAAGCGCCTCAACCAATGTGGGCGCAACCTCGTGGCTGCCCAAAATGCCAACGATCCCGCACATAGCTCTTACCCCTTTTTGGTTTTTTCTTTCAGCGCCAACAGCCGCGCGCGCAGGCGTGTGGCAAGCCCCGCTTTATTTTCCTGCCGTCCACGCGCCACCGCCAAGGCCCCCTCTGGCACGTTTTCGGTGATCACCGAACCTGACGCGGTCAGCGCATCCGCACCAATGGTAACAGGGGCCACAAGCATCGTATTTGACCCAATAAAGGCCCGCGCGCCCACTTCGGTGTGATGTTTGAACACGCCGTCATAATTGCAGGTGATGGTTCCTGCCCCGATATTGGCCCCTTCGCCGATGGTCGCATCCCCGATATAGGAAAGGTGGTTGACCTTAGCCCCTTCTTGGATTTGCGCTGATTTTACCTCAACGAAATTGCCGATCCGCGCGCCATTGTCGATTTCGGCACCAGGGCGTAGGCGGGCATAAGGCCCCACAATGGCCCCTTGCGAGACATGCGCGCCCTCAAGATGGCTAAAGGCGCGGATATGCGCGCCTGATTCAACAGTCACATTGGGGCCAAAGACCACATATGGCTCGATCACCGCATCGCGGCCAATATAGGTGTCATGGGCAAAATAGACTGTCTCAGGCGCGTGCAAGGTGACGCCCAAGTCTAGCATCTCGGCGCGGCGGGTTGCTTGAAAAATCCCTTCGGCGCGCGCCAGTTCCGTACGGCTATTGATCCCCAAGGTTTCTGCTTCTGGGCAGGTCACATAGCCTGCTTTAAGGCCTGCTTTATGCGCCAAAGTAGGCACATCTGTCAGATAATACTCGCTCGCCGCATTCGCATTATCGACCTGTTCCAAAAGGTCGAATAACTGCGCGGCATCTGCGGCCATTAGGCCAGAATTACACAAGGTTATGGTAAGCTCGTCTGGGGTCGCATCCTCGGCCTCGACAATTTTATACAAGGTAGAGCCCTTGGTCACCAAGCGGCCATAGCGCGAAGGGGTGTCTGCCTCAAATCCCAAAACGACCACATCATGATCAGCGCGGGCCGCGATCAATTTGGTCAGGCTGTCCTCGCTGACAAAAGGCGTATCGCCGAACAACACCACCGCATCACCCGTGAAATCCGCCAAAGCGGCGCGGGCCTGCGCCACGGCATGGCCTGTGCCCAATTGTTCATTTTGGCGAATGCATGTCACAGGGTGGTCGGCCAAGGCCGCCTCAACTTGATCCGCGGCATGGCCCGTGATCACCACAACCCGCGCGGGCTCGAGGCTGAGGCCGCTGGTAAGGCTGTGTTCAATCATCGGAACGCCGCCCAAAGGATGCAGCACTTTGGGCAGGTCGGAATTCATCCGCGTCCCTTGGCCTGCGGCCAGAATGATCAGGGCAACGGGGCGTGTGCTCATGAGGGTGCCTTTTGGGATTTATGTCTGTTTGGTGTTCTCTTAACCTTCTTCACTTGATCTGCAAAGCCCGCAGGCGGTCACTTCCTTTTTCGATTTGTTACGATGTGCCATCGGCCCTTGGCGAAAATCCGCCTTTGGGTCATAAGCGGGGCACATCTCAGGCAAGAGGATAGAATGGGCGCGCATATTATCGTTTTTGATTTGGATGGTACTTTGGCCGATACCAGCGCCGATCTTCTTGCTTCGGCCAATCGGGCGGTGGCTGAGGCGGGATTGCCCGCGATGTTGTCTCATCCAAAAGACGCGCTTTGTGCCTTTCGGGGGGGGCGGGCGATGTTGAAACTTTCCCATGCGCGGCTTGCGGCGCAGGGTGGGTATGACCTGCCAGAGGAGGAGGCCTTTATCGAAGCGGGTTATCCCCGTCTGCTTGCGGCCTATGGGGCCGCGATTGACAAGCATACAAGGCTCTATGAGGGTGCGGTTCAGGCGGTGCATGCTTTGCGTGCCGCCGGCCATGCTACGGCGATTTGTACCAATAAGCCCGAGGCGCTGGCCGTGGATTTGGTAACGAAATTGGGTGTTTCTGATCTTTTTGATGCTTTGGTTGGGGCCGATACATTGCCCACACGAAAGCCAGATGTGGCGCCCTATCATGAAACGCTGCGCCGTGCGGCCAAGCGGCGCTTTGGCGTTGATTTGGGGACGGATGCGCGCGATTTCCCCCAATCGTGTTTGATCGGGGATACGATAACTGACCGCGAAACGGCGCGTGCGGCAGGGGTGCCTTCTATTCTCGTGGGCTTCGGGCCAGAGGGGGGCGATATTGCACGCCTCAGCCCTGAGGCGATTTTGGATCATTATAGCGATCTGCCTGCACTAATTGAGCGGGTCTTATCGGCGTGAATTCAATTGACCTGCCGCGCGAGAACCCTAACCTGGGGGCTATGAGCGACAAACCCACTTTCACCCGGTCTTTCACCCAACAAGAGCCAATCCCAGAGGCGGCGATTGAGGCGGCTAATCGGGTTTTGCGGACGGGCAGGTTGCACCGCTATAACACCGCCCCTGATGAGATTGCCGAAGCCGCCCTCTTAGAGGAGGAATTCGCGGCGATGACAGGGGCAAAATATGCGCTTGCCGTGGCATCGGGTGGATATGCAATGGGGGCGGCGCTGCGTGCCTTGGGCGTGGGGCATGGGGATTTGGTTCTCTCAAACGGGTTTACCCTTGCGCCTGTGCCCGGTGCCATCGCCTCGGTGGGCGCTGTGCCTGTCTTTGTGGAAGTGACCGAAAACTTAACGATTGATCTTGAGGATTTGAACACCAAAGCCCAAGCTAGCGGCGCGGGGGTGTTGCTGTTGTCGCACATGCGCGGGCACATGTGCGATATGGGTCGCCTTATGGAAATTTGTGATGCGGCGGGCATCACAGTAATTGAGGATTGCGCCCATACAATGGGGGGCGCATGGGATGGTTTGGCCTCAGGTCGGCATGGCAAAATCGCCTGCTATTCCACCCAGACTTATAAACATATCAACTCAGGCGAAGGTGGTTTCCTCACCAGCGATGATCCCGAAGTGATGGCCCGGGCCATCCTGCTTTCGGGTAGTTATATGTTTTACGCGCGCCACCGTGCCGCCCCTCCGTCAGAGGCTTTTGCCCAAGTGCGATATGAGACGCCCAATGTTTCGGGGCGGATGGATAATTTGCGCGCCGCTATCCTGCGCCCGCAATTGGCGGGTCTGCCGCGCCAAGTGGCGCGTTGGCGCACGCTTTATGAACGGATGGAGGCAGGGCTTTCTAATCTGCCGCATCTGCGCCTAACCCAGCGCGATGTGCGCGAGGATTATGTAGGGTCATCGTTTCAATTCCTTTTGCCTGATTGGTCGCCCGATAAAATCACTGCATTTGTCCAAACGGCCGCGCGGCGGGGTGTTGAACTCAAATGGTTTGGCGATGCAGAGCCAGTCGCCTTTACCTCGCGCTATGACAGTTGGCGCTATGCGCCTGCGCAAACCTTGGCAAAAACGGATCACATTTTGGCAGGGTTGATTGATTTGAGGCTGCCTTTGACCTTTGAGCCCGAAGATGTGGATCTTCTCGCAGAGATTTTGCGCGATGAAGTGATAGCACATGCCGACTGATGCCTCAGGCGGGTTTGGTAAGACTTGTGCCATTTCGAGCATCGTGCAAGATCAAAATATCCTCGCTCTTTTAACCTCTATCCTTGTGGAGTTACTTATGGTCTTCGTGCCTTTCCCCTAAAATGTGTCATACAGTCTTGCCTTGAGCTTTGCATGGCCCAACTGACATCTGCAGTGATACAAGCAAAATGGCTAACAAAGTCTTTAGATACGCGCGGAATGCTAGGAATGAAGAAAGAAATCGCAGAGGAAAAGGCAATTGCAGCCCTTGGGTGGCTTTCGTCTAATGACGAGTTAATTGGACTGTTCTTCGGCGCATCTGGCCTGTCGCTCGAAGATATGCGCAGCGTTATTGCGAAAGGCGATCACGCATTGTTATCAGCCGTGGTAGAATTTATCTCGCAAAACGATGCTTGGGTGGTTGATGCAGCGGGGGCGATTGGCCTCCGTCCAGATGAATTTGTCACCCTGCGGCAGGTCATGCTCGGGCGCTCTGCCACCCATTGGACATAAATGCATCTTCGTCCTTAGGGGTTATAAAAATATGCAAAGAAATTACTTCAAATTGTTAATATTTGACAAAGACGGAACACTGTTTGACTTTGCTCAATCTTGGAACATTTGGGCGAAATCGGCTCTATTGGCGTTAGCGGACGGCGATGAAACTTTATTCCGCGCCCTCGCCGATCGCTTGTCCTTTGACCCGGATCGGGGTGTTTTTTTGCCCGATAGTGTCGCTATTGCAGGCACGCTCGATGAGACTGCGCAACATCTGGCCCCACTTTTTGCAGCTAATTGCACGCCACAGCAGATAGCGGCACGGCTGAATTACCTTGCGCAATCTGCTGTAATGGTTGAGGCGACCCCGCTGGCGCCCTTGCTCAAAGGCTTGCAACATGAGGGTTATACCTTGGCCGTGGCGACCAATGGGCAAAAGGATGAAGCCGAGGCACATTTGGCGGCACATGCGATCCGTCCTTATTTCGCCGAGGTGATTGGATGTGACAGTGGGTATGGTGCAAAACCCAACCCTGCGATGTGCGCCCACATCGCACGGGCTTGTGATATTCCACCTGCGCGCGTTGTGATGGTGGGTGATAGCCTGCATGATCTGCTTGCGGGCCGCGCAGCGGGCATGGCCACAGTGGGCGTTTTGACCGGAATTGCCGATCATGGCACGCTCGCGCCGCATGCTGATGCGGTGTTGCCCGACATTGGCCACCTTCCTGCTTGGCTCGGGCATTAAGAAGGCGTTTGTCTGTTCGCGTCAAAATGACGGGGGGTTTGGTCGGTATTTGTCGGGTTTTTCACGCCCTTGCGCGGGCAGTCTAAAGGGGCTTTGATCTCCCTTTTTGTAAGACCCGATCCTATGGCCGAAACCACATTTGATCCAAAACGCCGCCGTTCAGGGGGCACGCGTGCCAAACACCAAGCTGCTAGTCAACATTCTATTGCGCAAATGCCATGGCGTATTCCGCGAAACATAGATCAACCAACCGAACCTTTGTTGCCTGAGGGTGTCTTGGCCATCCACAAGAACGCACTGCGCATTCTGTCCGACCTTGGGCTTGAGATGCTGCACCCTGAGGCGCGGCAGATACTGGTGCAGGCGGGCTGTCGCCAAGAGTGCGAAACGATCTTTTTTGACCCTGATTTTGTGACCGAGATGGTCGCGCGCGCGCCGCACAGCTTTACAGTGACGCCGCGAAACCCTGCGCGAAAGTTGACCATTGGCGAGGGGCATATTCTATTTGGCAATGTGTCCTCTCCCCCAAATGCATGGGATATGGCGCGTGGCAAACGAGCAGGTGATTTCACGACCTTTCGCGAATTCATCAAGTTGACGCAATATTTCAATTGTATCCATTTTGCGGGTGGCTACCCTGTTGAGCCAATAGATATTCATCCCTCAATCCGCCATTTGGATTGCTTGCATGAAAAGCTCATCGCGACTGACAAGGTGGTGCATACCTACTGCCTTGGCAAAGAACGTGTTCAAGACGCGATGGAAATGGTTCGGATCGCCGCCGGTCTAAGCCATGAGGAATTCGAGGCAACACCTCGGTTTTACACCAATATCAACTCGGTCAGTCCGCTCAAGCATGACTATCCAATGTTGGACGGGGCGATGCGTATGGCTCGGTGCTGGCAGCCTGTGGTGATTACGCCCTTCACTTTAGCGGGGGCGATGGCGCCTGTTACCCTTGCGGGGGCTGTGTCCTTGTCAATCGCTGAGGCTTTGGGGGCGATTGCCTTGTTGCAATATATCGCGCCGCACGCCCCTGTGGTGATTGGCACGTTCACCTCAAATGTCGATATGAAATCAGGTGCGCCTGCCTTTGGCACACCTGAATATATCCGTGCCACCCAGATGACAGGGCAGATGGCGCGTTTTTATGGACTGCCGCTTCGCTCGAGCGGGGTTTGTGCCGCCAACGTGCCGGATGGTCAGGCACAAGCCGAAACCCTACAAAGCCTTTGGGCGGCGGTGCAATCTGGCACAAATATGGTCTATCATGCTGCGGGTTGGCTTGAAGGGGGGCTGATCGCCAGCCCCGAGAAATTCGTGATGGATTGCGAATTGCTACAACAATTCCAACGCTATTTTGACCCTGTTCTGACTCAGACCAGTGATGATGATCTTGCCTTTGATGCGGTGCGAGACGTTGGTGCTGGTGGTCACTATTTTGGCACTGCGCATACCCAAGCCCGCTATAGCACTGCCTTTTATCAGCCGTTTCATTCTGATTGGCGGAATTTTGAGGCTTGGGAAAAAGACGGGGCCGTTTGGAGCGCCGAGCGCGCGCATGGGATTTACAAGGCAATCTTGGCCGAAGCGAAAGACCCGCCTCTTGATCCTGCAATTCGCGAGGAATTGGACACGTTTGTCGCCAAGCGCAAGGAGGAGGGCGGCGCGCCAACCGATTTCTAGCGTGGGCACCCGTTTGGCCTGATCCGCGCTTTCCTTCTGCAATATGGGATGCATTTTCACTACGCAGTGTAGGCTCAACCTGGAAAGGTGTGCTCATGGCACAGCCCGAGAATCCAAATGTTACCCCAATCATGCCGCAAGGTAATTCTTATTTCTCCGTAATAATAGGCAAACCGCTTTAAATGGCTTCGCGTAAGTTTAGGCTCTCTAGGGGGCGGTGTGATGCAAAACAATCTCATCCAGTAGAGGCGATATATCTTCGATCTGCTCAGCGATGATATGGGTGATGCCCGCTTGCCGTTGCAGCCGCCCCGTCACGCGCATTAGGCGCGCTGCAATGACCGCACGACGAAACTGCTGATATATTTTCTGCCAGATGATCACATTGCAGGTGCCAAACTCATCTTCCAAGGTGATGAAAATCACACCTTTGGCCGTGCCTGGTCTTTGGCGCAGCACCACCAAGCCCGCCACCGCAACCCGTGCCCCCTGATGCGGCAGATGCAGCAAATGATGGGGCAGACAATCGGGCGGTTTTGGCCAAAAGCGTGGGGCGAGATCGGGTTCCATAGTAGATATCCTATTTTAGAACAAAAATAGAACATTTGCCTTGAGATTCAAGCGCGATGGCATGACATAAATTTCGGGACTAGAAAGCCGCAGCAAGGAACGCTACGTAGGCAAGATCCAAGGTTAATAGCAAGAAAGTGCGCGTTTATGGCTAATATCACTTATATCGAACATAACGGAACCGAGCATGTCGTTGATGTGCCAAACGGGCTGACCGTGATGGAAGGCGCGCGCGACAATGGCATTCCTGGCATCGAGGCTGATTGCGGCGGCGCCTGCGCCTGTTCGACCTGCCATGTTTATGTGCATCCTGATTGGGTCGCAAAACTGCCCAACATGGATGCGATGGAACAAGATATGCTGGAATTTGCCTACAAACCTGACGAGGGGCGTTCGCGGCTGACCTGCCAGCTGAAGGTGACAGATGCACTTGATGGTCTGGTCGTTCAGATGCCAGAAAAACAAATTTGAGCCAACAGGCTTCAAAATGACACCAAAGCCCGCGCTCTGAATTCGCGGGCTTTTCGCTGCTTGGGGTTGACTTCGCGCCCCGCTCCATGTGTATCGGCGGCACAATATGACAGGCCAAAAATAAGGCCAATATATAGGATATTTCGTGATGCACGCTTTCCGCAGCCATACCTGCGCAGACCTGACCAAGGAAAATGTTGGTCAAACGATCCGCCTCTCGGGCTGGGTTCATCGGGTGCGCGATCATGGTGGGGTTTTGTTCATTGACCTGCGCGACCATTATGGGATGACACAATTGTTATGTGATCCCGACAGCCCTGTTTTTGCCGGGGTTGAAAAACTGCGCGCTGAATGGTGTATCCGCATTGATGGCGAGGTGAAGGCGCGTGATGCCAGCCTTGTGAACCCAAAAATTCCCACAGGTGAAATCGAAGTTTTCATTCGTGATCTTGAGGTTCTGGGTGCCGCGAACGAATTGCCCCTGACTGTATTTGGCGATCAGGAATATCCTGAGGAAACCCGTCTGCGCTATCGCTACCTCGATTTGCGCCGCGAGGTGATGCAAAAGAATATGACCCTGCGCTCTGATGTTGTGGCCTCAATTCGCAAGCGGATGTGGGATAAGGGCTTTCGCGAATTCCAGACCCCAATCATCACGGCCTCTAGCCCTGAGGGCGCGCGCGATTTTCTTGTGCCTTCACGTTTGCATCCTGGCAAATTCTACGCGCTGCCACAGGCGCCACAGCAGTTTAAGCAGCTGTTGATGGTGTCGGGCTTTGATAAATATTTCCAAATCGCCCCTTGTTTCCGCGATGAAGACCCCCGCGCGGATCGCTCGCCGACTGATTTCTATCAGCTCGACATGGAAATGAGTTTTGTGACACAGCAAGATGTGTTTGATACGATCCAACCCGTGCTCAAAGACCTGTTCGAGGAATTTGGTGGCGGCAAGAAGGTCGATCAAGACTGGCCGCTGATTTCCTATAAAGATGCCGCGCTGTGGTATGGCACCGATAAGCCAGACCTGCGCAACCCGATCAAAATGGAAGTTGTGAGCGAGCATTTCAAAGACTCGGGCTTTGCGATTTTCGCAAAAATCCTCGAGCAGGACGGCACCGAAGTGCGCGCCATTCCTGCCCCCACAGGCGGCAGCCGCAAATTCTGTGACCGCATGAATTCATGGGCGCAAGGTCAAGGCCTGCCTGGAATGGGGTATATGTTCTGGCGCGAAGGCGAGGATGGCACGATGGAGGCCGCAGGCCCCTTGGCCAAAAATATTGGCCCTGAACGCACCGAGGCCATCCGCACGCAATTGGGCCTTAGTGTCGGTGATGCTGTGTTCTTTATGGCAGGTAAGCCCGCGGATTTCGAGTCGGTTGCGGGGCGCGCGCGCACCGAAGTGGGCCGCGAATTGGGGCTGATTGATGAGAACCGCTTCGCCTTTGCGTGGATCGTGGATTTCCCGATGTATGAAAAGGACGAAGAAACGGGCAAGATCGATTTCAGCCACAACCCGTTCTCGATGCCCCAAGGCGGAATTGAGGCGCTTGCGGGTGACCCGCTTGAGGTGCTGGGATATCAATATGACTTGGCCTGTAACGGCTATGAATTGGTGTCGGGTGCGATCCGCAACCATAAGCTTGAGATCATGTTCAGGGGGTTTGAACTTGCAGGCTATGGCGAGGACGAAGTCCGCCGCCGTTTTGGTGGTATGGTCAATGCGTTCCAATTCGGCGCGCCGCCCCATGGCGGCTGCGCGGCGGGGATTGACCGCATCGTGATGCTCTTGGCGGAAACGGCGAATATCCGCGAGGTGATCCTCTTCCCGATGAACCAACGCGCGGAAGATGTAATGATGAATGCACCCTCCGAGCCGATGCCAGATCAGCTGATGGAATTGGGTCTGCGGGTTTTGCCGCGCGACTGATCCCGTTTCACCCTTGCCAATATTTGCGGCCTCTTCCCTGATGGGCGGGGGCCTTTTCGCGTTTTGATGGGGGTTACGATGCAGGATTCGTCAAAATATGTGCCGCCCGCGCGGCCCGAATTCCAACAGCGGCAAGGGCGCTATGCGCGGCTTGAACGGCTCAGGGCGCATTTGCACGCGGATGAGCTGTTTCGGGCCTATGACGGCGCGGAAGATTTGTGGCAGTTTCTGCCCTATGGCCCTTTCATTTCTGCCGCCGCCTATCATCGCTTTTTGCGCGGCTTTGAGGCGGGCGAAGATCCTGTGTTTTACGCAATCCGCGACATGGCGCGGGGACAGGTGATGGGCGTGGCCTCATATTTGCGTATCGCGCCTGAGAAAGGATCGATTGAATTGGGGCATATATGCCTTGGCCCCGCCTTGCAAAAAAGTCCCGCCGCGACCGAAGCATTTTTTATGATGATGTCATGGGCCTTTGAGGCGGGGTATCGGCGGTTTGAGTGGAAATGCGATGCGCGCAACCTGCCCTCGCGCCGCGCGGCGCAGCGTTTGGGACTGAGTTATGAAGGCGTGTTTCGCCAAGACAACATCGTCAAAGGCAAAAATCGTGACACCGCATGGTTTGCCGCCATTGATGCTGAATATCCCGCGCTGAAAGAGGCCTTTACCGCATGGCTTTTGCCGCAGAATTTCGATGCGGCAGGGCGTCAGATCGAGCGTCTTTCTGACCTGACGGGATTGGTGCGGGTGGCGCGCGACCCCGCGCTTGGCTCATAGTCGTGGGCTGATTTCCGCGATTTTTTGTGTCAGCGCATGGCGCAGCGCCGCGCGGGTGTCGCGCATCAGGCCGCGCGCGGCTTCGGCCAATTCGCGGTCGCCCGCCTCCTGCGCGATGCCCATCAAGAAGGGGCGCAGATAGGGCAGGGGTGGGTCGGGCTGATCCAAGAGATCAATCGCATGGGTCAAATCCTCGCGATAGGCGATGGGGTCAGGGATCACGGTGTCCCCTGCCACAGCATGGGGGGTTTGGGGGGCCAAATCGGGGGGCAAATGGCGTAAGATTGTTTCTTGGAAATGCGCTAGGGCTTCTATGGGTTTGGCCAAAAACCCATCAGCGCCTGCGGCCTTTGCCTCGGCGGCGCTGTCATGGGGGTCAGCGGCGGAACAGGCCAAGATCACGGGCAAGCGGGGGCTTGCCATGGCCAAATCTTGGATTAAATCCAAGCCAGAACCATCTGGTAGACCGAGGTCGATAATGGCCACGCTGGGGCGATAGACCTGCAGGTGACGCCGTGCGGAGGACAGGCAATCGGCCCGCCTGATCCGCGCGCCCGAACGCAGGCTCAGCAATCGCAGCGATTCCGAGGCGTATCGGCTATCCTCAACGATTAAAATGGTCAGCCCCATCAGCGGATTTAGCGCCTGCATTTTCGCCTGATGGGTTGGCGGCAATTTCAACTCATCCATTTCAGGCACCTCGAATTTGTGCTTCCCTCCCCCGATTACAGCCTGTCGCGGTTACCGAAGGGTAAACGGGGCGCGACCACACGCCTCTTGCCCACAGGATTTTGCGCAGGCATATCGTGGGGCGAGTGACCCAAGGAGATAAAAATGATCGGTAGATTGAACCATGTGGCCATTGCTGTGCCTGATCTCGAGGCCGCCTCAGCGCAATATCGTGATACGCTTGGCGCAAAGGTTGGCGCGCCGCAGGATGAACCCGATCACGGGGTGACGGTGGTCTTCATCGAATTGCCCAATACCAAGATTGAGTTGCTTTATCCCTTAGGTGAAAATTCCCCCATCGCGGGCTTTCTTGAGAAAAACCCCTCAGGCGGCATTCACCATATTTGCTACGAGGTCGAAGATATTTTGGCGGCGCGCGACAAGCTTCAGGCCAGTGGCGCGCGCGTTTTGGGAACGGGGGAGCCGAAAATTGGGGCACATGGCAAGCCCGTGTTATTCCTCCACCCCAAAGATTTCACAGGCACCTTGGTCGAATTGGAGCAGGTCTAATGGGTATTGTCACAGGCCTCGTGGTTTATGCGATTGTATGGTTCATGTCGCTGTTTCTGACATTGCCGTTTTTCGTGCGCACCCAAGGGGATGAGGGCGAGGCTGCGCGCGGCACATCGCAATCTGCCCCCGCCTCAAGCTTTAATCTGCGCCGCAACCTGTTGATCAATACAGCCATTGCCACGCTGATCTGGGCCGTGATCGCGGGGATCATTTTATCGGGTCGTGTCTCTATCGAAGATATTAACCTCTTTGCCCTCTTTGGCATGGGCGACAGCACTTATTGACGCGCCCCCGTCAGGCCCACCCGATGGGCCATATGGGTAAAGGTCGCAGCCCCCAATATGGGCACGATGAGGTTCAAGATTGGCACGCTTAAGGGGAGTGCCATCATGACCCCGCCTGCAAAAAATGTCAGGCGATTTTTGCGCCGAAATTCAATCGCCGATACGCGATCGAGGCGGCGCTGTACCACCATCTGCGAATATTCACGCCCCAAGAGAAACCCGTTCAACCCCCAGAACACAAAGGGGGCGAAGGGCGTGAAATAAAGAACCAAGGCCAATGTGTTGGCCAATAGGATCACGCCCAAAAACCGTAGGCTGTCACCGATGGCTTCGGCCAATTTCACATGGCGGGCGGGCGGCAGCTGGGGGTAATGTTCTGCTTCAACCGCATCTGCGATTTCGTCTAAGAACAACCCCGTAAAAGCCGAGGCCACAGGCACCATCATCACCGATGACAGCAAGATCAAAAATGGCACGGCCGCCCATGAGAGTGCCGCCCCAAAGAAACTGATTGTGCCAATCCAAGGTAGAGTGATTGCATCAGGCAATAGCCATCCCAAAAAGATCAGAACCGCCGCTGAGATCGCAACCAGCAACGCAATGGTCAACGCCACGCCGATCAACAAAACGCGCAAAAAGCGCCTGTCGCGGAATTGCAAAACGGATTTTAGGAAATCAGCAAGTAATGCGGCCATGTTGAGATGGCTCCTTTTGGGGCAGGTCTGTGCTTAGGTGGGGCAGGCCCCATCATGGCGCAAGGGCAAGGTCACGCCCTAATCGCGATATGTGACGATATCGCCCATCTCGGGGCGGGGGCGTTCTGGGGCCTTGGCGCTTGGCGTTCCAAGATGGATGAACCCTGCCACGAATTGCGGCGCCGTAATGCCATAGGCACGGGATAAAAATTCGGGATCAAAGGCCATCCAACCGCTCAGCCAATTTGCGCCAAAGCCGTGGGCCATCGCGGCATGCATCATTTCAAGACAAACCGCACCTGCCGACAACTGCTGTTCTAACAGGGGGATCGCATCATGCGCAACGGGGTGAGACAGAACCGCGACCACAAGAGGGGACTGGTCAAATGCCGTGGCGGATTTTTCGACCTTTTCGGGCACGCGGCCTGCGCCATGGCCCAATTCGCGGGTGAGCGCGGCCAAGCCCGCACGGCTTTCTGGCCCATGCACAACGATGCGCCACGGGGCCAATTTTCCGTGATCTGGCACCCGCAGGGCGGATGTGAGGATATCTTCCAACACCGCCCCTTCAGGCGCGGGGGCATTGAGCAGCTGCGCGGGGGTAGACCTGCGCAGGCGCAAAAATTCAGCCAATTGCGGCCATTTTGGGGGCTGATAGGGGGCGTCCGTCATGATTTTTTCGCCGCAGCCTTTTTCGGGGCTGCCTTCTTTTTGGCAGCGGCTTTCGGGGCGGCTTTTTTGGCGGCGGCCTTGCGCGGGGTTTTCCCGCCTTTGGCGGCCTTGGCCGCGATCAGCGCCAAGGCCTCCTCCATCGTGACGGCTTCGGGTTCAGTGCCCTTGGGCAGGGTCGCATTGATTTTGGCCCATTTCACATAAGGCCCATAGCGGCCATTCATCACCTGAACCGCCCCGCCATCAGGATGCTCGCCCAACTCTTTGAGAGGGGCGGCCGTGGCCCCACGGCCTGCACCGCGCGAGGCGGCCTTGGCGGCCAAAACCTCAACCGCGCGGTTCATGCCGATTTCGAACACCTCATCCACCTCGGGCAGGTTGGCGTAAAGGCTGCCATGTTTGACATAAGGCCCGTAACGGCCAATGCCCGCCTCGACCAAAACGCCATCCTCAGGATGCGCACCAATCGCGCGGGGCAATGACAAGAGGCGCAGCCCTTTCTCCAAATCCATGCCCGCAGGGGGCCATGTTTTGGGCAGTGAGGCGCGCGGCGGTTTGAGGTTGTCTTCGGTTGCTTCGCCCAATTGAACATAAGGGCCAAACCGCCCTGCTTTCAGCCAAACGGCCTGTCCGCTTTCGGGTTCAACCCCCAGCATTTTATCGCCCTCGCTTTCCTCGCCATTGGGGGCGAGGGGGCGGGTATAGCGACATTCAGGGTAATTGGAGCAGCCGATGAACGCCCCACCAGAGCGCGCTGTGCGCAACGAAAGACGCCCTTCACCACAAGCCTGACATTGGCGTGGATCACCACCATCGGGGCGCTGTGGGAAGAGATGCGGTTCCAACACCTCGTTGATTTTTTCCAAAACATCGGTGATCCGCAGCTCGGCGGTTTCATCGACCGCCGCTTTGAAATCGCGCCAGAAACGGGTCAGCAAATCGCGCCAATCGCGCGCGCCTGCACTGACCTCATCCAGTTGGTTTTCCAAATCCGCGGTGAAATCATAGCCCACATATTTCTGGAAATAATTGCTGAGGAATATTGTGACCAAGCGCCCCTTATCCTCGGGGATCAGGCGCCCCTTATCTTTGAGCACATAGCCGCGATCTTGGATCGTGGTGACGATGGAGGCATAGGTGGACGGGCGGCCAATGCCCAATTCTTCCATGCGCTTGACCAAAGTGGCCTCGGTGTAGCGGGGGGGCGGTTGGGTGAAGTGGCGCTGTCCAAATACTGCGCCTGAATTGTCGATGATCCCCCCTTCCGAGAGGCGCAAGCCGCCGCTTTCACTGCCTGTGGCCCCGTCCAAGGCCTTGGTGAAATCACCCATCAAACTGCTTTGATCAAAGCCAAGCTTGTCGCCAACCGCCATATTGGGCAGGCGATTTGCGTCTTCCTCATCGGTGTCATCGCGCCCTTCTACATAAACCTTGAGGAAACCCTCAAACTGGATCACCTGACCGCTTGCGCGCAGCACGACATTCTCGTCGTTTGAGGAAATATCAACCGTGGTGCGCTCAAGGCGGGCGGCCTCCATCTGGCTTGCGATGGTGCGTTTCCAGATCAGTTCATAGAGTTTTTTCTGATCCGCATCCGTGATGCGCAGCTTTTCTGGCCCCATGGACATATCGGTGGGGCGGATACATTCATGCGCCTCTTGGGCGTTTTTGGCCTTGTTCTTATACATCCGCGGGGATTTTGGCAGGAAGTCTTCGCCAAATCGCGCGCGGATTGTGTCGCGGGCGGACATCACCGCCTCGGGGGCCATGTCGATCCCGTCTGTTCGCATATAGGTGATATGCCCCGCCTCATAGAGGCGCTGAGCCGCGCTCATGGTTTGGCGCGCGCCCATGCCAAATTTGCGGCTGGCCTCTTGTTGCAGGGTTGAGGTCATAAAGGGCGGGCTTGGATTGCGGGTGGCAGGTTTCGCCTCGACACTGCTCACAGTGAGCGCGCGACTTGCCACCGCACTGACCGCCATCTGGGTCGAGGATTGCGTGGCCAAGTCGAATTTATCCAACTTCTTGCCACCAAAATGGGTCAAACGCGCCTCAAAGGATTGTCCACGCGGTGTCACAAGGCCCGCGCGCACTGACCAATATTCTTGGGCGCGGAAGGCCTCGATTTCCATTTCGCGCTCAACGATCAAACGCAGGCAGACGGATTGCACACGGCCTGCTGATTTTGATCCGGGCAATTTGCGCCACAAAACGGGGCTGAGGGTGAACCCCACCAAATAATCCAACGCTCGCCGTGCCAAATAGGCATCGACCAATTCCATATCGACCTCGCGCGGGGCTTCCATCGCTTGGGTCACGGCAGTTTTCGTGATTGCGTTGAACACAACGCGGCGCACGGGCGTGTCTTTCTTAAGTGCCTTTTTCTGCGTCAGCGCCTCAAGCAAGTGCCAAGAAATCGCTTCACCCTCGCGATCAGGGTCGGTGGCAAGGATCAAATCGGGGTCAGATTTCAGCGCATCCACAATCGCCTTGATGTGCTTTTTGCTGTCTGTAGCGACCTCCCATTTCATCTCAAACCCTGCGTCAGGATCGACAGAGCCATCCTTTGGGGGCAGGTCGCGCACATGGCCGTAAGAGGCCAGAACCGTATAATTCGCGCCCAGGTATTTATTTATCGTCTTGGCCTTGGCGGGCGATTCGACAACGACAACGGGCATGAGTGGCAACCTAACTTTTTTGGAAATGTAATTGTTCTTAGGTCGCGCAACATTTGATCTTGTGCAGGGTTTGTCAATGCACCCCTGGCACGATTACCCTGTTTTTGTGGCATCAAGGCTGCGGTTTGGTGCCCCTGTGGAGCATATTCTACGGCGCAGTAATCACTGCACGCTACCATGCTGCCAGCGTTATGGGTAATCTCTCCTGCAAGCCTATACGCAGCTTGGTTGAAAAGGCGTTAATGAAGGATCAGGCCGAGCCACCGACCGTCAGTCCACCGATCATCAATGTGGGTTGGCCGACGCCCACAGGCACCCATTGCCCCGCTTTGCCGCAATTCCCCATGCCCGGATCTAAGGCCATATCATTGCCAATCGCGCGGATTTGTTTCAGCGCAGTGGCCCCATCCCCGATGAGCGTGGCCCCTTTGACAGGCGCGCCAATTTGGCCGTTTTGCACGCGATAGGCCTCGGTGCAGGAAAAGACGAATTTGCCATTGGTGATGTCAACCTGCCCGCCGCCAAAGCCAACCGCATAAATCCCGTCTTTCAGCTCTGCCAGAATATCAGCAGGCGCGCTGTCGCCGCCAAGCATATATGTGTTGGTCATTCGCGTCATCGGGGGGTGGGCATAAGATTCGCGCCGCCCATTCCCTGTCGCAGCCACACCCATCAGGCGGGCAGATTGGCGGTCTTGCATGTAGCCTACCAAAATACCGTCCTCAATGAGCGGGGTGGCTTGGCTTTGCGTGCCCTCATCATCAATCGAAATGGATCCACGCCGATCAGGCAGCGTGCCATCGTCCAAAACAGTCACGCCTTTGGCCGCCACTTGCTGCCCCATCAGACCTGCGAAGGCGGATTGGCCTTTGCGGTTGAAATCCCCCTCTAACCCATGACCCACAGCCTCGTGCAGTAGGATACCCGGCCAGCCTGGCCCCAGCACCACATCAATCACGCCCGCAGGGGCAGGGACGCTATCGAGGTTTACGCAGGCCACGCGCAGGGCCTCACGTGCTACCGATTGCCAATGGGCAGGGGCCATGACGCGGTCAATCGCAAACCGCCCCCCACCGCCTGCCGAGCCGCTTTCACGGCGGCCCTTTGCCTCGACAATGACCGAGATATTCAGGCGCACCAACGGCCGTGCATCGCGCAACACCTGTCCCTCAGGGCGTAGGATTTCGACCTCTTGATGCGAGGCGGCAAGCGATACAGACACTTGCACAACGCGCGGATCAAGGGCGCGGGTATAGGCGTCAATCTCGCCCAATAGATCAATGCGGGCCTCAAAGCTGCTGCCATCCATTGGGTTATTGGGCATGTAGAGGTGGCGGTTGGTGCCTTGTGGGGGGGCGGCCATGATCCCGCCGCTTTGGCGAATGGCCATGCGGGCAGTGTCACTGGCGCGGGACAAGGCCGCTTCGCTTACCTCGGTGGCATGGGCATAGGCTGAAACCTCCCCCAAGACCGCGCGCAGCCCGAATCCCTCGCTTGCATCATAGGAGGCGGTCTTGATCCGCCCATCATCAAAAACCAAGGCCTCAGATCGTTTTCTTTCGAGAAATAACTCTCCGTCTTCGGCCCCTGTTAGGGTTGCGCGCAACAGTCGCAGGGCGGCCTCTTGGTTGAGGGATGTCTCGAAGGGATGGAAGCTACTGGCACGATCAGACACGCAAATTCCTTTCAAAATTGGGCACTTGGCCCGCGTTCCGCCGCCGCGGCGGCAGCATAACCACCCCATGTGAGCCGTGAAAATGATCCAAATCAACATTCCCAAGGGTGAGACATTTTTATCCAATGTCTTGTAATGTAACCCTCTATATGGTTGTTGCAGCTTTGAACGCAACGGGATGTCACAGACCTTAAACGGGCATCACGAAAAAACAGGACGACATGACAATGGCACTTCGTACCAAGCTCTCAAGCTTTTGGGCCGCAGCGGCGGCAACATTTGCCCTGACGGGTGGTGCATCTGCGCAGGCGTTGCGCGATGGTTTGGAGATTATCGGCGCACCTCATCTGGGTGGTGTGAACATGCAGACAGGCGTGACCGAATTGGCGCATGACGTTCGCATGTTGGATAATCTGCTTTTGGTGATTATCACCGCGATTGTTATCTTCGTGACCGCTTTGATGGTCTATTCTATCGTGCGCCACAATCGCCGTGCGAACCCAAAACCTGCAACTTTCACCCATAACCGCAAGATCGAGATCATCTGGACAGTCGTGCCAATGATCATCCTGTTTGTGATCGGCGGCTTCTCGCTGCCTGTATTGTTCAAGCAGCAGACCATCCCCGATGGCGAAGTGGTGATCAAGGCAACTGGTTATCAGTGGTATTGGGGCTACGAATACCCGCAGCATGACATTGTTTTTGACAGCTTCATGTTGGCCGAAGATGAATTGGCCGAATATGGTTACACTCGCGATGAATATCTGCTGGCTACCAACACAGCGATGGTTGTGCCAACGGGCCGCGATGTTGTGGTTCAGGTCACGGGCGCAGATGTGATCCATTCTTGGACAATACCTGCCTTCGGCGTGAAGCAGGACGGGATCCCTGGCCGCCTAGCGCAGCTGTGGTTCAATGTTGAGCCTGGTCGTGAGGGCATCTATTTTGGACAGTGTTCTGAACTTTGCGGCGTAAACCATGCTTATATGCCGATCACTGTCTTCGCAGTCACCCCTGAGGAATATGACGCATGGACGCGTGGCGAGATTAGTGACTTCGCCTCCGTAGATGCGCTTGCGCCACAGGTTTTGGAACTGGCCGAGGCGCAATAAGCGCAGCAAAGCTTCCGCCAAGCCACCCGCGCTCTGAGGTGACGTGGCGATTCCGCAAATAACCCTCCAAAGGACGCGCCCGCAGATGAGCGATGCATCCATTGATATCACCACCAAATCGGCGAAACCCGCTGAACTGGAGCCCAAAGAGGCTAGCTTTGGGGATTATGTGCTGCTGCTTAAGCCGCGCGTGATGTCTTTGGTGGTGTTCACCGCCTTTGTTGGCATTATCGCGGCCCCTGAGGCGCAGTCTTTGTTCATCTCGTTCTGTGCCGTTTTGTTCATCGCCATTGGGGCGGGGGCGTCTGGCGCGCTGAACATGTGGTATGACGCCGATATTGACCGCGTTATGAAACGCACTGCCTCGCGCCCTGTGCCGTCTGGACGTGTCAGCGCACAAGAGGCGTTTCAGATCGGTCTTGCACTCTCGGTCATGTCGGTTGTGTTTCTGGGCCTTGCGACAAATTGGGTTGCAGCGGGGCTGTTGGCCTTCACCATCTTTTTCTACGTTGTGATTTACACGATGTGGCTGAAACGTGCGACCCCGCAGAACATCGTAATTGGTGGTGCGGCGGGTGCCTTCCCCCCCATGGTGGGTTGGGCCGCTGTGACAGGTGATTTTTCGCCTGCCTCGATGCTTATGTTCGGCTTGATCTTCATGTGGACGCCGCCGCATTTCTGGGCCTTGGCCTTGTTCATGAAATCGGATTACCACAAGGCCGATGTGCCGATGCTAACTGTTACCCATGGGCGCGTGGCGACCCGCCGCCATATCTGGATTTACACTGTGCTATTGGCGCCTGTGGCGCTTGGCATTGGTGTGACGCAAATCGGCGGCCCGCTTTACATGGCGGCGGCGGTGGTTCTGAACCTGATCTTCTTGAAGGGTGCATGGGATATCCGTGCCCGCAGTGAAGATGTGGCAGAGGCCGATGGGTATGCGACTGAAAAGAAATTCTTCCGCTTTTCCCTTTATTACCTTTTCCTGCATTTCTGCGCGATCTTGGGCGATATCGCCCTGCGCGCTGCAGGTCTGTCATTGGGGGGCTGGTGAGCCATGGCGATCCGTGAACAAAGCGATATGCACAGGCGCCGCCTGAGCCGAAATATCGGCGTGGGTCTGAGCCTTGTTGCCTTTTGCGTGATCGTCTTTGGGATGACGGTGGCAAAAATCCGTGAAGGCTCCAAGATGGAGGCCTTTGATCATCAACCACGCGTGTCGATTACCCCCGCGCAAGAGGGGCAATCAGGAGGCACGCAGCAATGACACAAAACCGTAAAACTGTTTACAGCCTGCTTGGTGTCATCGTCTTTATGGGGGCGATGGCATGGGCGGCCGTGCCGCTTTACGATCTATTCTGCCGTGTTACGGGCTATGGCGGCACCACGCAAGTTGCGGATACCGAAAGCGCGGTGGTGTCTGATCGCATCGTCACAGTGCGCTTTGATGCAAGCACCGCGCGCGATATGCCGTGGGAATTCCGCCCTATGCAGCGCGAAATCGATGTCCGCCTTGGCGAAACAGCATTGGTGTTTTACGAGGCCTATAACCCGACCGATCAAGTGGTGGCGGGCACTGCAAGTTATAACGTGCTTCCCTATACGGCGGGTTCTTATTTTGCGAAGATCGCCTGCTTCTGTTTTACCGAGCAGGCGCTGCAACCAGGTGAGCGGGTCGAAATGCCTGTGACCTTTTTCGTAGACCCCGAAATCCTTAAGGATGACGAGGCCTATGACACACAAGAAATTACCCTGTCCTATACATTTCATGTTATGGATATAACCGAAGACCTTGCCGCCCTTAGCGGCACAACTGAATGACCGAAAGCGAAGGACCAAAACAGATGGCCCATGCAAAGAACCATGATTATCATATCATTTCGCCCTCGCTCTGGCCGCTGATTGCTGCCGTTGGGGCTTTTGTAATGCTTACGGGCGGCGTGCTGTGGATGCACGGCTCTGGCCCGTGGATGTTCCTGATGGGCCTTGTGGCCATCCTTTACGTGATGTTCGGCTGGTGGTCGGATGTGGTCGCGGAAAGCAACCAAGGCGATCACACGCCCGTTGTGCGGATCGGCCTGCGCTATGGCTTTATAATGTTCATTATGTCCGAAGCCATGTTCTTCGTCGCATGGTTCTGGGCCTTCTTTAAGCACGCGATTTACCCGATGAACGAATATCTCGGGTCGCAATATGTGCAGCCGAGTTTCTATCAGATGGATGTCTGGCACCTACCTTTGATCAACACGCTTGTGTTGCTGTTGTCAGGTGCGGCGGTGACATGGGCGCACCACGCGCTTGTCCATAACGAAAGCCGCAAGGACGTTGAATGGGGCCTTTTGATCGGTGTCGTGCTTGGCCTGTTCTTTACGGCGCTGCAGGCTTACGAATATTGGGAGTTGCTAGCGCACAAAGATTGGACATTCGGCGGAGATAAATTCTTCTCTACTTTTTTCCTTGCGACTGGTTTCCACGGGATGCATGTGATCATCGGCACAATCTTCTTGTTCATCTGTTATTTGCGCGTGCGCAGTGGCCATTTCACCGCAGAGAAACATATCGGCTTCGAAGCGGCCGCATGGTACTGGCACTTTGTTGATGTGGTCTGGTTGTTCTTGTTTGCCGCAGTCTATATTTGGGGCATTGGCGGCTGAGCTGATCCCGCGTGATCACCTGATTTTGGAACGGCCCGCCACCACAAAGGCGGGCCGTTTGTCGTTCGACCGCCATCGATGAGAGGTGCTATGACACATTCGCGTTTTGCGATTTTCTCGGTTCTGTCATTCGGGGTTGCGGGGGCCGCTATCCTGATTGCGCTCGGCGTTTGGCAGACCCAACGTTTGTCTTGGAAACAGGGCGTGTTGGCCGATATCGAGGCGCGGATTGTTGCCGAAGCAGTGACCTTGCCCGAAGCGCCCGATGTGATCCGGGATCGGTATTTGCCTGTGATGCTTGAGGGGCAGTTTGTCCGCGGGGCAGAGGACACGCTGCGCGTCTTGGTCAGCCGCAAGGGCGTGGGGGCGGGCTATCGCCTGATCTCAGGGTTTGAGGATGATCTGACGGGACGCCGTATCCTTGTGGATCGTGGGTTTTTGCCCGTGGCCGATGAGATGCGTTCTGCGCCAGAAGGCCGCTTTGCCCTCACTGGCAACCTGCATTGGCCAGATGACCGCAACAGTTCGACCCCCGATAATGACCGCGCCGCAAATATCTGGTTCGCGCGCGATGTGGCGGATATGGCCGCGGTGCTTGGCACAGACCCCTATCTTGTGGTGCTGCGTGACGGCACCCCGCCAGAGGCAGACCTGACACCGATGCCCGTGGACACATCGGCCATCCCCAATGACCATTTGCAATATGCGGTGACATGGTTTTCGCTTGCAGCGGTATGGTTGGGGATGACAGCCTATCTTCTGTGGCGTATCAGGCACAGAACGCTTTGAAGGGACAATAACCATGCGCTACATCTCGACACGCGGCACAGCGCCTGAACTGACATTTGAGGACGCCATGTTGACGGGGCTTGCCCGTGATGGGGGGCTGTATGTGCCTGTAAGCGTCCCGCAGTTAAGCCATGCGGAGATCGCCGCAATGGCGGGTCTGCCTTATGAGGAGGTCGCCTTTCGCGTGATGCGCCCCTTCGTGGGCAATACATTCAGCGATAGTGAATTTGGCGATATCATCACCCGCGCCTATCAGGGCTTTCGCCACGCAAGCCGCGCCCCGCTCAAGGAATTGGCACCCAATCATTTCCTGATGGAGTTGTTCCACGGCCCCACCTTGGCGTTCAAAGATTTTGCGATGCAGCTGATTGGGCAAATGTTTGAGCATAGCCTAACCAAACGCGGGCAGCATGTGACCATTGTGGGGGCAACGTCAGGCGATACCGGCTCTGCCGCAATGGAGGCCTTTCGCGGGCTTGATGCGGTGTCGGTGTTCATCCTGTTCCCCCATGGCCGTGTGTCCGAGGTGCAACGCCGCCAAATGACCACTGTCACCGAGGCCAATGCCCATGCTTTGGCCATTGACGGCACATTTGACGATGCGCAGGCGCGGCTCAAAGATATGTTTAATGATCTTACCTTCCGCGATGAGGTGCGCTTGGCAGGGGTGAACTCAATCAACTGGGCGCGTGTCATGGCGCAGGTTGTCTATTATTTTACCGCCGCAGTCAGCCTTGGCGCCCCGCATCGTGCCGTCAGTTTTACTGTGCCGACTGGTAATTTCGGCGATATTTTTGCGGGCTATATCGCGCGCCAAATGGGTCTGCCGATTGATCGTCTTGTGGTGGCGACCAACAGCAATGACATTTTGGATCGCGCCTTGCGCACGGGCGGCTATCATATGGGCGGCGTGCAGGCCACAATCAGCCCTTCGATGGATATCGAAGTGTCGTCCAATTTTGAGCGGGCACTATTTGATGCGTATGGTCGTGACGCAGGCGCGGTGGTGCAATCCATGGCTGCGTTGAAATCCGAAGGCGGGTTTGACATCAGCCAAGGCGCGCTTGAGGCTTTGCGGGACATCTTTGCCTCGGGTCGTGCAAGCGAGGATGAGACATCCGCGATGATCACATCTTGCCTGTCAACATCGGGTGAGCTGCTTTGCCCCCATTCCGCAGTCGGGGTTCATGTGGCCCAAGAGCACCTTGGGACGACCCCGATGGTTACATTGGCCACAGCGCATCCTGCGAAATTCCCCGATGCGGTCGAGGCGGCAACGGGCATCCGCCCCGCATTACCGCCCCATATGGCAGATTTGTTCGAGCGTTCCGAACGGGTGCAGCGCGTGCCAAATGACCTTGCCGCCCTAGAGGCGTTGATCCGCGAAAAGGTGGCCGCATGAGTGTTGAGATGCACCAACTCTCCAACGGGTTGCGGGTGATCACCGAACGGATGGAGGGGCTTCAATCCGCTGCAATCGGGGTTTGGGTGTCCGCAGGCGGGCGCCATGAGCGGGTCGAGCAAAACGGCATCGCGCATTTCCTTGAACATATGGCCTTTAAGGGCACGAAACGGCGCAGCGCGCTGCAAATCGCCGAGGAGATCGAAGATGTAGGCGGCTATATCAACGCCTATACCTCGCGCGAAGTCACCGCCTATTACGCGCGCGTGCTGGAACAAGATGTGCCCCTTGCTCTTGATATGATTGCCGATATCGTGCTGAACCCTGTGTTTGATCCGCGCGAGATCGAGGTTGAGCGGGGCGTCATCCTACAAGAAATCGGTCAGGCGAATGACACGCCTGATGATGTGATTTTCGACTGGCTTCAGGAAACGGCCTATCCCAACCAACCGCTTGGGCGCACCATTCTTGGCCCCAGTGAGCGGGTGCGCGGCTTTGGTCGCGAGGATTTTAGCCAATTCGTGACCGAACATTATGGCCCCGATCAGATGATCCTATCGGCCGCAGGGGCAGTGGATCACGCGCAGATCGTGCGACTTGCTGAAGAGAATTTTGGCCATTTGCCCTCACGCCGCGCGGCCCCCGCACCTTTGGCGCAATTTGCAGGCGGAGAATTCCGCAAGGTGAAAAAACTGGAACAGGCTCATATTGCGATGGCCTTTGAAACACCAGGATATCGGTCTGACGACATCTACACCGCGCAGATTTACGCAAGCGCGCTTGGCGGGGGCATGTCCTCGCGCCTTTTCCAAGAATTGCGCGAAAAGCGTGGCCTGTGCTATTCGATTTTTGCCCAAGTGGGGGCCTTTGATGAAACGGGCCTTCTCACCATTTACGCAGGCACGGGCGGCAAGGATGTGGGGGATTTGGCGCTTTTGAGCATGGATGAGATCAAGCGCGCCGCCAGTGATTTGAACCAAGCCGAGCTTGATCGCGCGCGCGCGCAGATGAAAGCGGGGCTTTTGATGGGGCTTGAAAGCCCATCTTCCCGCGCCGAACGTCTGGCACGGGTTTTGGCCATCTGGGATCGCGTGCCGCCCCTAGAAGAGACTGTGGCGCGGATCGATGTCGTTAGCCTTGCGCATATTCGTGACTTTGGCGCAGGGATTGCCGAAAGCGGTGCGCTTGCCTTGGCACTTTATGGGCCCGTCAGCAAAGCGCCTGATTACTCGCAATTGACGCAGCGTTTGGCGGCTTGATGCTGAGGCGGCGGCCGAAACTTGCCATTGAAACCGAGCGCATGACCCTGCGCCTGCCTCTGCATGAGGATTATCGCCATTGGGCGGGATTGCGCGAGGCATCAGCGTCCTTTCTGCAGCCATGGGAGCCTGCTTGGTCATCGGATCATCTGACCCGCAAAAGCTTTTCCGCGCGGGTCTATTGGGCACAGCGTGCCTCATCGGAAGAAAGCGCGCTGCCGCTGTTTTTGATCCGCCGCGAAGACCAACGCCTGCTTGGCGCCGTCACCTTGGACAATATTCGCCGTGGCCCCGCGCAAGCGGGAACGATTGGCTATTGGATTGGGCAGCCATATGCGCGCAACGGATACATGCGCGAGGCGGTGGTGGCCTTGATCCACTACGCCTTTACCCGCCTTGATCTGTCCCGCATCGAAAGCGCCTGTTTGCCTGAAAATACGGCCTCCCGTGGTCTTTTGGAGAAATGTGGCTATAAATATGAGGGGGTCGCGCAAAGCTATTTGCAGATCAATGGACGCTGGCGCAACCATGTGCTTTACGCCAATTTGCGCAGTGACCGCCGTGGCCGCACCGAAGTGGGCTGAGGCTGTGTGAGTGAAAGGGGAGCAAGCGTGACAGCTGCATCAAAACTTGCTGCGTTGAAGGACGATTTGCCCGCAGATATCTGGCGCGAGGCGACCCCAAACTATCTCGAAGAACCGCGTGGGCGGTGGCAGGGCAAAGCTGCGGCTATTTTAGCGCCTCGCTCCTCCCAAGAGGTCGCATTGGCTATTCGTGCGTGTGCAACACATGGGGTGGCGGTGATCCCCTATGGCGGTGGCACAGGCTTGGTCGGTGGGCAGCTGTCGGAAAATTTTGACCACGGCGTGATTTTGTCGATGGAGCGGATGCGCGCCATCCGTGCGGTGGATGAAGATGGACGCAGCCTAACCGTGGAGGCGGGCGTGATCTTGGCCGACATTCACGCGACCGCGCAAAAGGCAGGACTACTTTTCCCCCTAAGCCTTGCAAGTCAAGGATCGGCGCGCATTGGCGGTCTTTTGGCGACCAATGCGGGCGGGGTGAATGTTCTGCGCTATGGCAATGCGCGGGATTTGGTTTTGGGTATCGAGGCGGTGATGCCCAATGGAAGCATTTTCCACGGTCTGTCGCCTCTGCGCAAAAATAACACGGGCTATGATCTGCGCCATTTGCTGATCGGCTCAGAGGGCACATTGGGCATCATCACAGCGGCCAGTTTAAGGCTCTTCCCTGACCCCGCCGCGCGAGGCGCGGCACTGATGGCGGTGCCTGATCCACGCGCGGCCCTGGCTTTGTTGCGAATGACGCAGGATATGGTAGGCGAGGGGCTTTCGGCCTTTGAATTGATGCACCGCCAAGGGTTTGATTTCTTGGCAGAGGTCGGGCCAAATTTGCGTCAACCTTTTGATGAAATCCCCGAATGGTGCGTTTTAATCGATTTGGGCCTTGGCGCGGGCCAAGATCCCGCCGCGCTGTTGGAGGGGCTATTTGCCCACGCCTTTGAGGCGGATTTGGTCAGCGATGGGGTGATTGCGCAATCAATGGCGCAGCGGGATGATTTCTGGGCCCTGCGCGAAAATATTCCTGAAGCAAATCGGCGCATCGGCTCAGTGAGTTCACATGATATTTCCTTGCCCGTGGGGTTGGTGCCGCAATTCATCGCTGACATTCCCGCGCGCATCGCCAAGATCGGGCAATTCCGCCATAATTGCTTTGGTCATATGGGGGATGGGAATTTGCATTACAACATCTTCCCCATGCCTGGAAAAAACCGCACGGATCATCTGGCAGAGCGGGATGTGATCAAGCGCGCAATGCATGATTTGGTGCATGAGATGGGCGGATCGGTGTCGGCTGAACATGGGATCGGGCGGCTTAAGGTGGATGACCTTGAACGCTATGGCGACCCTGTCAAATTGGCCGCGATGCGCGCGATTAAGGCCGCTCTCGACCCGCACGGCATCATGAACCCAGGCGCAGTATTGCGTGGCAAATAGTTTTAACCAAAAATTCAATAACCCTAGTAAAACTGTGCGCATACTATAACGTTTGGCTCATCGATCAGTTTTTATTGAGGTGTTGTTAATGGTAAAGATTGTAAGTGTCTTACCCCGCCTTTTCCGGTTGCCGTTAGCAGAAGTATTGTCGGATGCGAAGCATGGAGATCACACCCATTTTGAGTTGATCACTGCTACTGTGAAGTTGGATGACGGCAGTGAAGGTACTGGGTATTCTTACACCGGCGGATGGGGTGGTCACGCGATTAAGGCCATGATTGAGCATGATTTGACGCCGTTTTTGATTGGCAAAGATGCTACTCAAATTGAGCAATTACATGACGAAATGCGTTGGCATATTCACTATGTGGGACGAGGTGGTGTTTCGGCCTTTGCAATTGCAGCAGTTGATGTTGCATTGTGGGATATTCGCGGTAAACGAAGCAATTTATCTCTGTGTGAAATGGCTGGCGGTGTAAGTCGAACCTGTAAGGCATACGTAGGCGGCATCGATCTAAATTTCCCTCTTGAAAAACTTTTGTCCAATATGGACCAGGCCGTTCAAAGCGGGTTCAATGGCGTAAAAATTAAGATTGGCCGTGAGGACCTGGGAGAAGACATCGAGAGAATATATGCGGTGCGAGAGCGAATTGGTTTAGACACGACCTTTATGGTTGATGCAAATTATGGCATGTCTGTCGACCAAGCAATTTCTGCCATCCGGCAGTTTGAAAATGCCAATATTACCTGGTTTGAGGAACCGATCGATCCTGATGACTTAAACGGATACAGGATTATAAGTGAACAAACTGGCTTCCCGCTGGCTATTGGCGAGAACTGTCACTCAATTCACGACTTTGAACTTTTAGAGCAGACTAAGGCCTTCAGTTTTTTTCAACCAGATGTGGCCACTTGCGGTGGTATCACAACGTGGTTGCGTGCGGCGGCTTTGGCCGAGCGTAACGGAATAAGCGTTTGTACTCATGGAATGCAGGAACTTCATGTTAGTCTGCTGTGTGGACGCGAAAATGCAGGCTGGTTGGAAGTTCATGCCTTTCCCATCGATACGTACACGCATCAGCCGTTAAAGCTTAATCAAGACCACATGGCTGTTGCGCCACAGCTCCCAGGCATTGGTGTCACTTTTGATTGGGACAAGCTTGAAGCTGACAATAGCTTAGCATCCTAGTGGCATGTTGTCAGGAAATCTTGCTTATATTCGATTACAGCATAGCCCTTTGGTTGAACATTAATTTTTGAAATATTGGATCTGGTAGAAGAGAGGTCAGACGCATTATTGAGTAGCTAAAGCCGAAAGCAAAAATTGCTCTCACCAGCAAAATCGTAGTTAAAGATGGTCCAAGCAGCATCATGAGGCCTACATCCTCGAATACCGAGTGAAATAAATTTATCAAAACTAATGAGCCGACGACGGATCGTATCGGGATTGTCCCTTGCTTAACTTCTTTGATCATGAGCCCGCCTCCGAACCCGAGTCCAAGGGTGAGGCCCACTATGACGATAGTTGCGGCGTTCGTTCCGATGTCTAATATTTTGAGGAAGGGCGATAGTATCAGCTGGATGATTTTTTCAACGCCGACTGATCTTAAAATTTCAATTGCAATCATCAATACGATGATAATGGCTTGAATAAAGAGTAGTCCAAAAATTTGATCCAAAATCCATTGCTGCAGTGTGGGGTCAGACACCATTGTTGGGAGGTGAAGGCTCGCTTGGTTTTGAAATAACCCTAAATTTAAGAAGGAGACGTGTAGGAGGTAACAAAATATGAATCCCCCTCCCACGCGGATGAGAACAGTTGGTAGAATTCGCAAGCCTGCGTTTCGCGAGATTAGCGACTCCACGATTAGCCCATGGGTGAAGAGCATAAATGAAGCAATAATGGTTGTTTGTGCTACAGTTAGGTTCAGTGCTTCAGGAGTAGAGGATAAGACCAATAGTCCTGCGTAGGGGTTAGTCAGCAATGTAGTGGTAATTGCTAGTGCAACTTCTGCTGGCAGCCCTATTACTCCAAGCAGAGGAGCAACCTGAGTAGTTAACAATGACGTTGCACCAAAACTATCGAGGACTTTAATAACAATTATAGTCGGTATCATGACCTTAAATAGCTCATAAGACACAATATATATGTCTTTAATTAAATTATGTATTTTTTGTTTAACCAAATTCGTCATGGGAGACCTAAATATTTAAATAGACAGTGAGCCAATTCTTTATACGTTCAGATAAAGGCATCTTTGTTCAAAGGTAAAACAATGACTTCATTTAATGTGAATTTTTCAGAATTCGAGGGCAAGAAAATCCTGATAACAGGTGCATCGACCGGAATAGGCTCTGAGTTAGCGAAAGCGTTTGCGCAGCAAGGTGCAAAAGTGGGCTTGCACTATTTTTCTTCTGAAGATGCGGCCAATCAGCTGGCTGCAGATATTCGGAAATCTGGTGGTTCAGTCGAATTGGTAAGGGCTAATGCCAGTAATTCTGAAGAACTAGCTGCCGCCGTGAAAGATGTTGCAGAGCGTCTGGGCGGAATAAATGGTTTGATTAACAATGCTGGGGGTATGGTGCGCCGCGTGCCGTATGCCGAGGCCAGTGACAAAGACTATGACGAAATAATGGATCTAAATGCGCGATCCATAATCGTCGCATCAAAGGCTGCATTGCCTTATCTTAAAGCTGAGGGGGGGTTCGTAATTAACACGACTTCAATTGCAGCGCGCAATGGAGCCAGTGGAGGTGCCGGTCTGTATGGTTCGTCGAAGGCATTCGTGTCTAACGTTACCCGCGGCATGGCCAAGGAGTGGATTGAGTACGGTGTTCGTGTAAATGCCGTTGCTCCAGGTGTGATTACAACGCCCTTCCATGAACGCTATTCAACCCAGGCCCAACTTGACGCAATGCTGAAAACTGTTCCGCAAGGGCGCCTTGGTCAAGCGCAGGATTGTGTGGGAGCGTTCCTATTTTTAGCTTCACAGGCTCTGTCTGGGTACATTATTGGGCAAACAATCGAGGTCAATGGCGGGCAGTTAATGCCGTGATCAAAGGTCCCATATCGCAATTTCTCATCCATGCTGGGGGGAGTTATCACCAAAGTGATGCTTTCATTGTCTGAGCTTGGCTCAGTAGAGAGATGCTCTGAACAAGAAAATTCCGAGTAATAAAAAGAGATCGGCTATCGGAAAATCATAAATTCCGATAGCTCATATGACCCAATGTTAGAAATAAAAAGAGAGATTATCTGGAGGTTGGCTGGCATCGATCCATAGATGCGTAAGTGGGCAAATGATAAGGAGTGGTACGTGGGATCAAATCGTCAAATGCAATCTCTGAGCATCAGATCCTTGGTTTTACTTCTCGCTTTGGCGATTATTTGGGGTACAACTTTTCTGTTTGCGGAAATTGCTCTTACTGAGGTTTCACCCACAACCCTTACCTTGCATCGCGTCCTTTGGGCAGTCCCTGTTCTAGGAGCTATTTTATATCAAAAGCGTTACAAAATTCCCTCTGACCTTCGTTTTTGGTTTGGCTGCTTTGTCATGGGAGCCTTAAATAACGCTCTTCCATTTTCGCTCATTTTTTGGAGCCAGACACAAATTACGAGTGGGTTAGCTGCAATTCTGAACTCCACCACATCAGTTTTTGCTATTTTAATAGCCGCTTTGTTTTTGAAAGACGAACCACTTACCATCAAGAAAATATTCGGTGGTATACTGGGAGTAAGCGGTGCCGTTTTAATTATAGGACCGACGGATCTCAACAATCTTGACCTACTCAGTATTGCACAGATGGCCATGCTGGCTGCTACAATTTCCTATGCTTTTGCGGGAGTATGGTCTCGATTGTCGCTTTCTGGATATCACCCACTTATAAATGCTTTTGGCATGTTGACCGCTACGACATTTTTGATGACACCTATCGTAATTTTCACTGATGGCACTCCAAGTTTCATGTTGTCGGTGCCAGTTTGGGCATCAGTTATTGCTATATCGGTATTTTGTACTGCACTGGCTTATGTATTGTATTTTGAGATCATAAAGCTCTCTGGAGCTTCCAATGCCCTGCTGGTAACGTTGTTAATACCAATTTTTGCAGTAACTGCAGGTCATTTGTTCCTTGACGAAGTAATCGAAAAAATAGATTTCGTTGGCTTTGGGATTATAATTCTCGGTTTTATAGTAATTGACGGTCGCTTAACTAAATTTTTCACAACGTCCAAGTTTGTGTTCAAGCTTAAATCAAAGTGATTGATTGAAGTGCTGGCATGGCGACACCATCAAGGGAAGAGGAACACTATTCATCCCATGCCAGCTAATGTATTCTACCACAGGTTGTTCCGATTTGCAAGTCAAAACCTATATGTTGTTTCCAGAGGGGCTTCACTGGTATAGGTGAAAATTTAAAAGCTTAACCGATGAAAACGAGGCCGTGAAAACTCTCTGAAAGGTTTATCAGTCTGAGAAGCGAATTATTCGCACAACGGTGTAGGGGTTTCCAAATTTTCGGGGCCTACCAATATTGGTTTAGCTGCGGCCAAATTCGTTCAATAAATCCTCGACAGTTTTCCTTGAACAACCCATTTTCGTGTTCTGGTCATAAGTAATCGAGGCGGCCTAGCGCACTTGACTGAGTAATAAGGAGTGCCCAAGCTGCTGACAGTGCCTTTCCATACGTAACAATCAGCAGAGGATATTTGACATGTCAAAAGGATACTTAGTGGCCAACATTAGGGTCAAAGATGCTGAAAAGTTCCAAACATTTTCAGGAATGGCTGCGCCGGCTATTAAGAAGTACGGCGGGAAGGTTCTGGCTAGAGGTCCAGCAGCAGACAGACATGAAGGTCAACTCACCGGCACAGTCATGATGATTGAGTTTGATAGCAAGGAAGCTGCAGAGGCATTTTACTTTAGCGCCGAATATCAAGCCGCGAAGGCAGTACGAGAAGAATGTGCAGATACAGACCTCATGATTATTGAGGGTACTGAGTAGTATGACTTCCTTGCCATGTGCTGCATAGATGTAATTTTAACTGTCACTTATTAAAACCAGCAGTTCAGAATTTCGCATGAAAATTGGATTGCAGCTGTATCAACTAGTTACCGATTTGGTACAGCTGCGCCAAGTTACTGCGCTCCAATTAATTCAACTTCCAATATTCGGAAAATAGTCTTCGCAGGAGCCTTCACGATAAACGTCTGCAGTGCAGCAGTGGAGCCCACCACCAAAGGCGTAGGCATCGCGTAGTTCGACTTCTACTACCTCCATCCCCAGACGATCCATTTGTTCAGCTTGGTAAACTTCAGATTTTTCGACACAAACTGTTTTTGGATCCAACACTAAGACGTTCATCGACAACCAAACTGATGAATAGCACAGTGGTGGAGGTGTATTGTGTGCTGGTTGGGCGGCATCTACAATTTCCCAATCATTGTCAAAGAACATCTTTCTCTGCTCTTCGGGAAGTCTGCGCTGGGGGTTGTTCAAAATTAGGCCTGGACGTAGAGGCGTAAAAGTCGCGTCTATATGGATTGGGTATGGATCACCTGGAAAATTAACAGTATGCACTCGGTGTTCCGGGAAATGGCGCCTCAGCCACTCAATGCCTTTCAGATTGGTCGTGAATCCGTGTTGTACAACCAAGTCTTTTCCGAAACGCAATACATCTGCAGCGTCAAATAGTGGTTCCTCTTCAGTGGTGACAAAGAATTTCTTGGCGGCCCACTCTAACCTTTTCGCATCACCAATTTTTTCCGACAAATAATCTGGATGATAATCAGCGTCCGTTAGGCGAGGCTTTGGAGCGGCCTCGTGCCTGAAATTTGGATCCTCTTCCCAATATTTTTTTAGTAGCGGGCGATAATTTAAATATTCGAACCATCTACAGCGATAGGACATTGTCGCCTCTAGAATTTCCGATCCGACAGTCAGCAATACATCCCTGGGCGGCATGCAGCCAAACTGACTGTCCGTGTGGAAATCTGGCGTAGTAACTGGAAGAGAGTGATCAATCGGTGACGGCCGATCGACGCGAATGCCTCGAGCTTTTAATTGTCCAGCAAAGTTGTCTAGTAGCTCATTAGCTCTATCGATTGTTTCTTGAGGGCGACGGCCCCATTGACCGCGCATGTCGCTGTCTTCAGGAACTTTTGCGTCAAGTGCGGGCTCTTCTGGCGGGATGTGACAATCATCGGCTCTTCCGACAATCACATGTTTCAGTGGATCCCACTCGTTCCAGCTATTTACGACGGTGTTTTGCATTTTTGTTTCATTTCGTTGATGTATGCTTATTGATTACCGCATAGGAATTTTCAGTCCAGCGTTACATGCGAAAGCACAGGTAACCAAAGGGGCGACTCTCCGCCAGAGAGGTTAAAGTTTTCAAGACCACTGAAAGCCACCGGTTGAGTCAATGACGGTTCCAGACAGATACTGTACTTTATCTGAACATAACATGACGGTCATGTTTGCTATCTCTTCGGGGTTCTGCAAGCGGCCGAATGGCAATGTCTCCGTGTGTATAAAATTTTTCCATTTTTCTTCATCGCCAGTTTCGCGCTTAGCGCGTTGTTTTAGAAGCTCAATTGTTCTGTCTGTAGCAGTTGCCGACGGATTTATTCCGTAGGTACGCACACCGTTCTTCGCAGTTTCTGCCCCCAAAGCTTGCGTGAAAGCTATCAATGCAGCGTTGCCTCCGGCGCCGCAGATATAGGATGGGGTGGTGTGTCTGCCGCCTATTCCAATGATATTAACTATGACACCACTCTTTCGGGCCATCATCGCTGCGGAGAAGAGCTTGCATAAATGGATATATCCAAAGACTTTCAAGTCCCAAGCTTTACGCCACTCATCCATGCCGAGATCTTGTATGCCGCCGCTGGGAATGGCGCCCGCATTATTGACCAGGATATCGAAGTCGTCGCACGAGGCGTATAGTGCTTCTCGTTGTTCCTCGCTTGAGAGGTCTGCGCTTACAGTGCTAACGCTATGTGAAAATGCCTCTAGTTGAGTTCTCGCTTTTTTGAGGTTTGTCTCACTTCGGCCGACTATAGTGACAGTAGCGCCTTCCTCTAAAAAAACTTTTGCTGTAGCCAGCCCAATGCCGCGGGATCCGCCAGTAATGAGCACTTTTTTATTTTTAAGTTTTAAATCCAAGTGGTTTCTCCAGCTCACAGGGGCGCTTAATGCATCCGATACTACTAATCTGCATCATGATTTAGAGCCAAACAACTTATCAAAGATATTCCCGAAATACATTTAGTGTAGACTAAGTACGAACAAAAAGACCCAGCCTATTTCGGCTGAGCCCGATATTTCTAAAAGATGATAGCCATCCTCAGAATTTGCGCCTTAATTCAACCGAAAACACGTGTGAAAATCGTCTCCACGTGCTTGGTGTGATATCCTAGGTCGAATTTTTCTTCAATTTCAGCGGCGCTGAGTGCATCGGTCACCGCGGTATCTGCAAGAAGTTCGGTTTTGAAATCAGCCCCTTGCTCCCAAACTTTCATCGCGTTGCGTTGTACAAGGCGATAAGCATCTTCGCGGCTGACGCCGGCTTGGGTCAACGCCAAAAGAACGCGCTGCGACATCACCAAACCCTTAAACTTGTTCATATTAGCAAGCATGGTTTCAGGATAGATCACGAGTTTTTCGACAACGCCTGCCAAGCGGTTCAATGCGAAATCCAAGGTTATGGTCGCATCAGGCGCAATCCCGCGCTCAACCGAACTGTGTGAGATATCCCGCTCATGCCAAAGCGCTACGTTTTCCATCGCGGGGATCACCGCCATACGCACAAGCCGCGCAAGACCTGTCAGGTTTTCCGTTAAGACTGGGTTGCGCTTATGCGGCATCGCGGAGGAACCTTTTTGCCCCGCCGAAAAGAATTCTTCTGCCTCAAGCACTTCTGTGCGTTGCATATGACGAATTTCGATCGCGATATTCTCAATGCTGCTCGCAATAACGCCGAGCGTGGCGAAGAACATCGCGTGACGATCGCGGGGGATCACTTGGGTCGAAATCGGCTCAGGCGAGAGGCCCATCATTTTGCAGACATGCTCTTCAACGGCGGGGTCGATATTTGCAAATGTGCCAACCGCGCCTGAAATAGCACCCGTGGCGATTTCGGCACGCGCGGCTTTCAGGCGGGCCTTGTTTCGATCCATTTCGGCATAGAACCGGGCGAAGGTGAGGCCCATTGTGGTGGGTTCTGCGTGGATGCCGTGGCTGCGGCCAATCCGAACTGTGTCTTTATGCTCAATCGCTCGGGTTTTCAGCGCAGCCAATACCTTATCGAGATCCGCCAGTAGGATATCTGCCGCGCGTACAAGCTGTACGTTGAGGGTGGTATCCAAGACATCTGATGAGGTCATGCCCTGATGCACAAAACGCGCATCTTCGGCCCCGATATGCTCGGCCAAATGGGTGAGAAAGGCGATCACATCGTGCTTGGTGACGGCTTCAATCTCGTCAATGCGCGCCACATCAAACTCTACATCTTTCGCCTTCCAAACGGCTTCGGCGTTTTCGCGGGGGATCACACCTAGCTCGGCCTGCGCATCGCACGCATGGGCTTCGATCTCATACCAGATGCGGAATTTGGTTTCAGGTGACCAGATGGCAACCATTTCGGGGCGGGCATAGCGGGGGATCATTGGCGTACCTTCTGTAATGCGGTTTCAAGGGGTTGCGCGCCTTCTAATCTAAATGTCACAGAAGGGGAAACCGCTTTTCGACTACCAGCGACCATGAGGAATGCCAAATTGGATCATATCTCCTCCATACCAGAGAGTGACGTGCTGGCAGGCGCGTGGCGGGTAGAGCGCGACATCTACGATCACCGCGCAGAGGTGAAAGGTCATTTCCATGGGCATGCTCGGTTCACTCCCGCTGAGGGTGGTGTCCTGCAGTATCAAGAGGAAGGGCGCTTAACCTATGGCGCGGGTCAAATCTTTGAGGCAGAGCGGCGCTATATTTGGCGGCGCGTCCCAGAGGGTTGGCAAGTGGATTTTGACGACAACCGCCCCTTTCACCTCATTCGCGCCGCAGATCACCCGGCGCGCCATGACTGCGCCCCTGATTTATATATTTTGCGCTATCAGTTTGACGCGCTTCCGCGCCAGTGGAAAAGCCAATGTCGTATTACGGGGCCGCGTAAAGACTTGGATTTGATGACCACCTATAATCGCGACTGAGCGGGATTGGGCCATTCGGCTTTTTCTCGCTCCAAAACGCTGCGTAGATCACGCATCGCCAAAACCAAGCGATCTGTGAAATCTTCGAGATCCTCATCATGGGCGCGGGATTGCGCCCAAGGTGCCGCCCGCAGCAGGCGCTTGCGGCGCTGCTGCTGGAGAGGGATTAGGATTATTTAAGGCCTGCGCAGAATCGTTGGATGCGGCTGCACGCCTCGCGCAGATTTTCATCTGATGTTGCGTAGGATACGCGGAAATTGGGCGACAGGCCAAAGGCGCCACCAAACACCACGGCCACGCCTTCTTCTTCAAGAAGGGCTGTCGCGAAATCCTCATCTGTATCGATTTTTTTGCCAGCAGGGCTAGTCTTTCCGATGCAGCCTGCGATGGACGGATAGACGTAAAACGCCCCGTCTGGTGTTGGGCAGGTGATGCCGTCTGCCGCGTTCAGCATTTCAACTACCAGATTGCGGCGGCGCGAGAACAAGGCCACGTTATCCGCCAAGAAATCTTGCGGCCCATTGAGTGCCTCAACGGCGGCCCATTGGCTTACCGATGAGGGGTTCGATGTGGACTGGCTTTGGATTTTGCGCATCGCACCAATCAGGTTCTCGGGCCCCGCCGCATAGCCGATCCGCCACCCAGTCATCGCATATGCCTTGGAGACGCCATTGCAGGTCAAAGTACGCTCGTAAAGGGCGGGCTCTACCTCGGCAGGGGTGCAGAATTCAAAGCCATCAAATACCAGATGCTCATACATGTCATCGGACATGATCCAGACATGGGGATGGCGCAGCAAAACATCGGTCAGCGCCTTCAACTCGGCGCGCGTATATCCTGCGCCTGTGGGGTTGGACGGGCTGTTGAAAATGAACCATTTGGTCTTGGGGGTGATGGCCGCTTCAAGCGCCTCGGGCGTCAGTTTGAAATTCGTTTCAATCGTGGCTGTTGCAATCACGGGGGTGCCGCCTGCAAGTAAAACCATATCGGGGTAGCTCACCCAGTATGGGGCAGGGATGATCACCTCATCGCCGGGGTTCAGGGTGGCCATAAGCGCATTGTAAAGAATTTGCTTGCCGCCCGTGCCAACCGACACTTGGGAGGGTTTATACGTCAGGCCATTTTCTCGATCGAATTTCTTGCAGATTGCCTGCTTGAGTTCCGCGATGCCATCCACCGCGGTGTATTTTGTCCGACCCGCATCAATCGCGGTTTTGGCCGCGTCTTTGATATTTTGTGGGGTATCAAAATCAGGCTCACCCGCACCAAGCCCGATCACATCCTTGCCTTGCGCCTTGAGGTCAGCGGCGAGGTTGGAGACGGCGATTGTGGGGGAGGGTTTGACACGCGAAAGCGTGTCGGACAAAAATGCCATTGGATTTCTCCAGTTTTGCGGCGCGCGCATGAAACGCGGTAGCCTGCGGTTTACTTCACTCCGGCACAGCTTTAGGGTTTGGCGTAGGGCTGTTCAAGCGCGGAATTGTTGGGCGAAGTGCCGCATATATACATTTTCTGCGCTTTTATCCCTTTTAGGTTGAACAGTGAGAGCTGCGCGCGGCGCGCTGTGCAGCGTGAAAATAAGCGGCCGAATTGAAAAGGAGCCTCCGCAATGAGCGATGATGTGATCACCCATGAGCCACAGACAGATGCAAGCTGGTATGACGAAGAGACGGCCACATTTGGGGATCGTATGGCGGGCGCGCGCGAGGCTGCAAATATAGGCCAAGCTGAGCTTGCACGGCGCATGGGTGTCAAAGCCAAGACCATCCGCTCATGGGAAAATGATCAGGCTGAACCGCGCGCCAACAAGTTACAAATGTTGGCTGGAGTTTTGGGCGTGTCGATTATGTGGTTGTTGACAGGGCGCGGCGATGGAATTGATGGCCCATTCGTGGCATCCGCGATAAGCGAAGACACAAGTGCAATCCTGAAAGACCTACGGCGCATTCGCGCTGAGCAAGCTCAGCTATCCGATGCTTTGGGCCGGCTGGAAAAAAGATTGCGCCAAACTCTGGTAGAAGAGGCGGGCGGACAGTAGAGAATAGCAAAATTGCCGCAAGCTGAGAGGCTGTCTATGTCACAATCTGCACCCCAAGAGACACGCGAAATCCGTCTCAAGCGTCTTCGGATGCGGGCATGGCATCGTGGTATCAAAGAGATGGATTTGATTTTGGGCGGATGGGCAGATGCGCATTTGGCCTACGCCGATGATGCCACGCTCGATCAGTTTGAGACTGTCCTTGAAGAGGCTGATCAAGACCTCTATCAATGGATATCTGACCAAAAATCGGCGCCTGATGAAATAGCAGGTTTCCTTCAAATCATTGGAAAGCAATTTGGCCAAAAGTTTAACAATGACAACCGGTAACTGGCGTTTTTATATTGGTTGCATTTGCATCCAGCGTTCATGGGTTTGAAGTAAATGGAAACTGACGCAATTAGGCGTGCATCTCAGTTGCTGGTTTCAACTTGGCAGTCAGGCTCTACGATTTCTGCTCTTCCCTCTCATCTTAAGCCATTAACGCGGGTCGATGGATACTCAATTCAAGAGATACTGGAACGTGAGTCTCAGGCTGCACTATTCGGATGGAAGATTGCAGCGACGAGCTCAGCAGGACAAAATCACATTGGTGTAAATGGCCCCATGGCGGGCCGTCTTATTGAGTCAATGGTATTTTGTGATGGTGATGTTCTTCCGCTTGTTGGCAACAACATGCGAGTTGCTGAACCAGAATTCGCTTTCAAACTGGGACACAGCTTACCTCCAAGGACATCAGCGTACAGTTTGGAAGAAGTTATGAGTTCGGTATCAGAGCTTTTTTTGGCTCTGGAAATGCCTGCGTCCCGCTTTACTGACTTCGCACGAGCTGGGGAAGAACAGTTGATTGCCGATAATGCGTGTGGTCATCAATTTGTCTTGGGACCCAATGCGCCTGATCTGTGGCGAGGCTTAGATCTTTCTGAACACCATGTTATTGGCAGAGTTGGAGACCACATAGTAAGAGATGGTATCGGCAAGAATGTTCTCGGAGATCCTCGGCTAGCCTTAACTTGGATCGCGAATGAGCTCTCAAAAATTGGCGTAGGTTTGCAGTCTGGTCAAATTGTAACCACTGGCACCTGCATGCTTCCGCTTGAGATATCTCATGGAGATACTGTTTTTGCTGATTTCGGAGTTCTGGGCCAAATCAGCTGTTCTTTTGAATAATCTAACCCAAGACATATGAGTTGATCTTAAACGGATACGCACCGTGTTCTGGATTACAAGTTTGTGTTTTTTATGTCCGAGGTTGGTCAACTTAAGTTTAAAGAAGCTCTTCCCTTTAGTTGTTGTAACTCCGTAACACCTAGAAGAGCCATACTGGTATCGAGTTCCTGCCTAAGAATTTCGATAGCTTTTAATATGCCTGTCTGGCCATCTGTTGCTAATCCCCACAAGCATGAGCGGCCAATCATGCAAGCGCTTGCTCCCAAAGACAAAGCAATTGCGATGTCGGTGCCTCGTGTCACGCCACTGTCGAGTATAATTTCTGCGCGTCCTGCCACTGCCTCTGCGATTTTGGGTAGGGCCGAGATGCTTGATGGAACTTGATCAAGTTGCCTTCCTCCATGGTTTGACACGACAATTGCATGTGCCCCGGCTTGGATGGCTAATTTAGCATCTTCTGGATCTAGGATCCCTTTAATGACAACGGGTCCGTTCCACTCCTCGATGACGTCACGAATGGTATTCCAGTCTGCGGAAGCATCACACAACTCCGCAATAAGCTGCGCATTAGTTTTATACTTACTAATTTTGAGATGGCCTTCAAAATTTCCAAATGAAATTTTTTGTTTTCGTATCAATGCATCTTTTAAAAATTTCCAAGTCCAATTTGGGCGCGTCAACATTTCGGTGAGCGTTGAAGCATTTAGTCTTAAAGGAATGGTGAAGCCATTTCGGATATCTTGGTCACGTTTTCCTTGGATTGGAAGGTCCAATGTAATGCAGAGCACGCGATATCCATTTTCCTTAGCCCGAGTGAGCATGGAAGACATCAGGCCTTTGTCTTTCAGAAAGTACAATTGAAACCATTTTTCGGAAGATGGAACTGCATCAGAAATGGTTTCCATAGACGCAACAGAATTTGTCGATAGACAAAAAGGTATTCCTGTCTGATGTGCCGCTTTAGCCGTCAGTATTTCACCCTTTGGATAGTACAGGCCTGAGAGGCCGGTAGGAGCTAAAATAAGTGGCATACTGCTCGACACGCCCAATATGGACTGGCTTAAGTCTCTTTTGGAAACATCAACGCCGACACGTGGAAGTAACCTATATTTCTGAAAATCTTGTTGATTAGCGCGCCTGGTGTGGCCTGCGCCCGCGCCGCCATCAATGAAGTCAAAAACAGATCTAGGAAGGCGTTTACGTGCTCGCTCTCTCAGGTCAGATATAGATGCAATGCGTTGAAGTTTGGTCAATTTTTGTTCCAAGAGCTATAGCGGTTAGATAAGTTTTCATGAGAGTACAGCACTCTGTTCAGAATACATCCATGAACTTAGTTATGTTGGGCACTGGACCTGTACATAGATTAATTGTGATACTGTTAGCCTAAGAGCTTCAATTTGCTACCAATTCACTTATGGTTCAAGGCACGCTCTTCCCTTTAGTTGTTGTAACTCCGTAACACCTAGAAGAGCCATACTGGTATCGAGTTCCTGCCTAAGAATTTCGATAGCTTTTAATATGCCTGTCTGGCCATCTGTTGCTAATCCCCACAAGCATGAGCGGCCAATCATGCAAGCGCTTGCTCCCAAAGACAAAGCAATTGCGATGTCGGTGCCTCGTGTCACGCCACTGTCGAGTATAATTTCTGCGCGTCCTGCCACTGCCTCTGCGATTTTGGGTAGGGCCGAGATGCTTGATGGAACTTGATCAAGTTGCCTTCCTCCATGGTTTGACACGACAATTGCATGTGCCCCGGCTTGGATGGCTAATTTAGCATCTTCTGGATCTAGGATCCCTTTAATGACAACGGGTCCGTTCCACTCCTCGATGACGTCACGAATGGTATTCCAGTCTGCGGAAGCATCACACAACTCCGCAATAAGCTGCGCATTAGTTTTATACTTACTAATTTTGAGATGGCCTTCAAAATTTCCAAATGAAATTTTTTGTTTTCGTATCAATGCATCTTTTAAAAATTTCCAAGTCCAATTTGGGCGCGTCAACATTTCGGTGAGCGTTGAAGCATTTAGTCTTAAAGGAATGGTGAAGCCATTTCGGATATCTTGGTCACGTTTTCCTTGAATGGGGACGTCCAATGTAATGCAGAGCACGCGATATCCATTTTCCTTAGCCCGAGTGAGCATGGAAGACATCAGGCCTTTGTCTTTCAGAAAGTACAATTGAAACCATTTTTCGGAAGATGGAACTGCATCAGAAATGGTTTCCATAGACGCAACAGAATTTGTCGATAGACAAAAAGGTATTCCTGTCTGATGTGCCGCTTTAGCCGTCAGTATTTCACCCTTTGGATAGTACAGGCCTGAGAGGCCGGTAGGAGCTAAAATAAGTGGCATACTGCTCGACACGCCCAATATGGACTGGCTTAAGTCTCTTTTGGAAACATCAACGCCGACACGTGGAAGTAACCTATATTTCTGAAAATCTTGTTGATTAGCGCGCCTGGTGTGGCCTGCGCCCGCGCCGCCATCAATGAAGTCAAAAACAGATCTAGGAAGGCGTTTACGTGCTCGCTCTCTCAGGTCAGATATAGATGCAATGCGTTGAAGTTTGGTCA
>WVSR01000003.1 GCA_015689775.1 Rhodobacterales bacterium LSUCC0387
TGCTTTTGGCCAGCGGCAAAGCCAAAGCAACAGCCGTGGCCGCTATGGTCGAGGGCCCCTTGAGCGCAACCTGCCCCGCATCCGCTCTACAAATGCATCCCAACGCCACCGTCATACTTGACCAAGGTGCAGCAAGTAAGCTGCAGCACGGGGCGGGCTAATCTAGGGGCAGTCCATGCCCTAACCTTTCACTTTTACAGGATGAGCCGAAATAACCCTTCTTTGGCGCACAAATATCTTCGTATTCGGGCGGCTGTCGATGAAGCGAAAGGTTGAAAACGTTCGCGTGCAGGTTCAATTTTGTTCGCCCAATTTGCGAGCTAAACCACGCAATAAGTACTTTTGAACTTTCCCAGTCGCTGTCTTGGGGAGCTCTCCAAAAACAACTGTTTTTGGCGCCTTAAAATGAGCGATATTGTTCCTACAAAAATCAATAATTTCTTGCTCTGTAGGATTGCTCCCAATTCTTAACTCTACGAATGCACAAGGGCTTTCACCCCACTTGGCGTGAGGCCTCGCAACAACCGCCGCCAGTTGCACTGATGGATGGCGGTGCAATACCGCCTCCACTTCAACGGAGGAAATATTCTCCCCCCCAGAAATAATGACATCTTTTAGACGGTCGCGAATTTGCACATACCCATCTGGGTGAACTACGGCAGCATCTCCCGACCAAAACCACCCATCTAAGAATGCGTCTTTGGTGGCGATCTCATTCTTATAATAGCCAGTCATTACAGTGTTGCCGCGGATAGCAATTTCTCCCTGAGTTTTTCCATCTGCGACAACATCGTTACCTGTCTGACGATCCACCACACGCACATCTTCAACCATCGGAAAACTAACGCCCTGCATGGCCTGCATTGACGCCCGTTCTGCCATTGAAAGATCAGCCCACTCATCCTTCCACAAACATTGAGATATGTGGCCATAAGTTTCGGTTAAACCATAAACTTGCATGACTTCGAGGCCCAAAGCAGCCGCCTTTTCTAAGACAGATGGAGGAGGAGGAGCACCCGCGGTCATCACCTTTATCATTGGTGAAAAAGGATCCTCTGGTGCATCAGGGCTTTCACATAACATTTGTAACACAATGGGAGCACCACCCATGTGAGTAACACCGTGAACCTTAATCGCCGAAATAAGTTTCGCAGGAAGAGGGTCGCGGGTAAAAACCATATTTCCACCTACAACTGCCATCGCCCACGGGTGGTTCCAGCCATTACAGTGGAACATTGGTACGACAGAGAGGTAAGTTGGCATTTGTGGAAGTGCCCAAGCAGCGACTGTACCCATAGCCATCAGATAGGCGCCGCGATGATGATAGACCACTCCCTTTGGCTGACCTGATGTTCCCGAGGTGTAATTCAAGCAAATTGCCTGGTCCTCGGAGCCTGGCAGCCGCCAGTCAATCGGCTGACATTCTATCATCTTGTCATATGTGTCATCGCAGCTTGCACTTTGACCTGCCTGAGTATCAACAATTTCAATTACAGGTAGAGCTTTTCCATTGATCTCGAATGCTGCCTTGAGAAGGGGCAGAAATGCTTGATCGCAAAGAACAAGGCAACTGTCAGAGTGTTCAAGGATATAGGCCACGGTTTCTTTTTCGAGGCGAGTATTGATCGTGTTTAATACCGCCCCGCTCATTGGGACAGCATAATGCAACTCAAAAAGTTGAGGTATGTTTGGAGAAATTACCGAAACCGTATCGCCCGGTTTGATACCACGCATAAGCAGTGCGCCCGCAACTGAACGGCAACGGAGCGCCATATCACGCCAAGTGCACTGCTCATCGCCGTAAGTCCAAGCCGGATGATCACAATACACCGCGCTTGCGCGCTTTAAAAAAGACACCGGCGAAAGAGGCACATGATTAGCTGGATTGAATTTAAGCTCTTCAAAATGCTCTCTCATACCCACTCCTCCTAGACAGGGCCATGCCAGTTAATCTGACAAATTTCAGCAGATCTACCTTCAAAGTCCCATACACGTCCGTGGGCACGCACTCGCCCCTTATTGGCAGAGGCGATAGTGATTTCAGAACCCATCCAGTAGCCCGTGTTTACCACTTTAACGTCTTCATTTGGGTCAGGACCCTCAATGGGCTCCACCTCGCCCTGAATTATTTTACCAACCATTAAGCGGCGCTTCGGACCGTCATTTTCAAAAACAACAGGTGCACGCTCAGCTCCAAGGAACTCTGAGACAAGCATTGAAAATAACCCAGTTGTGCCGCGCACTTTACCAGAGAAAATTGACACCAGGCCCTCAAAGGCCTTTTCAGTTGCCCGTTCGTCGATATAGGCGGCGGCCTTCCAGTTTCCCCGGCCCATGTTGCCAGGTATGTCGAGCACCATGCCTATGTTCAGGCCTGCCAAACTTTCACCGTCAAAATTGCCTTCATCAATTCTAACGCCCATCCATGCCTGGCAATAACCTTCGGTCGGTGGATGCTTCCCTAAACTTACAACGCATGGGCAGAACACTGTACAGTTACAGTTTAAAATCAACTCGCCCTTCAAGTTCCATTCTGGGATCGTATTTTTCATCACTGTCCTCCTACCGTCATTGTTATAACAAATTTTATAAGCGCAGTACTAATCAAGATAACCCCCAGAGGCTTAGTCACAAATCGACCGAACTCAGGAAGCTTTTCAAAAACCATAAAAATTGTCGCCGCACCCATCCAAAGAACGTTCATGGCCCCACCAACGAAACCAATCAGCATCAAAAGCCAACAGCACCCAATGCACCACAGTCCAAGCCTGACGCCCATTGAAAACGCCGGCCAGTATCCCGGTTTCCAATGCTCCATGAAAAACAATAGCGGATGACGGCACTTGGACAGGCAAGCCATCTTGGACGCACTGAATTGGTAGCCGCCAGAGATACCCAAAAGGATTGCGGTTATCCAAGGGTTCAATAGTTGCCCAGCATCACTGAGAGCTCCTGCTCTCGCCAATAATATCTGCAATGCAGTGGCGGCGCTTGCAAATATTAACCAAGTCGACAAATAGCCAAGAGCTAGAGCAGTCATGGTTCCAGCACTTGTGGCGTCCATGCTCTCCAGGTCGCCAAACACTCGAGCCGCTGGGACAAACGTTGGTAACATCATCGCCGCAGACATCAGCGCCCACATGCTAAAGATCAAACTTGGATTGGAGGAACCGGCAGAAATGCACAGAGCTGCCCAGTATTCAGCAGCGGTCATTCCAGGCAATGGGGAGGCATTCATCTTAACTAAGAGAACCCACGAAATCAGAATAATTCCATAAAATCCGACCCAAAAAATACCCCTTGCAACCAAAGGCCAACTAAAGCGGAAGATAGAAAAAAGCCGCGCTTGCATCACAAAAAAGGTATTTCTACGAGACGGCCATTGCTGCGACCTGCTTGGCGGAGCACTTTAACTTGGGCACCCACAGGGACTGCACGGTCGACCAAGGCAAAACCAATGTTGGCTTTGAGCCGATAGGACCAAACACAGTTGGTCAACATTCCAATTTTTTTTCCGGAGGCAACAATATCCTCGCGGTGCACTCCCAGCGGAGCGGGGGTGTCGCCCTCCAAAATGATCCCAAGCTGGTGACGCCTAAAACCGTCAGCTTTAATTTGTCGCAAAGCCTGTATCCCAATGGTGTCATCGGGCACATTTAGGTCGATGTATTTTTCCATTCTAATTTCAAAAGGATTGGTCTCATCATCGGTGTCACCGCCAACTGAAACAAGGCCACTTTCTACACGCTCGGGTGTGGCAGGGGCACCTGGACCAATATCCCAGGGCTTTCCAGCTTCCTTGAATATGTTCCAAAGCTTTGTCCCAAACTGGGCGTCCTTCAGATAGATTTCAAACCCTCCCTGCTTCGACCAGCCCGAACGTTGAATGGCAACAGGGATCCCATCAATTTCACATTCTCTAAACCAAAAATACTTCAGATCCCGCACCCAATTTCCGACCACATGCGCAACAACGTCTTCCGCTTTGGGGCCCTGGATTGCCATCGGCGAAACATCGGGCTCACAGATCTCAACGTCGAGACCACGCTCTGCAGCGATTGCCCTAGCCCAGAGCTCTACATCACTATCAGCAATGGAAAGCCAAAACAAATCATCGGCTAACTTTAGCAAAATCGGATCGTTAAAAATGGTGCCCCGGTGGTCGCATATCGCAACATATTTTCCCTGCCCAACTTCACACTTAGATAGGTCTCTCGTCGCAAGAATTTGTGCCAACTTAGCAGCATCTTTTCCTCTCAGCTGTACCTGGCGCTCAACCCCAACATCCCATTGAGACACTCCATTAATTAGTCGCCAGTACTCACCCTCTGGATCCCCATAAGACGTAGGCATAACCATACGGTTGTAGACGTTTGCCATTTGCAAACCATCAAGGATTGCCGCCTCTAGAAACGGTGAAGCCTTAATTCGACTATTAGGCTGAAATACAAACATCCACTCTCTCCCAACGATCGGACGAGAGATAGAATTTTGCATTATGGCACTCAAACAATTTATTTATGATCTTTGCCATGAGAAAAAGTTATGCATAGTCGTATTTGAAAAAGTTATGCATAGTCGTATTTTATGTATCGAGACCTTCCACCGCTCACATGGCTTCGCGCGTTTGAAGCATCAGCAAGATTGCTGAGCTTCACGGCTGCGGCGCATGAATTGAACCTTACACAAGCGGCGATTTCCAAACACGTGAAGTCATTAGAGCTACGCCTGAAGCGCCAATTGTTCATTCGCCACCCCCGAAGCTTGGAAATGACGAAGTGGGCAGAGGCGTATCTCCCAAAAGTTCAGGACTCGCTACAGCGATTGTCGCGCGGTACCCGAGAAGTTTTTGGAAACACTCAAGGAGACGTACTCACAATCCGCTGTGCCATTTCATTTTTGGTGAACGTCCTATCAGAGAAAATTCCTAAATTCTTGGACGAGCACCCCGGCCAGAAAATACGCATCATATCTAGTGTGTGGGTCGATGCACCTAATCATGAAGCCTACGATTTTGATATCCAATATGGTACGGGAACTTTTCCTGGAGCCAAAAGCTACCGTTTATCTAATGAGAAACTTACTCCAGTTTGCGCACCGTCACGGGCGAAAACCTTGGAGTACCCTGAGCAACTAAGCACTGAGCGCCTTATCCATGTACAAGGTTACCAAGATGGGTGGGGCACATGGCTAAGTGCAGCAAATCTCCAGGATGTTGACCATGGACTTGGGCTGCAAGTCGATAACTCATTAGCCGCATATGAACTCGCTGCCCAAGGCGCGGGCATTGCGCTTGGCAGGAGTTCACTTGTCGCTAACGACCTAAAAACGGGCCGCTTAGTAGCGCCCTTTGAGTTTACTCAAGAAATTGAGGAAGGGTTCTTTCTTCTAGAGCCTATGGCATCAATAACGCGTGCAAACGCTACAGCATTTGCGCAATGGCTGTTAAATGAACTCCAATAGATAATCGAAGTGAAAATTTCGTGCGGCTCAATGCGGAGATGTTAATGCCACCTAAATCCCTGATTGCTGTCGGTGTTGAAAACCTCATCGTCTCTGTCCAAGATCAAAGCGGTAGAGCACCTGATAGTTACTTTCACAACCTAGGCGGCTCACCCTACAACGTAGCCATCGCCCTTGCGCGTCAGAGAATAACTACCCATTAAATCACGCCGATTTCGTCCGATGCATTCGGCGACCGCTTGGCGGCACATCTATAAGATCAGGGAGTTGTGCAAGTACGCTAGCCCGCAAACCTTGCCGTCAAGCCGCCGTCTGCAGTCCAATTCGCACCAGTAACAAATGACGCTTCATCAGATAACAAAAAGGCAATGCAGTTAGCAATCTCACTTGGGCGCGCCATACGCTTCATAGCATGCACACCAAGCACCTCATCCCGCAATTTAGGATCGTTTTGCTCAAAAAATTCTTTGACGAGCGCTGTCTCAGTATAGCCGGGACTTAGAGCATTTACACGGATTTGATGTTTGCCAACTTCCAGTGCGAGAGAGCGGGTTAGACCAACTAGGCCAGACTTTGCGGCGGCGTATGGAAAAAAACCAGGATAGGTCATTGTTGCGTGAACTGAGGCGACATTGACAATTGCGCCCTTCCCACCAGCAATCATGTCGGGCAACACGGCTCTGGCAACGAGCCATGCCGCCTTCAAATCGATGGACATAAAATCATCCCACTCGGCTTCTGTCATACTAACCGGATCCGCGTAGGAATTCCGTCCTGCATTGTTTACCAGGCCAGTTATTGGGCCAAAGGCGGAATGAAACTCACTAAGTGCACTTGTAAGAGCTTCTGGTGAACAGATATCTGCCTCACGAAACATGACATTCTTGCCAAGGCTATTCGAAAGATGCTCGCCCTCATCGCGCAAGACATCTACAAAACTTACATACGCGCCCTCATCCCAAGCCTTTTCAACAGTTGCTGCACCGATACCACGGCTACCGCCGGTAACAAGTATATGCGCGCCTTCTAACCGCCCCATGATGTTAACCGCCTCCGTTAACAGATAAACTGAATGACCAATCAAACTCTTGGCGCCGCAGCGCCATCGAATTCATCGCTCAAGATAGTTCAATCACAACAATTCATTCAATTCAGGCAGTAACACACATGTGTCCGTCACCCATTTTTCAGCGTCCAGTCAGCGACTGCCGCTTCGTTCGCCGATCAATCAGCGTCTGCAGGACTACGGAAACCACAATCACCAAGCCAAAAGCCAATTGAGTGTAGAAAGCGTTAATACCGGCCGCAACGACACCTGCGTTAATGGCGCCAATGATATATGACGCGAAGAAACTGCCCGCGACGGATCCCGTCCCCCCAAAAACACTGGTCCCGCCCAAGAACACGGACGCAATTGTGTTCAATAGGAAACCCTCGCCAGTGGTTGGCCAAAAATAGAACCCGTAAATCGATGTCATCAGACCTGAAAAAGTCGCCATTATGCCAACAAGAATGAATGCGCGTGTCTTAACGCTCACCGCATTAATGCCCATTAGTCTGGCTGAGGTCGGGTTATCTCCAACGAGGAATACATGTGCACCAAAGCGGGTCCGATTGAGTAGCAGCCATGCCCCAATTAATATCACGACCATCCAAATTGTTTGGACGGGTATCCCAAACGGTGACGAGCGCAGTAGAGCATGCATCTCCGGATAGTCTTGTGCCGTCAGTGGAACGCCCGATCCATCCATCATCACAAGTTCAAGCCCGCGGAATAAAAAGGATGTTCCGATTGTAACCACTAGCGACGGTATATTTAGAAAAGCCACAAGCGTTCCATTGATCCAGCCACATATTGCGCCGGTGCCAAAGGCTGCAACAAGGGCGAGTGGCCAAGCCAGCCCCCCTTGAGCCAAGAGACAAAACACTGCCGTGCCTAAAGCCATGATAGAGGGGAACGACAAGTCCATCTCCCCAGTTATCACTACAAACGTTAGTGCAATTGCGATTATGCCGAACTGTGGAGTTGTCTGCGCAAACGCTAAATAGATGTTTTTGTTTGTGAACACCTCCGGAGCCGCGATCACGAAGGCAAGCCACATGATCAGGCCCACCCCTACAATTCCTATTTGGCTGACATAGCGGCGCCAGAACGAAGGAGGGCCGACCCGATTATCTTTAGGCTTCTGGGGTGTTGCCTTAGAGGTTTTTGTCTTCGCTGTCATAATTATTCCTCAGTCCAACGACCCAGTGCGGGCGACGTGATACAAGCGCTCGATTAATTCATCCATTGAGATTTCGCTCTTGTCATAGATCCCAGCCACTTTCCCACGGTCGAGTACATAGAGGCGGTCCACAACTGGATAAACATGGAAAATATTGTGATCTATGAAAATTGCGGATTTTCCGGCTTTCTTAATCCCACCCACAAAGTCTAGCGTTTTCTTGGTCTCAGTCAGCGACAGGCCGACAGTGGGCTCATCGAGGATCACTAGGTTTGCGTCAAAATATAGCGCGCGGGTTATCGCCACGCCTTGCTTCTCACCACCGGACATTGTTGCGACGACATTGTCAGGGTGTACTGCTGCGGACGTGAATCCCATATGATCGGACATCAATCGGGCCGACTCGGAGCGCATTTTCGCTACGTCCAGCAACCCCCACTTCGAGCGCGGTTCGCGGCCCATGAACATATTCCGCCAAATCGGCTGCTTCTCACAGAGCGCCCGCTCCTGATAAATTGTTTCAATCCCCAGATCACGGGCCCGCGCCACAGACCAGTCGTCAATGCGATTTCCGCCAAACCAGATTTCACCCCCAGGGTCAGGTGAATGAAACCCCATCACCGTTTTCACCAGAGTTGATTTTCCCGCACCGTTGTCGCCAAGGAGCCCAACGATCTCGCCAGGATATACCGCGAAATCTACATTCGACAGGGAACGCACCTCGCCAAATGTCTTGGACACGTTGCGTAGTTCAATCACCGGTGTGCCGGTGGGAGGCGTTGCCTTAGTCATTTAAGATCCTTTGAAAGCAGCATTACTGCGGCGAGCATGCCGCCGCAGTAATTTTTGGGTTAGCGGATCTCAACGGCCGCAAGTGGCGCAACCGCGTCCACGTTAGACGAGTCCACGAATGCACCAGCGGTGTTAACATCCAGACCCGAGAAGCCATACTTTTCAGTGAGGCAAATATTTAAGATCGGCAGATAGCCCTGTAGGTACGGTTGCTGGTCGATCACAAGGTTCTGATAACCGTCCTGCACTGCCTGAGCAGTATTTGGCGACATATCGAAGCCTGCAAAATACACCTGGCCGGGCTCAAGTCCGGCAGCCACTGCATAAACGCCTACGTTTGAGGTCAAGCCACCGTGATCCGTTACAACGATTTTTACGTCAGGGTTGGCACCCATGAGACCAACAAATGTCGCCGTGCCAGCGTTTGGATTTGCATTCGTGGCAGCGTCGATCTCTTGATACAGTACCTCCAAGCCAGCAGCCTCAAACGCATCGATAACCCCAACAGTACGTTGTCCGCGGTCACCGCCCTGAGCTTTAAGACCCCAGACGAATACTTTGTCGCCAGCCGAAACACCCGCACGACCCGCCGCCTCAGCACCCAGAGCATAGCCTGCGTCATAGTTAGGCGCGCCGACATAACCAAAGCCATTAGGCCCATAGGCAGCCTGGCTGTCACGCAGCGAGGTATTGAGTGTCGTAAAAATTATGCCCTGATCATAAGCTTGCTGGACAATAGGACCAGTGGCCTCCTCGCCCGCAAAACCATAGGTAGCAATTCCGTCAACACCGGTCGCGACCGCCTGCTGGATCTGCTGGAGCATCAAGTTTGGATCCCAATTTGAAAAGTAGTAGGTTACGTCAGCACCAAGGTCGAGCTCAGCCTGACGAAATCCGTTGTAAACATTGTTGGCGAAAACGCCGCCCTGCGGACCACCAGGGAATGCCGCAATTCGAACGCCCTCACACCATTTTTCAACTGGCTCGGCAGATGCCCCGGTAGCAGCCAACACAGCTGTCGAGCAGGCAAGCGCAGAAAGCAAAATCTTTGCTGATTTCATATTTATTTTCCTCCCTTTTTCAGCTCCAGCCACGATTGCAGCTTTTTGGTGTATGTTGTTCTGGAGCACAACTAAATGGGTAAACTAGTCATACAAAACTGTAAATAGTTTTATAAGCAACGGAAAACAGCGCCCTGCAAATAATCTATTTTGTATCAAAAAACGTTTTTTTTATTACTAAATTTATCTTTATAACTGAAATAAATTAATTATCGCGTTTACGGGTGCAAAAACTTGTCATACAAGTTGTCTATGGCATTTAAGAAAAAAGAAACTCCACCAGGTGAGACTGCGGCCCAAAACGTAGCAGCGCTGATCACAGCGGAAATTTTTGATCAATTTGATTTAGGGCTACAGCTTCCCTCTGAGACGGAACTCGCCGCACGATTCAAAGTCAGCCGAGTTACCGTGCGAGAGGCACTCAAACTTCTTGCAGGGCGTGGCCTCATAAACTTATCGCGAGGCCGGCGAGCCGCAATCCAACAGCCAGATGGCGCTATGTTTGGCGCATTTTTACAGGCGCTCATTCACTCAGATCCACGGGCTGTGTTTGACCTCACCCAAGTAAGGCGTTCCCTGGAAGTGCAATCGGTTACGCTAGCCTGCCGAAATGCAAGCCGGTCCGGCATTGATGTTGTGACATCTGCCCTAGCAGTAATGCGAGAGATCGCGCAAAGCATGCCTGAAGGCGAAGCAAATGTCGAAGTTGGGCAGGCGTTTGATCACGCTGACGTCAAATTCCACCAGTCAATTGCTTTAGCGGGAGGGAACCGAGTCCTCACATTTCTGTTTGAGGCGATGGAGGGTGCCCTAATTGAAAGTTTCAAACGTAGTCGCCGCTTTCAGAAAAGATCAAGAGATACCCTGCTGAGTGTCTGTGATGAACACGCTCAGGTCTTAGAGCACGTCCAGCTCAAAGACGAACGCGCTGCAATAGAAGCACTACTGGCTCTTATTGACAGATCCGAGGCCAACCTCAGATCATCTTCTGGCATGAACGTTAGGAGCCGAATGTGAAAATTACTAGTCTGAAGACCTGGGTCGTACCTCCACGTTGGCTATTTCTAAAAATAGAGACTGACGAGGGTATATCTGGCTGGGGCGAACCTATCCTCGAAGGCCACGCCGAAACTCTGAAGGCAGCTGTACATGAATTGGAAGATGTACTGATAGGCTGCGATCCTAGCCGGATTGAAGATATATGGCAGATGATTTACCGAAACGGCTGCTATAGGGGGGGGCCAGTGCTCATGAGCGCCCTGGCTGGCATTGATATGGCGCTCTGGGATATAAAGGGAAAAGCTCTTGACGCCCCTATTCACACATTACTTGGTGGGCCAGTACGAGATCGCATCCGCACCTACCAATGGTGTGGCGGCGACAAACCGTCAGATCTTATTGGCGGGGTGAGAGCTGTACAAAGCAATGGTTATTCAGCTGCAAAATTTAACATATGCGCAGAACTTCAGATCGTAGACACATATGCAGCAGTAGATAGGATAGTAAAAAGCTTGTTTGAGCTACGGGAAGCAGTTGGAGACGAAATGGATCTCGCATTTGACTTCCATGGCCGCGTGCACGCACCAATGGCGCGCGTATTGCTTAAAGAGTTAGAACCTCTACGGCCAATTTTTATTGAGGATGCAGTAGTTTCGGCGATGATTGAAACTATGGCAGACCTAGCTCGCTCGACTTCAATACCTCTTTGTATCGGAGAACGCCTGCACAGCAGGTATGACTTTAAGCGCGTATTTGAACTTCGCGCGGCGCAGGTCATCAATCCGGACACAGCACACGTTGGTGGGATCTCTGAAATGGTCCGGATAGGCCATTGGGCCGAAGCCTACGATGTCGCGCTTGCACCTCATTGCCCAATAGGCCCCATAGCACTTGCAGCCTCGTTACAGGTTGATGCAGTTTGCCACAACGCATTCATTCAGGAGCAGTCAATCGGTATCCACTACAATACTGGGGCTGATGTGTTGGACTATCTAGTCCCAGGGGGCATCGAAATAGAAAACGGTGACCTACTTATTCCACAGGGCCCTGGCCTTGGGATCGAGGTTGATCAAGAAAAAGTTGAGGAATTGTCTCGGGTGGGCCATCGATGGCGCGCGCCCATTTGGAGGCACAAAGATGGGTCAATAGCCGAATGGTAAAACGCTTTAAGGGCATACATGCCGTTCTCTTCGCTCTTTTTGACGCTAACGAAGAGCTAGATCGCTTTGCAATGGCAAGCCAGATGGCGTGGATCCGTCAAGCAAGCCCTGACGGGGTCATTGTACTTGGTCTCGCAACCGAAGTCGGGAAGCTCAGTGAAACTGAGAAGAAGCAAATTATTGATTGGGCTGCTCAAGATCGGGGTGACCTACCACTCGGGGTCACTGTCACTGGAAATTCGGTTGCGGAGCAAAAATCTCTCGCCGCGCACGCAACAGCTGCTGGTGCTGACTGGTTAATTCTTCAGCCGCCCCTCGTGGGAAACTACGCTGCCAATGAATACATTAACTTCATGACCCGGGTGGGCAGTGATTTAAGTCTGCCCTTCGCTGTACAGAACGCGCCACAATACCTGGGACGATCACTGTCATCAGACGATCTTAATAGACTGGCTGACAATTGTCCTGGCTTCACCCACGTCAAGGCAGAGGTGAGCGCAGGTGATTTAGCCAACCTCATTGCCGTATCAGGCGATAAGCTCACCGTCCTAAATGGCAGAGGCGGGCTCGAGATGACTGACTGCCTGCGCGCCGGTTGTGAGGGATTCATTGTGGCACCAGATGTGTTGAGTGGTGTGATGAACTGTTTGAAACACTGGCGTTCTGGCGATGAAGCCAGCGCTGAAAAGGCCTATGCATCCTTTCTACCCGCAGCAACCTTTGCCATGCAGTCACTTGAATATTTGGCATGCTATGGCAAACGAATATTTGGGTTTCAAACTGGAATTGCGATCTATGATCGGGCGCCAGCACTCCGACCAACCGAAGATGGACTGGCTTATGCCAGAGGTTGGGTTGAACGCAATTCCCCGGGAGAATGAAAATAGAGGATATGAGTTCGCATACGACGCCCCCAATCGTGAGATGGTGCCTCCACCCGGGCTCAAACCGCGGACCCTCTGATTACAAATCAAACCAATTTGCCCAAGGTATTTATAAGCCGGTCAAAGTCTCTGTCATCATTCCAGAGATGCGGCGTAATACGCAAAGAACCCGCGCGCTCCGATAAATATACATTTTCTTTTGCCAATTGGAGCAAGAGGTCCTCGCGTACACCTGGCGGCAGCTGTGCACCAATAAAATGTGCCCCACGGTTTTCAGCGGGAACAGTTTTCAATCCAAGCGCATTAAGCCTGCGACACAAATCTGCATTACGGGCAGCGAGCGTGCTCTCAATCGCCATTACATTCCAATTAAGCAATTGTCGCAGCGCCTCGTTCACACCAGGTAGAAGCGCGAAATTTGCGCGCTCACCCATATCATATCGGACTGCACCAGCCTCGAATGTTTCTGGGTTCTCAGTGAGACGAGAAAAATTACGCCCACCCTCCCGCGTAACCCAGCCATCTTCGAGTGGCTTCCCATCAAAATAGGTAGGATCCACGTAAAGAAATCCAGTAGAATATGGGCAGAGCATCCACTTGTAATTTGCCACGGCCGCAAAGTCTGGGCGGATTTTAGTAAAGTCAGTGACCAGCGCTCCTGCAGATTGCGTCAAGTCCAAGACAAGCGCAGCACCCACTTCGTCGCATCGCGAGCGCATTTTTACCAGGTCAACATAAGCCCCTGTGGTCCAGAGTACGTTAGGCACGGCGACGACAGCGGTACGCTCATCAATTGCCTGTAGGAGCGCAGCGGTTGCTGCCGCACCCTGAGGAACGTCTACTTCAACAAAATCCCCACCGGTCTCACGCGCTTTTCGCTTCCACGGATAGGTGTGTGAAGGAAACTGATTTTTTAGAGTGATAATGCGCTGACCCTTAGTTAGGGGAATGTTATTGGCCGCCGTACTCAACCCGTAAGATGCGGAGGGAACGACCGCAATCCGGTCCTCAGGCGCATTAACCAACTGCCCAAATAACTTTTTGGCGGTGTCTACTTCTTCAAAAAAATGATCAATGGTTAGCCGCCAGGGTTGTGCCTTCAACCGCACGCCTTCATCGATTGCCGCTATGACAGAATGCATGAGCGGCGACATGTATGCGGTGTTCAGATAGGCTACCTCGTCAGGAATATCGAAGAGATGTTTTTGAGAGGCTATGATCGGCTTACTCATTATCTATTGTCCCTAATTCACAGGGAAAAGCTGTCTTCATTATCACTAGAACACAATCTTTTTCGACATCGGCTTTGTGCTTTATTTCCTGACTTTCTACCCACCAAAATTCAATGGCTCCTACTGGGCAGAACATAGCTTTAGGGCACGTCAAATGCTAGGAGACTGAAAAATACGCTCCCCATTAATGCGGATGTCCACATCCACCCGATAGGTCTCCAGGGCTTCCACGTTCAATTCAATTCCCAACCCTGGAGCATCTGGCAATTCAATTTCTCCATTGGCATTGGGGGCGATCTGAGTGATCGTCAGCTCGCGTGCCAGCGCCGACAAACCGGTGGGATACTCACAGATTTTATGGTTCTGGAGACCAGCATAGGGCTGGATTGAGGCCGACAGAGCTAAATTCGATGTGAACGTGTGATTTATGTAGACCACATCTCGCTCAGCGGCATAGCGAGCCACATCGACAGCAGGTCCAATACCACCAATTCTACCGCAATCAATTTGGATGAAACCAACGCCCCCAAAGTCAATCAAGTGCTCTGCCATGTGCCGATTATGTGCCGCCTCTCCGCCAGCGGTTTTAACCGTGACACATTGCCCAGAAAGCGACTGATACGCACGATATGCATGACCATGAAACGGCTCCTCAAATAGCATGACATTAGCAGCCTCCATAGCCGGCAGCCGCGCCGCTGCCGCCTCCACGTCTTCACCAAATATTTGACCGGCATCTATTAAGAGGATGCCATCGGGACCCAATCCCTCGCGGGCTGCAGCCACTTGATTGGCGTCAGCTTCAACAGACTGGCCAAAAGGTGCCCAACCAAATTTTGCGGCTCGAAAGCCACTGGATCGTATTTCTTTGGCACGGGACAATGTTACGTCAGGGCTGCTGCCAAACAAGACTGAGGCGTAGGGAGTTTTGGCATAGGCCTTCTCCCAGTTTAAGAGTTGCCAAACTGGGACGCCTCGAGCTCGGCCGAGCAAGTCCCACAAGGCCATTTCAATTCCGGACCACGCGTGAGCGGCCTGCAGTAGGTCCATAGAGTCGTAAGCAACCTTTGCGGCAATCGCTCTGATATCATTTGGGCTTTCGATCCGCGCGCCCAGAACTGCGTCAGATACCGGGCGACACGCGCCATGCGAGATTGGGCAGACGAACGCGGCGATTGACGGCAATGGGGCTGCCTCACACTCGCCCCATCCCTCGTAGTTGCCCGCCCGCACCCTTACTACCAACGCATCCTGGCTTCCATCAGCAGCGGTCGTAACTCTGGGCATCGACAGATAGAAAAAATCAACGGCTTCAATGATCGAAACTGACAAGTTTTTTACCTCCCTACCGACAATCAAATCAAATTTGTCGGCTGAATCTTAAAACAACTCAAATTCAAACATTGGATATTTAAGCCTTTATTGCGAGAAGAATATGCAACAATTTAAACTTATAACCTGCTTTCAGTGCTTTTATTAATTTCAGCATAATTAATTTTCGCAGATGTGACTGTCGGCCTTACCCGCAAGAAATTGCTCTTTGGATGACTATTGGGTTAAGAGAGCACTCGTACGGCAAAAATTCCCAGAGGATCTATGGTAGTAACAAGCTTTCATGATGCATCAACTCTAAACTTCGCTTGTGTATGATCAAATTTATGAATCGAGTTGCCATAGCCACAAATTGAAGTTTGGCCAACCCAGCGCCTAATTCATCATTAAGATTACTATGAAAACCTGTCTCTAAGAACTACAACTCATCTTGTGCAATACTGGTTACCCAACCCAAATCTTTATGTGACTGAACTGACCTACAAAACTCTTCTAATTGCATCTCTCAATTCAGGATAAATCACCCACCTTACAAGGTCAGCTTGATTTGTGAGGTGTTCGCATGCCGCAACTACATAACTACCATGCAAGGCGTTGGGCTTGGTAACAACCGTGAGCTCAAACGACAGATATTTTGCAATCGAACGACCAATAGCAGCCAAAGACCTGTGTGCTAACTGTGCAGACTTGTAACCAGCCGCATTGGCCAGTTGAGTTTCATTGAGGCCATCTTCGTGCGCTAAGGAGAGTGCGCTCAGCATTGCAAGTTGTGGCTTAGTAAGAGAGACGCTGATGATTGCCTCCGCATATTCGTCCGTACAAGGTACAAAAAAATCCGTCTTCGTATCTTTTCGGCGCTCCGTGGAACGGCGTTCATTGATTTCCTCGATGGCGTCCCGAACAGCGGAGATCGCTGCATTTTCACTTGCACCCTCAGCTTCGGCGATCACTCCCCGAACCTGCGTTGGCGGCTTTACAAAAGCCCGCGCTATATATCGTTTCGCAATCAAGCCCGATTTGATCTGATATCTACCAAAATCTGTTATCTTTATGGATGAAGGAACAGCGCTTCTACTGGTCGCGCTACTAGTTTTTACCTTTTTGTTTGAGGAAAAAATCTGAGGATTATTTAATCCACCTTTTGACTGTAATTTAGACATTGGAAGCTCCCAAGCAGAACCAGTTTAAGGTTAAAACAGCAGCTAAAGGTATCGACCACACGGTCCCTGGTTCATTACAGAGCGCACAGCTTGGTAGCTCAAGGCCAGCAAAAGCCAGCCTTGCACTTTTTTATTTAAAGTATCGTGATACTGAACAGAAATTTGGAACAGGCGCTTATCTGAAAGGAGTCGAGCTCTTAAATTACACAGAGCCTATTAATTTTATACTAGAACAATATTGATCGCACTTTCGCGCCCGTCTTTGCCAGGCTCTATATCGAAAGTGACCTTTTGATCATCATTTAGACTTGTTAATCCTGCGCGCTCTAGTGCGGATATGTGCACAAACACATCTTTACCGCCTTCGGCAGGCGCGATGAACCCAAAGCCTTTTGACGAGTTGAACCACTTTACTGAACCATTAGCCATCTTGATTTTCCTTATAAATAACTACCCACAAAATGCGGCAGCTCGGCTTCTCACAACTATTTCGAGAGCTGTGAGCCGATTAAGGAAAACAGAAAATCGAATTGAAGTTTTCAGCCCTATTCAGATGGTGACTCACAGGAAACAATTCAAGGCACTTTATAAGCATATAATTAAATAATATTATAATTTATATTATTAATATATATAATATTAAATATTTTGCCTCAGATCATAATACTGTGAATTTTTTCTGATTTTTGTCTGCCTATGTAATTGGCTTATCTTAAGACTGACTTTTAGTTGCTCATGCAAACTGAACTATGATTTACCTTAAGAAAATAGGACAAGCGTTACTAATGACACGAAAGACTATCATTGTTATGGGTTCCGGCCCCGGCGTTACAAAATCTCAAAATGTACCCCGTAAATCGTCAGAGTTATTTGTGGCGATTAACAATGCATGGCGGGTCCGCAACGATTGGGACTTCCTAATTCATCCAGAGGACTTTCCTGAAAATCGACGGCCAAAGTTATTGCGAGAAGGGCAACGTATTGTTGGAGCAAAAGATTATGTCCCAGTGCAAAATGAGTTCGGTGGCTTTGTGTATGCCGGGGGCACGATGGCTTTCACGGCTGGATACTGGGCGCTCGGAGCACTGAAGCCTCGCGTGATAGCAATGATCGGGTGCGACATGGTATATCCGGATAAGGGACCCACCCACTTTTATGGCCACGGCAAAGCAGATCCATTGCGAGATGATATCACCCTCCGATCACTGGAGGCAAAATCAGTTAGGTTTTGGGCCTTAGCCTCGCGGGCTGGATGTGCGGTCGTGAATTTATCTACGGCCCAGCGAACACGGCTCACATTCCCGACAGCTTGTCACTCCGAACTCGAAAAATTAAGACCAACGCAATTCAAAGAAAACCGCGTGGACAAAGCGCTGCAAGCCGAAGCAGCCGCTAACTATTTCGTACCTTCAGGACGATACTGGGAAGAGAAAAGTAACTTCGATCCAAAGGTAGTCGATGCAATTGATCGACTTTGGCTAGATGCGGTCGAGCACCGTAAAAGTTGAGTGATCAATGCGCGCATTTGTAGAGCGGTGTTGAAGATTAAATAGCTTAATCAAAAACGTTTCACTAGCCACAGATCAACCCGCATTGCCATGCTGATGAAAAATCCCAACAGCTCCTGAGCTAAGTTTAATTATTCGTTTTATTTCTTCTGATACCTTATACACTCATATAACTCACCACTCATTGCACTCATTTATGGATGAGTTGAGCAGCCGTCAGGAGCATGCCCGATATGAAACGCATTTATGATTTCTCCAGAAAACCAGCGAAACGCAATTACACCATCGCGGACCTGCAAGACCTAAAGGTGAACCCCAAAAAACTGTCGATGGCCAACCCAGCAAACCGCGCTGAAATACTCGCGTGCAAGGAGGCAGGCATAGACTTGTTCGTTGGGGGGATGGAGCAAATTGATGACATTCGAGAAATTGCGCCGACCCATTTCGCACGAGTGGGCTCAAGATGGGCGCAATTTGGTTCAAATGCAGAAATTCTAGCTGACGCATTTGAGGCTATGCGCCGTGGCGCCGACATGTACTACACACTGCGCTCGCTTGATGCTTTGGAAATGATGTCGAGAGAGGGGATCCCGGTGCAAAGCCATATTGGTTTGATCCCAACCTTTAGTCAGTACTGTGGTGGCCTAAGGGGTTGGGGGCGCAATGCCGATGAAGCAATTAAAATTTTTCAAAACCTTAAACGTCTAGAAGAAGTGGGCGTAGTTGCGGTCGAAGCCGAATGCATCGCAGAGGAAGTTCTGGAAGCCGTGAACTACAAAACCTCCATCGTGACGTTCTCGCTGGGATCAGGCATGGCCGGGGACGTGATTATGTCCTTTGTTGCCGACATTTGCGGGGAAGATAGCGAAGAGGAAAGGCCCCCAAAGCACGCACACTCTTTTGGTAATGTCGGACGCTTACAGAAACAAATCCACGAGGAACGCGTCGCCGCCCTCACACAATTTCATAACGAGGTGGCGAACGAAAATTTCCCTTACCCCAAAAATAATATCTCGATGCACGAAGGAGAGAAAAACAAATTTCTCGAGGCCTTGGACAAGTGGAAGCCGACGCATCAATAATTTCCGAAAGTGCTGAGCTCCAACTTGCTGAGACAGGCCAAATTTATGGACAGATTTCGATGTTCACGATGATTGGCAGTGAACAGATTGATGCCGTGATATTGGGTTCTGAATTCGTTCCTGCTATCGGCGGAAATGGCCCTGAGGGTTTACATTCCCACAATGTAAGAGATGGACTCAGGATTTCATTTCTAGTTTCCAACTGCAGTTAAGAGGCGGCCACTACAGTTCTAATGCGCTTCCAAAAATTCTGGAAAAAGCTTTAGTAAGCCCTCTTCAGAGGCGGGACAAACGCCGCGCTCAGTAATCAAACCTGTTACAAGCCTACTCGGCGTCACGTCAAACGCCGGGTTTCCGCCATGAGTCCCCTCTGGAGTCACTACAAGTCTTCCTAAATCTCCGGTGGGTGTTATGCCTTGCACTTGTTCCACTTCTTCGGCACGCCTTTCCTCTATCGGGATTTCGGAGAGTCCGTCTTTTATAGTCCAATCTATTGTTGGAGATGGTAGCGTTACGTAGAACGGAACATTATTGTCCTTTGCCGCTAGAGCCTTCAGATAGGTGCCAATTTTGTTGCAGACGTCGCCACATCGCGTTGTCCGGTCAGTCCCTGTGATTACTAAGTCGACCATTCCGTGCTGCATTAAATGGCCACCAGCATTATCCACAATGTAGGTGTGCGAAACACCGTGTTTCCCCAATTCCCAAGAGGTGAGTGCACCCTGATTACGTGGCCGGGTCTCATCCACCCAAACATGAATATTTATGCCAAGGTCGTGCGCTTGGTATATCGGACTGGTTGCTGTGCCCCAGTCGACAGTCGCAATCCAACCGGCATTGCAATGTGTTAATATCCGGACTGGTTCTCCATCGTGCTTATTTTCAGCAATTTCCTTTATGATTTCTAAGCCATGCTCGCCTAGTCTCTTGTTTATTTGCACGTCTTCGTCCGCAATCTCGTGCGCCAACTGCAAGGCTGCAGCCGCTCTCTGATTTTCATGGAGGCCAGACAATGCGGTTCTACAACGGTCGAGTGCCCATCTGAGGTTGATTGCTGTAGGCCGTGTTTTTTCAAGAAATTGATGGGCATGTTGAAGATTAGTGTCCGAGGGATCGTCTGCCATGGCTCTCGCCACACCATAGGCAGCGGTGGCTCCAATTAGCGGGGCTCCCCTAACTTTCATCTCAGAAATAGCGTCAGCAAACTGCTGGAGTGTTACAACTTGCGCTATTTGAAATTGGTAGGGCAGCATTCGCTGATCGATAATTTCCAGGACGGCATCGACATCGTTCCACCACAAAGAGCGAAAGTGCTTTCCATCAACTCGCATTGAATAACCCTTTAATATTCGATCCTGTGATTAACGGTGCAGGCATTGATTTCACGCCAACCTTGGTTTCGCGATATCCCCTGCGTCGTCAGCCTCAGGGCTTTTACCGTAGCTCATGCGTTTCATTTGCTCCAATACCCGATCCATTTCACTATCAGAGAGCACTGGCGGTTCACCTAACGCACAGGCGTTAATATAAATTTTTGCCAGGGACTCCACCTCAATGGCCATGGCAAGGGCGCCATCAACATTCTTCCCTAGGCTAATTTGACCATGCTGAGCAAGCAGACACGCCATTCTGCCCTCTAGGGCGTCAATAGCAGCATTGGAGAGCTCCTGGGTGCCAAAAGTCGCATAAGGGGCACATCGAAGGGTATTACCGCCCATTAACCCAACGATATAGTGGAAAGCCGGAATGTCTCGGTGGTGGCAAGCCACGGCAGTTGCGAAGGTGGAGTGACAGTGCAACACAACATTAACGTCTAAACGTGTTTTTAATATGTCGCGGTGGAAGCGCCACTCTGATGACGGACGCAGCCCAACATACGTGCCATCCCAATCCATCTCCACAATATCCTTTGGGCCGATTTGATCGTATGGGATTGAAGACGGTGTAATTAGAAATCCATCACCATAGCGCACGGAAAGATTTCCAGATGCACCTTGATTTATACCGTGTGCATTCATCTTTAAGCAGGTCTCAATCATATGCTCGCGCAGTTTCTTCTCATCAGGTTTCATTCAACGCTCTCCCGTGCAAGCCTTTGCCAATCTTCAACATATTTTTTCAAACCTTGGACCTTATCCAGTTTGGATGGATGCCCAAGCGTTGGTGGTAAAACTGTAGATGGGTAACATAATGCGACCGCTCCCCTCGAGAGGCCATCAGCCGCCTCATTTATAAAAGTTTTCGCATTAGGTGCCGTTAGGGAACGTATTGAGTTTACCATTGCCGCGTAGAGTGGCTCCCGCAAGTAGCTCCCGTCCAATATCCATGTTCGATCAGGTCCCAAGGTGTTTGCGCACTCCACCGTAAGAAGAGCACTGTGAATGATCGCCAAGGCAAGACGCTGTTCTTGTGTATCTGGTTTTGGACCGACTATCTGCCCAGAACGCGCAGAACGTGGAAACTGGCCATTATCATCGCTCAAACTCGGTAGCACCATGGTCCTCTGCAATACCAATTCCTGGATCACACTGAGGTCGGCTCTTGCTCCGGCGGGCTGGACACCTGCGATAGTCTCATATTCACGTCCAGCCATCGTGAGTGCGCCACAAACTGGGTTACCAAACGGATCTGAATTGCACGTCATCCCCAGTGCCTCTGTTAACTGCAGCGGGTCAAACCCCTCAGCGAGTGCCACGGTCCAAGTGCCGGTAGACACAACTGTGAACTCCTCAAGGCCCAACGATTTATAACTATAAAAATTAGCTGATGAATCGTGGATCCCAGCGTGCACCTTAATATCAGGAGACAGCAAATATTTTTCGGCCAATTCTGGTCGTATCATCCCAAGTACCGCATCAGACGAGGTCATGGGTGGTAATATTCTCTCCCATTTGTGATCTCGCACCACGTCCGTCCAAAAGGACCGAGACACATTCCACAAGTGAGACTGGGCGCCCAAAAAGGTAAATTCACTGGCAGCAACATCGCTAAAACGCCAAGCCCAGTATTGTGGCAGGCCCAAAAACCATCGCGCGCGCTCGATAGCTTCAGGCATTAAAGTTTCGATCCAAAAAAGCTGACGCGCTAAGTGGGTGGCACCCATCATTAAGGTCGAACCACGATCTAGATAGCTGGCCTTAATTTTTTCATAGGCTATCGCGATATCTGCTGGAAGCTCTTGTTCGTAGTCGATCATCGGTACTAAGGCTCCATCGCCACACACCTCATTATCATCCCCAACCAACACTCCACCCGAACCATGAGCAGAGACGATGATATCTCCAATGGAATGATTTTGGTTTAATTCGGCTAAGGTTGAGAGCACCCATTCGTTTAAGCTGATAAGATCAGTATGCCGCCAATTTGTAGCGTCTAGCGACAGGTTCTGGGTTAAGCGGCTCTCTACAACGTCACCACTCTTACTACAGACGAATAATTTGACGTTTGATTTGCCGTGATCGAGGACGACAACTCTCTGATTATCCATGCGCACTAACTTTCGTATCGCACAGGCGCATCACATTTGCGATGAGCCGTATTGCGCCTAACGCAAGCTAGCGTTGCGTGAGTTTTAGCTCAATGGAGTTATTCGTTTAAGGCGTACTCTTTCATTAATCGTTGGAAGCTCTATTCGCACTCTCTTGATAGTACTCCTCTATCCAGGGGGACCTTGTAATATCCATTTTTTCAGCGCATGGAAAAAATCTGGTTAGTGCAGTGTAGGTTTATTTTATATTTAGAAGCCATTGTCGCTCTAGTTAGTTTTTGGAGCTCGACTTTATCCCTCCAAGGCTACCTATCAACGACGCTGTATAAACGACGAGTGCGACCCAAATAAGCGGAAAGGCAATTACTTTAGGCCCAGCAAGCGGTTCCTTAAAAATGAACACCGCACACAAAAATATCATGGTCGGTGCGATATACTGCAAAATAGCAATAGTAGTTAGACGCAGCCGCTTAGCGCCGTTGGAGTACAATAACAAAGGAACGGCAGTCACCGCACCACACCCCACAAGCAAAAGCGTTATCACAGGGCCCTCTGTGAGAAAGCTATCCGCTCCCGTGAGAATTAAATAAAATATGTAACCCAACGCGAATGGCAGCAAAACTAAGACCTCTAATAAGAAGCCTTGATTTGGGCCAATGGGCAAACGTTTTTTGGCTAGTGCATATATACCCCAGCTTACAAAAAGAGCTACTGTCACTAAAGGCAGGCTACCCGCTGAAACTGTAAGTATCACGACCGCAATTATTGCAAAACCGATTGCCACAATCTGAATAAAGTTAGGGCGCTCTTTCAAAAAAATAGCCCCAAGTGCAACGCTAAAAAGGGGATTAATGTAGTACCCTAACGCGGCGTCTAGCGCGTGATCATTAGCTATAGCCCAAACATAAACTGTCCAATTGAAAGAGATGAGCGCCGCGGTCAGAAGACCCATAGACAACATCATCGGCGACTTTAAGGCTTGCAGAAGGTCAGACACTCTACCCAGTGATATCAAAACTGCGGCAGCTATTGGAACAGACCAAGCCACTCTATGAGCGACAACCTCCGCCGGTGGCACATGAGCAAGTAGCTTCATGTAAATAGGAAGTATTCCCCAAAGCAGGTAAGCTGATACAGCAAATGCGAGGCCCGAACGGCTATCTATGTTTTCGTTTGTCACCAAGGATTACTTTCGCAAAATGCAACTATCGTACTAAAGCTGATAACGCGCTTAAGCCTCTAACGCGAGCCAAGAAGATTTGACTCTCATGGCAATAAAAGAGATCCCAAAAAATTAAAGGGACGGCCACCACAATTGACCTTAATTGGCACCATTCCTACTTTGAACTCTTCATCAGATATTTGCAAAATTTATAGCTTACGCATTACACCTTGATGATTTGATTAGCTTGTTTCAGTCTGTCGACGCCTGATCACTAAATTAGATTGAGAGGAAAACATGCCAATGCCAAAAACAATGTCGGCGATGGTGTTAACGGGGCATGGTGGACCCGAGAAGCTAGTTTACTACAATGACTTCCCAGTACCTCAACCAGGCGCGCACGATGTACTCATAGAAGTGAGTGCTTGCGGATTAAACAATACGGACATCAAAGTTCGCGAAGCTCAATACGCAGTGGATTTTGACCCAAACAGCGACCTAGACGAGACCAGTGCCGCAGCCTCTATCGCCGCCACGAATGGTGAGACGGGACTTAGCTTTCCTCGCATTCAAGGGGCAGACATTGTCGGCCGTATTGCGGCGGTTGGCAACAAGGTGTCCCAAGATCGCGTGGGAGAGCGCGTTCTAGTAGATTTCAGCATTTATCATGCGAAAGATACAGACGGCAGTCCTCGAATGGATTTGTCCAATGTCGACTATATTGGGCACGGAGCAGACGGGGGCTTCGCTGACTATGTGGTCGTCCCCGCGCTCAATGCGCACAAAATCCAGCGTAATATCCCAGATGCAGAATTGGCAACATTTGGCTGTGCCACTTTGACTGCTGAGCACATGTTGTCGCGCGTCAGTGCAAAATCGGGAGACAAAATTCTGATTACGGGCGCAGGAGGCGGTGTGGGCTCTGCCGCCATCCAACTTGCCCGCGCACGCGGCGCAATACCCTATGCCGTTACCAGCCGTGGGAAAGAGGAGCAGATTTTATCACTTGGAGCAGAGGCCTGTATATGCCGACAGGACTTCACAGACCAAAGCGGCGGGTTCGACAAAGATGCATTCTTGGTTGCTGTTACAGAGGCCACCCGTAGCAATCGGTCTGTCGACGTCGTGATTGATCAGGTCGGCGGATCCATGTTCCACGGTCTTTTGCAAGCCCTTCGGCCTGATGGGCATTATATCTCTGCAGGTACTATTTCCGGATATACGCCACGCATCAATTTACACACCGTATACATGGCATTTTTGAACATTCATGGTTCCTCTCAAGGGCAACCCGAGGATTTTGCTCGAATAGTAGACTACATTGAGGCCGGTAAAATTGGTCCAACCCTCGGCGGAATTTTTCCGCTGTCACAATTGCACCACGCACAAAAGACTTTCCAGGCAAAGAACTACGTCGGCAATATTGTTGTGGTTCCAGATGCAAAATGGAAAGAATTTGGTGAACCTGATGCCCGAAGATAATTGGCTAGTTGATATAGCCGACGTGGATGTCGGCGGGGATTACCATCGGGTTATTATTGGCGGAATTCCGATACCAAAAGGTTTATCAGCCTTTGAAATGCGCCACCTGATAACTTCTGAATTTGACACTCTGCGAAGTTTAATGATTGCGCCGCCGATGGGCCATGAAGATATGTGTGCCAACCTAACTTTTCCCTCAACAACTAGCGAGGCACCTTTTGGCCAAGTGATCATGGAATGCATGGGGTATCCATATTTTTCAGGGTCCAACACAGCAGCAACGCTTTTCGCTCTGATGGAGGCCGGCATGCTACCAAAATCGGAGGGGAGCAACACAATCACTCACGAAGTGCCAGCTGGTTTGATCCAAGCGACTGCCACAGTAAGGAATGATGTCATCGAGGAGATGATTGTCGAAGGTGACGCCTCGTACGTGATCAATCCAAAGATACGGCTTGCCCTGCCCGATTATGGTAAGGTCGATGTAGCTCTTGTTTGGAGCGGGGCACTATTCATCACGGTTGATGCTGAGCAGTTCGGTCTAAAAATAAACACAGCCAATTTTGCGAAAATGAAAGCTATCGGACTTGCGATTTGCGAAGCAATCGAACCTGATTTTGACGCAACCCACCCAAGGTTGGGGCCGTTAGAGGCCCCTAAATTTGTAAATTTCCTTGGGCCTATAACTCAGGCAGGTTCAAACAAATTCGAAAGCGCAGGAGCAATTTATGGTCATCCTAACACGATCTTCAGGTGTCCCACTGGAACGGGCACGGCCGCGCGAATGGCTTATGAGTTAGACAAAGGTAGGATGCAGGCCAACGACCAGCTAACCAATACATCTCCAATTGGGACTCAATTCGTAGGCCATGGCCTAGGCTTAACAGAAAAAGCTGGCGTACCCATGCTTAGGGTCAACATTTCTTCACGGCCCTACGCTCTGATGCGAACCCAAATGAACGTTGATTTTCAAAACCCATCACTTTCACGATTTTCAAATCTCAGAAGATTTGGGCATTGATAGGCTTACAATTCTAACTAGAAAAATGCGCCTTGAAGCGATCAATGCAGCTCCTGAAGCCAGCTTCAAAGTCTCCGTCTCCCTTGTGGTATACGCTCTCAAAAGAGATTACTCCTTGGTAGCTGTCTTGTCGCAGGGAACTAGCAATTTTGGGAAAGTAGGGCGCAAGCTGTCCCTCGTCCATTCGGCGCACTTCAAGGTGTGCCCTTGGGGTGTCAACTAGGACGTCCTTGATATGAACGTGGCCTAAGTAACCCTGGCTCAATTCCATGTAACCATCAGGAAATGCCACCTCGTGACACCAGCAATTATTAGCTGGATCCCACAGAACGCCCAAGACGTCCTTTGCATCCAGATCATCGATCAGACGACGACCCGTGTAACTGGAGTTAACCATCGTGCCATTACCTGTTTCAACCACTAACTTGACACGTTCAGCCCTAGCCAACTCTATTGCTGGGGCAATCAGCGGCAGGATAGCGTCCCACGCGCCCTTCGCGACGTTCCATTGCTCTGCTCCATGACTACCCCAAAGTATTTGCTCCTTCTTTGGCGTCATGATCCGCACTAATCCCGCATCTAAAATATGCGCCATGTCGATAACGCGTTTAAGTGCGTCCATATGGGTTGTGTGGAGTGTGTCACCGGGTTTGTTGTTTTGGGTCATACCCGCAAAGATGTGACGGGAGAGGCAAGAGACGGGCTTACCGCGATCTCTCAAGAGGCTGTCCATTTCTCTGATCTGCTCTGGCGTGTGATCACCCACCTCAGCATCCCATACAAATTGTAACTCTGCGTATTCTAAGTCGAACTCATCCATTACATCGACGGCATGGTAGAGATCACGGCTGATACCGTCACAAATCACACCAAGTTTCATCTAATTGCCCTCGCCCCATCTCGGTGCAATTCCACACCGACTATTTCCTCAATAACCCGCGTACAAACCCAATTGTCTCCATTGGGGTACTTTATTTTACCTGCATGAAACACTTGCATCGCTTGAGCAGCCATATGCAGTGGCACAGTCATTTGCTGTGCCAAATCAAGGGAAATGGTTAAATCCTTGTGCATAGTAGAGATGTGACTGCCCGTCCCCTCGAATTTACGGTCGATTATATTTTCTAGAGCCGCCTTAGTAACGCCACAGCCAGCTCCAGATGTGGTGAAAACATCGTGGATCACTTGCCCCGAAATGCCCGCCTTTGCAGCAAGAACACAGGCCTCAAAATTCGCTGCGAAAATCGACCCAATTACTGTCTGCAGGCACGCCTTAACTGTCTGACCTTGTCCGGGGACTGAACCAACCCGATGAATTCTGGCTGACACAGCCTCCATGACAGGCGCCGCACGATCAAGGATATCTGAAGGAGCTGCAGCCATCATTGTAAGTGTACCCGATTGCGCTCCCGGGAACCCGCCAGATACTGGAGTATCGACCAAATCGAGCCCAGTCGATTTTAATCCTTCTGCGATCTCTACAAGCTCATGCGGTTTGATTGTGGCAGTGACCAGAATAATTCCACCCTTACGCATGGCTTCCACTAGCCCACCCCTTCCAAAGATCACCTCCTTGGCCTGCGCGCCAGTCATCACCATTACGAAGGCTGCGTCGACGTTGCGGCCTAATTCGAACAAATTTTCTGCCGGTTTTCCTCCAAACTCAGAAAAACTAGCCATCCGCTTCTGATCAATGTCAAAGCCCCAAGTCTCAAAGCCAGCCTTGATCAAATTCAAAGCCAAGCCGCTGCCCATATCCCCAAGGCCAACAACCGCTGCTTTCATTATCACCCTCCACCGTTGTACTTGCCATCCGCCGTTCAAAAGCACAGCAGAAGGGGTAAAAAGCCAAGAAAAATCACTTGCAACTTTCATATTTGATGAATTTTGATGTGAAGTTGGAATTCAAATGACTTTATTTGATGTATTTTGATGTATTAAGTAGCCTATGACTGGTCGTGCTCGTATCAAGGAAATTGCAAGTCTCGCCAATGTTGGCAGTGCCACTGTCGATAGGGTTATACATGGACGCAGCCATGTGTCAGACGCGACCAGACAAAAGGTTCTCCAAGCCAAATCTGCAATAGAGAGTGGCGCGTGGACGGTGCGCAGCCCTAGGCCATGGCATCTAAAGGTGATTTTGCCTGAAATGGCCGGGCTATCTACTGAATATCTTGCGCAATGTTTTAACGAGTTTGGAGCTCTGGGGAATGCCATTGTCGAATGCGCATTTTCGCCCAAGCTGGAGCCTGCCGCCTTAGCTCGCAAACTACGTAACTGTGGTTCAGGCAAGTGGGACGTAGTTATATTTCAGGCTCTGGAAGATCCACGAGTTCGTGATGCTGTCTCCTATCTCAATAATAGAGGAGTGCCTTGCCTTAGTCTTCTCTCTCCCCTTCCCAATGCGCCAGTTATTGGGTTTGTTGGTAGTGACGGACGAGCGGCGGGGCGAACTGCGGGGCTCTTAATGGGACTAGCATGCCCTCACGGCGGCGAAGTTGTAGTTATTTCGGGCGGCCAGTTATATCGTTCCCACGAAAATCGAGAAATGGGGTTTCGCTCTTATCTCAGGAGCCACGCAAAGCACCTTAAAATACTTGAAACTGTGCTAGGCTATGACACCGCTGAACAAAATCACGAGAGCTTAAGCCGAATTATCCGTGACACTCCCGGCTTGGTCGGGCTGTACAATGTAGGTGGTGGCAACGAAGGGATTGTGCGTGCGCTGTGTGAGGCCAATTTAACTTCGGAAATTTGCGTTATTGCACACAACCTAACACCCAGAACCCGAAGTCATCTAGGAGAGGGCATTTTTCAATTTATTCTTCACCAAGATATGAGACTGATGGCTGAGCGCGCCATACATGTTTGTCTAAACTACCTAATCAACAGGCAAAGTGACAACATTCACGTGCCCGTGGAGATTATAACCAGGGAAAATCTGGAACCTCGTGATAGCGGCTAGCAAACATTGAATAGTTTGCCTCCATAATTGATTTATTTGTTGCCACTTTAGATCATGTGTGAGCGTCATGATCACAACATAAACGATATAACTTCGGAGCAATCTTGAGCTTTCTCAAAATTAAAACCATACCGCAGCTCTTTTGGAGTGCGCCGGTCCCACTAAGTATGGCCCCCCCTTTTGTATCGTGCACCATGCTTATATTTGGGCTAATAGTTTTTGGGTTTGGGGAGACACTCCTCATAGCATCGGGATCAGGGGTGAGCCCATGGACGGTTTTTGCTCAAGGGATTTCAAGCCTTACCGACTGGAGCATAGGGTTGACGACTTTCGCGGTCAGCTGTGCAGTGCTTCTGCTGTGGATCCCGCTAAGACAAATGCCGGGTATCGGGACCATTCTAAACATCATCATCGTGGCCTCAGTGATGGATTTGGCGCTGCCACATATCCCAGTTTTTGAGGAACCGGTTTTCAAAATAGCAGAAGGCGCAATTGGTGTATTCACGACTGGGTTTGGTGGAGCAATTTATTTGATTGCCAACCTTGGCCCAGGGCCGCGTGATGGCCTGATGACAGGAGCTCAGAGGATTACAGGATTACCGATTGTATGGGTTCGCAGCGCTATTGAAATTTTTGTAGTGACCGTGGGCTGGCTGCTTGGTGGAATTGTGGGCATCGGCACTCTTTTATTCGCATTTGGGATTGGCCCTTCGATTGCACTGAGCATGGCTATTTTAGTTTCCTTATTTGGTAGGAAAAATGTCCAGTAATAGTAAGCTTTTTTAGTTTTTTATCAGATACAACACACGCCAAGTAGCTAGGCGGAACCTCCGAAGCCTTGCGGTAGATTACGACAATTTGTGAACGATCAGCCTATGCTAAAAACTTGACCAAATTTTTATCTGCTGATTAGCTCACGGGGTAACTGTACTTCTCAGGTCCGTAGTGACTTGAATTTGGAAGGACATTGATGTGCTTACACATAACCAAAAAGAATCTTTCCACGCCAATGGCTACCTCGTGGTCGAAGATGTGTTTGACCAAGAAACTATCTTAGAACCCGTACGCAGAGAATACGAAAACCTACTCGACGAGCTCGTTGAAGGCTGGGTGTCCGAAGGGAGAATTGCAGCTAGCATAAAAAAAGAAGACTTCTACACCAAGCTCATGCACTGCTATGAAGCCGGATGCGACTGGTTCCAGCCGATGGACATTTCTTTGCCAGGGGATGAAATCACTGAGAACACGCCCATGCACTTTGGTCCCGCCGTTTTCAAACTCCTCACCGCTGACCGACTTCTTGACATCGTAGAAGATCTCATTGGTCCTGAAATTACTTCTAACCCAATCCAGCATGTTCGGTTGAAACCACCAGCGAAAAGATTGCGCAAGAACGAGGTGCGTCCCCATATTGGTAACACGGCATGGCATCAAGACCGTGGTGTTGCCCACGATGAAGCCGACGCAACCGACATGGTTACTGTGTGGTGTGCTGTAAACGACGCGACCGTCAGTAACGGCTGCCTGCAAGTTATTCCAAAGAAGACTGAACAGAGCCTGTTGCCTCATTGCCCGCAGCGACAAACCACAATAGCGGACGGCTTTTTAGAACAGAGCAATGCAGTACCTTTGCCCGTTAAGTCGGGCGGCATTTTAATCCTACATCCGTTGACGCCCCACGCCTCACTAGACAACATGACGAATAAATTCAGATGGTCTTTCGATATACGCTTCAACAAAACCGGGCAGCCTACAGGTAGATCACACTTCCCAGAATTTATTGCGCGTAGCAAAGCAGATCCCGGCCAGGTGCTGACAGACTGGAAAGCTTGGAAAAAATCATGGGAAGAAGCGCGGAAAAAACTCTCGACGCAGAGCCACATACCGATCCACCGCTGGACCAGCGAAGCGCCATTTTGTGCTTAAATTCTATTTTCTGCATGGCGTCGTTAGCCTGACGGTAGCAGGGGCCTATTTTGGTTAAACTGAACCTCCAGGCGCGCAGAGGGCGTGGCTGAAATTAGTTAGTTTTTTACCATTGAGGGAAAAGCAGCGCGTTAAGTCTTAGGTACTTCTAATCTTCGTATCTGACGTCACTGCCTTTCATTAATTCTGGCAACCACTTCGGCATTTTAAGGCCTTGTGCGACCTGCGCATCCAACTCGGCTTCGAGAGATTTGATGCGTTCCAGCTTTTGAATAACATCATCGATCTTGGCAAAGGGAACTACAACTACTCCGTCAAGGTCAGCAACAATCATGTCACCGGTCTCAACCTGTTGGCCACCAATTTGAATTGGAAAGCCGACCGTTCCGGGCCCTGACATGTAGGGAGACGCAGGTGTGAGGCCAGTGCACCAAACCGGCAGACCTACTTCGACGATGCCTGAATAATCGCGGACGGGGCCATCGGTTATGAATCCAGCAGAGCCACAGTTTTTGTACATTCCTATCAAACGATCGCCAGCCGCAGCGCAACCCTGATGGGCGTCAGAAGACACTACCACCATCTCGCCGCCTTCGATTAAATCTAAGGCAGCAAAGCTGGCTAAAACATCAGCCGGACCCGAATAAGCCGTTATTGCTGGTCCTGCCGCGACACACTTGATGTCTCGGCCCGCACCCAGAGGTTGAATGTTCTCACTCAGCGCGCCTTTTCCATCTAGCGCATCTGCAACAAAGCTAGTCGGTACATTTTGAAAAGCGGCAACCTGCGCTTTGGTAGGACGGCTAATATTCTTCTTGATGATTAACCTGGGCGGATTTTCAATCATGATGCACCTTTTCTTTAACCTGTAAAAATCAAAGAATGACAAATTTACGGCTCACTGGCTATCAATTTTCGTTAGATGAAAATTACGTCTATAGCCCTCAATTTAGGCCAGTTTCAGGAGCGTGTTGGTGAAGTTGACCGAAAAAATGAATTGGAACGCGGTTAAAATTTTCTTGCTTTTAAAGTGGTCTACTAGACACAGTTAGTTTGATCACAAGGTGTCGAGACGATGGTTCTAGAAAACAAAAAAAGCGTAATAAAGAATAAAGTGGCTAAAGGCCACCTTTCTGGGATGCTAGTCTTCGAATTTTTCTCCACTGGGATGCCCATGATAGCCGCGTCCGCGGGTGCTGATTTTCTTATGTATGACATGGAGCACACCGGCATTGGATTTGAGACATTAAAAAATCAAATGGCGGCATGCAGAGGGCTCGATATAGCGCCGTTTGTTAGGGTGCCTACGGTGGAAGGGAATACAATCGGTCAGGCACTAGATATAGGCGCTCATGGTGTGATGATACCCATGATAGAAAGTGCTGACCAGGCAAGAGACCTGGTAAAGCGGGCCTACTACCCACCGATTGGCAAGCGCGGCACCGCATTTGGTGTGGCACACGATGACTATTCAGACAGGGCCCCGGCGGCGATCATGGCAGACGCCAATGAAAAAACCACTTTAATTGCCATGATTGAAACAGCTGAAGGGCTTAAAAACGTAGACGAAATTGCTGCCGTCGAGGGTATTGACGTGCTATGGCTAGGACATTTCGACCTGACCAGCTCGATGGGTATACCCGGGCAATTAGATCACCCCGACTATCTTGCCGCTGTATCGCGGATTGTATCTGCAGCTAAAATAAATGGGAAACTTGCAGGTTTCATGGCAGTCAACAAAGCGGTTTCTGAGGAGTATTGGGGGCATGGATTTCGTATGATTGCCTATGGCATAGATCACGTCTTGTTAAAGGCTGAGCTAAACAGCGGAATTAATTTCATCAATTCTCTTAGTAACAAAAATGCAGAGAATTGATGTGCAAAAGTTCAGAGTAGGAATATCGGGCTCAATTTTTGGAAGTGACGGCGCACCATGCTTTGATCCACAGATATTGCAAAACCTCATGGATCGCCCGGACATTGATGCTACGATCTTACCGGCAGAAAAGACCGAAATTGATGCGCACGATGCCGAAAACTTCAATGCAATCTACTTAATGCTAGAAAAAGTTTCATTTTCCAAAATAGCGCCACGCACTGGCCCCTTCACTGGGCGATTACGCCTGCTAGCTCGCCACGGAGTGGGCTTTGACTCTGTTGATATTGATGGAATGAACAATTTGGGAATTATGGTGACCAATACCCCTGATGCGGTGCGCCGCCCAGTTGCAACAATGGCTATAACTATGATGTTGGCTGTGACCCATCGTATTATTGAGAAGCATAATTTGACACGTGCCGGCGGGTGGTCCCAAAATGCCGACTACATGGGCACGGGGCTGACTGGTAAGGTGTTAGGTGTGCTCGGGGCGGGCAGCATCGGGAAAGAAATACTTCGCCTTGTGCAACCGTTTGAAATGAAATTAGCCGCTGCTGACCCAAATTGCTCTGTAGCAGAACTGAGTGCACTGGGCGCGGAAAAGTTAAGTACTGACGAGCTTTTTGAAAAAAGTGATGTTTTAATCATAGCGACATCCCTCAACCAGCATACTTATCACATGGTAGACATGAGCAAGCTGTCCCGAATGAAGCGAACTGCAACTCTAATAAACGTGGCACGTGGTCCAGTGATTAAGGAAGTTGATCTGATCGAGGCGCTTCAAAAAAATTATCTATCGTGCGCAGGCTTAGATGTTTTTGAACAAGAGCCTGTAGACATGGCAAACCCACTTCTCAAAATGGACAATGTGATCACTACATCTCACTCGTTATGCTGGACTGATGAATGCTTCGATAACATCGCACGAGATGCAATCGGGAGCGTTCTGTCGTACGCTGACCGGACAACACCTCAATACATTGTGAACAGGAGCGTGCTAGGCCATTTGAGGCAACAATCTTGGTTTTAAAAATTGTTTTTCCTTAGACTATTTTCATTCCGGCCAAAATTTAACTTAGATTGTGAAGGCCTTGCTTCATGACACCTTACACGCCAAGCTCGTCGAAAGGCATCATAAGGTAGGGTAAGATGAGCGTTACACTCTTCGATCTTACAGGAAAAACCGCATTAGTTACAGGATCTTCACGCGGGCTGGGACTTGCTTTTGCTAAAGGGCTGGCACAGGCAGGAGCAAGTGTGATCTTAAATGGCACTAATGATGAAAACCTCCAAGTCGCCTGCGCTCAACTAAAGGGAGTAGGATTGAGTACTAGAGTTTCTGCTTTTGATGTCACCAATGAGCAATCGGTTATCTGTGCTTTCCAAGAACTTGATGCAAACGGAATTACCGTTGACGTTTTGGTCAACAATGCGGGGATCCAATTTCGTAAACCGATGCTTGAACTGGAGACTAAGGACTGGCATCGCGTACTAGACACAAATTTGACTGCCGCCTTCATTGTTGGTCGCGAGGCAGCTAAGCGGATGGCCGAACGCGGCCACGGTAAGATTATCAATATCGGCTCGCTCACCTCAGAGCTCGCGCGTGCGACTGTGGCTCCCTACACTGTAGCCAAGGGCGGCATCAAAATGCTTACTAAAGCCATGGCAGCAGAGTGGGGGGAATTGGGCATTCAGGCCAATGCTATTGGACCCGGTTACATGGTCACAGACATGAATGAGGCGCTTATTAACGACCCAAAGTTTGATGAGTGGGTCAAGTCACGCACACCCATGCGGCGATGGGGACGGCCTGAAGAATTAGTCGGTACGTGCATATATCTTGCGTCGGATGCATCTAACTACGTTTCAGGACAAATTATCTACGCCGATGGCGGCATGATTTCAGTCCTCTAAAGGTGATCAGAATGAAAATTGTCTTCTACGGAGCGAATGCAGTCAGTTTTCAGGTGGGATTGTCCGACCTGTTGGCAATACCAAATGAGATCACCAGCGTACCGGACACAGTTGATCGGAAAGCGCAGGATCTACTTAACGCGGCAGACGTTATAGTCGGTGTCCACTTCAAATCCCCTGTCACAGCACAAAATGCGCAGCTGTTTCAGCTTCCCGCGGCGGGCTACGACCAGGTGGCATTTGACGCCCTGCCCTTCACCTGCAAAGTGTGTAACGCCTTCGGCCACGAGAATGCGATTGCCGAATATGTGATGTCTGCCCTCCTGTCCCGTCACGTACCCCTGGCGGCGGCAGACGCTCAATTGAGAGCGGGATCTTGGAATTTTTGGGCAGGCGCGGGCCCCACTGCGCTTCGTACAGAACTGGGCGCTCAGAGCATTGGGATCATCGGCCATGGTCACATTGGGCAGGCCGTCGCGGAGCGCGCTATAGCCTTTGGCATGGCTGTTCACGTTACCAATCGTAGCCCAGTCGCCAACAAACGCTATAACGCTGTATATAGCCTCGACCAGCTGAACAGTATGCTGAGCGCGGTTGACATTGTGATCAACACACTCCCGCTGACCTCCTCCACAGTCTCACTGATTGACAGCGCTGCCTTCGCCGCCATGCAGGGCCACTGCGTATTCCTAAACGTGGGCCGTGGCGGCGTTGTAGATGAAGAAGCGCTATATGAGGCACTCGCCAGCCAGAAAATTGCCGGCGCAATCATCGACACCTGGTACAACTATCCAAGTGATGCCTGCACTCCACACCGACCCGCGACACGCCGCTTCGAGGAGCTATCAAATATAGTTATGACGCCGCATATGTCCGGCTGGACTGACGGCACAATAGCGCGGCGACAGGCGACTATCGCAGACAACATAATGCGTCTTGCTGAGGGCCGGCCACTCATAAATCAGTTGAATTAGGAACCTTTCAAATGACCAAGATTACGCGCGTCACCCTGACTGAATTTGAATTCGAGGCCGCAAATCTGGCACCATCCGCCGGTGGCAGTTCAATCGGCGGGCTCTATTACAGACAAGGCGCATCCACTCCAATCAAAAAGTACGCCATCGAAATCGAGACGGGAGATGGCTGCATTGGAAGTTACGTCGTGAACTGGGGGGCGTCCCTATCGGTATTTGGGCAAATGCAGATGCTGGCGCCAATGCTAATTGGCCGCGACGCGGAGGAGCGTGAGGGGATCTACGACGACCTCAAGCGTGAGGCCCGCCAGTTTGATCACATGGGCCATGGGCCGCTTGATATCGCCCTGTGGGATTGGCAGGGAAAAGCGCTTGGCTGCTCAGTAGCTACCCTACTTGGGAGCCACCGCTGGGAATTCCCCGCCTATGCCAGCACCTACCACGGCGACCGCAGCGGCGGGCTCGACTGCAAGGAGGCCTATGGTGACTTCGCGTTAGCGTGCAAGGAAATGGGGTATCGCGCCTTTAAAATCCACGGCTGGCACGATGGCAATGCCCGAGAGGAGGCAGAGTTAGTACTTCACGTGCGTAAGGTTGTGGGGGATAAGATGACACTAATGCTCGACCCAGCTTGTCAGTTGCGCAATTTCGCAGACACGCTCTACGTCGGGAAGGCCTGCGACGAAGCCAATTACTTTTGGCTTGAAGATCCCTACCGCGACAGCGGCGTCTCAGCTTTTGCCCACAAGAAATTACGCGAAATGTTGCGTACTCCGCTGCTACAAACTGAACACGTGCGTGGCGTTGAACCCAAAGCTGACTTCTTAATTGCGGGCGGCACTGACTTCCTGCGCTCTGATCCTGAATATGACATGGGGATCACGGGCTGCCTAAAAATCCATAACATGGCCGAAAGTTTTGGAGTAGATGTCGAAGTGCATGCCTGTGGGCCGGCGCATCGCCATATGATCGCCCGCAGCCGTAACTCAAACTTCTACGAGGTGGCCCTGGTTGGGCCTGACTGCCCGAATGCAGTGCCGCCAGTGTATAACTGCGGCTACAATGACCAACTCGACTGCATTGACGAAAATGGAATGGTCAGCTTGCCTAATGGCACCGGGCTTGGCGTGGCTTACGACTGGGAGTTTATTGCCGCACACAAAACACACCAGATCGTCTACAACTAGTGGGCCGATCCAGTAATATTGACAATATTGGCCCCTGAGCTGGGTAATGGATATAATCCGAACTAGAAATACCGTAAAGGCTTTAAAGCACCTTCGGCAGAAAGGCGGCATCCGTACCGCATGAAAAATTTTATACCAAAAATCGTTGAAGAGAGCCTTAAGCTATTGGTAGAGCGCCCCGACTGGGTTCAGGTTGGCGCACTGTGCTATCGCCACAAAAAAGGGAAATTACAGATCCTGCTGGTCACGAGCCGCGGCACAAAGCGTTGGATTATTCCAAAGGGCTGGCCAATGCCGGGCAAACACGGCTCCCCCGCCGCAAAGCAGGAGGCTTGGGAGGAGGCCGGCGTGGCTATTTCCCAGATCGAAAGCGAACCGCTCGGACAATATCGTTATCGCAAGAAAATGGCGAGCGGCCTAGCCCTGCCGGTCACGACTTTTGTGTATCCCTGCGAGGTATCAAAAGTCACAAAAAACTACCCCGAGAAAAGCCAGCGCAAGCGCAAGTGGTTCACCCCTAAGAAGGCAGCTAAAAAAGTTTCGGAACCCGAATTGAAAAAGATGATCCTAGAGTTCTCGTCAGCGATAACCGGACAAGATACAACCGCCGGGCGCTGACGAATTTCAAAGCATTGGAGAGAGGCATGCCACAACATCAGTTTGATCCAAGGGACTTGGAAACCCTAGACCGTGACCTCGATCGTCTTTCTGCCATTGAAGTTGCGTCTAATTATATGTCACGCCCAATTGTTGGCCCCAGCCTCGCGATTGTTTTTATGCCATAGCCGGTTTAGCCAGTGCCGCGATGTTCGGGTTCTCCAATGGCGGCTTCCTAATTGTGTTGGCAGCAATTTTTGGCGCCTACATGGCACTCAACATTGGGGCCAACGACGTCGCAAATAATATGGGGCCAGCTGTAGGTGCAAAGGCAATTACAATGGCCGGCGCCATCGCGATTGCCGTTGTCTTCGAGAGCGCGGGCGCATTGATTGCAGGCGGGGATGTGGTCTCCACCATCGCAAAAGGCATTATTGATCAATCTGCATTGTCTAACACCCAGAGTTTCATCTGGGCTATGCTTGCCGCTCTCTTGGCCTCTGCCCTTTGGGTTAACTTAGCGACTTGGATTGGCGCGCCAGTGTCCACTACTCACTCGGTTGTGGGCGGGGTCATGGGCGCCGGCATCGCCGCCGCGGGGTTGGCCAGCGTGAATTGGCCCACCATGAGCGCGATCGCAGCGAGTTGGGTTATCTCACCCGTCTTGGGTGGGGCCATCGCGGCGAGCTTTTTGGCGCTGATTAAGTCTCGTATCATATATCAGGAAGATAAAATTCAGGCGGCTCGAAAGTGGGTCCCGATTTTACTTGGAATTATGGCCGGTGCATTTGCAACTTACTTGGCGCTGAAGGGCATCAAGAAGTTAGTGAAGATTGATCTCACCACTGCGCTAGGTATCGGAGTGGCGGCGGGCATCTTAGTCACAATCCTAATGTTTCCAGTCATCAAGAAACAATCCGAGGGATTGGAAAATAGAAATAAGTCGCTCAAGGTATTGTTCCGAATACCACTGCTCGTCTCCGCGGCTTTGTTGAGTTTTGCGCATGGCGCAAATGACGTTGCCAATGCCGTGGGCCCGCTTGCCGCTATTGTGCAGGCCTCGCAATCGGGCATGGTGGAAAGTACTGCGTCCATTCCCATTTGGGTCATGATGATTGGGGCGCTCGGGATCTCATTTGGCTTGTTCCTATTTGGCCCCAAGCTGATCCACATGGTCGGCAATCAAATCACAAAACTTAACCCAATGCGAGCCTACTGCGTGGCGCTCTCAGCGGCGATTACTGTTATCGTGGCCAGCTGGCTTGGGCTACCAGTAAGCTCAACTCACATAGCGGTTGGTGGTGTCTTCGGAGTGGGCTTCTTCAGAGAGTGGGATGCAGATCGGCGACGCCAGAGACTACAGATTGGACTATCAAAATCTGACCTACCGGGGCGCGAGGAGAAGAAGCGCCGCAAGCTGGTACGCCGTTCACACTTCGTGACGATTATCGCCGCATGGGTGATAACAGTCCCATCTGCGGCATTAATTTCAGCAGCAATTTACTTGGTATTTTCAAACCTCTGAGACGGCTATTGTCTAGCCAACGTTATTTGCTAGCCCATAAGCAGTCCGCAGGTGGTTAAAGTGGCGTGCTGCCATACCACGATAGGCCACCCAACCCTCTGCGGTGTCCTTGGCAACTTTATCCTCCAGCACCGCCAGCGGCCGTCCAGTTGCATAGGCCAGCATGAGGGTCTGGGCCGCGCGCTCGAAAAAATAAAGATCCTCAAATGCATCGGCAACGGTAGGTCCCGTGACAGTGACGCCGTGGTTGCCCATCACGAGCACTGATTTCTCAGACAACGCCTCTGCAATCCTCTCGCCTTCCTCGCGCGCATCCGCAATGCCACCAAAGTGTAGGTCGTAAGCGACCCGGCCGAAGAAGCGTGCCGTGTTATTGTCAATCGGCCAGAGTGTGGGATCTTTAAGGCAGGCTAAGGCAGTCGCATAAGGCGAGTGCACGTGTAACACCACACGTGCGTTAGGAAGTCGGCGGTGGATTGTCCCATGAATACACCAAGCAGAAGCATCGGGCGCGTTATCCCGTGTCATGACGGATGGGTCATCTGAGTTTAAGGCCAAAAGATCCTCGGGGCTGATGGTTGCAAAGTGCTGCCACCTTGGATTTAGAAGAAAGACTTTGCCTTCTGGGTCTAGCGCTGCGCTGAAGTGGTTACCAACACTTTCGCTCCAGCCCAGAGCGTGACAAATTCGAAACGCATCGGCTAATTCTGCGCGCAAGGTAATTTCATGTTCGTAGATCATGACTTGAACCGCCCCTCACTGACCAACGCGCGATATGTCGAGCGCATCTCGCCGCGATCAACGTAGCAACCGCGCAGATAGCGATCTCCACTCGTTGCTGAATAGGCCGCGCGCCCGTGAACAATGCGGTGATTATCAAATACCATGCACTCGCCGCCCTTCATCATGAAGCGCATCATATACTTATCTTCTTGGAGCATACGGCCAAACCGGCAAAAGGCAGGGTAATACTCGTCCAACAGCGTCTGATCGAGATCAAAAATATCTGCCATGTGCTGGCTAATTGTAAGACCCGACACCTCGCCATGATTGTCGAGTTCAATCACAGTCTGGCGTGAGCGTGCATCATAGTGATCGTGTTCACAAAAGAACGGAACTGAGATCGTTGAGAGGAGCTCAAACCCCCGTGGGTCTCGTAGCCGGAAGTCATTAGCCACTGCCACGCCATCAGAGTAAAGGCTCTGCCCTCCCTCAACTGTGTTGACACGACAGTGAAGGAACTGGATGCCCGGTGCAAACTCTTCAGCGGGTGTATCTGTGTGTAGCTCGAGCGCAGCCGAGGTGTAGGCGGTGTTGGTTGGGTTTATGTGGGTGCGCACATCAAAATAGGTGCCGAAGAATGTCGGGCGAACATACCCCATCAACTCAGCAGTCTGGGTCAATCCCTCGTCACTGTCGGGCATGTCCGTGACTATCGTAAAGCCATGGATGAGCATGGCCTCAATCCACGCTGAGCGCTGTCCAGTGTCTGCCAGGAGATCCGGTTGCGCAAAACGTGGAACATTGGGGTAGTGGTCGCTGTACCAAGCCTCACGCTTAAGGTCGGCTGGATCTGGGCGGGGATTGCCAACTGCATAAGTTTCAATCCAGTGCAGCGGCATGCGCGTTAAGTGATCCTCATCTGCCCACTCAACGTGCAGGATACCATCAACAATCCGGGCTGCTTTCGCTCGTGGCGGCTGCTCTAAATGGAAAATGTCAAAACTGCGTTCACGCGTAACTGGGCTGAATGAGCTTGGGCAATTGTCGCGCAGCCAGTAATAATTTACGTAGCGACGGCCCTGCTTGGGCAGTGTCACGAACAGGCCCCTATCCCCCAACTCTACTGCCGTCACGACTGAGGATTTTTGGTCAAGCATTACTTTGGTCCAAATGATTGCAATGATTAAAAATTACAATTGCACATTGAATTTCTAAATATAGATGGATTTATATGATAATAACATAATCCATGGGTTATAATCATATTATGGACCACTTCCCCCCACTTCGCCTGTTGGTCTGCTTTGAGGCATTCGCCCGGCACGGATCCATGCGCGAGACCGCCGCACAAATGAACGTGAGCCAACCAGCGATAAGTCAGGCGATCAAGACGCTCGAGGCATATATTGGCGCCACACTATTGGATCGGCGCCGTAAACCGGCAAGCTTGACGGAAGAAGGTGAGATGCTGGCGCGCTCTGTGCGCGAGGGATTGAGCCAAATTCGCGCAACCATCAGCGACATTCAGACAGCACAAGCGGGACATGAGCTGCAAATCACAGTCGCTTGCACTCTGGGGGTTGCAACCTATTGGCTGATGCCGCGCCTCCCACAATTTTACGCGCTGCACCCAGAAATAACGGTGAACGTCCAGGCGCCACCCACAGACTTACCGGTCCTGTCGCCAGATATCGACCTGGCCCTGCGTTATGGGGCCCAGAATTGGCGCGACGGGCACAACGAAAAGCTGTTTGATGAAGTGGTCTGTCCCGTGGGAGCCCCTAAGTTCATCGACACACTGCGGGCAAGTGGAACTCCGATATGGAGCGCCCCATTGATACATGTGCGCAACCCGCACACACAACACTGGGCCGGGTGGGAGACCTATCTCGCCGCCAAGGGCATGCCAGCGCCCAAGCAGGGTGGGCACTCATTCAATAACTATGTCCAAGCCATGCAGGCCGCTCTGGATGGCCGAGGCCTCATGCTGGGGTGGCGCTCAATTACTGCAGGCGCAATTAATGATGGAACGCTTCGACCGCTCACAGATCTGGCCCACAATTTTGGCACGGCATATTACATCTCAAGCTCAAAAACACCGACACAAAATACCCGCTCTTTTATTAACTGGATCAAGACTGTGACGTAATCTGCCGAGCCACGTCTGCAAATTATATCGATCCACAGTTATCTTTCATCTTGATAGAAAAAATACTAATGATAGCTTAACTGAATGGGTGATCCGATTCCAGAGTTGAGACTGTGGCAAGCCGTCCTGTGGAGGGCCACTCAAGATTTACAAGCAAGTGAAAGCAGCAGAGATCGGGAATTTCAGGACGTAAGGCGCTGGATTGGAGAATACCCATCTAGAGACTTTCGAGAAGTGTGTATGCTGGCGAACTTGGAACCAGATTTTTTGCACCCGCAGCTCCATGAAGCACTATCAGAAAAGTTAGAACACCTTACACCACATAGACAAAGTAATAACTTGGCCGCTGAGTAGGCGTGACGACTGAACTATATTGCAGGTCGGGATTAGTTATTTTTGGGTGTACAAAAAATTACTTTCAAGGACCGTCTTCTTGCTAATCAGCGCATTTGTAAAAAGGTTTAGGAGCGTTCGCGAAGCAGTCTGAAGAAAAGCATTGAAACTACGAGCACGACTGCAAAGCCAAGAACATCTCCGATAAATACCGCGCCCGAGGCGCGTGCGTCGGTGACGTTCAAGCTGTAATGCAGCATCGCATTGATCAGCGCGCCACCAGCACCAGCGAGGGCTAAACTCTTCCAGTCGATTGGAACCGACAGGTAATCGCGCTCGATAAAGTCAAAACGGCTCAAAACTTCAAAGGCCAACACGCAGGCCACGAGGCTGCCCAACGCTAGAATAAGCCCTTCGAGGATTGCGCCAGCATCACCCCCAAGGTCCGCATAGGCCGCGCTGATGGGCAGAAGGTAGATGATGCTCCGCCAACCAAATAAATAGGCCGTCAGGACACGAACACCATGCGGGAAGAACAATACACTGCCATAGATAAGGCCGGGCACCATGGACTGCTGCAATTTGTCCGAGACAACGAACACAGCCTCAAAGGCAATCGTGTAGAAAACCGAACACATGACTAAGGCCACAAGATTGGTCATAATTGCATGCCGCATAATCACAGCCTTAGTGGTAAGCTTAAAAGATCAAGCTACGACGATGTAATCGGACTTGCGACCTGCGCCCGCGCGCTTCAACTTACCCTTATCGATCAGGCAGCGCAGCGTACGAAACTTCGTGCTCACGGGCATTTCCGCGATTAAATCCTGCGCCTCTAAATCGTGGAGCGAAAATGATCCGTCGGCTTTTGCGGCCAATGCCGCGGCACTCAGCACATATTTCTCAGCCTCAGTGAGTTGGTGAATGCCCACTGAAGCCTCCATTTTTTCCAACGTATCGCGCAACCGCGCAACATTCATGAGGATGTCAAAATTTAAAGCCAATTGCTTCCACCTTGTAAAAGTTTACCTCGCTGAGTTAATTTATAACCCGCGAAACACTTGCTGCATAGTCGCTCATGTGGCCAAGCACAGCCTGGCCACATAACGCTCCGCCGACTACTTTATGAGTAAACCGTCAATTGATTTGCCGGAGGAAAGGTGTGCCTCGACCCATTTTGGCTGGCGCCCACGCCCAGTCCAAGTCTGCTCTGAATTGTCGGGGTTCACGTATTTTGGCGCCACCTTGGATACCGCCTTTCTTGATTTCCCGCCCAACAAATCAGAAAGCGAAAAGCCCATCTCAGCGGCTTGCTTCTCAAGCTTGGCGAGCGCCTCCCTCTTCATTCGGTCTTCATAGCCATCGATAGCTTTACTGACGCGCTTATTTAAATCACGAAGTTCAGCTAAGGAAAGATTATCAAGATCTATATTCATTTTCATACTCCAAATAAATCACTAGGACCCTATTAAATAAAATAAGAAGAAATTCAAGGGGATTCTTGAATAGACGTGCTGGAGATTTTAATTAAAATTTCTTATGAAAAAATTTCATTTGAGTAAAAATAAATAAATTACTAAAAAATCTCTGTATAAAAATAAAATTTAATGCCAAAAATATACCAACCTCACTCTGGCAATTAAATTGCATACCTGGCTCTATTGGCCTTTCCAAGCCTTGTTATGTAGCCACCCGCACACAAAGCTTTAAGTGCGCAAAAAAGAACTCGCGACACACCGTCCTCGCCCCTCAACTTTTCAAGAACCTCAACCAAAGAAAATATATTTTTCGAATTAGATACCCCAAAGGCTGCCCTCAACACCTTCCGCTTGAGATGAGACAGGCTGCGTTTCCCAGCAGCCTTCTCCATCCGCTCCAGACGCGAGGCCAGTGAACGTACGAGCTAAACTTGCATGCCGCCCCATTAGAAGCCACTCCAAAGAATTTAGCTTCATCGAAACAATGTATATCAGCAGGTTAAATCAATAAATTCGGCCAGCAATCGAGGTTAATATTATTGATGTAACAGCGCCATTTTATCAAGCTACCATTACATTAGAAAACGTTAGGAATGATAGAAATTCATCTCAAGACGAGCGGCCCAAAGATATCCGTGACCCTGAGGCCCTCAGCTTGCTGGGGGCGCCTCTGCAGTTGACTCGTCTGCTTCAGCTTCCGACTGGGCGGCCAAGCGCTCCAGTGCAGCCGCCTCACGAGCTATGAAGTCACAGTGAGCACCCAATTGAGCCGACAGTAATTTACCGTCATGCGAAAAGTCAGCAATTTTCCAACGATACCCGTCGCGCAATAACGTCACATCTACGCGCTGCGAGCCTGGAGTGCGGCCGGTCAATACGGATACCTGTGCTGCCTGCTGAGTCTCTATCTGGCTCTCATAGACCAGGGTCTCAGGGAGTTCAGTGAGGACTGGCAAGACGTCGCGCATCTCTAGTGGCACCCCATAGGCTTCCTGATGGCAGGCCGCAGCGCGGGCCGAAGTCTGCACCAAATCATTGGTAAGATATTGCGGCTGCAGTTCGGGATCTGTGAGCGCGGCTATAACCACCCCGCCACGGGGTGGAATCACCTGCGCCAAAGCCTGTTGGGGGGGGCTTAACTCCTCCACAGGGGGCATGCTCATCGTTTGACACCCTGTAAGGAGGGTGGCGGTCATGATCAAAGCAACGGGCAAGTGGCGCATGGGTTTGGCCCTCCTTGGGGCAGTCGAAATTCTGGTCACGTATCCCCTAACAAACCCTTGCGCTTGGGGCAAAGAAATAGCGCGGGCCGAAAATAAATTCAGCCCGCGCCTGTGTCTATCTCTCCTTGGCGGATGCCTTAATCCGTCAGGGTCAGGGCCACAAAGCGTGGATCACCCGCGCGGCGGATAAGCAAGAGAATAGATTTTTGCCCTGCATCGCGCGCTTCTCCGACAATTTGGTCGAACTCCTGCGGGGTGGAAATCGGCATTTGGGCAACTTCGGTCACGATGTCACCCGCTTGCAGGCCCTTTGCCGCCGCATCTGAGCTTGGTTCGACCGCCTCGATCACCACGCCACTTAAGCCGCGTGCGGCAAGATCGGCGCGGTCTTCCTCGGTGATCGGGCCAAGGCGCAGACCAAGCACCTCCACGGATACGGGCTTAATCGGCTCAGGCTGTACCGCGCCGCCTGCATCCGCAGTTTCTCGGCGACCCAAAGTGACAGACAGCGTTTCCACTGCACCACTGCGCAGAACGTCCATATTCACGGTTTCCCCAACAGGGGCCGCGGCCACAACTCGCACCAATTCGCGGGTATCCTGAATATCCTGCCCATCGAAACTTAGGATCACATCCCCGACTTCAACGCCCGCATCACGGGCGGGGCCTTCTGGCACATCTGTGACCAATGCACCGCGGGCTTCCTCCAAGGAAAGTCCATCGGCGATATCTTGGGTCACGTCCTGGATCCGCACACCCAACCACCCGCGGCGCGTTTCGCCGAATTGCTGCAATTGATCAACCACATCGCTGACCACGGCCGAGGCCATAGAAAACCCGATGCCAATTGAGCCACCATTGGGTGACAGGATCGCAGTGTTCACGCCGATGACGTCACCTTCTAGGTTGAACAATGGCCCGCCTGAGTTGCCACGATTGATCGCAGCGTCTGTCTGGATGAAATCATCATAGGCCCCCGACAATTCTCGCCCGCGTGCCGACACGACACCGACCGAGACAGAAAACCCCTGCCCCAGCGGGTTCCCCATGGCCATAACCCAATCCCCCACACGCAGCGCGTCACTATCCCCGAAAGAGACAGAGGTTAGCGAGCTTTCAGGTTCCACCTTCAAAAGCGCGATATCGGTGTTGGGATCTTTGCCAATTAATTCGGCCTGCAATACCTCGCCCGTGCGGAATTCAATTGAAATCTCATCGGCACCTTCGATCACGTGATTATTGGTGACAATGAACCCATCTTCAGAGATGACAAACCCCGATCCCAACGCCTGAGAGCGGCGGGGGGCTTGGCCCCCTTGGCCATTGCGGTTCATGAAATCATTAAAAAAATCCTCAAATGGCGATCCAGGCGGCAGCATGGGTTGAATGCCCTGCGGCCCTTGCTGGCGGGCGGCAACGATTGAGGTTGTGGTGATGTTAACCACCGCATCGCCCACTTGATCCACCAAATCTGCAAATGTGTCGGGCCGCGCCGATTGCGCATGCGCGGGGCTTTGCAGGGTGATCAGCCCCAGCGCCAGAAGCGCGGCCGCCAAGAAAAGCGTCGCTTGGCGCAGACGCGAGACCTGCGGTGGCGCGATAGCAATTGCCTTCGCCCGCGCCGCGCTTCTTGGCCGCATCCATTCCGTGGTTTGATAATCGCGTCTCACCTGCACACTCCTTTTTCATCTCCCAAATCGCGCCCGCAAGAGCCGTTGTTCGGTTCCGTCATAACCAATAGGTTGAGCTCAATATTTGGCCGCCCACAAGGCTATTCAAGAACCATCCCGATCATCCTATCTCACACCCCGTCACAAGGCCGTGAAAGTAAATTACAAACTTTCCGCAAAGGCCAGAATGATGACCCCGAAACAAACCGCCACAAAGCCGAAGAGGCGGCGCGCTTCCACTGGGATCGCCGCGAGAAAAGCAATCAGATTTTCCAAACGCGAAGGGGCCAGCACAAAGACCAGCCCCTCGATCAGCAAGGCCATACCAAGCCCCGCAATTATAATGTCCCACGACAATCCCAGCATCAGCGTGGGCTTTGCGAAGACCCCAAGTAATCAAAGAATTCGCTATCAGGGGCCAAGACGAAGGTTGAATTTCCCGTGCGCAAGGCTTGGCTATAGGCATTCATAGAGCGATAGAATTCAAAGAATTCTGTATCCTGCGAGAATGCCTCGGCAAAGATGCGGTTCCGTTCCCCATCTGATTCACCGCGGATGATTTCGGCTTCGCGGGTTGCCTCTGAAACAATCTCAACCACGGTTCGGTCGGCTTGGGCGCGGACACGCTGTGCAGCCTCGGCACCACGGGCGCGTTCATCTGTGGCTTCGCGCTGCCGCTCGGCCTCCATACGGGCGAAGGTGGCTTCAAGGTTTTGCTGTGGCAATTCCGTGCGCTTGAGACGCACATCGAGAACTTCTAGGCCAAAATTATCGGCCAAGTTGCGTGCCTGCTCCGTGATGCGCGCCATAAGGGAGGCGCGCTCACTCGACAAAATTGTGTTCGATGTAACACCATCAGCGCCCAAAACGGCACGGATCTGTGGGTTAAGAATATCTTGCAACTGCGCCTCAGCCGCACGCAGACCGCCTGCGCCAATCGCCTGGCGGAAGGCAACCACATCCGCAATGCGGTAGCGCGCAAAGGCGTCAACCACCAAACGGCGATCATCAGACGGGGTCACCTCAATCGGCTGGGTGTCAAGCGACAGTATCCGGTCGTCATAATACACCACCTCTTGGATGAACGGCACTTTGACGTTCAGCCCTGGCTCTTCGATGACCTGACGGATTTGACCAAATTGCAGAACAAGCGCCTTTTGACGCTCATCCACGATGAACAGTGAGCTGAACGCCACGGCAACGGCGATAACGCCAACGGGGATTAAGAAAGCAATACGAGACATCAGTTATTCCCCCCTGCTGCGGAGTCAGTTCTGCGCAATTCATTGAGCGGCAAATACGGCACCACGCCATTCCCCCCGCCATTCTCATCGATTACGATCAGGTTCACGTCACCCAGAACCTGCTCCATGGTTTCAAGATAGATACGGCGGCGTGTCACTTCGGGTGCCCCGCGATATTCTTGAAGAACCGCCAAGAAACGGCTTGCTTGACCTTCGGCTTCATTGACCACTTGGGCGCGATATCCTTCGGCTTCCTCCAACAGCTGCGCTGCTTCACCGCGCGCGCCTGCAAGTGCTTGGTTGGCATAGGCATCCGCCTGACGCTCTAGTCGGTCGCGCTCCTGTTCGGCGGCTTGCACGTCACGGAAGGCGTCAATCACCTCGGCGGGTGGATCAGCGCGGTCGAGGTTGAGACGTACGATGTTGATGCCTGAATTATATCCGTCCATCGTAGTTTGGATCAAATCCCGCACCTGATCCGCAATTAGGCCGCGATCTCGGTTTAGAATTGGCGAAAGCTCAGATTGCGCGATGACTTCACGCATTGCGGCCTCTGACACAGAGCGCACAGTTGACTCTGGATCCCTAAGATTAAAAAGAAACTCTGCAGGATCTTTAATGTTCCAGACAACTTGGAAATCAATATCCACGATGTTTTCATCCGTGGTCAGCATTAGGCCTTCCCCCGAGCGGGACGACCCAATCGCCTCGGTGCGCTGCGTGGTGACTTCGATCACTTGGGCGCGCACAAAGGGCCAAGGAGCTAAATGAGGGCCATCGCCCGTGGTGCGATAGAAACTGCCAAAGAATGTTTCAACGCCCTGCTGAGATGGCTGAACCGTGTAAAAGGACGCAAAGAACCAAGCAACGATGCCCGCTCCTGCTCCAAGCAGGAGCATGCCGCGTGTCGGTTTAAACCCATTGCCGCCTGCGCCACCGCCAAAGCCGCCTTTGCCGCCACCGCGCCCCCCCATCAAAACGCGGAGTTGCTCTTGGCCCTTGCGGACCAAATCATCCAATTCGGGGATCTGTTGTCCACCGCCCTGTTCAGGGCGGCGTGGGCCGCCATTCCGACCACCATCATCTCCACCGCGATTTCCGCCAGAGCCCCAAGGGCCGCCGTTATTTCCAGCCATGCTGCGCTACTTCCTCTTGTGATCTCTCGTCTTAAATATTCAGTCAAATCTGTGCCCTGCCGCGCCACGCTGCACCGCACAAGCCACCACCGACTTCTCACAGATGTGCCTTTGCGCCTGATTTTCAAGCCACGCGGACCGGTGTTTTTAGTGTCACCAATTCCTCCGACATGGTGGGATGCACAGCGCAGACGCGGTCAAAATCTTCCTTTGTGGCGCCCATTTTGACCGCAATACCCGCCAGTTGGATCATCTCACCCGCCTGCGGGGCGACAATGTGACAGCCCAAAACGCGGCGCGTTGTAGCGCAAACCACCAATTTCATCATCACCCGATCAAAACGACCTGCAAAACTTGATTGCATCGGTTTAAACGATGTAGCGTAAACCTCAATTTGGCCTGCCGCGCGGGCAGCTTCCTCAGATAGGCCCACAGTGCCAAATTCAGGCTGAGTGAAAACCGCCGAGGGGATCAAATCATGATCTACGGGCGTCTTCTTGCCTTCAAATACTGTTGCCACAAAGGCCATCGCTTCCCGAATTGCAACGGGTGTCAGGTTCACACGATCTGTCACATCCCCAATCGCATAAATCGAAGGCACAGCGGTCTGGCTGAATTGATCCACCACAATCTCACCGCCGCGCCCTAGGTCTACGCCTAGGCCCTCTAGCCCCAATTCATCTGTGTTGGGACGGCGACCTGTGGCAAAAAACACATGTTCAAAATTTTGGATTTCGCCATTTGTCGCCTCAACACGCAAACCATTGTCTGTTTTCTCAATCCCAATGACATCGGTGCACATATGGATAGAAATCCCATTGGCCCGCATCTGATCGCAAATCAACCCACGCGCTTCATCATCAAAGCCACGCAGAATTTGTGCGCCGCGATAATATTGCGTGACCTCAACCCCAAGGCCACTGAGAATACAGGAGAACTCGCACGCGATATAGCCACCGCCCACAATCAAGATTGATTTCGGCAATTGCGGCAGATTGAAAATATCATCCGATACGATGCCATATTCCGCGCCTTTGGCATCGGGGCGGACGGGCCGACCGCCCGTAGCGATCAAAATATGTTTCGCGGATTTGACTGTGCCATCGGCAAGGCGCACGGAATGCGGATCCGACAGGGTGGCGCGCTGCGCAAAAACAGTGACACCTGATTTGTCCAACAGGCCGTTATAAACGCCTTCCAAGCGATCCAACTCGGCGGATAATTTGCGCTGAAAATTTGGCCAATGAAATGCCCCCAACGAAATATCCCACCCATAGGCCACTGCATCTTCTACCATCGGCGCATATTCAGAGGCAAAGACCATCAGTTTTTTGGGCACGCATCCGCGGATCACACAGGTGCCCCCCATACGGCTTTCCTCTGCCAAGGCCACCTTGACCCCCAAACCTGCCGCAACGCGTGCGGCACGCACCCCGCCAGAGCCACCACCAATTACGAAAAGATCATAGTCAAATGTCATTAAACAACCTGAGTTGAGGGGTTACGAGAGGTTAAAGAGGTTATTACTCTCAAGACTTTCGATCTTTCCCAGCTCGACCGTGCCGTCGTTGATATTGCGCACCTCAACGGTGCCATCGCCATTGCCGATTACGATAATGTCGCAAATATCAAGGAACAGGCCATTCTCCACCACACCTGGGATCTGGTTCAGAACAAGAGAGACTTGTTGCGGGTTGGTAATGCGCTCAAGATGCAAGTCGATGATGAAATTACCCTCATCTGTGCGATAGGGCTCTTCCCCCGAAAGGCGCAAAGATGTGCTGCGACCCAGAACGTCGAGATTGACCAAAACCTCCTCAATGAGGGCTTTGGTGGCTTGCCATCCAAACGGGACAACCTCAACGGGCAAGGGGAACGCGCCAAGACCAGTCACCTCTTTTGCGGGGTCGGCAATTACGATCATCTGATCCGAAGCGGTTGCTACGATTTTCTCTTGCAACAAGGCACCACCGCCACCTTTAATGAGGTTCAGGTTCGGGTCAAACTCATCCGCGCCATCAATCGTGAGATCCAGCCATTTCACCTCGTCCAAGGTTTTGACTGTGATGCCAACTTCACGGGCAAGCTCCGCTGTACGGGTTGATGTGGCGACACCTGTCACCTGCAATCCGTCTTCGCGCACCATCTCGCCAAGACAGCGCACCATCCATGCCGCAGTTGACCCCGTCCCGAGCCCAAGGCGCATCCCATCTTCAACAAAATCGACCGCGCGCTTTGCTGCCACATATTTTGCTTTATCAATTGGGTTCAGGTCAGCCGCCATTCGCGCGTCTCCATATTGTCATGCCAGAGGCTCAGCCGCGATGCGCCAGTGGCGTTTGTCGATGTCGCATCACGTTTAGCGAAACTTGTTCACGGATACGAGGGGCAAAGAGACAAACCGAAATTCTGCAAAACCTGATCGCGGTGGCGCGCAGGCAAGATGGCAAGCAACCCTGCCCCCTTGGCCATGAGACGCAGCGCCCCACCCGTGGCCTTATTGGATGTGCCAATCTGCCCCATCGGGTCGAAGGTCAAACCATCAACGGGCCAGCGCAGCCCCTCAGCGGCGCAGGCCACAGAGGCAAAGGGGAATAAGGATACCCGGGTTTCTGGCGGTAATTCAAAAGTCATTTCGCGGTGTGCAGGTAGGTGGAAAACCACATCCTGCGCACTTTGCAAAATGACGGGCGCGCCTTGATGCCGCGCCAAGGCCTGCATTGCGGCCAAACCATGATCGGCGCGCGGCCCCAGGAACCCAAAACCTATGATGCCCGCAACATCCAAAACCCGCAAAGATTTCTCAAAATCGGTGCTGTCCTGCCCAGGGATATGATGCAGTACATCCGCGAATTGGGCGCGCGTCTCAGAGCTGATGGAATCCATATCGCCGATCACGGCTACGGGGCACAGATCAAGGCGTGAGACGTGGTTAGCACCGCCGTCAGCCGCGACCAGGATTGCTCCAGAGTTAACCAACGCCTTTACTGGCTGTTCTTCAATTTCTCCACCACCTATCAGGCACACAAGACGTTCGGTGTAGGCTAAATGCTTCTCCGAAGTTGGTATCCCACCAACGTTTACGTCGCTATCATTCAACTCTACGCTCACGAATGCGTTCAATCCAAATTCTGCAACAGTGGAGAAAACCGTTTGAGTCTTGGCTAACTCGTCGTAGCGTATCACTCAAAGTGCCACTGCATAAGCCAAAAAACGCTTTTAGCTAATATTTAGAGCATAGTCCAAAACGATGAATACTAAGGAGCTCTATAGCTTATGAAGCTGCGCCGATGAATTTGGTTTTACAATGTTAGGATTAACAGTTGATCGATCACTTCAAGCTTAAAAATAAAGTTGCTGTTGTAGTAGGTGGAGCAAACGGTATTGGCGAAGCCTGTGCAAATTATATGGCCTCTTTAGGTGCGCTTATAGTAATATTGGACAAAGATGGAGCTGCAGCCAAATCGGTTAGCGAGAATATAACAAACTCACTCTCATTCGAGCTTGATATTTGCGACGCAAACCAAATTGACGAAGTGTTTGAGAAAATCCTGAACGTAGACATCTTGGTGAATAGTGCCGGCATAGCGCGTCGGCAACCGGCTCTGGACCATGACAAGTCGGACTGGGATTTGGTTGCAAACGTCAACACCACCGGCTCTTTTCTATGCGCTCAGGCTGCAGCCAGAAAGATGGTCAAAGCAAAACAACCGGGATGCATCACAAATATAGCCTCAATTATGGGGCTTTCAGGGGGGGGGATTTACCCCAATGTCTCTTATCAAACGTCAAAGGGAGCCATAGTAAATATGACACGTGCATTGGCAGTTGAGTGGGCCCCTCATAATATCCGCGTCAACTCTGTTGCTCCAACGTATGTGAGAACAGAATTTATTAGACCGTTACTTGAGGACCCCTATACTGTTCGACGCATCGAGGAAATGACACCCCTAGGCAGGATTGCTGAGCCAGGGGATGTGGCTGCTGCTGTCGCTTTTTTATCGTCATCAGCAGCATCTATGATTACCGGGCATACTCTCCCCGTCGATGGAGGTTTTTTGGCGCAGTAGTGACAGGGCTGAGATGGGCCTACCACACCAAAAGGACACTTAAATCGATGCAAGAAGTAACTTACGATTTCTCCAATAGAATTGCTGTAGTGACGGGAGGGGCAAGCGGGATAGGCTCTCAGATTGCCTCACAATACCTTGATGCCGGAGCCAAAGTAGTCATCTGGGATCTCCACCCCCCAAAGGAGAAAAGAAAAAATGAAATTTTCAAGGAAGTTGACGTTAGCGACCTCAGCCAAGTCGTAAATGCAGCCAACGATACAATTAACAGTTGGGGCAAGATTGATTTCCTCTCTCATAATGCTGGTTATGCCGGCCCAACTGAGAACACAATTAACTACGACACGGAAACTTGGATCAAAACCATTCAAGTCAATTTAATCGGAACTTACATCGTAGCCAAAACAGTGGCTCCGTGTATGGTTTCTGAGGGGTACGGTCGAATAATTAATATGGCGTCTCTCGCAGGCAAAGAGGGTACACCCTACGCATCCGCATATTCTGCGGCAAAAGCTGGTGTGATAGGCTTTACTAAGTCTCTCGCAAAAGAGCTGGCCGAAACCAATGTTCGAGTGAATTGTGTGGCCCCTGCCGCCGTAAAAACGAACATTCTCGACCAGATGGCCCCTAACTTTGTGGAAACTATGATAGCAAAGTCACCGATGAAGCGCCTTGGCAGTACACGGGAGGTCGCCGATATAGTAATGTGGCTTTCCTCTAGTGCATGCTCATTTAACACCGGCGCTGTTTTTGATATGTCGGGAGGTAGAGCCACCTACTAACACATTAGTGTTTGACGTCTTTGTCGCCGTTGTTATCAGCCTGTCCAACGCCCTTGAAAACGGCTTTGAACGGCAGGGCCCACAAAATACCAAGCCCTACATATATGGCAAACTCCACCCAGATGGAGGGGCGTTCAAACAAGCTCATCAGCCACCACGCCGACGCGATATAAGCGGGCAGCCCGAAGATTAGGATAAGCAGGGACAAACGCTTGCGAGTTTTGTAGCCGAGGGCCATGACGGGCAACTCTCCCTTAAGTCGGTGAACAGATCAATCCGCGAACGGGTCAGTCACAAGGATTGTGTCTTCGCGCTCGGGTGAGGTGGAAAGTAGCGCCACGGGGCAGTCAATCAACTCCTCCACACGGCGCACATATTTGATCGCATTGGCAGGCAAATCCGCCCAAGACCGCGCACCTTCAGTCGTCTCATGCCACCCTTCCATCTCTTCATAGATTGGCGTGCAGCGTTTTTGCGCCTCAGACGCAGTTGGAAGGTAATCAATCCGCCTGCCGTCTAATTCATAGCCCACGCAGATTTTGAGCGTCTCAAACCCATCAAGAACATCCAACTTCGTCAGCGCGATCCCATTCACTCCAGAGGTCGCACAGGTCTGGCGCACCAGGGCGGCATCAAACCACCCGCAGCGCCGCTTGCGTCCAGTGACCGTGCCGAATTCATGGCCACGCGTCCCCAGACGGGTGCCATCATCATCGTCCAATTCCGTTGGGAACGGCCCCTCGCCCACGCGGGTTGTGTAAGCTTTTACGATGCCCAGCACATAATCGACCGCACCCGGCCCAAGGCCAACACCAGTCGCAGCCTGCCCTGCAATGACGTTTGAGGAGGTCACAAAGGGATAAGTGCCAAAATCAATATCCAGCAGCGCACCTTGTGCGCCCTCGAACAAAATGCGCTTACCAGCACGGCGCTGTTCGTTCAGAACCTTCCAAACGGGTGCGGCATAAGGCAAAATCTGAGGCGCAATGGCCTGGAGCTTTTCGATCAGCGCATCGCGATCAACAGGCGCGATTCCAAGGCCACGGCGCAGCGGATCGTGATGCTGCAGCGCGCGATCAACACGGGCGATCAACGTGGCCTCATCCGCCAAATCCGCAACCCGCACCGAACGGCGACCAACCTTATCTTCATAGGCAGGGCCAATCCCACGGCCTGTTGTGCCGATTTTGGTACCGGCGCTGGCCGCATCTTCGCGGGCACGATCCAACTCACCATGGATCGGCAGGATCAGCGGGGCATTCTCCGCAATCATCAATGTTTCAGGGCTGATGGTCACACCATCTTGGCGGATTTTGCCGATCTCTTCGATGAGATGCCAAGGATCTAGAACAACGCCATTCCCAATAACGCTGAGCTTGCCGCCGCGCACCACACCCGAAGGCAGCGCGTTGAGTTTGTAGACCTTACCGTCAATAACCAATGTATGGCCTGCATTATGCCCGCCTTGAAAGCGGCAAATCACATCCGCGCGCTCGCTGAGCCAATCAACAAGCTTGCCCTTGCCTTCATCCCCCCATTGCGCACCAACAACCACGACATTCGCCATTTTACGATCCGTCCCTATCCGCGGGCCTGTATGGCCGGCTCTTGCAAACGATGGCGTCTATAACGACACGCGGCCTCGGTGAAAAGCACGAAACGCATAGCCTGCCTGCGGCACAACGCGGGAGGGACCCGCATCCTTGGGTCATGAAACTGTCATATGTATTGCAACATCCAACAGATTCGCCTTAAAGTTGTCAAACTCGCGGCTTGCAGCGGCGGGTCGCATCCCCTAAGTAGGCCATGAAAAGTGACGGATTGTTACAAACACGGACCTGAGGCCGCTCATGGAAAATATTGTTCTCGTCATCCATCTTATCCTCGCAATCTGCTTGATTGCCGTGGTCCTTTTGCAGCGCTCTGAAGGGGGCGGCATGGGCCTTGGTGGCGGCGGTGGCGCAGGCGGCGGCCTAATGACAGGCCGTCAAGCGGCAACAGCCCTCAGCAAACTGACATGGGCCTTTGCGACTGCGTTTTTGATTACATCAGTCACATTGACCATTTTGGCGGCGCAAAACTCGGCCACCACATCTGTGCTAGACCGCATTGGCACATCAGCCCCCGCTGACGGAGCCGCAACCGATGGCGCAACCGACAGTGCCCCTGCAGCAGATAGCCTTCTGCCCCCAGCACTGGGGGATGCGCCCGCGCTGCCGCCACGGGCAGAATAACGCAGCTTCTAAAATTAATTCACCGCAAAGACCCAATAAATATTGGGTCTTTGTTATTTTTGGCCACATGATATAGCGCTGACCGCTTGCCCTAAGGGCACGAATCCTGATACGGTCAAATCCCGTGGTATAGGTGGCGAACGCGGTCTGTTTCCAACAGACAGAATAGCCCGCGCGGGAGAATACAGGTATATGGCACGATACATTTTTATCACGGGTGGTGTGGTCTCTTCGCTTGGCAAGGGCCTCGCGTCGGCCGCGCTTGGTGCATTGCTACAGGCACGTGGCTACACCGTGCGTTTGCGCAAGCTTGACCCCTATCTTAACGTTGATCCTGGGACGATGTCGCCCTTTGAACATGGCGAAGTTTTCGTGACCGATGATGGTGCGGAAACCGATCTAGATTTGGGCCATTACGAACGGTTCACAGGCGTCGCTGCCCGCGCGACAGACAGCGTATCATCAGGCCGCATCTATTCCAACGTTTTGGAAAAAGAGCGCCGTGGTGATTACCTAGGCAAAACCATCCAAGTGATTCCCCATGTGACCAATGAGATCAAAGATTTCATCGCCATCGGCGAGGACGAGGTGGATTTCATGCTGTGCGAAATCGGCGGCACGGTCGGCGATATTGAGGGCCTGCCGTTTTTTGAGGCGATCCGTCAATTCGGCCAAGAACGCTCCCGCGGGCAGTGTATCTTTATGCACCTGACACTGTTGCCCTATATCAAAGCATCGGGTGAGTTGAAGACGAAGCCCACCCAACACAGTGTAAAAGAGCTACGCTCGATCGGGCTTGCCCCCGATATTTTGGTGTGCCGCTCTGAGGGTCCGATCCCGCGAAAAGAGCGCGAGAAGCTTGCGCTGTTTTGCAATGTGCGCCCCGATAGCGTAATTGCCGCACAAGACCTCAGCACGATTTATGACGCGCCCTTGGCCTATCACCGTGAAGGGTTGGATCAGGCTGTATTGGATGCCTTCCAAATCGCACCTGCTCCCAAGCCAGATCTCAGCCGTTGGGAAGATGTATCAGATCGCATCCACAATCCTGAAGGCGAAGTGCGCGTGGCGATTGTTGGAAAATACACACAGTTGGAAGATGCCTATAAATCTATCGCCGAGGCACTGACCCACGGCGGCATGGCCAATCGCGTCAAAGTACGCGCCGAATGGATTGATGCCGAGATTTTCGACCGCGAAGATCCTGCGCCACATCTTGAAGGATTCCATGCCATCCTTGTTCCCGGTGGGTTTGGCGAGCGTGGAACAGAAGGCAAGATCAAGGCTGCCGAATTCGCCCGAACCCGCAAGATCCCCTATTTGGGCATCTGCTTGGGGATGCAAATGGCGGTGATCGAGGCCGCGCGCAATCTGGCGGGCATGGCCAAAGCAGGGTCGGAGGAATTTGATCACGAAGCGGGTCAAAAGCGGTTCGAGCCGATTGTTTACCACCTCAAAGAATGGGTGCAGGGCAATTATAAAGTCACCCGCAAATCCGATGATGACAAGGGCGGCACGATGCGTTTGGGCGCCTATGATGCGGTTCTCGCCGAAGGCAGCCGCGTGGCCGAGGCCTATGGCACAACTGCCATCGAGGAACGCCATCGCCACCGCTACGAGGTCGATATCAAATATCGCGATAAACTTGAAAAATGCGGTCTGATTTTCTCGGGCCTTTCGCCCGATGAGAAACTGCCCGAGATTGTCGAGATCAAAGACCACCCGTGGTATATCGGGGTTCAGTTCCATCCAGAATTGAAATCGAAACCCTTCGAACCGCACCCGCTGTTCCGTGACTTTGTGCGGGCAGCCAAGGATGTCAGCAGGCTTGTCTAAGCCTGCCTGACAGGCCCGCGATGCTGTCCTATCAACATATCTATCATGCGGGCAATTTGGCCGATGTGCATAAGCACGCGGCACTCGCATGGGTGTTGGATTACCTGACGCGCAAAGACAAACCGCTGAGTTATATCGAAACCCATGCGGGACGGGGGCTTTATGATCTTGCCGCACCCGAAGCCGTCAAAACGGGCGAAGCAGAGGCAGGCATCGCCCGCTTGCGCGCGGGCTTTGCAGCAGATCATCGTTATGCGACCCTACAGGAAAAAATTGCCGCAAAATACGGCCCACAAGCCTATGCGGGTTCCCCCCTTTTGGCGGCTGAATTATTGCGGCCTATGGATAATTTACATCTCGCGGAATTGCATCCTCAGGAACATGCTGCCCTGCAGGCGGCAATGATCCAAGCGGGCGGGGCGCAGCTCTATCGCCAAGACGGGTTCGAGATGGCGCAATCCATTTGCCCACCTGATCCACGGCGTGGCCTGATGTTGATTGATCCCTCTTATGAGGTGAAGACCGACTATACCCGCATCCCAAAAATCATGGGGCAGTTGGCGCGCAAATGGAATGTTGGAATTATAATCTTGTGGTATCCGATCCTCGCAAACAAAGCCCATCAGCCGATGGAAACAGAGTTACGCCAAACCTTTGCCGATGCGATGCTTCACCGCCAGACCTTCCCCCCCGCCCGCGAAGGACATGGAATGATTGGCTCGGGCCTGTTTGTCCTCAACCCGCCTTTCGGCATGGAGGCCGCATTGGCCGAGATTGCAGCGGTGTTTGCAAAAGCCAAGGCGCATTAGGCGGGTTCTCTTATCGCAAAAACAGCTTATATTGGGGCCTATGTTTGCAGATCTCCTTCGCCGCCTTGGCGCGCCCAAACCAGAACGCATCACTGACAGCGATGCGCGGCTGGCGCTTTGCGCATTGCTTGTGCGTCTTGCGCGCAGTGACGGCGATTATGCCCAAGCAGAACGTACGAAAATCGCGGAAACCTTAGCGGCGCGCTACGGGCTTGACCCGTCAGGCGTTGATGCCCTGATCCATGAGGCCGAGGCGGTTGAAGCAGAAGCCCCAGACACGGTGCGCTTTACACGCGCCATCAAGGAGTCGGTCGCCTATGAAGATCGGATCGTGGTGATTGAGGCCCTTTGGGCGATTGCCTTAGCCGATGGGCACCGCAGCGCGGATGAGGACGCGCTATTGCGTATGGTGGCGCCCATGTTGGGGATCAACGACCGCGACAGCGCCCTTGCGCGCCAACGTGTGGCCAAACTTTAGGCAGGCGCGTAAATTACGCGCAAGTCTGCGCGAATTTCGCTGCCATTTCAAAAATGCCGCGCTAGACTGGCCGCATGAGCAGCTATCTCAACGATAATCCAGAGATCAAAACGATCCGCGTTGCAGCCTCTGATCTCAATGGTCAGCCGCGCGGAAAACGGATTGCGCGGCGCTATGCGCAAAAAGCATGGGAGGATGGAACACGATTTCCCTTCTCCGTCATGAACCTTGATATTTGGGGCGAAGATATCGATGACAGCCCTCTTGTCTTTGAAAGCGGTGATCCCGATGGTCTGCTTCTGCCGACCGAGCGGGGCTTTGTGCCGATGCCGTGGCTGAACAATCCAACCGCGCTGTTGCCGCTTTGGATGTTCCACGAAGATGGCCGCCCCTTTGCGGGTGATCCGCGCCACGCGCTGGCGCGGGTTCTAGATCGGTATAAGGCGCTTGGCCTGACCCCTGTTGTGGCCACTGAGTTGGAATTCTACATCATCGATGATCGCGGCCCCGACTTGCGCGTGCCGGCATCGCCCCGCTCAGGCAAAAGACGCAATCAAGCCGAAATTCTGGCCCTCAGGCAGCTTGATGCTTTTGATCAGTTCTTTACCGAAATTTATGATGCCTGCGAGGCGATGGATATACCCGCCGACACATTGATTTCTGAGGCAGGCCCAGGACAGTTCGAGATCAATATGATGCACCAATCCGATGCTTTGAAGGCGGTGGATGATGCGTGGCTGTTCAAGCTTTTGGTCAAAGGTGTTGCGCGCAAATATGGCTTTGCCGCCTCGTTTATGGCCAAACCCTACGAGGATTACGCGGGCAACGGAATGCATATGCATTTCTCGGTTCTTGATCAGCAGGGGCGCAATATTTTCGACAATGGCAGCACTGAAGGGTCAGAGGCGCTGCACCATGCCATTGCGGGGTGCTTGGCAGGGATGGCAGGGTCTATGCTGATCTTCGCCCCCCATGCCAGCAGCTATGATCGATTTGTGGCAGGCGCCCACGCCCCGACTGCTTTGGCGTGGGGTTATGAAAACCGCACAACCGCGCTGCGGGTTCCCTCTGGCACGCCTGCGGCGCGGCGGATCGAACATCGGGTCGCGGGGGGTGATGTGAACCCCTATCTCTTGGTGGCCAGTATCCTTGGTGCAGCACTCACGGGGATTGAGGGCAAATTCACACCACCTGCGCCCACCCATGGCAACGCCTATGATGCGGCGAGCCCGCATTTACCCACCACATGGGGTGAGGCTATCGCGGCCTTTGAAGACTGCCAGATGACCGCGCAAATCTTTCCGCGGGAGTTGGTCGCAAACTACCTCGCCACCAAGCGTCAAGAGATGCATTACATGGCCGAACTTTCACCCGAAGAGCAGATGCAACTCTACCTCGACACTGTCTAAACTGCCCCCTTGCCGAACGATGCGCGGCGGCGTAGCCTTTGGATATCCTTTTTTTACAGGCCACCCATGATCATTGGCATTTTACAAACAGGCCATATGCCTGATGAATTGAAACCTGATTTCACCGATTACGCGCGGCTTTTTGCCCAGCTTTTGGACGGGCAAGATTTCGAATTCCGCGTCTATAACGTGGTCGATATGGAGTTTCCCACAGGCCTATTTGATGCCGATGGGTGGCTCATTACTGGCTCACGTCATGGGGTCTATGAGGATCATCCGTTTATCCCGCCGCTCGAGGCATTGATCCGCGACATCCACGCCGCGCGCATTCCGTTGATTGGGGTATGTTTCGGGCACCAAATCATCGCGCAGGCCCTTGGCGGTCGGGTTGAAAAATTTTCAGGCGGCTGGTGTGTCGGACGGCAAGAATACCACCTCAAAGATGGCCGCAAATTGCATTTGAACGCATGGCATCAGGATCAGGTCATTACGCCCTGTGAGGGGGCGGAAACCCTTGCCTCGAATGAATTTTGCGCCCATGCGATGCTGTCTTACGGGGGGCATGCCTTTACTGTGCAGGCCCATCCAGAATTCGGGGCTGATGTGATTGCGGGATTGATTGCGCATCGTGGTCAAGGGATTGTGCCCGCCCCCCTCTTGCAGCGCGCCAAGGCCGAACTGTCAGCCCCCACCGATAACGGGATTTTGGCTGAACAGATGGCAAGCCTTTTCAAAAGCGCCAAGGTGCCTGCATGAGCAGCGTTTATGACAGTTTTCTCGACAAGCTTCCTGAGGTTGCGCGCAGTTTTCTAGAAAATCGCCGCTTGGACGAGGTGGAATGTATCGTCTCCGACCTTGCAGGTGTTGCGCGTGGCAAGGCCATGCCCGGCCAGAAATTTGCAGGCCAAACCCAGTTTTACCTACCCAATTCTATCTTCTTCCAAACGATCACGGGGGATTGGGCGGATGCTTCGCCTGATGGGTTCACTGAACCTGATATGGTGTTGACCCCTGATTGGGATACTGCCCTGCCTGCGCCATGGACAGCCGATTGGACGCTACAGGTGATCCATAATATTCATGACCAACAAGGTCAGATGGTGCCCTTTGCCCCGCGCAATGTGCTGCGCCGCGTGGTCGAAATTTATAACGCCAAAGGGCTCGCGCCGATTGTGGCGCCTGAGATGGAATTCTACCTCGTGGCCCCGAACACCGACCCCGCCCGCGAGATCGAGCCACCTATGGGCCGCTCAGGGCGGCGGGCTGCCGCCCGACAGGCCTATTCCATGTCTGCGGTCGATGAATATGGCCCTGTGATTGACGATATCTACGACTTTGCCGAAGCCATGGGCCTTGAGATTGATGGTATTTTGCAAGAGGGCGGCGCAGGCCAAATTGAGTTGAACCTCCGCCATGGCGACCCTGTGCGATTGGCAGATGAGATTTTCTATTTCAAGCGCATGATCCGCGAGGCCGCGTTGCGCCACAACTGCTATGCCACCTTTATGGCGAAACCGATTGAGGGCGAACCTGGTTCAGCGATGCATATCCATCATTCAGTGGTGGATATGGCCACAGGGCAAAATATCTTCTCGACCCTGTCAGGTGATGAAACGCCCGAATTTCTACATTTCATCGCAGGGCTGCAGAACAACCTGCCTGCTGCGATTGCCCTGCTAGCCCCATATGTAAACAGCTATCGCCGCTATGTCCCTGATTTCGCAGCCCCCATTAACCTTGAATGGGGCCGCGATAATCGCACGACAGGCTTGCGTGTGCCCGTGTCCGATCCTGGAAGCCGCCGTGTCGAAAACCGCCTGCCAGGCATGGATTGCAACCCCTACCTTGGGATTGCCGCCTCTCTGGCCTGCGGTTTGATCGGGCTGCAAGAGGGCAAAATGCCAAGCGCAGAATTCAAGGGCGATGCCTATCAAAGCGATGACAATATTCCCCGCGGCCTTGGAGATGCTTTGGATTTATTCGTCGAAAACGCGGCAATGAAGGAAATCCTAGGGCTTGAATTTTGTAGCGTCTACAAGACGGTCAAAGACCTCGAATACAAAGAATTCCTGCAAGTCATCAGCCCTTGGGAACGCGAGCATCTTTTGTTGAACGTATGAACCCGCTCTATCGCAACGACATTTCGGGACATCATGCCCCCTCTTGGTATGCGGCCTCAGTGTCCCCCGCGCCTGATCGGCCCGCATTGGCCGATACGATCCGCGCTGATGTGGCCATATTGGGCGCAGGGTTCACAGGTCTTTGGGCGGCCCTAACCCTTGCCCGCCGTGGCGTGCGGGTTGTGGTTCTAGACGCGCATCGCGTGGGGTTTGGGGCATCGGGGCGCAATGGCGGGCAGGTGCATTCTGGCTTTAACAAAGGCCAAGATTGGCTTGAGGCGCGACTTGGGGCCGATGCGGCCCGCGCCTTATGGGCCCTTAGCGAAGAGGCAAAGAAAAACCTGCGCGATTTTTGCGAGACCCACGCGCCCGAAGCAGAATATCGCTCAGGGATCGCGCATGGCGCCTATAGCATGGCCGAGCGGGATGAATTGGCCCGCGAGGCAGATTATATGGTCCGCACCTATGGCCATGAGATCCATGTGATGGATCGTTCCCAATTTGCGGAATTGGTTAAATCCCCGCTCTATCGCGGTGGCACGCTTGATCCAAGCGGCGGACATCTCCACCCCTTGGCCTATGCCCAAGCACTTGCCTGCGCGGCCGAGGCCAAAGGGGCGGTCATCCACGAATGCAGCGAGGTCACAGAGATTGTCGGGGGGGCAAAGGCAACCCTGAAAACCACCAAGGGCAGCGTCACAGCAGATCACGTGATTGTCGCAGGCAATGGGTATTTGCCTAATATTCTGCCACAAGTGAATGCGGCCGTGATGCCCATTAACAGTTTCATCGCAGCGACCGAACCCCTGCACCAAAAATGGCAAGAAGTGCTGAGCCAAGATATTGCCGTGGCGGATAGCAAATTCGTTGTGAATTACTATCGCTTCAGCGCAGATCGGCGGTTTTTATTCGGCGGGCGGGAAAGCTATTCGATTGGCTTTCCCGATGATATCGCCACCGCGCTTGTCGCACGGATGCATCGCCTATTCCCTCAGCTTGAGGGGGTGAAGATCGACTATGTTTGGGGTGGCGCGCTTGGCATCACCCCCACCCGTTTGCCGATGGTCAAGCGCATCGCGCCCAATATCATCGCCGCTGGCGGGTTTTCGGGACAGGGTGTTGCGCTGTCAGGCATGGCGGGGCGCATCATGGCCGAGGCCATTTTGGGGGATAGGCGCGGGCTTGAGACATTCGCAACCCTCCCCACGCCCCAATTTCCAGGTGGCAGCGCGTTGCGCGCGCCAATCCTTGCCCTTGCAATGACATGGTTCGCTTTGCGCGACCGATTGGGGATTTAACGCTGCGGCACTGATGCCACAGAAGCATTGCTAATTGCCCTAACGGCCCAAGTGGTACAAAAGCTTCACTAGATTTTGAACCGCGTTTTATGTAAAGATTTTTGAAAGAGACTTTTTCAAAAAGGTGAAATCATGACCGGCGCGCCAAATGTTTATGACGCAGAACCGATCCCCGAAGCCGCGCGTGCCGAGATCGACCGCCTTCTGCACTCTGGCGACCTGTTCCGCTACACCGCCCCCGCCGATGCGCCTGTTGCGCTGCTTGAGCGCGAATTTGCAGATTTGATGGGCGTGAAATACGCGCTTGCGGTGTCTTCTTGTTCCGCCGCGCTGTTTTTATCGCTCGAGGCGCTTGGCCTGAAACAGGGCGCGCGGGTGATTATTCCTGCCTTCACCTTTGCCGCTGTTCCCTCGTCCATCGTGCATGCACGGATGCAGCCTGTATTGGTCGAAGTGGGTGAAAACTACCGCATTGATTTGGACGATTTCACAGCCAAGATCGACCAAGACATTGATGCGGTTTTGATCAGCCATATGCGCGGCCATACATCCGATATGGATGCCATCAAGGCGCTGTGTGACGCGCGCAATATCCCCGTGATTGAGGACGCGGCCCATTCGCTTGGCACGCTGTGGCATGGCGAAAAAATTGGCGCGATTGGCAAAGTTGGATGTTTTTCTTTCCAATCTTATAAAATGATCAACGCGGGCGAAGGCGGGATTTTAATCTCGAATGATCCCGACCTGATTGCCCGCGCTGTGATCATGTCAGGGGCCTATGAACATAATTGGAAAAAGCACAAAGGCCCGAATGGTCAAAATGACCCAGAATTGGCTGAGGCCTTTGCGCGTTGGCAAAACCAATTGCCCCTTTACAACATGCGCCTGCAAAACCTGTCTGCCGCAGTGATCCGTCCGCAATTGCCTGAATTGGCGCGCCGTGTGCGCGATGGCCTTGCCAATCACGACTATGTCGCGGGTGAGTTGAACAAATCACCTTGGCTGAATGTTCCCCCTGCCTTGGCCCCCGAAACCCGCGCACCAGATTCTATCCAGTTTAATCTGGTGGATTTTGCGCGTGATGAGGATGCGGTCGCCTTTCAAGATGCAGCAGCAGCGCGCGGCGTGAAGGTGCAGGTCTTTGGCCTATCGACCGACAATGCCCGTGCGTTTTGGAACTGGCAATTCATTCCCGGTGAGATGCCTGATCTGCCAAAGACCCGCGCGATGTTAATGCGCGCCTGCGATGTGCGCCTGCCCGCCCGCCTGACACGCAGCGAGCTAGACTTTATCATTAACGCGCTGGTGATGGCGGCCGAAGATGTGATGGGGTCAGAGGAGGCCGCCTACGGCACGTAACGCAGCACCCCTGATCCAATAGCAAGACAGGCCCGCGCACAATTTTGCGCGGGCTTTTTACTATGGCTTTGGCGCGTTTGCCCAATTGCAGCAGCGCAGATGCGGCGCTAGCCTCTGCACAGACACGCTTGAAGGAGTGACCAGATGCCCGCGCATGATCATAGCCCGCTCAATTCATGGGAAGCCCGCGCTGAAGAATATAGTCTTTATGGCTTTACCGATCTGCCATCCGTTCGGGATCGTGGCACTGTCGTTTTAACCCATGGCGAGGGGCCTTATGTGTTCGACACAAACGGCAAACGCTATTTGGACGCGAACTCTGGCCTTTGGAATATGGTGGCGGGGTTTGATCACAAAGGTTTGGCCGAGGCCGCCAAGGCGCAATATGACCGCTTTCCTGGCTATCACGCCTTTTTTGGGCGGATGTCAGATCAGACTGTTGCCCTCTCTGAGCGTCTGATTGAGGTATCCCCCTTTGACAGCGGCAAGGTGTTTTACACCAATTCTGGGTCAGAGGCGAATGACACCATGGTCAAGATGCTATGGTTCATGACACAGGCCGAGGGGCGGCCACAGGGGCGCAAGATTCTGACCCGCAAAAATGCCTATCATGGCGTCACCGCGGTTTCAGCCTCGATGACAGGCAAACCTTACAACAGCCTCTTTGGTCTTCCGATGGAGGGGTTCATCCACCTGACTTGTCCGCATTACTGGCGTGAAGGGCGCGCAGATGAAACCGAAGCAGAATTCAGCGTCCGCCTCGGCGCAGAATTGGAGGAGGTCATCGCGCGGGAAGGCGCCGACACAATCGCAGGGTTTTTCGCAGAACCCGTGATGGGTGCAGGCGGCGTGATCCCCCCCTCAGCAGGCTATTTCCAAATCGTGCAACAGATCTTGCGCAAGCATAACATCCCCCTAATCGCAGATGAGGTGATCTGCGGCTTTGGTCGCACGGGCAACACATGGGGATGCGACACTTACCAGTTTGTGCCTGATGCGATTATCTCCTCCAAGGTGCTGACGGCAGGCTATTTCCCGATGGGTGCGGTTATTTTGGGGCCAGAATTATCCGCGCGACTGCAATCCACCATCGACCCGGTCGAGGAATTTCCGCACGGCTTCACCGCCTCGGGCCATCCCGTGGGCTGCGCCGTTGCGCTTAAGGCAATCGATCTGGTTCTGAACGAAGGATTGGCCGATATGGTGAAGATCGGCGCACCCCGTATGGAAGCAGGTCTTCGCGAGATCGCAAAGCATCCAAATATCGGCGAGTTGCGCGGGATTGGCTATATGTGGGCGCTTGAGGCGGTACAATATCGCGCCACAAAAACCCCCTTTGCCTCGGATTTATCGGTCAGTGAGCGCATCGCCAACACCTGCACGGATCACGGCTTGATTTGCCGCCCCTTGGGGCAGTCGGTGGTTCTTTGTCCGCCGTTCAATCTGACCAATGACCAAATGGACGAAATGTGCGACAAGCTGAACAGCGCATTGAACGCCGTGTTTAGAGAGGTTGCCTAAACAGGGAGCAGGGCCGCACCGATGCGCCGCCCCTCGCCGAGCAGCACATTATAGCTGCGCGCGGCTGAGGGGCTGCCCATCACCTCTACACCCAATCCCGCGCTTTCAAGTGCCGCGCGTAGTTTGGCGGGGATATGCGCAATCTCCACCCCTGTGCCAATCAGCAAAACATCAATTAAACCCGCCGCTGCAAGCAGGGGCGCGGGATCATCATAGCCGCCCCAATCCTGCCGCCCATTGGGCAAGATCAGCTGAGCGCCGTGATAGACCGCCCCGTCAATGCGAAAATAGCCTGCGCCATATCCGTCAATCGGCATGCCGCCATTATAGCGCACCTCGTTGAGTTCCATCGGAAATACGCTCCCCTTTGGATTAAGTTTTTTCCACGAAGGTCGTGCCTGCCTTCTGGTCTGGTTTTGACCAATCGCGCTTAACGCCAATCATCAACACCACATTCTTTGCAACATAAATCGAGGAATAGGTGCCAACGATGACACCCCAGAAAATCGCAAAAACGAAGCTGCGGATCACATCCCCCCCTAGAACAAGCAGCGCCAAAAGCGCCAAAAGGGTGGTGCCCGATGTCATCAAGGTGCGGCCGAGTGTTTCATTGGCCGATAGGTTCATCACATCCTGCAAATCGCGCTTTTTGTATTTGATCAAATTCTCGCGCAGGCGATCAAAAATCACCACCGTATCGTTGATCGAATAGCCGATAATCGTCAGGATTGCGGCGATGGTCGCCAGATCAAACCGGATTTGGAGCAGGGAAAAGAGGCCAATGGTCAGCAGAACGTCATGCACCAGCGCCACAATCGCACCCACTGAAAATTGCCACTCAAATCGCAGCCAAATATAAATCAAAATCGCCGCAAGAGACGTGCCCACCGCAATGAGGGCCGTGGTGATCAATTCACCTGAGACTTTGGGGCCAACGGATTCTACCGATGGGAATGTCATATCAGCGGCGATGGTTTGCAATGCGGCCTCAACTGCCGCGATCATCTCGGGTGTGACGGACTCTTCACCGGCCTGTGCCTGAATTCGGATCATGGCCACATGGCGGTTTTCGCCAAAGCTTGGGTCAAACACTTCAGAAATCGCGATATCGCCAAGGCCCAGCGGGCTGAGCGCTTCTCGATAGGCCCCGACATCGACAGGAGTCGAGCTTTCAGCGCGGATGGTCGTGCCGCCCAAAAAATCAATCCCGAAATTCAGACCAAGCGCGAACCAAATGCCCAGGGACAGAAACACCGCCACGACAGAGGCTCCAAAGGTGATACGGGCATGACGGAAGAAGTCGATATTGGTGACTTCTGGAACCAGTCTCAGACGTTTCATATCAGACCTCGATCTTTTTGGGGCGGGCACGTTCGAACCATGTCACGACCATGACCCGCGTCACATAAAGCGCAGTGAAAACAGATGTCATAATCCCAATGGCCAAGGTGACGGCAAAGCCTTTGACAGGGCCAGAGCCAAGGGTGAACAGGATCACCGCGATTAGGAAGGTTGTGATATTGGCATCCACAATCGCCGACATCGCACGATCATAGCCTAGTTCAATCGCGCGGGCGGGGCCGCGTGCAGTTTTTAATTCTTCACGGATCCGTTCAAACACCAACACATTGGCATCAACCGCCATACCAATCGTCAAGACGATCCCTGCAATCCCCGGCAGGGTCAGGGTTGCCCCCACAAGGCTTAGGATACCAAAGATCATCGCCACATTCATCATCAGGGCGATATTGGCGAACAGGCCGAAAAGGCCATAGCTCGCCTGCATAAACACCAGCACCGCCACAAAGGCCACAATCGCGGCAATCCGACCCGCCGCAATGCTGTCAGCCCCCAGTTCAGGGCCAATGGTGCGTTCCTCAAGGAAGGTCATCTCAGCAGGCAAGGCCCCTGCACGCAGAAGAACCGCCAATTGGGTTGAACTTTCGACCGTAAAACTGCCTGTGATCTGACCAGAGCCGCCCGTGATCGCCTGACGGATTGTGGGCGCTGAAATGACCTCATTGTCCAGAACAATGGCAAAAGGCGCACCGACATTAGCAGATGTATATTCGCCAAAGAGGCGCGCGCCATGCGGGTTAAAGCGGAAGCTGACATTGGGCTGGCCATTTTGCGCGTCAAAACCGGGTTGGCTGTCAACCAGATCATCGCCCGTCACCACGGGGGTTTCTTCTAGAATGTAATACGCGCCTTCTTCATCCATCGAGGGCAGCAGCAGTTGCCGCGCGTCCACACGGGCCTCAGGGTCGCTGGTGCGGGTGATGACAGGGTGAAAGGTCAGGCGTGCCGTGGTGCCAATCAGGTCTTTCAACTCTTGTGCAGAACCTACACCGGGAACTTGGATCAAAATCCGATTTTCGCCTTGGCGTTGGATAGTCGGCTCACGGGTGCCTGCCTCATCGACACGGCGGCGCACAATTTCCACCGATTGCTGCATGGTGCGATCATCGGTTGCGATCTTCTCCGCCTCAGAAAGCGAGACGATCAGCACATCACCCTCGCCGCGCGCCTCAAGGCTGGCTGATCCGACACCTGTTAGGCTGACAACAGGGCCGCCCAAACCGCGGGCCAATTCCACCGCGCGGGCCATGCCCGAGGCCTCACCTAATTGCACTCGCAACTCGCCTGCGGGGGCATCGGTGCGGCGAATGGGTCCGACCTCATCGCGGGCATCGCGCAATGCATCCCGCAACTCGGGCCAAAGTGCGTCCATACGTGCAGTATAGACATCCTCAACCCGCACCTCAGCCAAAAGATGCGCACCACCGCGCAAATCAAGCCCAAGATTAGTAAGGCTTGAGGGCAGAACAGACGGCCAACGTGCCAGATCCGCTTCAAGCTCGGGCGTAGAGGGCGCGCCACCTTCAAGGGCGGCAACGGCATCATTGTGACGCTCGACCCGATCATAGGCCAAATTTGGAACAGCCAAAGCCAGTGCAACCAGAACCACGCCCCAAATCAGGATGCGTTTCCATAGCGGGATATCGAGCATATCTTAGCCTTTTTTCAAACAAAGCCCCGCCAAATGGCAGGGCTTGGTCAGTCGAAGATTATTCTTTCGCAGGTTCTGTTTTTGAAACAACCTGCGTGATGGTGTTACGCACAACGCGGACATTTACACCCGTTGCAATCTCAAGTTCGACCTCGCGCTCATCCTTGACTTTGCTGACCTTGCCCATGATGCCGCCTGCGGTCACAACCTGATCGCCGCGGCGCAGGGCAGCAACCATCGCCTGATGCTCTTTGGCTTTTTTCTGCTGGGGACGGATCAAAAGCAGATACATGATCGCGAAGATCAAAATCAGCGGCACGAATTGTGCAAATGCTTCCATGGTCGGTCTATCCTTATATTCGCGCCCGCAGCGGCGGGGGCTTAATCAAATTCACCCAAGATCGGGCGGATGGTTGGCGGCCTTGGGTGCATAATGATCCGAGGCCCCTAAATTTGGCGGCACGTTACTTTCCCCATGCCCGAAGCGCAAGGCAGGCCAATACTGCAACTGCGCCCTGCGGTAATCCTGCCATCACGCCCTATATGGGTATAAAATGCGGAGCTGTCAGCCCCTTGGGAGCCAAGAATTGTAACACCCCCTTTCCCCGTGCCGCGCAATATTGCATACCGCCCAAAAGGGAAGCTGCGTCCCGTTCTGAGATAAAGGTAAATCCAATGCATGACATTCGCGCCATTCGTGAAAACCCCGCACAATTTGACGCCAACCTTGCGCGCCGCAGTCTCGCGACACTGTCTGCGGAAATTCTGGCGTTGGACGAAGCACGGCGCGCCTGCATCACGGCATCCGAGGCGGCGCAGGCCGAACGCAATGCCGCATCAAAAGATGTGGGGGCGGCCAAGGCCCGCGGTGATGAAGCCGAATTCGAGCGCCTGCGCGCCCTTGTTGCAGAAAAGAAAGACGAGATTGCCCGCCTTGAGGATGAGGCCAAGACCCGTGATGCGGCTTTGCGCGATATGCTGGCCACGATCCCCAATGCGCCCGCCGCTGATGTGCCAGATGGGGCGGATGAAAATGACAATTTGGAATTGCACAAATGGGGCACCCCGCGCAGCTTTGATTTCAAACCTGTAGAGCATTTTGAATTGTCCTCTGTTGCGCCAAGCATGGATTTTGAGACAGCCGCAAAACTGTCAGGCGCGCGCTTTGTGATGCTTGGGGGTGCAGTGGCACGGATCCACCGCGCCTTGGCGCAATTCATGCTCGACACCCATGTTGATCAAAACGGCCTGACCGAAATGAACGGCCCTGTTCTTGTGCGCCCCGAAACGATGTTCGGCACGGGCCAATTGCCGAAATTCGGCGAAGACAGTTATGAAACCACCAATGGCTGGTGGATGATCCCAACCTCCGAAGTGACGCTGACCAATATCGTCTCAGGCGAAATTGTGGAGGAGGCCGCATTGCCAATGCGCTATACCGCGCATTCTCTGTGTTTTCGGTCTGAGGCAGGCAGCGCAGGGCGCGATACGGCGGGAATGCTGCGTCAGCACCAGTTCGAAAAAGTTGAAATGGTTTCGATCACGCATCCCGATCACTCGGATGATGAACAAAAGCGGATGTTGCGCTGTGCTGAGGGCATTTTAGAGGCGCTCAATATTCCCTATCGCACCGTCACGCTCTGCACGGGCGATATGGGCTTTGGCGCGGTGCGCACCTTTGACATTGAAGCATGGCTTCCGGGTCAGGATTGCTATCGCGAGATTTCCTCAGTCTCAAGCTGCGGAGATTTCCAAGCACGCCGCATGAATGCGCGCTTCCGCCCGTCAGGCGGCGGCAAGCCTGAATTTGTGCATACCCTCAACGGCTCTGGCCTTGCGGTTGGGCGCTGTTTGATCGCAGTGCTTGAAAACGGGCAAGAGGCAGATGGCTCCGTCACCCTGCCTGCCGCGCTGCACCCCTATTTGGGCGGCAAAACACGGCTTTTGGCGGATGGCACGCTTGGCTAACTCTGGCCTAAACCCCACAACATTGCGTGCCGCTGTCACGCTGGTCTTGGTTTTGGCATTTGCAGGCGCGCCGCTTTTAACGGCGCCTTTCACAGGATTTGACCCTGCAACCCTGCCCTATGATGTCAGCACCCCGCCTGTGCAGCCCGCGGGCTATGCCTTTGCGATTTGGGGGGTCATTTACCTGTGGCTGATTGCAAGCGCGGGCTATGGGCTGTGGCGCCATGCCAACAATCCAAACTGGGATGCCATGCGCTGGCCCCTGATCGTTAGCGCAGGCATTGGCGCAATCTGGATTGAGGTGGCGCTGCGCAGTCCGATTTGGGCCACGATCCTTATCTTCGTCATGCTGATCACCGCCGTTCTGGCCTGTTTGCGCGCACCAATAAGCCCAACCTCATGGGCGCGGGCGCCTTTGGGCCTATACGCGGGGTGGCTCTCGGCTGCGGGGTTTGTGGCGCTTGCAACAACCTTAACGGGCTTTGGCATAATGCCCCGCGAGATCGCAGGTTGGGCGGGTCTTTTGGGGGCGCTTGCAACCGCCTCCGCCTTGACCACGCGGCTCAGGGTCATCACATATCCGATTGCCGTGATCTGGGCCTTGGTTGGCGTGATTGTCTCGCAATGGCAAAGTGATCCATCACTGAGCCTAGCCGCTGTTGGCGGGATCGCCGCCCTCGCCTATCAAGAGATCCGTGCCCGCGTGTGAGGCTTGCGCGCAATCTTGCAAATTGGCAAAATAGGGTTTGCAAAGCCAACCAAGGGGCAGATCCATGCGCGCGAATGGCCAAGATACACGCAAGCTCTACGTGGGCGCGAAATTGCGCGAATTGCGTCAAAGGCTTGAGCTGACGCAGAAGGACTTCGCGGCCAAGCTTGGCATTTCCTTGCCCTATCTGAACCAAATGGAAAACAACAACCGCCCGCTTTCGACTGTGGTTGTTTTGGCCTTGGCGCAGGAATTTGGTTTTGATGTGACTGAACTGACCTCGGGCGATGCGGAACGCCTGATCTCTGATATGCGCGAGGCATTGGCAGACCCCGTTTTCACCGATGGCCAACCTGCGCTGACCGATCTGAGGCTGGCCGCCTCAAACGCGCCCGCGCTTGCCCGTAGTTTTCTATCCCTGCATCGCGCCTATCGTCAGGCGCAAGAGCGCCTCGCCTCCTTGGATGAGGCTTTGGGGCGCGATGGCAGCGGCGCTGCCCCCTCGCCTTGGGAGGAGGTGCGGGATTTCTTTCATTATTGCGACAATTACATTGATGCGGTGGATCGCGCCGCCGAACGTTTTGCCGCGAAGGCGCAAGGGGACTTGGCCGCTCATACCGAGGCCATGTTGGCCGCGCAAGGCGTCACAATTCGGCGCGCGACAGATCAGGGGTTGCGCCGTTATGACACCGAAACGCGCATTCTGACGCTGTCGCCACGCGCCGCACCCGAAACACAGCGCTTTCAATTGCTGCATCAATACGCGCTTTTGGGGCAGGCGCAGTTGTTGGACGCAACGCTTGATTTCGCGCGTTTCCAATCGGAGACAGCCCGCGCAATTGCCCAAGTCGGCATGGCGAATTATTTCGCGGGTGCTGTGTTAATGCCCTATGCACGTTTTGCCGAGGCCGCACGCACCACCCGCCATGATCTGGAGCGTCTGTCGATCCAGTTTGGCGCTTCGATTGAACAAGTTGCCCATCGTCTGGCGACCCTACAAAGACCGGGGGCCAAGGGGGTGCCGTTTTTCTTTACCCGTGTTGATCAGGCTGGCACAATCACCAAGCGCCATTCTGCGACACGCTTTCAATTCGCGCGCTTTGGCGGGGCTTGCCCTTTGTGGAATGTCCATCAGGCTTTTGAAACACCTACCCAATTCTTGCGCCAATTGGCTGAAACGCCTGACGGGGTGCGCTATTTCATTTTGGCGCGGGATGTTTCGAAATCAGGCGGGGCATGGGGCGCACCGCTGCGCCGCTTTGCGATCTCTCTGGGCTGTGAGGTCAAACATGCCAAGGAATTGATCTATGCCGATGGTATGCCCTTGGATGATGATGGGGCCTATCAGCCCATCGGGATTTCTTGCCGCATTTGCGAACGGCAAAATTGTCACCAACGCTCTGTACCTCCTCTCGAAGGAAAACTGCGCGTTGATCCGCATGAACGCGGCACACTGCCCTATCGGCTCGAAACTTAGACCATGCAGAATTGACGCCTGACCACCCTAGGATATAGGGTTTCCACAACGTAGTGACGGAGATGACATCCATGGAATTAGCAGCCTCTCGGATTTTGAACGCAGACCGCGCAACCGTTTGGGCGGCGCTGAATTCCGCCGAGGTGCTCAAGGCCTGTATCCCAGGATGCGAGGAATTGACAGGCAGCCCTGAGAAAGGCTTCGCCGCCACAGTCAAACAAAAGGTTGGACCTGTTTCAGCAACCTTTAAGGGCGAGGTCACGCTTTCCAACATTGTCCCGCTTGAAAGCTACACAATCACAGGCGAAGGCAAAGGCGGTGTCGCGGGCTTTGCCAAAGGGGGCGCGAAAGTGGCCTTGTCAAATGCCGAGGGCGGTGGCACCGAACTGGCTTATGAGGTTGAGGCCAAAGTTGGCGGTAAAATCGCGCAACTTGGCTCTCGCTTGATTGATAGCTTTGCCGCCAAAATGGCTGATCAATTCTTTGAACGGTTTCAGGCGCAGGTCGAAGGCACTACCGAGGGCTAAGAAGGGGGGCCTATTAAGGCCCGCCCCCCCAAATTTTCAATCTGCGATTACGCCGCCGCCAACATGGCGGCGATTTCGTCTTTGAGACGCATCCGCTCCTTGCGCAGCGCCATTTCCGCCAGTTCTTCCAAGGGCTCAAGACCTGTGTCGGTACGATGCACGGCGGGGTTTACCTCGTGATAGTCAGCCGCCATTTTTGTAAAATGCACGTTTTGGGCTTTCAGCTTATGGATTTTCTCAGCATCCTGCAGGAAATCTTCGGCCAGTTCATGCGGGGTGCTCGACATCAGTTTACGTCCTTTTACCATTACAGTCACGCCCCATCTAAATCCTCAGATAGGCAGCGGTCTTTGCGCTAAACCAAATGATTGCACTTTGCATGCGCCACGGCTTGGCGCTAGGGTTTTGGCATATAACGGAGGGACAGAATGGAACATTACGTCAATTGGGGCATTTTGGGCGCATCCAATTTTGCACTAAACGAGATGGCACCTGCACTGCATCTGGCGGGTCGTGGGCGTTTGGCGGGAATTGCCACGCGCGATGTCAGCAAGGCCGCGCCCTTCACACGAATCGCTCCTGACCTAAACGTGCATGACAGCTATGACGCGCTCTTGGCGGATCCGATGATTGATGCGGTCTATATTCCGCTGCCCCATACGATGCATGTTGAATGGGGGATGAAAGCCCTCCAAGCGGGCAAGCATGTTTTGGTTGAAAAACCAACCGCAATGACCGCGCCCGACATCCGACCTTTGATCCAAGCCCGCGATAAATCAGGTCTGGTTGCAAGTGAGGCCTTTATGATCGTGCATCACCCGCAATGGCAAATGGCCCGAGAGATTATTGCATCGGGTCAATTGGGGCAGGTGCAGCGCGTGCGTACAGCCTTCACCTATAACAATGCGGCCGATACCCAGAACATCCGCAACAAGGCGGCCATGGGTGGTGGGTCATTGCCCGATATCGGGGTTTACACCATCGGCTCGACCCGTTTTGCAACAGGTGGAACCTTGCGCGAGATTTATGATGCGAAAATCGAATATGAGGGCGATTGCGAAGTTACCGCAGAGGCGCGTGCAGGCTTTGACGGGTTTGATGCGCAATGGCTCACCTCAATGCGGATGCACCCGTTCCAAGAGGTGACCTTCCACGGCAGCGATGGGGTTTTGCGCATGCCTACCCCCTATAATGCAGGCGTGTTCGACCAAGCCCGCGTTGTGATTGAAACAGGTATGGAGCGGCGCGAAATCCGCTTTCCCAAGGTCAATCAATATGTGTTGCAGGTGGAAAATCTAAATGCGGCCATTCTGGATGGCGCCGTGCTCAAATGGCGGCTTGAGGATGCGGTAGAAACTCAAGAAACGATTGACGCAATCCGCGCCAAGGCGGAGTGAGAAAAAAGAGGCCAGGCATCCGCGCGGCCCCTTTTTCTTTGGCTGTCGTGGCGCAGGGTTATTCCATCGCCTCTAGCTCATCAATCATGCTTTCGATCATCGACAGGCCTTTGTCCCAAAACGCAGGGTCGGAGGCATCAAGCCCAAAGGGCGCAAGCAGTTCTTTGTGATGCTTTGACCCGCCTGCCTTCAGCATATCAAAATACTTCTCCTCGAACCCGTCTTGGCCCTCCTCATAGGCCGCATACAGTGCGTTCACCAACCCATCGCCAAAAGCGTAGGCGTATACGTAGAAGGGCGAATGCACGAAATGCGGGATATAGGCCCAGAAGGTTTCATAACCTTCCATGAAGTTAAACACCGGCCCAAGGCTTTCGGCTTGGACGCTCATCCAAAGTGCGTTGATATCGTCAGGGGTCAACTCCCCCTCGCGCCGTGCCGCATGGAGTTTGCATTCAAAATCATAAAACGCAATCTGCCGCACGACTGTATTGATCATGTCCTCAACCTTACCCGCCAACATAACCTTGCGCGCAGCTTGATCTTTGGCCTCAGACAACATTCTGCGGAAGGTCAGCATCTCACCAAAAACACTTGCCGTCTCCGCCAAGGTCAAAGGCGTGGAGGACAACAATTCCCCCTGCCCTGCCGCAAGGCGCTGATGCACCCCGTGTCCCAATTCATGCGCCAAGGTCATCACATCGCGCGGTTTACCCAGATAGTTGAGCATCACATAAGGATGCGCATCTGCCACAGTGGGATGCGCAAAGGCCCCGGGCGCTTTGCCCTCTTTCACCGCCGCGTCAATCCAACCATCGGTGAAAAACGGCTCAGCCAATTCGGCCATGCGCGGATCAAAGGCCGAATAAGCCTCGCTCACAATACGGCGCGCATCTTGCCATGGCACGATGCGCTCATCCTCCATCGGCAGGGGCGCGTTGCGATCCCAGACCTCCAATGCCTCAAGACCCAGCCACTTGGCCTTAAGCGCATAATAGCGGTGCGAGAGGCGCGGATAGGCCGCCACGACCGCGTTGCGCAATGCCTCGACCACCTCAGGCTCGACATGGTTAGCCAAATGCCGCGTCGCCTGCGCGGAGGGCAATTTGCGCCACCGATCTTCGATCTCTTTTTCTTTTGCCAAAGTGTTATGAACCCGCGCAAACAGGGGCAGCTGCGCAGCGAACCCCTTAACCAGCGCGCGCGCACCCGCCTCGCGCTTGGCGCGGTTCTGCTCGGATAGGCAATTGAGCGTGGCCTCAATCCCCATCACTTCACCATCGATCTCAAAGCTCATGCCTGCGATGGTTTCATCAAAAAGCCGATTCCATGCAGCAGCCCCCACGACCGATTGGTCATGCAGAAATTTCTCCATCTCGTCAGACAGCTGATAGGGCTTCATCGCGCGCATCCGATCAAAGACGGGGCGATACCGCGCCAGATCTGCATTCGCCGCCAACAACGCCTCAAGATGGGCTTCGTCTAAACGGTTGAACTCAAGGCTAAAGAATACCAGCCCAGTGGTCGCGTTGGTGATCTTGTCCTGACAATCGGACATGAATTTCGCACGCGTGGCATCAGTGGTTTTTTGGTAATAGCGCAAAGCTGCAAAGGACATGATGCGCCCTGCCACCATGTCGATCTTTTCATAGCGCAGTACGCAGTCAAGCATGGCCTTGGCATCGAGTTTGGCCAATTTGCCCTCGTAATCTGCGGCAAATGCCGCACATTCTTTGGTCAGAAATTCCATATCGCGTTTGAGTTCGGGCGCATCAACCGATGGGTAAAGGTCACTCAAATCCCATTCGGGCAAGTCCGCCCATGCCCCGCCGCCTGTCTCAGACTGGGCATCGACTTGGCGGGGATCGGTATGATGGGTCATGGCACTGCCTTTGATAAACTGCGAAATATCTTTCCCAAGATATGCGGTGCAAACCCCGCGCCCTCAACCCCTAAGGCGCAGATTCCCCCTGACCATGCCAAGTTAAAAGTCAAGATCGACCACAACGGGGAAATGATCGGATGCCACCAACAACGCTGTGCGCAGATCAAGATCGGCATAGCAGGCGGCATCCTCGAACGGATGCCAGATGCGCCATTGCCGCCGTTTGGCCCGCAAATCGGGGCTAACCATGATGTAATCCAATAGCGCTGACAGATAGCGCTTTTCCTCTGGGATATAAAATCGCGCGCTGGTTTGTGTTGCCGCAGTCAGGCTTTGCAGCGCGCGCGGCATGCGGATCAAACAATTGTTGCGCCTGTGGCAGATCACAGCCCAAAACAATTTCAAGCGAGGAACGCCCAAACAGTTTTCCATATTCATCCGAACCTGGCCCGTCATTGAAATCGCACATCACAATCAAGGGATCACCTGCTGCCAAATGGCCATCGACATGGGCACGCAACCAGATCGCTTGGGCCAGTTGTTTGCGCCGATTGGCGATGGCGAGGCGCATCACCTCCTCGGGGCTAGTGGCCCCATGCGGGGCTTTGGATTTCACATGAACACCGATCATGCGTACTGCACCTTTGGCGGTTGTCACTGCGACCTCAAGCGGCGGCTTGGAAAAGCCGATCACATCGGTGCGCGCATCGATATCGAGATCAATTCGAAATTTTCCGTCAAACCGCAGCACGGCCTCGCTTGCCACAGTATCATGGCGCACATCCATCTGATCAGGATCATACAAAAGCGCAATTTGCTGTTTTGTGTCGTTATCAAACCCTTTGATGGCCTTATGGCAGCGCAACTCAAATCAGGCCGCAAAATTTTCAAGAGCACGCACTGTGTCGCGGGATTTCTTGGTATCTGGGGCTTCGATGATCATCACCGCATCGGCATTTAGCGCCATGAAAACCCGCCCTAAGGCCCGCACTTGATCCGCGCGGGTGATCTTGTAGCGCGATGACCATGTGCCATCATCCGCAAACAGCGCATCAAACCATTCGACATTGTGGCTGACGAGGCGCATCTATCCCCCTTGTCGGGTCTGGGATTTTACAATCTCATCATAGGCGCGATTTATTGCCGCCATTTTATGGGCAGCAAGATTAACCGCTTCGGGCGGCACACCGCGGGCCTGCATTTGGTCTGGGTGGTTTTCTCGCACAAGCGCGCGATAGCGGCTGCGAATGTCCTCTGCACTGGCCTCAGGGGATATGCCCAATATGGCAAAGGGATCTTGCGGCGCATCAGGGATAAATGTTGCGCGCAGGGCTGAAAACCGCGCAGGCGAAATTCTAAAGATCTCGGCGACCCGCGCCAAAAATTCATCTTCAGCGGGGTGATAATGACCATCGGCTTGGGCGATATGAAACAGACCTGAAAGCAGATCCTCTAAAATTGGTGCGGCGGGTTCAAACATCCGTGCGATGCGGCGCGCGTAATCCTGAAATCCTGCTACATCCTCGCGCGCTAGGTTGAAAACACGCGCGGCGGCGGCAGTATCGGCCGCAGGAATATGGAACACTTGCCGAAAGGCTGCAACCTCATCACGGGTGACTTGACCATCTGCCTTGGCCATTTTTGCCCCAAGCGCGATGACTGCGATGGTAAAGGCCACACTGCGCTCGGGCGGACGGCGCAGGCGCTCAAACAGCACCGAGAGACTTTCACCACGGGCAAGGGCGGATATGGCATCCGATATTTTGGCCCAGATCGACATGGGCTTAGCCATAGCTTATTTGGCAGGGCTTGTCAGAGTTTTTTGGGCTTTTGGCGCCACTCAAATATCTTTTTGCATCAAGACCAGATCGTGCCAGCGTTCAAATTTCCACCCCATGCGCGGCATCCGCCCCGTTTCGGTATATCCCATGGCCTTGTGGAATTTCTGCGCGATGTCATTTTCGCTACCAATGCCTGCCACAAAACGCGTAATCCCTGCCTTTCGCCCCTCGCCTTCAAGCGCCGATAGGAGGCGGGGGCCAAGCCCGCGTGCGCGCGCCGATGGGGCCATTAAGATCGTATGTTCTGCGATGAACCTATAACCATCCCCTCCGCGAAACGGGCCAAACCGCGCGAACCCAATGACCCGCGCGCCTTCAACCATAACAAGCGCGCATTGATCGGTGAGAATATGTTCCACATCTTCAACCGTCTTGAGCGTGCTTGTGAACGTATAGGTCGTGTCACGGATCACATGGTTCCAGATCTCAAGGATCGAAGAAATATGTGCGGCACGGGCGGGACAAATTTCTGGGGTCATTTTGGAGGTGTCAATTGTTGAGAGAACCAGAATTTAAAGAACCACTGTGCCAGTTTCGGTAGCAAGCGTTACGGAAATCTTCGGCGCGTCCGCCTTGTCGATGGACAAGCGCGTATCCGCGAAAAGAGGGGCAAGCGCAGCCCGTAGCGCCTCTGCCTGTGGCGTTTCCAGCGCGAGCGCCTCAAGCCGCACCCCAAACTCGTTCAGACGCGTTGCAGGGTGCCCGTCAGATTGCCATTCAATCAGCGCAGGGAACAGGCCATCAAACGGCAAAATCCCATCTTCAGGGATCGTCATGCGCCACCGCAGATCACCACGGCCCAAATTCCATACCTTGCCCACAGGAAAGGGAATTTGCGCCAAAGCGGCGTCCAAATCTGTCACTGCGCAGACCCAAGACCGCGCCTGTGGTGCGCCAGAGAACCGATCCAAATCAAACCAACGCGGTTGTGAAGGTGCGGGAATATCTGGGCAGGGGGTGATCAGTTCCAAATATTCCGAAGGCCCAAGCCCAATAAGGCGGTTATGAGTGCCCATATCCATATGCTGACCGCCACCTTGAAAGGTCAGGCCATGGGCCGCGGTCAATTCTGCCTCGGCGCTTGCCAAGTCTTCTGCGGCGATTGCCACGTGATCTAATACCATCATCATCCTAAAGTCGCCTTTATGCAGGGTTATGGTCGCGCGCAAACATCCTTGCGCCCTTGCATGACCTTATGATCGTGTTGAATGAAGATTTCGGCGCAAAGGCAAGAGGCAAAAATGACAACCCCGAATGAGAAGGCGCTATTGCGCAAATCTGCCTTCGCCGCGCGTAAATTGGCCCATACCGAATTAGGGCCTGCGCCTGAGGCCGCGACCACGCGACTTTTGGCTGAAATCGGGCCAGTAGAGGGGGCAATTATCGCCGCGTATATGCCAATTCGCACGGAAATAGACCCCCGCCCTGCAATGGCACTTTTGGGGCAGAAAAATCGCCTCTGCCTTCCCGTAATCGTGGCCAAGGATACGGCGCTGCTGTTTCGAGAATGGGCTTATGAGGGCCCGTTGATCACGGGGGAATTTGGCGCTGAAATCCCGCCAGAAGGGGCAAGCCTGATCCCTGATATCGTCATTGTGCCTTTGGTAGGGTTTGACGATCATGGCCAGCGCCTTGGATATGGGGGCGGGTTTTACGACCACAGCCTAGAGGGTCTGCGCGCAGCAAAACCTAATTTGCGCGCAATTGGCTTTGCCTACAGTGCCCAACGATTTACCGACTTGCCAGTTGAGCCAACAGATCAACCTTTGGACGTGGTCGTCACCGAAAGCGGCCTTCACCAAGCTGCGCTTGCGCAAAACACCAAAGGGGACTAGGGGTTTCCCCATGAAATGCCTTTTCTTAGGAGATGTGATGGGCCGCGCGGGGCGCGCCGCCATCACCACCCATCTGCCGCGTCTGCGCGAAGACTGGAAACTTGATTTCGTTGTTGTGAATGGCGAGAACGCCACTTCGGGCATGGGGCTGTCGGGCGGGCATGCGAAAGATATTCTGGCGGCTGGGGCTGATTGCATAACTTTGGGCGATCATGCATTTGATCAAAAAGATATGTTTGGCTTTATTGAAAACGAGCCACGCTTGATACGGCCCCTAAATATCTCGAAAGCGGCACCCGGACAGGGCGCGCGTATTTTCACAGCACCCAGTGGGCGTAAAGTATTGGTTGCGCAGGCCTTGGGTCAGGTGTTCATGAAACACCCTTATGATGATCCCTTCTCAGCCCTTGATCCAGTCCTAAAGTCGCATCCTTTGGGCGGCATGGCGCAAGCGGTCATCGTGGATTTCCACGCCGAAGCGACATCCGAGAAGATGGCCATGGGCCATTATTGCAATGGCCGCGCAAGCCTTGTTGTGGGCACCCACACCCATGTGCCAACCGCAGACACGATGATCTTGTCAAACGGCACCGCCTATCAAACAGATGCAGGTATGTGCGGCGATTATGACAGCGTGATCGGGATGGATAAGTCCGAACCGCTGCGCCGTTTCTTGACCCATATCCCAAAAGAGCGTTTCAGCCCCGCCCTCGGTGAGGCGACCTTATCAGGAGTGTACATTGAAACCGATGACCGCACAGGCCGCGCCACTCTCGCACGCGCGGTGCGGGTCGGCGGCAAGCTATCTCAGGCAACTGCATGACTAGGGTGCTTGCGCTCTCCTGATCAGATGGGGAAGATGGGGTTGTAGGCGGGCTGACCTTGGCCTGCACAAGCGAGGGTGCCAATGCTAGATTTGGGACTGACACCAACGGGTGAGGCGATTACAACCCTGATCATTTTGGTTGGGATGTTCATCCTATTCCTGCGCGAGACCTACCCAACCGAGGTGGTGGCCATTGGTGCCGTTGGCCTGCTCCTGATCACAGGCCTTTTACCCTATAGTGATGGTTTGGCGGTTCTGTCGAACCCCGCACCTTGGACAATCGCGGCCATGTTCATTGTCATGGGGGCATTGGTGCGAACAGGGTCGCTTGATCGGGTGACGCGTTTGGCGGAAAGCAAGGCCAAAACGCATCCGAAATTGGCGGTGACGCTGTTGCTTGGTTTTGCGGCTCTGGCCTCGGCCTTTATCAATAACACGCCCATTGTGGTCATCATGATCCCGATTTTCGTGCAGGTCGCGAAAATCCTTAAACAATCTGCTTCTAAACTTTTGATCCCGCTCTCCTATGCCGCAATCATGGGGGGCACGCTGACATTGATCGGCACATCAACTAATCTTTTGGTCGATGGGGTGGCGCGCAGTCAGGGTTTAGAGCCTTTCACGATTTTTGAGGTAACCCCGCTTGGCCTTGTCGTGGTCGCATGGGGGATGATTTACCTTGCCCTAATCGGGCGGCATCTGCTGCCTGATCGCGCTTCTATGGCCACACTTTTGGGCGGCAATAGGGTCAAAATGAAATTTTTTACCGAAGTGGCCATTCCAGAAGACAGCGCGCTGATCGGTCAAAATGTCACCGAGGTCGAGCTGTTTACCCGAGACGGGGTGCGCTTGATTGACGTTTTGCGCGGGGATGCCTCGCTGCGGCGCAACATGGACGAGGTCACGTTACAGTTGGGGGATCGCGTAGTTTTGCGCACCGAGATGGCCGAACTGTTGGGAATGCAGAGCTCAAAAGACCTGCGCACGATTGATAAGCTGTCTTCAGTGGAAACCACCACTGTTGAGGTTCTGATCACACCTGGTTGCCGCATGGTGGGCCGATCCCTTGGGTCTATGCGCCTGCGGCGGCGCTATGGCGTTTACCCATTGGCGGCGCATCGGCGGAACCAAAATATCGGTCGGCAATTAGATGATTTGGTCGTGCAAGTGGGCGATACCCTGTTGTTGGAGGGCGATCCCGCCGACATCCAACGCCTTGCGGTGGATATGGATATGGTAGATGTCTCAACCCCGTCCGAACGCCCCTATCGCCGCGAGAAAGCGCCAATTGCGCTTTTGGCTATGGCGGGCATCGTAGTTTTGGCCGCGATGAATTTGGCCCCTATTTTGCCCTTGGCCGTCTTAGCCATGGCCGTGGTTCTGATTGCACGCTGCATTGACGCAGAGGAAGCGTTCTCTTTTGTCGAAGGACGGCTTTTGGGTTTGATTTTCGCCATGCTGGCTGTTGGCGCCGCGCTTGAACACACGGGCGCCATCGAACTGTTGGTCGGCAGTCTTGCCCCTTGGCTTGAAAATGTGCCGCCCGTGGTTCTGATTTGGACAATCTATTTCATCACAACACTTCTGACGGAACTTGTGTCTAATAACGCAATCGCCGTGATTATGGCCCCGATTGCCATCGCGCTAGCGCAGACGATGGGGGTGGACCCGCGCCCCTTGGTCGTGGCTGTGATGATTGCAGCCTCTGCCTGTTTTGCGACACCGATTGGATACCAGACCAATATGCTTGTTTACGGGCCTGGGGGCTATCGCTTTACCGACTATCTCAAAGTGGGTATTCCTTTGAATATATCCTTAGGTGTCGTGGTCTGTTTGACCATTCCTTTGCTTTGGCCACTGTGAAAAGGATGGTTCTTGATGACACGCAGTTTTGCACTTGTGCCTATGGTTTTTGCGCTTTGTGCTTGCGCGCTTCCCCAAGCGAACCCAAACCCTACGGACATCCGCCTGTCGCGTGGTGACCTAGAGGTGCGTATGAGTGATGGCACGACCTGCACCGCAACCGCGCTCGAAAGGGATGTAACGCTTTGGCAAGGGGCGCTTGAGGGCTGCCCTGATGGCTTTGGCTATCTGGTTGAAATTGACCAGCACAGCAATGTCTTGCGCCGCGTGTTCGAATTGGTGGTCAAATCCGTGGCACCCGAAGCCGAGCTTCCCCCAGTGGCAAGCGTGACCATCACCGATGCGCGGGGCCAGATCTACGAATTTCTATCGCCCCGCCCCGTGGCACCCATTCGCTGATCATCCCGAAAGCCGCGCTTGCGCAATCTGGGCCGCAGGGCTAAAACCCCGCGCGAGTTTCAAACACAAGGACGCATGCCATGGCAGGCCATTCAAAATGGGCGAATATTCAGCATCGCAAAGGGCGGCAGGACAAGCTGCGCTCTAAGCTGTTCTCTAAGCTGGCAAAGGAAATCACCGTTGCCGCGAAGATGGGCGACCCCGATCCTGATAAAAACCCACGTTTGCGCCTTGCCGTGAAAGAAGCGAAGTCAAGCTCCGTGCCGAAAGACGTAATTGAACGCGCGATCAAGAAATCGCAAGGCGGCGATGCTGAGAATTACGAAGAAATCCGTTACGAAGGCTATGGCCCCAATGGCGTTGCGGTAATCGTAGAAGCCATGACCGACAACCGTAATCGCACTGCATCAAATGTGCGTTCAACCTTTAGCAAAAATGGAGGGAATTTGGGCGAAACAGGGTCGGTTTCCTTTATGTTCGACCGCAAAGGTCAGGTCAGCTATCCCGCTTCAGCAGGGGATGCAGATAGCGTCATGATGGCCGCAATTGAGGCCAGAGCCGAGGATGTCGAAAGCAGCAAAGATGGTCATATCATCTGGTGCGCCGACACCGATCTGTCGGATGTTTCGACCATCCTTGAGAATCAATTGGGGGAATCGGAAAGCACCAAATTGGTCTGGCGTCCCCAGACGACAACACCGCTTGATCTTGAAGGAGCGCAGAAGCTGATGAAGCTGATTGATGCGCTTGAAGATGATGACGATGTGCAAAACGTCACAGCGAATTTTGAAATTCCTGACGAGATCATGGATCAACTGTGATCTGATCTGCCCGCGTGAGAATTAAAAAGGCTGGCTATGTGGCCAGCCTTTTTTTGCACCTTATTCAGCGGCGTGTTGGCCCTGCCCATCGGGGACGGGCCTGACCAATTTTGTAATATCCAAAATATGCAGCAAGGGCAGATCAGCGGGAAATTCGTCCTCTTCTGCCAAACGGCTGGGAAAGCCCACCACATGGCACCCGGCATCTCGTGCGGCATAGGCCGCAGCACCGCGATCCACAATTGCCAAAACCTTGTTTGCCGGAACCTGTAGCGCCCTGATGCAGCTTTGCATTGCCTCAGGATGGGGGGCGTGGCGGGTGACATCGCCACGCAAGATCGCAGCGTCAAAGGAAATCCCCTCGCGGGCACGGGCCGTTGCCCCCAAAAGCGCGCGCACAGGCATCAAATCCGAGCGCGAGACAAAGCCAAGCCCCCGCCCCCCGTTGGCTGCAGCGCGCAGCACATCGCGCACACCCGAACGCAGGTGAATGTTATTAGCGAGTTTCGCTGCAAAGATTTTCTGATGGGTCGCATCAAGCGCATCGGCGCGATGATCTTCGCCATGCAACGCCGCATAGGCCGCCGCCAAATGACGGTGCTCCACCTCGTGGGTCAGGGACGCATATGTTTCCCACGCCCAGAACCAATCTAACCCATGGATACGAAAGGCCGCATTCCACGCGGCAAGGTCAAGCTCTGCACAATCGGCCAATGTGCCAAGCCCACCAAAAATCACCGCATCATAGTCCTGCAACCAGTTAGACATTAACCGCAACTCCTTTGATTTGATTGAAGCAGATCAACGTAAAGGAACAATGAAATGGCCACCCTTTCTGCATTGCAGCGTGACAGGCTGGTGCGCGCTTGTGCAAAAATCAAGCGCGATGCCCAAGAAACAGGCAATCCAAAATTCACCTACTTTGTTTGCGGCACCGCTGGCGTGATTTGACGGCGGTTCAAGACCGCTTCGCGCCATGTGATATAAGAAATCGAGCCTATGATGATCGCCCCACCTAAAATCACATAGGGGTCGACGTCCTCGCCAAACACGACCGCCCCCATCGTGGTCGCCCATACCAGTTGAAGGAAGGTCACAGGCTGCGTCACAGTTAAAGGCGCAGCCGCAAAGGCCAAGGTCATGGTGTAATGTCCCGCCGTGGCGAAACAGGCCACAAGGAACAGCCAGAAAATCTGTTCAAATGTGGGTGCGATCCAAACCGCAAAAGCAAAAGGGGCAAGGCCGATGGTCACTGTGACCGACAACATCCCAACCACCACAGCCGCATCCACCCGATCTGCCATAATCTTGGCGACCAAATAGCCGCCTGCGAAAAACAGGGCCGTGAAAATCATCGCGAAATGCCCCATCGATAACTCGCGAAAGCCCGGGCGCAGGATCACAAGCGCCCCAACAACGGCCAAAAGTACCGCAAGCGTGCGGCGCAGCGCCATACGCTCGCCCAAGAAGAGCACAGCCATAACAGTAACATAAACAGGGTTCAGATAGTTCATCGCCGTCACTTCAACGATGGGGATTTGCGTCATCGCATAAAACCAACAAATCACGCCCAAACTGTGCAACACGCCCCGCAAAGAAAACAGCGCCAGATCACCTCGCGTCAGGCGCGCGCGCAAAATGGGGCGGATCATCGGGATCAAGAAACCTAACCCTAAAACATAGCGCAAAAAGGCGGATTGTGCGGGCGGGACATCACTGCCAACATGTTTGACCAAGGCCGTCACCAGAACGAAACAGAGGCCCGTCAACAGCATCCATGCCATCCCAATCACGGGGCGCGTGACTGTTTCTTTTTTGAGTTGTGGGGTGGTCGTCATAGCCCTCATGATGCGCCAATCTCAAAAAACCACAAGCGGCAAAATCCCGTGGGCATCACGCAATCGGCTGTGTCACAGCGCGTCAAAGCATTGGAGGAACGGCTTGGGTGCAATTTGGTGCAACGCACCCGCCCGGCCCGCCCAACCGAAGCCGGTCAAAGAATGCTGCGCCACATTGACGATGTTACCCTTATGGAAGCCCAGTTGATCAAAGATTTGGGCCTGCTTACGCCTGATATCAGCGCGCATTTCCGCATCGCCGCCCCGAGCGAGGCGATTAATGGCCTACTCCTGTGGGCCTTGGGACGCGCGCAAATGCAGAATTTTGAAATCGTGCAGCGCAATTCTGACGATGTGCTGGATTTATTACGGCGCGGCGAGGTGAATGCGGGGATCACAAGCCGCCCTTTATCGATTTCGGGTGTGGCAAGCTATAGTTTGCCCCCGATAGAAATTGTCGCCTGCGCAAGCCCTGCGATGGCGCGCAGCTATCCAGAGGAAGCCATCGTAAAGGCCCCGCGTCTGGTCACCGCGCCAAAATCCTCTCTGCCCGATAATTAGGCTAAGGCGGATTTTGGCAATAAGCACGATGCGTTTGGCCCTGCGCGGATCATGCCTTCGCTTGGGGATTGTGTGACTGGCGCACAATCGGGGCTTGGCTGGGTCGCGGCCCCGCATGACATGCTCAAAGGCCCGTTGAAACCGGCAATTTGGTGCAAATCGGCAGCGGCAAAGCGCGGGCCGAAACAGCATTTTACTGGCATCTTACACAGCGACTTGAAGAGGCCTTTACCCCCTCATCACAGCCCTAAAGGCAGAACCCGCCTGAACGCGGTTATGCGGGAATGATCCCGCCCTGTACGGCCAATTCACGCATTTTCTTTTGCAGCTTTTCAAAGGCGCGCACCTCAATCTGGCGCACGCGTTCGCGGCTGACATTGTATTTTCCAGACAATTCCTCAAGCGTGACAGGCACATCTTGCAGACGGCGCTGCGCGAGAATCTCACGCTCGCGCTTATTCAAAACTTCCATGGCCTGCTGCATCAAGGCCATACGGCTTTGGTATTCATCCCTCTCAGCGTAGTCTTCAGCTTGGTTGGCATCCTCATCTTCAAGCCAGTCTTGCCATTGCGTGGCACCCTCGCCATCGCTGCCAATCACGGCATTGAGCGAGGCATCCCCGCCCGAAAGGCGGCGGTTCATTGAGATCACTTCATCCTCAGTGACACCCAAATCTGTGGCGATTTTGGCGACACTCTCAGGGCGCAAATCGCCCTCCTCCAAAACGCCGATACGGGCCTTCGCCTTACGCAGATTGAAAAACAGCTTTTTCTGTGCCGATGTCGTCCCAAGTTTTACAAGGCTCCAAGAGCGCAGGATATATTCTTGGATCGCCGCGCGGATCCACCACATCGCATAGGTGGCGAGACGAAACCCTTTTTCAGGATCAAAGCGTTTGACTGCCTGCATCAGGCCCACATTAGCCTCTGAAATCACCTCGGCCTGCGGCAAGCCATACCCACGATACCCCATCGCAATTTTAGCGGCCAAACGCAGATGCGATGTGACCAATTGGTGGGCTGCTTCGGTATCTTGATCTTCAGCCCAACGCTTGGCCAACATATATTCCTGTTCAGGCTCAAGCAGGGGAAATTTGCGGATTTCCTGCAAATACCGATTCAGCCCTTGTTCGGGGGATGGTGCTGGAAGATTTGCATAGCTGCTCATTAGCATGTGATCCCTGATTTTCGTCTGAATTTGCACGATCTTTTTAAGAAACCGTAAATGTAACGATGATTAACTTTAACTCAAATGGGAATTTTTATCCTCCATTCAAGGGGAAGTGTGCATAAAGACTATACGTCTACGCCCTCAAACAGCTGCAAACAAGGCATACTGCCATTTTATATAGCAAAGCTCACGCAGATATGATCGTGATGCCTCCCGCCCCCTTGTCACGAGGCAGCCGCGACATAAGCTAAGGCTCAACGCGTGACGAGGGACAAACCATGCTTAACACCACACAAGGATTTCGGGGTGCCGTGACAGCCCCCCATCATTTGGCAGCGCAGGCAGGTCAGGATATTCTCGCCGAGGGCGGCAGCGCCGTTGAAGCGATGGTGGCCATGGCCGCAACAATCGCCGTGACTTATCCACATATGAACGGGATCGGCGGCGATGGGTTTTGGCTGATCAAACGTAAAGATGCGCCTGTGCAGGCGATTTTTGCAGGGGGCCACTCTGCCGCGTTGGCAAGCCGTGCGTGGTATGAGGCCGCAGGTTTCACCGATGCAATCCCCACCCGCGGCGCTAAGGCCGCGTTGACTGTTCCAGGATCGGTGGATGGGTGGCGCGCCGCGCTCGAAGTCGCACCAAGTGTCACCCCCCTGCCCCTGTCGCGCCTTCTTGAGCATGCAATCTATCATGCCGAGGCAGGCTTTCCTGTCAGCAACAACCAATCCCAGTGCATCACAGATAAAATTGACGGGCTGAAAAATGTGCCTGGCTTTGCGGATACCTATCTGTTTGGTGGCGCCATCCCTGTGGCAGGTGCGCGGTTTACCCAACCCGCCTTGGCGGCAACGCTGCGCCAGATCGCTCAAAATGGGATTGCAGATTATTATCGCGGCGATTTGGCCAAAACCCACGCGGTCTTTCTTGAAGCCCAAGGCAGCCCTTTGCGTCTTGAAGATTTCACCGCCTATAGCGCCCGCGCAGTGACACCGCTGTCAGTCAAGACATCAAAAGCCACGCTTTACAACATGATCCCACCCACCCAAGGGATGTCATCGCTGATGATCTTGGGGATTTATGATCGCGTCCAAACATGGGCCAAAGAAGGGGTCGCGCCCGTTCACGCCCTGATCGAAGCCACTAAGCAGGCCTTTATTCTGCGCAATCTTGAATTGGGTGACCTCAGCGCCATGCGGCAGCCGCCCGAGACGTTCTTACAAGATCAGGTGCTAGACGATCTGGCAGGGCATATTGACGACAAGCGCGCACTGCCATGGCCCTACGAGCCAAAGGAGGGTGATACAATCTGGATGGGGGCAAGCGATGCTGAAGGCACATCTGTGAGCTTCATCCAAAGCGTCTACTGGGAATTTGGATCTGGCCTGACATGCCCCGACACAGGCGTGTTTTTCCAAAACCGTGGTGCAGGCTTTGGCATGGGCGATGGCCCAAACCAAATTGCGCCGCGAAAGGTGCCATTCCATACGCTCAACCCCGCAATGGCCGTGTTCGAAGACGGGCGCGTCATGGCATATGGCACGATGGGCGGCGAAGGGCAGCCACAAACCCAAGCGGCCATTTTTGCGCGCTATGCCTATTTGGGTCAGGAATTGCAGCAGGCCGTCACAGCGCCGCGATGGCTCTTGGGGCGAACATGGGGCGATGCAACGACCTCTCTGAAACTTGAGGCACGGTTTGATCCTGACTGGATCGCGGCCCTCTCCGATATTGGGCATGAGACGGAAATCTTATCCGATTACAGCGATTTGGTTGGTCATGCAGGCGCGGTTGTCACCCATGCAGACGGCTTGGTTGAGGCTGCGACCGACCCCCGCGCAAATGGCTTGGCCTTGGCGCGCTAAGGTAAGGTGGCCTCAAGACGGGTGACGAGGGTTGCCATATCCTCGGGCAAGCCCGCCTCAAAGCGCATCCATTCGCCACTGGCGGGGTGCGCAAAGCCAAGCGAAGCGGCGTGTAAGGCCTGACGCGGAAATTGGTTCACGGCAGTCGCAAGGTCGGGCCCAAACAGCTTTTCCGAAACCTTACGCCGCCCACCATAAACGGGATCCCCGACAAGCGCGTGACCTGCATGCGAAAGATGCACGCGAATTTGATGCGTGCGACCCGTCTCTAGCCTGCATTCAATCAAGGCCAAGGAGTCGTGATAGCTTTGCAAGGATTTGACCCGCGTCACTGCGTGACGCCCCCCTTGGAACAGAACTGCTTGACGTTGGCGGTCAGTTTTATGGCGGGCCAATTGGGTGGTGATTTTTAGGATATTACCATCTTCAAAACTTGTTCCACGCACACCGCGCAGGCGGGGATCGGCGGGGTCAGGACTACCATGGCATAGCGCGATGTAATGCCGCTCGGCACTATGGGCGGCGAATTGGTCAGCCAGCCCATGATGCGCACGATCTGATTTTGCAATCACCAGAAGGCCCGATGTGTCCTTATCAATGCGATGCACGATGCCTGGCCGCTTTTCGCCGCCCACCCCAGACAAATTGCCTCCAAAATGATGCAGCAGCGCATTTACAAGGGTGTGGTCAGGACTGCCCGGTGCGGGGTGAACAACCAAACCTGCGGGCTTATTCACCACGATCAGATCGTCATCCTCGTAGCAAATATCAAGCGGGATATCCTGCGGACGGGTTTCCACCTCTGACGCCTCGGCCACGCGAATGGTGACCTGATCGCCCTCAACAACACGCGCGCGGGCATCTGTGATTGTTGCGCCATTGATCACAACATCCCCCGCCGCAATCAACCGCGCGAGGCGAGACCGGCTGAGCGCGGCTTCTTCTGGCACATCGCGGCCAAGTGCCTTATCAAGACGAGGTGCAGGCTCTGGCCCAATCTCGAAACTAATGATGCGGAGTTCCGCCATGAACACGCCTTCCTCAGGTGACGATCCCCAATCCGCCGCGCTGCCGTCCCATCTGGTCTGGCTACAGCGTATGGTTTGGGTTTTGACCCTTGTGATGATCTTTGGCCTGATAACGATGGTTTCGGTTTTTGTCACCCGTTTCCCAAAGCCTGCGCAAAATGAAATCGCCCCTGCAATCGACCTTATCCTGCCCGAAGGGATCACACCAACCGCCGTTACCTTCGGCGATGGGTGGATTGCGGTGGTCGATCAAGGCACGCAGATCATTGTGTTTGACGCGACCACCATGGCCGAGATAGGACGGCTGGCAATCACAAGCGCGCAGTAACGATAGACTAGGAGAGAGAGATGGTACCGCCTCCCCGGCTTGAACGGGGGACCTCTGGATCCACAATCCAGCGCTCTAACCAACTGAGCTAAGGCGGCACTGTCGGCGGAAATAGCCCCCTCGCGCCACGATTGCAAGGGGTGGATCACGCGGATATTGTCATTCAGGGCTCAAAGGATTAGGGCCTTTGCCACAAGGGACAATGCATCTGTGCCTGTTGTCATCTGGAGAGGAAGAGATGAGTATCAATAGCGAAAGCGATATCGCCGCGAATCTACAGATTGGGCCAACAAGCCTTGGGATGGTGCGCATCTATGTCGAGGCCGAAGGTGTCGACCTTCCGCTTGATTTCGATCCTGACGAGGCGGATGAGATTGCCGAAGAATTGCGCCTTGCTGCCGAAGCCGCACGCAAAGCACGCAAAGCACGCAAATAATCAATAACGCCCCATCGGGTCGCGCATTCGCGCCAAGCGCCGCGCGGCGGTCTGTGCCAGATCACGCGTGATCTTTTTGCGCCGCGCCGGGGCCAGTTTCACCTCTGGCCCCATGCGGATCACTTCGGCATCATAATCATCCGCAAAGATCAGCCCAGTCTCCTCAGGCAGAATTTCGGTTGGGAAATCAGCATCGACCGCCCAGAAGTAGCGATCACACCATTCTAGGTAGCCGTCCCATTTGCCGTCACTGCGGAAATCAGCCACACCTGATTTGCACTCGATAATCCAAATTTCACCGTTGGGCCCAAGTGCGATGACATCAACGCGCTTGCCCCGTTTCGGGCAAAACTCCTCCAATGTGGTGAAACCAAGCCGCGCGAAATGACGACACACACCCCGCGCAAGACGTTGGCCTGCGGTCATTAAATCGGACGGGTGCGGATCAGGGACAGTCATGGCCATATGATTGGAACAAATACGGAACAAAAGCAAGTCTCCGATTGATCGTGCCCCACTTGTCGAAAGCCAAGGAAAGACCTAAGTGGAACGATGACGGTTCTGCGCCATTCGTATCTGTGGCAACATTCCGGTGGCCTTAATCATTTCCGAGGGAGCTGGCTCTGTCACGGCCTTGGTCGCGTTACCTGGCACCCACCTGTATATGCAGGCTCTCGGGAATTACGCCTCTACGGTGGATGCGGTTCCGTCACCTAAGCCTTAACCTCAGGCGGGCTTATCCTCACGGATACGAACGGGAATTGGCTGCATCTCGGGGGTAAAGGCCCGATCACGGCGGCCCTGATCGCCTTTGTCATCATCGGATAGGGTCATAATGCGGTACCCAATTTGCGCCAAGCCGAAGGTGATGGTGCAAAAGATATAGAGCATCACAACGGCAAGAACCCCATTGGCGCTGTTCAGAACCATATGACGCAGATTAGCAAGGTTGAACCCCGACAGCATCGCAACAAAGGCAAAGGCGATCACGGCACAAATGCCCGCATGGCGTAGAATGAAACGGATATGTTTTGGCATCTCGCACCCCCCTTTGCAGGATAATTTTGGACTCCCTAAAAAGAGGTTAGCGCAAAGAAACGACAGTACAACTGCTATTCCTGCGACAGATCGGCCGCATGGCCTTGGCGGTTAAAACGCTTCGGGGCGTGCTTCGCGGGCTATATAATCAAGCACGGCGTTGACGAATTTTGGTTCGCGCCCTTCGGGAAAAAACGCCCGCGCAATATCAACAAATTCCGTGATGATGACCTTGGGCGGTGTGTCAGAGCCTACCAATTCCGCCCCAGCCGCGCGAAACAAAGCGCGCAAGGTGGGATCAATGCGGTCAATTGGCCATTTTGCAACCAAGGCACGATCGGTCATTTGGTCAATCTTGGCCTGACGCGCTACAGCATCTTCAAGAAGCTGAGTGAAGAGGTCGATATTGCCCTCAGCCATTTCTTCGCCATCCAGAACAGCACCAAAGCGATGCGCCTCGAATTCGCGGCGCACGGCGTCCACGCTTTGCCCAGAATGCTCCATCTGGAATAGGGCCTGCACCGCGTATAGACGGGCTGCCGATTTCATCTGCCGCCCATTTTGTGGGGCAGTCTCTCGGCTGGGGGTGTCATCTGACGGGGTGCTCATCGGGCTTGTATCAATCCTTGGGGCACGGCATCTCGCGCGCGCATCATCTGTCATAAGTCGCGCCGCGTCTACGGTGCTTCGCGCGGCGCGTCAACGCAGAGGGGTGTTAACCTTTCCAATCCTGCAATCGGGCGACATAGCGCGCGAGCATATCAATCTCAATATTCAGGCGCGCGCCGAACGCCATTGCCCCCCATGTGGTCACGGATTTCGTGTGAGGGATCACATTCACGCCGAACACATCACCTTCCACTTCGTTCACCGTCAAAGATGTGCCATTCAGCGCGACCGATCCTTTTGGGGCGATAAATCCCGCCAAATCGAGTGGTGCGCGAAACCGCATGCGGGTGGATTGGCCTTCATCATACATTTCAATCAATTCAGCCACGCCATCAACATGGCCCGAAACGATATGGCCACCCATCTCATCACCCAAGCGCAAGGCCCGCTCAAGGTTGATATGATACCCCTCGACCCAGTCCGAAATCGTGGTTTTCGACACGGTCTCTGCTGAGATATCGACCGCAAACCAATCCTCACCCAATGACACAACCGTCAAACAAACGCCGTCACAGGAAATCGAAGCCCCGATATCAATGCGTGTCGTGTCATAGTGTGTGGAAATGCGAGCACGCAAATCCCCGCGCGGCTCTAATGCCGTGACCGTTCCAATATCTGTGATGATGCCAGTGAACATCGGCCCGCCTTTCGTTTGAGACCCTCTTTGCCCCTCTGCCTAGCGCCGCCCCTGCCTTAGGGCAAGAGCGTGCCCCAAAAGCTGCGCCAAATTTGTGCCACAATTTAGCCCTACTGCAACCACCATCTGAGCGCATGATTTTCGTGGGATCGCCTCAATCGTCTGCGCAAGACGTTTTAGACGCGCGACCATTGGCTGAGAATATCCGCCCCAACCGCACGGTGCGTAAGGCGCGAGAATCGTGGGGCTGCGGCAAGTTCAGAAATCCCCAAAGCGCCAAGCGCGGGCTTCCCCTCGGCACCAATCAGGCTGCCTGCGGAAAATACGCTAAGACGATCCACCAAATCAGCCGATAATAGCCCCGCGGCCAAAGTCCCCCCGCCCTCACAGAAAATAGAGGTCAAACCTGCATCCCCCAACGCCTGTAGTACGGCGTTCAACTCAAGATGCCCCCCTTGGGACTGGGCAAGCGGGATCAAATGCGCCCCCGCCGCGACCCAATAGGCACAGGCCTCACGCGGGGCATCTTGGCCATGAACAAGCCAAAGCGGGGCCTTCGCGATAGAGGCTTGCAAGCGCGCGCCACGCGGCAAATCTAACCTGCGCGAAATGATGACGCGCAATGGCTGATGCGGACTGCCAATATCGCGCAAGGTGAGGTCAGGGTCATCGGCCCGCGCTGTGGCGGCACCGATCATTACTGCATCATGGCAGCCACGCATGACGTGGGTCATACGACGCGCCTCAGGGCCGGTGATCCAGCGGCTTTCGCCACTGGCCGTTGCGATGCGGCCATCAAGCGTTGTTGCCAGTTTCAAATGCACCAAGGGCCTGCCGCGTGTCACACGCATGAAAAACCCTGCATGGGCCCGCGCAGCTTCGGGCGCGGCAATATCGGTCGTCACAGATATACCCACCTCACGCAGCCGCTTCACCCCCTGCCCCGCGGTGCGTGGGTCGGGATCTGTCTGGGCGATGACGACACGGGCCACCCCCGCCTCAATCAAGGCCATGCTGCAAGGCGGGGTTTGGCCGTGATGATTGCACGGCTCAAGCGTAACATAGGCAGTCGCGCCCCGCGCGCCTTCCGCCGCTTGTGCCAATGCCTGGGCTTCGGCATGTGGCCGACCCGACGGTGCGGTCACGCCACGCCCAACAATCACGTCATCTTTTACGATCACACAGCCAACAGCAGGATTTGGCCAAGTGCGACCTTGCCCGCGCTGTCCAAGTGCCAGCGCGGCCCGCATGAAGCGTGAATCTTCTTCCTGCGATGCCGCGATCATTGCGGCTCACCCCTCAGGGGGGATCGGCGGGCGCAATTCAGCAACGAAATCTTCGAAATCGTCCGCAGCTTGGAAATTCTTATACACGCTCGCAAAGCGCACATACGCGACCGTGTCGATCCGCGCGAGGCTTTCCATCACGATCTCACCGATGGTTTTTGATGGAATATCCGTGTCGCCGATGCTTTCCAAACGCCGCACAATGCCAGAGATCATCTGATCAATCCGCTCAGGCTCGACTGGGCGTTTCTGCATAGAAATACGAATAGAGCGTTCAAGCTTATCGCGGTCGAAATCTTCGCGCTTACCATTGGTTTTCACGACTACCAAATCGCGCAGTTGCACCCTTTCATAAGTGGTGAACCGTCCCCCACACCCCGGGCAGAGCCTACGGCGGCGGATGGCGACATGGTCTTCGGCGGGGCGGCTATCTTTGACTTGGGTGTCAACATTTCCGCAAAAGGGGCAACGCATGGTGGTTCCTTATCCCTACTCAATATCCTGCATCTGGATGTTAGTTATCCACAGCCAGTCTAGGGGAATCAATAGGGATTGGGTAGAGGCAGGTTCAAACTACTGCATTTTGCAATAAAACTGCGCTTTACAAGATCTCGGACGGATACAGAAATCTTGCCGATGAATCGCTTGACACCTGCGGCGAAGGCCCGTATCCCCTCGCGAGATTAACGGGCGTGGAGCCTTCCGCGCCCTTTTATAGTTATACACTGTTCTTATGACGAGGATGATCCAATGTCACGCGTCTGCGAATTGACTGGCAAGGGGCCGATGTCTGGCAACAATGTCAGCCATGCCAACAACAAAACCAAGCGCCGCTTCCTGCCAAACCTGACGGAAGTGAATTTGGGCTCTGAAATTCTTGATCGCAGCTTCAAACTGCGTATTTCCAACTCTGCTTTGCGCACCGTTGATGCGCGCGGCGGTTTGGATGCTGTTCTTCTGCGCGCGAAGGATGACGTCTTGTCGCCCCGCGCCTTGAAGATCAAACGCGAGATTGCCAAAGCGCAAGCTGCACAAGCTTAATCATCGCTGATCGAGATCCTGACCTTCGCGGGTGAGGATGCTGCAAGAAACGCCCCCGACCCTTGGTTGCGGGGTGTTTCGTTTTGTGCGGCAGCGCGACACCATCGCGCAGGGTCAGACATTATATTTTGTGGTTTTGATTGGCGCCATGAAACGCAAGGCATCCAATTGGCTGATGACAGCGCTAATTGCGCTGATGGTGCTGACCAGCAGCGCCCATTCCATGGCGCGCGGTCAGATGGTTTGGGGCGATTTAACCACATTATGCCTCGGGGCCGAGCAGGTCTGGATCGTCACCGATGCGCAGGGCTTGCCGCTTCTGGATCAAGACGGCGCGCCTGTCACGCACAAACACGCCTGCCTTGATTGCCATCTGGCCCATGCTGCCCCGCTGTTACTCAGCCCCGCTTGGCAGGCTAATGCAGGCTATCACAAATTTGACCAGACACGCGAAGCACCCACCCTGATTGGGGCGTCTTTGCCCCGCCACAAACAGGCCCGCGCACCCCCCATCCTTCTGTGAGTTCAACCCTATTTGAATTTCAATACAGATCTGGATGGAGATATCCAAAATGAAAAAGCGGTTTTTCCTCGCTGCGGCCCTTTGCGCGCTGCCCTCTTTTGCGTTGGCCGATATGGTCGTCAGTGATGCCTATGCCCGCAGCACAGGCCCCTCAGCCCCCACAGGTGCGGCCTTTATGCAAATCACCAACGACACGGGCCAAGATGACGTCATCACGGGCGTGATCTCGGATGCCGCAGCCAAAGTCGAATTGCACACCCATATCGCCGATGGCGATGGGGTGATGCGTATGATGCATGTCGAAGAGGGGTTTCCTATTGCAGCAGGCGAAACCATCTTACTTGAGCGTGGCGGCAAGCATGTAATGTTCATGGGGCTGAATGCACCGATGGAAAATGGCGCTGAGATCGAAGTGACGTTCACCTTCGAGACCGCAAGCCCGCTAATAGTGACCATCCGCGTTGATCTCGATCGTATGCCCGAAGGCCATTCCATGAGCGGCCACGGGCCGATGGGCGAAGGCCATAACAACTGATCTCGTAAACCCGCGCAGGCTGGGCATGTGCTTGCGCGGGTTTATAATCTGAGCCCTCTTTCCTATTGGCCCGCCTTGCGCTATCTGACCGCTTACTTCACGCATAGCCTAGGGCCAACATGACCGAGCTTTCACGCATTCGTAACTTCTCCATCGTGGCGCATATCGACCACGGGAAATCCACCTTGGCGGATCGCCTGATTCAATTGACAGGCACGGTGGCCGAGCGGGATATGAAAGAGCAATTGCTTGACGCGATGGATATCGAGCGCGAACGCGGGATCACCATCAAGGCCAATACCGTGCGGATCGAATACCCCGCGAAGGACGGCCAGACCTATGTGCTGAACCTGATCGACACGCCCGGCCATGTCGATTTCGCCTATGAGGTCAGCCGCTCGATGCGGGCGGTGGAAGGGTCGCTTTTGGTTGTCGATGCAAGCCAAGGGGTTGAGGCGCAGACCTTGGCCAATGTGTATCAGGCGATTGAAGCAGATCACGAGATTGTTCCCGTTCTCAATAAGATTGACCTGCCAGCCGCTGAACCTGAAAGAGTTTGTGAGCAGATCGAAGATGTGATCGGGATTGATGCCTCAGACGCGGTCATGATTTCCGCGAAAACGGGTTTGGGCATCCCTGACGTTCTAGAGGCAATCGTCACCCGACTGCCCGCACCCACAGGTGACGCAAAGGCACCGCTTAAAGCAATGCTGATCGACAGCTACTATGACCCCTATCTGGGCGTGGTCGTTCTGATCCGCGTGGTGGAGGGCAAGATCAAAAAGGGCGACCGCGTCCGTATGATGAAAACCGGCGGACTCTATCAAATTGACCGCCTCGGCGTGTTCCGCCCCCAGATGGAGAATATTGCAGAACTCGGGCCAGGCGAGATCGGGTTTTTGACCGCCTCCATCAAACAGGTGCGCGACACCCGTGTGGGCGACACCATCACCCATGATAAAGGCGGCTGTGCGACAGCGCTTCCCGGGTTCAAGCCCTCTATACCTGTGGTGTTCTGCGGCCTTTTCCCTGTGGATGCCAATGATTTCGAAGACTTGCGCGATGCGATTGAAAAATTGGCCCTCAATGACGCAAGCTTTACCTATGAGATGGAAACCTCAGCCGCGCTTGGGTTTGGCTTCCGCTGCGGGTTCTTGGGTCTTTTGCATCTTGAGGTCGTCCGCGACCGCCTTGAACGCGAATATGATATTGATCTCATCACCACCGCGCCTTCGGTGATTTATCATGTGCACATGCGTGACGGGTCGATGGTGGAATTGCACAATCCCGCCGATATGCCCGACCTGACCTATGTCGATCATATCGAAGAGCCGCGGATAAAGGCCACGATCCTTGTGCCTGATGATTTCTTGGGCGATGTGCTGAAACTCTGCCAAGACCGCCGCGGGGTGCAGCTTGACCTCACCTATGCGGGCAACCGCGCGATGGTGGTCTATGATTTACCGCTGAACGAAGTGGTGTTTGACTTCTACGACCGCCTCAAATCGGTGACCAAGGGCTATGCCAGCTTTGACTATCAGATGACGGGTTATCAACAGGATTACTTGGTCAAAATGCAAATTCTGGTGAACGATGAGCCGGTTGATGCCCTCTCTACCATGGTGCATCGGGACCGCGCCGAACAGCGGGGCCGCATGATGTGCGAAAAGCTCAAAGAGCTGATCCCCCGCCATATGTTCAAAATCCCGATCCAAGCCGCGATTGGCGGGCGCATCATCGCGCGCGAAACCTTAGCCGCGCTGCGCAAGGACGTGACCGCAAAATGTTACGGCGGGGATGCCACCCGCAAGCGGAAACTCTTGGATAAGCAGAAAGCGGGCAAGAAGAAGATGCGCCAATTCGGCAAGGTCGAAATCCCGCAAAGCGCCTTTATCAACGCGTTGAAGATGGATGACTAAGGGGGCCGGCAGCCAGATATGGCCGCCTCTCTCGCGTCTGCGCTCTCGACTCCCCCCCCCGAAGTCATGTCACCTTATCGCGCGCGTCAATCGTGGCCAGCGAGTTGCGCGGGTGTGATGACGTGTAGTGAGTTTGCCAAAGTAACCGACCGCTTTGTGGGGGCAGTAGAGGCCTACAGGAGGTCGGCGCTTTTGAGCACATTGAACGCGATCTAAATCAAGGCACGGCCGGTCGTTACAACAATGATACTTTTTAGGAAACGTGCATAACGAACCAAAAGGATCATATCATGCGCTTGTTTTTCCTCATATCTACATTGGCCGCGACAGCTTTGGCGGGGATCGGCGTAACAGCTGTGTTGGCCGCAGGTCTAGACGGGTGGCAGCCGATTGCCATTGCCGCATCAGGTGGTGCGGTCGTAGCCTTGCCTGCCGCGTGGATCATAGCGCGGCGTATTAAGGTATTAACCTGATAGGAACGGAAAAGAGATGTCAAAACCACTGGGCTATAACAGCACGCAGATTGCGCTGCATTGGGGCACAGCCGCCCTCATCATTTATCAATTCGTCTACCACGAAGGCATTGAAGAGGCCTATGAGCAGGCGCTTGAAATAGGCATTTACGCGCAGTCTTTGTGATGGGCGAGCCATGCCATTCCAGGGATTATGGTACTGCTTTTGGTGATATGGCAACTGGTTCTGCGCCTGCGGCGCGGTGCGCCTGATGCCCCCCGCCGAAGAGCCTGCGATTTTCGCGCGGCTGTCGCATATCGCCCATTGGGCGTTTTATGCGCTGATGCTGGCCTTGCTAATCACGGGGATGCCGGCATGGGGCGGCCAGATTGAGGCCAGCGCCGAAGTGCATGAGGTTCTCAAGTCGCTCCTCATGCTTTTGGTCTTGGTGCATGTGGGCGCGGTGTTGGTGCATCAATTCGTCTGGAAGACCAATATCATGCAGCGCATGAAACGCGCAGGTTAACCCAAGAACACCTTGAGGCTTTCCACAAATTCCCGCTGGGTCTCGGCATGGAGCCAATGCCCCGCTTGCGGAATTTTTACAAATTTTGCATTGGGAAACAGTGCCTTAATAGCGGGACGATGCTCGGGGCGAACATAATCGGAACGCCCGCCCGACAGGAACAAGATATCCCCCTCAAAGGGGGTGAAATCCCCCTCCGGCCAGCCTGTGATCCTCGCCATTTCGCGCGAGAGAACATCTAAATTTAGACGCCACGCCTGTGCCTTTACATCCAGCGATTGCAGCAAAAACGCACGAACCCCTGCATCGTCCACATGGGCCTGCAATTGGCGATCTGCATCCCCGCGTGTCGCGACCGCGCTGAGATCAATTGCACGCATGGCATCAATCATCGGTTGTTGCGAATGGCCATAGGTCACTGGGGCAATATCCGCGATCACGGCACGGCGGATCAAATCGGGCCGCGTCAGTGCCAACATCATGACGGCCTTGCCACCCATTGAATGGCCAACCACATCGGCGCAGGCGCCATAGGCCTCGATCACTTGCGCCAGATCATTGGCCAGATCAGGGTAGCTGTGACTGTCATACCATGGGCTTGCGCCATGGTTGCGCATATCAACAGCAAGGCAATGCCGTTCGACCCGTTTTGCAATCACACCCCAATTGCGCGCTGATCCATAAAGACCATGCGCGATCAAAAGAGGCGGGCGATCCTGCGGCGTGCCATGTTCAACAATGTTCAACATAGACCGCTTTTTAAGGGATCCCCCGCCCCTTGGAAAGGTGACTTAATGCGCCGGCGCCACAAAGGTGCCATTGCGCAAATCCGCTATTGCTTGGCGAATTTCGTCTTGGGTGTTCATCACAATTGGCCCATGCCACGCGACAGGCTCTTCGATCGGTGCGCCTGAAATCAATAGAAACCGCACACCTTCAGGCCCCGCCTGCACGGTGATCTCATCGCCTGTGCCAAATCGGATCAAAGTGCGATCGCCCGACATATCGCGAATGTTCACCTCTTGCCCCATGACCTCTTTTTCCAAAAGCACGCCTGTGGGTTGGCTTGCATGTGCGAACGCGGCTTGGCCTTCAAAGACATAGGCAAAGGCGCGGCGATAGGTGTCGATGCGGAAGGTTTTCTTCACGCCCGCAGGGACTGAAATATCCAAATATTGGGGATCAGCGGCAATGCCATCAACGGGGCCTTTCTTGCCCCAAAATTTCCCAACGATCACTTTGACACAGGTGCCATCGTCATCAATTACCTCTGGGATTTCTTGCGCGGCGACATCTTGATAGCGGGGATCCGTCATTTTCATAGATGACGGCAGATTACCCCAGAGCTGAAACCCGTGCATTTGCCCTTTGGCGTTTCCGAGCGGCATTTCTTGGTGCAAGATGCCCCGCCCTGCGGTCATCCATTGCACCGAACCAGCCCCCAATTTGCCAGTATTGCCAAGGCTATCTGAATGCTCAACCGTGCCTGCCAGCACATAGGTGATGGTCTCAATCCCACGATGAGGATGCCATGGGAACCCTTTCTGGAAATAGGCGGGATCTTCGTTGCGAAAATCGTCAAACAATAAGAACGGGTCAAGTTCGGTTGGATCATGAAAGCCAAAGGCACGGTGCAAATGCACCCCTGCCCCTTCCAAAGTAGGCTTTGCGCTGCGCGCTTCAACAACAGGACGGATCGACATGAGCTTTCTCCTTCTTATGCTCTGCACGGTCTGCGGGTTCGCGTTGTGTATCAAACTAGGGCGCAGCCCCCACCGTGACAATCTGCACAAATCCGCAAAAAGATGTGCATCTTTGCGAGGGCCGATATTCCATGTATGAGCAGGGAGCAGATTTCAGCAAAAGGAATGCTTCGTGGTCAAGAAACGCGCCCAAGACGAGATTATCGGCTATATCGCTCCCAATATTGCCCGCCGCAGCTTTGCAGTGTTTTGTTTGGGTGGCCTAGGGTTTCTGCTGATCATGATTGCGGCCACAAACCCGCCCCAACATCTCTTCTGGCTCTTGCTGTTGATTGTGTTTGGCGTGGGGTCATTGGGGATGACCTATAAATTGTGGGAAGCCTCATCGCATAAGCTGATCCTAACCCGCGAATGTCTGCGCGAAGAAAATGGCCGCGTGTTGTTCAATATCGACAATGTCGAAAGCGTGGATCATGGGTTTCTAGCGATGAAGCCCGCGGGGGGCTTTATCGTATTTTTGTACAAACCCGAGGAAGGGGGGCGCGTTTATGCCCCTGGTCTTTGGCGGCGGTGGGGGAAATCTGTTGCCGTTGGCGGCGTCACATCGGCAGGCGAAGCCAAAGCTGTAGCCGATTTGATCAAAATCATATTGGCGGAGCGGGATTTGGGGGCGAAATCCTAAAGCGCGAGGTCGGCTCCGAAAGAGGTTATAAACCTTTCGCGCGATAGCTTGCCGCCACACGCGCAATGGACACCAAAAATCCCGCCATCCGCAAATCAGGCACATCATGGCGATCATGCCAGACCTCGCGCATCGCCTGATAGGCGGTGCGCATCGTATCATCGAGGCCCGAGCGCACCAATTCCAACTCTCCAGCGCCGCGCAGATATTTCTGTTTGAAATCAGGCGACAACGTCCAACCAATACCCGTGTCGCGCGACAGCCGCTCGAGCTCATTTACGATCAATTCATGGCGGCTTTCTTCTTGGCGGCGCTGCATCCGACCAAATCGGATATGCGAGAGGTTCTTCACCCACTCGAAATAGGACACGGTCACGCCGCCCGCATTGGCGTAAAGATCAGGAATGATCACCACACCCTTTTCGCGCAGCACATCATCCGCGCCAGCGGTAATGGGGCCATTGGCCGCCTCAATGATGAGCAGTGCTTTGATCCGCGCGGCATTGGACAGGTTAATCACCCCCTCAAGCGCCGCAGGGATCAGGATATCGCACTCAGCCTCAAGCGCAGAGGAGCCGTCCTCGATGAAGGTGCCGCCTTTGAAATCACGCGCACCGCCCGTGGCAACGATGTGGGCGCGCAGGGCTTCGATATCCAAACCTTGATCATTATGAACCGCGCCATCGCGTTCAATCACATGAGTAACCTTTGCGCCATCCTCATCACGCAGAAACAGCGCCGCATGATAGCCCACATTGCCCAAGCCCTGCACAATGATACGCTTGCCCTCAAGGTCGCCCGATAGATTGGCCGCTTTAATATCCTCTGGATGGCGGAAGAATTCACGCAAGGCATATTGCACGCCCCTCCCTGTGGCCTCGATACGGCCCTGAATACCGCCCACATGAATGGGTTTCCCTGTAACGCAGGCCTTTGCATTAATGTCGGTCGTGTTCATGCGTGCATATTGATCTGCAATCACCGCCATCTCACGCTCGCCCGTGCCCATATCTGGGGCAGGTACGTTTTGGCTGGGGTTGATGAGGTCACGCTTGATCAACTCATAGGCAAAGCGGCGAGTGATGCGGTCGAGTTCATCTTCATCCCATTCGCGCGGGTCGATACACAGCCCACCCTTTGAGCCACCAAATGGCGCCTCAACAAGCGCACATTTAAACGTCATCAGAGCCGCCAAGGCCTCAACCTCGTCTTGATTAACGTTGGGGGCATAGCGGATACCACCTTTTACAGGTTCCATATGCTCTGAGTGCACCGAGCGATAACCCGTAAAGGTCTTAATTTCACCGCGTAGCTTAACGCCAAAACGCACCACATAGGTGGAATTGCAGACGCGGATTTTCTCCTCCAATCCGGGTGAGAGATCCATCAACGCGGCCGCGCGGTTGAACATCAGCTCAACGGATTGGCGAAAACTCGGTTCATTTGCAGGGATGCTAGCCATAGCTGTTCCTTCCTTAGACAGCGAACAAAACGGCGCGGGTGCGATTAAATTTACGTTTTCCCTTTATCGCATCCATACTTTGCAAAATCGCGACACTCAAAAAAGCGTTTGTAATCTGTTTCACAATTCAAACCCTACGCCTTGTCACGAAGATTGCAAAAAACTTCGTAAACTCTTCCCGTAATCGCCGCATTTTCGCCGCTCTTTGGGGACATGACAGGAAAGCCTCCGCCAAATCTGCGGTGGGTCAGGTCAATGGATTGAGGATGATGCAGGGAAAACCAAAAACGGCACAGCTTTGCCGCCATGGTTTGGGCGCGAACCGATTCTGGCGGGACGAGCAGGGCACAGTCACGATCTTTGTGGTGCTGTTAACGATAGTCATGGTCAGCCTCGGTGGCTTGGCGGTGGATGTGACCCGCTTCGAATCTCAACGGGCGCAATTGCAAAGCGCGATTGATCGTGCGGTTCTTTCTGCAGCAGGCACCGCCAATGATGAGGCCGAAGTTTCTAGCATCGTCACACAATATTTGACCGCGCAAAACATTACGCCCTCGCGATTAACCCCTGATTATTTCATCCAAGATGGTCGGCAAAATACCTGAGTTTGTCGCAACTTGACGAAACCCTTCTGCGATGCTGTCCTAGGGTGAGCCTAGGGACAAAGGGAGAGGTCAGATGCGCTATTCAGGCCTTCGTGTGATCAGAGAAGGATTGCGAGGGCAAAAATCATGGACGCGCGCGTGGCGCGATCCTGCTCCAAAAGCGCAGTATGACATGATTATCATTGGCGGTGGCGGCCACGGTCTGGCAACCGCCTATTACCTCGCCAAAAATCATGGCATCACAAATATAGCCGTGCTTGAGAAGGGCTATTTGGGCGGTGGTAATATCGGTCGTAATACCACCATTGTGCGCGCAAATTACCTACTTGAAGGCAATTCTCAATTTTACAGCCATTCCCTGAAACTGTGGGAAGGGCTAGAGCAAGACCTGAATTACAATGTCATGCACAGCCAGCGCGGCATCATCAACCTGTTCCATTCAGACGGGCAACGTGATGCCTTTGCGCGGCGCGGGAATGCGATGATCAATCAAGGCGATGATGCGATCTTGTTGGATCGCGATGAATTGCGGCGCATGATCCCCTATCTCGATTATGATCAAACCCGTTTCCCAATTTTTGGCGGGCTCTACCACAAACGCGGCGGCACAGCGCGGCATGATGCGGTGGCTTGGGGCTATGCCCGCGCGGCGGATCAACGTGGTGTAGACCTCATCCAAAATTGCGAAGTCAGGGGGATTGATGTGCATCAGGGCCGCGTCACGGGTGTCCAAACCACGCGGGGTGCCATTAGCGCAGGCAAGATTGGCGTTGTGGTGGCGGGACGCAGTTCTCAGGTGGCCGCAATGGCAGGCCTGCGCCTGCCCATTGAGAGCCATGTGTTGCAGGCCTTTGTCACCGAAGGGCTAAAGCCCGCAATTGACCATGTGATCACTTATGGCATGGGGCATTTCTATATCAGCCAGTCTGACAAGGGCGGACTGGTCTTTGGCGGTGACCTTGATTTTTATGCATCCTATGCCTCGCGAGGGAACCTGCCCACTGCAGAGCATGTGATGGAAACAGGCATGACGCTCATGCCGATGATCGGACAGGCCAAAATGCTGCGCTCTTGGGGCGGGATTATGGATATGTCCTCGGATGGCAGCCCCATTATCGACAAAAGTCCGATAGAGGGCCTCTATTTGAATTGTGGGTGGTGTTATGGCGGCTTTAAGGCTGTGCCGGGATCGGGTTATGCCTTCGCGCATCTTATGGCCACAGATCAGCCGCATCAAAGCGCCGAGCGCTATCGCCTCGACCGGTTTGAGACGGGGCGGGACCTCATGGATGAAGAAGGCCGCGGCAGCCAACATAATTTGCATTAGAGATCGAGACGGTTATGCGTATCCCATGCCCCATTTGCGGCGAAAGAGACAGCCGCGAATTTCGTCCCAAAGGCGATATCACATATGCAGATCGCCCTGCGGCTGAGGCGGGCGCGGCGGCGTGGCACAGCTATCTGCATTTACGAGACAATCAACCGGGCCAAATCGTTGAGATTTGGCGCCATACGCATGGCTGCGGGGCGTGGATATCTGTCACCCGAAACACAGTCAGCCACGCCATCCTAGGGGCACAGTTGCTACGCGATCGAGGGCAAGATCATGCGGGTTGAGGGCAAAGGACGGATCAATCGCGACAAGCCGCTCAATTTCACCTTTGACGGCAAAACCTATCAGGGGTTCGAGGGCGATAGCCTTGCCTCTGCCCTTCTGGCCAATGATGTCGCATTGATCGGGCGCAGTTTCAAATATCACCGCCCCCGCGGGATCGTGACAGCAGGCTCAGATGATCCAAACGGCTTGGTTGAACTGTCACGCGGGCCATATGGGGCCGCAATCCCGAACACACGTGCCACAATGCAATCCCTCTATGAGGGGCTTGTTGCGAACAGTCAAAACCATCTCGGGCCGCTTGGGTTTGATCTTTTGGCCGTGAATGATCTGGCCGCGCCCTTCTTAAGCGCGGGGTTTTACTACAAAACATTCATGTGGCCGCGCCGCTTTTGGGAAGCAGTTTACGAACCCCTGATCCGCCGCGCAGCGGGTTTGGGCCGCTTGTCCCGCGGGATGCAGGCAGAACCATCTGAAAAGGCCTTTGGGCATTGTGATCTTCTGGTCATTGGCGCTGGCCCTTCGGGCCTGACTGCCGCCCTTGTCGCGGCTGAGGCGGGCGCGGATGTGATCCTTGTTGACGAGAACACAGAACTCGGCGGCAGGCTTTGGCTTGAGGATACTGTGATTGACGATATGCCTGCGCAAACTTGGCTAGCGCAGATATCGGCCAAGCTTTCTGCCATGCCCAATGTGCGGATCATGCCGCGTTGCACAGTCACAGGGGCCTATGATGGTGGCACCTATGGCATGATCGAGCGCGTGGGACTTGAGCACGCCCCAAGTGGCACTGTGCCGCGCGAATGTTTCTGGCGCATCACTGCGCGCGCTGCGATTTTGGCCACGGGCGCGGTTGAAAGGCCCATCGCATTTGCAGACAATGACCGCCCCGCCATTATGATGGCAGGCGCAATGCGATCCTATCTCGACCGCTACGGCGTTTTGCCTGCGCGCAAAATCGCGCTGTTTGTCAGCACGGATCAAGGACATCGCGATGCGCTTGCCTTGCAGGCCGCGGGGGCAACCCTTGCCGCCGTCATCGATCCGCGCAGCGATGCACCTGCGCTAGGCGATTATCCCCTTTATCGTGGTGCGGAAGTCGTGGCGACACGCGGCCGCACGCGTATCTCGGGCATAACCATTCGTGATGCCGCGGGAAAAACCACCGATATGGACATCGGCGCTTTGGGAATGTCTGGGGGATGGAACCCCAATATTCACCTTGCCTGCCATATGGGCGCCCGCGCAATTTGGAACGCGGAGAAATCCTGTTTTCTTGCCCCTGAGGGCGCGGTGCCTGCCCTGCATTACGCAGGCAGTGCTGCAGGATATTTCAGCACTGCCGAGTGTTTCACCTCGGGGTTTGCAGCGGCGATCAATGCCCTGTCCGAATTGGGCCTGACGGCCCCTCATACGCCCTGCCCAATCGCCCCCGCTTCGCGCGAGACAGCGAGGCCCCATTGGGTGGTTTCTGGCAAAAAGCGGGCATGGATTGATTTCGCCAATGATGTGACCGCCAAAGATATCCGCCTTGCCGCGCAAGAAGGGTATCAATCGGTCGAACATATGAAGCGCTACACGACCCAAGGAATGGCGCCCGATCAAGGACGCAGTTCAAACACGACCGCGATTGCGGTTTTGGCAGATGCCACGGGTCGTGGAATTTCCGAGACTGGCACGACAACCTATCGCCCACCCTTTGTGCCCGTGTCCCTTGGTGCGATTGGCGCAGGCGCGCAAGGCAAAGGGTTTGCACCCGAACGCCTGACCACCAGCCATGCAGCAAGTGTTGCCCGCAATGCCCCGATGGTGGCCACGGGCCTGTGGTATCGTGCATCCTATTTCCCACAAAATGGCGAGACAACATGGCTGCAATCCTGCAACCGCGAGGTGGGCTATGTGCGCAATGCGGTCGGTGTTGTCGATGTTTCCACTTTAGGCAAAATCGCCGTGTCTGGCCCTGATGCCGCGCGGTTCCTTGATTTTGTCTACGGCAATATGATGTCGAGCCTGCCAGAAGGGCGTGTGCGCTATGGTTTGATGCTGCGCGAAGATGGGTTTGTCATGGATGACGGAACCTGCGCGCGGGTAGGCCCTTATGACTATGTGATCACCACGACCACCGCCGCCGCAGCCGAGGTCATGGCACATCTGGAATTTGTGGCACAGGTCTTTTGTCCAAATTGGAAACTCAGCCTGACCTCTACCACAGAAGCTTGGGCGCAATTCGCGGTGGCAGGGCCAAAGGCGTTTGACCTTGTGGCGGGTCTGACCACAGACCTGCGCCGCGATGAATTGCCCTTTATGGGATGGGTCGCGCGGGATGTTTTGGGCGTGCCTGCCCGCATTTTCCGCATCTCTTTCTCAGGCGAGGAAGGATATGAAATCGCGGTTCCCGTGGGCTATGGCGCAAGCCTTTATGACGCGCTTTTGACCCGTGCCGAAGCGATGGGGGGCGGGCCTTATGGGGTCGAGGCCCTCAATGTCTTGCGTCTTGAAAAGGGCTTTATCACCCATGCCGAAATCAATGGCCGCGTGACCGCGGGTGACTTGGGCATGACGGGGCTATTGTCTAAGAAGAAAAGTGATTTCATCGGCCGTGCAGGCGCGGCGCGCGAAGGGTTGCTTGACCCTGCGCGCCCCGCATTAATCGGGTTGCGCCCTGTTGATGGCCAATCAAAAATTCTTGCAGGCGGGCATTTGTTCGAGGCCGATGCAAAACCCAGTCGGGAAACCTCAAAAGGCTACGTATCTTCCGCCTGTTTCTCGCCAACCTTGGGCCATCCAATCGCACTTGGCTTCTTTGTGGATGGGCGCGCACGACATGGGGATCAGGTGAAAATGGTTGATCATCTGCGCCGGCAAGAAACCCTTTGCGAGATTTGCCCGCCTGTCTTCTTTGACCCTGACGGAGGGCGGATGCGTGACTGATCTTTCCCTAGCCCCAGTTGTAACCGGCCCCAGTGAAATCTCTCATGGCGCGATGCAGCTCAGCATTGATGCTCCCCAAAACATCACGGCACTCTTGCCCCATCCAAACTGCCTTGATGCGGTGAACACGATCCTGAAATCTGATTTGGGCCTAAAATTTCCTGCGCCAAGTGAGGTCGTCACAAACGACACACTGCGGCTGATTTGGAACGGGCTAGATCATGCGCTTCTTTTGGGGGCTCCAGCCCCCCTTGCCCCCTTGGCACCTTACGCGCTTTTGGCAGATCAAAGCGGGGCTTTGGCGCGGTTCACGCTGAAAGGGCCTGATCTGGCCGAGGTTTTGGCGCGGCTTTGTCCTTTGGACCTGCGCCCGACCGCCTTCGGGCCACGGCGTTCTGCGCGCAGTTTATTGGGACATATTGATGCGCTATTTGTGACATCCGATGACGGAGGTCACATCGAGATATTCGTGATGCGATCCATGGCACAATCAGCCCTGACTGAACTGACCCATGCAATGCAAGGCGTGGCAGCGCGCAAATTAGCCGTGCTGTGAGTTTGCCCACAGCGTTCTCCACAGAGGATCGTGCGGGGGCATCTGGACAGCGCCCACGTTCGCGCAGATACTCGCCCCATGAGTTTGCCGCCCGGATTTTTGGATGAATTGCGCACCCGCATCTCGCTGTCGCAGGTGGTCGGGCGCAAAGTCATGTGGGACAACCGCAAATCCAATGCGGCCAAGGGGGATATGTGGGCCCCTTGCCCCTTTCACCAAGAGAAAACCGCATCCTTCCATGTCGATGATCGCAAGGGGTTTTATTATTGTTTCGGCTGTCAGGCCAAAGGCGATGCAATCAGCTTTGTGAAAGATACTGAAAATGTCAGCTTCATAGAGGCGATTGAAATCCTTGCGCGTGAAGCAGGGATGCCCATGCCAGAACGAGATCCACGCGCACAGGAAAAATCAGACGCACGCGAGAAATTGGCACAGGCCACCGAGGCGGCGGTGCAATTCTATAAGCTACAGTTGAAATCGTCTGCTGCCCGTGACGCGCGGGATTATCTTGAAAAGCGGGGCTTAGATGAAGCCACGCTTGCGCGGTTTGAAATCGGCTTTGCCTCATCAGCACGGCGCGGGGCCTTTGAGACATTGCAGGCCAAAGGTATCGCAGTCGAGGATATCATCACCGCAGGGATTGCCAGCAAACCCGATGATGGTGGCGCGCCCTATGACGCGTTTCGAGATCGGATCATGTTTCCCATCCGTGATCCGCGCGGGCGCTGCATCGGCTTTGGTGGGCGCGCGATGGACCCGAACGCGCGTGCCAAATATCTCAACAGTCGCGAGACACCCCTGTTCGATAAGGGGCGCGCCTTGTTCAATCACGGCCCCGCCCGCGAAGCCGCGGGCAAAGGCCAGCCTTTGATTGTGGCAGAAGGCTATATGGATGTCATCGCGCTATGGCGTGCAGGGTTTGAGGCGGCCGTGGCCCCGCTTGGCACCGCCATCACCGCCGATCAATTGCAACTCATGTGGCGCATTTCGCCCGAGCCGATAATCGCCCTTGATGGTGATAAGGCGGGCTTGCGCGCCGCAATGCGCCTGATTGATTTAGCCCTACCCTTGTTGGGTGCGCAAAAATCCCTTCGGTTTTGTATCCTTCCTGAGGGCCAAGACCCTGATGACCTGATCCATGCCAAAGGGCGCCGCGCGATGCAAACCCTGATTGACGGGGCGCAGCCCTCGATCAGCCTCTTGTGGCAACGTGAAACCGAAGGCCGTGTTTTTGACAGCCCCGAACGGCGCGCCGAATTGGACAAATCTCTGCGCCGCGCCACGGCACAGATCCAAGATCCCGATTTACGCCGCCACTACGATACAGCATTCAAAGACCTAAAATGGCAGCTTTTCCGTCAAAAGCGGCCAAATTCTGCAGCACTCAAAACAGCCCGCGGCCCGCGCAAGGCAGGGTTGATGCGCCCTGACCTACCTCTCGAGCCTTTGGCGGAAACCCGTGCCTCCGCCTTGGCATCAGGGGCAATTAGCGAAAAAGATCTGCGTTGGTCGGTCATATTGGCGCTATTGTGTCTTTACCCCGCCTTGCTCGATCATTTTGAGCCGCAGCTTGACCGACTGCACCCTGAGCGGGAGGAATATCGTCGCCTCAGCGCGCATCTTTTGGGGACGCGATGCCGTGACGTAGAAAGCCTTAACCAAGAATTAGAGGCTTCTGGGTTATCTCCCCTCCTTGAAAATCTGCGCTCAATGGGCCATGTGCGCATTACACCAGCCGTCTTATCGCAGGGCACCGAAGACAAAGCACGAGACTGCCTCACGGAGGAATTCGCGAAACTGGCCGCGTGGCATGGGATCGAACATGAAATGGCAGAAGCCCTTGACGGGTTGGATCGCACCGAAGACGATCCGCATCTGTCATGGCGTTTAACTCAGGCCTTGAAGACGTTACAACAAGCCACAAAGCCAAAAAGAAATGACCAAGCGGATGCCAGTGAAGATACATCTGCATATTCAAACCGCCTGCGCCACTTGATAGAGGAGCGCGTGTGGGAGAAGAAAAAACGTTAATCCACTTTGCGAATCACTGATTCGCACTACAATGATTGCAGGTGCAAGCGTCAGCCGACCTTGGCCGAGCTTGAACGAAAAGGATAATCGCCGATGGCCAAAGACAGCGATGATGGCAAACCCGAAGGCGAAGAGACCGAAATCGGTTTGGATATGAGCCAAGCTGCCGTCAAAAAAATGATCGCCGAGGCCCGCACGCGTGGCTTCATAACCTATGATCAGTTGAACTCTGTCTTGCCGCCTGAACAGGTCTCCTCCGAACAGATCGAAGATGTCATGTCGATGCTGTCTGAGATGGGCGTGAATATCATCGAGGATGATGAGGTCGAGGAAGAGGAAAACAAATCCTCTGGCGGTGAATTGGTGGAAACCACCACATCGCGCGAAGTGGCTTTGGCCAGCAGCGAGACCGAAAAACTCGATCGCACAGATGACCCTGTGCGGATGTATCTGCGCGAGATGGGCAGCGTTGAGTTGCTCTCGCGTGAAGGTGAAATTGCTATTGCTAAGCGCATCGAGGCAGGCCGCAACACCATGATCGCAGGGCTCTGTGAAAGCCCCCTGACCTTTCAGGCGATCACCATCTGGCGAGACGAATTGCTAGAAGAAGATATTCTTCTGCGAGATGTGATTGATCTAGATGCCACATTTGGCCGCTCAATCGGTGAAGAAGATGATGATGCGACCGTGGTTGGAGGTTTGGACGGCGATAACCGCAACAACGGTAATGGTGCATCGAACCATAGTGATGAAACAGAATTGGACGCGGATGGGAACCCAATCGCCCGCGATGATGACGAGGATGAAGACGATCAAGCCAATATGAGCTTGGCCGCGATGGAGGCCACGCTTAAACCGCGCGTTTTGGAAACCTTGGATCGTATCGCCAATGACTATATCTATCTGGCTGAAATGCAGGACAAGCGCATCTCGGCCACGCTTAAGGAAGATTCGAGCTTTGATACGAGCGATGAGGCCACTTATCAAAAACTGCGCGGCGAGATTGTGGAATTGGTGAATGAACTGCACCTGCACAACAATCGTATTGAGGCGCTGATTGACCAGCTTTACGGTATCAACCGCCGCATCATGTCGGTCGACAGCGCAATGGTGAAACTGGCCGATCAGGCCCGCATCAACCGCCATGAATTCATCGAGGCCTATCGCGGCTATGAACTTGAACCCACATGGGTGGATCGCATGGCCGAAAAACCTGGCCGTGGGTGGCAAGCCCTGATGGAACGCTCCCGCGATAAGGTCGAAGACTTGCGCGCCGATATGGCCCAAGTCGGCCAATATGTGGGCCTTGATATCAGCGAATTCCGTCGCATCGTGAACCAAGTTCAAAAGGGCGAGAAAGAAGCCCGTCAGGCGAAGAAAGAAATGGTCGAGGCAAACCTGCGCCTCGTGATCTCCATCGCGAAGAAATACACCAATCGCGGCCTGCAATTCTTGGATTTGATCCAAGAGGGCAATATCGGCCTAATGAAGGCGGTGGATAAATTCGAATATCGCCGTGGGTATAAATTCTCGACTTACGCGACATGGTGGATCCGTCAGGCGATCACGCGTTCAATTGCGGATCAGGCTCGCACGATCCGTATCCCTGTTCATATGATTGAAACGATCAACAAACTGGTGCGTACAGGCCGCCAGATGTTGCACGAAATCGGCCGTGAACCCACGCCAGAGGAATTAGCCGACAAGCTGCAAATGCCGCTTGAGAAAGTACGGAAGGTAATGAAAATCGCCAAGGAACCGATTTCCTTGGAAACCCCGATTGGCGATGAAGAAGACAGCCAGCTTGGCGATTTCATCGAAGACAAGAACGCCGTTCTGCCGCTCGACAGCGCGATTCAGGAAAACCTGAAAGAAACCACGACCCGCGTTCTGGCCTCCCTCACACCCCGCGAAGAACGCGTGCTGCGGATGCGCTTTGGCATCGGGATGAATACCGACCACACGTTGGAGGAAGTGGGCCAACAATTCAGCGTGACCCGCGAACGCATCCGCCAGATCGAGGCGAAAGCCCTGCGCAAATTGAAGCATCCTTCACGGAGCAGGAAGCTGCGGAGTTTCTTAGATCAGTGATGCATGGCCTGCCTTGGCTTTTGTTTATCGCCAAGGCGCTATTGCTACTAAAATCGGCCTAAGGGGCCATTTTGCCCAAAATCTCCGCCGCCGCCGCATCGGGGCTGATTTTGCCCTCTGCCACATCACGCGCGCGGGCCTCAATGGCGGCGCGGATCGTCTGATCCTCGCGCAACCGCGCCAATAAACCCTCGCGCAATTCTGTCTCGAACCAATGCGCCGCTTGCGTGGCGCGGGTTTCTTCCCAGATGCCAGCCGCCTGCCGCCACTGCGCCAAATTCTGCATCTCGGCCCATGCTGTCTCAATCCCTGCCCCTTCAACGGCAGAAACAGGCAGCGCCTTGGGGAAACCTTCGGGGTCTTGCGGGCGCTTGCGCAACAACCGCAGCGCGCCTGCGTAATCGGCCACGGTGCGGGTGGCGGTGGCGCGCAAATCACCATCGGCCTTATTCACCAAGATCAGATCGGCGATCTCCATGATCCCGCGCTTGACCCCTTGCAATTCATCCCCGCCCGCAGGAGCCAAAAGTAGCACGAAAAGATCGCACATCTCGGCCACCATCGTTTCGGATTGACCCACGCCCACTGTCTCGATCAAGACCACATCAAACCCTGCCGCCTCGCATAGCGACACCGCCGCACGGGTGCGGCGTGCCACGCCGCCGAGGCTTGCCTGACTGGGTGAGGGGCGGATAAAGGCAGACGGAACGCGCGAGAGCTGTTCCATCCGTGTCTTATCGCCCAAGATTGACCCGCCTGAGCGCGCCGAGCTTGGATCAACCGCCAAAACCGCCACGCGCAGCCCTGCATCGGTCAGCATCATCCCGAAGGCCTCGATAAAGGTGGATTTCCCAACACCGGGCGTGCCCGAGAGGCCGATGCGTAGCGCCTCACGCCCATGCCCACGCATCGCGTCCAAAAGTGTGGCCGCCTGCGCACGATGATCGGCGCGGCTGCTTTCGACCAAGGTCACGGCACGGGCAAGCGCACGGCGTTCACCTGCCAAAATCCGATCCTTGAGATCGAGAATGTCCAATTCTGCCGTCATCGGGACTGATTACTCCTTGACCTTACAAGGGCTTTTCTGCCTGTTCGGCCAAGCTACGTCCACCCCGAAAGACTTTTGCCGTCCCATGCGCCTGCCGATTGATGATATCCTGCCCGAACTGCTTGGCGCCCTTGCGCATGCGGGCCGTGCCGTTTTGCAGGCCCCGCCCGGCGCAGGGAAAACCACGCGTGTGCCACTGGCCCTGCTTGAAGCGGAGGCGGTTCAGGGTCGTATCCTCATGCTTGAACCCCGCCGTTTGGCCGCGCGTGCTGCTGCCGAACGCATGGCGCAAACCTTGGGCGAGGCGGTGGGGCAGACCATCGGCTACCGCATGCGGGGCGACAGCAAGACAAGCCCAACCACGCGGATTGAGGTTGTGACCGAAGGCATTCTCACCCGCATGATCCAAGAGGCGCCCGACCTACCCGAAATTGGCGCAATCATCTTTGATGAATTCCACGAGCGGTCGCTCAATGCTGATCTTGGTCTTGCCTTGAGTTGGGAATTGCGCGGCGCACTCAGGCCAGATTTACAGATCTTGATGATGTCCGCCACATTGGACGCGGCCCCTTTGGCGGCGCTCCTTGATAACGCGCCCCTCATCACGTCAGCGGGTAAAGCCTTTGAGGTGGTGACCCATTATCTGCCCGCCCCCCTGCCCAAGGAGACGCGGCTTGAGCGCGCTATGGCCGATCTGATCCTGCATGCCTTGCACGAAACCGATGGGGGTATCTTGGCCTTTTTGCCCGGACAGGGCGAGATTGCCCGCACCGCAGCCCTGCTTGATTTGCCCCGCGCTATTCGCCTGCATCAACTTTATGGCGCAATGCCTTTGGCCGCACAGCGCGCGGCCATCACGCCCGAGGCAGACGGTGCGCGAAAATTGGTGCTTGCCACATCTATTGCAGAAACCTCACTGACCATTGCGGATATATCCGTGGTCATCGACAGTGGCCGTGCAAGGCGCGCGCGGTTTGACCCCGCCTCAGGCATGACACGGCTTGTGACCGAACCAGTCAGCCGCGCCGAGGCGGATCAACGCCGTGGCCGCGCGGGTCGTGTATCGGCAGGCATTTGTTATCGAAATTGGACGAAGGGCAGCGAAGGCGCGCTGCCCGCTTTCCCCCCTGCAGAAATCGAGGCCGCCGATCTGACGGGTTTGGCATTGGAACTGGCCCTTTGGGGCAGCGCGGACGGCTTGACCTTTCTCACACCGCCCCGTTTGGGCGCTCTGGCCGAGGCGCGGGCCTTGTTGCAGGGGCTTGGGGGTTTGGACGCCGACGGGCGGATCACAACCCATGGGCGCGCGATGGCTGCAATGCCCTTGCACCCACGTCTTGCGCATATGCTGTTGTCAGGGGATGCGCGCGCAGCCCGAATTGCGGCCCTTTTGGGCGAGCGTGACCCGCTACAGGGGCAAACTTCGCAAAGTGATCTGAAACTGCGTCTGCGCCTCTTGGATGACCCTGCGGGAAAAACCCCTGCCCTTGCGAGTATCCGTCAGGAAATGGCGCGGCTCAAACCCTTGGCCAAAGGTCGCGCGTTAAGTGACGCGCAATATCTGGCTTTGGCCTATCCGGACCGCATCGGGCTGCGCCGAAAGGGGGATGCGCCGCGATACATTATGTCAGGTGGGAAAGGCGCCATCTTTAACGCCGGCGATGAATTGGCAGGCGCGCGCTTGATTGTTGCCAGTGATCTTGATGGCAACCCTCGCGAAGCCCGGATCAGGGGGGCGCTTGCCCTCACCGATGGTGAATTGCGCGACATCTATGGCGATCACATTGCATGGCAGAACATTTGCGACTGGAACCCGCGCTTGCGGCGCGTTGAAACCAAGCTGCACGAACGCTTTGGCGCACTCATCCTAGACGAAAGACATGACCCCAATCCAGACCCAGAGGAGGTTGCAAAAGCCCTCTGTGCGGGTATTCGCGATCTTGGTCTGAACGCGTTAGAGTGGACACGCGGTGCAACATTTCTGCGGGCGCGCATTGCCTTTGCGGGCTTGGCTGATGTCAGCGATGAGGCGCTTTTGTTACGGCTTGAAGATTGGGCTTTGCCCTATCTCGGCAAAGCACGCACTGCGGATGATCTGGGGCGGTTCGATCCAAGCGAAGGGTTAAAGCTGTTGGTGGGCTATGACGCCTTATCCGAGCTTGATCGTCTTGCACCTGCGGATTGGAAAACCCCCTTGGGGCGGCAAGTCGCAATTGACTACGGCGATGCCCAACCCGCCATTGCAGTGCGCATACAAGAAGTCTTTGGCGTGACCGAGCATCCGCGCATAGGGCCAGATCGCTTGCCCATTAAATTCACGCTGCTCTCTCCCGCGCAGCGCCCTATTCAGGTGACGCAAGATCTGCCGCAATTTTGGGAAGGCTCTTATGCGGATGTGCGCAAGGATATGCGCGCGCAATATCCCCGTCACCCTTGGCCCGAAGATCCACGCGCGGCTGACCCAACCCTACGGGCCAAACCGCGCGGAACATAACCCTATTCTGCCGCAATCGCGCGGGTGGCTTCGATTGCCACCCACAGGCGGGCGGGGGTAAAGGGCATCTCAACCTTAGCCCCCATATCTGCAAGCGCATCATTGACCGCATTGGAAACTGCCGCCAACGCACCCACTGTGCCTGCCTCACCGCAGCCCTTCATCCCCAATGGGTTCGCGGTTGAGGGAACAGGGCGGATGGAGAAGTCGATAAAGGGCATATTATCAGCGCGCGGCATCGCATAATCCATGAAGGTTGCCGTCAACAGCTGACCATCGGCGTCATAAACCACGCGCTCGCAAACCGCCTGGCCAATCCCTTGCGCAACACCACCATGCACTTGGCCCTCGGCCAGCATTGGGTTCATCATATTGCCGAAATCATCTAACACAGTGTAGCGATCCACGGCCATCACACCCGTTTCGGGGTCAATCTCGACCTCGGCAATATGGCACCCATTGGGATAGGAACGTCCGGGCAGTTTGACATATTCCTGCACTACACACAGATCCGCACGGCCCGCACCGCGCGCGGCCTCGGCAGCCTCTAAGAGCGTGACCACCACATTTGATCCAGGCGCGCGGAAGACACCCTCATCGGCATCGAAATTGACATCATCCGCATCGAGATGATCCGCCATGAAATCGCGCAAGCCACCGATGAGGCTGTCACCTGCGGCGCGCAGCGCCATGCCCTGCACAGTGACCGAGCGCGATCCGCCCGTGCCGCCACCCATTTCGATCAAATCACTATCGCCCTGCACGATCTCAATCGCCTCAAGGGGAAGGCCCGTCTGATCATGGACAAGCTGCGGATAGACTGTTTCGTGGCCCTGCCCATTTGATTGCGTCCCAACATAAACGCGCGCGCCTGTATCGGTGATTTCAATCTTGGCCCGCTCATCGGGGTCGCCTAGGATTGACTCGATGTAGTAACAAATCCCCACGCCGCGCAGTTTGCCCTTGGCGGCGCTGGCCGCACGGCGCGCGTCAAAGCCTGACAGATCTGCTTTTTCCAATGCACGATCCAAAAGCGCCCCAAACTCGCCCACATCGTATAGCTCACCCGTTGCGGTGCGGTAGGGCATCTGATCAGGGCGAATAAAATTGCGCCTGCGCAATTCGGCGGGATCCACCTTCAAGACGCGGGCAGCGTGATCCATGCTGCGCTCAAGGCAGAAAATCGCCTCAGGGCGCCCCGCCCCACGATATGCATCGACCTGCGCGGTGTTGGTAAATACCGCACGATTGCGGAAATACACATTTTGAACGTCATAGGTGCCCGTCAAAACGCGGGCGAACAGGTTTGATTGGATAAGTTGCCCATATTGCGAGACATAGGCCCCAAGGTTTGACCAACTGTCCAAATGATAGGCCACTAGGCGATAATTCTCGTCAAAGCCAAGCTCGCTCACCGTGACCAAATCGCGGCCTGCATTATCGGCCAACATGGCCTCGGTGCGGTCGGACATCCACCGCACAGAGCGGCCCAGATGACGAGCGGCCATCGCGGTTAGAAAATATTCGGGATAGCCCATGGTCTTCATCCCGAACCCGCCGCCAACATCCGGCGTGGTCACACGGACTTGCGAAGGATCAATGCCAAAGAATTTGGATAGATCACCTTTGGTGCCCCAGACCCCCTGACCATTTACGCCCAGATGGATACGCTCACCCTGCGGTTCCGCGAAGCACCCACGCGGCTCGATTGAATTGACGATGATACGGTTGTCTTCGATGCGCAGACTGACACGATGTTTGGCCTGTGCCATCGCATTTTTGACAGCGGCCTCATCGCCATGTTCCCAACTGTAGGCCACGTTATCGGGCGCTTCATCATGCAGCGCCGCGCCGCCTGCAGAAAGATCCAATTTCACGGGCAGGTCATCAATATCCAATTCGATCAGTTCAGCCGCATCGCGCGCCTGCGCAAGGCTATCTGCCACGATAAAGGCCACGGCCTCGCCTACAAATCTCACGCGCGAGGTGGTCAGGACGGGGCGGCGCGGGGCCGCCGCATCGCTGCCATCGCCGTTTTTCACCGTGACATAGCGCATCGCATTCAGATACCCCGCCGCTTCGATATCCGCGCCCGTGATGATCATATGCACCCCGTCCGCAGCGCGCGCAGCATTAAGATCAAGGGTGGTAATAGTGCCATGCGCAACCGGACTGCGCAGCACGAACCCCACCAAGGCATCCTTTGGTGCAATGTCATCAATATAGCGCCCCTGCCCCGTCAAAAGACGCGCATCTTCAAGGCGTTTCACCGATTGACTTGATCCAAACTTTTTCATGATCCCTCCTACTGGAATGGCGCTGACCTGCGAAACGCGCCTTCGCTTAGGTCGCACAGTAGCGGGCCAGATCGATCTGTCCAGTCTCGTCCGCCGCTTTCTCACAATTTCCCATAAAGAAGCGCCCCCTTGCCCCTTGGCCTCACCCGCCCCATTGGGTAATGGAGGCACTGAGAAACCACACGCAGATGCAGCCCGAAGGCAGATCAAATGGAAAAGACATTCGACGCAAAATCAGCCGAAGCGCGGATTTCCGCGAAATGGGAAGCGGGGGAATGCTTTAAGGCAGGGGCCAATGCCAAACCAGGCTCTGAGGCGTTTAGCATCATGATCCCGCCCCCCAATGTGACGGGCGTGCTGCATGTGGGCCATGCGTTCAACAACACGCTGCAAGATGTGCTTGTGCGGTGGCATCGGATGCGCGGCTTTGACACGCTGTGGCAGCCTGGCACCGATCACGCGGGCATCGCCACGCAGATGGTAGTCGAACGCGAATTAGCCAAGGAAGGCAAATCGCGCCGCGATATGAGCCGCGAGGAATTCCTCTCCCATGTTTGGGCGTGGAAAAAGAAATCTGGCGGCACGATCATCGAACAGCTCAAGCGCCTTGGCGCCTCCTGCGACTGGTCGCGCGAGGCCTTCACCATGTCAGGCGCACCCAATGCACCCGCGGGCGAAGAGGGCAATTTCCATGATGCGGTGATCAAGGTCTTTGTCGATATGTATAACAAAGGCTTCATCTATCGCGGCAAGCGGTTGGTGAACTGGGATCCGCATTTCGAGACCGCGATTTCCGATCTTGAGGTCGAGAATATCGACCAGACAGGCCATATGTGGCATTTCAAATATCCGCTCGCGGGTGGGGCCACCTATGAATATGTCGAGAAGGATGAGGACGGAAACGTCACCTTGCGCGAGACGCGCGATTATATCTCGATTGTCACCACGCGGCCCGAAACCATGCTTGGCGATGGCGCGGTGGCCGTCCATCCCGATGACAAACGCTATAAGCCCATCGTGGGGATGCTCTGCGAAATACCTGTCGGGCCAAAGGAGCATCGCCGCCTGATCCCGATCATCACGGATGAATATCCTGATCCCACTTTTGGCTCGGGCGCGGTCAAGATCACAGGCGCGCATGATTTCAACGATTACGCCGTGGCCAAGCGAGGCAATATCCCCTGCTACCGCTTGATGGACACGCGCGCGCATCTGCGCGCCGATGGCGCAGCCTATGCCGAGGCCGCGAAGGTTGCGCAGGAAGTGGCCAATGAGGACAAGACCCTGACCGAGGCCGAAGTAGACGCGCTGAACCTTGTTCCCGACCATCTGCGCGGGATGGAGCGTTACGCCGCCCGTGATGCGGTTGTGGCAGAGATCACCGCCGAAGGTCTGGCCGTGATGACCCGCGCCGATGACCCGCGCCTTGGCAAAGCCGCGCTGAAAGCGGATGCAGAGGGCGCAGATGCCTTGGTGCCTTTGGTCGAAGAAAAGACCATCACGCAGCCTTTCGGGGATCGCTCAAAGGTCGTGATCGAGCCGATGCTGACCGACCAATGGTTTGTCGACACCGCCAAGATCGTGAAACCCGCGCTAGAGGCCGTGCGCACAGGCCGCACGCGGATCATGCCCGAACAGCACCGCAAGGTCTATTTCCATTGGCTTGAGAATATCGAGCCGTGGACGATCTCGCGGCAGTTATGGTGGGGGCATCAGATCCCTGTGTGGTATGATGACGAAGGCGGAATGTATTGCGCGCCAACAGAGGCGGAAGCGCAGGCGATGGCACGCGGCAAATCCCTGACCCGCGACCCCGATGTTCTCGACACTTGGTTCTCCTCTGGCCTTTGGCCCATCGGCACGCTTGGCTGGCCCGAGCAAACGCCAGAATTGGAACGCTATTTCCCGACCTCAACGCTTGTGTCGGGCTTTGACATCATCTTCTTCTGGGTTGCGCGGATGATGATGATGCAATTGGCCGTGGTCGATGACATCCCCTTCCGTGACGTTTATGTCCACGCGTTGGTGCGCGATGAAAAGGGACGCAAGATGTCGAAGAGTATCGGCAACGTGCTTGATCCCCTAGAATTGATTGACGAGTTTGGCGCGGATGCGCTGCGCTTTACGCTGACCTCCATGGCCGCGATGGGGCGCGATTTGAAACTGTCTAAAGACCGCATCGCGGGCTATCGCAATTTCGGCACGAAGCTGTGGAACGCCGTGCGGTTTGCGGAAATGAACGACTGCAAACCCGTTGCAGGGTTTGATCCCAAATCGGTCAGTCAAACTGTAAACAAATGGATCATCGGCGAAACCGGGCAAGCGCGTTTGGCCCATGACGAGGCGCTGTCGCAATATCGGTTCAACGATGCGGCAAACGGGCTTTATGCCTTTGTCTGGGGCAAGGTGTGCGATTGGTATGTCGAATTCGCCAAGCCACTTCTTGCCTCTGATGACGCGGCTGTCATCGCCGAAACCCGCGCAACCATGGCATGGGTGATCGATCAATGTCTGATCCTTTTGCACCCCACAATGCCGTTCATCACCGAAGACCTGTGGGGCGAGATTGGAGATCGCCCCAAGATGCTGGTGCATACAGATTGGCCCGACTATGGCGCGGAACTAGTCGATGCCGAGGCCGCGCGCGAGATGACTTGGGTGATTTCGCTAATCGAAGAAATCCGCTCCGTGCGCGCGCAAATGCATGTGCCTGTGGGGCTTAAGGTGCAATTGCTGCAACTTGATCTCGATGCGCGCGGTCAGGCTGCGTGGGACAATAACGCCGCAATGATCGAACGCCTTGCCCGCATCTCGGAGCTGACCCATGCCCAGACAATGCCCAAAGGCGCGGTCACAGTTGCGGTTGAGGGCGGCACATTCGGCCTGCCGGTGGCTGATCTGATTGATGTGGCCGAGGAAAAGGCGCGCTTGCAAAAGCTGCTGGATAAGTTGGCCAAGGAAATCGGCGGACTGAAGGGCCGCGTGAACAACCCCAAATTCGTGGCAAGCGCCCCCGAAGATGTGGTCGCGGAGGCCCGCGAAAACCTTGCTGCCCGTGAGGAAGAAGAAGCCAAGATTAAAACCGCCTTCGTGCGTTTGGCGGAATTGGGCTAAGACGAACGCGGCGGCGCAATAGCGCCGCTGCTGCGTCAATCACAGTGCTGAATGTTCAAGGAAAGCCTTGGTAGCGGAGGAGGGACTTGAACCCCCGACACGCGGATTATGATTCCGCTGCTCTAACCAACTGAGCTACTCCGCCAGAAGCATCGCGGAAGTAGGACAAGCGGGGGCAAGCGTCAACCTCAAAATCGAAGCGCCCGCGCAGTTTTTCAATCCACCCGCCCGCTTGGCTCAATCGCGAGATCCTCCAAGATCGGACAATCGGGGCGGTGATCCCCCGAACAGCGCGAAACAAGATCGGCCAAGGTCGCCCGCATTGCGGCCAATTTGGCCATTTTCGCATCAATATCTTGCAAATGTTGTTGCGCGATCTCTTTCACATCGGCGCTTGCGCGCCCGCGATCCTCGTAAAGGGCCAAAAGCGCGCGGCATTCCTCGATGGAAAACCCCAATTCACGGGCGCGCCCAATAAAGCCTAGCTTATGCACATCTTGTTGCGAAAAACTACGGTATCCGTTTTCGCCACGCGCAGGCGCAATCAAACCAATTTCCTCGTAATAGCGGATGGTTTTGGCGGGCAGGCCCGTGGCCGTGGCCGTTTGCGAGATATTCATCAATGCCCCCCCACATGACGCAGGCGTAGCGCGTTCATCACCACAAAGACCGAGCTTGCTGCCATCGCGCCCGCCGCCAACATCGGGTTCAAAAGCGGCCCTCCGATCAGGGCCAATGCCCCTGCTGCGAAAGGGATCAACGCCACGTTATAGCCAAACGCCCAAAACAAATTCTGCCAAATATTGCGTAAGGTGGCCCGCGACAGGGTCATGGCATCTACAACACCCCACGGCGCGCCAGACACCAGAACCACATCTGCCGCCTGCATCGCGATATCGGTGCCACTGCCAAGCGCGATGCCCACATCTGCCTGCGCCAAAACAGGGGCGTCATTGATCCCATCACCGACAAAAACAACGCGCTGCCCCGCCTTTTGCCACGCAGCCACAAGTGCCAATTTATCTTCGGGCTTGAGGCGGGCATGGGCTTCTGTGATGTCCAAATCTGCGGCAAGCGCATCAACCGCAGGCGCTGCATCACCTGAAAGAAGCGCGATCTTCAGACCCATTTTTTTCAACGCGTCAATCGTGTCGCGGGCATCTTTCTTAGCAGGGTCACGAAAGGCCATACTGCCGGCATAGGCACCATCCTGTGCCAAGTGGATCAGGCTTGCGCCCTGAGGGGGAATGTCTGGGACACTGACACCCAACTCTACCAAATAGGCCTCTATGCCAAGGGCGATCTCTACGCCCTCGACAGTCGCGCGGACGCCGCCACCGATGCTGTTCTGGAACCCTTGCATCGCCGCGATGGTCAGCCCACGCGCCTCGGCCTCGGCCAAAATTGCTTGGGCGAAGGGATGTTCTGATCCACGCTCAACACTTGCGGCCAAGGCAATCAGGCGGTCTTCGTCTTGCGTGTTGTAACAGGCCACCAGCGCAGGCGCGCCCGTGCTGAGTGTGCCTGTTTTATCAAAGGCCACAATGTCGGCTTGCCGCAAATCTTGCAGTGCACGCCCCTCGCGGAAATGCACCCCCAATTCCGCAGCGCGCCCCGTTCCTGCCATAACAGACACAGGTGTAGCCAGGCCCATGGCGCAGGGGCAGGCAATAATGAGAACGGAGACGCCAATCACCATAGCCTGCACGGGGGAAGGGCCAAAGACCCACCACACCGCCGTGGTCACAAGCGCCACAGCGATCACGACAGGCACAAAAACCGCCGCAATGCGATTAATCAAAGATTGGATAGGCAGGCGCGTCATCTGCGCCTTTGTGACCATATCCACGATTTGCGCTAGAACCGTTTGTCCACCTGTTGCAGTCACGCGGTAAATAGCGCTGCCCGCGCGGTTCATCGTGCCGCCGACAACACAATCACCCACAGATTTCGTCACTGGAACAGGCTCGCCTGTGATCATGCTTTCCTCAACCAAGGCCTCGCCCTCCGTCACGATGCCATCAGTGGCAACTTTCTCACCTGGTTTGACTCGGATCAGATCACCGATCCGCAGTTCAGACGCAGCTACCTGCCGCTCGGCCCCATCCTGCAAGAGGGTGGCTGAGTCAGGGCGCAGTTCCATGAGGCTGCGAATGGCTGCGCCCGCCTGACCGCGCGTGCGAAATTCCAAAAAACGTCCCAAGAGGATTAAGGTGACGATGACTGCAGCGGCCTCGAAATAGATGAAACGGCTGGCTTCTGGGATTAAGCCCGGTGCGAATGTGACCACAGTGGAAAAGGCCCATGCCGCCGTGGATCCCAACGCAACCAATGAATTCATCTCTGGCGCGCCGCGCAGCAATGCAGGCACTCCTAGGCGGAAAAACACCGCACCTGGACCAAATAAGACCAAGGTGGTCAGGGAAAATTGCACCAGACGGACTGTAAATTCCCCGAAAGTCGCGACCTGCCAATGATGAAACTCGGGGATAAGATGCCTGCCCATCTCCATGATGAAGACAGGCAGGGTTAGGAGGGCCGCCAAGATCAAATGTCGCTTCAGCAGGTGCCCTTCATCCTCTGCGCCGCTCTCAGGCTGCACCTCTGCCGCCGGTGTCTCAGGCAGGATTGGATAACCTGCTTGACGCATCATATCGGTCAAATCGGAAAGGACCAAATCGGGGGTCACTGTGACATAGGCCTCTTTCATGGCCAGATTAACGTCGGCTTTGATCACGGCGGGATAGGCATTCAAGGCTTTTTCAGCGCGGGAGGCACAGCGCCCGCAACTAAGATTTTCCACGGCAAAACGCCAGTGATTGGTCTGCGCAGGGTCAAGGGCAACGGGATACCCCGCCTTGCGCATCGCCGCATTTATCACCGCCAGATCAAACTCTGGCGTAGCTGTCACTTGGGCGGTCTTGGTAGTCAAATTGACCTGTGCAGAACGAACATGAGGCAAGGCCGCAAGCGCCTTTTCCGCACGCGCAGCACAGCCCCCACAAGAGAGGTTCTCAACAGTCAAAGGGATCACGCGCCGCGCTTGATGGTCTAGCATTCTAAAGGGTCACTTATCATTCAATTGGGGCGTTTTCCCTTCAGATAAGGGTTCTAGTTACTGGAAGGTCAACCCCCTTTGACGAGTGCCGGCAAATATTGCCCATATTCATTCTTACCAAACAATTGGGCCCGCGCGGCAAGATCTGCAGCCGAAATCCAGTGTTTGTGATAGGCGATCTCATCAGGGCTGCCCATCTGCAAACCTTGGCGTTTCTACGAGACTCACCTCAGCTCATACCATGCAGGGGCAAGGTTGACGCAGAAACTTCAACGGAGTGGGGCGGCCAACTGACCGCCCCCTCGGATAGATTAACCTACCACGTTTTCGACAGGGCCGTATGGATAGCCCGTAATATCCTCAGCCCCATCCTTGGTGATGATCAAAATATCATGCTCGCGATAGCCACCCGCGCCTGCCATTCCCTCGGGTATTGTCAGCATCGGCTCCATTGAAATCACCATGCCCTCTTCGAGAAAGGTGTCGATATCCTCACGCAGCTCAAGCCCTGCTTCGCGACCGTAATAATGGCTTAACACCCCAAATGAATGGCCATAGCCAAAGCTGCGATATTGCAGCAAATCGCGTTCCGCGAAGAAATCATTGATCGCATGGGTGATCTCAGCACAGCTGACACCCGGCTTCATCAGGCTCATACCCAATTCATGCGCCTCGATATTCGCCTGCCAATAGCTAAGGCTCGCCGCATCCACTTCGCCTACAAACATCGTGCGCTCAAGCGCGGTGTAATAGCCCGAGATCATTGGGAAGGTATTGAGGCTCAGGATATCACCGCGCTGCAAAACGCGCCCCGTGACAGGGTTATGCGCGCCATCGGTGTTAAGCCCCGATTGGAACCATACCCAAGTGTCCCGATATTCGGCATCGGGAAAGCGTTTGGCGATTTCTAGCTCCATCGCATCGCGCCCTGCCATGGCGACATCAATCTCACGCACCCCCGCCTTTACGGCGTCCCGAATGGCATAGCCACCAACATCGGCAACTTGCGCGCCTGCGCGGATCAACTCGCGCTCGGCGACAGATTTCACCATGCGCTGGCGCATCGTAGCGGGCGCCACATCGACAGTGGATTTTGGCGCCAAGAACTCATTGAGAAGCGCAAATTGGCTCAAGACCAGATGATCGGCCTCGTAACCAACTGCCTTGCCCTGCCCCGCCACATGGGCCACGGCGCGCCAGTAATTGTTGCGCTGCCAATCGGTATAGGTGATCCCATCACAGGCACAGCGCCGCCATGGCTGCCCCGCATCAATGCCCGCAGAGATCACTACCGCCTCAGACGCGGTCACAACCAACGCATAAGGGCGCCCAAAGGCGCAGTAGAGAAAGCCCGAATAATAGGCGATATTGTGCATTGAACTCAGCACAACCGCATCTAGGCCTTGCGCATCCATGATTGCGCGTAGCCCCATCAGACGTGCGCCATACTCAGCTTGAGAAAACGGAAGAATGGCTTTTTCGTCATTGTGGAAACGGAAGAATTCAGGTCGCTGCATCGCCGACCCTCCTTTGACAGAAGACCCCGGCGTTCAGGGCGGTTCAGGTCTGCCATAGGACGACGCCATCGTCCCCAACCTCGTGGCATTATCTGCCGCTAAAGCCTTGAGTCGCGCAAGTCCCCTCTAGCGGCCTAGCACGCCTTCAGGCTAAGGTTTTACCATGTTGAGCTATTTTCTCAATCGGGTGCTAGCGATGATCCTTAGCCTTGCCGTGGCAAGCGTGGTTATCTTTTGCCTTATTGAGGTGATCCCCGGTGATCCTGCCAGTTTCATGCTTGGCCTAAATGCCACAGACGAGGCGGTTGCAAACCTACGGGCGGAATTGGGCCTCGATGGAGGGCTTCTAACCCGATATCTGGCATGGGTCGGGGGCATGGTGCAGGGGGAATTTGGCCTATCCTACACCTATCGCGTGCCCGTGGCCGATTTGATCCAAGATAGGCTTGCCGTTTCACTGCCCTTGGCCATTTACGCACTGATCCTGTCAACAGCTCTTGCAATCCCTGTGGGGGTGCTGGCCACGGCCAAGCGCGGCGCATGGCCCGATCTTGGGGTTATGGCGGCCGCGCAAATCGGCATTGCGATACCCAATTTCTGGTTTGCAATGCTGCTGGTGCTGCTGTTCGCGATAAAATTACAATGGGTGTCGGCGGGCGGGTTTGCGGGATGGGACAGCTTTGGGGCGGGGCTCGCCTCGCTCACGCTGCCCGCCTTCGCCTTGGCTCTGCCGCAGGCGGCCATTTTGGCGCGGGTTTTGCGTTCGGCCCTTCTCGAGACATTAGAGCAAGACTATATCCGCACCGCCCGCGCCAAGGGCCTAAGCCGCAGGCGAACCCTATGGCGTCACGCTTTGCGCAATGCAGGCATTCCCGTGATGACGATCTTAGGCCTTCAATTCTCGTTTCTTCTTGCGGGCGCCATTATCATCGAAAATGTTTTCTTTCTTCCGGGGCTTGGTCGCCTGATCTTTCAGGGCATCACCCAACGCGATTTGATCGTGGTCGAGTCGGTCACCATGCTGCTTGTGTTCGCCGTAATCCTTGTGACCTTTTTGGTTGATCTGGCCTATGCCGCACTTGACCCAAGGCTGCGCAGATGACGGTGCAGCGATCCTTGATCATTGGCGGTGCGATCAGCCTGTTTTTCCTCGCCCTCGCTACCCTCAGCCTCCTCTGGGTGCCCCATGAGGTCACAAGCCTTGCGATTGCCAATCGGCTGCAAGGGCCAAGCGCAACCTATCTGCTTGGCACGGATCAATTCGGGCGCGATATCCTATCTTTGCTGATGGTGGGCGCGCAAACCTCGATTGCGGTGGCGGTGGCGGCCATTGGCATTGGGGCAGGCGTTGGCGTGCCCTTGGGGCTGCTGGCAGCCACACAGCATGGGCGCTTTGGCGATGAACTGATTATGCGGGGCAATGATCTGATATTTGCCTTTCCCGCGCTGGTGATCGCCATTCTGATCACTGCAACCTACGGCCCCTCGGCGTTTAACGCGATCCTTGCAATTGGCATTTTCAACATCCCAGTCTTTGCCCGCGTAACCCGTGCAGGGGCGCTGCCAATTTGGACATTGGATTACATCCTTGCCGCGCGTGTGGCGGGAAAATCCAAGCTTCGGATCAGCCTAGAACATATCTTGCCCAATATTCTGAACCTGATCATCGTGCAGGCCACGATCCAATTCAGCCTTGGGATTCTGGCTGAGGCGGCGCTCTCCTATGTCGGGCTTGGGGCGCAACCGCCAACCCCCAGTTGGGGCCGCATGTTGGCCGAAGCGCAAACCATGATCTACACCCATCCGATGCTGGCCATTCTTCCCGGGGCCTGCATCATGGCCTTGGTTTTAGGCTTGAACTTGGCGGGGGATGGGCTGCGCGATCAACTTGACCCGAGACTGGAGCGCACCCTGAAATGACCGCTTCGCCCCGCCTTGAACTGGAAAACCTAACCATCACCCATGAGGGGGGCGCATTGGTTTCTGATCTTTCCTTGAAGCTGGCTGCGCATCGGATCACGGCCTTGGTTGGGGAATCTGGATCAGGCAAATCGATGACGGCGCTGGCGATTATGGGCCTATTGCCCCCAGGATGCAGCGCGCATGGGTCAGTTCTGCTCAATGGCACTGACAGTCTCTTGGGGCTGTCAGACCGAAAAATGTGCCAGTTGCGCGGGCGAAAGATTGGAATGATTTTTCAAGAGCCTATGACCGCGCTAAACCCCGTTATGCAAATCGGCGCACAGGTGGCCGAAACCCTTATGGTGCATCGCATCACTCTAAATCGGCGGGCCGCAATGGCGCAGGCGCGCGCCATTTTGGATCGGGTCGGCTTGGCGCAGATCGCGCTTGATCGCTATCCGCATGAGCTGTCTGGTGGGCAAAGGCAGCGCGTGGCCATTGCTACCGCGATCGCGGCAGCGCCCGATATTTTAATCGCGGACGAGGCGACAACCGCGCTTGATGTCACCACCCAACAAGGGATTTTAGCGCTTCTGAAAACCCTCGTTGCCGCGGATGGGATGGCGCTTTTGCTGATCACGCATGATCTGGCCGTTGTGGCCTCGATGGCCGATGAGGTGGCGGTGATGAACCAAGGCCGCATCATTGAAAAAGGCGACGCAAAGCGGCTTTTATCCAACCCGCGCGATCCTTACACCAAGGCGCTCTTATCCGCTGCCCGCCCAGCCCCAAAAGAGCCCCAACCCGTATCAGGCGAGACACTCTTATCCGTGGAAGGGGTCAGCCGCATCTATCCGCCCAAACGCCTAGGCTTGCGCAAATCTGAACCCTTCGTGGCGGTGCGTGATGCAAATCTCACCCTGAAGCGAGGGGAATGTTTAGGGATCGTAGGGGGGTCTGGATGTGGTAAATCCACGCTCGCCCGTGCCATTTTGGGGCTAGAGGCCGCGCAAGCAGGGAAGATTGTCTTAGACGGCACACAGGTGCATCCGAAGATGCCACTCGAAAATCGACGGCATCTGTCGATTGTGTTTCAAGACCCCTATGGCAGCTTTAACCCCCGTTGGTGGGTGGGGCGGGTTATTGCAGAACCGCTTGATCTGCAAAATGTCACATCTGATGAGGTCACATCTCGTGTTGCAACCGCCCTTGAGCAGGTCGGACTTTCGCCCCAGGATGCGCAAAAATACCCGCATCAATTCTCAGGTGGGCAAAGACAGCGCATTGCCATTGCGCGCGCGCTAATCACGCGGCCAGATATCGTGGTGCTTGATGAGGCTGTTTCGGCCCTTGATGTCTCCGTGCGCGCACGGGTTTTAGATTTACTAAAATCACTGCAAAAGGAATTGCAGCTTTCGTATATTTTCATCACCCACGATCTCACGGTTGTGGCCCATATGGCTGACCATATTGCGGTGATGGAACATGGGGTGATTGTCGAACAGGGGCCAGCGCACCAAATTCTGTCTGCCCCCAAACATCCTTATACGGAAAACTTACTCAACACCGCGCCCCGCTTGGCCGCGGCCCCACAGAAAAGGACAGTTTCATGAGGCTTGCAGGAAAAACCGCAATTGTAACAGGCGGCGCATCGGGCTTTGGCGCAGGGATCGTGCGCAAATTCCGCGCCGAAGGGGCCGAGGTGATGATTGCCGATCTCAATGGTGCCGCAGCCCAAGACATGGGCAAGGCCACGGGCAGCCTTGCCCATGAAACCGATGTCGCCAAGGGCGAGAGCGTGGCCGCCCTCGCCCAATCGGCGCTTTCCACGTGGGGGCGTATTGATATTGTTGTGAATAATGCGGGCATCACCCATTTGCCGCAGATGATGGAAGATGTCACCGAGGAGATGTTTGACCGTGTCCTCGCGGTGAATGCGAAATCTGTTTATTTGATGGCCCGTGAAATTGTGCCGCATATGAAAACCGCAAAAGCGGGCGCCATCCTCAATATCGCGTCAACAGCTGGCCTCAGCCCACGCCCCAAGCTGAATTGGTATAACGCTTCAAAAGGTTGGATGATAACTGCGACCAAGGCGATGGCGGTGGAACTGGCCCCACAGGGTATCCGCGTCAACGCGCTATGCCCTGTGGCGGGGGAAACCCCGCTTTTGTCCAGTTTCATGGGCGAGGACACGCCAGAAATGCGGGCAAAATTCCTATCAACCATCCCCTTAGGCCGCTTTTCTACGCCCGAGGATATGGGGAATGCCGCCTGCTTCCTTTGCTCAGATGAGGCCTCAATGATCACAGGTGCCGCTTTGGAGGTTGATGGCGGGCGCTGCATCTAGGGGAATGGTGATGTTTGAGAAAGGCGCAAAAAACTTAATTACCGATGTCGCGGGCCTGTATGTCGGCCACGCTCAGGATGACGTGATCAAAACAGGAGTCACTGTTTTGACTGCCGAGCGCCCCTTTACGGCAGGGGTGCATATCATGGGCGGTGCGCCTGGCACACGGGAGACAGACCTGCTGGCCCCCGATCGATTGGTGCAGGAGGTGGATGCGCTGGTTCTCTCTGGCGGGTCTGCCTTTGGCCTTGATGCAGCCTCAGGCGTGATGGATGGCTTACGGGCCGCAGGGCGCGGCTTTGCAGTTGGCGATCAGCTTGTGCCAATCGTGCCCGCCGCAATTCTTTTTGATCTGATCAATGGCGGCGACAAAGCATGGGGTCAAAACCCCTATGCCAGCTTGGGACGTGTGGCGTTTGAGGCGGCATCCCCTGATTTCGCACTTGGGACAGTAGGCGCAGGAACAGGGACGCTGACCGCTAAACTCAAAGGTGGGCTTGGCTCAGCCTCGGCCACCTTTGACGGGATCACGGTGGGCGCTTTGGTGGCTGTCAACGCATTGGGCCGCGTGACAATGGGCGATGGCCCGCAATTTTGGGCAGCCCCGTTTGAAATGGGCCTAGAATTTGGGGGGCTTGGGACAGGGGCATTCGATCCATCCGCACGACCCTTGGTCAAGGGGCATAGGGACGGGGCCACCACCATCGCGATTGTGGCAACAGACGCCGCCCTGACCCAAGCGCAAGCCACCCGCATGGCCACCGCCGCGCATGATGGCATGGCGCGCGCGATTTACCCCGCGCATACGCCTATGGATGGGGATCTGGTGTTTGCTGCTGCAACGGGCGCGCAACCCCTTCGCGATCCGCTCATGGATACGCTGCATTTGGGGAACGCGGCGGCGCTTTGCCTCAGCCGCGCGATTGCCCGCGCGGTCTATGAGGCCACCCCTGCTGCGCATGATCTCCTGCCCACATGGGCCGAGAAATTTGGCTGATCACTCAAAAAGCCCCGTCTGCGCAGGCGGGGTAGGAACGGGCAACCCCAGATGCGCAAAGGCCGATTGCGTCAGCATCCGCCCCCGCGGGCTGCGCGCGATCAGACCTTGCTGCAAGAGATAGGGTTCAACCACCTCTTCGATCGCATCGCGGCTTTCGGAAAGGGCGGCTGCGAGCGTTTCAATCCCGACAGGGCCGCCGCCGTAAGACTCCGCAATCAGGCGCAAATACCGCCGATCTGCTCCATCAAGCCCGAGCTTATCGACCCCAAGCCGTGTTAGGGCGCGATCTGCAATCGCCGCCGTTACGCGGCCATCCCCCTCAACCACAGCGAAATCGACCACGCGGCGCAATAGCCTGCCCGCAATGCGCGGGGTGCCGCGGGCGCGCTTGGCAATCTCACGCGCGCCTTCCTCATCGGCAGGGGCGCCCATCAGGCGCGCGCCACGGGTCACAATCTGCTCCAACTCAGGCGTGTCATAATAGACCAGACGCGTGGGGATGCCGAACCGATCTCGCAAGGGTGTAGTCAACAGGCCCAAGCGCGTGGTGGCCCCGATCAAAGTAAAGGGCTGCAATTCGATGCGCACAGATCGCGCGGCAGGCCCCTCACCGATGACCAGATCCAGTGCAAAATCCTCCATCGCGGGATACAGCACCTCTTCGACTGCGGGGTTCAGGCGGTGGATCTCGTCAATAAACAAAACATCACGCGGCTCAAGATTGGTGAGGATCGCGGCCAAATCTCCCGCCTTTGCCAAAACGGGACCAGAGGTCATACGAAAATTCACCCCCAATTCGCGCGCCATAATTTGTGCCAAGGTAGTCTTGCCCAAGCCGGGGGGGCCATGAAACAGCACATGGTCCATCGCCTCACCGCGCTTGCGGGCGCTTTCGATGAAAACCCGCAAATTCGCCCGCGCCTCGGCCTGACCGATAAACTCGGTCAGAAGTTCGGGACGCAAAGCGCGATCTTCGCGCAGATCATCCTGCGGGTGCGGATCAGGGCGCAATGTTGGATCAGGCGTGCTCATATCAATCCTTCGGGGCCAAGAGGCGCAGTGCCGCGCGGATCAGCAAAGGGGTCGTGTCGGCCTCATCTGCCGCGCGCGCAACCGCACTTGCCGCGTCAGAGGGGCCATAGCCCAAATTGGTCAGGGCTGAAATTGCCTCAGCCTGACTTTGCGCATCGGCCTGCGCGGTTGTAGGCGGCGGGGGCGCAGCGGGGGTGGGCGCAGGCCCCTGCGGGTCTTCCACCACGGGCGCAGGGGCATTCTGCGTCAAATCGCGGGCCAGACTACCGCCCATCGCCATCAAAGCGGGGCCTTTATCCTTTAGTTCATTGACCACGCGCTGCGCCAATTTTGGACCTACACCTGGGGCTGTTTTAACCGCACCCCAATCCCCAATCGCAATCGCACGGGCCAAGGCCTCTGTGCCAAGCGCGCCTGAGATGGCCATCGCGGCTTTGGCCCCCACGCCCTGCACAGACACCAACAAACGATGCCACTCACGATCATAAGGGGTTAAAAACCCAAAGAGCTGCAAAAGGTCTTCGCGCACCAGAAGTTCGGTGTAAAGGCTTGCCACCTGCCCCCCAGTTGGCACGTTCGCAAGGGTGCGTTCCGAGCAATAAACGACATAGCCAACACCACCGACATCCAAAAGCACATGGTCACTCGCGCGGTAATCAACGCGGCCTGTCAATTTCCCGATCACAGGCCTGCCCCCACTGCTTTCATGATCCGCGTTTGCGATTGCGCATGATGGGCATGACATATCGCAATCGCCAAGGCATCAGCGGCATCAGGGGATTTTGGCGCGCATCCGGGCAATTGCAGGCGCACCATATGGCCGATCTGATCTTTATGCGCGTGACCCACCCCAACCACAGTTTTCTTTACTGTGTTTGGTGCATATTCAGCCACAGGCAAGCCTGCCTTGGCGGGGGCCAACATCGCAACGCCGCGCGCCTGCCCCAATTTCAACGTGGCTGCGCCATCACGGTTGACGAAGGTCTGTTCGACCGCCGCACAATCTGGTGCAAATTCGGCAAGGATGGCGATTAATCCATCATACAGGGCCAAAAGACGCGGGGCGAGATCATCACCCACCCCTTCGACAACGCCATTTGATATATGGCGCAAGCGCGGGCCATCCGCCTCAATTACGCCCCAACCCAGATAGCGAAGCCCTGGGTCAATCCCGATGATACGCATGGCCTGCTCGCCCTTTATGGTTCTTTGCGTCAGCTTAGCCCATCAATAGCACGAAACAAGAACATTCAACAAGCGGGGCGTGCCAATCACCCCATATAGCGCAGTGTCAGCGCCGCCCATTCCCCATGCTCGGACGCATGAACCCGCTCAAACCCTGCCGCGAGATAGGCCGCGGTGACGTCCTCGGCTTGCTCCAACAACAGGCCTGACAGGATCAAAAAGCCACCCTGCGCGGCATGACGCGCCATATCGGGGGCCAGTTCGATCAGTGGCCCCTTCAGGATATTGGCAAAGATCAAATCAAAGGGCGCGCGGGCTGCAAGCGTGGGATGATCAAACCCTGCGGCTTGCACAGCCTCGATGCGATCTGCGAGGTCATTCGCTTGGGCGTTCACACGGGCAACATCAACCGCGATCTCGTCAATATCCGAGGCCAAAACAGTCTGCGGAAAGACCCGTGCCGCGGCCAAGGCCAAGACCGCCGTGCCACAGCCAATATCAACCACGTTTTTGAAAACATGGCCCTCATTGAGCAGGCGGTCAAAGGCAATCAAACATCCAGATGTAGTGCCGTGATGGCCTGTGCCAAAGGCCATTGCGGCCTCAATCAGCAAGGGCAAGGCGTCGCTTGGGACTGTGTCGGCATCATGGCTGCCGTAAAGGTAAAATCGCCCCGCGCGCACAGGGTGCAATTCACGGCGCACCTGCGCGACCCAATCGGTTTCGGGCAATTCTGAGACGACAAATTCCCGCGCGCCATGCGATGCCGCCAAAAGCGCCAATCCGATCTCGTCGGGGGCCTCAAGGAAATAGCCGCCCACCTCCCAACGGCCAGAGCCATCTTCGATCTCAAAAACCCCCACGCCATAGGGCGCGGGATCAAGTGCCTCTATGGCCTCACCCAAGGCTTCGGCGGCGGATTTAGCAGGCAATGTGGTAAAGGCGGTAAAGGTCGTCATAAGCACCCTATTTGGTCACAGTGGTGATTGGCGTGGTCACGGTTAAGCCGCGCCGTGCAAGTAAGGTTTCATTCCCCGCCTCAGGATGACGCGGCACCAAAAGCGATAAGGCGAAAGATGTGGCAGCCATCCCTGACGCAAGCAGAAACACCGCAATCGGCGAGGTCAGCCAGAGATACCCCAAGATCGCAGGCAAGAACACTGCAGCGATATGGTTGATGGTAAAGGCCACGGCGGCCGTAGGCGCAATATCAGCGGGATCTGCGATTTTCTGAAAATAGGTTTTGATGGCAAGGGCCAGCGCAAAGAAGATGTGATTACCGACATAAAGCACCGCCGCCATACCCACTCCCCAATCAAAATGATAGAGGCCCGCATAAAGCAAGAAAATCAGGAACAAGCCTGCATATTCAAACATCAAGGCCGCACGTTCCCCGAAAAAGGCAACAGCACGACCCAAAAGCGGTGCCGCGATCATATTGGCGACCAATGTGGCCATGAACAGTGCCGTGATCTCATGCACGGCAAAGCCATAGCGCTCGACCATCATGAAGCCTGCAAAGACCACGAAAATCTGCCGCCGCGCGCCCGACATGAATTGCAGCGCGTAATAGAGCCAATAGCGGCGGCGCAGGATCATTTTGCGGTTTTGCGGGGTTGGGCTCTCAAATTGGGGGAAGGCGAAAAATGCAATCACTGCGACCAAGGCGGTAAAGCCACCCGCCACCCCATACACCAAATCATAGCTCAAATCATAAGCACGCCACGTCAGCACGATTAACCCATAGGCCAAAAGCGTGGCCAAAGACCCCATCGCCATCAGCCAACCAATGGTCTGTGGCGCGCGCTTTTTGTCGATCCATTGCAATTGAAGCGACTGGTTGACTGTCTCGTAATAATGGAACCCGATGGAGGAGATCAGGGTTACAATCAACAATCCCCCCAAGGAGGGGAATTGTGAGGTCAGCGCCGTTGCCAGACCCAACATAACCAAGGAAACAAGCGCCAATTTCTGCTCTCGGATCACAAGCAATAAGGCGATCACGCCAATCGCCAGAAACCCTGGAATTTCGCGCACTGAATGCAGCCATCCTATATCGGCCCCGTCAAACCCTGCCGCCTCAATCACAAAATTATTTAGCAGTGCAGACCATGTGGCAAAGGCCACAGGCATCGCAAAAGCCATCAGGAACAAAAGCACCTGCGGGCGCTGCCAGCGCGGCAAATGTGAGGTTTCAGAAAGGGGCACGAGCTTCATAGCCTTTGCCATAGGCCCGAATGGTTAGACTTGGCAATTGAAACCTTCACCCCATACGATCTACCAAAAGAAATTCCGCCGCCGCATCAAGGCGAATATGGAGGGGGCAAGCCCAGCACGCAGGCTTGGTTCTGAAAAGGCGCGCGTCAATGCTTCGCTCGCGCGCTCCACGCGGTCACGGAGCATATTGCTCAAAGATGATATCACGCTTGGCCTGCCCTTATCTAATGCGTTACGCAAAGATAGGATGTCAAAGCCACCATTGATAGGGGATTATGGGCAATTGCATGGCGCGCGCGTTTCCGCTAGCCAGAGCCATGGCCCGTTATGCGCTCAAAGTCGAATATGATGGCCGCCCATTTGCTGGATGGCAACGTCAGGCTGATCAACCCTCTGTGCAGGGTGCCATCGAGGCTGCGCTTGCACGGCTTGAGGCAGATGTGCCCTCCATCGCTGCGGCAGGGCGCACAGATGCGGGCGTTCACGCAACAGGTCAGGTTGCGCATTGTGACATGGTCCAAGAGTGGCAGCCCTTTCGCTTGAGCGAGGCGCTGAATTATCACTTGAAACCTCTGCCCGTGGCGATTGTGGCCTGTTCGTCCGTGTCTGAGGATTGGCACGCACGGTTTTCAGCAGTTGAACGGCGCTACACCTACAGGCTGATCAACCGCCGGGCGCCCTTGACCCTTGATGTGGGACAGGCATGGGCTGTCAAGCAGCCGCTTGATCTTGGCTATATGCAAGAAGCCGCGCGCCATTTGATCGGCAAGCATGATTTCACAACCTTCCGTGCCTCTATCTGTCAGGCAAAATCGCCCATCAAAACCCTTGATGAGATACGGATTGAGGCCTTCCCGCGCGGCGATGCGGTCGAATTTCAATTTCACCTGCGCGCGCGCTCGTTCCTGCATAATCAAGTGCGCTCGATTGTCGGCACGCTTGAGCGAGTTGGGGCGGGATCATGGTCGCCTGACGATGTGCGCATCAGCCTAGAGGCGCGCGATCGGGCCGCCTGCGGCCCTGTTGCGCCGCCAGATGGATTAATCCTGACGGGCGTGGGGTATCCAGATGATCCGTTCAGGGGTCAAGGATCATGACCCCCACCGCTTGGCCCGTGACCCGCGAAATTGTGCTTGTTGGGGGCGGGCATAGTCACGCGCTTGTCGCGCGCATGTGGGGGATGCAGCCACTTGCGGGTGCGCGCTTGACCCTTGTCTCGCCCAACCCAACGGCGGCCTATTCAGGGATGCTGCCTGGTGCGATTGCAGGGCATTATCGGCAAGACGAAATCGAGATTGATCTGGTTCGCCTTGCCCGTTTCGCCAATGCCCGCCTCATCATTGCCCCCGCCATTGGGATTGATCGAGCAGAAAAACGCCTGCATCTCGCAGGGGGCAGGTCTATTTCGTATGATATCATGTCGATTGATATTGGCATTACGACTGATATGCCCGCCTTAGCAGGCTTTGCAGATCATGCTTTGCCCGTCAAACCTCTCGAGGGGTTTGCAGCCACATGGGAGGGCTTTCTAACCCAAGCGCCCAATCCTGCGCGCATCGCCCTTATCGGCGGCGGAATTGCGGGGGTTGAGGTCGCCATGGCCGTGGCGCACCGCCTGCGCGCCACAAGGCGCAAGCCCGAGGTAACGATATTTGAGCGCGCACAAGCGTTGCAAGAATTGCCTCCGCGCGCGGCTCGGCTTCTGCGACAAGACTTGCGCACCCAAAATATTACTCTACGCGAGGGCGTTGATATCACCAAGATCACCACGCAAATGATCCATATGCGAGATGAGCCTCCGCTGCCCTTTGATTTGATCCTTGGCGCGGCAGGCGCGCGGGCGCATCCGTGGCTGGCACAGACAGGGCTTGCCCTTAAAGATGGGTTCATCCGCGTGGGCGCCGATCTGCGCAGCGTGACAGACCCCGATATTCTCGCTACGGGAGATTGCGCGCATTTTGATCATGCCCCTCGCAGTAAGGCGGGCGTTTATGCGGTGCGCGCGGCAAAGCCCCTTTTTCACAATCTGCGCGCGGCTGCGATGGGGCGCAGATTGCGCGCCTATCAGCCGCAACGCCATTATCTCAAGCTGATTTCCTTGGGCGATAAGCGGGCCATTGCCACGCGCGGAAAGGTGGATGCATCCTTTCCCTTTCTGTGGACGTGGAAAGACCAAATTGATCGCAAGTTCATGCAACAGCTGACGCAGTTGCCTGAGATGGCGGCACGACCGCAACCGCCGCAAGACCACGCGCTTGGCATAATCGAGGCCATGGGGCCAAAACCGCAATGCGGCGGCTGTGGCGCAAAACTGGGCCAAGCCGCGCTTGAGGCCGCCCTGCCCCCACCCCCAACCCACCGCAAAGACATTGAGATTGGGCGGGGGGATGATGCGGCGGTGCTGCATATGGGCAGAGCGCGCCAAGTGATTAGCACGGATCATCTGCGCGCGTTTTGCAATGACCCCGCAGTGATGGCGCGCATCACTGCCATTCACGCACTTGGCGACATTTGGGCCATGGGGGCCACCCCGCAATCGGCCTTGGCAATGATCACCCTGCCCCCCTTATCAGAAGCGCTGCAAAGTGCTTGGTTGACCGAAATCATGTCAGCCGCCGCCGAGGTAATGTCAGCGGCAGGGGCCGATATTATCGGCGGCCATAGTGCGGCGGGGGCGGAACTGAGCATCGGGTTCACAGTCACAGGTCTTGTTGCAGATCGCGCAATCGGACTTACGGGGGCGCAAGCAGGGGATGCGCTGATCCTGACCAAACCCATTGGAACAGGCGTTCTTCTGGCGGCAGAGATGCAAGGATTGGCAAAGGGCCGCGACATTGCGCGCCTTTATCACGGGCTTACGACACCGCAGGGGACGGTGGCGGATATTCTCGCCCCCCATGCCCGCGCCATGACCGATGTGACGGGGTTCGGACTTGCAGGCCATATCATGAATATCGCCCGCGCCTCAGGCGTGGGGGCGCAGATTTGGCTTGATCAAATTCCTCTCTATGAAGGCGCGCTTCATTTGGCGGCGGCGGGGGTGCAATCGACCCTCTACCCGCAAACCCGCGCGCATCTTTTGGGGCAAATACGGGGCACAACATCGGGCCCGCGCGCCGATCTGTTATTTGATCCTCAAACCGCAGGCGGGCTTTTGGCAGCCCTGCCCCAAACAGCTCTGCCAGAGGTGCAAGCGGGACTTCAAGCCACAGGTCACAACGGATGGGTTATTGGCGAGATAACGGATCAAACTGGCAGGCTTGAGATCAGTTGAGGGGATTGAACCACCGCCCCCAAGCCGCTAATCCCGTGGCCTATGACCCAAGATGCAGTCACACACTATTTCACCCGCGCTGATGGCAGCTATCTCTTCGCCCGTTGGGGTCGGCCTATCGCACCTGTGGTGTTTGGGGTTGAGGATGCGACCGTGTCCATCGTCAAGGGCGCGCTTGAGGCGGTTGTCGCACTCGCTGGCCACCATATGGCCGAGACAGATCCCGAACTGGGCGCGAATTTCATGATGTTTTTCATCCGTGATTGGGACGAGGTTCTTGCCACACCCAATATGGATCGCCTGCTGCCCGATTTGGCCGAGATCATTACGCGGCTCAAATCGGTAGATGCCAATCAATATCGCGCATTTCGGTTTGATGCCGATGGTGGCATCAAAGCGGCCTTTGTTTTTGTGCGCATGGATGCGGATTTATCGCGTCTGCCCGCAGATACCATCGCGCTGTCACAAGCGGTGCAGACGATTTTACTTTGGTCGGATCAAGCCTTTCTAGGGCACTCCCCTCTGGCCGCAGGAACCGATGGCGCAGCACGCCTGAAACCTGAAATTGCAGCGATTATTCGTGCAGGCTATGATCCTGTGATGCCCGTCTGTGCGCAAGACAGCACGCATGGCCTACGCATGACGGCACGGGTGGCTGTCTTGGAGCATAGAAATTGAGCATGACGCATCACTGGCCCATCCGTGTTTATTACGAGGATACCGATCTCGCGGGGATCGTCTATTATGCCAATTACCTAAAATTCATTGAGCGCGCCCGCAGCGAGATGGTGCGCGAGCTTGGCATTTATCAAACGGCACTGAAGGCCACACAGGATATCGTATTTGCCGTGCGCCGCGTTGAGGCTGATTACCGCGCGCCCGCAAAATTCGATGATGAATTGGTGGTTGAAACCAAAATTCTGCGCGCAAGCCCTGTGCGCTTGGAATTGAGCCAAGATGTCATGCGCGCAGGCACCGTGATCTTTGCCGCAAAGATCACCCTCGCCACCACCAATGGTCAAGGCGGCGTGGCGAAACTGCCGCCCGAAGTGCTTTCAAAATTCCGCTAAGCCCTGAGAGCAAGGATTTGCCAATCACGCGGGCTTGAGCGCGCGCCCATTCCCAAGTTATTTTGAACCTGATATAGATAAATGTGACCCAATACTGAGTACCGCAAAAAGAACGGCGCCGATTTTGGGGTGCTTTGCCCAAAAGGCAAGGTCGGGCATCGAGGCAAATAGAAAGAACAGGCATGGACGCTACAACGCTTAGCATGGCGCAAGAGGCTGATTTCACCCTCATGGCGCTGTTTTTCCGCGCATCCTTTATTGTGCAAGCAGTGATGATCGCACTGATCGTGGCCTCAGTATGGGTCTGGGCGATCACGATCAACAAATATCGCATTTATCGCCACGCAAGGCAAAACACAGCAGATTTTGACGCAGCGTTTTGGTCCGGTCAGCCGCTCGATTTGCTGTATGATCAAATCGCCGAAAGCCCGCAATCAGCCGCAGAACGTGTCTTCGTGGCGGGCATGGCCGAATGGCGCAACTCGCTGCGTGATGATGGCGCGCTCATCCCTGGCGTGCAGCAACGCGTGGATCGCTCAATGGATGTGGCGATTGCCCGCGAAGCGGAGCGCCTGACTGCGGGCTTGACCTTCCTTGCCACAACGGGCGCAACGGCACCCTTTGTTGGCCTCTTTGGCACAGTCTGGGGGATCATGCGATCCTTCCAAGAAATTGCAATTTCTGGCAACACATCCCTTGCCGTTGTAGCGCCTGGTATTGCCGAGGCCCTGCTTGCAACGGGTCTTGGCCTGCTGGCAGCGATCCCTGCTGTGATTTTCTACAACAAACTGTCGTCCGACTCAGATCGGATCATTGCAGGCTATGAGAGCTTTGCAGATGAGTTTTCCACTCTTTTGTCACGGCAGCTCGACTGATGGGGGCCTCGGTTGCACAAAAATCGGGCAGCGGGCGCAGACGCGGGCGCAGACGAGCGGGCAGCAGCCGCACTATATCCGAAATCAACGTCACGCCTTTCGTGGATGTAATGTTGTGCCTTTTGATCATCTTTATGGTGGCAGCACCTTTAATGACTGTTGGTGTACCTATTAATCTACCAGACACTGCCGCCGAAGCTCTACCAAGTGAGGAAGAAGAACCCCTCACCGTAACCATCGCCCCTGATGGGCGGGTGATGATCCAAACCACCGAAGTTGCGCGGGATGAATTGGTCACGCGACTGTTGGCGATTGCGGGTGAGCGCGACAGCACGCGCATTTTCCTGCGCGCGGACGGCGCGATTTCTTATGAGCAAGTGATGCAAATCATGGGCGCGCTAAACGCGGGCGGCTTTCGCGAAATTGGCCTTGTGACCGATGCGGGCGGGCCTGTGCTGGATGGTGTGGCGGGCAGCGGGCCTGAGGGGTAAGTTTGATGCGGCGGGAGCTTTATGTCTCGGCTGGGCTGCACATCGCGCTGCTCTTATGGGTGGCGTTTGGAGATATTTTATTTTACCGCAATACGGAAACGGATTTTCAGGTGACGGGCGTTCAAATCATCTCGACCGCTGAATTTGAGGAACTCACCCAAGGCGCTAGCCTACCGGCTGCGCCCGAACCAAAACCAGAGCCAACGCAAGACCCCGCACCTCAACCTGAGGTGCAACCACAGCCCCCAGAAATCAGCGCGCCCCCTTTGGGCGCGGAAGATGCGCCCCCGTCAGACACACCAACGCCTGAGGCAGCGCCGCGCGTGGCACCAACACCGGCCCCTGCGCCACCACCTGACGCAGAGATCGCGCCGACTGTTGTCGAGGCGACACCCGAACCCGATGCGCAAAGCCGAACACCTGTTGAGCAGCAAGTGGCCCAAGCCCCCGAAGCCGCAACAACCCAGATCGTAACGGAGGCCGAAACACCCACAGCAAGCCTTGCGCCGATTGCATCACCCGTGCCGACCGCACGGCCACAGCGCCCGACACCCGAACCAACACCAGAGCCAGAGCCGCAGCCTGAACCTGAACCTGCTGATCCCCTGGCTGATGCGATTGCGGCGGCAGTTGCAGATGCGGTCAGCGCCTCTGCGACACCCTCCGTCCCCTCCGGCCCGCCCCTGAGCAGCGGCGAGGTGGATGGTTTGATCGCAGATGTGCGCGCCTGTTGGAATTTGGGCGCGCTGTCCTCCGAGGCGCAGCGCACAATTGTCACCATCTCGGTCACCTTGGGCCAAGATGGACGACCAAATGCAGGGTCTATCCGAATGATCGACAGTTCTGGTGGCTCAGATGCATCAGTTTCCCAAGCATTTGAAGCAGGACGACGTGCAATTTTGCGCTGTGGCGCAAGCGGGTTCAACCTGCCCCCAGAAAAATATGACCAATGGCAAACCATCGAGATGGTCTTCAACCCTGAACAAATGAGGCTGAGATGAAGGCGCAGTTGATTACAGTTATTCGCGGCTTGGGGCTGTGCCTTGCGCTTGGTGCAAGCAGCCTACCCGCATGGGCCCAAGGTGCGGGCGGACCTTTGCGCATTGAAATCACCGAAGGTGTGATTGAGCCACTGCCCTTTGCCCTGCCCGTCTTTATCGCGGATACGCCCAGTATGGCCGATGCCGCCCAAGATATCACGCGGGTGATTGCCGCTGATCTGCGTGGCACAGGCCTGTTTCGCGAAATCCCAGCCGCGGCGCATATTTCCACAATCACCAGTTTTGACAGCCCCGTGCAATTTGCCGATTGGCAAGCCATCAATGCCCAAGCCCTGATTACAGGTTCGGTGGGGCTCACCGCAGAGGGGCAGATGGTTGTGCGTTTTCGGCTCTTTGATGTATTCTCGCAACTACCGTTAGGGGATGGGTTGCAATTCGTGGCAACGCCCGAAACATGGCGACGCATGGCGCATCGGGTGGCTGATCAGGTCTATAGCCGCATCACGGGCGAAAGCGGATATTTCGACACGCGCGTGGCCTTCATCAACGAAGAAGGGCCCAAAAACGCGAGGCTTAAGCGTCTGGCCCTGATGGATTATGACGGCGCGAATGTTCAATATCTGACAGATAGCAGCGCGATTGTTCTTGCCCCCCGCTTTTCACCAGATGGGCGCAGCTTGCTCTACACATCCTATGAAAGCGGCATACCGCGCATCTATCAAATGGATATTGCAAGCGTGACCCACCATCCCTTGGCCGATCTTCCGGGAACCATGACCTTCGCGCCGCGCTATTCCCCTGATGGTCAGCGCGTTGTGTTCTCGGTCGAGAGAGGCGGGAATACCGACATTTATATGCTTGATTTGGTCACGGGCGCGCAGACGCGTTTGACCGAAGCGCCCTCGATTGAAACGGCGCCAGGCTTTTCACCAGATGGCAGCCAAGTCGTGTTTGAGAGCGACCGATCTGGCAACCAGCAGCTCTACATCATGCCTGCCACAGGTGGGCCTGCGCAGCGTATCAGCCGAGGCAGCGGTCGTTATGGCACACCCGTCTGGAGCCCGCGCGGCGACTATATTGCCTTCACCAAACAAGAAACGGGACGGTTCCACATTGGCGTGATGCGTATTGATGGTAGCGAAGAGCGTCTTTTGACTGCGTCTTTCCTTGATGAAGGGCCGACATGGGCGCCAAATGGGCGCGTGGTTATGTTCACCCGCGAAACTGCGGGCACAAATGGAGCACCTGCGCTTTATTCGGTCGATATTTCGGGGCGTAACCTTCAGCGTGTTGCGACACCGGGAATGGCGTCCGATCCTGCTTGGTCGCCGTTGTTGCAATAACCCGCACGTGATTGGACAGATCATCATGCCCGATTCACAACGCAGTTTGGACATGTTAAAGAGGGACAAACACTTGCCTGCAATCCGGGTAGAATGACCTGCCCCTCATCTTAGGAATGTCAACGATGAAACTTTTGGTAAAATCAACTTTGGTGGTGGCGATGCTTGGCCTTGCAGCCTGTTCGCAAGCAGGGCTTGGCGGTAATGGTGCAAGTGGCCAATATGGGGCAGGCGGGAATTATGACCCTGCAAGCCCCGAATATTTCAATCAAACCATTGGTGACCGCGTGTTCTTCGCGGTGGATCAATCGAACCTGTCGGCTGAGGCGATTGCGACCCTCGACCAACAGGCGAATTGGTTGTTAAGCAATCCAACCTACACCGCGATTATCGAGGGTCACGCAGACGAACAAGGCACGCGCGAGTACAACCTTGCGCTTGGCGCGCGCCGCGCGGCCTCGGCTCAGGAATATCTGATCAGCCGTGGGATCGCGCCCAATCGTCTATCGACCATCTCTTATGGCAAGGAGCGCCCGATTGAGATTTGCTCGAACGAAGCGTGCTATAACCGCAACCGCCGCGCGGTGACCGTAATTGCCGCTGGTACGGGGGCGTAAGCGATATGCTGAAGCAGGCTCTGATCTGCGGGCTTTTGGTCATTGGCCTTGGGGGCGGCTTGCCTGCCGATGTGGCCCTTGCCCAAACTAGCCAAGCCCGAAGCCTTGCCGATATAAGGCAAGAGCTGTCGGTGCTTTACTTCGAGATACAGCGCCTTAGGCTTGAGCTATCGACAACGGGCGGGCCAAGCCTACCGGCTGGAACGGCCAACCCCCTTTCGCGGCTTGATGCCATCGAGGCAGAATTGCGCCGTATGACCGCCGCGACCGAAACGCTACAATTGCGCATCGAGGCGATTGTCCAAGATGGCACCAACCGCATTGGTGATCTGGAATTCCGCCTTTGTGAATTGGAACCCGATTGCGATATCGCAACACTGGGCGATACGCCGTCCTTGGGCGGTGTTGCCCCCAGTGAGGAGACCGGCACGCCCTTGGGCCAAGGCAGCACCCTTGCACCCGCGCCAAGCACAGGCAGGGCCAGTGATGGCCCGCAATTGGCCGTTGCAGAACAATCAGATTTTGACCGCGCCCTTGCAGCTTATGATGCAGACAATTGGGCTGAGGCCGCACAAGCCTTTAGCCGCTTCGCAGAAACTTATCCGGGCGGCCCGCTATCCAGCGAAGCGCATTTCCTTCGCGGCGAGGCCGAAGTGCAGCAAGGGGCGTGGAGCCGTGCAGCCCGCGCCTTTCTCGACAGTTTCTCAGGCAGCCCCGATGGCCCACGCGCGCCTGCGGCCTTGGCCCGCCTTGGGCAATCCTTAGGAGAATTGGGCCAAATCGAGGAAGCCTGTATCACGCTGTCGGAGGTCGCTACGCGCTATCCAGAGGCACGCAGCGAAATTGCGAATGCCGAAGCAACGCGTGCGGCGCTTGCGTGCAATTGAGCCTGAGCGATAAATTTCACAGTGAGATGGCGCGGCTTTGCCCCGCACCTTTACCGTCAGTTTTGGCCATCATGGTTTCAGGTGGCAGCGATAGCCTTGCGTTGATGATGCTGGCGCATGACTGGGCCGCAGAGATGCGCCAAGACCCTGACAATGGCCCCGTGACGCTAATTGCGATTACTGTGGATCATGGTTTGCGCCCCGAAAGCGCCGCCGAAGCGGAAGGGGTGGCGAAAATCGCGCATGATCTTGGGATTGATCATGTCACCTTGCAATGGAAATGGGATGGCGTAGGCAACTTACAGGCGGCTGCGCGCGTCGCGCGCTATAGTCTTGTTCAAGAATGGCGTAGACGCAAACGGCCTGAAATTGGCGCGATCCTTGTGGGCCATACCCGCGATGATCAGGCCGAAACCTTTTTGATGCGCCTATCGCGCGGATCGGGCGTTGAGGGTTTGTCAGCGATGAAGGCCCTGCCGCTATCGCGTGAGGCCGCAGATGCGGCAGGGGCTGCCCCAGTTATTCGCCCAATCCTTTGGGCTTCCCGCGCTGACCTGCGTGCAGCCCTGCAAACGCGCGGGATGCAGTGGGTTGATGACCCCTCAAACGAAAACGAAGATTATTTGCGCGTGCGCACCCGCAAGGCGATGCGCGATCTGGCCAAAATTGGTCTTGATGTTGACACCCTCACCCGCACGGCAGACCAAATGGCCCGCGCAAGCGTTGCACTTTGGGCGCGCGCCGCGGATGTGGCCCGCGATGTCGTCACCGAACCCTATCCGGGCATTCTGCGGTTTGACCTGACGCGTCTTGAACGGATTGAAGACGAAACCCAATTACGCCTCTTGGCGCATGGGATTGGATGCTTGACCCAAGCCCCCTACAGGCCCCGCCTCAGCAGCCTAGAGGCCTTGGCAGATGCCGCACATGCGGGGCGTGGGGCCACGCTTCAAGGGGTGCAAAGTTTTGTGCAAGATGATGCGCTGATCTTGGTGCGTGAATTGCGCGCAGTGGCCGATTATGAATGCCCTGCAGATGGGTCATCTGCATGGGACGGGCGGTGGCGCATCAAAGGGCGTCGTTTGGGCGAGGCAGTGATCCGCCCCTTGGGCGCGCAAAGCCTTGCTGCGCTTGACCTGCCAAAGGGTTTGCCGAAGGCCGCGTTTCAGTCTTATCCCGCGCTTTGGGCGGGCCAAGCCTTGGTTGCCGTGCCCTATTTGGCGCGCGAGGGACTATGCGTGCCGCAATATGATCCATCGGCAGAGTTCCACCAATCCGTATTATCGCATTGAAGTCAGCCAAAGCTTCATTATCTTAGAGAGAATGCAACCGCGCATGTGGCGCGGCTGCCGCGAAAGCGAGGAGAATTCTCTTGGGCAATGCTCGTAATATCGCCTTTTGGGTCATTTTGTTTTTGTTGATCCTTGCGCTGTTCAATCTGTTCAGTGGCAATCAGTCATCGGTTAATGCCCGATCAGTAGCTTATTCTGATTTCATCTCTCAAGTCGAACAAGGCTCGGTGAGCACGGTAACGATAGATGGCGAAGCGGTGCAGTTCGCTACTTCGGAGGGCACATTTGAAACCACCCGTCCTGCGGACAGTGACATCGCCACCGCCTTGATTGAACAAGGTGTGCGGGTCGAAGTGCGTCCACAGGAGCAGTCAGGATTCATGTCCATTTTGTCGCTGTGGTTGCCCGTTCTGGTTCTCATCGGGATCTGGATTTTCTTCATGAACCGCATGCAAGGCGGCGGCCGTGGTGGGGCTATGGGCTTTGGAAAATCTAAGGCGAAACTGCTGACCGAGAAGCATGGCCGCGTCACCTTTGACGATGTTGCAGGGATCGATGAAGCCAAGGAAGAATTGGAAGAAATCGTTGAATTTCTCAGGAATCCGCAGAAATTCAGCAAGCTTGGCGGCAAGATCCCGAAGGGTGCGCTGCTTGTCGGCCCTCCTGGAACGGGTAAGACCTTGCTTGCACGCGCTATCGCTGGCGAGGCGGGTGTGCCCTTCTTTACGATCTCTGGTTCTGACTTTGTCGAAATGTTCGTGGGTGTCGGCGCAAGCCGCGTGCGCGATATGTTTGAGCAAGCCAAAAAGAACGCGCCTTGTATCGTATTTATTGACGAGATTGATGCTGTCGGACGCTCGCGCGGTGTTGGCTATGGCGGCGGGAATGATGAACGCGAGCAGACTCTGAACCAGCTTTTGGTTGAGATGGACGGCTTTGAGGCAAATGAGGGTGTCATTATCGTTGCGGCGACCAACCGCCCCGATGTTCTTGACCCTGCCCTTCTGCGTCCAGGTCGTTTTGACCGTCAGGTGCAGGTGCCCAACCCAGACATCAAGGGTCGTGAAAAAATCTTGGGCGTCCATGCGCGCAAAGTGCCACTTGGCCCAAATGTCGATCTACGAATCATTGCGCGGGGAACCCCAGGCTTTTCGGGTGCTGATCTGGCCAATTTGGTGAATGAGGCCGCCTTGATGGCTGCCCGCATAAATCGCCGCTTTGTCACGATGGAAGATTTCGAGAATGCCAAAGACAAGGTGATGATGGGGGCTGAGCGCCGCTCAATGGTGATGACCGAGGATGAAAAACGCCTCACCGCCTATCACGAAGCGGGCCACGCCGTTGTTGGATTGAACGTGCCGCAGCACGATCCAATTCACAAAGCGACAATCATTCCGCGCGGTCGTGCCTTGGGTTTGGTTCTATCCCTGCCTGAACGCGATCAGCTGTCTGTCAGCTACACAAAATACACCTCAAAAATCGCCATGGCGATGGGAGGACGTGTGGCTGAGGAATTGGTATTTGGCAAAGAGAACGTCACCTCTGGGGCTTCCTCCGATATTCAGCAGGTCAGCCGCATTGCGCGCGCCATGGTCACGCAATTTGGCTATGCCGAAGAGCTTGGCTATGTCGATTACGCCAATGAGCAGCAATCCTATTTGGGGTCTTATGGCGGCGGCACGAACCATTCGGCTGCCACGCAAAAGATCATTGACGACAAGGTCAAGGAATTGGTGGATCAAGGCTATGAGACAGCCAAACGCATCTTGACTGAAAAGCGCGATGATCTCGAGCGTTTGGCACAAGGTTTGCTTGAATACGAAACCCTCACGGGCTCTGAGATCACCCGTGTCATCGCGGGCGACCCCTTGAACCGCGGCGATGATGGGGATGACACAGGCACGGGCGGTGGCGCCTCGATCACCGCGATCCCAAAAACCAAATCGCGCAAACCGCGCAATGATGATGGCGGGATGGAGCCTGAACCTTCGCCCTAAGCGGCTCTGGTTTTCTGGAACACAAAACACCCCCCTATCCGTTTCGATCTGGGGGTGTTTTCATTTCTACGCGGTCTGCTTCTGGCGCACCACGGCGCGAAAAGGTCGAAAACAGTCCGCGCGATTCAGAATCGCCTCCCTATAGTCGCGCTGAATTCAACCTTTTTTCTCAACCCCAAACTATGAATGGGACACGCGCATCATGGCCTTCAAAACCGACATCGAAATCGCACGCGCCGCGAACAAACAGCCAATCAAAGAGATTGGCGAAAAGCTGGATATCCCATATGAGGCACTGCTGCCCTATGGGCACGACAAGGCAAAAGTGTCTCAGGAGTTCATCAACAGCCTTGAGGGCCGCGACAATGGCAAGCTGATCCTTGTTACAGCGATCAACCCCACCCCTGCGGGCGAAGGCAAAACCACTACCACAGTGGGCCTTGGGGATGGTCTCTGCGCGATTGGCAAAAAGGCCGCTATTTGTATCCGCGAGGCCTCGCTCGGGCCAAACTTCGGCATGAAGGGTGGCGCGGCTGGCGGCGGCTTGGCGCAGGTTGTCCCCATGGAAGAAATGAACCTGCATTTTACAGGCGATTTTCACGCAATCACGGCAGCGCATAACCTGCTCTCTGCGATGATCGACAACCATATCTACTGGGGCAATGAATTGCAGATTGACGAGCGCCGCGTGGTCTGGCGCCGTGTTCTCGATATGAACGACCGCGCCTTGCGCGATGTTGTGACCTCGCTTGGCGGTGTATCCAACGGCTTCCCACGACAGACAGGGTTTGACATCACAGTGGCCTCCGAAGTGATGGCCATCTTGTGCTTGGCAGATGATTTGGCAGATTTGCAGCGCCGTTTGGGGGATATGATCGTGGCCTATCGCCGTGATCGCAGCCCGATTTACTCACGCGACATCAAGGCAGATGGCGCAATGACTGTTCTGCTCAAAGATGCCATGCAGCCGAACCTCGTGCAGACCCTAGAAAACAACCCCGCCTTTGTGCATGGTGGCCCCTTTGCCAATATCGCGCATGGCTGCAACTCGGTTATTGCCACCAAAACCGCGCTGAAATTGGCGGATTATGTGGTCACTGAAGCGGGCTTTGGCGCGGATCTGGGCGCTGAAAAATTCATGAATATCAAATGCCGCAAAGCAGGGCTTTCGCCTGATTGCGTGGTCTTGGTCGCCACTGTGCGCGCAATGAAAATGAATGGCGGCATTGCTAAGGCTGACCTGGGCGCAGAAAATATTGAAGCGGTCAAAAAGGGCTGCCCAAACCTTGGCCGCCATATTGAGAACCTCAAAGGTTTTGGCATTCCAGTGGTTGTCGCAATTAACCATTTCTACAGCGACACGGATGCCGAAGTCGCCGCCGTTCAGGACTATGTGAAATCACTGGGATCCGAAGCAATATTGTGCCGCCACTGGGCGGAAGGGTCAAAAGGGATCACCGCTCTGGCAACCCGCGTGGCGCAATTGGCCGATAGCGGTTCTGCTGCCTTCCAAACGCTCTATGCCGATGACATGCCACTGTTCGAAAAAATCGAAACCGTAGCCAAGCGGATTTATCGCGCGGACGAGGTTTTGGCGGATCAGAAAATCCGTGATCAGCTCAAAGCGTGGGAGGATGCAGGCTATCAAAACCTGCCCGTTTGTATGGCCAAAACGCAATACAGCTTTACCACAGATCCAAACCGCCGCGGCGCGCCAACGGGTCATTCCTTGCCCGTGCGTGAAGTGCGCCTTTCGGCAGGTGCAGGGTTTATCGTTGTTATCTGCGGCGAGATCATGACCATGCCCGGCCTGCCCCGTGTCCCAAGTGCGGAGAATATCCGCCTGAATGACGCAGGCGAGGTTGAAGGGCTCTTCTAAGCGCCTCTTTGAAAAACGCGATCCCCGCCCGTTGCAGCAGTAACACGGTGGGGATATGGACCTTGCCAACAGACCAAAAAAACGACCCCGAATAAGGAATGACGCCATGACCGCCCATTTCATTGACGGCAAAGCTTTCTCAGCCAAAGTGCAGCAAATGGTGACCGACCATGTAACCGCAATGAAAGCAGATCATGGCATCACTCCAGGCCTTGCTGTGGTATTGGTCGGCGAAGATCCTGCAAGCGAAGTTTATGTGCGTTCAAAAGGCAAACGCACGGTTGAAGCGGGGATGAATTCCTATGAACACCGCCTCGATGCCACAACCTCGCAGGCGGATCTGTTGGCCTTGATTAATCAATTGAACGCGGATCAATCGGTGCACGGTATTTTGGTGCAATTGCCCCTGCCTGACCACATCGACAGCGCGCTTGTGATCAATGCAATTGACCCTTCGAAGGATGTGGATGGGTTCCATATCTCGAATGTGGGTCTGCTTGGAACAGGGCAAAAGTCCATGGTGCCGTGCACACCATTGGGATGTTTGATGATGTTGCGCGATTATCACGGCAGCCTTTCTGGCCTCAACGCTGTGGTTGTCGGACGCTCGAATATTGTAGGCAAACCTATGGCCCAACTTTTGCTTGGTGACAGCTGCACTGTCACCATCGCCCATTCCCGTAGTAAGGATTTGGCAGCAATTTGCCGTGGCGCAGATATTCTGGTGGCCGCCGTGGGCCGCCCCGAGATGATCACGGGTGACTTCGTCAAAGAGGGGGCCACGGTGATTGATGTGGGCATTAACCGCATCGCCACGCCCGAGGGCAAAACCCGCCTTGTAGGGGATTGCTATTTTGACAGCTGTGCGGCCAAAGCGGGCGCGATCACCCCTGTCCCTGGCGGTGTCGGGCCGATGACCATCGCCTGCCTTTTGGCCAATACGCTCACCGCATGCGCGCGCAGCCATGGCCTGCCCGAGCCCGAAGGGCTTACCGCTTAAGCGGGATCATGACAGGCGGCTGTCCCAAAACGATGGCCACCGCATCTGCCCCCAATAACCCCGCAAAGGCATGATCATCCGCCCAAATACCGCCTGTATAAGCCCCAAATGCGGGCACGATCAGGCGGTTTGTATCCATCAAAAACGCAGGGCGTGACAGGCTACGCCCGCGCAAAGCCACGCGCATTTTTGGATGATAATGGCCTGAAATCTCAAACTGCCCTTCGGGTAAATCAGTCCGCGCAATATGGCGCAGGATGAAGGGCGGCGCTTCAAATTCATCCAGATGTTCGCCCGAAAGATTCACAGGCCCTGCATCATGATTGCCCAAAATCCAAATCCATTTCCGCCCTGCTTGGATTGGCCCTAAACGCCGCGCCAAATACGGCGAGAGGTTTCGCGCAGCCTCTAGGTCGTCAAAACTATCCCCCAGACAGATCACCACTGCGGGATCATAGGTGACAATCTCTTCCGACAGGCGCGCAAGGGTTTCGGGGGTGTCATAGGGCGGCAATAACCCTGCACCATGCCGCGCCATCCGTTCAGATTTTCCTAAATGGAGGTCGGACACAATGAGAACATCCGCCTGTGGCCAATATAGCGCGCCTTGCGGCGTGGCCAAAAGGCGTTCCATACCAAATTGGAAATCAAGATGGACTTGCATCGCCTATAGATGCGCCAAGCGTCACTGGGGGGCAAGCCCCCTCAACCGTGACCAAGCGCGGCTTGGGGCAAGAATTTAGCGGCTTCTTCCTCCAACAGACGTTGATCAGCAGAACTATGGACGGGGATACGTCCCGCCTCAAGCAACAAGGGCGCCGCAAATGGGCTAACGCGCGGCAGTGCGATATGATCAATACGCCCGCCTGCGCGGGTCAACATTTCGTCAATACGACCGAAATCGACCAAACCTCGCAACGCATCCCGGCGCGTCATCTCAAGTAAAATATGGTCGCTGTCATATTTGCGCAGCGTGTCATAAAGAATATCTGACGAAAACACAGCCTGCCGCCCTGTTTTCTTGGTGCCATTCACGCTGCGCTCAATCAGACCAGAGATCAACGCAACCGCTTTGAAACTGCGCTTCATGACGGCGTTTTCTGACAGCCACCCTTCAAACGCCGCTCGCAACAGATCAGGCGCAAAGAGCGGCGTTGGATCAGCGATGGGATCAAGCCCCCAAATCAGCGTGGCGTAATCATTGGCCACAAAGCCCATCGGGGCGAGGCCCAGTTGATCCATGCGGTGGGTCAGAACAAGGCCAAGGGTCTGCTGTGCATTGCGCCCCGCAAAACCATGCACACAAAGATGCGCGCGGCCCTCATGGGGGTAGGTTTCCACCAGCAATCGGTCACGCTGCGGCAAGCGGGAAAGGCGCGCCTGATGATCCAACCAGTCAGCAATATGGGCGGGCAAACCCGACCAATCGCCACTTTCGAATCGCGCCAAAATACGATCAGAGAGTTGCAGGGACGTTGCGAATTTCGTGCCCATGAATGTTGCAATTTTCGGCCGCTTTTGCGGGCTCGGGCTGACCTCAACCACCAATTCGCGCATGCCCTCATAGCGCACGATCTGCCCCCCGATGAGGAAACTGTCGCCTTGGCGCAATTGCGCGGCAAAGTTTTCTTCAACCTCGCCCAAAGGTGCCCCGCCGCGCCGTTTGGCCATGCGCACTTTCAACCTGTCGGTTTCGATAATCGTGCCAATATTTTGGCGGATGCGCGCCGCACTGCGTGGATCCCGCAAGGCAAGCGTTCCATCGGGCCGCGTGACCAGTCTTTGCCAGCGATCATAAGCGCGCAGCGCGTAGCCACCTGTCGCGCAAAAGTCCAAGGCGCGGTCAAACTCGGCACGGGTCACGCCCGCATAGGGCGCGGCTGTGGTGATCTCGGCATAAAGACCATCAGGTGCAATCGGCCCTGCACAGGCACAGATCAAGATATGCTGGCAAAGAACATCTAACCCGCCCTGACGAATAGGGTCATCCTCAAGCCCACCATCGCGCACCGCCTCAAGCGCCGCTTGGCATTCGAGATATTCAAAGCGGTTGGCGGGTAAAATACGCGCCTTAGATGCAAGATCAAAGCGGTGCCCCGCGCGCCCGATACGTTGCACAAGGCGCTTAACCTCTTTGGGTGCACCAATTTGGATCACCAGATCAACATCGCCCCAGTCGATACCAAGGTCGAGACTGCCTGTGCAGACGATCGCGCGCAGGCTGCCCTCACTCATCGCGGCCTCAACCTTGGCGCGGGCCTCGCGTGAGAGCGCGCCATGATGAATACCAATCGGCAGGGTGTCCTCATTGGCCTGCCACAATTCGTGAAAAAACAGCTCGGCATTGGCGCGGGTGTTGTGAAAAATCAGCGTGGCGCGATGGCGTTTAATCTGGTCATAGACCGCCTGCACACCATATCGCCCGCCGCCCCCCGCCCATGGGGGCGGGATATCCGCCTCAAGAATGCCGATATCGGGCGCGGGGCCTTGCGGCGCGGTAATGATCTCAGCCCCGCCGTCAGGCGCCAAATACGCCGCGATTTGAGAGGGGTCTTTTACTGTGGCGGACAAACCTACACGGGTCATCTGGGGGGACAACCGCGCAAGCCGCGCGAGACACAACATCAGTTGATCGCCCCGTTTGCTGTCAATCAGCGCATGAATTTCATCTAAAATAACCCGCTTCACCGAGGCAAAAATCTTATCCGCCTCAGGATAGGACAATAACAGCGCAAGCGATTCAGGCGTGGTCAGCAAAATCTGTGGCGGGTCAGCACGTTGACGCCGCCGCATATGGGCCGATGTATCACCCGTTCGATCCTGGATACGAATATCAAGGCCCATCTCGGCAACAGGGGTCTGAAGATTGCGCCTTATATCTGCAGCAAGCGCCTTGAGCGGCGAGATGTAGAGCGTGTGCAGCCCTTGTTTGGGTGCATGGATCAAATCCACAAGCGAAGGGAGAAAGCCCGACAGGGTTTTGCCCGCACCCGTGGGGGCGATCAAAACCTGCGCAGGTGATGTTGCGCGCAGCATCGCACGCTGATGCGGGTGCATCTGCCATCCGCGCGCGGCGAACCAATTATCAATTTGGGCAGGCAATGCGTCCATACCCCGATCATAGGGCGACCCACCTGCCCGTCCAATCAAAGATCAGATTTTTACTGCACCTAAGGCAAGATAAAGGATCACTGTGCCCGCCAAGGCCACGCCCATAGGAAACAGTTTGCCTGCCTCCCAACTGGCCCATGTTGCTGTAGCCTAGCGGATCACAGGGATTTTTCCCGCGATACGATGCACCAACCAAGACGCCAACAAAACGTCTGCAAAAAGAACTGCAAATTGCAGCCCATCCCATTTCGGATAGCTGTGTTTTTGCAACCATGCAGCCCTAAAGGTCAGACAATGTGTGCCTCTGTTGCCGCGCGCAGCTCAGTTTCGCTAACGCCATCGGCCAGTTGTACGATCTTTAGGCCGCCCTCGACGACATCAAGAACGCCCAAATTGGTAATGATGCGATGCACCACGCCTGTTCCTGTCAGCGGCAAGGTGCAAGATTTCAAAACCTTACTTTCACCATGCTTGTTGGTGTGATCCATCACAACAACGACACGGCGCACGCCCGCGACCAAATCCATCGCGCCGCCCATGCCTTTGACCAATTTGCCAGGGATCATCCAATTGGCAAGATCGCCCGTCTCAGACACTTCCATCGCACCCAAAATCGCCATAGCAATCTTGCCGCCACGGATCATTGCAAATGATGTCGCGCTGTCAAAATAGGCGGTGTGGGGCAATTCAGTGATCGTTTGCTTGCCCGCATTGATCAGGTCTGGATCTTCCTCGCCCTCATAGGGGAAAGGCCCCATGCCCAGCATGCCGTTTTCAGATTGCAAGGTCACGGTCATGCCTTCTGGAATATAATTTGACACGAGGGTTGGAATCCCGATGCCAAGGTTCACATACATCCCGTCTTCAAGTTCTTGTGCCGCGCGGGCGGCCATTTGATTACGATCCCATGGCATGGATTAGGACTCCTCACGCTGGCGCACAGTGCGCTGTTCAATTCGTTTCTCATGCTGCCCCTTGATTAGGCGATGCACGAAAATTCCAGGCAAGTGGATATGATCAGGGTCTAGGCTGCCCGCGGGCACGATTTCTTCGACCTCCATGATACAGACCTTGCCACAGGTCGCCGCTGGCACATTGAAATTCCGCGCGGCTTTGCGGAAAATCACATTGCCTGTCTCATCGGCCTTCCACGCTTTGACGATAGAGATATCCGCCAAGATCCCTTCCTCAAGGATATAAGTTTCGCCGTTAAAGTCTTTGTGGTCTTTGCCTTCGGCAATCACTGTACCCACGCCTGTCTTTGTGTAGAACCCGGGAATGCCTGCCCCCCCTGCGCGCATCCGCTCGGCCAAAGTGCCTTGGGGGTTGAATTCCAGTTCCAATTCACCCGCCAGATATTGGCGCATGAATTCTGCATTCTCGCCCACATAAGAAGACATCATCTTTTTAATCTGGCGTGTGGCCAGAAGTTTGCCTAAGCCAAAATCATCAACGCCCGCGTTGTTGGAGGCCACGGTCAAATCCTTAACACCGCTGTCCACGATGCCATCAATCAGCAATTCAGGAATCCCGCAGAGGCCAAAGCCGCCTGCAGCGATAAGCATTCCATCCTGCAAAAGGCCATCCAAAGCCTCAGCAGCAGAGCCATAGATTTTCTTCATCGGGTCTCACCCTTTTTTCAAAAAGATTTGTGGCAAATTGACCCGCAAACTGAGCGGTGTCAACGTGCTGCAACGCAGCAAATATCAGTTTGCGGGTCTATTAGCGCATATCAGAAAGGCTTGCTTCCATCTCGGCGATCCATTCACTCACAAATGCATCAAACCGCGCATCGGGTTGCTGTGCTGTGATCCGTTCTGACAAAGGATCAGGGGCGGTGATGCTACTGCCGCTCATAACCTCCAGAACCGCATGGGCGCAGAAAGGCACGTGCAATTCGGAATAACCGCCTTCATGCACCATCACAAGGCGGCCCTCGCACAGCGCGTCAGCCGCGTCCCGCACCTCTTCTGCCATCGCACGGAACGTGTGGCTGCCTGCCATCATCCGCCCCAAAGGATCAACGCCTGACGCATCAAAACCACAGGCGATGATAATCACATCAGGCGCGAAGCGTTCCAATTCGGGGATCACTAAACGCTCCATCGCCTCAAGATAGGCATTATGCCCGCCCCCGGGGGGCAGCGGGATATTCAGGTTAAACCCAGCCCCTGCGCCTGATCCACGATCCTCAAACGCACCACTATCGCGGGGATAATTGCGATCTTGGTGCAGGGAGATGGTCAACACATCATCACGATCATAGAAAATCGCCTCAGTGCCGTTACCGTGATGCACATCCCAATCAATCACGGCAAATTTCGTGGCCAGCCCTTCAGCCCGCGCGGCCTCAATCGCGATGGCGATATTGGCAAGGAGGCAAAACCCATTTGGAAAATCGGGCAAGCAGTGATGCCCGGGCGGACGAGACAGCGCATAGGCATTCTCCAAATCCTCCTTAAGCACGGCAAAAAGGGCTGATTTGGCCAAACCCGCAGACAGGGCGGCAATCTCGAACCCATCGGGGCCGAAAGGTGTACGCAACCCCAACTCGCCCCCACCCTGCGCAGAAATATCTTGAAACTGGTTCAGATAGGTTTCGGGATGAATGCGCAAAATATCTTCTTCGGTTGCAGGATCCGCGTGACGGGGCGCAAGTTCAGACCACAGACCCGTGATCTCAAGTAGGTTTTTCAAACGCCGCTTCGTTTCAGGATTTTCGGGCAGGCCGCCCGCGGCAAGAGGTTGAACCAATCCGCCCACAGGGGCAAGAAAGGCATAATTGCCGCCCGAATGCCAAAAGCAGCGCTCATCCCAGAAAAACCCTGTTGCCATGATCAAACCTTTCCTCATCACCCAATCCACCGCGCGCATCTTGCACTCTGAGGGACGGAGCGCAAGTTTGCTGCTAATTGGCTTTTGAAAGGCACCCCTTGCGCAAATCCCTGCCCGACCTCAGCGCCTATGCGCAGACCGATATACGGCTGAATTTGCGCGTCACACCAAAAGCCGCGCACAACCGTATCGTGGTCGAAGAAGACCTGTTGCGGGTCTATGTGACCCAAACACCCGATGGCGGCAAAGCAAATCTTGCAGTTCTCAAACTCTTGGCGCAGGCAATCGGGATCGCGCCCTCATGCCTGACGCTGATACACGGTAAGACGGATCGCAACAAATTGGTTGGCGTAAATATGGGCTAAACTCTGCGGCTTTGCCAAACCGTATAAAGGCCCGAGGCGACAATAATCAAACTGCCGATCAAGGTCAGGGCATCGGGGCGTTCGCCAAACACGGCCACGGCCAAGATCATCGCAAAAACCAAACGGGTGTACCGAAACGGGGCAATAACGGCAATTTGCCCTGTCCGCATGGCCATAGTCAGGCACATATAAGCGGAAACCCCAAATAAAATAGCAGGCCCTGTCAGTGCCATGCCGCCCACGCCTAGTAGGGCCACGCCGCCCTGATAACCCCAAACGATACCGCCTGCGATGCTCAGCATGATAAACCCGTAAACGCCAAGCTGCGCCGTTGTCATGCTCTTTGGTGCGGCGCGTGTCGCCAGATCACGACCAGCAAAGCCGATCATGCCTAAGACCGCGAAGAGGGACAGCGGTTCAAACGCGTCTAGCCCAGGCCGCAGGATTAAAAGCACCCCGACAAACCCCGCACCAATCGCCGCCCATTGCCGCCAGCCCACTGTTTCGCGAAACACCATCACCGCCCCCGCCGCCACCACCAAAGGCGTGGCTTGCAAAATCGCACTGGCCGAGGACAGGGGCGTTAAGGCAATTGCGACCGTGTAACATACCCGACCCGTAGTTTCGAACAAGGCACGCCACACCATCGCGTGACCAAAAGCCTGAGGATGCAAGATCACCTCGCCCCGAAGGCGCGCCATGGCCACAAACGCCAACAGCCCTCCAAGCCCAAAGGTCACCATAACTTGGCCCAAGGGGATATGCGCCGCTGCTGCCTTGATAAAGACATCCTCAAGGGTGAAGGCGAGCATCGCCAAAACCATTAACAAACTGCCGCGCAAATTGGCCGCGTGATGGGATGTATAAGGGATCATTGAGGGGCCTTAGCGTGTCGGGCGATCAATCCGATACACCCCTTCTGGCAAGTTCAGCGCTGCCGCCAACTCGCGCAACTGCGCCATAGAAATTGAGATTTTCTGGATGCTATCACTGCGCGGGTCATATTGTTCAACCTGAACAACCTCTTCAAAGGCTGTTAGCACGACATCCTCTTGGAGCGGGCTTTCCCCCTCATCCATCAAGGTCACAACCGTGGCGTCAAAATCATGCTCAATGCTAAACATAAGATCACGCTAGGGGGGAATTTTCGTCTTGGCAATGATGTGATCATATCGTGATGAGAATTCAATTGAGATATCTCAAAATGGGCTGCAAAATAGACTTGGCCTCAACAAAAGCGGTTTGGTTCTGATGCGTGCAATTCTGATTTTGCCGATGCTTGCATTCCTTGCCGCTTGTCAGGTGGCAAGCCCCCCACCAAGCAGTGCGCCTGCAAGCACGGCAAGTAGCGATAATCTGCCCAAACTGGCTCCAGATGTGGCAATGAATAATTTCCGCACAGTGGTCGCCAAGGTCGAACCCATTGCCGAAGATATTTGCCGCCAAGAAACACCAGATCAAAACTGCAATTTCACCATTGCGATTGAGCCTGACAGAAATGCAGGGATCAACGCGTTTCAAACCTTGGACAATGCGGGCAACCCGTATCTGGTCTTTACAATTGGCCTGATTGAAGATGCGCGCAATATTGACGAATTGGCCTTTGTCATGGGTCATGAGGCCGCGCATCACATTGCCCGCCATATTCCCCGCCAAAGGGCCTCGGCCCAAGGGGGGGCGTTAATTTTCGGCGTGCTTGCAGGGATTGCGGGTGGCGATACCTCGATCGTGCAAAACGCGGCTGATATTGGCGCCGCAGTGGGCGCCCGCCGTTTTAGCCAAGATCACGAATTACAAGCCGATGCTTTGGGCACCGTCATCGCGTATCGCGCAGGGTTTGATCCTGAACGTGGCGCACAATATTTTACCCGCCTGCCTGATCCGGGGGAAACCTTTCTTGGGACGCACCCGCCCAATGCGAACCGCATTCAAATCGTCCGGGATACGATGGCAAGCTTGCGCTAAGGATCTGGGGTCAGGCAATCTTACCCCAAAGATCATATTCACTGGCCTCATCAACTGTGACAGTCACGATGTCGCCCGCTTTGAGGCCGTGGAACCCTTCATCGATATAGAGATTGCCATCAATCTCTGGCGCGTCTGATTTAGTGCGGCAGGTGGCCCCTTCATCGTCCACCTCATCCACGATCACCTCAAGACGCGTGCCAATTTTGGCGGCTAATTTCGCCTCGGAAATGCTCTGCGCCTTTTCCATAAAGCGCGCAAAACGCTCGTCCTTGACCCCTTGCGGCACATGGTCTGGCAAATTATTTGACCGCGCACCTGCAACATTTTCGTAGGTGAAACAGCCGACACGATCGAGCTGCGCCTCATCCAACCAATTAAGCAGGGTCTGGAATTCGGCCTCTGTCTCACCTGGATACCCCACAATAAAGGTTGAGCGCAGGGTGATCTCAGGGCAGTCCGCACGCCAAGCTGCGATTTCGTCTAGGGTTTCACTCGATGCCGCAGGGCGGGCCATACGTTGCAACGTATCGCGATGGGCATGTTGGAACGGGATATCCAGATAAGGCAGAACCAACCCTTCGGCCATCAAGGGGATCAACTCCCGTACATGCGGATAGGGATAGACGTAATGCAACCGCACCCACGCGCCCAATTGGCCCAAATCACGGGCCAAGGGAAGAATTGGGAATTTCTTATCCCGACTGGCCCAATCCGTGCCATAGGCAGACGTATCCTGACTGATGACCAGAAGTTCTTTGACCCCTGCCTCAACCAGTTTTTCCGCCTCACGCAGCACGGCGTTTGCGGGACGGCTTTGCAAGCGGCCCCGCATATCGGGGATGATGCAAAACTTGCACTTGTGATTGCAGCCTTCGGAAATCTTGAGATAGCTGTAATGACGGGGGGTTAGGCTTACGCCTGAACTTGGCAAAAGATCGACAAACGGATCAGGCGCGGGTGGCACGGCGGCATGCACTGCATCCAAGACCTGCTCATATTGGTGCGGGCCAGTCACGGCCAGAACGCGCGGATGCGCGCCTGTGATATAATCAGGTTCGGCCCCCAAACAGCCTGTTACGATCACGCGGCCATTTTCGCGCAGCGCCTCGGCAATCGCGTCTAAACTTTCGGCCTTGGCACTGTCGAGAAAGCCGCAGGTGTTCACAATCACTGCATCCGCACCGCTATAATTGGCGCTGATCCCATAACCTTCGGCGCGCAATCGGGTCAGGATCCGCTCACTATCCACAAGCGCCTTGGGGCAGCCAAGCGAAACCATCCCGATTTTGGGCTGACCCTCGCGGATCGTCTCCTCAATGCGCGCACGGGCAAGATCTGGGCGAAGATTTGGTAGGTTCTGTGTCATAACTCGCGCTATAGCGTGGCTTTTGGCCATCGTGAAGCAAGAAAGCACTCAGGCATCATCGGTGTGGGGCCACATCCAGCCTAATCTTGTTCTGCCGTGACCTCGCGCAACCTTGAACAAAAAGATGCCGCCAAGGCTTTACGGCCCCGAACCATAGCCACTAAACACAAAGGTGCTGGGGGTTACAAAAAATAGTTTGAGGGATTCTCGATGAAGTGGGTATTGCGGGTCATTTTGGCTGTCGTGATTTTCGTAAGCGTGGCGATAGGAGGGATTGCGTTAATTCCAACGGAGACCATTTCCAGATTGGCGACAGAGCGGCTATCTGCCAGCCTAGCGCGTGACGTGACCCTAACGGGCACGGTGCGGCCTGTTAGGGGGGAATTGATGTGATGCGCCGTCGTTTAATCGCATCCCTTTCCATGATTCTTGTGGCCTGTCTTGGCACCCCCGAACCTGATCTTTACCCCGGCGAAACAGCAGAAATTCGGGCGCTCGTGAATAAAATGGCACGCCAATATGATGTGCCTGCCCCCCTGATCCACCGCGTGATCCAACGTGAAAGCGACTATCGCGCCCATGCCCGCAACGGCCCCTATTACGGGATGATGCAAATCTTGCCCGCCACAGCTCGCAATATGGGGTTTGCGGGTGAAGATGCCGATTTATTGGATGCAGAAACCAATCTCACCTATGCGGTCAAATATCTGCGCGGCGCATGGTTGCTGTCAGATGGATCTTATGACACGGCCGTCATGCATTACGCGCGCGGCTATTACTATGTGGCACGGGACAGATGCATGTTGGTCGAAACGGGCCTGCGGGAACGCGAGGTCAGGCGGGACTGTCAGGGGTGAGACGACTATTTCCGCACATCATCGCTGCCTTAATGCATGCTCGGCAAAACCAGATCGGGGGGGCGGTGGCCATCTGCAAAGGTCTTGATGTTGATCAAGACCTTCTCGCCCATCTCGATCCGCCCTTCGAGGGTCGCTGACCCCATATGTGGAAGAAGGATCACATTATCCAATTCCCGCAATCGGGGGTTTACATCATGGCCACGCTCAAAAACGTCCAAGCCCGCACCCGCAATCTCGCCCGCGCGCAACATGCGGGTGAGTGCGTTTTCATCAATCACCTCTCCACGCGATGTATTCACAATCACCGCTGATGGCTTCATCAGCTTCAACCTGCGTGCATTGATCAAATGAAAGGTCGAAGGGGTGTGCGGGCAATTCACTGAAATCACATCCATCCGCGCCAACATTTGATCCAAGCTTTCCCAATAAGTCGCGCCAAGCGCGGCCTCTATATCAGCGTGAACCCTGCGGCGGTTGTGGTAATGAACCTGCATTCCAAAAGCAGCCGCGCGGCGGGCCACCGCCTGACCGATGCGACCCATGCCCAGAATACCCAAACGCTTACCCGCGATACGCCCCCCCATAAAGGCGGTTGGCGCCCAACCCTGCCATGTGCCCGTTTGCATGACAGCCTGCCCTTCTGGCACGCGGCGTAGAACACCCAAGATCATCGCCATGGTCATATCGGCGGTATCATCAGTCATGACACCCGGTGTGTTGGCGACCAAGACCCCGCGTTGGCGTGCGGTGGCAACGTCAATATGATCGACGCCCGAACCATAACTGGCAATCAGCTTGAGCCGTTCGCCCGCTTGCCCCAACATGCCTGCATCAATCTGATCCGTCACACATGGCACCAGAACATCAGCTGATTTCATCGCTGCGACCAGATCATCGCGGCTCATTTTGCGGTCTTCGTCATTGAGCTGGACGTCAAACAATTCGCTCATACGGGTTTCCACCGCTTCGGGTAAATGGCGGGTGACGACAACTTTTAACCTTGGTGCGGGCATGGGCTTCTCCTGAGGCGGATGGCATGTCTGACGCTGTTACCCTTCCCCATTCTGCGCTTGGGTGCAAGCGTTCGAGGGGCCTTGGCCGCGACAGGCGCTTCGTATTGTCATCTTCCCCCACGATGGCTTTCTCGCTATAGTGTCATAAAGATCAAAATAACCCAGCCCAAAGCGGCGGGACGAGGCCTATTGAGGATAGTCATGCCACGGTCAGATTGGCGCATAACCCTAGCGATGGGTGCAGTTTGTCTTGTGTTTGCGGCCACCGCAGGAGCTCAAAGCACGGATGGCGCGGTGCCGTTGCCACGCCCTGACAATCTTGTGCCAGTCGAGACACCCGAACTTGAGACCGCCACCCCCACCCCAACGCCCAGTTTTGACGCCCCTACTACTGGGCCAGAAACAGGGTTTCCGCTGCCGCGTTATGTTTCAATGGATGCCACACGTGGCTATGCACGGCGTGGCCCCTCGCGCAACCATCGCATTGATTGGGTCTTTCAAGAACGCAACATGCCGCTGATGGTTGTGGCCGAGCATGGGCATTGGCGGCGGGTCGTTGATCATGACGGGGTGGGCGGATGGATGCATTATGCCCTTTTGTCAGGTCGGCGCACAGCGCAAATTGATATTGACCTTGCCGATTTGCGCCAACGCCCTAATCCAGAGGCCACTGTCATTGCCCAAGCCCAACGCGGCGTGGTTGGACGGGTGAGCGAATGCGAACGCGACTGGTGTCGCTTTGCCGTTGATGGGTTTACAGGATGGGTCGAGAAATCCGCCATTTGGGGCGTGATGGAGGACGAGGATTTCGACTAGTCGCCTGCGCAAACGGGGCAAGCCGCATTGCGCTTTAGCTTGACGATCCGTGTCTCAGGCGCAAGCCCATCATAGAGCACCATTCGTCCCAGTAACCCCTGACCCGCGTCTGTAATCTGCTTGATTGCCTCAAGCGCCATCATGGTGCCCACCACCCCCGGAAGAGCGCCAATGACACCCGTCTCAGCACAGGTGGCGGCCATCCCCGCCTGTGGCAGATTGGGAAAGACACAGGCCATGCATGCTCCGCCAGCACTCGGATCATAGAGGGTGATCTGTCCCTCCCATGCTGAAATTGCACCTGCCAAAAGCGGGCGCTTGGCGGACACCGCAGCGCGGTTGATCATTGCCCGCGTTTCAAATTGATCCGTGCCATCAATGATTAAATCATAGTCAGCGAACAGCTCAGCCGCTATCGTCTCGTCCAAAGCACGATGATACGGGCGGATATCAAGATGCGGATTTATCGCCTTCATCGCACGTTCTGCTGAAAACACTTTGGGCATATCTTGATCAGCATCACGGTGAATAATTTGGCGTTGCAGGTTCGACAGGCTGACGTGATCCGCGTCAATCACCCCAATGCGCCCTACCCCCGCAGCTGCGAGATACAGCAAAACGGGCGAGCCCAAACCACCCGCCCCCACCACCAAAACCTTGGCTGATTTCAGCGCCTTTTGTCCCTGCCCGCCAATGTCAGGCAGGGTGATGTGGCGGGCATAGCGCTCTAATTCCTCTGGCGTGAAGGTGCCGCTTTGGCGCGGCGCGGGCGTTACCACAGGCTGTGCCACGCGGCGCAGGCGGTTTAGACCCGCGCGATAGGCCAGAACCAACATAACCGCGCCGCCTAAAATCAACCATGGCGCGGCACTTTCGCCTGTCGCGATGCGCAAAGGGTGGCCCTCGAGCAAAACGAAATGGCCCAAGACCACCACCCCATAGACAAGGGCGATCATCACAAGACGGGGTGTATAGGCGGTTTTCATCACCGCCCCAAAGCCCCAAAGTGCAGCCATGATTGCAAGAACTGTGAACATCAGCCCTGCCCAGTCGAGCCGAAACCACCCGCCCCACGCACGGTTTCATCCAAACGCGACACAAGCGAAAAACGGACTTGGGTCACCGGCGCCACAACGCCCTGACCAATCCGATCCCTATGGCCAATAACAAAAGGTGCATCACCCAAATTGATTAGGATAACCCCCAACGGCCCGCGATAATCGCAGTCAACCGTTCCGGGCGCATTGGCAAGCGTCACCCCATGTTTCAGGGCAAGGCCAGATCGCGGCCGAATTTGCAGCTCATACCCGCGTGGCACAGCCACACGAAACCCTGTTTGGATCAAGGCGCGCGCCTGTGGGGCAAGGGTTAGCCCTTCCTCGCGGGCATCAGCCATAAAATGCGCGCGTAGATCAAAGCCCGCCGCCCCATCGGTTTCATATCTCGGCAGGGGCAGGTCAAGATCAGCCCAGTCTTCGCGCAAGAACTTTACTTCAACTTGCGCCATTATGCCCGCCCCAAAGCCTCGGCCACACGCAGGGCAAGCCGTGCTGCAGTCTCAGATTTGCTCAAGCGTGGCCATGGATCAGCACCCGCGCGCGTGATCAGCGTGACCGCGTTATATGCGCCCCCCATGATCCCCGTGTCAGGGGACACATCATTGGCCACAATCCAATCACATCCTTTGCGCGCCAATTTCGCTTGCGCATGATCAACCAGATTTTCGGTTTCGGCGGCAAAGCCCACAACCAAGGTCGGGCGGCCTTTTTCCATATGTGCCACAGATGCCAAAATATCTGGGTTTTCAGCAAAGCTGAGACGGGGTAGCGCGCCATCGCCCGATTTCTTGATCTTTTGGTTCGCGGCATTATCCACGCGCCAATCGGCAACGGCAGCGGCAAATATAGCGGCATCCGCAGGCAGGGCCTCTGTCACGGCCTTTGCCATCTGCGCGGCTGTCTCGACCTTGATGACATCTACACCATGAGGCGGTGGCACAGATGCAGGGCCTGTGACGAAACTGACCCGCGCGCCCAAATCGCGACAGGCCGCAGCAAGCTCCGCCCCCTGCGCCCCTGACGAGCGGTTGGCGATATAGCGCACGGGATCTATGGGTTCGTGTGTTGGGCCAGAAGTAATCAGAACATGTCGCCCCGCAAGCGGGCCTTCCGCAAATTGCGCGGCAATAGCGCTGACAATCTCATCGGGTTCGGCCATGCGGCCTAGGCCAAATTCACCGCAGGCCATGCTGCCCTCATTGGGGCCAACAGAACGAATCCCATCCCCCAAAAGCTGCGCCAAATTACGCTGGGTGGCGGGATGTTCCCACATCCGCACATTCATTGCAGGGGCGATCAGCACCGGCTTGTCAGTTGCCATCAGCAGGGTCGAGGCCAGATCATCTGCATGACCGCCCGCCATTTTGGCCATCAAATTCGCCGTTGCTGGGGCCACCACAACTAGATCTGAGGCGCGAGATAATTCGATATGGCCCATTTCGGCCTCATCGGTCAGATCAAAGAGATGCGTGTATGGCTTTTGGCCCGCGAGGGCTGCGACCGAGAGTGGTGTCACAAATTCTTGTGCCGCCTGTGTGAGAACAGGGGTAACAGCGGCCCCTTGGTCGCGCAAACGGCGGATCAGCTCAAGGCATTTATAGGCCGCGATCCCGCCCCCTATGATCAACAATATACGTTTCCCCGAAATCATGATGATCTCACCTTTTCGCCTGTTCTGTTGCGAAACCTATGTGGCGCGGCGCCGTGGGGCAATGGGAAATGCCCCTCACGCGGCCCCTTTGCGGCGCAGCGCGCCCAGAATTTCTCCGAATGAAAAGGCGCCAAACAGGCAACCAAAAAGGGCATAGGCCCCCGCGCCAACTGCAATCAGCCCCGCAAGCGCGAGATAGCGCACGCCTCCCCCCTCAAGAACGGGGGCAAGGATCAATCCCGCACTATAGAGCAACGCCCCCATCGCGATGGCCGCCCCCGCAATGCGTGGAATGCGCGCGAGATACCGCGCATCATAGGCAGCGACATCACCATAGGTCTTTGCACCACGGCGCATCTGATAGGCCATGACCCATGCAGAAATGGTGGTGGCCAATGCGGCGGCAATATAGCCGATAAAAAAGGCAAGCCCGATGGCGAGAGCGGCATTTATGACCATTGCTACCAAGGCATAGTGAAATGGGCGCTTGGTATCCTCGCGCGCGTAAAACACGGGCTGCCAGATTTTCTGAAGAACAAATGCGGGCAGCCCTGCCCCATAAATCGCCACCGCCCAAGCCGTGGCAATAGTATCTTGGCCCTCAAAGGCCCCACGTTCGAACAAGACCGAGACCAAAGGCACTGGGATAACCATCAACGCAACCGCGGCAGGAATGGTCAGAGTCATCCCAATCTCAGCCGCACGCGATAAGGCCTGCCGCCCCCCTGCATCATCGCCTGCCCGCAAGCGGCGCGAGAGATCTGGCAACAACACAATCCCGATTGCGATCCCAACCACACCGAGCGGCAATTGATATAGCCTGTCGGCATAAGACAACCATGCAATCGCCCCATCAAAGAAGCTTGCAACCTGACGCCCCACCAAAAGATTGATCTGCACCACCCCACCTGCAAGCATGGCAGGCCCTGCCACAACGGCCAGTCGGCGCAGATCAGGCGTGAATTTCGGCCAAGTTGGGCGGATGACCAACCCTGCGCGTGCAGCCGCCCCCCATACCAGAGCCAGTTGCGCCACGCCCGCCACGGGCACCCCCCAAGACAGGGCCAGCCCGATCATGCGCGCGGCTTCGGGGCTGTCCGTAGCGCTCTGCGCGCCAAAGATCAGCGCCGAGACGAGGATCACATTCAACAGCACAGGCGCCGCAGCAGCAGCCGCAAAGCGACCCGCCGCATTCAGCATGCCCGAAATCAACGCTGCCAGTGAGATCAGCAAAATATAGGCGAAACAGATACGGCCAAATTCCACCGCGGTCCCAAAGCGGGGATCATCGGCAAAGCCCGATGCCATCGCCAAAACCAACCAAGGCATGGCAATCTGCGCAAGCAGGGTGAAGCCAATCAGAAACACAGCAAGCATGGATAATGCATTGCGCGCAAATGACATCGCATCGCTGCCGCCTTCGAGTTTTTTGGAAAAAATCGGCACAAAAGCCGTGTTCATTGCACCCTCAGCAAAAAAGCGGCGGAACATATTTGGTAAAGAAAACGCCACCAAAAACGCCTCGGCCACGCCGCCCGCACCAAGATAGCGGGCAATCAGAATATCGCGCAAAAATCCCAAGACGCGGCTGACCAATGTCCAACCGCCGACAGTGAGAAAGCCAAAGCCCAATCTGATTTGCGGGGCCGCCACAGCCGCTAGACCCCTGCCCGCTCGGCCACGCGCGCGATGGCATCGCGCAACTTGCGCTCCAACACATCTTGGCGGGATTTGGAGTGGAGTTTGAGACCGAACATATCTTTCACGTAAAACACATCTACCACCTGAACACCGAAGGTCGCGATCATCGCACTGGCGATGTAAATATTATTCGCGGCTAAGGTCTTGGTCAGATCATATAGCAGACCAGGGCGGTCTCGTGTATCCACCTCGATGATCGTGTAGATTTCCGACCCGTCATTATCGAAGGTGATATTGGTCGCCACGTTAAACGTGCGCTCGCGCTTTTTGATCTTGTCGCGCCCCTCAAACGCCTTTGAGGCTACAACCTCGCCCTTTAGGGTTTTGTCGATCATCGAAGTCAGACGCGGCAAGCGGGCATCCTCATAGGGGTTGCCATCAGCATCTTGAACCCAGAACACGGCAGTCGCATAGCCATCTTTCGAGGTATAGGTGCGGGCATCGACCACATTCGCGCCCACCAGTGACAGGGCGCCAGAAAGGCGGCTAAAGATGCCTGGGTGATCCACAAGCGCAAAGCAGACGCGGGTCGCATCGCGGTCAGTATCACGCTGTGTGTCAATCCGGATTTCATCATCCCGAAGGCCAAGCAGCATATTGGCAAAGATAATCTGGCTGGCCAGATCAAGCCCTTGCCAATAGGGGCCATAATGGCGGTCTATTTCAGTTTTAAGATCCGCCTTAGGCCAAGTTGCCAAGGCATCGCGCAGGGCCTTTTTGCCCTCGCTTTCCAATTTGTCGCGGTTAAGATCCTCAAGACCCGTTTCCAAGGCTTCAGCCGTGGCGCGATAGAGGCCGCGCAACAGCGTGGCTTTCCAGTTGTTCCATGTGTCAGGCCCAACCCCGCGAATATCGCAAACCGTCAAAACAGTCAGCAAATCCAGACGCTGCCGCGTTTTTACCAGTTTGGCAAAATCACGCACTGTGCGCGGATCCGCAATGTCGCGTTTTTGGGCCATGTCCGACATCAACAGGTGGTAGCGCATAAGCCATTCCACTGTTTCAGTCTCATCGGGTTTGAGGCCCAAGCGAGGGCAGAGTGCACGCGCAATCCGCGCGCCCAAAATCGAATGATCTTCTTTCCGACCTTTGCCAATGTCATGCAGCAAACAGGCCACATAAAGCACTTTGCGGTTTACCCCACGCTTCAAAATACCAGATGCAATCGGCAATTCCTCGACCAATTCGCCCCGTTCGATCTGCGCAAGGGTAGAGACAACTTGGATCGTATGCTCGTCCACAGTGTAGCTGTGATACATATTGAATTGCATCATCGCCACGATAGCCGCGAAATCAGGGATGAATGCCCCCAAGAACCCCAATTCATTCATCCGCCGCAAGGCACGTTCGGGATTGCCTTGTTTCAAAAGCAAATCAAGGAAAATGCGGTTCGCCTCTTTGTCTCGGCGCATTGCTGTGTCAATGAGGTGCAAATTGGCCGAGATCATCCGCATTGCATCGGGGTGCAGAAGATAGCCTGTGCGCAACGCTTCCTCAAAAATGCGTAATAGATTGATCTTATCGGCCAAAAACGCCTTTTCATTTTCGACAGTCAGACGATTTTGTTTCAGCGCATAGCCGTCTTTGAGTTTCTTTTTGCGACTGCGCCCGCGCAAAAAGCCTAAGATCATCGGTTCGCTTTTGGCGTGACTGGCCTCAAGCGCGGTCAAAAAGATGCGGGTCAATTCGCCCACGCGGGTGGCATGGCGGAAATAATCCTGCATGAAATGCTCAACCGCACGGCGGCCTGAGTGATCGGCATATTGCATGCGTTCCGCGACCTGCACTTGCAAATCGAAACTCAAACCATCCTGCGCGCGGCCTGCAATTGTGTGCAAATGACAGCGCACCGACCACAAGAACCGTTCGGCCGCATCAAACGCGTCAAATTCTTCGCGGCTGAACACCTTGAGGGCAACCAGATCTTCGGCCCGCGCCACGCCATGCTGATATTTCGCAATCCAATAGAGTGTCTGCAAATCGCGCAGACCACCCTTACCTTCTTTTACATTCGGCTCCAACATATAGCGTTGGCCACCTTGCTTTTTGTGGCGGCTGACCCGTTCCTCAAGCTTGGCTTCGATGAATTCGGAAAGGCTGCCCTCAAACAAATCTTTGCGCAGTGCCGTCTTGAGCTTGGCCGATAATTCGGCATTGCCCGTCAAGTGGCGCATCTCCAACAAGGCCGTGCGGATTGTAAAATCCTCGCGCCCCAGACGCAGACAATCTTTGATGTTGCGGGTGGCGTGGCCCACTTTCAGCTTGAGATCCCAAAGCATGTAGAGACTAGATTCAATCACGCTTTCGACCCAACCTGTGCTTTTCCATGGGGTCAAAAACAGAAGATCAACATCCGAGAACGGGGCCATCTCGCCACGCCCATAGCCGCCAACCGCCAAGATCGCCATCCTCTCCCCCTCGGTCGGGGTGGGATTGGGGTGCAAGCGTGTAGATGAGACGCGCAGCACCTGCTGCACCAACCCATCGGTCAGATGCACATAGGCGCGGGTCACACGGCGTGCGGTCAGGGGATTTTCCGCAAAGGCCGCATCAATGGCAGATCGACCCTTTGCTTGGGCATCTTGCAAGATCGCCACGACCGCCGCGCGAATTTTGGCAGGATCGCTGAGATCAGATATCGCGCCATCAATTGCGGCCGTCACGGCCTCTGCGTCAAAAATATCTTCCGCGGGACAAATCAATTGCCCCGCTGAAGATGGGATGACCGAAAGGCGTGGGTTCTGCTCAGAATCCAGCGCCGAGGGTTCTTGGGGCGGGGTCAACAAGGATGATCTGCCTGTCTTGCAAAGTCACTACGGCAAGGCCGCGTTCAATAGAGCCATCAGGTAGCAATCGGAATACGCCGTTCGCGCCCGCAAAGCCAGAGCCTGATGCAAAATCCACACCGCCCAAACGGCCCGTGCGACCCACGGTGTCAATCACAGCGCGCATCCCGTCATAGGCTAAGGGCGCAAGGTTATGGGGGGCTTGCTGATAGGCCAATTGATAGCGAGTGCGGAACGCACTTTCGGCATTGGGATCGGGCAGGACAAACCACCCGCCTTGCAAGCCACGAATTTCCAAGGTCTGCGCAGGGATATCCCAACGGGTCAGACCAATGATTTTGGTGGCCTCAGTGTCAAAGCCATTATCTGGCAAGAGTTGACCGAAAAGCGGCAAAGCCCCTGATGCGTCCGCGGTCAAAATCATCGCATTTGCGCCAGTTTGTGCGACCATTGCCTCAACCTCAGGTAAGGCAGCAACAACGCCAGTCTGACTGAACTCATAGGCGATTTCACCCACAACAGTGGCACCTGAGGCCGCCGCCGCACGGCGTACTGCATCACGCGCCACTTCACCCGCCAAATTGCGCGCATGAACCACCATGATGCGATCACGGCCATTCGCCGCCGCATAGGACACCATCCGCGCGGCGGCATTGTCGTAAGTCAGGCCAAGCACAAACAGATTGCGCCCTGCAATGCTGGCATTGTTCGAGAAACTAAGAACCGAGACATTGGTATTCGCCACGGCCACACCAACCGCCGCCGCCGCGTCCGAGCGCAATGGCCCAAGGATCACATCCGCCCCTTCCGCAACCGCCTGCTGTGCCACAGCTGCGGCCATGCCTGCATCGGCTTGCGTTGGATAAACCACCAAGTCGATTTGCGTGCCAACGGCCTCGGCGGCAGCGAGGCGCGCGGCGTTCTCAAGGCTACTTGCCAGAAGGTCGTCCCCTGCATTGGGCGAACCATAGGGCAGCAGCATCGCAACGCGCACAGATTGCCCGACCTGTGGCCCTGTTCCCATTGTGGCCTGACAGGCCGACAGAACCACGCCAAAGAGCAAAAGCAAACTCAACCGCAAGAACTTGCGAAATTTTGTCAAAGCAGGGATCATAGTGATCTCTCCCAGTGGGGCCAATTTGCACAAACCCTAGCCAGTCCTGTCCGCCAAGTAAACGCTCGCAATGGACAGACCGCGCAGATATGTAAGTGAGCTGATGCGAAACGACACAGAAAACGGGCGCGAATTTGCCTACACCCCCCGCGACAGCAAACTGGCCGCAGGTTTATACTTTGTAGCAACCCCGATTGGCAGCGCGCGCGACATCACCTTGCGCGGGTTAGACATCCTTGCCAACTGCGATGTCATCGCCGCAGAAGACACGCGCACCTTGCGCCATTTGATGGAAATTCATGGGGTGGCGCTGAATGGCCGCGCAGTCTTTCCCTATCACGATCATAACGGCTCAGAGATGCGGCCAAAGATCATGTCCCTTTTGGGCGAAGGAAAATCCGTGGCCTATGCATCAGAGGCAGGGACGCCGCTCGTGGCCGACCCTGGTTTTACCTTGGGGCGTGCCGCTATTGTAGATGGGCATATGGTCACCACCGCACCGGGGGCATCAGCCTCACTGGCCGCACTGACCGTGTCGGGCCTGCCCAGTGACCGCTTTCTTTTTGCGGGCTTCCCACCCCCAAAATCGGGGGAACGGCGCAAATTTCTGCAAGATTTAGATCAGACCCAAGCAACGCTGATCTTATATGAAAGCCCGAAGCGCATTCATAAATTGTTAAACGAGATGGCCGAGATTTGGAGCCAAGATCGCCAGATCGCTCTGTGCCGCGAATTGACCAAAAAATTTGAGGAGGTCATTCGCGGATCGCTTGCAGATGTGATTGCGGCGATCGAAGGTCGAGCATTGAAAGGTGAGATCGTGGTTGTCATTGACCGCGCGGAAAAGCAAGCCGCTGATGAGGCCACCGTGATTGCGGCGCTTCGGGCGCGACTTAAGACTGCACGGCTGAAGGAGGCTGCGGCGCAGGTGGCAACCGAACTGGGCCTGCCGAAACGCGATGTTTATCAATTGGGTCTGTCCTTGGACGCGGATCCGTGAGCGGGAAAACCGCCTATCTTGCGGGGCTGTCTGCCGAGGATCAGGTGGCGCGGCTCTATGAAACCCATGGCTATCACTTGCGGGCGCGGCGATGGCGCGGGCGGGGCGGCGAGATAGATCTGATTTTTGAAAAATCAGGCGAAATAACTTTTGTAGAAGTTAAAAAATCGCGGGATTTTGACACCGCTGTGTCACGGGTCAGCCTCGCAAAAAGGGCGCGCATCCTACAGACAGGTGATGAGTATTTGGGTCTTTGTCCCATGGGCCTTGCGACACCGTGCCGTTATGATCTCGCAGCCCTCAACCAGATCGGACAGGTTCACATCATCGCGAATGCGTTTCTCGAATAGCCTGCCTGACATGAATTGGGCATTGCGTCCCCCCCTGCCAAAGGCCATGAAAGGGTTGGTATAGATACGGGGTGAGACATGGCACTCAAAGTCGCAATTCAGATGGATCCAATCGCGCCGATTAACATTGACGCGGATAGCACGTTTCGCGTGGGGCTGGAGGCACAAGCGCGGGGGCATGAGCTGTTTTACTACACTCCAGATCGTTTGTTTTTTGACGAGGGTCGTGTCTGCGCGCGCGGATGGCCGATCACCTTACGCCGCGAAAAAGGGAACCACTTCACCCTTGGGGCAGAGCAGACCATCGACCTAGGCGATTGGGATGTGGTGCTTTTGCGCCAAGACCCGCCTTTTGACATGGGTTACATCACCACCACCCATCTTTTGGAACGGATTCATCCCAAAACCTTGATCGTGAATGACCCGTTTTGGGTGCGCAATTATCCTGAAAAATTGTTGGTTCTGGAATTCCCCGATTTAACCCCGCCCACTATGATCGCCCGCGATCTTGGCGCTTTGCGTGAGTTCCGCGCGCGCCATGGGGAAATCATCATCAAACCGCTCTACGGCAATGGTGGCGCGGGCGTGTTTCGTCTTGAGCCAACGGATCGCAACCTCAATTCCTTGCATGAGATGTTCACCTCTATCAGCCGCGAACCCCTGATTGCGCAAAAATTCTTGCCTGATGTGACGGCGGGGGACAAGCGGATCATCTTGATTGACGGCGAGCCCGTTGGGGCGATCAACCGCGTGCCTGCCGAAGGCGAAACCCGATCAAATATGCATGTTGGCGGACGGGCTGAAAAAATCGGGCTGACCGCGCGCGAACATGAGATCTGCGCCAAAATTGGCCCGCTGCTGCGCGAAAAAGGCCAGATTTTTGTGGGGATTGATGTGATCGGCGATTACCTAACCGAGATCAACGTGACCTCACCTACGGGAATTCAAGAATTAGAACGCTTTGACGGGATCAATGTCGCCGAAATCATTTGGCAAGCCATCGGGGCACGGCGTGCGGGCTAATCTTCACGCCCTGTGCTGATGCGATAACTGACCGCTTCTAGGATATGCGCCTCTTCGGTTTTGTCGGATGCTGCCAAATCCGCAATGGTGCGCCCCATCCTGTGCCAAGGACAACACCGCTAGGGGCAATATCCGATTCTCACAACAGACCATCTGCCTTCTCTCTGGTGAAATTCTGTGACCGAGAGAGGGGGGATGGTATGGGCATAAGCCTGATATGCGCTTAGCCCTGAATGACGCGCGATTTGCGTTAGGATTGCGCCGAAATGGCATGTAAAGATCACATCTTGATCAGGGTGCTGCGCCAGAACGCGATCAGACGCGCGGCTCACCCGCGCAATGACCATCGCCCAACTTTCCCCGTTGGGCGGGCAGATGTCTTCCCCACCCTCCCAAAAGGCGCGCGAAAGTTCAGGGGCAGATTGGCTAACCGCATCAAACCCCTGCCCCTCCCATTCGCCAAAATGAAATTCGCGCAGATCAGGCTCATGAGGCAAGCGCAGGCGCGGCGATAGCGCATCTGCAGTGGCCTCAGCACGGTTGAGGTCAGAGGAAATCATCACTGCCTGTGCGGGAAGATAGGCGTCAAGCCGCGCGATTTGCGCGTGATCGCTGAGATCAACAGGAACATCACGCCACCCCGTGATCACCTTGGCATGGGTCGGCCCATGACGCAGCCAAAAGGCACGGCGCATCACCCCTGCCCCTTTGGCAACTGCCCTTTGAGGACGAGAGGCAGACCTGCGGCCACCATCACCACAAGATCCGCTGCGGCAGCGATGGCTTGGTTCAATTCCCCTTGATCCTGACGAAAGGCCCGCGAGAGGGGATGATCCGGCACAACGCCCATTCCAAGCTCGTTCGAAATAATGACAACAGGGGCCGGGCAATCAGCTATGGCGCGGGCCAGCGCCGCCCATTCAGCCCGCCAGTCCCGTTTAGCCATACCCAGATTGGCCAACCACAGCGTAGCGCAATCAATCAACACGGCCTCGCTTTTGTGCAGTTGCGTCAGAGCCGCAGGAATATCGGTCGGCACTTCGACTGTGCGCCACTGGGCCGCCGCACGCGCGGATTTATGCTTGGCGATTTTGGCTTCCATCTCGGCATCATGGGCCTGTGCTGTCGCGAGATAAACGGGCGACAGCCCCGTGTTCAGCACCAAATCCTCGCCAAAGCGCGACTTGCCAGACGCCGCACCGCCAAAAACCAATGTCAAACCCGCCAAACCCGTCAAAAGAAATTCCTCACCAAAAGTGATCCATTCATCATGCTGCCGCGTAACACCAATAGAACCGCACAAGATGCGGAACAAGACACTGCCAAAAATGATACGCCAACAGGGGGTGCGTTATGGCTTTGGACATGGGTGGAGAAAAAGCGCTTTCGCGCCGTGCGATGAAAGCGGAACTGTTAGACGCAGAGACGGAATTGCGACTGGCCTATGCTTGGCGCGATCATCGCGATGAGGAAGCCTTGCACCGTCTGGTGACGGCCTATATGCGCCTTGCGATTTCCATGGCCGCTAAATTCAAGCGCTACGGCGCGCCGATGAATGACCTGATCCAAGAGGCGGGTCTGGGTTTGATGAAGGCGGCAGATAAATTTGACCCTGATCGTGGCGTGCGGTTTTCAACCTATGCCGTGTGGTGGATCAAGGCATCTATCCAAGATTACGTGATGCGCAATTGGTCGATGGTGCGCACGGGGTCTACCTCCAGCCAAAAATCACTTTTCTTCAACATGCGCCGCGTGCAGACGCGCATCGAACGCGAGGCAATGGCCGCAGGCCAAAACCTCGACAAGCATCAATTGTTGCAGATGATCGCCACAGAGGTCGGCGTGCCGCTGCATGATGTTGAGATGATGGAAGGTCGCCTTGCAGGATCTGATTATTCTTTGAACGCAACGCAATCCGTTGAGGATGAAGGACGCGAATGGATCGACACGCTTGAGGATGACAGCGAACAGGCTGCAGATTTGGTTGAGCAGGCCCGCGACCGCGCGCAACTGCGCGAATGGTTGTTGAATGCCTTGTCATCATTGAACGAGCGCGAGCGGTTCATTGTGCGCGAACGCAAATTGCGGGATGAGCCGCGCACGTTGGAATCCTTGGGCGAAGAACTGGGCCTGTCCAAGGAACGTGTGCGCCAACTTGAGGCTGCCGCATTTGCCAAGATGCGCAAATCCCTTGAGGCGCAATCGCATGAGGTGACAGCATTTCTCGCGGGTTGATCCTTCACGCGCCGCTTATGGTGATTTTTGGCTTGGCCATCTTGGCCATGACCACAAACACGCCGCAAGCGGTGGTAACAAAATCCCCGATTGAGCCAATAATCGTGGCTGCCGCCCGCTAGATCAGCGTTTGCGAAGGCGTTGCAAAAGCAAGGCCCACCCCCCTGGGATCAATACAAACGACAGGGCAAATCCTGTCACAAATCCTGAAAGATCAGAGACCACGCTGCCCCAATCGCCTTGCAAAAAAGCGAATAAGATTTGAATGGCCAAAAGCATTGCAATCAGGGAAAAAGCACGCATCGGATTGTCACCTGTCCGACCCATATTGGCCCAGAGGATAAAGGTGAAGGCACCGATCAGAGCATAGACACCCGGATACCCGCCGATCAGGGGATAGGTGCTGTTTAACAAGCCCACAAAGGCCGAAGCCCCGATGATGGAACCCGCAAAGAACAGAACCAAGATCGACAGCCCTGAGAAAACCTGTGACACCATTTTGCCAATGGCCAGTATGAACACGCTGACGAACACGGCATGGATAAAACCGCCATGGATCAGCGGGTAGGTCACAAGACGCATCAGATCATTTGCGGGATAGCTGTTATTGGCAAACATCCAAGCGGCAATTTCGTGGAACACGCCATAATCCCGCACCGCGGCCATGCGCCACCCAAGCCCGCCTGACCCGCCCAAAAGCCCAGCAGTGGCCAGCTGAAACATCACCTCAAGGCCAAAGATCACCACAGCCAAACCAAGAACGACTGGGTGAAGGTCGTTGAACAGGCTTTTATTCTCTTGATCCATGGCTGCACCTTCGGTTGACCTTATTGCGCCTCGTGGGTAAGCGATGCGCAAGGCAAATGCCAGTATTGTGGAATGATTTTCTTCTGGCATCCAATCACAACCGTAATAGGTCACCAATGGCTGAGACAAAATTCACACCACGCGTCTTTTCAGGCATCCAACCTTCGGGCGGGCTGACCCTTGGGAATTACTTGGGCGCGATGAAGCGTTTTGTAGATATGCAAGAGGCAGGCGGATTTCAGACCATCTATTGCATGGTGGACATGCACGCGATTACCGTTTGGCAGAACCCAAGTGACCTTACGAAAAACACCCGCGAGCTTTGTGCCGGTTTCATTGCCGCAGGGATTGATCCAGAAAAATCCATCCTCTTCAATCAAAGCCAAGTGCCTGAACATGCGCAGCTTGGGTGGTTATTTAATTGCGTCGCCCGCATGGGATGGATGGGCCGCATGACCCAATGGAAGGACAAAGCGGGCAAAAACGCCGAAAACGCCTCGCTGGGGTTATTCGCCTATCCCGCGCTAATGGCCGCTGATATTTTGGTCTATCACGCCACCCATGTGCCAGTCGGCGAAGATCAAAAACAACATTTGGAACTGACCCGCGATATTGCGGCTAAGTTCAACCATGATTTTGGGGTCGACTTCTTCCCGATCGCTGAGCCCGTGATTGAAGGGGCGGCAACACGGGTTATGAGCCTAAAAGACGGCACCAAAAAGATGTCGAAATCCGACCCCGCAGATGCAAGTCGGATCAATATGACCGATGATGCTGATGCGATTTCCAAGAAAATCCGTAAGGCAAAGACGGACCCTGACCCGCTGCCTGATGTATTGGCGGAACTGGCGGCGCGGCCTGAGGCCCGCAATCTGGTCAATATCTATGCCGCTTTGGCAGAAATTGATCCCCAGGCCGTTTTGGATCAGCATCAAGGCGCGCTATTTGGTCATTTCAAAATGGCGCTGTCTGATTTGGCAGTGGCAAAACTTGCGCCAATCTCGGCGGAAATGGCGCGCCTCATGCAGGATCAGGCCGAGATTGATCGCATTCTGGGTCGCGGTGCAGAGCGTGCGCGCGAAATTGCAGCGCCGATTTTGGCGCAGGCCTATGACATTATAGGGATGGTGCACAGCTAGACGCATTTAGCGCATTCTCGCACAGAACATCTGCAAAGTGATCAGTTTGTGCGCAAACTTTGAGGGCAGATTGCCCGCAAAGGAGAACGTCATGACATATACTGCACCCGACACTTTGGCCATTGGCCATGTCCATTTGAAAGTCACCGATCTTGAGCGCTCTATCGCGTTTTACCCCGATGTCTTGGGGTTAGAGCTTATACAACGCTACGGCCGCCGAGCCGCATTTCTATCGGCTGGGGGGGGGATATCACCACCACATCGGCCTCAACACTTGGGAATCCGAGGGTGCTGGCCCCGCACCTCCGCGGGCAGCGGGTCTTTACCACGTGGCTTTTCTCTATCCTGACCGCAAAAGCCTTGCACAGGCCTTGGCGAATGTGGTTGCCAAAAGCGTGCAGATCGAAGGGACAGCAGATCATGGCGTATCAGAGGCGCTCTATCTTTCTGACTCAGATGGCAACTGCATATAGCTCTACCGCGATCGCGCGCCTAACGATTGGCCCCGCGATGCATCAGGCACGTTGGAGATGGTCAATGCCCCGTTTGATCTAGAGGCGCTCTTGGCGGAGGCTTGACTTTTGCTGCATTGCGGCGCATGTTTTGCACTCGCGGTAATTATGGCGCAGTGCTGAATACTTTCTTTGCCATACCGTTTTTAAGGTTTGCACGCATACTAAGGCAGGGCGCTTTAGCGCCCTCAACCTCCGTTGGCTGATTTCGGTCGACGGTTCACATCAAACGGAGGTTCGACATGAATACGATATCGAAGAATGGAACACCGCAAGCGCCCAAACTGGGCGCTGCACCACAGGCAGCAAAGCCTGCACAAGATCCGAAAGCTGGCCCAAAACCCGCGTCATCGGCGATGGAGTATCAATCGGGCTTTGCGACTGGTCCAACGGGCTGAAGCGGCCTATAGGTAGCCATGGGGAGGATTACTCATGGCAACTGGCAGCAATATAAAAACCTATTTCAACGGTGCATGGCATGATGGGGATATCCCTGTAATCCGCGCCGCTGATCATGGCGCTTGGCTTGGCTCGAATGTGTTTGACGGTGCGCGCTATGTGGACGGGATCGCGCCAGACTTGATGGCGCATTGCACACGGGTCAACAGATCTGCCGAGGCGTTGATGATCACGCCAAGCCATAGCCCGAAGGCCATGTGTGAAATCATTTGGGAAGGATTAGGGCGTTATCCCGCGGATGCCACCGTTTATATTCGCCCCATGTATTGGGCGCTTGATGGCGGCGAATTAGGGATATTGCCAAAGGCGGGCGCAACAGGATTTGCGATCAGCCTTGAAGAAATCCCTATGCCTGACCCCACAAAAACTGTCCGTCTGACCACAACATCCTTCCGCCGTCCCGTCTTGGCGGATAATGTGGTCAACGCAAAAGCAGGCTGCCTTTATCCCAACAATGCACGGATGCTGCTCGAGGCAAAAACTAAGGGTTTTGACAACGCACTTGTGGCGGATGCGATGGGGAATGTCGCAGAAACCGCCACCGCAAACGTCTTTATGGTGCGCGATGGGGTGGTCTATACGCCAATTCCAAATGGCACATTTCTGGCGGGGATTACACGGGCCCGTCATATCAAAAACCTACGCGAAAATGGCATCGTAGTGATTGAAACCGTGCTCAGTTTTGATGATTTCCGCCGTGCCGATGAGGTATTTTTGACGGGAAATTTGCAGAAGATCACCCCCGTGAGCGCCTTTGACGAGATCACATATGAGATCGGACCCATCAGCCAGATCGCGCGCGATCTCTATTGGGATTGGGCGCGCAGCGAGGCAGCCTCATAAGGCATCACGCGTTTGTTGTTGAAATGGCGCGTGCAAATGCGCATCCTTTAGCGCGGTGAGAGGGGATGGAAAAATGCGTAAGTTTCTGGTGGTTCTAGACGACACGCGCGAGTGTTTAAACGCGATGCGCTTTGCCGCAATGCGCGCAGCCAATACCAAGGGCGCGGTTGAAATCATATCCATCATCCCACCTGAGGAATTCCAACATTGGATCGGTATTGGCGATTTGATGCGCGCCGAAGCGCGGGAACGGATCGAGGCGCATTTCGAAGTGTTTGCAAAATGGATGCGCGACCGACAGGGGATTGATCCCAGTCTTGCCATCCGTGAAGGGGAACCTGTACAAGAAATTCTCGCGCATATTCATGATGATCCCAATATCGGTGTGCTGGTTCTTGGGGCAGGATCTGGCAAGGGTGGACCTGGCCCATTGGTCACGCAATTGACAAAACAGGCCGGCAGTTTGCCCGCGCCGATCACGATCGTTCCAGGCGAGTTGACCAAAGAACAGCTTGAGCAGATCACCTGATTTCTAGGTTTTAGAACTATTCTAAAACTTGACTTATTGGGGGGTCCATATCATATCAGGCATACGCTTGCGCGCAGGAGGAAGCTAATGTTTATTCAAACGGAATCCACCCCAAACCCAGCCACGCTGAAGTTTTTGCCAGGGCAAACCGTTCTGGACATAGGCACAGCAGATTTTCCATCGCGCGAAACGGCGGATAAATCGCCACTTGCCGCCCGCATTTTTGCGGTTGATGGTGTAACAGCGGTATTTTTCGGCACGGATTTCGTGACGGTCACTAAGGCCGATACAATCGAATGGGATCATATTAAACCTGCCCTTCTCGGCGCGATTATGGAGCATTTCCAATCTGGCGCGCCTGTGATGGGGGATGAGGGCCCTGCCGCGGGTGGCCATGCTGACCACAGCGGTGAGGACGCCGAAATCGTGGGTCAGATCAAGGAATTGCTCGACACCCGTGTGCGTCCTGCCGTGGCTCAAGATGGTGGCGACATTACCTTTCACGGTTTTGATCGTGGGGTGGTGTACCTGCACATGCAAGGGGCCTGCGCGGGATGCCCTTCTTCGACATTGACCCTGAAAATGGGCATTGAAAACCTGTTGCGCCATTACATCCCAGAAGTGGTGGAAGTGCGCCCTGTCACGGTCTAATCCCATTTGCTTTGCTTAGGTATAGATACATCGGCCGCGCATTGCGCGGCCGCTTTGGTAGAAGGGAATACAGTCCTTGCTGCGCGGCTCGAGCCGATGGCGAAAGGTCAGGCGGAGCGCCTGATGCCTTTGGTCAATGAGATTTTCGCAGAAGCAGGCAAAACAGCCGCAGAAGTGGATGCCATTGGTGTCGGCATCGGGCCTGGCAATTTCACGGGCCTGCGCATTTCTGTTTCAGCCGCCCGAGGTCTTGCACTGGCCTTGGCGCGGCCCGCGATTGGTGTCTCTACTTTTGAGGCGCGCCGCTTTGGGATCACGGGATCGCTCAGCGTGATCGAAGATGCCCGCCGTGATGAGGCCTATCTGCAAAGCTTTGATGATCAGGGCCAAGCAGATGAGGCGCGGCTTGTCGGCTTGAACACGCTCACCCCTCGTGAGCTTGCACAGCAGGTCACAGGAAGTCTGGGACAGCAGATTGCCAGTGACTATGGGCTGATCTATGTCGCTCCATCCGTCATGATTGCCACGGCGATCGCGACTATCGCCGAGGCAAAACACGCGGCAGATATGCCGCTGCCGCGCCCTTCGCCGCTTTACTTGCGTACGGCGGATGCAGCCCCCGCGCGCGAATATGGGCCGCGTTTGCTGTGACCCGCACCGCTGCACAAATGGCCGCATTACACGCCCGCGCCTTTAACCAAGGCGGCGCATGGACGCGCAAGGATTTTGAAGAGTTGCTTGTGGCGCGTAATATGACCATCAGCCATCATGATCACGGCTTTGCCGTTCTTCGGATCGTGCCACCAGAGGCTGAAATCTTAACCATTGCAATTGACCCAAACCATCAGGGAAAGGGTCACGGGAAGGCTCTGCTTTCTAGACTAATCTCAATAGCTAAGGAGGCACAGATTAAAGAGATTTTTTTGGAAGTAGACAACAAAAACAGTATTGGCCGGGCGCTCTACATCTCTTTTGGTTTCAACGAAATTGGATTTCGCAAGGGCTATTATCAGTACAAGAATGGCAAATATAGCGATGCGATAGTGCTAGCAAAAACTCTAAACACAAATTAAAAAATCATCGATGATCCAAAATCATTGTGAAAGCTTTATTTTTTCTCCAGTATCCTTTCCTGCCAGTAGAATACCCAACAACATACGATTTGGCATAGATCTCGCACCCACCAGGCCCGTTCCCTGGGTTCAGATCACAAACATGGAGGTTAAAATGGAAATTGTAAAACAAACTAGCCTTGCAATAGGCTTCACGCTCTTATGCACTGCATCGGCCAATGCATTCACTGCATGCCAAGTTACTGACGTTGGCGGGATTGATGACGCTAGCTTCAATCAAACAGCTTGGCATGGGGTTGAGAACGCGATTGCCAATAGAGGAATCGACGGAAGATTTTTAGAGTCCCAATCAGAAACTGACTACGCAGCTAATCTCAACGCATTGATGGATGGATCATGCGATATAATTGTTACAGTAGGTTTCTTAATGGGAGAAGCTACCGCTAATGCAGCCACTGCAAACCCCAATCAAAAATTCTCCATTGTGGATTTTGCGTATGATCCAACAATTCCAAACGTCCTCGGGCAAATTTTTGCGACTGACGAAGCCGCGTTTTTAGCTGGATACCTAGCCGCAGGAATGACAGAAACAGGTACTATTGGCACATTTGGGGGTTTAAACATACCTCCTGTGACAGCCTTCATGAATGGCCTTGTATATGGCGTTGACTATTATAATGAACAACACGGTACTTCCGTATCAGTTCTTGGCTGGAACACGAGTTCACAGGAAGGCCTATTCACCAATAACTTCGATAGCTTGGATGACGGCCGTGCATTTGCGCAAAACCTATATGATGAAGGTGCAGATATTGTAATGCCGGTAGCTGGCCCCGTTGGCTTGGGCTCGGCTGCACTAGCGGCAGAACTAGGTTCCGACAGTTTGAAAATTATCGGCGTAGACGCCGATTTGGTCGCTACTGATCCGGAACGTGCTGATGTATACCTAACTTCAGTCCTTAAGCGTATGGATAGTACTGTTGAAGCAGTTATCAACGCAGCTATGGATGGATCTTTTGAAGGAGGCCTTACCGTTGGCACTTTAGCTAACAACGGCGTGGGGATTGCACCGTATCATAACTTTGAGAGTGCTGTCCCCCCTGAATTAAAGGCGGAAATTGACGCGGTCCGTGCCGGAATAATTGACGGCTCGATTTCTGTAGGGCCTTAACAGCCTAATCCCTCCCCTGATACGTTCGGGGGAGGGACCCTTAAGGGCCTATGACAATGGACATAGAATTAAAAGGCATTACAAAACGGTTTGGTTCTGTAATTGCGAACGATCAAATTAACCTGCAAATCAAAGCGGGCGAAGTGCTGGGCTTACTTGGTGAAAACGGCGCTGGAAAATCCACGCTTATGAATATTCTTTCGGGGCTTTATGCGCCCGATGAAGGAAAATTACTAATCGACGGCATTGAAGTAAATTTTCGAGGCCCTGGAGACAGTATCTCTGCAGGAATAGGGATGGTCCATCAGCATTTTATGCTGGTACCAATATTTTCAGTCGCTGAAAATGTAATTCTTGGAGTTGAGCCAGTCAAAACTGCTGACTATTTAGATTTATCGAAGGCTCGCACTCTAGTTAATAAAATTAGCTCTGAATACGGTCTATCAGTTCCCCCAGATGCCATTATCGAAGACCTTCCAGTTGGGATACAACAAAAAGTTGAAATTATAAAAGTTTTATTTCGAGAAGCTAATGTAATTATTTTTGACGAACCAACTGCGGTCCTGACACCAAGTGAAGTAGAAGATTTTTTTTCAATAGTACGGGCCCTTAAAGCTTCAGGTAAGGCGATCGTATTTATTACTCATAAATTACACGAAATCAAAGAAATCGCCGATCGTGTTACAGTGCTGAGGCATGGGCGCATTACGGGTGAAGGAAATCCTAAAAGACTTACCAAAGAAAAGCTTGCGGAGATGATGGTTGGGCGACAGGTGGCTTTTACGGTAAATAAAATAAAGTCAAAAATTGGCCAGCCTGTTTTAAAGCTCAAAAATATTGAGCTCCATACAAAAGATAACGAACGAGTTCTAAAAAATATCAATTTCAGTATTAAGGCTGGAGAAATAGTAGGTATTGCCGGTATTCAGGGGAATGGCCAGACAGAATTAATAGAGGTTATTACAGGATTAAGAAAAAACTACACAGGTGAAATGTTTTTGGGCGAACTAGATATTACGAGAGCTAATGCACGCCAACGTCATGTGGCGGGTATGGCCCACATTCCAGAAGATCGTCATAAATTTGGAATGGTTGAAAACTTTTCAATCACAGAAAATATTATTATCAATAATTATTATGAAAAGAGGCTCTCTGATTTTATCACAATAAATTGGATAAAAGCCAGGTCGGCTGCGGCACTATTGTGTGAAGAATTCGATGTACGGACACCATCAGTTGATCTTAACGGCAAGAGCTTGTCGGGCGGCAATCAACAAAAAATGGTTGTTGCAAGAGAACTAGGCCGCAAACCAAAAATCGTCATTGCTGCACAACCTACGAGAGGCGTTGATGTTGGCTCTATAGAGTATATTCACAGCCGCCTCGTCCAGAGCCGTGATGATGGGAATGGTGTGTTACTTATTTCGTCTGAGTTAGACGAAATCATATCTTTATCTGACCGGATACTGGTCATGTATGATGGCTCTATTGTTGCAGAGTTTGACAATACAGATGCAAAACCCAAGCGAAATCAAATTGGACTAGCGATGGCAGGTTCGACAGAAGAAATTTACAATGAACACTAAATCAAACTTTCGAAAAACTACCGCTGATTTACTAATGCTACGGCAAGGCGCTTACCGAGACGCCATAGTTTTGCCAATCATAGCAATAGCAACTGCGCTCCTAATTGGTGCGCTAATAATGACCGCAACCGGAGTTGATATTTATACGATTGGTCGAAGTTTTGCTGCATTGGGACACGGTGCATTTGGATCAATTAATGCAATTTCTGAAACTTTTACCGCCGCGATACCATTGATATTAGCAGGTTTGGGGATTGGCTTGGGCTTCCGAGCGGGATTATTCAACATCGGAGCAGAAGGCCAGATAATAATTGGTGGCCTACTAGCAGTAATCTTTAGTTTTACTTTCTCAGATCTTCCTACAATCGTTTTAGTTACTTTTACGTTAATTGTGGGATCCTTAGCAGGAGCAGCCTACGCGGGAATTGCGGGGGTGTTACGAGCTGTCACAGGCGCGCACGAAGTAATTCTTACAATCATGTTGAATTTAATAAGCTATCGGATCCTTGACTATGCATTGCGCCAACCATTCATACAAAAAGATGGTCGCTCGGATCCAATATCTAAATCGGTCCCAGGCAATGGACAATTACCAAAATTACTAGACTGGATAGATCCAAATCTACGCCTTCATGTAGGTATTTTTATAATGGTAGGGGCTGTCATCCTATTGTGGTGGTTAATAAAAAAATCAAAAATGGGTTTTGCCATTCGTACAAACGGAGAGAATTCACATGCAGCGCTCTACGCGGGCATGAACCCAAAAATGGTAATTATAGGCTCCATGGCATTAGCCGGAGGATTAGCCGGCCTTGCTGGCGCAGTACAAATTTCGGGCGTTTTGGAACGCGCTAGTCCTGGATTTTCCGCGGGCATTGGATTTGATGCAATCGCGGTGGCGCTCTTAGGTCGTAGCCATCCAATTGGCATTTTGTTCGCGGGAATATTGTTTGGGGGACTTGAAGCAGGCGGCCGCCAAATGCAAATTGATGCAGGAGTTTCAATCGATCTAATTAGTATAATCCAAGCATTGGTTGTCGTGTTTATAGCTGCACCCTTAATTATTCGTACAATTACTCCATGGGCATTCTCAAAAAATAAGAGAACATCATGAGGATTTCTGATATTTTTAATCTTAAAAAAATTAACAGATCTCAAACGAGTGGAATAATCCTTTTAATACTTTCCGCCCTTGTTCTGTTCTTTTTGAACGTACCAGATGGATCGTATGCAACTTTCAAACTGTCGCGGCCAAACGACGCCCTACCTTTGAAAGACTTAGTTCTATCCGGCGGACCATTTAACACTGTGGCCTCAATGATCCTCGCATTTATTGGTGTGCGCCAATTTTTGAAAGGAGGTGGCCGATGGATTGCGCTGTCTTTAGGATTTGGCTTTCTGATAACAATCGCCGCTTTTCTGGTTTGGGCCACTGCTGATAAAAGTCTTAATCTCACAGGCATGCTGCAAGCTACCGTAGTGAGGGCGGTACCGATAGCATTAGGTGCACTTGCGGGCCTTCTTTCAGAACGAGTTGCAGTGATCAATATTGCTATCGAAGGAATGCTACTTGCGGGCGCATTCACGGGTGCACTTGCAGGATCATTGTTCGGTGGCTGGGGCGGAATGATTAGTGCAATAATCATTGGTGGGAGCTTTGGCTTTATCCTGGCAACGTTAGTTATCACTTTCCGTATGGATCAAATTATTGCCGGAGTGGTCATAAACCTATTAGTGCTTGGACTTACCTCATACGTATCCTCTCAGGTTTTTTCCGAATATAGAAATCTAAACAACGCGCCGGTATTTAGGGCAATAAAAATCCCAGTACTAAGCGATATACCTATAATCGGGCCAGTAATTTTTTCTCAAAATATATTTGTTTATGGCGCACTAATTTTAGTTGCAATCACTACCTATTATCTTTTCTACACGCGCAATGGCCTTAGGGCTCGAGCAGTGGGCGAACATCCGAAAGCAGCAGACACCTTAGGTATAAACGTAATTCGTACAAGGTATTTCCACGTTGTATTGGCCGGCGCAGTCGCTGGCTTTGGCGGGGCTTGGTTCACGCTCGGTTCGGTTGGACGATTTGATGAAGGGATGACCGGTGGCCGTGGCTTTATCGGCTTGGCGGCGATGATATTTGGACGTTGGCATCCTGTAGGCGCATTGTCAGCTGCACTCGTTTTTGGCTTTGCCGATAGTCTTCAACAAAAACTTGCGCTGCTGAATACCCCAATCCCATCTGAATTTCTTGCGATGGCACCTTACTTAGCAACTATAGTCGTCGTCGCAGGTATAATCGGACATGCACGGCCTCCTGGCGCAATAGGAAAACCGTACCAGAAAGAATAGCCAACCACTCAAAACGTGACTTGACTATTTGTTCACCATCAAACGCAAAATATAAATGAAGTTATTACAATTAAAAAATGGACAATATCTCAAAAATTCAATCAATCACAGGAAGTATGCCACCCGACATAGGTGTAATCTTAGGGTCAGGAATGGGCCATCTTCTAGATTTAGTTCAGGGACACAAGATACCCTACTCTGATCTTTTAAATTTTCCAATTTCTATGGTTTCAGGTCACAAATCTGAACTTGTTATAGGAGAGTTGGAAGGTCGTAGAGTTTTAATTTTTAATGGCCGAAGTCACTACTATGAACAAGGCAAAGCAGATGCAATGCGCACACCGTTAGAAACTTTCAAGAAACTCGGTGGCAAGAGGATTATAATCACCAACGCGGCGGGATCGTTAAGTTCAGAATCTGTTCCCGGAGACTTAATGCTAATAAACGATCACATCAATTTTTCAGGACTGAACCCACTCATCGGTATCGAAGATGATGCCCGATTTGTTCCGATGAAAAATGCTTATAGTCCTGCGATGCGTGCAGACTTGCGCCAAGCCGCAGAGGCAAAGGGCATCCGCCTTCGCGAAGGGGTCTATGCGTGGTATTCTGGTCCCTCCTTCGAGACGCCAGCCGAAATCCGCGCAATCCGCACCCTTGGCGCAGATGCGGTGGGAATGTCTACTGTGCCCGAAGTCATCTTATGTCGCTTTTTAGGTCTTGAGGTTGCGGCGGTATCGGTCATCACAAACATGGCAGCAGGCCTTTCTGATGAAGCCATCAGCCATGAGCATACAAAGGCCATGGCCCCCTTGGGCGCACAGAAATTCGAAAGCCTTTTGCGGCACTATCTCAAAAATGGTTAAAGAAATTTAACTTTTCCCAACAGGCTGCCTGTGCTGTAAAGGGGTAAGAGTGATGAACGGCCCCCCCTTATGCAAATCTATCTGCCCATCGCCGAAGTCAGTGTTGACGCTTTTGCCATCCTCGGGATTGGCGGGTTGGTTGGCATATTGTCAGGAATGTTTGGGGTCGGCGGCGGCTTTTTGATAACGCCTATGCTGTTTTTCATCGGCATCCCCCCCGCTGTGGCTGTCGCTACATCTGCCAGTCAGGTCGTGGCGTCATCCGTCTCAGGCGTGATGGCCCATCTCAAGCGGCGCACAGTTGATCTACGCATGGGTTTGGTTTTGCTCATTGGCGGCTTGATCGGCGCAGGCGCAGGCGTGCAGCTTTTCGCGATTTTGCGCGCAATGGGTCAGGTCGATCTGGTGGTGCAGATCTCTTATGTGGTTTTCTTGGGCATCATTGGCAGCATGATGTTTGTCGAAAGCATACGTGCCTTGCGCAAAAGTCGACATGGCTCAGCTCCAAAGCGGCGCAAACATAACTGGATTCACGCCCTGCCCTTCAAGATGAAATTCCGTGTTTCAGGGCTGTATATTTCAGTGATCCCCCCGCTTGTTGCAGGAGCGCTTGTCGGGCTTTTGGCGGCCATCATGGGGGTTGGTGGCGGGTTCATCATGGTGCCTGTTATGATCTATCTCTTGGGTATGCCCACAAAGGTCGTGGTCGGCACATCCCTGTTCCAGATTATTTTTGTCACTGGCTTCGCCACTGTGATGCATGCCGCTACGAACCGCACGGTCGATATCGTGTTGGCCGTTGTTCTTTTGGTGGGCGGGGCGATTGGCGCACAAGTCGGGACGCTGATCGGCACAAAACTACGAGCCGAGCAATTGCGGATTTTATTGGCAAGCCTCGTCTTGATCGTCGTTGCAAAATTGGTTTTTGACGTCTTAGTCGAACCTGCTGAGCTCTATTCCATCTCCTACCAAGCGGGGGTGGGGCTATGAGAATGCTTGTCGCAGTCTTTGTTTATCTGTCCACGCTGCTGCCCGTCTGGGCCGAGGATGTGGTGGCAGGGTTCAGCCAAGACAGCATCTCGATTACGACCAACTTCTCTGGTTCGGAAATTTTGATTTTTGGCGCCGTGCGGCGCGAGGCGCCCATTGCACGCGATACAAACCTTGAGGTTGTGGTGACTGTTTCAGGACCAAGCCGCCCTGTCACAATGCGGCGCAAGGAACGCTTTGGCGGGATTTGGATCAACCGCGCATTTGCTCATATCGATGCGGCACCAACATTTTATGCTGTCGCCACCAGCGCACCCTATCGTGACACGATTAGTAGTGTTTCTGATGTGCTTTATAGCATCTCTCTGCCGCGTGCGTTTCGCAATGTCGCAGGCGGCGCAGATCATGCCAGCGGCTTCCTCGAAGCCCTTGCCCGTCTGCGTGCTGAAGAGGGGCTCTACCAGATCAATGAAAACAGTATCGACCTTCGGGAAGACACCCTATTTTCGACCTCTATCGCCCTGCCCGCAAATTTGGTTGAAGGGGATTATTTAGTGCGCATTTTCTTGACCCGTGAAGGGCGCGTCATCAGTGCGCATGAAAACACGATTGCAGTGCGCAAAGTCGGGATTGAGCGCGCTGCCTATCGTCTCGCAAATGAACAGCCCCTACTTTACGGGTTTTTGGCGTTGTTAATCGCCATTGCCGTGGGGTGGCTTGTCTCCGCCCTATTCCGCATGATCCGGGCCTGATTGAGCATCTAAAACCAAAGGCGCGCTTGGCATCTCTAGATCACTGACCCCAAGTGGGCTTTTGGGTTTGGACAGCATATAGCGCGTCACCCAAATCAAGCGGATCTCGGCCCGTGTAATCGCCACATAGGCCAAGCGTTTCCACAAAGGTTGGCCCGCTTCGACACGGCCCACGCGGCTTGCTGCGTAGATATCAGGGGAAAAGACCTGCACTTCGGGCCATTGGCTGCCTTGCGCCTTATGGATTGTCACCGCAGCCCCGTGCAAAAACGCCGCTCCCATATGCGCGGCATAGGGGATAAACGGCTCCTCTTCATCGGGCAGTTCAATTTTCACGATAGAGGCGGCAGAGAGCTGCGGCGCCTCGGCACCTATGACATGCAAGCGCGAAAACCCAGGTTTTGAGCCTGGCCCAACATAGACAACCTGCGCGCCCTTAATCAGACCACGCGCCTCAAGATCAATGCGCTTCTTGCGATGCTTAAGCGGCAATTCAATCCCGTCACAAATCAGAGGCTCGCCTGGCAATAGCACATCAGAGGGCGCACCATGCACAGACCGAAACCCTGTGATCAACCGCACCCGTGTGGCATTGCGCCAAACCAAAACGGGGCTGCGCGCCATCAAATCACTATCAGCACGCGGCGAAACAACCACGCGCTCATCCCTCGTGGCCGCCTGTTCAATCATCCGTTCAAATTGCTCGAACTCAAGCGCGGGATCCCCCAATGCATGGGCCAGATCAAGGATCGGGTTATCTGAATGTTGGCGATGGATACGGCCCAACGAAAAAACTACTTTTGGGTTGATCTGCTCAAACACCATTTTGCCCAAATGCCCCACGGGCGCCAATTGGGCGGGATCGCCGAACAGAACAAGCGCAGGAAATATCTCGCGCAAATCCGTGAATTGCTTATCATCCAACATGCTGGCCTCATCAACCAGACCGATATCCAATGGCTCCTCTCGCCGTTTCCAGCCTGTGATAAAATCCGACCCCCGCAACCCCGCTGCGGCCAAGGCTGCTGGAATAGATTTATGGGTTTCATAGGTCAGGCGGGCGCGCTCTAGCGCATCATCACTCAGGGCCTCAATCTGCGGCCTTTCCCCCTGTCCCGTAAGCCACTCCGCAACCTTTTCAAATTCAGGGTCATAAACAGGCGTATACAGAATGCGGTGGATCGTGGTGGCTGGCACCCCGCGCATACGCAAGACGCTCGCGGCCTTATTGGTGGGGGCAAGGATTGCAGCAGACCTGCGGTCTTTTCGGCGGCGCGGCTCAAAATCACCTGTGATCAGGTCAACCCCTGCAGCCTCAAGGCCTTTGACTAAGGCCGATAGCAGCATCGTTTTCCCAGACCCTGCTTTTCCCGTTATGGCCAAAACGCCAGATTGACCATCTGACATTGGGGTGATCGTCTCGGCTTCAATATCCACACCATGCCCCGCCAACATGGCGGCAACACTATCAAAGGCCTCGGCCTGATCAGAGGAGAAGGTCAACGCAGACATGGGCTCACCCTAACGCCCTAGATGCCACCCTTCCACGGCAAAAACACCCCTTCGGACAAGTTAACCAAAATTCATGGAAAGTGTTTTTCAAATTTTGGGTTTTTATTAATCTTGGCACGGAATGTGCAGCACCAGAGCGCCACCAGGAAAAGCTTGTCGGAATACGGCTCGAAGAGTTCGGCCATAATTAGTTGGTACGGGAAGACCCCACATGTACATGGAAGATTGGGAACTGATTGAGGTGGTTTTGACCCTGCTTATGTCTGAAACATCAGATTTCAGCAATTGTGCCAAAAACTTACAAAGGAATGGCCCCAAGTGCGTGCATCCTATGTGATCGGCGTGGTACTAAAGGCCTGCGAAGTGATCGCACGCGCCTTCAAGGATAGAGAAAAACGCCAAGACATCCGCAAGGGACGTGAGTTCGCGCTGTAGCTGTCATACACGGCTTATGAGCTGACCCAGTACGGGGTCGATCCTTTGCCGATGCAGGATCTACGCAAGGTTGATGACGTAGATTAGGCAGCGCCCAACTCAACAGCCAACACCGCTGCGCAATCGCCTGATTTAATCAAGCCAGGTGCGTGGCGGGCCACAAGCAAACCATCACGCTTGGCCAGAAGGCCAAGCGGGGGTTTGCCTGTCGCCTCAACAGGCCAAATGCGAGCAACAAGGTCGCCCGCGCGCAGGCGCGCACCTAAATCAACTACGGGTTCATAAAGCCCATTCATCTCGGTGAAGGTAAAGCAATCTGCATCAGGCATATCTAACAGGCTGCTGGGTGCAGCTTCGACCTTACCCTGCACCACCCCGAGATGGATCAGAAAATTACGCACACCGCGCTTGGCAATGGCGACCGTCTCAGCGCGCGCCATCCCTGCGCCACCAAGCTCAGTCGTTACGAAAGTTTTTCCTGTGCGCTCAACAGCGCCGTCAAACATACCCGTATCATCAATTTCGAGCATTTTTACAGTGTAGGGTGCGCCAAAGGCGCCGGCGGCCTGCGCACAAGCCTGATCTTGGGCCGCATCGGGCAAAACATGGCTTGCAGCAAAGGGAAGAAAGTCCAACGTCTTGCCGCCCGAGTGGAAATCCAAAACCGCGTCAACCTGCGGAAGGAGTTCATCATTGAGATAGGCCGCGATTTTCTGCGTAACTGTCCCGCGCGCATTTCCAGGAAACGCGCGGTTCATATTACCTTGATCAATCGGCGAAGTGCGACTTGCCGCCAAAAAGGCGGGTGTATTCATCTGCGGCAAAATGATTACCCGCCCTGCGACATCAGACGCCTCAAGCGAATAGGCCAAATCATGCAGGGCAATCGGCCCTTCATATTCATCCCCATGATTACCGCCCGTCAACAACACGGTCGGACCATCCCCATTGCCGATGACGCATATCGGGATCATCACATGGCCCCATGCGCTATCATCGCGGCTATGGGGCAGGCGCAAATGGCCATGCGCCTTACCCATGCCATCAAGGGCAATGGTTGGGGTCATTTCACAAATACCTCACGTGGCAAATTGGACAGGCATTCAACACCTGTCTCGGTGATCAGGATCGGCTCAGTGATTTCAAGCCCTCCATCATCCAACCACAAAGCAGGCATGAAATGGAAGGTCATTCCCGGTTTTAACACGGAATGATCCCCGCGCCGAAAGCTCATTGTACGCTCGCCCCAGTCGGGCGGATAGCTTAGACCAATGGCGTAGCCGCAGCGGCTGTCTTTCTCGAAACCCATTGCATTGAGCTTTTTGTTAAAGGCATTCGCAATATCTTCGCAGAAATTTCCAGGCTTTGCTTGTTCAAGGCCTGCGTGGATCGCTTCGACGACCGCCTCTTCGGCACGGCGATATTTTTCAGGTAGCTCGCCCAAGAATAGCGTTCGCGATTGGGGGCAATGATAGCGGCGATAACAGCCCGCAATTTCAAAAAAGGTCGCTTCGCCCGCGGCCATAGGTTTGTCATCCCATGTCAAATGGGGAGCGGTGGCATCCACGCCTGAGGGGGTCAAGGGCACAATGGCAGGGTAATCGCCCCAATGACCATCCGCACCTAAGATGCTCGTGCGGCTGATCTCGGCGACAAGTGCGTTTTTCGGCATGCCCGGCTCGGCTGTTTCGCGGATGACCTCGTGCATCCGCTCCACGATCTTTGCGGCGCGGCGCATATAGGTGATTTCCTGCTCAGATTTCACCGCGCGCTGCCAATTCACCAAACCTGTGCTGTCCACGAATTCGGTATCAGGCAGGCCCTTGACCAAAGCCGCATAGGCAGCAGCAGAGAAATAATAATTATCCATCTCAACGCCGATGCGCCCTCGCAAGCCGCCATGATCATGGATCAGGCTAGCAAGGGTTTCATGCGGATGTTTTTCTGGGTTTTGCACATAGGTGTCGTCATAGCCAACCACGGCATCGTCTGACATCCAGACCGTGCGCAAGGCGCCCAATCCATCCATCGCGCGGCCCCACCAAATCGGCTCGCCTTTATTACCCAGCAGTACCGCTTGATGGACATAAAATGACCATCCGTCATAGCCCGTCAACCACGCCATATTGGAGGGATCAGTTACAATGATGAAATCCAAATTTCGCGCGGCCATCTCAGCGCGCGTGCGCTTAATACGCGCCTGATATTCTTCGGTCGGAAAGTTATGAATGCGAGAAACCATCTGCCGCCTCCTTTTGGTGGGTCAAGTTTTTGACAATTCAGCGCCCACCGCTTCCCACTTCGCGTCATTGCTTGCACCAAAAACGTCGCTTGCGCCAATCACATTGTCGGGCCTGTGATCCCTGACTTTGCTGCAAGGCATGGCACTAGGGCGGATTTTCCCTTACGCTTGGGACAAACGTGCCAACACACATGACAAAGGAAAAAACCTATGCTTACCAATGACCAGCTGTCGAAATGGGATCGCGACAGCTTCATGCACCCTTCTACACATCTTGCCCAGCACGCCCGCGGCGAAACCGCTAATCGGATCGTACAAACTGCAAGCGGCTGTCACATCACCGACCGCGATGGAAATCGCTTTTTAGACGCATTCGCTGGGCTTTACTGCGTGAACATCGGCTATGGCCGTCAAGAAGTGGCCAAAGCCATTGCCGAGCAAGCCAGCGAATTAGCATATTACCACGCCTATGTGGGCCACGGCACTGAGGCCTCAATCACGCTTGCTCAGATGGTAATGGATCGTGCGCCCGACCATATGTCGAAGGTCTATTTTGGGCTTGGCGGATCGGATGCCAATGAGACCAACATCAAACTGGTTTGGTATTACAACAATATCCGTGGGTTGCCACAGAAGAAAAAGATCATCTCGCGTTGGCGCGGCTATCACGGCTCAGGCCTGATGTCGGGATCACTGACAGGGCTGAGCCTGTTCCATCAAAAATTCGACCTGCCCCTCGATGCGGTCTTGCACACAACCAGCCCCTATTATTTCCGCCGTGATGACCTCAGCCTCTCCGAGGCGGAATTCTCAGCCAAATGCGCCGCTGATCTCGAGGAATTGATCGCGCGCGAAGGTGCAGACACAATCGCGGCCTTTATCGCAGAACCCTTGCTGGGAACGGGTGGGATTGTACCGCCCCCCGCTGGATATTGGGAAGCGATCCAGCCCGTGCTGCAAAAGCATGATATCTTGTTGATTGCAGATGAGGTGGTCACGGGCTTTGGCCGCATGGGATCAATGTTTGGCTCGCCCCATTATGGCATCACACCGGACATCATGACCATCGCCAAAGGCCTAACCTCGGCCTATGCGCCGCTCTCAGGATCCATTATTTCCAAAAAAGTTTGGAAGGTTCTGGAAGATGGCGCTGATGAATTCGGCCCCTTGGGTCATGGTTGGACATATTCCGCCCACCCCATCAGCGCCGCGGCAGGTGTTGCCAATCTCAAACTTTTGGACAACCTAAATTTGGTAAAGAATGCCCGCGACACGGGCGCCTATTTCAACCAAGCCATGCGCACCGCTCTTGCTGAGCATGCCCATGTGGGCGAGGTGCGCGGTGATGGGATGCTCTGCGCGGTGGAATTGGTTGAGGATCGCGACACGCGTACCTTCTTTGACCCCGCCAAAAAGATCACCCCCCAGATTGTCGCCGCAATGGCGCGGCGCGGGGTGATTGCACGGGCCATGCCACAGGGCGATATCATTGGCTATGCGCCGCCGCTATGCCTCAGTCGCGAGGAAGCGGATACTGTCATCAGCGTCACAACCGAGGCGATTAAAGAGGTTTTGCAATGATCTTAAATGGGGTCAACGCAACTTGGCCCCATTTCAACTCCATAATTTCTTAGCAAACAGGAGATCTTAGCAGTCTCACAGAATGAATGTCCTCAAGCGTTGTAACTTTAAAAAGCCGGGATCCCTCAAGACCGTTTGTCACTGCATTTTAATAGACTCAAAATACTCTTAAGAGACCTATACGCTCTTTTTGCTAACTTTTTGACGGACACGATTTGTGGCTTCTTTAGTGCCATCATGATCTGTATCAAACCAAACGTCTAATGGAACCTCCATCGTTCCATAGTTACATTCAAAATACCTATGATGTAACTGATGATGGAAGTCCGCCGAGTCGAGTAACTTCGTCTTTTTGGCCAGAATTTTTTCAAACCCAGAATGTGAAAAAGCCGGGCCAAGCGACGTCATAAATAAATGAACAAAGACTATAGCGGGTTCAGACGGTATCACAAAATGTATCAATACTGACGATTGATAAATTAAGTTTTCGATTGGATGCATTGAAATGCCAGACCATGGACCGGTGTGTACGTTCCTATGATGAGTACTGTGGACGTGCTTGTACAAAAAGGGATGATGCAGCAACCGATGGATAAAATAAAAGTGACCAGATCGAACCATTGGCAGCACCAAAAGCCATGCAAAAAATTGTAAAGGGTGGTCGTTGAATGGCATCACGCTTATCAAGCCATTGGCGAGAAGATTTAAATACAAAATCTCGTATGCCGTCCAGACGGTAACACCGCTAACTAGGCTCCAAAAAATATTGTCGTACACTTGGTCATTAAAACTGAAAAATTTATTTTTTTGGGCCATTTTTCGTTTTAAAAATTTAAAGTCATCTCCCTGCATTCTTAAAGAATAAAGATACATATGAAGTGACCCGGCCACCAAAAATAGTATGGCTGAGTTACGAATATAGGTTAGAGCTATAATTTTAGAACTTGGTTCCTGAAAGGCTTCAAGGCCAGGAGTTAAGTAATGGTAAGTTCCAACCGCTAGTATTGCGATAAACAATGCCCGTGAAATGCTGATCCAACGGAAAACAATCCATCTGAACGTCTTCGCGACATCAATAGGCCACTCAAACAACGGATTGTATCGAATAGGCTCATTTGGACTATAGTTCCAAGATTTTTTATCAACGGAGGAATTAGCCATTTTTTATCACCAAGCCGAAAACACAAGACACCATACCCAAGAGTCCATCTAGCTCAAAAAAGCGAACTCGTCAGCGGAAGCCGCATGCTACTGTAGAATTTGTAATCTTCATAGTTCTCAAACAGTTTTGACAAAGGTTACCTTGTTATTTCATGTTTCTATAAGTGTAAGCTTCAGAGGGAGTGTACCTATGACAGAACTCAAAGCATGCCCATTTATGCGACTTCATCCTGATGACAATACACTTGTTGCGAGAATTAACGCTGATGAGGGCACAAAGATCAACACGGATGAAGGCCAGGTGCAATTGTCTCGAATGATCCCAATGGCTCACAAGATCGCCTGCAGGCATATCAAGTCTGGAGATGTGGTCTTAAAATATGGCATGCCGATCGGCGTAGCTACAGCGGACATCGCGCCCGGCGAACATGTGCACGTCCACAACGTACGTTCTGCCTATACACCAAGCGTTGTATTACACGACGCAGATGCCGTCAGCTGAGGAGAGTAAAATGATCGAAGGCTGGCTGCGACAAGATGGCAGAAAAGGTATCCGAAACAGTGTTTTAGTAGCGTATTTGGTGGAATGCGCACATTTTGTAGCGTCCGAAATCGTTACAGAGTTCCGGGGCCAAGACGTACAATTAATTGGTTTTCCAGGTTGCTTTCCCAATGAATATGCTTCGCAAATGATGGAGCGCCTCTGCACCCATCCCAATGTTGGTGCAGTCCTATTCGTTTCGCTCGGATGTGAAAGCTTCGACAAAGCGCGTGTTTCTGCGGCCGTAGGGGCATCAGGCAGACCTGTCCGCACGCTTGTAATTCAGAAAGCAGGTGGCACTAAAGCGACAATAAAATTAGGCCAGGACTGGATAAGAAGTGTGCTTTTAGAAATAGACAATGTATCGCGCACACCGTTGGCACTCTCTGACCTAGTAATCGGGACGGTCTGTGGCGGATCAGATGGAACATCAGGCATATCAGGTAATCCTGCTGCCGGACGCGCATTCGATTTCCTAGTAGCAGAAGGCGCAGCCTGTATTTTCGAAGAAACAGGGGAGCTAATCGGTTGCGAAGAAATCATGGCAGAGCGCGCAGTGACCCCAGAATTAGGGAAGGCAATACGAGAAAGCGTACTCAAAGCCGAACGTTATTATCAAACGCTTGGGTATGGGAGCTTTGCTGCAGGTAATGCCGCAGGTGGGTTATCCACAATTGAAGAAAAATCTCTCGGCGCCTATGTAAAATCCGGCAGCAGTCAAATCTCAGGCCTTATCAAACCAGGCGATATCCCTCCATGCGGCGGACTGTATCTAATGGATGTGGTGCCGGATGGGGACGTTCGCTTTGGCTTCCCGAACATCAGCGACAATGCTGAAATCGTCGAGATGATAGCCTCTGGTGCGCACATGACCCTATTCGTCACAGGGCGCGGCTCAGTGGTAGGCTCTGCAATATCACCAGTCATTAAAATTTGTGCCAATCCAGAGACTTATCGTGCCCTATTTGACGATATGGATGTTAACGCAGGCGACATCATTGAAGGTCATCGTACGATCGACGAAGTAGGACAAGAGATTAGTGAACTTGTATATGCTGTCGCAGGCGGTCAACAAACTAAATCTGAACAGCTCGGTCATCGAGAATTCATACTTACCTACAAAAGCTTTGAGCCGATTGGTCCAGCCTGTTTACCAAATCTTCATGCATAACTTGAGTGTGTATTGGCTAAGTATGCAATCATAGCTAACGGTAACTCTAGGCTTTAAGAAACAAACAATCAAAGAATGCGCTGATTACGTGGCTGGTTGTACTGATGGGTTGGGTGCTTTTGAGCCATATTTAAAAGGCACTGCACCGAGCAGAAAGCGCATCAGCGCGCCCCCGAGTGCGATCGCCGTCAACGCCAAGATCGCAGCGAATGACAGGGTAGGCACACCAGACAAGCCAGCACCTACGGTGCATCCACCGGCCAAGACTGCGCCGAAGCCCATAAGTCCAGCACCAGCTAAATAGCGCGCGGTTTGGCGGGTGCTGTTAAAGCTGGCCCAAGCAAATTGCCCCCGTAAAAGCGCCGCCAAACCCGCACCCAGCACTGTGCCTCCCATCAACCCCACACCAAAGCCAGGCGCAATGGCGGTCGAGGCAATAACCCAAAACAAAGTTTCGGTGACAGGTGCAGTGAAAGACAGGCTTTGCAATGCGATTGGATCGAAATCATCAAACAAGATAAAGCCCGTACCAATCCAGCCCAGAGGCACTAAAAGCCCCAACAGCGCTGCCAGAGCCAGCATTCCGGCCCCAAGGCCCGAACGCCAGGCAAAGGCCAATGCAGCGCCCGCAATCAGCGCCGCCAACAGGAGTGGCGTCCCCGGTAGAGTAGGGGCCAATTCTATGGTGATGGCTTTTAAACTAGTGTGCAGGCCCGACAGCACCCCTTTTAACGTGGCATGGGCGACAATTGCGAATACCACTAGCACCAGAAGCGCTCGCAGATTGCCGCTGGCGCCCAGTACAGTCAGCCGCGATACGCATCCGCGCGTCAAGATCATGCCAGCGCCGAAGGCGAACCCGCCAATGACAATGGCCACAACGGGCAGATTTGTGACCATAAAGCGGTGATCTGCAAAATCGATCCAGCCCAGCAGTATGGCTACCTGCGTACCCAGGGTAGCTGTGGCCAGCGCCATCAGCCAGATACCGGCAGCTTGACGGCGATCTTCACCATCGATCATCCGGCGAAAGCAGAGGCGCGTGATTTGCGCCAACGCACCAAAAGCGCATCCCAAAGCCAATGCAAACCACAGAGCGGCCTGGGGAGCGGTGAGGGTTTCAAAGCCCAGCTGTTCAAACATGGCGGATCCTAACAAAAGCGGAACGTTATCCTCTTTTGCGAGAAAATAAGGCGCTGACAAGCCCCAAATAGCCCGGAATACGGTTTTATATGGAACATATGTTCTGGTTTCTTGCATGGAAGTGAACGCTTTTCTGCCCAAGCGCCCAGATAAAAGAAAATGGCCGGTCAGATCGGGCGGGCCATAACAGTGGTTCTTTTTTTAACGCCCGAGAATGCGGGGACTTGGTGAAGGCACGGCACTTCGAAACTCTATCTTTTCTTATAATCGCAAAGGGAATTTGGGCAGCGTAGTTGATGTGCGCCTGCCCAATGTTGCGGTTCCTTTCTGAACCAAGTCGTAACGGAGGATGGTATGAAATTTTATTCTGACTTTTGTTATTGGTAGAAAAATAATTCTTTTTGATGCAAAGCTTAGATAACATTACCGTTTCTGTAGTAAGATGCAGGGGCAGTCATGAAACGCAAGTTCAATCGAATTGCTTTTGTTACACCAAGTGTTGTTTTGGCGGCATGCGGTGGAGGTGGCGGCAGCTTTGGCCCATCTCCTACTGGAGAATACGTTGACACGGCATCAGGCATTTACGCTACCGAATATGCCTATAATGATATGCTCTCTTCTATCAATCCTCTTTCGTTAAACAACTATGGTTACACGGGTTCTGGCGTTCGTGTAGCAGTTGTTGACAGTGGAATTGACGCAAACCATCCCGAATTTAACGGGCGCACCATTTACGGTTACGATTTTGCAAGTAGTTCTTCAGGTTATGCACGAGATGAAAATGGTCATGGTTCGCATGTTGCTTCAATTATAGCAGGCGAACGTGACGGGTATGGAATGCGTGGCGTTGCGTATGACGCAACACTCTACTCTTACAAAGTTGATAATGACGGAGATGGCGGCCTTGAAGCCGCTAATACAGATGCTCAGATCACAAGCATTTTTAATAGGCACGTAACTGATAATATCGATGTGTCAAATAACAGCTGGGGGTGGGGTACAAGTGTAACGTCGGTAAGTTCCGCAACAGCACAGAGCTTGCTGGGAAATACTATGACTGCCGCTGCGGCTGCGCAGAACAACGGCACACTAATAGTTTTTGCTGCTGGTAATGATGGCAACTCACAGCCTAGTTTGACTGGTGCGCTGCCATATCACGATTCAAGCCTAGCTGGAGCTTGGCTGACAGTGGTCGCTATTGATAATAATTTGCGTGAAACTGCATATACAAACCGATGTGGCGTGGCGCAAAGCTTTTGTGTGACCGCTCCCGGTGGCGCTGATAACTCGTCATCATATGGAATTCGTGCTGCTGACGCAGGAACAACCAGTTATGTTAGGTTAAGTGGCACCTCGATGGCTGCCCCTCACGTCAGCGGTCTAGCGGCTGCCCTAATGGAGAAGTTTCCAAATCTGACACCCGCACAAATTGCCACACGTATAAAATCCACTGCTTCCTTGGCTTCACTAACCAGTTATGGAGGCGGAACATTAAGTAGTCTGGGTGAGACAGCCATGCGTGCGATCTTTGGATACGGTCTAGTCAATGCTGAAGGTGCGTCAGCCCAAATAGGTTCTCTGAGCTACCCCATACATGGCACTCTATCCGGCGCCGTTGATCTATCAAGTGAACGAGTTGCACTGCCAGCAGGTCTGAGCTCTTCAAGTGTAGGCCAAATCATGGCCTCGACCTATGCAGTATTTGACACCTTTGATGGAGCAATCTTTAGGACGTCAGGCGATCAGATTTTTTCAGAGCATTCACAAGCTCATGTTCCGGGATATGCGGGTGGTAGTCTGTCCAGCACTTCTGCGGCTTCAGATCACGTTAGTCTCTTTCAATCTGGCGATTATCAATCGGGAACCACTATGGAATACTCTTTTGCGCAGCAAGGAAGCATAGACCCCGCACATTCATATTGGGGGCAAACAGCCAATCTATTCGAGGATGCGCCCGGTTCTATTTCAGCGCCACAGTTTAAGTTTCAACACACCACATCATACGACAATGCGAACATTTCTTATTTCGCAAGCTTCACGGCTGACGCATCAGCGGGCACGAATACGCAGAATGGTGAGCTTGGTGTTTCGGGAAATTTTGGCCTTACTGATAGCACGACCCTAATTGCGTCAGCTTCTTTCGGCGATCAGCCGACAGTTCTGGGCTTGCAAGGAAGCGCAATCAATACAAGCTCAGTTCGCATGCAAGTAGGCCTCCGCTCACAGCTTCGACCCAGCCTAAGTTTTTTCGGGCGATATGAGCATCAGCAATACGATGATATGTCGCCATCAATAATAGCGTTTGGATCAAATGACCTTACTGCAGAAAACATGATGTTTGCCGTTGAGGCTGAGTTGCAAAATGGTGGGCAACTCGCAGTTGGTGCTAAAACGGAATATCAATATTCAAATGGTAGCGTTAGCCTATACGCTCCAACTAGCGTGACACGATCTGGCGATATTATTTATTCAGAGCAAAGCTTTGAAATGGAGGCAGATAATGTTTTCCAGCCGTTCCTTGCTTACTCTATCCAAACTGAAAACGGTGCAATAGAATTTGGGGCGGTAGCTTCATCATTCTCAAACCCTAAATTGGAGGGCGTAAGATTAGGCATATCACGACACTTCTAAGCCTATGCTTATTTTGCTCGTGCGTAGCGGCGGATGTAACCCCTGAATTTAACGTTCAGGAATACACAATTATGTCCGGATTTTATCCCGAAGACGTATACCTAGATTCAGCACAAATTAGAGAACTTTCGGCTAATGAGGATTTGCGCCTTGATGAAAATGCGCTTGTTTATGCAACACGAATACTTCCAGATGGTACATATCAGCCGACCATAAGCCATCGGCAAGACGGTTATGGGCCACTATTGATCAATGTTATTTATGATGCTTCTGCTGGAGCAGGCGTGGCAGTATTAAACCAAAGAATTCTAGTTATTGAGTCATCAAACAGAAGTGAAGGCGTCAGCCTGTTCATTAGCTATCCAAGAGATAATGCTATTAAGCCGAATTAGGCTGCGTTCTTATACTTCAGATCATGACAAACCTCATTGCCATCGCCACTTGCGCAGAGTTGGGCGGCTAAAAGAGCGTTGTAGCAAAAACGCCTGGGACTCAATTAAGCTCTCCATTCTCAAAAACCTAATCTGTGTGTGGCAGCATGTACGATATATCTCCCATAGGCCCGGGACACAGTGTGCAACAGCTTAAAGACTAAGTATCTGTTTATAAGTGTTAAATAGAAGCTAAGCCCCAGCGAGATGTGGGCTGTAGCAACTAAGTCTAAGCATACGTACCGTTTTGAGCCTAGCGTACGTACCGCCATACGTACCACCGTACGTACAAAATGGTGGCACGTAGGCTAAATCAGGTCAACGAAATAAGAAAATCAATGAGTTATGAGGATTTGGTGGAGCCTAGGGGGATCGAACCCCTGACCTCTTGCATGCCATGCAAGCGCTCTCCCAGCTGAGCTAAGGCCCCGGAACCATTCACAACATTGGTTGCGGTCTGCGGTGTATGGTGTCGCGCGGGGCAGATCAAGCGAAAAAAGCCGCCCCACACGCAGTAGCATTCAGAGCGATCTACTCATCATCATCCGAGCCGACATCGGCAATGTCATCAAGCGAAACATTATCGTCATCGTCATCTTCGAGAAGATCATCATCCAGATCGGAATCATCATCCAATACCAAATCATCTTCATCATCCAAGATCACTTCATCGTCCGCATTGTCTTTGGCCTTAGCGGCGGACGCGGCAGATGGTTTTTCCACGACCAAGCTGCGGCCACCTTTACCAGTGTCCAATGTGACCGTCTCGCCCGTATATGGGCTTACGATTGGGTTTTTATTAAGGTCGTAGAAACGCTTGCCTGTGGTTGGGCATACGCGTTTAACACCCCATTCCTCTTTGGGCATGACACCCCCTTCAATGAACGCTATCGAGAGAATTGCGATCCCCTGCCATAATGTGAATAGGGTGTCAAAGGCTTTCCGAATACTAATTCGCGGATTGCTCGTTTAATTGACGCAAGACAGAGGCTTATTGCGATGCGGCGCAAGACATTATCTTGGATTCACCAGTTAAACGTGCCACAGCCCGTTGAGGTGGTGATGAAGAAATCCGTGCGCGCCACGCGATTCTCCTTACGGGTGTCCAACAGAGATGGCACTGTCAGCCTAACCATGCCCCATTGGGCGCTCGAAGGTGAGGCTTTGGCCTTTTTGAACGCTCGCCGTGAATGGTTGATGGGGCATTTGCAAAACCGCCCAGCAGCACAGCGCGCTACTATTGGTGCGGTAATTCCCATCGAAGGAGTTCCGCATCCGATCATCGCGGGCAGTGGCCGTTCGGCAAAGTTGGCCGATGGGTGTTTAAGCGTTGCCGATGATCCACGCTTGCCCATTCGCGTGGCCGCGTTTCTGAAAACTCGCGCCAATGCGCGGCTCCACGCAGCCTCGGAATATTACGCGAATAAATTGGGAAGACAGTTTTCCAAGCTCACGCTTCGTGACACCAAAAGCCGCTGGGGCAGTTGCTCGGCGCAGGGGCATTTGATGTATTCTTGGCGACTGATCATGGCCCCGCCTGAAGTTCTGGATTATGTTACCGCTCATGAGGTTGCGCATTTGGCAGAAATGAATCACGGTCCAAAATTCTGGGCACATTGCGCCTCGCTATGCCCTGATTATCAGCGGCATCGCGCATGGCTGAAAACCCATGGGAACGAGATTTTAGCGTGGCGCTTTGAGAGCTTGCCAACAGGATAGGGTTTGTGATCACATATGGCCTATGGTTACCAACCCGCGCCCAAGTGAACAAACCGTTGCCGTGGCCCATGAACGGGTCTATCGCGCTTTGCGCTCGCGCATTATGCATGGCGAAATTTTGCCAGGGCGGGCGATGACGCTGCGTGGAATTGGCCAAGAATTTCAGGTCTCGATGACGCCTGCGCGCGAGGCAGTTAGACGTTTGGTGAGCGAAGGTGCACTGTCCTTATCGGCGTCAGGCCGCGTGGCGACCCCAGAACTTAGCAATGAACGGATCGAAGAATTGGCGGCGTTGCGCTCATTGCTTGAGCCTGAATTAGCCGCACGCGCCCTGCCGCGGGCGCATATGGCCCTTGTTGAACGAATGGAAAGCACCAATAGCGCTATTGCAGGGGTGATTCATACGGGCGATGCCATTGCTTATATCCGCCACAACCTTGAATTCCACCGCACGCTCTATTTGCGAGCACAAGCGCCAGCAATGTTGGCTTTGACCGAAACGGTTTGGCTGCAATTGGGGCCAACCATGCGCGCGCTGTACGGGCGGCTACACCGAACCGATGCGCCACAGCATCATCGTTCGATCCTCGCCGCATTAAAGGCTGGAGATGAGCCAGGGCTGCGATTGGCCGTTCGGGCCGATGTCACCCATGGATTGAGGCTACTGGCCACTTGAGGCTGACCATTAACCATTGCTTAAACCGCATCGGGTTTAAAATGAGCCATGTGGCTTGGAGGCCCCCAATCAGGAAACCGCCGTTAGACTTGCCAAAGGTTTCTCCAACTGTTGCGCAAGTCACCTCAAAGGAAAGATGCCGCAAGTTAGGCGTGGATCGCCCCGTCCCCGCAAGCTAATGCCGCCTCGCGCACTGCCTCAGAGAATGTGGGATGCGCATGACAGGTCAGCGCTAAATCCTGCGCACTGGCACCGAACTCCATCGCGACACAAACTTCATGGATCAAATCCCCAGCTGCGGGGCCGATGATGTGAGCACCCAAAATGCGGTCAGTTTCCTTGTCTGCAAGGATTTTTACAAAACCATCCGCCGCAAAATTCGCCTTAGCGCGGCCATTGCCCATGAAGGAGAACTTGCCAACCTTGTACGCGCGGCCCTCGGTCTTCAGCATCTCTTCAGTCGCGCCGACAGAAGACACTTCGGGGTTAGTGTAAACCACGCCCGGGATCACACCATAATTCACATGACCATGTTTACCCGCAACAACCTCGGCAACGGCCATGCCTTCGTCCTCGGCTTTATGCGCCAACATTGGGCCTACGATGCAATCACCAATCGCATAAACGCCCTTGATATTGGTCTGCCAGTGGCCATCCGTTATGATTTGGCCGCGCTCGGACATTTCCACCCCAAGCGCATCAAGGCCAAGCCCCTCGGTGTAGGGTTTGCGCCCAGTCGCAACCAGAACAACATCCGTAACAACCTGATGGCCGCTGTCATCTTTCTTCAATTTGTAGCTAACAGTTGCATTGTTCTTGGTCGTTTTGACCCCTTGAACAGCTGCACCAAGCGTGAATTTCAAACCCTGTTTTGATAGGATTTTTTGGAAATTCTTAGCAACCTCTCTATCCATGCCGGGCGTGATGGTGTCGAGATATTCAATCACCTCAACCTCGGCCCCAAGACGGGCATAAACAGACCCAAGCTCAAGGCCGATAACACCTGCACCAATGACAACCATTTTCTTGGGCACTTTACCCAGACCTAAGGCCCCTTCAGAGGTGACCACGATTTTTTCATCCACCTCAATGCCTGGCAAAGTGGACGGCGTCGAGCCAGATGCAATGATGATCGATTTTGCGTTGTGGATTGTGTCGCCAACCTTCACCTGGCCCGCCGCGGGGATAGAGCCAAACCCTTTGATCCAATCCACCTTGTTCTTTTTGAACAAGAATTCAATCCCTTTGGTGTTTTGGCCAATCACATCATCTTTATAGGCCAGCATGCCCTTCCAATCGACCTTGGGCGCAGCGCCTTTGAGGCCCATCTTGGCGAAGTTATGTTCTGCCTCGTGCAAGGCATGGCTTGCATGCAGCAGCGCTTTAGAGGGGATGCAGCCGATATTGAGGCAAGTGCCGCCCAATGTGTCGCGGGCTTCGACACAAGCAGTCTTTAGACCCAACTGTGCGCAACGGATTGCGCACACATAGCCACCAGGGCCCGCGCCAATAACGATAACATCATAATCTGCCATAATCTTCGTCTCCTTGGCGCTTGGTCGTGGCCCTGTATCAGGCCGAATTGGCCAAGCGCATAGGAAATTGGCGTGCGCGAAACAAGGATTTTCACCCCTGCCCCCCCCGAAAACGGGCCAAAATAGCGCAGCTAAGGGGGTGATTTTCGGCTTTGTGATCACAAATTAAAAAACTGCGATCACAGCCATAGCGATTGTCGCAAAGAACCCAACCGCCCAAATGATAGACCGCCACGGCGTAAGTCCCTGCGCATAGGCAGGCACATAAAGAATCCGCGCCACCAAATAGGCATGGGCGCAGATTTCGGTAGCGGTATTAGACGCCCCAAGCGTCGTCACCAAACCCACCGCGATGGCAAAGAGGATTAATGCCTCAAAATGGTTGTTTAAGGCGCGCTGCAATCGGCCCGCAACACCCGTTAGGCTTTTGGCCGCATCCCGCGCACTCATGGAGTAGCCGACACCGACCTGTAAATGCGCAACAACGCCGTAAAGTATCAATTGGAATACTTGTAGAAAGAAGGCGAGGGAGAGGATGTAGAGCTCGGTCGTCAATGCGGTTTGCATGGCTAAGCCTTTCGTTGCAGCGGGCCAAGCTATCGCAGCTTGGGTGGGTTGTCTGGATCCGATCCGGGCGCGGAATGTTCCCGTGACTTTTCAACCTGCGGCAGATCAAAACGCAAGCCAACCTTAGCCAATTTAGCCACAAAGCCCTCATGTGCCAGCAAAAACACCACATCAAGCATGCCCGCCTCAACGCCAGACAGATGCAGCGTTTCTGAAACGGCCCGCGCCAAGGCCTCATGCGCCTCGGGCGCAGCATCGATAAAGCATAGGATATGGCTGCGACCGCCATCGGCATACTCGGCCAAGGCAAGATAGGCCCCTGCGGCCAATCCCGTCAGACCTGCTAATTTGGCATCCAAAGCAATCAACACATCTTGCGGCAGGCCGCGTGGTGCGTTCAGCGAAACGGGGCGCGCATCTATGGATGTTGGCCCCTGCTCCGCTATATCGCGCAGCCAGACCATGGCAGCACCATCAAGCAATGTCTCGCTTGGCGCGACCCCAAGGTTCAAGCCCAGACCAATATCTTGAGGCGCCAACATTTTGGCCAATGCCCGCCCCGTAAGCGCAGCATACGGCGCTTCTACCCCGTCCACGAACTGAGACAGCCGTTCTTCGCGGTCAAAAGCCAAGACGAAGGATGCCCCCTCAGATGTTAGGATTTGTGGTTCAATCCGATCCTGCCCTGCGGCCATTGGGCACTCAAGCAGCACGAATAGCTCGGCCCCCAAAAGGCGGTCATAGAATCGCATTCGCGGCGTCTGGGCATCAGGGTCTGCTTGCATTTGCGCATAGGCATGATCCAAGGGCGTTTCGGTCATCCATCAACCCTCCAACATCTTGCGCAAAACAGGCGCAGGTCAGGATTTTTCATCCTCATCCCGTAGTGCTTGGTCTCGGCCTCTGCAAGGGCGGCGGGTGCGATGATATACGATCTTGCAAAAAAAATTTAACTCAGCCTTGCCATACTTTGCCCTTAAGAAGCGGCCTATCAACACTGTTTTGAAAATACATCCTTTGCCTTCCTTGTATTTTCAGGCATCTACCTGTTGATATCAACGACAGCATCAATTTTTACGAACAGGCATCGGCGTAAAAACTATGAAACAAGTGCAAATCGGAAATCTAACCGTCGGCAACGACCGCCCGCTCACCCTTATTGCGGGGCCTTGCCAATTGGAAAGCGCGGATCATGCGCAGATGATTGCCGGCGTCCTAAAAGAGGCCTGCGACAAGGCAGGCGCACAATATATTTTTAAGGGCAGCTTTGATAAGGCCAATCGCACCTCACTGAATGCAGCGCCACCCTTGGGATTGGAGAAGGGCCTAGAGGTTTTGGCATCCGTCAAGTCAACGCTTGGTGTGCCTGTACTAACCGATATTCACGAAAAAGAGCAATGCGCCCCCGTTGCCGAGGTGGTCGATATTATGCAGATCCCTGCCTTTCTCTGCCGTCAAACCGCGCTTTTGCTGGCTGCGGGCAAGACGGGTGCGGTGATCAATGTCAAAAAGGGGCAGTTTCTTGCACCATGGGATATTCCCAATGTGGTCGCCAAAATCGAAAGCACGGGCAATGATCGGATATTGCTTACCGAGCGCGGGGTCAGTTTTGGCTATAACCGCCTGGTGGTCGATATGCAGTCCCTGCCCGAGATGGCAAAAACGGGCTGTCCTGTTGTGATGGATGCAACCCACGCTGTCGCACAACCCGGGGGTTTGGGTGGCGCATCAGGCGGTCAACGCGAATTTGCGCCTGTTTTAGCCCGTGCAGCCGTTGCGGTCGGTGTGGCTGCGGTCTTTACAGAGACGCACCAAGACCCTGATAATGCACCTTGCGATGGCCCAAATATGATTCACCTGACGGATATGCCCGCATTAATTGAAATGTTGATGCAGCTTGACCACTTGGCTAAAGCCAATCCAATCCGCATTTAACACAAGCCCGATAAGGCATTCGCCATGACAAAACCCCTTGCCGAGGTCACCCCGAATACATGGGCCTTTTTGCGCGATCCTATGATCAAACCGACCGGGTTTCGCGAATATGATGCACGCTGGCGTTTTCCCGAAGAGATCAACCTGCCCGGCATTACAGCTTTAGGTCTGGGGCTTGGCACTCAGATGCACGAGGCAGGCGTCCGCCCCGAGATCGTGGTGGCTAATGATTACCGCGACTATTCGCTATCGGTCAAAAATGCTCTAATGTTAGGCTTGATGCAGGCGGGGATCAAGGTGAAGGATATCGGCCCCGCGCTCAGCCCGATGGCCTATTTTGCACAATTTCACATTGATGCGCCAGCCGTGGCGATGGTGACAGCCAGCCATAATCCAAATGGATGGACAGGGGTGAAAATGGGATTTGAAAAGCCCCTCACCCATGGCCCTGTCGAAATGGCGCGTTTGCGCGATATCGTTTTGAGCGGCGCGGGCATGGCGCGCGCGGGGGGCGCGTATGAGTTTGTCGATGGGGTCAAAGAGGCCTATCTGGATGACCTTGTTGGCGATTTCAAAATGACCCGCAAGCTGCGCGTGGTCTGTGCAACGGGCAATGGCACAGCTTCGGCCTTTGCCCCTGAGTTATTCGCGCGCATGGGGGTCGAGGTGGTCGCCTCGCACAATGCGCTTGATTACACATTCCCGCATTACAACCCAAACCCCGAAGCGATGGAAATGTTGCACGACATGGCCGACACGGTGCGCGACAGCGGCGCTGATTTCGCGCTTGGGTTTGATGGGGACGGCGATCGTTGTGGCGTGGTCGACAATGAAGGCGAAGAAATTTTCGCGGACAAAATGGGCGTGATCTTGGCCCGCGATTTGGCCAAACACCACAAGGGCGCGATTTTCGTAGCGGATGTAAAATCCACAGGGCTTTATGCCTCTGACCCTGAATTGAGGGCATTGGGCGCCCGGGCAGATTATTGGAAAACGGGTCACAGCCATATGAAACGCCGCGTGCATGAATTGAGCGCGCTCGCAGGGTTCGAAAAATCGGGCCACTATTTCTTTGCGCCGCCTCTGGGGCGCGGCTATGATTGCGGCATGCGCGTTGCGGTGGAAATCTGCAAATTGATGGATCGCAACCGTGACGCCTCCATGGCAGATCTGCGCCGCGCTTTGCCTCAAACCTATGCCACCCCAACCATGTCGCCCTATTGTGCAGATACGCTAAAATACGAAGTTCTCGCCCGATTGGTGGAAAAACTCGTGGCTTTGCAGGGTCAGGGCGGGTCACTTGGCGGACAGAAGGTCGTAGATGTTGTCACTGTAAATGGCGCGCGGGTAATGTTGGAAAATGGCGGGTGGGGCCTTGTGCGAGCCTCATCAAACACGCCGAATTTGGTGGTTGTCTGCGAAAGTCCCGCCAGCGACGCAGAAATGCACGCGATCTTCCAAGACCTAGACGCTATCGTTCGAACGGAACCCGATGTCGGGGCTTATGATCAAACCATTTGAGACTGCTAAAATAAACCAAAGATTTTTCACACAAGGGTCTTGATCCTGCGACCCGCGCAAAGTAACTAGCGCGTCACGGTTGGGGTGTAGCCAAGTGGTAAGGCAACGGTTTTTGGTACCGCGTACCGTAGGTTCGAATCCTACCACCCCAGCCAATTCTTTCCAATATTTACAGCTACATCACACGGTTCACCACGTGGAGCACTTGTTGCTGATATCTTAGCGTTAGACGCGTCTATCTTTCGTCAGAATGACGCGCTTTGTTGCGCGCATCTTTTCGCGATAGCTGATAGCGCCTTTCATGGGAAAGGTTTGGGATTTGTGCTCGCGCATGATCCGCGCGACGCAGATCCAAATCACAGAGGTGCAAAGCGGGCGCAGCCGTTCCTGCATCTATCAAAACCTCGCCCCATGGCGCGACAATCATCGAATGACCATAAGTGCTGCGTCCATCTTCATGGCTACCAGATTGAGCGGCGGCCACGATAAAACTGCCCGTCTCAATGGCACGGGCACGCAAGAGCACCTCCCAATGGGCTTGGCCTGTGGCGACCGTAAAAGCAGATGGCACAAAGATCATGCGCGCGCCGGCCTTGGCATAATCGCGAAAGAGACCTGCAAAGCGAATATCATAGCACACGCTCATACCCCATGGGCCCCAAGGGGTGTCCACCAATACCGCCTGATCCCCCGCATCAAATCGGCTCGACTCTCCAATTGGGGCCTGCCCTGCTAGTGCGATATCAAACAGATGAATTTTGTCATATGCCGCAACCACATCTCCATCAGGTGCTATCAAAACAGCGTGATTGCGGAATTTTTCTGCGCCTTCCGGTTGAACGGGTGTTGTGCCTGCTTGGATCCAGATGGAATGCCTGCGCGCCGCCTTGCACGCGGCATCTAGAAACGGATCCTCCGAAGCGGTCTTGACCTGTGACAAAGCTTTCGCACGATCGCGGCACATCAAACCCGCCACTTCAGGCAGACACAAAAGATCTGCGCCTACCGCCGCCGCATCGCGCGCAAACTCTTGCATCAAGGCGATATTTGGGGCGTGGGTCGTGGCAGAACACATCTGCCCAAGGGCCACGCGCAGGTGATCTGCGACCTTGCTCATGACCCACTAGCCTCTGCACGGGCAATAAGGTTTGCAACCTCGGGGCCCAGTGCCTCAACCACCAAAGCCACGCCTTGAGCATTGGGGTGGATGCCATCGGGCTGCATCAAATCGCTCAATGCTTCTTGGCGATCATTTTCAGCAGCCGCAGCAATAGGCTCAAGAAAATCAAGCACAAGTCCCGTCTCATACTGGGCCGAGAGATCGGGGTAAATCGCGTCAAATTCAGCCTTAAACACAGGGCCATAATTATTTGGCGCGGGCAAGCCCACCAAAAGAATGGGCAAATTGCGCTCAGATATTTTCTGCAAAATCGCCTCAAGGTTGGCGCGGCTGGTTGCAGGCGGAATGCCGCGCAACAGATCATTACCCCCTAATGCCAAAATCACGGCATCCACATCAGGTGTCAGCGTCCAGTCAATCCGAGAAAGCCCACCTGCGGTGGTATCGCCCGAGACACCCGCATTAACGACCTCTGCATCAAGACCGTGCCCATTGAGCCAATTTTGTAACTGCGGCACAAAACCTTCGCCTTGGGGCAGGCCGTATCCTTGGGTCAGACTGTCGCCCAAAGCGACCACCTGCACCTGCGCCGCCCCCGTCTGAGGCAACAACATCAGCAGCAGGCCAAACAATGCAGCCGAGGCAGACCGCCCCTTGCCGCAGCGCGGCAAAACCCCATATCGAGATGCAACCAAGTATGCGGGGTTATTGAACATGGCTGAGACCATCCTTTCGCTTGAAGACGCGGGTCTGTCCTTGATGGGCAATGCTGGCCCTGTCGATATCCTAAATGGGGTGTCTTTGACGATAAGCAAAGGGGAAAGTGTTAGCCTAGTTGGGCCATCTGGTTCGGGCAAGTCCTCACTATTGATGTTGATAGGCGGATTAGAGCACCCCACATCAGGCACAGTGCACGCGCTTGACCACGATTTGGGACATATGAATGAGGATGCCTTAGCGCGGTTTCGCCGCGACCATATGGGCATTGTCTTCCAGTCATTTCACCTGATCCCAACCATGACCGCGCTTGAGAATGTTGCAACCCCTCTTGAATTGGCAGGGGTGGCCGATGCGTTTGACCGGGCCAAAGCTGAATTGGCTTCGGTTGGCCTTGCGCATCGTGCGGGGCATTATCCTGCGCAAATGTCAGGGGGCGAACAACAGCGCGTGGCCTTGGCCCGCGCGGCAGCACCACGCCCCTCGATCTTGTTGGCGGATGAACCCACAGGGAATTTGGACGCAACCAATGGCGCGCAAATCGTGGACCTTTTAATGGATCTGCAAACCCGTCACGGGGCTACGCTGATCCTTGTCACCCATTCTTCAGAACTGGCGACAAAATGCGACCGCATGATCACCTTGCGCGATGGTCGGGTTGTGTCAGAAACACGCCCGCGGAAAGGATCGCGCAAATGATCATGGCGTGGCGAATTGCGCAGCGCGAATTACGCGCGCATTGGCGTGGGGGTTTGCGCGGCTTTCGCATTTTTCTAGCCTGTTTGATTTTGGGCGTGGCGGCCATCGGCACCGTTGGCACTGTGCGCAGTGCAATTGGCGATGGCTTGTCGCGTGAGGGAGCGGTGATCCTTGGCGGTGACGCGGAGATGGAATTCACCTATCGCGGCCCAAATGATGAAGAGCGCGCCTTTATGGCGGCCATCTCAACGGATCTCTCAGAGACCATCGAGCTGCGGTCTATGGCTGGTTTTGCGGGCCCTGAGGAGATGGATTACGCCCTGACCCAATTGCGTGCGGTTGATGCGTCCTATCCGCTTTATGGCGCGGCAGGTCTTATACCAGAACAACCCATCCAAGAGGCCATTTCTGGACAAAACGGCCTGCACGGTGCGGTGATGCAGCAAGTGCTGATTGATCGTTTGGGCATGCAAATTGGCGATGTTTTCACCATTGGAACAGCAGAATTTCAGTTGCGCGCAGCGCTTGACTCAGAACCAGATGGCGCAGCAGGCGGCTTTGGCCTTGGCCCGCGCACGATCATATCGCTTGACGGATTGACCGCGTCGGGCCTGATCCAACCTGGCACGCTATATGAAACCGAAGTGCGGCTCAAACTGCCCGAAGAGGCAGATTTCGATAGATTGCGAGGGCAGATGGAGACGGCTTTTCCCGAAGGCGGTATCCGCTGGCAAGACAGCCGCCGCGCGGCCCCGGGGGTACAACGCTTTGTCGATCGTATCGGCACATTCTTGGTCTTGGTTGGCCTTGCAGGTTTAGCCGTAGGCGGGGTCGGCATTGCTGCCGCCGTGCGAGCCTATTTGGAAAATCGTCTGTCCACCATTGCAATCCTGAAAACCATCGGGGCCGAAGGGCATACGATCTTTGCGGCCTATATGATCCAAATTATCATTTTGGGTGCCGTTGGTGTTGGTATGGGCGTGGCGCTTGGGGCGCTGTTGCCGCTTTTGGCGACCCCATTCTTGGCACCGCATATGCCTGTCGACTTGAACATAACCATTGCCCCTGCAGCCCTTTTTGAGGCGGCAAGCTACGGCGCGCTGACGGCATTAATTTTTACGCTTCTGCCCTTGGCGCAAACCGAACGCCTGCGCGCCGCAGCGATCTTTCGAGATGCGGCAAGCCCAGCCATTGCCACCCCGCGCAAACGATATATAGCAGCGCTGCTTGGCTTGTGTGCGGCGCTCTTGGGACTGGCGCTATGGCGGTCTAGCGTCCCGATTTTGACACTTGGCGCAGCAGGGGGGATTGCTGCCGCGCTTCTGATCCTATGGATGGCTGCATGGGTGTTACGCCGCGTCTTGCGCAATTTTGCAAGCGGGCGCGCATTACGTGGGAGGGTCATGTTGCGCGCGGCCCTGGCCGCGATTGCTGCCCCCCGTTCAGAAGCGACAGCCGTGATGATCTCGCTGGGTCTGGGTCTTTCGGTTCTGGCGGCGGTAGGGCAAATCTCGTCCAATCTGCAAAATGCGATTGACCGCGACCTTCCCGAGGTCGCCCCCTCCTATTTCTTTGTGGATATCCAACCGAACCAGATTGACGCCTTTCTCACCCGCACGTCGACCGACCCTGCGGTATCACGGGTGGAAACCGCGCCTATGCTGCGTGGCATCGTGACAAGGATCAACGGGCAAGACGCGCGCGAAGTGGCGGGGGATCACTGGGTCGTTCGTGGGGATCGTGGCCTTACCTATCTGGACGAAGCCCCGCCGCACGACCAAATAGTTGCGGGGCAATGGTGGGATGTGGGCTATAATGGGCCGCCATTGATGGCCTTTGCCGCCGAAGAGGCAGCCGAATTAGGTGTCGGGCTTGGCGACCAGATCACTGTTAACGTTTTGGGGCGGGACATCACCGCGACTATTGCCGCGCTGCGTGAGGTTGATTTCTCGAATGCAGGGATCGGGTTTGTTATGACCCTGTCCTCCAACGCTCTGGCAGGCGCACCCCATACGTTCATCGCAACAGTCTATGCAGAGGAAGCTGCGGAAGCGCAGTTGTTGCGTGATATTGCAGGCGCTGCCCCCAATGTTACCGCAATTCGCATCCGCGATGCGCTAGACCGCGTGGCCGAAGCGCTTGAGGCCATTGCTACGGCAACTTCCCTTGGTGCGGGTGTCACCCTGTTGACAGGATTAATCGTCTTGATTGGTGCAGCAGCATCGGGCGAACGGGCACGCAGCTATGAGGCGGCACTTTTGAAAACCCTCGGCGCCTCACGTGGGCAAATCCTATCATCCTTTGCCCTTCGTTCTGCGTTATTGGGGGCTATGGCGGGCTTGGTCGCTCTTGGCGCAGGCACGCTTGGCGGGTTTGCGGTCATGGAATTTGTAATGGAGGCGCCCTTCCAGTTTGACCTCATCTCGGCCGTCTTGATAATTGGGGGCGGTGCCTTGATTAGCCTTGCTGCGGGGATCTTATACGCGTGGCGACCTTTGGCCATGCGTCCTGCGGCACGGTTACGCGCGCACGATTGAGCGCGCGGCCACGCCGCAAATTTAGCCTTGCTTATGCGCCCATATGCGCGCAAGTTTTGACCATGTTCAAATTGTTCAAGCGCACCGCCAAAGCCGCAGGGCATCCAGCCTTGGGTCAGGGCAAAGGCCGGCAACCACGGCCTGAATTAGCGAGCTATATCGTGGGCGACGTTATGGGCTGTGCCAATTTGCTTGAAGGTATTTTGGCGCGCATTGACGCCCATATCGGCAATAGTGGCGCAACAAATCCGCAATTGGTGTTTGTAGGAAATTACCTCCACGCAGGTGGACAAGGGTTAGCCACGCTCGACCGCCTGATGGATCTTACCCAAGAATTTCCAAATAACGTCACCTGTCTTTGTGGAGCGCAGGAACGACTTTTGCTAGATAGTTTAGACGCACCAGCGGTGCGGCTCCAACGCTGGCTGCGTGCAGGGGCACCACAATTTTTGCAGGAACTCAAACTTCACCTGCACCTGCCCCCCGATGACTTGGTTGCGCATTTATCAGAAGCCTTGGGGGAGGCGCGCATCGCTTGGTTGGCCAACCTTCCACTATTTTGGAAATCGGGCAGCTTGGCTGCAACCCATGCAGGCGCTGATCCGCATCATCCGCTTGACCGACAAAGCGGGCGCAATCTGATCTGGGGCCATCCGGAATTTGCCTATCGCCTGCGTGGAGATGGCCTATGGATAGCCCACGGCCATAACGCGGTCGACAGCGTAACCCAAGCGGAGGGGCGCATCGCGCTGAACACCCACCCGGATGAAACGGGCCGCCTAAGCGCCGTAGCGATTTTGCCCGATGGTAGCATTACAGAATTGCATACCTGAAAGAGAGGTAAGCGCGGACTAACCGGGGAGAGATCATTAATCCGCGCTTTTAAGGAGAAATCGGGTGTCCCTCAAGGGTGACGGCAGTATCCCGTAAGAACACCCGAAACGCAGTGCCCACCTCAAACCGCTGGAAGGGACTAGCAACCAGAAACTTAGGCTTCGCGTGTAAATGGCCTTTGCGAGCGTGCCTTCGCAACGGCCCAATGTTGGCCGATGTTATCCGTAGCTATGTGCGTCAAATGCCCGAACTGATCATCGAGGGCTAGGCCCGCACCAATATCGCACCACTTTTGCCGCGCTGGCGTCCTTCTGCCCCCGTTCTTAAGTGAAACAATCTGTCCCATAGAAGCTCAATGTTGAACCACAGTGGAAAAGGCGACAGAGTATGAATGAGCCGCAAGACGAAAACAATCAACTGCTAAGCCTTGCTGGGGCGGAGGCCTCGGACATGATCAGTAACCCTGACGATCCAAGCAGCAGGCCGCTGCGCATGGGGCATTGTCTTTTTGCCATCAAGCAGCAATCATACCGGCAGGAACCGGCGCTTGAGCAATTCATCCAAGCCCTTCTTGCCGATGCACCCAACAGGTTGCAGGCGCTCTCGCGCGGGCAAAAATTTGAAACCGCGCTGACCGAGGGGGTCGCTGTGCCTCAGGCGCTATTGGAACGGATAATGGCCACATGACGCGATCCGATCTTAAGGGGATCAGCCTCAAGAGCCTTGAGACCTTCGAGGTGATGGCGCGCACGGGATCGCTCTCCGATGCGGCAGAGGAAGTGGGTCTATCAGTGCCGGCCGCCTCACAACAATTGCGCAACTTATCTTTGGCGGTAGGGGTTGAATTGATTGACACCCGGAGGCGGCCTATTGGCCTGACGCCTGCAGGTCGGTCGTTCCTAAGACGGGTGGAAGTGGCCCTTGGCGCACTGCGCGCAGGGCAAAAAGATCTTACCCGCCTGAATCTATCTGGCATATCCGCTCTTGGTATCGGGGTTATTGATGATTTTGAGAATGACCTAACCCCAAAATTGGCCGCCCGTTTGGCTGAGACGCTCAGCGGTTGCAAATTCCGCCTGCAGACTGGGGCAAGCCACTTCTTGCTAAATATGTTGGCAAAGCGGAATCTTGATATGGTCATTTGCGCAGCACCGCATACCGCGCCCGCCGAAATCGTGGCGCACCCAATTTTGCAAGATCCCTATATTTTGGCTCTCCCGAAAGGATATGCTTTTGAGGGAAAGTTTGAAGATTTGGGCGGGCTTGCTTTTTTGGGCCGCGACCCTGCGCAGTTTATGGCGCAGCATATTGATGATTATCTTCAGACGCATGATGTGCAGGTTAGTCGCCGATTTGAGATAGACTCGAACCAATCCATTTCGGCCCTTGTGGCGGCAGGGCTTGGCTTTACCATCACAACGCCCCTGAGCCTGATGCGAGGCGAGCGATTTGCAGATGGGATCGACACCTACCCCCTGCCCTCGCCCGCGCAACCGCGCCAGATCATGCTCTATTGCACCGATGACTGGACGGGCGCCATTCCCAAGGAAATGGCGAATTTGATACGCGATCTTTCACAAAAGCTGTTCATCACGCCAGCTCTGCAAAGGATGCCTTGGTTGGGGGCGGATTTCCGCATGCTGTAGCGCCCTTAATTTCGAATGGCTCGCGCCCGGTTTTGGTCTGCCACCGACCGATGATCAGGAAAAACACCACATGTTGGGGTTGCGCCGCAGCGCAGAATTTAGCGCTAACTCCCTAAAACGCAAAAATACAACCTATAGCTTAAATAGGTTCTCCACCAAAATAGGCATGTTTTTCAGGGAAATTTGCAAAATTTGTTAATAAATTTACAAATTCCGCAACGCAGTGTAAATTTGTTACACAGAAATCGTGGAAATCAGGATGTATTCCTTCTGAAGCTGAAAACTTGATGTAAACTGTCTGTGATCAATAGCGGTGTGCCTGATCGTAAAACCAGGCCAAGGATGGGGCCGCTGTCGACTTTGCGAAACCGCCCAATGAAGGGGGCAAGGACGCAAAATTTGGGGATCGAGGAGGATCTTTTTTAGTCATCACATGAGCTGCGTTTGTGTCGTTTGTTTACGTTGAACAAACACGAAGCGCCATATTGCCACGAAGGGATCGGGGTGAGCGACACCCAAGCTGCGGCGCGGCACCCTTTGTCAGACGACATCCGCGCCGTCACCTTTGATGGAGAACTACATTGCCAACGACTTCGAAATTCCCTGACCTTCTTGCTGGCGCGCATATTGACGCAGATAAATACACAGCAATGTACAAGGCCTCCATTTCCGATCCCGAGGCATTCTGGGGTGAACAAGGCAAGCGCCTTGATTGGATCAAGCCCTACACCAAGGTCAAAAATACCTCCTTCGCCTATGACAATGTAGATATCCGTTGGTATGAAGACGGCACGCTGAACGTAGCGGCAAACTGCATTGATCGTCATCTGGCAACGCGCGGCGATCAGACCGCGATTTTGTTTGAACCAGACAATCCCAACGAAGCCGCGCAGCATATCACCTACGCACAGCTTGGCGATGAAGTGGGCCGTTTTGCTAATACCCTGAAATCATTGGGCGTCAAGCGCGGCGATCGCGTTGTTCTGTATTTGCCGATGATCCCCGAAGCAGCCTATGCCATGCTTGCCTGTGCGCGCATCGGCGCGATCCACTCCGTGGTCTTCGCAGGCTTCTCGCCCGACGCATTGGCAAATCGCATCAATGACTCGGAAGCACGGGTTGTCATCACTTCGGACGGCGCCCCCCGCGGCGGTCGTGTCACTGATCTGAAATCCAACGTGGATAAGGCGCTTTTCCATTGTGATGACCATGTGAAATGCTTGGTCGTGAAGCGTACCGGTCAAGATGTAACTTGGGCCGATGGTCGCGATATCTGGTATCACGATGCCTCTGCGGGCCAATCCACCGCCTGCCCTACTGAAGAAATGAACGCTGAAGATCCGTTGTTCATTCTGTACACTTCAGGTTCAACGGGCAAGCCGAAGGGCGTTGTTCATACTTCAGGCGGCTATCTGACTTATGCTGCGATGACGCATCAATATACGTTCGACTATCAAGATAGCGATGTGTTCTGGTGCACCGCGGATGTCGGTTGGGTGACAGGCCACAGCTACATCATCTACGGCCCGCTTGCGAATGGCGCGACAACCCTGATGTTTGAAGGTGTGCCGACCTATCCAGACGCGGGTCGCTTCTGGGCTGTTTGCGAAAAGCACAAGGTCAACCAATTCTACACCGCCCCCACAGCCATTCGTTTGCTGATGGGTCAGGGCAATGAATTCGTGACCAAATATGATCTCTCTAGCCTCAAGCTTTTGGGGTCGGTCGGTGAACCTATCAACCCCGAAGCGTGGAATTGGTATAATGACGTAGTCGGCAAGGGGAACTGTCCAATTGTTGATACATGGTGGCAGACTGAAACGGGCGGCCATTTGATTACACCTCTGCCGGGGGCCACCAAACTTAAGCCTGGCTCAGCGACTAATCCATTCTTCGGCGTGCAGCCCGTGCTCTTGGATGCAACCACAGGTCAAGAAATCCACGAAACCGCCGCAGACGGCGTGTTGTGTATAAAAGACAGCTGGCCCGGTCAGATGCGCACGCTGTGGGGCGATCCTGATCGCTTTGTGCAGGCTTATTTCACTGATTACAAAGGCTATTATTTCACGGGGGACGGATGCCGCCGCGACGAAGATGGCTATTACTGGATCACGGGCCGCGTGGATGATGTGATCAACGTGTCGGGCCACCGCATGGGCACAGCCGAGGTTGAGTCGGCGCTCGTGGCGCATGAAAAAGTATCCGAGGCCGCAGTGGTAGGTTTTCCGCATGACCTCAAAGGTCAGGGAATTTACTGCTACGTCACGCTGATGGTAGGTCAAGAGCCATCGGAAGAATTGCGGGCAGAATTGACTAATTGGGTGCGTAAAGAGATCGGCCCAATTGCTAAACCAGACGCGTTGCAATTTGCACCTGGCCTGCCCAAAACGCGGTCAGGGAAAATCATGCGCCGTATTTTGCGCAAGATTGCTGAAAACGATTTCGGCAGCCTTGGCGACACATCAACCTTGGCAGATCCAAGCGTAGTGGATGATCTCATCGCCAATCGCATCGTTAAGTAACGCGTGGACTTCAGTAAATGACGGCAGATACGATGACACGACCAGTTAACTTAATCCTTCTCGGGCCTCCGGGCGCCGGGAAGGGCACTCAAGCCCGGATGCTAGAAGAGGCATTCGGGCTTGTGCAGCTGTCCACAGGCGACTTGTTGCGTAGCGCAGTCAATGCAGGCACACCCGCAGGCTTGGCCGCGAAATCGGTTATGGAAAAGGGCGAGTTGGTCTCGGATGGGATTGTGCTTGCCGTGCTCGAAGAACGCCTTCAGCAGGCCGATGTGGCCGCAGGCACAATTTTGGATGGTTTTCCCCGCACCGCCGCGCAAGCCGAAGCGCTTGATGGCCTTTTGGCGGCACGCAACCAACAGATCGACGCTGTCATCAGCCTTGAGGTGGATGATGACGCGATGGTGGCTCGCGTATCGGGCCGCTATACCTGCTCCGATTGTGGCGAAGGATATCATGACAAATTCAAACAGCCCGCAAAAGCGGGTGTTTGTGACAAATGTCAGGGCAGCTCGTTTAAGCGCCGCCCTGATGATAATGCCGAAACAGTGCGCACGCGCCTATCGGCATATCATGCCCAAACGGCTCCCCTTATCGAGTATTACGATGCCCGCGGCATGCTTAGCAAAATCGCGGCCATGGGGGCTATTGACGATATTGCAAAGGCACTTGGCAAGATCGTGTCCCGCCTCAATGGGGCGTAGTTGGGCAAAAGAATTCTGGCGGCGCCTTAGGAGGAGGCGGCGTCAGATGTCACCGTTGGGGCAGTGCCTCACTGGTTAGAAACCGAAGGGAGATATCAATGGCCGAAAAGGCAAATAACTCTGAATACTGGGCCGCGAACGTCCGCTTAGTCACCTTATGCTTGGTGGTCTGGGCGCTGTGTTCATATGGCTTTGCTATTCTTTTCCGCCCGATGCTTAGCGGTATCGCGGTGGGTGGCACAGATCTGGGCTTCTGGTTTGCTCAGCAAGGTTCAATCCTCGTATTCCTTATTCTGATTTTTTTCTACGCATCGCGTATGAACAAATTAGACAAAGAATATGGCGTGGACGAAGAGTAAAGGACGGGCCAGATTATGGAACAAACAACTCTAAATATTATCGTTGTGGGGCTGTCGTTTGCGCTCTACTTCGGTATCGCAATTTGGGCCCGCGCGGGCTCCACATCTGAATTCTACGCCGCAGGGCGTGGTGTTCCGCCTGTGTTGAACGGTATGGCAACTGCGGCTGACTGGATGTCGGCGGCCTCCTTCATCTCAATGGCAGGTCTTATCGCATTCGTAGGCTATAACAACTCGACCTTCCTTATGGGCTGGACGGGCGGTTACGTGCTTATGGCGATGCTTCTTGCGCCCTATTTGCGCAAGTTCGGCAAGTATACGGTTCCTGAGTTCGTAGGCGACCGTTTCTACAGCCAGACTGCACGCGTTGTGGCCGTTGCCTCGCTGATTATTATGTCCGTAACTTACGTTATCGGTCAGATGACTGGCGCTGGCGTGGCCTTCTCTCGCTTCCTCGAAGTGGACAAAACAACGGGTCTCTACATTGCGTCCGCAACCGTTTTCGTTTACGCAGTTTTGGGCGGTATGAAGGGTATCACTTACACTCAGGTAGCGCAGTATTGCGTTCTAATCACCGCATACACCATCCCTGCTGTGTTCATCTCGCTGCAACTGACAGGTAACCCGATCCCAAGCCTCGGCCTCTTCTCCGAGCACACAGCCTCTGGCCAGCCTTTGCTGACTACATTGGACGGTTTGCTCACGGATCTGGGCTTCAATGCCTACACCACAGGCTCTAGCCCATGGTTAATGGCGTTGTTTACCTTGTCTCTGATGATTGGTACCGCGGGCCTGCCCCACGTGATCATTCGCTTCTTCACCGTTCCCAAAGTGTCAGACGCACGTTGGTCTGCTGGCTGGGCGCTGGTGTTCATCGCGCTGCTTTACCTGACCGCTCCTGCGGTGGGTGCTATGGCACGTTTAAACATCATGACCACCATGTGGCCAGATGGCGTTGAAGGTGAGCCTGTTGCACAAGCTGATCTGCCTGATTGGTTTAACACTTGGTCGGTCACTGGCCTTTTGGCTGTTGAAGACAAGAACGGCGACGGCCTTATCCAGTACTACAATGAAAATAATGCTGGTATGGCTGAAATGGCAGCTGAGCGTGGTTGGGCAGGAAATGAGCTTGTCACGTTCAACCGTGACATCCTCGTTTTGGCAAACCCAGAAATCGCGCAGCTTCCAGGTTGGGTTATCGCTCTGATCGCTGCAGGTGGTTTGGCGGCAGCCCTGTCCACGGCGGCGGGTCTTCTGTTGGCGATCTCCTCTTCCATCAGCCACGATTTGATCAAGTCGGTGATCAATCCTAACATCACTGAGAAAGGCGAGCTTCTTGCCGCCCGCATCTCGATGGCAGGCGCGATTGCTTTGGCGACCTATCTTGGTCTGAACCCTCCAGGCTTCGCGGCGCAAACCGTGGCTCTGGCATTCGGTCTGGCAGCAGCATCGCTGTTCCCAACACTGATGATGGGTATCTTCTCCAAGCGCATGAACTCCGCAGGTGCAACAGCAGGTATGCTTGCAGGTCTGATTTCGACCTGTCTCTACCTGTTCACATTCTTGGGTTGGTTCTTCATCCCAGGCACCAACATGCTGGATAACACTGCAGCGAACTACTTGTTCGGCATCCCACCAACCCATTTTGGGCCAGTGGGCGCATTGCTGAACTTTGCAGTCGCATTCGCAGTATCCCGCGTGACAGCAGAGCCTCCGCAGGAGATCCAAGACCTCGTGGAATCCGTACGTATCCCACGTGGCGCAGGTGCAGCCATCAACAAGTGATCCTTTGATCACTTAGGGGCTACCCCTTAAGAAAAATGGGCGCATTCCGATCAATCGGGATGCGCCTTTTTCATAAATAGTCTAGGCTGAGCCAGACCGACCAAACAGACCCAGATCCAGATGCCAAAAGAAATCCTGACCCTTCTGTCACAAACGCACCCCTACGACAGCTTACCGCATGATTATCTGGCGGAACTGGCAGGGCAGGTGAACCGCTCCATGGCGAAAGCGGGCGCTGTGATTTATCACGCGGGCGCGCCGCTTGAGGCGCTTTACCTCATCGTGTCAGGGCAGGTTGATATCAACGAACCCAATGGTGAACTGGTCTCGATCCTCGGCCCGAAAAACTCGTTCGGGGAGCGTGGCTTGATGCGCGATGGTATTGCGCCTGTCACCGCAACCGCTGTGAAACCGACAGAACTTTTGGAGATCTCGGCGCCGCTTTTCCATAAATTGGTGAAAGAGCACCCCGCCTTTCTAGATTTCTTTGACCGCACCCGCCCAGCCCGCGCCAAGCGCAGTGCCTTGTCGACCCAAACCTTGGGCGATTTAATGACGCGCAATCCTCTGACCTGCACAGCGCAAGACAGCTTGCTGAGCGCCGCGAAAAAGATGCGGGATCACCGCGTCTCTTGCTTGCTTGTCACCTCCGAAACGGGGGCGCTGCAAGGGATCATCACCACACGCGACCTAACCAATCGCGCGATGGCGGCGGGGCTGCCATCAGACACGGCCGTGGCCGAAGTGATGACGCGTTATCCCAAGACCTTGCCCGCCTCCGCCCTTGTAGCTGATGCGCTGCATTTGATGGTCGAGCATGGGTTTACCCATATGCCCGTCATGGATCGCGGGCAGCCCGAAGGCATATTAAGCCAGACCGATATGATGCGCTTTCAGGCGACCAGTTCCGCCTCAATCATCATGGATATCGCCTATGCCGCGAATAGCGCAGAAATTGCCAAATGTGTAAAAGGCATCCCTGCCCTTTTGATGCAATTGGTTGGGACAAATAATGATCATCAGGTGGTCACACGCGTGATCACCGATATCGGCGATGCCACGACACGCCGGTTGCTAAAACTTGCCGAAGACCATCTTGGGCCGCCGCCTGTGCCCTATCTGTGGCTGGCCTGCGGCAGCCAAGGTCGGCAAGAACAAACGGGCGTTTCCGACCAAGACAATTGCCTGATCATAGACGATGCCATGCGCCCAGAAGATGACGCTTATTTCGCCGCTTTGGCAAAATTCGTCTCGGATGGTTTAGATGAGGCAGGCTATTTCTATTGCCCAGGTGATATGATGGCAACCGCCGCGCGTTGGCGGCAACCCTTACGCGTTTGGCGAAACTATTTCTCGAAATGGATCAACAAACCCGACACCGAGGCGCAGATGTTGGCATCGGTTATGTTTGACCTGCGACCCATTGGCGGCACAATGGCCCTGTTTGACGATCTTCACGCCTCGACCCTTGCAGAGGCTGCGGGAAATTCGATTTTTGTGGCTCATATGATTTCTAATTCGCTCAAGCATACGCCCCCGCTTGGTCTCTTTCGGGGCTTTGCCACTGTTCGGTCGGGCGAGCTTAAAGATCGCATTGATCTCAAGCATAACGGCGTTGTGCCCGTGGTGGATTTGGGGCGCATCTATGCGCTGAAAGGACAGTTGACCGAAGTAAACACCCGCGCGCGCTTGGTTGCCGCAATTGACGGAGGTGCGGTTTCTGCCTCGGGCGGACGGGATTTATTGGATGCCTATGACATGATCGCGGAAGCGCGGCTTGCGCATCAAGCGCGCCAAATCCGCAATGGCCACGCGCCCGATAATTTCATGGCGCCTGCTTATTTATCCGATTTTGATCGAAGTCATCTCCGCGATGCCTTCGTTGTGATTAAAACAATGCAATCGGCAATCGGACAGCGGAGCGGGTTTCTATAACCCCCGCGCCTGTTTTTGGTTGTCACGAAAAGAGAAAGACCAACGAAATGCAAATGTTCCTCGTCCTTATTGCGGCACTGTCTTCGGCCTTTGCAGGGGCAGGCATCGCCTATGGCCTACGCCGCCTGATAGGAGAGCGGATACCAAAATGGTTCGTGCCTGCGGGCGCAGGGCTGGCGATGATCCTGACCACGATATCCCTTGAATATTCATGGGCGCGCGGCGTCATGGCCACCCTGCCCTCAGACACTGTAATGATCGCCACCCGCGAACAGCGCGCAGTTTGGCAGCCGTGGACATATGTGAAGCCATGGATCAAAGCCTTTGTCGCGGTTACCCCGTCAGAGACTGTCGAAACAGTCGAAGGCTCGGGCCAATGGGTTGTGCAAACGCGCCTGCACGAGCGGTGGCAACCCGCGATCATCAAGCCCATCTTGGTGGATTGCACGACCCCCGCCCGCGCAGAGATTTTTCCAACCACCAGTTTTGATGCCGATGGCCGCGCCGAGAATGCCGATTGGTTAGTGGTTTCCGTTGATGATCCGTTGATTGTCGTGGTCTGCCCAACTCTGGGCGGCTAGGCCGCGTCACCGCTGCGGGAGGAGGAGGCCCGCACGCCCATGTTCACCCATCTTAGTTTGCGTTTGCGCATCTTTTTGTTCTTTGCGCTCTTGGCCTTTGGGGGCGCGGCCCTGCTGACCGCGGGTCTGGTGATCGGGTATGTTCGTTTGGGCGAGGATCACGCGCTATCGGCCCTTATCACCGCAGGGGCGGTTGGGGCATTTGCAATTATCGGCCTGTCTGCTTGGGTTTGGACGAAGTTCGATGAATATGTCGCCCGCCCCCTTGAGGCATTGGCCGCGGATATGCGCGCCCGCGCCCATGCCGATGTGGATGATGAAATCAATCCAAACTATGCGCGATATTTGGGTGATTTAGCCCCTGCTGCTGCGGCTGTTGCCGCGCATTTGACCGAAACGCGCAACGCAATGGCATTGGCCGTGGGTCGTGAAACAGCACGGCTCGGCCTTGAGAAGCAGCGGCTTGAAACCTTACTGGCTGAAATTCCCGATGGGGTCGTGTTCTGCACGCCTGACCATAAAATCGCGCTTTACAATGGCAAGATGCGGGATCTCTTCAATGATGATGAGGGGTTGGGTCTGAACCGCCCCCTTGATCAGCTTTTGCGCATGGCCCCCTTGCGGGAGGCTTATGGCAGGCTGTTGCGCGCACAGAGCGCCAAGGGCACGGATATTTTGGTAACAACCCGCCACGATGCCCGCCTTTTCGAGGCACGGATGCGCTTATTCTGGCTCGAAGGTCAGGAAACAGCCGATCCTGCCTATCTCTTGTGCTTGCAAGACCGATCCAAGGACTTGGCACTGCATGGCACGCGCGAGGCTCTGTTTGCCGATTTAATTGAGGCCGTGGATGCCGTTTTGCCAGACCTGCCCCAAGGGGCGCCGCGTGCGCAGTTGGAAAAGACGTTGCGCGATGTGCAAAAAGAAAAGGCCAAAACCGATACAGCATGGTGGCCCCTTGAGCAGCTTGACCTATCCGATATTGCAATCGCGCTTACCACGCGCTTGGCGCAAAAGGATATCCAACTGCAGTATGACGCGCAGCCTGACTTGCGACTGCGCGCCGATGGCTTTGCCATCAGCCGCTTGTTAGAGCGCCTGACGCTGTCGTGGATTGGCGCGGGGGCGTCTGACATTCGACTTTCGGCCCGACTGACAGAGGGAGAGGCCATTCTTGACGTGCAGGGAGATGCAAAGGCCCCTGACGCGGCACGGCTCAAAGATTGGTTAGACAGCCCCCTGGTCACGGGCCATTCACGCTTTTCTGGGGCCGATGTTTTGCGCAGCCACGGCGCCAAGATCGAAGCCACAGATCAACGGATCAGCCTGTCACTAGCCGCCGCCCCCGAAGCGCTGCAAACGCCGCGCGTGATCCAATATGATTTTGACCTGTTGCAAACCGCACTGCCTGCTGAGCTGTCACAGGCCCCGCTGAAAAACTTGTCTTTCGTGGTGTTCGATACAGAAACCACCGGGCTGAACCCGCAAGTCGATGAAATCTGTCAGATTGCCGCGATGCGGATCGTAAACGGCAAATTGGTCGAGAGCGAACGCTTTGACACATTGGTCAACCCTGCGCGCAAAATCCCTGCGGCCTCAACAGCGGTGCATCACATCACCAATGAGATGGTGGCAGACGCCCCATCGGTTGTTGATGCCTTATCGCGGTTTCATCGCTTTGCCGATGGCGCGGTTCTGGTGGCCCATAACGCCCCCTTTGACATGGCTTTTCTACAGCGGCGCGAAGGGGTCATTGGCGCGCGTTTTGATCAGCCGATCTTAGACACTGTTCTGTGTTCGGCCATCCTTTTTGGTCAGTCTGCGGAACACACATTAGACGCACTATGTGACCGCCTTAGCATTCGCATACCCGCCAATGCCCGTCATACCGCACTTGGCGACACATTGGGAACAGCGCGGGCCTTTGTGAAGATGTTGCCCATGCTTGAGGCGACAGATATCCAAAATTTGGGACAGTTGATCACGGCCTTTGATCGTCATGCACGGCTCTTGCGCCATTTGAACTAAGGCGCGAAGGCTTGACATTGCCCTGCCCGCGCGCGTAAGAGCGGCACATCTTCCAGCAAGCTTTGGCTTTCTGGTCTTAGGATATGTCCAAGATCGCCCCCCGTCAGCGAGTTTCGCCCACGGGGGCCTTGGTGCATTGCAATGCGGTGGCCTGATGCACAGATCACCAAAGAGATGACGCGACAAAGGGGCCTTGGCCAATGTTTGAAACACTTTCAGAACGCCTCTCCTCGGTCTTTGAGGGGCTGACAAAGCAAGGCGCTTTGTCTGCTGATGATGTGAAAACAGCGCTGCGCGAAGTGCGGGTGGCTTTGCTTGAGGCAGATGTCTCTTTGCCTGTGGCGCGGGAATTTATTCGCGCGGTCGAGAAAAAGGCCACAGGCGCTGCGGTGACCAAATCGGTGACTCCTGGTCAACAGGTCGTCAAAATTGTGCATGACGAATTGATCGCCACCCTTCAGGGCGAAGGCGAGATTGGCGCACTGAAAATCGACAACCCGCCTGCACCCATCCTGATGGTGGGTCTGCAAGGGTCGGGGAAAACCACTACAACCGCGAAACTGGCCAAGCGCCTGAAGGAGCGCGAAGGCAAGCGCGTGTTGATGGCATCCCTTGACACAAACCGTCCTGCCGCGATGGAGCAGTTGGCCATCCTTGGCCAACAAATTGGCGTGGATACCCTGCCCATCATCAAAGGTGAAAACCCTGAGACGATTGCTAAGCGCGCCAAAACCCAAGCGGGGCTTGGTGGCTATGATGTCTATATCCTCGACACCGCAGGGCGCTTGCATATTGATCAAGACCTGATCGCGCAGGCCGCAGCCGTGCGTGACATTGCCAACCCACGCGAGACCCTCTTGGTCGTGGATGGCCTTACGGGCCAAGATGCGGTGAATGTTGCGCAGGAATTTGACGATAAAATTGGCGTCTCTGGCATCGTTTTGACCCGTATGGACGGCGATGGTCGCGGCGGCGCGGCACTCTCAATGCGCGCCATCACGGGCAAACCGATCCGCTTTGTGGGTTTGGGTGAAAAGCTCGAGGCGCTTGAAACATTCGAAGCACAGCGTGTCGCTGGCCGCATCTTAGGTATGGGCGATATCGTGGCCCTTGTTGAAAAAGCCCAAGAAACACTTGAGGCTGAACAGGCCGAGCGCATGATGAAGCGCTTCCAAAAAGGTCAGTTCAACATGAATGACCTTAAAGGCCAGTTAGAGCAGATGCTGAAAATGGGCGGGATGCAGGGCATGATGTCGATGATGCCGGGCATGGCCAAGATGCAAAAGCAGCTTGATGAGGCAGGGCTTGATGACAAGGTGATCAAACACCAAATCGCGCTGATCCAATCCATGACGAAGCGGGAAAGGGCCAACCCTGACCTTTTACAGGCAAGCCGCAAAAAGCGCATCGCCGCAGGCGCAGGTCAAGATGTCTCTGACCTAAACAAACTTTTGAAAATGCACCGCCAAATGGCCGATGCGATGAAGAAGCTGGGCAAAATGGGCAAAGGTGGAATGCTCAAGCAGGGCCTTGGCGCATTAATGGGCAAAGGCGCACCCAAAGATTTGGCGGGCATGGATCCTTCAGCAATGGATCCCAAAGCGATGGAGGCCGCAGCCCGCAAGATGGGGCTTAGCGGCTTGGGTGGTGGCGGTGGTCTGCCGCCCCTGACGGGCTTTGGCAAAAAGAAATAAAGGGATCGCATCATGACCGATACAGCCGCCCGCGCCGCAGCGCTGCTCAAGGAACATCGCGCCTCGATTGATCGCTTGGACGCAATTCTCGTCTATACCCTTGGCGAGCGGTTCAAGCACACCCAAGCCGTAGGGAAATTGAAGGTGCAACATGATCTGCCCCCTTCCGATCCAGACCGCGAAGCCAAACAAATCGCGCGGCTTGAGCGTTTGGCTGAGGAGGCCGATCTCGACCCCGAGTTCGCCAAGACCTTTCTGAAATTCATCATTCAGGAGGTCATCCGTCACCATGAACAACACATTGAAAACGGGCAATAAACAAAGACGCCCCGATCATCTATCCGAAGGAGAAGACTAACATGGCAATGAAAATCCGCTTGGCCCGTGGTGGCTCGAAAAAGCGCCCATTCTACAGCATCGTGGCCTCTGACAGCCGCATGCCCCGCGATGGCCGCTTCATCGAGAAGCTCGGCACATATAACCCGCTCTTGGCAAAAGACAGCGAAGATCGCGTGAAAATGAACATGGAGCGCGTGAAATACTGGCTCGAGCAGGGTGCGCAGCCCACCGACCGCGTAAGCCGTTTCTTGGAAGCAGCTGGCGTGTTAGCCGCGAAAACCCGCAACAACCCGAACAAAGCCGTTCCAGGCAAAAAGGCACAAGAGCGCGCAGAAGAAAAAGCCGCTAAGACCGCAGAAGCAGCCGAAGCCGAAGCAGCAGCCGCACCTGCACCTGCCGCAGAAGAAGCGCCCGCAGAAGAGGCCGTTGTTGAAGAAGCAGCTGCACCTGAAGAAGCGCCTGCCGCTGAGGAAGCCGCAGAAGAAGCAAAGGCTGAGTAATCAGCCCCCTGCCTTGCCCCCTCTTGTTGGGTATTGGGGGCAAGGCGGCCTTAGGGCCAAGCGTAGATGTGGCTTTGAGTATCTTAAATGCGCCGCCTGATCCTAATTTCGATCCTCTGCCTTTTCGCCTATATAGGTGGGCGCGTTGAAGAACGGCGCAATGCGCAAGCGGCCTGTCTTGCCCTTTCGGGCGAATGGGTCAGCGCAGATCGGTTATGCCTAAGAAAGGGCCCCGTGGAATGAGCGATCAAAACCTGATTTGTGTCGGTGCGATTGCAGGCTCCTTTGGCGTGCGCGGTGAAGTGCGCCTCAAAAGTTTTTGCGCCAATCCCGAAGATATCAGCACTTACACCCCGCTGTTTTCTGAAAAAGGCGACCGCAGCTTTGATCTTAAAATCACCCGTGCCGTCAAAGGTGGCTTTGCCGCGCGGGTTGTTGGGATCATGACAAAGGATGCGGCAGATAGCCTTCGCGGCACCCGTTTGTTTGCACCGCGCACGGCCCTACCTGCCCTTCCTGATGACGAGTTTTATCATAGCGACCTTCTCGATCTTAACGTGGTCGACACAGGCGGCGCGGCGCGCGGTAAGGTGGCGGCCGTTTTGAACCATGGCGCAGGTGATATTCTCGAACTGCGCAGCGTGCCCAATCACAAGGGCAGCGTTCTTGTGCCATTTACACAGGCGATTGTCCCCACAGTCGATCTCAGCGCCAAGCGCATCGTGATTGATCCGCCAGAAGGCTTGTTTGACGATGACGTCTAAACCACCCCGCAGCTATGGCCGTCTGTCGATTTCAGCCAATGCGACTCCACGCGATTTGATGGAGCCACAGCGCCTAAAGGATGCATGGTGCGCCAAGGTCATCACACTCTTCCCGGGCATGTTTCCAGGTGTCTTAGGGGGCTCGCTGACAGGTAAGGCATTGCAAAGCGGTCTTTGGGCATTAGACACCATCGACCTGCGCATCTTCGGCGAGGGCAAGCACCGCAATGTTGATGACACGCCCGCAGGCGGCGGCGCAGGGCTGGTGTTGCGCCCCGACATTTTGGGGCGCGCCATGGACATGGCCGCTGATAACACGCCACGTGACCCTGCACGCTGGCCGCGTGTCTATCTGTCACCTAGGGGGCGGCCTTTTTCGCAGGCCGATGCCGCGCGCTTTGCGAGCTGTGACGGCATGACCCTTTTATGCGGGCGGTTCGAAGGGGTGGATCAACGTGTGATTGATCATTATGAGATGGAAGAGATCTCACTGGGTGATTTTGTTCTGACGGGGGGCGAGATTGCCGCCCAAGCGGTGCTTGATGCCACCATTCGCCTTATTCCGGGTGTTTTGGGAAATTTTGACTCGACCCAAGAAGAAAGTTTTTCCAATGGCCTTTTGGAGCATCCGCACTTTACCCGCCCCGCTGAATGGCGTGGGATGGCGATCCCTGAGGTTTTGACATCTGGCGATCATGCCCGAGTTGCCGAGTGGCGCCATGCCCAAGCCGAGGCTTTGACGCAATCGCGCCGCCCTGATCTTTGGGCAGAATATCTCTCCAAACAGTGCAAGACAGGGCACGATAAGGCTTGATCCTTTGGGATTTGCAGCCTATACGCCATCCGTCCGCAGTCAGATTCGGCTGACCGGACCTCTTTGGTTTTTTCTTGGGGCTTCGTCCCTGCGCTTTTGCGGAACTTCGGCGCAAGGCAGATTGGCTAAAGATCAAATTAGGAAAGTCAGCGTGACCTCTGGCGGACACCCCCATATGGGAAAAGGTGGATCCGGTCGAAGACCAGAGCTCTCAGATGCGACCACACCTTCGCGGAGCAACCGCGAGCATTTAGAGGAGAAGATCCAATGGATCTGATCGCACAAATCGAGGCGGAACAGATCGCCGCCCTTGGGAAGACCATTCCCGATTTCAAAGCTGGCGACACCATTCGCGTTGGCTTTAAAGTGACCGAAGGGTCGCGTTCTCGTGTGCAGATGTATGAAGGCGTTTGCATCAGCCGTAAAAACGGCAAAGGGATCGCAGGTTCGTTCACTGTTCGCAAAATTTCATTTGGTGAAGGCGTAGAGCGCGTATTCCCCCTCTACTCGACCAATATCGATTCAATCGAAGTGGTGCGCCGCGGCCGTGTTCGCCGCGCGAAGCTGTACTACTTGCGTGATCGCCGTGGTAAGTCGGCCCGTATCGCCGAGAAAACAAACTATCGCGAACTCAGCGATAACGCCGAAGCGTAAGAAGGGCTTAGACGATGAAAAAAGACATCCATCCCGATTACCACGTCATCGATGTCAAAATGACCGATGGCACCGTTGTTCAAATGAAATCCACTTGGGGTTCCGAGGGCGATACGCTTGCGCTTGATATTGACCCTTCTGTGCATCCTGCATGGACAGGTGGTGGCGCGCGCTTGATGGATACAGGCGGCCGCGTTTCCAAGTTCAAAAAGAAATACGAAGGTCTGGGTTTCTAATCCAAACGTACCTGACTGTTTCAAAACACCGTCTCTTTGGGGCGGTGTTTTTTATTTTAACCACAATTTAAATATTGTTCCTGCTTAACAGTACTGCATCTCTTCCGTATACTGAGTACCAACGGGATGCGCCCTTAATGGCACAGCCCTTTCAATTCACCAGGTGGTATTTCGGGTTATGTAATACGGCGAATGGACGCCATGATTTTATCCTGCTCGAAGACATTTTTCCAATCATTGCGCATCAGGGCTGGGATACCGAATTCGATTGCCTTGTTGCATGCGTCCGAGAAAACACCGTCCTGAACATTAAAGATTACAGCACCCAAAATGTTCATATGACCGAGCAAGAAGTCACGTGCGCATTCCTCGGAAACGCCAGTTTTCACAACTTCGTCCATCGCTTGTTTCATCACGACCAGAAGCGAGGCGCAGACGGTTTCGGACAGGCCAGGTTCCAGATAAGCCATCTGTTCAACCGTCACGCGGTATGTGGTGCGCACGGGCGCATAGATCGCTTTCGCCACCTCATCGCCGATCGCGTAGTGCTCTTCTGGGCCCTGCATCAGAGCATTCACGATGCCCTGCGGATGAGCCACCCCACCAAAACGGTCGAGGCGCGCAGCTTCTGTGGCTTCATTATGGTAGATCATTGGGTGACATGGGTGGGTCACAAAGTAAGTGATGTCGTCGCGTTCTGGCAGATGGCCCGCGAAAGGTGCTGCTGCGTCGAGGATCACAACCAGTGTGCCTGGGTTCAGTTTGTCGACGATGCTTGTGGCGACAGCGCCAATGGCCGTATCCGGAACAGCAAGAAGTACAACGTCAGCGTTAGCAATTGCGGTCTCAGCATCAACGCAATCAACACCAACGGCCTCTTTTAGACGTGAGCGGCCAGCTTCGCTCACTTCAATGTGGGACACATCAAAGTCAGTTTTAGCCAAATTGAGGGAGCATCGGACTCCCATTTTGCCACCAGCGCCAAAAACTGCCACGTTCGTCATAATATGTTCTCCTACCGCTCTATCCGAGCCCCTTGCATGCCATGCATCGCTACCCTGCCCGCCTTGATACTTGGTTTTCCAGTTAAGCACAAAAGATGAAAATTCTATCAGCTACGACGGCCTATCGTGCTGAAAAAGAAAAAGCCCCGCTCTGCTGAGCGGGGCTATTCCATCTCATGACGGGACCAAAGGTCCCCGTGATGATTATTCGTCTTTGTTCAATGCAGCGCCAAGGATATCGCCCAAGCTTGCACCAGAATCGGATGAGCCATACTGCTCGACCGCTTCTTTTTCTTCGGCTATTTCGCGCGCCTTGATCGACAGACCCAGTTTGCGGGTCTTCGCATCGATATTGGTTACGCGTACATCGATCTTGTCACCAACCGAGAAACGGTCAGGGCGCTGATCACCACGGTCGCGGCTGAGGTCAGAGCGGCGGATGAAAGATTTCATGCCCTCATACTCCACTTCCAGACCGCCTTCTTCGACCGAAGTCACAACAACAGTGATAACCGAGCCACGCTTCACGCCACCAACGGCATCTGCGAATGGGTCGCCATCAACGGCTTTGATCGACAAGGAGATACGCTCTTTCTCAACGTCGACTTCGGTAACAACCGCCTTGACCATATCGCCTTTGCGGTAATCGCCGATCACATCCTCGCCACGGCCTTCCCATGTCAGGTCAGACAGGTGAACCATACCGTCAATGTCGTTATCGAGGCCGATGAACAAACCGAATTCGGTGATGTTCTTGATCTCGCCTTCAACCGCAGTGCCAACAGGATGGGTTTCTGCAAACACTTCCCATGGGTTGCGCATGGTCTGCTTGAGGCCAAGCGATACACGGCGCTTGGAGCTGTCGATCTCCAGAACCATAACTTCGACTTCCTGGCTGGTCGAAACGATCTTGCCAGGATGCACGTTTTTCTTTGTCCAAGACATCTCAGACACGTGCACCAGACCTTCAATGCCAGGCTCTAGCTCAACAAAAGCACCGTAATCAGTGATGTTGGTCACGCGGCCCATATGAACAGACTCAAGCGGGAATTTCGCTTCAACGGAATCCCATGGATCGTCCAACAGCTGCTTCATGCCGAGGCTAATACGATGGGTGTCTTTGTTGACTTTGATCACCTGAACCTTCACTGTCTCACCAATTGTGAGAACCTCTTTTGGGTCATTCACACGGCGCCATGCCATGTCGGTGACGTGCAACAGGCCGTCAACACCGCCCAAGTCAACAAATGCGCCGTATTCGGTGATGTTCTTGACCACACCATCCACGATATCGCCTTCGCCCAGTTTACCGATAACTTCGGCGCGCTGCTCGGCACGACTTTCCTCAAGGATTGCGCGGCGGGACACAACGATATTGCCACGGCGGCGATCCATTTTCAGGATTTGGAATGGCTGCTTGAGACCCATCAAAGGCCCTGCGTCACGCACGGGGCGCACGTCAACCTGAGAACCAGGCAAGAACGCAACAGCACCGCCAAGATCAACGGTGAAGCCACCTTTGACGCGGCCAAAGATTGCGCCATCGACACGCTCTTCTGCGGCATATGCTTTTTCCAAGCGATCCCATGCAGCTTCGCGGCGAGCCATTTCGCGGCTCAGAACCGCTTCGCCACGCGCGTTTTCCACATTACGCAAGTAAACCTCTACCTCATCACCAACTGCGATTTCGGGGGCCTCGCCGGGATTTGCAAATTCTTTAAGGTCGATGCGGCCTTCCATTTTGTAGCCCACATCAATGATGGCTTGGCCCGCTTCGATTGCGATAACCTTGCCAGTGACAACCGCACCTTCTGCGGGAGTGTCAACCTCGAAGCTTTCATTCAGAAGGGCTTCGAATTCTTCCATAGTTGCTTTAGCGCACATAGATATTCAGTTCCTTTTCATAGAGCTATTCGGGCCATGCGGTTGTCTCCGCAGGTCTTTGGTTTCGTTTTTAATCGCCCCCTCGAAAATAATGAAGGGCCGGAGGATATCCCGACCCTGCTCAATCCGAGACGTTGAGCGTCTGCTTGATTGCGTGGCACATACAGTCATTACGCCAGTATGACAAGAGTTTTGGGCATTTTTCACACTAGCCCTTGAGGCGGGCCGCCACATGATCTGCAGCGAGGCGCACAGCCGCCTCAATATCCAAATCGCTGGTGTCGATCACCACCGCATCTTCGGCCACACGCAATGGAGCATCTGCACGGGACATATCGCGGCTGTCGCGCTCGATGAGCTCGTTCAAAATCAGCGCTTCATTCCCCCCAAGCTCCAAATAGCGGCGATGCGCGCGCACTTCGGGGCGGGCTGTAACGAATAATTTTAAATCCGCATCGGGGCAGATCACGGTGCCAATGTCGCGCCCATCCAAAACAGCGCCGCCGCTTTGACGGGCAAAATCGCGTTGAAATGTCACCAAGGCACTGCGCACTTCGGGGATCACGGCAACTTTTGAGGCGACCTGTCCTATCGCATGGCTTCGCAGATCAATGCGGGCAAGATCAGCTGCTGTCAGGTTTTGTGCGGCTATCTCAGGCGCGGCCCCATCGGCCACTTTCGCTCCAACGGCCCGATAAAGTAGACCTGTATCAAGATGGGCAAACCCAAATTGATCGGCCAAGCGGCGACTGATTGTGCCCTTACCTGCGGCCGCAGGCCCATCAATAGCAACCTTAAAAATCAAGCATCCACCTCGCCAAGCTTGGCGCCAAGCCCCCGCATCAGGTCAATGAAGATTGGGAATGATGTCGTAATTGGCCCACCATCGTCAATTTGAACGGGTTCTTTCGTGGACAGCCCCAAGCACAAGAATGACATTGCGATCCTATGATCCAAATGTGTCGCACATATCGCGCCCCCTTGCACACCGCCCGCACCGCGACCCTGCACAATCCACCAATCAGGGCCATCTTCCACCTCAACCCCATTCGCGCGCAGACCTGTGGCCATAGCGTCAATGCGGTCGCTTTCCTTGACCCGCAGTTCTTTGACCCCGCGCATCACAGTCGCGCCCGTGGCATTTGCGGCCATGACCGACAGAATTGGGTATTCATCAATCATACTTGCGGCGCGCTCAGGCGGAACTTCGATCCCCTTGAGATCAGGTGAGAAACGCGCACGGATGTCTGCCATAGGCTCTCCGCCTTCATCACGGATGTTTTCATAGGTCAAATCCGCCCCCATCTCGACCAGCGTTTCAAACAAACCTGCGCGGGTAGGGTTAAGGCCGATATTTGGCACCAATACATCTGAGCCTTCCGTGATCAGCGCCGCACAAATTGGGAAGGCCGCGGAGGAGGGATCACGCGGCACAGTGATATCTTGAGGGCGCAATTCTGGTTGGCCCTCTAAGGTGATCACGCGCCCCTCATCGGTCTGCTCGCTCGAAATCGTTGCGCCAAAACCCGCAAGCATCCGTTCGGTATGGTCCCGCGTGGCCTCTTCTTCGATGACCACAGTTTGTCCGCGCACATTCAAGCCCGCCAACAGAACCGCAGATTTGACCTGCGCTGAGGGCACAGGCAACTTATAGCGCACAGGCACGGGGGTTTCCGCACCGATAATCGTCATCGGCAAGCGCCCGCCTGAGCGCCCAAAGGCCTGTGTACCAAAAAGGGCGAGCGGGTCTGTGACCCGTGCCATGGGGCGCTTATTGAGGCTCGCATCGCCTGTAAAGGTGGCCGCAATGGGGGTTGTGGCCATAGCGCCCATAATCAGACGCACACCCGTTCCAGAATTGCCGCAATCAATCACGTGATCAGGCTCGGCAAAGCCGCCAACACCAACGCCATCCACATGCCACTCGCCATCCCCGATACGCGTGACACGCGCACCAAAAGAGGCCATCGCCTTGGCCGTATCCAAAACATCTTGCCCCTCAAGCAACCCTTTGATGCGCGTCTGCCCGATGGCCATCGCCCCAAAAATAAGGCTGCGATGCGAGATAGATTTATCACCTGGCACATGCGCCTCGCCCGACAAACCCGCGGATTTCCGCGCCTGCATTTTGATAGGTTTTCCGTGGGCAGACATGCTTCATTCCCTCGCAAATTAACTTGGCCCATCTGATAGCGGTGACAGCCCGCCGCGTCCACAGGCTTTGGGGGTATCACCCCAATCGGCGGAAGGTCAGATAATGGGGAACCCGCCCCTCCCGCAGGGCTTTTTGTTCGTAACGGGTGGAAATCCAATCGCCCCAAGGTTTTCGCCAATCCTCTAGCCCTTCGGCCAACCATTCAAACCCTGCCCTTGGAACTTCCTCCAATGTCTGGCGGACATAGTCGGGAATATCGGTGGCAACCCGAAAAATCGCACCGGGTTTCAAAACCCGCGCTAAAGGTTCCAAATGCTCGGGCGTGACGAAACGGCGGCGGTGGTGGCGTTTCTTCGGCCACGGATCAGGATAAAGCAAAAACGCCCGCGCGATTGATGCATCAGGCAGCACATCAAACATATCGCGCACGTCACCTGGAAAGACCCGCAGATTGGCGACACCGCTGGCACGGATTTTGCCAAGCAGCATGGCCACGCCGTTGATATAGGGCTCGCAACCAATCAACCCGACATTGGGGTTGAGCGCGGCTTGATGCACCATATGCTCGCCGCCGCCAAACCCGACCTCAAGCCAAACATCGCGCCCGCCAAACAGCGCCTCAAGATCAAGGGCTGTCCGATCGGGGTTCTCGTCCCAATCAACCGCGCCAGGACTAAGCTTGGCCAAGTCCTGTTCCAAATAGGCTTCTTGGCTGTCGCGCAGGTTATGCCCTTTACGGCGACCATAGAAATTGCGGTGAGGTCTGGCTTCGGTCATGTTTGAAAGAAGGCCCCAACCAAATCGGTCAGGGCCATACTCCATGTGCAAGGTTCAAATTAAAGCGCGGATTTGATCGCATCGACCAGATCAGTGCGCTCCCAAGAGAAGCCACCATCTGCCTCGGGGGCGCGGCCAAAATGGCCATAGGCCGCGGTGCGCTGGAAGATTGGCTTATTCAAACCCAAATGCAGGCGAATGCCGCGTGGGGTCAGATTCATCGCCTGCGCCACGGCGCGCTCAATCGCGGCCTCATCGACATTACCCGTGCCATGTGTGTCGGCATAGATCGACAAAGGCTTGGCCACGCCAATCGCATAGGACAGCTGAATAGTGCAGCGATCTGCAAGACCCGCAGCCACCACGTTTTTCGCCAGATAGCGCGCCGCATAGGCGGCTGAGCGATCCACCTTGGTCGGATCTTTGCCCGAGAACGCACCGCCGCCATGCGGGGCCGCGCCACCATAGGTATCAACGATGATCTTGCGCCCTGTGAGGCCCGCATCGCCATCGGGGCCACCAATGACGAATTTACCCGTTGGGTTAACGTGCCATTCTGTGGCGGCAGTCAGCCACCCCTCGGGCAGCACTTCGCGGATATATGGCTCGACCAAGTCCCGCACATCAGCGGAGGTCATGCTTTCGTCCAAATGCTGTGTCGACAAAACCAAGGACGTGATTTCAACTGGCTTGCCATCCTCATAGCGCACAGAAAGCTGCGATTTCGCATCTGGCCCAAGCTGCGGGGCCGCGCCCGACTTGCGTGCCTCAGCCAAACGGCGCAGGATCGCATGGGAATATTGGATCGGGGCGGGCATCAGATCAGGCGTTTCATTGGTGGCAAAGCCAAACATGATCCCTTGGTCGCCTGCACCCTCGTCTTTATCCTCTGCCGCGTTCACGCCTTGTGCGATATGGGCGGATTGCTCGTGCAAGAGGTTGGTGATCTCACAGGTTTTCCAATGGAATTTGTCCTGCTCATACCCAATGTCGCGGATACACGCGCGGGCGATATCTTCGATACGGCCCATGTAGTCGCGTAGCTTATCTTGGTCGGACAAACCAACCTCGCCGCCAATCACAACGCGATTGGTCGTAGCGAAAGTCTCGCAAGCAACACGCGCTTCAGGTTCTTCGGACAAAAACGCGTCCAAGACCGCATCAGAGATACGATCGCATACTTTATCAGGATGACCTTCCGAAACGGATTCGGAGGTGAAAACATAGTGCTTACGGGACATGGTAAGTGCTCCATTGGGGTTAAAGCCGCCACGTCAGGAAGCCGTTGTGGGGCCAAGATTGCGCCGCTTTATCTTCAAGTGCGGGTGGGATCAACCATATCAACACGCCGCTTGCGCAAAAATGCGCCCAAGAGCCCCAAAAGCATCACCCCATAAGCTACATCCCCAAACCGCGCATAAAGGGTCGGGGGTAAGGATGGGGGCAAGGTGGCATCAATCACACCCATCTCTCCCATTCCCAAAGCAGACACGATTTCGCCACGCGCATCTATCACGGCGCTGACCCCTGTATTGGCGGCGCGCAAAACGGGCAAACCTTGCTCCGCTGCGCGCAGCTGAAGCAGGGCCAAATGCTGATAGGGGCCTGAAAACTGGCCAAACCACGCATCATTGGTGGCATGGAACATCCAATTAGGGCGCGGCACATCCGTGATATAATGCGGGAAAATCGCCTCGTAACAGACCATCGGAAAAACCGTTCCAAGATCTGCGCCGAGATCAAAGACCTGTGCCCCTGACCCGCGCGAGAAACTTAGACCCATGCGATTTGCTAGCCCGTGTAATCCCATCTCGCGCGAAAGTGATTGCAATGGCATATATTCCCCGAAAGGCACCAAATGATGCTTATCATAGGTTGCGGTCACTGCACCCGTTTGATCAACCAAGGCAAGGGAGTTATAGGCCACCTCCCCCTCAAGACGTTGTGCGCCCAAAAACAACATTCCACCGCCCGCAGCAGCAGCCAGATCTTGGCGAATGGTTTCGGCATTCTCCAAGAGCGAAGTTAAAACCGTTTCAGGATAAAGCACCAAATCGGGCCTTGGGTCCCCTGCCTCACGGACGGGCAGAGCGGTGAGATCCAGAATCCGATCTTGAAAAAAGGGCTTCATCTCGGGCCGCCATTTGAGGTCTTGTGCAGCATTGGGTTGAATGATGCGGATGAGCGGCGCATCTGGGGCCGCCTGTGGCGCGGGAAAAACTGGCATGAACACCCAAAGCGCCACAATGCCACCCAACAGCCCCCCAGCGAAGCGCCAAGCCCCATTAATTGCAAAATGGGCCAAAAGACCCGCCAGACCGAGCAGCAAAAAGCCCATCCCATGCGCACCGACAACCCCTGCCAAAATCCGCAAATTGGTGCCAATCATGGCGTGGCCAAACATTGCCCAAGGAAACCCCGTCAGGATATAGGCGCGCAGATATTCCCCAAATGACAGCGCCAGAACAATCGCCATGATGCGGGCCGCACGGCTTTGGGGACGGGCCAAGGCGCAGATCGCCCAGACGGGCAGTGCGAAAAACAGGGCCAAGCCCCCTGATAAGCCCAAAATCGCAAAAGGGGCCATCCACCCCTCTTGCGCCGCATAGACCATGAAGGGCTCGACAATCCAATGCAGCGCAAGGATGAAGTAGCCCAATCCCCCCCAAAACGCGGAAACCGCCGCGGCCTTGGGGGTTGGTGATTGGGCCAAGAGATAGATCAAAGCGCCCAAACCCAATGGGGTCGCGATGAGTATGTTAAATGGCGCAATGCCCAGAGCCGCGCCTAAACCTGCGCAAAATGCCAACAGACGCGGATCGCGCAGCCGTGTCATGATCACGCAGCGTCACCTTTGGGCAATCGCACACGCAACCGTTTGATCCGCCGCGCATCGGCATCGACAACCTCAAACTCGGCACCAGAAGGGTGCGGAACGATTTCCCCGCGCGCGGGAATACGCCCCGTCAGTTTGAACACCAAACCACCAAGGGTGTCGATTTCCTCATCCTCATCAGTGTCCAGCAGTTTGATCCCAATCTCGGCTTCAAACTCGTCTAATGGGGCGCGGGCAAGGGCGAGATAAGCGCCTGATTTCTCATGGCTCCATGGGCTGTCTTCTTCGACATCATGCTCATCTTCAATCTCACCGATGACCTGTTCGATCAAATCTTCGATCGTCACCAAACCATCGACACCGCCATATTCATCAATCACCAAAGCCATATGGGTGCGCTCGGTCTGCATTTTTTGCAGCAGCACCCCAATCGGCATGGAGGGCGGCGCGTACAGCAAGGGCCGCAACATAGAGCGTAAATCGAAATCACCCTCCGACGTGTGAAAGCCATGGCCCAAAGCAACGTCTTTCAAATGAACTAGGCCGATGGGGCTATCTAGCGTGCCATCGTAAACAGGCAGGCGCGTGTTGCCGCTTTCTCGAAACACCGCGATGAGATCGTCAAGGCTGATATCGGCGGGCACCGCCGTGATCTCGACACGCGGGATCGACACATCCTCGACCCGCAGGCGAAGCAGATTGGACATGCCAAATTGCGCAAAGGATTTACCGTCGCTTGCGGGGTGGCTCAGGCTTTCAGCTTCGGCATGATCTGCATGATCGGGGTCTGATTGGCTAGACCCAAAAAGACGGGAGAAGAAACTTTGCCTTTGCGGCAGAGGCTCGTCATCAAGGGGCGCGCTTTGCGCCGCGATAGACGAGGGTTCGGGATTTGAGCTCATAGCCCCTTTCCAAGGTTACACTGACAAAACTTGTGCCATCCGCCCTAATATGGGTCAGCAACCCCCAGTCTGGCAAGGATGCGTGTCTCTAAACTTTCCATCACCGTGGCATCGGGGTCATTTATATGATCAAACCCCAATAAATGAAGGATCGAATGAACCATCAAATGTGTCAAATGATCATCAAAATCTTTGCCCTGCTCCTCCGCCTCGCGGGCGCAGGTCTCATAGGCGACTGCAATATCACCCAATTCATGTGCTGGGCCATCCGAGTCGGGGGTCGGCAATTTGGGCATTTGACCAAGGGGCAGGTCAATCGCTTCTGTGGGCCAAGACAACACATTGGTCGGTGTCGGCTTGCCACAAAAATTGCTGTTTAGGGTTGCGATGCGGGTATCGTCACAGGCCAAAACCGAAACTGCAAACCGCTCAGGATCAAGCCCAAGGTCAGCACAAATACCTTCTGCTGCGCGCGCAGTGACATCTTCAATGTCACAGTCCTGCCACGCAGGGGTTTCGATCAGAATGTCAATTTCCATGCGCTTTGCGCCTAACCTTTAACCTCATCGGCGTCATAGGCCTCGATAATCTTGGCGACCATCGGATGACGTACCACATCTTTTGCGGTGAAATAGTTAAAGCTGATCCCTGAGACTGGACCCAAAATGCGTTCGGCCTCAGCAAGACCAGAATTCACGCCGCGCGGCAAATCAACCTGACTGCGATCACCCGTGATGACCATACGACTGCCGCGCCCCAGACGGGTCAAGAACATCTTCATTTGCATTGTAGTTGCGTTTTGGGCTTCGTCCAAAACCACATAGGCATTGGCCAATGTCCGTCCCCGCATGAAAGCCAAGGGTGCAATTTCAATGGTTTTTTCTTCCATCAATTTCTGCAATTGCCGACCGGGCAGAAAATCATGCATCGCATCATAAAGGGGCTGCATATAAGGGTCGACCTTGTCCTTCATATCCCCAGGCAAAAATCCCAAACGCTCGCCCGCTTCCACGGCGGGGCGCGACAAGATGATCCGATCCACATGGCCATTGATCAAGCGGTTCACAGCGACAGCAACCGCCAAATAGGTTTTCCCCGTTCCCGCAGGGCCAATCCCAAAGGCCAGTTCGTTTTTCAGCAAGTTTTGAACATAGGCTTTTTGCGCATCGGTGCGGGGCTCCACCGTTTTCTTACGGGTGCCGATTTCCAACGAGGATGCACCAAACATTTCAATCTGGTCCCCCGCGCGAACGCCTGTCCCCTCGACAGAGCCACGCATACGGATTGCACCCTCGACATCTTCGGCCTCTACAGGTTTTCCTGCCTCTAATCGGGCATAGAGACTGCCCAAAACTTCAGCCGCGCGCTCCCGCGCCTCGCCATGCACGACCAATTGGTTGCCACGGCGAATGATCTGCACCGACAGCGTTGTTTCAATTTGCGTGAGATTTCGGTCGAATTCTCCACAAAGGTCGATCAGAAGGCGATTGTCAGGAAAGCTCAGATGCAAATCCGCAGGGGGGCCAGATTTAGGGGTGGCGGGTGCGCTCAACGTGGACAATGCCAACATACTCTCCTTCGCTCAGAGAAGATTCCTGAGTTGAGAGTGCCAAGCCCTCGCAACCAAATCAATAGCTAGTGTGAGATGCACGAAAATTTCACATATCTAGGCGACAGATGACCGATTTTTGCCCCTGAACAGACCAGCAGAGTAAATATCAGGCACAACCCCACCCGTGGCGTAGTCAACAACAACTGAATTTGGCGGGGCGACAGCCGTGCAAACAGGCAAGCAGCCCAATCGCCACAAACCGCACGGCATGTGCCATTCCATTTTGGATAAAGCTATTCACAAGCACGCCCAATCTCAAAATTCTTTCCCTACGACCATCCCGCTAAAATGTGGAAGAATGGTTAACAGCGCGATTGTTCAGAAAAATATCCGAGCAATTTCGCTTCGAAAAGAAAAATGTATTAATATTTAGATATAAATTTATAAATAATCTCAGAAAATTGTGAGAAATTGTTCCTCCTGGGGCATCCTAACTGCCGAAGGTCGCCTCAGACATCCGCAGACTATACCAACGCGCCCGTCAAGGAATTGGTGGCGGACTTAATGATTCGAACCATCGCCACTTGACCAATTAATTCAGCGGGCGCGATCGCATGAACCGAATGCAAATAGCCTGATTTTCCAATCAATTGACCCTCTTGGCGTCCGTGCTTTTCAAACAGAACTGGCATTTCGCGCCCCACCATTCCGTCTTGAGCCGCCCATTGTTGTTCGGTCAAAAGCGCCTGCAATTCTTGCAAACGGGCATCTACAATCTCAGGCGCAAGAATTGCACGCTCGGCTGCAGGCGTGCCGGGACGCGCGGAATACTTAAACGAATAAGCCTGCCCGTAATTCACTTTGCGCACCAAATCCATCGTTTGCACAAAATCTCCATCTGTCTCCCCTGGGAAGCCCACGATGAAATCCCCTGACAGCAACAAATCAGGGCGCACGTCACGGATGCGCGCGATCAGGTCAAGATAGTCCTGCGCGGTATGTTTGCGGTTCATCGCTTTGAGAATACGATCAGACCCCGATTGAACAGGTAGATGAAGATAGGGCATCAGCTTATCACAATCACCAAAAGCCGCGATCAGGTCATCTTCCATGTCATTGGGGTGCGATGTGGTGAAGCGGATACGTGCCAAATCGTCGATTTTCGCCAATTCACGGATCAGGCGCGCAAGCCCCCATTCACGCCCATCCTCATCTTGCCCATGATAGGCATTCACGTTTTGCCCCAAAAGCGTGATTTCGCGCACGCCGCGTTCGACCAAATCATGAGCCTCTCCCAAGATGCGCGCAACGGGGCGACTGACCTCAGCGCCTCGGGTATAGGGCACAACGCAAAACGCACAGAATTTGTCGCAGCCTTCCTGCACTGTCAAAAACGCACAAGGCCCGCGCTTGGCACGGCGATCTTTTGGCAGATGCAGAAACTTATCTTCTTCGGGGAAATCCGTATCAAGGGCCTTTACTCCTGCCTCCACTGCGCGCATCATGGCAGGCAGGCGGTGATAAGTCTGCGGGCCAACGACCAAGTCTACAATCGGTTGACGGCGCATAATCTCTTCGCCTTCGGCCTGTGCAACACAGCCCGCAACACCGATTTTCAAATTGGGGTTCTCATCGCGCAAAGGTTTCAGGCGGCCCAATTCCGAGTAGATCTTTTCCGATGCCTTCTCGCGAATATGGCAGGTGTTCAGCAGGATCATATCCGCTTCTTCCGCACTGCCCACCTGCTCATAGCCCTGACCAGACAGCGCCTCTGCCATACGCTCGCTGTCATAGACATTCATCTGGCAGCCATAGGTTTTCACGAATAGCTTTTTGGGTTCAGTCATTGCACGGGGCCTTTTTAGCAGATCGCAGTACAGGGTCACTTAGCCCAAGAGCGGTCGCACATCAACGCATGTGACTCATTGCAGTAGACCACAAAGCCCCGAAAATTGGGGTTGAGTTACAAAAATTTAAGAATTGGTCGGGATAAACCGCATATTTAGATCAAAGACTAGGCATCTTTGGCCAAATTTTGCCGCCTACCGCAGGGCGGGTTTCGCAGGGAGCCTTTTGCGATTTTGATTGCAGAGGATCGGGTTATTTCGGGCGAAAGACGGGTTGAAAATGTTCGAAGATCATCGCCTCGGTGACGAAGAAATAAACACCCTTGCGTGCCAATGGCACCATTCCATCACGGCAACCATCTGCTCTTTTCGCATGGCCAAAGCACTGCGCAGCAATGCAGGATCTCGCTACAATATCGGAGATATTCGCTAGCACCGCTCAAGCGGTTCCAATGGTATAGTCAGCAATTGATGGATTTGGGGCTGATAGAACCGGGGCAATGGTCCTGGGGCCATGCCCCTTCCTGCCACCGATCACCGCCTGCGCGCGCAAGGGAGGGCGCGCAGGGGTATCTGAAGGTCTGTCTCAGACCTCTACATCTGTCACTTCAAGTGCAGGTGTTTGTTTGGATGCCTTGCCAGATGTAATTGCAATCTGACGCGGTTTTTTCGCCTCTGGCACTTCGCGCAAGAGATCGACATGCAACATGCCGTTCTCATGGCTTGCTTGGGTCACGCGCACATGATCGGCCAATTGGAACCGCTTCTCAAAAGCGCGGGTTGCAATGCCACGATGCAAATAGGTGCGGGCGGTGTCGTCCTTCTCTTTGCGGGCCGCGATGACCAGTTCCATCTCGCGTTGCTCAACACGCAATTCAGCCTCGGAAAAACCCGCAACAGCGATTGAGATACGATAGATATGCTCATCGGTTTTTTCGATATTATAGGGGGGATAGCTGTTCGCGCCTGTTTCCCGCGTCAGCAGGCTGTCTAACAAATCAGCCATACCATCAAAGCCGACAGTGGCCCGGTATAGGGGAGTTAGGTCGTAGTTTCGCATAGGACATCCTCCATCAGAAGCAATACCAAGATTTTCGTGGCGCTCTAAATCACGAGACACGCCAACAAGGGTTCAGGTCGGCCCGCTTGGCGGCACCGACCTTTCTGATATTGGAAGCAGCTGTTCGGGTTTCAAGACCCTTGAAACAGGGATTTAGCGCAAGATTGGCACAGGGATTTCCTGCGGTGCGCGCGACATCGCAGGCGGTTTCGGCCCACCCGTGGCCCAATCAAGCAACTCGACCGTATGCACCACAGGATGCCCTGTGCCTGACCCAATTTGCATCATGCAGCCGATATTGCCCGCAGCAATCACATCGGGCTGCAAGGCCTCAAGCGTGCGGATTTTGCGCGCCTTAAGCTTGCCCGAGATTTCAGGTTGCATGAGATTATATGTGCCTGCCGATCCGCAGCATAGGTGACTGTCGGCAGGTTCCAGCACCGTGAACCCTGCAGCTCTCAGTAAATCCTTCGGCGCGGTTTTCACCTTTTGGCCATGTTGCAGCGAACAGGCTGCATGATAGGCCACGTTCAAATCTTCGGGGGCTTTGGCGTCAGACAAGTCCAATTTTTGCAAAAGCTCCGAAATATCCATCGCAAGACCTGAGATGGTTGCAGCATCTTCGGCCAAAGGATCATTGCGGAACATATGTCCGTAATCCTTGACTGTGGTTCCACAGCCTGAAGTGTTGATCACAATCGCGTCCAATCCTGCACCGCGCGCCTCGCGCATCCATGCTTTGATATTGGCTGCCGCAAAGGCATGCGATTCCGTCTCGCGGCCCATGTGATGGGTCAAGGCCCCACAGCAGCCTGCACCTTCGGCCACAACCACCTCGCAGCCCAAACGGCTCAACAGGCGAATTGTGGCATCGTTGATATCCGTATTCAGCGCCCGTTGTGCGCATCCCGTCATCAAAGCAACCCGCATTTTGCGCGCGCCATGCGGCGCAAAACTTTGCGCATCATCATTGCGACTAACGGGCGGGATTTGCGCAGGCACCATGTTCAACATCGCCTTAAGCCGCGCATCAGGCATCAAAAAGGCAAAAGGCTGCCCAATCTTCGCCCCCAAAAGTGCAAGGCGAAACCGTGTCGGATAGGGCAGAATTTTCGCCAAGGCAAAGCGTAGAACACGATCCATAAAGGGGCGCTTATAGGTGCGCTCAATATGGGCGCGGGCGTGGTCGACCAAATGCATGTAATGCACCCCCGAAGGGCAGGTGGTCATGCAGGCCAAACAGGACAAGCAGCGGTCAATATGTTTGACGGTTTTTGCGTCTGCTGGCCGCCCAGATTCAAGCATATCCTTGATCAGATAAATCCGCCCTCGCGGACTGTCCAATTCATCGCCCAACACTTGATAGGTCGGGCAAGTGGCCGTGCAAAATCCGCAATGGACACAGGCGCGCAAAATCTCGTTCGAGCGCGCGGTGGCAGGATCAGCAAGCTGTTCTGGGGTGAATGTCGTCTGCATGGCGAAACACGCCCTTCCTTATGCGGCGGGCATGGCCGTGGCCATCAGCCCTGTGTTCAAAATTCCTTTTGGGTCGAATTTGCGGCGCAATCCATCTGAGAGCGCCGCCAAAGGCGCAGGCTCAGGGTGGAAGGTCGGAATGCGGGCATGCGTGGCCTCAGATGCACGGATCAGCGTAGCATGGCCACCAAATGCACCAAGGGTCTTGCGCAGATCATGCCCTTCCCCCACCAAGACCCAAATCAGACCGCCGCCCCAATCATAGATCACTTCGCCCTTGATTTTCGCGCCGATTGCAGGGCCGTCACTGGGTTTGCACGAGATGCGCCAGACATCGCCCGTTTGCCCCGCAAACGCGGTCACATCGCGTTGATCTTTCCACATCTGCCGCACCAGATCGGGATCAGATATCACCTCCACGGCCCTGAACTCGGCAAGAACGCCGCGTAGGGCATCTGTGCGATAGGCCACGCTTTTGGCAAAACCTTCAAGACGCAGCATGGTGCGCGACCTGCCACCACGATTGGCGGCATGCGCGGCCCCTGTCACCTCATAGGGTGAGGCTAGGGCGCGCGACAGCGCGGCCACGGCGGACTGATCCGACAACCCCTCAAGGATCAGGCAGGCGCAGGTTTCGACTTCGGGAAGAAGCTTGAAGGAGACTTCGGAAAGAACCCCAAGCGTGCCGTAACTGCCTGCCATCAGTTTCACGAGGTCATAGCCCGTGACGTTTTTCATCACGCGGCCGCCATTCTTGATGACGGTTCCCGACCCATCAACAAAACGCACGCCGATCAAGCTGTCACGCGCGGCGCCCGCTTGAATGCGGCGCGGCCCCGAAACATTGCCAGCAACCACCCCACCGATTGTGGGCGTGCCATCTGTGCCCAAAAGCGCGCGATGATCCATCGGCTCGAAGGGCAGGCGTTGGTTCTCGGCATGAAGCACTGCCTCAATTTCGGCCAATGGCGTGCCAGCTTGCGCGACCAAGGTCAGCGCGCCAGGCTCGTAAAGCGTGATCCCCTTCAAGGCCGCCGTTGACAAAACTTCGCCCGCAACCGCGCGGCCAATCGGACGGGTGCCACCCCCACGGATCGCCATGGGATGTTTTGCTGCGGCGAGACAATCGGCCAATTCAGCCTCGGATTTCGGTTGCAACATAGCGCAACGCCCCTTTCATAAGGTAGGCCCCCAAGATGAGATAAGGGGATGAAATTTTGCTTAGGCAGCGTGATCGCGGCGGGTTTCAGTGACCGAAAGCGGGAACACCTTTGCTGGGTTCAACAGCCATTTGGGGTCGAACACATCCTTCACCCAAAGCTGCGCTTCGAGGTCTGTTGGGGTATATTGCGTCAGCATCAGATCACGCTTTTCAATGCCCACCCCATGTTCGCCCGTCAGGCAACCGCCCACCTCAACACAGAGCTTGAGGATATCCGCGCCAAAAGCCTCGCACAGTTCCAGATCGCCTGGTTTGTTGGCATCAAACAGGATCAACGGGTGCATATTGCCATCCCCTGCATGAAAGACATTGGCAACGCCAAGTCCGTATTCCTTGCTCATCTCGCCGATGCGGCGCAGAACGTAAGGCAAGCTTGAGACGGGGATCGTGCCATCAAGGCACATATAATCATTGATCTGACCCATCGCACCGAAGGCGGATTTTCGGCCCAACCAAATGCGTGCGGCCTGATCGGCATCTGCCGCCTCGCGCAATTCCACGGGATTGTGGCGCTTGGCAATATCGAGGATCACATCCAATTGTTCGCGGATTTCCGCTTCAGATCCTTCAACCTCGACAATCAACAAAGCCTCGCACATCGGGTAGCCCGCCTTGGCAAAGGCCTCAGTCGCCTCGATACAGGGTCGATCCATGAATTCTATAGCCACAGGCAGAACGCCCGCCTTGATAATATCAGAGACGCATTCCCCTGCGACCTCATTGCTGTCAAATCCCATCAATACAGGGCGCGCACCTTCGGGTTTGCGGAGGATACGCAAAGTGGCCTCCGTGACCACGCCGAGCTGTCCTTCGCTGCCGCAAATCACGCCCAATAGATCGAGGCCGCCCGCATCCAAATGTGCGCCACCAATCTCAACGACTGTGCCATCCATCATCACCATCGTGACGCCCAACAAGTTATTGGTCGTCACCCCATATTTCAGGCAATGCGCACCGCCAGAATTCATCCCGATATTCCCCGCAATCGCACAGGCCAATTGGCTTGACGGGTCGGGGGCATAGAAAAAATCATTCGCCTCAACAGCGCCCGTCACGCTGAGATTAGTGCGCCCTGTCTGTACACGGATGAATCGATTGTCGTAATCGGTTTCCAAAACCTGTGTCAGGCGCGCCACCCCCAAAATGACGCTATCGGCCGTAGGCAAGGCCCCGCCCGCAAGCGAGGTGCCAGAACCACGTGGAACAACAGGCACCCCCTCCTCGTGGCAAATGCGCAGCACCTCAGAGACTTCAGCCGTGGACTGGGGCAACACCGCCGCCAAAGGCGGGCAGCGATAGGCCGTCAAAGCGTCACATTCATAGGCCCGCGTTTCATGCGGATCATCAATAACCGCATCATGGGGCAGCACATCGCGCAACCGCGAAATGATCCGCGTGCGCTTGGCCAAAATGGCGGGGTTTGGTTTTGGCATTTCCATAATCAGCCCTCCCTGCGGTATTGGTAAGATTTCTATACCAATTTGGAGGATTGCGCAAGCAAAAGCCATGCGCGACCGAATTGCCCATAGACGAAACATAACAAAACAGGCAGCAAGGCAGCATGGATTGGGTCAAAGTCATACATATTCTTTGCGTCATGGGCTGGATGACAGGTATTTTTGCCGTCCCCCGCGCCATTATCTTTTGGAAACGGGAATATGCGCGGCTTGGTGAATTTGGCCCAACAGGTGATCTGACGATTCGCATTTACCGCTTTTCGCTAGGGCTTGGTGTGATTGCGATTGCCAGTGGGCTATGGCTTGGGTGGTTTTGGAATTTCGCGCCTTGGGTATGGGTGAAACTGGGCCTCGTCTGCCTGCTTGGCGTGCATTACGCGTGGACCGGTCGCTTGATCCTGCGCGCCCTAAAAGGCGAGTTCCGCGAAAGCGACTTTTACCTGCGGGTCTTTAATGAGGTCAGCGTGTTTGGCGCCATCGCCGTTTTGATCGTGGTGGTCTTTAAGCCCTTCTAAAGCGCCCTTCGCGCAGCCATGCGGCGGCAAGCGCAGCCAAACCTGCGATCAGATACACCCAAACAGGAACAAGCGGTCGGGCGCGCACATCCTCTGTAACAAAGGCATCACGGGCATAAAGCCCCATCCAACCGCGCCCCACTGCACCGCGCCCTTCGGGCACAAGACGCAGATCAGGCAGAGCATCGCGCAGGAAAAACACCGCCCCGCCCGTTGCCTCAAGGTGAGGACGAAGAAGATCGCCTGTCGCTACAACCTCGTTAAATTCGCGCGGGTTGGCAGGGCCAATGCCTACAACGATATCTGACAGATCTGCCGCATTTGGATCACTTAAGCGGTAAAGCCCATCTTCGGGGGCAAGATAGCTGCCTTCAAACATGCCTTCGGCGGTCTCATGCAATGGCACGGTGATGCCTTCCCCATCTGGCGCTGTCACAATGACTGAGGCAACGCCCGCCACCATAGTTTGACGGATGATGCGCATCTCGCGACCATCGGCTTCGGCGCTTAGCGCCTCCTCCTCAAGATCTGGCTCTTTCATCATCCAATGGGCCAGACGGCGCAAAAGCTCTAATTGTGGGCCGCCGCCCTCATAGCCCCGATCCCACAGCCACGCATGATCCGAGGCCAAGAGCGCCACACGCCCTTCGTCCACGCGATCAAGGATCAAAAGCGGGGCGTCATTCACCCCCTCAAGCACAACATCGCCCGCGCTGGGGGCAACCTCGATTTGACGGAACCACCGCCCCCATGGCTGATCTGATCCTGCAATGGGCAAATGCGCCGCCTCAAGACCTCGCGTCACAGGGTGGCGCGCACCAACGCGGGAAAGATGCGGCGAATATGGTTCTTCAAACACCCGCGCGGTCGGCTCAGCGGGCAGAATATCGGCCAAAGGTGAGCGATAAAGCGAACCTGCCCCCGCAAAATCTAGGCCCGCCGCTACCAAAACCGCACCGCCATCGCGGACATAGCGGGCCACATTTTCAAGATAGATCAAGGGCAATATCCCGCGCCGTTGATACCGATCAAAGATGATCAAATCGAAATCATCAATTTGATCCATGAACAGCTCACGCGTTGGAAAGGCAATCAACGACAATTCCGACACAGGAACATTATCGCGCTTTTCAGGAGGACGAAGAATTGTAAAATGCACCAAATCCACCGCAGGGTCAGATTTCAACAAATTGCGCCATGTCCGTTGGCCCATATGTGGCTCGCCTGAGACAAGCAGCACCGACAAACGATCTCGCACCCCATTGACCTGCGCAAAAGCGACGTTGTTGCGCGGAGTTAATTCCCCCACCTGCAAGGGCACCTCAAAGCGCACAACGTTTCGCCCCGCGTGGGAAAGGTTCAATGTTAATTCAAGCGGCTGCCCAACTGGCACAATCGCGCGTTGAGGCTCGTTCCCGTCAATCGAATAAATCACCTCGGTCTGGCGCGCATCCACCCCATCAGGGAGGGGACCAAAATCACTGACACTCAAAGCGATTTTTACATCTTCGTCCAAAAAGCCATAGGCGGGCGCAGTTTCAATTTGAAGTGCGCGATCCCAATCATCCACCTGCCCCGTGATCAGCGCGTGAACGGGGCCAATCCCTGCTGGCATTGCGTCCAGATCATGCACTTGCCCATCTGTCAGCAAAAATGCGCCTGCTATGCGCTCTTGGGGCAATTCCGCAGAAAGCCCGCTTAAGGCAGACAAAAGCTGCGTTCCTTGATTGCCATCCGCATCGGCCACATAGCGCAGTTCAACCACAACCCCTTTTGTCTCTAATTCTGCGACAAGGGCGGCAAGCGTGGCTTCGGTTTGGGCGGGGCGATCTGCCAAGCCTTGCGATGCCGATTGATCCACCACCACTAGGGCGATATCGGCAAGGGGGGCGCGGGTTTCCTCCAGCCAGATTGGGCGCATCAGAGCCACAAGTGCAACCATCGCCGCAACGGCACGATAGGGCCACCCGCGCAAGCCGCGCATTGCAGCGTAGCCCGTGATCACAAACAACGCAGCCGCGACAACAGTCACGGCCACGGGGGGAAGATAAGGGTCGAATAGGATCATCATACCCATCCCTTAATTTCCTAATCTTTGCAGCAAGGCCGGCACATGGACTTGGTCAGATTTGTAATTTCCAGACAAGACATGCATCACAAGATTGACCCCAAACCGCAGAGCAATTTCGCGTTGACGTTCACCGGCATATCCTCGCCCAATGGGCAAAAGTGGGCGACCCGCCCCATCAACCGCCCATGCCCCAGCCCAGTCATTGCCACCAATAATCACGGGGCTCACCCCATCATTCAGCGCGCGAAAGGGCATGCCCTCGGCAGGGGCAGGCTCGGGTGGGGCCGCCTCAACCCAAATATCGCGCGATGTATAGCGCCCTGGAAAATCGGCCAATAAATAGAAGGCGCGGGTCAAAACATGATCCTCAGGGATTGGCGCGAGGGGCGGAATATCCAAGCCCCGCGCCAAATCCTGCAAACGGCGCGCAGCGGGCGTTGCGCCGCCAATGCCGCCAAGATCCCCATCGCGGGTATCGAAAACAATCATGCCCCCACCACGCAGATAGGCATTGAGGCGCTGATACACATCTTCAGAGGGGCGGTTTTGACCTTCCGTCACGGGCCAATATAAAAGTGGGAAAAACGCCAACTCATCACGCGCCAACTCCACGCCCACGGGTGGGCTCGGCTCAATCGTGGTGCGCGCCCAAAGCGTATCGGACAAACCCTGCAGCCCTGCGCGCGAAATCTCGTCCACCGCATCATCACCCGTAAGGACATAAGCCAAGCGCAAATCTTCGGTAGCCATCAGGCCAAACATGTCTTCGGGCGTTAGGGTTTGCGCGTAACTGGGTGCTAAGGGCGCAACCAAGACCGCCACAAAAAGCGCCACTTTGGCCCGCACAGGCAGCCGTCCCGTGACAGCCAAGCTGCCAATCATATCAGCCGCAAGCGCAATCAGCGCCAACAGGAAAAACCAAGGTGCAAGGGGCGTTGGTGGAGCGCTTAGCCCCCGTATGACCGACACACCTGCAGGCCAATCTGCCACTGTCAAATCCTGCGCAGATTTGATCACATTTAGCGCCGCGCGACCCGTTGTGGTTTGATAAAGGCCTGGCGGCATATCGGCCGATAGCGCCCCATTTTGTAAATCTTCACCCGCAACGGTGATTTCGCCCTGCGCATCATAAAGCGCACCAAACCCGTCCAAGACTTGCGCGGAAACAAAGCTAAGCCCTGCGTAATCTTTGCCTTCGGCGCTGATCGGGCGGGTGGAGACAGAGAGCCGCTCCAACATCTGCACAAACAGACCCGACAGGGGCAGGTTTGACCATTCTGCATTGGCGGTCACATGGAACAAGACAACACGCCCTGCGCCTCGTGTCATTTGCGTGACCAATGGCGTGCCATCTTCCAAGGCGGCCAAACTGCGCGCCGCCAAATCTGGGCCTGGCTGCGCCAAAACCTGTTGGCTGACCGTAACCTCATCAGGGATGGCAAGGCCAAAAAAGGGGGATGCCTCTGGGAAAGGGTGTAGCTTGCGTGGATCGGCCCATGACATCGCCCCACCCAAAGCCCGCCCGCCTTGGCGCAGTTGCACAGGCATCAACGCATCAGCTTGCACATCGGCGGGTGACAATGCGGCCATTCGTGGCCCAGAAAAGCGTAGTAACAGACCACCTTGTTCCACCCATGCCATCAAATCGGATTGTTCTGTTTCTGGCAAACGGGCCACATCAACCAAAATGATCACATCGGGATTTGCGGGCAAAATCTCAGCCAAACCGCCCTCGATAAGATCGACATTTGGGGCCAGCGCCTCGCGCAGATAATGAAAGGGGGAAAGCAAGGCCTGCCCCTCCTGAGGGGCGTTTGTCGCGACCAAACCGATCTCGCGCCGTGCGAGACTGTCATCACTTAACAAACGCGCAGCGGCCTGCGGTTGTCCCGCCACCTCAAAGCGGGTCAGGCGATTGCGCAATTCGGGCGGCAGGGTAAGGGCAAGGTTGGCCTCCACCGCCCCTTCATCAAAGACCGCTTCAGCCTCAACCAACACGCGCGGCACGCCTGATGGATCAGGCCCAAACCCTTGCACTAGATAACGCGCCGTTGGCAACGCGGGCCATTCCGCGCGCAAGAGCCTAAGCGTGACACCATCCCCGCCTTGCTCAAGCGGGGCAAGGGCGACCATCGCAGCAAGGTTGGCGCCCGTTTCGATCACGCGCAGCCGCGCCGTCCGCCCCGCCAAAAGCTCAGCCAAGCCCGCGCGTCCGCTGCCATGCGCCAACCCGTCTGAAAACCAAAGCCCGTCAAAGGGGATGGATTGCCCTGCGAACCAGTCTGACCATGCGGCATAATCGGGGGCGAAAGGTGCGGGGCGCATCGCAGAAAGCCGCGTGATTTGGTCATCCCCAGAGGTCAGCAGCGCCTCAAGCGAAGCCTGAGGTTGCTCGGTCAGGCTGATAACGACAGAAGTACGCCCTTCGCGGATGGTGGAGCGCAAATTAGCCTCGATTGCCTTTTGTTCTGCAAACCAATCAAGCGCGCTTGCCCAACCCCCATCGCGCAAAATCACCAAAGGGGCTTGTGGCGTTTCACCCCCCTCAGACGGAGGCGGGTTCACAACGGGGCCAGACAAGGCCAAGATTAAAAACCCTGCCGCCATAAGGCGTAGCATCAACAGCCACCACGGGGTTTTGGCACTGTCATTTTCTTTATCGTTCAACCCCAACAAAAAGATCAGGGCCGGGAAGTAAACGCGCTTTGGCTGCGGCGGCGCAACGCGTAACAGCCACCAAAGTGCGGGCAACACCGCCAAAGCCCCCAAGACCCATGCCGCCGAAAATCCAAGCGCCTCAATCATTGCCGCGCCTCTGACAAAGCCTGATAGAGAGACATCAACGCCACACTGGCAGGTTGGTCAGTTACATGGGTGAAAAAGGGCCAGCCATGGTGCTGTGCCTCGGTCATCAGATTGGCACGATGAGCGTGCAGCCGCGCCTGATACTCATGGCGTAGTGCATCTGCCGCTTGCGTATCAAACTCGGGCCCTGCGTCACGATCTTGGAACAAAACGCGCCCTGCAAAAGGAAAGGCCATTTCAGCGGGATCTATAAGATGAAGAATGACCCCCCTTGCCCCCGCCTCGGTCGCCTTACGAAAAACCATCGTTAATTCATCCGTCCCACGCAGAAAATCAGACAGGATCACGATCTTTGCGCCTTTGGGTATGGTCTGTGCAATGACCTCGTCTGATTTTGGGGCAAACAAATCACGGGCTAAACCTTCGCGCTGTGTGACCCCTGCACGCGGCAGGTTCTGGCTATTCAACCACCCTACCCGTTCACCTGCACGCAATACCAATTCGGCCAAGGCCAACGCAATTACATCAGCGCGCATCCGTTTTTGCGCCATTGGATCAGAGAGGGAGCTATACCGCATAGACGCTGCAGGGTCAGACCATATCAGCAGGCTTTGCGCGGCCTGCCATTCGGTTTGGCGGGCGTAATATCCATCCCCTCGCCCCGACCTGCGCCAATCAATCGATGTGGCGCTATCCCCTGCTTGTACATGCCGATATTGCCAAAATTCATCCCCTCCACCCGCGCGGCGGCGGCCATGATCCCCCAAATGCAGGCTGGACGCCAAGTGCTCTGCCACAACCAACAACGCGGGCAAACGTCCGGCATGGGCGGCCGCATCAGCGCGGATGCACATGAGATCGGTTGGATCACTATGCGAGGCGCGCAAGGGCATTTAGGCTGCGTGATCCAAAACAAAATCAATTTCGCGGGCCAAGAGAGCGGCCAGATCATAGCCTTCGGCCCGCGCAGCGAAACCAAGCGCCATGCGGTGGATCAAAACAGCAGGGGCCATGGCGCGAATATCATCGACAGAAGGCGCATATCGCCCCTCCATCAGGGCCCGTGCGCGCACCGAAACCATCAAAGCCTGCGCGGCACGCGGCCCCGCGCCCCAAGCCAAATGCGCCGCGATCCGTGCGGGATCAGCTGCAGGGTCAGGGCGACATCCGCGCACCAGATCAAGGATCATGTCACAAATCCGATCCCCCACAGGCATGTGGCGCACCAAATTTTGTGCCGCAATCAAATCGGCTTCGTTGAAGACTTGGGCCGTTGCCGCCTCATTAGGGCCCGTTGTCGCAATCAATATGTCCCGTTCGGCCGCGCGATCAGGATAGGCCACATCAATGCGCAACAAAAAGCGATCAAGCTGCGCCTCAGGCAATGGATATGTGCCCTCCTGTTCAATCGGGTTCTGCGTAGCCAGAACCAAAAACGGGGCGGGCAATGGGCGTGCAGCGCCCGCGATTGTGACCTCTCGCTCCTGCATCGCTTGCAGTAGGGCGCTTTGCGTGCGCGGGCTGGCGCGATTAATCTCATCGGCCATCAACAGCTGACAAAATACGGGCCCCTCCAAAAAGCGAAAGCTGCGCTGACCATCTGGGCCAGTATCCAAAACTTCAGACCCCAGAATATCGGCGGGCATCAGGTCAGGAGTAAATTGCACCCGTTTGGCACGCAGATCCATAACTTGGGCCATCATATCGACAAGTCGGGTTTTCCCCAAACCCGGCAACCCCATCAGAAGGGCATGGCCGTTTGACAACATCGCCGCCAAAGCCAGACTGACCACTTGATCTTGACCGATAATGCGTTTGGAAATTTCTGCCCGCGCCTGGCCAAGCTGCGCACCAAGCCGATCAATCTCGGATGTCAGGTTTTCAAGCTCAGCCATAGAAATGCTCCGCACAATGATTATGTTAGGGTCGTAACCTGTCCGCTAGTAAATCTAACTATGGCGCCGATCACAAATGGCAAAAGCCCATGGGAGACAAAACATCGTGACCATGACGCATGAATCCCTATTGGCCGCCGCGACCAATGCTCAAAAGCAACGCAAACTGCCCCCTGTTGATCAATGGAACCCACCCTTTTGCGGCGATATCGACATGGAAATTCGGCGTGACGGAACATGGTTTTACAACGGCACTCCGATTGGGCGGCCGCGAATGGTGCGCCTGTTTTCAACGATTCTGAAACGGGAAGGGGACAAGTATTTCCTTGTGACCCCCGTAGAAAAGGTGGGGATCAAGGTCGAAGATGCCCCTTTCGTGGCACAGGATTTTATTGTTACGGGCGAGAGCGCGGCGCAAGAGGTGCAATTCACAACCAATGTCGGCGACACCGTAAGCGCCAGCGCCCAAAGCCCCATTCGCCTCACCCGCAGCGCGGATGGAGAACCCTCTCCATACGTTTTAGTGCGGCGCGGCCTTGAGGCGCTCATCGATCGCAAGAGCTTTTATCGGCTTGTCGATCTTGGTGTATCGCATCACATGGGCGGCGCAGATTGGTTTGGCATTTGGTCTTGCGGGACATTCTTTCCCTTTATTCCCGTCTCAGAACTCACCGCCTAGGCCAAAGTTCTACAGGCATTATGCCGCTGAAACTCAAGCGCAGAGGCGAGGCACCACGGACATACGGATCTACAATTTAGGGAAATGGCGCGCTGGGGAGGATTCGAACCCCCGACCCCTTGATTCGTAGTCAAGTACTCTATCCAACTGAGCTACCAGCGCGTGGAGGTGGCTCTTAACGCCCATGTCACCGCAGCGCAAGGGCGAATTCACCCCAAAAGTTGTGAGGGCAGCCAAATTCTAAACTCAGTACCTTTAGAGGTGCTGCATTCTAATGTCAGCGCGCCGCCATGCCCGCGCACCAATTCCGCCGCAATGGCAAGACCAAGACCCGAGCCACCTTTGCGTGCGCCGCCTTGGAAAGGTTTGAACAAATGTTCTAGCGCCTTTTCTGGCAGTCCTGGGCCCGTGTCGCGAATGCGAATTTCCCACCCGCCTTCGTTTGGCGCAGCTTGGGCCGAGATACGGATCACGCCTGCACCACCTTGCGCTGCAATGGCCTGCCTTGCGTTGCGGATAAGGTTACTCAACACGCGGAAAATCTGTTCGGCATCACAGCGCAGGGTCAAACCTGTTTCAACACAGACATCAAATTCAATCGCCTCTGCATCTGGCCCGAGCGATTCACTTTCGACAACATCGCGCAGCAGCCCCGCCGCATCAACCCGCGCCAAGGCAGGTGGCGGCTCTTGCGCGCGCCCAAAGGCCAAGGTGCCTTCGCAAAGATTGACTGCCCGTGACAAAGATTGCAGCAACTTTGGCGCCGTGCGCTGCACGGCAGGATCATCGCTGCCGTCCAAACGATCCGCGATCAGACTGGCTGTGGTCAGGATATTTCGCAAATCATGGCTGATTTTGGCCACAGCCGCGCCCATCTGCGCTAGATGATCCTTTTGCTTAAGGGCGGCGGTCAGTTGGGTCTGCATCTTGTTTAAAGCGACCTCAGCATCCCGCAACTCATGCAACCCCGCGCTTGGCGTTATGATACGGCGCGCGTCTTCGGGTGCATCCGCGTAGGCACGCACCTGCCCAACAACGCGGTTCATCGGTGTCACGAGGAAATACCGCACAGAGAAAAATAAAAGCGCCGCCGTGAAGGCAGAAATCACCGCCGACAGGGCAAGGATCCGCAGGCCAAACTCGATCATCGCGGCGCGTAAGGGGGCGCTGTGCATTGTCACCTCGATCTCAAGCCCCGCATCGCGCACAGGCGCCCCAATCACGCGGATTGTGCGATCCCTTTGGTCCATTAACTGTATCATGGCATCGCGGATCAAACCAAAAGATAGAGGATTGCGCAGATCATAGGTGGTGGCCACGGGTGGGATTTGCGGCACGGCTAGAAACAGTTCCCGCACCGCGTCCCGCCGCAATACCACGTTTAAAACATCTGCATTGCGCAGCAATTCATTCTCAAGCGCAGGATCAATCATCCCATCATTCGCCAAGAGGGCCAATGACGCAATTTGCGCCCGCTCAAGGCGCGACAAAAGATAATCCTCACGGAATCGGGCCACAGATGGCACGAAGATCAAAACCTCTGCCAACATCACGAAGCAAAGGGTCAAAATCAAAAATCGTCCCGAGAGTGTGTTAAACACGAAACCTTCCCCGCATACCCTCAGCCATATAGATAGTTGTTTTGTTGTAGAAATGTAACGCCCCACACGTATGTTGCGCGATTCTATGCCCTTCACAATAAACTTGAGTTAGGTTGCATTTTAAGGCGCGCATTTATTGACACGCCGCTTTGCTTTGCGTATGCCGCAGGCCGTATACGGATTCTTTTGGTCGTGTGACTTGCGCGCGTAGGCGCGCGCCGACCAGCAAATTGGAGCAAGCCGATGTCAAAACGGACTTTTCAGCCTTCAAACCTCGTGCGCAAGCGTCGTCATGGCTTCCGCGCACGCATGGCGACCAAAGCAGGCCGCAAGGTTTTGAACGCGCGACGTGCGCGTGGCCGCAAATCTCTGAGCGCTTAAGCGTTTCTCAGGCTTTGAGGGGCAACCCTCAACGCGCCCCTGCCGATATTTCGTCAGGGGCTTTTTGCATTTGAACGCTAGATTAGGCATGAATCATGGAAACCTTGCGCAAACGTGCCGATTTCTTACGGGCTGCCAAAGCGGCCCGTGCGCCTACGCCTGCCTTCTTGCTTCAGGCGCGCAAGCGTGACGCGGATGAGGGCGTGGATCCAGAGGTGATCCGCGTGGGCTATACCTGCTCCAAAAAGATCGGCAATGCGGTGGCGCGTAACCGCGCAAAGCGCCGCTTGCGTGAAATCGCACGCGACACACTGGCCCTGCATGCGCAAGCGGGGTGGGACTATGTATTGGTGGGCCGTCCCGAAGTCACCTTGTCGCACCCTTTTATGCAAATGCAGGAGGAGTTGGCCGCAGCCTTGTCCCGCATCCACTCGCCGCGAAAGCGGGGGGCGTAGATGCGCATATTGGCATGGATCCTGTCTATGCCTATTAGGGCTTATCGGCTGATTTTTAGCCCATGGGTGGGGTTTAACTGCCGCTATCAGCCAACCTGCAGCGCCTATGCGCTTGAGGCGCTTGAGCGACATGGGCCGATCAAAGGCAGCTATCTTTTGCTGCGCCGCATTGGACGCTGCCACCCTCTTGGCGGATCAGGTTATGACCCTGTGCCGCCAAAGGGCGGGGATCAAACCCGTTCGAAATAAATGATGACCTCACCGATGGTCACGCCAAAGCGCTTCATATAGGCACGGTTGAGCAATCGGTCATCATTTAAGAGCCACATCCAATCATCAAAGCTGACCCGCAGGGTTTCACCCTGCCCCACAGGCAGGTCAATCGTGTAGGCCCAATTAAAGACATCTCCACGCTCGTCACCCGTTGCGATGCCGATCACCCCGTCAGCCGTTCCTTGCCATCGTTGTTCGTCCAGCTTTTCCAACAGCCAAATACGCTGTTCAGTGTTGCCGTCTTCATACACGAAATCTTCGACCAAACGCAGGGTTTCCCCATCCCATGTCCCGTTGATCTTCACCTCAAAGCGGCGGCGCACCTCCCCCAAGACATCTTGAAACTGACCATAGGCCACAAGATCACCTTGAAAGAATTCCTCAAGGTTCAAGTTGCGGGTGCTGAGATTTGGATCATCAAGCGCAGGTTTGCCCGTGCAGGCCGCCAACATCAAAAGCGCCGCCAATACCAATTTTTTCATGATGCCCCATCCTCATTTGCCTATTTGCGAAGCTAGCGCAAACGGGCAGAAAGCAAGTTTACTTGACGTTTCTGCCTTGCCTCGCCTATGGCAGGCACATCAAAACCGCTTGAAGATAAAGGCCGCACCATGTTGGACGATGCAGAGGATATCCACCCGCTCTTTCACGGCGCGCCCGCAAGCACCGAATTTAAAAAACTGCGCAAGCGGATCATCCGTGAAACCCGCGAGGCGATTGACCGCTACGGCATGATCGAGCGTGGTGCGAAATGGTTGGTCTGTCTGTCGGGCGGTAAAGACAGTTACACGCTTTTGGCAGCATTGACCGAATTGCAGTGGCGCGGCGTGCTGCCTGTAGAGATTTTGGCCTGCAACCTAGATCAGGGCCAACCTGGATTTCCTGCAACGGTGTTGCCAGAGTTTCTCACAAAGATGGGCGTGCCGCATCGGATTGAATACCAAGACACCTATTCAATTGTGATGGATAAAGTGCCGCAAGGCCGCACCTATTGCGCGCTGTGTTCGCGCCTGCGCCGTGGCAACCTATATCGCATAGCCCGCGAGGAAGGGTGTTCAGCCGTGGTTCTGGGCCATCACCGCGATGACATTCTGGAAACATTTTTCCTCAATCTGTTTCACGGCGGCAAACTGGCCTCGATGCCACCCAAGCTTTTGAACGATGAAGGGGATCTTTTTGTCTATCGTCCGCTGGCCCATGTCAGCGAAGCGGATTGTGAAACCTTCGCCCGCGCGATGAACTATCCCATCATTCCCTGTGATCTTTGCGGATCGCAAGACGGGCTACAACGCCAAGCCATCAAACGCCTTTTGGACGAGTGGGAGGCGCGCGCACCCGGGCGGCGACAAAAGATTTTCTCGGCCCTAATGAATGCGCGCCCCTCGCATCTGCTTGACCCTGAATTATTTGATTTCATCGGCCTGACGCGGCGTGCCGAAAATACGGGCCAAGACTAGGCCAGATTGGCGCAGTTCTCGCGATATTTGGCGCAAACCCCTTGACCTTTGCGCCGCTAGCCTATTCAACCCGACTGTCAATAAATCATAGGGCACAGCGCGATCATGGAAGATCAGAACAAGAACCTGATCCTGGCCACGGCCTTGAGCTTTTTCGTCATTTTGGTGTGGTTTCTTCTGTTTCCCCCCGAAGACCCACAGGTAACGCAAACGGACGCGGCAGTCGCATCCGATACGACCGCGCCCGCAGATGCCATTCTGCCGCCAAGTGCAGGGTCAAGAGACCCTGTGCTGATCGATGCGGAAGAAACACGCGCCGTGGCTTTGTCCTCCTCGGCACGCGTGGCGATTGAAACCGATGAATTGCTCGGCTCAATCTCACTGTTGGGCGGACGGATTGATGACCTATCCCTGAAAAACTACCGTGAAACGATTAATGAAGACGCAAATATCGTGCGACTTCTGTCGCCAGTTGGCAGCCCAAATGCCTATTACGCCCTTTATGGATGGGCGCCCGGCGGCGCGCTTGATTTTGACCAAGTTCCTGGCCCCAATAGCGAATGGCGTTTGGTCGAGGGTGAAACCCTAGCGACCAGGACCCCCGTTACCCTTGAATGGGACAATGGCAACGGCCTGATTTTCAATCGCGTGATCTCGGTTGATGAGAATTTCATTTTCTCCGTGACGCAATCTGTGCGCAATACCACGGGGGCCCCTGTGCGCTTGGCACCTTATGGTATCGTGGCCCGCCACGGCCTACCCGCAGATTTGCAGAATTTCTTTATCCTTCACGAAGGTGTTGTTCGTAAAGCAGACGGAACTTTGGATGAGATCAGTTATGAAAACGTCACCGAATTCGATGTCATGCCCAGTGAAGGCGCAGCGGCAGAATTGGTGGATGTCGCTGAAAACGGTTGGATCGGTTTTACCGATAAATATTGGATGACCACCTTGATCCCCAGCGCGGGTCAGCCCTTTGTGGCCGCAACGCGCCACGTGGCGGGAGCCGATATCTATCAAACCGAGGCGCGTATGCCTGCTGTTGATGTTGCCCCAGGGGCAACGGCCGAAGTGACCACTATGCTCTTTGCAGGGGCGAAGGAATGGGAAACCATCCGCAACTATCAGGACGCGGGCGCGATTGATCGCTTTCTCGACTCGATCGACTGGGGTTGGTTCTATTTCCTCACCAAGCCGATGTTCTGGCTGTTGCACAATCTAAACGTGATGATTGGCAATATGGGTCTTGCGATTATCGCCCTAACCTTCATCGTCAAGGCTGTCTTGTTTCCGCTTGCGTATAAATCTTATGCCTCGATGGCGCGGATGAAAGAGCTTCAACCTGAGATGGAGAAGCTGAAAGAGCGCGCAGGTGATGACCGCGAAGCCATGCAAAAAGGCATGATGGAGCTGTATAAGAAGAACAAGGTAAACCCTGCTTCGGGCTGCTTGCCAATTTTGTTGCAAATCCCGATTTTCTTCTCGCTCTATAAGGTGATTTTCGTGACGCTAGAATTGCGCCATGCACCTTTCTTTGGCTGGATTCGGGATCTATCCGCACCGGATACAACCTCGATTTTCAACCTGTTCGGCCTGTTCCCATGGCACGCGCCCGAGCCAGGCACGATCCTAGCGCTGATCTTTATCGGGGTTCTGCCCATCCTTTTGGGCATCTCGATGTGGTTTCAGCAAAAGCTGAACCCAGCGCCCACTGACCCAACACAGGCCGCGATTTTCGCGTGGCTGCCTTTTATCTTTATGTTCATGTTGGGTCATTTTGCGACAGGCTTGTTGATTTACTGGATCGTGAACAACACCCTAACCTTTGCGCAGCAATACACGATAATGCGCCACCAAGGGTATAAGCCAGATCTGTTTGGCAATATCCGCGCAAGTTTCAAACGCAGCGGCGCAAAGAACGCCAAGTGAGCATCACACTCGACCAAATATGGCGGCACCCGATCAAGGGCATTGGCGCAGAACGTATTTTGGGGGCCTTTATGGCCCCCGATTGCGCTTTGCCGCTTGATCGCGCCTATGCGGTAATTGAAGTGGGTGCTGAGCCCTTGCAGGGGCAATGGCAGCCCTGCCGAAATTTCCTGCGCGGCGCAAAGGCCCCACAGCTTATGGCCATCACGGCCTGCTGTTTGGACAATGGCACGATCCGCCTGTCACACCCTGAGTTGCCCGATCACATATTCGACCCAGAGGACAACCACAGCGATCTGATTGCATGGCTTGAGGCAATTTACCCGCCTGAGCGACCCGCCCCGATGGCGGTGGTCGCAGCGCCCAAATCAGGCATGACCGATGCAAATTTTGCCTCGATCTCAATTCTAAATCTTGCCTCACTGCGCGCATTAGAGGCACGGGCCGATTTGCCCCTTGATCCGCGCCGCTTTCGTGGAAATCTTTGGCTTGAGAGTCTCGCCCCTTGGGAAGAGCTTGATCTGATTGGGGCGACCCTTGTGATTGGTGAGGCGCGCCTAAAAATAGTAGAGCCAATAACCCGTTGTCGCGCAACCGAAGCAAACCCAGACACAGGGGTGAGGGATGTGCCAACTCTGCAAATATTGCAAAGCGGTTGGGATCACAGCGAATTTGGCGTATACGCAGAAACCACCCAGGCAGGGCATATCGCCCAAGGGGATAAAGTGGAGATTATCTGGTGAGTGCAGCCCTGCCTTTCGCGCTGGCCGAAGATGCCGATCAGATCAGCCTTGAAAAGGGGCGGCTATTGTTTGCGCGCGGTGCAGATTTTGTCAAAGGCGTTGTTGCCATGGATGGCCTGCCCCCGGCTGATCGGCTGGAAATATGCTTTGCTGGGCGCTCGAATGTTGGGAAATCTTCGCTGATCAATGCGCTGACAGGGCGTAAGAACTTGGCGCGGGCCTCAAACACGCCAGGACGGACACAAGAGATCAACTTCTTCGCACTTGGCGAGAGCCATTATGTGGTCGACTTGCCTGGCTATGGCTATGCAGAAGCGCCTGTTGCGGTGGTCGAGAAATGGCAGAAATTGCTCAAAGCATATCTGTCGGGCCGCGTCTCATTGCGCCGCGCTTTCGTACTCATCGACACACGGCATGGGATCAAGGCGGTTGATGACGAGATCATGACCCTGCTTGATCAATCAGCTGTGACCTTTCAGGTCGTTATGACCAAAGCTGACAAGGTAAAAGAAGCTGAACGCGATAGAATTCTGGCCCAAGTGCGAAAGGCACTGTCAAAACACCCCGCCGCCTATCCCGAGCTCTTGATGACCTCTTCAGAAAAAGGATGGGGTATTGAAAACCTTCGGGCCATGATCGCAGGGCTTGCGTGAGAACAGCCACCTTCACAGCCAAGCCTTACTGCCTTATGGAAGTAGTCGAGCGCGCCCAATATGGCGCGGGATCAGTTTGGAACGCCAAAGATGAAGAAGCAGACAGCCAAAATGCGTGATTTTCTATCGACCGCCCGCACCTTGAACGAAGCCCTGCCCTACTTGCAGCGCTATCACGGGGCGATTGTGGTGATTAAATTGGGCGGTCATGCGATGGGATCAGATGAGGGAATGGCCTCATTCGCGCGCGATGTGATGCTAATGCGCACTGTGGGGGTGAACCCCGTGGTGGTGCATGGCGGCGGGCCAATGATCAATGAGATGCTTGAAAAGCTTGGCGTGACCTCCACCTTCACGCGGGGCAAGCGGGTCACGGATGCCGCCACAATGGATGTTGTGGAAATGGTTCTGTCGGGTCAGGTCAATAAGCGGATCGTGCAGGCGATCAACGCCGAAGGCGGGCGCGCAGTTGGTCTGTCGGGCAAAGATGCCTCGATGATCACTTGCGCCATAGCCGACCCTGAACTTGGATTTGTGGGCGAGCCGAGCGAGGTGGACACCACCCTTCTGCGACAACTCTTTGAGGCCGAGATGATCCCCGTGATCGCCCCTATTGGTGCAGATCATGAAGGTCACAGCTATAATATCAATGGCGACACGGCAGCAGGGGCCATTGCCGCCGCCCTGAAGGCAGATCGCCTTTTGCTGTTGACCGATGTGTCAGGTGTCAAGAATGCCGATGGCGAAGTGGTGACCGAATTGACTGCCGCCGATGTTGAAGCCATGACCGAAAGCGGGGTCATCGCAGGCGGCATGATCCCCAAAACCGAAACGGCCCTGTCAGCTGTGCGCGCAGGCGTTCGCGCTGCCGTTATTTTGGACGGGCGCGCGCCCAATGCCTGCCTTTTGGAATTGTTCACGGATCACGGTGCAGGATCAATCATCCGCGCCTAGTTTCGCTTGCGCTGCGCTGAGCAATCAGCGCAGGCTAAAGAATGAACCTTACAGACCTTTCACAATGCGCGCATGCCCGGCACCTTAGTATTTTGGGGCATTTCGCCCCAGAGGACAGTCACGGCCTAGGCCATGAGGTAAAAACCGTGGTGCTTTTGGGGCCTGATGAACCTCGCTTTTGGTCCGCGTTTAAAGGCAGCCCCGAATATCGTAGTGGCGCCCCTGATCCGATGGATCGTTGGTCTGCTCGGGTCATCGGTGACTGGGCCCACGAGATTGGAGGGGAAGCCTATTTTCCCTTTGGTGGCCCACCCTATGCACCGTTTTACCAATGGGCTTTGGTGACAGGTGCTGTATGGCCAAGCCCAATAAGGCTGCTCATCCATGCGCAATCGGGATTGTTTGTCTCCTTTCGCGGCGCACTTGGCCTGCCCTGTGCCTTGCCTCAGGCGCCCGTCCAAGACCACCCATGCGACACCTGCACGCACCAACCCTGCCGCAGCGCATGCCCTGTCGTAGCCTTTGACGGATCGGGCCATGATACGATCCGATGCTACAACCATCTGAAAACAATGGCAGGGGCAGATTGCATGACCAAAGGCTGCAGGGCACGGCGCGCCTGCCCGATCTCACAAAACTTTGGACGCGTTGAGTCGCAATCACATTTCCACATGCGGAGCTTTCATCCATGACCCTGACGTTGATCTTAATCCGCCATGCAAAATCAGATTGGGGCGATGCAGGGTTGGATGACCATGACCGCCCCCTGAATGCCCGTGGAATAGAGGATGCACCGCGCGTTGGAACATGGCTTGAGGAGCAGGGGTATCGGCCTGATCATGTGCTATGCTCTACCGCAACCCGCGCTGTCGATACATGGGCGGCGATTTCCCGATGCCTCAGCGGTGCGGAAATCGAAGTTTCCTATACGCGCGCGCTCTATCTCGCGATGCCGCCTGATATGCTGAATGTCATCAAGGCCAGTGAGGGCGGCACATTGGCTGTAATCGGGCATAATCCAGGTATTGGTAGCTTGGCGCGCTCGCTGGTGGCAACACAGCCCGAACACGAGAAATTCACCCTTTACCCTACAGCCGCGACGTTGTTCGTAGACTTTAACGCGACATCTTGGGCCAACATAGAAATAGGCGCGGGGGTCGCCCGCGCCTTTGTCACACCGCGTGACTTGCCCTAAACGGGATCAGTGACCCAAGATTTGGCTCAAGAACAGCTTGGTGCGGTCATTTTGTGGGTTGGTGAAGAACGGCTCAGGCTCGTTTTGCTCTACAATCTGGCCTGCATCCATAAAGATCACGCGATTAGCAACCTGACGGGCAAAGCCCATCTCATGGGTCACGCAGAGCATGGTCATACCTTCTTCAGCCAATTGGATCATCGTATCCAACACTTCCTTTATCATCTCAGGATCAAGTGCCGATGTCGGCTCGTCAAACAGCATGATACGCGGACGCATACAGAGGCTGCGCGCGATGGCCACACGCTGCTGCTGGCCCCCTGACAGCTGACCTGGATATTTATATGCTTGATCAGGGATTTTCACCTTCTCAAGGAAATACATTGCCGTTTCTTCGGCCTCTTTCTTTGGCGTCTTGCGCACCCAAATCGGGGCCAATGTGCAGTTTTCCAAAATAGTCAAATGCGGGAACAAGTTGAAATGCTGAAAGCACATCCCAACCTCGGAACGGATTTTATCAATGTTTTTGAGGTCATTTGACAGCAATGTGCCATCCACAGTGATGGAGCCCTTTTGATGCTCCTCCAATGCGTTGATGCAGCGGATCAGCGTAGATTTCCCCGAGCCAGACGGCCCGCAGATTACGATACGCTCGCCGCGGTTTACAGTGAGGTTGATGTCCCGCAAAACATGGAACGAACCATACCATTTGTTCATATTGCGAATTTCAACCGCCACCTCATCAGTGACTTTCATCTGCGAACGGTTGATCTCACGATCTTGGATGGAGGGGGTGGCTTCACTCATATCGGCCTCTCCTTAATGACGATCTGTTGCGAGCTTGCGCTCAAGATATTGCGAATAGCGGGACATCGCGTAGCAAAACACAAAGAAGCAAAGCCCGATGAAGATGAACAATTCCCAGTAAATCCCGTTCCACTCGGTCGTGGCGCGGATCGCGTTAGAGAGACCGATTGGGTCAAGCAGACCAATGAACACCACGAGAGTTGTGTCTTTGAACAAACCGATAAACGTGTTCACAATGCCCGGGATTGAGATTTTCAAAGCCTGAGGCAGGATGATCAAGCGCATGGATTGCCAGTAATCCAAGCCCAGACTATCCGCCCCCTCATATTGCCCAAGGGGCAGGGCGGCCAAACCACCGCGCACAACCTCGGCCATATAGGCAGCGGCAAAGAGCGTGACCATGATAATCACGCGGAGCATCAGGTCAAAATTCGTTCCCGGCGGCAGGAAGTAGTTCAACAAAAGCGATGCAGTGAACAGCCACACGATCAGCGGAACGCCACGGATCACTTCAATGAAGATCACTGAGAATTTGTTGATAATAAACAAATCAGACTGACGCCCAAGGGCCAGCAAAATCCCAAGCGGCAAAGACAGAACAATGCCCGTGATCCCGATTATCAACGCCAACATGAACCCGCCAAAATCCTTGGATTGAATATTTTCAATGCCAATGGGCAAAATGCCATCGACTAGTCCCGTCAGCGGGGCAACACCGAAGCGCCAATAGATCAGCGGCACAAGGATGGTCGCCACAATGCCCGCCAAAGCCCCAAATTTCCGCGTGATCTGGCCATAGGCCAGCCATGCCAAAACAAAGCCCAGAGCCGTCAGGATTGGCCCCCAAATCGACCCGCCCCACAACAACCAGTAGCAAATGAAGGGCGACACGGCCGAGAAGATTGCCAATTTACGGCCACCAAAGTTGAACATCACAGGCGCAACGGCGATGAAAAACACAATCAAAGCCACAACAGGGCGCCAATATGCCTCGGCGGGATAGAACCCAAATAGAAGTTGGTTCCAACGCTCGCTCAAGACGGCCCAACAGGCGACATTGCGGCCATCAGCGTAAAGTGCATTACGCACCTCACGGCATTCACTCAGTGAATTTGCAGTCCAAATGCCATAGGCGAACCATTGAAAAACATGGCTGACCACCCAATAGATCGCGAGCAAAGACAGAACTGTTAGGATTGTATTGAGGGGGCCAGAGAACAGGTTTTCGCGCACCCATTTCACTAAGCCTGATTCCGAGACAGGCGGGGCCTGCTCAGGCAGCATCTCGGTGCGCACATAAGAAACGGAGCTTTTCGCAGAATGTGCCATCTCAGCGCTCTTTCAACTTAACGGCGTTGTTATAGAGATTCATCACGCCCGAAATGATAAGGGATGTGACCAAGTAAAAGACGCCCAATAGCAGCATCCCCTCCAACTCGCGGCCCGTTTGGTTGATCGTGATCCCACCCAAGGTAGACCGCACATCCATATAACCCACAGCAATCGCCAAGGAGGAGTTCTTGGTCAGGTTAAGATATTGCGAAATCAGTGGTGGGATGATGACGCGCAAGGCCTGCGGCAAGATCACCAAATTCATCGTGCGGTTGGGGCGCAAGCCCAAGGCATAGGCCGCCTCGGTTTGTCCGCGTGACACCGCTAAAATCCCTGAGCGGACGATCTCCGCGATAAACGCGCCTGTGTAGAGCGATAACGCAAACCACAAGGCAATCAGAGAGTTGCGGACCTGTAGGCCGCCCGTAAAGTTGAAACCGCCCAATTCAGGCAGCCGCAATGTTACCGGCCCACCAAGGATAAAATAGAAAATAACCGAAGGCACAAAAAACAACGTCAAGGAAACCCAGAACACAGGCAGGATTTGACCTGTGGCCTCTTGTTTTTTGCGTGCGTAGCGGCGGAAAGCCCAAATTGCGACGAGCGACGCAACAAACACCGCCACAAGCAAGGTTGATCCTTCCCCCCAAATCGGGCTGGGGATGAAAATACCTCGATTGGTAATCGCGATACTGTCGAACAGCATCATGGACGCGTCCCCGCCTTCGCGGAAATCGCGCGGCTGTGGGGTGGCTTCGGTCATGACGGCGAAGATCACAAGGATCCACAACAGTAACGGAACATTGCGGAACCCTTCCACATAGACCGTCATCAAACGCGCTACGATCCAGTTTTTCGAGAGCCGCAAAACGCCTGCGATCACGCCGATAATCGTGGCAAGAATACAGCCCAAAAAAGCGACAAGTAGCGTGTTCAAGATCCCAATAATCGCAGCACGGCCATGGGTGCTGTCGTTGGAATATTCGATCAAGCGCTGGTTGATATCATAGCCCGCGCGCGATCCCAAAAAGCCAAAATTAAAATCTTTGCCAAGCGCGGACAGGTTTTGAACCGTGTTCCAGCCAAGCTGCCAAAGAAAGGCCATGATCATAATGAAAGCGAATACTTGGATCGTCATTGAGCGATAGCGACGATCGTAAATCAACTGACCCAAGCGGAAGGGTTCAGAACTTGGATCCGGTATCGAAGCCATGGCGGAATCCTGTCATTAAATCAGCGTAAAGAAGTTTGAGTGCGGCACAAACGGGTCGCAACAATTTCAGCTTAATTTTGGATGTTAGAATAGAAGAAGGGCGCAGGAATGCCGCGCCCAACTTCCGTTCAGACCTTAGCGGAATGGTGGGCTGTAGAGCAGGCCGCCATCAGTCCACTGAGCATTCAAGCCGCGTGCAAGACCGATTGGGGTGCTTTCGCCAATATTGCGATCAAAAATTTCGCCATAGTTACCACCCGCAGAAATCACATTAACCGCCCAGTTTGCTTCCAAGCCAAGCATCGCACCGAGGTCGCCTTCAGTACCTAAGATACGGTTAATTTCTGGATTGTTACCTGGTGCAGCAGCTAGTTCAGCAACATTTGCCGAAGTGATGCCCATCTCTTCCGCCGCGATCAATGCATTTAGAGACCAGCGAACAATGTCGCCCCACTCGTGGTCGCCGTGACGTACAAGTGGCCCAAGAGGCTCTTTGGAGACAATTTCTGGTAGAACAACGTGCGCACTCGGGTCTTCAAAAGTTGCACGAGTTGCAGCCAAGCCAGAAGCGTCTGTGGTGTACACGTCACACGCGTTTGCCAGATACTGCTGCTGTGCTTCCGCGTTTGTTTCGATTGGCACGGGCTCGTAGCTCATGTTGTTCGAAGCAAAGAAGTCAGCCAAGTTCAACTCGGTGGTTGTACCAGTCTGGATACATACGGTTGCACCATCCAACTCTAGCGCGGAAGACACGCCCAAGGATGCAGGAACCATAAAGCCCTGACCGTCATAGTAGTTCACGCCAACAAATTCGAACTTGAGATCAACGTCACGGCTGAAGGTCCATGTGGTGTTACGTGCCAACATATCAACTTCGCCAGAGGCCAATGCGGTGAAGCGGGTCTGACCAGTGGTTGGAACGAACTCAACAGCCATTGGGTCGCCAAATACGGCGGCTGCAACGGCACGGCATACCGCAACGTCAAAACCTTCCCAAACGCCACTGGCATTTGGCTCCGCGAAGCCTGTGAGACCTGTGGTTACACCACAGTTCAGGCTGCCACGCGCTTTGACCTCATCAAGGGTCGACGCTTGGGACATACCCGCAGCCATACCAGCGACAGCCAGCGTAGCTAGGACTACAGATTTTTTCATGTTTACCTCTTCCTATTGGATCGCCCTTTTGGGCTGTTTCCTCAATGGCCAGACGGCCACCTTCATATGAGTGACCCGCAGACGCGAGCCAGTGCTGCCTAATTGGGCAAATATACCGTCCAAGGTCAAGGCTTGAAGCTAGGTTTACGAAACGTAAAGCCTTACTTTATAGCATCCGTTCGCGGGATGCTTGCTGCTTGGGCAGATTACATATTCATTAGAAAAACAAGGCCTCAACCTATCCCAAGGGCCCCGCGCCCGCCTCCAAGGCTGTAAAAATGTGCTGCGTGAAGAAAAGCGACCTTTTTCTTCGCGGCCACATCCAAGGCTTCTTCGTCTTCGCCCCAAAGCTCTGCCTGAAAATTTTCATCGATTCGCGAAAGATTCCATGCCTCTTGCGGCGAGAACTGCCCTTTCGCCACAGCAAGGCCCAATAATGCTGAGCCCGAGATAGAAATCAGGTCATGCAATGCGGTCAAAGAAAAATTATCAAACAGCGAGAGAAGCTCATGCACCCGATCAAGGCTATCTTGCGGTTGCGGCACGGGTAAAACGCCGATGGTGACGATCAAGGGCGCGTTCAAATGGCTTGCAGCCCAGTCCAAAACGGGGCGCCATCCCGCTTCTTGGCGTGTGGCCAATTCCTGTGGGTGATCGGCCCTGTGACAGAGTAAATCTGTCTCGGCATAGGCCGCTAGCATCGCGACAACCTCTGGCTTTTGTGCGCTGACCTTATCAATCGCGGCATTTGCCGACCGTGTGACAGGCATGGTGAGGGGATTAATCTCCTCGGCTTGGGCCATCCATTCTGCTGCAATCGCCTCGGCCATGGTTTGGGTTGGCACAATCAACGGCGCCTTAAGCGGTGTTTTGACGGCGCGTGTGTCCAAGTGAACCGTATAGCCACATTCCACCGTTTCAACGCTGGCAGATGTCCAAAAACGGCGGGCTTTCCATTCGCTCATGTCAGGCTCCACATTCGTTCAAGGGCAGCGAGCAAATCACCAAAGCGCTGCAAAATGGGGTCGGCCCCAGACTGCCGCAAATCCTCTACGCTGTGATACCCCCAAGAGACACCGACAACCTGTGCGCCTACGACCTTCGCCATTTCGACATCATAGGTCGTATCACCAATCACCACGGCCCGCGCGGCGGGCACATCACATTCAGACAAACAGGCGTTAACCATCGCGGGATGTGGCTTTGAGGGATGATCATCAGCGACCTGAACGGAGGCAAAATAAGGTCGCAGCCCATGTTGATCCAAAATATGTTCCATCCCCCGCCGTGACTTACCAGTCGCAATGGCCAAGACAAAGCGCGGGTCAGCCCGCAGTGTCTCTAGAACTGACATCGCCCCCTCAAACAACGGCGACAAGGCCGCGCCATCTGCGCTGAGGCGCAGGGATTGAAAAGCCGCCTTATACCCTTCGACCAAATCGGCGCGCAACTCGGCACTGTGATCAGGCGCAAGGCGCAGCATGGCAACGGGCAGAGATAAGCCTACGATCGACAAGGTCTGCGCGCGGCTTGGCACAGGCAAATCAAGGCCGCCAAAGGCCGCCTCCATCGAAGCTACAATATGTGCCTGACTGTCGATTAACGTGCCATCGACATCGAAAATGATCAGATAGGGCGCAGTCATCCGAGCTCGTCATAAAACGGGTCAACGGGCACATCTTCGGTGCGCCAATCGAACAAATCCCATGTGCGGGCCATATGATCAGGCAAGGCTGCCGTTAGCGTGAGATCCCGTTTGGAGAAAGGGTGACGGAATTTTAGATAGCGCGCGTGAAGATGCAGCTTGCGGCTGATTTCACCCCCCAATTGCGCGCCCCATCCATCGCCCAAATTTTCCTGACTGCTGCCACCATATTTGCCATCCCCGACGATCGGGTGGCCAAGCTCTGCGATATGGGCGCGCAATTGATGGGTGCGGCCAGTAATCGGCACCATCGCCACCCATGACACCCGCCCCCCAAGCGCCGAGAGCGTTGCGTAATCCGTCTCGGCGCGCTTGGCCCCTTCGGTGATCGCAATTTCGGACGGATGAAGGCAGCGCATCTTTTCGCCTTCGCCCCCTTTGCCATGGCCCGCGGCCTTTACCAGCCCAAACTTGATTTTTCCCATACGGGGCAAAGGCGCGCCTGCAACGGCGGCCCAGTAAATCTTGCGCGTCTCACGATGGCGAAAGGCATCGATGAGGGCCTGCGCGGCTTGCCTGCTGCGCGCCAAGAGCAAAACACCCGATGTGTCCTTATCCAAGCGATGAACAAGGCGCGGCTTATCATCACCCTCGCGCGCAAGACAGGCCGCCAACGCATCCACGTGCCGCCCCCCTTGCCCGCTGCCGCCTTGTGTGGGCAAGCCTGCGGGTTTGTTAATCGCAATCAGATGATCATCTTGATAGATGACCGCACGGCGCACCATCGCGGCATCCGCATCCGATATGGCCGATTTCTGCATCCGCGGCGCGCCAAGCGCATCTTCGGGCATTGGGTCAGGCAAGGGGGGAATGCGCACCTCCTGCCCCGATTGCAGGCGTGTCGCGGGTTTCACGCGCCCGCCATCAACACGGATTTCACCTTTGCGGCACATCTTCTCAATGCGGCCTTGCGGGATATGTGGGAAAAGACGGCGGAACCACCGATCAAGCCGCTGATCCACATCTGCATCCGCAACAGCCAAAACCTGAACACCCGTCATGGCAGCGCCACCCGTGTCAGCATTAGTCCCAAGAAAATCGCAACGATAGAGAGGATGACCGAGCCCAGAATATAGGTCGCAGCCAACCCTAAATCGCCCCGCTCATAAAGCGTGATGACCTCAAGCGAGAAGGAAGAAAATGTTGTAAACCCGCCCAAGATCCCCGTCATCACGAAGGGGGATAAATGGGTCAGCCCGCGCTGTGCGGCAAGGCCCACGAAAAGACCCATCAAAAAAGACCCAAGGATATTGACCGAGATCACCCCAACGGGAAAAGCGGTCGGCCCAAGCGCACGATGTAGACCCACGCCAACGAGATAGCGCAGCGATGCACCAATCGCGCCCCCAAGGGCCACCTGAAAAACTGTCCAAATCATGGATGGCTGTTTCTGCCCCTGCCTGTCTGTTGTCAACCAAAAGCCGCGGCGCGGGTCACTCATCGCGGTTTCGGTCGCGCCTAAGCTTCGCAAAATAAGCAACCCGCTTTCCAAGATCGCGCTCAAACCCACGCTCTACGGGATCATATAAACTGGGGCGTGTGATTGTATCAGGAAAGTAATTCTGCCCGGAAAACCCATCTTCAGCATCGTGGTCATAGGCATAGCCTGCGCCATAGCCCTGCTCTTTCATCAGCTTGGTTGGGGCGTTCAAGATATGTTTCGGGGGAGCAAGTGACCCTGTCTGCGCCGCCAATTTACGGGCGGCCTTGTAGGCGACATAGGCAGCATTCGATTTTGGCGCCAGGGCCAAATAGATCACAGCATTGGCCAAGGCCAGTTCACCCTCAGGCGAACCCAAACGCTCGTAGCTTTGCCACGCGGCCAAACACACCTGCTGCGCCTGTGGATCAGCAAGGGCAATATCCTCAACCGCCATGCGCGTCAGACGGCGCGCCAAGAACCGTGGGTCTTCGCCCCCCTCCAACATGCGCGAGAACCAATAGAGAGCCGCGTCTGGATCAGACCCGCGAATGGATTTGTGCAAAGCGGAAATCAGGTTGTAATGGCCATCGCCCGACTTGTCATATTGCGCGGCGCGGCGCTGTAGCCGTGCGGAGAGCGTTGCCGAGGACACCCCCGCATGATCGGGCCATGCGGCCACCTGTTCGATGAGGTTTAACATGGCGCGCCCGTCCCCATCGGCCATGGCAATGAGGGCCGCTTGGGTTTCTTCAGGCAAGGCCAAATCGCGCGCCAATTCGCGCTCAGCCCGTACCAAAAGGGCGCGCAGGTCGTCCTCTCTGAGACGATTCAAGGTGAGAACCTGAGCGCGGGACAGCACGGCGGAATTGATCTCGAAACTGGGGTTCTCGGTCGTGGCCCCCACCAACAGGATTGTGCCATCCTCCATCAGGGGCAAAAAACTATCTTGTTGGGCTTTGTTAAAGCGGTGGATTTCATCCACAAATAAAAGCGTGCCCTGCCCTGCTTTGCAGCGCAGCTTTGCGGCATCGAATGTTTTGCGCAGCTCTGCCACGCCTGAAAAAATCGCGCTGATCTGTTCAAAGTGGAAATCCGTCTCGCGCGCCAAAAGCCGTGCAAGCGTGGTCTTACCCACACCAGGTGGCCCCCAAAAAATCAACGAAGACAGCGCCTCTGCATCTAACATCAACCGCAAACTGCCCTCAGGGCCAAGCAAATGCTGCTGACCAATCACATCCTTCAACTCGGACGGGCGCACACGATCTGCCAAGGGGCGCATAGCCTGCGCCTTTGGGGAGGGGTCTGGATCAGATTGAAAGAGATCACTCATGACCAAAGCCTAGCCTTTGCAGGGGCAGAGGAAAATCCCCCATGCGCGGTCGCACAAAAAGAAAACCCCCCGCGATTGGCGCGAGGGGTTTTCAAAACTATTTGCAAAAGGGGTACGTTTATTCAGCAGCCGCTTCTTCTGCAGCAAGGCGCGCACGATCTGCAGCACCTTTTGCTTCGGGATCACGATCCACGAATTCGATGATTGCCATGGGCGCCATGTCACCGTAGCGGAAACCCGCCTTCAGAACCCGCAAATAACCGCCCTGACGCTCCGCGTAACGGGGGCCAAGAACTTCGAACAATTTTTTTACATGGGCATCTTGCTTCAACGCAGCAGCCGCTTGACGGCGCGCGTGCAAGTCGCCGCGCTTGCCCAATGTGATCAACTTCTCAACCACGCGGCGCAGGTCTTTCGCCTTAGGCAGGGTGGTTTTGATCTGCTCATGCTCAATCAATGAGCCAGCAAGGTTCGAGAACATCGCTTTGCGGTGTTCATGGGTTCTATTCAGGCGGCGATAGCCAGATCCGTGACGCATGGTTAAATCTCCTTCATTTCATGCTTTGTCCGAGAGCCGTGCGTTGCGTCTCTCTCCTTATTGGGGCGGGATGCCCGGGGGGGTGCGAGAGGCGCGCATCACACGCGCCCCTCACAAAATCAAAAGTTGTCTTCGTATTTCTTGGCCAGCTCTTCGATATTGTCTGGCGGCCAATCAACGATATCCATTCCCAAATGCAGACCCATGCCAGACAGCACTTCCTTGATCTCGTTCAAGGACTTGCGGCCAAAGTTTGGCGTGCGCAGCATCTCGGCTTCGGTTTTCTGGATCAGATCACCAATATAGACGATGTTGTCGTTCTTCAGGCAGTTTGCAGAGCGAACCGACAATTCCAACTCGTCCACCTTCTTGAGCAGCAGCGGGTTGAATTCGAGATCGTCATCATCATCCTGACGACCTGCGGCTTCTGGCTCGTCAAAGTTGACGAAGATCTGCAATTGATCCTGCAAGATACGCGCTGCATAGGCCAAGGCATCCTCAGGCGTGACCGAGCCATCTGTTTCCACTTTGACAGTCAGTTTGTCATAATCGAGAACCTGACCTTCGCGGGTCGGCTGCACGTCATAGGACACTTTCTTGACGGGCGAATAGATCGCATCAATCGGGATAAGACCGATTGGCGCATCTTCTGGGCGGTTCTTATCAGCAGAGACATACCCTTTGCCCATGTTCACCGTCAGTTCCATGAAGAAATCCGCGCCGTCATCCAAGTGACAGATCACGTGATCCTTGTTCAGAACTTCGATGCCTGCGCTTTCGGAAATGTCGCCTGCGGTCACGACCTTAGGCCCTTTTGCAGTCACGGAAAGGCGCTTTGGCCCCTCGACTTCCATGCGCAAAGCCACGCCTTTGAGGTTGAGAACGATATCCGTTACATCCTCGCGCACACCAGCTACCGAGGAAAACTCGTGCAAGACGTTGTCGATCTGCACAGAGGTGATGGCCGCGCCTTGCAGCGAGCTCATCAGAACGCGGCGAAGCGCGTTGCCAAGCGTCAGACCAAAGCCACGCTCAAGCGGCTCGGCAATCGCAGTTGCCTTGCGCGCAGGGTCGGTGCCAGGGTTCACAACCAGCTGTGTTGGCTTGATCAGTTCTTGCCAATTCTTATGGATCATTGTGGAGCCTCCATTCCTGTCGCTGACCGATCCAAGGCCAGAGACGCTCGAGGATCAAATAACCACTCAGGCCGCATGACGCGCATGCGGCCCAAGAAAAATCGTAAGTGTCACACGCGGCGACGCTTTGGCGGGCGGCAGCCATTGTGCGCTATTGGGGTCACGTCACGGATAGAAGTGATCTGGAACCCAACAGCGGCCAAAGCACGAAGCGCGGATTCACGACCAGAGCCTGGTCCTTGCACTTCGACTTCAATTGTTTTTACACCATGTTCCTGTGCTTTGCGGCCCGCATCTTCTGCGGCCATCTGCGCGGCATAGGGGGTGGATTTTCGGCTACCCTTGAACCCCATCGTGCCAGCAGACGACCAAGCGATCGCATTACCCTGCACGTCAGAGATCAGGATTTTTGTGTTATTGAACGAGCTGTTCACATGCGCAACACCGGTGGCGATGTTTTTACGTTCTTTGCGTTTTACGCGTGTCTTATCACGAGCCATTTATCTGCCTCCCCTTACTTCTTCTTGCCCGCGATTGCCTTTGCAGGCCCCTTACGGGTTCGCGCGTTGGTGTGGGTGCGCTGACCGCGCACAGGCAGGTTACGGCGATGACGGAGGCCACGATAGCAACCCAAATCCATCAAACGCTTCACGTTCATCTGAACTTCACGGCGCAAGTCACCTTCTACGGTGCAGTTCGCATCGATGTGTTCACGAATTTTCAAGACTTCGGCGTCAGACAATTCATTCACGCGGCGCGCGGGGTCGATCCCTACGGCTTCGCAGATTGAATATGCGGATGATTGGCCAATGCCAGTGATATATGTCAGCGCAATAGGAACGCGCTTGGCTGTGGGGATGTTGACCCCTGCGATACGTGCCACTTATCTTTCCTCTCGTTGCGGTTCCGTAGCCCCAGAACCTTTTTTCACAACCAAAAGGTCTTGCTGCAAAAAAGCCGCAAGACCTTTTTCGATTTATCAGGCGGCATCCGCCTGACGATTCCCTTGATGGGAAGCCTGCGAATAGGCTTTTTCCCTCCCCCCGTCAAGGGGACACGGGTTAAGATTTGGGCTGCTCCAAGATAGCTGCAATGGCGCCTGCGACCGCATCAATCTCGCCTAAACCATCCACCGCCTGCAAATGCCCTTTGGCATAGTAGTATCCAATCAGCGGCGATGTCTTTTTATAATATTCCATCAGGCGCTGCCGCAGACTGTCTTCGTGGTCATCCGTGCGGCATTTGAACTCCATGCCGCCACAGGTGCTGCAGGTTCCGCTCGCTGGAATTGGTTTGGTGATGTTATTATACACCTCACCGCAGCCACCGCAGGTTGAGCGCGCCGTGATCCGCGCCACAAGGGCCTCATCATCCACGCGCATTTCAATCACTGCATCAAGTGCAAGACCCATCTCAGCCAGCAATGCCTCAAGCGCATCTGCCTGTGCCAAGGTACGGGGGAACCCGTCAAAGATCACACCGCCTGCGAGGCCAGCACCCAGTTTCTCGCGGATGAGACCAATGACGATCTCATCCGTCACCAATTCACCACGAGCCATCACATCGGCGACCCGTTTGCCCATTTCTGTGCCAGAGGCCTGCGCCGCGCGCAACATATCCCCAGTAGAAAGCTGAACCATGCCGCACGCCGCAACCAAGAGGCGCGCTTGAGTTCCTTTGCCTGCACCTGGGGGACCGAGAAGAATAATCGCAGTCATTTACGCTGTGGTGTGCGGCGCTTGGTACGCCCCGCGCCCGTTCCTTTGCGGCCACGCAGTTGAGACCGCTCAAGCAAACCCTCGTATTGATGCGCAAGCAAATGCGATTGAATCTGCTGCACCGTGTCCATGCCAACCGATACGATGATCAGAATGGATGTGCCGCCGAAATAAGCCGTGATTGACAAGTTCGAGCGCACAATCTCGGGCAAGAGGGCGACTAAGGTCAAATACCCTGCGCCAAGCACAAGAACGCGGTTCACCACATATTCCAGATATTCCGAGGTGCGCTGGCCAGGGCGGATGCCTGGGATAAAACCGTTTTGGTTTTTCAGATTGTCCGCCACATCATCGGTCTTGAAGGCCACGTTCAGCGTATAGAAATAGGTAAAGAAAATCAGCATACCTGCAAAGAACAGCAGATAGAGGAGCTGACCGGGGCCAAAATTCGCAAGGATCCATGACAGAACTGGCCCTGCAGCTTCACTGCCCGAGAAGGTGGTCATGGTTGTTGGCAACAACAACAAGGACGATGCAAAGATTGCTGGGATCACGCCCGCAGGGTTAACTTTGATCGGCAAGTGGCTGCTGCCGCCATCATAGACTTTCATGCCAACTTGGCGGCGAGGGTATTGGATGTGGATCTTGCGCAGGCTGCGTTCCATGAACACAACAAAAAACAGCGTTGCGATCAGCATCACAATCACACCCAAAACCATAGGCGTGGACAAAGCACCTGAACGGCCCTGTTCAAAGAATTGCGCTAGAGCCGCAGGGATTTCTGCGATGATACCAGCAAAGATGATCAGAGAAATGCCGTTACCGATGCCGCGCTGCGTGATCTGCTCACCAAGCCACATCAGGAACATCGTGCCGCCTACAAGGGTGATCACACAGGCCGCGCGGAAATACCAACCCGGATCTGAGGCAAGACCGCCCGACTCCATGCTCACAGCCAGACCATAGGCCTGTGCGGTTGCCAAGACGACCGTGCCGTAGCGCGTATACTGGTTGATCTTCTTACGGCCCTGTTCGCCCTCTTTCTTCAACTGCTCCAAAGCAGGAACCATCGAAGTCATCAGCTGCACAATAATCGAGGCCGAGATATAGGGCATGATCCCCAATGCGAACACGCCCATGCGGCTTAGGGCGCCGCCCGTGAACATGTTCAGAACACCGCCCAGACCCGCAGAGGCCGCGTCAAAGAAATTGCGCAACTCTTGCCCGTCAATCCCCGGAACAGGGATATAAGTGCCGATCCGATAAATGATCAAAAGACCAAGCGTGAACCAAATGCGCTGGCGCAATTCGGACGCCTTGCCAAACGACTTCCAACTCAGATTAGCCGCCATCTGTTCAGCTGCTGAAGCCATACCGCCCCTCATCATGTATTGCGCCGCAAGACCGAGCTTGCGATCTTGCGGCGCGAAAAACCCTGCCCTTGATGTATGCGGCTCAGCCGCAAGTCTCAAGGCTCATCTTGGTCGAAAGCCTGCGGCAGATTACTCTGCCGCTGCTGGTGCCGCTACGTTGAGCTTGCCACCTGCTTTTTCAACAGCTTCAACCGCTGCTTTGGAAGCACCTGTGACAGTAATCGTTACTTTCTTCGAGATGTCACCTTTCGCCAAAACGCGGATGCCGTCCAATTTGCGGCGCACCAAGCCCGATGCAACCAACGCATCTTCGGTGATTTCTGCTTTTGCGTCCAATTTACCCGCCTCAAGGAATTTCTCGATCAGGCCCAAATTGATGACAGCGAATTCTTTACGGTTTGGCTTGTTGAAGCCACGCTTTGGAAGGCGCTGATAGAGGGGCATCTGGCCGCCTTCATAGGCGTTGATGGCTACACCCGAACGGGATTTCTGACCTTTTATACCACGGCCACCCATTTTACCTTTGCCAGAACCAGGGCCACGGCCAATACGCTTGGCTTTCTTGGTTGCACCTGGATTATCGCGCAATTCATTCAGTTTCATGTCGCTACTCCTTTAGCCGGAATTGCCACCCGAGCGACCGTGGCGGCAAACGCGGCATAATGATCAAAAGCGCCCCAGAAAGCTGGGACAGAATCAAGGGCGCGGATTAACCGCGCTCCTCAATGATTTCTACCAGATGCGGGATCTTGTTGATCATGCCGCGCACGGAAGGGGTATCTTCCAACTCGCGGGTTTTGTGCATCTTGTTCAAGCCCAAACCAATCAGCGTTGCGCGCTGATCTTGAGGGCGGCGGATCGGCGAGCCGATCTGTTTTACAACGATAATTTTAGCCATTGCTCACTCTCCTCAGGCGTCTGCCGCAACTTCGGCTTCGGGCTTGCGCAGGATGTCGGCAACTTTCTTGCCGCGGCGCGCAGCCACCTGACGGGGCGAGCTCTCCTGACGCAGACCATCAAGGGTTGCACGGATCATGTTATAGGGGTTCTGCGATCCCAAAGATTTCGCAACAACGTCCTTGATGCCAAGCATCTCGAACACGGCGCGCATTGGACCACCCGCGATGATCCCCGTCCCTTCAGGGGCGGTGCGCATCACGACATTGCCTGCGCCATGACGGCCCTGCGCATCGTGGTGCAGGGTGCGGCCTTCGCGCAGAGGCACGCGAATCAGGTTGCGCTTGGCTTGTTCAGTTGCCTTACGGATCGCTTCAGGCACTTCTTTGGCTTTACCTTTGCCAAAGCCCACACGACCACGCTGGTCACCGACAACCACAAGAGCAGCAAAGCCGAAACGCTTACCACCTTTTACGGTCTTCGATACGCGGTTGATTGCGACCAGACGGTCGGCAAATTCTGGGGTTTCTTCGCGCTCTTCGCGGCGACGGCCCCGACGTTGTTCACGTTCTGCCATGTTTGGCATCCTTCAGTTCTGGCGCATCCCGCGCGCCTGTTTTGGTCAATCGCAGTGAGAGGCACATGAAAGGCCCTCTCCCCGATCATCGAGGCGGCACTTGCGCGCCGCCTACATGGATTAGAACTTCAAACCACCTTCGCGGGCTGCGTCAGCCAAAGCTTTGACGCGGCCGTGGAACAAGAAACCGCCACGGTCGAAATAGCATTCCGACACGCCCGCTTTCTTTGCACGCTCTGCAATCGCTGCGCCCACTTTTGCGGCGGCTTCGACATTGTTCTTGCCAACAACGCCCAGATCTTTTTCGAGCGAAGATGCAGAGGCCAAAGTCACGCCTTTTACATCGTCGATCAACTGAACGCTGATATTCTTGTTCGAGCGGTGAACAGAGAGGCGCACGCGCCCGTCTGCCATTTTCCGCAGCTTGTTCCGAACGCGCAGGCGGCGCTTGAGGAACAGTTCTCGTTTGCTGTTTGCCATCTTCGTCGCCCTTACTTCTTCTTACCTTCCTTGCGGAAGATATATTCGCCCTTATAGCGGATCCCTTTGCCCTTGTAGGGCTCAGGCGCACGCCATTCGCGAATGTTTGCTGCAACCTGACCAACCAATTGCTGATCAATCCCTTCGATCACCACTTCGGTTGGCTTTGGTGTTGTCACCGTCACACCTTGTGGCACTTGGAAATCCACGTCGTGGCTATAACCCAACGACAGTTTCAGAACATTGCCTTGGATCGCGGCGCGGTAACCCACACCTGTGATCTCTAGCTCTTTCTTGAAGCCATCCGTCACGCCAGTGACGAGGTTCTGAACCATCGAACGGCTCATACCCCATTGCTGGCGCGCACGCTTGGACTTGCCGCGTGGTGTCACATCAACCGCGTTGTCATTGACTGCGATTGTGACATCATCGGTGGCGGTGAAGCTACGGGTGCCTTTTGGCCCCTTCACCTCAATCGTCTGGCCCGACACAGTGGCTGTTACACCACCAGGCAGTCCGACCGGTTGTTTCCCAATACGAGACATGCTTAAGGCCTCCTTAGAATACGGTGCAGAGAACTTCGCCGCCGACATTGGCCTGACGTGCATTCGCATCGGACATCACACCTTTGGAGGTGGAGACGATGGAAACACCAAGACCTTGCCGAACCTGCGGAATATCCTGCACGTTCATGTAAACACGACGACCGGGGGTGGATACGCGCTTAATCTCGCGGATCACGGGGCTGCCTTCATAGTATTTCAGGCTGATTTCCAGCGCGGGATGCCCTGCGGCATCAGAGGTACGCTCGTAGCCGCGGATATAGCCTTCATCGGCCAACACATCCAAAACCCAAGCACGCAGCTTGGAGGCGGGCGTCACGACTGTGGACTTGCCACGCATCTGAGCATTGCGGATGCGGGTCAGCATATCACCAAGAGGATCATTCATCTGTCAGACCTCCTTACCAGCTCGACTTAACCATGCCGGGGATTTGGCCGTTTGAGGCCAATTCACGCAGCATGATACGCGAGACTTTCAGCTTACGGTAATAGGCCTTTGGGCGCCCCGTGAGCTGGCAACGGTTATGAAGACGAGTGGCGGAGCTGTTACGTGGCAGTTCTGCCAGTTTCAGGCGAGCCTTAAAACGCTCTTCCATCGGCTTCGATTCATCATTCGCGATTTCTTTCAGCGCGGCACGCTTTGTTGCGTATTTCGCAACAAGCTTTTGGCGCTTAACTTCGCGTGCAACCATGGACTTCTTTGCCATTGTTCTACTCTCCTCCCGCGATCACGAATTGAAGGGCATGTTGAAATGCTTCAACAGCGCCTTGGCTTCCGCGTCAGTTTTCGCGGTGGTGCAAATTATAATGTCCATCCCCCAAACCTCATCGACCTTGTCGAAGTTGATTTCAGGGAAAACGATATGTTCTTTGATTCCCATGGCGTAGTTGCCACGGCCGTCAAAAGACTTGCTAGACACACCGCGGAAGTCGCGGATGCGTGGCATAGCCACAGTGATCAGACGATCAAGGAATTCATACATGCGGTCGCCGCGCAGGGTAACCTTTGAGCCAAGAGGCATATCTTCTCGAACACGAAAGCCCGCGATGGATTTCTTTGCCTTGGTCACAACGGCCTGCTGGCCTGCAATCGCGCTGAGGTCTTCTTGAGCAGATTTGACTTTTTTGCTGTCCCGCACGGCTTCGGCGCCTGCGCCGATGTTCAGAACGATCTTATCCAAACGTGGGATTTGCATATCGTTCTTATAGCCGAACTCTTCCTTCATCGCAGGGCGAACAGTCGAAGCAAAAGCCGCCTTCAGGCGTGGGGTATAATTTGCCGTATCAAGCATTAGATGGCCTCCCCCGTGGTTTTGGCGATACGCACTTTTTCGCCGTCTTCAACTTTGAAGCCAACACGGGTGGGTTTGCCGTTTTTGTCCAGAAGCGCCAGATTGGACAAGTCAATCGGCATCGCCTTTGGAAGACGTCCGCCTTGGCCCTGTGCAGATTGGCGGGTGTGACGGATGGCGATGTTCACGCCGTCCACGATGGCTTTGTTAGCCTTTGGCATAACGGCAGAGATTTCACCCTCTTTGCCCTTATCCTTGCCAGCAAGCACGACAACCTTGTCGCCCTTTTTCAATTTAGCAGCCATATTACAGCACCTCCGGAGCGAGCGAGATGATCTTCATGAAGTTCTTCGCACGCAACTCACGCACAACTGGCCCGAAGATACGGGTGCCAATAGGCTCATTGTTGTTGTTGAGGATCACCGCCGCATTTCGGTCGAAACGGATGGCAGTGCCATCTTCACGGCGAACTTCTTTTGCAGTGCGCACGACAACGGCCTTACGGACATCGCCCTTTTTCACACGACCGCGTGGGATGGCTTCCTTCACGGAGACCACGATGATGTCACCCACCGAGGCATATTTCCGCTTGGATCCACCCAGAACCTTGATGCACTGAACTCGGCGAGCGCCAGAGTTGTCAGCTACATCCAGATTGGTCTGCATCTGGATCATAGTGGTATCTCCCGACCTTTGGGGGCGCCGATGCGGACATTACCCCCAGGGTTTCGTTAAACTGAAATTCAGCGCTTAGTTTGCGATGACTTCCCAGCGTTTAGACTTCGAAATTGGCGCACATTCCTGAATGCGGACGATATCGCCAACTTTGAATTGGTTCTGCGGATCGTGGGCCCGATACTTCTTGGACTTACGAACCGTCTTCTTCATCACTGGGTGCGTAAAGCGGCGCTCTACGGACACGGTGACGGTTTGTTCATTCTGATCAGAGGTGACAACACCTTGCAGGATACGTTTGGGCATTAGTTGGCCTCCCCTGCGGCTGCTACTGCCTTCTGAGATAGAATCGTGTTCACGCGGGCCACGTCACGGCGCACTTGGCGCATACGGGCGGTGTTTTCCAATTGGCCAGTAGCCTGTTGGAAGCGCAGGTTAAACGCTTCCTTCTTCAACTGAACAAGCTGATCACGCAGCTGGTCAGGTGTTTTATCACGTAGGTCTTGCGCGTTCATTGCGTTGGTCTTTCTTTTCAACAATCAACGGAGGGCCGCAAAAAGCGTCACCCTGATTCCGTTGGAGTAGGTGGATAGGGGCGGCACATACGCGCATCTTGGGCATATGGCAACCCCACGGGGGAATTTATCCGCGTTTTTCAAAGGCGGTTGTGGTCTGCCCTCGCCCCGCCCCTAGACCTAGGCTATGGTTACGTCATCCGTTCCGCGCGGCTTGGCGCATCTTGATCTAAGGAAGGCCTATGGCACAGATATCGTCCTTATTCGTCACACGTCTCTATCACGGCAATCTGCAAGAGGCAGCACCTCACCTTGATTTGGCCGAGTTAGAGCAATCCTGCCTCATTATCGCAGAAGATGACGAAGCGGGTCAGACATGGTGCGAGGAAAACGGATATCCTGGATATACGTCCTATGCCTCACTCACCGATCTGCCTTGGCGCTTTCCGATCTTTGCGGATTTGGTGAAAATTCTCGATCATCATGTCGCTGAATTCGTCAAGGATTTGGAATTCGATCTGGATGGCCGCGCTCTGGTTCTTGAGGATTTATGGATCAACATCCTGCCCGAAGGCGGGACGCATAGCTCGCATATTCATCCGCATTCGGTGATTTCGGGGACCACTTATGTTGCAATGCCTGAAGGTGCATCGGCGTTGAAAATTGAAGACCCGCGCCTGTCGCGCATGATGGCGGCCCCAACACGGGCCACGACCGCGCGCGCGGAATTACAGCCGTTCATCTATGTAAAGCCGAATGTCGGTGATGTGCTGCTATGGGAAAGTTGGTTGCGCCATGAGGTGCCCATGAATATGGTCGAGGATGAGCGGATCAGCATCAGCTTTAATTATCGTTGGGACTAAAGAAAAACCCCCGCAGATTGCTCTGCGGAGGTTTTTTCACAAGCGAACCTGAAATTACCAGTCTTCGCGTGCCACTGTGCGTGTTTTGATTGGCAGCTTCATCGCGGCAAGGCGCAGCGCCTCGCGTGCGATTTCTTCGTTTACGCCGTCAATCTCAAACATAACACGGCCTGGCTTGACCTTGCATGCCCAGTAATCGACCGAACCCTTACCTTTACCCATACGCACTTCGGTTGGTTTCGAAGTTACAGGGGTGTCAGGGAAGATGCGGATCCATACACGACCTTGACGCTTCATGTGGCGTGTCAGGGCGCGGCGGGCAGCTTCGATCTGGCGCGCGGTAACGCGCTCAGGCTGAAGGGCTTTCAGGCCAAAGGTGCCAAAGTTTAGGTCAGACCCGCCCTTTGCTTCACCCTTGATGCGGCCTTTGTGCATCTTGCGGAATTTTGTGCGCTTTGGTTGCAGCATCTGTCAAACTCCTCAGCGATCACGGCGCGGGCGTGATGCCCCACCGCTATCCTGCATTTCGGCCAAACGGCGATCACGCGCCGATGGATCATGCTCAAGGATTTCACCCTTGAAGATCCAGACCTTGATCCCAATGATCCCGTAAGGTGTGGACGCTTCCGCATGCGCGTAGTCAATGTCTGCGCGCAATGTGTGAAGCGGCACGCGGCCCTCACGATACCATTCGGTGCGGGCGATTTCAGCGCCACCCAAGCGACCGGCCACGTTGACACGGATACCCAAGGCACCCATGCGCATCGCGTTCTGCACGGCGCGCTTCATTGCGCGGCGGAACGAGACGCGGCGCTCAAGCTGCTGCTCGATGGACTCTGCCACCAATGCCGCATCAACTTCTGGCTTACGTACTTCAACAATGTTGAGGTGCAATTCGCTGTCGGTCATTGCGGCCAGTTTTTTGCGCAGGCCTTCTATATCCGCACCTTTTTTCCCAATGATAACACCAGGGCGAGCGGTGTGAATTGTGACGCGGCACTTGCGGTGCGGACGCTCGATGATGACTTTGGAGACACCAGCTTGCTTGCACTCTTTCGCCACGAATTCACGCATACGCAGATCTTCGAGCAACAGATTGCCGTAATCCTTGGTGTCCGCATACCAGCGGCTGTCCCAAGTGCGGTTGACCTGCAGGCGCATGCCAATTGGATTTACCTTATGACCCATTACGCTTGCTCCTCGACCTGGCGAACCTTGATGGTAAGTTCAGAGAACGGCTTGTGGATGCGGCCAAACCGACCACGGGCACGTGGACGACCACGCTTCATGATTAGGTTCTTGCCGACATATGCTTCGGCGACGACCAATTCATCCACATCAAGGCTGTGGTTGTTTTCAGCATTCGCAATAGCAGACTGAAGGCATTTCTTCACGTCAATCGCGATGCGCTTGTTGGAGAAGGTCAACACGGTCAAAGCCTTGTCAACTTTCTTCCCACGAATCATTTGCGCGACGAGGTTCAATTTCTGCGGGCTTGTGCGCAACATACGCAATTTTGCCATCGCTTCATTGTCCGCCACGCGGCGGGGATTCTTATCCTTGCCCATGGCTTACTTCCTCTTCGCTTTCTTATCCGCAGCGTGCCCGTAATAGGTGCGCGTTGGAGAATATTCACCGAATTTCTGACCGATCATGTCTTCAGTGACGTTTACGGGAATATGCTTTTGCCCGTTATAGACACCAAAGGTGAGGCCAACGAATTGCGGCAGGATGGTTGAACGGCGCGACCAGATTTTGATCACTTCGTTGCGGCCAGAATCCCGCGCTTTTTCTGCCTTCTTGAGGACGTATGCGTCGACAAAAGGGCCTTTCCATACAGAACGGCTCATCTATTAACGCCCTTTCTTCTTGGCATGACGCGAGCGGATAATCAGCTTCTGCGAGGCCTTGTTCTTGTTGCGGGTGCGTGTCCCCTTGGTATCCTTACCCCATGGGGTAACTGGCGTACGGCCACCAGATGTGCGGCCTTCACCACCACCATGTGGGTGATCGATTGGGTTCATCGCAACACCACGAACGCTTGGACGCTTGCCCATGTGGCGGACGCGGCCCGCTTTACCAAGGTTTTGGTTCGAGTTGTCAGGGTTTGACACGGCACCAATGGTTGCCATGCATTCCTGACGCACCAGACGCAATTCACCAGAAGAGAGGCGGATCTGAGCATAGCCACCGTCACGACCAACAAACTGGGCATAAGTGCCTGCCGCGCGTGCGATTTGGCCACCCTTACCGGGCTTCAATTCGATATTGTGAACGATTGTCCCGATGGGCATGCCAGAGAATGGCATTGCGTTACCAGGCTTAATATCTGCTTTTGCAGAGGCGACAACCGCGTCCCCAACGGCCAAACGCTGTGGCGCGAGGATGTAGGCCTGCTCGCCATCGCTGTAGCGGATCAACGCGATGAAGGCGGTGCGGTTAGGATCGTATTCGATCCGTTCAACCGTGGCTGTGACGTCAAATTTACGACGCTTGAAATCCACGATACGATAGAGACGCTTCGCGCCACCACCGCGGCGGCGTGCGGTAATCCGTCCGGTATTGTTACGACCGCCCTTTTTCGTCAAACCCTCAGTCAGGGATTTGACAGGACGTCCTTTCCACAGCTCCGAACGGTCGATCAGCACCAGCCCGCGCTGGCCCGGCGTCGTCGGCTTATACGACTTAAGTGCCATGCTTTCTGTCTTCCGTTTGCTAACGGCAGGTCATTAAAAACCCACCTATGTTGTAAGTCCCCCGAATTGGGTGACCGATAAATGAGGGCCCCGAAGGTCCCAGTGAAATGTCGTTCACACGAACAACAGCAAAGCCCCAGACGAATCTGGGGCTATCGCGATGGCGCTATGTAGGAAAGTGACGCCCTAAGGTCAAGGCCCCTTCCCGACTGTGCAGCCGCTTTTGCGATGGACAAGGCCTCAACCGCATCCGCAGTCGGGGCCTTTCTAAGGTCAGATCAGGCAAAACGCCCGAACGCTTGACAGATCAAAGACCTGTGGCCACGTCGATTGTATTGCCTTCTTCCAGCGTTACATAGGCTTTCTTGACATCCTTACGGGTGCCCGCGATGCCACGGAAACGCTTGTTCTTGCCTTTGGTGACAGTTGTATTGACCGCTTTCACCTTCACACCAAACAGGCTTTCGACAGCCTCCTTGATCTGGGGTTTATTCGCATTAATCGCAACTTCGAACACAACCGCATTGTTCTCGGAGGCCATAGTGGCTTTCTCCGTGATGATCGGGCGGCGGATCACTTCATAATGTTCTGGCTTCGTGCTCATTTTAGGCGAGCCTCCAACGCTTCGACACCCGCCTTCGTCAACACCAGAGTGTCGCGCTTGAGGATGTCATAGACATTCGCGCCCATAGATGGCAGCAAATCGAGACCCTCGATGTTGCGCGCCGCTTGGGCAAAGTTCGCATCAACCGTTGCACCGTCAATGATCAAGGCACGCTTCCAACCAAGGTTCTTCACCTGCTTGGCCAATTGTGCTGTTTTCGCCTCGGCCATTGCCGCGGCTTCTATGATCACTAACTCGCCTGCCGCCACTTTGGCAGACAAGGCGTGCATGAGACCAAGCTTACGGAACTTCTTGGGAAGCTCGTGCCCATGGCTGCGTGGGGTTGGGCCTTTGTAGATGCCACCCTTTCGGAAGATCGGCGCCTTACGAGACCCGTGGCGCGCGCCACCAGTGCCCTTTTGGCGGTAAATCTTCTTGGTCGAATAGCTGACTTCAGAACGGGTTTTAACCTTGTGCGTGCCTGCCTGCGCCTTGTTACGCTGCCAACGGACAACGCGGTGCAGGATGTCAGCACGGGGCTCAAGACCAAAAATGTCATCGCCAAGATCAACAGATCCCGCTTTGCTACCGTCCAATTTAATGACGTCAAGTTTCATTGTGCTTCACCTCCCTCGGCGGGGGCGTCCTCTACGGGGGCCTCGGTTGCAGGCGCAGCTGCTGCGGCAGCGGATTTCAAAGCAGCAGGCAAAACAGCATTCTCAGGGAATGGCTTTTTTACCGCGTCTTTGATGGTCACCCAACCACCTTTGGTGCCAGGAACAGCGCCTTTGACCATGATCAGGCCACGATCTGCATCGGTGCGAACAACTTGCAGGTTTTGAGTGGTGACGCGCACCGAGCCCAAATGGCCTGCCATTTTCTTGCCCTTGAATACGCGACCAGGATCTTGACACTGACCTGTCGAACCATGCGAACGGTGGCTGATCGAAACGCCGTGAGACGCACGCAAACCGCTGAAGTTATGGCGCTTCATCGCACCCGCGAAACCTTTACCAGTCGAAGTGCCCGACACGTCAACGAATTGGCCTTCGAAATAATGGTCTGCGGTGATTTCTTCACCAACGGCCACCAAATTCTCAGAATCAACACGGAATTCCGCAAGCTTGCGCTTAGGCTCAACCTTTGCGGCGGCGAAATGGCCGCGCATTGGCGCCGAAACGCGCTTTGCCTTTGCAGCACCTGCACCAAGCTGGATGGCGGTGTAGCCATCTTTATCAGCGGTGCGCTGTGCCACAACCTGAACACCATCCAATTGCAAAACGGTCACAGGGATCTGACGACCGTCTTCCATGAAGAGGCGGGTCATACCCAATTTTTTAGCGATCACTCCAGAGCGCAACATATCCGATGCCCCCCTTAGACCTTGATCTCGACATCTACGCCAGCGGCGAGGTCGAGCTTCATCAATGCATCCACGGTCTGTGGTGTCGGATCAACAATGTCCAACAGACGTTTATGGGTGCGAATTTCCCACTGGTCGCGGCTCTTCTTGTCGATGTGAGGCCCACGCAGAACAGTAAATTTTTCGATCTTGTTTGGCAGCGGGATAGGCCCGCGCACCTGTGCACCCGTCCGCTTGGCGGTGTTCACGATTTCCTGCGTGCTGGCATCCAGAACGCGGTAATCAAACGCCTTGAGGCGGATACGGATGTTTTGGCTTTGAATGGCCATTACTCTGATCCTTTACGATTGAGAGGAGGGCAATGTTTCATCAGATCCCCTCGTCGAACCGGTTTCATTTTGGGTGCGAAATTGCACCCAGCGGGTGAAGATGACACACGAGGTTTCCCCCGCGTGCCAATCTCAAATCTTAAGCGATGATCTTGGAGACCACGCCTGCGCCGACTGTACGGCCACCTTCACGGATCGCGAAGCGCAGACCGTCTTCCATCGCGATAGGGGCGATCAGCTCGACTTCAAACTTCAGGTTGTCGCCGGG
>WVSR01000004.1 GCA_015689775.1 Rhodobacterales bacterium LSUCC0387
TGGCAAAGAGGGCATTTTTGATTTGATTGCCACAGTGGGCTTTTACAGCACGCTTGGCTTTATGCTCAATTCCTTCCCCCCACCTCTGGATGAGCAAATCGCGCGCGAGCTGCGCGTAACTCCGTTTAAGGTCGTTTAGGCGCTGTTGACCTCGCTCCCTGCTGCCTTAGCTAAACGCCCAAAGCACATCCAAGCGAGGCAAAAACATGCAGGCCACACGGGCAGAGGCAGAGGCGCGTCTAGTCGAATTCACCCCAAAAATGGGTAAGGCCTATGCAAATGGGCGCAATTACGATCTGGGACACGGCGCACATAAATCTGTGTCCCGCCTCTCCCCCTATATCCGCCGCCGCCTGATCCGCGAGGCAAAGGTCGTCAAAACCGCGCTTGGCGCACATGGCGCAGTTGCTGCTGAAAAATTCATCCAAGAGGTGATTTGGCGCAGCTATTTCAAGGGCTGGCTTGAGATGCGCCCCGCCATATGGCGCAGTTATGTTTCAGGTCTTGAGGCCGATATGGCCGCGCTCGACCAAGATCGCCCTTTGTCCCGCGCCTATACCCGCGCCATCGAAGGGCGCACGGGGATAGACTGCTTTGACCATTGGGCGCGCGAATTGGTTGAAACTGGCTATCTGCACAATCACGCGCGGATGTGGTTTGCCTCGATCTGGATATTCACGCTGCGATTGCCATGGCGGCTTGGCGCAGATTTCTTTTATCGTCATCTCTTAGATGGGGATGCAGCGTCTAACACCTTGGGCTGGCGATGGGTTGCAGGCCTACATACGCGGGGCAAATTCTATGCAGCCGAGGCATGGAATATCGCAAAATTCACGCAAAACCGATTTACCGCGCGCGATGTAGATTTGGCCGTGGCGACAGAAGGGCTTGAAGCGACCGAGCCTGATGGCCTGCCCCCGACCCTGCCACTGCGCCACCCCCTTACCCCGCAATCAGGGGCGAAAACCCTTTTGCTGATCACTGATGAAGACTGCGGGATCACAGGCACCGATATTGCGGGCTTTGATGTTGTTGCCGTGGTGGGGTTGACCCAATCGCATTTGCGCCATGCAAGCCCAGATGTCGCCGCCTTCGAGGCGGAGGCCATTCGCGATTGTGCAAATCGGCTTGGCCTGACCGCTGAAATGGTCGAGGCGCGCGATCCAAAACTCTTGGCGCAAGTGGCCACGCGGCTTGGGGTCGTGCAAATCGCCACCCCCTATATCCCGCAAGGGCCGTTATTCGATTGGATCACCGAGGCCCGCAGGCCCCTTGAGGCCGCAAATATCGCCTTCGCCGAATGGTGCGACCCTTGGGATCAAAGGATATGGCCCCATGCCACGGCGGGCTTCTTCAAGGTAAAACAGAAAATCCCCCAGCTCATTGCCGCATTGGATTGAGAGATAAATTCTTAACTGGCATCGCCCGTGGCGCTGAGGCAACATGCGCAAAATTGTAAGCTGGCGGGAGGATAAAATGACAGCGCAAGGGCAGGATGATAATCAAATTTGGGTCAGTGCTGAGGCAATAACAAATTTCAGCCAGGCGATATTGCGCGCTGCGGGCGCAGATGAGGCCACAGCGACAACCACTACAGATGCCATGATGCATGCCAGCCTGCATGGCGTAGACAGCCACGGCTTCCGCCTCTTGCCGCATTATCAGGCGGTGATGCGCGGCGGGCGTGTCAACCCGCGCCCCAATCTCAAATTCACCAAAACCCGTGCAGGCACAGGCATGTTGGACGCGGATGATGCGCATGGCGCACGCGCACTTTATGCTGCGGCGGATCATGCCGCCGATTTGGCCCGTGAGGCGGGCATTGGCGCGGTTGGGGTGATGAACAGCTCGCATTACGGCGCGGCAGGTGCCTATACCATGGCCTTGGCCAAGCGCGGGATGGGTGGCATGGTCTTTGGCAATTCAGACAGTCTTGTGCGCCTGCATGACGGGGCCGAACGGTTTCACGGCACCAATCCGATCTCCATCGCCTTTCCCACCGCAGGCAACCCTTGGCTATTGGATATGGCGACCAGTTCCGTGCCCTATAACCGCGTGCAACTTTATGCCTCCCTTGGCGTGACCTTGCCCGAAGATGTCGCATCTGACGCCGCAGGCGTGAACACAACCGACCCTAATAAAGCTGAAATGTTGGCCCCGCTCGGGGGCGAATTCGGGTTTAAAGGGGCCGCATTGGGGGGCGTTGCAGAAATCTTTTCAGCAGTTTTCACGGGCATGAAAATCTCACCCGATCTCGATGCCATGGTGGGCGGTGACATGACCCGTCCGCGGGGCGTGGGGGGATTTGTGATTGCGATTGACCCCGAGGCCTTTTTAACAGGCCCGATGTTCATTGCAGGCATGGAGCATTACCTGACCAAGCTGCGCAACAGCACGCCGCGCACAGGCGCGCGCGTCATGGCGCCTGGGGATCGCGAATGGGATGTGGCAGCCTTACGCGCTCAAAAGGGCATCCCCCTTGACCCTGTTACCCAAGCAAGCTTTGCCGAACTGACGAAGACAATAGGATTGTCGCTGTGACGAGGCGCTGTGATATCGCGGTGGTCGGGCGTGGCCTGATGGGCACAGCCGCCGCGAGGTATCTGGCGCAAATGGGTCATCGCGTGGCCCTAATCGGCCCCTCCGAGCCGCAAAACCGCGCAACCCATGATGGCCCCTTTGGCAGCCACCATGACGCAGGCAGAATCACGCGCGGCCTTGCTGAAAAGGCGGATTGGTCCCGCCTCGCCTTGCGCTCAATGGCGCGATACCGTAAACTTGAGGCGGTATTAGGGCAAGGGTTCTACACCCCATGCGGGGTAATGATGGCAGGGCCAATCGCGGGGCCCGCCGCGGATTTTACGCACGCCTTTCTACAGGCTGCTGAGGCCTTAGCCATTCCCCATGAGCGGCTTGATGATGCAGGGCTTGCGGCGCGCTTTCCCTTTATGCGGTTTCCCGTAGGAACAGCCGCCGCATGGGAGGCCGCAGGCGGTTGGATCAACCCCCGCTTGTTGCGCGCCGCAGAGGAACGCGCGATGGAACAGGCGGGGGGCGTGGTGATCGACGCCGCCGCCGTGGCGCAGGATCAGGGCACAGTCACCCTTACAACGGGCGAAACAGTGGATGCGGGGCATGTCGTCATCGCCACGGGGGGCTATGCTCGCACCGACAGGCTTTTGCCCGCCCGCCCCGATATGAACGTGATGGCACGCACCGTGCTTTTGGCCGAAATCGCGCCCAATGATGTGCCGCGCTTGGCCGAGATGCCCACGCTGATTTCCATGCCCGAAGATGGGCGCATGGATGAAGACCTGTATCTGCTGCCACCGATCCAATATCCCGATGGGAAATATTATCTGAAAATCGGGGGCGAACCCGCCTCGCCAAGCCTCACCACTCAGGCCGAGATGACCGCATGGTTCCGCTCTCAGGGCAGCGCAGAGGCCGCCGCGCGCTTGCAAGGCTATTTGACGGCAATTTTACCTGATCTGCCAGTACAATCCTATCACACCGATACATGTGTCATCAGTTTCACCGCCACAGGATACCCCTATATCGAGCGTCTTGATGATCACCTGAGCATTCTGACAGGGGGCAATGGAGCCGCCGCGAAAAGCTGTGATGAAATCGGTCGCCTGGGGGCTTTGGCGGCCACAGGCCAACCCCTCGCCCCGGAGGGCTATGACACCGATTTCAAAGCCAAATTTATCTGATTATAACGAAAGAAAGGTTGCCGCGTCATGAGCCTATCCATCACCCTAAACTGGCAGCGCCAAGAGGCCACGCTGACCCCGCAGAAATACAGCAACGCCCATGAGATCACCTATACCGATGACACCAAGGTCATGGGGGATGCCGCACCCGATTGGGGCGGGAATGCCGCCCATACCAATCCAGAACAGGCCTTAGCGGCTGCGATGTCGAGTTGCCATATGATGACCTTTCTGGCCCTTGCCGCGAAGGCAGGTTGGCCTGTGGCAAGCTATAGCGACCATGCCGTGGCCCATTTGGGCAAAAGCCCCAAAGGCCGCATGGCCGTGACCCGTATTGATCTGAACCCCAAAGTGACCCTTGATACCGGCTTTTCGGTGGATCAGGAAACGCTTGACGAGATGCAGCACCGCGCCCATCGTTATTGCTTTGTTGCAAATTCCATCGCCGACTATGTTGAGGTGACGATCAGCTAAGCCCCTAATCTGGGAGAGGATGCCATGACCATAGCCAGCCAAACCAATATCCTAGACAGCGCGCTTGATGCGCGGGGGATTTTACGTCTGACCCTGAATGACGAAAAACGCCGCAATGCGCTGTCTGAGGCGATGCTGAACCGCCTTCTTGAGGCGATCCATGCGGCAGGCGATGATCCTGAGGTGCGGGTGGTCATTCTTGCCTCTCGTGGCCCCGCTTTTTGTGCGGGCCATGATCTAAAGGAATTGACCGCAGCCCGCGCTGAGGGCGATGGGGGGCGCGCCTATTTCACCAAGATCATGACGCTTTGCGCATCCGTGATGCAGGCGATTGTGGCCTGCCCCAAGCCCGTGATTGCCGAGGTGCGGGGCGTGGCCACGGCGGCGGGGTGCCAATTGGTTGCGACCTGTGATTTGGCGGTGGCCGAAGACGGCGCGCGCTTTGGCACACCAGGGGTGCGTATTGGGCTGTTTTGCTCGACCCCCATGGTCGCTTTGTCGCGCAATGTCAGCCATAAACACGCGATGGAGATGCTGCTGACAGGCGATATGATCGCGGCCCCGCATGCGGTTGAGATGGGGTTGGTGAATAAGGCTGTCCCTGAGGCAGAACTCAGCGCCACAACCGAAGAGATGGCCGCCAAAATCGCCGCCAAATCCACAATGACCCTTGCCACTGGAAAATCGGCCTTCTATCGCCAAGCCGAAATGGGTCTGGCCGAGGCCTATAATTATGCCGCGCAGGTTATGGTGGATAATATGCTCACCCATGATGCCGAAGAAGGGATCGGGGCCTTTATCGAAAAACGTCATCCACAATGGCAGGACAAATGAGCCAGATTTATCACGATGACCCAAGCCTTGCGCGGCGCGCGGCCAATCATCAACCCCTCAGCCCGCTGAGTTTTCTTGAGCGCGCTGCAGGCACCTATCCTGATCATGTGGCCATCATTCATGGCCCCTTGCGCCGCAGTTACAGCGATTTCTATGCGCGCGCGCGACAATTGGCGTCTCGCCTGACACAAGACGGGGTGCCCAAGGGCGATAATGTATCGGTGATCCTTGCCAATACACCCGCCATGTTGGAATGCCATTACGGCGTGCCAATGTGCGGCGCCGTTCTGCATTCTATTAACACGCGGCTTGATGCGGCCATCATCGCCTTTCAGATCGACCATGCCGAAAGCAAAATCCTGATCGTGGATGCAGAATTCATGCCACTGGCCCAAGAGGCGCTGCAACTGGCGAAATCCAAGCCGCACTTGGTGCAATATGATGACCCCGAATATGACGGCCCGCGCAGCGATGTGATGGCCGAAGATTACGAGGCCTATCTGGACAAAGGCGACCCTGACTATCAATGGGCCCTGCCCGATGATGAATGGGATGCGATTGCGCTTAATTACACCTCTGGCACCACGGGCGACCCCAAAGGTGTGGTTTATCACCATCGCGGGGCTTATTTGCTGGCACAGGGCAATGCGCTGATCACTTCGATGCAGAAACACGCGGTCTATCTGTGGACCTTGCCGATGTTTCACTGCAACGGCTGGTGTTTCCCTTGGACAATTTCCGCCATCATTGGCACCCATGTCTGCCTGCGCCAAGTGCGCAGCGCGCCGATTTGGCGCGCCCTGACCGAGGATGGCGTAACCCATCTATGCGGCGCGCCAATTGTGATGTCGGTGATCTTGGATGCGCCCGAGCGAGAGCAACTGCCATCACAGGTGAATTTCTTTACCGCCGCAGCCCCGCCACCAGAGCGGGTCTTGGCCGATATGCAACAGGCGGGGTTTGATGTGACCCATCTTTACGGCCTGACCGAAACCTATGGCCCCGCCGTGGTCAATGAATGGCATCAAGAATGGTCAGATTTGCCCCTGCCCGAACAAGCGCGGCTTAAATCGCGCCAGGGCGTGAAATACACGCCGCTGGAACAGCTAGATGTGCTTGATCCCGATACGTTGCAGCCCGTCCCGCGCGATGGGGAAACTTTGGGCGAGGTCATGTTCCGCGGCAATGTCGTGATGAAGGGATATTTCCGCAACCCAAGCGCCACTGAAAAAACCTTTGCGGGCGGCTGGTTCCATTCGGGCGATTTGGCGGTGATCCACCCAGATGGGTATATTCAGCTGAAAGACCGCTCAAAGGATATCATCATCTCAGGCGGCGAGAATATTTCCTCCATCGAGGTGGAGGAGGTGCTTTATGCCCATCCTGCCGTGGCTATCGTGGCCGTGGTGGCCAAGCCGGACGAGAAATGGGGCGAGACGCCTTGCGCCTTTATCGAATTGAAATCAGGGGAAAACGCCAGCGCAGAGGATCTGCGCGAATGGTGCCGCGACCGCCTTGCCCATTACAAATGCCCGCGTGATTTTATTTTCACGGAGATCCCGCGCACAAGCACGGGTAAAATCCAAAAATTCCAATTGCGCGATATGGCAAAGGCAGGGGCAAGCTAACAGGCTTACCCCCTGCTATCCCCCGCACGCCGCGCGCGCAAAAGCTCCATAAGCTTTAGATCGCGCGCGCGATGCGCCTCGGGCAGGCTGTCTTGCGGGTGCAGGGCATCCAAATAGGACGTCAGTCCTTGGTCTAAGGCGGATGACCAATCGCTGATCTTTGTATCGCCCTCAAACATGGTCTGATACATGCCCGCAAAACGCGTGACATAATCCGACACGCCCCCCGGTGCATTCAGGTGGATCGTTTCAAACGGCCCCATAAACGACCACCGCATCCCCAAACCATCGCAAATGGCGCGGTCAATATCCTCGGGCGCGGCCACACCATTTTGCAGCAGCTTGAACGCCTCAATCAGCAGCGCCCCTTGCAATCGGTTAACCACAAACCCGTCAATCTCGCGCTTCAATGTAATGGGAATTTGCCCTGTCTGTGCAATTAAATCGCGAACCTTTTGGGTGACCTCAGCTGCGGTAAAAGGGGCAGGCACAATCTCAACGGCGGGCACCAGATGGGGGGGATTGATCGGATGCACGACCAAGCAGCGCGCCCGCCCCGCGACATCAGCCGCATAGGACGAGGCAGGAATGCCCGAGGTTGAACTGCCAATCGGCACATCGGGCGGCAGAATTGCATCCATCTCGGCAGTCAGGGCCGCCTTTACATCGCGTTTTTCTGGGCCACTTTCTTGGACATATATCACCCCCTCAAGCGCCGCGGCCAAGCTCGCAGCCACGCTGATCTGACTGCGATAGTCTTGTGCGACAATCAGGCCGTGATCGGCTAAATCCTGCAACCGCGCCAAAACCTTTGGCGCCGCCCCATCGGCAACACCCGCGATAGGATCATAAAGCACAACATCATGGCCCGCTGCCACAAACACAGCCCCCCATGCCTGACCAATCAGCCCTGCCCCCACAATCGCAATCTTGCCCATATCTCGCGCCCTCCAAAATCATATCTGCCGATATGCTATAGGATCGGCGGGGAGGCATTCCAGATGAAAAAGAAAACTGGCGCACCCGAGAGGATTCGAACCTCTGGCCTCTGCCTTCGGAGGGCAGCGCTCTATCCAGCTGAGCTACGGGTGCCTGAGCCCGCTTTTAGCGGCGCGGGCGCGGTTTCGCAATCATCAATCCATGCGAGCTTAGGCGAAAAGATCGTGGCATAGCTCCAAGGCTGCGACCAAGGCATCCACCTCGGCACGGGTGTTATACATTGCAAAGGACGCGCGGCAGGTGGCCGTCACCCCCATATGTTCCATCAAAGGCTGTGCGCAATGATGGCCCGCGCGCACAGCCACACCTTTTTTATCAAGTACAGTGGAAATATCATGGGCATGCGCAGCCCCATCTATGGTGAAGGAAAAGATCGCGCCTTTATGCGCAGAATTCCCCTGAACATTCAGCCAATTCAGCCCCGCAAGGCGGGTGCGCGCATATCGCGTCAGATCGGCCTCATGGGCGGCAATTGCCTCCACACCCACGGCGCTCATGTAATCCAGTGCAACGCCGAGACCGATTTGCTGCACGATGCCGGGTGTGCCGGCCTCAAATTTCATCGGGGGGTCATTCCATGTGATCGCATCGCGATGCACTTCGCGGATCATGTCTCCCCCGCCCAAGAAGGGCTGCATCTCGGCCATGCGCGCCGATTTGATATAGATCGCACCTGATCCTGACGGGCCATAGAGTTTGTGCCCTGTGATTGCGTAAAAATCCGCGCCAAGCGCATCAAGGTTCAGCGGCATATGCACAGCCGCCTGCGACCCATCCACCAACACGGGAATATCGCGGGCATGGGCGGCATCAATCACCGTTTTGACGTCAAACACAGTGCCAAGCACATTTGACATATGCGACATCGCAATCAGCCGCGTGCGCGGGGTGATCGCATCAATCATCGCTTGCGGGTCCAAATCCCCGTTCATATCTGTCTCGACCCAGACCAATTTCACGCCAAGACGCTCCCGCAGAAAATGCCACGGCACGATATTGGCGTGATGTTCGGCAATGGTGAGGATGATCTCATCCCCCGCCTGCAGGCGCGGCGCGGCCCAACCATAGGAAACAAGATTGATCCCTTCCGTTGCCCCTGAGGTAAAAACAATCTCGCGCTCGTCCGCCACGCCGAGGAAGCGCGCAATCTTGCCGCGCACCCCCTCATAGGCCTCGGTCGCGACCATAGAGAGATGATGCAGACCACGATGCACATTGGCGTATTCCGCCTCATAGGCGCGGGTCATCGCATCAATCACCGCGCGCGGCTTTTGCGCACTCGCCCCATTGTCGAGATAGACCAATGGCTTTCCGTTCACCTCACGTGACAGGATCGGAAAATCAGAGCGGATTTTATATACATCAAACATGGAAACCCTTTACGGCATCATTGGGACAAGGCCAAAACTTGTCACGACTAGCGAAAGAAGAAAGGCAAAGGCGATGAGAAACATGATAATCGCCCAAAAGGTTTTCCAAACGGACGAAAACCCATGCAATACAGTGACAAACTGCGCCATGAGCCAAAAGAATAATGGAATAGAGGCAAGGCTGACAATATCGGCAAGAACCGACAAACCAATGGCAATGGCCGCGATTTGAAAGGCCTGCACGACCAGAAACACGGCCTGCAACCAGACCATCAACGCAAGCGCGCCGTCAAAATCGCCCTTGCCCCCAAAGCGCGCACCAATCACCGCGATGCCAAGGGACACCAAAACAAGGAAAACAGCCTGAACAATCCCCATCACGACAGGCATCGGCACGCCTGCGCCCGCCTCGGGCATCGGCACCATCAACAACACCGCACTTGCCAACAGGGTTGAAAGGGTAATGACCAAGGCCAAGCCCAACCACAAAACATTGCGCGGCAGATTGAGGGTCAGAACTGCCTGCGCCGCCTCTTGCGGGGCACGGATCGTGTCGCGCGTGTGACGCCACAAACCCGATAGGGTGAGAATCTCTGACAGCTTCACGCGCCTAAACCCCTTCTGTTACGGCCTCTGGTGCGCGTTCTGCCTCAATCAGGCACGCCAACCAAATCACCAAAAAGCCAAGCAATGTCACCAAACCCGTGGCATCCGACGCGGGCCCCTGCCCGATAAACCCCGCCACAAGCCCGTTCAGCAAAAATAGCGGTGCCGTCACCAAAAGCGACCAAAACAGCGCCAGCCGCGCAGAATAAAACGTACCGCGCCCGCGAAACAATTTCGCCACCAAATGCGAAATCCCTGCAAAGACATAGAGCATCAAAGGCATCACCATCATCATTGAGAAAAATGTGATGGCAAGACGCGCCTGTAGTGGCACAGAAGGATCCAAAAACGCCTCACGGCTGAGTTTGGGCCATTGCCCCACAAACATCAAAAAACACGCGACCATAACAAAGGCAATCGCCCGATCCTCGCGGCGGCCGTGGTTCAGCATGGACCGCAGCACCTGTCGCGGGCGACGCCAAGAGGCAACAATATCACGGCTGACTGACATTGCAGACCCTACCCTTTAGCCACGCCGCCGTGCCAACCAAAGCTCTAGCTGCAACAGTATATCTGCCCGCAGTGTATCATCTTCGATCTCGTCAATCGCCTCGGCCAAAAAGGCCAAAACCAAAAGATCAGTGGCAGATGAGTGATCCACCCCGCGCGAGCGCAGATAGAATAACGCCTCTTCATCTATGGCGCCAGTGGTCGAGCCGTGGCTACATTTCACATCATCGGCATAAATCTCAAGCTCAGGCTTGGCCAAGAAAGTGCTATCATCATCCAAAAGCAGGGCTTGGCTGATTTGATACCCATCTGTCTTTTGCGCACTAGGCGTCACTAGGATTTTCCCCTGAAATACGCCAGAGGCCCCGTTGCGCAGCACCTTTTTGAATACCTGACGGCTTTCGCAATCCTCACCCCGATGGGTCACAAAGACCGTATCGTCATGATGGAATTCGGCCCGCTTACCATCGCCAAGTGCTGCACCCGCCACATGGGCAACTGCATTATCACCGACGATATCGATCACATGCTCGTTACGGGTCAGAACACCATTGCAGGTGAGGGTAAAACTTTTGTATTGCGCGGCCTCGGCCACGCGCACAAAGCTATGGGTCACAGCGCGGCGGGCGTGATCGCGCCCCTGTGCGCAGATGTGATGAAAGCGTGCTGTCAGGGCCAGATCAACCTCGATACATTTGTTGAACCGCGCCGCCGCAGGGCCCTGTTCAAGCAGGGTCATCTCTGCGCCTTCCTCAACGCGGATCAAATGGTGCAGTACGGCGTCAGAGGTTTCAGACTGATGCAGATAGATTAGGCTGACGGGTTTGGACACCCGCCCTGTTGCACGGATCACAATGCCATCTGTGGCAAAGGCCGTATTCAGCGCGGCCAAGGGGCGCGCGACAGGGTCTTGGCCATGAGTTTCGAGATGACCATAAAGATCCATCGCCCAGTGAATATCGGTTTTCAGAACATCAGACAGGCGCGAGATTTCTAGCCCCTCAAGGCTGAGATCATCTGATTGAGCCGCGTCAAAAACACCATCCAAAAAGACAATCTTGAGGCGATCAATGTCCTCAAAGACGCGGCGATCTGCGCCTGGATCAAACAGCGCTGCTTTGGGCGCATCGACGACGGTCAACTCGGCGGGTTTTGTATATTTCCAATATTCATCCCGCGCGGTCGGCAGACCCATGGCGCGCAGCCGTGTGAGGGCTGTGTGGCGCGCCTCATTGGCCCAATTGGCCCCGTGCGGCAGCTCAAGCGCCGCGATTCGCGCCTCGGTCAAATCAATGCGTGCCTGCGCCAAAGCCATTAAGCAACCTCCGCCAACAGATCCGCATAGCCGTTTTTCTCGACCTCCAAGGCCAATTCTGGCCCGCCCGTTTTGATTATACGGCCATCTGACATGATATGCACAACATCGGGTTTGATATGGTCAAGCAGGCGTTGATAATGGGTGATCAAAAGGAACCCACGCCCTGCATCACGCAGCGCGTTTACTCCATCGGACACCAGTTTCATTGCATCCACGTCAAGGCCACTATCGGTTTCGTCCAAGATGCACATCTTGGGCTCTAGCATTGCCATTTGTAGGATTTCATTGCGCTTTTTCTCACCGCCTGAGAAGCCCACATTAACGGGACGCTTGAGCATTTCTGCGTCAATCTTCAGGGTCTTGGCCTTCTCGCGCACCAGTTTCAGAAACTCTGCAGCACTCACCTCATCCTCGCCGCGCAATTTTCGCTGTGAATTCAGCGCGGTGCGCAGAAAAGTCATATTGCCCACGCCGGGGATCTCAACGGGATATTGGAACGCCAAGAACAGGCCTGCGGCGGCGCGCTCTTGGGGTTCCATATGAAGGATGTCCGCCCCAAGCAAAGTTGCGGAGCCGTCCGTGACGCTATACCCATCCCGCCCCGAAAGTACATAGGACAAGGTCGATTTGCCCGAGCCATTTGGCCCCATGATCGCATGAACCTTGCCCGCCTCTACGGACAGATCGACACCTTTGAGGATTTGCTTTCCCTCTTCCTCAAGTTCGGCATGTAAGTTCTTGATCGTAAGCATTATCTTCTCCTTCAAGGGCGAATGTCCCTTACCTTATTCCACCGTGACAGCCGTGCCTGAGGCACTGACCATCAGCATATTGTTGATAACTTCATAATCCAGATCTATACCCACCACGGCATTTGCGCCCTGCTCGCGCGCGCGATCTTGCATTTCGGACAGCGCGGTTTCGCGCGCACGGGCCATCTCGCCCTCATAGGCCCCTGAGCGCCCCCCAATAATATCGGTGATGCTTGCGAAAATATCGCGAAACACATTTGCGCCCAAAATCGCCTCACCCACAACGATACCGCGATAGTCCGTGATTTTTCGGCCTTCGATAGATTGTGTTGTTGTAACGATCATCCGCCTTACCCCATAACGCCGCGCAGCACGGCCATTGCAACCCAAGCCGCCATGCCCACCAGAACCGAGGTCAAAAAGACCGATCCGCGCACCAATCCGCCGCGCTTGCCCTGGCGCGCCCGCACAGACAGGCCGATCAGCGCCCCAATAAAGGTTCCAACACCGATCCCTACGGTTTGAAGCAAAAGCTCTTGCAACATGGGCTTATTTCCGCATGATCATTTTTGCCGAAACATGGCTGATAATGGTGGCCGCCACGGCGGCAAAGGCCGCCAGGCCTGGCCCCCCTGGATGCCAGATGGAATAGGTCAAGGCCATCATCACAACCACACCAATGGCAACCAACAGCGCATAACGCGGGCGAGGTTCCCCTGCCGTGAGCCAATATTTCCAGTTCATCAGCCGACACTCCCCTCTAGACTGATTGCAACCAATTGCTGCGCTTCCATGGCAAATTCCATCGGCAGCGCCTGCAAAACCTCGCGGCAGAAGCCGTTCACCACCAAGGCCACCGCTTCTTCCTCATCCATCCCGCGTGAGCGGCAATAGAACAGCTGATCATCATCCACTTTCGAAGTGGTGGCCTCATGCTCAACCCGCGAAGAGTTATTCTTGACCTCGATATAGGGCACAGTATGCGCGCCGCATTTATCACCGATCAGCAAACTGTCGCACTGGGTGTAGTTGCGGCTGTTTTTCGCCTTTGGATGCATAGAGACCTGACCGCGATAGGTGTTTTGCGCGCGGCCTGCGCTGATGCCTTTGGAGACAATCCGCGACTTGGTATTCTTGCCCAAATGGATCATCTTGGTGCCTGTATCGGCCTGCTGCGCATTGTTGGCAATGGCGATGGAATAGAATTCGCCCTGACTGTCATCACCGCGCAGAATGCAAGACGGGTATTTCCATGTGATGGCGGATCCCGTTTCCACTTGGGTCCACATCACCTTAGAGCGATCCCCACGGCAATCAGCGCGTTTGGTCACGAAATTGTAGATGCCACCCTTGCCGTTTTCATCGCCTGGATACCAGTTTTGAACCGTGGAATATTTGATCTCAGCATCATCATGGGCGACCAACTCCACAACTGCGGCATGTAATTGGTGGGTGTCTCGCATTGGCGCGGTACAGCCCTCAAGGTAAGACACGTAGGCGTCTTTATCCGCGATGATCAATGTGCGCTCAAATTGGCCTGTGTTTTCAGCATTGATGCGGAAATAGGTGGACAATTCCATCGGACAACGCACGCCAGGCGGCACATAGACGAAGGAACCATCCGAAAACACGGCAGAGTTCAAAGTGGCAAAGAAATTATCTGAAATGGGAACAACCGAGCCGAGATATTTCTTCACCAGATCTGGGTGCTTTTGAATCGCTTCGGAAATGGAGCAGAAGATTACCCCTGCTTTTTCCAATTCGTCCTTAAATGTCGTGCCGACCGAGACACTATCGAACACAGCATCAACCGCGACTTTGCGCGGTACGGCCTCAGCATCTGCGCCCTCAACCCCCGCGAGTAACATCTGCTCCTTCAGGGGGATACCCAATTTCTCATAGGTCGCCAGAAGCTTTGGGTCGACCTCGTCCAAACTTTTGGGCTTCTCGGCCATGCTTTTGGGTTTGGCATAGTAATATTGATCTTGGTAATCAATCGCCGTGTAATTTAGCATGGCCCAATCAGGTTCAGCCATCTGCTTCCAGCGTTTGAACGCCTGTAGGCGCCAATCAAGCATCCATTTGGGCTCGTTATTCTTTTCCGAGATGAGGCGCACAATGTCCTCGTTCAGGCCCTTTGGGGCGAACTCCATCTCTATATCGGTTTCCCAACCGTATTTATACGCGCCACCCATCGCCTTGACGGTTTCAACGGTTTCTCGATCGACACCTTCGCGGACATCGCTGTCGAGGTCAGTCATGGGATCAACTCCTGTTTCTTCCTGATGGGTGCGCATAGGCCTCACACCCCCTCGTGCATTTATTCGATCGTAAGGGGTGTGGCGCGGTTGCGCTGCCGCATCTTATAATGATGCGGCCCCCTAGCGGTTTAACCCTGCCCGCGCCTTGCGCGTGTCATAGGCATCGGCCCAAGCCTCCGCGAAGGCCATCACATCGGCCTCCTGCGTTTGTGGCCCGAGAGAGACACGGATCGCGCATCCTGCCATCTCTGGCGCAAGCCCCATCGCCTGCAAAACGGCGCTGGATTTGACCTTGCCACTGGAACAAGCAGAGCCTGCAGAAATCGCAAATCCTGCCAGATCCATTGCCATTACTTGGCTTTCCCCTTTCCACCCCTCCGTGACCATCAGGCTGGTATTGGGAAGCCGCGCGACATCTTTCCCAACAAAAATAGTATCTTTGGCGCGATGTTCCAGTGTCTTTTCTAGAATATTTCTAAGTTTTTCCAGCTTTTTCGACAGGCCATCTTCAATATCTTGTATGGCAGCCCGCGCAGCACCACCAAATCCTGCAATGCCTATTAAATTCTCAGTTCCAGATCGGCGTCCCATTTCTTGACCGCCGCCGCGAATTTGCGCCGCCACATCAAGGCCACGCCGCAAGATCAGCGCGCCGATTCCCTTTGGCCCGCCAATTTTATGCGCCGAAATAAACGCCATATCGATCCCCGACCAATCAAAGGCAAGCGGCAGCTTACCAAACCCTTGCGTCCAATCAGACACGGCCAAGCCTTCGGGCAGGGTTTGGATGATCCCAGTTTCGGAATTCGCAAGTTGCAGGGTCGCTTCTGCGGGATCTGTGACATGCACCTGACCTTGTGCATCGACCTCTAGCTCCTCACGGATCCACGCCCGCACAGCGTCATGTTCAATCGCAGCCCCTTTAAGATTGCGTCCTGACAGGGCCAATGCGGCGGCCTCTGTCGCCCCAGACACAAACACTATATCGGCGGCCTCTGCGCCGATGGCACTGGCGATTTGGCCGCGCGCGCGTTCCATCAACGCTTTGGCCGCGCGCCCCTCTTGATGAACGGAGGAAGGGTTACCCACCAAATCCATTGCTGCGATCATCGCGGTGCGCGCCTCAGGCCGAAGCGGCATTGTGGCGTTGTGATCCAGATAGACGCGCGCCATCAGGCTCCATCCACCACAGTAAATAGGGTCGGAACGGCAGGACATGGCGTCAGATCATTGCGGATCACATCCGAAAGCCGTGTTTGATGCAGGTAGACATAGACATGGGCGCTGAGGCTTTCCCAAAGGCGATTGGTCATGCTTTGAGCGCGGCTGCCCGACATGCCCCCTGAGGCGCCCGCCCCTTTATGCATTGCCGACACCGTTTCCTCCACCGCCGAGAAAATATCGACCACACGAATTTCTGCAGGCGCTTTGGCCAGTTTATACCCCCCGCCCGGCCCGCGCACAGACACCACCATACCCTCGCGGCGCAGTTTTACAAACAGCTGCTCAAGATAGGGCAACGAAATATCCTGCCGCTTGGCGATATCCGCAAGCGAGGTCAGCGCGCCGTCCTCTTGCAATGCAAGATCGGCCATAGCCACCATCGCGTATCGGCCTTTTGTGCTGAGCTTCATCTTGCCCCCAAACTGTGCCATTTTGGCAGCCCTGTTTCGCAGAAACTTTACCGCTCGCCCTTATTCACACCAAGCCCGTGATTGACCTTTTGATCCGTCACGCTTAACTGCAGTGCGTGGTGCGAACCGCACGCACACGCGCCCCGCGATTAGGGGCGAAACCGCAGCGTTGCGGTGACATAGGTTCTAGGTAGGGCGATTGCGCAGGTCAAGCATGACGCGCATGCGCCAGAAAGCGACAAGGGGAACGACATGCCCGAGGTGATATTCCAAGGCCCAGAAGGGCGGCTTGAAGGCCGTTATCATCCACAAAAGGCAAAGGATGCCCCGATTGCCATCGTCCTGCATCCGCATCCGCAATTTGGCGGCACGATGAACAACCGCGTGGTTTATAATCTGCATTACGCATTCTACAACATGGGCTTTACCGTTCTGCGCTTTAATTTCCGCGGTGTCGGGCGCAGTCAGGGCGAATATGACCAAGGTCAGGGTGAATTGTCTGATGCGGCCTCAGCCTTGGATTATCTGCAAACAATGAACCCCAACTCGAAACATTGCTGGGTTGCGGGATTTTCCTTTGGAGCGTGGATCGGAATGCAGCTGTTGATGCGTCGCCCTGAGGTCACAGGGTTCATCTCGGTCGCACCGCCCGCGAATATGTATGATTTCAGCTTCCTTGCGCCCTGCCCTGCATCAGGCTTGTTCGTGAACGGCACCGCCGACCGCGTGGCCAAACCCCAAGACACCCGTATCTTGGTAGATAAGCTGCACGAGCAAAAAGGCATCACCATCACCCATGAGGAGATGGAAGGGGCGGGTCACTTCTTTGAGGATGAAGAGACCCAGATGATCCCTATGATCGACATTGTAAAGGCCTATGTGAAACGGCGCCTGACGGAAAACACGCGGTAATCTTACATGGGCACCCGTCTTACCGAAGAAATCGCAGATGCCTTGGCCAAGAGGTCCTGCGTACCGCGCAAGAAACCGGAGATGAACCCCTGATCGATGAGCTGTGTCAAACCATTGTACGGCTTGAACTACAAAGGGCCGCATTAAGAACGTTTTTCAAGGCGGGCGGCTGTTACAGCAGTCCGTCTTCCATTACCCCATCACGGCACATCTGCGCATAGAGCAAGCCCTCGCGCAGACCGCGATCTGCCACAGACAAACGATCCGTTGGCCATGCACGCAACAAAGCTTGCAAAATCGCAGAGCCAGACATGATCAGACTATGTCGATCTCGCCCGATCCGCGGATCATTGCGCCGTCCATCTGGCCCTAAGGCAAGATAGGTTTGGATCACGGTGTCAATCTGATCCGATGTCATCCGCAGGCCATCGACCTTGTTGCGGTCATAGCGCTTGAGGCCCAAATGGCTGGCGGCAACGGTTGTGACAGTGCCAGAGGTGCCAATGATCTGGAACCCTTCGCGTGCTTGATCGGCCGCATCGGCATAGGGTGAAAATTTGGCAAGCTGTTCCTCAAAATACCATGACATCAGCGCAAACCGCGCTCCGTCATCTTCGACATCTTGATATAAGTCTTTCAGGGTTGCCACGCCCAAGGGTACAGAAATCCAATCCACGACTTTCGCGCGGGGGAAAACGGTTCCCTCATGCCCAAACCCTTGATGCAGGCGCATGATCGAGCGGGCGCGCTCGGATGGTGCAACCCGAGACAGGTCGATCCAAACCAATTCGGTCGATCCCCCCCCGATATCGACCACCAAAAGCTGTTCGGTTTTCGCAGACACCAGTGGCGCACACGAGATCACCGCCAATTGCGCCTCTTCTTCGGGCTTTATGATTTCCATATGCAAGCCTGTTTCGCGCTTCACAAGGTTGAGGAACTCGCCCCCGTTGGTGGCGCGGCGGCAGGCCTCGGTGGCCACGATACGCATATGGCGCACTTGGTGTTGGGCCAGTTTGCGTTGACAGATTTTCAACGCCCCAATCGCCCGCGCCATCGAGGCGCGAGATAACCGCCCCGAAGCCTCTAAGCCCTGCCCCAGTTGTACCGATTTCGCGAAACTATCAACAATGTGCAAATGCGTGCCTTTTGGCTGTGCAATCAACATTCGGCAGGAATTCGTGCCCAAATCAAGGGCGGCGTAAAGATCGGCTGGGTCTGCTTTTTCGATCTGTGCAGGGGCGGCAGGTTTGGGTTTGCTATAAAATCTACGCTGCCCCTGCCCCATATTCGGATCAAGACCGCTTGGATCAGAAATATGCGCCACAGGCGCAGGGTTTACCCCGCCCTCTTTTGCATCTTTCTGTCGGTTTGGGTTGCGGCGTTTGCGGGCCATTTCTGCCCCTCCTTCATGGGCATGGTAGCGCCCCCATGAAAAAGCGACAACTGCTTTCGCGTAGCATTCGGGGGCAGTTGGGCGCTTTGGCGCATGATCATCATGAAAATTTTGGGATGTTCGACCACTCGTAATGTACGTATGCGCGGGCTATGTGCCTCTCACAAGGTCGGTTGCGCCGATTTTAGTGTCGAAATTAGTCCCATTGCGCGGGGGTTGCGCCCATATGGTGCGCCTTACGAGAAAGGAATCGCATCCAATGCCATCTGTGACCATCGTTTACTGGCGCGACATCCCTGCCCAAGTGATTGTGGGCAAAGGCCGCGCTGCAGCCAAATTGCCCCTGCCCGAACGGTTCGAGCAGGCAATTGACCGCTGCGCGATGAAGGTCGGGGCAAAAGATGACGAAGCCTATCTCGCCGAGTGGCGCCGTGTGGTAGAGGCCGAGGTCGAAGGTGACCCATCCGACATCGCGCGCGTCTATGCAGATCGTTTGGATGCCGACTATGACACCGACCGCCTCAGGCGTTTGATCGCGGGCGATGGGGTTGAGGCAGCCTGATGAGCCTTGAGCGCGTGAGGGATCAGATTATGGCCTTGTTAAACTTTAAAAAACCAAGCGCGCCAGTCGCGCCCCATTCCCCTCAGGTTGAGGCCTTTCTTCAAGGCTATTCGATTGAGGTGATGCCGCGCACCGCCGAAAAGGTGGAGGATTTCCGCGCCCTTTTGCCCGAGGGCACCCGCGTCTATATCGCCCATATTGATGGCACCGAGATTGATGACATGGTCGCGACTGCAGCGCGCCTTGCCCTTGACGGGTTCGAGGTGATGCCACATTTCCCCGCCCGCTCAATCAAAGACAAGGCCACGCTTGGCGATTGGATCGCGCGCTATCAGGGCGAGGCAGGTGTCACCTCTGGCCTCATCTTGGCGGGCGGCATCCCACAGGCGCATGGTGAATTTGAAAGCTCAATGCAGCTGTTGGAAACAGGGCTGTTTGATCAGGCAGGGTTCAAACGCTTGCATGTGGCAGGCCACCCCGAAGGCAACCGCGACATCGACCCAGATGGCAGCGATGCCAATGTGATGGAGGCTTTGCGCTGGAAACAGGCCTTTAGCGCGCGCACAGATGCAAAAATGGCCCTTGCCACGCAATTCTGCTTTGAAGCCAAGCCCGTGATTGCATGGGTGAATGCCTTGCAGGCCGCGGGGATTGATCTGCCCGTCCATATCGGTATCGCAGGCCCCGCCAAGCTGCAAACCTTGATCAAATTCGCCATTGCCTGCGGCGTTGGCCCATCTCTGTCGGTTTTGCAAAAACGCGCCAAGGATGTCTCGAAACTTCTTTTGCCGTTCGAGCCTGACGAGATCATCGCAGAACTCGCCGCGCATAAGGCCGCAAATCCTGATTTCGGGATTGAATCCATCCATTTCTTCCCGCTTGGCGGGATCAAGACAAATGCCCAATGGGCCATCGACCATGGCGGCGCATCCACGCGTCCGGCCGTTGAAGGAGTATAAGCCAGCATGACTCGCACCATCATTGAATCCCAAACCAAAACCACCGTGATCGGTTTTGACGAACCGTTTTGCGTGATTGGCGAACGGATCAACCCCACAGGGCGCAAAATCTTGAACGAAGAGCTAGAACGCGGTGATTTCTCACGCGTGCAAGCGGATGCCATTGCACAGGTGGCGGCGGGTGCGACCGTGTTGGACATCAACTCTGGCGCGGTGTTCTCGAACAAAATGGCCGAAGATCCCCGCTATGCCGACAATAACTTTGTTGAGCCTGCCTTGATGAAGGCCTTGGTCGAATGCGTGCAGGAAGTAACCGATTGCCCCTTATGCATCGACAGCTCGGTTCCCGGTGCCTTGGAAAATGGTCTGGCTGCTGCCAAAGGTCGCCCGCTTTTGAACTCTGTCACAGGCGAAGAAGAACGCCTTGAGATGGTTTTGCCCTTGGTCAAGAAATACAACGTGCCCGTTGTTGCGATTTCTAACGATGACACAGGCATTTCTGAAGACCCCGAAGTGCGCTTTGCCGTTGCCAAAAAGATTGTTGAACGCGCGGCTGATTATGGCATTCCCGCCCATGATATCGTGGTTGACCCATTGGTCATGCCCATTGGCGCGATGGCCACAGCGGGCCATCAGGTCTTTACCCTCGTGCGCCGCTTGCGCGAAGAATTGGGCGTGAACACCACCTGCGGCGCATCCAATATCAGCTTTGGCTTGCCCAACCGCCACGGCGTGAATAACGCGTTTTTGCCCATGGCCTATGCAGCGGGCATGACCAGTGCGATCATGAACCCAGTCGCCCTGCCCGTTGGCCCCAAAGCGATTGCCGAAAAGAAAGCCGCGATTGAGGCCGCAGGAATTATCCTGCCCGCAGATCTGGACGATGAAACCTTCGTCAAATTGTTCGGCATGGGCTCGACCAAGCCGCGCGCGGGCAAGGAGATGGAGGCGATCCGCGCTGCCAACCTGCTGCTTAACCAAGATGACGGTGGGGCTGCTTGGATCAATTTCAACAAAGATCCAGATGCCGCCCTGCAAGGGGGCCGCGCCAACCGCCGCGCAGGCGGTCGCCGCCGTGGCTGAGGCACCATTTTTTGAAAATCGCGGGCCAGAGCATATTTAACCTTATGCTCTGGCCTTTGCGCCAATAAAAGCAATGAAAGACCAAAACAGGATCCTTCCCGATGGGCAGCGCAGGCACAGATGACAAAGACCCTTTGGTGATTTTTACCCCCTCTGGCAAACGCGGTCGCTTTGCCAAAGGCACGCCCGTGCTGCAGGCCGCCCGCGCGCTTGGGGTGGATTTGGATAGTGTCTGTGGCGGGCGCGGCATTTGTTCCAAATGCCAGATCACCCCCAGTTTCGGTGAATTTGCCAAACATGGCGTCACAGTGCACGAAGATGCCCTTTCCGAATGGAACGAGGTTGAAGCCCGCTATGACCGCGTGAAAGGTCTGATTTCAGGCCGCCGTTTGGGCTGTCAGGCCAAGGTGTTGGGCGATGTTGTGGTTGATGTGCCTGAAACCAGTCAGGTGCATCGTCAGGTCGTGCGCAAAGAGGCCTCAACCAAGCCAATCACCATGGACCCCGCCACGCGGATTGTCATGGTCGAGGTGGCCGAGCCTGATATGCATGAACCCTCGGGCGATTTTGAACGCTTGAAAGATGCCCTAGCACAACAATGGGATGTGCATCAGGTCAGCGCCGCCCTGCCCGTTTTGGCCAAGCTTCAAACCGTTTTGCGCAAGGGCAAATGGCAAATTTCAGTCGCTCTCTTTCAACCCGATGAGGGCGGCGTGGCGCAAATTCTTGAGATTTGGCCAAATCTTCATGAGGGCGGAATTTACGGCCTTGCGATTGATCTTGGCTCGACCACAATCGCGGCGCATTTGTGCGATTTGACCACGGGTGCAGTGATGGGCTCTGCGGGGATCATGAACCCACAAATCCGTTTTGGTGAGGATCTGATGAGCCGCGTCTCCTATGCCATGATGCAAGAAGGCGGTGCCACTGAGATGACCCGCGCGGTGCGCGAGGCCATTAACACATTAGCGGGGCAAATTGCCGAGGATGCGGGCATTGACCCCAAGCTGATCTTGGAAACCGTATTCGTCTGCAACCCCGTGATGCACCATCTGCTTTTGGGGATCGATCCTGTGGAATTGGGCCAAGCGCCCTTTGCGCTGGCAACTTCGGATGCCTTGCGTCTCAGTGCGCCTGACTTGGGCCTGTCTACATTGAACCCACAAGCGCAGATTTACCTGCTGCCCTGTATCGCGGGCCATGTTGGGGCCGATGCCGCCGCCGTGGCCCTATCTGAGGCCCCAGAACAATCTGAGGATTTGGTGCTGATCGTGGATGTCGGAACCAATGCTGAAATCCTGCTTGGGAATAAGACCAAGGTTCTCGCCTGTTCCTCGCCCACGGGGCCTGCCTTTGAGGGGGCGCAAATCTCGTCAGGGCAACGGGCCGCGCCTGGTGCGATTGAGCATATCGAAATCGACCCCGCCACCAAAGAGCCGCGGTTTCGCGTCATTGGCTGCGATCTGTGGTCTGACGAGGCAGGGTTTGCCGAGGCCACCGCGCAGACAGGCATTACGGGCATTTGTGGCTCTGGCATAATCGAGGCCGTGGCGGAAATGCGCGCCACGGGCCTGTTGGACGGGTCAGGACTGATTGGCAGTGCCGAGCAAACAGGAACCCCGCGGTCTATCCCCACAGGGCGCACCCATGAATATCTAATCTTTGACGGCACCGCCACGGGCGGGCCGCGCATTACCGTCACGCAAGGCGATATTCGCGCCATTCAATTGGCGAAATCCGCGCTTTATGCAGGCGCGCGTTTGTTGATGGATCAGATGGATGTAGACGCGGTCGATCGCGTGGTTTTGGCGGGGGCTTTCGGCGCGCATATCAGCCCGAAACACGCTATGATTTTGGGGATGATCCCCGATGCCCCGCTTGAGAAAGTCACAAGCGCAGGCAATGCCGCAGGCCATGGTGCGCGCATTGCGCTGTGCAACCGTGCGGCACGCAAGCGCATTGAGGGGGGCGTGCGCGCCATCCAAAAGGTTGAAACCGCGATTGAGCCAAGGTTTCAGGAACATTTCGTGGCCGCAAACGCCATCCCGCATAAAACCGCCGCCATGCCCAATCTGGCCACTGTGGTCAGCCTGCCCGATGTGAATTTTGGCGCCTCTGGCGGCGGGGGCAATGATGACGGGCGGCGGCGCAGACGGCGGGGCTGACTGAGAGAAAGGCAGAGGTTGACGAAACCCCTGCCTTATCGTATCGACTGGCGCATCAAGGCCATGCGCGGGTATGGTGAAATGGTATCACACGAGCTTCCCAAGCTCTTGGCGCGGGTTCGATTCCCGCTACCCGCTCCAAAAATGCCCCTTAAGAGCCTACATTTTAAGATATTAGGCGCTACACATAGAACTCAAGTTACGTTTAATGTTACAGCTTGAGGGTGAGTTTCGTTCGATAAATATTTACTATTCTAGTGCACCTGCCGAGAGAAGCCGAACCGACTTGCGGCAAGCAGGGGGTATCTTCGAGCATCTTCTCACGCGTTCACCCCCTAGGATCCAAGAGTTTCGCCAGAATGCGGTCAGTGGAGATCTGTCCGATGATCTGTCCATTCTCCTCTACACCGACCACCGGGACATCCGAGCGGCCGAACCGTTCCATGATTTCGCGCACATCTGTATCTGCAGGCACCACGATTTCCGGTCGGTCATCGGTGGGCTCGACCAGATCACGGGCGCAGAGCACGCTAAGCGGATTCATATGAGCCACGAAGTCGGCAACATAGTCGTTGGCCGGGTCCGAGTAGATATCCTTCGGGGTACCCCATTGAACGATGCGACCACCTTCCATGATTGCGATGTGATCGCCCAGTTTAAAGGCTTCATCCAGATCATGGCTTACGAAAATGATCGTCCGTTTCAACTCGGTTTGAAGCTCGATAAGCTCATCCTGAAGCCGCGCGCGGATCAGCGGGTCAAGTGCAGAAAAGGGTTCATCCATCAGCAAAATCGGCGCATCGGTTGCGAAAGCTCGGGCCAGCCCGACGCGTTGCTGCATGCCACCGGATAGCTCACCCACCTTACGGTCAGCCCAGTCACTCAGATGAACAAGCTCCAGCTGCTGATCCACCTTTTCGCTACGCTCGGCCTTGCTTGCTCCCGCCAGCTCCAGTCCCAAACCAACGTTGTCCCGCACTGTACGCCAAGGCAACAAGCCAAACTGCTGAAACACCATTGCCACTTGATGCTGGCGCAAACCGCGCAGGGATTTGGCATTTGCATTGGTTACATCGACCATATCCGTGCCGTTGTTGACCTTTACACTGCCGCGCACCACCGGATTGAGGGCGTTGACCGAACGCAGCAAGGTCGATTTGCCAGAGCCTGACAGGCCCATCAACACCAGGATTTCGCCGGTCTTCACCTCGAGCGAACAGTTGTGGACACCAAGCACCTGGCCTGTTTCCATCTGAATCTCGGCGCGCTCCTTTCCCTCATCCATCAGCGGCAGGGCAAGCGTTGGCTTGTCCCCGAATACGATGGAGACATTGTCGAAAATGACTGCTGTATCGTTCATTGTTCAGCTCTCCACCCGCAGCATCCGGTCGAGCATGATCGCGACGACCACGATGATCAGCCCGCTTTCAAAACCGAGCGCTGTGTTCACCTGATTAAGCGCCCGCACCACTGGAACACCGAGTCCCGCCGCACCAACAAGCGCAGCAATGACAACCATCGACAGGCTCAGCATGATGGTCTGATTCAAACCCGCCATGATCTGGGGCATGGCATAAGGCAGTTCGACCTTCCACAGCGTCTGCCGTGGCGTTGCACCGAAGGCATGGGCCGCCTCAAGAAGCGATTGCGGGGTCGAGCTTACACCAAGATGCGTAAGACGGATCGGCGAAGGCAGCACGAATACCACGGTTGCGATCAAGCCGGGCACCATGCCAATCCCGAAGAAAACGATCATGGGAATGAGATAGACGAAGGTCGGCAACGTCTGCATTAGATCGAGTATCGGGCGCATCACAGCGTAAAGACGCGGACGATGCGCGGCTGCGATACCGATCGGAACACCGATCCCCATGCACACGACGCAAGAGACTAAGACCAGTGTCAGGCTGTCGAGCGTTTCTTCCCAGTAGCCCTGGTTGATGATGAAGAGAAAGCCCAGGAAAACCAAAAAACAGGGCTTCCAGCTGCGTTGCAGATACCATGTCAGCGCCACGAAAACGGCCACGATGAATAGGGGATGCGGCGTATTCAGGATCGTCATCAACAGCTCGATCACGAAATCGATAGAGGTTTCCAAACCGTCAAAGAACCAGACGGCATTGTCACGCAACCACTCAAAGGAATCCTTGAAGATCCGCCCGACCGGGAGCTTGTTTTCAGTCAGCCATTCCATCTTGGGAACTTTCTTTTCTCAGGTGACGCCAATGGCACTTAGAATATGCGGCCCGGCGGAGGCTCCGCCGGACCTTTGACGTCTATACCAAGGATTTATTTATACCAAGGATTTATTCTGCAAGTGCCGCAGTTACTGCCGCCACGGCTTCGCCACCCTCGATGGTCGTCACTCCGGCCAGCCAGGTATCCAGAATGTCCATGTTTTCGCGAAGCCAGTCTGCCGCAGCGTCCTCGGGGTCTTCGCCATCGTCGAGGATCGCCGCCATGAGAACGTTTTCCATGTCGACCGAGAACGCCAGGTTTTGAAGGAACTGGCCCACATTCGGACATTCCTGAAGGTATCCGGCGCGCGCGTTGGAATAGACCGTTGCAGCACCAAAGTCGGGCCCGAACCATTCATCCCCACCAGTCAGGTAGGTCATGTCAAAGTTGGTGTTCATCGGATGCGGTGCCCAACCCAGAAACACGACGGGTTCACCACGTGCATCAGAGCGGGCGACTTGCGCCAGCATGCCCTGTTCGGAGCTTTCGCGCAGTTCAAACGCGCCCAGGCCAAACTGGTTTTCCTCGATCATCTGCAAAATGAGCCGGTTTCCGTCATTGCCCGGTTCGATCCCGATGATCGCCTGCTCCAAAGCATCAGCATTCGCTGCAATGTCGGCGAAATCGGAAATCCCGAGTGCTGCGCCCGCAGCATTGGTTGCAAGAGTGTATTTCGCACCCTCAACGACCGCGCGCACGACCTCGACAGAACCGTCATCGATATAAGGCTGAATATCGGCCGCCATCGAAGGCATCCAGTTTCCCAGAAAAACGTCGATATCGCCATTTGCCATCGAGGTATAAGTGACCGGGATCGACAGCACCAGAATCTCAGCATCGTATCCCAGCGCTTCGAGGATCATCCCTGACATTGCGGTCGTCGCGGTTTCAGCGGTCCAACCGACATCGGCGAACGAAACTTCGGAACAGTCGGCAAAAGCCGGACTGACAAGAGTCAAGGTCGCCGCCGCTGCACTTGCCAATAGGGTATTCGTTTTCATGCATTCCTCCCAGATAAGCTTTGCAAGACGCGCCCTTCCTTACAGACCTGCGCCGCTTGCTTCGGTATCAGCGCGCCGCCGGTTGCCGATCGGATTGATTGGCCAAGGAGCGACTTGCTCACGAAGCAACGTTAAGACATATCGCCAAAATCTTAGTGTCATATGATCTGAATGTGAAAGTTAGAAAATATGAGCTTTTGGGGAACAAGAGCAGCTTTTCAGCTTAGCGCCCGAGCAGCAATCGCGTGGCACTCTCAACGTCACCGCGCCGTGCGCGTTTTCTTGCGATCGTCCAGTACACCTGATTCCCTGATTATATCCGAGACCAGATGCTCTCGCCGATAAGCCATCACGTGAACACCCGAGACTCCAGCAATCTCCTTGATCTGCTGAATCAGCTCTATACAAATTTTCTTACCTTCGAGACCTGGGTTCTCGGCCTGTTCCATGCGGCTTATCATAAAATCGGGGATGTGGATTCCAGGCACGTTCGACCGCATCCAGCGCGCGGCTCGGGCCGAAGCCAAGGGACCGACACCAGCCAGGATGAACACCTTCCGGTCAAGCCCCATGTCCCGCACGCGTGACATGAAGGCCTCGAACACTTGGATGTCGTAAATATAGTTCGTCTGGATAAAATCCGCCCCCGCTTCCACCTTTTTGGCAAGTCTGTCCGCGCGCCATTCGAGTGGCGGGATACAAGGGTTTTCGGCTGCGCCCAGAAACAGATTGGGCGGGCGCTTGATCTTGCGCCCTGACAGGAACTGCCCTTGGTCACGCATCATGCGGATGATCCGCAGCAGTGAAAGCGAGTCCACATCAAAGACCGGCTTCGCCCCTGGCTGATCGCCAACCCCTACGCCATCGCCAGTCAGGCACAGGACATTTGAAATTCCCATCGCGGCAGCGCCCAGAACATCACCCTGAATCGCGATCCTGTTCCGGTCTCGACAGGATATCTGATAGACAGCTGAATATCCCGCACGAGTCAGGAGTGCGCTGATCCCAACCGAAGACATATGGCAATTGGCCCCTGACGCATCAGTGGCGTTGATCGCGTCCACCACTTCGCCAAGGGGCTGCGCGGCTTGATAGACGTCTTCCGGATCGGCACTGTCGGGCGGATTGGACTCAGCGGTGACGGCGAACCTGCCCGCGCGCAGCACCCGCTCAAGCCTGCTATGCGACACATGCCCCTCGGGCGGGGGACGGTAGCTGTCGATCGCGAACTCATGGGACAGATAATCGCTCATTTCAATGCGCTCCCCTTCAGGGCGCGATTGGGTTCTTCGGCCAGAGGCGCGGTCGACGGCTCGTGGCTGCGTGCCTCTGGAAAGGCATCTGCCAACGCCGTGCGAGCTGCCTGTCGTGCAGCCCGCATGTTGGCCGCCTTCTCTCTGCTTACCCGGAGCCAAGAGGACGAACCTTCCAGATTGCGTTCGACCGGCGGCAGCACGTCGCGAATCTGCTGCCCGTCCTGCATCTGACTGGCCCCGTCCCACGCAAGCACCCAGACGCATCTCATCTCGGGTTTCACTTCGCAAAACCCACCAGGGCGGACCCCGCCGCAAGGCCCGTTGCGAAGCTGTTTGGGGCAATTCATCGGGCAAGACATGCCAGTGGAGGACAGCACACATTGGCCGCACATCTTGCAATCAAACAGAAGGGTTTTCACCCCTCTCTCGATGAAGGCAACAGGTCGCTCCACGCGGTTGTAACCGATGCGGGAAAAGACCGGATCCATCCACACAAGAATCGATTCCACCCGCTTGTATATCCATTCAAACGCACGGGAATGACGGGCGGCGAAAAGGCGGATCTGATACATGTCTGGTCTTTACCCCCACTATCAGGCGTATCCGGCCGTCGATTTGACTTCGAGGTAGTCCTCAAGGCCCCATTCACCATGCTCACGCCCATTGCCGGATTGCTTGAATCCGCCAAACGGTGCGCGGGCATCCCATTCTGACTCGTTGATCCAGATCGACCCCACTCTCAACCGGCGAGCGATCTGACGCGCCTTGTCCAGATCTTTGGTCTGGATATAGGCTGAAAGGCCATAGACCGTATCATTTGCCTGGGAGATAGCATCTTCCTCGTTTTCGTATGCCATGATCGAGAGAACTGGGCCAAAAATCTCTTCCCGCGCGATTGTCATGTCGGCCGTTACATCGGCGAAGACGGTCGGGCGAACATAGTATCCGCGGTTCAATCCCTCTGGGCGACCTGGCCCGCCAGTGACCAGTGTGGCACCCTCGCGAATTCCAGCTTCGATCAGCCGCTGAATGCTTCTGAACTGAATCTCGTTGACCACCGGACCAAGCGAGACATCGGTCATCGGGTCACCCACGCTGTGGGCCTCTGCCGCCTCTTTTGCGGCGGCCTTTGCCTCTTCCATGCGTTCAGCGGGAACCAGCATGCGCGTGGGCGACCGACAGGCCTGACCAACGTTGATGAAGCAGGCATCGACCCCCGCCTTGACGGCGGATTTCAGGTCTGCGTCACGCAGAATGATGTTTGGGGATTTCCCTCCCAGTTCCTGGCTGACCCGCTTGACCGTATCGGCCGCCGCACGCGCTACCGCAATCCCGGCGCGGGTCGATCCGGTGATTGAGACCATATCGACGTCCGGATGCCGTGACAGCGCCTCGCCCGCCACGGGACCGGCCCCAGTGATGTGGTTATAGACGCCGGCAGGATACCCCGCCTCTGCTACCAGTTCGGCAAACCGCAAGGACGAGAGCGGTGAGTATTCCGATGGCTTCGCCACCATCGTGCAGCCTGCCGCCAAGGCGGGGGCAGCCTTGACCACAAGCTGGTTCATTGGCCAATTCCAGGGTGTGATAAGGGCACAGACCCCAATCGGTTCTTTCGAAATCAAGGTGTTTCCGCGCAGCTCTTCAAAGCTTTCATTGTCCAGCGCCTCGATAGCGGCCTCCAGATGGGCGGTCCCGACCCAGGCTTGGGCTGCATGCGAAAACGCGCGCGTTGTGCCCATCTCCTGCACCATCAGGTCGGCGATCTCGTCATAAGCAGCGTTATAGAGTTTCAGAAGTCGCCGAAGCAGAACCAAACGCTCTTCCTTGCCGGTCATTGAAAAGCTGTCGAATGCAGCTTTCGCGGCAGCCACGGCGGAATTTACATCAGCTTCATTCCCCATGGGTATCTCTGCGATCTTCTCTTCGGTGGCCGGGTTGATCAGGTGGTGTACATCTTCGCCTTTGGGCGTCACCCAAGTCCCGCCGATATAGAATTTATCCAGATTTCTCATTCCATCCTCCCTGGCGCCCACATCGGGGCATGCGCATTACCGGTTCCCGCCCGCCATAAGACGAGCGCTTGGATGACGCCGAAGCGCCAGCATCGCCGGAACACCCAATGCGGGGCCCGGCACCAAAATCAGAAAGGTCCATCGCCAAGAGCCAAAGAACTCGGCCACCAACGGCGTGATCCAGATCGCAACAATGGTGATGGCAAACCCAACACCCATCTGGAACGCAAGGGACGAGCCTACGAGATGGGGCTCGGACAACTCACTAACAGCGGCGGAAAACTGGGCACTGTCGCCGACAATCGTAAATCCCCAGACAAGCGCGACGAGGGCAAAGAGCCAGAGCGGCCCTGAATAGACGAGCCCAATCAGCAGTGCTGCGCCACCTGAAATCATCATCATCATTGACGTTGTAAGACACCGTCCGATCCGATCGGCCAACCAGCCGCCCGCGAGGCAGCCAAGAGCCCCCATTGCAATGACCGCAAAGGTAAATCCCGAGGCATTGATCGGGCCAAGACCCTCAGCTTCAGCACTGGCTGCGAAGGCCAGGAACCAGCCCCACATCGCATACAGCTCCCACATATGGCCAAAATAGCCGGTATTGGCGAGCATCACGGGCCGGTTGCGCAGGATCGCCCCAACCTGGCGAAGATCAACAACTGTGCGAGAAAATTCATTTGGACCTTCGCGAAGCATTCCAGCGAAGATGAAAGCGGCGATCAAGCTGCCGAACGAGCAGACGATCACCACCGCCTCCCATGGAACGCCGGTCCCTGCGGCGCGGACCAGATGGGGCATAGCCGAACCGAGGGTCAGTGCCCCCACCATAGCTCCCATGGCCAACCCTCGACCGGTGCGAAACCACGTTGCAATGAATTTCATTGCCGGAGGGTAGATGCCCGCCAGTGCCACCCCGGTCAGAAATCGCGTGGCAATCGCGCCAGCGGCTCCCAGATTGACCAAAAGCAAGAGATTCACGATCCCAGCCAGAAACGCAGCCCCGGCCATCATCCGGGTGAGTGGCCAGATATCCCCCAAGGCGAGCAGACTCGACCCGATGGCCCCGACGGCAAAGCCAAGCTGTACAGCATTGGTCAGCCAGGCCCCCTGGTTGGCCGTCAAAGACAAATGCGCGCTGAGCTCCGGCAGCACGGCAGTGGCCGAAAACCATGTCATTAGCGACATGACCACTGCTGTGCCCGTCCACAGAAGCGCCGTCCATTTGCTGTCGGGGCCGGTATGCAATTACAGCCCCTGTAACGGCATGGTGAAGGTCGTCGCTGTCCCTTCAACGCAGATATCGCCTGCCCCGTCACGGACCGAAACATTGAGGGTGCAGATCGGCTTGTCCTCGCGCATCGTGGCGATTTCAACCCGGCCAGTGATGGTTTCCCCGACCCCCACGGCTTTCTTGAAGTTGAGATTTGTGTTCAGAAACACAGTGCCGGGGCCGGGCAGATCCTCCGCAACGCAGGCGTTCAGAATGCCGGTGGTTACGCCGCCCTGCACGATCAGTTTGCCAAACGCAGTCTTCTTGGCCAGAGCCTCGTCATAATGCACGGGATTGCGATCTCCGGTCATGTCGGTGAAGGCTTGGATATCGCCCATCGTCGTCACTCGACTGCGTTCAGCCGCCTGCCCCACTACCGGTTTGCCGTTGGTCACCCCGGCCCATCCGTCGGTCTTGCTCATCGGTCTCTCCCTTTCAGTTTTAATCTTGCGGAAAAGCGGCAGAACCCGCTCGCCCACTTGAGTTGGTGCGAAGAACAGCGGATCGCCGACCGTCACGTCATTGTTGTCCGCCAAAATGTGGCTGAGCATTGTGGGGCCCTCTTCCAGTTCAACGAGACCCACCAAATAAGGTGTCACCTGGATCCATCCGGGATGGCCGGGCTTCCAGATTTCAGAAAAGCTCTTTAGCCGCCCCCTGCCTGACGCCTCCTGCCATTCAAGTGCATCGGACCAGCACTGTGGACATATCGCGCGGGGGTAGAAAACCGCGCTTTTGCAGTGCCCACAGTGCTGAATCATTAACCGGCCTTCGGCGGCGGCGTGCCAGAAGGGTTCCGTCAGCGGTGTTTCAATCGGCCCAGGGACGTTGAGCTGTGTCAGGTCTGTCATGCGGATGCCCCCAATACAAGTGCGACGGCCTCGCTCATCGTCGCACCATTGCCGGTGATCAGCGCGGTGTTGCAGTTGTCTATCTGGCGCCCCTCAGCGTCACCGCGCAGCTGGCGCACCGCCTCAACCACATGGGTCATGCCCCCGGCGAGATCTGGCTGTCCAAATCCTAGCTGGCCTCCGTGGGTGTTGATCGGTTGTCTGGCAAGCGGCCCCATACCGCCATTGTCGCGCAGCCATGCACCAAATTCGCCCGGTGCGCACAGACCCGCATCTTCGATCGTTGCAGCAACCATGATCGTGTAGCAGTCGTAGAGGGACAGGAAATCCATCTGTTTCACTCCCAAACCTGCTTGCGACAACGCCCGCGCCATCGAGGGTTTGAGCGGCCCGGAGATCAAGCTGGGCGCCTGACTGACAGCACGATGCGTAAGCTTCTCACCCGCCCCCCAAAGCTCAATCGGGCGATGCGGGCCTTTGGCGGCCCTTTTCGCAGTCGTCACGATGACCGCTTCACCACCTGCCACCGGCATAACGATCTCAAACAGATGCAACGGGGAAGCAACCATGGGCGAGGCCAGCACCTCTTCCACACTGGCCGGCTGGCCATGAAAAATGGCCATTGGGTTGAGCTGCGCATTTTCCCGCGCCCCGGCAGCGATCAGCGCATAGTCCTCGGGCGTGCAGGCATATTCGGCCATATGGGCCTGCATCAACAATGCGTAGGACGTATTCGCCCCGGATGCGCCAAAGGGCGTGTCAAACTCGCGCGCCGGGTTGCGATTGGGCGAACGCGGCGCAACCGGATTGCGGTGATTGCCCAACACACAAAGAACGGTCTCACATTGCCCGGCCTCGATCGCAGCTGCAGCACGCCAGATCATGCCAGGGCCAGAAGCACCGCCAAGATCAACCACGTTGGACATCGTGGGTTGCATGCCAAAATATTCCGCCACCGTTGCGGGCACATGCTGAGGTGTTTCCCCAACTTGCGGACCGACCAGCAATCCATCAATGGCGCCCGGCTCGATCCCGGCATCCTCTGCGGCTTCGGCCGAAACCTTCAACAGCAGATCCATCGTGTTGACGCCATCGGTTCGGCGGGTTGGCTTCAGCTCTCCGATCCCTGAGATTGCGCAGCGAGTGGCCATATGCTTCACAGCGCGTCCTCCCGCCGCAGGGTCTTGTATTCCTCCAGGCAGGCAGGGTTCGCGATGGAACCAAGGTTCTTAACCACGCCACCGGCCACAGTCGTGCGCGCCGCGCCTTCGACACGTTTGCCGTTGATCGTGTAAGGGATGTCGGCTACCAGATGGATCCGTGCGGGCACATGGCGCGGTGAAGCTTCACTTCTGATCTGACGCCGGATGCGGGTGATCACATCCCCATCAATGGTAGTGCCGCCCGAGGGTTTCAGGCAAAGCACGACCTCTTCGTCGCCCTCATGGCTGGCCCCGAACACGAGAAAATCATCAATCTCGGGATAGGTCTCACAAACGGCATATATCTCGGAAATCCCGATGCGCACGCCGCCGGGCTTTAGCGTATTGTCAGATCGCCCATGGACATAGCCACCACCGGTACAGGTCAGTTCGGCCACGTCGCCATGGGTCCAGATTTCAGACCGGTCGCCGAAATAGGTCGCACGATAGCGCGCATCGCCGCCCTCACCCCAGAAGGTAAGCGGCATTGACGGGAACGGCTCGGTGCAGACAAGTTCTCCGCGCCGCCCGATGCAATGCACACCACGTTCATCAAGCACTGCGACCGCATGGCCAAGTGCCGGCACGGTCAATTGCCCGCGCCTTACCGGGTGAAGTGGTGAGCCGATCAGGAAGGAACCGAGAATTTCCGTACCGCCGGAGATGGAGGCGAAGGACATGTCCTTTTTGACTGCTCTAAAGACCCAATCGAACTGATGCGGAAGGGTGGGCGCGCCACATGCCAGAAGGCTGCGCAGCGCGGACAGGTTGTGCCGCTCGCCAGGATGGTATCCTTCGGCCGCCAGCGTCGCGAGGTATTTGGGGCTGACGCCCAAATGAGTGACCTTGAGCCTCTCGGTCAGCATCCAGAGCGGCGAAGGATCAAGTCCTGTGCGTGTTTTAAGGATCGGCGCGCCATCATAGAGCACCACTGCAGCCCCGGCCCCAAGTGCCGAGATCATCCAGTGATACATCATCCAGGCGGTATTGGTGTACCAGATCACGCGGTCACCGGACCGAACGTCGCCGTGAAGGACGTGTTCCTTCAGGTGCTGCATCAACACGCCGCCCGCTCGATGCACGATGGCCTTCGGGATCCCCGTGGTGCCGGATGTGTAGAGGATATAGGCCGGGTGATCAAAAGGTAGTCGGACGAAACTCAGGGGCGCGTCCTCGCCAAACTCCTCCTGCCGGGTCGTCTCCAATCCCGCAACCTCACCGTCCCCACTCAGAACCACTGTCGTGATCGAGGGTATTTCCCCGACCACCTCGGCAATCCGATCGCTGATATCATGAGCTTTGCCGCCGTATTGATAGCTCGGTGCAGCAAAGAGCACCTTTGGCCCCACCTGCCCGATCCGATCCACAATGGCGGCCTTCCCGAAATCGGGAGAGCACGAGGTCCAGACACCACCAACAGCAATCGTGGCCATAGCGGCGACCAGACCGTCGATCGTGTTTGGCATGACCCCGGCCACCCGGTCACCGGGTTCGATCCCTGCGGATCTCAGCCCTGCCGCCACGCGGGCCACACAGGCGCGCAGTTTGGCACGGGTAACCATCGTCTCGGCTCCGCTTTCCTGAACCTCGAACACGGCCGGTTCATCTTCCGAACCGCGCATAAGCAGGTTTTCTGCGAGGTTTAGAGATGCATCGGGAAAGAATCGAGCGCCCGTCATCCAGGCGGATTCATCGGGGACGAAGGCACGATCGCCCTTGTTACCCAATACCCCCGTTGCGTCCCACAAAGCCGACCAGAATGCGCCCGGATCACCAATCGACCAACGATGCAATGTATTATAGTCATGTGGATCGAAACCGTTGACCACGGCAAACCGGGCCATCGCCGTTTCGGAAAATGCTGAGTTGGGCGGAGACCACAAGACATCGGTGCTCATTAGATGTATTCCTGTTTATAGGGGACGCGGCGCAGCGCGCCATTTATTCGAGCGATTCAGTGACAAGTTCGGCCAGATCACGGACAGAGATCCGGTCCTCCACGCCGAGATTCTGGATCGCGGCCGTGTACATCACCACGTCCTTGGGGCAGCTCACGACAAAGTAGGACACGTCGCCCAGGGCCAATGCCTCCTTGATCCTGTTTTCGCTTGGGCGTTCATGAAAGGCCGAGTCATCCATCCAGATGCGACCGCCGCCCGCACCACAGCAGAAGCTGTTTTTGCGGTTACGTGGCATTTCTCTCAGATCGTGACCAAGTGCTGCGATCAGATCGCGCGGGGCATCAAAGCCGCCGTTGTAGCGACCCAGATAGCAGGGGTCGTGATAGGTGACCTGAGCAGCCGCGCCTTGTTTGGGTGTCAGCTTTCCCGCCGAAATCAGGTCAAGCAGGAGTTCCGAGTAATGCACGACATCATAGTCGGCCCCCAAGGCCGGGTATTCGGATTTCAAAGCATTCAGCGAATGCGGATCGGTCGTCATGATCCGGTTGAACTCACACCCTGCAAGAGTGTCGATATTCTGCTGTGCAAGCAGCTCAAACAGGCCCTCGTCGCCGGCCCGACGCACATCGTTTCCGGAATTGCGCTCACCGTCGTATAGAATACCGAAATCAACTCCGGCCTGATGAAGCAATTCCGCAACCATCCTGGTGAGCTCTTGCGCACGGGCATCAAAACTGGCGAAATCTCCTACAAACCAAAGCACATCGACGGGCTGATTGCGCGCATCCACAGGCTTGAAACTAAGGCCCTTGATCCAGCGCGCACGCTGCTTGGCCGGCTTGCCAAAGGAATTGCCCTGGCTCTGAAAACTGGTGAGGGCATCCTGAAGCATTGGCTCCAGCGTGCCAGCCTCGACCATGGTCCGGCGCATCTCTACGATTTTCGGGACGTGCTCTATATGAACCGGACACACTTCCATGCAGGCACGGCAGGTGGTGCAGGACCAGAGCACATCCTCGGAGATCACTCCGCCGACGATCGGCAGGTGCGCTTCGCCCGTGCTCATACCGTCGCGCAGATCCATGATCAGCTTTTTCGGGCTCAAGGGCGTGCCCGCAGCATAGGCAGGGCAGACCGATTGGCAGCGGCCGCATTCCGTACAGGTCAAAGGATCGAGCAGGTCTTTCCAGGTGAAATCGCTGAAGCTCTGGATTCCGCTGGGGGTTTTCTCATCCTCCAGGGTGGGGACAGCAGGCAATTGACCTTTGGGGTGCAATGGGCGCAGAAAAATATTCGGCGCTGCAAGGAACATGTGGCGATGTTTTGAGCCGGGAATATAAGCCAGAAACCCGAGTATGATCAGCACGTGTGCCCAGTAAAACGACATGTGCAAGGTCTCGGCGGCATGACCGTCTACACCAACCTGTCCCAATAGAGCAGCCAGCAGGCTTGAAACCGGGCGATAAGGATTGGGTGTGCCGGTGATGGCGATGGCTGAGGCGAACTCCAACAGCATCGACGCCACGATGCCTGTCGCCAGCACATAGATCAGTATCGCATCCCCCTTGCGTGACCCCTCGAACCGAGCCGGTTTGCGGATCAGCCGCTGATAAGCCGCCATGCCGAGACCAACCAGGATCAGCAGCGCGAATGTTTCCTGCAAGATTGCGATCCAGGTCTCACCGCCGACTGGTGCCAAGGTGAAACCGGGAAACAGCACCGATCCGAACGACTCGATGATCGCAGTGAATAGCACCAGAAAACTTGAAAAGATCATCGCATGCAGTACACCCGAATAGGTGAAACGCAGCATGCGGCGATGAAGGCCAATATCGCCCAGCATGCCTGAAAAACGCTCGCCCGGTCGGTCGAGCCGATTAACTGGCCGCGCAGAAAACAGGGGCTGCAAGCGCGTTCCGAAACGCCATGCAAACACCACCAGAGTTGCGAGTGTAACGATCCAAAGCAGCAGCGTTTGCATGAAAAGCGCCTTTCAAACTAGCCGAGTTTTTCTGTCAGCGCGGGAAGCACTTCGAACATGTCGCACACAGCGCCGTAGTGAGCTTTACGGAAGATCGGTGCCTGCTCGTCCGAGTTCAGCGCTATGATCAGGTCGCTGTCCTGCATGCCTTCGAGATGCTCAGGCGCGCCAGAAACGCCCGCCATAAGGTATAGCTTCGGCTTAACCTTGGTGCCGGATTTCCCGACCTGACGCGCCCTTGGCAGCCAGCCTGCATCGATCACTGGCCTCGACCCTGCGATTTCCGCTCCAAGCTTGACTGCCAGAGCCTCCGCCAGGGGCAGCTTGTCAGTGCCGCCAAGCGCTCGACCCACGCAAACGATCCTCTCCGCCTTGGTGAGGTCAATGCCATCGCTGTCTGGCAAAAGATTTTCGACATGGCGGATCGATTGACTGACGGAGAGATCAACCACCAGTTCTTCCACGGGCGCCGAGCCGCCTGCCCGCTCGGGGGCCTTGATTGCGCCCGGCATGACCACAACGATCCCAGGCAGCGGCAGGGTGGTGCTTGCCGTCAGCTTGCCGCTATAAACCTGCGATTTCACCGTCAGAACAGCGCCGTCGCGTTCAATCGCGGTGGCATAACACACCATTTCCCTTCCCGATTTCAGCGCCACGCCCCCGGCCAGGTCGATCCCCGCGGTTGAGTAGCTGAGCAAGACCAGATCCGGTGCGCGATCTTCCATCGCTTGCGCAAGGCAGGTCAGGTAAGCCGCAGGTACGTAGTCCGCTAAAACCGCGTCCGCGACGGCAACAACTGTGTCGGCGTCCAACTCGTCGGCGATGGCTGCGACGGTCGTGGCATCCTTTGCGCACACAAGCGCCTCCACGGTGCCACCCAAGCTGCGCGCCATGGCCAGCAGTTCATGTGCCCCGTCGGCAACCTGCCCATCAACGTGTTCGATCTGTACGAGAATGCCCATCAGACGAACCCTTTCTCTTCCAGAAGCGCATGGATCGCATTGGCAATCTCCTGCGCGTCACCATCAATCATTTCAGCCGCGCCGCTCATATCTGGCAGCGCCAAGGTCGTCGCTTCAGCCAGGTCAGCGCCGGGCACAGCTTCAATGTTCAACTCTGGTATCTGCACCTTGAGCAGATCGCGCAGCTTGCTGCCTGCCACGTAGCGCGGCGGTTGTGCGGCGGTCTGAAGCCCAGCAATCGCCGGAAGCTGAAGCGCCAACCGGGCCGACCGGCCGCCAGCATACTCCTGCCGAAGTGTGACCTGACCTGTTCCCAGGGTGACCTGGGAAATCGCACTGGCCTGTGGCCATCCCAGATGGGCAGCGAGATATGGTGCCAACTCTCCGTAGATATCGGCATTTGACAGCACACCAACCAGCACCATATCAGGCTCCAGTTCCCTGATTGCCATGGCATAGATCGGGGCCATCGCGCGCGACGAACGACTTTCGACGTCATACTCATCCATCGGGATCAGTCGCGCCGTGTCTGCCCCACGCGCCAATGCGGTCTTCAGCATTCGGTCAGTGCCCTCGTCTTCGATAGCGATGGCCACGACCTCGGCACCTGTTTGTTCCTTAATCAGAATTGCCTGCTCCAGTGCCTGATCGTCGAACTGGTTCATGTCCAGACCGATCCATTCACGATCAACATCGCGCGCGTCATTGGTAAGCTCGAGCTCTTCGGTCAGGACCGGCTCGAGCCGCAGAATTACGGTTATCTTCATGATTTTGACTTCCGTTACAGGTGCTTGGTGTCCCGATAGATCGGCCCTCGGGCAATCACTCGGTCCAACATCCCATTGGTGATATATTCGGGAATCTCATCGACATCGAAGGGCGAAGCCTCCTGACCTGGATAACCCACGGCGGCGCGCGCGCCGTCTGTCATCATGTAACCACCGGTTGTCACGGTCGTCAGCGCAGTGAAGGCGGCGTCATCTTCACGCGCCAAGGCGTTCAGCGCCTCGGAGACATCCTTGCCACAACAGAAATCGAGCGCCCGGCGGAAACCCTCATCAAGGTCGGGCCGAATACGGAGCACCTCGTCCAACATTTCCAGGTGGACATTTACCGCCGAAGCCGCCGGTTTCCCGTTGTATTCAGGGATCAGAAAATCGGCGAGCTTGGCATAAGCCTCACGGTCTGAATCGGAATAGACAGCCATCACGCAGCCTCCACATTTCTGGCTTCTTTGATCAGTTGAGTGGCCTGACGATGAGCCACGGCCATCAACGTGGCCGTCGGGTTGGCGCCAGCGCCGGTCGGGAACGCGCTGAGGTCCCAAACGAAGAGATTCGGAACATCATGGGCCTGACCGTATTGGTTCAGCACCGACTGTTCTCGGTCATCGCCCAGCCGCGCAGTGCCCAACAGATGCCAGCCGCTTTCGCGCATCTGGGGCATGACGGAGGTCGACACTGCCCCCGCTGCCTCCATCGACTCCTTCGCCCGTTCCGCGTGGAATTCGAGCAGGAGCTTGGAGTTTTCCGAGGTCTTGTAGATGACCTTGGGGGCAGGAACCCCATCGCTATCGACCAGGTTAGAGTCGATCTCGACCCGATTTGCTTCTTCCGGAAGATCTTCGCCGACGATGGCCCAAAGTGCCGTCCGGCCAAACCGTTCCTCGATCATCTTGTGCCAGTTGACGCCCCAGGTGTCTTCCACCTTGCCGCCATCCTTGAACACCGTCGATCCGACATAGCCCTTGGAGGACAGCGGGCCACCGGCCGACATGCCGCCCCATTTCGCACCGCGTACAAAGCCGCGCTTTTCGTCGGTTTCGTAAAATTGCAGCGTGTTGATCAGCTGACCCGAGGGGCCTTTCCAGCTTTCCAGATCCTCATCGAAGTGCCCCATGACCAGGCCGAATGGATGCATCATCAGGTTTTTGCCGACCAAACCACTGGAATTCGCCAGCCCGTCCGGGAAACGCCTCGATTTGGAATTCAGCAGGATCCGAGGCGTGCCGATGGCGTTGGCGCAAAGCACGACGATCTTTGCCATCTGCCGGCGCTCGCGGCCATTCATATCGACATAAATCGCGCCGGTCACACGGCCCAGATTGTCATCGTAGATCACCTCACGCACTCGCGCACCCGCGATCATGCGATGGCCGTATTTCTTGGCCTCTTTGAACAGCACCAGGTCTGGCGACCACTTCGCCGCCTCTGGGCAGCCGAACATGCAGGTGCCGCGCCGCGCGCAAGGGTTTTGACCTTGCCAGGGTATCGAGGGCATGGCGTTGAGCCCCGGCCACCAGTGCCAGCCGAGCTTGTCCATTCCTTGGGCCAGTTTCATGCCGGTCTTGCCGATTGGGATCTGTTTGGTCGGATAGCCCGCCTGCTGCGGATAGCCAGTGTTGCCTTTCGTACCAGAGGAACTGACAAGCTGCTCAACCGCCTCAAGATGTGGCAGGATTTCGTAGTAATCAAATGGCCAGTCGACAGCCACCCCGTCAAGTGAGCGGACCTTGAAGTCAGACGGTAGAAACGGAACCCAATGGCCCGCCCAGATCGTGCCGCTGCCGCCCACTGCGGATTGCATCAGCGGTTCAACGTCGCTTTCAGAGGTGTTGATCGGATAGTCGCGTTCGTTGTCTCGGACGTTCGGCGACGGGTGCCACTGTTTTCCCCCAGCAAGCTCGAATTCCTTCTTGTCGCCTGGGTAATCACCCGGATCAAACCAAGTGCCCTGTTCCAGCGTGACCACAGACATGCCCGACTCGGTCAACAGCTTGGCTGCCACCGCGCCTGACGGTCCCGAACCCACAATCAGGACATCAACCTCTTCATTTTTCCTTGTCGGCTTTGCCAATGAACTTCCTCCCGATAGGTTGCCAATCACCGCTGTGAGGCGGCTTAGAACAGGGTCTGCGACGTCAAGATGGCCGCGATTGTCAGACCGCTGAGAGCCAGGAAATACACTTGCGGAACGTAGGTCATGGCGTTGCTCCTCTTCTCGGCCAGATCACCATCAGGCTAGCCGACTTTCCCAGGGGAAAGTGAGTCAATTGATCTGACCCTAATGATTAGTTTTTCTGCGATTTTTTTTCTGATATCCGATGAATATAGAAAAAAATGGTTAAAATCCGAAGCGATTCTAAATGGTAAAACTGAGAGGAACCTGATCTTCGACCTTGACGCGAAGCATCAAGATTGAGCAACTTCGCCACTGAACCTCCTGTCTAGCCAGCTGAAGAGGCCACCCTTTCATCCAGCTTTGCGCGATGTTGTGAGGGGGTCAGCGAATAGTGCGCACGAAACTGCTTGGACAGCGTCCGCACCGTCGAAAACCCAGCCGCGATCGCCACTTCGTTCAGATCCAGATTGGTGTGCGATACAAGCTGATGCGCTCGGTCCAACCGCAGTTCGGCATAGTAGCGCATGGGTGAGGTTCGAAGGTGACGCAAAAACAGGCGTTCCAACTGCCGCTGAGAGATATCGCAATACTGTGCTATTTCAGGAATACGTAGCGGCTCTTCTAGATTCTGAGCCATCGCATCAGTCGCTTTTCGCAGTTTCTGGGGGACACTGAGCAGCTGATCAGCCCTTTGACAGACTTGAGGCACCTTGCCGTCCCGCGGGCTCTGCATGTTCAAATGTCGGGCCACAACACCCGCTGCGTCGGCGGATATTCCAGCAATCAGATCCATGATCATATCGAGTACAGCGAGTTCTCCGGCACATGTGGTTACCCCGCCCCATTTGGTAAACAGAGTATTCTCCACTTCGATATCGAAATAGCTCTCGTCCAGTGCATTGAGCGAATGCCAGTGGGTGGTCGCCTTTCCACCTCTCAGTTGGCTGGCTTCTGCCAGATACCAAACAGTGTTTCCGATCGCGTGGATCGAAACCCCCGCCTTATGAGCACGACGAAGCAAGGCTGTGACGCTTGTACCGGGCTCAATGCAGCCGGTCGTCGCGCCGCAGAGGATGAGATGAGCCGGCATTTTCGGCCCGTCGACACTTTCAGCCAAGTCACGTAGCCCGAATTCGCAGGGTACGGGCATACCGGTTGCGGATGTCGCCACATTGCCCGTGATCGAATAAAGCGACACGCGCGGCGCAACCTCTGGGCACTCGCTGGCTAGCAGACCAAACGGTTCCAGGATCGACCCTAGGGCCAGCACCGAAAACCCGTCGAGCAAAAGCACGGAAATCTTCAAAGATTTGACGCTAGATTCGAACATGGCTCAGAAGTTTTAAAACGCGCCAGGGTCTCGGAAAGGGGAGGCTCACGGACCCCGGCACCCTCGAACAGATCAGGGGATCGTCTTGTCCAGACCGCGAGGGATCTTTTTTTCCTTGTCGTAGAACGGAAGAGTCACCACCTCGCAGTCAGCGGTTGTGCCATCTTCTGTGACAACAGTCAGCGTTTTACCGATCCAGTCCGAAGGCTCGTCGAAGCGCACATAGGCTACACCGCAGTCAAGTGTTGGCGACCAGGTGGAGGCCGTCACATGACCGACACGCGTCCCATCTTCGCTGACCTCTCCACGGTATCCCGGAACAGCGGTTTTGCACACCAATCCCAGCAGACGCACTCTGGTATCGGCTCCCTGAAGCGCTGCACGTCCGACGTAGCCTTCTTTGTCGGTATGAATGAAGGGACCAAGCCCTGCAGCAAACGGGGTCATCGTGTGATCGAAATCAGTCAAGTTATCGAGGATTCCGGCTTCAATCCGGCGAATTTCCATAGATGCCATGCTGCCGTAAACAATTCCGTGCTCTTTGCCTGCCTCCATCACGTCATAAAACAGCTTGTGATGGTCTGTCTTTGTGTCGATCGATGTATCAGTCCCGACCGAGTAGATTTCGTATCCTAGCTCACCGGTCCAACCAGTGCGAGAAACATAGAGCCGCTGCCCCTTGATATCGTAGTAGCCCGATTGAAAGTACTTCAGGCTCTCGTCGATTACTCCATCCGTCAGAGCCGACATCACCTTCAGCGAATTCGGCCCCTGAATTTGCAGCACCCGCCCCAATGGATCAGAGATCTTCACGTCAAAGCCTTCGCTCAATGCCATAACCCAGGGCAGGAGATGGCCATCAGGTTGAACGTACCAGAACACGTCCTCCGCCATGCGGAACAGGATTCCGTCCATGAAGGTGCCGCCGTCATGAGCACATGCGATCGCATAGAGACCGCGCCCTTCTTTGAGAGTTGAGATATTCCGAGCGAAGATCTTTTCCATGAAAGCCATGGCATCGGGGCCTTCAATTTGCCACGGCTTTTCCGGCACGTCATAAAGCACGACCTTGCGACGCAGATTCCAATAGGTTTCGACGGCATCTTCACCGTTGAACACCCCGTAGAACCGCTCTGCGACCACCCCCAGAACGGTCTCTTCATTCGCATAGCAGTCGTAGAAAGGTGACTGGTCGTAGCGCCGAGCACTTATTCGAACTGTGTTTTTGATGTCTGAGTGGATGGAGCTGGTCATACTTGGTCCCTAACGTCCCTAAATCGATACCGTGCCGCATGGCATCAGTTTATCTTACCTCTCCAGTTTTTCAGATTTTCTCACTCTCGTCCAAACTGGTTGTGTTCATTGCACATACACAAGAATCCTGGTAACAAAAAGTCATTTGAACTGATCATAAGGTTTAGTTTATCTGCCTCCATGAGCTCTTGGATTCCCTCTCTCAACGCACTGCGTGCCTTCGAGGCCACCGCACGCCATCGCAGTTACAAAGGCGCAGCGGACGAACTCAGCGTCACGCCCGCCGCGATCAAACAGCTGGTGGCAAAGCTTGAAGATGCTATTGGCGAGCCGTTGCTGCGACGCAGTGGCCGCGCGATGGAATTGACCGACATTGGAATTCGCGGTCTCGACGATTTGTCGAACGGCTTTCGGCAGATCGCGCAAGCGGTTGATCGGATGCGTTCCACCCGTCATGAAAAGCGGCTGGTTGTCTCTGTGGATCCGTCTTTTGCAGCAGCTTGGCTGGTGCCACGGCTGGAGAGCTTCAAATTGCTTCACCCCACGATTGAGGTCCTGATCGATTCTTCCATGCAACTGGCAAATCTTATTGACGGAAGCACGAATGTCGGGATCCGGTTCGGCGTCGAGGATCATGGTGAGCTCGTTGCACACCGTTTGTTTGACGAAGAGCTTTGCGCCCTTTGCAGCCCGATGCTAGCCGAAGGCCCGCCACCGATCCGGAAGCTGGAGGATCTCGCAAATGCCAAGCTGCTTCGATGGGATCTCTCAGAATTCAAATGGGCCGCAAATACACGCAACTGGAACTATTGGAAAACGTGGTTGTCGGCGGTAGGTGCGGAGCATGTTTCCCCAGCGCGGGGACTCAAGTTCAACGACTATAATCTAGCTGTTCAGGCAGCCGTAGCCGGTCAGGGCTTTGTCCTGGGAAGCAAACCGGTTCTTGCCAGCCTGCTCGAAACTGGTCTTCTGATCGACCCATTCTCCCACTCGGCCAAGCCCGGGATAGGGTACGATGTTGTAACAACAAAGGATGCGCTGGAACGAGCGGATGTACGCTGCTTCATAGATTGGATTCTGGACAGATCCGCATAGGGTCTGGATGCATTGATTTCCCGAGCGCTGCGTGATTCACGGCCCCGACAACGGAGCGGTGACATGAGCAATCTTTTCCGGCTGACCGACGCACAGATGGCGCGTCTGAAACCCTACTTTCCAAAGTCGCACGGTAAGCCAGGAGTCGACGACAGGCGGATTCTGAGCGGGATAATTTTCATCAACCGCAATGGGTTAAGGTGGAGCGATGCTCCCGAAGCCTATGGCCCATGAAACACCTCCTGACAGCCGCACTGATCGTTACCCAGTAATACAACCCCCCTTATAAAATCCTGCCGCTAGGGGGGCTTTGCGGCCTGAACGTACCCGCATGCGAGTCTTGCGGGAGGACCCCGCCACAGCCGTTATTGGGGCTTCTCATTCAGACGCCAAATGAACTAGTTACCCGGTGCAAGTTGCAAAAGCTGCGCGCCGGAGCGGGGGTGTAGGATGTGCAGCTTTTTTCTAACTGAGCCTCCCCATCTGAATTGGTCCACCGTTATGTTTAGGAAACGGAGGACAGCGAATGGCGAACAAGCGACACAAGCCAGAGGAAATAATTCAGAAGCTGCGGCAGGTTGATGTTCTTGTCGGTCAAGGCCTGGCGCGTGTGGATGCGATCCGCGAGGTGCGCCTTTAGGTAAGTTGCATCGATCATGACAACCTTCTCCTCGCCGCCTGCGGAGGAAAGCCCTACCATCATCCGGGCGAAGACCCCCATGTCGCTCCATCGCTTCCAGCGGTTATAGAGGGTCTTCGGTGGACCATACTCCCGAGGCGCATCGCACCACCGCAACCCATTGCGGTTGATGAATATTATGCCGCTCAGGACACGCCGATCATCGACGCGCGGCTTGCCATGGCTCTTCGGGAAGAACGGCCGGGGCCGCTCCATTTGCTCTTCTGTCAGCCAGAATAGGTTGCTCATCATCACCCCCGTCATTTCGGGAGCTTGAATCATCCAGCCGCGGCGGTTTCAATCATATCAATAGGTCCTGACCCTAGCAGAACCCGGTTCTTCATGATTTGACGCCAGCGTTCGATCTTGCCCTGGGTCTGTGGGTGGTGCGGCGCACCTCGAACGTGATGCATGCCCTTGTAATCGAGATAGTCGGCCAGATCGACGGCGACGTAGGACGTTGTCGTTGAGCAGCCTCGGCTTGTGCATGATCGTGGCCTGATCACAGCCCGAGACTGTTAACGCAAGGTCCAGCGTGTCGGTGACGTCCTTGTTGGATGTCGGCCTCGATCAAGGGGATCTGATGAGGCAGATCGGATCGAAACGAAACATGGTCTCGAACCGGCAGAACTCGACGCTTGTGAACGTGATCGGCTCGACCTGGGCCAGATGGCGCGCAAAGAGATCCTCGGACAGGGAAACGAGCGCATCCGCTTGCTCGGCAGGCAGAAAGCGCAGCATGTAGGCCAGCGAGATGTGGAACTGGTAGGTTTCATGGTCATCTCTTGGCAGGCCAGTCAGGTCGCGTAGTCTGTCCCGCAGTCCCCTCAAGTGGAAGCCCTCAGCGGTTCCGTCGGGTTCCATCGAGATGCTGTTGGGGCCATTGACCCCGCACGCCCTGACCCGAAACGGGCCGTCGAGCCGAAAGCCCGACAGCCGTTCGCGAAAGATCTCGTTGATGTCCTCCAAACCGGCATCCCTGCGAACGCCCGCAGGCCATCCGCCGACGCCGAGCGGCGCGCCACTGATCCCGCAGAAGACTGTCATGTGAAAACTCTCGCGCGGCAGAAACACCATGCTGTCGGCGAAGGGGGATCCGATCAGCCCGTCCTGAACGGCGCAGAGCCCGGCGAAAAGGGGCGAGTCCGTCGGAACGTGGCACAGGAAGGTATTTCCGGGGTGGCGAAGCACCTCGCCGTCGGGCGTGAACTTGCCGCCCTGTCGCGGTGCGGTGATGGACTGGGGCGCAGCGGCCCCGAACAGACCGGTCAGCCGGGCGAGAACCTCGTCGCGGGCAATGCGCGGATTGGGCCTGCTGAGGTGGGTCATGTATCGGCGCTCATTTTTATCGTTGCTGACTGTCAGGAAAGGGCGGCGGACTGAACGTGCCGCCGCCCCAGATAGCGCTTATCTTTCGAGGATGACAGCGTCAATGAAGGCTTCCTCGACAGCGCCGCGGAACGGCTGGGCGCCCCAGACCGTCGAGAAGGCCCGCTGTTCGTTGGGGACCAGCGCAGCACTATCGTCGGCCGCGGTATTCATCGGCGCCGTGCCGAAGGTGCTGTTGAACGTAGTCTGCGTCTCGGCAGAGGTCAGCCAGTTCATGAACACCAGAGCCGCCGCTGGGTGCGGTGCGTTTAGTGGGATCGCCACCCCGTTGCCGCCGCCGTTCATGCCCATCTCGGGAATGTAGAAGGCAATGTCATCGCGCACTTCGCCCCTGTTCTGCAGGCCTGCCAGGTGATCTTCCCAGGCCGGAACCATCCAAAGTTCGCCATCGGACACACGGATGATGCTGTCAGCGTTGCCGGCAGTGATGACGTAGTGCTCGGCATTTTCGTTGAAGAATTCGAACCCCGGCTCCAGCGCCGCGATCCGGTCGTCCGTGACTTCCCCATCCGAGAAATCGACCCCGGTCATGGCGCGCAGCATGTTCTGGTAATAGGACGGACCCGAACCGCCGTTTTCGTAGTTGAAGCCAAAGCGGCCCGGGTTCGCCTGCCAGAACGCGGCGAAATCCGCGGGCGTCTGCGGCAGGTTCTCTGCATCGACATGGGCCGGGTCATAGGCAATGCCGCTCTGGTTGCCCCAGAAGGCGAGCACGTGGTCGCCACCATCGACACCGGCCAGGCTGCTGACGCGCCCTGCATCCTCAGGCAACATGGCCAGCGGCATGAATAGCTCGTCCAGCGTCACGTTGGCGAAGCTGTCATAGCCCCATGCGAAGACGTCAATATCACCGGTTTCACGGTCGCGCTCGGCCAGCATCTTGTCAGAGTTGCTGGAGTTCGTCCCCTCAGGAATCGTCACGTCGATCCCGTATTCCTCCTCGAAGGCCTGCACAGCGCGGCGCAGGTCGTCTTGCAGGTACCAGACATACCAGGTCAGTTCCCCTTCCTGCTGGGCCTGGGCGACAATCTCGTCCCAGGACATGGCCGACAGGTCCTGGGCATTCGACATGGCGGTGCTCAGCGCGAGCACGGCCGTGGCGGTGAAGATGGATTTCAGCATGTGGTTCTCCCTTTCATGGTGGTTGGCATCCCCGTCATCCCTTGCCAGAAGCGAGCGTCGGGTTGGCGGATTTGAGCAGTCGTTCCAGGATCAGCATGAGGATCACGTTCGGGACGACGAGGATCAGCGAAAGCACTGCGGCATTGGGGCGGACATAGTCCTGGCCGAGGGCGGAAAATAGCAGTGTCGGGATCGTCACCACATCCGGACTGCCGAGGATGAACGCGATCGCGAATTCCTCGATGGACTGGATGAAGACGATCAGTAGCGTGGCGAAAATGCCGGGGCGCAACGCGGGCAGGAAGGCGACGCGGAACCGCGCCTGCGGCGAGGCCCCCAGGTCGCGCGCCGCGTCGATGTGGTCCTGACGAACCTGTTCGAAGCTGACGGTCATGATGCGGATCGCGTAGGGCAGCGCCAGAACCGCGTGGGCAAAAAGGATCGCGCCGAACCGCCAAGTATGCAGGCCAAGCTGGAACAGTAGCGAGGTGAAGAAGATCGCGGTGACAAAGCCTGGCACGACCAGGGGCAGCAGGCACAACAGCTTTGCCAGCTCCCGGCCCGGGAATGCGATCCGGCCAAGCGCATAGGCGGTTGGCGTCGCCAGAGCGAGCGACAGCAGCGCCGCCAGCGGGGCAAGCGTGTAGGAGGTCGCCATCGCCACCTGCAGCGAGGAGTTTTCCCACATGTCGCGCCAGCGCCAGAGCGACATTGCTGGAGGCAGGATGCGGTCCGCGGTCCAAGGCTCGGAGGGATCGACAAGGGACCACAGGATCGCCATCCCAAACGGAATGACCAACCAGATGGTGCAGATCACCAACAGAAGAATCAGCAAAGCCTTGTTCAGCTGTTCGCGCGTCATTTGGACCGGCCTTTCATCACCAGCCGGGCCAGGAAGGCGAGCGCGGAGGCCCCTAACATGGCTAGCAACATCAGCGTGACCCCGACAACGGCCGCCGAATGCCAGTCTCCCCTGTCCTTGAAGAACACCATGAGCTGTGACATGGACTGACGGTTGGTCGGGCCCGCGATGACCTGAAAACTGAAATCAGCCATGGCCCCGATGAAGATGATCACCATCGCCGCCTGCATCGCGGAAATCGACAGGGGCGCGATCACCTTACGGAACCGATTCCAGGCCCCTGCGCCAAGATCGCGCGCCGCGTCCAGCACATCGTCGGAAATGCCCTGCACCGCTCCGGAAAGCAGCAGCAATGCAAATGGCATGTTCTTCCAGACCTGCAGGATCAGGACGCCGATGGCGTTGCTGTCGTTCTGCAAGCGGCGCGGTTCGTCCCAAAGGCCAAGAGCCTGCATCGACTGGTTCAGGATGCCATGATAGGCGATGACGTTGATGAATAGGAACGCCGCGACCAGCCCATGCACCAACATCGGAGCCTTCAGGATCGCGCCGATCGTCATTGAGCCGGTGAAGGGTTTGCGCAGCCAGATGGCCAGCGGATAGGCCAGCGCGACCGACAGGATCGCGCTGACCGTGCCAATGTAGAAGGAATAACGAACCGAGCGGGCGAAGACGCGCCGGTCGGTCACCTCGGCCCAGTATTGCAGAGTGAACTGGTCCTTTCCATTCAACGCGTAGAGCCCGAAGCTCTGTGCGATCGCGATCCAGACCACAATGCCAATCAGCCCGAGGATCATTCCTAGCCCCGGAAGGAGCAGCAGGATAACAGTCAGCCATCGGCGTAGGGTCATGGCCTGTCCTCTAGCAATCGGATGCGGTCGGGGGGAACATGGATGCAGATCACGTCGCCTTCGCGGGCGGTGGTTTCCAGCGCCTGCACACGGAACACGCCGCTGCCTGCGGCGCAGGTGAGATCGGTGAAATGGCCTTGAAAGGCCCGGTGCAGTACGCGGCCCTCTATCCCGGCTTCCCCGATGACGGCATGTTCCGGGCGCCAGCACAGTGCAACCTCCTTGCCGTGCGGCGCATCTTCGAGAGCGCAGGTGAAGATGCCCGCAGAGGTTTCGATGTTCCAGTGTCCGGGGCTGTCCTGGCCAAGCACCTGCCCCGTGAAGACATTTGAGTTTCCGATGAAATCGGCGGCAAAGGGCGTTCGGGGACGGTGATACAGGGTTTCCGGCGTGTCCACCTGCTCGATCCGGCCGCCGTTCAGCAAGACGACCCGGTCTGACATGGCTAGCGCTTCGGACTGGTCGTGGGTAACATAGATCGCCGTCAGTCCGTAGTCGCGCTGGATGCGGCGGATCTCGATCCGGACCTGGTCGCGCAGCTTGGCGTCAAGATTTGACAGGGGTTCGTCGAAAAGGATGACCTTGGGCCGCATCACCAACGCGCGGCCAAGTGATACCCGCTGCTGCTGCCCGCCCGAAAGCTGGTTGGGCAGCTTGTCCATCTGCGCCGCGAGGTCCAGTTTCTGCGAAACATCCTTAACCCGTTCGTCCCGGTGGGATCGGGGAATCTTCTTCTGGCGTAGGCCGAATTCGAGGTTCTGGCGCACGGTCAGATGCGGGAAGAGGGCGTAGGACTGGAAGCACAGGGCGGTGTCGCGCCGCTCTGGCGGGATCGCGGTGACGTCGCTGCCCTCGATGAAAATCTTACCCTCGGTCGGCTCAAGAAAGCCGGAAATCACCTTCAGAAGTGTGGTCTTGCCACAGCCCGAGGGGCCAAGCAGCGTCACGAATTCACCCGGGGCAACGTCGAGGTCGATATCCGACAGGGCCGTGAAGCCGTCGAACATCTTGGTCAATCCCTGGATCCGGATCGCTGTCATGCGGACCTCCCCTCCCACGACTCAGCACATTTTTACCCACTGTATGTGAAATTAATATGACGTGTTAAGCGTAATTTTCCTTGCGACGGGGCGTGCGAGGGTTAATTGTCCCTGCAAGCGCCCTTTCCGCACTTGGATCATGACTATCGAAGCCCCTTCATTCTCAGCCATTAGCCTTAGTGAAAGCGAGCGCACGCTTCTTTCCGCGCTGTTTCGTCAGGGGCCGCTGCCGCGATCAGACCTCAGCGATCTGACGACGCTGTCGCAGCAGTCGGTTCACAGGCTGCTTGAAAAACTGTCTGAGCAAGGGTTGGTGCGGTTCAGCGAGCCACAGATCCGCGGTCGCGGCAAACCCAGCCCGACCGTCTGGCTTGATCCGTCTCGCTATGCCTCGCTCGGTGTGTCGATCACGACGGAGCGCGTTGGCCTGTGCCTTCTGGATCTGGCAGGACAGCCCCTCAGCGAGGTTGTCATAGACGCGAAACCGGGAAATCCCGAAAGCGTTATGAACAGGCTGGACGGGCAGTTGGCAAGCTGGACTTCCGATCTGCTGTCTTCGCGCGCCTTGATCGGCATGGGGGTCGGAATGCAGGGCTGGCGGCCGGGGCGCAGCGATTGCTTTCAGCCCCCCGAACCTCTGAATCTCTGGCGGGGTCTGCCTTTGACCGAGGTATTTGGCAGACGTTTCGGTCTGGCGTGTTTCGCCGAGAACAACTCCACCGCTAGCGCGATTGCCGAGCACTACATGTCCAATGGGGATGCCTATCAGAGCCTGATCTACCTCTCTTTCGACTACGGCTTTGGCGGCGGTGTTTTCGTCGATGGGCACGCGCTGGTCGGGGAACGCGGAAACGCGGGAGAGCTGTCCACGCTCTTTGCTCCCGAGGAAGCCCGCTCTCGCCCGGCGCTGGAAGAACTGCTGAAACGGCTGCGCGACAAGGGCGTGGTCTTTGACACGGTCTCGGACATGGTGGCCCGGTTCGATCCAGCGTGGCCGGGCGTTGACGATTGGGTGCGCGAGGTGGCGCCGCAGCTGCGGCTGATGATCCGGGCGCTCAAGGCCATCGTGGATCCGGGCGCGATCTGTTTCGGCGGGGAGGCGCCGACGGAGTTGCGGCAGGCGTTACTGCGGGCCTGCGAGGGGGCGATGGACGGCCACGGAACGCCCAGCCCGGTCCTTCGAGAAAGCCGGATTTCCGGGGATGCCGCCCATATGGGCGCGGCCTTCCTGCCACTGCACGTAATGGTGTTTGCCGGTCTTTGATTCGTTGGGGCTTGAGAAGGCCGTATGTGTGTCTGACGTCAGCGCCCACCGGACAGATTTAAGTGTTTGAGCCAGGGAGTTTTCTGGTTCATCGAAGTAATTATGGAGCGAAGATGAACATGACACCCGGAACATCGAAGGACGCCGCTGACAAGCTGGTCGAGCGAAAGCTGAACTCAACGAGGATGTTCAGTGTTCGAAAAACTTTACCATCATCGGTTCGGCAATGAACGAAGTCATAGCTCCAGACATGATTACGATACTCAGGACGCAGCCGAACGCATGAGCCATCATTCAGCCAAAGCCGCCCTTTCTTTGGTTGCTTCTGTGGAACTTTCTGACTACCAACCCCATTGGGATCTCGCTATCACTAGGGAGAAAAAGGGGCCTGAACGTACCCGCATGCGAGTCTTGCGGGAGGACCCCGCCACAGCCGTTATTGGGGCTTCTCATTCAGACGCCAAATGAACTAGTTACCCGGTGCAAGTTGCAAAAGCTGCGCGCCGGAGCGGGGGTGTAGGATGTGCAGCTTTTTTCTAACCTCACGTTTGTAATTTTTCTCTGTAATTCAGAGGTGGAGGAAACCCTACACATCCTACACCACCCGTTTCTTGAGCGTCATATTACCCAAAACCATACCAGACTTCGTCCGGCGGAACTCAACACCAAGTATACCCAAGCGCTGGCTGAAAGACTTGTGGGTGACTTTGCGATGCACACCATTTTCTTGCGCCCAGTCCGTGAAGTCCGCATAGGCTCGTGCTGAAGTAAGTTGTTCGTCATCAACCAATAAATATTCAGTGCGCTCATCCATCCACTGGGCAACCTGATCAGCATTCAGCCGCCACTCTTTTTTAGCTTCAACACAACTTGCAGGTTCAACAAAGCCATCGCGCAGCACACCCGCATAGGCCCTTAAGACCATGTTCAGGATGCCAGGCATTTCGCCTTTCAACTTATCCAGCAAGTCAGGGTCGCGCTCGCGTGGGCCAAATGAACGATTAAAAGGTATGATGAATACCCGCCGATATATCGCTTCCGAGAAGTCTGAAGGGTGAGGCATGTGGTTTGTTGCCCAGAACAAGGTCGCAAAGGGCGTCATTTCAAACGGATGACCGTATTTTTGATCAACAGTCATCATCTCGCCGCTTACAATAGCCTTCACCTCTGCAGCTGGTAGCGCCCCACCTTGTTCGCTCTCCGTGATAATATTGGCATACTTGCCGTATAACTGCGCGCGCTGATGACTGTTTGCGAGCAAATTAGGATGAACAGCAGCCACATTGCGGCTGCCGAGCAGTTCGCGCGCAACGTTGAAAGCCACACTTTTGCCGTTTGCACCATTGCCGATAGCTATTAGGAACCGCTCATAGTCACAATGACTGACCAGCGCATAACCAATCATGGCCAACAACAACTGCTGTTTTTCTGCGAAATCACGGTCACCGCGGAATATTTCATCTAAGAAGCGTTCAAATGTTGGTGCATTGGCCGCGGGGTTATACTCATGTGGTATCCGCGCTATGCGATAATGTTCCCGAACAGGTTCTTGCAATCTCCAACCATTGTCTTCTGGGATAAGGTCGCCATTTGCACAGGCGATGAGGTTCTTGGGGCCTTTGTTAAGCTCAACATCTTCTTTGTGAACCCTCCAAGTAATGAGCTTAACGATTGAGGCGACCCGCGCGCTGGTGATTTTACAACGGCTTTTCCGCGGCAGTTTATTATTGACCTGCTCAAGCCCCTTTAGCACAAGTTCGTGAAGTTGCTCTGAGGAAAGCTGCTCCCATTTCCCTTTAAATCGATGAAACCCTGCACGGCACGAGAAGATATCATCAGCGCCAAGCTTTCCGATAATTTTTTGAGCGAAGCGGTTGTCATCATAAATCATCATAGCGACACCTCATCGAAGGCCGCCATCAGCATTTGCTCTTCGCAGTAATCAAGCGCCTTGTCTCGGCTGTCTCCGCATTCAAAATGTTTGAACACGCTAAAGGCATCAAACAGCGCGCGCCCGCTTTCTGTTTCGATCCCCAGCTTGCCTACATCGCTACCTGAGTAGCTGATTGCGCAATCACCAAACACATGAACTGAGCGCCCTTTGCTGGTTGAAAACGGTGAAGCAAACCAATTTCCCCCGCGAGGCTCAAAGCCATGTTTTAGCATGAGATCGACCAAACTGTGGTTTTGGTTGAACCACTCGATAGGGGTGAGTGTGCCGTCCTGAAGACGTTTGGTGCGCTCCTTAAGCCGTTTCTTCGCTTGCTCTTCCCTCACATAAGCTTCTAGCTCAAACGCCGCCATGCGTGCTGTGATGGCAGGCGGGAGCCCCGCCAACTTCGGGCCTTTGTTTACATGCCACTGATAGAAGATAGGAACACCAGCGTTGCGGCGTTCGTCTGGCACATTAGGCAGAAAAATCGGTTGGTTCGGCGTCCGTAGAGCCGCGTCACATTTGATACCCCGCACACCCATAGCCTCAATGACGGCACTTTGCGCGTTTTTATGGTCTTCGGCGCTCCTGTCATCCGCTGTTTCGATCAAAACGCGCCATTTGCGCTTGTCTGAAGCAGCGCTAGAAGAAGAATAAATCAGATATTCCACTTCGCCAAACTCGGCCGCGACCGCGCTGTGCACATCCTCCAAGGGGTGGTTGCCCTCATCAATATCCATAGCAATAAGTGAAAAGCGCCCATGCTCCCCGAGGTACGCCATTCGCCGCGCCTCTGGGTGCAGGCATGTCGTCGCCATGATGGCGGGTGCCTTGTCTTTAGGGCGGCAGGTGGGGTTTTGGATTAATGATAGGATTTGATCAAAGGTGATAGCATTATATGGCTCCTGCGTCCTCGAGCGAGTATCACGCTTACCATTAAAGATTGGGTAACGAGCGCTATTGCTAGCAACTGATCTGTTTGTAGAATTCGACTGGATCATGTCTGACCCGCCTGTTTTTCCGCATCATAGGCATCGAGAGCTTCAACGCTCCACCGTGTTGTCCCGTTAGTAAAGCGTACGCCGCGCGGAAAAGATGGATCCCGCCGTTGAACGGCGTAAACCCACTTGTTACATACGCCGTATCTCGCGCCGACTTGAGCGGCTGTAAGCCATTTTGCTTGGGCCATTGTTCATCACTCCTGTGACTAATTTGAACTGACCCTTCCCAATATTCACACAAACAGAACTAATGCATTGGACAAACATTTAGCTTTTGTCCAAGTCCTGGCGCTTTATTCTCTCAATTCTCTTACGAACTCTGTCACGAGCATGATCATCCGCTTCACCCCAGCCAAGAAGATCATTCTGCTGAAGAACATTAACGATCGCACCGTAAACGTCTTGATCAGATGCTTTACCTTCCCAATTCTTCCAGAAGTAAGCGATAAGACCATTCTCCAGGGTTTCATCGGCGCCAATTTTCTTTGGCAATGACGGCAAAGTTTTATCAGAGAGCAGGAACGCGTTTATTTCCGCAGCAATTTCCGGAACGTCCATATAGTCTGCCATTAACTCAACTGCGGCAGCAAGATGACGACGATCGCTGTTCGACTGATAATCAGACAGTGCCAGCTTAATTCGAGCATGGGCCAAATTGTGCTTGGTCGCTTTCATGAGGTGCCCTGGGTAATGAAGGCTGCATATTTCTCTGCGAGTGCGGCCCGCTGCTCAAATAGATCATCTCTGCGATAGTTTTTATCCAGCCCGATTGGGGCATGGTCAACGTATCTATCAGCCAAAAACGGGTCTACATCATGATGAAGGCACCAGGTCTTGAAGCAGTTGCGAAAGCCGTGCGTTGTGATGTCTGCAAATTTCTTAAAATTACGCCGCAGGCTTTCCGGATGTATTGGATGAATGCCATCAACGCTAAAGACGAACTCGCTTGCGCCAGAACTTAGAAGAGGTTCGAGATCGTCCATCACTACTCGGGGAAGTCTTTGTTTGAATTCACGGCCCGACTTCATCAAACCAAGCTCTTGCGCCCCCAGATCGCGTTCAGGGACAACCCAAAGGCCTGATGCGGCATCAACATGAGCTTTACGCATGAACGCCACCACGGACGCTCTGTGTGCTGTGACCATAGCTAGGCGCATCGCTGCTTTCATGGCTCGGCTATACGACTGTTCATCAATCCAACGCCAAAGATCGGGCAGTTGAGAAAAATGGAGCGAAGCTGCGTGCCGTATTTTCCGATTTGGAATTGTGAATGAACGCTGCCGCGGACATGGGTTTTGATCTAGCAGCTCATCATCGTAAGCACGCTCCATAATCTCCCAAATATACCCCAATAAGGCACCTGCTGTTTCGGGGTGCGTTAGAAATAGAGGTTGTATCAGAGATTTGATTGTTTGACGTCGTATTTCATCAAGGCGGAGATTTCCAAGTGCAGCTTTAGCATGGTTCTCGTAGCAAGAAATCGGCCGCCGTCGTGATGCTGCGTGTGTCCACCGGTTCGCGCGTATTTGAAGATTGTACCAATCCCGAAAAGCTTGATCGAAAGTCACCATCCCGTTGGGAGTAAGAGCGGCAACATCCTGTCTTGTCGCGAGCTCTTCCAGCTCATGGGCTTTATTCGTCCGTGTGGCCAGTGCTTTCAAACCGGCGGGTGTAATACGACCGTCTTTGAGCAGCCGTTTGCACACCGGCACCATGGCTCGCGCTTGCTCAAGCGACAGAGTTGGGTATCGTCCAAGCACAACCCAAGTCTTGCCCGTCCGCAACTCAAAGACCTTTGTGCCGTCCCCATATCCGCGCAAATAGAGCGAATTCCCGAACGACGCGCGCTCTCCTGGCTTTGCTGGCTTCCATTTCCTGGCTTGAACATCCGTGTTGAGCATCAAAACCTCGTGTAACGTTACATTTGAAGTTACATTTTGATGTGAAATTGATCAACACTGATTGGAACTGATCACGCCTAGTATTACCATTATTATCTGAATTTAAATGATTTTGTTTTCACAAGTAGTTGAGTGGGCAAGTAATTCGATTCCCGCTACCCGCTCCAGCCTTATGTCTTTCCCTAAAACACGACCTCTGAACCCAGACCCTGCGCGCGGGCACGGCTGAGGGCGGTTTGGGCTACGGCCAAATCCTGAAGCCCGACACCCGTGCCATCGAAAATCGTGATCTGATCGGGCGAGACACGGCCCTTGGCCGCCCCTGTGACCACCGCCCCTAAGGGGGTGATATCCTCGCGCCCAATCAAGCCTTGCGCCACGGCGTGTTGTGCCTCGCCTATGGTGACAGATTGTGCCACCTCATCGGTAAAGACCGCAGTGCGCGCAAAGAGTGCAGGATCAATCTCCTGCTTGCCGATTGTATCGGTTCCCATCGCAGAGATATGGCAGCCCGCACTGACATGATCCGCAAGCAGGCTCGCGGCATTGGATGAGGTTATAGTTATGATCACATCGGCCTCCTGCATCGCGGCCAGATCAACGGGGGTAAACTCAACCCCCGCTTCTGCACAGATCTCCGCCAAACGGGACAGGCGGTCAGGATTGCGGTTCCATCCAAAAACGCGGGTAAATTTGCGCACCTGCAGGGCCGCGCGCAATTGAAATGCCGACTGATGCCCCGCGCCCACCATGCCCAAAACTTGGGCATCGGGACGCGCCAATTGATCAATCGACAGGGCCGATGCGGCGGCTGTGCGTAGGGCCGTCAACAGGTTCCCCCCCACCATCGCGGTGGGGCGGCCTGTTTCAGGGTCAAATAACAGCACACAGGATTGATGATTGATCAAACCGCGCGCGGCATTTCCGGGGAAATACCCGCCCGATTTCACCCCCATCACCGCGCCTGCGCGATCAAAGCCCGATTTGAACCCGTATTGACGCCCCTCGCCCAAGGCCTCGCGGATCACGGGGAAATTATAGGCATCCCCATCGGCCATTGCGGCAAAACAGCCGCGCATGGCCTCAAAGGCATCTTCGGCGCTGACAAGATCGGCAATCAAGCTTTCTGGAATGATATACATCGCCCTGCCGCCTCAATAGGCCTTGCCACGGGCCGAGATGGGCCAAACCACCTCAACCTTGCCGCCCCGCACGCCGACATACCAATCATGCACGTTGCAGGTCGGGTCACAGTGACCTGGCACAAGACGCAGCTTTTCATTGATGGCCAAAACACCCTTGGGGTCGGCCACCACGCCATGCTCATCGCTGCATTTGACATATTCGACATCATCGCGCCCATAGATCACGGGCAAGCCACTATCGACCGATTGCGCCTTGAGCCCTGCATCGACAATCGCCTTATCGGCCTTGGCATGGCTCATCACCGAGGTCAGGATGAACAGGGCATTTTCCCATTCGCCGCGGTCAATGCGGTTGCCGTTTTCATCAAGAATGCGGCCATAATCCGCATCCATAAAGGCGTAAGAGCCACATTGAAGCTCGTTATAGACGCCTGATGTGCTTTCGAAATAATAGCTGCCTGTGCCGCCACCGCCCACGATATCGCAGGCAATCCCTTCTGCGGCCAATGTATCGACCGCATCCTTGACCATGGCCACGGCAACCGCAATTTTCGCTTTGCGGTCTTCATAGTGATCAAGATGCTGCATTGCGCCTTGATAGGCCTGAATGCCTGCAAATTTTAACCCCTCGGCCGCATCAATGGCGCGGGCTAAGGCCACAACCTCGGGGGTGGTGGTGACACCACAGCGCCCTGCCCCGCAGTCAATCTCAACCAGACATTCGATGACCGTGCCGTGACGGGTGGCAGCCGCAGAAAGATCGGCGATGTTGCTGAGATCATCAACACAGCAAATCGCGCGCGCGCCCAAAAGGGGGATCCGCGCCAAACGATCAATTTTCTGCGGGTCGCGCACCTGATTGCTGACCAAAACATCCCGAATACCGCCGCGGGCAAAAACTTCGGCCTCGCTCACCTTTTGACAACAGACACCACAGGCCCCACCAAGGCTTTCTTGCAACTTCGCCACATCGACCGATTTATGCATCTTGCCATGCACACGGTGGCGCATCCCATGGGCGGCGGCATAATCGCCCATTTTTTTGATGTTGCGCTCAAGCGCATCTAGATCAAGGATCAAGCACGGGGTCTGGATATCCGCCTCCGCCATGCCAGGCAGCGCGGGAATGTCATAGCCAACTTCCAGATTTTCAAAACTTGTATGGGTGTTCATGCTCTTAGCCTTTCATCCATGGCAAACGGTCTAAATCGACATTGCCGCCTGTAATAATCACCCCAGTGCGCTTGCCCGCAAAAAGATGTTTGTTCTTCAAAATCACCGCCAAGGGCACTGCACAGCTTGGCTCGATCACAATTTTCATGCGCGCCCAAGTCAGTTTCATCGCATCCACGATTTCATCTTCGCTTGCGGTCAGAATATCGGTGACATGGGATTTCACAAAATGCCATGTCAGGTCTTTCAGCGGCACTTTCAATCCATCCGCGATGGTCTGGGGCGCGTCATCCGCGATGATATGGCCTGCCCGAAAACTGCGCGCGGCATCATCCGCTTGGTCTGGTTCGGCGGCATATATTTTGATCTCAGGGGCGATATTTGACAGCGTCAAACAGGTGCCAGAGATCATACCACCCCCGCCAATTGGCGCCACTACAGCGTCAAGATTGGGCACATCTTCGATCAATTCACGCGAACAGGTGGCTTGGCCTGCAATCACGCGGGGATCATTATAGGGATGCACAAAATTGCCGCCTGTTTTGGCCTGCACCTCGGCAAAGACCGCCTCGCGCGAGGTTGTCGAAGGCTCACATTCCGTGATGATCCCGCCATAGCCCCGCACCGCATCTTTTTTGGCCTGCGGCGCGCTATGCGGCATCACCACATGGCACGGAATGCCCCGCCGCCCTGCTGCATAGGACAAAGACAAGGCGTGATTGCCACTCGAATGGGTGCAAACGCCGCGAGCGGCCTCTGCATCTGACAGGCCAAACACCGCATTACATGCACCGCGCACCTTGAAGGCGCCTGCCTTCTGAAAGTTCTCACATTTAAAGAACATCTCACCCCCGACCAACTCGTTCATAAAGCGCGAGGTCAGAATGGGCGTGCGGTGGATATAGGGCGTGATCCGTGCGTAGGCATCGAGGCTGTCTTGATAGCTTGGCACGGAAATTGGGCTAAGGTCGTTCATATTTTTTACCCTTTCATTCAGCAGCTTGGCGAAGGGCGGTTTGATCCGCGCGGAAATAATCCTGCGCAGCGGCAACCCCTGACCCAAGCGGAATATCCCATCCCAGATCGGCCATGCACATTTCGGCGGTGGCGAGACCAGAAAGAACCATAACATCGGTCAACATTCCCAAATGGCCGATGCGAAACACCTTGCCTGCGACCTCGCCCAGACCCACACCAAAGGCCACGCCATATTTAGTGGCGGCAAGCTGCGCGAGTTCGGTGCCGCATTTCTCCGCAGGCACCACTACCGCCGTCACTGTGTCAGAGGCCGTGGCAGGATCGGTTGCACAAATCTGCAGATCCCATGCCGCAACAGCGCGGCGCACCCCTTCGGCCAATCGGTGGTGACGGGCATAAACAGCCTCCAACCCCTCGCCCTCAAGAAGTGTGATAGAGTGAGACAAGCCCGCGATCAGACCAACAGAAGGGGTGTAGGGATATCCCCCCGCCGCGTAGGATTTCAGCATGTCGCGGAAATCAAAGAAGCAACGCGGCAGGGTGGCACTGTCCATTGCCGCCAAGGCCTTGGGGCTGACGCCCAAAATCGCAAGACCTGCAGGCAGCATGAAGCCTTTCTGGCTACCTGCCACGGCAATATCGACCCCCCATGCGTCAAATTCAAACGGCATAGACGCAATGGACGACACGCCATCGACAAACAGCATCGCATCATGACCTGCGGCATCGAGGGCCGCGCGTATCCCCGCAATATCAGAGCGCACCCCTGTCGCGGTTTCATTATGGGTGGCAAGGACGACTTTGATCCTACCCTGAACATCCGCGCGCAACGCCGCCTCAATCTGCGCAATCGGGGCCGCCTGCCCCCATGGCACATCAATGATCTGGACGTTCAGACCATGGCGTTGGCACATGTCAATCCAGCGATGGCTGAACATGCCAAACCGCGCAGCAAGGACAGTGTCACCTGCACTCAATGTGTTGGTGATGGCCGCCTCCCACCCGCCTGTGCCTGTCGATGGAAGCAAGATCACTTCGCCCTCGGCCATCTTCAACACGCGGCGCACCCCCGCCACAGCGGGTTTGAACATCGCGCCAAAGGCGGGACTGCGGTGGTCAAGCGTGGGCATATCACAGGCTTTGCGAACGCTCTCTGGGATATTGGTTGGCCCAGGAATGAAAACTGGATTTTGAAACGACATCTCGTGCGACCCTCCCTTCAAAGGTTGAATGCACGCTAGCAGGGGGGCTTTACAGGTGGCAATTTTTTCGAAATTATTTTTTAATAGATGAAAAAATACTTTTTCATCATAAAATTCAGAGCGTTGAAGTTTTTCAATTCTCTCTTTGCAGATGAAAGGGCCGCAAATATGACTTCATCCACGCGTCAAAGGGGCCGTCCGAAGGCCTTTCATGACAAGACCGAGCAAAACACTGTGCAGGCACTAGATCGCGCGCTTGCCGTGATGGAAGTGGTGGCACAAAAACCTGGTTTACGGCTGTCTGAACTGGCAGAAGAAACAGGTCAGGCCACCGCAACGCTCTATCGCGCGCTGACTACATTGCAGACGCGCGGGATGGTAGAATGCGATGAGATGCAGCAAGTCTGGCATATCGGCGCGGGTGCCTTTCAAATCGGGTCTGCCTTTTTGCGCCGCACCAATGTTGTGGAACGATCCCGCGCAGGCATGACGCGCCTGATGCGCGAAACGGGCGAGACTGCAAATTTAGGTGTCGAAATGCAGGATGAGGTTTTATTCCTGACCCAAGTCGAAACCCACGAGGCGATCCGCGCCTTTTTTCCACCGGGAACCCGCGCGCCGATGCATGTCTCTGGAATTGGCAAGGCGTTATTGGCATGGCTTCCGCCCGCCCATGTGCAGTCAATCATCCTCAAACGAGGCTTGTCGGCCTTTACCGCGCATAGCCTAACAGATGAGGCAGCCTTGCGCGCCGATCTCGATCAGGCCCGCGCGCGCGGATTTGCCATTGATGACCAAGAGCGCGCTGAAGGAATGCGCTGCATTGCAGCCCCGATCTTCAATGTGCATGGCGAACCTGTGGCGGGCATCTCAATCTCTGGCCCCGCATTTCGACTGTCCCTGACACGTTCAATGGATTTTGGCGGCATGGTGCGCGAAGCCGCCGATCAGGTCACCGCCGCCATTGGGGGGCGCTGCCCCTAAAGCGCCCTAGCGCGCGGCTTGCACCCATGCCACGATGGCGCGGCGCGCCTCCTCATCCATTGCAAAGGCATTTGGGGGCGGCATCGCATGGGAAACGCCCGCCTGTGTATAAATCTGGCTGGCATGACGGGCCACATCAGCCTCGGTTTCGAGATAGACATTTTTCGGTGCCCAACGGATACCATCCCATACGGGTTGGCGGGCATGGCACATCGAGCAATTGCCGATCACGGCATAATAGGCCTCTTCAAACCCGTCTGCCGCGACCATCTCGGCCTCATAGGGCGTCAAGGCGCGGCCTGCTGCGGCCTCGTAGGTTTCCGCCGTGCGCGGGATTGACAGCCAAGCGATGATAATCATCAGCAAGACCGTGACCGCCCATGTCCAATGCGGCCCCTTGCCCGTGGCGTGCATCGTGTTGAAATAATGGCGAATGGTCACACCCGTCAGGAAGATCAAGCTTGCAATGATCCACGAATATTCGGTCGCAAAGGCGAGCGGATAATGATTGGACAGCATCAGAAAAATAACGGGCAGCGTGAGGTAATTGTTATGGGTCGAGCGCAGCTTGGCGATCTTGCCATATTTCGCATCAGGCGTGCGCCCCGCCTTGAGATCTGCCACCACAATGCGTTGGTTCGGCATGATCTGGAAAAACACATTCCCCGTCATGATGGTCGCGGTAAAGGCCCCCAAATGCAGCAGCGCCGCCCGCCCCGTAAAGACCTGATGATACCCCCAAGACATCACCACAAGGATTACAAATAGGATCAACATCAAGGTCGTGGGGTTCTCACCCAAAGGCGATTTGCACAGCTGGTCATACAGAACCCACCCCAACGCCAACGAGCCGCCCGAGATCAAAATCCCCTGCCACAGCGCCAGATTGGCCTTTGTCGGGTCAAGCAAGAACAACTCGCCCCCTACCCAATAGACAATCATCAACAAAGCTGCGCCTGAGACCCAAGTCATATAGCTTTGCCATTTGTGCCAGATCAGATGCTCAGGCATGTTTTCAGGGGCGACCAGATATTTCTGAATGTGGTAAAAGCCGCCACCATGCACCTGCCATTCCTCGCCATAGGCCCCTTTGGGCATATTCGGCACGGGCCGCAGCCCCAAATCCAAGGCAATGAAAAACAAGGATGCGCCAATCCACGCCATCGCCGTGATAACATGCAGCCACCTGACGGAAAACTCGATCCAATCCCAAATGATGGCCAGATCATACATACCGGCATCTCCCTGTTGTTACTTGTGTTTCGTGCATACTAGGCGGCTGAAGTTTATTCTGCTATTACGAGCAAACGCCAAGCAGTATCAAAAAAAGCAAAACAATGTCCTATATTGATAATATCCGAACCTTTGTCCGTGTCTACGAGCTTGGGTCAATGTCGGCGGCAGGGCGCGATTTGCGCATCTCACCTGCCGTGACATCTTCGCGGATTTCGCAATTAGAGGAACATTTGGGCGTGCGTCTGTTTCAGCGCACAACCCGCAACCTCACCCCGACCGAGCAGGGCCAAGCCTTTTATCGGGGGGCAACGCGGATTTTGGAGTCGGTCGAGGACGCCGAAGCGCAGATCGTTAACATCACAGAGAACCTCAAAGGCAGTCTCTATGTGGCCGCACCTTTGGGGGTGGGTCGGCGCTTGATCGCGCCTCATGTGCCAGATTTCATTGCGCAATACCCTGAAATTCATGTGCGTCTGCGCCTGTCAGATCGCAAGATTGATCTGACCACCGAAGGGCTTGATCTGGCGTTTTTCCTTGGGGAACCCGAGGATAGCAATCTGCGCATCCGCAAGATTGCGGATGTCGCGCGGGTGTTGTGTGCGGCGCCTGCCTATATCGCCGCGCGGGGGATGCCCAAATCAGGGGCTGACCTCGTGACCGAGCGGCATGAATGCCTCAACCTGCGCTTTCCAGGGGCAAAGGAATTTCAATGGCGGTTGCAAACCAAAGCAGGGTTTGAGCGGTTCCGCGTGGCGGGGCGATACGAATCCGATGATGGCGATGTCCTGACAGACTGGGCTTTGGCGGGGCATGGCATTGTGATGAAACCCATCTTTGAGGTGGCCGAGCATCTGAGCTCAGGCGTGCTTGTGCCTGTGGCAACAGAAACCTCGCCCGCCCCTATTCAAATGGCCTGTCTGTTCACCCATCGGCGCAGACAAGACCCCAAAACGCGGCTTTTCATGGAATTCATGATTGACCGCGTGGGGGATGTGATCCGCAACAGCGCGCGCGATTAACTGCCGCGATAGGTGGAATAGCCAAAAGGCGACAGCAAAAGCGGCACGTGGTAATGCGTGTCTTCTGACATGCCAAAGCGGATTGGGATCATATCCAAGAAACGGGGGCTTTCTTTTGGCACGCCTTGCGCGTCAAGATAGGCGCCTGCGTGAAAGCAGAGCTCATAAACCCCGCGCGCAAATTCCGCGCTTGGCAAAATCTGCGCATCGGTGCGCCCGTCTGCGTTGGTTTCAACAGTTTTGATCAACTCCGCCCCAGCATCGCTGATGCGATAAAGATCAATTTTCATGCCTGCCGCAGGGCGGCCCGTTGCCGTATCCAAAACATGGGTGGTCAAATATCCCGCCATGGCGCGCGTCCTTTTGCCCGTAAATGAACCCTAGAAAATCTCAAAACTTGCGCCCATGATAGGCGAGATTATGCGCCTGATACAGTGCAGAGCGTTCAAAAGAGTGCTTATAGATTTTTTTTAAAATCATCTGTGATTATCTGCATTATGCCATGGGAAAACAAACGAGGCTGATATGACACGCTACCCCCGAGATTTACGCGGCCACGGGCCAGACGCGCCCCTTGCCGCTTGGCCCAATGGCGCGAAAATCGCTGTGCAGATCGTGCTGAATTACGAGGAAGGTGGCGAAAACAATATCCTGCACGGCGATGCTGCATCCGAGGCCTTTTTATCCGAGATTACAGGCGCGCAACCATGGGTTGGGATGCGTCATTGGAATATGGAGTCGATCTACGAATATGGTGCGCGTGCAGGGTTTTGGCGGCTTTATTCCATGATGTCCGACCTGCCCGTGACAGTTTATGGTGTGGCCACGGCCCTTGCTCGCAGCCCCGAACAGGTGGCGGCGATGAAAAAGGCGGGTTGGGAAATTGCCAGCCATGGCCTGAAATGGGTGGAACACAAAGATATGCCCCCCGAAGAGGAGCGCGCGCAAATCCGCGAGGCCATCCGCCTGCATACCGAGGTGACCGGAACCCCGCCACGCGGGTGGTATACGGGGCGCTGTTCCATGAACACTGTGGATCTTGCCGCGCAAGAGGGGGATCTGGCCTATATCGCAGACAGCTATGCCGATGACCTGCCCTATTGGGTCAAGGCGGGCGGCAAGGATCAGTTGATCGTGCCCTATACGATGGATTGCAACGATATGCGCTTTGCAATCCAAGCAGGTTTCACCGAAGGCGCGCAATTCGAGCGCAGCTTGATCGACACCTTTGATCAGCTTTACGCCGAAGGGGCGGCAGGCGCGCCCAAGATGATGTCGATCGGTCTGCATTGCCGCCTTGCAGGGCGCCCTGCCCGTGCGCTGGCGCTGAAACGCGCGCTTGCGCATTTCCAAGCACATGAGGGCGTTTGGTTCGCCACCCGCGCGGAGATTGCCGATCATTGGGCCGCGACCCACCCCGTGACCGCGCGCATGACCCCCTCGCAAATGACACGAGAGGAATTTGTCGCCGAATTTGGGGGCATGTTCGAGCATAGCCCGTGGATTGCTGAACGCGCCTTTGAGATGGAGCTTGGTGCCGCACATAATTGCGCGGCGGGGGTTCATTCCGTTCTTGCGCGCGCCTTTCGCAGCGCCAGCGCGGCGGAACGGCTTGGGGTATTGCAAGCCCACCCTGATCTGGCCGGGAAACTGGCCGCGGCCAAGCGTCTGACGGCAGACTCCACCGCCGAGCAGGCCTCAGTCGGGCTTGATAGCCTGACAGATGCAGAACGCGCGGAATTCACCGCCTTGAATGACCGCTATACCGAAGCCTTCGGATTTCCCTTTATTATCGCCGTGCGCGACAACACCAAGGCCAGTATCTTGGAGGCCTTCAAGCGCCGTGTGACGCAATCGCGCGATGTGGAATTCACCGAAGCCTGCCGTCAGGTCGAGCGTATCGCAGAATTGCGTCTGATAGATCGGTTCGCACAATGAAAATCATTATCGAACCCATGAGCGCCGATGCCTTTGCCCCGTTTGGCGATCTGCTTGAGGCGAAAGGCACGCCTGATAAGATCATCAATCAAGGCCTATGTGGCCGTTTCCACGACCGCGCGCGGATGGATTTTTCGGATGGGCGTGCGGGGATCAGTATCTTTCACGCAGAAAAGCGCGATTTGCCCTTGAAGCTTGATCTGGTCGAGCGGCACCCTGACGGATCTCAGGCCTTTGTTCCGATGAGCCACCAGCCGTTTTTGGTGGTCGTGGCCGAAGATCAAAACGGCATACCGCAGAACATCTGCGCCTTCCTGACCGAGGCGGGGCAAGCGATCAACATTCATCGCGGCGTCTGGCACGGGGTGCTGACGCCGCTTTATGACCCTGGTCTTTTCGCGGTCATCGACCGCATCGGCGAAGGCCCCAATTTAGAAGAATATTGGCTGCCTGATGAGGTGATTATCGCCACCTCATAAGGGCATGTGGCGGTTCACATCTTTGTAAAGCAGATAGCGGAACTTGCCCGGCCCCCCTGCATAGCAGGCTTGCGGGCAAAAGGCGCGCAGCCACATATAATCGCCCGCCTCAACCTCGACCCAATCCGTGTTGAGGCGATAGACGGCCTTGCCCTCTAGCACATAAAGACCATGCTCCATCACATGGGTTTCCAGAAACGGGATCACCGCGCCAGGCTCAAATGTCACGATGGTCACATGCATATCATGGCGCAGGTCAGCAGGGTCAACAAAGCGCGTGGTGGCCCATTTCCCTTCTGTGCCCGCCATTGGCGTGGGCGCGATATCACGCTCGTTCAAGATTAGAACATCAGGGTGATCAAGACCTTCAACCTCTTGATAGGCCTTTCTGATCCAATGAAACCGCAAAGGCGACTGCCCGCGATTATATAATTCCCATGCATGGGCAGGCGGCAGATAGGCGTAACCACCCTCCTCCAACAGATGGGTTTGACCATCCACTGTCAGGCTTGCTTGGCCCTCCACCACAAAAAGAACCGCTTCGGCCTCCTCATCGGTTTCAGGGCGCACGCTGCCACCTTCGGGCGCGACTTCCATGATGTAATGCGAAAAGGTTTCAGCAAAGCCCGACAGGGGCCGCGCAATCACCCAAAGGCGGGTTTTCTCCCAAAAGGGCAGGAAACTGGTGGTAATATCGCGCATCGTGCCGCGTGGGATCACGGCATAGGCCTCGGTAAAGACCGCGCGATCTGTCAAAAGCTGTTCCTGCGGGGGATGGCCGCCTGTGGGGGCGAAATATTTGGGGCTCATAAAGGCAACTCACATTTAAAACTGAGGCTATGATAGGCGCTTGTTGCGGCGCTGTCGCACCCAAAAAGCACGAAGGCAGTTTTCGGGTTTCTTTGATAATCACAGCACTCTATTAGGCAATTTTTGCAGACTGCACCTTAGGCAAGCCGCCCATCTCAAGGATCAGATCAACGATCTTCTCCACGCCCTGCTCATTGCGCAATTGCGCCATCACGAAGGGCCGCCCTGCCCGTGCGCGGGTGGCGTCAGCCTCCATCACCTCAAGCCGCGCCCCGACATAAGGCGCGAGATCAGTTTTGTTGATCACCAAGATATCCGAGCGTGTCAGTGCAGGCCCGCCTTTGCGCGGAATATCCTCGCCCGATGCCGTATCAATCACATAAATCGTCAAATCCGCCAATTCAGGGCTGAAGGTCGCCGATAGGTTATCGCCGCCGCTTTCGATCAACACGATTTCAAGATCAGGGTGGCGCGCCTTCATTTGTGCAATAGCGGCCAAATTGATGCTGGCATCCTCGCGGATGGCCGTATGGGGGCAGCCCCCTGTTTCAACCCCAATGATCCGATCAAGGGGCAGGATCTGCATCCGCATCAGCGCCTCTGCATCCTCTTGGGTGTAAATATCATTGGTGATGACACCAATAGAAAATTGGTTTTTCAGACGCGCGGCGAGCCTTGCGGTCAGCGTGGTTTTACCCGCGCCAACAGGGCCACCGATCCCAATTCGAAGCGGGCCATTTGGGGAAAGATTGGTCATGATTGAAACATCCTCGCAGGGGCCAACCCGTGGTGTGCGGCGGCAATGTCAGAAAGAAAGGCGGTGCTGTGCAAATCATCCAAACTTGCTGTTTCAGCAATCGGGGCAAGGGCGGCAATCTGGGGCGAAAGCCGCGCCAATATCCCTTGTGCCGCCACCTGCCCCAAGGGCATCAAGCGTTGCGCCGCAGCGACAAGATTTGCGAAAAACCCCTGAAGATAGAGGGCCGCCGCATCGGCGGGCGCAATCCCGCGCCGTGCGGCCACAAAGCCTAGCGCGATTGGCACAAATAGATCAGGCAGGCCATCCTGCCCCCAAACATCGCGCATCAAGGCGCTGAAACTGGCCCCCATATTTTGCGCCTCGCGCAGACGGGGGGCCGCGAACTGCCATGCGCGGGCCTCATCTTGAAGTGCGATCAAGGCGCCATGCCCCTCGGCCTTGGCGCCAAGCCCGATCCAAATCGCATCATTGCCCCCCGTGCCATGATGCAGCAGGTCACATAACCAATCCTCAAGATCAGTGGCAGATGTGATCAGCCCGTCTTGAATGGCGGCCTCAATCCCATGACTAAAGGCAAAGCCCCCCACAGGGAAGGCAGGCGAAACCCACTGCGCCAGTGTGATATAGTCGGCATCAATGCGCATGGGGCATATGCCCGCTTGCGCCATGTTCATGGGCATGGGTGCGCCCATGACCATAGGCCCCGCCCTCGGGGGTGAAGGGGCGGGTTTCTTCGACCAAATCCGCCCCAAGTTGCCCCAACATATGCGCGATTACGGGATCGCGGCGGATGATCAGACAGCACTGCCCAATCTCGCAAGGGGTGTGGCGATTGCCAATGTGCCACGCGAGACGCGCTAAGTTTTCACCACGGATGACCAACACCGCCTCAGGGGCGGCGCGCACTGCAATGCGGCGACCATCGGTCAGCACCAAAACATCCTCCGCGTCTAGCGATGTGGTCTGCGCCAAATCCAATAAAAACGCCCGTCCACCATCGCTGATGAGGCGCTTGCGGCGTAGAAACCGCGCCTCGTAGTCCAGCGTGATAGTGTCAAAAGAAAGGGCCACGCCCGTGACAGGCCCGCGCATCACCTCATGGCATAATGGTAGATCAGTCATCCTCCCCCCCTTTTTCAGAATAGGAAATAGCGCTGCGCCATTGGCAGCACCTCGGCAGGCTCGCAGATCAGCAATTCCCCATCTGCGCGCACCTCATAGGTTTCGGGGTTCACCTCAACCTGCGGCGTGGCGGTGTTCATCTTCATATCTGCCTTGCCGATGGCGCGGGTGTTGCGCACCGCAAGGGTCGATTTGGCAAGGCCAAGCGCGGATTTGATGTCGCGCGATTGTGCAGCCTCGGATACGAAACTGACCGAGCCGCGTTCGACCGAACGCCCATAAGCCCCCCACATGAGCCGCGAATAGACGGGCTGCGGGGTCGGGATCGAGGCATTGGGATCGCCCATTTGCGCCATGGCAATCGTGCCACCGATCAAGACCATCTCAGGCTTGACTCCGAAAAAGGCAGGTGACCACAGCACCAGATCGGCGCGTTTGCCGACCTCAATCGAGCCAATCTCATGCGAAATTCCATGCGCGATGGCGGGGTTGATCGTGTATTTCGCGACATAACGGCGGACGCGGAAATTGTCATTCTCGCCCGTCTCCTCGGGCAGGCGGCCGCGTTGTTTGCGCATTTTATCGGCGGTTTGCCATGTGCGGATGATCACTTCGCCCACCCGCCCCATTGCCTGACTGTCAGACGCAATAATCGAAAACGCGCCCATATCGTGCAGGATATCTTCGGCGGCGATGGTTTCGCGGCGGATGCGGCTTTCCGCGAAGGCGATATCTTCGGGAATGGATTTGTCCAGATGGTGGCAGACCATCAACATATCGAGATGTTCCTCGACCGTGTTTACGGTGAAGGGCCGTGTTGGGTTGGTCGAGGACGGGATCACATGTGCCTCGCCGCAGATTTTGATGATGTCAGGCGCATGACCGCCCCCCGCCCCTTCGGTGTGGAAGGCATGGATCGTGCGACCCTTCAGCGCCTTGATCGTATGTTCGACAAAACCCGACTCGTTCAGCGTATCGGTATGGATCATCACCTGCACATCCATCGCATCGGCCACGCTCAGGCAGCAATCAATCGCCGCAGGTGTGGTGCCCCAATCTTCGTGCAGTTTCAGCGCACAGGCCCCGCCCAAAATCTGTTCTTCTAGCGCGGCGGGCAGGCTGGCATTGCCCTTGCCCGCGAAGGCAAGGTTCATCGGAAAGGCATCCGCCGCCTGCAACATCCGCCCCAAATGCCAAGGCCCGGGCGTGCAGGTGGTGGCAAGCGTGCCATGCGCAGGCCCCGTGCCGCCGCCCAGCATCGTGGTCAGGCCCGAATGCAGCGCATCTTCAATCTGCTGCGGGCAGATATAGTGAATATGGCTGTCAAACCCGCCCGCCGTCAGGATGCGCCCCTCGCCCGCGATAATCTCTGTGCCTGCGCCAATGGGGATGTTGATATTGGGCTGCGTGTCGGGATTGCCCGCCTTGCCGATGGCGGCGATGCGCCCGTCCTTCAGGCCAATATCCGCTTTATAAATCCCCGTGTAATCCACCACCAAGGCGTTGGTGATGACTGTGTCCATCACCCCTTCAGCGCGGGTCAGTTGCGATTGGCCCATGCCATCGCGGATCACCTTGCCGCCGCCAAACTTGACCTCCTCCCCATGGGGGCCTGTGAGATCACGCTCGACCTCGATGATCAAATCTGTATCGGCAAGGCGCAGTCGGTCGCCTGTGGTCGGCCCAAACATCCCTGCATGATCGCGGCGCGAAATTGAGGCAGGCATCACAAATCCCCCATGATTGCGGCGTTAAAGCCAAAGACCCGCCGCGCCCCAGAAATCGGGATCAGAGTGACCTCGCGGCGCTGACCGGGCTCGAACCGCACCGATGTGCCTGAGGCGATATCAAGGCGCATCCCACGGGCGGCCTTACGGTCAAACTCCAGCGCGGGGTTGGTTTCAGCGAAATGATAATGGCTGCCCACTTGCACAGGCCTGTCGCCCGTATTGGCAACCATGACCGTCACCGCCTCGGCACCCGCATTCAGGGTCAAATCCCCTTCTGCAACAAACAACTCGCCCGGGATCATTTTCGCTGCTCCGCAATGATCAAAGCGGCCAATCCAATTGCGCCAAGCGCGCCAAGCGCCACGGCCCAAGGTTCGACCCCATGCGGGTGAAGATGCAGACCATCATGCGCAATTGCGGGGCCAGCAAGCATGAGGGACAGGGCGGAAAGGATCATATTTTTCATGAATTTATTCCTTTATCCTCAACGAATAGGGTTATGGACAGTGACCAGCTTTGTGCCATCGGGAAATGTGGCCTCGACCTGCACCTCATGGATCATCTCAGCCACGCCTTCCATACATTGATCGCGCGTGATGACATGGCCGCCTGCCTGCATCAAATCCGCCACGCTGCGGCCATCACGGGCCCCTTCGACCACCGCATCGGTGATCAGCGCGATCGCCTCGGGATGGTTCAGCTTCACCCCCCGCGCAAGGCGGCGGCGGGCCACCTCAGCGGCCATCGAGATTAGCAGTTTATCTTTTTCACGGGGGGTGAGGTTCATCTCTTACAGGCTCCAAGAACGGGGAAGATCATGGGGGGACAAGGCGCGCAAAACGGGCACCAAGGCGCGGCGCAGATCAAACCCGTCTTCGGCCAGAATGCGCACGAGCAATAAATCCGCTTGCGGGGCTGACACGGCAGCGGTTCGGGGCAACAGGGTGCGGATCATCTCAAGCTTGGCGCAGGCATCAGGCGCGGCACATATCACCGTGGCAAATCCCGCAGCCCCCTGCCCGATGGCCGCACGCGCCAGATGGGCGTGGAGATCACCCTCCATCCGCAGCGCATCGCGATAGAGGGGGCGCCCTGCGCGGGTGATGCTAATGTGATCTTGCAGATAGCCCTGTCGCACCACCTCGCCCATCGCGGCGCGACCAAGGATAACGCTTTCGGCGGCCAATAGATACGCGTCTTCGGCCATCTCTACGCAGAGGCGCCGCCGCAGCGCGCCTCCATCAAACAAGATCACCTCCTGCGGCAGCCATGACAGCGCAGCCCCCGCTGCAATGGTTAACTGCGTGCTGACCTGACCACGGCCCGTTGCAGCGCGATAGATGCGTTCGGCCGATTGCGTGGTCAGGGTCAGATGCCCGCCCGCCACATCGCCCATAATAGCGAAGCGATCCCCGCCTGTGATGCCGCCTGCGGTGTTGATCATCACCGCCTCAACGGTGCCTTCGCGGCGCGGAAACAGCGCGCGCAATGATCCTTCGGCCCGAAAATCCTGCAATCGCCCCGAGGGCCCCAGGCCCACACGCAACGCCCCCTTTGCACGCGGGGGGGCGCATAGTGGCGATATGGGCAAAGTTTCAGTCACGCGGAGGCGGCCTTGATGGTAGATTGCACGTCTGGCCCAAGATTTCCCTCTGGGGCAGCAAGGGAAAGAGGCGCGCTTGGCCCCAATCGGCCCCCGCGGATGATTGATTAAATTTTAATCGAAATTTTGATCCGTGCTCAAAAATAGCGCAAAATGAAAAGCCCCCGCAGCGCGTGTCTGCGGGGGCCAAATCACTCGGGTCAGTTTGGCGCGCGCTCTGCCCATCCTGCAAAGATACGCTCAAGCGCCACAACCACATAGAACAGCAAGATGCCAAGGGCTGCCAACATGAACAGCACCGCAAACATCAATGGATAATCTGCGCTAATCCGCCCTGAATCGAACAATGCCCCAAGGCCGCGACCATGCGGGCTGACGATTTCCATCAAATTTGTGCCAATAAAGGCCAAGGTGACGGCAACCTTCAACGCCCCGAAAAATTCGGGCAGGGTTTTGGGCAATGCAATTTTCCAGAAAATCGTGAATTTCGAGGCACCAAGTGCGCGCAAAATATCGCGATATTCAGGTTCTAGCGTGGACAATCCGATTGAGACAGAGACTGCAATCGGGAAAAACGAGATCATAAATGCGATAAGCACGGTGTTGAAATCATGCTGACCCACGAAGATCAGCGCCACAATCGGCACCACTGTCGCCTTGGGGATCGCGTTGAAGCCAACCAAGAGCGGATATAACCCCTCGCGCGCGATGCGCGAAAAGCCCATGACCATCCCCAACCCTGTGCCAAACACCACGGCCAAGGCCAAACCCACCACTGTACGCCAAAGCGTTTCCCACGAGGCCACAACGAACAATTCGCGGAATTGCCAAAATTTTGGGATCAAATCCGAAGGTGAGGCCATGCGATAATTGGGCAATTGATAGAACCAGACCAACCATTCCCAGATGGCAATCACAGCCGCAATGAACAGGATCGGCACGCCGATTTTAAGGAACTTATCATTCATGCTGCGCCCTCCTGAGGAACGCGACCTTGTGCCAATTGGATTTGGTGGCGCAGCACGGCCAACATATCGACCGCCTTTTTGCTGTAGAGATCTTCAAGACTGCGCTTGCCCTTCAGATCAACTTGCAAAATATGTTGGGCATGGGCGGGGCGACCAGAGAGAACCACCACTTGATCTGCCAAAAACACGCTTTCGCGCAAATCATGGGTGATCAATAGGCAGGTAAAGGGCTCCTCCGCACGCAGATCGTGCATGGTGCACCACAGGTCTTCACGGGTGAACGCATCAAGCGCACCAAAGGGTTCATCCAAGATCAGCACATCGGGCTTATGGATGATGGAGCGGCACAGCGAGGCTCGTTGGCGCATTCCCCCTGACAGCTCGGAGGGTTTCTTGCCCTCAAACCCCTTCAGCCCAACCAATTCCAACAGGTGGCGCGCGCGCGCCTCGCCCTCGGCGCGGCTCATTGGGGTTTTGACAATCTCCAATGGCAGAAGCACGTTTTCCAAAATCGTGCGCCATTCCAACAAAACAGGGTTTTGAAACGCCATACCAACTGTGGGGCGTGGCCCTGTTACCTTTTGACCTGACAACCAGACCTCGCCTTGGTCAGGACGCATTAGCCCCGAAACCAATCGCGTCAGCGTAGATTTTCCACAGCCCGAAGGCCCAACCACCGCGCAAAATGAATGTTCTTCGATCTGCAAGGACAGATCATCAAGAACGGGCAAAGGCCCCGATGCCGTGCGATAGGCATGGGTGACCCCTTTTAATTCTATTTGAGATGCCATCTGTGCCTTTATCCCTGAAAAATTGGGCCAGCGAGATCAGGTCGCGCTGGCCCGTATTGTCTTATCGTTTGGCTTTATTGAGCCAAGCTGCGCTCCTCAGCGGGGGGCAGATACGCGTCGGTGAAATAGAGCGATGCGTCAGGCGCGTTTTGGAAATCGTAAACGATGGTCATCTGCTCAAGCGCCTCGGCCATGCGGGCAGGGTCAATATCGCCCATGCCATTTTCAAGCGCATAATCGGTTGCGATATTCGCATCTAGTGCCATTTGCAGACGCCGCGTTTCCAAATCAACATCGCCTGCAGGATTGCGCGCAATTACGGCAGCCGCCCCTGCGGCAGGGTCAGCAATAGCATCCCGCACACCATTGACAACCGCACCTAAGAACGCTGTCACAACCTCGGGGTTCCCGGCGGCGTAATCCGTGTTCACGATGATCGCGTTGCCATAGAGCTTTACCCCATGATCCGCGTAGAGGATCGTGGTCAGATCATCTTCAGGCACGCCCAAACGTGCGGCGCTGAGATAGGAGCTGAAGTTGAAGCCCGTCACACTGTCCACTGTGCCTTCGGCCAAAGATGGCTCGCGCGTGGGGAAGCCAACAGGCTCGACCGTGATTGTGCTGACATCGATACCATTTACGGCTGCCAAAATCGGGAATTGTGCCCATGCCCCATCAGGGGGTGGTGCGCCAAGGGTGGAGCCTTCGAGATCTTCAATCCCGCCAATCCCAAGGCTTTTACGACCCACAATCGAGAAAGGTGGGCTGTCGTAGATCATCATAACGGCGGTCACAGGGGCGCCAGGGTTTTGATCTAGGAAGCGGATCAATGAGTTGATATCGGCAAAACCAATGGGAAATGCACCCGTGGCAACCTTGGGGATCGCATCAAGCGAACCTTCGCCCGCGGACACCTCAACATCAAGGCCTGCATCTGCGAAATGGCCATTATCAATGGCCAAGAAATAGGGCGCAGATGGCCCCTCAAACCGCCAATCGAGCGTAAAGGGGATATCGGTTTGGGCGAAGGCAGGGGTGGTCGTAATAATCCCTGCGGCGATCAGTGGTAGTGTTTTATTAAGCACGGCTTATTCTCCAATCTAATGCAGCACAGTAAAGCCACCTCATGATCCCACCCGCCTGCGGTCAATCCGCGGCATGGGCCAGACGGCGCACCATGACGAAGGCCTGTTAAAGATTAGGCACTTCCAGAAATTTTGCCTAGAAAAAAAGCAAGCCGCGAAGCTGATAGATGAAGAATTTGTAAAAAACCCTTAAATTTTCTCCAATTGCCAAGCAAACCCAAAGCCCCTAGCGTGGCAGTCGCGTGAGAACAGAAAAGAAAATAGCCCAAATGAAGCAAGACAATTTGGTGATCCCCGCACCCCAGCACGCAATGCTTCCCGTGCAGGGGGGGGGCGTATTTCCTGTCCGCCGTGTGTATTGCATCGGGCGCAATTATGCCGCCCATTCGATTGAAATGGGTCATGATCCCGACCGCGAGCCGCCATTTTTCTTTCAGAAAAATCCAGATAGTTTGGATGCGTCAGGCGAGATGCCCTACCCTGTTGGCACATCTGACCTGCACCATGAGATCGAAATGATGGTGGCGCTGAAATCGGGCGGGCGCGATATCGCGCTTGAAGACGCGCTGTCCCATGTGTGGGGCTATGGCGTGGCGCTTGATATGACACGGCGCGATTTGCAGGGCGAGGCCAAGAAATTAGGCCGCCCGTGGGAGATCGGTAAATCCTTTGAGCATTCCGCCCCCATTAGCGCGCTTTTGCCCGTGGCCCAAGTAGGCCATCCCAGCACAGGCGAGATCACGCTGCATGTGAATGGGGCACTGCGCCAAGAGGGGGATTTGGCGCAAATGATTTGGAAAACGCCTGAAATCATACGCTATCTGTCGCAATATTTTGAATTGGCGGCAGGGGATGTTATCCTGACGGGCACGCCTGCGGGGGTTGGCCCCGTGGCGCGCGGCGATGTGATGGAAGGGATGGTAACAGGTCTGGGTAAATTGCGCGTCCGCGTGACCTGAACCTTCAAGCAGAGGGAATAGAAGATGAGCGTCATCACACTGGGCCTTATCATGGGCATCTGTGGCACTGTTGCGATGGATATCTGGGCGGTGATCCTGACACGGACTGCGGGCATCCCTGCGCCCAATTGGGGCAATGTGGGACGTTGGGTTGCCCATTTGGGGCGCGGGACAATGTTTCACGATGATATCAATAACAGCGCCCCCGTGGCCCGCGAACGCCTGGTCGGTTGGATTTTCCACTATGTGGTCGGTGCGGTCTATGGCGCACTGTTTTTGGGGATCATGGGCCAAGCGTGGTTAACCGCGCCCAATTTCCTGCCACTTTGGATTTTCGCGATTCTAACCATCGGGGCGGGATGGTTTTTGTTGCATCCGGGCCTCGGGCTTGGGTGGGCGCTTGCGAAAACCGCCGCCCCATGGAAGGGGCGGGCTTTGGGCCTTATGGCCCATACGGTCTTTGGCCTTGGAATGTGGGCTGGCGCGGTGGCGCTTAGTTAACGATGCGCGTGGATATAGCGCAACAGGCTTGCGGTGGAGGGGTCTAACCCCTCTGCCCCCGCCTCGCCCTCAACGGCGGGTTGCAGGGCCAAAGCCAGTTCTTTGCCCAATTCCACACCCCATTGGTCATAAGAATTGATCCCCAAGATCACCCCCTCTACAAAAACCCGATGCTCATAAAGGGCTATGATCTGCCCCAACGTGAACGGGGTCAGGCGCGGATAGATTAGCGTGGTTGACGGGCGATTGCCCGTGAAAACGCGGTGCCGCGCTTGGCGTTCCAATTCCGCACCAGACAGGCCTTTTGCAGCCATCATGCCGCGCGCCGCCTCAAGGCTACGGCCCTGCATCAAGGCCTGAGATTGCGCCAAGCAATTCGACAAGAGCAAGGTATGGTGATGCGCCAATTCAGGCTCATGCCCCGCGGCGGCCACCATAAATTCGCACGGAACGACACGCGTGCCCTGATGGATCAGCTGGTAAAACGCGTGTTGCCCATTCGTGCCTGGCTCCCCCCAAACAATCGGGCCTGAATGATAGGGCAAATCCTGCCCATCCATAGACGTGCCCTTGCCGTTCGATTCCATTTCCAATTGCTGCAAATAGGCGGGCAGACGCGACAGACGTTGGTCGTAGGGCAACACCGCGCGGGTCGCATGACCGCAAACCTGATTGTGCCATAGCCCGACCAAGGACAATAATACGGGCATATTATTAGGAAGATCGGCCTCGCGAAAATGGGCATCCATGGCCGCCGCACCCGCGAGAAATTCCTCAAACTGTTTTGGCCCAATGGCCAGAATCACCCCAAGGCCAATTGGCCCCCATAGGGAATAGCGCCCTCCGACCCAATCCTCGAACCCAAACACGCGGGACGGATCAATACCATAGGCCGCTGTTTTATCCATGGCCGAGGACAGGGCCACAAATTGCGCGGCAGGCTCACTGACCGCGTGCGCCATCCAATCGCGCGCCGTTTGCGCATTGGTCATGGTTTCAATCGTGGTAAAGGTTTTCGAGGCCACAATAACCAGAGTTGTTTTTGGATCGAGCCCTTGCAGCGTGTCGTTGATATGTGCCCCATCCAAGTTTGACACATAATGCACCCGCGGCCCATCGTGATATGGTGCCAGCGCGAGCGTGGCCATCGCAGGGCCCAGATCAGACCCGCCAATCCCGATATTGATCACATCCGTGATCTTGCCGCCCTGCCCCTGATAGCGGCCTGCGCGCAGATCATCGGCGAACTGCGCCATACGTGCGCGGGTTTCTTGCACGGCAGGCAGAACATCCACCCCATCCATCATGATCGGGCCAGAGGGCGCACGCAAGGCGGTGTGCAGTACCGCGCGACCTTCGGTTTTATTGATCTTTTCGCCCGCGAGCATCGCCGAGCGTTTTTCTTCGACATTCGACTTGCGGGCCAATTCCACCAAGAGTGACAGCACCTCATCAGTGATATGCGTCTTGGAAAAATCGAGCATCATATCGCCCGACTTGGCCGAAAACCGCGCAGCGCGGGCAGGATCATTGTCAAAAAGCTGCGACATAGGGGTGCTGCGCAGGTGATCCCACGCGGTGGAAAGCTCTGTCCAGATGGTCATGATTTACTCAGCCCAATGAATGGTGGCAGTCCTTAAAACAGTGGCAATTGGTGCTTGATCTTCAGGCAAGTCTGCAGCCCGCTCAAGCGCCGCGCGCTTTTCGGGCCCTGTGATCAAGATATGGCAATGCAGCGCGGCTTTCAGCACAGGCGCAGTCAAGGTGATTCGCGGCTCGCCCGCATTTGCGGCCCGCATCGCCATAAGGGGCGGCGCCTCTGCGCTGAGGGCTGCGTTGAGATTATCCCCATCAGGAAAGAGGCTTGCGGTATGCATATCCGCCCCCATCCCCAACATCAAAACCGTGATCGGCAAATGCGGCAACAGCCCGTCTGTTAGATCGGAGATGCCGTCCTCTGGCGTATCGGCACCGCTAAATAAGGGGATTAACTTTGCCACAGATGCTTTTGATTGCAATAATGTTTCCTTCAAAAGCCTTGTGTTGGAGCGCGGGCTATCCTCGCCAAGCCAGCGTTCATCATTGAGGAAGACTGCCACATCGCGCCAAGCCAAATCCACTTCGGCCAAGGTTTTGAACACAGGGCCCGGTGTCGTGCCGCCTGGAACACAGAGCGAGGCGCGCCCTGCCATGCGCAAGGCCTGCCCTAATTCCGAAGCGATGCGATCCGCCAAGGACATCATCAAAAGATCGCGGTCGGGATAGGTGATCAATTCCATGAGATCAGCCCACCTCACGCCAACGGCGCCCATCGCGATGCAACAACATCAGCGCATCCTCTGGCCCTGTGCTAAAGGCCTCATAGGGCACGGGGCGTTCGTTGCGCGATTGCCACCCTTGGATGATTGGATCCGTCCAACGCCATGCTGCCTCAACCTCATCGCCGCGCATGAACAGCGTTTGGTTGCCACGGATCACATCCATGATCAGCCGCTCATAGGCGTCAGGCGCATCGGCCGCATCCACCCCAAGCGCCTCGGCAAAGGTCATATCAAGCGGCACATCGACCAAGCGCATCCCACCTGGGCCTGGCTCCTTGATCGTGACGCTCAGATCAATGCCCTCATCAGGTTGCAAGCGAATAGACAAAACATTGGGCTTCGTCCCTGCATCCTCGTCAAAAATGGAATGGGGCGGTTCTTTAAAATGGATCACAATCTCAGACATCCGCGCGCGCATCCGTTTGCCTGTGCGCAAATAGAATGGCGTGCCGTTCCAACGCCAATTGGCGATATGCACCTTCATGGCCACGAAACTTTCCGTGCGGCTTTTGGGGTCTTCGACATCGTGCAAATAAGAGGCGGTCTTATTGCCTGCTTTATACTGGCCGCGCACAATATCTTCGGGGCGCACGGGATCGAGCGCGCGGATCACCTTAAGCTTTTCATCGCGCACCGCATCAGGGTCAAAATGATTGGGCGGCTCCATCGCGGTCAAACACAGAAGCTGCATCAAATGGTTTTGTACCATATCGCGTATCGCGCCTGATTTATCGTAATAGGCCCCCCGCCCGCCAACACCGACCTCTTCGGCCACAGTGATTTGCACATGGTCGACATATTGGGCGTTCCACAGCGGCTCAAACAGGATATTCGCAAAGCGGATCGCCATCAGGTTCTGCACCGTTTCTTTACCCAAATAATGGTCGATGCGGTAAATCTGGCTTTCGTCAAAATGCTCGGCCAATGTTGCGTTCAGGGCCTTGGCGGTGGCCAGATCATGACCAAAGGGCTTTTCCACCACAATCCGCGCATCAGAGCGCGCAACTTTATGGGTGTGCAGACGTTCAGCTAGATCGCCAAACAAGGTGGGCGCAACCGAGAAATAAAAGGCCTGCACGACATCATCGCGCATTGTGCCCGCGAGATTGGCCCATCCATCAGTGCCGCGCGCATCAATGGCGACATAGGTCAAACGCTGCAAAAACGCGGCAAGGCTGGTTTCATCGCGTCTGGCTTCCGGGATAAATTCGGCAATGGCCGCACGCACGAAATCACGAAAGGCTGCATCGTCTTGGGATGTGCGCGCGGCACCTATGATCCGCGCCTCGGGCGGCATTTGCCCATCATGAAAGCGCCGATAAAGTCCAGGCAAGATTTTGCGCCGCGCCAGATCCCCTGTCGCCCCAAAAATCACCAGATCAAAATCGTCAACTGGAATGACGCGCGAAACCATTTTCTCTCCTTTGCCCCGCATCTGACTCAAATTCCGCGGGAAATTCACAGGTTATTGCCGCCTTTGGCCATGACTTACGTTAGCGCTAACGAAAGCTGATGCCGGCTTAGCCAATCTCGAACCCAAAGTCTAGCAGAGCCTGACGATTTGGCAAAGCGGCGGGGCAGATTTTCGCGCGCTGTGGCACGGCGTAAAATGAAAAAGGCTCAAGCGGCCTCCCCTCCGCTTGAGCCTCAACGCGACGTGAAACTCCCTCTCGGGGCTCGCGCGTATTCAATGTGCCTGCGAGACTTTATCATTTGCAACGATCCGTCAAGAGTTTTGTCATAATCATCTCATCTGGCTTTAGCTTGACCTTTTCCGCCCTGTCGGGCATCGCCTCTGGCATAAGGGCGAGATTAGGATAGGTGCGATGCTGCGCGGGCTCTATAATTGGACAATGGGTTTGGCAGGTCATCGCCACGCCCTCTGGGCCTTGGCGATTGTGTCCTTTGCGGAAAGTTCGATCTTTCCCATTCCCCCTGATATTTTGATGATCCCAATGATACTTGCGCGGCCCCATCGGGCTTTTTTAATTGCCTCTGTCTGCTTAATCGCCTCAGTTTTGGGGGGTATCGCGGGCTACGCGATTGGGGCGCTGTTCTATGACCAAATCGGCGCGCCGATTTTGGCGACCCTTGGCAAGGCGGATGCAATGGGAGAGTTTAACACGCGCTTTAATGATCTTGGCTTTTGGCCCGTATTGATCGCAGGGCTAACCCCCTTCCCCTATAAGGTCATCACTATCATGTCGGGGTGGACAGGCCTGCCTTTGGTGACATTCATCGTCACCTCGATCATAGCGCGGGGGATTCGATTCTTTGTCATCGCGGCATTGCTGCGCCAATTCGGTACCCCTTTACGCGATTTCATCGAGCGCCGTCTGGGGCTGATGTTCACATTGTTCATCGTCATCTTGGTTGGCGGGTTTTATGCTGTGAGGTTCATGGGATGATGCGGGATCTGAATTTGCTAAAATTATCGGCCCTTGCGGGTCTGGGGTCTGCCACAACATTGGCGGGCGCTTTTGGCTTTCAGTATCTTGGCGGGCTTGCGCCCTGCGCCATGTGCCTTTGGCAACGATGGCCCCATGCGGGCGCCGCAATGGTTGCGCTGTTAATTGCAATCATTGCCGCCATTGCCCCCAAATTGATGCGCGGCTTGACCCTGATTGGGGCGGGCGCGATGCTCATCAATGCAGGGATCGCGCTGTATCACACGGGGGTTGAGCGCGGGTGGTGGCAAGGCCCCACTTCCTGCACTGGGGGCGCAGAGGATATTCTGTCGCTTTCGGCGAGTGAATTGCTGTCAACAGACACCGCGCCTGCAATTGTCATGTGTAACGAGGTGGCATGGGCCTTTGCGGGCCTGTCGATGGCCTCATGGAACGGCCTGATCTGTGTAGCCCTGTTCCTGATCTGGGCCAAGGCCGCAACGGCCAAAGCGTAGCCCCACGCCTGTCCCGTGGGCTGGTGATAGGAAATCTCCTTAACGACATTGCGCCATGACCCGTCAGAAATCAGCCGCCGATGCGCGAAACGCACAGAATGCAACGGCGCCTCAATGTCGCGCTTCCAGAAATCAATAAAGCCGAAAATGCGCAGATAATCTGGCGCGAGATCATAATCCTGCCAGATGAACACGTTGATAACATTACGATAATCAGGCATCCGATAGTAAAATTCCGCCGTGGTCAGCCCATAACCCTGGAGCATCAGCCCCGTTGCGGTTTCATCACTGTTGCGAGACCCCCAAGTCATCTTCACCTTCCCTTGCTTGGTTCATGATGCCTCATGATTGTAAATGCAAATTAAAAATAAACAAAAACAATGTATTAGCAGCATTCTATTGCAGCTGATAACAAGCGGAAGGCGGTAAGAGTCCAATTCACAAGACAGGAGCATTGCGCCCTATATCGCGGGGGTCTATAGTGTTGGATAACAAAATATAGCTGTGCCAAGAGGTGCAGCAGGTCATCTCAGAACAAGATCGAAAAGACAGCAGGCCCGCACAGTGACAGATACACCCGAAACCCCCGAGAATGACCCTGCCACGCCCCCAGCGCGGCACCCGCATTCTGGCCCTTCGATTGATATCGCCGATGAGATGAAAACATCCTTCATCGATTATGCAATGTCGGTGATCATCAGCCGTGCGATCCCCGATTTGCGCGATGGCCTGAAACCCGTGCATCGCCGCATTTTGTTTGCGATGCATGAAACGGGCAACACGCATGAGAAGGCCTATCGGAAATCTGCGCGCCCCGTGGGCGATGTGATGGGCCAATATCACCCGCATGGCGACAGTGCGATCTATGACGCGCTTGTGCGGATGGCTCAGCCCTTTTCGATGTCGCTGCCCCTGCTCGATGGTCAGGGCAATTTCGGCTCTATGGATGGCGATAACCCCGCCGCCATGCGCTATACCGAAGTGCGCATGGACAAGCCCGCCGCCTATCTTTTGGCCGATATCGACAAGGATACGGTCAATTTCCAAGACAATTATGATGGCAAGCAAAAAGAACCCACCGTTCTGCCTGCGCGCTTTCCCAATATGTTGGTCAATGGTGCGGGCGGCATTGCGGTTGGCATGGCCACCAATATCCCGCCTCATAATTTGGGCGAGGTGATTGATGCCTGTCAGGCCTTGATCCAAGATCCCGACCTTAGTTCGGAACAATTGATCGAGTTTATCCCTGCCCCCGATTTCCCCACAGGCGGGATCATCTTGGGCCGCTCCGGCGCAAGGCGGGCCTATACCGAGGGACGCGGCAGCGTAATCATTCGCGCACGCACCCACGTTGAGGAAATTCGCAAAGACCGCTTTGCCATTATTATTGATGAGATCCCCTATCAGGTAAACAAGTCCTCGATGATCGAACGCATTGCTGAATTGGTGCGCGAGAAAAAGGTAGAAGGCATTTCGGGCGTGGCAGATGAATCTGATCGCAACGGCGTGCGCGTTGTGATCGAGTTGAAACGCGATGCCACCCCTGATGTGGTGCTCAACCAATTGTTCCGCTTTAGCCAGATGCAGACCTCCTTTGGCTGCAATATGTTGGCGCTGAATGGCGGGCGGCCCGAGCAGTTGGATTTGCGGGGCTTTCTGACCGCCTTTATCGCCTTCCGCGAGGAGGTCGTGGCACGTCGCACCGCGTTTGAGTTGAACAAAGCGCGCGAACGCAGTCACATTCTGTGTGGTTTGGCGGTTGCCGTCTCCAATGTTGATGAGGTTGTGGCTACGATCCGCGCTTCCGCAGATGCGGCAGCGGCGCGCGAGGCCTTGATGACACGGCGCTGGCCTGCTTCGGATATTGCGCCCTATATCCGTCTGATTGACGACCCAACCCATACGATAAACAAGGACGGCACCTATAACCTCTCCGAGGCACAAGCGCGCGCGATTTTGGAACTGCGCCTGCAACGCCTGACCCAAATTGGCGTCAAGGAAGTTACGGATGAATTGGAGGAATTGGCAGGTAAGATCAAAGAATATCTTGCCATCCTCGCCAGCCGTGATCGGATTATGGCAATCATCTCGGAAGAATTGGCCGAGGTGAAAACGGCTTTTGCCGTGCCGCGCCGCACCGAGATTGTCGATTGGTCTGGCGACATGGATGACGAAGACCTGATCGAACGCGAAGACATGGTGGTGACCGTCACCGCAAGTGGCTATATCAAACGCACGGCCTTGGCTGAATTCCGCGCACAAAAACGCGGCGGCAAAGGGCTGTCGGGCGGCAGCCTCAAGGAAGATGATGTTGTGACATCACTTTTTGTGGCCAATACCCACACCCAGCTTTTGTTCTTCACCACCGATGGGATGGTCTACAAGCTGAAAACATGGCGCTTGCCGCTTGGCAGCCGCACATCAAAAGGCAAGGCCATTGTGAATATACTGCCCATTCCCGTGGGGGTCACGATTGCAGCGATCATGCCCGTTGACCGACCCGAGGAAGATTGGGGCGATCTGCAAATCATCTTTGCCACATCCGCAGGCGATGTGCGCCGCAACCAATTGTCGGATTTCACCAATGTGAAATCAAACGGCAAGATTGCAATGAAATTGCCCGAAGACGGGTCTGTCAGCCTTGTGAATGCGCGCATCTGCACCGAGGAAGACGATGTGATGTTAGTGACCGAAGGGGGGCGCGCGATCCGCTTCTCTTGCACCGATGTCCGCGTCTTTAAGGGCCGCGACAGCACAGGCGTGCGCGGCATCCGTTTGGGCGATAGGGAATCTGTGGTTTCCATGGCCGTGATCCGCCATTTCACCGCTGACCCTGCCGAACGCGCCGCCTATCTCAAACAGCGCCGCGCTTTGGCGGGTGCACCCGAAGATGAGGTTGAAACGGACGAGGATGAGGGTGTGGTGGCCGAAGGCACCCTTAGCCCTGAACGCTTTGCCGAAATGCGCGCCTCAGAGGATTTGATCCTGACCATCACAGAAAGCGGGTCTGGAAAATTATCCTCAAGCCATGATTACCCTGTCAGGGGTCGTGGCGGCATGGGGGTTATGGCCATCGACAAGGCCATGCGCGGCGGGCCAGTGGTTGCGGCCTTCCCTGTTGAGATGACCGACCAAATTATGCTCGCCTCATCAACGGGTCAATCTATTCGCGTGCCTGTTGAGGGCATCTCATTCCGGTCACGCTCGGCAGGTGGGGTGAAGGTGTTTAACACCAAGGCAGGCGAAACCGTTGTGTCAGTCGCGCGCATCGTTGAAGGTGATGACGAGGACACCGTCACGGCGGATACGGCCGAGGCCAGCGCAGACAGCTAAATCTCAGGGCCGCTAAGGCGCGTGCGGCCCTTAACATTTAGACAAATTGTGACCATTAACCATATGATATAATTAATATATAATTCTCCCCGCCATGCACCATTTGCAAGGCAGCCTTTGTTGAAAGCGCGTTCTGATGGCTGCACTAATCTCGCAATTTTGCCTTTGCCTCGGTCTGGCCTCTTTGGCTACGGATATGGCACGCGCCGATAATTTGGGCCTGCATGCCGCAACTCTTGGCCTTAACAGTACTGGTGCTGGCCAAAATGGGGCGCATCTCAATCTTGATTACGCGATCACCGCACATCACGGGTTTGAGGTGAATTTTGATGTGACCGATACCGAAATCGGCACCATTGGCGCAGTTCGGGAAGGTTTGCACATCAGCCCCGCTGCTGATCGGCGCTATGATCTTTTTGCCTATTAGGCCAATCTCAACAATTAAAGCGGCCGTTGGGGTGGGTTTGGCATTCAAGGGCGCCGTCAAATTGCGGGGCTCTGCTTGGGGGCTTATGGCGGGTTTGGCCTGCGCGACAGCGCCATGGCGACGCGCCCCCTTGGGGATGCAGATGTGCTTTTTGCAGGTGGTGAGATCCGTCTTGATCTTGAGCCGTCATCGCAGGGCTTTGCGCAAATCGGCCTTGCCGATTTTTGGCGAATTACGCCTGTCCGCAACGCAGATAACTAGCGAAATTGGTGTTCAATGGCAGGATCACAGCGGTGCTGTTGCGGTGACGGTAAGCTATGGTTTTGAAGAATTCGCCAACCACGCCTTGCGCGATAGAGGCCTGTTTCGTCTTGGGATCGAGTCGCCTTGGGAAAAGCCCTGTATACCCGCACCTGCCCTTTGCAGGCCCATTCCTGCCTATGGTGGCCCGCGGCCTGTAACGCACCTAAAAAACCCGTTTCACCCCGCCCCACTTTTGATCTAAGAAGCGCCCATGTCAGTTAACGCGCTTCATATCATTGGCGGCGGCATGGCGGGCTCTGAGGCCGCTTGGCAGGCCGCCGAGCTTGGTCAACAGGTTGTCATCCATGAGATGCGCCCAAAGATTGGCACATTTGCCCATCAAACTGGGCATTTGGCGGAAATGGTGTGTTCCAATTCCTTCCGCTCGGATGATCACGAACAAAACGCAGTCGGCCTTTTACATTGGGAAATGCGCGCAGCGGGCAGCCTCATTATGGAGATGGCCTATCACCACCGCCTTCCCGCAGGGGGCGCTTTGGCGGTGGATCGCGATGCTTTCGCCGAGGCGGTCACAGCGCGGCTGCAGGCGCATCCCAACATTACGATTGAGGAAGGCGAAATCAGCGCCCTGCCCGAAAAAGGCCATTGGATCATCGCAACAGGCCCGTTGACATCAGGAGCGCTGGCGCAGGCCATTGCCCAAGAGTCAGGCCAAGACAGCCTTGCCTTTTTCGATGCCATCGCCCCCATCGTTTATGCCGAAAGTATTGATATGTCGCGCGCATGGATGCAGTCGCGCTACGACAAGGGCGAAACAGAGGAAGAACAGCGCGCTTATCTGAACTGCCCAATGACGTGCGACCAGTATGAGACCTTTATCAGTGCCCTGCTGGCTGCCGAGAAAACCGAATTCCACGAAGGCGAAACGGCGGGCTATTTCGATGGCTGCCTGCCGATTGAGGTGATGGCACAACGGGGCCGCGAAACCCTGCGCCACGGGCCCATGAAACCTGTAGGCTTAACCAACCCGCACCAACCCGATGTGAAACCTTGGGCCGTGGTGCAGCTACGCCGCGACAATAAACTGGGCACGCTTTACAATATCGTGGGTTTCCAAACCAAAATGAAATACGGCGCTCAGACCGAGGTTTTGCGCATGATCCCAGGTTTGGAGGAGGCACGATTTGCACGTCTTGGCGGCATTCATCGCAACACCTTTATTAATTCCCCAACGCTGCTTGATGCGCAAATGCGACTAAAATCTATGCCGCATATCCGTTTTGCGGGCCAGATCACGGGCGTTGAGGGCTATGTTGAATCAGCGGCAATGGGGCTGCTTGCAGGGCGCTACGCGGCAGCAGAATTGCGCAGCCTCACTCCGCCCGATTTGCCCAACACCACCGCAATGGGGGCCTTGATCCATCACATAACAGGCGGGGCTGAGGCGAAAACCTTTCAGCCGATGAACGTGAATTTCGGTCTCTTTCCCCCGGTGGAGGGCCTAAAATCGGGGCGGCGGGGACGCAAAGACCGCTACAAGGCCTATACGGATCGCGCCAAGACGGATTGGCGCGCATGGCTTGATGCCTTCCCTGCCTAAGGGCTTTATTACCCGATTTGCCCCGTCCCCCACGGGGTCTTTGCATTTGGGCCATGCGTATAGCGCATGTCTGGCCCATGATATGGCACAAGAGGCACAGGGGCAATTTCTGCTGAGAATTGAAGATATCGACCAATCCCGCGCCCGCGCGCAGTGGGAGACGCAAATTTATGACGATCTGACATGGCTGGGGCTGTCTTGGCCACTGCCCGTGATGCGACAATCCGATCAGATGGACCGCTATCGCGGCGCTTTGGATCAGTTGGCGCAACAAGGTCTGATTTATCGCTGCACCTGCCGCAGGCGGGATATTGAGGCGGCCAGTGCCGCCCCGCAGGAAGGGGTCCCCACATTCGGGCCAGATGGGCGCATCTATCCTGGCACCTGTCGCGGCCAATCTGTGACCCGTGCAGCGGAGGTCGAGGGCGCCACCTTACGCCTTGATCTGGCGCGCGCGCTTGATCGGCTGTCACAAATGAGTTTCACCGAAACAGGGCGACGACATAAAGGGCGACATGAGATCACTCAGGGTACCGCGCTGGCCCATATCGGCGACCCCGTATTGGCGCGACCTGATATGGGCAGCTCTTACCACCTCAGCGTGGTGGTTGATGACGCGGCACAAGGCGTCACACATGTCATTCGCGGCGAAGATTTATTTGAAGCAACCGCAATCCATGTGATTTTGCAAAATCTGTTGGCCTACCCCGTGCCGCAGTATCATCATCACGCCTTGATCCGTGATGAGCAGGGCAAACGTCTGGCCAAGCGCGATGATGCGCGCGCCATTGCCCTTTATCGGGATGCAGGAAAAACCCCTGCTGATATTCGTGCAATGGTCGGGCTTTAGCCCTCGGGCTGCATCAATTCGACCTCGCCACCCCCGCGGATCGCGGTGTAAAAGCAGCTGCGGCGATTGGTGTGGCAGGCAGGCCCCGTTTGTCGAACCACGAACAAAAGACAATCGCGGTCACAATCTAAGCGCAGATCAACCAAATCCTGCACATGACCCGAGCTTTCACCCTTGACCCAAAAGGCCGCGCGAGAGCGGCTCCAGTAGGTTACTTTGCCTGTTTCTAGGGTTTTTGCGAGAGAGGCGCGGTTCATCCATGCCATCATCAGCACATCGCCCGTCTCGGCGCATTGCGCAATCGCAGGGATCAGACCCGCCTCATTGTAGCGCAGGCTATCTGGGTCAAATTCCACAGCACCCATCATTTCCACATCTCACCCTTTCCAAATCGTCTTGTTCACACTAGCTCTTGGGGGGAGATCATGGAAGGGGCCGAGACGCACATGGCTGAGATGAGCGACACAAAAACCGATTTGGTGCAGCTATATTCGCAGCGAATTCTGGCATTGGCGGCGGATATTCCGCATCACGGGCGGCTTGAGGCGCCACAGACCAGTGTCAAGCGGCGGGCCCCGCTGTGCGGATCAACCGTTACAGTAGATTTGGATATCGTCGAGGGGCGGATCAGCCGCTTTGCTCAAGATGTAAAGGCCTGCGCGCTCGGTCAGGCCTCCGCCGCATTGATGGGTGCCCATATTCTGGGCCGCAGCCGCGCCGAAGTTGCCGCCGCCCGAGACGCGCTTGCCGCTATGCTCAAAGGTGAGGGGAAGTGGCCAGAGGCCCCATTTGAAGGTTATGAGGTGCTTACCCCCGCCCGCGACTATCGCAATCGCCACGCCTCTATCATGCTGTCACTCGAAGCGACCCTTGAAGCGATGGAGCACGCCGAACACTCCTAAAAACCGCCCCTGCAGGGCAATGCAAAGGGGCGGTCTAGTGATGCGGTGTATCGTTTCGACCGTGCGATTGGGGGATCGCTAAGCCTATCGGCATCGGCGACAGATCCGAGGCAAGGATCGTGATGCCAAAGGGGCGCATGCCCCCGAAACCTGAACCGCAGGCATAAATCTCAGAAAAATTGCGGCAGATGCAGCAGCCCCATCGCCAAAACAACAAGCGAGATAGCCCCGCAAAGATCGGCCAAAAGCGTGGTGGATGAGCGCGTGATAATCGTTTTTAGATCTGACAACATGGTCCATTTCCCGTTAATGTTGCCTGATTGTTCTCACACCCTGACGTCAGTCGTCAAGAACTTTTTAAGAACATTTGTGAACAAAGTGGGTCATCCCGCCGAAATCAGCCGAATAGCCTTATCTTGCTCAAGCAACCATAGCAGGGTGCGCGCGGCCTGACCGCGCGGCCCCTCAAGGGATGGATCAAACGCCAAAAGCGCGCGCGCATCGCTTTGCGCCATCGCCATCAAGCCGCCATGTTGTTCCAGATCGGCCACGCGAAACCGCGGCAGACCAGATTGCGCCGTGCCAATCACATCGCCTGCGCCGCGAATGGCCAAATCTTCTTCTGCGATTAAAAAGCCATCATCCGTATCGCGCAGAACATGCAAACGGCGCTTGGCCGTTTCTGTCAACCCATTGCGATAAAGCAGCACACAAGTCGATGCACGGCTGCCGCGCCCCACCCGCCCGCGCAATTGATGCAACTGCGCCATGCCAAAAAGATCAGCCTGTTCAATCACCATAATGCTGGCATTTGGCACATCCACCCCCACTTCAACCACCGTGGTGGCCACCAGAACCTTGGTGCGGTTTTCATTGAATTCGGTCATGGCCACATCTTTTTCAGTGCTGCTCATCTGCCCATGGACAAGGCCCACCACCCCCTCGCCGAGTCGTGCGCGCAAGGATTTAAATCGCTCTTCAGCGGCGGTGGCCTCATATACCTCGGATTCCTCAACCAATGGGCAAATCCAATAGGCTTGCTGACCCTCTGCCACCGCCTTTTGCAGATGTGCCACCACCTCATCCATCCGGGCCTCGGACACCAACGCCGTTGTAATCTTTTGGCGATTGGCGGGTTTTTCATCCAAGATCGACAGATCCATATCGCCATATTGCGCAAGGCTGAGCGTGCGGGGAATGGGCGTGGCAGTCATCACCAACATATCCGCCAAGGCGCCCTTTTCCCCCAACCGCAGGCGTTCGCGCACGCCAAAGCGGTGCTGCTCGTCCACAATCGCCAAACGCAGATCGGCAAATTCAACATCCTCTTGAAACACGGCATGGGTGCCGACCAAGACCGCGATATCGCCACGCGCAAGGGCGGCCAGTTTTGCGGCCCGCTCGCGCCCTTTATCCGCCCCCGTTAAAACCTCAAGCACGACACCCGCAGCTTCGGCCAAGGGGCGCAGATTGGCGGCGTGCTGTTGCGCAAGGATCGAGGTCGGTGCCATCATCACCCCCTGACCGCCCGCCTCGACCGCAGCCAAAAGCGCCATCAAGGCAACAAGCGTTTTGCCCGCTCCAACATCGCCCTGCAACAGGCGGCTCATCCGTTCGGGCGCGGCCATATCGGCCACGATTTCCGCAATGGCGCGGGTCTGTGCGCCCGTGGGGATGTAGGGCAAGCTTTGCAGCACCTTGGCCCGCAGCGCACCATCGCCTTGGCTGATCCGCCCTTTGCGCCGCTTGGCCCGCGCCCGCGCAAGGGCAAGGGTCAATTGATGCGCAAACAATTCGTCATAGGCCAGACGCAGCCGCGGCTTGGAATTGGGGGCGGCCTCATTGGCCGATTGCACACGATGCTGTGACCGCATCGCATTGGCCCAATCGGGCCACCCCTCGCGCGCCTTTAGGGCGGGATCAATCCATTCTGGCAGGTCAAACAAGGCTTGCAAGGCATCGGCAATCGCGCGCGCCATGATCTTTTGCGTTAAACCTTGCCCAAGCGGATAAATCGCCTCGAATTTGGGGAGGGTTTCGGCCTCCTCAACGGGCAGGATGTGATCGGGATGCACGATTTGGGCAATCCCATCGAAGAGCTCAACCTTGCCCGAGATCAGACGCCGCGCGCCAACGGGCAAGAGCTTTTCCAGATAGGGCCCGCGCGCGTGAAAAAACACCAGATCAAATGCGGTGTGACTGTCGGTGACCGTGACCCGAAAGGGCCCACGCCCGCGGGGCGGCGGCGGGCGGTGACGGATCACCTCGACCTCTAACGTGGCAATGCTCGGTGGGTTGATCTCAGCGAGGCTGGTTACAGGGCGGCGATCCACCACACCCACAGGCAAAGTGTAAATCAAGTCTTTAGGGGTTTCGATATGAAGATGACCCAAGGCCTGCGCGGCTTTGGGGCCGATACCAGATAGGCCCTCAAGGCGCGAGAAGAGCCCGAACAAAACCTCTGGTCGGCCCTGCGCGGCCATGGGTTAAAGATCCCCGATCAGGGTCAACCACGCATCTTCGTCAATGGTTTCAATACCCAATTCTGCGGCCTTTTTGGCCTTTGATCCTGCCCCAGGCCCTGCAACCAAAAGGTCGGTTTTGGCGGAAACCGAACCCGCGACCTTGGCCCCCAAACTTTCGGCGCGCGATTTGGCCTCTGCGCGGGTCATCTTTTCGAGACTGCCTGTAAACACCACTGTCTTGCCCATCACGGGGCTGCCCGACACATCAAAAATGGTGGGCGATTGGATCTTAAGATGGGCCACAAGCCGTTCGATTGACGCATATTCACGCGGCTGCGCCCATGCCTCGCAGAGCGCTGTGGCAACCGTATCCCCGATGCCATCAATACCCGTGATTTCGGCCCATTCGGGACTGTCCTCAAGCAGTTTTTTACGCGATTTAGCGTCAGGCATCGTTGCGGCAGGCTCAAGGCGGGCGGCATGAATGGCCGCGTCAAAGGCCGCCCAACTGCGGAAATGTTCGGCTAAATCCTTGGCCGCCACCTCGCCCACATGGCGGATGCCCAAGGCAAAGATCAGACGGCCAAGGGGGATTTGACGTTTCTCTGCAATCGCCGCGAAAAGATTTTGCGCAGATTTATCCCCCCACCCCTCGCGGTTTTTAAGCTGCTGGATACCGCTGCCATAGCGTGCCTCAAGCGTGAAAATATCGGCAGGCTCGGTGATCCACCCGTCTTTGTTGAATTGTTCGACCTGCTTTGCCCCTAAACCCTCGATGTCAAAGGCCGCGCGTGAGACGAAATGCTTGAGGCGCTCAACCGCTTGGGCTGGGCAGATCAGCCCGCCCGTGCAGCGGCGCACGGAATCGCCCTCCTCACGATGCGCCTCTGATCCGCATTCGGGACATGTGGTGGGAAAGATATAGGGCTGTGCATCAGCGGGGCGCTGAGTGACATCCACATCTGCGATTTTGGGGATCACATCACCCGCGCGATAGACTTGCACCAAATCACCCACGCGGATATCACGCCCCGCGCGGATCGCCTCGCCTGTGTTGTTGCGGCCTGCGATGTAATCCTCATTATGCAGCGTTGCATTTGAGACAACCACACCGCCCACAGTCACGGGCGCAAGCCGCGCCACGGGCGACAATGCGCCTGTGCGCCCCACTTGGATGTCAATTGCCTCGATCCGTGTCCATGCCAGTTCAGCGGGGAATTTATGCGCAATGGCCCAACGCGGGGTGGTGGCGCGCAGACCTAAGCGGCGCTGCAAGGCCAAATCATCTAGCTTGTATACAACCCCATCAATATCATAACCAAGACCCGCACGATCATGGGCAATCGCCTGATAATGTGCAATAATCGCCTCGAGGCTCTCGCAGCGGATGGTCAAGGGATTGGTACGAAACCCAAAATTCCCCAATTGCGCAATCAGTCCAAATTGCGTGTCTGCAAGTGGGGCGGAGACAACACCAAGCGCATAGGCAAAAAACCTCAGCGGGCGGGCGCGGGTAATCTCGGCATCCAATTGGCGCAGCGATCCTGCGGCAGCATTGCGCGGATTGGCAAAGATTTTTCCCCCTGCCTGCTCGGCGCGTGCATTTAGCGAGGCGAAATCAGCATGGCTCATGTAAACTTCACCGCGTACTTCGAGAACATCGGGGCAATCGCGCTGGTGGATGGTTTGCGGAATATCAGCAATCACGCGGGCGTTGGCGGTGACGTTTTCGCCAGTCTCCCCATCGCCGCGCGTGGCGGCATGAACCAAAACGCCGTTTTCATACCGCAAGGACAGGGACAGTCCATCGATTTTTGGCTCGGCGGTAAAGACCAAAGGCGCAGTATCTGAGAGGCCCAAATAGCGATGAATACCCGCAATAAATTCCGCGACGTCGGTCTCTTCAAAGGCATTGGCCAAAGACATCATGCGTTCGACATGAGTGATTTTACCAAAGCCATCTGCGGGGCTCGCACCGATTTGCGCACTTGGACTGTCGCCGCGGATCAGATCGGGAAACAGCGCCTCAAGATCCGCGTTTTCGCGTTTCAAGCGGTCATATTCCGCATCGCTGAGCGTGGGCGCGTCTTCTTGGAAATAATCCTTATTGGCCCGCGCCAAAATATCGGCCAATTCGGCTAAACGCTGTGCTGCCTGATCGCGTCCTAAGGGGGATACCCCCCCGCCCGTGTTTTGATTTCCTTCTGACATAGACCGCCTCGCCTGACTGCTGCCCTATAGATATGGGTAGCAGCGGCAGAGGTCTAGCGCATATCAAGCCATAGCGGCCTTTGGGTTTGCGGATATACATAACCTTATCCCTTTTTCACGAACGCTGACCAACGGCTTACCCCCCAAGCCTTAAGGCAAGGTAAGCATCCAACCATTGTGCCCCTTGTGAATAGGTAAGATTTTCCTATATTCCGCCTTATCATCTGGAGATCGACGTGCCCCTTGACCGCCCCAATGCGCCGCTCAATTCGCTTGGCTTTGCCAAATCCCCGCAGGAGACCCGGGTTGTTGTGGCTATGTCTGGGGGCGTGGACAGCTCGGTCGTGGCTGCCCAACTGGCCGATGAAGGCTATGATGTGGTAGGGGTGACCCTGCAGCTTTATGATCACGGTGCGGCTTTGGCGAAGAAAGGAGCGTGCTGTGCAGGACGCGATATTCACGATGCGCGCCGTGTGGCCGAAGATATGGGCTTTCCTCATTATGTGCTTGATTATGAGAATATCTTTAAGGATGCCGTGATTGACGAATTCGCCGATGCCTATCTTGCGGGGGCTACGCCTGTGCCCTGTATCCGTTGCAACGAGCGCGTGAAATTCAAAGATCTGCTTGCGACCGCACAGGAACTTGAGGCCGATTGCATGGCCACAGGGCATTATATCCAACGCAAAATGGGGGCTGAGCAGGCCGAACTTCATTGCGCCGCGGATGCGACGCGCGATCAGTCCTATTTCTTGTTCTCGACCACCCAAGCGCAATTGGATTTTCTGCGCTTTCCGCTTGGTCATCTGGCGTCGAAGGAAGAAACCCGCAAACTGGCCCATAAATACGGGCTGCCCGTTGCCGATAAGCCAGATAGCCAAGATATCTGCTTTGTGCCAAATGGCGACTATGCAAGTGTCATCGAAAAGTTGCGTCCTGGCGCGGCGGATCCGGGCGATGTCGTGGATATGGAAGGCCGTGTTTTAGGCCAACATAATGGCGTGATTCATTATACAATCGGCCAACGCCGCGGCCTCGGCATTGGCGGGCTATCTGACCCATTATATGTGGTCAAACTTGATCCAGAGGCGCGCCGTGTCGTAGTTGGCCCCAAAAAAGCCTTGGCGACCCGGCATATCCCCGTGCGCGAAATCAATTGGTTGGGTGATACGCCCTTTGACAGTGAAAAAACCCGCGAGGTTGCGGTCAAAATCCGCTCAACCCGCCCGCCGCGTGCGGCCCTCGTCCATCCGACATCCCCCACAACCGCGATGGTTGAACTGCTTACAGCCGAAGAAGGCGTAAGCCCTGGTCAGGCCTGTGTCATTTATGATGAGAACAGCAGCCGCATTTTTGGCGGCGGTTGGATCCACAAAGGGTAATAACAGCACGTTTTTCATGAATTTAAGGAAGAAGTGGCGCGGTTGACGGGGCTCGAACCCGCGACCCCCGGCGTGACAGGCCGGTACTCTAACCAACTGAGCTACAACCGCGCAGACGAACAGGTTCATTGCGGCGCGATGGTGGTGGCGCGGTTGACGGGGCTCGAACCCGCGACCCCCGGCGTGACAGGCCGGTACTCTAACCAACTGAGCTACAACCGCTCACCATCGGCCACAGGCAACTCTGTAGCGTGAAGGGTGTCTATGCTGCGTACCCTGCCCCGTCAAGGCCTCCTTTGGCACGATTGACGCGAAAAATGCTCAAAAGCAAATTTGCGATTTGACCACTTATGCACAGGGAAAGCCCAGGCATTAACTTGGCTATGCTTTTGCCTCGCTTAATTAGGTGCATTCGTATGTGCAGTTTTAGGTACAATACATTTAGCTCTTCGGCTTCCACCGCAGCTTGTGCCTAGCGTTCTCTGCACTTGCTACAAGGCTGCAGTATCTTCCCACGTTTGTAATGATCGCCACTTTGCCGCCATTCATGTCCACACTGACATTGCCACCACAATCGTTTACGAGTTCCTGCAACGACACCTGATGGTGTCAGCGGCACTATTCATCTGTTTTCTACCAAGAAAACTCTTACGTGAATGGTGGCGGCAGCCCTATAATAATAAAGCGCTTGAAGTTTAATCATAGGAGTAAGACATGTCGATCTATACAGGTAGCTGTCTATGTGGGTCTGTTACTTACGAAGCCAAGGGTGAGCCACGTTGGGTTTTTGAATGTTATTGCAACTGGTGTCAGAAAAGTACTGGTGGCGCTGCACGTGCATTTGCTGTCTTTGACATGGGCAAAGTGAACTACTCTGATAGTGCCGTATCAGAATTTGTGGACAAAAATACTGAACACGGCTTCAAAATGGTCAATCGTTTTTGCTCAAATTGCGGTTCACCCGTTGAAATGCTTGTGGAGAGGGTTCCAGATGGTCAATTTGTTCCGTTAGGCACGATAGACCAGCGGTACGCAATCAACTTGAATGAAGGAAGATGGGGGGAGTTAGCATTACCGCATGTTGCTTTCAAAGATGGGCGCAAAGTTAGAAAACAAGGTGGAAGCAGCGAACTAATTTAATAAACAGTCATTGCGCAACTCAAATGCATGAAGACACGAAGCGAGCAAAACTAATGAGTGAGCGGCACACTGCAATGCCACTTGCCACGTATCAATGAGATACTTGGCTCTGCATACTCATGCCAATGATCTCGCCACTCTAACTCACCCTTTTTAGGTGCAATAAGTAACATAGCCCTACGCTATACCCTTATTAATAAGGGATCAACGTTATTTACAAGGCTATAGAGCAAGCGTGGTGGGTGATGAGAGACTCGAACTCCCGACATCTTCGGTGTAAACGAAGCGCTCTACCAACTGAGCTAATCACCCCCGCCATAGCGGTATTAGCCGCATGATGCAGGGATATGCAAGCCCGATCTGCAAGGAATTTTGCACCAAAGACGCAAAGTTTTCTCAAAACCCAATCTTAACCTCACCACCGCTGGCGGTAATGACATAAACTCCACCCTGCGCATGGCCCAAGGTCGCCGTTTGGTCGGGGCCTAACCCGCGCAAGAGGCCGCGCAAGGTTTGGATCACAACACCATGGCTAATCAATAGGCTTGGTCCCCGCAAATCAGCCACCAGATCCTGCAAACGTGCCTCAAGGGCCGCGTGTGTTTCCCCCCCTTGGGTCAAGAGAGAATGACGGTAGACCTGCGCCTCGGTGTCAAAGCGCACAAGCCAATTCGACTGCACCTCAGCCCGCGTAAGCCCCTGCCATTGCCCCATATTCACCTCGCGCAGGCGCGCGTCTGGAACGAGGGTCGGCAAATCGGGATACGCCTGCGCAATCAACCGGGCACTGCGCGCCGCGCGCCCAAGGGGACTAGTGCGGAAATCTGTGACTGCATCATAGCCTTGGCGGGTGATCATTTCCTGCAACAGACGACCTTGCGCTTGCGCCTGAACAACCCCATTCGGCGTGAGGGCAGAGTCCAACCAACCTTGAAACCGATGCTCGTTGTTCCATTCGGTTTCCCCATGTCGCAGCAAATATATCGGAAAATTTCGCCGCATCACAAAGATCACCTCGCCCGTGGGTCACATAGATGCTCTGCCTCAACAAGGAAGCCAGATGGTGGTTGATGAGCGATTTGAACCCCCGACATTTTTTGGGTGTGAACGAAGCACTCTACCACTGAGCTAATCATCCGCTCTGCACGGCGATTTTCTAGTCATCCGCACCCTACTGCGCAAGGGTTTAGTCTTGGTCAGTTTCTTCTGGACTTGCACCGCGCTTTTCGTCTCGATGAGTTTTGTCCGCGCCACCATTGGGCGCCCATCCTACCCATCCTCATCCTTGCGCAAAATAACCTTGCCGAATGGCGGCAGGATCAGGTCCCGCCCTCGATCAAGTGCCTCGGCCATCTCGACCAGAACCGCGTCAATTACTTCGCGCGCATCAGGACGTTTGACGCTCACGCACATCGCAACCGCCTCAAGGAGGGTGCGGCGCTTCAGCGCCACGATCTTCGCTTAGGGTTTGCTCTCAGATTTGGGGGCGGCCACGGCCTTTAGCGCGGGCTTGTCAGACGCTTTGGACGTTGATTTTTTCGCCACCTAAGATTTGGGCGCGATCACCGCCGCGACCAAGGCTACCGCAGGTTTTGGTTTTGCCGCCATCTTATCGGTTGTGGATTTGGGCGATATTAATGTCATGTTCGCCCCCATTTGGGCAACCTCGTCAGAGTCTCATGGTGTCAGCACATATTATATCTGAAAACCATATACTTTGATCTAACAGCACCCGAAAAAGAAGCACCCCCCGCCACGGATGTGACGAGGGGGCAATGTCGCGTATTGTGTCGCATTAATGGGTTGTGGCGCTGCTGTCCTTTGCGGCCTCAAGCGCGCGCTGTGCGGCGGCGGCGGCCTCGGCCTCCTCATCCCAATCAATCGGTTCGGGCTGACGGGTTAGGGCCTTAGCGAGAACCTCGCTGACATGGGACACTGGAATAATCTCCAGCCCGTCTTTCACATTATCTGGGATTTCGGGCAGGTCTTTTTTATTTTCCTGTGGGATCAGCACAGTTTTGATCCCGCCTCGCAACGCGGCCAACAACTTCTCCTTGAGGCCACCGATAGCTAAGACATTACCGCGCAGCGTCACCTCACCCGTCATAGCGATATCACGGCGGACAGGCGTTTGCGTCAGAACCGATACGATAGACGTCACCATCGCGATCCCTGCACTAGGGCCATCTTTCGGGGTCGCCCCTTCTGGAACGTGAACATGGATATCCCAACCGTCCAGTTTCGGGGGCTGTACGCCGATTTTGGGCGCAATAGAGCGCACATAGGAACTGGCCGCATCGATGGATTCCTTCATCACATCACCAAGCTTACCCGTTGTTTTCATGCGCCCCTTGCCGGGCAGGCGCAACGCCTCAATCGACAAAAGATCACCGCCCACACTTGTCCAAGCCAGCCCTGTGACAACACCGATTTGATCATCCGATTCCGCCAGACCAAAGCGATAGCGGCGCACGCCAAGCATCTCTTCAAGGCGCTCACGGGTGACTGTCACCGATTTCTCACCGCCCTTCAGGATTGCGGTCAGGGCCTTGCGTGCCAGTTTTGCGACTTCGCGCTCTAGGTTCCGCACCCCCGCCTCACGAGTATAATAGCGGATCACATCGGTAAGCGCCTCAGGCTCGACCGCAAATTCACGCGCCTTGAGATTGTGATTTTTCACCTGCTTTGGCAGCAGATGCCGCGTCGCAATTTCCAGTTTTTCATCTTCGGTATAGCCCGAAAGCGAAATGATCTCCATGCGATCCAACAGCGGTGCAGGCATATTATAGCTATTGGCCGTGGTCAGGAACATCACGTTCGAGAGGTCATATTCAACCTCCAAATAATGATCCACAAATGTGCCGTTTTGTTCGGGGTCGAGAACCTCCAACATCGCACTAGCCGGGTCCCCACGGAAATCTTGGCCCATCTTGTCGATCTCATCGAGCAAGATCAGCGGATTGGTGGTTTTCGCCTTCTTCATCGCCTGAATGATCTTGCCAGGCATCGACCCGATATAGGTGCGGCGATGGCCACGAATTTCGGACTCGTCCCGCACACCACCAAGACTGATACGAATAAACTCGCGCCCCGTGGCCTTAGCCACCGATTTCCCAAGCGAAGTTTTCCCCACACCGGGAGGGCCAACGAGACAAAGGATCGGCCCCTTCACCTTGGCCGAACGCGCTTGCACCGCAAGGTATTCGACAATGCGCTCTTTGACCTTTTCAAGCCCGTAGTGATCCGCATCCAACACCTCTCCGGCGCGGGTGAGGTTCTTTTTCACACGGCTTTTCACTCCCCAAGGAAGCGAGACGATCCAATCCAAATAATTGCGCACCACTGTCGCCTCTGCGGACATGGGCGACATATTTTTCAGCTTTTTCAGCTCTGCATCAGCCTTGTCCCGCGCCTCTTTTGAAAGTTTGGTTGCGGCAATTTTTTCTTCAAGCTCAGCCACCTCATTGGCGCCGTCTTCCCCATCACCCAACTCGCGCTGAATGGCCTTCATCTGTTCGTTGAGATAGTATTCGCGCTGCGTGCGCTCCATCTGCGACTTGACGCGGGTTTTGATCTTTTTCTCAACCTGAAGCACGGACAGCTCACCTTGCATCAGGCCATAGACCTTTTCAAGACGCTCGGAGACCTCGATCGTTTCAAGCAAATCTTGCTTTTGCGCGACATCAACGCCGAGATGCCCTGCGACCAGATCGGCCAGTTTTTGAGGCGCTTGGGCTTCGGACACTGAGGTCAGCGCGTCTTCGGGGATGTTTTTCTTGATTTTCGCATAGCGCTCAAACTCATTTGCGACCGACCGCAACAACGCCGTTGTTGCCGCCTCATTGCCAAATTTTTCTTCAAGCGGCGTCGCCTCTGCCTCGAAAAACTCGTCCGTTTTGGTGAATTTCTTGATTTTAACGCGGGATTTCCCTTCGACCAATACTTTGACCGTGCCATCGGGCAATTTCAGCAATTGTAGGACCGAAGCTAACACACCCACCGAATAAATCCCTTCTGGCGCAGGGTCATCAATCGCGGGGTCAATCTGACTGGACAGCAGGATCTGGCGATCATCCTTCATCACCTCTTCCAGCGCGCGCACCGATTTTTCGCGCCCCACAAAGAGCGGCACAATCATATAGGGAAACACGACAATGTCGCGCAGCGGCAGAACTGGATAGGTTTCGTGAATTTCTGGCATCATGCCTTCCTTTTCTTCGTGGCAAGAGAGCGCACGACCCCATAATTGGCAATCATTTGGCTCTCTCCTCATGGAGCAGCTACATTTGGGCAGTCTTGAGACGCATTTCAAGCGGAGAATTTAATCTATGGATTACGCATAAGAGCCGCGCCTTCAATCTGTGTGCCATATTGCGCCCCTGCCAATCCTGACGCGTCTTGCGGCTGCATTTCATGCAATGCTGCACTAGGGCGCAGGCAGTGACAAGCCGAAAATCGGGGTTAGATCGGGTCTATATCGCCCTCTGCGCGGGCTGCGTGGAAGCCCGCCTCGAACTGTGCGAATTGACTCGCCTCGATGGCCTGACGCATCCCTTCCATAAGTTCTTGATAGTAATGCAAATTATGCCATGTCAGCAGCATCGAAGAAATAATCTCGCCTGAGCGGAACACATGATGCAGATAGCCGCGCGAGTAATTGCGACAGGCAGGACAGGTGCAATTTTCGTCCAAGGGGCGTGGGTCGTCTTGGTGGCGGGCATTTTTAATATTCACCTGCCCCCGCTGCGTCCATGCTTGGCCCGTGCGCCCAGAGCGCGAAGGCAGCACGCAATCCATCATATCAATCCCACGCGCCACGGCGCCAACGATATCATCGGGCTTGCCTACCCCCATAAGATAACGGGGTCGATCTTGGGGCAAGAAATCAGGGGCGTAATTGAGACAGTCGAACATGCCCGCCTGCCCCTCGCCAACAGCAAGGCCACCGACCGCATAACCGTCAAAGCCAATATCACAAAGCGCCTCGGCGCTCGCCTGTCGCAAATCGCGCTCTAGCCCGCCTTGCATGATCCCAAAAAGCGCATGGCCTGGCCTTTCGCCAAACGCAGCTTTCGAGCGCGCAGCCCATCGCATGGACAGCTCCATAGAGGCCGCCACGCGATCTCGATCCGCAGGCAAAGCGGGGCATTCATCGAAACACATCACAATATCCGACCCCAGCAGCGCCTGAATTTCCATACTGCGCTCGGGCGTCAACATATGTTTTGAACCATCCACATGCGAGCGGAACGCGACCCCTTCCTCCGTCAGCCTGCGCAGATCTGATAGGCTCATCACCTGAAACCCACCACTATCGGTAAGGATCGGCTTTTTCCAATTCATGAATGTGTGCAGGCCCCCAAAACGCGCAACCCGCTCGGCGGTCGGGCGCAGCATCAGGTGATAGGTATTGCCCAGGAGAATATCTGCACCTGTGGCCGCAACACTTTCGGGCATCATCGCCTTGACCGTTGCCGCCGTGCCCACAGGCATGAAGGCGGGCGTGCGAATTTGCCCGTGTGAGGTATAAATCACGCCACGGCGCGCCTTGGCATCTTGGTGTAATAATTCAAACGCAAACTCTTTGGGCACGGGATAAAACCTCGCTCAGATTGGGCCTCTGTTCATATGCGATTCTGCGACAATGCCAAGGCCCGAGAATGATTTCGTCAGATGGGGTAACGTATGGAGCAAGTCTTTAAACTTTTTTGGAATAATGGGTTGGCTTGCCGAAATTGGGGCTGCCTGCGCTGAGGGCGAAGGTTGATACAGGCGCGCGCACCTCGGCGCTTCACGCCTTTGATATCAGCCTCATTGGCCCCGCCACCAAGCCGAAGGTGCGGTTTTTTATCAATCCAATCCTTTCCCGCCTTAATTTGGCAATTGCCTGTTCAGCAACTATGCATGACCCGCGCGATGTGACCAGTTCCAATGGTGATACCGAGGCGCGCTATATGATCCTCAGCCCCCAAGAAATCGACCCTTTGTGGAACGAGATTGAAATCACGATGATAGATCCTGCAAACATGAGCTATCGGATGCTTCTGGAGCGGTAGGCGATTGGAGCTAATTGGATCATCACTCTCTCAGAAGGTTTCTGTCAGCCGCAACGCTGTTACGAGGTATATCACACCGCTGCGATGATGGGCATGACATGACGTTGCCCTTGCCCTTAGTCCACCCTTTCCTTATATGTTTAGTCAGGAATTCGTCCCGCAAAGGATATGGCCCAAGATGACCAGCACTCCCGATCCGATGCCGCAAGAAACATTTGAAGGTGCGCCTTTGATTGCGCCCTCTAGCACGGACCACCCACTGTATGACAGGTTGGTTGAGGCCTGCCGCACTGTTTATGATCCCGAAATTCCGGTGAATATTTATGATCTGGGCTTGGTTTACACGATCAATATCGATGCTGAAAATGCAGTCGAGGTGATCATGACCCTAACTGCACCAGGCTGTCCTGTTGCGGGCGAGATGCCCGGATGGGTGGCGGATGCAATCGAGCCGCTAGAAGGGATCAAGCAGGTCGATGTTAAGCTGACATGGGAACCCCCATGGGGCATGGATATGATGAGCGATGAAGCCCGTCTTGAGCTAGGGTTCATGTAAGATGTTCGTCATTCCAGGAAAAGCGGCTGTAACCCTCACCCCCGCTGCGATTGGGCAAATCAAAAAACTGATGACGCGTGACGGGCATCAGGGGCTGCGCATTGGGGTAAAAAAGGGCGGCTGCGCCGGCATGGAATATACGATGGACTACGCCGCAGAGATTGACCCCCATGACGAGGTGGTCGAGGTCGACGGCGCGCGCGTGATGATTGCGCCCATGGCGCAAATGTTCCTCTTTGGCACAGAGATAGATTATCAAACCTCGCTTCTTGAGGCAGGGTTCAAATTCAATAACCCCAATGTAGCTGATGCATGTGGCTGTGGTGAATCGATCAAGTTTAAGGATGTTTTGGAACTCAACGCAGAACGTGAGCCCTGACACACCACATCCCTTGCCAAGGGCAATTAGTGCCCCCTGTAGTGAACCCGCTAGCTCGTTTTCATATGCAGATAGGTTTCTCCATAGCGACGACTGAGGTGATCGCCTGCACGGATCACCTGCTCTGACCCTGCAGGCGCGACATTGGCATCAAAATTAGGGTTGAAGAAGAGCGGAATTGAAATGCGCTCTTCAGGGCCACCTTTGACACGGTGCAATGTGGCCTTCACCCCGCCCTCGCTCCACATCTCAAGCATTTCGCCAAAATTGATGACAAAGACACCTGGCTCAACCACGATAGGCAACCATGACCCGTCCCGCATCTCCACCTCAAGACCCGCCTGCCCATCCGTGGCCAAGAGGGTGAGGCAGCCATAATCGGTATGGGCCGCGATGCCAAAATCCTTTTCGCCCGCCCAATCTGGACGGGGCGGATAGAAATTTGCCCGCAACAGCGCCATCGGGCGGTCGAATTTATCGGCGAAATAGTCCCCGTCCCTGCCGACCGCCCGCGCAATGGCTACCAATAGGGCCAAGGACACAGCGCGTGCTTGCGCAAAATACTGCTCGACTGTTTCTTGGAAACTTTCAGGGGCTTCAGGCCAAAGGTTTGGCGCATAAACGGGAAAATGCGCCATTGGATCGCCATCGGGCAACGGTAAGCCACAGTCGAATACTTGTTTGTAATCGGGGTTTGCCTTCGGGTCGACCTGTTCGGATTTGGATGCACCCCACCCGCGATTGGCTCCTGTGCGTGCCATATCAACGGCCACTTTGGCCGCATCATCCATTTTGAAAAAACAGCGATAGAGCGCAATTAAATCCTGAACAGCATCCGCCGAGATAAGAGTATTCTCAAGCGTCAAAAACCCAATGTCACGTGCGCCATAGGCGATAGTCTCAAGGGTGGCGGCATCACCTTCGATCATTTTCTGAAAATCAATTCGCGGTATCGTCACGATTCTCACCCCATATTGGCTTGACCCTCGGTTGCATCCTTGCCACCCATAAAACCAAAGATAAAGAGGAGAGCGCGATGCGTAGAAAACTTGCCGCAGGAAATTGGAAGATGAATGGGCTTTCGGCAAATATGGTCGAAGTGCAAAGCCTGATTTCGGCATTCCCGGCCCCACAGCCGGTCGATATCTTGATCTGTCCGCCCGCGACCTTGCTTGGCGCGATTGCAGCACAGTGCCGCGACAGCGCCATCGCGCTTGGGGGGCAGTATTGCCACATTGCAAATTCAGGGGCGCACACAGGCGATATTTCCGCGCCGATGCTCAAGGATGCGGGAGCGAATTATGTAATTGTGGGCCATTCCGAGCGGCGCGCTGATCACGGCGAAACCAATGCCCAAGTGCGCGCACAGGCCGAGGTGGCGCAGGCGGCGGGGCTGACACCTATCATCTGCTTAGGCGAAAGCGAGGCAGAACGGCGGGCAGGCCATGCCCGCGCAGTGGTTGAAGCACAGCTTGACGCGTCTCTCCCTGATCAGGGCAAGTTTGTCATAGCCTATGAGCCGATTTGGGCGATTGGCACAGGGCTTATCCCTGAACTGGGCGATATTGCTGAAATCCATGATGCTATGCGCGCCAATCTGACTGCGCGCTACGGCGCGGATGCAGCAGAAAGCTTGCCGCTGCTCTATGGCGGGTCAGTCAAGCCGACCAATGCCGTCGAGATTTTCGCGCTTGAAAATGTCGATGGCGCATTGGTGGGGGGGGCTTCGCTTAATGCACAGGATTTTGGCCCCGTCATAACGGCTTTAGCCGCATCAGACGGAGCCTAAACGCGTTAATTGGCCGCGACAAAGCGCTGTATCACCAACCTCACTATGCCTGCGCTGTTATCATATTGTCGCAAACCCACCAAATAGCTACCCGCGCCAAGGGGCTGCACGATTTGGCTGTCATATCCAGACCCACTATCGTCATTATAGGCAAGCTCACGCCCCACGGGGTCATAAAGGGCGAGAATTGGATCGGAATTACCCATGCCTACCGCATCAATTAGCAACAGCCCATCCTCTGGCATGGAGACAAGGAACCATTGCGCCTTGCCTGACACGCTAACATCGCGCACGAACTGCCCCGAAATTGCGCCCAAATCCGTGATTGGATAGCTGCCACCGATGGGGGGGCTGGCCTCAAGCGCCTCATACATCTGCTGCACGGCGCGCATCGGGTCATAATCTCGCAAGGTCACTGTCACAGGCGCGTTTTGATCTGACAAGGCGCGCATTGCGATACAATAGCTGCCCACAGGTAGCGGATCAGCCATATCAATTTGGCTATCAAGACCTATATGGTCATCATTTTCCGCCAAGAGCTGCCCATCTGGCCCATAGAGGTAAATGTAAGGATCAGCCACACTGTTTTCGGCCTGAATGGTCACTGCCGTTGGGGCCGCAAGGCCAAAGCGATAATAGGGCGTGCTTGCCACGCTGCTCGTTTGACTGATGCCTGCGCTGAGCTCAACTTGGCTTGAGGCCCCTGCGCCCAAAACCGTGGCGGGCGTGTCGACCGTGCAAGGGGTGACACCGGCAAAGCTGCCTGTGCCCGCATCCAAACCCGTTGTCAGCGCAGGATCGCGATCACTTAGCCCGATACGCAGGTCAACCGCGCCAGCGGTTCCGCTGAAATCGCTCATCGCAACGCAATAGCGCCCAGCAGCCAAATTAATTTCACCGCGTGCAGCAAGGTTTCCGCCGCTATCGTCATCATTCAATATCAGACGCCCCGTTTCGTCATAGAGATCCAAAACGGGATCAACCCCACCCTGCCCCACCACCTCAACGCGCAGATTTGCAGGTTGCGATAATGTGAATAGCCCGACCGCCTGATTGCCCGCAGGCAGGCCAAGACCCGTCAGATCAAAGGGCGCGCTTGATCGGCTCAGATCAGAGGCGGCCTCGGTGCCATTGGCCCAAAGGCCCATGGCCCCCATCCCCCCACAAAAATTCTGCGCGAAGGCAGGGTTGCTTGCCGCAAAGAGCCCCAGTGACAAGGAAAAAGATACACGCAACGACATTCGGTAACCCCTATTGTGCTTCATCCATCAAGCAAAGCTTAGACCCAATCAAGGCCGAAGGGGGGAAAATTTGTGTGAAGAGGCAAATCTATTGCGCCGCCGTGACTTGGGCCGCGGGCAACATAGGGCTCAAATAGCGCCCAGTATGCGATGCAGCAACGCCCGCGACATCCTCAGGCGTGCCTGTGGCCACGACCTGCCCCCCACCATCGCCACCTTCGGGGCCAATGTCGATCAGCCAATCGGCAGTTTTGATCACATCGAGATTATGCTCAATCACCACCACAGAATTGCCCTGATCAACCAATTCATGCAGCACTTCCAACAGTTTGCGCACATCTTCGAAATGCAAACCCGTGGTGGGTTCATCCAAGATATAGAGGGTGCGGCCCGTGGCGCGTTTGCTCAATTCCTTGGACAATTTCACACGCTGCGCCTCGCCGCCCGACAAAGTGGTCGCTTGTTGGCCCACCTTGATATAGCCAAGCCCCACGCGCATCAGCGCATCCATTTTCTCACGAATGGACGGCACAGCTTTGAAAAACTCCTGCGCGTCTTCGACAGTCATGTCCAAAACATCAGCAATGCTTTTGCCTTTGAAAGTCACCTCAAGGGTTTCGCGGTTATACCGCTTTCCCTTGCAGGTTTCACATTCCACATAGACATCGGGCAAGAAGTGCATCTCAATCTTGATCACCCCATCGCCTTGACATGCCTCGCAGCGCCCACCTTTGACGTTGAAGCTGAACCGCCCCGGCTTGTAGCCGCGCGCCTTGGCCTCGGGCAGGCCTGCGAACCAATCACGGATTGGCGTGAAGGCGCCTGTATAGGTCGCGGGGTTCGAGCGTGGCGTGCGCCCAATCGGCCGTTGGTCAATATCGATCACCTTATCGAGATGTTCTAGCCCTTTGATCGTTTCGCAAGGAGCAGGTGTCTGGCGCGCGCCATTAAGCCGAGCTGAGGCTGTTTTGAATAGGGTTTCAATCGTCAGGGTGGATTTTCCTCCACCCGAAACACCCGTGACGCAGACAAATTTCCCAAGCGGGAAATCCACTGTCACCCCCTGCAGGTTGTTGCCTGTCGCGTTGACCACGGTCACGACTTTGCCGCCCTTTTTGCCCTTGCGCCGCTCTTGGGGCACAGCAATCTCACGGCTGCCCGACAGATATTGCCCCGTGATTGAGGCAGGGTTTTCCATGATCGCAAGCGGCGTGCCAGAAGCCACAACTTGCCCACCATGCACCCCTGCACCTGGGCCGATATCAAGAACATAATCCGCCTCACGAATGGCTTCCTCGTCATGCTCAACAACGATGACGGTATTGCCCTGGTCGCGCAGGTTTTTCAGCGTATCCAAAAGCCGCGAATTGTCGCGCTGATGCAGACCAATTGAAGGTTCATCCAGCACATAAAGCACCCCCGTCAAGCCCGAGCCGATCTGGCTGGCCAGACGGATTCGTTGGCTTTCGCCACCCGACAAGGTGCCAGCATTGCGCGACAGCGTCAGGTAATCCAACCCCACATTGTTCAGAAACCCAAGCCTTTCGCGGATCTCTTTCAGGATCGCGCGGGCGATTTCGTTTTTTTGGGCACTCAAGGCGCCGGGCACAGTGTCGACCCAATCATAGGCTTGACGAATGGACATTTGCACAACCCCACCCACATGAAGGCCACCAATTTTTACCGCCAAAGCCTCGGCCCGCAGGCGATGACCACCGCACGCGCCACAAGGGCGATTGTTTTGATAGCGTTCAAATTCCTCGCGAATCCATGCGCTATCAGTTTCGCGATAGCGGCGTTCCATATTGGGGATCACACCCTCAAACACGCGGGAAACCTGATAAACCCGCCCGCCCTCATCATAACGAAAGGCGATTTCTTCCTGGCCAGAGCCGCGTAAGAACACATCTTGCACTGCCTGAGGCATGTCTTTCCATTGCGCTTTAGGGTCAAAGCCGTAATGACGGGCAATGGCCTCGATGGTTTGCAGAAAATAGGGCGATTTGCCCTTGCGCCATGGCGCAATGGCCCCATCGGCAAGGCTAAGCGTGACATCAGGCACCATCAGCCGTTCATCAAAAAACAGCTCATGCCCCAACCCATCACAAGACGGGCACGCCCCAAAGGGCGCGTTGAAAGAGAACAAGCGCGGCTCAATTTCAGGAATGGTAAAGCCTGAGACAGGACAGGCGAAATTCTCGGAAAACGTAATCCGCTCAGGATCGCCTTCCTTTGGTGCAGTCTCCAGAATGGCAATCCCATCGGCCAGATCAAGCGCCGTGCGCAAACTATCGGCCAGACGCGTTTCACTGCCCGCACGCACCACAATGCGATCCACCACAACGTCAATATCGTGGCGAAATTTCTTGTCCAAGCTTGGCGGGGTTTCTAATTCATAAAACGCCCCATCTACCTTGACCCTTTGAAACCCCTGCTTGCGCAGCTCCAGCATTTCTTTGCGATATTCGCCTTTGCGGTCGCGCACGATCGGGGCCAAGAGATAGGCGCGGGTTCCCTCCTCCATGCCCATAATGCGGTCGACCATGTCCTGAACCTGCTGCGCCTCAATGGGCAGACCTGTTGCGGGGCTATAGGGCGTGCCCACGCGCGCAAACAACAAGCGCATATAGTCGTAAATTTCGGTCACGGTTCCCACGGTCGAGCGCGGGTTTTTCGAGGTGGTTTTCTGCTCAATGGAAATCGCAGGCGACAGCCCCGAAATGTGATCCATGTCGGGCTTTTGCATCATATCAAGGAATTGCCGCGCATAGGCGCTGAGGCTTTCAACATAGCGGCGCTGCCCTTCGGCATAGATCGTGTCAAAGGCCAGTGACGATTTCCCTGATCCCGATAGGCCCGTGATCACGGTCAGTTGGTCGCGGGGAATATCGACATCGATATTCTTCAAATTATGCTCGCGTGCGCCGCGCACTTCGATTTTCTTTAATTCCGCCATCTGACCGCCCGATCCTATATTGATGCGCCACAAGCTAGGGCGATCCTGTGCCTGCGCCAGTGCCACAAAGCAAGGATGAGGATGGCGAGAACAAAACCGAAACGCGTAAACCTGTCAAGCATGGCGCTAGAACGGCAAAAAGGGCAAGGTTGCCCCTGCCCCAATAACCCAGACACCTGAGACGCAGGCCCCCTAGATATGGATCGCCCGCCCATAGGCATCAAGAACCGCCTCATGCATCATCTCTGACAAGGTTGGATGCGGGAAAACGGTCTCCATCATGTCTTCTTCTGTGGTTTCCAGCTTGCGCCCCACCACATAGCCTTGGATCAGTTCGGTCACTTCCGCACCCACCATGTGCGCGCCCAAAAGCTCCCCCGTTTTGGAATCAAACACGGTTTTGATCAGCCCTTCAGGCTCGCCCAAGGCAATTGCCTTGCCATTGCCAATAAAGGGGAAGCGACCCACTTTTACGGCGTAACCTGCGGCTTTGGCCTTTTCTTCGGTCAAACCGACCGAGGCGATTTGCGGGTGACAATAGGTGCAGCCTGCGATGCTTTCAGGTTTCACAGCGTGAACCTTGCACCCTGCAATCATCTCGGCGACCATCACGCCTTCGTGGCTGGCCTTGTGCGCTAGCCAAGGCGCGCCTGCGACATCGCCAATTGCATAAAGCCCGTCCACGCCCGTACGGCAATATTCATCCGTCACGACATGGGTGCGGTCTATTTTGACCCCAAGCCCCTCTAGGCCCAAGCCCTCAACATTGCCGACAATACCAACGGCAGAAATAACTGTGTCGAATTCTTGCGTCTCAACCTTGCCGCCCATTTCGATATGCGCTGTGACCTTATCAGCCGCGCGATCCAGTTTCTTGACCACGGCCTTTTGCAGAATTTTCATCCCCTGCTTTTCAAAGGCCTTTTTGGCAAAGGCGGAAATCTCAGCATCTTCCACGGGCAGGATGCGATCCATCACCTCAACAACTGTCGTCTCAGCGCCCAGCGTGTTATAGAAACTTGCGAATTCAATCCCAATCGCGCCCGACCCAATGACAAGCAATTTCTTAGGCATATGCGGAGGGGTCAGTGCCGATTTATAGGCCCATACGCGCTTGCCATCCGCCTCTAGGCCCGGCAGTTCGCGGGCACGGGCGCCTGTGGCCAGAATGATATGTTTGGCGGTCAGCGTTTTCACGCCATCCTCCGCCTTCACCTCGACCTTGCCCTTTGAGGGGATTATGGCCGCGCCCATCACGACTGTGACCTTGTTCTTTTTCATCAAGTGGCCCACGCCCGAATTCAGCTGTTTGGCCACATTGCGCGAGCGTTTCACGACCGCATCCAAATCATAGGAAATCCCATCCGCAGACAGACCGAATTCCTTAGCGCGGTGCATCAGGTGGAAAACTTCGGACGAGCGCAGCATGGCCTTGGTTGGGATACAGCCCCAATTGAGACAAATCCCGCCCATATGTTCCCGCTCGACAATCGCAACTTTCAGCCCCAATTGGCTGGCGCGGATCGCGGCCACATAGCCCCCGGGGCCTGCACCGATGACGATTACGTCGAAATCTTGGTTGGACATGGCAGTTCTCCTGCAATTCGGGCCACGCAGGGGCGGCGGGATTCGGAATTGTTCAACGTTAAACTATCTCTAAACCATCTCTGATCGCGCCGCAATCTATCTAAGATTCCTGCAGGCTGCGCAGCACAGAACCATAACCGCCCGCGTCTAGAAACGCCTGTTCTTCTGCGGTCATATCCCGCCCCAAATCCGCGTTTCGATAGGGAAAACGGCCAAATCGGCGGATAATTTCAGCATGGGCGCGGGCATGGATCACATTGCCCTGCCCCGTCTGCGGCATCCGCGTTTCTATCAACTCAATCGCGCGGGTTTGATCTGCCAAATCCTCGGAATGCATGAAGGGCAGGTAGAAAAACTGACGTTCAGGCTCTTGGATGCTCAGATCATGGCCCATTTCTAGCGCGTCCTTGGCCAATCCCAAAACCTTTGCATCGGTGGCAAAGGCCCGCGGGTCGGCGCGAAACATATTGCGCGGGAATTGATCCATCAGGATCATCAGCGCCAAGGCAGTCGGGGCGGCATTGATCCAATGATCCATCGCGCCTGCTGCTGCCCCCTGCCATGCCGTGCCAAAACGGGCGCGAATTTCAGCGTCAAAATCATCATCGGGGCGATACCACGCCTCGGGCCCTGCCCCGATCCAGAACTCTGTGATCTCTTGCGCCAGTGGTTCTGCCATCCGATCTTCCCCCTTTAAACCATTGTCAAAGAGAGACTGCCACGATCACGCAGCAGGGGGAAGCGTTCCCTGCGCGTCATCGCCATCATCGGAGGCCGCATCCGCGAAAACCTCTTGCGCCAAGCCCACCACAACGGGCGAGGCTGAGGGCAAAACAGGCGCATAGCTGCCTGTATCTTCCACTGTGGGTGCAGGGCGCACCGTCATACGATAGGCCGCATAAAGCGCCAAAACCGTGACCAAGCCGCCGATGAAATAGAAATACCCCAAGGGGCCAATGGCCTGCATCATGCCGCCCACGACAATTGGGCCGAAAATCGCCCCGACCCCGTTCACAAACAACAGACGCCCCCCTGCGGCGGGCATTTGTTCAACCTCAAGAAAGTCGTTCACATAGGCAATCAACAACGCATAAAGCGGGTTGGCCATGCCGCCTATGAAGAAGGCCGAAATCACCAAGATCGAAAAGATGCCAGAACTGAGCGCACCCAACAGGCCCGCTGCGCCACAAATGGCCGCCAAGATCATGATCAACAGACGGCGATCCATCCGATCAGAAATCCATCCAATCGGGAATTGCAGAACCAAGCCGCCTACATAAAAGGCCGATACAAAAATGGACAATTGCGCAATTGTTAGCCCTGCCTGCGTGGCGAAAACGGCCGCCATGCCGAACATGGCCGAATAGACACCGCCCATAAGGAATGTGCCAATCACACCCAGTGGCGAGATTTTCAAGACCTCCATCAGGCTCATCGGCTTGGCGGTTTCAAATGCCGGCGTTGGGGTGACCGACAGCAAAATCGGCGCGAAACTTAGCGAAACCAGAACCGACAGCACCACAAAGAGGAAATAGTCGGACGGATCCCCAAGGTTCAGCAGCATTTGCGCGGCAACAATACCGACCATCTGCACCACCAGATAGACTGATAGGGTCTGACCACGGGTTTCATTGGTTGCGGCATTGTTCAGCCATGATTCTGCCGTGACATAGACGGCTGCAAAACAGGCCCCAATAATCAGGCGCAACACTGTCCATGCAATGGGATCTGTCAGCACAGGATAGAGGATCAGCACCGCCGATATGACCGAGCCTAGCGCAGCAAAGGTGCGGATATGTCCCACGCGGCGGATCATTTCTGACCCCATACGCGAGCCGATCAGGAACCCCGCAAAATAGGCAGACATCACCACGGACATCTCAAAGGTTGAAAAACCCTCAATTTCGCCGCGCACACCCAAAAGCGTGCCCTGAAGGCCATTCCCGACCATCAGAAGCATGATACCCAAAAGCAAGGCCCATGAATTTCGCAACACCAATAACATGCGGGATCCTTACGCTGCACGGCACCAAACTAATGCCGCGTTCACGCCCTATCCTGTCACGTCTGCGACCCGATTAATAGCGAAGCATCCCCGTAGGAGAAAAAACGATAGTTCTGCGTGATTGCATGGTCATAGATCGTCCGAATTTGATCTGCCCCCATCAGGGCCGACACCAGCATCATCAGGGTCGATTTCGGCAAGTGGAAATTGGTCATCAACCCATCGGTGATTTTAAAGCGATACCCGGGGTAGATGAAAATATCGGTATCCCCCTCAAAGGGGCGCATCTCGCCAGTTTCGCTTACAGCAGTTTCAATCAAACGCAATGCTGTTGTGCCCACGGGGATAATCCGCCCGCCTGCGGCGCGGGTGGCGTTGATTTCATCCACCGCGCTTTGCGAAACCTCGCCCCATTCGGCATGCATTTTATGGGTGGTGACATCTTCCACCGTCACGGGCAGAAACGTGCCTGCACCAACGTGCAAGGTGACAAAGCTGAACGTCACCCCATGGGCGCGCAAATCTGCCATCAGCCCCTCGTCAAAATGCAGGCTTGCGGTTGGGGCGGCCACCGCCCCTTGGCGCTTGGCCCAAATGGTTTGGTAATCTTCCCGATCTTGGGCATCGGAGGGGCGCTTGGCCTCAATATAGGGCGGCAGGGGCATCGCGCCTGCTGCGTTCAACGCCGCATCAAAATCATCCCCCGCAATGTTGAAGCGCAGGCGCAGCCCCCCTTCAAGGCTTGCCACCTCGGCGTGAAAATCGGGGGTGAACTCCACCACCTCGCCCAAGGCCAGTTTCCGCATCGGTTTGGCAAGGGCCGACCATGTGCCATCGGCCTGTGGCTCGAGAAGGGTCACCTCAATCTTTGCGCTCACGCGGCCTTGCGCGCTGTCACGCCACCTCTGGCCGCGCAGGCGGGCAGGAATAACGCGGGTGTCGTTCAGGATCAACAGATCCCCCTTGCGCAAGAATTGCGGCAGATCGCGCACAATGGCATCGGTGATCTGCCCGCCTTGCGCATATAACAGCCGCGCCGAAGAGCGCGGCTTTGCCGGACGGGTCGCAATAAGGGTTTCGGGAAGGTGAAAATCGAAATCATCAAGACGCATCGTAAACCTGACAGAAACGGGCCATCGCAAAGAAATGGGCGGATTATTGGGAATTTGTGTCAAGCTGCGGGCGCATCAAGTCGCGCAGAATGCCTGGCACAAGAATGGAGAGCGGATTGACCCGCACCTGCGGCGTATCGGGCGGGCCGTTCAGAGTAAAATTAAATCCAAACAACCCCTCATCGCGCCGTGCAAACAGCCGCCCGACAACACCGTTGAGCGCATAAATCGGCGTCAGCACACCGCGAAAATCCAAATTCCGCGCAGATGTGTTATAGACCCCATCCATGCTGATCCCCAAAGACGGGCCAATGGCGGTGCCTTGATGCACAGTGATCTTTGACGGATCAAGCGTGAAGCGCGCATTTACCTTGCCCATATTGATCCCGTCCCGCGACAATTGTTCAATCAATCCAATCACGGAGACGGCGTTGAGCAATTCGGCCATAACGGGCGCATCGCGCAGTCTGGGATTGGTGATTTGCAACTGGCCCTCATAGCTGCGCGCGCCAGTCGCGCCCTGCAATTGAAGGGTCAGCGCGCCACCATAAAGGTTGCGCATGATGCCCGCGCTGCGCATGGCGGCCCCGCCATCATCAGCCTGAAGTCGAATATCAATGCCCCCGCCCTCAAGCGGGGCAATCGCGCCCTCTAGCGGAACGGCGCCGTTAAGATTGCCGCGAAACGCCCCCGCCAACCCGCCACCGCCAGAACTGAGATCCGCGCGCAGATCGCTGAGGGCAATCGTGGCGCCAATGCGCAGCTCGTCCAAATTGACCGACAGGGGGGCGCGTGCCGTTTGCGCCTGTGCGCCGCCCTGCGGCAGGCCCCGCAAATCCAACCGCCCCGAAGCAATCGCAAGTGCAGGTGCCAAACCCTCCCCACGCGGCGTCAGCGTGCCTGTCACATCTAGCCAGTCATCAATGGTAAAGCCTTCTATGCGCAACTGCTCAAGACGGCCCTCGGGGCCGAGGTCCCCCGAACCCTGTGCAGATAGGCCCGCCCCTGATAGGCGGAATGCGCGCAGGCTTGGGGCAGGCCCAAGGATCAGGGTGAAGTCTAAATCCCCCGCTGCCTCTGCGGGTTTCGTCCACCCCAGCGCGGTAAGGGACAGCGCAACGCCCTCAAGCGGTGATGTGAGACGCAATTCTGGGGCTGCACCGCGCCCCACAAGATCAAGCCGCAGATCCAGTGCTGCATCGCCCTGCACCATGCCATCAGGCAAAATGACACCAAAGGCCGCAAGGCTTTCAGAGGTCAAACGCGCCTGCCCTTCGACATAAGATTGCGGGGCATCACGGTTTAGATCAGGCCGAACCCAACGGCCCGTGAGGGGCTGACCTGACATTGTGGCAGCGCCAAAAATCATCACGCCTGCCTCAGAGCTAATCGCCAAATCAAGCGCCTCTGCACGCAGATCGCGATTGGGAACCAATGTGTCTGAGCGCACATCTGTCAGACGGCCCGTGATATCGAGTCTCATCTCATCAATGGGTTGGCGTTGCACCAAATTCAGACCGATCTGACCCGACAACTCTGCTTGCCCTGTGGCCAATGTGGCAGGGTCAAGACGCCCATCTTCGGGGAATAGGTTCAAGGGCGGCCCTGCAAATAGGCTCAAAAGATTGGGAATTGCCCCAGACAAATCCAAGTCAAGGGTGGCGGCAGGGCCACGCATCGCCACATTGGGCACAGTGAGCCTGCCTTGATGCATCACGATATCTTGGCCAGTGGGCGCGCGCATCAAACCATCTTGCGCCACAATAGTCAGCAGCGGCCCCTCTAGGCGCAGTTGGCCCTGTAGATCCCGCAAAGGCGGCATATCGCGAATGGGGCTAAGGGCAAGCGCGCTAAAATCAAACCCCAAGGCCGCCTGCGCACGGGCATCTTGTGGGGCCTTGCGTAGGGTCAGCATAAGGTTCTGCGCCTGCCCTTCGTGCAGATTACGATCAATCCAGTCACGCGTTTTAGAGACAAACTCATTCGGCCAATAAATCAGGGCATCGCGCAGCACCATTTGCGCAATATTCCCATCAATCGCCAGTTCCGTGCCATCAGCCCGCGCCACCCCATAGCCTGAGAGGGTCAGCTCAAACGCATCTGTGCGGATCAAAACACGATCAAGATCGAGGCGCGGCTCCTCCCCCAAACTGATCCGAAACTCAGACCGCCCCTGCGAGAACAGCAAGGGCGCCTCGAACATCGTATTGGGGTTCACCAATAAATCATTAAGATCAAGCGTTGCGTCAATTTGCGTGCCGTCGGGCGAAATCAGCGCATCACCCGTTGCGGTAAAATCTAGGTCGCGTGCATCAACCAACAGCTCATCCAGCGCCGCGCGCCCTGTGGCGGCCTCATACCGAAATCGCGCTGAGATCTCGCTAAAGCTTAGGGGGCGCTCTGCGCCCTCAAGGGCCAATTCCCCCGCCCCTAAATCAAGGCGGGCTTCAAGATCACCAACGCCTTCGGCATCGCGCAATTTGGTGCTGAGACTGCCCGACAAAGGCGCAGAGATCAGATCAAGCCAACGCAAGGCAGGCGATGCAACAGAAAGGTTATTTGCAGGCATCCCCTGAAATTGCAGGCGCAATTCGGTCTCACGCGCGGCATCGGTGCGGGTCGCCACAAAGGAAAGACGCCCCGCCTGATCCGCCGTCTCCTCCGCGTGGGCCTCAAGACCTGCGGTAACCGCCAAAACCAAATCTTGTCCCTGACGGGCCAGACGCATTTGCCCGTTTTCAATTGATAAGGCCCGTCCTGTGGCGGTATCGCGCAGAGAAATCGTGATCTCGCGGCCAATGGCCTCTTGAAAATTGGCAAAACGCGGATCGGCAAACATTCTGTCAAAGGCGGCCATGGTTTGAGCCAAATCGGCGCGCGCGGCGTCTTGATTGGTTGTGAAAGCCAAATCAATACCGCCTGTTGCGTCCCGTTCGAGCAAGAGACTGGCACCGCGCATTTCGGCACGGATGGGGGATATTTGCCCCATCAGCAAGGCGCCTGCATCGAAGGCAAAGCCAAGCTGGGGAAAAGCCGCGCGCAGGCCAGTTTCATCGCGCACAGTGACATCGGTAATCACCAACACGGCTTGGCGCCCCGTCTCATCAAGAGCAATGGACATATCTGCAATGCTTAACTCATCGCGCACCATGCCCGCCTGCATTTGGGCGATAATGCGCGCCTGCCATGAGGCAGGCAGCGAAACGGGGCCTTGAGACAGCCGCAGGTAAAACCCACCAAGTGACGCAGAAATAGCCACAAACATTCCCAAAACCACAGCCAAGACCCACCGCCCTCTGTGCAATTTGGCAGGCTGTGGATTAGGTGTCGGATCGGGGTTTTCTTTGAACATCACGGGAAGCGGTCAATCTATAATCTGTCTGGTAACGGGTCTGGTCAGCGGTTGGCGAGCGGATCGGGCGCGGAACGTAGAGAGGGGCGATTTCGGATGCCGCTCTTTATCTTTGCTGCAAATCCACTAGCTTGCAATAACACATAACAAAACCCTGCAACTGGCCCCGCCCAAAAAATTGAATTAAGGATAAAGGATAAAGCCCATGCTTGAGATCGGCAGCCCCGCCCCGGATTTTACCCTCCCCCGCGATGGCGGTGGCGATGTGACGATATCGGCTCAAAAGCCCAAAAAAGTGGTTCTCTATTTCTATCCCAAAGATGACACATCAGGCTGCACCAAAGAGGCGCAAGGGTTTACTGATGCGGCAAACGCCTTTGCTGCGGCAGGCGCTGTGGTGATTGGTGTCTCCAAAGATAGCGTGGCCAAGCACGATAAATTCATCACCAAATATGATCTTGGGGTGATCCTTGCCTCGGATGAAAACAGCGATGTCTGCGAACGCTATGGCGCGTGGGTGGAAAAATCTATGTATGGGAAAAAATATATGGGTATCGAGCGCTGCACCTATCTAATTGACGGCGAGGGGAAAATTTTCCAGATTTGGCGCAAGGTTAAGGTACCAGGCCATGTTGACGCAGTGCTAGACGCCTTGAAATCATTGGAATAATTCACCGCCCCATGAGTGACTTACCCATACCCGAGACGTTGGCCGAAATGGCGGTGGCGGTTTTGACCACCGCCAATGCTAAGGAGAAATGCGCGCTTTCGCGCGCTTGTGCTAAAAAATGGTTCGCGGCGCGGGCAGCAGGCACGCCCTTCCCCATTGGCCGTGCCACACCGCCCGATCAACCCGCACGCCCTGCGCAACCCGCATTGCTTGATCCGCGCGAGGTCCCAAAGCGTAAACCTGGCACGCCCGAGGGGCGAATCGCGATTTTGCACGCAGTGGCGCATATCGAACTCAATGCGGTGGATTTGCATTGGGACATCATCCCCCGCTTTGCTGACACACCCATGCCCATAGGATTCTACGATGATTGGGTCAAATCGGCGGATGAAGAATCCAAGCATTTCAACCTTCTGTCAGATTGCCTTGATCAAATGGGTAGTCATTATGGCGCGCTTGCCGCTCATGCGGGAATGTGGCGCGCCGCCGAAGATACGGCCAGAGATTTCATGGGCCGCTTGGCCGTTGTGCCAATGGTGCTTGAGGCGCGCGGTCTTGATGTCACGCCCTCGATGATCGAGATTTTCAAACGCCCACAAAATGACCCTGCCGCCACTTCAGCGGTGGATGCGCTGAACGTGATCTATACCGAAGAGGTGCACCACGTAGCCTATGGCAGCAAATGGTTTCATTTCTTGTGCGGCCGCGAAAATCTTGATCCTAGGGACGCGTTTCACAATCTGGTACAACGCTATTTCCACGGCGCATTGAAGCCACCCTTTAATGAAGAAAAGCGCGCCAAAGCGGGTCTTCCCCCAGATTTTTACTGGCCTCTCTCTGAACGCTAGGCCATTTATCGGCGAAATCTCGCCCAAATTGCGGGGGTGGCCTCAATTTCCCGTCTAGATGGCGCAAAAAATATTGAGCCGCCCCGCCCAATGTCCTATCCAATCCTTACGTCCCCCAATTGATCTGGGGATGTTGTGATGGGGTGGTGATGAGAGGCGCAAAGCGAAGCGCCCGAACGACATAACAGGGGACTTGGCATTGAAATCGCGATTGATTGAGCGCGCAAACCACGCATTGGATCGGCATTTGCCTGAAAAACGGCTGTTTCTGAAATCCGACACAAGCACGCGCTTTGTGCGCCTCAGGCCGCTGACGCAGGCCGCAATCATTGCCACGACAGGGCTTCTGGTCACATGGACGGCGATTGTTTCAGCGGTGTTTTTCATCGATGCCATCAATGCAGGCTCTAATCGCGATCAGGTCGCGCGCGCCTCGCAAGCCTATCAAGACCGCCTCAACGCAATGTCCAGCGAGCGCGACCGGCGCAGCCTTGAGGCACAAGCAGCCCATGAGCGATTTGGCGTTGCGATGGCCCAAGTCTCTGCCATGCAGTCGCAGCTTCTGGCATCAGAAGAACGCCGCCGCGAATTGGAAACCGCGGTCAACGTAATCCAAAGCACCTTGCGGCGCACCATCAGTGAACGCGACGACGCGTTCGAAGAGGTGGCGCAATTGACCGCCGAGATGACCGGTGAAAATGGCAGCCTGCAATCCGTAGCAAGTCGTCAACGGGATCTAGAACAGGTTTTGGCGCTCTTGACCGAGGCGCTGCAAGAAACAGCCGAGGGGCGCGATACAACGCATGATCTGTTCGCCGAGGCGCGCGCGCAGATCCAGGAACTGGAATTCCAAGCTGCCCTTTCCGCCGAGCGCAGTGAACGCATTTTTACTCAAATTGAAGACGCGGTCGCCATGTCTCTTGAGCCGCTTGATGCGATGTTCCGGGCGGCAGGCCTGCCCACCGACAGCATCCTAGAGACAGTGCGCCGTGGCTATTCGGGTCAAGGCGGGCCTTTGACACCTATTACGTTTTCCACTTCCAACGGAAAACCTGACGCCGTTTCTCTGCGTGCAAATGAGGTATTGGAAGATCTCGATGCGGTAAACCTCTATCGCATTGCTGCAGAAAGCCTGCCCTTTAGTTACCCAGTGGGCGGCGCCGCACGTCGCACCTCGGGCTATGGCTATCGCAATGATCCGATCCAAGGCGGGCGGAGGATGCATGAGGGCCAAGATTTCGCAGGCCCCGTTGGAACCCCGATTACCGCCGCCGCAGATGGCACAGTGGTTTTCGCGGGCCGCCGCGGCGCCTATGGCAATATGATAGAAATTCGCCACGCTATGGGATATACTACACGCTATGCACATTTATCGCGTATTCGAGTGACACGAGGCGAAAGAGTGTCGCGCGGCGAGAGAATTGGCGCTATGGGAAATACTGGACGATCGACTGGGTCCCATTTGCATTACGAAGTGCGCCAGAATGGCAACCCAACCAACCCGATGACTTTTATCACGGCAGGAAGAAATGTTTTCTAAATCAAAAATCAACGAACCTGGACCAAAAGAAACGACAACGCCAAGTGCGGCCCCTGCGGCGCCAGCGCCAAGCGCGCCTTCAGCACCAATGGCCACCAGCACATCTGCTGCCCCCGCTAAGCCAAAGCCGCCTGCGTCTTTGCTCAGCTCGGATTTGGTGATTACGGGCAATCTTAAAACCTCGGGTGATATTCAAATCGAAGGCACTGTCAAAGGGGATATTCGCGCGCATTCGCTGACCGTTGGCGAAAGCGCACGAATTGATGGCGAGGTTCTTGCAGATGATGTGGTCGTGAATGGCTATGTCAAGGGCCGCGTTCGTGGCTTGAAAGTGCGCCTGACCTCAAGCGCGCGCGTTGAGGGCGATATCATTCACAAGACCATCGCGATTGAATCTGGTGCGCATTTTGAAGGCACGGTTCAGCGCCAAGAAGACCCACTGTCCATCGGCGCAAAATCGGCCCCTGCCCCTGCAGCAAAACCTGCTTCAGCAACCGCAGGACCAGAAAACAAATAAACGCAAACACGATTTATCAAAATTACGCCCCCGCCCGCATCCTCGCGCGGGGGTTTTCATTTGTGATTATATCGCCTCATGCACAAAGGCGCGACGATATATATGCCATGATGCATAGCCCAAAACGGGCAACATCAAAAACGACCTCAACATCGCAGGTAGCATCGCCAAAAGGTCAGGCTTGCGATCAGCGCGCCGCAAAGGGGAATTTGGAAGGCCCGCCATATCTCCAACACGTCAGCAGCAGCAATTCCCGCAACGATCCAAATTATAAAAACAATGAACATGGTTGAACAAGATAACCTACGGATTCAGATTTGCAGATTTTGTCGAACAGGGTTATCCAAGCTTCAAACAACTCATGCGCATCAGGCCATATTTGCCTGCACAAAATATCATCAAGGAGAACGACCCATGAAATTCTTTGTCGATACCGCCGTGGTCGATGAAATCCGTGAATTGTACGACTATGGTTTGCTGGACGGGGTCACCACGAACCCCTCACTGATCGCGAAATCCGGCCGCGATTTTAAAGAAGTCATCGCCGAAATTTGCACACTAGTCGATGGTCCTGTTTCGGCCGAAGTCGCAGCGACCGATTTTGCAGGCATGGTGGCCGAAGGCGAACATCTGGCGAAAATCGCCGCTAATGTCGTCATCAAACTGCCATTGACCTTAGATGGCCTGAAGGCCTGCCGCCATTTCACCAATAAGGGCATTAAGACCAACGTAACCTTGTGTTTCTCGGCCAATCAGGCGCTTTTGGCGGCGAAAGCAGGTGCATCCTATATCAGCCCCTTTATCGGGCGTTTGGATGACCTAAACCTTGATGGAATGGAATTGATAGCAGAAATCCGTGAGATTTATGACAATTATGGCTTTGAGACTGAAATTTTGGCGGCATCAATTCGCACCGCAAACCACGTGAAGGATGCGGCTATGGTCGGTGCAGATGTGGCGACCATTCCACCCGCGGTGATCAAGGGGCTGGCCAGGCACGTCTTGACCGATAAAGGCCTTGAGCAATTCACCAAAGATTGGGCGGCAACAGGCCAGACAATTCTGTAAGGCTGGTTCGTAGAAATTTCAAAAAGCGGCGGCGCCATAGGCCCGCTGCTTTTATCCCGGCCGTAGGCCAGAGCCGCCTGTGGTCACCATCACGGGCGCGCCCAAAGTCATAATCTGCGGCGCAAGCCCCGGCCCAACCTTGCCGCGACCAAACTGAATTTGACCTACGGTGATAAACTCAAAGCTCAGGGTCTGCGCCATCAGGATCAAACCTCGATACTTGCGACCATGCGCAAGGCCTGCGCTGCTTCTGCGCCTTTCTTCACGAAATGATCATGATAGAAATCATGATGCAACGCATGCTCGTGAAAATGATGCGGGGTTAGCGATACGGAATAGGTGGGAATGCCTGTTTCTAACTGCGCTTGCATCAGCCCATCAACCACCGCAGCGGCCACAAAATCATGGCGGTAAATGCCCCCATCCACCACCAATGCGGCGCAGACAATCGCATCAACCTTACCAGAGGTGCCCAGTTTCTTTGCCAAGAGTGGCATTTCAAACGCGCCGGGCACATCATAGGCCATCAGGTTATATGCCTGACCTGATGCTTTCATATCAGCTTCAAAACCAACCAAGGCTTGGTTGACAATATCGCCGTGCCAATTTGCTTTGATAAAAGCGATGTTCAGCGTTTTCGTCATTTGGGTCATCCTTTCTAAAGACCAAGGTGCCCAAGGCGATCGTGAGCACGCGACCGCGCCTGCACAAGGGACACGCCCCGCGCAACCGCAAAACACGGCTCATTCTCTTTCATCCGGACTATAACCGTCGGCTTTGGAATTTCACCAAATCTGCTGACCCTTGATTGTAACACCAAGGCGCTCGCGGGCTATCACCGCCGGTGGGGAATTTCACCCCGCCCCGAGAATGACAGTAGAAGTAATCAACCAAAGGCTGCAGTGCAAGATGCGAATGCGCCGCATCGATGCGCGCTTGCGTCTCAGGCGTCAATCTTCGGCCTGCGCATCGGCACGACTTTTGCCAGAGGCATCCAACGCCAAAACCGAGGCCATCAGCCCATCAACTTCGCCATCCAAAACTCCTTGGGTGTCAGAGGTTTCAAAACCTGTGCGCAGGTCTTTAACCATTTGATAAGGATGTAAAACATAAGACCGAATTTGATTTCCCCAACCCGCTTCACCTTTGGCCTCATGGGCCGCATTGATCTCGGCGTTGCGGCGATCAAGCTCCATCTGATAGAGGCGCGATTTCAGCGCCTTCATCGCGATATCGCGGTTTTGGTGCTGCGATTTTTCCGAACTGGTAACCACAATCCCCGTAGGGATGTGGGTGATGCGCACGGCCGAGTCGGTGGTGTTCACGTGCTGCCCCCCTGCCCCTGACGAGCGATAGGTGTCAATGCGGATCTCATTCGGGGCCACTTCGATTTCAATATTGTCATCGACCACAGGATATATCCAAACCGAAGAAAAGGACGTATGCCGCCGCGCAGAACTGTCATAAGGCGAGATCCGCACCAAACGATGCACACCCGATTCCGATTTCAGCCAGCCATAGGCATTATGCCCAGAGATTTTGTAAACGGCGGATTTGATCCCCGCTTCTTCCCCGTAAGAGACGGATTGAAGATCAACCTCATATCCCTGTTTTTCGGCCCAACGCACATACATGCGTGCTAACATAGCGGCCCAATCACAGCTTTCCGTGCCGCCTGCGCCTGCATTGATCTCAAGGAAGCTATCATTGGCGTCCGCCTCGCCGTTCAATAGGGCCTCAAGCTCTTTTGCGGCTGCGGTCTCGACCAAGGCATACAGGGCGGCTTCAGCCTCTGTTACAATCGCACTGTCACCCTCTTCCTCGCCTAATTCGATGAGGCCAATATTGTCGTCCAGCCCTGATTTGATCGCGTCATAGGTGCCAATTTTATCAAGCAGCACCTGACGATCGCGCATCAGCTTTTGCGCCTTTTCAGGATCGTTCCACAGGTCTGGGTGCTCGACACGGGCGTTGAACTCCTCCAAGCGGTGCTTGGCGGTGGTTAAATCCATCCGTTGACCGAGCAAATCAAGCGAACGGCGAATTTTGTCGATATTGGATTGGGTTTCGGCCCGCATCAGATACCTGCTCCAAGTGCATCAAAAAATCATCTGGTCGCGGTGATCTAGACCAGCAGCGGAGTGGCTGCAATCCCCGATGGGGTTTAATAGAGCCCGCCTGAGCTAATAGTGCCAAAGCCCGTATCGGTGGGAACCCGTACCGTTTCGCCTGACGAGGTGCGCACATCCGCGCCTTCTTCCAGCATTACGCCATCAACCTCACCCGGCCCAAAGACGGGCAAATCCGAGGCCATGGCAAACCCGCCATCCACAATGGCCGAGCGCGCACCAACAGGTGGTACTTCTGCGGCGCGGAAATATTCATAAACCACGTTTTCGCCGCTTTCCTCATCGCCTAGACGCTCGCCAGAAAAGCGATCAATCGGCACAAAGACACCGCCCTCGGGCACGCGGAACGGGCCGCCACCATATTCTGCCACAGCCTCTTGCATAAACTCTTGGAACACAGGCGCACAGGTGCCGCCGCCAGAGGCGCGGCCAAGCGATCGCGGCTGGTCATAGCCGATATAGCACCCCGCTACGATATTGGAGGTGAAGCCAACAAACCAAACATCGCGGGCATCATTGGTCGTGCCCGTTTTTCCTGCGGCAGGCACAGGCAGGTTCACCGCGCGCGCAGCCGTTCCACGCTCAACAACCCCCTCAAGCATCGAGGTGAGTTGAAAGGCGGTAATGGGGTTCATGACACGGGCGCGATTGGACACGATCCGCGGCCCCAAGCCCTCAGGTAATGTGTCTCTCCAACAATCGTCACAGGTGCGTTGATCATGGAGATATACTGTGTTGCCAAACCGATTTTGTACGCGGTCAACAAGGGTGGGCTCCACCCGCTCACCGCCATTGGCAAACATCGCATAGGCCGCAACCATTTTGTAAAGCGTGCTTTCTTGCGCCCCCAAGGAATTGGCCAAAAATGGCTGCATCTCATCATAAACGCCAAAGCGTTCGGCGTAGCGCACAACGGTCTCCATCCCCACATCCTGGGCCAAGCGAATGGTCATCAAGTTCCGTGATTGCTCTATCCCTGTGCGAATGGGCGCAGGGCCATAAAACCGATCCGAGGCATTGGTTGGACGCCAAAGGCCCTCGGGCGTCTCCACCTGAATGGGGGCATCAATTACGATTGTATTGGGGCTGTAGCCACTGTCCAACGCGGCCGCGTAAACAAAGGGTTTAAAGCTTGATCCGGGCTGCCGCGTAGCTTGGGTGGCGCGGTTAAACACTGAATATTGATAGGAAAAGCCGCCTTGCATCGCCAAAACGCGGCCCGTGTTCACATCCATCGCCATAAATGCCCCTTGCACCTCAGGGATTTGACGCAAGGAATAGCGGCCTGACCCCATATCATCCTCAACGGGCCAAACATGGATCACATCCCCACGCGCAAGCAGGTCATCGGCAGAATTGGCCGCGCTGCCTGTTGTGTCATCTTCACGTAAAGGGCGCGCCCAAGTGACATCATCAGCCAAGATGCGGCCGGTTTCTCCATTCTCGAAGGCAATCAGGGCATCACCGCCCTCAAACCCCGTTACCGCCGCAACGCGCCACGGATCCACATCGCGCGGGATGTCCACAGCCGAAAGCGCATCGGCCAAGGTGGCGGCATTATTCAGCGCAGCCGCGTCAAGTTGCGCCAAGGCTCCGCGCCACACCCCGCGCCCACGATCATAGGTTTCAAGCGCGGTGCGCAACGCGCGCTGCGCCACGATTTGAAGATTTTCATCCATCGTTGCGCGCACGGCATACCCGCCCGTGAAAAATTCTTCTTCACCAAATTGGGTCGACAATTGGCGGCGAATTTCATCCGTAAAATAGCCGCGTGGCGGCAGGCTAGAGCGGAAAGGCGCTATATCCCCGCGCTGCACTGTCAAAAGTTCAGAGGCTTGGCTTTCTTCCATCATCTCGCGGGTGATGTAGCCATTCTCGAACATCTCACGCAGCACATAATTACGCCGCTCGACCGCATCATCGTAATCGCGCACGGGATGCAGCCGCGCAGGCCGTTGTGGCAGCGCGGCTAAATAGGCGGCTTGTGCAGGTGTCAAATCTGACAGGGCAGTGTTGAAATAGGTCTGCGCGGCGGCGGCAACACCATAGGAATTTTGACCAAGGAAAATCTCGTTGAGATACAGCTCAAGGATACGTTCCTTACTCATGGATCGCTCAATGCGCGCGGCCAAAATGATTTCCTGCACCTTGCGCTCAATCGTGCGGCTACCATCGAGAAGAAAATTCTTCATCACCTGCTGCGTGATGGTAGAGGCGCCGCGCATATCCTGCCCACGCGAGCGCACGGCATCCACAAGAGCTGATGCAATCGCGCGCGGGTCATAGCCCGCATGCTGATAGAAATTGCGATCTTCGGCGCTGATAAAGGCATGAGCCACCAGATCAGGGATTTCTTCGGCTGGCACAAAAACGCGGCGCTCTCGCGCGAATTCGTCAATGATACGGCCTTCGCGCGAATAGATGCGGCTGATCGTGGCAGGTGTATATTGCGACAGCGTTTCATAAGTAGGCAGATCACGCTCAAATACCCACTTCACGCCCAGAAGAATAATTGCGCCAAACACAATCGCCATGATCGCCGATGCAAACAGCTCGCCGAAAATACCCATCACAAAACGGATGATCTGGCCCATGCGTGTCACTTCCAAAAAAAAGCCTTACCCCTAGCGCGTGATCGCTTATAAGGCGCAGCCGCGCGCGCGTCAAAAGCTTAAACCTTCACGTCGTGGTGAGATCGCTCAGGATCACCGCCACATCGAATTATCGCGCTGGCGCAGCCCATAGGCGATGGCGCGCTTGAGGCGACGCTGCACCTCAATCCCTTAGTCCCGATCCATGATAAAGTTTTCGCCAAGATCAAAGCGCACGGGTGTTTCGGCCCAAACCGTGGGCCCAATCCACAAAAACAGAAGCGCAAAAATGCTGCAAAATACGACCTGCGGCATGAGGTTATCTTTCTGCTCTTATCCAAGAACAAAATAAACAAAATTTATATTAAAATTTAAAATTTATTTTATGTGAGTCGCCATAAATTCCGTGATGCGCGCAACCCCTTCTTCAATATCGGCTGTGCTGCGGGCATAGGAGAACCGCAAAGCGCCCGCGCCCTCGCCAGGGTCAAAATCAAGGCCTGGGGTGACGGCAACGCCTACCTCCTCCAACATCGCACGCGCCATATCCTGCGCGGGCCAATCAAAGGCGCTGATATCGGCATAGACATAGAATGCACCATCCGCGGGCGCGAGGTGCTCAAATCCCGCCGCGCGTAGCCCTTGCAACAGGATCATGCGGTTTTTGGCATAGATCGCGCGGTTCTCATCCAGTTCCGCACGCCCTTCAGGCGACAGGGCCCCAAGGGCCGCGATTTGTGCCGCATGTGATGCGCAAATAAACATATTTTGCGCCAAGCGCTCAACCAAGCGCAGGTGATCTTCAGGCACAACCATCCACCCCAAACGCCATCCCGTCATAGAGAAATATTTGGAAAAAGAATTGATGATATAGGCCTGATCGGTCACCTCAAGCGCGCTGACGGCGCGCGCCTCGTAATGCAGCCCGTGATAGATTTCGTCACTGATCAAGGCTACATATCGTTCAGCGCAGGCGGCAGCCAGTTCTGCAAGTGCGGGCCTTTGGATCATCGTGCCTGTCGGGTTTGCAGGACTTGCCAAGATCAGACCTGCGAGATCTTCGGTGATCTGGTCGGGGCGCGGCTGAAACCCGTTGCTGGCATCGGTGCGCAACCCCGCAATTTGCAAATTCATTGCCTTGAGAATTTGCCGATAAGACGGATAACACGGAAGACCCATACCAACCTTTTGGCCCGCATCAAAAAGCGCGGAAAATGCCAATAAAAACCCGCCCGATGCCCCCGCTGTGATCACCACCCGCGCAGGATCAAGGTCGATATCATACCATTCGCCATAAAGTGCCGCGATCCCCACGCGCAGATCAGGACGCCCCAGCGCCACAGTATAGCCAAGCGTGTCTTCTTCCATTGCGTGCGCCAGCCTCTCGCGCGCGGCGCGTGGCGCGCCTGTGCCAGGTTGGCCAACTTCCATATGGATGATGTGGCGCCCCTCCTCCTCAAGACGGCGGGCGGCCTCCATGACGTCCATCACAATAAAGGGATCAACCTGACCACGGCTTGAATAACGCATTGCTTCCTCACTAGACTGGACACATTGGTTTGAAACAGCCCTGCCCGAAAAGGTCAATCACAGATGCGATCCTTTCTTTTTGCCGTGATCTTGGGCCTGTGCCTTGGCCTTGCGCCCAAAGGGGCCGTGGCGCAATCCATGATACGCGATGCCGAGATTGAGGCAGGTTTGCGCAATCTGCTGATGCCCATTCTCGAGACGGCAGGATTGGCGCAATCTATCCGCGTGATTTTGCTCAATGATACGCAGATGAACGCCTTTGTTCGCGATGCACGCACGATTTTTATCACCTCGGGGCTGATGATGGCCTTGGACGAGCCTGCCGAATTGCAGGCTGTTTTGGCGCATGAGGTCTCGCATATTACCAACGGGCATTTGGCCCGCCGCCCCGAGAATGCCGACATGATGAGCGGTGCATCACTGCTGGGTTTGGTGGCGGGTCTATTGGCCACAGGCGTCACGGGGGATGCGGGTGCAGGCGCGGGCGTTGCGGCAGGTATGGCCTCAAGCGCGCAGCGCGTCTTTTTCTCACATACCCGCGCGGAAGAGGCGAGCGCGGATGCCGCCGCCCTAAGTTATCTAGAGCGCGCAGGCGTTGACCCCTCCGCAATGGCGCGCGTCCTAGAGCGCTTTGCAGGGCAAGAGTTACTCTCAACCGACCGCCAAGACCCCTATGTGCGCACCCACCCACTGACCCGTGATCGTCTGCGATTGGTGGCGAATTTTGACAGCAACACGGCCCCGCCCCCTGACAGCGAGGCGCAATATTGGTTTGACCGCAGCAAGGGGAAATTAGCGGCCTTTCTGAACCCGCCCTCTTGGACATTTGCGCAGGTGGGAAATGATTCCTCCGAGATCGCCACGATGCGCCGCGCCGTGGCCTATCACCGCAATTCAGAAGGGGATGCCGCTTTGCGTGAGTTAGAGCGGTTGATCCTAAACCACCCCGCAGACCCCTATTACCAAGAGCTATATGCACAAGTTCTATTTGAAAACCGCCGGTATGACGCGGCGATTGTAGCTTATGAAAGGGCCATCCAGATGTCCCCTGATGCAGGTCTGATTTTAGCGGGCTATGGTCGTGCCCTTCTTGCGCCCGACACGCCCGCGCGCAATGCCGAGGCCCTGGCGGTGCTAGAGGCCGCCTTTGCCCGCGAACGGCGCAACGCGCGGCTTATGCGGGATCTGGCTATGGCCTATGCGCGCAATGGCCAAGCTGGTATGGCAGCATGGGCCACCGCAGAACGCGCGGCCTTGGAGGGGGATTTTGAAACCGCCGCCGTTCATGCCCGCCGTGCCACAGGCCTCTTGCCCCAAGGATCAAGCGGGTGGCTTCGGGCTCAAGATGTGTTACGTCTGGCTGAAACGAAAAACGACTAACAGGATGCGCGATGACCCCTTCCCCTAAAAGCCTGATCTTGGCGTTTGGCCTCACGCTAGGCGCCCTCAATCCCGCTGCTGCATTTGACATTGACGCCATGAGCGATTCAGAACGCGCAGCTTTTCGCGCGGAAATCCGCGCATATCTGCTGGATAATCCCCAAGTGCTGATGGAGGCCTTCGACATTCTAGACGAGCGCCAAGCTGTGGCAGAGGCGCAGGCTGAATCCCAGATTATCGCGGCCAATTCTGACGCAATTTTCGCCTCACCCTATGATTATGTCGGCGGCAACCCCGAAGGCGATGTCACGTTAGTCGAGTTTCTTGATTATCGCTGCGGCTATTGCAAACGCGCCTTCCCCGATATCGAAGCCATGCTTGAGACAGATGACAACATCCGCTTTATCGTCAAAGAGTTTCCGATTTTGGGCGATGCCTCTCTCTTGGCCTCACGCTATGCGATTGCGGCCAAAATCGCATTGGGCGATGAGGCCTATCGTGCGTTTCATGATGCGATGATGGTGATGCGGGCCGAGGTCAGCGAAGCATCATTGCAGGCCACCGCCGAAGGGCTTGGTCTTGATCACGCGGCCATCGTGGCCGAAATCAACAACCCTCAAATCGATGCAACGATCAGCCTCAATTACGAATTGGCCCGTGCGCTGAATATTTCAGGCACGCCTACCTTTGTGCTGGAAACGGGGCTCTTGCGCGGGGCCTTACCGCGCGACCAGATTGAGGCTGCTATTGCAGCCGAACGCAGCGCAAACTGAACAAACGCTTAGCGTGAAAATGAAAATCGGGCAGGGTTTCCCCTGCCCGTTTCATCTTGATCGGGTCGGTTAGCCGCGTGACCACCACCCGCGCTTCTTTGGCCCCTCAGACGCAGGTTCTGCGGCCTGTGGCACAGCAACCGCCTCGACAGCCACGTCTGGCGCAGATGGCGCCTCTGCCGCGGGTTCGGCCTTTTTCGCAGGTGTTTTACGGCTGCGCGTGGCACGTTTGGGCTTCGGCGCTTCTTCCGCAGGCTCTGAGGCCTGTTCGGCCTCAGCCAACGATTCAGTCACGGCACGCGCCTCTTCAGCGGCTTTTTCGGCCTTGGTTTTGCGACCACGGCGCTTTGGTTTTGGAGCCTCTTCCGCCGCTGCTTCTGCAGGTGCTTCTGCGGCAGGACCAGATGGCTCTGGCACGGCTACCGTCTCGGCCGTTGTGTCAGATTTGGTCGTCTTGCGGCTGCGGTGGCGCTTTGGCTTTTCCTCGGCCTCGGGAGGGGCCTCTGCCTCTGCTGCGGGCGGGGCACCAGCCTCAACCGCGCCTGCACTCTCCGCTGCAGCCTCTGGGGCCTCAGTGGCCTCCTCGGTTGTGCGGACCTCTTCCCCATCGCTCCGATTGCGGCGGCGGCCACGGCCACCACGGCGACGGCGGCGGCGTTTCTTGCCCTCGCCTTCTTCCCCCTGTGCCTCGGGGCGGTCTGCCTCAGGCGCCTCAGTGATATCAATCTCATCCGCAGCCTCAGCTTCGGCGGCTTCAATCTCCTCCATCAGCCCTGCATCCATTGAAACAACAGGGCTTGCTAGGGCGATACGGCGAGTGGCTGTTTTGAACTTTTCAATCCGATAATCGGGCGTGATCATCGCAGGATCGGCCTCGACACGGATCGAGACCCCATAGCGCGCCTCGAGATCAGCAAGATATTCGCGCTTTTGGTTCATGATGAAATTCACGATGCCCACGGGCGCAGTCACCAACACCTCGCGCGAGCGGCGGCGGGTGCTTTCCTCTTCCAACTGGCGCAGAATCGATAGGCCCTGACTGTCATCAGAGCGCACAAGCCCCGTGCCGTGGCAGTGGTGGCAGGGCTGTGTCGTGGCCTCCAACATCCCAGGACGCAGACGTTGGCGCGACATTTCCAACAGGCCAAAGCCTGAGATGCGACCAACCTGAATGCGCGCGCGGTCGGTTTTGAGGCGATCTTTCAACCGCTTTTCCACGGCCAGATTGTTGCGCCGATCATCCATATCGATGAAGTCGATCACAATCAGACCCGCCAAATCGCGCAGGCGCACTTGACGCGCCACCTCTTCGGCGGCCTCAAGATTGGTCTTAAGCGCGGTTTCCTCAATCGAGCCTTCCTTGGTCGCGCGCCCCGAGTTCACATCAACCGCAACCAAGGCCTCGGTGATGCCGATAACGATATAGCCCCCCGATTTGAGCTGCACGACAGGGTTGAACATATCGGCCAAGTAACCCTCGACTTGATAGCGCGCGAAAAGCGGCAGACTATCCGCGTAATGTTTCACGTTCTTGGCATGGGACGGCATGATCATTTTCATGAAGTCCTTGGCTTGGCGATAGCCCGCCTCGCCTTCGACCAACACCTCGTCAATATCGCGATTATAAAGATCGCGGATCGAGCGGTGGATCAGATTGCCTTCCTCATAAACCGGCGTAGGCGCAATCGAACGCAGGGTCAATTCGCGCACCTGTTCCCATTGGCGCTGCAAATATTCATAATCGCGCTTGATCTCGGCCTTGGTGCGTTGGCTGCCCGCTGTGCGAATAATCAGACCCGCGCCCTGAGGCACCTCCATCGATTGTGCGATTTCCTTCAGCTTTTTGCGATCCGAAATATTGGTAATCTTGCGGCTGATCCCGCCACCGCGCGCGGTATTTGGCATCAAAACGCAATAGCGCCCTGCAAGGCTGAGATAGGTGGTGAGGGCCGCGCCTTTATTGCCGCGTTCCTCTTTGACGACCTGCACCAGAATGATCTGGCGCACTTTGATCACTTCTTGGATTTTATATTTGCGCGCGCGCGATTTGCGCGCGGGACGAATATCTTCGTGATCATCATCATCCGCGATGGTTTCGGCCTCAACGGGGGCGGTGGCGTCCTCGTCAGATGCGCCATTCTTGACATCGGCCTCAACCTCGACCTCAGTATCAGGGATGAAGGCATCGGTCGGGTCTAGATCAACCGCCTCATCAGCCTCAGCATCCGCGCCTAGATCGATTAAATCCATGCCCGAGGGCGTGCTGACCTCGCGCGTGGCAATCACATCACTTACGGCGGCCTCTGCACGGGTGTCAGAGGATTTGCGGCGGCGCGAGCGGCGGCGTTTGGGAGCGGATTTTTCATCCTCATCGGCTTCGGCCTCAGCGGCCAATTCCCGCTCCTCGGCCAAAAGCGCCTCGCGATCCGCTTTGGGGATTTGGTAATAATCGGGGTGAATTTCGGAAAAGGCCAAAAAACCATGGCGATTGCCGCCATAATCCACAAAGGCCGCCTGCAACGAGGGTTCGACCCGCGTCACCTTTGCCAAATAGATGTTTCCTGACAGTTGCCGCTTGTTCAGCGACTCGAAATCGAATTCCTCGACCTTGTTTCCATCTGCCACAACAACGCGGGTTTCCTCCGCGTGGGTGGCATCAATAAGCATTTTCTTTGACATAGGTTCCTTGCACATCCCCGCGCTGCGCGCACCCCAAAGGGTCGCGTGAGAGGTGGATATTGTCCTGAAAGAGCGATAAAGCGGGCAGCACGATGGGAGAGCGCGGCATGGGCCGCCCCGTCACTCACTTGGCTGATCTGCACGCGTTTCATCGCGATTTATCTCCGAAGCTGCGCGTGCATTCGCCCGCGCCTCTCCCATTATGTCCCGCTTGCGCGGGGGGTTAGAAGGGCCTGAGGGCAGCGGAAGGGCAGCGGTCAGGCTTTAGCACCTTGCCCTATCTCCCGCGCGGGTTTTCGGACGCGCTTCAAGAAGGGGGCAGATAAACTTTGCAGATGTCTGGCTGGCTCAAATCGCCAGATCATCGCAATCACCATAGAGGCAGAGCGGGGAAGAGGGCAATGTCTTTTTTTGGGGGAGAGAGCGAGGTGTAAAGTCAAAGCAGATTTTTTTAATGGCGAAGCAACTTTGTGCTTCTGAAGCGAAGCAGAACTTAGTTTGCAGCATTCAACCAGCGTTATCTTCGATATTTACAACTCCATGCCTCCGCAGCCTGCTCCGCCTAGTGAGGTTCAATCTGCATCCTCGCTAAAGGCCGCTCCCGAACTTGTCATCAATTAAGTTGGACGAGCAACCGCTTCAATAACGCTCCTTCCTACCATTGGCGAAGAACTGCTTAGCACCTAAGACAAAGATGCCCAGCACCCCATGCTATCCCCCTCTCACAAATAATCCGACCTGCTAAGCCCGTATTTCGCCATTTTCTCATTCAGCGTCCGCCGTGGCAGGCTCAGTTCCCCCATCACGGCGGAAATTGATCCGTGGTGGCGGCGCATGGTGTTGTCGATCAGCATCCGCTCGAACGCCTCAACATATTCTTTGAGCGGTTTGCCCTCGCCGATATCCTGGGGCACAACCTCGGTGGTATCATTCATTAACAGCGCGGTGATGGACCCCGCCCCACGGCGCGCTTGCAGCGTGGCGCGCTCAGCCAAGTTCAGCAATTGACGCAGATTTCCCGGCCATGGGGCCTGCAACATCTGCGCGGCCTCTTGGGCATTGGGGTGGATCGGGTCGGTCCCGTATTCTTCGGCATAGGTTTCGGCAAATTGCGCAAACAGCGTCAGCACATCCTCGCCCCGCTGCCGCAAGGGGGGCAACGCGATGCGCATCGCGGCAAGGCGAAAAAACAGATCGGGCCTGAGCGCCGCCTCACAGCCCGTAGTCCCTTCGGCGCCATTGCAAATGGCAATAATACGCAGATCGCGGCCCGCGCTTTGCGCCTCGTCTAGGGCAGAGAGCAGCCGCGCCTGCACCGCATCGCTGAGGGTTTCGACATCCTCAAGCACCAATGTGCCGCCGCGGGCGGCCTCTAGAGCGGGGCGAGCAAGGTCGTTTTCCTCTGCGCCAAAGATCAGACTGCGCAATTGCGCCTCTTCCTGCGCGCAGCAGGTGACGGTGACAAAGGGTTTGCCCGCGCGGGGGCCAACCGCGTGCAAGGCATGGGCAACAAGGGTTTTGCCCGTGCCCGTCTCGCCCGTGATCAGGACATGACCATCGGCTTGACCAAGGTCGAGAATATCCTCGCGCAGCCGCTCCATCGCAGGGCTTGTGCCCACCAAGCGGCGCATGATGCCTGTACCATCGCTCAATTCCCGCCGGAGCGAGCGGTTGTCGAGGGTCAAACGTCGCGCTTGGATCGCGCGTTTGGCAAGGCTGCTCATCTTTTCGGGATCAAAGGGTTTTTCGAGAAAATCAAAGGCCCCGATGCGCATCGCCTCGACCGCCATGGGCACATCACCATGGCCCGTGATCATGATCACGGGCAGGCTGTGATCGATAGAATTCAGCCGTTTGAGAAAGGCCATCCCATCCATGCCCGGCATACGGATATCGCTGATGACGATGCCCGCGAAATCGGATGTGATCTCTTTTAACGCCCCTTCCGCGCTGCCATAGGTTTCGGTTTCAAACCCAGAGAGGGCCAACCATTGGCTGATTGATTGGCGCATATCCTGCTCGTCATCGACAATCATAACTTTCATTCCAACCCAATCCTTTCGCCGCCTATTCTGCGGCACCCTTTATCTGATGAAGCGGCAGCCTGATTTCAAATACCGCGCCGCCTGTCTCGCCGTTGCGCGCGCGCAGGCGGCCGCCAAAATCGGTCACAATGCCCGAAGAAATCGCAAGGCCCAAGCCCACCCCTTCACCGGGTTTCTTTGTGGTGTAAAACGGCTCGAACAGTTGAACCAAATCTTCGATCCCTGCCCCATTGTCACGCACCGAGAGAACCGCCTCATCCCCTTCGGCCAAAAGGATTTCGATGCGCCGTGTCTCTTGGCCTTTCATCGCATCAAGGGCGTTGCGCAACAGGTTGATGATCACCTGTTCCAGTCGCACAATATCGCCCAAAATCATCACAGGCTGGTTTGGGGTGATTTGTGCGATTTCTACCTTCATCTGCCGCATTTGCGGCTCCATCATGGTAATAGCGCCTCTGATCGCATCCCGCAGATCAACAGGGATAAAATTGTCACCGCCTTTGCGGGCATAAGATTTCAATTGCCGCGTGATCGCCCCCATGCGCTCAATCAGATCGTCAATCCGCTGAAAGGAGGACATCGCCTCGTCAGGGCGGCGGCGCTGCAACAGCAATTTCGCCCCTGCCAGATAGGTCTTCATGGCGGCAAGCGGTTGGTTCAACTCATGGCTGACGGCAGCGGACATTTCCCCCAAAGCGGCCAATTTTTGGCTCTGCGCAAGCGACAATTCGGCCTGCTCCAATTCGCGCTGCGCTTTTTCACGCTCGGCAATCTCGCGGCTCAGGCGATCATTAAGACGGCGCAATTCCGCACTTTCTCGCTGAAACACGGCTGTTTGCAAACGTGCGCGGCGCGACAAAAGGTAGAACGCTCCCGTAAGCACGAGGGCAAAGCCCATCGTCAAAAGGGCCAAAACCCCGTTCACCCGCTCACGCACCGAAGCATAGGCGGTGTAGGACACGATGTCCCACCCCCGAAAAGGCATATCTTGGGCAAGGCGCAGCGTATCATCGCCAAACACATAGGTATCCTCGCCAAAGGCCCAATCTCCTGCGTTCTCAATGGCGCGGCGGATGGCCGAAGGAGCATCTTGGCGCGCCAAGGCATCCGCCTCAATCAAGCCACGCCAACGGGGTTCGGTTGCCAAAATGATTTCACCTGAACCTTGGGTGATGAACACAGCCTCGGATGCGCCGCGCCATTGTTCGACTAAACGGGCCAAGTTCACCTCGACCATGATCACGCCGAAAAGCTGATTGTTATCAGTGATATGACGCGAAAAGGTAAAGTCATATCGCCCCGTGGCGGGTTCGTTTGAGGTAAAGACCGTATCTGCGCTGCGCACCGCTTGCACAAAAAAGGGCTCGCTTGCGCGCAATTCCCCAAGCCGAGCGCGGTCGGTTGCGGCGACAACGCGGCCCGAGCGGTTAAGCAGCACAAAAGAGGCGGCGCCGATTTCGTCCAAATAAGAAATCAGGCGTTGTGAAGTGGCAGTAAATTCTCCCTCCCGCAGAGCCGTGATGAGGACAGGATCGCGCGACAACAATAGCGGCACGACAGAGCTGCGCTGCAGCTCTGACATGATCGTGCCAGAATAGAGCGCCAATCGAATTTCTGCGCGGTTGCGGGTGCTTGCGGTCAGGCGCTCGGTCAAAAACAGGTTAGCAGCCCAGATCGTGACGATAAAGCCCACCAAGAACAGCGCTAAGAAAAGGCGTAAAACCCAAACACCACTCAGGCGTGGCAATGCACGCAAGCGGCGGGGTTCAAGAGTGGGGCGTGTGTTTAGGCTCATGGCGCAAACCTACGCGCGCCCTGCAGGCCAGACAAGAAGATTAGAGCACGCTTGCGCGATGTCTTGCCGATGGCAGAGCCGCGCTATGCCGCAACCAAGGCCTGTGCCAAACCTGCAAAAACGCCCGCGCCATCCGTGGCGCCATGCAAAGGTTCGCAGGCGCGCTCGGGATGCGGCATCATACCCAAAACGCGGCGGTTTTCTGACAGGATGCCTGCAATATCCTCGACTGCGCCATTGGGGTTTTCGACATAGCGGAATGCCACCCGCCCGTCGCCGTTCAAGCGCGCAAGCGTCTTTGCATCGGCTTGATAATTTCCCTCATGATGAGCGATTGGCATCTCAATCACAGCGCCCTGTTCATAGGCGGTGGTAAAGGCGCTTTGCGTGTTTTCAACGCGCAACCCAACCGTTTTGCAAATATAGCGGGTCGACATATTTTGTAGCAACGCACCGGGCAGCAATTTGGTTTCCGTTAAGATTTGGAACCCGTTGCAAACCCCAAACACATATCCGCCCCGATCCGCATGGGATTTTAACGAGCCAGAAATGGGCGACTGCGCGGCAATCGCGCCGCAACGCAAATAATCGCCGAAAGAAAAACCGCCTGGAACACCGACCAAATCCACACCTTCAGGTAGTTTGGTGTCCTTATGCCAGACCATATCCACGGAAAAGCCCGCCTGTTCAAAGGCGCGCTTCAGATCGCGGTCACAATTCGATCCGGGAAACACGAGAACGGCGGCTTTCATCTTTGGGGGTTCCTTTCGTCAGGACGTAAAATCAGTGATGACCGCCACACCGGGCGGTGTTGGGCCATTGAACGCGGCAAGCTCGGCCCCCGTTTGCGAAAGCGGGATTTCCCGCGCAATCATCGGGGACATATCCACCCGCCCCGCCTCGATCAAACCCAACAGGCTTGGATACCGCCAAGAGGGCATGCCGCGCGTTCCGTAAAGTGCCAGATTGCGCATATAGACCGTGTTCATATCAATTTGCATATGGGCCGTATGCCCAACGGGCATGCCCACCTGCACATGGCGCCCCAAGGGGCGCAGACAGCCAATAGAGGCTGCAACCGTGGCCTCGATCCCGAGGGCCTCGATGCTGACATGTGCGCCGCCCTTGGTAATCTCGATGATCTTGGCCGCGACATCGCCATCAAGGGCATTCACGCCTGCATCAATGCCCAAAGACAGGGCATGGTCGATCTTTTCCTGCACGACATCCACAACAACCACAAAGGCCCCAAGCGCCTTGGCCAAGATCGCGGCAGAAAGGCCAATGCCGCCCGTGCCATGCACCGCGACCCATTCACCCGCCTGCACAGCCGCGCGCCCCGTCAGAGCGTGCCATGATGTGGTAACACGACACCCAAGCCCCGCCGCGACTGTCGGTGACAGACTTTCGGGCAAGCGCGCAAGGTTATGATCAAAGGGAACGGCGACATATTCGGCAAATGCGCCAGGCTCAGTAAAGCCTGGCAGGCGTTGATTAGGGCACGTATGACCCACGCCAGATTGACAGGTCGGACAAGACCCGCAGGAGAGAATAAAGGGGGCAACCAGACGATCCCCTTTTTTATGCATGGCGCGCGGGCCTGCTTCAATCACTTCGCCGCAATATTCATGCCCCCCGATTTGACCCGGTTTGATGCGTGGGTGTTCTCCCACCCAACCATGCCAATCGGAGCGACAGACGCCACAAGCCAGAACCTTGAGGACCACCCCATCTTCGGGGCAATCAGGGTCTGATACGGTCTCGATTGAGAGGTCTTTGTTATATTCACGCAGGATGGCGGCACGCATCGACAGTCCCCTTTAGCTGATTGCGATTTGGTAGCTTTCGATCACAGTATTGGCCAAAAGCTTTTCGCACATCTCGCGGATTTGGTCTTCGGTTGTACCATCGGCCAGATCAAGCTCGATCACCTTACCTTGACGCACACCCGAAACACCCTCAAAGCCCAAAGCGCCCAGCGCATGGCGCACAGCCTCACCTTGTGGATCAAGAACCCCTTGCTTCAACATCACGGTCACGGTTGCGCGCATTACTTTTGCCTTTCTGTCTAAGTTCAATCTGCGAGGCGGGGCTTCGCTTAATTCACCAAGGTCGGGCCTGACATCGTGCCCTGATCGGGCAAAACGCCAAGACGCTTGGCCACCTCGGTGTAGGCATCCGCCAAATCTCCCAAATCACGACGGAAGACGTCTTTGTCCAACTTCTGGCCCGTTTTCATATCCCACAGGCGGCAGCTATCTGGGCTAATTTCATCGGCCACGATCAGGCGCATGTAATCGCCTTCCCAAATTCGGCCAATTTCGATTTTGAAATCCACCAATTTGATGCCGACACCCATCATCAGGCCAGACAGGAAATCATTCACCCGCAAGCCCAAGGCGACCATATCGTCCAAATCTTGCTGATTGGCCCAGCCAAAGGCAATGACATGCTCTTCGGCCACCAAAGGATCGCCCAGCGCGTCATCCTTATAGTAAAATTCAACAATCGGGCGCGGCAGTGCCGTGCCCTCCTCAATCCCCAATCGCTTAGAGATAGAACCCGCCGCGACATTGCGGATCACCACCTCAAGCGGAATGATCTCAACGCTGCGGATCAACTGCTCACGCATATTCAGGCGGCGGATGAAATGGGTCGGAACGCCAATTGCATTTAAACCCGACATAAAAAATTCCGACAGGCGATTGTTCAAAACGCCCTTGCCGTCAATCGTGGCCCGCTTTTCCGCATTAAAGGCGGTCGCGTCATCCTTGAAATATTGCACCAATGTGCCAGGCTCGGGGCCTTCATATAGGATTTTCGCCTTACCTTCGTAGATTTTTTTGCGCCGTGCCATGATGTCTCCAATCCCTGATCTGCGGGAGGCAGGTGGTGGTCTGAGATCGGGGGCGTGCCACAACGCTGCATATGGCCAAGACCAATGCTGCGCCCCGCTCTCTCTTGCTCGCGAAATAGACCAAAGCGCGCTGTGTCGCAAGTTGGATTGCCAATCACCGCTTGCGGCCAAAACCCTGCTAAGGCTATCACAGGGATAAACCGCAAGCTCACCGCCAAAGGGGACAGATTAATGAGCACATTTGACGACCGTGAACACGCGTTCGAAGCAAAATTCGCGCATGATGAAGAAATGAAATTCAAGCTTGAAGCGCGCCGCAATAAACTGGTAGGCCTCTGGGCCGCCAAAATCTTGGGCAAAACAGGCGATGAGACCGAGGCCTATGCCAAAGAGGTAATCCGGGCTGATCTCGAAGAAGCAGGCCACGAGGATGTCATCGGCAAGCTGAAGACAGATTTGGGCGACAAAGTTTCAGATGATGAGCTGCGCGCAAAATTTGACGCGCTCTTGATTGAGGCCAAGACCCAGTTGGTGAACGAAAACTAACCACCACCCATGCCCTAATTCTGCGCACCCCGTGCATCTCTTGCGCAGGGTGTTTCTTTTTTGATCTCACAGATTTTTCATAAAGATCATGTGGATTTTCAGGCTTGCATCATTGCCGCAGAGGGGCCATGTCGCAGCTTATGTGACACAAGGAATTTTATTATGTCAAACCGTTTGCAGACCCTCTTGGAAACCCGCGATTGGCTGATGGCCGATGGCGCAACGGGCACGACCCTATTTAACATGGGGCTGCAATCGGGCGATGCCCCAGAATTGTGGAACGAAGAACACCCTGATCGCATCGCGGAGCTCTATCGCGGGGCCGTCAATGCAGGTTCCGATATCTTCTTGACCAATTCCTTTGGCGGCACGCGCGCTCGGCTGAAATTGCATGATGCCCAAAATCGCGCCTTTGACCTAAACCGCATTGCCGCAGAGATTGGCCGCGAAGTCGCCGATGCCTCTGGCCGCGAGGTGGTCGTTGCAGGGTCCATGGGGCCAACGGGCGAGATCATGGTGCCAATGGGGCCTTTGACGCACGAAGTCGCCGTGGAGATGTTCCATGAACAGGCCGAAGGTCTAAAGGCAGGCGGTGCGAATGTATGTTGGGTTGAGACAATCTCAGCCCCCGAAGAATACGCCGCCGCGGCCGAAGCCTGCAAACTTGCAGGTATGCCATGGTGCGGCACCATGAGCTTTGACACAGCAGGGCGCACGATGATGGGTGTCACGTCCGCCGCGATGTCGGATTTGGTCGAGAAACTGGATCACAAACCCTTGGCTTATGGCGCAAATTGCGGTGTTGGGGCCTCGGATTTGATGCGCACGGTTTTGGGCTTCCGCGCCTCAGGCAACGAGCGCCCCGTGATTGCCAAGGGCAATGCAGGCATCCCCAAATATGTCGATGGCCATATCCATTACGATGGCACCCCCGAATTGATGGCCCGTTACGCGGTGTTGGCCCGCGACGCAGGGGCCAAGATCATCGGGGGCTGTTGCGGCACCCAACCTGTCCATCTCGCGGCGATGCGCAAGGCGCTGGAAGAAACCCCGCGCAGTGCGGTTCCGAGCCTTGAACAAATCGCCGAAGAATTGGGCGGCTTTTCCTCAGGATCGGACGGCACTGATGGCAATGGCCCGCAGCGCCGCGAGCGCACAGGCCGCCGCCGCAGCTAATTTGGTATGCAATCGCATGGGCAAAGGTCGCCTGTGGCGGTCTTGATGTCGTAAATTTGCGCGTCTGGTGGCGCAAAGAGCTTAGGTAATCGTTCGAACGCTATCGGCTGAGTGCCGCTTTAGGAGACGCTTGAGATGTCTGACGAAAATGATGAAATCATCCTCTCAGAACTGGATAATGACGAACTTGTCCAACAAATGTTTGATGACCTCTATGATGGTCTGAAAGAAGAAATCGAAGAGGCGGTTAACATTCTGCTAGAGCGTGGATGGGCCCCCTACGACATCCTGACCAAGGCCTTGGTGGGTGGCATGACCATTGTGGGTCACGATTTCCGTGACGGCATCTTGTTCGTGCCCGAGGTTCTGATGGCGGCAAACGCGATGAAAGGTGGCATGGCCATCCTTAAGCCGCTTTTGGTGGAAACAGGCGCACCCCGCATCGGCAAAATGGTGATTGGAACGGTAAAGGGCGATATTCATGATATCGGCAAAAACCTTGTCACCATGATGATGGAAGGCGCAGGTTTTGAAGTGGTTGATCTTGGCATCAACAACGCGGTCGAAGCCTATCTTGAAGCCTTGAAAAAAGAGACCCCTGACATTTTGGGGATGTCCGCGCTTTTGACAACGACCATGCCTTACATGAAGGTCGTGATCGACACAATGAAAGAGCAAGGCATCCGCGACGATTACATCGTTTTGGTCGGCGGTGCGCCGTTGAATGAGGAATTCGGTCGCGCGATTGGCGCAGACGCCTATTGCCGTGACGCGGCCGTGGCCGTGGACACCGCCAAGGAGTTCGTTCTGCGCAAACACAACCAAATGGCCGCGCATTAAGAGATTATGACAAAACCTGCCCCGGATTTGCCAGATGACGACACGTTACGCGACAGCGGCGTTTCAGCATCTGGCAGGGGACGGGTTTTGCTTTTGGCCTGCGGGGCCTTGGCGCATGAGGTTTTGGCGATCAAGGCGGCCAATGGGTTTGACCATCTTGATCTGCAATGCCTGCCCGCGATTCTGCACAATCGCCCTGAATTGATCCCTGACGCGGTTGAAGCGGCGGTCACGCGGGCGCATGGGGATTACGACAGCATTTACGTGCTTTATGCCGATTGCGGCACAGGCGGGGCTTTGGCCGCGCGCTGCGCCACACTCGGCGTTGAGATGCTCGAAGGCCCACATTGTTATAGTTTTTTCGAGGGCAATGTACGCTTCGAAGAATTGGGCGAGGTCACAGCCTTTTACCTGACGGATTTTCTCACCCGTCAGTTTGACGCCTTTGTCATCCGCCCTCTTGGCCTCGATAAACACCCCGAATTGCGGGATATGTATTTTGGCAATTACGAAAAACTGGTTTATCAGGCGCAGACGGATGAGCCCGCCTTAACCGAAAAAGCCAAGGCCTGTGCCGATTTGCTCGGCCTTGCTTTTGAACGCCGCTTCACAGGCTATGGTGATCTTGAAACGGCTCTGAAAAAATGGGGGAATTAACCCCGCGCTTCTGCCGCCAAAAGGTGAATGCGTTCGACCATGGCCCGCAACCCGTTTGAGCGCTGCGCAGAGAGGTGGTCATTCAATCCCAACCGCGCCAATTCTGCCCGTGGATCAACCGCCAGAACCTCAGCAATGCTGAGGCCTGCATAAAGCGCGTGCAAAACCGCGATCAGGCCGCGCACAATCATCGCATCACTTTCACCTCGGAAATCGAACCGCGCCTCTGACCCCTGCCCTTCGATCCGCGGCATAATCCAGACCTGCGAGGCGCAGCCATCCACCTTGGTGGTCGGAACGCGCATCGCTTCGGGCAAGGGTTCCATCGCTTTGCCCAATTCGATCACATGGCGATAGCGGTCTTCCCAATCGTCGAGAAATTCAAATGTTTCTGCGATTTCCTCAAAGCGTTTGCTGGCCATTCTACCCTCATCCTTCTGCCACCTACCCCTGACCTAAAGCGCAGCCCCCCATTCGTCCAGAGGCGCTTTTCAAAACCGCCCTGATAGGGTAGCTCTCAAAGGGTGATGGTTTGCCAAGAGGGGCCAATATGCTGCGCACTGCCATTTTTGCTGCGATGATCTTGGGGCTTGTGGGCTGTTCCACGCGGCTGAACCCGTTTAACTGGTTCGGGAATGACCGCCAAGAGCAGCGGATCGAGGTTGTGCAGGTCGAGGAATTTGTCGATCCACGCCCGCTTGTCGCAGATGTAATCTCGCTTGAGGCGGATCAGGTTGACGGCGGCGCCATCATCCGCGCCGTAGGACGGGCAGAGCGTCAAGGCTATTGGGAGGCCGAATTGGTCGAGATTTCAAATGAGGCCGGGCTCATGCTGTTCGAATTCCGCGTGGTTCCCCCGCGGTATGAAACGGCAGAAGGTGCGCCGCGCACACGCGAAATTCTGGTTGGCACGTTTCGCAGCGCGAATGAACTGCGCGGTGTCACACGGATCAGCGCGCAAGGGGCTAACAACCGCCGCACGGTATCGCGTTAAAGTTCGAACAACACCACTTTGTTGCCTTTGACACCAAGGCCCACATCGCCCTGGACAAGGCGCAGTGCGTCCTCGCCAAAGACCTTACCGCGCCAACCTTTGCGCCACAGGCCATCCAAATGGCCAGAAGCGATATTGTCCAAATCCAGGCTGGACGCGATCAACTTTTGCGCGACACCCGCCTCATCGGCCTTAGCCTTGAGCAAGACACGCAGCAAATCGGCCAGGGCAGGGTTCAGGTCGCTGCGATCGGGCCCATTAGGCAGTTTGGGGAATTTTTCTGGGGGCACCTCCATGCCACGATTGACCGCCGCAATAATGCCTTCTGCAATATCGCCCCGCCGCGCCTCGCGCAGCAACAGGCGCGATTTCGATAAATCAGACAAAGAGCGCGGCTTGGTCGAGGCCAATTCCATCAAGGCATCATCCTTGAAGACGCGTGAACGCGGGATGTTACGCTCCTGCGCATAGGCCTCGCGGAACGTGGCCAATTCGCGCACAACCGCCAAGAGCCTTCCCGAGGTTGAGCGCATTTTGATCCGCATCCACGCGTGATCTGGATCTACGATATAACTGTCCGCATTGGTCAGCTGCGCCAATTCTTCTTCCATCCATGCGCTGCGCCCAGATCGGGCCAGTTGCGCGGACAGATATTCATAAATCTGGCGCAGATGCGTGACATCCGCCAGAGCATAGGTTTTTTGCGCATCGGACAGGGGACGCCGCGACCAATCGGTAAAGCGCGAGGACTTATCAAGCGCGGCCTTGGCAATTTTGCGCACCAAAGTTTCGTATCCCACTTGATCGCCAAATCCGCAGACCATTGCGGCCACTTGCGTATCAAACAGTGGCGCGGGCACAAGCCCGCCTTCGACATGAAAGATCTCGAGATCCTGCCGCGCGGCATGGAACACCTTGACTACATCAGGGTTGCGGAACAACTCATAGAGCGGCTCAAGCGACATGCCCTCAGACAGCGGGTCAACCAAAACCGCGCCACTGTCATCCGTGCCCGGCATCGCCAATTGGACAAGACACAGCTGCGCGTAATAAGTACGCTCGCGCAGAAATTCAGTGTCAACGGTCACATAAGGGTGCTGTCCGGCGGCCTCACAAAATTCGGCCAATTCGGATGTGTTTGTCAGCGTCTTCGGCAAGGGCGTTACTTCTTCAATTTTTCCGCGGTACATGGGTTTACGAAAAGGAGCAGGAAAAGGAAAGCCCCCCCTCTGGTTCAGGGCGCAGCATCCTCAAAGATCAGCGGGCTGCGATAGCCCGCAGCAAAGCGGCGCAACACGGCAGGGTAAAGGCGATGCTCCTTCACCAAAACCCGCGCGGCCAATGTTTCGGGTGTATCCCCTGCCACCACAGGAACGCATGCCTGCCCCAAGATCGGACCATCATCCAAATCGGCGGTCACCTCATGCACTGTGCAGCCCGCGATATCGTCCCCCGCCTCAATCGCGCGGGCGTGGGTGTGGAGGCCGCGATATTTGGGCAAAAGTGAGGGATGAACATTCAGCATCCGCCCGTGATAGCGGGCCACAAAATTAGCAGTCAAAACCCGCATGAAACCCGCAAGCGCGATGATATCGGGCTGATATTGGCCAAGCACCTTGGCCATCTCAGCCTCAAAGGCCGCGCGATCAGACCCAAAGGGTTTGTGATCCACTACCACAGTTGGCACGCCTGCGGCTTCTGCCTTGGCCAGACCGCCTGCATCAGGGATATTTGACAAAACCACACAGGCGCGTGCAGGGTGATCCCCCTTCATTGACTTGAGCAGTTCCACCATATTGGAACCGCCCCCTGAAATCAGGATGGCGACCCGTTTCACGAAAGCGCGCCCTTATAGGTCACACCAGAGCTCGCCTCAACCACGCCAAGCCGTGTCACGGTTTCACCCGCAGCCACCAAGAGCCGTGCAATGGTATCGGCCTCAAGCGCATCGACAACCATGCACATCCCGATTCCTGCGTTAAAGGTTTTGAGCATCTCGCGTGTCTCAATCCCGCCTGTCTCGGCCAACCATTGGAATACAGGTGGCAGGCCCCAAGCGCCCAAATCAATCCGCGCGCCAAGCCCCACTGGCAGGACACGGGGCAGATTCTCGGTCAAACCACCGCCCGTGATATGGGCCAACCCATGCACCCCACCTGCGCGGATCGCCTCAAGAATAGGTTTCACATAAAGCCGTGTTGGGGCCAAAAGCGCGGCACCAAGGCTTGTCTCGGGGGCGAAGGGCGCAGGGTCTGACCATGCTAAACCCGACACCTCAACAATACGGCGCACCAAAGAATAGCCGTTTGAATGCACCCCGTCGGAGGCCAAGCCGAGAATCACATCGCCCGCAGTGACATTGGCAGGCAGGCTTGCGCCGCGCTCCATCGCGCCAACAGCAAAGCCCGCAAGGTCGAAATCGCCCGCGTCATACATGCCAGGCATTTCAGCTGTTTCCCCACCAACCAACGCACAGCCCGATTGAGCACAACCCTCGGCGATCCCTTCGATGATCCGTGCAGCCTGATCCACCGCCAATTTACCGGTGGCAAAATAGTCAAGGAAGAACAAAGGCTCCGCCCCTTGGCAGACCAGATCATTGACGCACATCGCCACCAAATCAATGCCGATGGTGTCCACAACGCCCGTATCAATCGCGATGCGCAGCTTGGTGCCAACCCCATCGGTGGCCGCGACCAAAATCGGGTCATTATATCCTGCGGCCTTGAGATCAAACAAAGCCCCAAAACCGCCTAGTCCCGACATCGTCCCCGCCCGTGCGGTTGCGGCAGCGGCAGGTTTGATCCGATCAACAAGCGCATTGCCCGCATCAATATCAACACCAGCTTGGGCGTAGGTGAGACTGTTTTTGGGGGCAGAGTCGTCTGTCGACATAAGGGAGGCCTTTCATCAGGGCAAGTTCTCGGCAGTATTCGCCGCCCTGATACCGATCTTCGCTGCCTTCGTCCATAAGCGAGTGATCCAATACTTGACCCCTTCGCATTGGCGCAGTAATCCCAACCCCAAGGGGGCCTGTAGCTCAATTGGTTAGAGCAGAGCGCTCATAACGCTTTGGTTGCGGGTTCAAGTCCTGCCGGGCCTACCATCTTCCCCATCAAGGCTATCGCGGCAAAATGATATCGGCCTTCAATCCGCCCAGATCGGCGCTTTGCCCCAAAGTCAGCCGCCCGCCATGCCGCCGGGCGATATCTTGCGCAATCGCCAAACCCAATCCAACGCCCGAGCCGCGATTTTGGTTTCGCGCCACATCCAACCGCACGAAGGGCCGGATCGCCTCCTCGCGCTGATCTGCGGGGATGCCTGGCCCGTCATCTTCAACAGAAATGCGCCATTGGCGTGGCGTGAACGCCAAGGTCACGCGCGCCTCGCTGCCATATCGCTGCGCATTTGAAATCAGATTGCCAAGCGCACGGCGCAGCGCCGCAGGTCGGAATGTGGCAGCATGATCCTGAAGCATCCCACTCTTCGAATAATGGGCAAAGCTGATCTGCGCCCCTGACCGTGTGGCATCTGAGACAATCTCGCGCAGGAATTTATCAATATCCAATTCCGCCAAATCATCCAACGCATCGCCGCGGGCGAAATTAAGAAACGCCTCTAGCAGGGTTTCCATCTCCTCGACATCACGGCGCAGGGCCGTCACATCTTCGCTTTCCTCCATCACACTGAGGCCCAATTTCATCCGTGTTAAAGGGGTGCGCAAATCGTGACTGACACCTGACAGCATCATGGTGCGCTGCTCGATCTGATTTTCAATACGATTGCGCATATCAAGAAAGGCGCGGCCCGCACTGCGCACTTCCAATGCACCTGCGGGGCTGTAATCCACGATGCGGCCTTTGCCAAAATCCTCAGCCGCTCGCGCCAAGCGGCGAATTGGGCGCAATTGGTTGCGTAAGAACAGAAAGGCCACAGTGGTCATTAAAATGCCCGTAAACACCATCAATACCAACAATTGATGAGGGTTAGAGGCCGATACACGCCGCCGCGCAATCTCGGCATCCACGCGCGTGCCATTGGCAAGACTGAGCCCGATCATCACCTTGCGATCATCGGTGACCAGATCAATCCATGTCACCTCGGGCACCGCGCGGCGCAAAACCTCAATCACACTGCGCCCAGAGAGGTCATAAAAGGCGCGCGCCTCAAGTCCCTCACCCTCAAATGGCTTGGCCCCGCCCTCAAAAAGGCTGATCTCAAGCGGGGCAGCCACACTGCGCCCTGCCCAAATACCGTCACGCTCAACCTCTTGGATGATAAAGCGCAGCTCAACCGCCAACCCCTCCATCATCTGACGCGTCACCCCGTCAAAATGGCGCTGCAAAAACGCCGCAGATACCACAAGCTGGATCGTCAAAATCGGCACAAGCAATATCAGCGCAGCCCGGCCATAGAGGCCGCGTGGCAGCATTTTCTTGATCAAACGCGTCAACATAGGCCATCTATAGCCGCGGCCCGCGCAAAGTGCCAAAGGAAAAACACGCCCGATGATGACCGAGTATGGCTCACTTTTGCGCAGCATCTGCGCCCCAAACCCCTCGCCTTTGACCGCAGAGGGCACATTGACCTATATGCTGGGGGAAACCTCTATCGCCGTGATTGACCCCGGGCCCGCATCAGATCAGCATCTGGCCGCGATCCTCTCGGCCGTGCCACAGGGCGGGCGGATCACCCATATTTTTGTCACCCACGCGCATTTGGATCACAGCGCCCTGGCCCGTCCTTTGGCCGCGGCGACACAGGCGCCCATTTTAGCGGCAGGCCCATGGGATATGGGGCGCAGCCCGCTGCCTGATCTGGGCGGTGGCGAGGGGGTGGATCGCGGCTTCACGCCCGATATCGCCCTGCCCGATGGTGCGATGATCGAGACAGAAGACTGGCGCATTACCGCCCATCATAGCCCCGGCCATATGGGCAATCACATGAATGCCGCATGGCAAGATGTCGAATTTTGCGGCGATATCGTCATGGATTGGTCAAGCACCTTGATTTCCCCGCCTGATGGTCATTTGGGGGCCTATTTGACCTCACTCGCTGCGATAGAGGCGCGCGGGCCAAAGCGGCTCTTGCCTGCCCATGGAGCCATGATTGCAAACGCCCGCGCGCGCTGCGCCGAGTTGCGCACCCATCGCATAATGCGCCACGCCCAGATTCTCGCAGCCCTCACAGAGACCCCGCGCAGCCTTAGCAGCCTGCGCGCCGAAATCTACCCCGATCTTCAGCCCGTGCTCCGCCCGATGGCTGAGCGCAATATTTTGGCACATCTCATTGTATTAATTGAAGGAAAAAAAGCAAAATCAGATCATCCCGTCAGCGCGAAAGCAGGATTTTCGATAATTTGACCTTAAGAACGATTTTTTCGCCCCAAAGCACTGGACGCGCAAAAATCGTCTTGCTATACGGCCCAACGTGTTCCGGCGTAGCTCAGCGGTAGAGCAGTTGACTGTTAATCAATTGGTCGTAGGTTCGATCCCTACCGCCGGAGCCAATATTCAAAACAAAACAGCATATAAGAGATGAGCCGCAGGAAGGTTGCCCACGCGATCTCGGGTTGGTCACCAGATTGGTCACTAAGCGGTCACGCTTGTGTTGGCTTGGATTTTGGCGACTACGGGAAAGCGTTGAGTCGGGTCGCATCGCCACCTGCAAGTTTATGCGACTCTCTGATGTGTTTACACTTGTCCGTTCGGCTGGCAGACCAGAAGCTCGCCACGGCCTCTGCCACGGAACCTGCACTGTCCATATCAAGAAACTGTGCGGCACGCTCAGACTTGAATAATGGTACATCTGCAAGGGACGTTGCGCGGGCCTTGCTCCAATCCGCAAAGCGTCGCGCAAGTCCGTTGAGACCCTCGCCGGCAATGAAAAAAACGAAACCCTGCTTTGTGGCTCGCCCGTGAAACTGAGTGCCTCAAGCGCGTAAATCCGCCCAGTGGGCGCTGATATTAAACACATCCCCCTGCCCCTGGGCCTTCCGTGACTTGTCGCCACCGTCAGCCATTTCGAAAGCCTGCCGCTTGGACAATCTGCGCTGCTTGGAGACCTGGCACATGCTGGGGCAGTGAGACTAGATCATCACTGCGGCCAGCGCGAGATGCGGCCTTGCCCTTGATGGGTGAAGCGTTGCACCAATACGGCCCCGACCATCCATGATGGCGGGGCCGGGCGCCCGTCAGACCGCGGCGTCTTCGTTGACGACCTCGGCGAAGGATTGAAAGAACTTGGCTGCCAGTTTCTGCGCCGTGCTCTGGATCAGGCGACTGCCAAGCTGGGCAAGCTTGCCGCCGATGACGGCCTTGGCCTCGTAGCGCAAGACCGTCTCGTTGGGGCCGTTTTCGGCAAGCGTCACGGTCGCGCCGCCCTTGGCATGGCCCGCGGCGCCACCATTGCCCTTACCGGTCAGGGAAAACATGTCCGGCGCCCCGGCGGTATCCAGCTGCACAGTGCCACTGAACTTGGCTTTCACGGGGCCGATCTTCAGAACGACCAACGCCTCCAATTCGGTGGCGGAGTGTTTGATCAGCTCTTCGCAGCCCGGGATACACTGCTGAAGAACCGCAGGGTCGTTGAGGGCAGCATAGACCTGTGCCTTGGGCGCGTTGATGACGATCTCGTCGGAAAGTTCCATTTCATATCCTTCTTAACAGCAAGGGAATTTGATGATTGAGATAAGCTCGACCTGTTCGGGGGACAGCGCCAGTTTGCGGCGCCATCTCAGGGCAAGGGTGCGAAAGGCTTTCATCGGGCAAGTTCCTGTGCGCGGGCCGTCAGGGCGGTATAGGCATCGGGCGTGTCGATGTCGGTGTAAAATCCCGGCGCGGCAAGCGGATGAAACTGCACCAGATCGGGGTTGTTGTGCGTAAAACGTTTGCATCCGGGCGCATACGGATCGGCCAAAAGCCCCGCGCGCAGCGGATTGGGAACGACAATCGGGTTTCCGCGCCTGTCTCCCCGGCGGGGGATGGAGATGCGGCCCGGATCGGAGGCGGCATGGGCAGCCAGCAGCGCGCGCAGATCATCGGGCGTCAATAGTGGCTGGTCGCCAAGGCCGATCAACAAGACCTCGGCCTTCACCGCCGCCCGCAGCCCACAGGCCACCGAGGTTTGTTGCCCCTGAAGATGATCGGGATTGAACGTGAGGGTGACATCGCTTTGGCCAAGGGCCGCGGCGATATCGTCGGCGGCATGGCCTGTGACGACCAAAACACGCGCGACCTGCCGGTAGATTTCGACCACATGGCGGATCATCGGCACGCCCGCGATGGGCAGGAGCAGCTTGTTGCAGGCGCCCATCCGCCGCGATTGGCCGGCGGCCAATATGATCGCTGCGACCTCAGGCATCGGCGTGTTTCACCGCCGCGCGCCGATCTTGGACAAGTTGTGCAAGGATCGACAGGGCGATTTCCTCGGGCGTCACCGCGCCGATGTCCAGACCCGCCGGTGCACGGATCGCGGTGATGGCCGATCTATCAAAGCCCGCATTGACCAGTTTTTCGGCAAGGGCCGCGAATTTCTTGCGGCTGCCCACGAAGGCAAGGGAGCTTGGCTGCACCCCGAGGGCTGTTTTTAACGCATCAAGATCGCCCTGCCCCTGCGTGGCGACCACGATGACACATGATTGGTGCGGCTTGCCCTGTATCGGCGTTGCCGCGACCGACCAGTGAAACTGCGGCGCAAGCATGGCGATGGCCTTGGCCACGGGCGAGGCCCCCATGACCACAAGGAGCGGCGGCGGCAGGCAGGGTTCAATGAAGATATCCACCGTGCCGCGCGATGGGCAGCCGTTCTTGGCAAACTGCATTCCGTCCACGCTGTCGCCCGCGGCCACCCCTTTGGCGGCCAACAGCTCTTCGGGCGCGACCGAGACAAGCTGCGGCCTGCCATCGCGCAGGGCTTGCACCACTGCTCGCTTGACCGCACCGCGTGTGCAGCCACCGCCCAACCAGCCATGAAGGATGGTGCCATCGACCCCCAGCAACGCCTTTGCGCCCGGTTTGGCCCCCGTCGACCCGACGGTGCGCACGATGGTTGCGAATGCAAAGGCCTCGTCGCGCGCGCGCATTTGTTGGGCGGCTTGCGCAAGATCATCTGCAAGAATTTCAGCTGGGGTCATAGCCTCGTAAGCTCCGGTTCCAGTGCGGCGAGATCGGCAAGGGTGTTTGCCGCGCAAAACAGGTCCAGATGGGGCAAGGCGCTAGCCATGCCGGCGGCAACGGGCGCATAATCCGACCAGCCCTTGAGCGGGTTTAGCCAGATCACCTTGCAGCCGCGCTTGCGCAGTTTGTCCAAGGCCTGCCCGATCAGATCGGGCTCTGCGGTGTCGTACCCATCCGACAAGATCATTACCACGCTGCGCCCATCGACAAAGCGTCGGGCATAGGTTTCGGCAAAGCGCATCAAGGATGGCCCAATCTTAGATCCGCCGCCAAAACCATCGGCCATCAGCGACAGGCGCCCAATGGCGCGCATCGCATCCTTGTCACGCAAAGCTTCGGTGATCCGCACAAGGCGGGTGTGAAACAGGTAGGCATCCGCCGCGGCATCCGCCCGCATCAGACCCGCCATGAAGGATAAAAACACCTTAGCATAGACCGACATCGAACCCGAGACATCGCACAGCGCCACGATCCTGCGGCTGCGATCGGGGCGTTTCTTACGCAACAGCCGCAAGGGCTCGCCGCCGGTCGCAAGGCTGCGACGGATGGTCTTGCGGAAATGCAGGCGGTCACCCCTGCGCGCAGCGATGCGGCGGCGCGAGCGTTTGTCGCGCAGCGCGGCACCGAGCCGGCGGGCCACCTCTTCGGCCTCGGCTACCTCATCAGGTCGCACCAGATCGCGCAGGTCGCGCCGGTGCAAATTGCATTGGGCGGTCGCAATCAGCTTGCCGGTGCCGTCGCTCTCGGCGGCGCCATCCTCGCCATCGGGGGCGGTGGCCGTGCCTGCAGCCCCCATATCCGCGCCCTTGGCATCGCGCGAGGAATTGATGTCGGCAAGGGAGGTGGCAACGGGTTTCGGCACCACCTTTTGTCGGACCCGCCCCATATCCATCCAGTAGCTATCGAAAAGATCGTCGAACCGCTCGGCCTCGTCCTTGCAGCCGGTGCAAACTGCCCGCAGCGCGCGGCGGCACTCGTCCGGGGCGACCGCGTTCATAGCCAACAGGGCCGCCATCGCAAGCTCTGCCTCGGCGACCCCCAAGCGCAGGCCATTGTCGCGCAGATGGGCAACAAAGCCCACCATCCGCGCCGCGGGGCCGGGATCGGCAGCAGAGAATTTGGTGACCCGGCTCACGCCGCTTTGCCCGCGATGCGGCCTGCGACCTCGGGTGTGATCTGCGCCTGATCGCCTTGGGTTTTCAACAGCGTCGTCAAGGTCGCGTGAAGCACCGCTGGATCTTCCGTCAGATCGGCAATGCCTAGCCCAATCAGGGCCGCCGCGAAATCCAGCATCTCGGCCACGCCGGGGGTTTTCTCGAGCGGTTCTTGCCGGAGTTTCTGGACAAAGCCCACTATCTGACCGGCCAGCCGTACTTCCACCTGCGGGCATCGGGCCTTGAGGATTGCCACCTCGGCGGCGCGGTCGGGATAGGGGACATAGGTGTAAAGGCAGCGGCGGCGCAGCGCGTCCGAGAGATCGCGGGTACCGTTCGATGTCAGGATCACAACCGGGCGGGTGGTTGCCGTGATGGTGCCAAGCTCGGGGATCGACACTTGGTAATCGGACAGGATTTCCAGAAGATAAGCTTCGAATTCCTCGTCGGCGCGATCGATCTCGTCGATCAGCAGAACCGGTGCGACATCTTGGGTGATCGCGGCCAGCAAGGGCCGTTCGAGCAAGAATTCTCGAGAGAAGATGCGGTCTTCGACCGTCTTTCCGGTCTCACCGCTTTCGGCGGCCGCGCGGATCGTCAGCAATTGGCGCTGATAGTTCCATTCATAGATCGCCTGCGCCGCATCGAGGCCTTCGTAGCATTGCAGGCGCAAAAGCCGTGTATCCCTGACCAACGACAAGGCGCGCGCGATCTCGGTCTTGCCGACGCCCGCCGCCCCCTCAAGCAGCAGGGGGCGCCCAAGGGACAAGGCCAAATGCAGCGCAACGGACAGATCGTCAGACGCGACATAGCATTGGCCTGCCAACGCAGATTTCAGGTCTTTCCAGTTCATGATGTCTCCGGCGGGGTGGGCATGGCTGCCCACCCCGACAAACTGTTACCCGTGCAAGCCAAGCTCATTAGCGGTCTTCCAGATCCGCCAATGATCATGGGGCATGTTGGTATGCGTGTTGCCGAAGGGGCGGAACGCATCTTGCACGGCGTTGGAGAAACACGGCACGCCGCCCACATGCGGGCTTTCGCCCACGCCCTTGGCACCGATGGGGTGATGCGGGCTAGGGGTGACGGTGAAGTCGGTTTCGTAATTGGGCACTTCCCACGCTGTCGGCAAGAAGAAGTCCATTAGCGTTCCCGTCTTCACATTGCCCATGTCGTCATAGGCGATCTCTTGGCCCAAGGCGACGGCCAGGGCCTCGGTCAGGCCGCCATGGACCTGCCCTTCGATGATCATCGGGTTGATCCGCGTGCCACAGTCATCCAGAGCATAAAAGCGCCGGATTTCGGTGACGCCCGTGTCGACATCGATATCCATGACGCAGACATAGGCCCCGAAGGGATAGGTCATATTCGGTGGGTCATAATAGCTGACCGCCTCCAGCCCCGGTTCTAGACCGGGAATGGCTTGGTTATAGGCAGCAAAGGCGATCTCTTTCATTGTCTTAAACTTCTCGGGGGCGCCCTTGACCACGAAGCGGTCCACGTCGAATTCCACGTCGTTGTCGTGGACCTCGAGCAGATAGGCCGCGATCATCTGCGCCTTGGCGCGGATCTTGCGGCCGGCCATCGCGGTCGCCGCACCGGCCACCGGTGTCGAGCGTGACCCATAGGTACCAAGCCCGTAAGGCGCGGTATCGGTGTCACCTTCCTCGATAGTGATGCTGTCGGCGGGCAAGCCGATCTCGGACGCGAGGATCTGTGCGAAAGTCGTCGCATGCCCCTGACCTTGTGAGATGGTTCCTAGTCGCGCGATCGCAGACCCCGTGGGGTGAATACGGATCTCGCAGCTGTCAAACATGCCCAGCCCGAGGATATCGCAGTTTTTGACCGGGCCGGCCCCCACGATCTCGGTAAAGAAGGACAGACCGATCCCCATTAGTTTGCGCGTCTTTCCGGCCTTGAAGTCGGCGACGCGCTGACGTTGCTCGGCGCGCAGCCCGTCATAATCGACAGTCTTGAGCGCCTTGTCCCACGCGGTGTGATAATCTCCGGAGTCGTATTCCCACCCAAGGGCCGCCTTGTAGGGGAATTGTTCTTTCTTGATGAAGTTGATCCGGCGTAGTTCGGCGGCATCCATATCGAGCTTGATCGCAAGAACCTCAATCATGCGCTCAATAAAATAAACGGCCTCAGTCACGCGGAATGAACAGCGGTAGGACACGCCGCCGGGAGCCTTGTTGGTATAGACGCCATCGACCTCGAGATAAGCGGTCGGGATGTCGTAGGAGCCGGTGCAGATATTCATGAAGCCGGCCGGAAACTTGGTCGGATCGGCGCAGGCGTCAAAGCCGCCATGATCGGCCGTCACATGGCATTTCAGCCCGGTGATCTTGCCCTCCTTGGTCGCCGAGATCTGACCGGTCATGTGATAATCCCGCGCGAAGGCGGTGGTCATCAGATTGTCCATGCGGTCTTCGATCCATTTAACCGGCTTGCCGGTCACGATGGAGGCCACAACCGAACAGACATAGCCCGAATAGGCGCCGACCTTGTTGCCAAAGCCGCCTCCGATATCGGGGCTGATCACGCGGATGTTATGCTCTTCGATCCCCGAGATCAGCGACACCACGGTTCGGATCGCATGGGGGGCCTGAAAGGTGCCCCAAAGCGTAAGCTTGCCATTCACCTTGTCCATCGAAGCGACACAGCCGCATGTCTCGAGCGGGCAAGGATGGGTGCGGTGGTAATACATCGATGCCTCGGCCACCACATCGGCATTGGCGATGACTTCTTCTGTCGGGGCCTTGTCGCCCGCTTCCCATGTGAAGATGTGGTTGTGATGCTTGCGTGGCCCATGGGCCCCGGCGGGGATCGAGCCGTCGGGGGCCACCAAATCCTCGCGCAAGACGACATCCGATGTCAGCGCCTCATGGGGGTTCACCAGGACGGGCAATTCCTCGTAATCGACCTCGACCGCCTCGATACCATCGGCCGCAGCATAGCGGTTTTCCGCAATGACAAACGCAACCTCCTGCCCCTGGAACAACACTTTGCCATCAGCAAGTACCATCTGCTTATCGCCCGCAAGGGTCGGCATCCAATGCAAGCCCAAGGGGCGCAGGTCATCGGCCGTTAGCACCGCCAGCACACCCGGCACCTGCAAGGCCGCTTCTTTGTTGATGCTTTTAACGCGCGCATGGGCATATGGGGAGCGGACGAAATCGCCAAACAGCATCCCGTCGAGCTTAATGTCGTCGACGTATTTCCCTTTGCCTTGGGTAAAGCGCGCATCCTCGACCCGCTTGCGCGAACAGCCCAAGCCCTTGAGATTGTCGATCCGATCTTCGCGCGTGATTTCATCTTTCATTCTGCGGCCTCCTGGGCTGCGCTCATCTCAGCTGCAGCTGCTTGGATTGCTTTGATTATGTTTTGATACCCGGTGCAGCGGCAAATATTGCCGGCCATGCCGAAGCGGATTTCTGCCTCGGTGGGGTTAGGGTTTTCCTCGAGCAGCTTCTTGGCGCGGGTGATCATGCCAGGCGTGCAATAGCCGCACTGAAGCCCGTGATGTTCCTTGAACGCCATCTGTAGCGGGTGCAGCGCGTCGGGGCCGCCGATACCCTCGATCGTGGTGATCTCGGCCCCATCGGCCTGGGCCACGAACATGGTGCAGGCCTTGACCGATTTCCCGTTGATCGTGACCGTGCAGGCCCCGCAATGCGAGGTTTCACAGCCGATATGCGGGCCGGTTATATTCAGGCGTTCGCGCAAAGTGTAGATCAACAGCTCGCGCGGCTCGGCGAGGAATTCCTCGTCCTTGCCGTTCACATTTAGCTTAATGTGCATTTTCTTAGACATTTTCTTATCCCCTCAGGCGCGCGACCAAGCGCTGGCGATCGCGCGGCGCAAGATGATACCGGCTACATGGATCTTAAAGGCGACCGGGCCGCGATTGTCCTCGGTCGGGTTGATGTCACCCAACATCGCAGCAACGGCGGCATCGATGGCCGTGTCATCGACGGTTGTGCCAACAAGGGCCGCAGCGGCAGATTCCGAAAAGATAGGCGTGTCGCTGAGGTTCGTCATCGCGATCGCTGCACTGGCGCAGGCTCCACCATCCTTGACGATCAGAACCGCGGCGGCGGCGGTCGCGTAGTCGCCGATCTTGCGCTTTTGCTTTTCATAAGCAAAGCCGCCTGCAGATTTAGGAATGGTAATCGCTGTAAGCACCTCGTCATCTTCGCGGGCCGTCATGTAGGCGGCTTCATAGAAGTCGCGTGCGGGAACGTCGCGCACGCCATTGGGTCCTTCGATCGTGAAGACCGCGTCGAGGCATTGCATCAGCCCCGGCATGTCGTTACCGGGATCGCCATTGGCGACATTGCCGCCCACGGTTCCCATGTAGCGCACCTGCGGATCGGCGATCTGCAAGGCGGCCTCGCGTAGGATTGGCAAGGCTTGCGCCAGCTCGTTGTGCACGATCAGATCATGCTGAGTGACCAGAGCACCGATACGAATCGCGTCGGCAGCGATGGTGATGTCCGATAGCCCCCCCACGTCTTGAAGGTCGATCAGATGGGGCACATGCGCCATGCGAAGTTTCATCATCGGGATCAGACTATGGCCGCCTGCCATAACCCTTGCGTCATCCCCATGCTCCTTGAGCAGCGACAAAACACCGGCGATGTCTTTGGGTCGGTGGTATTCGAATGAGGCTGGGATCATCAGCTTTTTTTCTCCCTAATGCGGATATTCTTTCTTGCGTGGGAGCCTGGCTATCATGAGGCGTGTCGGCACGGAAAATTCAATGAAAGCCGCTTATTTTGCACGAAATGCGCGCTATCACGCATGAGATGCGCCACCCCGCGCGTCGAGCGCATCTTGTATGGCCTTTAGCTTGGAGCGACTCACCGGTGCGGGCGGCTGCCCACTGCCGTCGAATAAGCAGCGGCCCTTGTCTTTGTCACGCTCGAACCGGACCACCCGAACGGGATTAACCACATAGCTGCGGTGGGTCTGGATGAAGCCCACCTGCGTCAGGCGTTTGCACGCCTCGGTGATGGGCCAGACGCTGAACAACCGCTCCGTATCGGTGTAGACTTGGGTGTAGTGACCATCGGCCCGCACGAACAAGACATCGCGCGCACGGACGAACACTTTGCGCCCTTCGGTGTCGCAAGGAATTATTAGATCCACAGCCGCTTGCCGCGAAGGACGTGCCTGCGGAAGGTTGACAGCGGGCGTGCCTTGGGGTGCAGTTTCGTACGAAATCAGATACGTAACGCTGACCCAAAGACAGGCCCCGAAAATCACGAAGCTGAAAAAGATCACCCCGATGGCAAGTGCCTCGTTGCTGATAGCCGGGCCAAACTCGGTCACAGCGGGATCGGCCATAAAATTGGTGCCAGCGATTGCAAGGAAATGAACCGAGACGACCGCAACCGCGAAACAGATCGTGCCAAGCATGATGTTGCGCCGGGTACGGCGCCCATAGGCGATCCAAAAGGCCATCACGCAAAGGCCGATCGCCGCAACCGAAGACAGGGCGACCCCTAAGGGACTGTACACGGCGCGGCATAGTTCGAGCCCGGCCATACCAATGTAATGCATGACCAACACTCCGCTCCCCACGATCGCACCGGCGACTAAGATGATCGTCGGCGTTCTTTTTGCGAAGTGGAGCAAGATCAGCGCGGCCCCAACGATCAAGATCGCCGAGAGGGCCGAGACAAGCGTTATCGCCGCGTCGTAGTAAAACATGACCGGCAGATTCAGTCCCAGCATCGCCACGAAATGCATCGCCCAGATGCCACCCCCCAAAGCGACGGAGCCCAGTGCAACCGAAGCCTTTTTCTCGAAAACCGGCTTGGACGAAAGATTTCGGGTCAGCGACAAGCCGGTAAAACTCGCCACCAACGCAACGACACAAGACATCGCGATCAATAGATAGCTGTGGCTGACGGTAAGGATCTCCATGCCCGACACAATGACGAGATTGAACTTTATTTGCAATTATGTCCGCACAAGGTCGATGACGTTGATTTTCTACTTATTCGCAAACAGCTCCCAACTGCTCCCCCCACGTCTCCCCGGGGATGGTTTTGACCGCCTCGGGACCTGTGAAAAGCGACTCAGTCAGCAGCCCGTTTGATACGACCAATTCGTGATGGTCGAACATAAAACGCCAATTTTCGATACCTGCCTGGGAGCGAATTTGAACGCTAAATGCATATTCTTGACTCGCGCGCAAAATAAATGCCGCACAGCCGATTGGCTGTGCGGCCCTCATTTAAGACCTATGTTGATCGGCTTAGCCGACCAATTCTAGGCCTGCAAAGAAATAGGCGATCTCTTCCGAAGCGGTTTCAGGGGCATCTGACCCGTGAACAGAGTTTTCGCCCTTAGACAAAGCGAAATCTTTGCGGATTGTGCCGTCTGCCGCTTCGGCAGGATCGGTGGCGCCCATGACGTCGCGATATTTCGCAATCGCGTTTTCGCCTTCCAGAACCTGCACAACAACGGGCTCAGACGCCATGAATTCGCACAGCTCGCCATAGAAAGGGCGCTCTTTATGCACGGCATAGAACACGCCTGCCTGAGCTGAGGTCAGGTGAATGCGCTTTTGAGCGATGATGCGCAGGCCCGCTGCTTCGATCTTTGCGTTGATTGCACCAGTCAAGTTACGCTTGGTTGCATCGGGTTTAATGATGGAAAATGTGCGTTGCACGGCCATTGGTCACTCCATGGGAAGGTGAATTTGGCGCGGCCATAACATGAGGGATCAGAATAGGGAAGCCGCGATTGACAGCGCGCGTCAAGCCGTGCATGAGCCGCGCATGTTGCGCATATCTGATCTCTCTTTTTCTATGGCAGGTCGTCCCCTGTTTGATGGGGCCAGCGCGACCATCCCCACGGGGCATAAGGTGGGCATTGTTGGGCGCAATGGCGCGGGCAAGACCACGCTGTTTCGCCTGATCAAGGGGGAATTATCGCTTGATGGTGGGGTAATTGAGATGCCCGCCCGTGCGCGCATCGGGGGTGTCAGCCAAGAAGTGCCCGGCAGCTCAGTGTCGCTGCTCGACACTGTCTTGGCCGCTGATATAGAGCGCGCCGCCCTCATGGCCGAGGCCGAAACCGCAACGGGCGAACGCATGGCTGAGGTGCAAACAAGGCTTGCCGATATTGATGCTTGGTCGGCCGAGGCCCGCGCCGCCACGATCCTGCGGGGTTTAGGCTTTACCGATGCGGAAACCGCCCGCCCCTGTTCCGATTTTTCGGGCGGGTGGCGGATGCGCGTGGCCTTGGCCGCCGTTCTTTTCTCGCAACCTGATTGCCTGCTCTTGGACGAACCCACCAACTATCTTGACCTTGAAGGGGCGCTCTGGCTTGAGGCCTATCTGGCCAAATATCCGCACACTGTACTTGTCATCAGTCATGATCGCGGGCTGCTCAATCGCGCGGTGGGGCATATTTTGCATTTAAGCGATCAAAAATTGACCCTTTACGCTGGCTGCTATGATGATTTCATCAAAACCCGCACCGCGCAACGGGCGCTGCAATCTGCAGAAGCCAAAAAACAAGAGGTGCGGCGGGCACATTTACAAAGTTTCGTGGATCGCTTCCGCGCCAAAGCCTCGAAGGCAAAGCAGGCACAGGCGCGGCTTAAAATGCTGGAACGGATGGAACCCATCCGCGCGCCCGAAGACGCGGCACGCACCGTCTTCACCTTCCCCGAACCTGAGACACTCTCGCCGCCTATTTTGCGGCTGGACGGGGCAAGTGTCGGCTATGATGGGCGTGCCGTGCTGTCAAAGCTGGATTTGCGCATTGACCAAGATGACCGCATCGCTCTGCTTGGCCGCAACGGCGAGGGCAAATCGACTTTGTCAAAATTGATAGCTGGCAAATTAGCGGCAATGGCGGGCAGCGCTACGGCCTCCTCCAAGTTACGGGTCGGGTATTTCGCGCAGCATCAAGTTGACGAATTGCATTTGGATGAAACCCCGCTTGATCACCTGCGCCGCGCGCGCCCTGAGGAGGCGCCACCGCGCCACCGCGCGCGACTTGCGGGGTATGGTCTGGCGGCGGCGCAGGCCGAAACCAAAGTTGGCCAATTATCGGGTGGACAAAAGGCGCGATTGTCCTTGTTGCTAGCGACTTTGGACGCGCCGCACATGCTCATCTTGGATGAGCCAACCAACCATCTGGATATCGAAAGCCGCGAGGCCTTGGTCGAGGCACTTTCGGCCTATTCAGGGGCGGTGATTTTGGTCAGCCATGATATGCACCTTTTGGGGCTAGTGGCCGATCGGTTGTGGCTGGTCGCAAACGGGCGGGTTACCCCCTATGAAGGCGATTTGGACAGTTATCGCGCCACCCTCTTGGGGGGGCGCCCAGAAAAACCTAGTAAACACAAGCCCGCCCCAACCGCGCCACGCCCGAGCCATTACGAGATTAAAGAGATGCGCGCCGAATTGCGCCGCGCCGAAGCGCGGGTGGAAAAGATTATGGAGATGCATGGGAAACTCTCTATGAAACTGGCTGATCCTGCGCTCTATGAGGCAGCCAAAGCATCTGAATTGGCGCAATGGCAGGCAAAGTTCACCGAAGTCGAACAGGGTTTGGCGCGCGCCGAGGCGCTTTGTGTTGCGGCACAGGCGCGGCTTGATGTGGCGCTGCAAGAATAGCATCCCTCGCCCCGAATTCATTTGACCTTTGGCCCCTCAAAGGTGAGGGATAGGGTATGGAATTCGCAACTCTCATCCCCGTTTTTGTGGCGCTTTTTGTCATTATTGATCCCATAGGTTTGGCGCCGCTCTTTGTCGCGCTGACCCGCGGCATGGGCGTGGCGGAAAGGCGGAAGATCGCGCTGCGGGCGACCCTGATCGCCTTTGCCCTGTTGACGCTTTTTGGCGTGGCGGGTGAGGCCGTTTTGAACTTCCTTGGTATTTCCATGCCTGCCTTTCGCATCGCGGGCGGGATTTTGCTGTTTTTGACCGCGCTTGATATGCTGTTTGAGCGGCGCAGCGCCCGCCGTCAGGGACAGGCGGATCAACCGCATAAGGAAGACCCAAGCGTCTTTCCATTGGCCACCCCCCTGATCGCAGGGCCTGGTGCCTTGGCGACCATGATCCTTCTGACGGGCCAGATGGAGGGGGATATCACATGGGTATTGGCAGTGCATGGCGTGATGGCGGCGGTTTTGATCTGTGTCTTTTCACTATTTTTGCTCTCCACCCCGTTGGAACGCGCCTTGGGGCCAACAGGGATCAACGTGGTCACACGATTGTTAGGCATGCTTTTGGCCGCGCTTTCAGTGCAATTCGTGATTGATGGGATGCGCGATTTACAAGTGTTATGAGGGGCAAGATGGGGGCTTTTGATCTGCAAGATATCCCGCAGCTTTTCTACCTTGGCACTATTTTTGTCGCGGTTCTGGGCTATGCGCTTGCGGCACATTGGCGGAATTTGGCTCGACTTCTGCGCCAAAGCGCGCTATAGTTTTTTATCGAAATATCAATCTTTTGCAGCAGATTGTGGATGTTCGCGTTCCATTTTCCACGCGCCTGAGGCCTGCGACCAATATTGAAGACGCAATCCCGCCTCGGCAAAACTGCGCCAATGATTACGCGCATGGGTGACGGATGCCTCATCTTGGCCGTCAAAAACCAAAACAGCGCGGGTCAGGCCTGCGCATTCCTCAGGTGTGATCGCGGCCCCGCCAATCAACACCAGATAATCGGGGCGATTGGCGCGCAGATCGCCTGTGCCAATTAAAATGGGTTGAAGCTCGGCATCCGCCCCGCCCTCAACTCCGTGGGGCAGAAAACGCTCGGGCGGATGCGCGGCCCATAAAAGGTCATCCATCCGCGCCACGCTTTGCGTATCAGACGCGCGCAGGGCCACGCGCCACCCTTTGGCCAAAGCGCGCTGAATGAGCATGGGAACAACTTGCTCAAGCCGTGAGCGGGTCAGATGGTAGAACCACAGTTCGGACATCAGCCTTCGTCAAACATATCTTGGATCAACCGATCCAGCGCCAAAACGCCCCAACCTGTAGCCCCTGCAGGGGCGTATTTGCTGTCCTTTGCAATCGAAGCAACGCCCGCAACATCAAGGTGGATCCAAGGCATATCTTTCTTGACAAAACGCTGCAAAAATTTGGCCGCTGTGATCGAGCCCGCAGGCCGCCCACCTGTGTTTTTAATATCGGCAATGCGGCTTTTGATCAGGTCATCATAGCTATCATCCAATGGCATCGGCCATGCGCCTTCATCTTCGGCTTTTGCGGCCTTTAGGAACGCTGAGCAAAGCGCATCATCATTTGCAAAAACGCCTGCATTGTCATGGCCCAGACCAATGATAATTGCGCCTGTCAGCGTGGCCAAATTGATCATAGCGCGTGGGGCAAAGCGTACTTGCGCATACCACAGCACATCCGCCAGAACGAGCCGTCCTTCCGCATCGGTATTGATGACCTCGATTGTGTCCCCTTTCATCGAGACCACAACATCACCAGGACGCTGCGCGCGACCATCGGGCATATTTTCAACCAAACCAACCAGACCGACCACGTTGGCGCGCGCCTTGCGTAAGGCAAGACCTTTCATCACACCCGCGACAACACCTGCGCCGCCCATATCCATGGTCATATCTTCCATGCCTGCGGCGGGTTTTAGGCTGATGCCGCCTGTGTCGAACATAACCCCTTTCCCCACAAGGGCAAAGGGCTGCGCATCGCCAGCGCCCATCCATTCCATCACCACAACCTTGGACGGGCTTTCCGAGCCTTGCCCAACTCCCAACAGAGCGCGCATCCCCAAGTTTTCAAGTGCAGGTTCATCAAGAACCTCGACCTTGACGCCAAGCGCGGCCAAATCGCTAAGCTGTTCGGCAAAACTGATAGTCGTCAGAACATTGGCAGGAGCGTTGACCAGATCACGGGTGAAAAACACCCCTTCCGCCACCGCCAAGAGCGGCGCGGCCTTTGCGGCACTCTCCTCAGGTTTGTTGCAATAGAGCGTAACTCTGCCATAGCTGTCAGGAGTTTTGGATTTGTGATCGCCAAATTCATAGCCCCGCAAGACCACCCCAAGCGATAAATCCGCACTGCGTGCGAAATTGCCCGTGAATATATGCAACTCTGATTTACCCGCCGCGACCCTCAATTTTGCGCCCGCGCGGCGTGCCGCTTGCGCGGTGACGCGGCGCTCTGTTTTTAGGAGTAACACGGCCTCTGCTGACATGCCCGCAGGATAGGCCAAGACCATGACATCACCCACGCTTAAGCTCTCCCATGCAGGGCTGCCAAGCGCCCGATCAACTGCGCCTTTGCTCAGGCGGTTCAAACGCCGCCCCGCTGCATCCAAACCACCCTCTGTCGTGGCCAAACAGGCAATCTTTCCCGAAAGCCCCTTAAGCGCATCAAGATCAATTTCGCAAAACTGTGTCGCGGATGGACGGGTCATGAAGATCCTCATATCGGTTGAAAGCGTCATTTAACGGCAACACTAGGGCGCAAACTGCGGCTTGACCAGATGGGCAATTGCACGAACCCCCGCCCTTCGCGCGCAAGCCTTGCATTAAGCCCCAAAAACCCCCAAAACCAAACGAACTTGTGGGCAATCAGGCCCGCTTGCGCCCCAAAGATGTGGGGGCAATTTACAAAGGCTGCGAATTTGACACGATATGATCGTTATATCTTGCTCATGTGCCTGAGTTTCTTTGGCTTCTTCGCACTTGTTTTGGTGTCAGTTTATTGGATCAACAAAGGGGTTGATTTGTTCGATCAATTGATCTCGGACGGCCAAACCATTTTGGCCTTTCTCGAATTGACCACATTGGCGCTACCGCCGATTATAATGATGGTACTGCCTGTGGCGGGGTTTGTCGCAACCCTTTATGTGTTCAACCGCCTGATCACCGATAGCGAATTGGTGATTTTGCAGACCGCAGGCATCTCACCCTTGCGCCTTTTGCTACCTGTTTTCTATTTCGGGGCTATTATGGCGTTTTTGGTTGCGGGCCTCAGCAACGGCTTGGCCCCGCAGGCCGAAGCACGATTTCGCGAAAGATCAGATATCTTGGGCAATGATCTCGTCGCTCAGTTGCTGCGTGCGGGCGTATTCCAATCCCCGATTTCGGGTGTAACGATTTATATCAGCGATATTTCACCCGAAGGCGAGTTGCAGGGGCTGTTTATCCATGACCGCCGCAATGAGACCCGCGAAGTCACCTATCGCGCGGATCGTGGGTATCTTTTGCGCAATGCTGAAAACGCGCGCATGATCTTGGTGTCAGGGCGCAGTATCACATTGGATCGCACCACAAACCGCCTGAGCAATCTGGGCTTTGAGCGGCTGAACTATGATATCACGCGAGCACAACACCCGACCGCAACAGGCAGGGGCGAAGGTCTACCTGAGAACGAGCGCGCAATGTCCACACCTGCGCTCATTGCTGCGGATCAGGATCTAGCCAACCTCGCGGGCGTTCCCCTTGATCGCATCAAATGGGAGCTGCATCATCGTTTCGCGCAGGCGATGTTCGCGTTTTTTGTGCCTTTGATTGCGGCCAGTTGCCTGATGCTGCGCAATTTTTCGCGGCTCGGCTTATGGGCGCAGATCATGCTGGCTGTGGGGTTGGTGATCCCTTTGCAGATGAGCAAGAACCTCCTGAGCGCTCAGGTCATCAATGCGCCGCACTTGGCGCCATTGGCCTATATGCAGCCACTGGTCTGCGCCGTGGTGTTTGGAGCGGTGCTGTTGGCAGTATATAACACCGCACATTGGCGCCCGATGCGGCAGTCTGATCTGGTTGAGGGCGGCGCATGATCCTACAACTTTACCTCGCGCAGCGTTATTTCAAAAATTTCTTCACCGTGTTGGCGATCTTTGCAGTGATACACATGGTGGTGGATTTGACCGAGCAGATGCGAAAAATCGCGCTCAATGGCGGGGATTTGGGCGATGCGCTTACGCTTGCGCTACTCAATATGCCGTCAGCGCTTTATTCCCTTTTTCCGCTTGTGGTCATGTTGGCAACCTTGGTGTTTTTCCTCTCTCTGGCACGCAGTTCCGAATTGGTGGTGGTACGGGCATCGGGGCGCTCTGGGCTGCGGGCCACGATGGCCCCAATTAGCGTTGCCGCCCTCATCGGGATTATTGGCCTTTTAGTGATCAACCCAATCGTGGCTGATACACAAGTCGCGCATGAGCGCAAGTTGGCGCAGGTGCGCGGCGCACAGGAACGCACCTTGGCCATCACGCAAGAGGGGCTTTGGCTGCGCCAAGGCACGCGCGAGCAGCAAACCGTCATCAACGCGCTGCGCGCCAATAGCGATGGCACGCAATTATTTGACGTCACCTTCTATAATTTCGATACATTTGGCAGACTTGAACAGCGCATTGACGCTGATGAAGCCCGCCTTGGAATGCAATCATGGGATCTAACACGCGCCAAAATCTGGGATTTAACCCAAACCAACCCCGAGGCCAGTGCAGAAAGTTTTGAAAGCTATGCCGTTCATTCAACGCTGACGCGGGAACAAATTCTCGATTCCTTTGGGGATCCGAGCAATATCTCGATTTACGCCCTTCCCGATTTCATCACGCAGTTACAAGATGCGGGATTTGCAGGCCTGTCACATCGGGTCTGGTTCCAGATGCAGTTGGCAAATCCTTTGATGCTGATGAGCATGGTCTTGATCGGTGCAAGCCTCACGATGCGCCACACCCGTTTTGGCCGCACGGGGCCTTTGGTGCTAGCCGCGATTTTATTGGGCTTTGGCCTCTATTTTCTGCGTAGCTTTGCCCAAATTTTGGGTGAGAATGGTCAGCTTTCTGCCTCTATCGTTGCATGGACACCGCCCCTTGCGGGATCTCTTTTGGCACTTGGGGTGATTTTGCATATGGAAGATGGTTGAGACGGTGATGGATAAGCCCAATACATGCGAAGGGCATAAATTTTCCCTCGCTTCGCTTGCCCGGCTCTTGTAGGTTTAGCACAAATATAAAACGGGCGCTCTGACACCGCCCCTCGCGAGAGTGACCGAAGAAGGACAAGATGAGTTCACAGCACGTATCTTCCCCAATCTTGGGTAAATTCATGGGCGCGTGCGCCGTGCGCGACCTGTGTTTTGGCGTGATCATGGGATGCGCCTTGTCGCTTGCCCCTGCACAAATGCGCGCGCAATCGCTCGATTTCACACCCGTGATTGCGGTCAATGATACAGTAATCACCCAATATGAGGTGGATCAACGCGCCACGTTTTTGGGCATCTTGAATGCACCGGGTGACCTAAATGCCCGCGCGCGCGAGGTTTTGATAGAGGAACGCCTGCAAATGGCCACCGCCCAAGCGGCGGGGATAACAATCACCCAAGATCAGTTGATGATCGGAATTGACGAATTTGCCGCGCGCGCGAATTTGGACGGCCAAGGCCTGATTGATGCGCTTGAGAATGAGGGAGTCGCCTATGAGACCCTGCGCGATTTCATCAATGCAGGCCTTTTTTGGCGCGAGGTGTTGCGCAGTCGTTTTGGGGCAAGCGCGCAAGTCTCTGAGGCTGAGATTGACCGCGCGGTTGCACTTGGCTCAAGCGGGGGCGGGGCGCAAATTCGTTTGGCGGAATTGATCCTGCCGATTGACGGCAACGATATTGACGCGCTGCGCGCTGAATTGCTGGCGATTGCCGAAGAGGTGGATGGAAATATGACGGCTTTTTCCGATGCCGCCCGCGCCCGTTCAGCCGCCCCCACCGCGGTTGATGGCGGTGCGTTGGATTGGCGCCCTCTGTCATCCCTGCCCCAAGGCCTTAGCGCGATGTTGATCACCTTGGATGTTGGTGACGTCACCGAACCCGTCCCGTTGGGGCCTGGGATTGGGATTTTTCAAATGCTGGGCTTTGAAGAGGCGCGATATCAATTCTCAACGCCAAGTAGTTATGATTACGCGACCATTCTGCTTTCAGGGCCAGATGCCGCCGCGCGCGCCGCCGAGATCGCCGCGCAAAATGACCGCTGCGATGATCTTTACGGCACCCTGCAAGGTCAGTTTGAACGGATAAGCGCCCCGCACGCCGAAGTGCCTGCAGATATTGCGGCAGAGCTTGCTAAGCTTGACCCGAATGAAAGCTCGACCACCCTGCGCCGCAACAATGGCGTCGATCTTTTAATGGTTTGGCTTTGCAATCGCACAGTCGATCTTGAAGATGGCGCGCGCGAGGACATTCGCCAAGCCTTGTTCTCGCAGCGCCTTGAGACTTATGCCTCTGGCTATCTTGAGGAATTGCGCGCGGACGCCATCATCCGTGATTTGGACTGATCCCATGGGTGCGGGCACGACCGGCCCCATTGCGCTCAGCTGTGGTGAGCCTGCGGGGATTGGCCCCGAGATTGCAGCAAAAGCGTGGCATGCATTGCGGGGCGCGGTTCCCTTTTTTGTCATCGGGGATGCGGATCATTTCAACGGACATGGCGCGCCTGTTGTCAAAATATCTCAGGCAAGTGCCGCCTCTGCCGCCTTTGGCGGTGGTTTGCCAGTTCTGCACCGCGACTTTGGCCCCGCCCGTGTGGCGGGCCGCTCTCAAGCCGCACATGCGCAAGGCGTGATTGACGCAATCGCAGAGGCCGTAGAGCTTGCCCAATCGGGTGCAGCGCGCGCAATTTGCACTCTGCCCATCCACAAACGCGCCCTGCAACAGGGCGCGGATTTTGCCTATCCGGGCCACACAGAATATCTAGCCGCCTTGGCGGGCGGGGCGAAGGTGGTGATGATGTTAGCCTGTGCAGAATTGCGCGTTGTGCCTGCCACCATCCACATCCCCCTCAGCGCGGTTCCTGCGGCCTTTACCCCCGATCTATTGCGCGATGTGATTCGCTTGACCTCTGACGCGCTACGGCGCGATTTTGGCCTACAGAACCCGCGTTTTGCCGTGGCGGGCCTCAACCCCCATGCGGGCGAGAATGGCGCCATGGGGCGGGAGGAAATCGCGTGGATGATCCCCTTTCTGGCGAGGTTGCGTGGCGAAGGTTACCAGATCGCGGGGCCGCTCTCAGCAGATACGATGTTCCACCCCGCGGCGCGCGCGCGTTACGATGTGGCCATCTGCGCCTATCACGATCAGGCGCTGATCCCGATAAAGACGCTCGATTTCTCGGGCGGGGTGAATGTGACGCTTGGTCTGCCCTTTATCCGCACCTCGCCCGATCATGGCACGGCCTTTGATATTGCAGGCACGGGCCGCGCGGATGCCGCAAGCTTGATCGCGGCGTTGCGCATGGCGGATAAAATGGCACAGGCGCGCGCGGCATGATTGATACCCTACCCCCCTTGCGTGAGGTGATCGCAACCCATAATCTGCGTGCCAAGAAATCCTTGGGGCAGAATTTCTTGCTTGATCTGAACCTGACCACAAAAATCGCCCGCATTGCGGGGGATTTAAGCGCCTGTGATGTGCTGGAAATCGGCCCTGGCCCTGGTGGTTTGACACGTGGCCTTTTGGCCGAAGAGGCGCGGCGCGTTGTGGCGATTGAAAAAGATGCACGCTGCCTGCCCGCTTTGGCAGAAATCGCCGCCGCCTATCCCGACCGCCTCACCGTTCTAAATGACGATGCTTTGGCGGTGGATTGGGCTGCGCATCTGAAACCACCGATCCGTATCGTCGCCAATCTACCCTATAATGTGGGCACCGAATTGCTCATCCGTTGGCTGATCCCGCCTGTATGGCCACCGCAATGGTCGAGCCTGACCTTGATGTTTCAACGCGAAGTGGCCGAACGCATCGTAGCGCGGGAGGGAAGCAAGGCCTATGGCCGCTTGGCTGTCTTGGCGCAATGGCGGTGTGAGGCGCGGATCGCGCTGAACTTGCCACCCGAAGCCTTCACCCCGCCCCCAAAGGTTAGCTCTGCGGTGGTGCATTTAACAGCACTTGAGGCCCCAAAATTCCCCGCAAATCAAAAGGTGCTGGAGCGCGTGGTGGCCAAGGCCTTTAACCAACGCCGCAAAATGCTGCGTGCCTCGCTGAAAGGGCTTTGCCCAGATATTGAGGATCGCATCTTGGCCGCAGGGCTGCGCCCGACTGACCGCGCAGAAACGGTCAGCCTTGAGGGGTTTTGCGCCCTCGCCCGCGCTGTCTCGGCCGATTAACGCAAGAAAAATCCCGCGCCAAGGGTGGCACGGGGAAAATGTCATAAGACAAGGTCACGCGCTGTTAATCTCCTTGCGCCTCGCTTGAGGCCGTAACTATTGGAGCGGCATCGCTGCCTGCCTCGTCAGATTTACGCGGGCGGCGGGGGTCGCGCGGCGCCCGTTTGGCGCGAGGTTTGCTTTCGGGGGTGTCGACCAAGGTGCTGGCCTCCTCCCCATCGCCATCGGCGGCAATCGCCAAACTATCCGTCTCACTGGGCATGACCTCTTGGCCCGTATCCTGCACAGTCTCGGCCTCGTCCTCGTTCGAATACCCACGGCGATCATGGCCATTCTGGCCGCCATTATGACTTTTCTGCTCTTCGCGGCGCGCGTCCATCTCGCGCTGCGCCTCGCTCAAGAGGCGGGAATAATGCTCAGAGTGTTGCAAGAAATTCTCAGCTGCTACGCGATCATTGCTCAACTGGGCGTCACGGGCCAATTGCTGATATTTATCGATGATCTGCTGCGGTGTTCCGCGCACCTTCCCCTCTGGGCCAGAGCTGTCAAACACCCGATTGATGATATTGCCAACAGAGCGGTTACGGTTGCCCTTTGACCGCGAGCGGTTCTTTGATGATCTCATTGTTCTTATATAGTCCAGTGTTGAAGCCATCCACGGCAGGGTGTCAGGCGGCCTAGTGCCAAGTCCGTGCCAATATCCACGATCAGCCTGTGCAATCTGTGCCTTTGTCCAGAATCTCATGGCTGTTATTTCGGGGGAATGTCTAAATAATTCCTCTCCCGCAACCTCCGATTGCCATGGCTGAGGGGCGCTTACAAGCGGAAAGTTACAAAAACGGCGAAATTATCAGCTTTTTTGTCTAGGAAAACATCTCTTGCGCTACCACAACACGCGGCTTGCCTGCCAAATCCCGGATGACGCGCACAGACCGAAACCCTGCTTGGGCAAAAATTTGCGGCACCGTTTCGCCTTGATCGTAGCCGATTTCGACCATAACCGCCCCATCGCGCGCAAGATAGGCGCATGCCTCCGCAGCGATCGTGCGATATGCGCTCAGCCCGTCATGGCCATCGGTCAGCGCCGCAGCGCGCTCATGCAAGCGCAGTTCTTCGGGTAGACCTGCATAGGTTGCCTGGTCAATATAGGGCGGATTAGAGAGGACCAGATCAAACATCGCGGGTTCTGGCAGCGCCGCAAACCAAGGGCCTGTGAAAAACTGCAACCGCTCCGCCACGCCGTGGGTCTTTGCATTTTGTCGCGCACGAGCCAAAGCACCCTCGTCCAAATCAGTTGCGATACCCTGCGCCTCTGGCCGCGCAGCAAGCAGGCTGATTGCAATCACTCCCGTGCCTGTGCCTAGATCAAGAAAGCGCGTAAAGCTATGCGAGAGTGCGGCCTCCACCAAGGTTTCCGTATCAGGCCGCGGGGCCAAATCTCCCGCACCAACCGTGAAATCCAATCCCATAAATTCGGATTTCCCAATGATATGGGCTACAGATTGTCCACCAAGGCGGGCCTCCATCAATGCCTCAAAATCCGCGATGTGATTGTGGACGGCCAGATCATTGAGACAGGCTGACAACCCCGCCCCTGACAGGCCTGCAGCATGCGCCAATAAAAGGCGTGCATCGTGCTCAGCCTGATCTTGGGGCAAGCGGTGAGCCAGCCGCGCACGGGCGGCAGCGTAAAGATCCCGATAGCGCGCGCTCACCCGTCCATCTCAGCCAAAAGTGCGGCTTGATCATGGGCGGTCAGCGCGTCAATCATCTCGTCCAAATCGCCCGACAAGACCTGATCCAACTTATACAAGGTTAGATTGATCCGATGATCCGTCATGCGCCCTTGGGGAAAATTATAGGTGCGGATGCGCTCCGAACGATCGCCCGTCCCCACCTGACTTTTGCGCGAAGCGGCGCGGGCATCATCGGCCTTTTGCCGTTCTAGATCATAAAGCCGCGCGCGCAAGACCTGCATCGCAATCTCGCGGTTGCGGTGTTGTGACTTCTCCGATGAGGTGACGATGATCCCGGTTGGCAAATGGGTGATGCGCACGGCGCTGTCGGTGGTGTTCACGTGCTGACCACCCGCGCCTGACGCGCGCATTGTATCAATACGGATATCGGTGGCAGGGATGTCGATATCGATCTCCTCAGCCTCGGGCAGAACGGCCACAGTGGCGGCGGATGTATGGATCCGCCCGCCTGATTCCGTTTCTGGCACCCGCTGCACGCGATGAACACCAGACTCATATTTCATCCGCGCGAACACTCCCTCGCCCACGATCCGTGCGGTCACTTCGCGCACACCACCAAGCTCGGAGAGTTGCTGCTCAATCAATTCAAATTGCCACCCCCGCGCCTCGGCATAGCGTTGATACATCCGCAGCAAATCGCCCGCGAAAAGGGCCGCCTCATCGCCGCCAGTTCCTGGACGAATTTCAAGAATGGCAGGGCGCGCATCGGCCGCATCTTTGGGCAAAAGCGCAATGCGCAATGCATATTCAACCTCCGGCAGCGCGATTTTCAGCCGTTCCAATTCTTCTTCGGCCAAGGCGCGCATCTCACGATCGGCTAACATTGCCTCGGCTCCCTGAAGGTCAGATTTTATCTGGTGATATTCGTCAATCTGCGTGACCACAGGTTTCAGCTGCGCATATTCGCGGCTAATTGCAGCAACCGCATCGGCGGCGGGACCTGCGTTTAATTGCGCCTCGAGATATTCGAAGCGGTCGACAATTTGGCGAAGGGGTTCTGCTGGCAACATAGGCAGGGTTTGGCGAAGCGGCGCGGGCGCGTCAAGCCTGATTGATCAGCGCGCAGCATGTAACGCATCGACCCAATCGGCCACGCGCGCCGAATTTACCCCCAAATCACCATAGCCAAATCGCGACCGCGAGAAAATCTGAACCCGCGTTCCCCCCTCATCGGTGGGATCAAGCGTCAGACTTAGTACATCAGGAAAGCCCATCAAACGGCTACGATAGACATAGGTGACGAACCCATCTTGAGGTTGGCCTGCCAACAGAATGGCACCATCGCTGCTGGCCTTGAGCGCGATATCTGCCGCCACATCCGCCGGACCACGCGGCAAAACCAATGCCTCATCCCCGACCATTAGGGCGAAATTAGAGGTTGATGGCGGCACCGCCAAAGCGGGGCGAATATGATCGCGCGCGACATCCATTGGCATGACGCGAAAGGCCACAGCCGCAAAAATTACGATGCCAAAAAGCGTTGCAACGGCAATGAATAATTTGAACAGCATATTTTACCCCCAACGATTTATCTTTACGCGAAGCCCATTTCATGCGAAACGAGCAGCGCTAGTTATCTGATATCGCTCTTCTGTCCCTCTTTAAAGGCAACAGTGCAGCCTATCTTGCATGACGATTGCCAAGCTGCCGCATGGTGTGGGCAGCATAATGACAGGAGACACGGAAATGGCCAATGGCACCGTGAAATGGTTTAATGCAACCAAAGGCTTCGGCTTCATCGCACCTGATGAAGGCGGCAAAGACGTATTCGTTCACATTTCTGGTGTTGAGCGTTCTGGCCTCAAAGGCCTCAACGACGACCAGAAAGTTACTTATGAACTGGAAAAAGGCCGTGATGGCCGCGAAAGCGCCGTAAATATCACGCTGGTCTAAGGCATAAGCCTGATTCAGTTTGGATTGGAAAAGGTGGGCTTTGGCCCGCCTTTTTCTTTTTGGTCAAGCTATTTTGGGCATTAGCCCGTCCATCATGGCCTCGGCCGCGCCCGTTTCTGCCGCTTCGCGCACAACATTAGCCAATTTGCGCAACTGATTGGAAAGCGGGCTTGTGCGCCGCCAAATCACGCCGATTTTGCGCGCAGGCGCAGGGGCACGAAACCGCGTCAAAGCCAAACTCGCAGAGCGCGTCTCAACAAGGACAGCCATTTCAGGAATAAGCGTCACCCCAATGCCCGCCCCTACCATCTGAACAAGCGTAGACAGCGATGACCCATCCATCACCTCGCGCGGGGTGTTTGCGCCAAGCGCGCAGAACGACAGAGCCTGGTCGCGGAAGCAATGCCCCTCCTCCAACAAAAGCAGTTTCATTTCACACAGGGAATTGGCATCGGGCACAGGCTTGCCTGCATCTTGGGGCGGGCGCACAAGAATGAAATCTTCTTGAAACACCTCCACCTCCTCAAAGCTGGACTCCGATATGGGCAGGGCCACAATGGCGGCATCCAACCGACCTTCTGACAATTCAGAGATCAAGCGCGAGGTTATCGTTTCGCGCAACGCCAAATTGGCCTGCGGGTAATACTGCCCCATCAACCCCACTACGCGCGGCAAAAGATATGGCGCAATGGTGGGGATCACACCAAGACGCAGGCGCCCCAAATCATCGCCGCGCGCCGCACGCGCACTGTCGCCTAGATCGTCAATCTCGGCCAAGATCCGCTTCGAGCGGGCCAAAAACCCGACCCCAAAGGGGGTGGGTCGTACATGTCGGGCCGCGCGCTCGAACAGGGCCAGACCCAAACTGTCCTCTAAGGCCAGAATTTGCATCGACAATGCAGGCTGCGAGATTGCGGATGCGGCGGCGGCATGTCCAAAATGCCTATGCTCGGCCACGGCCACCGCATATCGCAACTGTTTTAAGGTGATAGTAGTCATAACAAAACCTGATCGTTTGCATCAGAAAATCAAAATTAAACTAATTGAATGCAGATGCTAAGACAAGCGCAAGCGCCGTTTGTATGGGAGTCCGTGCAACGGCCCTATGATTACCGAGAACCGCGCCCCAGTTTGTGGGGCCTGCATGGGAAAACCCAAAAGGAGACTGCCCTAATGGATGGAAATAACATTGGCAAATGCCCCGTAATGCATGGCGCGCAAACCGCGCTTGGCACAACTGTCACCGATTGGTGGCCAAACGCGCTGAACCTTGACATCCTGCACCAACATGATCGCAAAACCGATCCGATGGGCGAGGCTTTCGATTACCGTAAGGAGTTGATAGAGCTCGATATCAATGCTCTGAAGAAAGATATGCACGCGCTGATGACCGACAGCCAAGACTGGTGGCCCGCCGATTGGGGCCATTATGGAGGCTTGATGATCCGTATGGCCTGGCACGCGGCAGGCAGCTATCGCACCACAGATGGTCGCGGTGGCGGCGGCACAGGCAACCAGCGTTTCGCGCCCCTGAATTCTTGGCCCGACAACACCAACCTCGACAAAGCCCGCCGTCTGCTATGGCCAATCAAGAAAAAATACGGGAATTCCGTATCGTGGGCGGATTTGTTCATTTTAGCGGGCAACATCGCCTATGAATCCATGGGCCTCAAGACCTTTGGCTATTCCTTTGGCCGCGCCGATATTTGGCATCCTGAAAAGGATATCTACTGGGGCGCAGAAAAAGATTGGCTTGGGTCTGAGCGTTACGCCGAAGATCGTGGGTCTGAGACATTGGAAAACCCGCTTGCGGCGGTTCAAATGGGCCTCATCTACGTGAACCCAGAAGGCGTCAACGGCCAGCCTGATCCGCGGCGCACCGCGCATGATGTCCGTGTAACCTTTGCCCGTATGGCTATGAATGATGAAGAAACCGTGGCCCTGACCGCGGGCGGTCACACAGTGGGCAAAGCGCATGGCAATGGCGATGCGGCGAATTTGGGCGCTGACCCTGAAGGCGCAGATGTGCATGAGCAGGGCCTCGGCTGGAACAACACAACCACCCGTAGTGTGGGCCGCGACACTGTCACCTCTGGCATCGAGGGCGCTTGGACAACCCACCCCACCAAATGGGACAATGGCTATTTTCATCTGCTACTGAACTATGACTGGGAATTGAAGAAATCCCCCGCAGGCGCATGGCAATGGGAGCCTTTGAACATCAAGGAAGAAGACAAGCCCGTTGATGTCGAAGATCCTTCGATCCGCTACAATCCTATCATGACCGATGCGGATATGGCGATGAAGATGGATCCCGAATACCGCAAGATTTCGGAAAAGTTCTATGCCGATCCTGACTATTTCTCGGAAACCTTCGCCCGCGCATGGTTCAAGCTGACCCACCGCGACATGGGGCCAAAGGCCCGCTATTTCGGGCCAGATGTGCCTGCAGAAGACCTGATCTGGCAAGATCCGATCCCCGCAGGTTCCACAAGCTATGATGTGGATTTGGTCAAGGCGAAAATCGCGGCAACTGGCCTCTCAATCTCCGAGATGGTTGCCACTGCATGGGATAGCGCGCGCACCTTCCGTGGGTCTGATATGCGCGGCGGCGCAAATGGTGCCCGCATTCGCCTTGCCCCACAAAAGGATTGGGAGGGCAACGAGCCCGCCCGCCTGCAAAAGGTGCTAGCCGCATTGGAACCCATCGCCGCAGAAACAGGTGCAAGCCTTGCGGATGTGATCGTTCTGGCGGGCAATGTTGGTGTCGAGCAGGCGGCCAAAGTCGCAGGTGTCGAGATCACCCTGCCCTTCACACCAGGCCGTGGTGATGCCACCCAGGAGCAGACCGATATCGACAGCTTCGAAGTGCTAGAGCCCGTCCATGATGCGTTCCGCAACTGGTTGAAGGCGGATTACACCGTACAACCAGAAGAGCTGATGTTGGATCGTGCGCAGCTTTTGGGCCTGACAGCGCCGCAAATGACGGCACTGATCGGCGGCATGCGGATGCTTGGCACCAACCATGGCGGCAGCGCCCATGGGGCATTTACGGATCGCGTCGGCACTCTGTCGACCGATTTCTTCGCGGCGCTGACCGATATGGCCTATAAGTGGGAACCTGCAGGGTCGAACCTTTACAATATAGTATCTCGCAAGACAGGCAAAACCAAATGGACAGCCACCCGTGTGGATCTGGTCTTTGGGTCCAACTCGATCCTACGCGCCTATGCCGAGCTTTACGCACAAGACGATAATGCCGAGAAATTCGTGCATGATTTCGCCGCTGCGTGGACAAAGGTGATGAATGCAGACCGCTTTGACGCGGCCGCATAAAACACGCGCATAAACGAAGACAGACGCACGCCTCAAAGGGGCGTGCGTTTTTTACCTTTTACAGATCAAACCTGCCTGCTAGCCCTAGGCGCATGCAAACGGCACTTATCCTGATAATCGCTGTGGCTGTTGCGGGTCTATTCATCTAGCCACACTTGGCAAAATTTACCCTTTGGCGCGCGGCGATCACCCCGTTTGGCATCGATTATCGCCAGCGGGTTTCTGGTTCTTGGGCCCGTTTTGCACCAAGCATTTGGGGCCTATGCCGCGCTTGCGGCGGCATACACAGGCGATTGGCCAAAGCGTCTCTTCTTTTTTGCGATGGCTCTCTTGGGTGGGGCGATCACTCTATTCAGCACTTCGGTCGAATAGCCGCTCGGCCATTAAGCGCCCCACTCGCAAGGCTGGCGCAATCCCAGCCAGATGACACATATGCCACGCCATCACTTGGTTTGACGACAAGGCAACAGCGCCCGTCTCCGCCTCGATGGCATCAATCACATCCAAGGTGCGCAAATTCGTGCAGGACAAAAACACCGCCTCTGCCCCGCCCCGGTGCAACAACGCCGTTGCCGCGCGGGTCACAGAGGTGCCATCGATGAGCGCAACTGCGTGTTCGCGCGCCTCGTTGAACGTTCCGAATATGGGGCTTTCCACCCCTTGGGCTGCGACCGCAGTCCGCAAACGACTTGAGACCTCGGGCACATAGGGCGACAAAAACGCTAAGCGCGTGATCTCCATATGACGGCAGGCCGCCACGAGCGCAGAAAGCGGATCGGTCACATGGGTCGCCGGACACCCCTGGCGCAGCAATTCAGCCACTCGTCCCGCCCCGATCACCGATGTCGCCGAGGTGCAACCATATCCCAATACGTCAAAGTCCAAAGGTGGCGGCATCAGGGCGGCGGCTTGGCTCAGATGCCCCTCCATCGCGGCGAGACTGTCGGAACTGACGGTTTCAGAACTGGGAACGCGGCTGATATAGAGGGCCACATCCTCTTGCGGTATGATACGACGCAGATCGTGTTCTAGGGTTTCATCGGATTGCAACACGACCATGCCCAGCACGGCACGCCGCCCTAAAATGGGTGCAACAGTATAGTCAAACACATCTTCCATGGCCAAGGGCCCCATGCGTGATCGCCGTTGCCCCCTAGGCTGAGGGTTTTTTGTGATAAATCATGCGCGCCCTGCGACCTCTCACAGCCTATTTGCGCCGCTTTCGCCCCTTTGGCCAAGTCACCTTTTAGAATACAAAAGACCAACATAAGATTTTTCTATCACGTGTAATTACTCATACACAACTAATTGAATATGACATAGTTTTTGTCGCTACCAAAAGGCATGAGATCTGCGACCTATCCGACAGACACATCTTTTTGCCGCATTTCTGCTACCCTTGGTGGCACCCGACTAACCCATTACAATCGCGTATAGGAAGCGCAAACAGACTAGCGCAAGGAAGATGCCAAAGGCCAATTCCAGATGCCGTCGCGACAAGCTATGCGCCAATTTCACGCCCAAATTCGCAGTCGAAATGGTGGTTGGCACAAAGAGGATCATCCCCAAGAAAGAGACATATCCAATGGCATCCATCGGCAACCCTTCTTGGCCGAGGCCCGCGATCATATAGCCAATCGCACCGGGCACCGAGATCAAAACCCCTATCCCAGCCGATGTGGCCACCGCCTGATGAATGGGGCGGCCATGAAGTGTCATGATCATATTCGAAATCTGACCCCCACCAATTCCCATCAGGGCCGACAAAAGGCCAATCAAACCGCCATAGGAGTAGAGCCCTGCGCCCGTGGGCAAATCGCCGCCCAAATCCCACTTCTTCACGCCGGAGATCATCTTGATAGCATTGGCCCCTGCCACCACAACAAAAACGGTCTGAAATACGAAAGGCGGTGCGAAACGGGCCAAGCCAGCCCCGATCAGTACCCCCGCCAGAATAGGCAGCGCCCATGATTTCAACAGCGCCTCATCCACTGCTCCGCGGGCGCGGTGTCCCATATAAGAGCGGATTGAGGTGGGGATGATAATGGCCAGAGATGTACCAACCGCCAACGGCATCCGCACCTCATCCGAGAGGCCCGAGAAGCCAAACACTTCATAAAGCACAGGCACAATCATCGCGCCCCCACCTACGCCGAATAGTCCCGCGAGCACGCCGGTCACTGCGCCCGCTGCAAGCAGCATCACCGCCACGATGGCGAATTCCGCCGTCATGAAATCCATTTTGTTACTCCAGAAAATGCGCAGTCGCTATCACGGGATGTGCACGGCACTCGCGCCAATGTGGCCCTTACATACGAAAGCACCGCGGCGCTGCCAAGCGTAGAAAAGCACCCTAAAGGGTGCCGTCAATTACATAGGCCAGAATTTTTGCAACCTCTGCGGGCGTCTCAGTAACGGCAAGGGCCGCCGCATCAATCTCTTTTAGCGCGTGTTGATGATCTGCCCCATGTATTACAATCAGCGACTTGCCCAAGGCCGCAGCATATCCCGCGTCAAAGGCGGCGTTCCATTGCTTGTATTTCTCGCCAAAGCGCACAACCACGATATCGGCATCCGCAATCGCCTTGCGGGTGCGAATGGCATTTATCTTTGCCCCTTTATGGTCATGCCAAAATTTCTGATCCTCAGCCCCCAAAAGGGCCACGCCGCAATCATCACTGGCCGCGTGATCGGTCACGGGTGCCGTAAAGCGAACGGAAAGGCCAGCTTCGACACAGGCGGCGATGATCTCCTCGCGCCATGTCGTGTGAATCTCGCCTGAAAGGTAAACTGTTAAATCCATTGGTTCTCTTCCTGTCTCGCGGCGGGTTACGCAACTAATCCTGTGATCTTATCCCAAAGGAGTTGAGGCACATCCACCGATGTCTCCCTCACTCGCCCCCGACCGGGAACGCGCGCTCCCTCATCTTCGGCCACAGCCTCCAACAGTCGTGTGATCCGCGCGCCAAACTGATCGCTAAATGTGTCCGTATCCATCGCCAAATAGAATTGCCCCAATCTATGCGGCGGCCCATCTGGTAATTTCAGCCCCCCCACATCCAGCGAATTGACGGAACCCGTCATCGCCGCAGCCAAGACCTCAGCCATAATGCCAAATCCCCACCCCTTATAGCCACCCGCACTCAACAACGCGCCTTGCAAGGCTGCTTCAGGATCGGTTGTGGGGCGGCCCTCGGCATCCACGGCCCATCCTAGGGGTATGTGTTCCCCAGCATATTTCGCCATCGTGATTTTTCCCAAAGCCACCGCCGAGGTCGAGAAATCAAAATGAACCGACAGCCCCCCCTGCCCATCGGGAACGGACATGGCGATAGGATTGGTGCCGATGACGCGCCGCTTGCCATTTGGCGCCGCCACAACGGGCGAGGCGTTGGTAAAGCCAACGCAAAGCTTGCCTTTTTGCGCAATTTGTTCTGTGAAATAGCCAAGAGAGGTGCAGGTGTGGCTTTGCGCCACGGCCAACATGGCCACGCCTGTTTCATCCACCAGATCGCAGAATTGATCTTTGGCCGCGTTAAAGGCGGGTTGGGCGAAGCCAAGCCGCGCATCTGACAAGATCGCCGCGGCCTTTGGACGACTGACGACAGGCATCACCTGCCCGTTAACGCGCCCTGAGGCTAATTGCACACAATAGCTTTCGACATATTGCAGGCCGCAAATCACATTGCCATGCGCCTCGGAATGGGCGGTGGCGCGGGCCACCTCCCCCGCCTGCCATGCCCCCGCCCCATGGGCCATGAGCGCGGCTTTGGTCACGGTTTCAATCTCGCTAATCGCCACTTGCGCCATGGCCGCCCTCCCTTTGGTAGTTGTGTCAAAGGCTAAGGGTTTGGCGCAAGTGGTGCAAGCAAGTCCCAAAATGACTGCGCAACAGGGCTAAGGTGGGCGGAGCGGTTCCTTATTTTACATAGCTCACGGCGGCTATGCGGATCATCTGGCGCAAAGAACCGCAAGGCAGGGTCGGCCTCGGCCATCGCAGTTTGGGGCAAAATCGTGATCCCGATGCCCGCTCGCACAAAGGCCAACAGTGCCGTGGTATTGCGTGCCTCAATACGGCAATCTTGCAGCCCTTCAGTCACGCTGGGGTGATCAACCAAATCGCAAAGCGGATTGGCGATCAGCGGCTCGTGGATCAAATCTTGCCATTGCACACCGCGCCCCTTGGTCATCTGCGCAAATCGCCCATCATGGCGCGCGAGAATCCCCAACGGGTCGCTCAAGATGACCTCTGCCTCAACGGATGGTGCGGCATTGGCAAGCGGGGATTGCGAGATTATCCCAATATCCACCTCCCCCATTGCCACTTGCGCAATGACAGTGGCGGTGTCGCTGTCGCGAATATCAAGGCGCACATCGGGGCGGGCCTGCGAAAAGGCCAAAACCGCACGGGGCAAAAGCGTGATGGTCGCCGAAGGCACCGCCATCACCCGCACAGTTCCTGCCAAGGAGCGCGCATGGCGCGCAATGGCATCAATACTGCGGGTGTAGGAATTGGTGACGCGCCGCGCCTCCTCTAGCACCAAACGCCCCAAAGGGGTGAGGCGATTTTTGCGATCCGTTTCAAAGAGGGGCGCGCCCACCTGGGCTTCAAGCTGTGACAGGGCCATCGACAGGGCCGATGGCGTGCGCCCCAATTTCTGTGCCGCAAGCGCCAAGGCCCCCTCTTCGGCTACGGCCAAAAACACGCGCAACATCTCTATCTTAATCATGATTCAGAATTACTGAAATTTTTTTCAATAATTTTAGATTGTCTGAATTATATACTTCTGTCTAGGTAGAACCATCGGTAGCAGGGACGGTTTTATGCAAGGTCAGAATTTCATCAATGGCATGTGGCGCAACGGCCTGGATCAGATTGCGAACATCAACCCATCTGACACAAGCGATGTGATTGGCCATTTTGCCCAAGCCAGCCATGATGATTTGACCGAAAGTTTGGCTGCAGCGCGGCGCGCCCAGGCCGAGTGGTGGGCCATGGGCATTGAGGCGCGACACAATGTGCTGATGGCCATCGGCACAGAGATGATGGCACGGGCCGATGAACTGGGCGAAATGATTTCCCGCGAAGAGGGCAAACCCCGCGCCGAAGGTCGCGGTGAGGCCTATCGCGCGGGCCAATTCTTTACCTATTTCGCGGCAGAGGCGCTGCGCAATCAAGGCGACCATGCCGAAAGCGTACGCGGCGGCATTGAGGTGGATGTGCGCCGCGAACCTGTGGGCGTTGTGGCGATCATCAGCCCGTGGAATTTCCCAATTGCAACGCCCGCGTGGAAAATCGCGCCTGCGCTGGCCTTTGGCAATGCAGTGATCTGGAAGCCTGCAAACCTAACTCCTGCAAGCGCCGTGATGCTAACCGATTTCATCGCCCGCCAAAACATTCCAAAGGGCCTGTTTAACTTGGTCATGGGCGCAGGGGGCACGATTGGGCAGGCCTTGGTCGAAAGCGCGGCGGTGGATGCCATAAGCTTTACAGGCTCAGTTCCCGTGGGCCGCGCCATTGCCGCTTCGGCCATTCCCAATATGACCAAGCTGCAAATGGAAATGGGATCAAAGAACCCCATGCTTGTGATGGAAGATTGCGATCTTGATCTAGCCGTGGGCCATAGTGTGAATGCGGCTTTCGGGGGCACTGGTCAAAAATGCACTGCCGCCTCGCGTCTGATTGTGCATGAGAAAATCCACGATGCTTTTGTAGATAAATTGGTCGCGGCCACAAAAAAGCTGGTGGTTGGCCCTGCCCTAGACAGCGTCACGCAAATTGGCCCCGTGGTGAGCCAAGCCCAGCTTAACAGCAATCTTGACTATATCACCCTCGGTCAATCCGAAGGGGCTGAGCTTCTTTGTGGCGGAACCCGCGCTGAGGCCGCAACCATGGGCTATTTCATGCTCCCTGCGGTATTTGCCAACACCCGCAATGACATGCGGATCAACCGGGAAGAAATGTTTGCCCCCATAACATCAATGATCAAGGTGGGTAGCTATGCCGAAGGGTTGGACATTGCCAATGACAGCGAATTCGGTCTCACCGCAGGGATTATGACCAAAAGCCTTGCCCGCGCGGCCCATTTTCGGGCGCATGTGCGGGCGGGCTGCGCGATGGTCAACCTTCCCACGGCAGGCACAGACTACCATGTGCCCTTCGGGGGACGGGGGGCATCCTCCTACGGGCCACGCGAGCAAGGCCGCTATGCCGCAGAGTTTTACACGACTGTCAAAACCTCTTACCTTGGGGTAACGGGGGATTTGGAATGAGTGAAACAGGTGCGATGCATCCCGTGCAAAACCCGCTGATTGACGGGCTGCAGTATGCCAATTGGTCGGGGAAAATTTTTCGCCAGATGCGCAAAGGCGGGGTGGATGCGGTGCATGTCACCATAAGCTATCACGAGAATTTCCGTGAAACCGTTCTCAATATCGAAAAATGGAACCGATGGTTCGAAACCTATCCTGACCTGATCTTTCAGGGTTTTGACGCAAGCGATATTCCCCGTGCTCGCGCCTCAGAGCGCACGGCAATTTTCTTTGGCGCGCAAAACCCCTCCTGCATCGAAGATGATATTGGGTTGGTCGAGGTGCTGCATCGTTTGGGTCTGCGGTTCATGCAATTGACCTACAACAACCAATCCCTGCTTGCGACAGGCTGCTATGAGGCCGAGGACACAGGCCTCACCCGCATGGGGCGCGAGGTGGTGGCCGAGATGAACCGCGTGGGTCTGGTCATCGACATGAGCCATTCAGGCGAACGTTCAACCTTTGAGGCGATGGAACACTCGACCCGCCCAATTGCGATCACCCATGCCAATCTTGCCAGTTGGCATCCTGCCTTGCGCAATAAATCAGATGATCTTTTGCGCGCCCTTAGCCAATCGGGGGGGATGCTTGGTTTTTCGATCTATCCCCATCACCTAAAGGGCGGGTCTGCCTGCAGCTTGCAAAGTTTCTGCGACATGGTTGCGCGGGCGGCCGATTTGATGGGCGTTTCGCAGATAGCCATTGGAACGGATCTGTGCCAAGATCAGCCCGACAGCGTGGTCGAGTGGATGCGGGTCGGGCGTTGGACCAAAAATATCGACTATGGCGAAGGTAGTGCTGCACAGGCGGGGTTCCCACCAATGCCAGATTTCTTTGCCGACAATCGGGATTTTGGCCGCCTGGCCGCAGGCCTGCGCGCAGCGGGGTTTGACGCGGGAAATGTCGCAGCAATCATGGGCGGAAACTGGCAGCGTTTTTTCGCCAAAAGTTTCACGCCCGCCGTGCAGGCTATCTCTAAAACAAAGGCCGCGCAATGATGGACCGGGCGGCGCCCCATATCATTGGCCTTGCCCCGATCGCGCTGCGGATGCCCGATACGGTGATGCGTCTCGCGCGGATGGGGTCAGCCCACCCCACGCGACTTTCATTTCTGCGGATCCTGCTGCGCCGCATTGAAACCGAAGGGTGGCGATTTGAGCGGCGTATCTTTGATATTGACGAAAAAGGTGTTGGGTATGCCGTCTATTGCCTCCACGGACCAGAGCGCAGTTATAGCCTTGTGGCCTTTGCACACGACCTGCCTGCAGATAAGCGGTCTGATCGGGTGATTGCGACTGCGTGGGATGCCACCTTTACCCTCTTTGATGGTATCCCCAATGCAGATGATATAACACGGCTGAGCGCTAATGTGCCCCTGCAAGAAGCAGGGCGCGTCAGCCCGCGGGAATTATCCCTCAGCCGTGCCAATCGGTCGGTCAGATTGTTTGACCATGTCGTAGCGCGCTTGGCCACGGGCCAACAGCCAGAACGGGATGCGCTTGATGAGGTCGGCTATTTGATGCGCACAACCGCCGTTTATGGCTCGTCAAAATTCGGGGCGGCGGAGAATGCTGATATTGCGACACGGCCAGAATTATGCGCGCCTTTCCAAGCCGAGATGATGTCGGTTTGGCTGACCCGCAGTTTTACAATAGACCTTGTGAACCATCTGGCCCGTACCAAAGGCGGTGCAGACGCCACAACACTTGCGCCCGCATTGGCCCGCAGCCTTGGGGTAGGAAATTCCACCGGGCTTGGCATGGCCCCGTTCTTGGTGCGTCACCCCGCACTGCTGGATGCGTGGGTGCGGGTGCGCGAGACGGCTCTCACACGCGTGCGCGGTCAAAAACGGATGTCTATGGCAAATTTACGGGCGCTGATCGCAAGCTGTGAGGCCGCGCGCGATACGGGTGCGACATGGCGCTCGAGCCACCCTGTGCAACTGGCCAAATTGGCAGATCTGAGGGGGGATTTGGAAAAGCTCCATCATCATCTTACCACAGGCCGCGTGCGTTGCGCAGGAAACCTGCCATGGAATGCGATATGGCTCTGGGGGGAAGCGCATCTCAGCCTTGAGGGTCAAGAAATGCTCTTGTCGATCCTGCTTGAGCCCTGTGGCGCGCTAATTGACGATTTGGAAATGTCCCTGCGCGCGGATGAGCCGCCCGCGCCCCCAATTGAGGGGAAATTCCAGCTTGGCGATCTGCGCCGCGTGATTGAAGGCCGTTATGCTTGGGCCTTGTCCTATGACTTCTCAACCCAAGAAGCACGAGCGCGGTTTTGGTATGTCTCGGAAGAAAAGCTTGAACCCCGCCTCGGCGCGCGGTTCGAGGAAGAGGGCGCAAACCGCGAAGCCCCGCTTGGCATCGCCTACTTGATCCGTCAGGCCTATGACGCGATAGCCACCTACCCTGATGCCACACCAGCCTATGCGTTTATTTTGGCCCACCCTGAACACCGCCAAATTCTGCGCCGTATTCAATGGTTGGCGGGGCGCGATTATGGCGAGATCCGCGAAAACCTCATTGGCGCTGAGATCCTGCCAATTGATATGATGCGCTATAAGCTAGCTTTTTTTGGGGCCAATCATTTTGACCCGCGCTCGGATAAATGGCTGCGTATCAGCCTCTTTGCGGGGCAGGTTTTTCCTGAGCATATCTGCGCACCCGCGCATGGGGGGGCACATGCAGCTTAGTGCGGGGGAATGGGCCAGTTTGGGCATGAAGGCCGCACGCGGCGCTGGCTATTCTTGGGGCTTGGCTGAGGAATTCGGCGCAAGTTTGGCCGTATTGGCGCAATGGGGCATCAGTGGCGCGGGCCCTGCCCTTGCGTTGTGCGCCGCACAGGCCGTATTGGGCCTGCCACAAATGACTGAGATCAACGGCGGCGTATGGGGGCAATCAGCGGCTCCGCTTTGCCCTGTTGCAACAGGCGCACTGATTTGTGATTTGGGACATAGCCCGCAGGGGCTTTTTGGGCCACGCCCCTTGACGCTTACCGCTGTGGCCGAGCCTTTGATGCTGTTGCCATTTTTGGACGGGCTAGCGGCCCGCAAAGGCCGCGCGGTGCAAATTGCGACACCAAAAGCAGCACTTGTTTTTGGAGGCCTTTTTCCATTGGACGCTAACGAAATCACCCAATTTGCAGATCATGCGCGCGACGCGACCCTAACCCTCTGTGCCAAGCCAAGCCGTTATGGCGCATCTGTACGGCGCGCGCCAGATCTCCAAACGGTAACTCCCGAGGCCTATGCAGATTTGGATCGCTTTACGCTGGCGACAACGGTGCCCGCAACTGCGCAATCACGCGAGACGGGGGCAGGCGCAGGCTTGAGCGACAATGACTAAACATCAAGAAGCCAAAGAGTCCTCCGCTAAAACAGTACGGAGCAACCTTGGGGCTCTAGGCAAAAAAACCAGTTTGCACGCAAGGTTCAGCCTCACATGGTTGACCTTCGTGCCGAGACCGGCATGCAATTCCATGCCAGAACTCGACTTAGGCGCAGATTTTGTACCTAAGTCAAACACTAAAACCGAGAATGTCGCTATCGCACGCGAAGTGTCGGTTGAAGAACCTGAAAACTTACAAGTTCGTTGTGAACTTGGAACATCATCTGGGAGGTACTTTAAAATGAAGAAATTTGCTTACACGTCGGTGGCCGCGCTTATGCTGTCCACGAGTGGTGCGTACGCTTGTGGTCAAGTCAGCGTTGGCGCAATGGGTTGGGCTTCAGGTGAGGCTCTTGCAGCGCTTACAGGGTTTGTCTTAGAGCAAGGCTATGGCTGCGAAGTTACCATCGTTCCAACTGACACAGTGCCTGCTGTTACATCGCTAGCCGAAAATGGTCAGCCGGACATTGTTCCTGAGGTTTGGGTGAACTCAGCCACTGTGTATGCTGGTCTTGAAGCTGAGGGTAAAGTCATCACAGCCTCGAACACATTCTCAAACGGTGGAGAAGAAGGTTGGTGGATTTCCACCGCTGCTGTCGAAGCCAATCCTGAACTTGCCACAATCGAAGGTGTCTTGGCCAATGCCGAATTGGTTGGTGGGCGATTTAACAATTGCCCCGTTGGTTGGGGCTGCCGCATCGTGAACGATGCTTTGAAAGTTGTATTTGATCTTGAAGGAAACGGGATAGAAGTATTTGATCACGGCTCTGGCGCAAACCTCGCTGCATCAATCGCAGCAGCAGACGAAGCTGGCGAACCGTGGTTCGGCTATTACTGGGGTCCGACTGCAATATTGGGAAAATATGATCTGACCAAGGTTGACCTTGGCCCAATTGACGGCCCACAGCATGCAATCAATCAAAACGCAGACGCAGACCCTGCCACTTGGGGGCCGTCAGATTTTCCTGCTGCAACTGTTGTGAATGCTGTCACTGCGGATTTGGCCGAACGTGAGCCAGACGTTGCTAATTTCATGCGCAACATGGAAATGCCCAATAATATTGTCAGCTCTATGCTCGCATGGGCCGAAGAAAACGGGGCATCTGCTGATGAAGCCGCCGCTTGGGTTTTGACCAACCACAGCGACATGATCCTTAGCTGGATGTCCGAGGATGCAGCTACGCGCGTTTCAGCGCTTCTGCAATAATCCAAAACCAATGATGAAGGTCAGCGCCGCAGGGCGCTGGCCTGTCTCATTATGTGAGGAAGGTCACTTATGGCGTATGATTGGATATTCACCGCTCTTGGCATGACAGATGCCTGCAAAACTGATAGCGGTCCACTTTTATCGCTGTCATCTTTGCGCAACGAAGCGCCAAGCCCATGGGATTTACCCTTTCCTTCGCTTGACACACTTAACGAGGCCTGTGCCGCCTTTCCCAAAACACGCGACTTCACCGCTGCATTAGAGGATGGTTTCCTCTATATACGTCCAGCCCTGCGTACTGTGCTTGATCCGCTGACGCAGCCCTTGTCATGGGCGCTTGATGGCGCTTTGACGCTGTTTGTGGAAATGCCGTGGTGGATTTTGGTGCCGCTCTTGATCTTGGTGGCCAAGCTTTTGTCGAATTCCTACAAGGTCGCGGGCATCGTTGCGGCTTCGTTCTTGTTTTTGCTCTTTGTAGATTACTACGAATTTGCCATTCAAACGCTGTCGATCATTTTTGTTTGCACAGTTTTATGCGTGGCCTTCGGGGTGCCGCTTGGGATAGCCATGTCGCGCTCCGACAGGTTTCAAAACGCAATGATCCCGATTTTGGATATGCTGCAAACCTTGCCAACCTTTGTGTATCTGATCCCTCTGATTTTCTTATTCAACATAACCGAGCCAAAGCTCTATGGCCTTGCAATTATCCTTTATGCGATTGTGCCTGTTGTGCGTTTGACAAATTTGGGCATTCGCCTTGTGGATCGCGATGTGATGGAGGCGGTCACAGCCTTTGGTTTGACGGATCGCCAGAAACTATACCGCGTGCAAATCCCACTTGCCCTCCCAAATATCATGGCAGGTGTAAATCAAACGATCATGATGAGCCTTGCGATGGTGGTGATTGCCTCGTTGGTTTCAGCCCCCGGTTTAGGAACACTGGTTCTCGATGGGATCAATAACCTGCGGCTTGGTGTTGGCTTCTTGGCGGGTTTTGGCATCGTGTTGATCGCGATCATGCTTGATCGCGTCTCCAAGGCCGCTTTGGCACGTATCGACAAATCGAAAAAATCATAAGCACCGCGGAAGGGACTAACAAACCATGGCTTTGGGTGACGTAAAAATCTCGGTGCAAAACCTGTTCAAAATCTACGGCTACAATCCGCGCGCCGTGCAAGACAAGGTTTATGACGGCATCGACAAATCCGCCTTCATGCAGGAAACGGGACATGTTCTGGCGTTGAATAATATCAACGTGGATATGCGCGAGGGACAAATTACCGTGGTGATGGGCCTGTCTGGGTCAGGAAAATCCACGCTCATTCGCCATCTGAACAGATTGATCGAACCCACATCAGGGCAGATTTTCCTTGATGGCACGGATGTTTTGGCCATGGACGAGGAGACGCTGCGCAATTTGCGGCGAAGGTCCATGTCCATGGTGTTTCAGAAATTCGCGCTTTTGCCACATCGCACCGTGTTGGCTAACACAATCCTCGCGCCCGAGGCCCGTGGCGAAAATACCAAACAATCCGAGGATGAAGCCCGCAAATGGTTGGCGCGTGTGGGCCTAGAGGGGATGGAAGACAGCTATCCAAGTCAACTTTCAGGCGGGATGCAGCAGCGCGTTGGTCTGGCACGCGCATTGACCTCAAATGCCGATGTGATGCTGATGGACGAGGCCTTTTCCGCCCTTGACCCGCTGATCCGCACCTCAATGCAGGATTTGCTGTTGGAATTGCAACGTGACCTGCATAAGACCATCATTTTTATCACCCATGATTTGGACGAGGCTTTGAAACTTGCCGATCACTTAGTGGTTTTGAAAGACGGCTATATCGTGCAACAGGGCGACCCACAGGAAATTTTGCTTCGCCCTGCCGCGCGCTACATCGAGGAATTTATCCAAGACATAAACCGGGCCCGTGTTCTGAAGGTTAAATCCATTATGAGCCCTACCAAGACAAAGCGTGGCTGTAGTGATGTAGTGCAGGGTGATGACACGCTAGAGGCGGTAATCAATGCCCATAAGGGACGCATAGACGGCACCTTTGCCGTCTCTGACCCGAACGACGCAACCAAAATCATCGGCAAGGTGAGGATGGAGGATATCTATCGGGCCTTGGTGCGACCGCAAATGCAACATGATTACGAAAATTAATTAATAACGGGGCGGCTTTGCCCTGCCTCGATGATCTATGTCAATCTATTGAGCGGCGCGCACGGTTTGCGCCAATTTGCATTCCGCCCAAAGGTCAGACAGCACCTTGACCAAATGATCCATCGCTTCTGCATCATGCACTGGGCTTGGGGTGATACGCAGGCGCTCTGTGCCTTTGGGAACTGTGGGATAATTGATCGGCTGGATGTAGATGCCATGCTCATCCAAGAGCCTGTCCGAAATATAGCGGCATTTCACAGGATCACCAACCATGACGGGAATGATGTGACTGTGATTGGCAAGATGGGGGATGCCCGCTGCATCAAGGCGCGCGCGCAATTCTGCGACCCGTTCCTGATGGGCCCCGCGTTCCGCCTGACTTATTTTAAGGTGGCGCACAGCTGCACAGGCCCCAGCCGCAACTGCGGGCGGCAAAGCGGTAGTAAAGATAAAGCCGCTAGCAAAACTGCGGATGAAATCAACCAGTGCCGCGCTAGCGGCAATATAGCCCCCCATCACGCCATAGGCCTTGCCAAGCGTGCCCTCAATCACAGTCAAACGATCCATCAAACCCAGCGCTTCGGCGATCCCGCCACCTCTTGGCCCGTAAAGACCCACGGCATGCACCTCATCGAGGTAGGTCATCGCGCCATAGCGATCTGCCAAATCACAAATCGCAGCAATGGGGGCAATATCACCATCCATCGAATAAACTGATTCAAAGGCGATTAATTTGGGCCGCTCTGGCGGAAGGGCTGCCAATTTTGTCTCAAGATCTGCCAGATCATTATGCGCCCATATAATCTTTTGAGCGCGTGAATGACGGATTCCCTCAATCATCGAGGCATGATTGCCTGCATCTGACAGAACAACACAATCAGGGATCTGCGCGGCTAATGTTCCAAGAGACGCCCAATTTGACACATAGCCCGAGGTAAACAACAGCGCAGCCTCTTTGCCGTGCAGATCAGCCAATTCCGCCTCAAGCGCGACGTGGGCATGGGTTGTGCCCGAGATATTACGCGTGCCACCCGCGCCCGCGCCTGTGCGCTCAATCGCGTCTTGCATCGCGGCAATCACATCGGAGTGTTGGCCCATCCCTAAATAATCATTTGAACACCACACAGTGATGTCCCGCGTGCCGCCCTTGTGATGGTTTCGGGCATGGGGAAAGGCGCCCTGCTTGCGCTCAATATCCGCGAAATAGCGGTAATTGCCTTCGCTGCGCAGCCTGTCGATTTTGGCCGCAAAAAATCTCTCGTAATCATAGGCGCTCATTGGTCACGCGCCTCAAGGATAATTGCATCCAACAATGCCTCGACCTCTTGCATTGGCCCATCGGGATAGGTGCGGTGACCAATTTGCACGACACCATCCTTTGAGGTGACAAAGATATTATAGGGGCAATGCGCGATATTTGCGGGATCAGCCTCCATCACGCGGCGCGACACGGCGGCGGAACAGAATAAGAAAATATCTGCCTGATCAAAAATCACCACATCGCTGCCGATATCAGCGGCGGTGCGATTCAGCATATCGCCCGCATGTGAGTGATAATCGATGACCAAGCCCCGCCCGATAATGGTGTTTTCCACCGCAAAAGTGGCATCGTCGAAACTACCGTCATACTCGAAATATACCGCCTCTTGTGCGGAGGCGTCCTGCGCGATTGTAGCTGCAATTAGGCCAGCCATTAGGCCAAGAAACAAAGGGGGAGCGGTGTGGCACGACATGAGCATAGAACTTTATAAAATGGCAGGCGGGAGCGATCTACGCTCCCGCCCTTTTTGTGTGTTATGTCAGGCAGTGCCAAACATATCTTCGGTAATTGCGTCATACCAACCAAGACTTTCCCGATAAGTAGCCTCACGGGTAGCAGCATCCTCATCTACTTGGCTAACAAACCCGTCAATTTTCGCAATTTTCTCATCAGTCGCTTCGTAGGTTGCACCAACTTTGATGCCATCATTTGTATCAATCAGCGACCAGCAGGTATTGGCAAAACGTGCCGGGAATGCTCGGCCTCCTGCAAGATCAGCGACAATAGAATTGGCACAAACTTTAGCCTGGCTGTTAGCAGAAAACCCTGACTTCGGCATATCACCCTGTGCAGCAGCATCGCCCAGAACATGTACGTTTTCATCAATTCTGGACGCTAGATTATATGCCGAGACAGGCGCCCAGTTACCATCAGTGACCCCTGCCAGATGGGCAATGCGTCCTGCGCGCTGCGCAGGGATAACGTTGCAGACATCAACCTGCTCAACATTGCCATCAATTGACACAGTCATCGCAGCAGGATCAACGGACACATTAGTTGCACCAAAATCAGGCCCGATCCGTTCGATCATGCCCGTATAGTGCCGCTCCCATCCATCCTCGAACAAGCCTTGCTTTGAAAAAGACTCTTTTGGATCAACGATCAGGATTTTTGCGGTTGGATTTGTTTCCTTGAGCATATGAGCAACCATTGAAACACGCTCATATGGCCCTGGAGGGCAGCGGTATGGGTTGGGCGGCGCTACCATAGCAAATACACCGCCTTCGCGCATGTTGGCCAGTTGGGCCTTCAATAGCTCGGTTTGGCTGCCCGCTTTATAAGCATGAGGCATAGCATTTTGGGTGGCTAAGGACCAACCTGGGACACTGTCTTCAATGAAATCGATGCCAGGGCTCAACACCAAACGGTCGTAACTAAGCGATGCACCACCGGCAAGTGTTATTGTTTTAGCCTGTCGATCTACATCTACTGCCCAATCATGTACAACATTAATCCCATAATCAGCAGCCAAAGTGCCATAGCTGTGGCCAAGGCTATCAATTTCTCTGAACCCACCCAGGTACAAATTCGAGAAAAAGCAGGTAAAGTAGCTGCGAGTTGGCTCGACCAATGTAACGTTTATACCGCCCTGGCTGCCATTCGCAATATAGCGAGCAGCTGTAGCACCACCTGCACCACCGCCAATCACAACGACGTTGGGTGCAGTCTGTGCTCGAGCAAGCATCGGAGTAGATAAGGTAGCAGAAAACGCAGCTGTGCTACCTAAAAACTGTCTTCTATCAAGTGGCATTCCAAATTCCTCCCTTTTGGTCACCTGTTACACTGAATATTACTATTCAACGGTCGTAAAGTATGCTGCCAAAGCAGCAATCTCTTCGTCTCCCAACCTATTGGCAATCATGGTCATTACCTGATGCTCACGTTGGCCAATTTTGTAGCTTATCAGCGAATGTACGAATGTTGACGGCGCAAGACCAACAATTGAGGGAATATCGCCCCCCGATTGCGTCGCATGACAGGCGGTGCATTCTGATGACAGATACTCGCCATAGGCGTAATCGCCTTGAATCGCCAAAATAGCGGCGATTTCTGGGGGCATATCCCCTGTGCTTGTTGCGGTGGCGGCGCGGTCATAATTGTCCGCCTCCGCCACTATATAGGCCACCAAATCGGCACGGGTGTTTGGGTCGCTAATCCCACGAAAAACCATGCGCGTGCCGCGATAATAGCCTTGAGGATCTTCGAGAAAGCTGTTGAGGCGGTCTTCTGTCCAAAGCTCGCCCTCATTGCCCGCCTCGGTCAGCGTGTCAGAATAGCGGTAATCCGAAAGCCCCCCAACGGGCCGGCCCATCAAATCATCAAGATGCGGGCCTGCGCGATTGATCGCGCCATCCCCAATCATGTGACATGCGGCGCAGAGGCGAAACGCCGCCTGCCCCGCCATCGGGTCACCCTCGGACAATGCAGGGGAGGATTGCATTGCCCAAAAGATCACAGCAAAGGCAAATAGCCCTTGTTTCCCCATCGCTTACTCCCCTCCTTCGGCGCGCAGATAGGCGATAATGGCCTCGGCGTCTGCTGCGTCCCGCAATCCACGGAAGGCCATACGGTTATTGGGAAGATATCCGCGCGGATCCATCAGATAGGCGGTCAGCGCCTCATCATCCCAAACCAGACCATCGGCGCGGACCTGTTCAAAAGCAGGCGAATAGCGGAACCCTTCGGCGTGGGCCGCGGTTGCCATGTAGATGCCGTTGAGCTGTGGCCCAGCGCCATTGCGCGCGCCCTCGCCCACTTGGTGGCAGGAGCGACAGGCGCGGAAGGCTTCCTCACCTGCGGCAACCAATTCTGGGCTTGGGCCTATTTCTGCCGGCGGGGCCTCTTCGGTGGCGGCTGCAACCTCAATCACCTCGGCTGCGGCGGCATCGCCCTCCGTTTCGGTTTCTGGCGTCACATCCAACACCGCCGCGCGTGCCGTGATCTCGACACTCTCGACGCAGTTTTCCATACATACGGCTTCGCTGAACATGGGCAATTCCACTTCGGCACGGTCATCCATGAAGAAATTCTCTTCATTAGGCAAACGCACATCAAGGAAATTCTCATTCGACAATTCGAAATCATCATCCACTAGATCGTTGGAATACATGATATAGGCCACAATTGCGTAGACCTCATCATTACTCAGGCTCTGCGCATTGCCGTAGGGCATCGCGCGGTGGACATAATCCCACACAGTCGACAGATAGGGCCAATATGACCCGACTGTCTTGTTCGGATCTTCGCCGTGCAAGGTGCCAAAGCCACCTGCAATTACAGGCCAACGGCCACGAGCCTCGCCAAAGTCACCATGGCAGGCCGAGCAATTATCAATCCACAATTCCTCGCCTGTGAACACATCACCCGATCCAGCGGGCAGACCCAGACCATCGGGGCGCACATCAATATCCCATGCTGCGATTTCTTCGGGCAAAGCGGTACGACCCAAACCATAGCCACCGTCCTGAGACGGGGCCACATTCTCAGAAAGCACAAAGGTTGCGCTCCCCATCAATAGGGATGCGGAAAGACCGATTACCTTATTCATCTTATCCAACCTCCACATTTTCCGCATTGCCGTTTTCATCCACCGCCCAAGTCTGGATCCCGTTATTGTGGTAAATGGAGTTCTCGCCGCGCACATGGCGCAGCATTTCCTTGGTGGGCTGCACATAGCCCGTGCTGTCATGGGCCCGGCTTTGCAACAGCAAGGGCCGCCCATCCCAATCAAATTCGAAATAAAAGCGATGCATCGACTTGTCTAAGGATGGCCCAGACATGCGGGCTTGATGCCAATTGATGCCACCATCCAGTGTTACATCGACACGCGGAATTGTGCCGCGACCCGACCAAGCGACCCCAGTCAAAACAGTGGGGCCAGGCCCGTGGGTGATGGGGGCCTGCGGGCTTGGATTGGTGATGACAGATTTTGCATCCATCTCCCATGTAAAGCGCCGCGCCTGACCATTCTCGAGAAGGTCGGTATATTTCGAGGTTTCCTCACGATGGTGCCATGGCTGATCGCCCACTTCGATACGGCGTAACCATTTGACCCACATGTTTCCTTCCCAACCCGGTACAACGAGACGCAACGGATAGCCCTGTTCAGGGCGTAACGCCTCACCGTTCATCTTGAAGGCTACAAGACAATCATCCAAGGCTTTTTCCATAGGTATCGAACGGGTCATGCCCGAGGCATCCGCCCCTTCTGGCAGGATCCATGCGCCATTTGTTTTGACCCCTGCCTCTTCAAGCAGCAGGCGCAATGGCACGCCTGTGTAAACCACATTGTGGATCATCCCATGGGTGAATTGGCACCCGTTCAACTGCGCGCCACGCCATTCCATCCCTGAATTGGCCGCACATTCGAGGAAATAGATGCGGTTCTCACGCGGGAAGCGCATGATATCCTGCATGGTAAAGACCAACGGATTGTCGACCAAGCCGTTGATCATAAGTCGATGATCTTCGGGCGCAATTTCGGCCACCCCGCCGTGATGGCGCTCAAAGCACAGACCATTGGGGGTGATGATCCCATCCAGTTCATGCAGCGGCGTGAAGTTGACCGATGACACGCTATCCGCGGTCAACCATGGCACGTTGCGGCGCACCACACGGGCCTCATGCGGGGACGGCATACCATAGGGCGCTGCATCTACACCTGGGCCAAGATACTGTGTCCAAGGCTGCATTTCCGTGATCAAGGGATCGGGTGCAGCCTGTGCGTAAACCTTGCCTACGGCAAGAGTGCCACCTGTAACCGCGGCCCCTTTAAGGAATTGCCTCCGCGAAGGGGTGAAACCATCGTCTTTAGCCATGTCAGCTCCTTCAATAATCAATGCGGGCGGGGCTTAGTCCGCAAAAACATCCACGCTGGTGTTGGGATTAACAGTTACGGTGCCTTGCGCACGGATATGGTCTTCCACCACATCCCAAATCGCAGGCCCCTCGGTTCCTTCATTTACGCTAGCCCAACCCGCCACGACATAAGAGGCGGCAGGGTCGATGCGTTCGCCTGTTTCAAGCAGGGTCATCTCGGAAATACGGCTGCCTGCCGGCGCGTTGACATCAATCCGGTATCCCATGCCGCCAACGCGAACCATATCGCCGCCCTGTTGGTAATAGGGGTCAGGGTTAAAGATGTTATCAGCCACATCTTCCATTATGACTTTCAGGAATTCACCAGACATCTCAGTACGATAGGCCTGCGGATAACTCATGGCGGTCGCGTTATAGATATCCTCACGCTTGATCTCTTGGCCAGGTAGTACGCTTGGGCCCCAACGGAAGCCAGGGGATAGGGCAATCTGTGCATCCCGTTGGCTGATCAGGGAGTTACAGATCACATCATCCCACGTGCCGTTAAAGTTACCGCGTCGATACAAAAGCGACCCCGCCGTACCAATCACCTCGCCCATCTCGGCCTCAAAGGGCGCGCGGGTTTGCGCGATCAAGGCCGCCATGTAAGGATCAGGCGCGATCACATCTGAGAAAATCGGGATCAAACGATGGGTCAAGCCTTGCAACGCGCCATCGCGAACGTCCAAATCAACACGGCTGACGAATTTACCATGGCTGCCCGAGGCGATGAGGAACGTATTGCCCACCTGCACGGCGTCAGGCAGCGCGTCATGGGTGTGACCTGTCAAAATCACGTCAATTCCAGGAATATCGCGGGCAAATTGGCGGTCTGTGTCAAAGCCATTGTGAGACAGAAGTACAACCACCTCAGCACCGAGGCCACGCACCTCCTCGACCACTTCTGCGATGCGTTCACGGCGCAAACCGAAACTATATTCAGGGAACATCCAGCCTGGATTAGCGATTGGCATATAAGGGAAGGCTTGCCCAACTACCGCAACCATGGTGCCGCCACGCTCGAACAATTTGTAATCGTCAAAAACGGGTTCATCCCATTCAGCGTCAAAAATATTCGCGCCTAAGAAGGCAGGTTGCAGCGAATTTTCAACAATCTCATGCACGCGGTCAGAACCAAGCGTGAATTCCCAATGCGAGGTCATCGCATCCACACCAAGGGCGTTGAAAAGATCCACCATATCTTGGCCATTGGTACGCAAAGCGGGCAACGACCCCTGCCATGTGTCGCCCCCATCCAAGACAATCGCATCGGGCCGTTCGGAGCGAATGGCGTTGACCACAGTCGCAATGCGATCAAGCCCGCCCATACGGCCATAACTTTGGGCAAGGGCCGCAAAATCACCATAGGTCAGGGCATAATCGAGATGACTGCCCTGCGAGATGCCATAGGCCGCGCGAAAATCCGCACCCGTCAAATGCGGCACCTGCCCCAAGGCAGACCCTACGCCTAAGTTGAACTCAGGCTCGCGGAAATAGATTGGTTGAGTTTGGGCGTGAATGTCAGTGATATGCACCAAGGTGACATTCCCTGCCCCGCCTGTGCCGATCAGATCTTCCTGTGTCAGGGTTTGTTGGGCGGCAAGTTTGGCCCAATTGCCAAAGCCCGATGCGCCATAAAGCGCAGTCGTGGCCAAAGCAGCTTGCAGGAAATGGCGGCGTGCGATCATATTCTGTCACTCACATTCTAAAAATTGCATGTGTTTAGATGCAAAATGCCCGCCTTAGGATTCCCAAGGCGGGCAAGCAGCAAATCAGTTTCGAACCGAAGGCCCTTCGACCGTCAGACCATTGCCACGCGATGCAACGTAAAGTTCCAGCGCAACAAATTCATCACTACCGATCCCATAGGTTTCTGCGCGTGTATCACGTACACACCCACGGAAACGGTTTTGGACACCATTGAGTCTCGCATTCTTCAAACGATATGTCGGAAAACCATTAATCTGGCCCTGACTTAGGTGATCTGCACGAATACGATTTCCATAATTTTCTTCATGGCAATTAGCACAACTTAATTCCAGCTGCCCAAACCGTGTGTAGTATATTTCACGTCCTAACTCCCAAGTTTCATGGGCAGGGCCATCGATTGCCACGTCGACTATTTGACCGCGTCCAATGGATGCAATGAACGCCGTGATATCAAGCATATCTCCAGAATTAATGCCCCAAGGCTCTTCCATTCCCATTTGCTCAGTTTGGCATTCGCGGACTTGCATTTCCACTGTTTGGACTTCGCTGTGTTCTGCATCCCACTGAGGGTAAGTAGCTCGAACATTTGTCAAATCGGAAGATTGATGACACGAAGCACAGCTCTGCCCATCAGCACCCATAGCAGTGTTAAAAAGCTGTTCGCCTTTTTCAACAAACAACATCCCAGGGTTGTCAAAATCATCCGCTTGCATCGCTTGGGTTTCATCAGAACGGAATACCCAACCGGAATAAATGGTAGAAACTGCTCCCTCCAAATGAGCCGGCGCTGCGGTTCGGACAACCATTTCGATCTCACCATTCACCACGAGATCTGCATCTTCGTCAGCATGCGAAATACTTGATGATGCTGCCATCCCTAATGCAACGGCGATAGTCGCGATTTTGGACTTAGTGTTCATTCGTTGCTTCCTCCCTCGTGCTGACAATAATCAGCTTACTGAAATATCAGAACTCTCTTCATAAACCGATCCATCGTCGTCGTACCAAGTGAAGTTAAAGGTTCCAGACTCAGTAACCTTTGCTTCGAATTGGAGGTAAGGATTTGTGGATATCGATGGCTCCAAAGTAATATCGACAACCACTTCATCATTCAGGGTACATACAAATCTATTGATGATCGAACGTGGTATCACTTCGCCATCACCATTTCGACGCATGCCGCTTTCCATCGGATGACTAATTAGCGTGCGTACAGACACAACCTCACCTGCCGAGGCTTCACGAGGCGCACGAACGCGTGCAGTTACATTCTCTGCCATTTTTATCTCCGTTCTTCAGCCGCCGCAGCCGCCGATTGTAACCTTTACGTTTGAGACAGCCTTTGCGAAGGTTCCATCAGACATCTTAGCAATGGCTACAACATCTTGCTCACCCGCAAGACGAATACGTGTCGTGGCAGCTTGCGAGCCTGCGGCTGGACCAAATTTAAAAGTTGCTACGTTAGGGTTCGGGTTTCCATCAGCAAATATGATGATCTCCTCAGCACCAGGTGCGCTCACTTCGATTTGAACCGTGTTGCCGTTCTCTGCAATCTCAGGGGCTATAAGTGTAATCCCAGTATCTGATGTAGCTGCACCACCGGTATACGCAGAAATAGCCTCACCAGCTCCTTCTGCTAAGGACAAATTTGGCAAAACCGCGAGAGCGGCAGCCGAGGTTACAGTTGTGCCTACAAACTTTCTGCGCGTCAGCGACATTTATTTATCTCCTAGATAGGCTAGAATTAGTATTCAGTGAGGGTCAAAAGATAAGCCACCACATCTTCGATATCTTGCGCGGCTAAAAGTGGTTCGAGAGCCCCTTCGGCGGCCTTTCCGGTATAGGCATCCCCCGGCCGAGTATAGCCATCAACTTTGTAAAAGCTCGGCATTATAGATCCAGGAAACATCGCCTTAGCATTGGCTATGATCCCCCTTAATCCAGCCTCATCCCAGCGTGCGCCAACACCGTCCAAAGATGGACCAACTTCACCATGGAACGGATAATCTTGCAGCGCCGTTACCTCATGGCACGCGATGCAGTTTCCAAGTCCACGAGTGGTCATCACTTCTTGACCGCGAGCAGGATCCCCCGCAATTCCGGTCAATGACTGGACAATTTCTCCGTATTCATTGACCACAACAGCCGACGGTGACACAACCTCAGCTTGTGTTGTACCTGCGGACACTCCTAAGAGAGCCGCCAAAATTATATGGCGTGTAAACATTTTTCCTCCCTAGGGCGATTCATGCGCCTCTGTATACGACGGTAAACAAATGCACCCCTAGATTGCAAGGACATATTTACTTTTTTGAATAGGTTGTAATGCAAGTCACTGAAATTACTTGCTCTTAATACTGTTTCGAAACCAAGGATTAACTATTGCGGCAGCTGATCACGCAGCATGCGGGCATGATAGGCTTGAAAACCCTCCTCGCCCTCATAGCCCTTTTCCAATATCCAGTTGAGCATGTTAAAGGTCGTCCAACGCCCAAAAGCGCCGGGGATCATGGCAACAGCGGCATCAGGCGCACTTGCGTCCCCCGGTACATCCTCAGGGAAAAAGAAGATTGTGGGCGTAAACATTATCCTCCACCGCCGCACCATATCGCCCTCTAACAACGCGGCACCGTCAAAATCAACCATCTCAGTGCTGCCATACATATTCACGCGCACCACAAAGAAATCATCGCGCAACATTTGTTCGATTTCGGGGAACACATAGACCTCTTCGTGCATCTGCGTGCAATAGATGCAGCCGCGCTGCTCGATCATCACGACCAGACGCTTACCCATCGCATTCGCCTCGTCCAAGTCTTCCCGTAGATCACGGAACGTATCCATTATCCAATTTGCGCGGTGCAGCCCATCGCCATCCAACTCCACCGCTATTGCAGACATCGGTAGCAGCGCGAGACCTACAGCAACAATCATGGTTCTCAGTTTCATATCAGATCCTCCCCTTTTGCCGCCTTAACCCAATTGGCGGAAAATCTCGAAATTATCGATCAGCCATTGGCCGATGTAATTGAGGGCGTTGGTCGCAATCAGCACACCAAAAACGATCAAAAGCACACCCATGATTTTTTCGACCAGCCCCAAATGACGGCGGAAACGGCCCATGATGCGCATAAATGGCCCCACAAATCCTGCGGCCAAAACAAAGGGCAAGGTCATGCCTAGACCATAGGCCAACAGCAACGTGGCACCTTGACTGGCCGTGTCAGTGCCTGCCGCGGTGAACAAAATCGCAGCCAAAACAGGGCCCACGCAGGGTGTCCACCCAAAAGCAAAGGCAAGACCGATCACATAAGCCCCGCCATATGACATATTGCTGACCGATCCCGCCTCTGCGCGAAACTGGCGATACATGATGCCAATTCGGATCACACCGAGGAAATGCAGGCCCATTGCAACAATCAGCGCGGCTGCAATCCAACGCAGCGTGTCAAACCAATCGCGCAGCAATTGCCCAAATACCGAGGCCGAAGCCCCCAGCCCAACAAACACCGTCATAATGCCCGCGGCAAAGAACATCGCCGCAAGAACCGCACGCAGACGGATTTCGCGGGTAATGCCACCGCCCGCGGCAACCTGATTTAGGCTTACGCCGGCCAGGTAACTGAGGTAGAATGGAACCATCGGCAAAATGCATGGCGATAGAAACGACAGCAGTCCCGCAACAAAGGCACCGCCCAAGGTTACATCGAACATGACGCCTCCTACCGTTTCATATGCAAATATTCATATTGCATTTACAAATTTGGGCAAGTCAATCTTTGCGCGTGTTGCAATGCTATTTTTTGCGCTTGGGTTGTGCGCGGCCACAGCGGCTTCGGCGCAAAATTTGGAATTGCTGATGATTGAAGATCAGGGATGTGTGTATTGCGCGCGTTGGCATGCTGAGATTGGCCCTGAATTTCCGATCACCCCCGAGGGGCAAACAGCCCCTTTGCTCCAGACCGATATTGATGATGCCCTGCCCGATGGCGTGACCCTTGAACGGCGGGCGGTCTATACGCCCACCTTTGTTCTGCTTAAAGACAGTGCCGAAACAGGCCGTATCGAAGGCTATCCAGGCGAAGAATTCTTTTGGTTTTTGCTCGGCCAGTTGATTGATGCAGCAGGTTAAGCTAAAACCTGTCGCAGTTTGGAATGTGCCACCCGATCTTGGCAGGATGAACCATGCTTAACGAAGACAGGCCAACAATATTACCTGACCTCACCGCCCGGATGGACGAGGCCAGCAGGGAAAAACTGCGCTGTGACGCACAGGCCGCTAGCGATGTCCTCAAGGCAATCAGCCATGAGGGCCGCTTGATGATCCTATGCGCCCTGGCGCGCGGCGAAAAATCCGTGACCGAGATTGAAACACTCTTATCGCAACGTCAGGCGGCCGTGTCTCAACAGCTTGCGCGCCTGCGTCTTGAGGGGTTGGTGACCGCACGGCGAGATGGCAAGCAAATACACTATCGTTTGACAGATGACCGCGCAGCACGGATCATTGAGCTGGTTTACGAGTTGTTCTGCGCCAAAGGGTAAGATCGAGCAAAGCGGTCAGCCCTGTTCCGGCGGAAGGGAGGGAACGTGCTCGAAGTATTAGGTGAGCCATTGGCCATTGTGCTGATCGGCCTAACGGGCGGTTTGGTCTTGGGCCTTGCCGCGCGTCTCGCGGGATTTTGCACCCTAGGCATGATCGAAGATGTCCATTATGGTGAAAATACAGGCCGCGTTTATCTGTGGCTTGCCGCACTTGGGGTCGCCATTTTCCTCAACCACGGGCTGCATCACTTGGGCCATCTCGATTTGGGCCGCGTCGTATATTTGCAAAACAACTATACAATAGCTGGCGCGATTATCGGTGGGCTGATTTTTGGCTATGGAATGGCGCAGGCGGGTAATTGCGGCTTCACGGCCTTGGCTCGCTTTGGCGGCGGAGATTTGCGCGCGATGGTCATTGCTTTGGTAATGGGCGTTGCGGCCCTGATCGCCCTATCTGGCATCCTGGCCTCGCTGCGGGTCTTGCTGTTTGAAGCTACCCCCGCGCATGGCACCCCAACGAGCCTTGCCTTTCTTGCGGGCGATCTGGTGGCTCCGTCTGTTTTAGGCATGGCGCTTGGATTGACGGTGTTTTTAATCGCCTTGGTCAAAACCCCAAAGGCGCGGCTCTTGCACAACACATGTTGGGGTATCGCCGTTGGGGTCGCGGTCACATGGGGCTTTTTCGGCACGGATTGGGTGGGACAAAACGGCTGGCAGGCTTGGCCTGTTGTCTCACAAACTTTTGCTGCCTCTATCGGTGATACAATCCATTACTCGATGTTCTCCTCTGGGCTCACCGCGAAATTTGGAATTGGTTCGGTGATTGGTGTTATCGCAGGCGGTTTTTTAGGCAGCTTAATCAAAGGGGGCTTTCGGTGGGAGGCCTGCGAAGATCCGCGTGAATTGAAGCGCCAATTGTTTGGGGCGGTTTTAATGGGCTTTGGCGCCGTATTGGCCGCGGGATGCAGCATCGGTCAGGGGCTATCAGCCATGTCCAGCCTCTCTATCACCGCCCCCCTTGTCGCGGCAGCAATCTGGCTTGGGGCATGGGTCGGCCTGCGCCAATTGATCCTTGGCTTCGAGGCCGAGACATAAATATTAGGCTTTTCGAATATGTTGTGCTTGGCTATCTTTCCACCCAAATTTGGGAGGAATGACCATGCAAATCACCAGACGTAATTTGATCTTATCAAGTTCTGCAGCCACCCTGTCGGGCCTTGCCCTGCCACGCAAATTATGGGCGCAGACCACACTGAATATGGGCGATTTCGAGGTGATGACCCTCTCAGATGGCAGCCTCACCTTGCCTGCAGATTTCATCTTTGGCCCGATGGATGAAGGGGCCCTTGCGCCCATCTTGGCCGAGGCAGGTGTGGATCGAAACACGCCGCTTACGCCACCTTGTAATGTCACGCTTTTGCGCAAAGGCGATGCAACAATCCTGATCGACACAGGCGCAGGCTTTGCTTTTCAAGACACTGCGGGGCAGTTGCTTGATGCGCTCAATGCGGCAGGCATTGCAGCAGATGACATCACCCATGTCCTTTTCAGCCATGGCCATCCCGACCATCTTTGGGGCGTGCTAGATGATTTTGACGAGGCAACATTCTTCAATGCCGAGCATATTATGGGCGAAATCGAATATGACTATTGGATGGATCCCAGCACCGTTAATTCTATTGGCGAAGCCCGTGCTGCCTTTGCCGCAGGGGCTTCGCGCCGTCTCGGCATGTTAGGCGACCAGATCACGCGGATCAGTGATGGGGTCGAAATTGTTTCTGGCCTTCGCGCCAAACTAACGCCAGGCCATAGCCCTGGCCACATGGCCTTTGAAATTGCCTCAGGATCGCAACAGCTCATGATCATTGGCGATGTTGTTACCAATGATCATGTCGGCTTCGTGAAGCCTGGGTGGGCTTCGGGATCAGATCAAGATGAGGTACTCGGGGCTGTGACCCGCGCCAGTCTCATGGATCAATGCGCTACTGACGACATAACGATAGTCGGTTATCACTTGCCCAATGGAGGGATTGGCCGCATTACCCGCGCGAATGAAGGGTATAGGTTTGAAGGGATTTAGATCATCACAGCCTTCATAACTGGATTTTTTACAAGCCTTTCGCTGATTTTGGCCATTGGTGCACAAAATGCTTTTGTACTGCGCACGGGGCTATTGGCGCGACATGTGTTTTGGGTCTGCCTGAGCTGTGCGCTGTCCGACGCGATTTTGATAAGTCTTGGGGTGGCCGGGTTTGAGCGGGCGACCGCAGCGCTGCCTTGGATTGCGCCTGCGCTAACCTATGGCGGCACGCTCTTTCTCTTCAGCTATGGCGCGCTGCGATTTCGAGCCGCATTTGCAGGCGCGGATGCAATCAACCTCAGCGATGTAACCCCGCCGACACGTATTTGGGCAAGTCTGACCGCCTGTTTAGCCATCACATGGCTCAACCCCCATGTTTATCTCGACACAATGGTTCTTTTGGGTGCTGTTTCCGCCCAATTCACTGAGCAGAAACCCATTTTTGCAGCAGGGGCCGTTCTGGCCTCTTTTTGCTTTTTCTTTAGCCTTGGCTACGGCGCACGGCTTGCGCGGCCCATGTTTCAGTCATCCAAAGCTTGGCGTATCCTAGAGGCCATCATCGGCGGCATCATGTGGGCCATAGCGACAGGGCTACTTATTTCAGCATAGCCCACCAAACTGACGTAGAAACAGGAATAAGCTTTCTTGAGTTGCAAATCTTATGCTATCGCAGACGCTATGAAAAATGTCCCTGATGCGAATGTTCTAGCTATTGATGGTGGCGGCACACATTGCCGTATCGCCTACGGCAGCTGTGAAAATCACAGTATGGTAGACATGGGCGCAGCCAACGTCTCGAGCGATTTTGAGGGGGCATTGAACACGATCATTGGCGGGGTTGAAGCGCTCTGTGCAAAATTGCAAATGCCCTTTGCGGATCTCATCGCCTGCCCCTGCTATATCGGGGTTGCAGGGGTGACTGGGCCACAGATGGCCTCGCGTCTACGCAAGGCGCTGCCCTTTTCCCATGTCCATGTAACCGATGACCGACCCCCTGCCCTACGCGGCGCACTCGGGGCAAAAGATGGCGCGATCGCCCATTGTGGCACAGGTTCTTTTTGGGGACTTCAACTTGGCGGTGCGCAAAAATTTGCAGGCGGTTGGGGCTATGTTTTGGGAGATGAGGCCTCGGCCCATTGGTTGGGCCGTGCAGCACTTAGCGCCACGCTAGAAACCGTGGACGGGCGGCGGCGCGCCACTGATTTTGCGCAATCTCTGCTCGCTCAATATGACGGGCCAACAGGAATCGTGTACTTTGCCACCCATGCCCGCCCTGACGAAATCGCAGCGCTTGCAACTTTGGTACGCAGCGCCGCAGCCCAAGATGACCCTCTCGCCCTCGCCCTGATGCAGGCAGGAGCCGATGAGATCACGCAAAGCCTCGCAGCCTTGGGGTGGCATGACGGCTTAGATCTTTGCCTAACAGGGGGGCTTGGGGGCCAATATCACCCCTATTTGCCACCTGCCCTACAGGCCCGCATCACTGCGCCTGCGGCCGCGCCCATCGTCGGTGCCCTCGCCCTTGCCTCAGATTTTGCGCGTGGGGAGATTGCATGAGCACCCGATACCACCTGATCCGCAACGCCCGCTATTTTGATGGCAACAACCTGACGGGCCCCGCAACAGTACAATTTTACGGTGATGATTTTTTAGGGGCCTTCGGCAAAGATCACCACCTGCAAGGGGCCGCAGAGATTGATCTTGGCGGAGATATTTTATTTGCGGGCTATGTAGATTTGCAGGTCAATGGCGGGGATGGGATCTTGTTCAATTCCACTCCTAATTGTGACGGCTTGCGGCGCATGGCTAAGGCACATCGCCGCTTAGGCACCACTGCCTTTTTGCCGACCCTCATCACCGACACTCCCGAAGTAACCTGTGCTGCAATTACCGCCACCCGAGACGCTATCGCGGCACAAGTCAACGAGATTGCGGGCCTGCATCTTGAGGGGCCACATCTGTCAGCGGCACGCAAAGGGGCGCATGATGGCGAGCTGATACGCAGCATGACTGAGCAGGATCTGGCGCTCTATCTTGACGCAGCGGCAGCCCTGCCCTGTTTGAAACTGACCATCGCCCCTGAATCCGTCACAGAAGACCAAGTGGCCCAACTGGCACGTGCAGGTGTCATTCTGTCCTTGGGCCACACGGATGCGGATTACGACACCTGCCTGCGCTATTTTAAGGCGGGAGTACGTGCCACAACTCATTTATTCAACGCCATGAGCCAGCTGAACAGCCGTGAGCCTGGCTTGGTCGGGGCCACCTTAGGCACGGGCAGCGTCAGCGCAGGCGTGATCGCGGATGGGGTGCATGTGCATCCAGTATCATTGCGCGCGGCATGGGACGCAAAAAAGGGGCCATGCGGGCTGTTCCTTGTAACCGATGCCATGGCGGTTGCAGGCAGCGACTTGACCGAATTTGACCTATGCGGGCGGCGCATCACCCGAAAAGACGGGATTTTGACCTTGGGTGATGGTACGCTTGCAGGCGCGGATTTAGACCTGACCCGCGCGGTGAAGGTGATGGTTGAAGATGTCGGCATCTCCCTTGTTGATGCCTTACGCGCCGCAACCTCGACACCTGCCGCGCTGATCGGCCTCAGCTATGAACAAGGGCCCCTGCAACGTATGATGCGCCTCTCGACTGGCACATGGACACTAACCCCTATGGAAAATGACTTAACATGAAACGCTCTGCCATCAATGCCATCATTGCAAACGCCGATGAGATCATCCTTCACTTCGGCGCTTGACGCGGGCGCGGGCATCCTCACATTTGGCGCTAACAGTTAAGACGCACATTCACGCTAATTTTGACACGAAGAAAAGGCACAGATCATGTTGAAAGTTGGACTTCTAGGCGCGGGCCGCATCGCGGGAGTTCATGCCACAGCCATCACCTCACACCCCCAAAGCGAATTGGCCGCGGTATCGGATTTCTATTCTGAGGCAGCTGAAAAATTGGCGGCGCAATATGGCGCCGTGGCGCGCAGCACGGATGAGATTATCGCAGATCCCAAGATTGACGCGGTACTGATTGCAACCTCGACTGATACCCATTCTGATTTGATGGAGGCCGCCACCCGCGCCGGCAAGGCCGTGCTGTGCGAAAAGCCTGTTGACCTCAGCCTTGAGCGCGCGCGCGCCTGCCAAAACGTGGTCGATGCCACAGGCCGCCCTGTGATGATCGGGTTCAACCGCCGCTTTGATACTAATTTTGGCACGCTCAAAGCCGCGCTTGCGGCAGGCGAGATTGGCAAGGCGGAATTGCTGTCAATAACCTCTTTTGACCCCGCCCCACCGCCTGTCGCCTATATTAAAGTTTCTGGCGGGATTTTCCGCGATATGATGATCCATGATTTTGACATGGCGAATTTCATCATGGGCTCTGCCCCTGTTTCGATCAGTGCCACGGCCTCCTCAATCGTGGATCCAGACATTGGCGCGGCAGGTGATTTTGACACGGCGATTGTGACCTTGCGCTACGCAGGTGGCGAATTGGCCGTCATCAAAAACTCGCGCCGTGCGGTTTATGGTTATGATCAACGCGTGGAACTGCTTGGATCAGAGGGCCTCTTGCAAGCGCAAAATATGCTTGAAAATACGGTCTTAAAATCGGACACACAGGGCATAACGGGGGCCAAACCCACCTATTTCTTCCTTGAACGCTACATGCAGGCCTATAAGGCCGAATGGTCGGCCTTTGTTGCGGCGATCACCGAAGGAGCCACCCTGCCCGTCACGTTGTCAGATGGGGTTCTGGCCCTCGCAATGGCCGAGGCGGCAACAAAATCCGCGAAAACGGGTCAACCCGTTCTCCTGGCCGATATCTAGGTCGGTGAAAACGCATATGAGCAATTGCGATCTTCATGAGCAATGCAGCACTCAGGGTCGTAGTATGGGCTCGATTTCCGCCCTCCCTTGCCGATTAAGGCTGTAGCATCACCTACATTGCCCAATCTAGGACCGCCGAACCGCGCAATCTCTTTTACTCCGTTTGCCATATTGACATGATGGAGGTTTATCGCCTGTGTTGGGACTGGAACATCGGGATAAAGGAAACGACGCATGCATGACTTAACAACACGTTTGGAGCGACTGTACTCAAGCGCAGTTTATGATGCATTGCGTGCGCTAGGGCATGACAATTGTGTTTTGCCCCATGGTATCAGCGCCCTGATACCTGGGCAAAAATTAGCCGGCGAAATTTTTACAATCGATGGGCATTACGAAGTAGGTCAGGATCCTCACTCAACTCTGCTGAGTTGGTCGACTGTTCTGTCAAAAGCACCGTCTGGGAAGGTCTTAATCTGCCAACCTAACACTTACGAAGTTGCATTAATGGGAGAGCTATCTTCTGAGGTGCTAAAGAAAAAAGGTGTTAAGGGATACATCGTAGATGGGGCTACAAGAGACGTATCATTTATACTTGAAAATGAATTTCCGACTTTTTGTCGCTTCAACACGCCAAAGGACATCGTCGGAAGGTGGGTGGCAAAAACTATGGGCGGACCGATTGAGATCGGTGGCGTTTCCATAAATTCGGGAGATTACGTAATCGCTGATCTTGACGGAGTAGTTATTATCCCCCGCATGATTGCTGAAGATGTCGTCAAAGCAACAGAAGAGAAAGCAAGTACAGAAACAGAAATGCGGGCCGCTCTAATGAGCGGGATGGACCCTGTCGACGCTTATAAAAAATACGGCGTTTTTTAGTTCACGCACTGATAGTAATGCACATCTCTGTTTTTATTAACATAAAGCCTTCGCAGCTCAGCAAACTACTTGGATACTTTCAAAGCCCCCATCGTAATACTACTGGGTCTAACGGCTTTAAAAGATCTATCATTCGCGATTTAATCTTTGGGTGAAGTTCAGGAATTGGATGACGACAAAAGTCCGATTTGATGACACCGCCTTCTACCATCGCAACTTTACATGCTTGCCAACCACATTGACGATTTTCATGATTTATTGCCATTGCAATGCGTTCATAACAGTCTGTAGCTGATTTAATTTCTCCGGCTAGATGCTTAACAATAACGGGCTTGATTTGGTCAACGATCATACCACTCGTCATAGAACCAGTCGCACCAGCATCAAGGTCAGCTAGCAACGTAATACCCTCTTCTCCATCGAAGGGGGCCTTTATTGCGTCGCCACCATGCTCAATCAAACTACGAATTTTGTTTGCTGCTCTTGGGCATTCAATTTTGAAAAGCTTAACTGCCTCTATTTCTTTTGCCATTTTAACCAAGAGCGGGACAGAGAGTTCAACGCCAGACAAAGGCGCATCTTGCACCATAATATCGATACCCACTTTGCCCACAGCCGCAAATTGCTCGAAGCTTTGCTCAGGAGTGCCTTTTAGTAGTGCCCCGTGATATGGCGGCATCATCATGACCACATCTGCTCCCAGATCCTTCGCAAACTGTGCTCTCTGGACAGCTATCTGAGTTGCATAATGACTAATCGTCACTATCACGGGCACCCGTCCAGCGATGTGCTCGACACTAAGTCGCGCTAACTCCTCGCGCTCTGCGTCAGAGATCAGAAATTGCTCCGAAAAATTGGCAAGAATGCAAATGCCATCGGCGCCTTGATCAATCAAACAGTCTAATACACGCTTCATACCATGAAGATCTAAGCTCCCATCTTCGTTGAAAGGTGTGGGAGCAACGGGCCAAATACCGGAGTATATACTCAATTTTTTACCTCAAAAAATCCACGCATAACGTCATTGGCAGAGCGGCAATCAGCACACTGGGTCAGATTCACGTCAAGCTAAAATGACAATTTTCAACGTACCAGTGGCAACGCAACAAGTCGAATATATCGTAGCATTAAAGTCAAAAAACCATGATTTTTAGGGAAATTTCTAGTTTCAGACCCAAACGATATTTCGGTTAGTGAGTACAAGACGAGTTGGTGTTAGCCAAGGAAAACATCCTAGTGTTCCGTATTTTTTGTTATTTTTAAATTTTTATGCAATTCTGACGTTCCAACATAGGAGATAAAAAAATGAGAGTTTTGTATATTGGAATGTACAGCGAAGAGGGCCTCGAAGGTCTAGAGAATAGCAACTTCGCAAACCGCAGAGAAGCCGCGGCATCAATCGCAAAAGCGGCGGGAGGAGAGCTCCTTGATTTGATGTATCTCCAAGGAGATTACGATATGGCAGCTCTTATGGAATTACCAAGCCTTGAAGCGGCAAGTGGATTATTAAAAGCAGTGACCGACTCTGGCGCGTGGGAAGATATGGTAATGTTGCCAGAATTTGATTTGGATAAAGGTCTAGCGGCAATTAAAGCAGTAAAATCAAGTTATAAAACTCCAGGCAAGGAGTAGCTTATGCCAACACTGTGTGCTCGCTAAAAAATTCTAATCTTAGGCGGTGGCTATTTTTTTGCACTATAAAAAAACCAGCTACACAGGCAAGCTGCTGTCGGCAAAATGATTAGCCCTGCCATCTGCCATGCGTTCGCATCAGATATTTTCACATCGTCTAGAACAAAAGCGGTCGAAAATACAAAAGTTAAGAGCCAAATAATGACGTAGCGCACGCTTGTTAACAGGATCTTGATGGTGAGTTTATAGCGGTTCAATACACGGCCACTCCTCAGCAAGCGACGCGGCTAGCATGCCGACGGGAAAGCTGCGAAGACTTGGATTGTCGTTAGCGTAATTCCACATTGTTTGCCTGTAGGCAGTGAGTGAAGTGTTTCCGCCTGATAGGTCTGCTTTTAAATGATTAGGAGTGTCGTTGCGATCTAGCTGACAGTTTAAATCCATCAAACTAGACAAACCTACAATCAAACCCATGCAAAGACCAAACTGTATATAATCATTGTCATCAACGAAGTCCGTTACTCGAGTGGGCTGACAGACTTCAAAAAACTGCCGTACAGTTAACGGTACAACCGCCTCCGCCCTCACCGGTGAGGACAGTGCGGAGGCTGCTAACGCGCCTATTACAATGTATTTTATTATGACCTTATGCATTGGAGCGTTGTATCAAGCGACGAAAGGTCACGAAAGCCAGTGCTCATGACCCTTGTTTGCAAAGACAAAAACTGACGGTCTAAAAGAAAACTTTTAATGGTATTGCTCCCATACCTTTGGCCTTGGACGTCAGCCCATCCTATGAACCGATTATTCCAAATTAAAATAGTTGTGCTCCAATCACCTGGAGAGCTGGTGTCAGAGACGGTTTCTTTCTCCAAATCAAGCTGAAATATGGCCACTTCCCCATCAGGCCATTCACATTCTATCGTGGCGACCTCTGCCCCTAAAGGCGAAGCGAGTACTACGGCGATCAGTACGGTTGCTAAGAAGTGTTGCATTCGAGAAATGCAATCATCCCACCCCAAATGTGTCAAGGCATAGACGCATCCGACACCAATAATCAGGAGATATGCGCGACAACAAAATTGAAGTCGTACGCACCCGGGGAGCTAGGCGCTCTATGCGTCCTGATCCATGATCCACTCGACCTCTGGCGCAGGAACAAAGCGCCATTTTCGTAATGGCCCAGCCATAACATTGAGGTAGTACATCTCGAAGCCATAGGGTGCGCCGCAGGGGTGGTGGCCGCGCGGGACAAGGACAACGTCGCCATCATTTACCGCCATCGTTTCATCTAGGCACCCGTCATCTGTGTAAACGCGCTGGATCCCAAAACCTGAGGCCGGGTTCAGCCGATGATAGTACGTCTCTTCTAGATAGGTGATGCGCGGAAAATCATCTTCATCGTGGCGGTGGCTGGGATAGGATGACCAATGCCCTGCGGGCGTAAACACCTCGGTCACCAACAAGCTATCACAGAAGTCTTCGTTCTCCATAGCGATGTTGTTGATATAGCGAGTGTTGGTGCCCTTGCCGCGTTCAGTCAAGGTTATGCCATCTGGTCCAATACGGCGCGCTTCATGACCACCTTTACCGGGAGCGGAACAGACGGCGATCACACAGTCAGTCTCGGCCTTAGCCTCCCAGTCAGTGCCGTTCGGTAAATAGAGACAATGCGGCGGGGTTTTCTCAAACACGTTCATCCGCTCGCCCAGTACATCCCAATCCTGTCCCATGCCATGGATCCTTGCTTTACCTTCAACCATTACAAGAATTACCTCTCGATCATCGGTTGCCTCGGCAGCAGTATCTCCCGCGTTAAGCCGGTAAAGCGAGAAGCCAACGTAACGCCAACCCGCACTTTCCGGCGTAATCTGGTGAACTTTCCCACGGTTGCCGAAGGGTTTTTTCAGAAGGTTAGTCATCGTGTTATTCCTTTTCGACCAAGCCCATTAGTTGAGACTTTTTGTTCTCAACATAACTCGCGTAGGCGGCTTTCACTTGGGCAAGTTCTGACGCTTCTGGAAATCCGACATGCCATCACGTCCCGCCAAACTATGTGGACGGATAAGGATCAGTGTCCATTATAACTACAAAAGGACCTTTGATACCGCTACGCTTAAAAAGCGCCTCGCCCAGCCCAGCCACATTGCCATGACCAAATATCGTCCAGACGCCGGCGATGAACGGTTCACGGTCTTCTGTCAGTTGGGCCATAAAATAGCCAACCAAAGCCTGTGCAGCGATCAATCGGATCGTGGATTTCATGTTGCGTCCTCCTTCGCTTGGTTGCGGGCTTTGTCCAAAATACCGCAAAGGCGGGCATACTTATTTTTCATCTCAATGATGGCCTCATCATTGGACAACTCGCGCGCCATCCAGCGTCGCGCGGCATTACCGTTATCTTAAGATCTCAAGATGCCATCTAGTGCTGGGTCAAAGTGGCTTTGAAACCTATTCTGAACCAATCCAAACCAGTCACGCAAGACGGTGTGATACATGGTCCGATAGTCAAGCGTGAATTCCATATCGCCATCAGCTAGGTTGCCAAGATCTGGGTGGACACCCCAAATTCCGCCGCTCAGGCCGCCGCTCATCAGGAAGTGTGGCGCCGCGGTGCCATGGTCGGTCCCCATCGACTCGTTCTCGACGGCCCGGCGGCCAAATTCGCTGTAGGTCATCACGAGCGTGTCCTCCCATTGACCAGACTGTATGAGGGCCTGGCGAAGGCCCGCGAGCCCTCGGCCCAGATCCCTTAGCAGGTCACGGTGCCGCCAAGGCTGCGCCTCGTGCGTGTCAAACCCGTCTAGTTTTATTTTCAATACTGGTGCCTCGATACCTGCGTCAATGAGCTGCGCCGCCATCGCAGCCTGGCGTCCAAAGTCGCCGGCATCAATTCGGAATGACGAACTCCGTGGGAGGCGCTCAATCTTAGCAGAAATTCGCGTCATCGCCGTGTCGAGGCTGTGGCCCCGGTCGAGGAGCATTGCGAGCGCAGGATTGTCTCCGCCAGAAACAGACGGCGCCTGCTGGCGCTGACCTGCCAGTGTCGCAAATTGATTGAGAGAGGTCATCGACAGCCACAGGCCAGACGAAGCGGCGAATACGCCCATGCCGCCGTCTAGGCTGATCCCGTGCGCGTCCACCTCAGATGCGTCGCGCATGCCCATGATGTCCTCAGTGAGCCAGCCGTTGACGCCACTCTGCGAGCCGTCTCCGCCAGTCTCCCAGATGGCGATGGACTTGAAGTGAGACCGGTTCTGGCCGGGGTAGCCCAGACCCTGGACAATTGCCAAGTCGCCCGCCTCCCAGGCGTCACCCAGGGGCGTGAGCGACGCATGCAGCGCGAGCTCGGACGTGAGCGTAAATCGCTCATCCTCGTGCAGGGAAATATTGGGGCGTATCTGCCGATACCTCTCGTCGCGATAGGGCACCACGGTATTGAGGCCGTCATTGGCCCCGGACAATTCCACCAGAATTAGTCTCCGGCCGCTCACCTGCGCAGCCCGCGCCAAATTTAGAGGCGCGAGGGGTATGGCAAGGCCCGCCAACAGAGATTGAAATATTTGACGCCTGTTCATAGCTCCGCCCTCACTTGAGTTGATACATCGGGTGCTGAAAGATCTCCGACAGCTGACCGACCTGAGGCAGGTCCACTCCAGCAATTGAAGTCAAAAAGTATTGCGCGGGCGGCGCAGACTGAGCCATTCCATCGACATAGTCTCGCGCGTCGTCAGACGGCATGCCCGCGACGACCATGGGCTCTCCTGCCCCCGTGCCCGACATCATGGACATCATCATTGACATAGAATTCGCGTCCGGCTGAATGCCGCTCATTCCCCAGCCGCCGGGCGCGGCGTGTCGCGCGTAGCGGCTACGCGGCAGAGCCTCCTCGACGAGGGCGAGCCACTCGGACCAGGTCTCGTATTTCCTCTGGGCCTCGCGCTCACGCCAGTTGCGGCCCCGCATAGCCTGTCGGATAAAGTCGGGCACGGCCACCCAGAGTGACGACACAAACGCGCGCTGCTCGTCTGTCAGGGCATTCCACTGGCGTCGCTCGTCGTCCCACTCACGCCCGATCAACACGAAATTCATTTCGCGGTGACCCGTTTCGCGATTGGTGTAGGCCGCAGAGGGCATGGGCGCCCCAAGGCAGTTCGGGTAGCACTCACGCTCCGAGATCTTGAGTAGGAGCCGCTGGCCCGCATCGTCCGTATTATTTCGAACCAGCTCCACCTTCATGGCTTGAGCCCCGACGGACCCCAGACGCGGGGACAGAACGCCGAGGCTGAAGGACACCCAGTTGTCGCCCGCGCGCATCTCCTCGGCCCACTCAAAGGCTACTCGGTCAATGAGCAGCCTGTCGCTACTACGCGCGAACACGGGCTCCGTGTCCTCGGTCAAATACTCGCTGAGCGTGACGTGCCCATTACAGAATAGGCGGCCGGGCTCCCGATCCGCATTCGGAGAGGTGCAGCTAGTGCGCTGCTCACCAGCGGAGACGGGGTATAGGCGGCCGTCGAAGGACACCCAGTCGACATAGAAATTGCGGTCGCCCCCGTCGGAACCGCCCGCCCCGCAGCAGTGGTCATTCACGAACGAAACACGGAAGGCAGCGGGGTCTATCTCGCGTGGCACAGGTATCTCGGTCTCTCGCCACGGGAGGTCCGACGCCATGACCCGGCCGTAGCGCTCGGTGTCAATCCCGCCCTCTGCCACGACAACTGGGCTGACCCAGTCCGTCCGCAGGGCGCCCTCCTCATTCTCCCTCATGACGTACACGCGGAAGATGGGCGGCCCCTCAAAATTCTCGGCGGCGTAGCGCACGCGGATGGTTCCGCCTGCCGTATCGCCCCCCTCGGACATCGACGGCTCGTCAACGCCGGCCATCTCGGCGCTGCCAGTGTCGGCACCCGCCATGGCCACCGAGGCGTCCGGCTGCTCCTGATCAGCCGCATCGTCCACGTAGTCTGCCAGGCGATCCAAGGTGTCGTTTCTCAAGAGAATGCGGGACGGGGTCAGCCAGTCGCCTGCGCCAGGCCAGCCCGCAACATTCGGCGGCTCAAATAGGTTCTGGCCGAGTGCGGCCAGTTGGTTTGGCAAGGATACCACCTCTCCCAAGTGCCGACCCTGGGAGCGCGCCGAGCCAATTAGCAGGTCCACAGGGCTCTTGACGATTGTGCCGCGATTTTCTTCTGCCCAGAAGGCGCGCGAAGCCAGGAGGTAGCGCAGGAGCGTCTTGACGTCATAGTCGGCGTCTCGGAACGCGGCCGCGACTGTAGCGAGCTCCTCCTCGTCATAGTTGAACTCAGACACGTAGGCCGTCCAAAATTTGCGCGCCACAAATTCAGCGGCCTCGGGCTGATCCAGCAAGATGTCGGCCACGTCCTCGGCGCGCCAGCGGCCCGTCCGGCCGAAAATAGTCTTGCGCCCGCTGTCATGGTCCCAAGGGCTAAATTGAAATTCCATGCGCCCCATGCGTGTGTAGCCATAGCCCGTGAGGGCGCGGGCGACCTCCTTAACGGTCTCCTCGTCATAGTTCCCCTCGCCAAGGACAAAGAGCTCCATCAGTTCCCGCGCTAGGTTCTCGTTGGGCTGCTCCTCGCGGCTGCGGTCATTGTCGAGGTAGTTGAGCATCGCGGGGTCGTACAGGATTGCTGTAACTAGGTCGCGGAAGTTTTGGTGGCCGCGGCTTCGAAACAACTGATGCTGCAGATATATCGCGTGGCTTTCTTCTTGAATGGCTGAGTAGGCCGTCACAAAGTGATTATGCCAATAGAGGATGAGGCGCTCGGCCTGCGGCCGGTCCGTCGCAATGAGTTCGTCCACCCACCAGGCGCGCAATTGGTTCATCTCTCGGTCGCGCGCCATGCGGAAGCGCGACCGCTCCTCCTCCTCATAGTCCCAGCGCAACCAGTAGTCTGGGAATGGCCCACTCTCCACCCAGGTCGGCTGGGGCAGCAGTGGCGCCCGCGCGTCGAGCCCCGCAATAATCTGGCTAATCGCCTCGCTCCGCGTGAGGCCAACAAGCCGATCAATTTCGGCGGGGTGGGCCCCAATTCCCGTGCGCTCCAACAAGTGCCGGGCGTCGACCACCCCCAGGGCCACCTGCAGGTGTGGCTTGTCGGCCTCGAGAGCCTCATGTAGGGCATTAAAGGCGCGGACGAGGGCGTCAAACACTGTGCCCGAGAGGTCATCGGGGCCACCGACCTCGGCAGCTATGCCGTAATCCTCCATGAGCTCCGAGAGCGCGGACTCCGTGAGGCCGCCCCAGTAGCCGTCGAGGGGTCCAGGTTCATACCCGGCCAGGGCCAGGCCCCGCTGCACACTGAGGACGTCATGATTTTGAGCGTGCGCGGGAAAGCCTAGCAGAGCTACGGCTAGGATGAACGTCAACATGAATGCATTGATTTTATTTGCAATCCCGCTTCGCGACTTCATGCGTTTCCCAACTTCGCAAAAATAACGGCATCAGAGTAAATTTTTAAGTTGAGAAATCAAGTTTAACGATATCGCGCCGAGCGCCTCCATAAAATCTACTAAACTTGTTTAGCTGAAAAACAATGAAAAGATCAGCGTAATGCGTTGATGGCAACTTCCTGAAGATACTTGCTAGGATCACCGTGCCATCGTCATGCAGCTTCGCGACAGCGAAGAGACAAGCTGCGATGATAGTTATGAGGGCTAGGGGGAGTTCACGCTATGTCATCCTCGGTTGTAGCCTACTGCGAGATTGTGATCAGTCTCACACGTATCGCCAGAGCAGCACTCAAAGATGTTTGACTTACATACCGCACATTGCTCATGCCCATGCACAACAACGGTGTTGAGTGGTGACTGACACCTGGGGCATCTCTGCTTGTGGCGGTTAGCTGGGTGAAGGAAGTTATCCATGACAGTTTAACTATAACGAATGCTTCGAATGTTATTAATTCAAAAGACATCACTGTAATTACATTACGTCAAGCTAAAGGTTAGAAAAGACCACCAGTGGTGCATCACAATCGGAAGTCCACAGGTATGGAGACATCACCGATTGAAATGATTTTGGGTTCCACGGGCATTTCGGCCACCGTAGAAACGATTATGGTTCTGCAGCTCCAAACAGGCACGCAGGACATCAACATGCTGCTCACGGGGAAAGATGGGGAAAGATATTGAGGACCAGGAGTTGACGTTCAGGTGGACCGCGTAGGGCTATTAAGCGGCAGGTGTATCGGTCGAGGCCGCACTCGGCGATACGCAGCGCGCCGTGTTAAACGTCATACGTGAGCGGCCTCGCTGCACCCAGCACTTCATCGCAGAAGAAATCAGCCGTTTTTTCAGATCTTCATAAAGGACGCATAACAGTTGCCAGTCGTGCAGCGGCTGTCACCCCATCGATCAAAACAAGATCAAGGTCGCGGGATAAAGCCTCGATGATAGAAACAGCCCCAGAACAGCCGAGGATCAAGCTTCGGGTGCCCTGGGGCAAATTGCGCGCAAGTTTGAGGAATTGCGCAGCCGCCCATTCGGGATCTTCGGTCAGCGATAAAACAGGCGTGTTGGCCGCCTCTACCACCTTGATGGTCTGCGCAAATCCTTGCGCGCGGAGGTTTTCTTGGATCACGGGGATGGCCTCGGGAACAGTCGTGATCACGGCACTTGATCCGCCCCTGAGCTGTGCCATAACAAAACTTGCTTGACCGATCCCAATCACGGGGCAACTGACCCGCGCTTGGGCCTCTGCAAGGCCCGTATCGTCAAAACAGGCGATGATAATCGCCCCTGCCCCTTGTGCAGCCGCTTGGTCAATCAGCGTCAGCAAAGGCGGCACAGCGCGCGCGCCATCCTCTGGCCCTTCGATTGCGGACGGGCCAAGATGCGATGTCCACCCCTCAAACACCAAGTCTGGGGCCGCTCGCCGCGCAGCCGCAAGGGCGGTCTGCGTCATCGCCTCGGTGCTGTTGGGGTTGATAAGGAACACGCGCATAGGATCAAACCATCCCCTGACCTGCATCAGAAGAATGATCCTTGCGCCGTGAGAACAGCCAAACAGCAAGGAAAAACACCCCAATTATGCAAAAGGAGAATACCGTGGTCAGCGTCCCAAGCGCAAAGATCACAGGCGTTGTGACATTCGTGGTCATCCCAAAGATTTCAAGCGGCAGGGTGTTGTAACTGCCTGCTGTCAAAAGGGTGCGCGCGAATTCATCATAGCTGAGTGTGAAGCCAAACAGAGCAACACCAATCAAGGAGGGGGCAATAATCGGCAAGACCACATGAGCAAATGTCTGCCACGCGGTCGCACCTTGGTCACGCGCCGCCTCCTCATAGCTTTTGTCGAAACGGTTAAAGACGGCAAACATGATCAAAAGACCAAAGGGCAATGTCCATGTCAGTTGGCTGCCAAACCCAGAGCTGGCCCAATGCACGGGCAGGCCAATTTGGTTGAAGATCAGCCCAACACCCAATGAAATCAGGATCGAAGGGATCACAAGCGAAGCGATGCAGAGATAAAACAGTAAGCTGGAGCCTGCGAATTTCTTACGAAAGGCAAGCCCGCCCAAAACCGAGACAACCACAGTCGTCACCATCACCATCAGCCCCAAGGCCAAGGAACGGCGGAAGCTGCCCCAAATATCACCTACGGCCTGTTCTTCGAACAAATCGTAAAACCAATAGAGCGACGCGCCGCGCATTGGGAAGGTCAGCCCCCCCTCTGGCCCCTGAAAGCTGAGGATGCCGATGGTCAAAATTGGGCCGTAAAGGAACAGAACAAAAAGGCCAAAAAAGGCGGAGAGCAGATAAAAGCTGCGGCTGCGCTTTTCCATCTCACAGCTCCTTTCGAATATCGACAAGACGCAACAACAGACCGATGACGATCAAGACAGTGATCAGCAAGACCACCGCCGTGGCAGAGGCCGAAGGGTATTGCAGCAGGTTAATGTCATTAGAAATCAGGCGCCCCACATTGGCGCGTTGACTGCCCGACATGAAGCGCACCGTGATAAAATCGCCCATCACAAGCGTGGTGACGAAAATCGTGCCAATCATGATGCCAGGCTTGCACAGCGGGATGATCACATGGGTCAAACTCTGCCACGCGCTGGCCCCTTGATCTCGCGCCGCCTCAATCAGGGCGCGATCAATGCGCATCATCGTGTTGAAAATCGGCACGACCATGAACAGCGTGTAGAGATGCACAAAGGCCAAGATCACGCTGAAATCGCTGAACAGCAACCATTCAAGGGGCTCGTCAATAACACCCCATGAGATCAGTGTAGAATTGGCTAGGCCATTTCGCCCCAAAAACGGAATCCACGAAATCATACGGATGATATTCGATGTCCAAAATGGGATGGTGCAAAGCAAAAAGAGTGCAATTTGCCATTTGAGGCTGCGGATTTCAAAGGCCAGATAATAGGCAACAGTGAACCCGATCACGAGGGTGAAGGCCCAAGTGATCAAGGCATATTTGAACGTATTGAGAAATACCCTGTAGGTCACGGATGACCCGAACAGGAATTCGTAATTGTCGAATTGAAAAGCAGGGTAAATTGAATATTCGGTCGCGCCCCAGAAGCTGACGATCACGATCATGACAATCGGCGCAACAAGGAAGGATAAGAGAACAGCCGCCATCGGGGCCGCTTGTATCCATGCGGTGACTTGTTTGGTCATCTGGGAACACTTTGGTTATGGGGTGGTTTTGGGGTGTGAGGGGGCGGCATGGGCCACCCCCTCAGCTGTGCAAGATCGCTTAAGCGGCAATGAATTCATTCCACTTGCGCACCATGTATTGGTTCTCTTCCATCACCGAGTTCCAGCAGGCCACAGCCCCCATGCGGTCATAGAATGAGCCACCATCACGGACTTCACCGGCACCTGCCAATTTATCCCCAAATGGCGAGGTGATGTCATCGGTGCTTTCTTTGCCTTCGAACCAATAGCCCCACTCGTTTTCGCTCATGAAGTCTTTGGAGGTTTCAGGCACGGCAGAATAATAGCCCTGACGCATCAAGAAGCCGCCAACCCAACCCGAGAGATACCAGTTGATGTAATCATAGGCGGCATCCAACTCCATGCCCGAGAGATTGGCCGACAGGCCAATGCCGCCACCCCAGCTGCGATAGCCTTCGCGCAATGGCTGATAGACGCATGGGATACCGCGCGAGCGCACGGCGGTAATCGCAGGCGACCACATAGACTGAATAACCACCTCGCCCGAAGCCATCAGGTTGACGCTTTCGTCAAAGGTTTTCCAGAAGGCGCGGAACTGGCCATTTTGTTTGGCTTCCGTGAAGATGGCGATGGTGCGATCGATTTCATCGCGGGTCATATTGCCCTTGTCGCCATATTGGATTTCCCCCATGGCCTCGCAAACCATTGCCATATCCATGATTCCGATGGAGGAAATATCAAGGATCGAGGCTTTGCCTGCGAATTCTGAGTTCAACAATTCAGACCAGCTTTCAATCGGGCGGCCAATCAGATCAGGGCGAATGCCAAGCGTATCTGCGTTGTAGATGGTTGGGATCAGGGTCATCCACCCCGATTCATTGTTCACAAATTCGGTGCCACCTGGCCCCTCAACAAAGCCAACAGTATGGGGCGCTGTGCCCTGTGCAATCGTGCTTTCTGGGGTCAGCTTACCATCGCGGAAAATGCCGACAATCTTATCGTAATTGGTGATACGGCTGGCATCCATCGCTTGAAGGTTGCCCGAGGGCCAAACCTTTTTACAGACGAAATATTCGATATCCGCAATGTCGAAACTATCAGGCTGGGTGGCGGCGCGCTGCGTCACACTGTCGGTGTCGAGTGCGGTCATCTCAAGGGTGATACCGAGGTCTTCTTTCACCTTGGTTGCCACCTCATTGAGGTTCGAGACGCCTGTACCAAACTGGCGCAAGGTGATGTCGCGAATGGATTGCCCCCAAACCATTGGCGCGGGCAATGCAGAGGCGGCCAAAGCAGCCCCCCCTGTTTTCAGGAGGGAGCGGCGGCTGTAGCGAATTTTTGGAACTGAAGTCATGTCGTGATCCTCTTAGCTGAAACGGCAGTTTTAAGCGGAGACCAGATGTGCGTTTTGGTCATCCCAAGTGAGCCCAATGACCTCGCCAAGGTCTTTGGGGGTTTCGATGAATTGATGATCTGGCACGAGGGCGGTGGCCTCTTGATCCCCCGCCACAAGGGCGGTCAACGTCACATGCGCGCCTTGATATTCAACGCCAATCACGCGGCCATCCATGCGCCCTGCCCCTTGAGCGGTGACTTGGATTGCATCATTGCGCAGCGCAATCTGACCTTGGGGCAATTTCAAAACGTTATGCCCCCCCAAGAACCGCGCAACGAAGGCGGTTTTGGGCTTATTGAAAATATCGCGTGCCGATCCTGCCTGTTCGATCTTGGCATTGTTCATCACGATAATCTCATCGGCCAACGCCAGAGCCTCGTCTTGGCCATGGGTAACATGGATGAAGGTAATCCCAAGCTCACGCTGAAGGCGCTTAAGCTCCGAGCGCATCCGAATGCGCAGGAATGGATCAAGCGCCGAAAGCGGCTCGTCCAACAGCAAGACTTGCGGGCGGGTAATCAGGGCGCGCGCCAAGGCAACCCGCTGTTGCTGCCCACCTGATAATTGATCAGGCTTGCGCTCGGCCATTGCTGACATCTCGACCAGTTCAAGCATCTCATTGGCGCGCTTGTGACGGGTTGCACGATCAATCCCTGCCATCCGTAGACTAAAGGCCACGTTGTCGCGCACACTGAGATGCGGGAACAGAGCATAGTTTTGGAACATCATAGCCGTGCCGCGTTTTGCGGGTGGCAAATGGGTGACTTCGCGCCCGTCAAGAACGATTGCGCCGTCTGATACCCCTTCATGGCCTGCGATCATCCGCAATGTCGAAGATTTACCACAGCCAGAGGGGCCTAGCAGGCATGCATAGACCCCCGACTTAAAGCCATGCGAAATCGCATCCACCGCAAGCGCATCGCCATAGCGTTTGGTAAGAGAAATCAATTCAAGGTCAAGCGGCGCCGTCATGGGGTTCCCTTGCTGTTTGTCTCAGCAAGCGACCCTATGCGGCGCAGGTCAATGATGGACACAAATCGAATCTAGCCCTTGCAGGTAAACGCTTAAAATTTAAGCACGCATTTCCCTGTTTGCGCAGAGATTGTGCACAAAACTGTATACAATAAGGCAATAAATTGAATACCGACTTGGGGTGTCTTGCACTCGATTCTATTCAGCCCCATCTTCGTGTGTAAGGAGAACCTGATGAACAAAGCACCCAAAGAACAGTTCTTTTTGCAGCCCGTGGTCAATGGCTCAAGCGGCGATCTGGTCACAGATCTAAGCGTGGCGATTTATGAACACCGCCTGCTGCCCGGGACAAAACTGGGGGAAGATGAGCTGAGCGATATTTATAACGTGTCGCGCACCGTGGTGCGGGCAGCCTTGCAAGCGCTTTCGCATTTGCAACTGGTCGAATTGCGCCGCAATCGCGGTGCCTTTGTCTCGCAACCAACTGTCCGTGAGGCCCGCGAAATATTCGAAGCACGCGCGTTGCTAGAGCCGCGCACCGCCCGTTCTGCCGCCGAGCGGATGACGGATGCGGCGCTTGCGCGTCTTGAGGCCCATATCGAAGCCGAGCATGAAGCAATCCATGCTGGCGAACAGGGCAAAGCAGTGCGCCTTTCGGGCCAATTCCACATCGAGATTTCTCATATCGCGGATCAAGCCACCATTGCGGAATTCATCGAACGCTTGGTTGCGCGATCTTCGCTGATTGTCGCGATTTACTGGCGCCGCCAAAGCGCGCTTTGCGACAAGCACGCCCATCACGCCCTTGTCGAGGCTTTCCGCCGCAAAGACGGCGCAGAGGCCGAGGCGCTGATGAAAAGCCATCTTTTGGATATTCTCTCAGCGCTTGATCTACGCGAGACCGCGAAGCCGCAAACAAGCCTTAAATCAATCTTGGGCAAGTCACCCGACTAAGGACAACTCCCCGATGCAGAACAAAGCAGCAGCAGCCGCGCGCAGAACACACAAACGCTGAGACTGCCCCAAAACGCTATCGGCCCCCACAGAAAGTAATTTTGCGATGTCATATGACCTTGTCATCTTTGGAGGAAAGATCTGCACTGCCGCAGATACGACGTTTGCCGATATCGGCATCAAGGACGGCCAGATTGTAGCGATTGGACGCGACCTTGAGCACAGTGGCGCCGAAGCCATCGATGCGACAGACAAACTGGTTTTACCTGGCGGGATCGACAGCCATGTTCACCTGAGCCAGCCTTCAGGCGAAGGCATCGTAATGGCAGATGATTTTGAAACTGGCACCCGCTCGGCGCTATATGGTGGCAACACCACGATCATGCCGTTCTGCTTGCAGGAGCGTAACGATAACCTGCGCGAGGCGCTGAATGCCTATCACGGCCTTGCTGAAGATCAGTGCTATACTGATGTTGCCTTTCACCTCATCATTTCCAACCCAGATCCGCAAACTCTGGGCCAAGATCTGCCAGCGCTGATTGCAGAGGGTTATACATCCATCAAGGTGTTCATGACCTATGAGGCGCTGCGCCTCAATGATGCCGAGTTGTTGGCGGCCTTTGATGTGGCGCGCCGCCATGGCGCCACGATGATGGTGCATTGCGAAAACGAAGATGCCATCCGCTATCTCGTTGATCGCCACGAAGCCGAGCGCCGCATAAACCCAAGCGCGCATGCCACTACTCGACCGATCGCTGTTGAGCGTGAGGCCACGCATCGAGCGCTTTCTCTCGCGGAAATCGTTGATCTGCCAATTGTGATCGTTCACGTTTCAAATGGCGCGGCCGCCGAAGAGATCCGACGGGCCCGTGGCCGTGGGCTAAAGGTTACCGCTGAAACCTGCCCGCAATATCTAATGCTGACCGCCGATGATCTGGACGGCATGGATTGGGAGGGAGCGAAGTTCGTTTGCTCGCCCCCGCCCCGCAATGCCGCCGAACAGCAAGCCTGCTGGCAAGGCTTGATGGATGGCACGTTTGATCTTTTTTCCTCAGATCACTGCCCATTTCGTTATGACAGCCCGCATGGCAAGCTTAATCCGAAGGGGGCAAAAAACTTCCGCTTCATCCCCAACGGCATTCCAGGCGTAGAAACGCGTCTGCCCATCCTATTTTCCGAGGGGGTCAACACTGGGCGCATCGATATCAACCGCTTTGTTGCCCTTACCGCAACCAATCACGCCAAAACCTACGGCCTTTACCCCCGCAAGGGCACAATTGCTGTCGGCTCTGATGCCGATCTGGCAATTTGGGATCCTGATCTTGAGCGCATCGTACATCATGCCGATTTACACGATGGCGCCGATTATACTCCATATGAGGGCCGCCGCCTGCGCGGCTGGCCGGTAACGGTGCTCTTACGCGGCAAGGTCATGATGAAAGATGGCGTGCTACTTGGCGCACGAGGTGACGGCGTTTACCTTGATCGCCAACCCAAGGCGGGTGGCTGATCGAGGCGCTCATCACCTTGGCAGGTGTAAACGCTTAGCCAAGCAACTTGGCGTAACGCGCAAGCCGCTGCACCATACCTTAAAAGCTTCGCCCCAATAAATCCGCCAATCCATGACCAAGGCCCGAGGTCCGAGGTCCGAGGCGCACGGTCCGATGTGGGGGGTCCCCGATGCACGAGCCTCTGGTGCTAGAATTTAATCGGGCTAAGTACCCTCGGAGCATTTTTGGCGCCTATATGGCACCCCAAATGCGGCTCAAGACTGACTAAAATCGCCTAGGTACTGGCGTCGAAGTCCTTGATCAAATGTTCTGTCCACAGAGCGACACTATTTAATGTACCGCATTCGCCCTCTACAGCCAGCTTGGAGTCTGACAGCGAAATCGTATTGATGGCTTCTTGGCTAGGCCAACTTACTGCCCCAATGACGTGAGAAACGCTGAAAATGGAGTCTTGAGAACCTAATAACCGCGCGTTTACACAAAAATCCCTTCCAAGGATATGTGGCGCCCAACCTTCTTCAACACCAAGGCATCCGAAATGCCTTCCAGACCATGGAGCATAGTCACGCCCACCGTTAGAGTGCCAGAGCATTGTCATCGGCATAGCTTTAGCTGCGCGAAGCGACAGAAAGAGATCGCCTTCAACCGGTCTCGTTACCGCAGTCCAGCCCAGGTAGTGGTCGGAAGCCTCGATTCCGACGACAAAATCTTCGTGGCTCGGGAACCATGGATAGCGCGTGAGATCGACAGTGCCCGTGAGGGCGGGAAAATTGCTCGGGTCAAAAGATTGGCCCGGATAACTCAGCCCTGAACGGCCCCGCGTCGGATCGATTTCGACAGGCCAATGTGGCGTTCTCCATTCGCTTTTCGGCGAGGTGCGAATGATCCCGCCATTCGGAAGCGAAACGTTGGCGTGGTTCGAAAATGGAATGTTTAGGACCGAACCAGTAAATGTGTGACGCTGATAGACAAACGGATGCCTGTCGCGAAGTTCAATTTCCTTGATGAGTTTTGCTCCGTTCACGCTTTTCTTCAGCCGTGCGCACAATCGGTTAGTAGTGTTGGATTCGATGAGCCACTTTGAGTTAGCTGGCCAGCCATGAAGCGGCATATCTTCGGTTTCCTGACCGAAGGGCGCGCAAAAGAAGTCCCCCCCAAGTGTCTTGAGATGAGGGGGCATCCCATCGGGAAACTCCTCGTCAGAGTCCACCCACGGAGCTTTGTGGAGTGGGGAAATTGACCGGCCACCGTCTGTTACAGTGAAGTCGACAATCTGGCCAATACTTGGATCAAAACGGAGACTGATACCTTCAGCCATCAATTCGATCATTGCGCAAAAACTCCGAATTTCACGATTTGGCGTCCAATTGCTCTTTGAAGGCCTCAAGCTCATTTGGCTCCATCTTCACAACGTGTTCGGATTGTGGGAACGACCGGTCCTGAACGTCTGCAACAAACTCGCGGAACGCGGCAATCCGTTCATCTTGTAGACGGTCATATTCGGCGCGAAAGTCCCGATAAACTTTGGCGTGTCGAGGAATGCGGCCTTCGGTATAGCCGAGTATATCGTTGGAGAAGAGGTACTGTGCATCGCAGCCAGAGCCTGCGCCCATGGACCAGATGAGGATGTTGACACGCTTGGAGATCTCGGTTGCGACTTCCTCGGGCACGACCTCGAGCTCGATTGCAAACGCGCCTGCGGATTCATAAGCCTTAACCTCTTGATACAGCCGCATGGCGGTGTCGGCCGTCTTCCCGACGGCCCGAAAGCCTCCGGTCCACGTGGCGCGGGCTGGAACCAGCCCGACATGTCCTACAATCGGCACATATTCACGCGCTAGCATCTCAACCGTCGCGAGTGAACCGGAGCAATATAGCGCATCTGCGCCCCGTTCGAGCGCTTGGTTGCACCACCGCAGGTACGCATCGGGGGAGCCACACTCTGTGTGTGTTTGTCCGGTCATCGAAAAGACGGACGGTGCGGCATTGCGATACTCCGGGTGAAACAAGATTTCGTCTGGAACAGAGGCAATGTCGATCTCTGCCGCTTCGGCAGCGGCTGCTTCTTCTAGGCTGAAATAGCGAAGCATGGTCAGTTGTCTCTGTCCCTTACAGGCCTGAAGGTCTGCAACAGTTGGGAGCTTTCTCGTCATCACACAGTCCTTGTTCGATGCTGCATTGCGAACGCCAACTCAAATCAATAACATGAGACATCAGATCACCTTAGAATGACAGGATTTTTTTCGAGGATAGATTTTCGGACCTTGAAGCTCGGAAGGCAGTATTGGAAACATTTGTTGCCGCATAGCATTGAGCCGAATATCGTTGCTAGAAAGAGAAACCCCTCCCATCGAAAGAGCGCATGACAGCAAGGCTTGACGATATGGTTCTGGTCGTCACAGGGGCGGCCAACGGCATCGGGCGATCGATTGCCGAACTCGCGATAGCACGGGGCGTTCGAGAAATTTGTTTAAGTGATGTCGATGCGGATAGCCTTAGTGAAACTGCGGAAAGGCTAAGGCGTGACGCCAATGTCGAGACAGTTGTGGCGGATCTGAAAGAGCCGGTGGCAAGTGCTAAGATCGCGGATCGAACTATTGCTCGTTTTGGTCGCATTGATGGGCTCGTGAATGCAGCGGGTGTAACAACGCGTGCAAGTTTTATAGATGGCACGGCAGGCGTCTGGGACGATGTGTTCGCAATAAATGCGCGCTCAACGTTTCTTCTGATGCAACGAGCAATAATGAACATGCTGGAACGTAAGGCCACAGGCGCTATTGTAAACATCCAATCGATGAATGCGCACTGCGGTCATCCCGACCTTGCAATCTACGCGGCATCAAAAGGTGCGATACAAACGCTGACCAAGAATGCAGCCAACGCGCACTTGGGAGATGGCATCCGGGTGAATGGAATCAACCTTGGTTGGACCCTAACGGACGCAGAACACCGCCTGCAGTCGGAGGTTTTAAAGCAAGGTGATGACTGGGCAGAAAGAGCGGGCGCGTCTCTTCCCTTGGGACGGCTTTTGTCGTCCACTGAGGCGTCGCGACTCGCGGTGCAATTGCTTGATCCGATTTCTGCGCCTTTGACCGGAGCTTGCATAGATATGGAGCAATGGATCGCGGGCGCGCCTCCCTAAGTTGGTGGCGGTGCAGTACTGGAACGAACTACTAATTCCACAGGCAAAGGAACTTCGGTTCGAGGTGAATCAGCCCCTGGAACAAGACGCGCCAATAGGACCTGTGCGGCTATGCGACCCAATTTGTGACGATCCTGACGAATGGTTGTCAGGGCTGGGACATAGAACTCGGACATCTCGATGTCGTCGAAACCGACAACTGAGATGTCTTCCGGTACGCGCAAACCGGCGGCCTGAAGGCCTGAGATTAAACCGAAAGCAACCATGTCAGCTGAACAAAAAACTGCTGTTGGCCGGTCTTCCATTTCCAAAATCTTGGCTGCAGCATCACGCCCCGACTCAAGCGAGAAATCACCACGTATAATCCATTCTGGGCGCGCGGGAAGGCCCAGCTTTGAGCGCTCTGAAGCCATTCCTTCCCGTCGCGCCGTGGTCAGGACATTTCCATCCGGTCCTGTTATGTGAGCGACTTTTCGATGGCCGAGCTCATGCAGATGACGAATGGCAAGACAAGCCCCTTGGGCATTATCACTGGAGATTACAGGGAATGCTTCTCCTTCGACCCATTCGCACAAAAAGACGATGCGCTCGCCTACACCGAGGTCGACGCATTCCCGCAGGGCATTAGACGATAGCTGGCCATCCAGAGAAATCGCCCCATCAATCCGACCATCAAGGAAGTAGCCGGCAAAAGCCGAGTCTTGGATGGGGTCACTTTCTGTATCTGTAATCAGGACTGCATAGCCTGAACCGGCAAACTCCTCGCTGATGCCCGCGAGGATTCGTGAATAGAATGGTTTTCCTAGATTAGGCACCAACACAAGCACAGCGCTTGCGCGCTGCATTCGCAGGTTTCGCGCGGCTTGATTAACCCGGTATCCGGTTGAGCGGATAGCTACATGCACCACTTCGCGTGTCTGCTCAGAAACCAGACTCGGATTGGTGAGCACCCGGCTTACAGTCGACGCTGATACCTTTGCTGCTCGGGCAACGTCCTGGATCGTTGCTGTCTTGGTGATCATGGTTTTCCAACAAGCATCGCAAATATCGGGTTGACTCGAATCTGTTCTACTGTCGATCATGAAATCGATTTCATCCAATTAAAAGATAAAAAAACAAATATGGAACCGATTTCAAGCCGCCAAATGGCGGTGCATTAAGCGTTGAGCTGATGGTGCGCGGGAGGGGCCATCGAATGGTGAAGCTGCGGTGAAAAGAGAGTCGATTTACGATTTTTCAGATGCCCAAGTTGTGGTCATCGGGGCCAGCCGTGGTGGTATTGGCGCCGCTATAGCGCGCGCGTTTCAGGACGCAGGTGCCGACGTCGAAATCACCGGGGCAGAGCCGGATTGCTTGCCTGAAGATGCTGAGCGATTTTGCTACACGCAGCTGAATGTTACCGAACTGGATGCCGTTGCCGCTTTCGCTGAGGGGCGCCCCCGACTCGACGTTCTGGTCAACTGTGCAGCGATCACGAAACGTGGCGAAGAAATGGAGCCATCCTTCTTTTCACATGTACTGGACGTCAATCTCACCGGGTCGTTCCGCTGTGCATTAGCGATGCATCCAAATCTGTCAGCCGCAGCTGGGAGCGTCATCAATGTTGCCTCCATGTATGCGCGCTTCGGGTCGCCGAGAAACCCCGCCTATGGCGCATCTAAGGCCGGTGTTGAACAGCTCACTAAGTCGCTTGCAATCGCCTGGGCGGAAGATGGTATCCGCGTGAATGCCATCGCACCAGGGTTCATTATCACCAAGCAATCAGCGAGGGCACGGCAGGACCCCGCATTTACCGCGAAGGTTGAAGAGCGCACGCCGCTTTCCCGATGGGGACAGCCAGAAGACATCACAGGAACGGCCCTCTTTCTCGCTTCCAAAGCGGCTGACTTCATCACCGGCGCCTGCATTCCTGTAGACGGAGGGTACTCAGTTGTTTGACGGATCATCAAGCAAGATCTCCGAGATCACCGCTGCCGTTATTGGAACTGGTTTCATTGGAACTGTCCACGTACATGCTTTGCGCCGCCTCGGCGTGCAAGTGCGCGGCGTGCTTGGCTCATCTGCCGAACGCGGGGCTGAACGCGCTGCAGCCATCGGCGTCGCTCGCGCCTATGCGTCGCTTGATGATCTTTTGGCCGATGATACTGTTGACGTTGTCCATGTTACGACACCAAACCACGCTCATTACCCTCAAGTGAAGGCCATTCTTGCTGCTGGCAAGCATGTCGTGTGCGAGAAGCCACTCGCCATGACAAGCGAGCAATCAGCGGAGATGGTCAAACTGGCTAGCGCTTCGGGCAAGATCTGCGCTGTGTGCTACAACATCCGCTTTTACCCACTGAACCAGCAGGCCCATGGCATGGTTAAATCTGGTGAACTTGGGGATATACGTTTTGTTTCAGGTCACTATCATCAAGATTGGCTTGCTAAGGACACCGACTGGAACTGGCGACTACAATCCGAGGTCGGTGGTGCGCTGCGCTCGGTTGGGGATATCGGCACGCATTGGGTGGACCTCACGAGCTTTATTGCCGGGATGAGGGCGCAGGCGGTGATGGCCGAACTTGTCACCTTCCTGCCAGAGCGGCAGCGCCCAACGGGGCCGGTTGAAACCTTCTCCAGCGGTGCGGGCGTGACGGAACCCGTAGCAATCGATACAGATGACGCGTCGATGATCATGCTTCGTTACGATAATGGCTCCCGAGGAGTCATGAGCACCTCTCAGGTCAATATGGGCCGCAAGAACTCCTTACAATGGGATATCGCCGGCAGCGTCCGCAGCGCAGCATGGGATAGCGAAGCACCCGACCACTTGTTTATCGGGCACCGTGACGCGCCAAACCAAACACTAATGAGAGATTTTACGCTGATGAACCCAATTGGCACGGCTGCGGCGATGCTGCCGCCGGGACATGTCGAAGGATTTGCCGACAGCTTCTTTAATTTCTTTCGAGCTGTTTATTCAGACGTCGCAAGTGGCGCACGCGGCGCGGATAGCACTTGGGCTACCTTCGAAGATGGGCACTATGAGATGCTGTTCTGCGACGCAGTTTTGAAATCTGCGCGCGAGGGCCGCTGGGTAGAATTGAGCGAGGTTTGAGGAGAGGACGATGCAAATTGGACTTCTGACGGCTCCCTTTGAAGATACTGAGCTGCAAGACGTGGCCGCCTGGGCAGGGGCGAACGGGTTTTCGTCGCTAGAGGTTGCGTGCTGGCCTTCGCTTGGCGGCGAAAATCGTCGCTATGCAGGGACAAGCCATATCAATGTCGATGGTCTGAGCGCGGACCAAGGCCAGGATATTATCAGTGGATTGGCAGAGCATGGCGTGTCGATTTCGGGGCTTGGTTATTACCCCAACCCGCTTCACGCAGATGAAGCCCATCGCGAGGATGTCATCGGACACCTCAAGAAAGTCATCACCGGAGCCAGCATCATGGGGTTGTCCATCGTCAATACATTCGTTGGCGGCGACCGGACGCTGAACGTCGATGAGAATTGGAGACGTGCACAGAAGATCTTCGCACCTATCGTCGCGCATGCAAAGGATTCAGGGGTAAAGCTCTGCTTCGAAAACTGTCCGATGATCTTCAGCTATGACGAATGGCCCGGCGGCCATAACATCGCCTATTCGCCGATTATCTGGCGCCGGATTTTTGAAGAATGGGGCGATGCGGTCGGCATGAACTTCGACCCCTCGCATCTGATCCTTCAATTCATCGACCAAAACCGCTTCATCAAAGAGTTCGGACCGCACATGGCCCATGTACATGCGAAAGATCTGATGATCGACCGCGATGGGCTCTATGAGCGTGGGATCCTGTCAGCCGGAATGGGGTGGCAAGTACCGAGGCTTTGCGGGCTCGGCGATGTCGATTGGTCAGACTTTTTCTCCAGCCTGTATCGCGTTGGCTATGATGGTCCAATTATCATCGAACACGAAGACAGGCTCTTCGAAGGCACCGACGAAAAGATAAAGCGGGGCTTTCTCCTGGCACGAGACGTTCTGCAACCATTCATCAAATAGAAGGGCTAAAATGCCCCGTATCATTCAAACTATGAAACTGGGAGGTATATCCAAATGAAGAAACTACTACTTGGAGCTACGGCACTCGCGGTTGCCACCTCAATGGGGACCGTTTCCTTTGCGGATGCGCACAAAAGCTACACCATCGGCATATCGAATACCGTTCAGGGCAACGGTTGGCGTGAGCAGATGATTTGCGCCATGCGGGCTCAGGCACTGGTGGAAGGGGACGTTGGCAACATCATCGTCGCCCATCGTAATACCGACAGCGCTGGACAGCTTGAAGACTTGAACAACCTTATCGAGGCCGGTGTCGACGCTATTGTGCTGAACCCATCAAACCCCGATGCGCTGAACTCCGCTCTTGAGGCTGCAATGGCTCAGGATATCGTAGTCGTTGCGGTTGACGCCGGCGTCACTGCTGAAGGTGCATACATCCTGTCCAATAACCAGGAAGAGTACGCCTACCTCGGCGCCAGATGGCTGTTCGAACAGGTTGGTGGGTCTGGTGACATAGTCTACATGCGCGGTATTGCCGGCGTGTCGGCTGACACAGATCGTGACAACGGTTTCAAGCGAGCCCTTGCGGAGTTCCCGGACATCAACGTAGTGCACGAGGTCTTCACTGGCTGGCAGCAGGATCAGGGCAAGCAGCAGATGTTCGACTTCCTCGCAACCGGCATTCCTTTTGACGGCGTATGGACCAGCGGCATCGACAACGTAATCGTGGATGCATTTGTCGAATCCGGTGCACCACTTGTTCCGATCGTTGGTGCGGACAATGCGGGCTTTGTTCAGTACCTGACAGAGGTCAACGGTCTAGTTGGTGCCGCGGTGACAAACCCGGGCTCTGTTGGTGGTGCGGGCATCGCGCTTGCTGTTGACATCCTTAATGGCGAAGCTCCGGCCAATACAACGGTTCTTGTTGATCCGGTGCTTTGGGAGAATGGAACCGATGCTGGAAGGGCCACCATCATGGCCGCACAGAACCCGAACCTTGATCCCGAGTGGCCGGTTTCGGTGACGGTGCCTGGCTGGACCGATTACACGATGGAACAGATCATCGCCTGCGAAGGTCCCGGTGGCAGCTGATTATCCTGACGAAAAAGATCCCCGCCTCCAAAAAGGGGCGGGGATCCAGCGAAGAACTGACCGATATCTAAAAGAACATGAGTGATACAGTCCTTCTTGACGCATACGGCATTGCCAAGAGCTTCGGCGCGGTTCATGCGCTCACCAACGCGCGACTGCGTGTGAGGGCTGGCGAGGTTGTGGCCCTAATGGGCGCGAACGGTGCCGGCAAATCGACATTTATCAAGATAATTACTGGCGCTCTAAAACCCGGCAGCGGCCAGGTTCTGATCCGTGGCGAGGAGGTTCGGGTTGGCAATCCTGCTCAGGCCCGGAAATCTGGCCTGGTTCCCGTCTATCAGGAACCATCGTTGATCCCCGATCTAGATGTAACCGATAACCTTCGTCTGGGCGACACACCAAAAGAATCGTTTATGAAATGGGTCGAGGAGCTTGGAATTACAGATCTAAACATGTCCGACACCATCGGCGAACTACCGTTGGCCACGCTGCGCATTCTCGACCTCGCGCGGGCCTTGGCCTCTGAGCCGGATGTCCTCCTACTCGACGAAATGACGGCTGCGCTCCCGGCCGACTTGGTGGAGCGCGTGCTGAAGGTCGTACGCCAGCAAGCAAACGAAGGTATGGGCGTCATCTATGTCTCCCATCGTTTCAACGAAATATTGGAGCTCTGTGACACGGCGAGCGTTCTGCGGGATGGAGAAACCGTCGGCGATCTGACCATTGAAGCGGGCGTTGAGGAGCGCGCAGTCGAACTAATGCTCGGTCAGAAAATCGAGTTGGGGGAACGGAAAATCACAACGGATTTGCGGGCCCATTCTGGCAATCCGCGGGTCAAAGTCAGAAATCTTGCGATTGCCCCAAAGGTAACCGGCATCGATTTCGATCTCTACCCCGGCGAAGTTTTGGGCGTTGTAGCGCTCGAGGGTCAAGGCCAGGACGAGCTCTTCGATATTCTTGCAGGCTTCTATCCGGCTACATCCGGCTTAATCGAAGTGAACGGCAAGTCAATGAGCTTCAAGCACCCTGCGGACGCTATTGCAGCTGGATTGACGCTTGTCCCCGGTAACCGTGCGGACGCGCTATTAGCGCAGCGCTCGGTCAGAGAGAACATTGCCCTACCATTCTCGGTCCGCCTACCGACCTGGGGCGCTCTCAAACTCCGTCATGAGAGGGAAAGGGTACAGTTTGCTATCGACAAGCTGCAGATCGATACGCGCGCCGAAGGCGAAGTTCAGCGGCTTTCGGGTGGCAATCAGCAGAAGGTGACAATTGGGCGTTGGTTGGCGACCGGAGTGGAAACGCTTCTGCTCTTTGATCCAACGCGCGGCATCGACGTGCGGACCAAACGACAGATCTATCCACTTGTGCGCGAGCTTGCAGCCAAAGGGGCATCAGTTCTTTTCTATACGTCTGAACTCGACGAGGTATCGCTGGCTTGCGACCGTGCAATCGTGATTTTCAACGGCCAGATCGTTGACGTAATCGACGCGAAAGACGCGGACGAACAAACGCTCATGCGTGCCGCCTATGGCCTCACATCACGGGAGGGTGTAGCGTGAGCGATGTCATTAGAAAGAACGCTTGGGTGGCTGGTCTGGTAGCGCTGCTTGCTGTGCTTTTGGTCGTCACCAAGCTTATCCAGCCCACCTTTGGTGTATCAGGCCTTGAGAGCATTGCAAGAGCGGCGCTGCCATTCGCATTCGCAACAGCCGGCATGGCGGTTGTTGTCATCGTTGGCGGGATTGACTTGTCTGTCGCATCGATGATGGCGGTCTGTGCCGTAGCGGCGGCTGTGTTGATGGAGCGTATGGCTGGCGTGCCGGCTCTCCTGATTGTTCTCGCTCTTGGGCTGGTGATGGGATTTCTCAACGGCGCTCTCATCGTTTTGACTCGCGTGCCCGACATTGTTGTGACACTCGCAATGCTCTTCGTCTGGGAAGGAGTCGCACTTTTGATTCTCGAAACACCGGGCGGAGCGGCCTCTGATTGGCTGGAGCAGAGCATCCGCGGAAGCTTCCTGGTCCCCGGGATCCCGAACGCCTTGGTTGTGACAATCATCTGCGTCGCGGTCGTATGGTTGCCCATTCGCCGCTCCAAGCTCGGGCTTTCGATCTATGCAACGGGTTCTGATGAGCTTGCTGCCTTTCGCTCCGGAGTTGCGATCGGTCCCACCAAGATCCTCGCCTACAGCCTTTGCGGCGTCCTTTGTGCTTTCGGTGGTCTTAGCCTGGCTGCCTTGACAGGCATCGGCGAACCCGTCCCCGGACCATATCTGCTGGCATCCGTCGCGGCCGTTGTCCTTGGAGGCGTCGTACTTGGTGGTGGTCGGGGCAGCCTGTTAGGTCCGTTGATCGCTGTTTACATCCTTCGGATCATTCGGACGATCCTAACCCTGCTTGCATTTGATCCTAACGTGACAACAATCATCGAAGGCGTAATCATGGTCGGCGTTGTTATGCTGGGCACCGCGGCAATGATGCGAGGAGCCCAACAATGAGTCTTGCTTCAGCTGATTCAATGATGGTGCGTGTCGGGCGCTACTTGAAAGACAACCCGGTTGTTCCGTTGCTACTCTTTCTATTTCTTCTTATCGCGTTGTTGGAGATCATGCGTCCAGGGATTGTTACCCCGTACCGAGCTAGTCGGGATGGGATTGTTTCGATGTTCTGGGTCGGAAATCTGATAAAGTTTGCCATTCCGTTGGCCATGCTCGCAGCATGTCAGGTGCTGACCATGTTGACGGCTGGCATCGATCTTTCCGCTGGCATAGTTGCAACCGTTGCCGCCTTCGTCTGCGCGACGTTGAGTTCGATTTGGGGCGTTGCGCCAGCCACAATAATCGCGCTTTTGACCGGTCTTCTCGTCGGTCTCGTCAATGGCTTTGGGGTGGGCATCGTTCGTGTTCACCCCTTGATCATGACACTTGGCACAGGCCTAATCACGACGGGCTGTCTGCAAGTCTATCAGCGATTGGTTATCAACGCTGGTTCGGAGATCCCAGCGTTCCTTGCTTGGCTGGGCACCGGTCGGACGCTTGGCTTGCCCAACGGTCTCTTTCTTTTCATGCCCTTCGCGGTCTTCATACTGTGGCTGATGCGTTTCACTGGCTTCGGGCGGCTTCTCTTCGCGCTAGGCTCAAACGAGAAGGCCACCAAGCTCTCTGGGGTTCGGGCCTGGCAAGTTTACCTCGCACTCTACGCGCTCTCAGGCCTGATAGCAGCGTTAGCCGGATTGCTGTATTTGGGTATGATCCGCCAGACATCGCTGAGCCTCGCTAACCCGCTCCTTCTACCGTCAGTGGCGGCGGCGGTGATAGGCGGAACGTCGATCTTTGGAGGCCGCGGAAGCTTCGCCGGCGCCGTCGTTGGGGCGTTGATCATTCGAGTGCTTGATACGATGCTGACCCTGATGCAAATGCCGGAAGGCGCCCGAACAGCACTTTTCGGCGCCATCATTCTTGCCGTCACGGCGATCTACGTCCGGCTTACGGACACCAGATAGGAGAAACGTCTAATGTCCAAGTTCCGCGTCGTCGGCATCAGTTTCGACCATATGCACATGGGCGACCTCTTGCGCATGGTGCATGAGCACCCCGGAGCAGAGATTGCGGCAATCTTCGATCCTGATCCGCAGAAGATGGCGTCGGCCATTGAGACCTTTGGCATTCCTCAGGATAGGGTCTTCACGGATTTCAACGCCTGCATGTCGGCGGGCCCTTATGACATGGCGCTTCTCTGTGCCGCGACAGCCAAACATGCCGACTACACCGAACGCCTAGCGCCGCATGATCTTCATATCTTTGTTGAGAAGCCGTTCGCGGCCTCAATTGAAGACGCACGGAGAATGATCGCGGCGATCGAAGGCACCAGTAAACAGATGGTTATCAACTGGCCTCTGCGTTGGGTTGAAAGCCATGTGACCGCGAAACGGTTGATCGACGAAGGGATGATCGGTGAGCTGATCGAAGTTCATTTCTACGATGGCAACCGTGGCCCGCTCTTCCACCTCGCCGACAAAGTCGAAGTAACACCCGAAGAGGTTGAACTCCTAAAGACGTCATCTTGGTGGTACAAGAAGGCTTCAGGAGGTGGCTCGTTGCTCGATTATCTCGGATACGGGGCGACGTTGGGCACTTGGTTTATGAATGGTGAGGCGCCCTTGGAGGTAACCTGCACCGTCGACGAGGCATCCGGCATTGAGGTTGATCAACACGCAATCGCCGTCTGCCGCTATAAACGTGGGCTCTCCAAGCTGGAAACCCGCTGGGGCACGTTCACTGACCCCTGGAAGATCCAGCCCCAACCAACCTGCGGCTTCACCTTCGTGGGCACTGACGGCACGATCTCCTCCCCAGACTACGCTTCTCACGTGACGGTTCAGACGCGCTCAAACCCTGCACGGCACGAAATCCCAGTGGACCCGTTACCAAAGGGAGAGCGAAATGCAATTGAATACGTTGTGGGTCGCCTTCAGGCAGGCAAGCCAATCGAGGGTCCACTGGATCCGGCGCTTTGCCTGACCGCGCAGCGGATCGTGGATACTGCGGCCCGCTCAGCGACTGAGAAGAGGACGCTGGAGTTGATCACTTGAGTAAGGATGCCGCAACAACCGATACCTATGCTCTTAGGTCAGACACATTGTCCGAGATCGAACTGTTGGACGTCCCATATCGCCCGCCAACGCCCAAGTCGTACCGTCCTAAAATCGGCATGATCGGCACAGGCGGTATCTCAAACAGCCACCTTGACGCATATCGAACGGCAGGGTGGGAAGTTGCAGTGCTTTGGAACCGGACGGCCTCAAAGGCACTTAAAAAAGCAAAAGAGTTCTACCCGACGGCACGGATCGCGACAGATTGGCGGGAGATACTCGCTGACACCAGCATCGAAATCGTTGATATCACGCTCCCAACCGAGCACCGATCCGCATTTATTGCCGAAGCTCTTAAGGCTGGTAAACACGTCCTGAGCCAAAAGCCCTTTGTTGAGGATCTCGATATTGGCGAAAAGTTGGTCGATCTCGCAGACGCAAACGGTGTCCATCTTGCAGTGAACCAAAACGGTCGATGGTCGCCGCATATGGCTTGGATGCGAAACGCTGTTCGGGCCGGGCATATTGGCGACTTAATTTCCGCGCATTTCTCTCTCCACTGGAACCATGGATGGACCGCCGGTACTCTATTCGATGAGATCGATGACCTGGTTCTCTATGACTTCGGCATTCACTGGTTCGATTTCCTGTCTTCGCTTCTAGGCGATCGCGTGAAATCGGTGTTCGCATCGGCCTCCTATGCCCAGGGTCAAGCCAACAAGGTTCCGCTCATGGCTCAGTCATTGGTCAGCTTCGATAGGGGTCAGGCGAGCCTGATCTTTGATGGAGGAATGCGCCACGGACCTCGCGATACGACATATCTCGGAGGAACTGAGGGCAGCATTACGTCTGACGGACCGGACCTCGGCAACCAATCTGTTACACTGGCAACCTCGGAGGGCATCGCTCGACCTGCTCTCGAAGGTCAGTGGTTTAACGACGGGTTTCGCGGCGCGATGGGGGAACTCCTGTGCGCGATAGAGGAGGATCGCGCACCCGAAAATTCTGCTCGTGAGAACTTGAAGTCGCTCGCTTTGACTTTCGCCGCAATCCACTCTCGACGAACTGGTCGGGAGATCGCCATTGGTGACGTGCGACGGCTCGCTGATTGATGGCCACCAAAAAACTGATGATTGAAAGGATATTATCATGATCCGAGCACTCGTAATTGGTCTCGGCAACATGGGACAGAGCCATGCTTTGGCGCTTCACAAACTCGACGGTGTTGAGATCGTCGGATTGGTGAACCGATCGAAGCGGCCCCTACCTAAAGAACTTTTAGGGTATCCGTATCTGGATTGCGTTGACGATGGGATGGCCCTTAAGCCGGATCTTGTTATTATCGCAACGTATTCCGACAGTCACGCGAACCTGGCCATTCGCGCCATCGAAGCAGGCGCCCATGTCTTCGTCGAAAAGCCGCTCGCAACCACAGTCGCGGATGCTGAAAAGGTGATTGAGACGGCAACGCGGCTGAACCGAAAGCTCGTGGTAGGGTATATCCTACGACATCACCCGTCGTGGCAAAGAATGGTGGAGGAAGCGCGCAAACTGGGCGGGCCATATGTGTTTCGCATGAACCTCAACCAGCAATCTTCTGGCCCGGAATGGGAGACACACAAAGCGCTCATGCAGACGACATCGCCACTTGTTGATTGCGGGGTCCATTACGTAGACGTTATGTGCCAGGTGACAGATGCCAAACCCGTACGTGTGCAGGGAATGGGTCTCCGGCTCAGCGATGAAATCGCAGAGGACATGTACAATTATGGCCAGCTACAAGTGTTCTTCGACGATGGATCAGTGGGTTGGTACGAGGCTGGATGGGGTCCAATGATGTCCGAAACGGCTTTCTTCGTAAAGGACATCGTAAGCCCAAATGGCTCTGTATCTATAACCAAGGTTGAAAAGGGTTCGTCGTCGGATATCGATGCGCACACGGCTGTTGGCAGATTGCTGTTACATCGGCGAGATGGTGACGAATTGATTGATCTGCCAGATGAGCCAGGACATCAGGAACTCTGTGACAGTGAGCAAGCCTATGTCCTTAGAGCAATAACGGAGAACTTAGATCTTTCGCGCCACGCGCAGGACGCCGTACAGTCGCTTGCAATATGTATCGCAGCAGATCAAAGCATACGGGAGAGAGCAGCGGTCTTGATTGATAGGGTTCGGCCTGAATAAGTTCTGCTTATTCCGAGTTTTCTTTGGCAGGGAGTAGCTCACTTGGTGGTAAAGAGCCTGAAATGCCCACGGAGCGTGACAAAGTGAACTCTGCTCCGCACCGCCATACGCCCATTCTACGATCAACTAGAGGGTAAATTTGGAGTAGGCGCCATCGCTCATGCCCGTGGTAGAGACTGAACATCTAACGACTGTGCGTTTCGACGCGTGGTCGCCCCATCAAGAGGATTGGGCCCATGGCGCAATCGGATAAATATAGCATTGAGGGCAGCATGGGCGTGTCGTGCGGTTATATCGAGCGAGTACGACGCGCGCCCGATATTGAAACGTCCCTGTTTTGGGATCCAGTCAAGGCAGCACAAATTGAGGCTGATACAGCGCTTTTTGGCGTTCTGCTGGCAAGCCTGCAAGAGGTGCGCG
>WVSR01000005.1 GCA_015689775.1 Rhodobacterales bacterium LSUCC0387
TGATTAGCGCGCCTGGTGTGGCCTGCGCCCGCGCCGCCATCAATGAAGTCAAAAACAGATCTAGGAAGGCGTTTACGTGCTCGCTCTCTCAGGTCAGATATAGATGCAATGCGTTGAAGTTTGGTCATTCAAAAAATAAAAATCCTGAAGAAACGACTGTGTAGGCTTCCAATTATACATAGAAGAATACTACTTTACATGCACCGTGTGTTGGCCAGATTGCCTACTGCGACAACATTAACGTGTGACCTGCGCCATCAAGAGCTGGAAGAATTTGGTTTCTCAATACGCGATCAGTGATCGGTCCACGGAAATGCAAAACCACCATACCTTCGGAATTGATAAAGAAGGTTTCGGGCATCGCAACAACGCCCCAATCGCGTCCATTTCGCGCTTCTTCATCGCGGCCGATGCGATCATAGGGATTGCCCAATTCAGCTAGGAAGGTACGTGCTTGGCCTAACTGATCACGATAATTCACACCAAATAGCGGGTTTCCCGCCGCGGCCAATGCGGTCAGGGTCGGATGCTCGGCGCGGCAGGGCGGGCACCAGCTGGCAAAGAAATTCAGAATAATAAGCCCGTTCCCCTCAAGATCGGCACGGGTCAGAAGCGGCGTATCGTCAAGCTCAGTTAGATCAAGATGTGGGGCCACGCGCCCCTCGCGTGTGGAGGGCAGGGCGGCCGTGTCAACACCGATGCTGCGTGCGTCCTCCGTGCGGCTGAGCTGCACCGCCGCAAGCCCAAAAAACCCAAGCGTCACGGCCAAAGGCACAATCATCATTGGGCGAAATTTCATCAGAGGTTATCCGTAGATTTTTGACGCTTGGCAATGCGGCGCTCTTCGAATTCCTCGAGCCTGAGCCGCGTTTTGCGACCCTGCAAAACAGAGCCTACCACCAAAAACAGCAGAAGCGCCACTGTGCCTGCATAGGCAGATAAGACCTCAACCGCATATGGCCCCAGATCGGGAAAGATGAACGGTTTCATGCCATCCGCTCCTGCGCGATCAGGGCGCTTAGGCGGCGGGCGCGAATTTCAGTGCGTGTGCGCAACAGCACAAGGCATATAAACAAAAGGCCAAAGCCGATAATGCAAGTCCAAAGCGGATAGGCAAAGACATCGGCGACATTTTCTTCGGTATCCATCGATAGCGATGCCCCTTGATGCAGCCCTTGGTTCCAGAACAAAATCGCATAGCGCGCAATCACCGCAAAGACTGTGCCAACAAGACAAAGAACAGCGGTCAGGTCTGCGGCCGTGTCTGGGTTCTCGACCGCTGCCCACAGAGCCATGTAGCCCAGATAGAACAAAAACAGGATCAAGAAGGCGGTCAATCTTGGGTCCCATTCCCACCATGTGCCCCACATGGGTTGCCCCCAGACCGCGCCTGTGAACAGGCCGATCAGCGTAAACACCATCCCAACTGGGGCAGCTGCCTTGGCCGCGAGGGCACTGACATGGTGGCGGCGAATGACCCAAACCAGCGAGGCGGCCAACATCATAAACCAAGTGCCTGAGCCCATGATCGCAGCGGGCACATGGATGTAGATGATTTTGACGGTCGCGCCTTGGCGAAAATCATTTGGGGTGAAGAAAAACCCCCAGATCAGCCCACCCACAACCATGGCGACGGCAAGGGCCGTCACCCACGGAAGAACCGCGCCTGACAGCGACATGAATTTTCGCGGGTTTGCGTATTCCCAGATGCTCATAAACGCAGAGATTAGTCACAGCGCCGCAAGGCCACAAGGGGCTGAAACTGTCGCAGCCTAGCGCAGATTGACGCGGAGGACAGAGGCCGAAGCAAAGGGCAAAATCGCCAAACTACCCAGACTGATGGCCGCCAACAGGGCCAACGGGGTGCCAACCGCCTCGCCAGAAGCCCCGTTTGAGACGACCATCGACCCAAAGAGCAAACTGGGCACGTAAAGTGGCAGCACCAAGAGCGACAGCAACAGCCCGCCTCGCCGCATCCCCACCGTTAACGCTGCACCAAATGTGCCAATGGCCGAAAGGGCGGGCGTTCCCACCAAAAGTGAGATCACAAGCCAAAGAAACCCGTCTTCGGGCAAATTCAGAAACAGCCCCAACAGCGGAGCCACCAAGGCCAAGGGTAGCCCTGTGGTGATCCAATGCGCGGCAGATTTTGTGATCGCAACCATCTCCAGGGGTAGGGGGGAGGTTGCAAGCAGTTCAAGACTGCCATCTTCCCAATCAAGGGCGAAGATCCGATCCAACGACAAGAGGCAGGCCAAAAGCGCGCCAAGCCACAAAATACCCCCCGAAACCTCGCGCAGCAAAGCCGTTTCTGGCCCGATCCCAAAAGGTACGAGAACGGAAACGATCAAGAAAAAAGCAAGTGCAAGGCCAAAGCCGCCCCCCGCTTTCACCGACAGCCGCAAGTCGCGTATCAACAAACCGATCATGCCGCCTCCCAATCTGCAAATGGGTCAGTCTCGACCAATTTTCTGCACATGAATGGTTTGATGTCGAAAATCCGCGCATCGGCCAGCCCTAGATCAATATGAGTGGCAATCAATGCGGCTCCACCACGGGCCAAATGTGCCTGCACAGCGGAGGCAAAGCGCGCGACATTTTCTTGGTCAAGCGATACGGTTGGCTCATCAAGGCACCAAATGGGGCGGCCTGTCACCAAGAGCCGCGCAAGGCTCAGGCGGCGTTTTTGGCCTGCGCTCATTTCGCCTGCAGGGCGGTCGCGCAGATCATGCAGATCAAATGCATCAAACGCAGTCGTGATGTCACGCTGTCCAAAAACACCTGCCCAAAAATTCAGGTTTTGCGCCACGGTCAGATTGGTTTTGATCCCGTCAGCGTGACCGCTGTAGGCGATGCTATCGCTTGCACACTTGATCTGTCCCGACAGGGCGGGTGATAGCCCCGCGATGATCCGCAATAGTGTGGTTTTGCCTGCACCATTCGGCCCGCGCAGCACCACGGCCTCGCCTGCAATGAGGTTAAGGTCGACATTTTGCAGCACTTGCACAGCGCCGCGCGCGCAGGCTAAAGAGGTGATTTCCAACATCATACCCCCACAGCTAAACGGAATTTAGGAATTTGGAAAGCGCGCAAACGGGAATGCTTGCGCCTGCGTGGAAAAAAATGTATGCGACGGCATACAAATACGACCAGTCCCCATTGCCACACCTAAAAGCAAGGGCTAAGGCCGTGACCGTTCAACCCGTTTTTTCGACGAGGGAGGCAAATATGCCCATCACCGTAGGCCATGATACCGCCGCAACCCGCAAGACCCTGACGGCAGCGGGGAAAACCTATGCCTATTATTCCATCGCCGCCGCTGAGGCAGCGGGGCTTGGCGATTTCTCGAAATTGCCTGCCGCGCTGAAAGTGGTGCTTGAGAATATGCTGCGATTCGAAGATGGCAAAACGGTCAGTGTCGATGACATCAAGGCCTTTGCCGAATGGGCCAAATTGGGCGGTCAAAACCCGCGCGAGATCGCGTATCGCCCCGCCCGCGTTTTGATGCAGGATTTCACAGGCGTGCCTGCGGTGGTGGATTTGGCCGCGATGCGGGACGGGATTAAGGCCCTTGGCGGTAACCCTGATAAAATTAATCCGCTGAACCCCGTGGATTTGGTCATTGATCACTCTGTGATGATAGACGAGTTTGGTAATCCGCGCGCCTTCCAGATGAATGTGGATCGCGAATATGAGCGCAACATGGAGCGTTACACCTTCCTCAAATGGGGCCAGAACGCGTTTAACAATTTCCGCGTTGTGCCTCCTGGGACGGGGATTTGTCACCAAGTGAACCTTGAATATCTGGCCAAAACAGTTTGGTCGGATGTGGATCAGAACGGCGATTTGGTGGCTTATCCTGATACGCTTGTTGGCACAGATAGCCACACCACAATGGTCAATGGCGCTGCTGTTTTGGGGTGGGGCGTTGGCGGTATCGAGGCAGAGGCCGCGATGCTTGGTCAACCGATCTCGATGCTGATCCCCGAAGTGATTGGCTTTAAGTTGACCGGCGCAATGGTGGAAGGCACTACAGGTACCGACCTTGTGCTGAAAGTTGTAGAAATGCTGCGCAAAAAAGGCGTAGTTGGCAAATTCGTTGAATTCTACGGCGAAGGTCTAGACCGTCTGCCTTTGGCAGATCGCGCGACCATTGCGAATATGGCGCCCGAATATGGCGCGACCTGCGGCTTCTTCCCAATCGATGACGAGACGCTGCGTTACTTGCGCAACACGGGCCGCGAGGAAGAGGTTATTGCCTTGGTCGAAACCTATGCCAAGGAAAACGGGTTCTGGCGCGATGCGAATTATGCGCCCGTTTACACCGATACGTTGGAATTGGACATGGGCACGATCGTGCCTGCCATCTCTGGCCCAAAACGCCCACAGGATTATGTGGCGCTGTCGAGTGCGAAATCCGCCTTCCACAAGGAAATGGAAGAGACTTTCAAGCGTCCTTTGGGCAAGAAAATTGTCGTCAAAGGCGAAGATTACAAGATGGAATCAGGAAAGGTTGTAATTGCCTCGATTACCTCCTGCACCAACACATCGAACCCTTATGTGATGATCGGCGCTGGTCTGGTGGCGCGCAAGGCCGCAGAATTGGGCCTGACCCGTAAACCATGGGTTAAGACATCGCTTGCGCCAGGGAGTCAGGTTGTATCTGCCTATCTTGAGGCCGCAGGCCTGCAAGAAGATCTTGATAAGGTCGGCTTTAACCTCGTGGGTTATGGCTGCACCACCTGTATCGGCAACTCTGGCCCGCTGCAGAAAGAGATTTCCGAAGCGATTGCCGAGGGTGATTTGGTCGCCACCGCGGTGCTGTCGGGTAATCGCAATTTCGAGGGCCGTATCAGCCCCGATGTGCGCGCAAACTATCTCGCCTCTCCGCCGCTGGTCGTGGCTTATGCGATTGCAGGCACGATGGATATTGATCTGGCCAATGACCCGATCGCGCAGACCCCAGATGGTCGTGACGTCTATCTCAAGGATATTTGGCCAACTACGCTAGAAGTGGCAGAAACGGTTGAGCGCACTGTGACGCGCGAAGCGTTCCAGGCCAAATATGCCGATGTGTTTAAGGGCGATGAGAAATGGCAGGGGGTCAAAACCACCGATCAGCAGACCTATGATTGGCCTGCGACCTCGACCTATGTTCAGAACCCGCCTTATTTCCAAGGCATCACGATGGACACGAAAAAGATCGAGAATATCGAAGGGGCCAAGGTTCTGGCGCTTTTGGGCGATATGATCACCACAGACCACATCAGTCCTGCAGGATCGTTCAAGGACACAACCCCTGCGGGTCAATATCTGATCGAACGTCAGGTGCCTGTGCGCGAGTTCAACTCTTATGGTGCGCGCCGTGGTAATCACGAGATCATGATGCGCGGCACATTCGCCAATATCCGCATCAAGAACGAGATGTTGGATGGCGTTGAAGGCGGCTACACCAAAGGCCCAGATGACGCGCAGACCTCGATCTTTGACGCGGCAATGGCCTATCAAGAGCAAGGCACGCCCTTGGTGATCTTTGGCGGCGAGCAATATGGCGCGGGCTCGAGCCGTGATTGGGCTGCAAAAGGCACTGCCCTTTTGGGTGTCAAAGCCGTGATCGCAGAAAGCTTCGAGCGCATCCACCGCTCCAACCTCGTTGGTATGGGGGTGATCCCGTTCGAATTCACAGGCGGCGACACCCGCAAGACCTTGGGTCTAACGGGGAATGAAACCGTGGCAATCAAGGGCTTGGATACGATTACACCCTTGGCCGAAGTGCCCTGTGATATCACCTATGGCGATGGCAGCGTGAAAACGATAACGCTAAAATGTCGGATCGATACGGCGGTTGAGATCGAATATATCGAGAACGGCGGCGTGTTGCATTACGTGCTGCGCAACCTCGCCCGCGCGGCGTAACCCTAGCGATAATAAAGCGAAAAGCCCCGCGCATTGCCCGGGGCTTTTTTATTTGAGCGGGCTTTCGGCGAACCTCACCTCGACAATCCGCGCTTGCCCCGTGGCCCATTGCCAGATTTGGCGGGGGGCTTGGTTGATCTCTGCGCTACCGCGTTTGAGTTTGCGCCATGTTTTTGCCCATCCCTTGGGGCGCACCGCTTTGCCAAGGCCAGAGATGTCGGAATTATAGGCATAGGCGCGCTGTGTCGCCATGGCGGGCACAATGATGCTGGCCGCAAGGGGGCGGCGAATGGGACTGACCGTGTCGTTGAACAGGAAATGGTCAATCGGCACCCGCATCTTGCCCCGCCAAGCCAGTGCTAATTCCGCCCCCCGCCGCGATAGTATATAGGCCCCACCCCCAACATGGCGCGAGCGCATAGGTTGGACCGCACGGCCCGAGGGGGTTTGACCAATTTGCGCGCCAAGTAAAAGTTTGGATATGCCTGCATTGAATTTCTCAAGCTTGACCGCCTCGGTGCCGCTGGGGATCCAATCAGAGGTCATCACTACAGAGGCCAGATCAGTGGCGAGATAGATGTCATCTTCCAGAAAGAGGGCAAATTGCGCGTCCGATTTCAGAAAGGCAGCCCAAGCTTCGGTGTGGCTGACCGTGCAGGCGCGGTCGCCCATACCAAGCCGCCCCAAGGGGCCATATTCCGCAATCACATCATCTATGCGGGCGACATCCGCACTTTGTGCATCACAGGCAGAATGACGAATGAATGTCACGCCGCGCGCGCGCAGATGATCCACGATCCGCTCTAGCCGATCGGGGCGGCGGTCGAGATTGATGACATAGATTGGGATATTTTGCGCCATGCGCGCCTCTGGGGTGATTTCTGCTTGCGGCGCATTTGTCATGAAAGTGGCTGTTGGGGCAAGCAATGATGCGCGGCGCTTGTGTTCAAACCCGTGACTGGGCTATGCCATCCCCAAGGATTAAGGAGCGGCGCGCGTGCAAGACTGGCCTGTTTACGTAATCAATATGGACAGCAATGAAACGCGGCTCACCCGTGTTGGCGCAGAGTTGGACGGCGCGGGTGTCGCATGGACAAGGCTGCCTGCGGTGAATGGTCGGGCGCTGTCTGAAGAGGAGTTGGCCGGCGTTTATGATGCCCACGCCAATCGCCGCTACGCGCGGCATGATTTAGTGCCTCCTGAAATCGGCTGCTACCTCAGCCATATCAAGGCCGCTGAATGGTTGTTGGCAAGCGAGGCTGAGGCCGCAGTGGTTCTTGAGGATGACCTGCGCATTGTGGGTGATTTTGCTGTGGCCCTATCCGCCTTGCAGAACGATTTGCGCAAGCGTCCCGCCGCATGGGATATGGTTAAGCTCTTTTCGTTCAAGCCTGTCCGCCTAGGTCAGGCGCAGGCGATTGGGCAGGGCTTTACGCTTGGTCATCCCGATCGCGTCCCCTCAACCACTTTGGGCTATGTTCTGACGCGGGTGGGTGCCGAAAAAATATTGGCGAAAGTGCCGCCAATTTTCCGCCCTGTCGATGAGGATCATAAGCATTTTTGGGAATTTGATTTGCGCGTGGCGATGATTGCGCCGCAATCCATTGCCATTGGTGCACAAGAGACCAGTGATGGCACAGTGGGCGATAGCCGTAAGAAAATGGCGCAGAAAGACCCGATTTGTGTCAGGCTGTGGCGCTTTGGGCGGTATCGAGTGAATTACCGCCTGCAATTGGCACGCGCACGAGCAAAAGGACTATAGGCGCGTGGTAAAACGCATCTTCGATATCATGATGGGCCGCGATGGCGGCACAGAGCGCTTCTTCCTTCGCCTGACCCAAGGGTTTCACGCGGCGGAGATTGCGCAATATTTGACCCTTTTTCAAAATCTGACCGAAGAAAAGACGCAGCCATGACCCAGCGCCGCGTGATCCATATGCATTTTGGTACAGACGGCGGGGCGGAGCGGTTCTTTGTCAATCTGTGTAAGGCTTTGGCCGAAGCGGGAGTTGAGCAGCGTTTTGTGATCCGCCCCAATCGGGCTTGGGCCGAGGATCTTCGCCCTCTTGGTGAGGTTTACGAAACCAATTTTCGGCTTCTTAGTCCTCAATCCCTTTGGTTGCGGTGGCGCTTGCGCCAGATGCGCGCGGCGTGGCGGCCTGACGCGACATTTGCGTGGATGTCGCGCGCTTCGAAACTCTTGCCCCAATCGGGTGGCGGGGTGCGGATCACGCGTTTGGGAGATTATCCCCGCCATCTGAAAAATTTCGCGCAAAATGATGTGATCGTGGCAAATACGCCGGGCATTGCGCAGGCCTGCTGCGCGTTAGGGTGGCAGCGTCCCCTTGGCGTGATTTCCAATTTCGTGCGCGACGTGACGCCGTGTGCCATTGCGCGCACCACTCATGACACGCCTGACGATGCATTTTTGATTGTCGGGTCGGGGCGGTTTATCCATCGCAAGGGATTTGACACGCTGATCCGTGCCTTCGCACAGGTGGATGGCGCGTATTTATGGCTCGCGGGTGAGGGCGAAAAACGCCCCGCGCTTGAGGCGCTTGCCCGTGATCTTGGGGTGATGGATCGCGTTCGCTTCTTGGGTTGGGTGGAGGAGCCGATGCATCTTGTGGCCAGCGCAGATGCCTACGTCATGCCTTCGCGCCATGAACCGCTTGGGAATGTCATTCTCGAGGCATGGCGCAGTGCCACCCCTGTTGTCGCCACGCGCAGCGAGGGGCCATCATGGTTTTGTCAGGATGGCAAGGATGCCCTTCTTGTTGATATTGACGATGTTGATGCGATGGCACAGGCGCTCTTGCGATTGCAGGCCAAGCCAGACTTGGCCGCGCAATTGGTGGCAGCGGGCCAAGCGCAACTATCCGAGAAATTCACCAAATCCCGCGTTTTGGCGCAATATTTAGCACTGATCGACGGGGATTTATCTGCAATGGATTTTGGCCGATGAAGGTTTTGATCATCAATATGGCCACTGCCACAGATCGCATGGCCTTTATGGCGGCGCAGATGGATCATTTTGGTCTCGATTGGGCGCGGATTGAGGCCATCACGCCCAACACGTTAACCCCGCCTGCCGATGATCCTGTGTGGCATCGGTGGCAGCGCCCCCTGCGGGTGACAGAAATGGCGCTCTGCGCCTCGCATATGGCCGCTTGGCGCGCTGTGATTGCGGCAGATTGCCCACATTTGATTTTGGAGGATGACGCGACCTTGGCCGCGGATTTGCCCGCGTTTCTCGCGGATGTTGCGGGGTTGCTCGATGTGGATCACATCTCGCTTGAGACGCGCGGTCGCAAAAAGGTTTTGGGGCGCGTCTTACATTCGGCGGCCCCAATGCTCCGCCTGTGGCAGGATCGAACGGGTTCTGCGGCCTATATTGCGTATCCTAATGGCGCAAAGCTGATGCTTGATCACGCCCAGCGTGTGGGTGGGCCATCGGATGCGATTATCTCCTCCACATATAGTATGCGCAGCTATCAGGCTGTGCCTGCTTTGGCGGTGCAACTGGATATTTGCGCGCAATATGGGGTGCCGCAGGCGCTTGAAACCCGATCCCTGATTGATGCCGTTGAAAAGCCACGCTTTTCCGTATCGGTTGCGGCGGGGCTTGGGTTTCGGGCGCGGCGGATTTGGGGGCAGATTGTCATGGGGTGGCGTCAGCTGCGGCATCGGGGCACAAGGTTGCAAGTGGCGCCTGCGCGCGATTGGCCTAAGATAACGCTATGAAGGCGTTACGGGCCTAAATTTATTCCACCGATATGACTGATCCTTGCCGCAGCGGCGGCTTGGATCCTTGCGCGAGAATTGCCGCTGATCATGGCCTTTGGCCCCGCGTTTCTTGTGGGCGCGCGCGCCGCGGCTATTGGGGCGGGGTTCGCCGTGATCCTATGGTCGACTTGGCGGTTCTATCGGGCCAAAACACCGATTGAACCGCGCCATACCCTGAATGCATTGATCAAATTTGGCCCGTTCAAATACGGCTGCAAACCGATCTATTTGGGCATAGCGCTGATCTTGGTCGGATGGCTATTGGCTTTGGGTGCGTTACCGCCTGTCTTGATCCCCTATCTCTAGTTTTGGATGGTGGATCGGAGATTTTCTGCCCCTGAAGAGGATGGGCTGCGCTACGTATTTGGCGTTGAGGGCTTGCGGTATGTTCAAACCACGCCGCGTTGGACTTAACGCTTCTTCGCGTTTCTTTGATGACAATCGCGGCCATGGTTGCGCCGCGGGTGGAATGTTACCGTAGCTCGCAAAGGCTTGATTGGCGCAGTCGCGAAAAGCGGCCTATGTGAAAGGGGGCAGTGCAAGAGGGATGATGATGACAGGTTCGCTTCTGCAGATGGTTCTAGATCGGATGTTCATTGGCCTGCGCCCCATGGTGCAGGTGCTCTGTTTTGCAGCTTTAGCCGTCATGGCCTTCGCCCCCAAAATGGCTGACGCGCAATTATCCGCGACTGGCCCGGTGGTGGTGGAATTGTTCACCTCACAAGGCTGTTCCTCTTGCCCGCCTGGGGATGCGTTGCTCAATGAATTGGCCACGCGGGGTGATGTTTTGCCGTTGGGCCTACATGTGGACTATTGGGATTATATTGGTTGGCCAGACACATTCGCACAACCTCAATTCTCGCGTCGCCAAGAGGCTTATGTGCGCGCTGCCGGGGGGCGGCGGGTCTATACGCCGCATATTGTCGTGGGGGGGCATGATCATCTGGTGGGGGCGCAGCCGATGGAATTAGCCGATCTTATTCGCGCCCACGCCGCGCGGGGCTATCCTGTTGCAGTTGAGCTTGTTCGCAGCGCAGACGGATATCGCGTGACAGCGCAGACCACGCAGACTGTGCCAATGTTGGTGCAGCTGATCCGCTATACCCCGCGTGCTGAGGTGGACATCACCCGTGGCGAGAATGCGGGGCGCGATGCACATTACAGCAATGTGGTGCGGGATTTGGAAATCTTAGGCGATTGGGATGGGCAGGCGCCGTTTGTGAGGACCATCACATCAGCGGCAGAGATGGATTTGGCCGTGGTGGTGCAGGCCCGCATTGGCCCTGGTGCGCTGGGTCTTGTGTTGGGGGCTGCAAGGGCGCCTCAGTAAACCGTGCGCTACAAATCGCGGCGCAGCGCTTCTTCCTCTTCGGCATCCAGATCAAAATAACGCAATTGGCGTTCAGGCTTCCAACGGCGATGCACCCAAAGCCATTGTTCGGGTGTTTCGCGGATGCGCCGTGATATTGCATCTGAAATCGCCTGCGTCATAGCCTCGGCTGTGCCATGCGAGATGGGCGTATCAACCAGAATGTCGAAATCCAGGCCATTTTCACGGCGGCGCGCAAAAATTGGCACAACCATCGCATCATGGCGCAGCGCGATTTCTGCTCCTGTGAGTGCTGTTGGCGCAGGCTTGCCCAAGAAATCAATGCGCACCCCATCCGCGAAATATTGATCCAACAAGATGGCGCATTGCCCGCCACCTTTGATATGCCGCACAAATTGTGCCACCCCCCGCCGCCCACGAGGAAAGGCGGGGCCGCCGAATGCGCGCATCGTTTCTTCGTAATGGGCATTCACATAGCCATTATTCATCGGACGATACAGCCCGCCCATATTGTACCCGCGTTGGTTCATGGCGCTGCGAAAGGCCTGGTAATTGCCAAAATGGCCTGAGACAAACAGGATCGGGCGCCTCGCCTTTCGCGCGGCCTCAGCCGCATGCCACCCCTCGCCATGGGGCTGCCAATTTGCTGCGCGGGCGATCAGGTCAGGTGCGGAATATTGCTCAATCACCGAACGGCCCAGATTGTCTAAACTTGCCTCGGCAATTTCTGCGCGCCGTTTTTCGGGCAGATCAGGCCAGATATAGGCCAGATGCGCCATCGTGCGGCGACGAAACCCCGTGAGCGGCCCCAAAACGCACCGCGTCAGCCATCCGATCAAGGCCAAGCGCCGCGCATAGGGCAGGGCGTGTGCAGCCGCCAGAACCGCTTGGAATAGTGCGTTTACGACCCAATCAACAGGGGTGCGGCGATCTCGGTCATAGGCGGCCATCGTGGCTGTATCTTTCCCTTAGCCATCCGCGCGGGCGGATGCCACATGGTCAATCTGCGGGCCAAGATGGGGCATTGGATAGCCTGCATTGGCAATTGCGTCCAAAATTTCATCTCGCGCCATGCTGCCTGCAAGAGCAAAGGCAGATAAAACCGCCGAGCGTGTACCAGAGGCGCAATATGCCAAAATCTTTCCGCCGCTGCCCTCAATCGCATCGGCCTGTTCGTCAATCATGTCCATGCTTAACCCCGCAGCCCCCATCGGGTTGTAGACAAATTCCAAACCCACCGCTTCGGCCGAGGCCTCGAATGCCGCTGCTTGGAGGGATTCCGGGTTCTCGGCATCGGGACGGTTGCAGATGAGGGCAGTGAACCCTTCTGCTTTTAGGGTGGCCAAATCTTCGGGCGCGACTTGCGGTGAGACAAAGATTTTGTTGGTGATTTGGCGCAGTTCCATTTCGGGACATCCTCTGTAGTGGTGGGTTTCTGCCTGCACGGTCCTTGTTACCCAATCTAGGCAGGCTTGGGGCTGAGGGCAATTGTAGAAGTTGACACTTGTTAAAGCGGCGGCTGGTCCCCCATAGCTCAAAAATGCGCGCGTCTTAGGTAAGAAAAATCCCGATCACCACAGACATCAGCCCCAGAGCTGAGACTAACAGCGCGCCCATATTGATTACCACGATCCGTTGCAATTTTGTGCGCAACTCAGCCTCGAGCTGGCCCGCGCGTTTGGCGACAATGGCCGCGAAAATGCAATAGGCCAAAAGGCCAAGACCGATCAGTGTCAGCCCCGTGCCGATCCAAACAAGCCATTCCATTGCGCATATTCCCCTGAGCTAAAAATTTACCGCCTGCGAGCTAACGCGATTGCGACCCTCGCGCAATCCTTTTGCGCCAAACGCGCTTGCGAAAGCCAATGACAGGCGATAGGTCATGGACCGCAGAATTGCGCTGATCTGCCCGAAGGAGAAATGTGTCATGGATGACCAAATTGCCCAAAGCCCCGCTGCCCCCTCTTCCTCGGATGCGACCTATCGGGTCACCGCAGATGAGCTGCGTGCCTTTATCGAGCGGTTTGAGCGTCTGGAGGCCGAGAAAAAGGACATTGCCGATCAACAAAAAGAGGTGATGGCCGAAGCCAAAGGGCGCGGTTATGACACCAAAGTCATCCGTAAGCTGATCACATTGCGCAGGCGCGAACCTGACGATATCGCCGAGGAAGAAGCCGTGCTTGAAATGTATAAAGAGGCGCTTGGGATGCGCTGAAGCGCAATCATCCGCGTCCCGCTGATCTGCGTGATTTCAAACTTCTTAAAGTTGCTAGAGAATGCTCGGGTGTCATCGAAAATTTTCAATGCAGCCTCTTGCGTCTGCCGCCGTAAAGTCCTATCTGCCCCTCGAGCGCCCCTATAGCTCAGCTGGTAGAGCATCTGATTTGTAATCAGAGGGTCCGCGGTTCGAGTCCGTGTGGGGGCACCATTAAATCAATCACTTACATGATTTATTTAATAAATTCCTCGTCTTGGGGTGCCATATGGGTGCCAAAAGTTTAGGGGTTACTTGGCTTAATTGCAGACATTGATAAGCTAAGGCATGGACTGCCCCTAGATTAGCTTGCTCGGTGCTGCAGCTTACTTGCTGCGCCTTGGTCAAGTATGACGGTGGCGTTGGGATGCATTTGTAGAGCGGATGCGGGGCAGGTTGCGCTCAAGGGGCCCTCGACCATAGCGGCCACGGCTGTTGCTTTGGCTTTGCCGCTGGCCAAAAGCA